>NZ_CP031417.1:0-2400000 GCF_003367395.1 Pseudolabrys taiwanensis | reverse complement strand
CCGCTGCTGTCCTTCCCCAACCGGAAGAAGCTGACGGCGGCGTTGTCGAAGCTCAAGTTCCTCGTCGTCATGGATCCGTTGCAGACGGAGACGGCGCGGTTCTGGCAGAACCACGGCGAATACAACGACGTGAACTCGGCCTCGATCCAGACGGAAGTGATCGAACTGCCGACCACGTGCTTCGCCGAGGACGAGGGTTCACTCACCAACTCCGGCCGCTGGCTGCAATGGCATTGGGCTGGCGGCACGCCGCCGGGCGAAGCCAAGCACGACACCTGGATCATGGCGCAGATCTTCCTGCGTCTGAAGGCGCTGTACGAGAAGGAGGGCGGTGCGTTCGCCGACCCGATCCTCAAGCTCGACTGGCGCTACAAGGACCCGGGCGAGCCGTCGCCGGAAGAGCTGGCGAAGGAGATCAACGGCTCCGCCGTCGCCGACGTGCCGGACCCGAACGACCCGACCAAGCTGGTGCTGCAGAAAGGCAAGCAGCTCGTGTCCTTCGCCGCCCTCCGCGACGACGGCACGACCGCCTGCGGCTGCTGGATCTACTCCGGCTGCTTCACCGAAGCCGGCAACCAGATGGCCCGTCGCTCGACCACCGATCCGGATGGCACCGGCGCTTACCTCAACTGGTCGTGGTCATGGCCGGTCAATCGCCGCATCCTCTACAACCGGGCGTCGGCCGATCTCAACGGCAAGCCGTGGGACGACAGCCGCAAGCTGTTGTGGTGGGACGGCGCCAAGTGGACCGGCTACGACGTGCCGGACATCGGGCCGACGATGAAGCCGACCGAGGTCGGTCCGTTCATCATGAATCCGGAGGGCAGCGCGCGGCTGTTCACCCGCGGCATGATGCGCGATGGACCGTTCCCGGCGCACTACGAGCCGTTCGAAGCGCCGATCGCCAACGTGTTGGCGCCGAAGGTCCGTGGCAACCCGGCCGCCCGTGTGTTCAAGGGCGACATGGAGCAGTTCGGCGACGCCAAGGAGTTCCCCTACGCGGCGACTTCCTACCGGCTCACCGAGCACTTCCACTTCTGGACCAAGCATTCGCAATTGAATGCGTCCATGCAGCCCGAGTTCTTCGTCGAGATCAGCGAACAGCTGGCCAAGGAGAAGAACATCAAGGGCGGTGGCTGGGTCAGGGTGTGGTCGAAGCGCGGATCGGTGAAGGCGAAGGCCGTCGTCACCAAGCGCATCCAGCCGCTCATCTGCGACGGCAAGACCGTGCATGTGGTCGGCATTCCGCTGCACTGGGGCTTCATGGGCGAGACCAAGAAGGGCTTCGGTCCGAACTCGCTCACGCCCTATGTCGGTGACGCCAACATCGAGACGCCGGAATACAAGGCGTTCCTGGTCGATATCGAGCCCATCACCGGGCCGGTGGCATAAGGGGAGGGAGCGATGGCCAATTTCGAATTCGTTCTTCCCCCCGCGCCGACCAAGGACATCAAGGTCGGTCTCAGCGAGGCCGATCTCGTGCGGCGCTCGGCCTCGAACATCACGCCGGCGGCCAACAAGCTGCCGGAAGTGGCCAAGCTCATCGACGTGTCGAAGTGCATCGGCTGCAAGGCGTGCCAGGTGGCGTGCCTGGAATGGAACGACAAGCGCATCCCGGTGGGCGAGAACGTCGGGACCTACGACTTCCCGCCGGACCTGACGCCGAACATGTTCACGGTCATGCGGTACACCGAGTGGGTGAACCCCGAGAGCAAGAACCTCGAGTGGCTGATCCGCAAGGACGGCTGCATGCATTGCGAGGACCCGGGCTGTCTCAAGGCCTGCCCGGCGCCCGGCGCCATCGTGCAGTACTCCAACGGCATCGTCGACTTCGACCACGACAAGTGCATCGGCTGCGGCTACTGCGTGAAGGGTTGCCCCTTCAACATCCCGCGCATCAGCGAAGTCGACCACAAGGCCTACAAGTGCACCTTGTGCTCGGACCGCGTCGCCGTCGGTCAGGGTCCGGCCTGCGCCCATGCCTGCCCGACACATGCGATCGTGTTCGGCACCAAGGACGAGATGAAGCAGCACGCCGAAGGCCGCATCAAGGACCTGAAGTCGCGTGGCTTTGCCAATGCGGGCCTCTACGATCCGCCGGGCGTCGACGGCACGCACGTGATGTACGTGCTGCAGCACGCCGACAAGCCGGAGATCTACGCCAACCTGCCGAACAATCCGCGCATCAGCCCGATCGTCGAGCTGTGGAAGGGCGTGACCAAATACGCGGGTCTGGCGGCGATGGGTGCTTTCGCCGTGATCGGTCTCGTCCACCATGTCGTGACCGGTGCTAACCGCGTCACGCCGGAGGACGAGGAGAACGCCGAGAAGCTGACCGGGAGCAAGTCATGACGGCCTATGACGTCGAGTCGGGCGATCAGGTCCATCCCGGCAAGCCGGTGACGGTCGACCGGTATACGGCCGGCGCGCGCGTCAACCACTGGATCACGGCCATTTCGCTGGTGCTCTTGGCGCTATCGGGACTGGCTCTGTTCCACCCGAGCCTGTTCTTCCTTACCGGGCTGTTCGGTGGCGGGCAGTGGACGCGAACCATCCATCCGTGGATCGGCGTCGTGCTGTTCGTCAGCTTCCTGGGCCTGTTCTTCCGTTTCTGGCACGCCAATCTGTGGAAGGCCGAGGACGGGACCTGGCTCGCGCGGCTGCGCGACGTCATCGGGGGCCACGAGGAGCGGCTGCCCGAAGTCGGCAAATACAATGCCGGTCAGAAGGTGGTGTTCTGGAGCATGTCGCTGCTGATCATCGTGCTGATCGTCAGCGGCTTCCTCATTTGGGACCAGTACTTCGCTCCCTATTCGACGATCGAGACCAAGCGCATCGCGGTGCTCGTCCACGCATTGGCCGCGATCGCGATCATCTGCGTCTGGATCGTCCATGTTTACGCGGCGATCTGGGTGCGCGGCACCATCGGCGCCATGACCAAGGGGCAGGTGACGGGCGGCTGGGCCTGGCGCCACCACCGCAAATGGCTGCGCGAGCTGGTGGTCGGCAAGAAGTGATTTGACGAAGGGGAACGGCGGCCCTCTGCTGCCGTTCCCAGTAGACTACACCAAGTAACCACGTGACCCGGAGGGTTCGTGACTCATGAGTAGCGTCGGCGCGCCTCGGCCTGATCCCGTCCCAATCGGGGAAATCGCAGAGCCGCCGTTTGTTCGCCTTCCCGATCCATCCGCGCTGTTTGCGACGCGAGCCCACCGGCTGGTTGCGCTGGCCGAGGGCCATCAGCTCGCGCCTTACCTGCGTTTCCTCGCGGCGTTGAGCGCGGCCCAACACAATGTGCAGGAAGGTCTGGCCGAGCCGGAAATGCCGGCCGATGACGCGCGCGCACGAGCGCGCGAGTTTGGCATGCCGCCGCTCGACCGCGGCAAGTTCACCGCCGACGCCGCCTTCGACTCGACGCTCGACCGGCTGTTCTCGCTCGCCGCCACGATCGACATGCCGGGCGAGGCGCGCGCGGCGCTCGAGCGCGCGACCGCGGCCGATGCGGGGCTTCGCACCGACATGGTGCGGGCCGTGCTCGACGATGCCATTCCGGTCGAGGCGCTGGCCGATCATTTGTTTGTCGCCGCCGCGCTGCAGGTGCATTTCGCGCGTCAGGCGGCCCGGCTCGACGGCAAGAGCCTGGTGCCGGTCGGCGACGGTGCCTGTCCTTCTTGCGGCGGACCGCCGATCGCCTCGCTCGTGGTCGGCTGGGCCGGCGCGCATAATTCGCGTTTCTGCGTCTGCTCGCTTTGCGCCACGCAATGGAATTACGTGCGCATCAAATGCACGCTCTGCGGCTCGACCAAGGGCATCAGCTACCAGCATGTCGAGAGCGACAAGCTGGTCCGCGCCGAGACCTGCGATACCTGCCACGGCTATGTGAAGATCATGCAGCAGGTGCAGAATCCCGCGCTCGATCCCGTGGCCGACGACGTCGCGAGCCTCGCGCTCGATCTTTTGGTGCGCGAGAAGGGCTACCGCCGCGGCGCGGTCAATCCCTTCATGCTCGGTTATTGAGGCGCGCGATGGATGAGCGCACCGCCAAATCCGCGCCGAAAGCCGCCGCGCTGCGCAAGCTGCCGTCGGTCGACGAGGTGCTGCGCACATCCGTCGCTGCGGCGGCCGTCGAGCGCTTCGGCCGCAGCATGACGGTGGACGCGGTCCGCGCCGCATTGGCCGATGCGCGCGCGAAGGGCGAAGCCCCGGGCGATGCCGAGGCTTTCGCGCGCGCCGCAACCGCACGGATGGAATACGAGGCGCAGCCGAACCTCAAGCCGGTGTTCAACCTCACCGGCACGGTGCTGCACACCAATCTTGGCCGCGCGCTGATCGCCGAAGCCGCCGTGGCGGCCGCGACGATCGCGATGCGTAACGCGGTGGCGCTGGAATTCGATCTCGGCGGCGGCCGGCGCGGCGAGCGCGACGAACTGGTGCGCGACCTGCTGTGCGAACTCACCGGCGCGGAGGATGCGACCGTCGTCAACAACAACGCGGCCGCGGTGCTGCTGACGCTCAACACCTTCGCCAGGGATCGCGAGGCGATCGTGTCGCGCGGCGAATTGATCGAGATCGGTGGTGCCTTCCGCATGCCGGAAATCATGAGCAGAGCCGGCGCCAAGCTGCACGAAGTCGGCACCACCAATCGCACGCATATGAAGGACTATGTCGGCGCGCTCGGTCCCGACACCGGTCTCATTCTCAAGGTGCATACGTCCAACTACCGCATCGAGGGATTCACCAAGGAAGTCGACGCGCGCGACCTGGCGAAGCTCGCGCACGAGCACAAAGTGACTCTCGTCAACGATCTCGGCTCCGGTACCTTGGTCGATCTCGCGCGCTTCGGCCTCAAGCACGAGCCGACGGTGGCCGAGGCGGTCGCCGAAGGCGCCGATCTCGTCACCTTCTCCGGCGACAAGCTGCTCGGCGGACCGCAGACCGGCTTCATCGTCGGCCGCAAGGCGCTGATCGAGAAGCTCAACAAGAACCCGATGAAGCGCGCCTTGCGCGTCGACAAAATCCGTTTGGCGATGGTCGAGGCGACCTTGCGCCTCTATCGCGATCCCGACCGCCTGACGCAGACGCTGCCGACCTACCGGCTGCTGGCGCGGCCGATCGAGGAGATGCAGGCCGTCGCGCAACGCATCATGCCGGCGCTGCGCGACAAGCTCGGCGCCGGCTTTTCCGTCGCGACCGCGCCGTGCAGCAGCCAGGTCGGTTCCGGCGCGCTGCCGGTCGAGACCTTGCCCAGCCTCGCGGTCGCCATCGCGCCGGTCAAGAGCGGCGGCGGTCGGCTCAATGCGCTGTCCGACACCTTGCGCAAATTGCCGGTGCCGGTCGTCGGTCGTATCGAGAAAGACGCGCTGCTGCTCGACCTGCGCTGCCTCGACAATGTCGACGGCTTCATCGCCAATCTCACGACACTAGAAGTGCCGGAGGCCGCCTGATGGGCCTCTTCGATGCGCTCGTGAAAAAGAAGTCCGAGCCATCGGTGGCCGAACGTATGGCAGCGGCCTACGACGCGGCCGATCGCGGCGATTACGAGACGGCGCTGTCGATCTGGACGCCGCTCGCGCATGCCGGCGTTGCCCGCGCCGCCAACAATATCGGCGCCTGCTTTTCGGAGGGCCTCGGCGTCGCGCGCGATGCCAAACTTGCCGAACGTTGGCTGGGTCTCGCGGCCGAAGGCGGCGATTCGGTCGGCCAGCGCAATCTCGCCTCGCTCTATTTCAAGGGCGAAGGTGTGGCGCAGGATAACGCGCGGGCGCTGGCGCTCTACCGCGCCGCCGCCGCGCAGGGCGACGGTCCGGCGCAGGACATGTTGAGCTGGATGCTGCTGGAAAGCGATGCTGTCACGCCGGACTATCTCGAGGCGCGGCGCTGGGCCGAGGCTGCGGCGGCGCAGGGCATCGCGCCGGCGATGACGCGGCTCGGCATGATCTTCCACAACGCCCTCGGTGTCGAACGCGATGCCGCGCAGGCCGCGCAGTGGTGGCAACGCGGCGCGACGCGCGGCGATGCCGACGCACAAGCGATGTTGGGCGCCGCGTATCATCTCGGTATGGGCGTCGCGCGCGATGCCATGGCGGCGATGACCTGGCTGCTGCGCGCCCGCGCCGGCGGCAGCCCGCTCGCGCCGCGCTTCTTCGATGTGGTGCGGGCGACTTTATCGCCCGCCGATATGGCCGAAGCCGAGCGGCGCGCCGCGCTGCCGTTGGAGTCTGCGCAGGACTCTTCCGCATGATCGTCGGCACCGCGGGCCATATCGATCACGGCAAGACCACGTTGGTCCGCGCGCTCACCGGCGTCGATACCGACCGCCTCAAGGAAGAGAAGGCGCGCGGCATCTCCATCGATCTCGGCTTTGCCTATCTGCCGGCGCCCGACGGCTCCGTGCTTGGCTTCGTCGACGTGCCGGGCCATGAGAAGTTCGTGCAGAACATGCTGGCCGGCGCGACCGGTATCGACTTCGTGCTGCTGGTTGTCGCGGCCGATGATGGCGTGATGCCGCAGACGCGCGAACATCTGGCGATCGTCGATCTGCTCGGCATCGAGCGCGGCATCGTGGCGCTGACCAAGGCCGATCTCGTTTCGCCCGAGCGCCGCGCGGCGGTGGTCGAGGAAATTCGTCAGACGCTCAGCACCACGACGCTCGCCGCCGCCGATATCCTGCCGGTATCGACCGTGACAGGCGAGGGCGTCGACGATCTGCGGCAGCGCTTGTTCGCGGCCTCGCAGACGATCCATGTGCACAGCGCGCAAGGCCGCTTTCGGCTGGCGGTCGATCGCTGCTTCACCTTGCCCGGTACCGGCACGGTGGTCACCGGTACGGTCTTGTCCGGCGCCGTCTCGGTGGGCGACCGGGTGGTCGTCAGCCCCGTCGGCCTCGACGCGCGCGTGCGCTCGATCCACGCGCAGGACCGGCCGACCGAACGTGGGCTGGCCGGTCAGCGTTGCGCGCTCAATCTTGCCGGCGATGGCATCACCAAGGATGCCATCACGCGCGGCGCCATGGTGCTCGATCCGGCCTTACACATGCCGACGGATCGCATCGATGCGGTGTTCAAGCTTTTGCCCGGCGAGGCAAAGCCGGTGACGCAATGGATGCCGGCGCGTCTGCATCATGCGTCGGCCGAGGTCGGCGCGCGCATCGTGCTGCTCGGCGATGCGCCTATCGCGCCCGGCACCGAGGCGCCGGTGCAACTTGTGCTGGAGAAGCCGATCGCCGCGGCGGCCGGCGATCGCTTCGTGCTGCGCGACACCACGGCGCAGCGCACCATCGGCGGCGGCAGGTTTCTCGATCTGCGTGCGCCCGCGCGCAAGCGCCGCACCCCGGAACGTCTCGCGCAACTCGCCGCCTATGCGCTTGCCGACCCGCAGGCGGCGCTCGCCGCTTTGTTGGAGCGGCCGCCTTATTACGTCGACCTGTCGTCGTTCGCGCGCGACCGCGCTTTGGCCGAGGACGATGTGGCGCGGCTGATCGAAGCCAGTCAGGCGACGGTCGTGCCGGCGCCGCAGGCGATGCTGATGTTGTCGGCGGCGCGAGCGTTGTCGCTGAAGCGCGCGCTCCTCGACACGCTGACGCACTTTCACGCCGATCATCCGGACCTGCCCGGCATCGGCCTCGAACCCTTGCGCCTGCAATTGTCGCCACGGCTGCCGGCGCCTGGATTCATCGTTTTTCTTCAGGGGCTTGCCAAGGCGGGCGAGATCGCCCTCGACGGCGCCTGGGTGCGCCTCGCCGGCCATGAGGTGCGGCTCACGCCCGAGGACGAAACGCTCTGGCGTCGCATTGCGCCGCTCATCGGCGGCGACGAGCGCTTCCGGCCGCCGCGCGTGCGCGACCTTGCCTGTAGTCTCGACGTGCGCGAGCCGGACGTGCGCCGCTTGCTCAAGCTCGTCGGTCGGATGGGCAAGGTCGACGAAGTCGCGCATGACCATTTCTTTCTGCGCGCGACGGTCGCGGAGATGGTGGAGATCATCGTCGATTGCGCGGGCGCCGCGCCCGACGGTCAATTCACCGCCGCGCAATTCCGTGACCGCGTCGACAACGGCCGCAAGGTCGCGATCCAGATTCTCGAATTCTTCGACCGCCACGGGGTGACCTTGCGCCGCGGCGATCTGCGTCGCATCAATAAACATCGGCTCGATCTGTTTCGCCGTCCGAGCGAAGCCGAGCCATCCGTTGTTGGAAGAGAATCGTCCCCGGTGGGGCGTCCGGACTTCAAATCCGGGAGGGGCCGCGAGCCGGTCCTTGGTGGGTTCGACTCCCTCTCTCTTCCGCCACGTTCCAGGAGCGCGCGATGACGCCGGCTTCGTCTTTCCTCGACGCGCTGAAGACCGCGGCCGACGATGCCGCGCGCACCGAGGATGATTTCCGCCGCGAGATCGCCGAGCGCACGAAAGCACTCGAACGCGAACGCGCTTACGCCCATCGGCGTCTGAACTTCATGCGTGCCGTCGCCGACGCGGTGGCGAGCGCGGAGGACGAAGCGATCGCCGTCGCCGCCGCCAATGCGGTGGTGCAGACGAAACTCGGTTGGGCGAACGACAGCGAGGCGCGCGGCGAGGTGCTGGACCGTTTCGTGCCGGTGGCAAAGGCCGTGTTCGGGAGCCTCGATGCGGAAGAGCCGGCGTCGCCGGCCGATGTCGTTTCCGCACTGCGCGATTTCGAGACCTGGTATCGCGGCGCGCGTGGCAGCGCCTTCTGGGTGCTGTTCGAGAACTACATGCCGGAGACGCCGCGTGTCGACTTCTGAGCGCGGGACCAAGCGTCGTCTCGTCGTCATGCTCGTGAACACCGATCCGCGCAATCCGGAAGAGCTCGCGGCGCCGTTCTATTACGCCGCCGTCGCGGCGGCGATGGATTACGAAGTCGATCTGTTATGCTCGGCGACCGCTGGCAAGTTGATGTTCAAGGGCGTCGCCGAGACGCTGCACGTCAAGCCGGGCGATCCGAAGACGGTCTACGACTGGATCCGGGAGGCGCGCGACCAGGGCGTGCGATTGTGGGCCTGTCCGGCCAATCTCGAGCTGTTCGATAAAGACGAGGCCGACTTGATCCCGGAGTGCAACGGCATGATGGGTGCCGCCGCCGTGATCCAGACGATCATGGACGACGACTGCCGCGTCCTGACTTTCTAGGCGCCGGCTGTGATGGGTTGGAATTGCCTCGTTGTCCGCTCGTCCCCGCGAAAGCGGGGACCCAGCGCGAGGGTGCAAATTCGTTAGGCCTGCTGGACTCCCGCGTTCGCGGGACTGAGCAGTGTTTGAGACGATCTATGTAAAGGTGCGCGGTGGCTCTCGTCCAAGGATACGAATTTCCCGAAGACCTGCTCTACGACATCGAGAACCAGGTCTGGTACGCGCCGCTGCCCGACGGCACGTTGCGCACCGGCTTCACGACCTGGGCGGCGTCGCTCATGGGCGAGGTGCTGGTGTTCACGCCCAAGCGTCTCGGCCATGCCTTCGAGAAGAACCGTTGGTTCGCGATGGTGGAGGGCGGCAAGTGGATCGGCGCCGCCCGCGCCGGCTTCGACGGCACCGTGGTGGCGCACAACGAGACCCTTGTCGACAAGCCCGAGCTCCTGAACGCGGACCCCTTTGGCGCCGGGTGGATGCTGATCGTGCGGCCGGGCGTCGAGGACTGGCGGGCCGGGCTGGTGACCGGGCCGGGTCTGGGCGCGGCGATCGAGGAATGGATCGCCACGGGCTCGTATAAGAGCCGGACCGGTTAGGTCATCGGCGACCGTGCGGGACGGCCGTCCCGCGCCGCCGCTCACGTTTTGTTGCCTTGCGGGAAACGCGAATCGATCGTATTTTCCTATCGTATAATAGGCGATGCGGGAGAGATCGGTACGGGCGTGCCCGGACCGGCGCCGACGGAGCAACCGCCCCGGAAACTCTCAGGCACCAAGGACCGCATCGCTGGACAGTCTGGAGAGAGGCGCTTTCGAGGCGCCCACCGAAGGGGATATCCGGCCAACTGCCGGGTTAAGCTCTCAGGTACCGCGACAGACGGGGACCCATCGACTGGCACCAGCGTGCCGGTCCGGTCCCTCTAACGCGCGGGAGATCCCCTCGTGGCTCACATCGCTATCATCGGTGCCGGTATCACCGGCGTCACCACCGCTTATGCTCTGATCGAACGTGGACACCGGGTCACGGTGTTCGAGCGCCATCGCTATCCGGCGATGGAAACATCCTTCGCCAATGGCGGTCAGTTGTCGGTCAGCAATGCCGAGGTCTGGAACAACCCGGCGACTTTGCTGAAGGGCCTGAAGTGGATGCTGCGCAGCGACGCGCCGCTGCTGCTCAATCCGTCCCCAAGCTGGCACAAGTATTCCTGGCTTGCCGAGTTCGTGGCGCAGATTCCGCGCTATCGCGCCAACACCATCGCCACGGTGAAGCTTGCCTTGCAGGCGCGCGAACATCTGTTCGCGATGGCGGCGCGCGAGGGCATCGACTTCGATCTCGAGACGCGCGGCATTCTGCACGTCTACAAGAGCCGCGCCGACTTCGAGCAGGCCACGCGCGTCAACAAGCTGTTGCACGAAGGCGGTCTCGAGCGCCGTGCCGTGACGCCGCAGGAAATCAAGGCGATCGAGCCGACGCTCGGCGGCGATTACGATTACTATGGCGGCTTCTTCACGCCATCGGATTCGACCGGCGATATCCACAAGTTCACGAAGGGACTTGCCGCCGCCTGCGAGCGGCGCGGCGCGCGCTTCCAATGCGACACGACGGTCGACGATGTGGTTGCGACCGACGAGGGCGTCATTGTCTCGTGGCGTTCCGGCGCGCGCGCGCTCGTCGAGCGGACCGCGGCGGATGCGATCGTCGTCTGCGCCGGCGTCGAGAGCCGCCATTTCGCGGCGATGCTGGGCGATCGCGTCAACGTCTATCCGGTGAAGGGCTATTCCATCACGGTGCAGCTCGACGACGAGACCAGCCGCAACGCCGCGCCGTGGGTCAGCCTGCTCGACGAAGCGGCGAAGATCGTCACCAGCCGCTTGGGCGCCGACCGTTTTCGCGTCGCCGGCACCGCCGAGTTCAACGGCTTCAACCGTGACATCCGCAGCGACCGCGTGCAGCCGCTCGTGGATTGGACGCGCCGTTTGTTTCCCGGCGTGTCCACCGAACGCGTGGTGCCCTGGGCCGGGTTGCGGCCGATGATGCCCAACATGCTGCCGCGTGTGTCGGGCGGCCGTCGCGCCAATGTGTTCTACAATACAGGGCACGGTCATCTCGGCTGGACGTTGTCGGCGGCGACGGCGCAGGTCGTTGCCGGCCTGGTCGACGCAAGGTTGCGGTCTGCGTCGGGCACCATCGCGGTCCCGGCAGGGGCCGTCGAACAGGCGGGCTGAGACTCCTCAAATTAATTTGAACCATTCGCTCGGCGCGGCGTTAACACTGCCGCGCCGAAGCATTTGTATCGCCTGCGGGGCCGAGCGAAGGACATAGGGTTGCTCCACATGGCCGATGGTGGAACAATTGCATTCATCGTTCGTATCCATACGTACATCGACTGCCGCATCCCTTTGCATTTGCCTACGGAGGCACCTCAATGCCATCCCATGCAGCTTCGGCGCGCACGTCTGCGCCGACAGTCGATGATTTCCGCCTCTTCTGGCGCGATGCCTTCCGCCGCGTGAGGGCGGATACCGAATCGCGTGCCGCGCATTTGTCGGCCGAGGATCAGATCATCCAGTCGATGGCCGATGCCAGCCCGACCAAATGGCATCGCGCGCACGTCACCTGGTTCTTCGAGCAGTTTCTGCTGCGCGAATATCTGCCGGGTTATCAGCCCTTCGACGAGCGCTTCTCGTTTCTGTTCAACTCCTATTACGTCGCCGCCGGTCCGCGCCATGCGCGCCCGCAACGCGGCCTGATCACGCGGCCGAACGGCGAGGAAGTCACCGCGTATCGCGCGCATGTCGACGCCGCGGTCGAGCGGCTGATCGAACAGGTGCCGTTCGCGCAAGCCAAGCTCGTGTTCGAGATTCTCGAGATCGGTCTGCATCACGAGCAGCAGCATCAGGAGTTGCTGCTCACCGACATCCTGCATGCCTTCGCGCAGAATCCGACCGATCCCGCTTACGATCCGAACTGGCAGCCGCCCAAGCCGGCGCAGGGACCGCGCGGCTTCGTCGAGGTGCCGGCCGGCATTCACCCGATCGGCCATGACGGCGAGGGCTATTGTTTCGACAACGAGCTGCCGCGCCACGACGAACTGATCCCGCGCGTGCGCATCGCGCGTCATCTCGTCACCAACGGCGAGTGGCTCGATTTCATGGCCGCGGGCGGCTATGCGACGCCATCGCTCTGGTTGTCGGACGGCTGGGCCACCGTGCAGACCGAAGGCTGGCAAGCGCCGGGTTATTGGCGCGAGGACGACGGCGGCTGGACCGTGATGACGCTCGGCGGGCGCAAGCCGGTCGATCCGAACGCTCCGGTCGCGCATATCAGCTATTTCGAAGCCGATGCTTTCGCCCGCTTTGCCGGCAAGGACCTGCCGAGCGAAGCGGAGTGGGAGACGGCGGCGCGGGCGGGCTTGTTGGCCGACGCCTTCGGCGCCACTTGGCAATGGACCCGCAGCGCCTATCTACCGTACGCCGGGTACCGGGCGGCTGAAGGGGCTCTCGGCGAATACAACGGCAAGTTCATGGTCAGCCAGATGGTGCTTCGCGGCTCCTCGCTGGCCACTCCCGAGGGCCACGCCCGCGCGAGCTATCGCAATTTCTTCTATCCGCCGGCGCGCTGGCAGTTCAGCGGCGTGCGTCTGATCGAATTCATCTAACGTGAAGCGTTAAGAGGCAATCATGAGCGCGTTGGCACGTACGTCCCGCAAGCAGCCGCAGCAAGGCGAACTATCGCCGTTCGCGGCCGAAGTGCTGGAAGGATTGAAGGCGACGCCGAAGCGCATCGCTGCCAAGTATTTCTACGACGAGACAGGGTCCGCCCTGTTCGACAAGATTACCGACCAGCCCGAGTATTATCCCACGCGCTGCGAGATGCAGGCGTTGCGCGACCACGCGGCGGAGATCGCCAAATTGATTCCGGAGGGCGCCGCGCTGGTCGAGTTCGGCAGCGGCTCGAACAAGAAAGCGCGCATCCTGCTCGATGCCGTGCGGCCTCTGGCCTGTTACGTGCCGGTCGATATCAGCGGCGAGATGCTGGCCGGCGAGGCGGCCGAGCTGCGCGCCGATTATCCCAATCTGAAGGTGCTGCCGGTCGTCGCCGACTTCTGTTATCCGTTCGATCTGCCGGAAGAAGCGCGCACCGCGCCGGTGCGCGTCGGCTTCTTTCCGGGCTCGACCATCGGCAATTTCGAGCCGCACGAAGCGGCGGCGTTCCTGCGCAACGCGGCGCGGATCCTCGGCTCGAAATCGGTGCTCATCGTCGGCGCCGATCTGATCAAGGATGCCGAGATCCTCAACGCCGCTTATAACGATGCGGCCGGCGTCACCGCCGCGTTCAATCTCAATCTGCTCACCCGCATCAATCGCGAGCTCGACGGCAACATCGATCTCGCCTCGTTCGAACACCACGCTTTCTTCAACCGCGAGCGCAATCGCATCGAGATGCATCTCGCGAGCCTCAAGCGGCAGAAGGTGAAGGTGCTGGGCGACACGATCGAATTCCGCGCCGGCGAAACCATCCACACCGAGAACAGCTACAAATACAGCCCGGACTCGTTGCGCGCTTTGGCGCGCGGCGTCGGCTGGCTGCCCGACGGCATGTGGACGGACAAGCAGGGCTATTTCTCGATCCAGGCCTTCACCCTGACGCAAGAGCCGCGGCCCGCCTCGTAACGCGGGCGCACGGCGTCCGGGCTCGCATCGGCGCGCTGTCGGAATTTCTCATATTGTGAGGAATTCGGACCCGCGCGCCGGCCCGCTTCCCGCGCGCCGGAAATTGCTCTAAGCCTTGCCGCGCCCGGCCGAAAGCGGGCGGGGAGTAACGGCAAGGCAGGTATTCATGAAAATCGTTGGCTTTGAAACGAACAATGGGGCGCGGTTCGGCGTCGTCGAGGGCGATAATGTCATCGACATCCAGGCGGTGGACCCGAGCATTCCCTCCGATCTCGGCGAATATCTGCGCTCGACCGACGGCGACCTCAAGGGCCTCGCCGACATCGCCAAGAAGGCGCCGGCCTCGGCCAAGAAGCCGCTCACGAGCCTGAAATTCACCCTGCCGGTCGCCAAGCCCGGCAAGATCATCTGCCTCGGCCTCAATTATCTCGATCACGTCAAGGAAGGCCCGCAGAAGGACAACATCCCGAAATTCCAGTCGATCTTCTTCCGCATGCTGTCGTCGCTGACGGGGCATCTGCAGCCGCTGATCCGGCCGAAGAAGTCGATCCAGTTCGACTACGAAGGCGAACTCGTCGTCATCATCGGCAAGCGCGCCAAGCATCTGACGCTGGAGAACGCCTGCGACATCGTCGCCGGTTACACCGTCGGCAACGAAGGTTCGATCCGCGAATATCAGCGCCACACCACGCAGTGGGGCATGGGCAAGAACTTCGACCAGTCCGGCTCGATCGGTCCGTGGATGGTCACGGCCGATGAACTGCCGCGCGGCGCCAAGGGTCTGAAGATCGAGACCCGCCTCAACGGCAAGACCATGCAGTCGGCGAACACCGACATGTTCATGTTCCCGGTCGCTGAATCGCTGGTCTATCTCTCCGAAGGCATGACGCTGGAGCCGGGCGACATCCTGTTCACCGGCACGCCGTCGGGCGTCGGCCATGCACGCAAGCCCGAGCCGGTGTGGATGAAGGCGGGCGACGTGGCCGAGGTCGAGATCCAGGACATCGGCGTACTGCGCAATACGATCGAAGACGAGAAGTGATCTGTCATTCCGGGGCGCGGGCTGAAAGCCCGCGAACCCGGAATCCAGAAACAACCGCGCTGCATCCTCTTCCGGATTCCGGGTTCGCACCTTCGGTGCGCCCCGGAATGACCCATTGACAACATAGCGTCCCGCCACGTTCCCTGTGATCTCCTGAGGCGCGCCGTAAGAGCGTGCCCTGAGCCTGTGGGGAACGCCATGAATCACATCGTAAAGACGGTGCTTGTGGCCGCTTGCTTGGCCGGCTTTGCCGCGAGCGTCGACGCCGCGGAGTGGCCAAGCGAAAGGCCGATCCGCGTGCTCGTCGGCTTTGGTGCGGGCGGTGGTACCGACATCGTTTCGCGGGTCGTCGCCCAGCCTCTGTCGGAACTGCTGCATCAATCGGTCGTGGTCGAGAACAAGCCCGGCGCCGGCGGCTCGATCGCTTCCGAGCAGGTCGCCAAGGCGGCGCCGGATGGCTACACCGCGTCGATGCTGAGCGCCGGCCACGCGATTTCAGCCGTGATGCTCAAATCGCTGCGTTATGACTCCGTGAAAGACTTTGCGCCGGTGTCGTGGGTGGCCGACTCCGCGTTCGTCGTCGTCGCGCGCAAGGACTTTCCCGCCAACGACATCAAGGGCCTCGTCGCGCTTGCGAAGGCTTCGCCCGGCAAGCTCAACTTCGCCAGCGTCGGCGTCGGCTCGACCCAGCATTTTGCCGGCGAGCTGCTGCGGCAGATGACCGGCATGGACGTGAAGCACATCCCTTATCGCGGCACACCGGCCGTGGTCGCCGCCTTGCGCGCCGGCGAGGTGGATTATGCCGTCGAGCTGGTGCACGCCGTGCTCGGTCAGGTGCAGGCCGGCGATTTGAAGCTTCTTGCCGTGGCGACGCCGCAGCGCTGGCCCATCATCCCCGATACGCCGACCGTCGCGGAGTCTGGTGTGCCCGGTTACGCGGTCTTGAGCTGGTATGGCTTTGTCTATCCTGCCGGCACGCCGCAGCCGATCGTCGACAAGACCAATGCGGCGCTGAAGGAAATTTTGTCGCGGCCGGATATCCGCGAGAAGCTCGCCAAGGTCGGCGCGGTGGTTCATGTCTCGACGCCGGCCGAGTTCGGCGAACACCTGGCGGCCGACGTCGTCAAATGGAAGGACGTGCGGGACAAGGCCGGGCTGCAGCCGGAATAACAGTTGGCGGCCGGCTTGCCGTTAAGACGCGCGCGGGACGAGATCGATCGCGCCGCCGTTCAGCCACGTCTCGCCCTGCGCATACAGCGCTTCAAGCTCGGGACCGGCAAGGCCGGGCAGGTCCCTTTTGACGTCGTAGCCGACTTTGGCTTGTAGATAAGCGAGGTGGCGGTAGCCCTCGGGATATTTGGCCAGCAGGTGCGGGTCGAGCCGCGGCATGGTGCCGGGATCGACCGGGAAGATGCGGTCCTTCTCGTAGATGTGCCGGCGCAGCACGATGCCCCATTTGCCGCCCCGCTTCTCGAGGAAGTCGTAAGCGCGGCCGGTGCATTCGACGTCGCACAGCACGCCTTCGATCGGCGCGCGCTGGTTGATGGCGATCTTGCTCTGCGCGATGGCGCGGGTGCCGGCGAAGTCGATGGTGGTGCCGCCCATCATGTGGACGATGCGCGCGCCGCGATCGAAGCCTTCCTGGCTGACCTTGATGAACTCTTCGTAGGTGCCCTGAAACCAGGTTGCCCACATCCGCCCTTCCGGATGCCACAGCGTGCGGAAACGGTCCCACCGGCGCGCGTCGCGCCACAGCACCCAGTTGTCGACCAACTCGCGGATTTCAAGGCGGTCGGTGATATCACCCGGCATATGCGTCAACCTCCATCATGCCCGCCTTGTGCCGGGCCTCTCCCTTGGGTTACGCACAGTGCTCGCCTAAGCGGGATCGTCGGGTCAAGCCCGGCAGAACAAAAGAATGTGGGAGCGATACGCAATGGCTAAGCTCGCAAACAAGGTTGCGCTCGTCACCGGCGGCGCGCGCGGCATCGGGCGGCATTATGCGCTGGCGCTGGCCGCCGAAGGCGCGCGCGTGATGATCGCCGATATCGCGGATGGGGCGCCGGTGGTGGCCGAGATCGCGGCCAAGGGCGGCAGCGCGGCGAGCGCGACCTGCGACGTCAGCGACGAGGCGCAGGTGAAAGCGCTGGTGGCCGACACGGTCACGCGCTTCGGCCGCATCGATATCCTCGTCAATAACGCCGCGCTTTATGCGACGCTCGCCCCGCGCAATTTCAATGAGTGGGACGTCGAGGTGTGGGACAAGGTGATGGCGATCAATGTGCGCGGGCCGTATCTGATGGTGCGGCACGTGTCGCCGCACATGATCGCGCAGAAGAGCGGCAAGATCGTCAACATCGCCTCCGGCACGGCCTACAAGGGCACCCCGCGCATGCTGCCTTACGTGGTCTCCAAGGGCGCCATGCTGGCCTTCACGCGCTCGCTGTCGCGCGAGTTGGGGGCGCACGGCATCGCTGTGAATACGCTTTCGCCGGGCTATATCCTGTCGGACACGGGGCTCGGCAACACCCAGCACGTCGAGGAGGAGCGGGAGAAGGTGCGCAACACGCGCGCCTTCAAGCGCGACGGCTACCCGGAAGACCTGACCGGTGCGCTGCTGTTCCTGTGTTCCGCCGACAGCGATTTCGTCACCGGGCAGTCGCTGGTGGTTGACGGCGGTTCGGTCAACAACTGACCGCGCGGCTGAATAGCAAAATTCGCAATATGTGAGAAATTGCCGCGCACCCGTGACATCGCGCGGCGGTGGGTAGATACTTAAATGGAGAGAGGAAACAGCGTCGGCCCTGGGTTCGTTAACCTGTCGGCGCTGGATAGAAACAGTTCGAAAATCACGGAGCAACGCCATGGCGGTCGCCACCGCAGAAGCCAATCCCAAACACAATCTGCAGCTCGCCCGGCAGGCCTATTACGACAAGATCTCGGGCTACAACCTCGCCCCCCTGTGGGAGGTGCTGAAGAATCTCGTCACGCCGGAGCCGAAGACCCAGATTGTCCCGCACATCTGGAAATTCCCGGACGTCGAGAAGCTGATGCTCGAGGCCGGCGATGTCATCACCGCCGAGGAAGCCGAGCGCCGCGTGCTCGTGCTCGAGAACCCGGGCGATCCCGGTAAGGCGCGCATCACCAACACGCTCTTCGCCGGCATCCAGCTGATCATGCCGGGCGAGATCGCCGACGTGCACCGTCACGTCGCCTCCGCCATCCGCTTCGTGCTCAAGGGCAACGGCGCCTACACCGCGGTGGAAGGCGAGAAGGCCGAGATGGCGCACGGCGATTTCATCATCACCGCCAACTGGGCGCCGCACGATCACGGCAATCCCGGCAAGGAGCCGGTGATGTGGCTCGACGTGCTCGACATGCCGACCATCAACCACTTCCAGACGTCGTTCGCCGAGCACTTCACCGAGAAGATGCAGAACGTGAACCACGAGGATGGCGACTCGTTCGAGCGTTACGCCTCGGGCGTGCTGCCGGACGGCGCGCCGGCGCACATGAACCGCTCGCCGGTGATCAACTATCCCTACGCCAAGATGCGGCCGATCCTGGAGCGTCTGAAGAAGACCGGCGACGTCGACAAGCGCTTCGGCGCGCGCGTGCGCTACGCCAACCCGATCAACGGCGGCCCCGTGCTGCCGACGATGGGCGCCAACCTGTCGCTGTTCCCGAGCGGCTTCAAGGGTGAGGACTATCGCTCGACCGACGCGGCCGTGTTCGCGGTCGCTGAAGGCAAGGGTAAGACCATCGTCGACGGCAAGGCGATCGAGTGGGGCGTCAACGACGTGTTCGTGGTGCCGCCGTGGAAGCGCTACCACCACGAGGTCGCGGGCGAAGATGCCGTGCTGTTCTCGATCTCCGACCGCCCGGCGCAGGAAGCCCTCGGCATCTGGCGCGAGGGGAAGTAAGGGACCGTCGCGTTAACGGGACCAATGCGGAGGCCGCGTCCATTGGGCGCGGCCTTTTGTTTTTTGACGTCCCGCATGGTCGAATAGCCGCCTCCCGGCGTTATAATCGTCTGGAACTCGGCAACGGGCGTGAGGAGAGACCATGCAGATGGAAGAACTGAGCGCCGCGCACGGCGCGCTGAAAGCGGTCCGCGCCGGCGCGGGGCGCGACATCGTCTTGCTGCATTCGCTGCTCGCCGACCGCCACGCTTTCGATCCCGTGCTGCCGGCGCTTGCCGAGAAGCACCGGGTGACGGTGATCAACCTGCCGGGCTTCCACGGTTCACAGTCGCCGATGCTGCCGCTGCTCGACGCTTATGTGGCGACGGTCGAAGACGGCTTCGACGAGTTCGGCATCGGCAACGACGCGGTGCTGATCGGCAATGGCTTCGGCGGTACGGTGGCGCTCGCCTTCGCCCTCTCGCATCCGGAGCGCATCGCCAAGCTCGTCGTCTGCGACGCCGCGGCCACGTTTCCCGAGGAGGGGCGGCAGCAGTTCGCCGGCATGGCCGACAAGGTCGCCGCCGGCGGGCTCGGTTCGATCGCCGAGATCGCCGCGAAACGCGTGTTCTCGCCTGCTTATCTCACGGCGCATCCCGAGAAGATCGAGGAGCGCAAGCAGGTGCTGCTTGGCATCGAGCCCAAGGCTTTCCAAGCCGCGTGCAAGATCCTGCAGGAGGCCGATCTCGTGCCGCTCCTGCCGCACATGCGGGTGCCGACCTTGGTCGTCTGCGGCGAGTTCGATCAGGCGACGCCGCCGGCGCTGAACAAGCAGGTCGCCGAGAAGATTCCCGGCGCGCGTTACGTCGAATTGCCCGGCTGCGGCCATTGTCCGCCGCTCGAGCAGCCGCAGGCTTTCGTCGCCGCGATCAAGGATTTCGTGGGGCTCTAGTCGTCTGAAGCGTTTCCGCATACTCCGCTCATTCCCGCGCAAGCGGGAATCCAGCGCTGTCGTTCCGACAGCTAAGGCTGCGCTGGGTCGCCGCTTTTGCGGGGACGAACGGATATAATCGTGCGGCAAGTCAAAGGGGGGAGAAGACATGCCACGTTTTTCCGCGCATCTCGGCTATCTGTTCACCGACCGGCCTCTGCTGGCGCGGATCGACGCCGCGGCGGCTTGCGGTTTTCAAGCGATCGAAGGACGCTTTCCGGATGTCCCGGCCGCCGATTTCAAGCACGCGGTCGAACGTAACAATCTCAAAGTGCTCGGCATCAACACGCCGCAGGGCGGCCCGGACGACTTCGGTCTTGGCGCGTTGCCCGGCCGCGAACGCGACTGGCGGGCGATTTTCGCTCAGACGCTCGATTATGTGACGACCGTCGGCGGCCTTGCCATCCACTGTCTTGCCGGCAAGGTCGCGCCGGAGCATAGGCGCGCGGCGGAGACGACGTACGTTGAAAACCTGAAATGGGCCGCCGACCAGGCGGCAGCGCGCAACGTCAAGCTCTATCTCGAGCCGATCAATCCGCGCGACATGCCGAACTATTTTCTGAGCGAGCTTGCGCACGCGGCCGACATCATCGGCCAGGTCGGCAGCGACAACGTATTCATCCAGTACGATTTCTATCACATGCAGATCGTTGGCGGCGATCTCATCGAGCGCTTCAAGAAGTACCAGCCGCTGATCGCGCATGTGCAATGCTCGCAGGTGCCGGTGCGGCACGAGCCGGACGGCGATGGCGAGATCAACTATCCCTTCGTCTTCGCCGAGATCGACCGGCTCGGCTATCCGCATTGGATCGGTGCGGAATACAAGCCGCGGACGGCGACCGAATCGGGTCTTGCCTGGGGAGCGGCCTATGGCCTGCACGCCCCCGGTGGTTAACCAGGAAAGCTATTGAAAAGTCACACTGATCCGCTTTGCCTCATGCCCACAGGCCTGCTATTATTAACGAATGGTCGGACCGGGTAAGCAAACCGAGGCTGAAGCGGCAACCCCGCTCAAGGATGCCGTGCGGGAAGCGCGCATCGAGGCGGCCGAGCGTTCGGCCGTCGTCGTCGATCTGCGCGACGCTGAACTCGCCAGGCTCGAGCTGTTGAACGAGGCGCTCGATCCGCTGTTCAAGGACATTCCCGACGACGTCGAGCTGTTTGACCGTGGCGTCTCGCGCGGCGACGTGCCCCGCCTCTGGATCGACGTGGTCGCGCATGTCGAGATGGGCCGCGACAAGCGCCAATACCGTTTCGTGCAGGACACCCGCTATGGCCGCGCCGTGCTCGCCGAAAGCTACGACGTGCCGGACATGGTGCAGGAGGTCACGCGCTATGTCGCCCGCCGGATGGTCGAGCGCGAACGCGCCTTGGCCGACGACGCGGGGCGGCCGCTGGCGCAAACCGTTATGCGCACGCAGCGCCGCCGTAACCGCTGGCGCGCCATCCGCGCCTTTATCTACGGCCTGATCGTCGGCATCGGCGCGCTGTTCGTGCTGGCGCTGCTGCAGGGACCGCGGCCTTAATAGCGCATTCTCGAGCGCGATGAAGACGCCACACGCTCGGCGTCATGCGTGGGCTTGACCCGCGCATCCGTGTCCAAATCCGCAAGTGAGAGCTGTACGGACCGTTGTGCGAGCGGCACAGCCTCATGGATTGCCGGGTCATAAGGGCGTTCACGCCCATCTTCGACGGGCTAAGCCCGGCAATGACATGGGAGAGAGGGCGTGCCGCGGCCGCGACAGTTCTTGTCGTCCCCGCGAAGGCGGGGGCCCATCGCCGTGTCCTCTCGATAGACTGCGGCGTATCGGTCCCGGGTCTCCTTCGCTATCGCTCAGCCGTCCGGTGACGACGGACAGCTACTCCACCATCATCCGCTTCTCTTCGACGACATCGCCTTGAGCCGTGACGCCGCGCGAGATCAGTTCGATGCGCGAAGCGCCGGGTTGGCTGTCGATGACATAGAGATGATAGGCCGCCGCGTCCTTGTCGGTGCCGGGCACGGCCGAGGCCGACGGCACACCGATCGCCGGCACGCGCGTCTCGTCCGGACCGTACAGCCAATTGATCATGTGCAGATGATCGTGGCCGTGCAGGATCAGCTCGGCGCCGTGCCGCGATATCACCTGGCGGAAGACGGAGGCGTCCAGCAGCTGCTTGTGCCGCGCGGCCTTAGTCACCGGCGGATGATGAATCATCACGACGCGGAAGAAGCCTTCGTTCTTCAGCGTCTCGAGCTGCGCGGCCAGCGCCGTGAGCTGCGTCGTGCCGATCCAGCCGGTGGCGAGGAAGGGCGCGGTCGGCACGCCGCTCGAGACGCCGATCAGCGCGATGTTGCCGCGCTTGCGGACATAAGGAAATCCGGGCGTGCCGGCGTCGTCCGTCATGTAGCTGCCCCATTGCCGCGCGGCGAACAGCGCGGCTTCCGGGACATAGATGTCGTGGTTGCCGGGCACGAGGCTGACGTCGCGCGAGGAGCCGAGATGTTCGAGCCAGTCGCGGCCGCGGGCAAACTCCGCCGCCAGTGCGATATTGGCGAGATCGCCGGTCACGGCGATGTGGTCGGGCGCCTGGCGCTTGAGATCGTCGATGAGCCGCTCCAGCACGGCGCCATCGTGAATGAAGCGCCGCTTACGCCGCCAGTTGATGTAGCCGGTGACGCGTTTGCCGAGCAGTTCCTGCCAGGTCGGCTCGGGCAGCGGCGGAATATGCGGATCGGAAAGGTGGGCGAGGGTGAACATCGGCAGATCAATTTCAGACTGTCATGCCCCGCGCAAGCGGGGCATCCAGTACTCACTGTCGCGCCCATTGACGCGCGCACCGGGGATACTGGTTCGCCCGCTTTCGCGGGCGATGGCGGTGGCGGTTATCACGAACTCCCGATCAAGATGCCGGCGAGGAACACCAGCACGCCGCCGACCACCACCTGGAACGCGGCCTGCAGGAACGGCGTATCCATGAACTTGGTGCGGATCCACGAGATCGCCCACAGTTCGGCGATGACGACGACGAACGAAATGATCGTCGCGATGTAGAAATCGGGAATGAGGTAGGGCAGCGTGTGGCCGAGACCGCCGACGGTGGTCATCAGGCCGCAGACCGCGCCGCGCAGCCACGGCGTGCCGCGGCCGGTCAGCGAGCCGTCGTCCGACAAGGCCTCGGCAAAGCCCATCGAGATGCCGGCGCCCACCGACGCCGCCATGCCGACGAGGAACGTCTCCCACGTGTTGTGTGTGGCGAAGGCGGCCGCGAACAACGGCGCGAGCGTCGACACCGAGCCGTCCATCAGGCCGGCGAGGCCGGGCTGCACGTATTGCAGCACGAACATGCGCCGCGCCGTCTCGTCTTCTTTCTCGCGCGCACCCTTGGTGAGGATGCTTTCGGAGAGCTTCTGAGCCAGCGATTCATGGCCGGCTTCGGCCTCGGCCAGGTCGACCAGCAGCTGGCGCACCGAGGCGTCGCGCGCCTGTTCGGCCGCGCGCCGATAGAAGCGCTCGGCTTCGAACTCCATGCTTTCGGCGAATTTGCGCACTTCCTCGAGGCCGAGCGGCCGCATCAGCCAGAGCGCCGATTTGTGATGGATGAAGCCCTTCACGTCCTGGCGGCGGATGAGCGGCAGGTATTCGCCGAATTTCTCCCGGTACATCTCGAAAAGCCGGGTGCGGTGGACCACCTCCTCGTCCGCCATCTGGTCGAACACTTTGGCGGAGGACGGAAACTGGTCGCGCAGGCCCTCGGCGAAACCGCGGTAGATGCGGCTGTCCTCTTCCTCGTTGGTGATGGCCAGGGCCAGCACTTCCTGCTCGGTCAGGTCGGAAAATCGCTTCACGGAAGGCCTCTTCTGGGCAGGACGGTATGACGGGGCGTGGCTCTCTATATTAGAAATATTCTAAACTAGGCAAGAGGCAGCGGCGAGGTTTGATCGTGCTTCCGCCGCGGACAATCGCCCTCTAGAACGGCATTGGACCAAGGAGACGCGGATTGGACGAGTGGCGTCGCAAGCTGGAACCGCTGCTGCGGCGGCTGTTCCACCTCTATTTCCGCTTCGCCCGCGGGGCGACCTTGGGCGCCGTCGGCATGGTGATCGACGGCTCCGACCGCGTGTTCCTGGTCAAGCACTCCTACGTCTCCGGCTGGCACCTGCCGGGGGGCGGCGTGGAGACCGGCGAGACGCTGTTGACGGCGCTGACCCGTGAGCTCGAGGAGGAAGGCAACATCGTCCTCACCGGCACGCCGACGCTGCACGGCATGTTTCACAACCGGCGTGTTTCGCGTCGCGATCATGTCGCGCTCTACATCGTCCGCGACTTCCGCCAGGACACCCCGCCCACGCCCAACCGTGAGATCGTGGCGCACGGCTTCTTCCCGATCGATGCGCTGCCGTCGGATACGACGCGTGCGGCGCGCGCGCGGATCGCCGAGGTCTTCGCCGGCGCGCCGGTGAGCGAACTGTGGTGAAGCCGGCGCACGATTGGCTGCCGGCGCCGGTGCGCGCGGCTGCCATCGAGCGCAAACTCGAAGCGGGCGAGGCGCTGTTCAGGCTGGGCGACAAGGCGGCGGGCCCGTGCGAGATCGTCAGCGGCCGCGTGCGGCTGGCGCGTGTCGATGCCGGCGGGCACGAGACGGTTCTGCATGTCGCGGGTCCGGGCGACACCGTCGCCGAGGCGTCGTTGTTCTCGCCCGCCTATCATTGCGACGCCATCGCCAGCACGCCGGCTATTGTCCGCCTTTATCCGAAGAAGGTCATGCTCGACGCCTTCGCGCGCGATCCGCGGGCAGCGCAGGCTTTCACCGCGATGCTGGCGCGTCAGGTGATGAAGCTGCGCGCGCGCCTCGAACAGCGCAATATCCGTTCCGCGCGCGAGCGCCTGCACCATTACCTCGTGCTCAATGCCGGCGCGGACGGCCGCACCGTCGCGCTGCGCGGTACCTTGAAGGAATTGGCCGCTGAACTCGGCCTGACGCATGAAGCGCTCTACCGCACCTTGGCGGCGCTCGAGCGGGCCGGCGAGATCAAGCGCGGCAAAGGCAGGATCGTCCTCGCCCGCGCGTATGATTAGGATCATAGGCGGGGTGCGCCCGCCGCGCTAATAAGCGAGCCGGGGCAGAACGCGAAGAGGCATGCGATGACGATTATGACCTGGAAGACGCTGGCGATCGGTGCCGCGGTGCTCGGCGTTTCGGCCTACGCCTTCGCCCAGTCGAACGACGGACCGATGGGCATGCACGGCCAGATGCATCAGCAGATGATGCAGGGTGGCATGTCAAAAGGGCCGATGATGCAAGGCGGCATGGGCGGCGGCATGCATGGCCGGATGATGCAGGGCGGGATGATGCACGGCCCTGGCGTCGCTCAGGAGGAGGGCGGGGTGCCGACCGCGCCGGGGCAGGATGCCTTCGGCGCCATCCAGGAAGTGGTGCGGATTCTCGAGAACGATCCGAAGACCGATTGGTCGAAGGTGAACATCGGCGCGCTGCGCGAACACCTGATCGACATGAACGAAGTGACGTTGCATGCGGCGGCGAACGAGCGCGTGCTCGACAACGGCATCGAAATCGCGGTGACCGGCGAGGGCCGTACGCTGGCCGCCATCAAGCGCATGGTGCCAGCGCATGTGCATGAGCTCGCGGCGCTCGGCTGGGACGCGAAGACCGCGGACCTGCCGAACGGCGTGACGCTCACGGTGCAGGCGAGCGCGGCGCAGCCGCTCGTCAAGCTGAAGGCGCTCGGTTTCATGGGCATCATGGTGCAGGGCGCGCATCACCAATATCACCATTTGATGATGGCGAAGGGCGCGTTCGTGCACTGAGGCTGTTCATGCCGCGCGCGTAAAGCGCTCGGCATTTGGTGGCGCTTCGCGCCTGCCGTTACTCGGAGCCGACGACCTTCAAGAGCGGGCGGCGCTGCGGCTGCGTGCCGATGAGATCGCCGGCCGCTTCCGCGCTCATCGGCTCGCCGAAGGCGAAGCCCTGCGCGTATTCGCAGCCGAGCTGATAGAGCTCGACCGCATCGCCGTCGGTCTCGGCGCCTTCCGCCACCACTTCCATGCCGAGATCGTGCGCGAGGCCGATGATAGAGCGCAGGATCACCGGCCGCGTGCCGCGCGATGTCGTGCGCACGAATGACTGGTCGATCTTGATCGTGTCGAACGGAAAGCGCTGCAGGTAAGCGAGCGAGGAATGGCCGGTGCCGAAGTCGTCGAGCGACAGGCCGGCGCCCAGCTCCTTGATGCGCGTCAGCATCTGCGCCGCGTGCTCCGGGTTCTCCATCACCAATGACTCGGTGATCTCGAGCTTGAGCGTGCCGCGCACCAGCGCGGTGCGGCCGAGCACGCCGCGCAGGTCCTGGATCAGATCGTGACGCAGCAGCTGCCGCGACGACACGTTGACGCTGACGAACATCGGTTCGCGGCCACGGTTCGCCGCCTGCCACTGCGCGAGCTGCTTGGCCGAGCGGTCGAGCACGAACAGGCCGAGGTCGACGATGAGCCCGATCTCCTCCGCGATGGAGATGAATTCCGACGGCGACAGCCGGCCGAGCTTGGGATGCTCCCAGCGCGCGAGCGCCTCGAAACCGGCGATGGCGCGATCCTCGAGCCGCACGATCGGCTGGTACTGCACCTTGATCTCCTCGCGCTCGATGGCGCGGCGGAGTTCGGACTCGATGGTGAGGCGGTCGGTCTTGCGCGAGCGCATGGCCGGCTTGAACACTTCGATGCGGTCGCCGCCGATGCGCTTGGCGTGATACATCGCGAGTTCGGCGTCCTTGAGCACTTCCTCCGGCCGGTGCGCCTGGTTCTCGGCGAGCGCCATGCCGATCGAGGCGGTGAGGAAGATTTCGCGGTCGTTGAAGGCGATCGGCGCGCGCAAGGTGCGGCGCATGGTTTCGGCGAAGGCGACGATGCGCGCGGGCTCGCGCTCCGACATCAGGATCAGCGCGAACTGATCGCCCGACAGACGCGCCAGCGTGTCCTGCGGCTTCAGCAGGCGCGACAGCCGCCGCGCCAGCGTCAGCAGGATGGAGTCGCCGACGGCGATGCCGACGGAATCGTTGACCTGTTTGAAGCGGTCGAGATCGATCACCAGCACGGACGGACGCAATTGCGAGTCCGAGCGGGCGAAGGCGAACGCCGCCTCCATACGGTCGAGGAACAGTTCGCGGTTCGGCAGGCCGGTGAGGTTGTCGTGCACGGCGTCGAACAGCAGCCGCTCTTCCGCATTCTTGAAATCGGTGACGTCGCTCAGCGTGCCGACGAGGCGCACCACTTCGCCGTCGGAGCCGACCACCGGCCGCGCCTTCAGCGACAGCCAGACGTAATGGCCGTCCGGCGCGCGCAAGCGGAAATCCTGGGTAAGGCGACCGCGGCGCTGCTCGACCGCGTTGTCGAGCGCGGCGCGGAAGCGGTCGCGGTCGAGCGGGTGCAGCACGTCGAGCCAGACGGCGGCGGGGCCTTCGAGCGCGCCGCGCTTCATACCGAGCAGATGTTCGGTTTCGGGGCTGGTGTAGACCTTGTCGGCCGAGACGTCCCAGTCCCAGATCATGTCGCCGGCGCCGGTCAGCGCGAGCGCCCGTCTTTCGATGTCGGAGACGATGCCGTGGGTGATGCCGCCGGCAAAGGCGTGTTGCATCACCGTGAAGCCGATCAGCATCACGATCAGCACCAGGCCGCCGAGCAAGGCGGGGCCGATGATGTCGTTGGTGATGAAGCCGCTGACGGCGAGCGCGGCGGCGAAAGTCCACACCACCAGCAGGAGCCAGGTGGGGATGAGCAGCACGGCGCGGTCGAAGCCGTGCGTCGAGAGATAGATCACCAGCGCCAGGCCGCACACGGCGATGAGTGCGAGCGAGATACGGGCGATGCCGGCGGCGACCGCCGGATCGAACACCGCGACGGCGATCAGCGCCGCCAGCGCCGCGAGCCAGGCGATGGTGATGTGCGCATAGCGCACGTGCCAGCGCGAGAGATTGAGATAGGCGAACAGGAACACCAGCAAGGTCGCCGACAGGATCGCCTCGCCGCAGGCGCGCCACACGCGCTCGGCGCCGGCCGACATGTCGAACACCTTGCCCCAGAAGCCGAAGTCGATGCCGATATAGATCAGCACCGCCCAGCCGAGCGCGGCCGCGGCGGGGAACATCACCGAGCCCTTCACCACGAACAGGATGGTGAGAAACAGCGCCAGCAGGCCGGCGATGCCGATGACGATGCCGTAGTACAGCGTGAACGAGTTGATCTTGTCCTTGTAGGCGTCCGGCTCCCACAGATAGATCTGCGGCAGGTTATCGGTGCGCAACTCGGCGACGAAGGTGATGACGGTGCCGGGGTCGAGCGTGACGCGGAACACGTCGGACGTCGTGTTCTCCTGCCGCACCGGCCGGTCGCCGGACGAGGGCGTGATGGCTGCGACGCGCGAGAGGCCGAGGTCGGGCCAGATGAGGCCGGAACCGACCATCCGGTAGTGCGGCACGACGATCAGGCGGTCGATCTGCTCGTCGCTGTTGTTGGTCAGCGCGAACACCGCCCAGTTGTTGTTGCTCTCGCGGGCGCGCACCTCGATGCGGCGGACGATGCCGTCCGGGCCCGGGGCGGTCGAGACCTGGATGCGGTCGGTCTCGGTCTTGAGGCGCTCGGTGGCGGCGGTGATGTCGATGGCCGGCGCGTCGACGCGCACATTGACCGCTTCGACGGCGCGCACGGGCACGGCCGCCACGAGGGCGGCTGCCAATGCAAGCACAGCGGCGACCGCCTGCACGGCGCGCGTCATCTGCAAACCGTAGACCCTCCCGGCTTAGTCCCCACTCCAGCCAGTTCCCGATCAGTAGCCGGGGGGACAGGCCATGGGCAAGTCCCGAAGGTATCGGCCGAAATTGTGGCGAGATGTAGCGTTAACGATAGCGGGGGCGGCTCCATCGGGAGCTATCCCGGCCCTCCACGGTGTGGAGCCGGCCATACCGTAGCGGAGGCCGGCGCCTTGAACCAGGGGGCTTCCCCATTGTGTCGTCCCCGCGCAGGCGGGCCCATAGCCTGTGCCCTCTCCCGACGCTGCGGCGTAGGGATCCCGGACCTCGCGTATAGCGCGTCGAAGACGCGCTTAAACGCGCTTACGGCGCTCGCCCGGGACGACAGATCTTCACACCGTCAGCACGATCTTGCCGATGTGGGCGCTCGATTCCATCAGCGCGTGTGCATCCTTGGCGTCTGCAAGCGGGAAGGTCTTGAACATGACCGGCTTCACCTTGCCCGCGGCGAGCAGCGGCAGGACCTTGTCCTCGACCGCGCGGGCGATCGCCGCCTTGTCCTCGGTCGAGCGCGAGCGCAGCGTCGAGCCGGTGTGGTGCAGGCGCTTGAGCATCAGACGGCGGAAATCGACGGTGGCCTTCGAGGGGCCCATGAAGGCGATCTGCACGATGCGGCCTTCGACGGCGGCCGCTTCGTAGTTGCGCTCGATGTAATCGCCGCCGACCATGTCGAGGATGACTTCGGCCCCCTTCTTGTCCGTGAAGGCCTTGGTCTTGGCCACGAAGTCGTCGGTCTTGTAGTTGATCGCGAGATCGGCGCCGAGCTTGACGCAGGCATCGCACTTTTCCTGCGAGCCGGCGGTGGCGATGACACGGGCGCCGAACTGCTTGGCGAGTTGAATGGCGGTGGTGCCGATGCCGGACGAGCCGCCATGCACCAGCAGCGTTTCGCCTTCCTTCAGCGCGCCGCGTTCGAACACGTTATGCCAGACGGTGAAGAAGGTCTCCGGCACCGCCGCGGCTTCTTCGAAGGGCAGGCCGCTGACGGCGAGCGTGTGGCTTGCATGCGCGACGCAGTATTCGCCGTAGCCGCCGCCGGCGACCAGCGCCATGACGCGGTCGCCTTCTTTCCAGCGCTTGACGCCAGGACCGAGCGCCGCGATTTCGCCGGCGATCTCGAGACCCGGAATGTCGGGCGCGCCGGGCGGGGGCGGATAGAGACCCTTGCGTTGGACGACGTCGGGCCGGTTGACGCCCGCGGCGCGCACCCGCACCAGGATTTCACCGTCACCGGGTTTGGGGACCGGACGCTGTTCCGGCACCAGGGCTTCGGGTCCGCCGGGCTCCTTGATGCCGATTACGGTCATGGTGGTGGGAAGTGCGGCCATCGGATCCCTCCGTCTCGCGAGTGCGGGCTTTGTTTAGGCGTCGCCCGGCGGTGTGACAACCCGTCGGGCGGCCGCTAAATTCGCACCGCGCAGGAGAGTGAAATGCCGCTATTCGACGACGACGACAAACCGAAGAAGAAGATCGTGCACGAGATCGGGCAGGACCTGAGCCTGTTGTCGGTCGAAGAGCTTGCCGCGCGCGTCGCCCTTCTGCAGGACGAGATCAAGCGGCTCGAGGCCGACATGACGCGCAAGCGCGCGACGCGCTCGGCCGCCGATCAATTCTTCAAGAAGTAACGGCCTACGCCTTCCTGGTAGTATTGTGCGGCAAAAGCCCCGATTTTCAGCGCTTTTTACGCTTTTTTGACCATACGGCTTAAGCCTCGATTAAGCTTTCTCGAATATTACTGTGCATGTCCATCTTCATGGACGTGAGTGGCTCCTGTCCACTCGTTTGACGCCTCCCTGTTATCTACTTTGAGCCGCCGTTTTCGGCGGCTCCTTTTTTTGTCCCGTTTTGAGACGGCTGTGCAAAAAGCCGCTTCATTTCGGCACTTTAAGCACGCATTTCAACTATATCGGCAGGTTCGCATTCGTTCCGTCTGGACGAACGCCGCGCGGCGCGCCATCCTTACTCAATCGTTTACGGAGCGCTTTTTGGCTCCGATGTGAGTGAGGCGTTGCGTATGTCCGAGAAGCCGATGTTCAGCGAAGTTGAGCCCGTATCCTTCGGCGAGCGGCTCGCCAATTCGCAGGCTTTTGCCGCTTTATTCCGTGACGGCATGGCGCTGGTCGAAGAGACCGCGACCTATCTCGATGGTCCGGGCCGTCAGGAATCCAAGAAGCTCGAGCGCTCGGCCGCGCTCGCTTACGCCACCGAGAGCATGCGTCTCACCACCCGGCTGATGCAGCTTGCCTCATGGCTGCTGCTGCACCGCGCGGTGAAGGAAGGCGAGATGTCGCTGGCGCAGGCGAGCAAGGAAAAGTACAAGGTCAAGCTGACCGCGGCGGAGACGCACGATCCGAACAACCTCGCGCTGGTGCCGGAAACCTTGCGCGTGCTGATCGAGCGCTCGCAGGCGCTGCAGAGCAAGGTGCGCCGCATCGACGCCACCATCCACAACCGCACGGCGCCGGACGCCATCGTGACGCCGAACCCGGTCGGGCGTCAGCTCGGCCTGTTGAAGGCGGCCTTCGGCGGCGAGAACATCTAGCGCGTTCTTTCGACGACATGTCGTGTTGCGATGGCCGGGCTTGCCCGGCCATTTTCGTTTCACGGACTCTCGTCAGCGCGCCGACGCGTGCGCAAGCGGTTCGAACACCAGCGACTGGTGCAAGAAAACGCCGGCGGTCACACCATCGGCCGCGGCCCAACTGGCATTGTGCGGAACGCGCGCGATGTCGCCTGCGGCGTAGACGCCGGGCACGGTGGTCGACTTCGCAGCATCGGTGCGGATGACGAGTCCGAAGGGGCCGTCGTCCAACGCACAGCCGAGCTGCTCCGCGATTGGACTGTTGAGGCGCGATCGCGGTGCGACGTACATCGCATCGATGCCCATTTCCCGTCCGTCGGCGAGAAGCAGGGATGACAGCGCACCGTTGTCTCCGCGAAGCGCGGCGATCCGCGCCGGCTCGATGGTCACACCGCGTTGCGCGAGCTTTGCCTGCGTCTCTTCGTCCGGCGCTGTGCTGCCATTGAGATACAGCGTTGTCGGCCCCCAATCGGCAACGAGCAGGGCCTGGTGGGCCGCCATCGGCGTCGTCTGCAGAACACCGAGATTGCGGTCCGCATATTCGAAACCATGACAGTAGGGGCAATGGAGCACACTCTTGCCCCAGCGTTCGGCGAGGCCAGGCAGGTCCGGCAATACGTCGGAAATGCCGAAAGCCAAAACCAGTTTGGCAGCCGTCAGGGGCGTGCCGTCCGTCAACGATACTTCAAACCCGCCTTTCGCAGCGCGCGCGGCGTTCGCCTCACCGGCGACGAACCGCACGGTCGGGTAGCGCTGCACTTGAGCGCGCGCGGCAGCAATGATGGCGCGGGGTTCGTTGCCGTCCTGTGCGAAGAAGCCGTGCGACGCGGGCGCGAAGCGGTTGCGCGGATTGCCGGCATCGACGACGCACACCGAGCGGCGCGCGCGGGCGATTTGAATGGCGGCGGAAAGTCCGGCGAAGCTGCCGCCGATGACGATGGCGTCATGATGCATGGATCGTCTCCAGGTCGATGGTCTTGCCGCTCGCGACCATGCGGGCGTGAAAGTCCGCGCTGAGCTGCGCCAGCGTGACCGCGCCGAATCGCTCGAGCAGCAGTGCTTCCGCATCGCGGAAAGCATCGTCGAGGGCGCTGTTCACCGCCTGCTCGACAAGGCATCCGGGAGATTCGGTCCGATTGCCCATGGCAAAAAGGGCGGGCTCTCCGAGCGCGAGGTAAACATCGCGCAAGGTGATCGCGTTGAGGTCTCGAACGATCGTCCAACCGCCACCATGCCCCTTCTCGGAGTTGACGAACCCAGCCTCGCGCAAACCGGCCATGATCCGGCGGACCACGACCGGATTGGTTTGCATGGCTCCCGCCAACGTGTCCGATGTCACGGGGCCTTTCAGTTCGGCCATGTGCAGGAGGACGTGGAGAACGCCCGACAGTCTGCTGTCGCGTTTCATGTAATTTCATATGTTACATGATGTGGCGTGAGTCAATCCGCTGAAACGCAAAGGCCGCACGGCAAATCGGGAGGCGGGCTCGCTGGCGGCGGGGTTAAACCGGCCCCAAAACAAAAACCCCGCAGCCAGGCCGCGGGGTTTTGCATGTCCGCCGAGGCGGAACGCTTATTTCTTGCCGCCGAGGCCGAGGCCCGAGAACTTCTTCTGGAAGCGCGACACGCGGCCGCCGCGGTCCATGAGCTGCTGGGTGCCGCCGGTCCAGGCCGGGTGCGACTTCGGATCGATGTCGAGGTTCAGCACGTCACCCTCCTTGCCCCAGGTGGAGCGGGTGATGAATTCGCTGCCGTCGGTCATCACCACCTTGATGGTGTGATAATCGGGATGGATATCGGCTTTCATGGCTCGCCTTTTGCGTTCGAATTGTCGGGTTTGCGGCTTTAAGGCGCGCGCGGGCGGCGCCAAAATTGCGCGAAATTTCGCGGGTCTATACAGGAGGCGGAGGCCTGAGGCAACCCGTCCCGCCAGCCTGCCGATTGACCCTTATCAAGGCGCCGGGGCATTGTCCGGCCAACTTTGCCGGCCGTGCCGGCGGCCGGGGTTCCCCGGTATCCCGCGCGGGGGCGACGCAGGAAGAAGCAGTCAAGTCGAAGGCGTCGCAATGGACATTTCAAGTGATGGTCGCGGTCTCGGCGGAAGCACCGCGCCGGCCCCCGCCGAAAAGGGCCGCGCGCGGCTGAAACCGCTCGCCGGGCTCGTCCCCTACATCCGCCGCTACACCGGCCGGGCCATCGCCGCCCTGATCGCGCTGACGGTCGCGGCGTTGACCACCTTGCTGGTGCCGGTCGCGCTGCGGCGCATGATCGATTTCGGCTTCTCCGACAAGGCCGTCCAGCTCATCGACAGCTATTTCGCGGTGATGATCGCGGTCGTCGCCGTGCTCGCGGTGTCGAGCGCGCTGCGCTACTACCTCGTCACAACGCTCGGCGAGCGCATCGTCGCCGACCTGCGCAACGACGTGTTCGCGCATGTGACGCGCCTGTCGATGGATTTCTTCGACAGCGCGCGCTCCGGCGAACTGATCTCGCGCCTCACCGCCGATACGACGCAGATCAAATCCGCGGTCGGCGCCTCGGTGTCGATCGCGCTGCGCAATCTCGTGCTGTTCCTCGGCGGCGCGGTGATGATGGTGGTGACGAGCCCGCGGCTGTCGCTGTTCGTGCTCGTCGCCATTCCGGTGATCGTGCTGCCTCTGGTCGGGTTCGGCCGCGCCGTGCGCAAGCGCGGCCGCGCCGCGCAGGACACCTTGGCGGAAGCGTCCGGTTACGCCAACGAACTGATCGGCGCGGTGCGCGTGCTACAGGCCTTCACCAATGAGGCGCTCGCGTCATTGCGTTTCAAGGCCGCCGTCGAGGAGGCCTATGACGCGGCGCGCGGCGCGACCAAGGCGCGCGGCATCCTCACCGCCGTCACGATCTTCCTCGTCTTCGCGAGCGTGGTAATGGTGCTGTGGATCGGCGCGCAGGACGTGCTGGCCCAGCGCATGACGCCGGGCACGCTCGGCCAGTTCGTGCTCTACGCCGTGTTCGCCGCCGGCGGCCTCGGCGAGCTCAGCCAGGTGTGGGGCGAGATCGCGCAGGCGTCCGGCGCCGCCGAGCGGCTGTTCGAGCTGCTCAACATCAAGTCCAAGATCACGGCGCCGCCGCAGCCGGTGAAATTACCGGTGCCCGGACGCGGCGCGGTGACGTTCCGCGACGTGCGCTTCTCCTATCCGGCACGGCCGCTGGCCGGCGTGCTTGATGGGTTGTCGTTCAGCGTCAAGCCGGGCGAGAAGCTGGCGGTGGTCGGTCCCTCCGGCGCCGGCAAGAGCACGATCTTCCATCTCATCCTGCGCTTCTACGATCCGCAGACCGGGACGGTGAGCTTCGACGGCGTCGATGTCACGCAGGCCGACCCCGCCGATCTGCGCTCGCGCATCGCGCTGGTGCCGCAGGACCCGGTGGTGTTCGCCACCACCGTGCGCGAGAACATCCGCTTCGGTAAGACGGACGCCAGCGATGAGGAGATCGCGCGCGCGGCGGAGGCGGCGTCGGCTGCGGAATTCATCGCGCGCCTGCCGCAGGGCTACGACACGCAACTCGGCGAGCGCGGCATCACCTTGTCGGGCGGACAGCGTCAGCGCATCGCCATCGCCCGCGCGATTCTGCGCGAGGCGCCGCTGTTGTTGCTCGACGAAGCGACGTCGTCGCTCGATGCCGAGAGCGAGACCTTGGTGCAGCAGGCGCTCGAACGCCTGATGGCCTCGCGTACGTCGATCGTCATCGCGCATCGCCTCGCCACGGTGCAGTCGTGCGACCGCATCCTGGTGGTCGACCGTGGCAAGATCGTCGAGGAAGGCACGCATGCCGCGCTCACCGCGAGTGGCGGGCTCTATGCGCGGCTTGCGAAGCTGCAGTTCGAGCAGGCGTGAGCGTGACCTTTCCCCATGGTCATTGCCGGGCTTGACCCGGCAATCCATGATGATCCTCCACGCGCACTGCGGTATGTAAAGCTCACACGTGCGGCAAGTCATCATGGATGCCCGGGTCAAGCCCGGGCATGACGCCGAGTTTGCGGCGCCGCTTGCCTCAAGCTGCTACGGCCGCCACGCCATCCGGTCCACCGCGATGCCCGACACCGGGTTCTTGTCTTCGCCCGCGTACACAAACCCATGCTTCTCGTAGAAACGGATGGCGCGGGCGTTGTCCTTGTTGACGAGAAGATCGAGGCCGGTGGGCGATTGTCTCTTGGCCGCGTCCATCAGCGCCTTCGCGACCTCGGTGCCCCAGGCTTCCGGTGCGACGACAAACTGGTCGAGATAGTGGGTCTTCCGGTCGACGGTGACGAAGCCGAGCAACTTCTTACCCGTTCGTCCCCGCGAAAGCGGGGACCCAGGCTGATCGGCATTGCCTGTTTGCTCATGGATTCCCGCTTGCGCGGGAATGAACGGAGAATGGGGCGCTTCCTGCGCCTCATCCATCTCGGCCAATGTAATCGTCGCGACCGGCACCAGCTCCTTGCGCCAGCGCTCGCGCCACCAGCCAACGCGCGCCGAAAAGTCGATGCGCGGATAATGCTGCTGCCAGGTGCGGCGCCACAGCTCGATTGTCCCGTCTTCGTCGGCTTCGGTGTAAGCGCGCAGGGTGAGGGGAGTCATGCAACCTGTCCGCGTCATCCTGAGGTGCGAGCCGCATTCGCGGCGAGCCTCGAAGGATGAACGGCCGCTGAGTCGGTGCCCGTCATCCTTCGAGGCGCGCCCTCAAGTCGGCTGTAGCCGATTTGAGCTCTATTGTGCCGATCTCGGGTAAACCCGAGATCGGTGTCGCGCACCTCAGGATGACGGATCGAAGTGGCCACTTGCCGCCGCAACCGGTGTAGCACCATGACAATGGTCGTGCGGTCGACGGCCATCGCGCCGTAGACGATCGCGCGGCGACGTTCGAACGACGTGATGTCGTAATGTGGCGAGGCAGTCTTCGGCGGCCCCTGGTACGAAATACGATGCAGGCCAAGCTCTCGCGCGAAGCGGTGCAGTTCGTCGATGTCGTCGGCGAGCAGGTGGCACCATTTGCGGCCCTGCCAGCTCCAGATTGCTTCGTCGACGTAGACGGTCATTGGCCGGCTCCAACATCGTCATGGCCGGGCTTGTCCCGGCCATCCACGTCTTACTTTGCTGTCAGACCCAAAGGTCGTGGATGCCCGGCACAAGGCCGGGCATGACGGAGCCAACTTACCGCTCCGTCAGCTTGAACTCGATGCGGCGGTTGCGGCGATAGGCGTCGTCGGTCTTGGCCTGATCGATCGGCTGGAATTCGCCGAAGCCGGCGGCGACGAGCCGCTGCGGCGACACGCCCTTGCCGACGAGATACTGCACCACCGAGATGGCGCGCGCGGCCGACAAGTCCCAGTTGGATTTGAACTGGCCGGTGATCGGTCGCACGTCGGTGTGGCCGTCGACGCGCAGCACCCACGGAATATCGGTTGGAATCTGCTTCTCGAGTTCGATCAGCGCGGTCGCGACCTTGTCGAGTTCGCTCTTGGCTTCCGGCAACAGGTCGGCCTTGCCCGTGTCGAAGAACAATTCCGATTGCAGCACGAAGCGGTCGCCGACGATGCGCACGTCCGGCCGGTTGCCGAGGATCTCGCGCAGCTTGCCGAAGAAGTCGGAGCGGTAGCGCGACAGTTCGCGCACGCGCTCGGCCAACGCCAAATTCAGCCGTTGTCCGAGTTCGCGGATGCGGCTTTGCGACTCGGCGTCCTTCTTCTCGGAAGCGTCGAGCGCCTGTTCGAGCGCGGCAAGTTGCCTGCGCAGCGCGGCGATCTGCTGGTTGAGGACTTCGACCTGCGCCAAGGCGCGCGTCGTGATGTTCTTCTGGTTATCGAGTTCGGTCTGCAGTCCCGCGATGCGGCCTTCGGCACTCGCGCCGGCCGCACCGGCTGCGTCGGCCGCACCCTTGAGCTTGTCGCGCTCGGTCTCCGCGCTGGCGAGCGAGGCGCGCAATTGCGCAAGCTGCTCCTCGAGGTCGGTCTTGCCGCTCTTCTCGAGCGAGAGGAGTTCGGTGAGCTGCGCGATCTGCGCGTTGAGGCGGTTGAGCGCGGTGTCCTTGCCGGCGACCTCCTGCTGCAGAAAGAACTGCACCACGACGAACACCGTGAGGATGAAGATGATGCTCAGGATCAACGTCGACAGCGCGTCGACGAAGCCCGGCCAGTAGTTCATGCCGTTGTCGCCGCGGCGTGAGCGTGCGAGGGCCATTCGTTAGGTACTCCGACTTGGCCCGCTCGTCCCCGCGAAAGCGGGGACCCAGCGCTGGAGTCCCGCTTGCGCGGGAATGAGCGGAGAATGCGGCAACTCTGTCCGCATCAATGGGTCACCGGTTCGCGTTCTCGCGCACCATGATCTCGAGCAGCTTCTTGATCTCGCGCTGTTGCTCGGCCTGGCCGTCGACCCAGTCGCGGATCATCTGTTGTTCGTTGCGCATGTGATGCACCAGGCCCTGGATCGCCTCGGCGAGGTTGGCCATTGCCGCGGACGCCGCTTTGCCGGATCCGGCCTGATCGACGGCTTCGCGCAGGCGGTCGATCGCGCCGCGCACTTCGGCGGTGACGCCGACGCCGCCAGCGCCCGGTTCGGCGGAATGGTCGTAGACCGTGGTCGAGAGCCAGTCTTCCAGCTCGGTGTAGAATCGGTTCTGCGCCTGGCTCGATTGCAGGTCGAGGAAGCCGAGCACCAGCGAGCCGGCGAGACCGAACAGCGAGGACGAGAACGAGATGCCCATGCCGCCGAGCGGCGCGGCGAGACCTTCGCGCAACGTATCGAACATGCCGGCCGCGTCGCCGCCGGCCTTGAGGCCCTGAATGACGTTGCCGACGGAGCTCACGGTCTCGATCAAGCCCCAGAACGTGCCGAGCAGGCCGAGGAAGACCAGCAGCCCGGTCATGTAGCGGGAGATGTCGCGTGCTTCGTCGAGGCGGGTGGCGATCGAATCGAGGATGCCGCGCATCAGCTGCGAGGAGATGGCGGTGCGGCCGACGCGGCTGCCGAGAATCGCCGCCATCGGCGCCAGCAGCACCGGCGGACGCTCGACGGCGAGGCCCGGATCGGCAAGGCGGAAATTGTTGACCCAGGCGATCTCCGGATAGAGCCGCAGCACTTGCCGCAGCGCCAGGATGATGCCGATGGCCAGCACGCCCAGGATCAAGGCGTTAAGGCCTGGATTGGCCATGAACGCGACCTGGATCTGCTTTTGCAGCAGGAAGGCGATCAGCCCGCCCAGGACGACGAAGACCAGCATCCGGAACAGGAAGATGCGGGGGGAGGAGAGCTTGAGCGGGTCGAGTTCTTTTGCCATGGCCTGAGGGTAAACGGCGGCACGGAGCCTGCCAAACAAATATGGCACAGACCCGTGACGGGCAAAAATACCCGTGTGGGGAACCCTTAATGGTGATGGCGGATGAAATTGAGGCGCTTTCTTACCCTCCCCCCGCGTAGCGGTGGGGAGGGTCGGTTTGAATCACGTCATGATGCAAACCGGGGTGGGGGGATTTTATCGAGCGCTTGTGTTCACTTTCGCCCCCCACCCCCGACCCCTCCCCACCACGCGCAAAAGCGCGCGGGGGGAGGGGAGAGGGCCGCGCCCCGGAATGACGATTACGCCTTCGCGCTCTTGATAACCTGCAGCAATTCTTTGTGGATCGTCTCGTTGCCGACGATGACCTCGCCCTTGCTGAGCATGTCCTCCTTGCCGTCGCAGTCGGAGGCGTAGCCGCCGGCCTCGCGCACCAGCATGATGCCAGCCGCCATGTCCCACGGCTTGATGTCCCGCTCCCAGTAGGCGTCGAGCCGGCCGGCGGCGACCCAGGCGAGATCGAGTGAGGCGGCGCCGAAGCGGCGCAGCCCCGCGACCTTGTGCTGAACGGCCTCGGTTTCCTTCTGCGCTAGCGGGATGCCGGGCCGGCCGAGATGCGGTAGGCCGCAGGCGACGACCGCATCCGACAGGCTGCGGCGGGCCGCGACCCGGACGCGCTGGTCGTTGAGGAAGGCGCCCTTGCCCTTCTCGGCGATGAACAGCTCTTCCATGACCGGATTGTAGACGAGGCCGGCGACGATCGCGCCGTCGCGCTCCAGCGCGATCGAGATCGCGAATTGCGGGATGCCGTGCAGGAAGTTGGTGGTGCCGTCGAGCGGATCGACGATCCAGGTATTGGTCTTGTCGGTGCCTTCGCGGTGGCCTTCCTCCTCGCCCAGGAAGCCGTAGCCGGGCCTCGCCTTGCTCAGCTCCTGGTACAGCGTCTCCTCGGCGCGCCGGTCGGCGGCGGACACGAAATTGGCCGGCCCCTTCATCGAGACCTGGAGCTTCTCGACTTCGCCGAAGTCGCGCTTGAGCGCGCGCGCGGCCTTGCGCGCGGCGGCAATCATCACGTTGAGGAGGGCGGAATGGATCATGCTGCTTTCTTTTCTATCCCTCCCCCGATGGGGGAGGGTGGACGCGCTTTAGCGCGGCCGGGTGGGGGGCGCCTAGCATATTTGTAAGAAAGACCCCACCCCGGCGGACGTCGTCCGCCCTCCCCTTTCAGGGGAGGGACAAGGATCACGACTTCAGCCCCGGGGCGCCGGCGAGCCACTTCTTGGCCGCCTTGTCGGCGGCATCGCGCACATCCGGCTTCTGCTTGGCGGCGAAGATGTCGAGCTCCGGGTCGCCGGCGCCGCCGGCTTTGGCGATGATGTGCCACTTGATCGCCTCGGTCGGGTCGGCCGGCATGCCGCGTCCGGCCATCAGGATGCGGGCGAGACGGTTCTGGGCGATGGCGCTGCCGTGGCGCGCGGCTTTGAGGAAAAGCTGCGCGGCGGCGCTTTCGTTCTTGGCCACGCCGTCGCCGTTGAACTCGCCGATGGCGTATTCGACCATGGCGTCGACGTTGCCGGCGAGGGCGGCCTGGCCCATCAGTGCCATGGCCTTGGCCGGGTCTTTCGGGACGCCGCGACCTTCCTTGTACATGGTGGCGAGCGCGTATTGCGCTTCCGGATTGCCGGCGTTGGCCGCGTCCGTGAACAGCGCGGCGGCGTGGGCGAAGTCCTGCGTCACCTCGTGGCCCTGCAGGTAGAGCAGCCCAAGGTCGTAGGCGGCAATCACATGGCCGCGTTTGGCCGCATCCGTGAATAGCCGGATGGCTTCCGTCATGTTGCGCTGGCCGAGGCGGCCGTCGAAGTTGATCATGCCGAGCGCGAAGATGGCGTTGCGGTCGCCGCGGTCGGCGGCCAGCTTGTACCAGTCGGCGGCCTTCTTGATGTCGCGGCTGACGCCGAGGCCCTGTGAGTAAAGCTCGCCGAGCAGCGTCATGGCGGCGGCATCGCCTTGTTCGGCGCGGGCCGTCGCCGCGCGCAGGGCGGTCAGATAGAAGCCGCGCTGATAGGCGCCGAAGGCTTCGTCGGCATTGGCCGATGGCGCCGGTGGTGCCGGCGGCGCTGGCGTCGACGCTGGCGGCGGCGTCGCCCGCCTGGGCTGCGCGGCCACCGGCGCCGCCAAGGCAGCGGCGAGCAGCACGCCGAGCAAGGCGGCTCTCATCCCGCGGACTCCGACAGACGCAGTTGCTGCTGCGCCAGCGCGATGGCGCCGGCGGCATCGCTTTGCTGCCAGACCCAATCGCCAAGGGCGACGAAATCGGCGCCGGCGGCGACCAAGGGCGCCACTTCCTCGGGCGCGGCGGCGAAGCCGACGCAGGGCGCCTCGAACACTTCGGCCCACCACGACACGCGCTCTTCGATCGCGCTGAAGGCGGGACGGTGGCCGTCGGCGTCGGGCTCGCCGAACATCACGTAGTCGGCGCCCTGTTCGGCCGCGACCATGGCGTCGTGGCGGCTCTCGAGTCCACCGCAGCCGGCAATGCGATCGGGGCGAAGCGCGTCCAGCGCATCGCTGAAATCGGCAATAGTCGTCAGATGCGCGCCGTCAGCACCGGCGCGGGCCACGAGGTCGGCATGGCCTTCGATGAGAAGCGCGGCATCGCGCTCCTGCACGAGCGGCGCCAATTGCTTCACGCGGTTGATCAGGGTGCGCTCGTCGCCCGCTTCAAGCCGCAGCAGGACGGCGGCGACATCGCCCGCGGGCATCGCCGCCGCGAGCCGGGCCGCAAAGGCCCGGGCGTCCCCGACCGGCGGGGTGACGAGATAAAGGCGCGGCTGAGGGCGCGGTTCCGCCTGTTTGGGTCGAGAGGCCATGATGTCCGCATGGTAGCCCAATCGGGCGGAATATTGACCGTCCGTCAGCCGGCGGCGAGGGCCGCAAGCTCACGGGTCAAGGTCGCGATGACGCTGTCCCAGTTACCGTCACGCGATTGCCGGAACAAGCGGGCGCTTGGATACCACGGGCTGTCGGCGCGGTCTCGCAGCCAGCGCCAGTCCTGGATGTGCGAGAGCAGGACCCAGAGCGGCTTGCCGAGGCTGCCGGCAAGATGCGCCACGGCGGTGTCGACCGCGATCACCAGGTCGCATTGTTCGACCACGGCGGCGGTGTCGGCGAAATCGGCAATGCTGTCGTCGATACGGGCGATCGGCAATTGCGCGAGAACGGGGAGGTCGGCGTCGCGGTATTCGCGCTGAAGACTGACGAAGGACAGCCCCGGTGTCGCAATCAGCGCCGCCAGCCGTCCGAGCGCAATGCTGCGGTTGTGGTCGTTCTTGTGGCTCGGCTTGCCCGACCACACCAGCCCCACGCGGCGTGTATCGTCTTTCGGCAGGCGCGCGCGCCAGCGCTCGCGCCGCTCGGCCGGCACATGCAGGTAAGGCACCTCCGCCGGAACGGTCTCGACGCGCGTGCCGAAGGCGAGCGGCAAACTCATCAGCGGGCAATGCATATCGAACGGCGGCAGTGGCGTGCCACGGTTGAAAACAGTGACGTTGTCGGCCATGGCTCCGAGCAACGGTATCAGGGCATCCGGCAGTTCGAGCACGATGCGCGCGCCTTTGGCTTTCACCAGCGGCAGATAGCGCAGCATCTGGATGCTGTCGCCGAAGCCTTGCTCGGCGTGCAGCAAGATCGTCTTGCCGGCGACGTCCTCGCCGCGCCATTGCGGCTGGGAGAAGCCGCGCGGGGTCAGTTCGGTGGCGCCGCGCCAGCGCCATTCATAGCCTTCGAGGCCACGCTCATAATCGCCGAGGGTGAGGCACAGCAGTGCCTTGTTCCAGTGCGCTTCCGGCATGTTGGGCTCGAGCGCGATCGCCTGATCGAAGCTCGCCAGCGCCTCGTCGGCGCGGTCGAGATAGCGCAATGCGCTGCCGCGATTGACCAGCGCCGAGGCGAAAGGCTTGCCGCCGATCGCCGCGTTGTAGTCGCTCAGCGCCTCGTCGAGCCGGTTGAGCTCGACCAGCGCATTGCCGCGGTTGTTATAGGCTTCGGTGTATGCGGGATCGATCGTCAGCGCGCGCTCGTAGCTCGCCAAGGCTTCGCTGTGGCGGCCGAGCGCCTGCAACGCGTTGCCGCGATTATTGAAGCCGTAAGCGAAGTCGGGCTGCATCGCCAGCGCGCGCTCGTACTCGGCCAGCCCCTCGGCGAAACGGCCCATCTGGTAGAACACGTTGCCGCGCGCGACGACCGCATCGATGAAATCCGGTTTGAGCGCCAGCGCGCGGTCGTAGGCCGCGAAGGCCTCGTCGAAACGCTTGAGGTCGCGCAGCGTGAGACCGCGTCGGGCATGGGTCTCGGCGTCGTCGGGCGTGATGGCGAGCGAACGGTCGTAGCAATCGAGCGCTGCGGCGAGCTCGCCGCGATCGAAGAGCAGCCGGCCGCGCTCCTTCAGCGCCACGGCGTGGTGCGGATGAAGCGTCAGCGCTCTGTCGAAATCGGCGAGCGCCTCGTCCGCGCGCCTGAGCGCGTTCAGACATTGGCCGCGATTGACGAGCGCGTCGGCATAGGCCGGCCGCGCCGCGAGCGCCGCGTTGTAGCTCGCGAGCGCCTCCTCCCGGCGACCGACCTCCATCAGCGCGTTGCCGCGATTGTTGTGCGCCTCGGCGTAATCGGCCTTCAGCGCCAGCGCGCGGTCGAAGGCGGCCAGGGCATCCTCGGTGCGGGAGAGGGCGCGCAGCGCATTGCCGCGGTTATTGTGCGCTTCTGCATAATCGGGCTTGAGCGCAATGGCGCGCTCATAGGCTTCGACCGCTTCGGCATGACGGTTGAGCACCGCGAGAACGATGCCGTGGTTGGAATGCGCAGCCGGCGCCCGTGCATTGGCAGCGAGCGCTTTGCCGATCGACGCGAGTGCCTCGACGGGTCTGCCGCGCTGGTGCAGCAGCACGCCGTAGAGATGCAAGGCGTCGAAATTATTGGCCTGACGCGCCAGCACTTGGCTGTAGAGCGTCTCCGCCTGCGTCAGTTCGCCGCGCTGGTGATGCGCGGCGGCGCGGCGAAGCAAGTCGGTGAGGTCGCTTGCGGCTTTGGTTTGCGGCTGGGCCATGGGACATTGTTGATAGGCGGCGACAGACGCGGCAGCGCCCGTAGGTGACGGGCGCGTGACGAATCACTATTAAGATTATTCCGCGCGCGACGCGGCACCAAGTCTGGAACCAAAGCGGATCGAAAACGTTATCCGTGGGGTTTCTTCAAAAGAAAAAGGATCTGATTATGCGAGGTAGGCGCATCGCGCTTTCGTTCTTGTTTTCGTTGGCGATGTTCGGGGCGGCGTCTGCCGCGCCGGCACAGCATCAGAAGGGTCTGACGTCGCCGTCCGACATCGTGGACGTGCAGTATCGTCACGACAACCGTCGCCCGGGGAACGTTCATCGCGGCCCGACCTTCCGCGGCCCTCCGCATTCGCATTATCGGGCCGGTCAACGCTATCGCAGCGCGCCGCGCGGTTGGCATCGCTATCATGCGCGGCCCCGTGACTGGCAGCGTCGCGGCTGCGTCATTGTCGGGCCGGTGTGGTTCTGTCCGTAAGAACCGCGCTTGACGCCAGCGCTTAATACAAAAGCCCCCGGTAAAAACCGGGGGCTTTCTTTTTCATGCCACGCGTGACCGTCAGGCCGGCATCGGGATCGGGATCGGGCCGGTATCCTTCGGCACGCTGTAACCCTTCTGCACAGCCGGCCGCTTGGCGATGGTCTCGTACCAGCGCTTCACGTTCGGATACTGCTTCATGTCGATGGTCTGCCATTCGAAGCGCGAGACCCACGGCCAGATCGCGATATCGGCGATCGAGTATTCGTCGACGACGAATTCGCGGCCTTCGAGGCGCGTGTTCAGCACCTTGTAGAGACGGTGCGCTTCCTTGAGATAACGCTCTTCGGCGTAAGGCGCCTTGCCGGGGTTATACTTCACGAAGTGATGCACCTGGCCGAGCATCGGACCGATGCCTCCCATCTGCCACATCAGCCATTCAATGGCGCGGTAACGCCGTTCGCCTTCCTTCGCCAGCAGCTTGCCGGTCTTGTCGGCGAGATAGATCATGATCGCGCCCGTCTCCATGAGCGCGATGCCGGTGTCGCGGTCGACGATCGCCGGGATGCGGTTGTTCGGCGCGATCTTGAGGAAGTCCGGAGCGAACTGCTCGTCCTTGCTGATGTCGATCGGATGCACCGTATAGGGCAGGCCGATTTCCTCGAGCATGATGGAGGCCTTGCGGCCGTTAGGGGTAGTCCAGGTGTAAAGATCGATCACGGGATGTGTCCTTGCGAACGGGGAACCGCGGGAACGCGATCAACATATATCGCGTTGTCATGCGGAGTTCCCATAGCAGGAGGCTACTATGAAGCTCAATGTTCTTGCTCTCGCGCTGGCGGCGACCGCCTTCGGTACCCTTGGCGCAAGCGCGCAGACCACCGTCATCGAAGAACGGCGCGATCCCGCCGTCGTGATCGAACACGACAAGCCGGCCGATTCCTCGGTAACCGTCGAGAAACGCGAAGGCATTCTCGGCGAGAAGAAGACCATTACCAAGGAAACGACCGGCGCGGGCGGCTGCGATAGCAAGACCGTGCACCGCGAAGGCATCGGCGGTTCGACCACCGTGAAGAAGACCAACTGCGACTGATTTGGTCTGGTGAAAATTAAGCGCGGCGAGGTGGGTGCGAAGTCGCGCCCACCTCGTTTGCGCGTGTTACGCGGCCAGTTCGGGATCCTTGCGTGCAAGAAGGATAACAACCAGGACCCGACAAGGCCGGCGAACCCGCCGATCAGGAAGACGACACCGTAACCGAACTGGTCGGCCAGCAAGCCCGTCACCGGACCGGTGAGTCCATAGGCCAAATCTTGAAAAGCCGTGAAGCCGCCCGTTGCCGTGCCGCGCAAGTGCGGTGCGACGCGCCGCACCACTTCGAGGCCCATCGCCGGGAAGATGAGCGAGCAGCCGACGCCAGTCAGGGAAGCGCCGAGGAGAGCCAGCGCAGGGCTCGGCGCCGACCACAGCAAATACTGTCCGGCCGCTTCGATCGCCATTGAAATCAGGGCAACAGGGATGCCGCCGATTTTATCGGGCAGATGGCCAAACAAAATGCGCACCAGCACATAAGAGCCGCCGAAGCACGTGAATCCCAGTCCGGCATGGGGCCAGCCTTGATGCAGAAACAAAAGCGGCATGAACGCGCCGATCGCCGCGAAGCCAATGCCCTGACAGAAGAGCACGAGGCCCGGCTCCCATATGCGGCCGATGATGCGCCAGAACGAAGGACGCTTGCCGGTGTGCAGGGCTGCGGCCGTCACCGGCAGCACCATCGCGAGGCCGATAAGGGGAACGAGCGTGCAGGCAGCCATCGTGCCCACAAACCCGCCCCGATCGAACAACGCTAAACCGATGGGGCTGCCGATCGCGAAAGCGCCGTAGATGCCCATGCCGATGAGTGCGAACACGCGGCCGGAATGCTGCGGCCCCATGATGCCCAAGGTCCAGCCCATCACGCCGACCGTCGCCAAGCTTTCGCCCAGACCCAGAAGCAGGCGGCCGGCGATGAGAATGCCGTAGGCGATCGGCGCCGGTAGAGAGGGCAAACTCGCAGCGCCGCAAACGACGCCGGCCAGCGCATAGACGACGAAGCCCCAGATCATGCAGGCTTTGCCGCCACGGTGATCGGTCAGGCGGCCGGCCAGCCCGCGCGTGAGAATTGTCGAGGCAAAGGCGATGCCCACCGCGAGGCCGGCAAGCGCGTTGCCGAAGCCGAGTTGCGTGGTGACGTAGATCGATGTCACCGGCAGCGACATCGCCACGCACAGATAGGAGAGGAATAGCGCCAGCGTGAGCCAGATGACGCGGTGGAAGTTCCGATCGGCGCGGAGACGCGGCGCGGATGTTGCAGATGGCATGACAGTCGACTCTTATGGATACGAGAATTACGCGTCCTTGAACTGGACGCGTAATTGACAGTATCCATGCGTTTCCGCGATGTTGCGCCAAAGGATATCGATGACACGCCAATCCGCAGAACGGCCGCTTTTCCGGACGCGGCGCGGGAGCAAGGCACGGGGCTCGTCCGTGGTGCTGCATGCGCATGACGAGGCGCAGCTCATTTATGCCGCATCGGGAGCGATGCAGGTCCATACGGCGTATGGCCGCTGGCTTGTGCCACCGCAACTCGCCGTTTGGCTGCCGGCGGGAGTCGCTCATCGACTCGATGTGCTCTCCGATTCCGATTTCTGGATGATCTATTGGGCCCCGTCGGCAACGCGGAATTGGGCGCCGTCCAAGTCCCTCGACAGGACGTTCGCGTTGAAAGTGACGCCCCTTCTTCGGGAGTTGATATTCGCGGCGTTTCGGGCGAACGCCGTCCTCGACAAGACCAGGCTCGTCGTAAAGCTCATTCTCCACGAACTTACCGAGGTGCCCGACGCGCCGACCTTCTTGCCGCTGCCGTCGGGCGCGATCGGCAAGCGCGTTGCCAAGGTCGCTCTGGCCGATGTGCGGCATCAACTCGATATCGACGAAATTGCTTCGCGCTCGGCCACGTCCGTCCGCACCGTCAGCCGTCTGTTTCCCGCCGAGACCGGATTGACCTTCAAGGCGTGGCGACAGCGCGCGCGGATCGTGCTTGCAATCGATCAGCTATCGTCGGGGCGCTCGATTGCGCGCGTGGCTGCGCATGTCGGTTTCGCCAGCACGGCGGCGTTTTGCTATTCCTTCAGGCAGGTCACGCACATGACGCCGACCGCATTTCTCGACCAATCCACTTCTCCGGCTGACGATCGGAAGCGTTGATGGAAGGCGCACGAAAAGGCCGCGTCCGGTGACGCGGCCTTCTTCCGTCGGTTACTGAATGCCGTAGCGGCCCGGCGCGATGACACCGTTCGGGTCGAGCGCCTGCTTGATCGCCGTACAAGCCTGGCGGAAGCCGGGCATGGTCTGGGCGAAGTGCATGTCGTGATAGTCGAGCGGCGCCCGGCCGACGAATACGCCGCGCTCGGCGAAGGCCTTGGCCATGGCGCGATAGCAGGCGTCGGCGCGTTTGCTCTCGTCGGCGTCCTCGCGATTGAAGGTGATGACGTGCAGGCCGCGGGCGAAACGGGCGCCGCAGACATTCATCACGGTGTAATCGAAACCGTGATCCTCATAGATTTTGCGGCAGAGATGCTGGAATTCGTTGGCGATCTTGCCGTCCATCGGCGTACCCGGCGTGAACCAGATGTTGCCGCCGCCCGGGCGCCATTTCAGCAGGCCCAGTTCGCCGAGGCTCGGCGTGCCGGAAAAGGCGTTGATCGCGACCTGCAGAGTCGGGATCGACTTGGCCTGCTCGTGGTCGATGTAGCGCGCCTTGCCCGATTTCATGAAGTGATCGCGCACGCGCTGGATCATCGGCGCCATGGCCGCTTCGTTCGGACCGTAGAACGCGCCGGAGATATTCCAAGCTCCCAGGCCGAAGTGCTCGCGCAGGGCGCGGCGGCCTTCGGTCGAGAACGCTTTGCCGCTGCCGTATTCCTTGCTCTGGCCTTCCGACGCGCTGAGATAGAGATCGTTGGCAACTCGGAAGAGCGTCGGCACGAAGTTCGACATCTTCAGCGGCCGGCACAGCTCGATGACCTCTTCGAGATCATCGTCGTCGGGAAACGTGAAGTGGAATGACTGTACGGCGGGCGGCCGCGGCATCAGCCAGAAGCCCATGCGCGTGACGATGCCGTAGTTCGACTGCGTGAACAGACCGTCGAGGATCGGTCCGAACGAATATTTCGACGTGTGCCAGTTGACGAGCTTGTCGCTGTCGATTGAACCGTCGCCGGTGCGCAGCACCTCGCCGTTGCCGAGCACGACCTCCATGCCGCAGGCGAAGCCGAAGTGATCGAAATAGGGCGTGTAGCCCGCGCCCTTATCGAGCGCGTTGCCAAGCGGGCCGCCTTGCGGCGGGCCCGACGTGACGTCGAGCATCAGCTGGCCGCCGCGGCGCATGAGCTCGTCGGTGATCGCCTGATAGGTGACGCCGGGCTCGACCACGCAATAAGCGAGACGGTCGTTGATCTCCAGGATGCGGTTCATTTTGCGGCCGAGATCGACGATCACTTGGCCGGCTTTCGACGCGGAGCGGCTGCCAAGACCGATATTGTTGCCGGTCGATACCGGATAGAGGGGCACCTTGTGCGTGTTGGCGGCGCGCACGATCGTCTGCACCTCGGCGGTCGATGCCGGATAAACGACGCCGGCCGGCCGGCGGTCGCCGCCGGGCATGGTGTTTTCGCCGTAACGCGTCAGCGTCTCGTCGCTGCGGTTGACGGCGTCGGTGCCGAGCTTGGATTGGATCTCGTTGAAGAAGGCGTCGAAGTTCGCGCTCATCATTTTCCCCTGATACTCACCAGAAACCGGCGTCGGCGGCCGGTGCGACCTGTGTTTGAACGGCTTGCGGCTCCGGCAGCGGTACGCCTTCCAGCGCCGGCGGCAGCGGTCCGCCGGTCGCCCAGTCGAGCAGTTCGGCCGTGTGGACGACGGGCCTGCCGAGATAGCGGGAAAGCTGCGTCATGCAGCCGATATTGCCGGTGGCGACGATGTTGGGCGTGGTGCTGTCGATGTGCGCGGCTTTGCGCTGGCCCAGAGCCTCGGCCATCTCCGGCTGAAGCAGATTGTAGGTGCCGGCCGAGCCGCAGCAGAAATGCTTTTCCGGCACGTCGACGACCTGGAAGCCGGCGGCGCGCAACAGCGCGCGTGGCTGGTCGATCACCTTCTGGCCGTGCTGCATCGAGCAGGGATCGTGATAGGCGACGCGATAGGCGCGCGGGTTCGGCGGCGTTATTAGGCCGATGTCGTGCAGCACCTCGGTGATGTCGCGGGTGAGGGCGCTGGCGGTCTTGGCATCGTCGGTGTGCAGCAGATGGCCGTAATCCTTCATCGTCGTGCCGCAGCCCGAGGCGTTGACGATGATGGCATCGAGGCCGTGCACGCGCGCTTCGCGCGACCAGGCGTCGACATTCGCCGCGGCGAAGCGCTTGGCCTCGTCTTCGCGGCCCATATGCAAGGGCAGCGAACCGCAGCAGCCGCTGCCTTCCGCGATCACCACCTCGCAGCCGTGACGCTGCAGCAAGCGAATGGTGGCGGCATTGATGTTGCCGTTGAGCGCCTGTTGCGCGCAGCCGGCGAGCAGCGCGACGCGTTTCTTGCGCGAAGCGTCGGCGGGATAGATCCGGGGCGCGAGGATATCGGGCGATGCCTGCGCGGGAATCATCGACAGCATGGCACGCAGCCGTGACGGCAGCATCGATGAGAACGGCTGCGCCAGCCAGCCGGCCCGCATCGCCGTCTCGAACAGACGCGGCCGGGGCAGCACAAAAGCGAGCAGGGCGCGCATCAAGCGGTCGGCGAGGGGCCGACGGTAGTGCTGCTCGATATAGGTGCGCGCGCGGTCGATCAGATGCACGTAGTCGACCTTCACCGCGCAGGTGGTCATGCAGGACAGGCACGACAGGCAACGGTCGAGATGGTGCACCGTCTTGGGCGCGGGCGTGCCGCCCTGCTCGAGCATGGCGCGGATGAGATCGATGCGGCCGCGCGGGGAATCGTTCTCGTCGCGGGTCAGCACGTAGGTCGGGCAGGCATTGGTGCAGAAGCCGTAGTGGACGCAGGTCTGCAGGATCTGGTCGGCCTCGGCGATGGCCGGGTCGGCGAGCTGGGCGGCGGTAAAGTTCGTGCGCATGGCGCAACGTTACGGCGGCCGGCGCGGCGCGGTCTTGGCCGTGCGTGCAGCGGCTTGGCCGAGCGCGCAAAGCCGTATAGTTTTTGCGAGCCTTGCCGGGCTCTAAGCGATGGAGCGGGCCATGTCCGCGAAAACCTGGTCGACCGATAGCGTGCGGGCCCGCGAGGGGCTTTCGTTCTGGCGCGATGCCGTGTGCGAAGCCGTGCTGAACGTCGTGCCGGAGGCGCCGGGTGAAACCTTTCGCGCCAGCCTGTCGGGGCAGGCTTTCGGGCTGCTGCGCTTTGCCGCCTTCTCTTCGACCGGGCACTTCATTGTGCGGGAGAAGGGCCACGTGAACCGGGCCAGCGACGATCACTACCTGATCAGCTTGCAGCAGCGCGGCTCGAGCGGCCTGGAGCAAGGTGGCGATCCCTACTGGCTGGCGCCGGGCGAGGTCGGCATCGTCGATGGCACGCGGCCGTTTCGGGTGCGCTTTCCGAGCGCGGTGAGCCGTCTGCTCGCCGTGGTGCCGCGCCAGCGTATCGAGGCGCGCGCGCCTTGGCTGCGTCGTGGGCCTTCGCGCAAGGTCGCGGCGTCATCGCCTTATGTCGATCTGGTCCGCCGACATCTCGTCGAATTGGCGAGCGGCAGTCTCGACGCGCATCAGGCCGAACTGCTCACGGATAATCTCTGCAATCTGCTGGCACTGGCGACGGCGCCGCAGGGGCCGGTCGAGGACATGCCGTCGGCGACGCAGACCGAGGCGATCATGGCCTATTGCCGCGCCCGTCTTTCGGATCTGACGCTCAACCCGCGCGCGGTCGCCGCGCAATTCGGCATTTCGCTGCGCACCTTGCATCTGCGCTTCGAGCAAACGGGTGCGAGCTTCGGCCGTTGGCTGCTGGAGAGCCGTTTACAGGAATGCCGGCGCATCTTGAGCGATCCGGCGCAACATGGCCGCACCATCTCGGAAATCGCTTACGCGGCCGGTTTTGGCGACCTGTCGCATTTCAGCAAGGCGTTCCGCGCCCGCTTCGGTGAAGCGCCCCGCGACCTGCGCAAGGGGCACTGACTCTGTCGCCGTCATGGCCGGGCTTGTCCCGGCCATCCACGTCTTGCTTGTTGGCAGGGTCCAAAAACGTGGATGCCCGGCACAAGGCCGGGCATGACGCTGGTGGGTGGGCGATCGCCCTGATGAGCGGGCGCGCTTACGCCGCCTTCGCCTTTTCCAGGTCGGCCTTCCACTGGCCGAGCGCGGCGAGGCCGTTCATCTTGGCGCGGTGCGTGAAGGCGCGCTGGCCGGCAGCGACGTTCTCCGCCTTGCCCGACCACGCCTTCTGCGGCGCGGCCTGCAGCGCGCGACCGTACGAGAAGGTGAGGCCCCACGGCAGATTGCCGATCTTGTTCATGGCGTCGAGATGCGCGGTCGCTTCTTCGTCCGACTGACCGCCGGAGAGGAAGGCGACGCCCGGTACGGCGCCCGGCACGCATTCCTTGAGCATCTTCACGGTCTTCTCGGCGACTTCCTGCACCGAAGCCTTCTTCGCGCTCTTCTTGCCCGGCACGGCCATGTTCGGCTTGAGCACCATGCCTTCGAGCGCGACGCGCTGATAGTAAAGCTCCTGGAAGGTCTCCTTGAGCATGAACTCGGTGACCTCGTAGCAGCGGTCGATGTCGTGATCGCCGTCCATCAGCACTTCCGGCTCGACGATCGGCACGATCTGCGCCGCCTGGCACAGCGCGGCGTAGCGGGCCAGCGCATGGGCGTTGGTGCGGATCGCGGTGTAGCTCGGAATGCCGGCGCCGATGTCGATCACCGCGCGCCACTTGGCGAAACGCGCGCCCTGCTCGTAGTACTTGGTCAGGCGGTCCGCGAGCTTGTCGAGGCCGACGGTGATCAGTTCGCCCGGGCAGTTCGGCAGCGGCTTGGTGCCTTCATCGACCTTGATGCCGGGAATCGCGCCCATCTGCTCGATGATCTTCACGAGCGGTGTGCCGTCCTTGGCCTTCTGCCAGATCGTTTCGTCGTAAAGGATGACGCCGGAGATGTGGTTCTTCATCGCCTCGGCGGTGCGGAACATCATCTCGCGGTAGTCGCGGCGATTGTCCTCGGTGTTCTCGACGCCAATCGCGTCGAAACGCTTCTTGATCGTGCCGGTGGACTCGTCCGCGGCCAGAATGCCCTTGCCGGGTGCGACCATCGCGCGAGCCACTTTGTTCAGTTCGTCCAGATTCATCGTCAACTCCCCTCTCATCAATGCATCTCTCGGCGTCATCGTCCGCGAAAGCGGCCGATCCAGTATCCCTGAGCAGCCAACGGGCCTTCGGGTTACGGGATGCCCCGCTTGCGCGGGGCATGACCGGTGAACTTACTGCGCGCGTAAAACTTCTACGCCTGGCAAGGCCTTGCCTTCCATCCATTCGAGGAAGGCCCCGCCGGCGGCCGATACGTAGGTAAACCGTTCCACGACGCCGGCCACGTTGAGCGCGGCGACGGTGTCGCCACCCCCGGCTACCGTGACAAGCTTACCGGCGGCCGTGAGTTCGGCCGCGGCCTCCGCCACTTCGACGGTGCCGTTGTCGAAGGGCTCGATCTCAAACGCGCCGAAGGGGCCGTTCCACACCAAAGTCTTGACCCGCGCCAGCACGGAGACGGCCTGTTCAATGCTGCGCGGGCCGATGTCGAGGATCATATCCTTATCCTCGACGTCGTCGATCGCGACGACGCGCGACGGCGCATGCGCCTCGAGCTTTTCGGCAACGACGGCGTCGACCGGCAGGACGATTTCGCGGCCGGCGGCCTTGGCCTCGTCCATGATCTTCTGTGCGGTGTCGACGAGATCGCGCTCGACCAGCGAACGGCCGACGCTCTTGCCCTGCGCCATCAGGAATGTGTTCGCCATGGCGCCGCCGATGATCAGGACATCGACCTTCTGCAACAGATTGCCGAGCAGATCGAGCTTGGATGAGATCTTGGCGCCGCCGACGATTGCGGCGACCGGGCGCGTCGGATGGTCGAGCGCCTTGCCGAGCGCTTCGAGCTCAGCCTGCAGGCTGCGGCCCGCGTAAGCGGGTAGGAGATGGCCGAGGCCTTCGGTCGAGGCGTGCGCGCGGTGCGCGGCCGAGAAGGCGTCGTTGACCCAGACGTCGCCGAGCTTGGCGAGCGCGGCCACGAACTGCGGATCGTTCTTCTCTTCGCCCGGATAGAAACGGGTGTTTTCCAGGCACAGAATGTCGCCCGGCTTCATTGCGGCGACGGCCTTTTCGGCAACCTCGCCGATGCAATCGTCGGCGAACTTCACCGGGCGTTTGAGCACGCGCGCGACTTCGGCGGCGACAGGCTTGAGCGATTGCTTCGGATCGCGGCCTTTCGGGCGGCCGAAATGCGACAGCAGGATCACCTTGCCGCCCTTGTCGGCGATCTCGGTGATCGCGGGCGCGGCGCGCTCGATGCGGGTGGCGTCGGTGACAACGCCGTTTTCGACGGGGACGTTGAGATCGACGCGGACCAGGACGCGTTGGCCCTTCACATCGACATGGTCGAGGGTGCGGAAGCTCTGAGACATCAGGAAGGCTCTTTTGCCGTCACCCTGAGGTGATCGGCTGAAGGCCGAGCCTCGAAGGGTGGCGGCCGTTAGACCGTGCCCGTCATCCTTCGGGGCGCGGCTGCGCCGCGCACCTCAGGATGACGGTTCGAAGTTAGATCAGCTTGCCCATCGCCACGGCCGTGTCGGCCATGCGGTTGGAGAAGCCCCATTCGTTGTCGTACCAGGACATCACGCGCACGAGCGTGCCGTTCATGACCTTGGTCTGGTCCATGTGGAAGGTCGACGAGTGCGGGTCGTGATTGAAGTCGATCGAAACGTTCGGGTGCGTGGTGTAGCCGAGGATGCCCTTGAGCTGTTGCTCGGCCGCACGCTTCATCGCCTCGTTGATCTCTTCCTTCGTGGTCGCCTTCTTGGCGACGATCTTGAAGTCGATCACCGACACATTCGGCGTCGGCACGCGGATCGAAACGCCGTCGAGCTTGCCGTTGAGCTCGGGCAGGACGAGGCCGATCGCCTTGGCGGCGCCGGTCGAGGTCGGGATCATCGACATTGCCGCGGCGCGGGCGCGGTAGAGATCCTTGTGCATGGTGTCGAGCGTCGGCTGGTCGCCCGTGTAAGCATGGATCGTCGTCATGAAGCCGGTCTCGATGCCGACGGTGTCGTTCAGCACCTTGGCGACCGGCGCCAGGCAGTTGGTGGTGCAGGAGCCGTTGGAGACGACCAGGTGGTCCTTGGTCAGCTTGTCGTGGTTGACGCCGTAGACGATGGTCGCGTCGGCGCCGTCGGCCGGCGCGGAGACCAGCACGCGCTTGGCGCCGGCGGTCAGGTGGGCCGAGGCCTTGTCCTTGGCGGTGAAGATGCCGGTGCATTCCAGCGCGATGTCGATGCCGAGGTCTTTCCACGGCAGCTTGGACGGGTCGCGCTCGGCCGTCACCTTGATGGCGCCGTTGCCGATGGAAATGGTGTCGCCCTTGACGGTAACCTCGTGCGGGAAGCGGCCGTGCACGCTGTCGTAGCGCAGGAGATGGGCGTTGGTCTCAACCGGACCGAGGTCGTTGACGGCGATGACCTCGATGTCCTTGCGGCCGCCCTCGGCAATGGCACGCAGGATGTTGCGGCCGATACGGCCAAATCCGTTGATGGCTACGCGTACAGTCATTTCGTCGCTCCCGGGTCCTTTCGGTCATGCCCAGGTTCCACCCAAGCATCCATCTATGTTCGAATTATAGATGGATCGCTCGGTCAAGCCCTGCCATGACGCTCTAACGAAGTTTACTTAATGCCGCTTCGGCAATCCCCTCAGCGGTAATTCCGAATTTCTGATAGAGTTCCTTGTAGGGCGCGCTGGCCCCGAAAGTCGTCATGCCGACGAAGATGCCGTCGGAACCGATGATGGCATCCCAGCCCATCCGGACGGCGGCCTCGACGCCGATTTTCACCGGGGCGGTGCCGATGATGGCGCGGCGGACGTCCTCAGGCTGTTCGGCGAACAGTTCGAACGACGGCACCGAGACGACGCGCGCAGCAACGCCCTTGGCGGCCAGGAGCTTCGCGCCGTCGACCGCGATCGAAACTTCCGAGCCGGTGGCGAAGATCGAGACCTGCGCGGCGCCGTCGGGGCCGGCGATCTCGTAGGCGCCGCGGGCGCACACGTTTTCTTCGTCGAGGCGGTCACGCAATTGCGGCAGGTTCTGGCGCGTCAGCGCGAGCACGCTCGGCCGATCCTTCGACTTCAGCGCGAGTTCCCAGCACTCGGCGGTCTCGACCGCATCGGCCGGACGGAACACGAGCAGATTCGGGATGGCGCGCAGCGCCGCAAGGTGTTCGACCGGTTGGTGCGTCGGGCCGTCTTCGCCGAGGCCGATCGAGTCGTGCGTCATCACATGGATGACGCGTTCGCCCATCAGCGCCGCGAGGCGGATCGCCGGGCGCGCATAATCGGAAAAGACGAGGAACGTGCCGGAATAGGGGATGATGCCGCCGTGCAGCGTCATGCCGTTCATGGCGGCCGCCATGCCGTGCTCGCGGATGCCGTAGTGGATGAAGCGGCCCGAGAAGTCGGCGGCCGAGATCGCCTTCATCGACTTGGTGCGGGTGTTGTTGGAGCCGGTGAGATCGGCCGAGCCGCCGACCATTTCCGGCACCGCCGGCACCAGGAATTCGAGCGCGTATTCGGACGCGCTGCGCGAGGCGATGTTCTTCGGCGTTGCGACGAGGCTTTCCTTGAGCGCGCGCATCGCGGCGGCGAGCGCTTCAAGCGGCAAATCGCCCTTCATGCGGCGTTCGAACTCGACGCGTTTGGCCGGTTCGACCGCGGCGAGCTGCTTCTGCCAGGCGGCATGCACGCCCTGTGAGCGGCTGCCCGCAATGCGCCAGGCGGACAGGATGTCCGCCGGAATTTCGAATGGCGGATAGTCCCAACCGAGGGCGGCGCGGGTGCCCTTGATCTCGTCGGCGCCGAGCGGCGAGCCGTGCGACGAGGACTTGCCGGCCTTGTTCGGCGCGCCATAGCCGATGGTGGTCTTGCACGCGATCATCACCGGGCGGTCGGCGCTCTGCGCCTTCTCCAGCGCGGCGGCGATGGCTTCCGGGTCATGCCCGTCGATGCGCCACGACGCCCAGCCGGCGGCTTCGAAGCGCTTGACCTGATCGACCGAGTCCGACAGCGACAGCGCGCCGTCGATCGAGATGCCATTGTCGTCGAACAGCACGATCAGCTTGGAGAGCTTGAGATGGCCGGCGAGGGCGATGGCTTCCTGACTGATGCCTTCCATCAGGTCGCCGTCGGAGGCCAGCACGTAGGTCTTGTGGTCGACGATGCCGCCGAACTCCGCGGCGAGATGCCGCTCCGCGATCGCCATGCCGACGGCGGTGGCGAGCCCCTGGCCGAGCGGGCCGGTGGTGGTCTCGATGCCTTCGGTGACGAAGTTTTCCGGGTGGCCGGGCGTCTTCGAGCCGAGTTGGCGGAAGCGCTTGATCTCGTCGAGCGTCACCGACGAATAGCCGGTGAGGTAGAGCAATGCGTAGAGCAGCATCGAGCCGTGGCCGGCCGACAGCACGAAGCGGTCGCGGTCGGCCCACTTCGGCGCCGCCGGATCGAATTTCAAAAAGCGCGAAAACAGGACAGTGGCGACGTCCGCGGCGCCGAGCGGCAGGCCGGGGTGACCGGAGTTCGCCTTTTCGACCGCGTCCATGGCCAGCGCGCGGATCGCGTTCGCCATGCTTTTGTGTGCCGTGATCGGGGTCGCGGACCCGTGGCGTTCGTTGGCCGCCATGGCCGCCTGAGAGGCTTGTGCGCTCATGAAAAATGCCTGTTGGTTGCGGCTCCTTAGCATGTGACGGCCTTGAGTCAATGTGAGCGCACGCGCGCAGGCCCGCCATGCACAGCGCTGCGAAAACACCTGGGCAAATTGGCGAACGGGCGTTGACGCGGTGGTTGTGCGACACGTAAGGTTCTCGGTCTAAACATTTGCTACCGCAGGAGTTTTGGGTATTCAGAGGCGGGGCGATGAGTGAGCAAAGCGCAATCGATGCTGCGGTGAAGCGCCTGGCGCTCGCGCTCGACGCGCTCGATGCCGCAGTCGAGCGGCGGCGTGAGGCCGACCGCAGCGAAGAGGCGCTCGCCAATCAGGTGCAGGCTTTAGGCGTGGATCGCAGCAAGCTCGCCGCGGCGCTCGACGGCGAGACGTCGCGCTCGCGCAAGCTCGAGGCGACCAACCGAGAGATCGCGGAACGGCTCGATGCGGCGATCGCCGACATCCAATCGGTGCTGGACACGCATCAGAAGTAAGTCGCGAGCGTCGGATCGAACGAACGGGAACAGTCAGCGAGCACAGTCATGGCCCTCGTCAATGCCACCATCGCCGGCCGCCAATTCCGTCTCGCCTGCGAGGATGGGCAGGAGGAGCATCTCACCGCGCTGGCGAAGGACATCGATACCCGCATCATCGATTTGCGCCGCAAGTTCGGCGAGATCGGGGACACGCGTCTCACGGTGATGGCGGCGCTGATGGTCGCGGACGATCTCAGCGAATCGCACCGTCGCATCCGCCGGCTCGAAGAGGAGATTCAGGCGTTGCAGGATGCGCGCATGGTGTCCTCGGACCGCGCGCGGGCGGCCTCCGACGCGGTGGTCGGTGCCTTCAATTCGGCGGCCGAGCGCATCGAGGGCATCACCAAGAAACTCAACCAGACGCTCGGCCCCGGCGCGGCGATCGGGTGAATGCCGCAATGACCCCTGCCGAGGTCGAAACGCGAATCCGCGATTCCTTCGCCAAGCAGACGATCATGCAGACAATCGGCGCCGAGGTCCTCGCCGTGCGGGCCGGCGAGGTCGAGATCGTGCTGCCGTTTTCCGACAAAGTGCTTCAGCAGCACGGTTTCGTGCATGCCGGCGCGGTGGCGACGATCGCCGATTCGGCCTGCGGCTACGCGGGATTGTCGGTCATGCCGATGGATGCCGCGGTGCTGACCACGGAGTTCAAGATCAACCTCCTCTCGCCGGCCAAAGGCGACCGGCTGCGCGCGGTCGGCCGCGTCATCCGCAACGGCAAGACCCTGGTGGTCACGCTCGGCGAGGTGTTCGCGGAAACCGGCGGCACGTCGAAGCAGGTGGCGATGATCACCGCGACGATGATGGTGGTGAATACCGGGACGGGGCTGAGGGATTGATTGCCGTCTGTCGTCCCCAAGAGGGCGGGGACCCATACGCGCTGTCCTGTCGAGATGCTGCGGCGTATGGGGCCCGGACCTCGCTCGCAGCAAGTGCTCGCTCGCCCGGGATGACGGAGATGGTGGCGCTTCCGGCTCGTAGCGCCTACATTGCCCTGGCGGGGCTGCGGGGTGCGTGAGGAGTCACATTCCCCGGGGCCTTACGATCCCTAAGGGAGCTGTCCCTGACCGGGCCCGTGGGCTCGGACATATGGCGCCCACCTACTTCTGTAGGTTCCCGGGATCAGCCTCCCACGGCCATCGTGGCTCCGCGCTTGTTTCTTTCGCTCGCGACCTTTCGCCGTCACCCTGAGGTGCGAGCGACCGAAGGTCGCGAGCCTCGAAGGGTGGGGCGGTGTGGCATCCTTCGAGGCTCGCTGCGCTCGCACCTCAGGATGACAGTTTGAGTCAGTTCGCCGAGCCGGCCACCAAGGAATCTCTCCGTGCCGCCGCGCTCGCCCAGCGCGATGCCCTGCCGGCGGCCGAGCGCCAGGCCGGCGCCGAGACCATCGCCGCACGCCCCTTTCCGGTGAACATCGCGCCGGGCGTCATCGTCTCCGGCTTCATGCCGATGAAGAGCGAGATCAACCCGCTGCCCTTGCTGCACAAGGCGGCCGATCAGGGCGCGCGGCTGGCGCTGCCGGCGATCGACAAGCGCGGCAAGCCGCTGATCATGCGCGCCTGGAAGTTCGGCGATCCCTTCAAGGCCGGGCAATGGGGCATCCGCGAGCCGGTGCCGGAAGCGCCCGCGGTCGATCCCGACATCCTCATCGTGCCGCTTGCCTGCTTCGATCGCGCCGGTCACCGCATCGGCTACGGCGCCGGCTACTACGATATGACCATCAATGCCCTCCGTGCGAAGAAGAAGGTGATTGCCATCGGCATCGCTTTCGCGGTGCAGGAAATTCCTCGTGTGCCGGCGACGGAGCGCGACGAGCGGCTCGATCTCGTGCTAACGGAGCGCGAGGCGATTGATTTCCGTGGATAATTCTAAATGCGCATACTCTTCATCGGTGACATTGTCGGGCGTGCCGGACGCGCCATCGTGCTCGACCGTCTGCCGAACCTGATCAGGGACTGGAAGCTCGAACTGGTTGTCATCAACGGCGAGAACGCCGCCGGCGGCTTCGGCATCACCGAGGCGATCTACAACGAGTTCATCGACGCCGGCGCCGACGCCATCACGCTCGGCAATCACGCGTGGGATCAGCGCGAGGCGCTGGTGTTTATCGAGCGCGCGCCCCGCCTCGTCCGTCCCGTGAATTTCCCCGCCGGCACGCCCGGGCGCGGTGCCGCGCTGGTCGATACTAAGAACGGCAAGCGCGCGCTGGTGATCAACGCCATGGGCCGCATCTTCATGGACCCGCTCGACGATCCATTTGCGGCAGTCGATCGCGAATTGAACGCGTGTCCGCTGCGCAGCGCCTGCGATGCCGTGATTGTCGACATGCACTGCGAGGCGACGAGCGAGAAGCAGGCCATGGGCTTCTTCGTCGACGGCCGCGCCAGCCTGGTCGTCGGCACGCATACCCATGTGCCGACTGCCGACCATCGCATCCTTCCGGGCAAGACCGCCTTTGTTTCCGATGTCGGCATGACCGGCGACTTCAATTCCGTCATCGGCATGGGCAAGGACGAGCCGCTCAACCGCTTCCTGCGCAAGATTCCGAGCGCCAAGTTCGAGCCGGCCAATGGTCCGGCGACCCTGTGCGGCCTGGCGGTGGAAACCGACGACGCCTCCGGTTTGGCGGTGAAGGTCGGCGCGGTCCGTCTCGGTGGAACGCTGGAAGAAGCGCGGCCGCCGTTCTGGGCCTAGCGGGCCGGCCGGCGGTTCCGGACGCAAGAGGGGCGTTTATTTTCCGGCGTCGGCATTCTATATAGCCGCGCGGCGGCAAGCCCATTCCTTAACTTTGAAGCCTTTAGGCCCCTTTTAGCGAGCGTGGACGGTCATGGCCGGTCATTCCCAATTCAAAAACATCATGCACCGCAAGGGCAAGCAGGACAAAGTCCGCTCCAAGCTCTTCGGCAAGCTGGCCCGCGAAATCACCGTCGCGGCCAAGCTCGGCATGCCGGATCCGGCGTTCAACCCACGCCTGCGCCTCGCGGTGCTGGCGGCACGCGCCGAGAACATGCCCAAGGACAATATCGAGCGCGCCATCAAGAAGGCGTCCGGCGCCGACCAGGAGAACTACGACGAGATCCGCTACGAGGGCTATGCGCCCGGCGGCGTCGCCGTCATCGTCGAGACGCTGACCGACAATACCAACCGCACCGCCGGCGAAGTGCGCTCGATCTTCACCAAGGCCGGCGGCAACCTGGCGACGACCGGCGCGGTGTCGTTCATGTTCGACCACGTCGGGGTCGTCGAATACGACGCGGCCAAAGCGAGCCCCGACGACATGCTGGAAGCGGCGATCGAGGCTGGCGCCGAGGACGTGGTGTCCGACGACAGCGGCCACCAAGTGATCACCAAGACCGACACGCTGCACGAGGTCACCAAGGCGTTGGAGGCCAAGTTTGGCGAGCCGCGCAAGACCGGCATGGTGTGGAAGCCGCAGAACACGGTCGCGGTCGACGACGAGGCGGGCGAGAAGATACTCAAGCTGATGGACGCGCTCGACGACAACGACGACGTGCAGAACGTCTACGCCAACTTCGAAGTGTCCGACGCACTCGTGCAGAAGATGAGCGCGTAAGACCAGTCATCGAGCGCTGAAGCGCCGCGAGCACGGCGCGACTCCCTCTCCCGTTGGGGAGAGGGTTGGGGTGAGGGGGCTCCTGACTCTAGGGCTTTGTAACCTGTCACCCGGCGCACTTCGAGCGCCGACCTCTCCCATAGGGGGAGGTGAAGAGAGGTTGCGGCGTAGCTTCAACTCACCGCGAACAGCCCGAGCGCCGCGATCGCCACCACAAGGCCGATCCGCTTGCGTGCGTTCAGCTTCTCGTGGAATGCCAGCGCGCCGACGATGGCGGTGAAGACGAAGCTCATTTGCGCCACCGGGACCAGCACGCTGGCCGGACCGAGCGCGAGCCCGTGCAGCAGCAGCACGAAGGCGACGAGCAGCGCAAAAGCGGCGGGCGCGGAATAAGTCCACGCCCAAGGTGTGAGCCTCAGGCGCCTCTCCTGGACAAAACACAGCAGTGTGGCGAGCGACGAGAACGACCAGGCCTGCGCCGCCACCATGGTCTCCGGCACCGCGCCTTGGGTGAGCCCGATCTTGTAGGACAGATTGGCGAAAGCCATCGCCACCGTGGCGATCAAAACGCGCGTCAGCGACGCGAGCTTGATCTGGCCGCGTGCTGCGCCGGGCTCGGCGAGCAGCAGCCATACGGCAACGAGCGCGCAAGCAAGGGCACCTGCCTTTGCGATGGTGAAAGTTTCGCCAAGCAGGACGATCGCGAGCGCCGCCGTCAGCGTGAAGTTGAGGCGAAAGATCGGCGCATTGGTCGAGACCGCACCGTCCTTCAGGCTGCGCGCGAAATTGTAGAAGGCGACCAGCGAGAACAGGCCGGCGAGCGAGCCCCACGCCGCCGACCAGTGCACGTCGAGCGTGCCGGTCAACCAGGCGTACAGATTGATCGAGGGCGCAAACGCCCAGGCCTGCAGCATCACGAATTGCGCCGCGCCGATGCCGGCGGCGGCCGCGCGCTTGTAGATGAGATCGCCGACGCCAAAGAGCAGCATGGCGCCGAGCGCGAACAAAAGGCCGGGAGTCATGAGAGCCGCACGGAGGAGAACCTGTGTCTCCGGCTTAGCGGCTGGTACGCGGGATGTACAGGGCGTGCGTATGCTCCGTCATGCCCGGCCTTATGCCGGGCATCCACTTCTTCTTTTCAATGGGCGAACAAAGAAGGCTGCGGACGGTCGGAACAGACGCTCGTCCACGTCAGCTTCCCGGTCCATGACGAACCGGCGTGCGGTGTCTCGGCGCTACTTCTTCTTTGCCTTCCGCCACTCGTCGGCATATTCGCGCACGATGGCTTCCAGATGCGCGCCGATCTGCGCATAGGCGTCGTCCGGGAGATTGGCGAGCGAGGTTCGCACCGACCACAGCGGGCCGTCGAAACCACTGCCGTTCAGCAGCACCGTGCCGTATTGCTCGGCGAGCCGGATTAGGATGTCGATCGGCTCGTAGGTCTCCTGCATGTAGTCGACGAACTCCTGGCCGAGCGCCTTGTCGGCGCCGATCAGGATGTCGACTGTGGAGTAGTAGTTGGCGCGCAAGGGATCGACCGGCGGCTTCAGATGGAACCCTTCCCAGAACTTCTCCGTTCGCTTGGCCACGATGCGGCGCGTCAGCTTCTTGTAGGCGTCGCCTTTGTCGGTGAGGCAGAACAGCGAGAACAGCATCATCTGTACCTGCTGCGGCAGCGACAAGCCGGCGGTGTGATTGAGTGCGACGCGCCGCGAGTCCGCCACCATGCGGTCGATGAACTTCATCTTCTCCGGCTCGAGCGTCAGCGACTCATAGCGCCGGTGTAACGCTTTCTTATCTGCGTCCGGCAGCGCGGCGATCATGCGGTCGTAGATGTTGTCCTGGTGCACGCAGACGACGCCCAGACGCCAGCCGGTGCAGCCGAAATACTTCGAGTACGAGTAGACGCCGATGGTGTTGTGCGGCAGGTCGGCCATCAAGGAGCGGAAGCCCTCGACGAAGGTGCCGTAGACATCGTCGGTGATGATGATGAGGTTGGGGTTCTTCTTCTCGACGATGTCGACGATGCGGTCGATGGTCGGCTGCCGCACGGCGGTCGAGGGCGGATTGCTCGGATTGACGAGGAAGAACGCCTTGATCGCGGGATCGGCGAGCTTGTCGATCTCGTTGTCCGGATACTGCCAGCTGTGGATGCCTTCGGTGCGCATCTCGCAGGCGTCGATGCGGACGACTTCGAGCCCGTACTGGTCGAGCTGCGGCATCTCGATATAGGGGGTGAAGATCGGCGCGCCGATGGCAATCTTGTCGCCGCGCTTGATAAGGCGATTGATCTGCAGGCTGTCGAAAATGTAGCACATCGCCGCCGTGCCGCCCTCGACGGCGAAAAGATCGAAGCGGCCCTTGGGCGGCCGGTTGCCGCACATCTCCTGCATCAGATAGGCGTGCGCGACCTGTTCGGCGTGCGTGAGCATGCGGTCAGGCACCGGGTAGTTGTCGCCGATGATGCTATCGGTGAGTTCGTGCACGAAGGCGTCTTCGTTGAAGCCCAGCGTGTTGACGCCGTAGTCGAGCGCGGTCTTGAGGAGCCGGCCGCCGTCGCTCTCGCCGTGCGTGGCAAGGAAGGCGTGCAGGCGCGCGGCGATGCCGTCCTTGGCCGGCATGCCGCCGAGATCCTTGTCTTGCCACACGCGTTTCGACTCGCCGAGCGCGAACTGACCGAGCAGGAAGAAGGATTCGCGTGGCGTCGTGGCGATCCAGTTGGGATTGCCGCGGCCGGCGTTGAGCATCTGATGGGCGCCGGCCATCTTAGCGCGCTCTTGCGCGATCTTGATGAGCTTGTCCTTGAGTTCGAAGGGGCTGAGCTGCTCGAGCGCTTTCTCTTCGGCGCGCTCCATGTGCTTCATCTGTGCCGCGTCTGCCATGACGACTACTCCTGTTTGACCGCGTTGAGGATGCGCGCCGTCACGCCAGCAGCATGATGATGACCATGCCCCAGATGGTGAGCAGCGTATTGCCGACGGCGTAAGTGACGGTGTAGCCGAGGCCGGGCACCTGGCTCTTGGCGACCTCGCAGATCATGCCAAGCGCGGCGGTGGTGGTGCGCGCCCCTGCGACGCAGCCAAACAGGATGGCTGGATCGAAGCGGAAGATGTAGCGCGCCGCGAACATGCCGAGGATCAACGGCAGCGTGGTGGCGAACACGCCCCACAGGAACAGGCTGATGCCGAGCTGTTGCAGGCCGGCGACGAAGCTCGGGCCGGCGGAGATGCCGACCACGGCGATGAAGACGTTGAGGCCGACCGAGTTCATGAACCACACCGTCTGTGACGGAATGCGGCCGAAGGTCGGATGGATGGAGCGCAGCCAGCCGAAAACGAGACCGGCGATCAGCGTGCCCCCGGCAGTCGATAGCGTCAGCGGCACGCTGCCGATATTGAGCGTGAGTGCGCCGACAAGTGCGCCGATCGCAATGGCGCCGCCGATGAAGGCGACATCGGCGACGGTGCTGGGCTTGTCGATATAGCCGATATGCTTGGCGGCGGCTGCGATGTCCTGCGTGCGGCCGACGAGCGTAAGAATGTCGCCGCGATGAATCTGCGTCTGCGGCAGGATCGGAATATTGACGCCGGTCGCGCCGCGCGTGATTTTGCGCAGGAAGACGCCGCGCGCGCCCGGCTGCGACGCCGCTTGAGCGAGCGTGATGCCGTCGAGCCTCTTGTCGGTGACATAGACGTCGACGCCTTCCAGGCCGACCGCGAGCAATTCCGGGTCCTCGACTTCGATGGCGGCCTTACCCACGACGTCGACCAGGATCTCGCGCCGGCCGGCGAGGGCGACGATGTCCCCATCCTTGAACACGGTGTCGGGCTTGGCCTCGATGATCTTGCCGTCGCGGCGGAGGCGCTCGACGAACACGCGCGCGGGCAGGGCCATCGCTTCGGCTGCCGCGCATGTCATGCCGACGACGCGGCCGCCCTGCCGCACCTGATAGGCGCGCAACTCGAACTGATGCCAGCCGCCTCCTTCCTGATCGGGTACGCCGCCGCCACCGCCCATCTGTTCTTCGTAGCGCTTGCAGGCGGCGACGAGATCGAGCCGCAACAGGAGGGGGCCGAGCTGCGCGAGGATCACAGCCGAGCCAATGGTGCCGAAGATGTAGCTCACCGCATAAGCGACCGGCATGGCGTCGAGCAGCCGCTTGGTCTCGTCGGTGGGTAGGTGCAGCCGGTTGATCGCGTCGGTGGCGAGACCCATCGACGCCGAAATTGTTTGCGAGCCGGCATAGAGGCCGGCCGCGTATCCGAGGTCATAACCGGCCATCCGCGCGGCGACGTAGGCGACGGCGAGGCATAACAGGCACTGCACCACTGCGAAGAGCGCCTGCGGCACGCCATCCTTGGCGATGCCGCGCACGAATTGCGGTCCGACGCCGTAGCCGACGGCGAAAAGGAACATCAAAAAGAAGATCGTCTTGACGTTGGCGGAGACGGTGATGTGCAACTGGCCGATGATGACGGCCGCGATCAATGTCGAGGTGACGGCGCCGAGACTCAGCCCTTTCCACGACTTGCCGCCGACCCAATAGCCGATGCCGAGCGAGAGGAAGATCGCGATTTCGGGATGATCGCGCAGGGTCTCGACGAACCATTTCACCATCGGGGTGCCCCTTGGTCGTGAGCGGTTCGCCTTTACCGCCGGCAAAACCTGTGAGAAGGCATGGGGCGCCGTCCGCGATGGGCGCACATTGATTTTGGTCAACCGCTGGTTTTGCAAGCATCGGAGCCGTCTAGGCGGGCAGGGGCGGCGCGGCTATCAACGGGACCATGCTCAGGCAACCGATTCGCATTCTCGGCATCGACCCGGGACTCCGCCGCACCGGCTGGGGCCTGATCGAGGCCGACGGCAATCGCCTGATCCATGTCGCTTGCGGCTCGGTCGAGACCAAGGACAAAGCGCCGTTGAGCGAGCGCCTCGTGGTGATCCACGACGGGCTGATCGCGGTGATCGAGCAATACGCGCCGCACGAAGCGGCGGTGGAGCAGACCTTCGTCAACACCAACGCGGCGTCGACGTTGAAGCTCGGCCAGGCGCGTGGCGTTGCCATGCTGGTGCCGGCGCGTCTCGGTTTGAGTGTCGCCGAATACGCGCCGAACCTGGTGAAGAAAACGGTGGTCGGCGCCGGTCACGGCGACAAGACGCAGATACGCATGATGATCGGCGTGCTGTTGCCCAAGGCCGCGCCACAGAGCGACGACGCCGCCGACGCGCTCGCCATCGCGGTGTGCCACGCGCATCACCGGCAGAGCGCGGTGTTGCGCCGCGCCCTGGGGTGAGTTCAATGGGGCTCAGAGCCAAGGCAAAGCAGGGCAGGCCGGCATTTGCGCCGCGCCGCCGCGTGACTACATTGGGCGGCCCCTCATCCGAGACCGTGTCATGACACTGACTGCCCTGCTGATCTTCTCCGGCGCTCTGCTCATCGCCGCCGCGTCGCCTGGTCCCGGCATTTTTGCCTTGGTCGCGCGCGTGATCAGCGGCGGGCTCACCGGAGTCGTCCCCTTTGCCGCGGGGCTGATCACCGGCGATTTGATCTGGCTCGGCGCGGCCGTGCTTGGGCTGGCAGTGCTCGCGCACACCTTCTACGATGCCTTCATGGTGGTGAAGTTCGTCGGTGCCGCCTATCTCATTTATCTTGCCTATCGCATGTGGACGACGCCGGCCTACGCGCCGGATGCCGATACGTCGCCGAAACGCGGCAAGCCGCTGGCGATGTATTTCGCCGGGCTCGCGGTCACGATGGGCAATCCGAAGGTCGTCGGCTTCTATCTCGCGCTGTTGCCGAGCCTGATCGATCTCGGCGATGTCGGGCTCCTCGGCTATGTCGAACTCGCCGGGCTCTGCGTCGCCATTCTGTCGCTCGTCTTGGCCTTCTATATCGTCGCGGCGGCACGCGCGCGCATGCTGTTCAAGTCGCCGCGCGCATTGTGCGTGCTCAACCGGACAGGCGGGACGCTGATGGCGGGCGCAGCCATCGCCGTCGTGACGAAATAGAGCGGCACATGATAGGCAAGCTCAAAGGCTTCATCGACTCCTACGCCGACGATTACGTCATCCTGGACGTCGGCGGCGTCGGCTATCAGGTGCATTGCTCGGCGCGCACGCTGCAAGCCTTGCCGGCACCGGGCGAGCCGGCGACCTTGGCGATCGAAACGCATGTGCGTGAGGACCAGATCAAGCTGTTTGGTTTCGCCAGCGACGCCGAGCGCGAATGGTTCCGCCTGCTACAGACGGTGCAGGGGGTCGGCGCCAAGGTCGCGCTCGCCGTGCTCGGCACCCTCAAACCATCGGAACTCGCGACCGCGATCGCCACGCGCGACAAGGCGATGGTGGCGCGCACGCCGGGTGTCGGCCCGAAGGTCGCCGAGCGCATTGTGACCGAATTGAAGGACAAGGCGCCCGCTTTCGCCGATGTCGATCCCGGCGTCGTACATCTCGCCGGCGCAGTCGATGAAAAGCGCGCGCCGAAACCCGTGGCGGACGCGGTGTCGGCGCTGGTCAATCTCGGCTACGGTCAGCCGCAGGCGGCCGCTGCCATCGCGGCGGCCGTGCAGCACGCGGGCGAAGGCGCCGACACGGCCGCGCTCATCCGCCAGGGACTGAAGGAACTCGCGAAGTAGCTCATGCCGCTGAACAATAAAGATCAGGAACTCATTGACGCTGCGACCAAGGCCATCAAGTCGCGCTATCGCAACGACTGGCAGGAGGTCGGCGCGGCCTTGCGCACGCGCGACGGCCGAGTCGTCGTCGGCGTCAATCTTGACGCTTATGTCGGGCGCGGCGCGGTCTGTGCCGAGGCTGTTGCCATCGGCACCGCGCTCACCGACAAAGGCGACCAGGGCATCGAGACCATCGTCGCCGTGCGGCACCCGAAGCCCGGTGAGCCGGGCGATATCGCGGTGGTGTCGCCGTGCGGCGCCTGCCGCGAACTGATCCACGACTATGACGCCAAAGCGCGCGTCATCGTGCCGAACGGCAAGCAGGGCCCGGAGGTGACGACCATCGGCGAACTGCTGCCGAACAAGTACCGGCGGGGGATGACGTGACCACCACGCCCCGCCGCCTCGTCTCTGCCGACAAGCGCGACGACGACGTCGACGCGTCGCTCCGGCCGCAGAAGCTCGCCGACTTCATCGGTCAGGAGAAGGCGCGCGCCAACCTCAAGATCTTCATCGATGCGGCGCGTGCGCGCGGCGAAGCGCTCGACCATGTGTTGTTCGTCGGCCCGCCCGGTCTCGGCAAGACGACTTTGGCGCAGATCGTCTCGCGCGAATTGGGCGTCAACTTCCGCTCCACCTCCGGCCCGGTGATCGCCAAGGCCGGCGATCTTGCCGCGCTGCTCACCAATCTCGAACCGCGCGATGTGCTGTTCATCGACGAGATCCACCGCCTCAATCCGAACGTCGAGGAAATCCTCTATCCGGCGATGGAGGACTTCCAGCTCGACCTCATCATCGGCGAGGGACCGGCGGCGCGCTCGGTGAAGATCGACCTTGCGCCGTTCACCTTGGTCGGCGCGACGACGCGCGCCGGGCTGCTCACCAATCCCTTGCGCGACCGTTTCGGCATTCCGGTGCGGCTGAACTTCTACACCGAGGCGGAGCTGGAGCTGATCGTCAAGCGCGGCGCGCGTGTGCTGGGGCTCGGCATGACCGAGGACGGGGCCAATGAGATCGCGCGGCGCGCGCGCGGCACGCCGCGCATCGCCGGGCGGCTGCTGCGGCGCGTACGCGACTTCGCGCATGTCGAAGGCGCGACGGCGGTCGATCGCAAGATCGCGGACCGCGCGTTGTCGGCATTGGAAGTGGATGCGGCCGGTCTCGATGCCATGGACCGGCGCTATCTCAGCACCATCGCGCTCAACTACGGCGGCGGACCGGTCGGCGTCGACACCATCGCGGCGGCTCTCTCGGAGCCGCGCGATGCGATCGAAGACATCATCGAGCCTTATCTCATCCAGAAGGGTTTCATCCAGCGCACGCCGCGCGGGCGCCTGCTCACCAGCGCCGCCTTCAAGCATCTCGGCCTCGCCGAGCCGCAGCGCGATGCGGCGCAGTTCGGGCTGTTCGGGGGTGATGAGGATGAGTGATAAGATCATCACCATCGTCGCCGCGCTGATCCGCGACGACGAGGGGCGGATGCTGCTGGTGCGCAAGCGCGGCACGTCGGCCTTTATGCAGCCGGGCGGCAAGCCCGACGCCGGCGAGGACGACGTCACGGCGCTGTCGCGCGAGATCACGGAAGAGCTCGGCTGCGCGGTCGACGGCGACGATGTGCGCCCGCTCGGCACGTTCGAATGCGCGGCGGCGAACGAGCCGGGCTATCGCGTGCGCGCGGCGGTCTATGCCGTGAACATTCTCGGTGCCGTCCGCGCCCAGGCCGAAATCGATGAGGTGGTGTGGGTCGATCCGCGCGCGCTGCCGGATCTGCCGCTGGCGCCGTTGACGCGCGATCACATTCTGCCCCTGGCGGTGTAGGTATTGCGTCATGGCCGGGCTTGTCCCGGCCATCCACGTCTTTTATGTCGTGACATTCGAAAGAGCATGGATGCCCGGCACGGCCGGGCATGACGGTTGAGAAGCGGTGTCCTTATGACCTCCATCGATGGCGAGATTCGCGACGGCAAGCACTATCAGCCCGTGCGCGTGTATTACGAAGACACCGACTTCTCCGGTATCGTCTATCACGCGAGCTACCTGCGTTTCATGGAGCGCGGGCGCACCAATTATCTGCGGCTCATTGGCGCCGATCATCGCGCGCTGTTCGAACAGGCCGAGAAGGAGGCGCCCGGCTTTGCCTTCGTCGTGCGCCACATGGACATCGCCTTCAAGAAGCCGGCATTCATGGACGACCTCCTGGAGATCGTCACGGCGCCGGAGGACGTCAAAGGCGCTTCCGTGATGCTGCATCAGAAGGTGATGCGCGGCGAGGACTTGCTGGTCGAGACGCATGTGCAGGTGGCGTTTGTTTCCGGCGGCCGCGCCAAGCCGATCCCCAAGCCTTTGCGCATCGCCATGAAGGCGGATCTCGACACCGGTACGCCCGGCGGTTGATCGGGGCGTCTCCTTACCGATTAGCAAAAGCGTCTCGGCTCGTGGCGGCGGCGGCCGCGTCGAAATACGCTTGACAAAGTTTTGTACCGATCGGTACAGACCGGCGACATCGCTGTCTTTGTCTCTTGAAGGAGCTCCGATGTCGCGTCCCCCGCTGCCGCCATTCACCGAGGAAACGGCCCGCCAGAAAGTGCGCATGGCCGAAGATGCTTGGAACAGCCGCGACCCTGCACGTGTCGCGCTCGCCTACACCGAGGACAGCCGCTGGCGTAACCGCTCGGAGTTCCTCGAGGGTCGTGACGCCATCGTCGCCTTCCTTACCCGCAAGTGGCAGAAGGAGCAGGATTACCGGCTGATCAAGGACCTCTGGGCCTTCAGCGGCAACCGCATTGCCGTTCGCTTCCAATACGAGTGGCACGACGCCAAGGGCGACTGGTTTCGCTCTTATGGCAACGAGCAGTGGGAGTTCGACGATCAGGGGCTGATGCGGCGGCGCGAGGCGAGCATCAACGACGTCTCGATTGTGGCAAGCGACCGTCGCTTCCATTGGGCCGCGCCGGGTCCGCGCCCGGCCGATGTGCCGGGGCTGGCCGCGGTGCCGTTCTGAAGACGCGTAAGACAACGGCGACGCCGGCCGCCAACCGCGCTGGGTTGCTGCCGCAGCTCGGCGAGGTGTTTCGCGAGCACGGCTACGAGGGGGCGAGTCTGACCTTGATCACCAAGGCGACGGGGCTCGGAAAAGGCAGCCTTTATCACCTCTTCCCCGGTGGCAAGCAGCAGATGGCCGCCGAAGTGCTGGTAGAGATCGACGGCTGGTTCGAACGCAACGTGTTCGTGCCTTTGCGCAAGACGGAAGACGCGCGCGCAGGCATCGCGCACATGTTCGACGCGGTCGATGCCTATTTCCGCTCGGGCCGCCGCGTCTGTCTCGTCGGCGTGTTTGCGCTCGGCGCCGCGCGCGACGAATTCGCCGCCGCCGTGCGCGGCTATTTCAAGGCCTGGGACGAGGCGCTCGCCGCCGCGCTGCGTCGCGCCGGTTATGAGCGCGCCGAAGCCGCGGCCTTGTCGGAAGACCTGCTCGCCGGCATTCAGGGCGCATTGGTGCTGGCGCGCGCGGCCGACGACGCCAAGGTGTTCACACGCACGTTGGGACGGCTGAAGAAGCGCGTCGGCATCAAGTAACGCGGGCCGCAGTCAGTCCTCCTCGCGTGCTTCCTCATCGAGCCGCTGCCGCAGAGCAGCGAGCACGCGGCTCGCGGCGGCGAGGTCGGCCGCGTTCAAGCTCTTTGCCAGTCTATTCACCCAGGGCTTTTGCATCCGGTCCGCCGCTTCGTAGGCCGTTCGCCCTTTTTTCGTGAGCGTCACCAATTTGGCGCGGCGATGATGCGGATTGTCCGCGAAGGCAACGAAGCCTTCCTGCTCGAGCTCGTTGACGATGCGCTGCACGCCTTGACGATAAAGCCCCATGCTGCGGGCGAGCCAGGCGACCGGCTGCGGCGCAGTGGCAAGCGCGATGGCGCCGAGCACCTGCCAGCGCGCGCTGGTGAGACCGAGACCGGCGACCAGCCGGTCGCCTTCGGCGAGCAGGCGGCCGTTAAGCCGGAACACATCGAGGATGAGCAGGCTGAGGGCGGCGCCTGTCGGGTTGCGCTGTCGGTCGGTCATTGACAATGGATATCCGAATTGACCATATATAGTCAAATATAGGTCGGTGAGATCCGGCCGGTGTGCAACGGAGTTTGTTCATGTCAGCCGCTACGCCATCCGTTTATCGCGTCGACAAGTTCGTCGTGCCCGCCGCCGCGCGCGCGGAATTCATGACCCGCATCGCGACGATCAAGGGTCTTATCGACGCGCAGCCGGGCTGCCGGCAGAATCTCGTGCTCGAACAGGTCTCGGGGCCGGGCGCGTTCAACGTCGTCACCTTCGTCGAATGGGAAAGCGCGGATGCTTTGGAGAACGCCAAAACGGCCGTCACCGTGCGCTACAAGGAAATGAACTTCAATCCGCAGGACTTGATCGCCCGGCTCGGCATCACCGCGGACATGGCCAATTACGGTCTGTATGCCGCCTAGCGGACGCCAGAAAGCGGGTGGCGGAATCGGCGGCAGAGCTTAAGTTCACCGTCATGCCGGCTCTCGACTTCACCATCTTCGACACGGCCATCGGCGCCTGCGGCATCGTCTGGAGTGCGCGCGGCGTCTTTGCCGTGCAAATGCCCGAGGCGGATGCGGCGACGACCCGCGCGCGGCTGATTAAACGTTATCCGCAGGCACTCGAAGCGCTGCCGCCGGCGCCCATCCGCCACGCCATCGACGGCGTCGTCGCGTTGCTCGCCGGTGAGGCGCGCGATCTTGCCGACATCGTGATCGACGATGACGACACGCCGCCGTTCAACAAACGCGTCTACGCCGTCGCCCGCGCCATCCCGCCCGGGAAAACGCTGACCTATGGTGAGGTGGCCGAACGTCTCGGCGACAAGGCGCTGTCGCGCGCGGTCGGCCAGGCGCTCGGCGAAAACCCGGTGCCGATCATCATGCCCTGCCATCGCGTGCTCGCCGCCGGCGGCAAGAGCGGCGGCTTCTCCGCGGCCGGCGGCGTTGCGACCAAGCTGCAACTGCTCACCATCGAGGGTGCGCAGCCGGGCGGACCGACGCTGTTCGATCATCTGCCGCTCGCCGCGCGCCGGTAGCCGCCATCGACGCGGCCATCCGAGTCATGTAAAGACCCTTCACATGAAGGTATTCACATGACCTGGGGCAAAGGCAGCGGCCCGCGCGGCTACCACCACGGCAATCTGAAGGAAGCCCTGGTGCGGGCGGCCCTCGAATTGATCGCGGAGAAAGGCCCGGCCGGCTTCACCTTTGCCGATGCCGCGCGTTGGGCGGGCGTTAGCCCGGCGGCGCCCTACCGGCATTTCCGCGACCGCGAGGCCTTGCTTGCCGATGTCGCGCGCCGGGGCTTCGAGGAATTCGCCAGTGTACTGACCAAGGCCTGGGACGAAGGCCGGCCGGATCTGTTCGAGGCGTTCGACCGTCTCGGCAAAGCCTATCTCGATTTCGCCAAGCGCGAGCCGGCTTATTACTCGGCCATGTTCGAAGCGGGCGTTTCGCCCGATGCCGATCCGGCTTTGCGCGAGGCAGGCGATCGCGCTTTCGGCGTGTTGCGTTCGGCGGCGGAGAAACTGGTGGCGACAATGCCGGCGCAGGCACGGCCGCCGGCGCTGATGGTGGCGTTGCATATGTGGTCGATGACGCACGGCATCGCGTCACTGTTCGGGCGCGGCGATGCGGCGCGTCGCACATTGCCGATGGCGCCCGAGGAACTGCTAGAGGCCGCAGTGCTCGTCTATCTGCGCGGCCTCGGCCTGCCGGGATCGCCGGCAGGCGCGTAGTTCCAATCTCCGTTCATTCCCGCGCGCGGACATCGGGTTTACCCGATGTCCGCTATTATAGTGCGCAAGTCGGCTACAGCCGACTTGCGGCGGGAATCCAGCGGGACCTAACAAATTTGCACCGTCGCACTGGGTCCCGCTTTCGCGGGGACGAACGGACAATTGGACGGTTTAGCCTTTCAGGATCGCCTTCACCGTTTCGCCAAATGGCGTCGTCGGACGGCCGATCAGCTTCGACAGCGTATGGCTGTCATCGAACAGCGCGCCTTTGGAAATCGGCGTTTCCCAGCCCGCGATCATCTTGGCGAAGCCTTCCGGCACACCGTGACTCGCCAATGCTGCCGCATAATCCGCTACGGGCAGATTCTTGTAAGGGACCGTCTTGCCGGTTTGGCGCGAAATCTCGGCCGCGAGATCGGCAAGCGTGAAGGCGGCGTCGCCAGCAAGCTCATAGGTCTTGCCGTCGTGGCCCGCGCCCGTCAGCACGGCGACAGCCGCGGCCGCATAATCGGCCCGTGTGGCCGATGAAATCTTGCCGTCACCGGCGCTGCCGATCAGCGCGCCACCGGCCACGGCGCCGCCGATGCCGGCTGCATAGTTTTCCGTGTACCAGCCGTTGCGCAGGAACGTGTACGGAATGCCCGAGGCTTTGATTGCGGCTTCGGTCGCGCGATGCTCGGCGGCGAGATCGATCGCCGAGGTGTCGGCGTGCAGGATGCTCGTATAGGCGATGCGCTTCACGCCCGCCTTCTTGGCGGCGTCGATGACGGCGCGGTGCTGCGCTTCGCGCTGACCGACCTCGGCCGATGAAATCAGGAGCAGGGTGTCGATGCCAGTGAGCGCGCTCGCGAGCGTCGCGGGCTTGGAGTAGTCCGCTTCGCGCGCGGCTACGCCGAGGTCGGCGGCCTTCGCAGGGGTGCGGACGAGGGCGACGATGTCGCCGGCTGGGGCTTTCGCTTTCAACTGGGCGACGACGAGACGGCCGAGTTGGCCGGTGGCGCCGGTGATACCGATGGTCATGAGGCTTCTCCTGTGTGCTCGATCGACCCCACATAGAAGCCTTGATTACTTTTCGTAAGTACCTACATAAATGTAAGTATGAAGAAGAGAACCGCCATGCCGCGCGCTTCCCACAAAGGAGAACCGGTGTCCCAGCCGCGATCCGATCATGAGGTCGGCGAGCCGCTGTCGGCGCAGCTTGCCCGCGGCGATCTGCTGGCTAGCGACTGTCCGTCGCGCGACGTGCTCAAGCACCTGACCAGTCGATGGGGCGTGCTGGCATTGATCGTGCTGGAGCGCCGCGTGCATCGCTTCAGCGAGCTGCGCCGCGCCATCGGCGGCGTGAGCGAACGCATGCTGGCGCAGACGCTGCAACAGCTCGAAAACGACGGCATGGTTGCGCGCGTCGCCTATCAAGTCGTGCCGCCGCATGTCGAATACAGCCTGACGCCGCTCGGTCGTGAAGCCGCGGAAAAGGTGAGGGAACTCGCCGATTGGATCGAGATGAGCATGCCGCGCATCAGCGCGCATTGGGACAAGGCGGGTCTGTCTTCGCAGGCGGCAGAAGAGCGGGACGCTACGCCCTAAAGCAATCTGCGCCGTAGCCGGGGCCGGGGCGGGCCACTGAGCCGACGCGAATCGGCTCCCGGTGACAGGCCCCGCTTAACCCGCGATCGATCGGTAAGCGTCTTCGGACTTCGCGCCGGGCTGGGACGTGCCGTCCCGTGCGCGTGCCAAAGCGCCGCGACCACTCGTAAAGCGCCGGGCCGCCCCCATGTGACAATTTGGAATGTGAAGGGTGTTGACATCCGTTCGTCACGACCTTATCCATGTAAATGTTATTTACATTCACACGCGAGGCAGACGATGCCAATCACCGCCAAGCTCGACGAATTCGGCAAACCCGCCTGGATCGCACTGATCGTGCTCGGGTTCATGGCCTTCTGGCCGGTGGGCCTGGCGATTCTGGCCTTCACCATATGGAGCGGACGCATGGGATGCGGTTACTACGGCAGCCAGGATCGCTGGCAGCACAAGATGGATCGCCTGCAGCGCAAAATGGACTGGATGAAGAGCCGCATGAGCGGCGGTCATGGTCCCTGGGGCGCCGGCTCTTGGAGCCAGGGTCCGTCGAGCGGCAACCGCGCCTTCGATGAGTATCGCACCGAGACGCTCAAGCGCCTCGAGGACGAGCAGCGCGAGTTCAAGGATTTCCTCGAGCGCCTTCGCTTCGCCAAGGACAAAACCGAGTTCGACCAGTTCATGGCCGAGCGCCGCAACCGTCCAGCTCCCGACACGCCCCCGTCGCAGGGCTGAACGGCCAACCGACGCCGAACATGATGCTGAGGCCGCCCCGTCCCCTGGGGCGGCCTTTTTCTTTTTCTGAATCGCGGCGTACGCGAATGCCTCCCCCTGGAGTGGGGTGTGATCTTCCTTCTTACCCCACCCCGCTCAGCGTCGTTTCGCTGAGCGACCGTCCCCCTCCAGGGGAGGGTAAAGCGAAGTGCGTCGGGGAAGGGGAGGCAGAGTGCTCGCGACGGAGGGGAGTCCGCGGTGCGTTGACATCCCCCGGTAACCCATCCTTAACCATAATCAGCGCTGGTTAGGCTTGAGAGAGCCTGTATGCGGCGCCCTAGTTTGGTCAATTTTCGCGGGGATTTCGTGCTTTCGCCGGTGGCGGTCACGCGTTTTCGCGGAACTTGCGGCCTTCTCGACTTGGCGCTGAGCGGGCTCGCCCGGCGCGCTTACGCGTATCACCCCCGCGTGCCGCGCCGGCTCGACCATAGAACCCGAGTAGCTCAAAGGACGTGCCCATGAATCCTGCCGATGTGGCACAGTCGGCGTTGCCGCTTACTTCTTCCGACCTCTCGCTCCTCACGCTGTTCTGGCACGCGCACTGGATCGTCAAGCTGGTCATGCTGGGCCTGTTGGCGGCTTCGGTGTGGGTGTGGGCGATCGTCATCGACAAGACGGTGCTCTACGCGCGCAGCCGCCGCGCCATGGATTCGTTCGAGCAGGCCTTCTGGTCCGGCGAGTCGCTCGAGGACCTTTATCGCTCGCTCTCCTCCAAGCCGAACCATTCGATGGCCGCGCTGTTCGTCGCCGCGATGAGGGAATGGAAGCGAAGCTTCGAGGGCAATCAGCGCTCCATCGGCGGCCTGCAGATGCGCATCGACAAGGTCATGCAAGTGACCATCGCGCGCGAGGTCGAGCGGCTGGAGCGGCGCCTTTTGGTGTTGGCGACGGTCGGCTCGGCCGGCCCCTTCGTCGGTCTGTTCGGTACCGTTTGGGGCATCATGACCAGCTTCCAATCGATCGCCGCCTCGAAGAACACCTCGCTGGCGGTGGTGGCGCCCGGCATCGCCGAGGCGCTTTTCGCGACCGCAATCGGCCTTGTCGCCGCCATACCGGCGACGATTTTCTACAATAAGTTCGCTTCCGAGGTGAACAAGCAGGCCCAGCGGCTCGAAGGCTTCGCCGACGAGTTCGCCGCGATTTTGTCGCGCCAGATCGACGAGCGGGGGTAGGGGACCATGGCGGCAGCCAATGCCGGAACACCGGCGGTTGGGGGCGGAGGCCGGAGAGGCCGCCGTCAACGCCGTGGCGTGATGGCCGAGATCAACGTCACGCCGATGGTCGACGTGATGCTTGTGTTGCTCATCATCTTCATGGTGTCGGCGCCGTTGCTGACCGTGGGCGTACCGATCGACCTGCCGCAGAGTCAGGCCAAGAGCCTCGACCAGGACAAGGAGCCCTTGACGGTCTCCGTCAACAGCAAGGGACAGGTCTACCTGCAAAACGCCGAAGTCGCGGCCGCCGATCTCATTCCCAAGCTGCAGGCGGTGTCGCAGGCACGCGGAGGCACCGAGGCGCGCGTCTATGTGCGCGGCGATAAGACGGTCGACTACGGCACGATGATGCGGGTCATGGGTCAGCTCTCCGGCGCCGGCTTCCACCGCGTCGCGCTGGTGACCGAATTCGAGCAGGGCTCGAAGTAACCGATGCAGATGAAAACGGCATCCATGATCTCGACCGGGTTGCACGCCGCCGTGCTCCTGTTCGCGGTCGTGTCGTTTTCAGGCAAGAATCTGGAAGCCACTCCGGTCGAATCGATGCCGGTCGACATGATCAGCGAGAAGGAGTTCTCGCAGATCACCAAGGGCATCAAGGACGCGCCTAAGCCCGTCGAGAAGCCCAAGCCTCTGGTCGAGAAGATCGCGCCCGAGGTGAAGCCGGTCGAAGAATCGAAACCGAAGGTTGTCGAGAACAAGCCCGAGGTGAAGGCGACGCAGTCGAAGGCCGAGCCGCCGCCGCCGGAGAAGCAGGAAGTCAAAGAGCAGAAGCCGGTCGAGAAGAAAGAGACCAAGCCGGAGCAGCCCCCGGCGCCGGTCGCCAAGGACAAGGCCGATCCCATCGCCGACAAGATCAAGGAAGCCAAGAACGAGCCGAAGCCGCTGCCGCCGAAGCGTCCGCAGCCGCCGCAGAAGCACGAGCCGAAATTCGACGTGAACAAGATCGCCGCCCTGATCGACCAGCGCGATCCGCAGCGCGTGGCCGCCGCCGGCAGCGAGCTCAACCGCGATCCGAGCCTCGGCCATGTCAACGCCAGCGCCGCGCAGCTCTCGCAGAGCGAGATCGACGCCTTCCGCCGCCGCATCACCGATTGCTGGAATCCGCCGGTCGGCCTCGACAGCGCGCAGGATCTCGTCGTTGTCTTCCGCGTGATGTTCAACGCCGACGGTTCGGTGAAGAGCGGCCCGGACGTCGTCGGCGGCAAGCCGACCGCCGCGGGACCTGCTTTTGCCGAAAGCGCGCGCCGCGCGATCCTGCAATGCCAGCCCTATACGATGCTGCGTAAGCAGACCTACGACAATTGGAAGGACATGGAGCTCGCCTTCAAGCCGAGCGACATGTTCCGCTGATGCCGATTTCAGACACGAGAACCAGAAGCTCACGATGAGTCATTCTTTCACCACGTCATTCACCCGTCGTCCTCTCCTCAATCGCCGCACGCTTCTTGCGCAAGCCGGCGCCGCCGGCGCGGGCTTCGCGACCGGCCTGCTGCCGCAACTTGCCAGCGCCGCGGTTCGCGTCGACATCACGCAAGGCAACGTGCAGCCGATGCCGATCGCGATCACCGACTTCGTCGCCGGTTCTGCCGGCGAGTCGGAGATGGGCCGCAACGTCACCGGCGTCATCACCAACAACCTGCAACGTTCGGGGTTGTTCGCGCCAATCAATCCGGCGGCTTTCACCGAGAAGATCACCAACACCGACGCGGTGCCGCGCTTTGCCGACTGGCGCGTGATCAACGCCCAGGCGCTCGTCACCGGCCGCATGACGCGCCAGGGCGACGGCCGCATGAAGGTTGAATTCCGTTTGTGGGACGTGTTTGCCGGCCAGCAGCTCGACGGCAAACAGTACTTCACCACGCCGGACAACTGGCGCCGCATCGCGCACATCATCTCCGACGCGATCTACGAGCGCCTCACCGGCGACAAGGGCTACTTCGACAGCCGTGTCGTCTTCATCGACGAGACCGGCCCGAAGGAGCGCCGCATCAAGCGCCTCGCGATCATGGATCAGGACGGCGCCGGCGTGCGCTATCTCACGCGCGGCGACGATCTCGTGCTGACGCCGCGTTTCAATCCCTCGACGCAAGAGATCACCTACATGTCCTACGGGCAGGGCGATCCGCGCGTCTATCTCTTGAACATCGAGACCGGTCAGCGCGAAATCGTCGGCAACTTCCCCGGCATGACCTTCGCGCCGCGCTTCTCGCCCGACGGGCAGCGCGTGATCATGAGCTTGCAACAGGGCGGCAACGCCAACCTGTTCGTCATGGATCTGCGCTCCAAGCAGACCACGCGCCTCACGGATACGCCGGCGATCGATACCTCGCCATGCTATTCGCCCGACGGCAGCCGCATCTGCTTCGAGAGCGATCGCGGCGGCTCGCCGCAGATCTATGTGATGGCGGCCGGTGGCGGCCCGGCGCAGCGCATCTCCTTCGGCGAGGGCTCGCATTCGACGCCGGTGTGGTCGCCGCGCGGTGACTACATCGCCTTCACCGGCCAGTCGCGCGGCCAGTTCTCGATCGGCATCCTGAAGCCGGACGGCTCGGGCGAGCGCCTGCTCACATCGGGCTTCCATAACGAGGGGCCGACCTTCGCGCCCAACGGCCGCGTGGTCATGTTCTTCCGTGACCTCGGGCCGGGTCCGAACCTCTTCACCATCGATGTGACCGGCCGCAACGAGCTGAAGGTGCCGACGCCGAGCTTCGCGTCCGACCCGGCCTGGTCGCCGCTGTTGTCATAACAGCACAGGCTCGCGCCCAATTGGATGGCGGGCCTTCACGCCGCAAGTCCGCCTTTTTTTCACCCTCTGTTAACCATGAGAAATGGTTTACGGGGTCGTTAGACCTTAAAGCGGGTCAAGCAAGGTTCCATCAAGGTTGATGGAACGTTCGCTTAACGAAGTCGGCGTTACGACAATCCCTCATGAGCATGATCCAGAAGAGTCCGTGGGGCCCTTCGGGGGTGTCATGCGTCAGTTTCAACTTCCGGTCAGTGCGTGAAATGGAGTCACCGGTATGATCGAACTCAGGCAAATGCTTCGTAGTGCGCGGTTCGTGGCGGTGTTCGCCGCTGCGCTGGCGATTTCGGCTTGCGCCAAGAACGCCGCGGACGATGCGCAGGCCAATGCGGCCGGCGGCGCATCGACGCCCGGCAGCCAACAGGACTTTGTGGTCAACGTCGGCGATCGCGTCTTCTTCGAGACCGATTCGACGGAGCTGACGACGCAGGCGCGCGCCACGCTCGACAAGCAGGCGCAGTGGCTGACCAACTATTCGAACTACACCCAGTTCACGATCGAAGGTCACGCCGACGAGCGTGGCACGCGTGAATACAACATCGCGCTCGGCGCCCGCCGTGCCCAGGCGGTGCGCGACTATCTGATTTCGCGCGGCATCGCGGCCAACCGCATGCGCACCATCTCTTACGGCAAGGAACGGCCGGTAGCGGTGTGTAACGACATCTCGTGCTGGTCGCAGAACCGTCGCGCGGTGACGGTGCTGGGCGTCAGCTCCTAAATCGGATTACGCACTGATCGACGACCGAAGCGGACCGGGGCCCCAACGGCCCCGGTCCGTTCGTTTTTTTACAGTTGCAAATCCCCCGGAAAGCCCGATGCTCGCCTGTCATATGGGCGCGCAATGATCGTGACATGAAGCCGCCCGGAAGGCTCATCGGGGGGTGGTTATGGGCGGATACGTGCACGTGAGGCGGGTGGCGATTCCGGTTGGGATGCTGCTGGCCCTCGCGGCCTGCGGCGAAAGCAACACCTATGTGCCGCCGCCGCCGCCGAAGGTCACCGTCGTCACGCCCGAGAAGCGTGCGGTCACGATCTATCTGGACGCGACCGGCAACACCGCCGCTGTCAACACCACCAACCTGGTGGCGCGCGTGCCCGGTTTCGTGACGTCGATCAATTATCAGGACGGCGACCTGGTGAAGAAGGGCACCTTGCTCTTCACCATCGAGCCGGAATCCTACGAGCTCAAATACAAGCAGGCGCAGGCGGCCGAGGAAGCCGCCGCCGCGACCGTCAAGCAGACCCAGGCGGACTACGAGCGCCAGGTCGATCTGCAAGCCCGCGGCACGGCCTCCAAGGCGACGCTCGATACGTCCACCGCCAACCGCGACACCGCGCGCGCCAATTACGAGCAGGCGCAGGTCAACACCCAGCTCGCCAAGATCAATTACGGCTACACCAGCGTGACCGCGCCGTTCGACGGCATCGTGACGGCGCGCACCGTCTCCGTCGGCGAATATGTCGGCGCCAATTCGCAGCCGACGGTGCTCGCCACCATCGTGCAGCACGATCCGATCTATGTGAATTTCTCCGTCAACGAGCGCGATCTGCTGCGCATCCGCGCCGAGATCCGTAAGCGCGGTCTCACGGCGGAGGAGCTGAAGAAGGTGCCGGTGGAAGTCGGCCTGCAAACGGAGCAGGGCTTCCCGCACCGTGGCACGCTCGATTACGCTTCGCCGACGGTCGATCCCTCGACCGGCACGCTGACGGCGCGCGCCATCTTCGAGAACCCGACGCGGGTGCTGCTGCCCGGTCTGTTCGTGCGCGTGCGCGTGCCGATCGAGAAGCGGGACAATACCCTGCTGGTGCCCGACGTCGCGCTCGGCAGCGACCAGAGCGGCCGCTACGTCTACGTCGTCAACAAGGACAATGTGGTCGAGCAGCACAATGTCGACATCGGGCCGCTCGAGGGCACGATGCGGGTGATCAACAGCGGCATCACCGCCGACAACCGCGTGATCGTCGCCGGTCTGTTGCGTGCGATCCCGGGACAGAAGGTCGAGCCGCAAACGGCCCCGCCGCCGGCGCAACCGGCCGCGGATAAGCAGCCCGCAGCCGACAAGAAGTAAAGACGATGCTCGCCCAAGCGGGCCGCAAACGCCGCGCATTCCCGCGCAAGCCGGAATCCAGCGCCACGACGAACGACATGAGCTTCTTGTATTGGATCCCTGCCACTGCGCGGGGATAAGCGGGTGACGAGATGATCTCCAAGTTCTTCATCGAGCGTCCAGTTCTCGCCAACGTCATCGCCATTCTTATCGTGGTGATCGGCGCGGTCGCCATCTTCTCGCTGCCGGTCGCGCAATATCCCGACGTGGTGCCGCCGACCGTGCAGGTGACGACGCGCTACCCCGGCGCCAGCGCCCGCACCGTCATCGACACCGTCGCGCTGCCGATCGAGCAGCAGGTCAACGGCGTGGAAGGCATGATCTACATGCAGTCCTACGCCGCCGCGGACGGCTCCTACACGCTCACCGTCACCTTCAAGATCGGCACCGATCTCAACTTCGCGCAGGTGCTGGTGCAGAACCGCGTTTCCGCCGCGCTGTCGTCGCTGCCGCAGGCGGTGCAGGCGCAGGGCGTGAACGTGCAGAAGAAGTCGACGTCGATCCTGCAGATCGTGACGCTGACCTCGCCCGATGCGCGCTACGACAGCCTGTATCTGGCCAACTACGCCACCATCAATCTCAAGGACGACATCTCGCGCCTGCCGGGCGTCGGCAACGTCGCCGTGTTCGGCGCCGGTCAGTACGCTATGCGCGTCTGGCTCGATCCGGAGAAGATGAAGGCGCGCAATCTCACCATCACCGACGTGACCAATGCACTGCAGCAGCAGAACACGCAGGTCACCGCCGGCCAGATCGGCATGCCGCCGGGGCCGGACACGGTGTCCTTCCAGTACACGATCAATGTCGCCGGGCGGCTCGACGACGCCGAGCAGTTCAAGGACATCGTGGTGAAGACCGGCACGGCCGGGCAGCTCACGCGCGTGCGCGACATCGGCACCGTGGAGTTGGGCGCGCAGACCTACAGCCAGGTTTTCACGCTCGACGGCAAGCCGGCCGCTGGCATCGCGATCTTCCAGTCGCCCGGCGCCAACGCGCTCGACGTCGCGAAAGAGGTCAACAAGCGCATGACGGTGCTGGCGAAGGCGTTCCCGCAGGGGCTCGTCTACGACATCCCGTTCGACACGACGATCTTCGTCAACGCGTCGATCAACGAGGTCTATCACACGCTGTTCGAAGCCGGCATTCTCGTGCTGATCGTCATCATGATCTTCCTGCAGGATTGGCGGGCGATGCTGGTGCCGGCGACCACGGTGCCGGTGACGATCATCGGCGCTTTCGCGGCCATGGCGGCGCTCGGCTTCACCGTCAATTTCGCCACCTTGTTTGCCCTGGTGCTGGCGATCGGCATCGTCGTCGACGACGCAATCATCGTGGTGGAGGGCGCCGCGCACAACATCGATCGCGGCATGAACGGCCACGACGCGTCGATCGCGGCGATGAACTTGTTGCTTGGCCCGATCATCGGCATCACCTTGGTGCTGCTGTCGGTGTTCCTGCCCGCGTCGTTCCTGCCGGGCCTGACGGGACAGATGTACAAGCAGTTCGCGCTGGTCATCGCCGCCACCGCGCTGATCTCCGCCATCAACGCCGTGACGCTGAAGCCGACGCAGTGCGCCTTGTGGCTGCGGCCTTCGGTGCCGATGGAAAAACGCAACTTCTTCTACCGGGGCTTCAACGCCGTCTACAACAAGGTCGAGCATGGTTACGAGCGCATGATGCGCTTCCTGGTCGGCCATTCGAGCGTCATGGTCGTCCTGGCGCTGATCGTCACCGGTCTCACGATCTTCGGCTTCTCGCGCATCGCCACCGGCTTCATCCCGATCGAAGATCAGGGCTACATGCTCGCGACCGTGCAGTTGCCCGACGGCGCGTCGCTGCCGCGCACGCAGGCGGTGCTCGACAGGGTGTCGAAGGCCGCGCGCGAAACGCCGGGTGTCGACAAGGTCATCACCATTGCCGGCGTGTCGGCGCTCGACAATAACGCGTCGCTCTCGAGCTCCGGTGTCGCCTATATCATCCTCAAGGATTGGGACGTGCGCGGCAAGGCGCAGGGCCTGCTGCCGATGCTCACCAGCCTCAACAAGGCGATGGCGCCGATCGAGGAGGCGCAGGTGCGCGTGCTGCCGCCGCCGCCGATCCAGGGCATCGGTTTTGCCGCCGGCTTCACCATGCAGATCCTGCTGCAGGACAACAGCCTCGACTTCACCAAGCTGTCGACTGTGACCGATACGATCGTGGCGAACGCGGCGGCGCAATCGAACATCGCCCTGGTGATGACCTCGTTCCGCGCCAACGTGCCGCAGTACACGGTCGACGTCGATCGTACCAAGGCGCAGACGCTGGGCGTCACCGTCGACCAGGTGTTCAACGCGCTCGGCGGCTATCTCGGTTCGGCCTATGTCAACCAGATCACCAAGTTCGGCCGCACCTTCCAGGTGTTCGTGCAGGCCGACTCGGATTTCCGCCTCAACATCGACGAGGTGCGCCGCCTCAACGTGCGTAACAACGCCGGCGATATGATCCCGCTCGGCACCTTGGTGAACATCACGCCGATGTCGGGGCCGTCGCTGATCAGCCTCTACAATCTCTACCCGTCCTCGACCGTGGTCGGCATGCCGGCGCGCGGCTTCTCAAGCGGTCAGGCCATGAGTCTGATGGAGCAGGCGGCGGCCAAGACCTTCCCGCCGCATGTCGGCTACGAATGGACGGCGATGTCGTATCAGGAGAAGATCGTCGGCAGCCAGATGTATCTGGTCTTCGCCATGGCGTTGCTGCTGGTCTATCTCGTGCTCTGCGGCCAGTACGAAAGCTGGTACCGGCCGATCGCCGTCATCTTCGCGGTGCCGATCTCGCTATTGGGGCCGGTCGCGACCTTCTCGGTGCTGCACATCGACAACAATCTCTACACGCAGATCGGCATCGTGCTGCTGATCGCGCTGTCGGCTAAGAACGCGATCCTGATCGTCGAGTTCGCGCGCGAACTGCGCGAGGCCGGCAAGGATATCGCCGACGCGGCGGTGGAGGCGGCGCGGGCGCGGTTCCGGCCGATCCTGATGACGTCATTCGCCTTCATCCTCGGCGTGGTTCCGCTGGTGTTCGCGAGCGGCGCCGGCGCCAATGCGCGCGCATCGATCGGCATCACCGTCTTCACCGGCATGATCGCCTCGACCTGCCTGGCCGTGCTGTTCGTGCCGTCGTTCTTCGTGCTGCTGCAGCGGTTCGAAGAGTGGCTGATGGCGCGCAAGAACCGCAAGACGGAGGCCGCGCAGCCGGCGGAATAGGACCGGCCACAATCTGGTCCTGATCGGCGGGCTATGGTAGTCACCTGCTCGCAAATCACCGACATCCGTCCGATCGGGACCGATAAACGCCGATGACCCACACCCGGCTTCGCCTTTCACTCGCCGCTGCGCTCGCGGCCAGCCTCATGCTGGCGCCGGCCGCCCATGCGCAGCAGCGCGACGGCAATTTCCTCGACAATCTGTTCAGCCGCGGCGAGGGCGGCGGCCAGGACCCGCAATCGGCGCCGCGCGGCGGCAGCCGTACGGTCGGGCAGGCCGATGACGATGTCAGCGTGCGCATCGATCGCCTCGAGGGCGCGCTGCGCCAGCTCACCGGCCAGATCGAGCAGCTTCAGTATCAGAACCAGCAACTGCAGGCGCAGATGCAGCGGATGCAGGGTGGCGCCCCCGGCGCGGTGCAGCCGCAGTATCAGTCGCAACCGCAGTACCAGCAGCAGCCGCAGTATCAGCCGGCGCAGCCGGGCCGCCCGAACCAGCCGGCGGCCGGTACGCCTGGGCGCCGTAGCGACGTGTTCGATCCGAACCAGGATCCGAACGCGCCCGGCGCGCCGCGCACCTTGGGTCAGACCGCTTCGGCCGGACCGTCCGCGCCCATCATGAACGATGCACCGGTGGGTGCGCCCGGCGGCCGCGACGCCGGTGCGCCGCTCGATCTGTCGACCATGTCGGGCAACGGCGCCGCTCTGCCGCCGCCGCAGGGCGGTGCGCCGGCACAGGCCAACAATACCCGGCTTGCGACCTTGCCGCCGTCGGCCAAGCCGAAGGACGAGTACGACCTCGCTTACGGCTACGTGCTGCACAAGGACTACGGCCTCGCCGAGCAGGCGCTCAATGATTTCCTGCGCAAATATCCGGACGAGCCTCTGGTGCCGGAAGCGACCTATTGGCTCGGTGAATCGCAATATCAGCAGCAGCGCTACAGCGAAGCGGCCAAGAATTTTCTCGCCGTGCTGACCAAGCACGAGCGGTCGGAGAAGGCGCCCGACTCGTTGCTGCGTCTCGGTCAGTCGCTCGCCGCGCTGAACAAGAAGGAAGCCGCCTGTGCGACGCTCGCCGAGGTCGGCCGCAAATATCCGAAGGCGTCGGCGACCATCAAACGCGGTGTCGTGGCGGAACAGAAACGCGTTCACTGCTAGAGTTATCCCGCGTCCCCGCGAAAGCGGGGACCCAGGGTAAAAATGCTAATGTGCGTTGGGCTCCTGGATTTCCGCTCACGCGGGAATGAACGGAGTATGTTTCGGCGCCGGCGGATCGACGCGATGCCTCCTGACGACAGCGAACCGGTGTCCGGCGCGGAAGCGGCGGCGCTCTTTGCCGATCTGATCGATGCCCCGGCCTTGGTGCTGGCGGTGTCGGGCGGACCGGATTCGACGGCGCTGATGATGCTCGTGGCGCGCTGGCGGGCCGCATTGAAACACGGCCCGAAGCTGATCGCGGTCACGGTCGATCACGGTCTGCGTCCGGAGGCCAAGCAGGAAGCCGCCGCCGTTGGCAGGCTCGCGCGCAAGCTCAAGCTGTCGCATGCGACCCTGCGCTGGACCGGCAGGAAGCCCGCGACCGGTCTGCAGCAAGCGGCGCGGTCCGCGCGCTACCGGTTGCTCGCTGACGCGGCCCGCAAGGCCAAGGCGACGCATGTCCTCACCGCGCACACGCTCGACGATCAAGCCGAGACGGTGCTCATCCGCATGAGCCGCGGTAGCGGCGTCACGGGCCTCGGGGCAATGAGCAGAACACGCTCCCTCCCCACGGCACGGCGGGCTTCCTCTCCCCGGGAGGGAGAGGGCCGGCGCGAGGGAGCTGGTGGCACGTCGCAGGTCACACTGCTCCGCCCTCTGCTCACCATCCCCAAATCCCGCCTGATCGCCACGTTGCGCGCGGCGGAAATCGCCTTCGCCGAGGACCCCTCGAACCGCGATCCCCGCTTCACCCGGGCGCGGCTGCGCGGCCTGATGCCCCAATTGGCGGAGGAGGGGCTCGATGCCCACCGGCTGGGGCAGCTCGCCCGCCGCCTGAAGCGGGCCGATGCCGCACTTGAGGCGGTGGTATCGGTTGCCGAGGCTGAGCTGGTCCTGGGGGCGGGATCGGGAGGTATCCGCTACGATCGGGGGCGCTACGACACGATGCCGGAGGAGATCGCGCTGCGGCTGCTCGGCCGCGGCATTGCGCGCTATGGTACCGAGGGGCAGGTCGAACTGGGCAAGCTGGAAGCGCTCAAGCAGGCCCTCGATCAGGCCCACAAAACGGGCAGCCGCTTCCGCCGCAGTCTGGCCGGCGCGATTGTGACACTCACGGTTGCAGAAATTTTGGTGGAGCCGGCGCCGCCGCGTCGCAGCAAGACCTTAACCAAGCACCGACAGGGCCGCGCCGGAGGCCGCGCCACGCGCGGCAAATCGCGCTAGAATATATAGAATCGAGCCCTTTCCAGGAGGCGGCGTGCTGCCTACATTGGCAAGGACGCGAAGCCGCCACGAATGCGGCGTAGAAATCTCATGGCCGCGGGCCGCTCTCGCGGCGGGTAAGGACGCCTGATGAACGCCAACTTACGCAATTTCGCCCTCTGGGTGATTATCGTCCTCCTGCTGCTCGCGCTGTTCACCCTCTTCCAGAACCCGGGACAGCGCACCACTGCGCAGGATATTTCCTTTTCTCAGCTGTTGAGCGAAGTCGATCAGGGTCGCGTGCGCGACGTCGTGATCCAAGGGCCGGAAATTCACGGCACCTTCGCCAACGGTACCAGCTTCCAGACCTATGCCCCGAGCGATCCGGGCCTCGTGCAGAAGCTCTATTCCAAGGGCGTGTCGATCACCGCGCGGCCGCAGCAGGACAACGTGCCGTGGTTCGTGTCGCTGCTCGTGTCGTGGCTGCCGTTCATCGCGCTCATCGGCGTGTGGATATTCCTGTCGCGCCAAATGCAGGGCGCTGGCGGCAAGGCGCTCGGCTTCGGCAAGTCGCGCGCCAAGCTCTTGGCTGAATCGCACGGCCGCGTGACGTTCGAAGACGTCGCCGGTGTCGACGAAGCCAAGCAGGACCTGCAGGAGATCGTCGAATTCCTGCGCGACCCCGGCAAATTCCAACGTCTCGGCGGCCGCATTCCGCGCGGCGTATTGCTGGTCGGCCCTCCGGGCACCGGTAAGACGCTGATTGCGCGCGCCGTCGCCGGCGAAGCGAACGTGCCGTTCTTCACGATTTCGGGCTCCGACTTCGTCGAGATGTTCGTCGGCGTTGGCGCTAGCCGCGTGCGCGACATGTTCGAGCAGGCCAAGAAGAACGCGCCGTGCATCATCTTCATCGACGAAATCGACGCGGTCGGCCGTCATCGCGGCGCCGGCCTCGGCGGTGGCAACGATGAACGCGAGCAGACGCTCAACCAGTTGCTGGTCGAGATGGACGGCTTCGAGGCGAACGAGGGCATCATCCTCATCGCCGCGACCAACCGTCCTGACGTGCTCGATCCGGCGCTGCTGCGTCCCGGCCGCTTCGACCGCCAGGTCGTGGTGCCGAACCCGGACGTCATGGGCCGCGAGCAGATCCTGAAGGTGCACGTGCGCAAGGTGCCGCTGGCGCCGGACGTGAACCTCAAGACCGTCGCGCGCGGCACGCCCGGCTTCTCCGGCGCCGACCTGATGAACCTCGTCAACGAAGCCGCCCTCATGGCCGCGCGCCGCAACAAGCGCATGGTCACGCAGGCGGAGTTCGAGGACGCCAAGGACAAGGTGATGATGGGCGCCGAGCGCCGCACGCTGGTGATGACGGACGAGGAGAAGCTCCTCACCGCCTATCACGAAGGCGGGCACGCGCTGGTCGCGCTCAACGTCAAGGCGACCGATCCGGTGCACAAGGCGACGATCATCCCGCGTGGCCGTGCGCTCGGCATGGTCATGCAGTTGCCGGAACGCGACAAGCTGTCGATGTCCTACGAGCAGATGACCTCGCGCCTCGCCATCATCATGGCCGGCCGCGTGGCGGAAGAGCTCGTGTTCGGCAACGAGAAGGTCACCTCCGGCGCCGCCAGCGACATCGAGCAGGGCACCAAGCTCGCCCGTATGATGGTCACGCGCTGGGGCTTCTCGACCGAGCTCGGCCCGGTCGCCTATGGCGAGAACCAGGACGAAGTGTTCCTCGGCTACCAGGTCGCGCGGCAGACCAACGTCTCGGAAGAGACGAGCCGCAAGATCGACGCCGAGGTGCGCAAGCTCGTCGAGTCCGGTCTTGAGGATGCGCGTCGCATCCTGACCGAGAAGCGCGCCGATCTCGAAACGCTCGCCAAGGGCCTGCTCGAGTTCGAGACGCTGACCGGCGATGAGATCAAGGACTTGATCAACGGCATCCGTCCGGTGCGCGAGTCGGTGATCGAGCCGACCGGTCCGCGCTCGTCGGCGGTGCCGCCCGCCGGCAAGCCGCGGCCGCGTCCCGATGCGCCGCCGACCGGCGATGTCGCGCCGCAGCCGCAGGGCTGAGGCTTGCAACACGGATACGAAACGCCCGCCGCATGGCGGGCGTTTTCTTTTGGAGTGGTGCCGGGGCTGCCGACCTATGAAGCTGTCGTCGCCCGCGAAAGCGGGCGATCCAGTGCTCGCGCCGCCACTGCAGCGTACGGCGGGGCATAACGGCGGCACGCATGGCGGTCGGTTTCGTTTGTGGCTTCCGCGTCAGGCTCTTTGCGGATAGACGAACATCTATTACGGAGTGCCGCTCATGCCCCCGAAAGCGGGTATCCAGCGCGCCGTGCATGGCTTTACGAACTGGGTCCCCGTTTCGCGGGGACGAGCGGAATTGAAGCGATAGCTTCCAATGACCTCCCGATCCTCTCAGCCGACACCTGCCTGGACCTTCGCGGCCTTCCGCGAGGGCGTCGTCGTCACTCTGCCGGTGATGCCGGGGTTGTTCGCCTTCGGCATGGCGTTCGGCACGGTGGCCGCGCGCAAGGGCTTCACGCTGCTGGAAGCTGAACTGATGAGCGCGGCCGTGTTCGCGGGCGTCGCGCAGATCATCGTCGTCGATTCCTGGCCGCAGCAATTCACCGCAGCCACGATCTTTGCCGCCGCGGTGGCGACCTTCGTCATCTGCTCGCGCTTCCTGCTGATCGGCGCGTCGATGCGCCCGTTGCTCGGCAGATTGCCGGCGTCGCAGGTCTATCCATTCCTGCATTTCCTCGTCGAGCCGCCCTGGGTCCTGGGGCTGCGCTACCGGCGCAATGGCGGCGACGATCCGGGCTTCGTCATCGGCAGCGCCGCGACCTGCTGGGTGACCTGGGTGATCTCGGCGGCGCCCGGCTATTGGCTCGGCTCGGCGGTCGACCCCTATCGCTTCGGCCTCGACATGGTGATGCCCGCGTTCTTCACGGCGATGCTGGTGTCGCTATGGCAAGGCTCGCGGCGGTCCATCGGTTGGATCGTCGCCGCCGTCGTTGCCGTGGCGGCGGATATGCTGCTCGGCGGCTTCTGGTACGTCATCCTCGGCGCGCTGGCCGGCAGCATCGTGGGTGGGCTGATCGATGATTGAACGCGATCCGCTCGGCTTCTTTGCCATCGTCGCCGCGATGGCGCTCGCGGTCTATCTGACGCGCGCGGGCGGCTACTGGCTGATCGGCCGCGTGCCCATCGGGCCGAGTCTGTCGCGCGTGCTCGAGGCGCTGCCGGGCGCGATCATCGCCGCCACCGTCGCGCCGCTTCTGGTGCATGGCGGCGTCAGCGGCTTTGCCGCGGCACTCGCGGCGCTGACCGCCATGCTCACCTTGCGCAACGACTTCGCCGCCGTCGTCGCCGGCGTTGGCGCCGCCGCGCTGGTGCGCGCGGCGGGCTTCTGACACGCGGCGCGTCAGGCGGACTTCAGCCGCGGCACGAGACGCAGCGCGTTCTCGCGGTTGACCGCCTTGAGATCGGCGCCCTTGAAGAAGGCGCCGACGCCCTTGGTGTGGTCCATGCCGGTGCGGTAGGGGAAGTCCGTGCCGTAGACGATCTGCGAGGTCGGCACGAGCTTCACCAGCGCCGAGAGCGTGACGTCGTTCGATATCTGTGCCGTGTCGTAATAGAAGCGCGTGAGCTGCGCATTGACCTGCTCGCGCGTGACCTTGTCCTTGTAGGGCGGGCGCATCATCGCCTGCACGAGGAAGCGCTCGGCAAAGGCGGTCAGCGCGCCGCCGCCATGCGACCAGATCCAGTTGATGTCCGGATACTTGGCCGCCGTGCCGGAGAAGACGAGGCTGAAGATCGAGCGCGCGGTGTCGGTGCCGAATTCGAGATAGGCGTCGTCGATCCCGCGCACGAGATTGACGCAGCAGTTCGCGGCGGTCGGATGCGTGTAGACCGTCGCCTTGCGGCGGTTGAGCTCCTTCCACACCGGATCGAACTCGGCATAGCCGAGCCATTTGTCGCCGTAGCTCGTCATGCAGCCGATGCCGTCGACTTTCAGCGTGTCGAAGGCGTATTCGATCTCTTTCAAGCTCTCGTCGATATGCGGCAGCGGCAACATCGCCCAGGTGCCAAAGCGCCCGGGATGATCGGCCTCGAGCTTCTTGGCGAATTCGTTCGACTCGCGGGCGACGCGCGCCGCGCGGGCGGCGTCGAGACCCAGCGTCTGCGGCGTCGTCGGCGAGGTGATCGCCGTGGCGATGCCGGCCTTGTCCATGTCGTCGAGCGATTTCTGCACCGACCAGTTCGCCATCGGCGGGTTGTCGGCCTTGAGACTTTTCACGGCGTCGAGCCATGTCGGCGCCGACAGATGATGATGCACGTCGATGCGCTCGCGCGGCATCGTCTGAGCGACCGCTTCGGCGACGAAGCCGGGCGCCGCCATGGCCGCCGCGCCGAATGCGAGGGTTGCGGCGCCGCCCGTGAGCAGGTTTCGCCGGCTCAAACGCAGGCCGGATGTCGTGTTGCAGCAAACGCAGGAGGTTGGCGGCGCGATGCCGTGAAAGGCCTTGGTCATCGTTCTCTCCCTGACCGCCGGGCTTGAAAGCCCGGTCGTTATGGCCGGACGTTACCGGCGATTTGTGGTGCACAGAAGCTAGCGAGAGCATAGTGGTTTGTCACCGGTTCCATGAGGCGATTGCGTTCCTTGTGTGCATTCGCTCTGGTGCGCACTGCGCGTGTCTGCGATTATTTGCCATGCCCCTGCACTCGCGCGTGTCACCCTTCGGCGAATTGTTCGCGACTGGCGCGCGCGGCACGCTGATGGGCAATCGCGGCGGACGGCTGCACGATAGCGAGCGAAAGCTCACCGCGCGGCGCTGGACCTCGAAGCAGTGGATCTGCTGCAAGCTCGACTTCAACGATCGCCATCGCAAGGTCTGGGGCGACAGCTACACCGAGCTGTTCTTCCTCGACGAAGTGACCGCCTTCGCCGCCGGTCATCGGCCGTGCTTCGAGTGCCGGCGCAAGGACGCCGAGCACTTTGCAGTGTTGTTCGCTAACAAGGCGAAACGCGCTTCCGCCGCCGACATGGATCGCGTGCTGCACGTCGAGCGGCTCGACGGCAAGCAGAAGCGCCTGCACCGTTTGGCGATCGAGGCGCTACCCGATGGCGCGATGATCGCGCGGGGCGGGGAGGCCTTTGCGGCGCGCGGCCGTCACATGCTGCCGTGGACCCCGTCCGGCTACGGCGTGCCGCTGCAGCGGCCACGCGGCCTCGTCTATGTGCTCACGCCCCCCGCGATCCTCGGCGTGCTGACGCGAGGCTACCGGCCGCAATGGCACCCATCGGCGGCTTGATCGATCAGGCAGGCTCCATCGCCGTCGGCGGTGGATGGCCGGCATCGCGGCTCCAGGTGGTGGCGACGATCGTCGCCACCAGCGTCAGCATCACCGCCATCAGCGCGACGCAGGCCGGCCAGCCGCCGTAAACCCAGGCGACGCCGCCGAGGGCGCCGCCGACGCTGCCGCCGAGATAGAAGCTCGTCACGTAGAGGCCGACCGCGGACGAGCGTCCGACCTTCGCGGTGATGGTGACGAAACCAGTCGAAACCGCCTGGCACAAAAGTCCGCACGCCGCGCTCAAGGTCAGGCCGACGAGGATGATCCACAGCGGTGAAAGCAATGTGAGCGCGATGCCGACCAGCCAGATGCCGATGGTCACGATCATGACCTTGCGGCGCCCGAGCCGCCCGACGGCATAGCCGGTCATCGGCGTGATCGCCGAGCCGACGAGATAGACGACGAAGATCGCGCCGAGCCAAGTCGCCGACAAAGAGTAGGGCGGCTCGGCGAGACGGAAGCTGATGTATGTGAAGGTCGCGATGAAGTTGAACAGCACGCCGAAGCCGACGGCGTAAGTGGCGAGCAGCCGCGGATTACGGAAGTGTGCGAGCATCTGCTTGGCCGACGCGGCAAGCCCCGCCGAGCGCACGAACTTGCGTTCGCGCGGCAGCGTCAGCATCACGATGACCGCGCCGATCAGCGTCAGCAGTGCGAGAAAGCAGATGGCGTAACGCCATCCGAACAGGTCCGAGAGCACGCCGGTAAACAGCCGGCCGCTGAAGCCGCCCAAGCTCGCACCCGAGGTATAGACACCGGCCGCGGCGGTGGCTTCGTGCGGCGGCAGTTCCTCGCCGAGATAGGCGATGGTGACGGCGAAGACCGGCGGCATCGCCAGCCCCTGCACGAAACGCCAGAAGATCAGCGCATTCAGCGTCGGCGCCAGCGCCGCCATGACCGTCGGAATCGACAGGATGATCATCGCCGTGACGATCACGCGCTTGCGGCCGAGGACGTCGGCGACCGTGCCCGCGAACGGCGCGATCAGCGCGACGGCGAGGGTGCCCGCCGAAATGATGGTGGCGATCTGCGCCGGACCGGCGCCGAATTCCTGCGACAGCAGCGGCAGGATCGCCTGCGGCGAATAGAGATTGATGAAAGTGCAATAGCCCGCCAGCCCGGCCGCCAGCCGAATGGCAAGGGAATGGCGGCTTTGGGGGCTCATCATCTGATAATGACCGGCGCGGCGACTAGCTCGTACAAGCTATGCATCGGATAGCTATGCGCCGCCAGGGGCCGCGGCGGTACTTTGCCGGACGCTTCTGCATGGCTATGCGCCGGATGCGGGCGCTTCACAGTTTCAGAAGGTGTCTCGCGCGCTGCAGCGTTTCGTCCGGCGTGCCGGACGCGTCGACATCGCGCCAGTGTAACGGGCCGAGCTGATAGTGCTCCTGCCGGCGCGCCACGTCCGCGTCGGCGTCCGAGGCATCCGCAACGCGCGCGCCAACACGGACGACGCGGGTCTTGAGGTCCGCTGTCAGAAATAGCCCGTGGAACGGAATATTGTGCGCCGCGCCGGCGATCGCATCGCGCTCTTCGGCCTTGGCAAACACCGCGTCCACCAGTGCGCTATGACCGGCCGCGATGACTCGTGCCGCCTTGGCGGCGAGCGTCGCGTAGACTTTCACTGTCACATCCTGCGTATAGCCGGCTGGCGGCAGCTTCTCCGTCTCGCCGGCATTGAACAGACGCTTGCGCTCGATGTCGCTGCGCAACACCACGGCGCCGGGCAGGGGCGGCAGATGCGGCGCGAGCGCGCGGGCCAGCACCGACTTGCCGGTACCGGACAAGCCGCCGACCGCGACCACGCAGGGCGGCGGCGGCTCGATCAGGCGGCTCGCCAACGTGAAATAATCGCGCGCGCTCTGGGCAGCCTCCTCCGGCGAGGACGCATGTTTGCGCCGCGCCGCCGTCACCTTGGCGCGGATCGCCGCGCGCACCGACATGAACAGCGGCAAGGCGGCGAGCGCATCGAGATTGTCGTCGTGCGCTGCCGCGAGCAGGTAGCGGTTGAGCACGATGTTGGCTTGGTCAACGAGGCCGCGCTCGATCAGGTCCATGAGCAGGAAGGCGAGGTCGTAGAACACATCGCTGGTGGCGATGCGCTCGTCGAACTCGATGGCGTCGAACAAGGTCGGCCGGCCGTCGATGAGGACGATGTTGCCGAGATGCAGATCGCCGTGGCAGCGCCGCACGAAGCCGTCACGCTCGCGATGCGCCAGCAACGGCGTCAGGCGTGCCAGCGCCGTTTGCGTCTTGCCTGTGAGAGCCGCGACCGCATCCGTGTCGAACAGGTCCGGCGCGTCGCGTAACTCGAGATCGTTCTGCCGGACGATTTCCGTCAGCGCCTCGACAAAGCCGAAGTCGCGCACGACCGGCACGCGCGCATGCGCCGCGGCGACCGCGCGGCCGAGCGCATCGGCCAGCGCCGCGTCGATGCGGCCCGCCGCGGCGAGATGGTCGAGCGTCTGCGTCTCGTCGAAACGCGCCATCTCGACGGCCCATTCCACCGGCGCGCCGTCGCCGCCGATGGCCAGCGTTCCGTCTCGCCCGCGCGTGATCGGCACGACGCGCTTGTAGATTGCGGGCGCGAAGGGACGGTTGACCTCAAGCTCGGCTTCGCACGCCGCCTTACGCTTCTCCAAGGTGGAGAAATCGAGAAAAGGGAATTTCACCGCGCGCTTGATCTTGAGCACGCGGTCTGGCGCCAGAAACACCGCGGCGGCATGGGTGTCGACGCGCGCGACCTTTTGACCCCCGTGCGTCCCGGCGGCGCCGAGGAAGTCGATCACCGCCTGTTGGTCGTTGCCGGTCATGAGACTCCATATCGAACGGGTTGCCCCACGCTCTGTCATGCCCGGCCTTGTGCCGGGCATCCACGACGTGAGGCGTCCTGTGGCAGCAAGACGCGGATGGCCGGGACAAGCCCGGCCATAACGACTAAACTACGGCTCGTGTTCGGCATTCACGTGATCCAGATCAATACGCGGATACGGGCGGTCAGGCCATGATGCCGGTGCCCGCAACGATGGAGACGCGACCCGTGACGACCCTGCCGCATACGTTCAAGCGCATCAGGCTCAATCTCGCCCGCTCGAAGGAGTTCCCGGAAGGCTCGACGCGGCATGGCTACGAGTTTGTCGCACCGCTCGATGCCAAGGGTCACATCGATGCGGCGCAGTGGCGTCAACATCGTGACAATTGCCGCGTACGCCGCTTCTGGGCGGGCGAAGACGACCAGATCGGCTTCCTGGTGCACAAGCCGGGCGGCCCGGAGCACAGCCGCTGGGTGTTCGATTACGACAAGACGGCTGAGACGGACGACGAAAGCGGCTACCGTTTCGGCGCCCACGCCTTCACGCCGGGCGAATATGTCTCGATCCGTGACGAGGATGGCGACATGCACACCTTCCTGGTCGTCTCCGTGGAACCGGCCACCTGAGTTTCGCATTGTCCCGATGACGATCGAGGGGGGCGCCTCTTTCAGTTCGCCCCCGCATGCACGCCATCACCATTCGTCCTCATGATCCCACCTCGCTTCGCCTCGACGATGTCGCGTCGCCGCCCGTCAGCGACGGGTCGGTGCTCGTGCGCGCGCTCTCGCTCGGCATTTGCGGCACCGATCGCGAAATCGTCGCCGGCCACTATGGTGACCCGCCTGCGGGCGAGGAGCGGTTGATCATCGGCCATGAATCGCTCGGCCGGGTTGAGCAGGCGCCTTCGGGCTGCGGGTTCGATCGTGGCGACCTCGTCGTCGGCATCGTGCGGCGTCCCGATCCGGTGCCCTGTCCGGCCTGCGCCGCCGGCGAATGGGATATGTGCCGCAACGGCCGCTACACCGAGCGGGGCATCAAGTCGCGGCATGGTTACGGTGCGCAGCAGTTTCGCGTCGAGCCGGATTTCCTGATCAAGCTCGACCCGGCGCTGGACCGGCTTGGCGTGCTCCTCGAGCCGACGAGTGTCGTTGCCAAAGCGTGGGAACATGCGCTGCGCATCGCGACGCGCGGGCCGGCATGGCGTCCCCGTATCGGCCTTGTCACCGGCGCAGGCCCGGTCGGCCTGCTTGCCGCGATGATGGGCGTTCAGCACGGGCTGGAAATGCACGTCTTCGACCGCGCCACGGACGGTCCGAAGCCCGGCCTGGTGCGTCAACTCGGCGCGGTCTATCGCACAAGTCTCGACGACATTTGGCCCGACATTGTGATCGAGTGTACCGGCGCCGGGTCTGTGGTGCGCGACGTGATGGACCGGACGACGGCGGATGGCGTAGTTTGCCTCGCCGGTTTGACCTCGGGCTCGCACGAACTCACCTTCGACATCGGCGATCTCGATCGCAGCATGGTCCTGGAGAATCACGCGGTGTTTGGTTCAGTGAATGCCAACCGGCGGCACTATGCCGCTGCGGCCGCCGCGCTTGCCAAGGCCGACAGGGATTGGCTGGCCGGGTTGATCACCCGGCGCGTGCCGCTATCGCGATGGCGTGAGGCTTTCGAGCGGCGCAACGATGATATTAAGGTCGTACTCGATTTCGATTGACGATTCGCATCATGCCCGCACGTATTGAAGACTACGCCATGATCGGCGACCTCGGCACCGCCGCGCTCATCTCGCGCGATGGCTCGATCGATTGGCTGTGCTGGCCGCGTTTCGACTCCGACGCCTGCTTCTGCGCCTTGCTGGGCGGGCCGGAGCAAGGCCGCTGGCAGATCGCGCCGCGCGGCGACAGCATTCGCATCACCCGCCGATACCGGCCGAACACCTTGATCCTGGAGACGCGTTTCGAGACCGCGACCGGCGCGGCGACCGTCATCGACTTCATGCCGCCGCGCGAAAGCCCCTCGCATCTCGTGCGCATCATCCAGGGCGAGCGCGGCCACGTCGATCTCCATGGCGAACTGATCGTGCGTTTCGGCTACGGCGCGCAGGTGCCTTGGGTCACGCGGGTCGACAAGCACACCGTTCGCTTCATTTCCGGGCCCGACATGCTGGTGTTGCGCTCGTCGGTGGAGCTGCATGGCGAGGACTTCAAGACGGTCGGCGACTTCTCGATCGCAGCCGGCGAGCGCATGGCCTTCGTTCTGTCTTACGGCGCCTCGCACGAGCCGCTGCCGGAGGCGATCGATGTCGACGCCAGTCTCGCCGCGACCGAGAAGTATTGGACCGACTGGATCGGCCACAGCAACATTTCGTGCCCGTGGGACGAAGCGGTGTGCCGCTCGCTCATCACGCTCAAGGCGCTCACCTACGGGCCGACCGGCGGCATGGCGGCGGCGCCGACAACCTCGCTGCCGGAATGCATCGGCGGTCCGCGTAACTGGGACTATCGCTTCTGCTGGCTGCGCGACGCGACGCTGACGCTGCTCGCGCTCATGAATGCCGGTTTTTATGAAGAGGCGCATGCGTGGCGCGACTGGCTGTTGCGCGCGGCGGCCGGTTCCCCCAATCAGATACAGATCATGTATGGCCTCGGCGGCGAGCGCCGTCTCACCGAATGGCAGGTGTCGTGGCTGCCGGGCTACGAGCATTCGCGGCCGGTGCGCATCGGCAATGCCGCGCACGGCCAGCGCCAGCTCGACATCTTCGGCGAAGTGATCGACGCGCTGCATCAGGCGCGCGAAGGCGGCCTCGCGCCGATGACCAGCGGCTGGGATCTCGAACTCGCCTTGATCGCGCATCTGGAAACGATCTGGCACGAGCCGGACGAAGGCATCTGGGAAGTGCGCAGCGGCCGCGAGCACTTCACCCACTCGAAGGCCATGGCCTGGCTCGCCTTCGACCGCGCGATCAAGAGCGCCGAACGCTACAAGCTGCCCGGGCCGCTCGACCGCTGGCGTGCGACGCGCGATGCCATTCACCGCGACGTCTGCGCGCATGGCTACGATGCCGAGCGCAACACATTCGTACGCGCGTACGGTTCGCGCGAGCTCGATGCCAGCCTTTTGCTGCTGCCGGCGATCGGCTTTCTGCCGCCCGAGGATCCGCGCATCGTCGGCACGATTGCCGCCATCGAGCGCGACTTGGTGGTGGACGGTTTCGTGCTGCGTTACGACACGCGCACGGCGTCCGACGGTCTACCGCCGGGTGAGGGTGTGTTTCTCGCCTGCAGTTTCTGGCTCGCGGACGCCTATCTGATGCTTGGCCGCCGCGCCGAGGCGGTCGCTTTGTTCGAGCGCCTGCTAGCGCTGCGCAACGACCTCGGCCTCTTGAGCGAGCAGTACGACCCCATCGGCGGGCGCCAGGTCGGCAATTTCCCGCAAGCCTTCTCGCATCTGGCGCTCGTCAACACGGCAAGCAATCTCGCCCATATCCGCAAGCCGGCCGAGCAGCGCTCGCAGCACGCGGTGGAGGGGGCGGCGCCGGCGCATGCCGGCTGAGCGGCGCGGTCTATTGACCGTGCGGCGCCGTCCCTGAGAATGTCCGCAGCCGCGCAAAGCGGAATTTTCACGGGGAGGAAATGCGTGCTTTTGGATGTCCGCACCTACAAGTGCAAACCGGGGCGTGTCCCGGCGCAGCTCGAGATCTACAAGAAGTACGGCTATCCGGTGCAGCTTCGCTATATGGGCGAGCCGCTGATGTATGCGGTGGCCGAGAGCGGCGAGCTCAACACCTTCACGCATGTGTGGGTCTACGACAGCGCCGCCGACCGCGAGGAGAAGCGCGGCCGCATGATGAAGGATCCCGATTGGGCGGTGTATCTCGCCGAGAACGTCAAAGGCGGGCACATCGTCGAGCAGAAGACCGTGCTGATGACCCCGGCCGCCTTCGCGCCCAAGCCGGCGATGCCGACGATTCATAAGTGACGGAGGGCCGTTAAAGCCTCTCCGCTGTCATGCCCGGCCTTGTGCCGGGCATCCACGTCTTTCTCACACGGCAGCAAGGAAGGCGTGGGTGGCCGGGACAAGCCCGGCCATGACGAGGTAATCTCTGCGCCCTGATATCCAAGACGGGACTTCTTTATGCGCTCGAACGACGGCACCCGCACCGGCGGCGAAATCCTCATCGACCAGCTTGCGATCCAGGGCGTCACCCACGCCTTCTGCGTGCCGGGCGAGAGCTATCTCGCCGCGCTCGATGCGCTGCATGACAGCACCATCAAGCTCACGGTCTGCCGCCACGAAAGCGCCGCGGCGATGGCCGCCGAGGCGATCGGCAAGGCGACCGGCCGGCCCGGCATCTGCTTCGTCACGCGCGGTCCCGGCGCCACCAACGGTTCGGCGGGCGTGCACATCGCGCGTCAGGACTCGACGCCGATGATCATGTTCGTCGGCCAGATCGGCCGCGAGATGCGCGACCGCGAGGCGTTCCAGGAGCTCGACTACCGCGCCGTGTTTGGCACCATGGCAAAGTGGGCGACCGAGATCGACGATCCGGCGCGCATTCCGGAGATCGTGCAGCGCGCCTTCCACACCGCCTGCAACGGCCGCCCCGGTCCGGTGGTGATCGCGCTGCCGGAAGACATGCTGACCGAGCGCGTCGTGACGCCGGACGCGCGCGCGGTCGAGCCGGTGGAGATCTGGCCGGGCCTTACCGACATGAGCCGGCTGCAGAAGCTGCTCTGGGCGGCCAAGCGTCCGGTGGTGATGGTCGGCGGCAGCCGCTGGTCGGAGCAGGCGACCGCGGCGCTGATGCGCTTTGCCGAGCGCTTCCAGGTGCCCGTCACCACCACTTTCCGCCGCGGTCATCTCTTCGATGCGCTGCATCCCTGCTACGCCGGCGACTTCGGCATCGGCCCCAATCCGAAATTGCTGGCGCGCGTGAAGGCGGCCGATCTCGTGCTGCTGATCGGCTCGCGCATGAGCGAGATGCCGTCGCAGAGCTATACGCTGTTCGACATCCCCGAGCCGCAGGTGAAGCTCGTGCATGTGCATCCGGGCTCGGAAGAGCTCGGCCGCGTCTATCATCCGTTCCTCGCCATCAATGCGTCGCCGACGGCGTTCTGCTCGGCGCTCGAAGGCTTGCAGCCGCCGAACGAGATTCCATGGAAAGGCGAGAGCGATGCCGCGCACGCCGACTTTCTCGCCTGGACGGAGAAGGCGACGCCGCAGCCGGGCAACGTCAATCTCGGCGCATGCATGACGTGGCTGCGCGATAACCTGTCGCGCGACGCCATCATCACCGTCGGTGCCGGCAACTTCACCGGCTGGGTGCACCGCTTCTATCGCGTGCGCCAGTATGGCGGCCTGATCGGCCCGACCTCGGGCTCTATGGGTTACGGCTTTCCCGCAGCGCTCGGACTGCAGACGCTCTATCCAGACCGCACGGTGGTCTGCGTCGCCGGCGACGGCGACTTCCTGATGACCGGGCAGGATTTCGCGACGGCCGTGCAATGCGAACTGCCGATCGTCATCGTGCTCTACGACAACAGCCTCTACGGCACGATCCGCATGCACCAGGAGCGCGAATATCCGGGCCGCGTGATCGCCACGCATCTGCGCAATCCGGACTTCGCCGACTACGCCAAGGCCTTCGGCGGCTTCGGCGTGCGTGTCGAGAGGACAGAGGACTTTCCCGCCGCCTTCGAGGCGGCACGCAAATCCGGCAAGCCGTCGATCGTGCATCTCAAGGTCGATCCGGAGGCCCTCACGCCCGGCATGAGTCTCTCCGCCATCCGCGACAAGGCACTGGCCGGGAAGTGATTTTATCCCGAAAGGGAGGGGAGTGGACGAGGCTCGCATTGCCCGGCGTGGCTGGCTATATTTCCCCGATGACGAAACTGCTGCGCGACGTTCTTGAGCGTGTGACTCAATGGCCTGACGAGCGTCAGGACGAGGCAGCGCATATGTTGCTCGAACTGGAGGCGCAGCGGACGAGCAGGTTGCGCCTGACGCCGGAGCAGGTGGCGGAAGTCGCGAGGATTAGCCACGGCCTTCGCGACGGCACCGAGAAATTCGCCTCCGACGAAGAGATGGATGCATTTTGGAAGTCCTGCGGCCTATGAGGCTGCGCTACACCGCCAGCGCTCGTCGACACCTTCAATACATTTTCGATTTTATTGCGGAACGTAATCCCCCTGCGGCACGGCGTGTCATCACCGACATTCGTACTGCGGCGACCCGTCTAAGTGAATTTCCCCACCGGGGCCGGACAGGCCAGCAGTCGGGAACCTGAGAACTCGTCGTTCTCGGGACGCCCTATATCGTCATCTACGAGATTTGGCCGGCGAGCGACGAGATCGTTGTGCTTGCTATCATGCATGGCGCGCAGGACCGCAGCACGTATTCGGAGCAAATACCCGAATGATTGCTCTTTGCTGTGAATCAGCGTTCAGTATTTGTGCATGCCCTACCGCCGCACAGCCAATGTTGTCCGCCGCATGGCCGAGCGCGAGCGCTCGATCATCGATGCCGCGCAGAAGCTGGCGGCCGAAGGCGGCATGGCGGCGGTACAGATCGCGGCGGTGGCCGACCGCGCCGGAATCGCTGCCGGCACGGTCTATCGCTACTTCCCGTCCAAAAACGACCTCGTCGCCGCGCTGACCAATTCGGTCGCCGAGCGCGAGCTGGCGGCCATGCGCGCCGCCGCCAATGCCGCGCCGGGGCCGTTATCGGCGCTCGCGGCCGCCATCGCCACCTTCGCGGCGCGGGCGCTGGCCGAGCGGCGTCTGTCCTGGGCGGTGATCGCAGAACCGGTGGATGCCGAAGTGGATGCTCTGCGGCTCGACTTCCGCCAGTCGCTCGCCGCCGAATTGCAGGACCGCATCAACATCGCCGTCGCCCGCAAGCTGCTGCCGGAGCAGGACGCGCGCATGACGGCCCCGGCCGTTGTCGGCGCGTTGATGGAAGGGCTGCTTGGGCCCTTGGCGCCGACCTACGATGCCGAAGGGCCGGCGCGCGAGGCGGTGCAGAATGCCGCACTATTGTCGCTGCGGGCGCTCGGCCTGTTCGATGCGCACGCCAAGGGTCTTGTGGCGCAGACCATCCTGCCGCCGGCGAACGTCGCTCAGGGGAAGTAGACGGCTTCCGCCGGCAACTCGTCGAGCGGCAGCGTCACATCCTTGACCCCGCGTTCGAGTGGATCGTCGATGGCGTGAAAGCCCAGTTCGCCGCACATCTGCAGCATGGTGCTGTTCTCGGTCATCACCTGACCGCGCACCGCCCGCAGGCCTTTGGCCTTGGCGTTGACGATCATGTGTTTCATCAGCAGCCAGCCGATGCCGTGTCCCTTGAGGTTCGAGCGCAGCAGGATGGCGAATTCGCCGCTCGTGCCGTCGGCGTCGTCATGCAGCCGCACCACGCCGAGCAGTTTTCCGGTGGCGTCGTCGATGGCGACAAAGGCCATCGCGCGCTTGGGATCGTAGTGAATCAATTTGTCGATGAGATCGGGATTGACCTGCCGCATTGGCGCGAAGAAGCGCAGCCGCAGGTCTTCGGCGGTCACGTCGGCGAGGAAGTCGGGATAAAGCGTCGCATCCTCGACCGTCAGCGGCCGCAGGAACACCTTGTCGCCGGCGATGGTCGTGACGTGGCGTGAGAGCATGCCCATCTCCGCTCGTCCCCGCGAAAGCGGGGACCCAGGGGCAAAACATGCAGGCCGTGCAATTCTACCCTGGATTCCCGCTTGCGCGGGAATGAGCGGAAATACGCGGCAATCCTTAATGCGACATCAGCACCGGCACGGTCATCGACTCGAGCAGGCCGCGCGTGACGCCGCCGAGCACGAATTCGCGCAGGCGCGAATGACCGTAGCCGCCCATCACGATCAGGTCGGCGGAGGAGTCGGCGGCGTAAGACAAGATCGTGGAGGGCACGTCGATGTCCGGCGAGGTGATGCGTTTGACCTCGACCTTGAGGCCGTGGCGGGCGAGATGCTGACCGAGATCGGCGCCCGGAACTTCGTCGCTCTTCGGGCGGCCGGTGGCGACGATCACCACTTCCACCTGCTTGGCCTTCTGCATCAGCGGCAGCGCGTCGGCGATGGCGCGCGTGGCGGCGCGGCCGCCGTCCCAGCACACCATGACGCGGTCGAGCTTGGCAGGGCCCTTGAAGATATACGGCACGAAGACCACCGGGCGGCCGCTTTCGAACAGCACGCCCTCGTCGACCACTTCCTCCGGCATGCCGGTCTCGCGCTCCGGCTGGCCGACCACGGCCAGATCGAAGCGGCGAGCGATGCGGCCGAGTTGTTCGGCCGCGCTGGAAATGGACGCCGTGACGACCCGCGTTTCGAACGACAGGCTCGAGCGCTTGGCGGCGGCCTCGAAACGTTCGATGGCGGCGCGCGCCTTGTTGTCGGATTCGGTGCGTTGCGCTTCGATGAACTCCGGCGGAATGCCGCCCATCACCGAGCCGGGAATGACAGGTTCGTAAGCAAAGGCGACGCCGAGCACATGGGCGTCGACCGTCTCGGCCAACGAGATCGCGAATTCGCTGGCCGGATCGCGGTCGCCCAGACCAAGATTGACGACAATATCTTTAATCATGACTGCAATGTCTCCTCACCCGAGCCGAGCGCTCGCGAGCAGCAAATTACCGTCCCATCATGGCGCGGCCTTGACTAAGGTCAATGGGGCCGCGCCGCGGCGCTTTTGCAGTCTTGCCTGATCTTACTTCTTCTTGCCGTCCGGGCCGAACGAGGCGAGATAGGCCCAGAGGTCGCCCGCCTCTTTCTCGTTTTTGATGCCGGGAAAGATCATCTTGGTGCCCGGGATCTTGGCGCGCGGGTCCTTGATGTATTCCAGGAACTGCTCCTTGTTCCAGGTGATGCCCGAGTTCTTGTTGGCGTCGGAGTAGCTGTAGCCGGGCGCCGTGCCAGAGTGGCGGCCGTCGAGGCCGTTGAGTTCGGGGCCGACCTTGTTCTTCGCGCCTTCGCCGATCGCGTGGCAGGGCAGGCACTTCTTGAACGAGTTCTCGCCGGCGGCCACGTCCTGCGCCTGCGCGGCCTGTGTCATCATGGTCACGGCCGCTGCCGCGATCGCCACACGCACCTTCATTGCAACGCTCCTTCTACCGGTCTAAGGGGGCCGATGCCCCATAGGCCATTTTCGGAATTTCCACCAGTCCGCTGGGTCAAGCACCGAATGGCTGATATGTTCTAGCGCGCGCCAGCCGCAAGCCGGGAGGTATGGAAAACATGTCGGTGAAGATGCCGGAGCCGGACCAGGCGGTGCTTTCCCGCCGCGCGGCGATCGTGAAGGCGCTGCGGACCATCGTGCCGGGCGAGGGCGTGATCGCGATCGAGCGGGAAATGAAGCCGTTCGAGAGCGACGGCCTGACCGCCTACCGCCAATTGCCGATGGTCGTCGTGCTGCCGGAGACCACGAGCCAAGTCGCCGCCGTGCTGCGCTATTGCTACGAGGAAGGCATCAAGGTCGTGCCGCGGGGGGCGGGGACGTCGCTGTCCGGCGGCGCGCTGCCGCTCGCGGATGGCGTGCTGCTCGGCATGGGCAAGTTTAATAAGATCCGCGAGATCGATCTCGACAACCGGGTCGCCGTGGTCGAGCCGGGCGTCACCAATCTCGCCGTGTCCAACGCCGTGGCGCATGCTGGCTTCTACTACGCGCCGGATCCGTCGTCGCAGATCGCCTGCACCATCGGCGGCAACATCGCCGAGAATTCCGGCGGCGTGCATTGCCTCAAATACGGCATGACGACCAACAACGTGCTCGGCTGCGAAATGGTGCTGATCACCGGCGAGGTGATCCGCGTCGGCGGCAAACACCTCGACAGCGCCGGTTACGATCTCTTGGGCCTCATCACCGGCTCGGAAGGCTTGCTCGGCGTCGTCACCGAGGTGACCGTGCGCCTGTTGAAGAAACCGGAGACCGCGCGCGCTTTGCTGGTCGGGTTCCCGTCGTCGGAAGCCGCGGGCGATTGCGTCTCGAAGGTCATCGCCGCCGGCATCATTCCCGGCGGCATGGAGATGATGGATAGACCGGCGATCCAGGCGGCGGAAGAATTCGTGCACGCCGGCTATCCGCTCGACGTCGAAGCGTTGTTGATCGTCGAGCTGGATGGGCCCGCGCAGGAGGTCGATCACCTTATCGAGCGCGTCGACAAGATCGCGCGCGACTGCGGCGCGGTGTCTTGCAAAGGCTCCGTCTCCGAAGAGGAACGCCTGTTGTTCTGGGCCGGCCGCAAGGCGGCGTTCCCGGCGGTCGGCCGGATCTCGCCGGACTATTACTGCATGGACGGCACCATCCCGCGCGCCAAGCTGCCGCAGGTGCTCGCCGCCATGAAGGACATGTCGACGAAATACGGCCTGCGCGTCGCCAACGTGTTTCATGCCGGCGACGGCAATCTGCATCCGCTCATCCTCTACGATGCGAATGTGCCGGGCGAGTTGGAGAAGGCCGAGCACTTCGGCTCCGACATCCTCAAGCTTTGTGTCGAGGTTGGCGGCGTGCTCACCGGCGAGCACGGCGTCGGCGTCGAGAAGCGCGATTTGATGCCGGCGATGTTCAACGACACCGATCTCGATCAGCAGCTGCGCGTCAAATGCGCCTTCGATGCGAAAGGGCTGCTCAACCCGGGCAAGGTGTTCCCGCAACTGCACCGCTGCGCCGAGCTCGGCCGCATGCACATCTCCGGCGGCCAGTTGCCGTTCCCCGACATTCCGCGGTTTTGAGAGCGGCAGAATGTGCTAAGGTTGCACCATGACGATCAACCTCAAGAAAGTGCTCACGCGCGCACAGGCTTGGTCTGAGCAGGATCAGGAGGAGCTCGCGCAGGTCGCACTTGAGATCGAGGCCCGCCGCCACGGCCTCTATCACGCGACGCCTGAAGAACTGCGGGCTATCGATGAGGCCTTGGCCGAAGTCGCGCGAGGCGAAATTGCAAGCGACGAAGAGGTTGAGGCGGTGTTCGCCAAATATCGCCGGCCATGAGGCTTCGGTATTCTCGGCGAGCGATCAACGAGTTGAATGCTATCTTATTTGAGCTAGCCGCGAAAAATCCGGTTGCCGCGCAACGTTTCGCCGAAAGAGTTGATCAAATCGGCCGGCGAATAGTTCAATTCCCTCTCGGTTTTCAGGAAGTTGTCCAGCGACCCGGCGTTCGACGCGTCCCGATGGTGCGCTATCCCTATCTTATCTTCTATAAGGTCATCGGTGATGAAGCCGTAGTGCTAAGCGTCACGCACGGCGCACGCAGAGAGCCCTGGGAGACCTTGTGACCAACACCCTCAAACCCCGCGACGGCAAAGAGGTCGAGGACGCGATCCGCTGGGCCGTGTCCAATGACAAAGCGCTCGAAGTGGCCGGCGCCGGCTCGAAGCGCGCGCTCGGCCGGCCGAGCCAGACCGACATCACGCTCGATCTGTCGGGCCTTACGGGCGTCACGCTTTACGAGCCGGCCGAACTGGTGCTGTCGGCGCGCGCTGGCACCAAGCTCGCCGACATCGAAGCGCTGCTGGCCGAGAACAACCAGGAGCTCGCTTTCGAGCCGGCCGATTACGGTCCGCTGTTCGGCGGCGAGGCGGGGCAGAGCACGCTCGGCGGCGTCATCGCCACCAACCTCTCGGGCCCGCGGCGGCTCAAGGCCGGCGCGGCGCGCGACCATTTCCTCGGCGTCACCGCAGTCACCGGCCGCGCCGAGACCGTCAAGTCGGGCGGCCGCGTGGTGAAGAACGTTACCGGCTACGATCTGTGCAAGCTGTTCGCCGGCTCCTTCGGCACGCTTGCGGCGATGACCGACGTGACGCTCAAGGTGCTGCCCAAGGCCGAGACCGAAGTGACCGTGCTGGTCGAGGACCTCGACGACGCCGAGGCCTGCCTTGCCATGGGCGCGGCGCTCGGTTCGCCGGCAGACGTATCCGGCGCTGCGCATCTGCCCGATCACATCGCCTCGTTCTTCGACGGCCTGCCCCAGGCGGGGGCCGCCACCGTGCTTCGGCTTGAGGGCTTCGGCCCGTCGGTGACCGCACGCAAGGAGGCGCTGGCCGCGCTGATGGCACCGTTCGGTGCTGTTTCCCTGCTCGAGGATGGCGAGTCGCGCCGGCTCTGGAAAAGCATCCGCGACCTCAAGCCATTCGTGTCCGATGCCGCGCGCCGGCGTCCTTTGTGGCGGATCTCGACCGCGCCGTCCGAGGCGCATCGCCTGGTCGATCTCATCACGCCGGCCGCGCAGATGTTCTACGACTGGGGCGGCGGTTTGGTTTGGGTGGCGATGCCGTTCGAAGACGAGCCGGACGCCGCATCGATCCGCGGTGCGGTCGCCGAGTTGGGCGGCCACGCCACGCTCATTCGTGCGCCGGCGGCGGTGCGCGCCGCGGTCGACGTTTTCCAACCGGAAGGCGCGGCGGTGGCGGCGTTGAGCAAGCGGGTCAAGGAGAGCTTCGACCCCGCCGCCGTCCTCAACCCCCGGCGCGTATGGGCAGCTGTATAAACTTTTAGTTGCATTATGGTGGCGCGCTCGGTTACCATCGCGGTGAACTAACGCGGTGCCACGCGAAGGCGCTGAGGAGCGGTTCTCCGGCTGGCGCGTGCAACCGGTCTGTGGCGCATCTTTCGCCAAGGTGCACGCAAGGCGAACAGCTTCGATCTGTCGCGCGGCAGCCGGTCTGGAGCCGCCCATGACCGTTTCTGTGTCGCTGCCCGAGGTGTGGTCGGCTCTTGAAGACGTGCGCGCCCGCCGGCCTCTCGTGCACAACATCACCAGCTACGTTGCGATGACCGTCTCGGCCAACGCGTTGCTTGCGCTCGGCGCTTTGCCGGCCATGGCGCACGCCACCGAGGAGGTAGAGGATTTCGTCGCCACCGCCGACGCCCTGGTTATCAATATCGGCACATTGTCATCGGATTTGAGCGCGGCCATGCGCAAGGCGGCCAAGCATGCCGGCGAGGTTGGCAAGCCGTGGGTGCTCGATCCCGTCGGCTGCGGCGCCAGCGCCTATCGCACCCATGCCGCGGTGGCGCTGGCGGCGCTCGCGCCCGATGTCATCCGTGGCAATGCATCGGAAATCCTCAGCCTGGCGGGCGAAGCCTCGGCCGGGAAGGGCGTCGAGTCGATCAGCCGGGCTGAGGAGGCAACCGGCGCGGCGATGGCCCTCGCCAAGCGAACCGGCGCTGTGGTTGCCGTCACCGGCGCCGTGGACTACGTCACCGGCGGCGGCGCGCCGATCCCGGTGCGGACAGGCCATGCGCTCATGCCGCTGTCCACCGCCATCGGCTGCGCCCTGAGCGCGGTGATTGCGGCCTTCACGGCGGTGCGGCCGCCGCGCGAAGCGGCGCTTGCGGCGCTCGCGGTGTTTGGCGCGGCCGGCTCCGCCGCCGCGGGGCGCTGCCGCGGCCCGGGTCACCTGCCGGCCGAGATCTGCGATGCCCTATATCTGATGTCGCCCGACACCCTCGGTCAGCACGCGCGCATCGGCGCGCCCGTCGCGGGTTGACCTTACCGCGCAAACAACGATGGTAGCTGTCGTCCCCGCGAAAGCGGGGACCCAGTACGCCGCAGCCGATCTAGGTCGCGGCATACCGGCTCCCGGCTCGCGTTCGCTGACGCTCGCTCGGCCGGGATGACCCACGAACATTGCCGCGGCGCCCCCAAGTCGACAGTCACAATGCAAACCAACTTCACCCTCGCGCAACTCGCCGATCCGCAGGTCGCCGTCTCGGAAAAGATCCTGCGCGCCTGCGTGCACTGCGGCTTCTGCACCGCCACTTGTCCGACCTATGTGCTGCTCGGCGACGAGCTCGATTCCCCGCGCGGCCGCATCTACCTGATCAAGGAGATGCTGGAGCAGGACCGTCCGGCCACCCGCGAGGTCGCCAAGCACATCGATCGTTGTCTTTCGTGCCTCTCCTGCATGACGACCTGTCCGTCCGGCGTGCACTACATGCACCTCGTCGACCACGCCCGCGATCACATCGAGAAGACCTACAAGCGCCCGTTGGCCGACCGTTTCATGCGCGGCCTGCTGGCCAAGGTGCTGCCGAACCCGTCGCTGTTCCGCTTGGCCGTGGTGGCGGGCTGGCTCGGCAAGCCCTTCGCGCCGGTGCTGCGTGCGGTCGGCCTCACGCGGCTGGCCGCCATGCTCAAGCTCTCGCCGGCGAAGCTCCCGGCGCCGCCGGCGGAAACCGGTAAGGTGTTCCCGGCGCAAGGCCCGCGCCGCGGCCGGGTGGCGCTACTGGCGGGCTGTATCAATCCTGTGCTGTCGCCGTCGATCAACGACGCCGCGATCCGTGTATTGAACCGCAACGGCATCGAGGTGGTCGTGGCGGCAGGCGAAGCCTGCTGTGGCTCGCTGTCGCATCACATGGGACGCGAGGACGAGGCGCTGGCCTTCGCCCGCAACGACGTCGACGCCTGGACGCGCGAGATCGACGGCGAGGGGCTGGATGCCATCCTGATCACCGTGTCCGGCTGCGGCACCACGGTGAAGGACTACGGCTTCATGCTGCGCACCGATTCGGCCTATGCCGAGAAGGCCAAGCGGGTGTCGGCGCTCACCAAGGATGTCAGCGAGTATCTATCCACCCTTAATTTGCCGGCCGCCGAAGCGCCCGCGCCCCTCACTATTGCTTATCATTCTGCATGTTCGTTGCAGCACGGACAGAAGGTCGTGCGCGAACCGAAAGATTTGCTTTGCAAGTTTGGTTTCATCGTCAAAGATGTACCCGAAGGCCATTTGTGTTGCGGCTCGGCGGGCACTTACAACCTTCTCCAGCCAACGCTGGCGGACCAATTGCGTGACCGCAAAGTCGCCAACATCGAACGGCTCCAGCCGGATGTGATCGCAGCCGGCAATATCGGCTGCATCACACAGATCGCCACCGGCACCGCTATCCCCGTCGTGCACACCGTCGAGTTGATCGACTGGGCGACCGGCGGGCCGATGCCGGAGCCGCTGCGGAAGCTTGAGGCACTCACCAGCGCCTGAGGCGGCCGGAGCAGGCGGGAGCCGGGCTGCGCCAGGCAAGCGCGGCCGCCTCCGTGGGGAAGTCTGCTTCAACCGATCGGGAGATCGATCACATGGCGAAGAAGCGTAAAAAGGTAAAAGCGAAGAAGACGAAAGCGAAAAAAGCGGCGCCAGCCAAGAAGAAGAAGACGTTGAAGGCGGCCGGCAAGAAGCCGGCCAAGAAAGCCGCATCGAAGAAGCCAGCCAAGAAGGCGGCAGCGCCGAAGAAGCCCGCGGCTGCAAAGCCTGCGGCGCCCAAGCCGATGGCGGCCAAGCCGATGGCGCCTAAGCCTGCCGCACCCAAGCCTGCCGTACCCAAGCCTGCTGCACCCAAGCCTGCGGCACCCGCGCCGGCGATGCCGTCTCCGATGCCGGCGCCGCCGCCGACCGACAGCCAGTAGTCGTTTCCAACGTTCAGGTTTCGAACGGCCGCCGCGCTCCCGGCGGCCGTTTCTTATTGTCCGCGGCCCAAAACCGAGGTTGCCGAGAGGCAGGCGCCGCCGGCTGCCGAAAAATATTCCTATCTCTGCTTGCCCTATATTCCAGGGTGGACTATAGTCCTTTTATCCCGCCCCACTGCGAGGGGTGTCTGATCAGCGTCTCCAGACGCGGGGCGGGGAGCGGTGGCCGGACTGGAAGCGTCGGAGATGCGGCGCAAGTTTCCCTCCGGCGGTCCAAACCGCAGCGTCCCGATGCGCTTGCCGTGCATCACGGGGCCTGGCCCAGGGTGGCCGTCGTCGCCAGAATTGGGAACGTGACGACGGCTGCGCGGGCCCATAGCGGTGGATAGGCGCCCAAGCCCGGAAGGGAGGGCGCCTGAAACGGGTAGTCCACCGGGGGCGCTGCGGAGCAAACCGATTAAACACCGCGCGCGGGACGCCACGGGACTGGCGGACTTGCGGCTTAACTCACCTCGACAAGCCTCGATGTCGCGAGGCATCGAGGTCCGTGGGTCCGTCGGACCCAGTGGTGTCCCGCGCGCCCTCTATTTTTTCCAGAGAGAGCCGCGGAGCGAAGACCTCGGAATGCAAGGCGCACCCGGCGCCTTTCAAAGAATACGGGCGGCGGAGCTATGTCTGCTGTCGTCCCGGGCGAACCGTAGGGTGCGCAAAGGCGCTCCAACAGCGCGGCTACGCGCGTCTTCAACGCGCTATGGCGCGCCGTGCGCACCCATTCGGTGTTTGGCGGAGGCTGGGCACGGCGCTGACGCGCCTTTGCCCACCCTACGAACTCATGCGGGCTACGGCGCCGTAGCTAAACGTGCTGGCCGCCGTTGATGTGGATCTCGGCGCCGTTCACGTAAGACGACGTCTCCGTGCACAGCACATAGATGATCTTCGCCACTTCGTCGGGCGTGCCGAGGCGCTGCAGCGGGATCTGCTCGACGATCTTCTCGGTGCCCGGCGACAGGATCGCGGTATCGATCTCGCCCGGCGCGATGGCGTTGACGCGAATACCCAAGCGCCCGAAGTCGGCCGCCATCTCGCGCGTCAGCGACGCCAGCGCCGCCTTCGACGTGGCGTAGGCCGCGCCGGCGAACGGATGCACGCGCGAGCCGGCGATCGAGGTGACGTTCACCACCGAACCTTTCGCCGCCTTGAGTTCGTCGACAAGGCCGCGCGCGAGCATGATCGGCGCGAAGAAGTTGACCTGGAAGACGTGATGCCAGGTGTCCATCGTCGTCTCGATGGCGTTCAGACGCTTGCCGCCTTCCGCCTTCGGCGAGATGGCGGCGTTGTTGACGAGCGCATGCAGTTCTTTGTTGTCGAGCCGGCGCTTGATCTCCGCGATGGCGTCGAGCGTGTTGGCTTCGTTGGTAAGGTCGACCTGGATGTGATCTTCCGGTCCGGCGTCCCACGGGCAATTCTCCGGAAACGGATGCCGCGAACAGGTGATGACGCGCCAGCCGGCGGCGGAAAAACGTTTCACGGTGGCGTGGCCGATGCCGCGGCTCGCGCCGGTCAGGAGCAGCGTGCGGCGCGGTTGGTTGGTGTGCGAGGTCGGCATAGGCGTCCTTGGAATAATTCTACGGTCGCGCGCAAGCCGCGTGACGACATTAGCTCACGGATAGAGCCGCGTCTTGCTCCACGGCTGACCGGCGGCATCGCGCTTAAATACGATGCGGTCGTGCAGACGGAAGGGGCGGTCCTGCCAGAATTCGATCGACACCGGCACGATGCGGAAACCGGACCAGAACGGCGGACGCGGCACCGTGCCGAGCGCATATTTCGCGGCGGCAATCGCGATCGCTTTTTCGAAAGCGAGGCGGCTCTCGAGCGGCGTGGACTGCTTGCTCGCCCAGGCGCCGATCTGCGCCTGCTTCGGCCGCGTGGCGAAATAGGTGTCGGCTTCCTCCTCGCTGACCGGCTCGACGGTGCCGCGCACGCGCACCTGCTTGTTGAGCGACTTCCAATGGAACACGAGCGCGGCTTTTCGCTGCCCGTCCAACTCCTGCCCCTTTTGGCTGCCCAGGTTGGTGAAGAAGACGAAGCCCCTTTCATCGGCGCCCTTCAGGAGCACCATGCGGGCGTTCGGCATGCCGTCGGCATCGACGGTGGCCAGCGTCATGGCGGTGGGATCGCGCGGTTCCGTCGCGGTCGCCTGTTCGAGCCAAGCGGCGAAGAGCTGAAAAGGCTCCTCGGCGGCGGTGAAATCACCAGTCGTTAACCAGCTTGGGTGTTGAATTGGGGCTGAATCGGACATGTTCGGAGTTTCGCGTGGCGGGGACCACGACCAGGTTGTTTCGTCAGCGCGGTTATAGGGGATGTATGCGGCTGCGACTATGGCGCTGCGCGCCGGCCATCGGTGCTCTGGTGCTGGCGCTCGGCGCCGGCGGCTGCAGCTTGTCCGGGCAGCTGGACTCCTATTTCAGCAGTGACAAGGACGTCACCGGTTCGATCACGCCGCCGCCCGGCGCGAAGGCGGACGCCGAGATGCCGCCGGAGGGCGATCTGGCCTATGCGCGCGCGGCCGCGAGCGAAGTACTCCGTCGCGGCGAGAAGGACTCGAGCCTTACCTGGGAAAATCCGCGCAGCGGCGCGCGCGGCACCGTGACGCCGATCGCCGCCGCTTACACGCAGGACGGCCAGACCTGCCGCAACTTCCTCGCGAGCTATGTCAACGGCAGCGCGCAATCCTGGCTGCAGGGCGAAGCCTGCAAACAGGGCCGCGGCGGCTGGGAAGTGCGCGCGCTCAAGCCGTGGAAGAGCTCGTAATCTCGTCCTGAGGTGCCGACGTCGCACCTTGGAATGACGGCCTTTTGCGCAGGTGCGTTGCAACTTCGCGCAAGAACCCCACATTATGGGAAGATTCGCCGGTCCTTCCGGCCGGCGGGGGAATTTCACGAAGGAGTTGGGACGGATGCGCGACCCCTACGAGATTTTGGGGGTGTCTAAGTCTGCGAGCGAGGCGGAGGTGAAAAGCGCCTACCGTAAGCTCGCCAAGAAGCTGCACCCCGACGCCAACAAGCACGATCCGAAGGCGGCCTCGCGCTTCGCCGAGCTGAATGCCGCCTACGAGATCGTTGGCGACGACGAGAAGCGGAAGGCCTTCGACCGCGGCGAGATAGATGCCGAAGGCAAGCCGCGCTTTCAGGGCTTCAACGCGGGCGCCGGCGCGGGCGGCCCCTGGGGCCACCAGCAGGGCGCGGGCGCGAGCCATTTCGAGAGTTTCAGTTTCGGCCCCGACGGCTTCCAGCGCCGTGCGGGCGGCGGCGGTGGTGGCGCCGGTGCCGGCGGCTTCGAGGATTTGCTGCGCGGCATGTTCGGCGGTGGCGGTGCGCGCGGCGGCCGCACGGCTTTCGAGACGGAAGATTTCGGTACCGAGACGACAGGCCAGGACCTGCATGCGACGCTGACCATCTCGCTGCCCGAGGCCGCCAAGGGCTCGAAGGCGCGGGTGTCGCTGCCGACCGGCAAGGAGATCGAGGTCAAGATTCCCGCCGGCATCACCGACGGCCAGCAGATCCGTCTGAAGGGGCAGGGCTGGCCGAGCGCGCATGGCCGCGCCGGCGACGCGCTCATCACCGTCAATGTCGCGCCGCATCCGCTGTTCAAGCCGGACGGCAGCGACCTCAGGCTCGAGCTGCCGATCACGCTTTACGAAGCGACGCTCGGCGGCAAGGTGCGCGTGCCGACGCTCGACGGCGCGGTGGAGCTGGCGATCCCCGCCGGCACCAATTCGGGCCGCACCTTCCGTCTCAAGGGCAAGGGCTTGAAGGCGAAGGGCGCGACCGGCGACCTCTTGGCGACGGTGCGCATCGCACTGCCCGATCAGCTCGATGACGACTTCAAGAAGCTGATGGAAACCTGGCGCGACAAGAAGCCGTACGATCCCCGCGGCGGGTTGGGGTGAGCAACACACGCCGCTCATTCCCGCGCAAGCGGGAATCCAGAAGCCCCCTTCGAGAGCGCTTGTTGTGTTGCGCTGGGCCCCCGCTTTCGCGGGGGCGAGCGGTGATGGAGCTACGACTTCCGCACGCCCGCCTTGTCGACCTGCTCCCACACCGCCTTGCTGATCGTCTCGAGCTTGTCGCGGTCCGCCGGACCGGACACGACATAAGCGACCTTGTCGTCGACCCAATAGAAAGCCGACACCTGCTGGCCTTGCTTGAAGCGCAGCGCCGTTTCCGGTGCGGTCGCCTTGGAGCAGTAGATGGTGAAGCGCTCGCCCGACGGTCCTTCGTACATATAGAAAGCGGCGGCGCCCTTCGGACCCGGCAACAGCCGTCCACCGACCAGCTTCAATCCGATCGCCTGCAGATCGGGAATGCGCTGCTCGTAGCCGAGCCGCTTCGTCAGCCATTGCGTCATGTGCGCGCGCTCGGAGCCCGGCACTTCAACCGGGTGACGCACCTCGACGACATAGAGCTTATGCGCCTCGACCGCATCGGCGGTCAGCGTCTCGAAACCGCTCGGCGCGGCCGCGGAAGCGCCGCGTGCGAACCAGCCGGCCGTGCCGCCGACCAGAAAGGCAACGGTCGCGGCGGCCGCGGCCATCGCCAGCCATTTGCGGCTCACGGCGCCGGTCATCCGCAACACGTTCTCGATCTGCAATCGCTCCGGCACCGGCTCGTCCGCAACCGCGCCGTAGCGTGTGCGGATCGCCTCGGCCTGCGCGCGCCAAGCCGCGACCATGGCCGCCTGCTCGGGATTTTCCGCGAGCCAGGAGGCGACGGCCTCGCGCCGGTCGGGGGGCAATTGGCCGTCGATGAAGGCGTGGAGTTCGTCCTCGCTCACCGGTGACATGCGTTCGATCATGATCCCCACATCCTTATTTCACGCGACGCAGCGCCGGGCGCTCGCCGTCGAGGTAGCCTTTGATCTGCATGCGCGCACGCGCCAGACGCGACATCACGGTGCCGATCGGAATACCTTGCACCTCGGCCACCTCGCGGTAGCTCAGGCCTTCGAGCACGACCAACAGCAGCGCCTGTCGCTGATCCTCGGCGAGCGTCGCCAACGCGCGCTCGATGTCGCGGCTGCCGGCTTCCGGCCCGGAGGCGTCCGGAGCGTCATTGTCCTCGATCGAGGACAATGACGGCCGCCGTGCCAGCGAGCGCAGGCGGTTGCGGTTCAGGTTGGTGAGGATGGTGTAGAGCCAGCTCCGCACTTCCTCGCCCTGGAATAGGTGCTCGGAGCGCAACGCGCGCACGAGCGTGTCCTGCACCAGGTCGTCGGCTGTGTCAGCGTCTCGCGTCAGCGCCCGTGCATAGCGCCTGAGCGCCGGGATCGCTGCCTCGACCTTCTGCGCGAACGTGGCCAAGCCGCTTCTCCGTCCCCTCATGAACCGCAGGCGGGCGAGGAGGGGTCTCCGGCGGCCGCTTCCGGACCCGTCATCCGGCTGTCATTCACTGCCAATAACCCCTGCTGTCCCCTCATATTCCCGGAATTGAATTGAATTAACAGCGGAATAGGGAGCGGGGCCCGGCTTGCTTGATGGGGCCTGGGCCCTATGCCATAGGGGGACAGGTCGGCGCCTGCCGGCCGAAAATGGGGACAATAATGGCGGAATCCTCGGGTCTTATGCGCGGCAAGCGCGGCCTCATCATGGGCGTGGCGAACAACCGCTCGATCGCCTGGGGCATCGCGCGCGCCTGCCGCGACCACGGCGCGGACCTCGCCTTCACCTACCAGGGGGAGGCGCTGAAGAAGCGCGTCGAGCCGCTGGCCGAGGAGGTCGACGGCCTGGTCGTCGGCCACTGCGACGTCACCGACCCGAAGAGCCTGGATGCCGTCTTCGCGGCGGTCGAGTCGGCCTGGGGCTCGCTCGACTTCGTCCTCCACGCCATCGCCTTCTCCGACAAGGACCAGCTCGACGGCCGCTACGTCGACACCACGGAAGACAATTTCGTGAAGACGATGGTGATCAGCTGCTACTCGTTCACCGCCATCGCCCAGCGCGCCGAGAAGCTGATGACCAATGGCGGCTCGCTGCTGACGCTGACCTATTACGGCGCCGAGAAGTGGATGCCGCATTACAACGTCATGGGCCTGGCCAAGGCGGCGCTCGAGAGCTCGGTGCGCTACATGGCGGCCGACCTCGGCCAGAAGAACATCCGCGTCAACGCTATCTCGGCCGGCCCGATCAAGACGCTGGCGGCGTCGGGCATCGGCGACTTCCGGTATATCCTGAAGTGGAACGAATATAACACGCCGCTGCGGCGGAACGTGACGCTGGAAGACGTCGGCAAGGCCGGCGTGTTCTTCCTGTCCGACCTGTCGAGCGGCGTCACCGGCGAGATCCAGCACGTCGACGCCGGCTATCACGTCGTCGGCATCAAGCATCCGGACGCGCCCGATCTCGCGGTCGGTAAGCTCGAGTAACTTTTTTGTCATCGCCCGCGGAAGCGGGCGATCCAGTATTCACTGGCTCCGCTTTCGCGGGAATGAGCGGGGACAGGCTGTACGTTGATGGCGATGCCGACCGTCTTCTATATCCGTCACGGCGAAACCGACTGGAACGTGGCCGGCCGCTTGCAGGGCCGGCGCGACATTGAGCTCAACGAACGCGGTCGCGAACAAGCCCGCCACTGCGGCGCCGTGCTGCGCGATCTCCTGGCGCGGGACGGCCGCGATCCGTCGACGCTCGACTTCGTCTCCAGTCCGATGGTCCGCGCGCGCGAGACCATGGAACTGGCGCGCGGCGCCCTGGGCCTCGCGCCGGATGCTTACGCCGTCGACGAAGCGCTGGCGGAGATTTCCTTCGGCGATTGGGAAGGCTTCACCATCGCGCAATTGCACTACAGCGATCCGGCGCGCATCTCGCAGCGCGAGCACGACAAGTTTCACTTCCTGCCGCCCGGTGGCGAAAGCTACGAGATGGTGATGGCGCGCATGGGCCGCTGGTACGAAGGGCTCACGCGCGACACGGTGGCCGTCGCCCATGGCGGCACCGCGCGCGGGCTGATGGCGCATCTCGGCATCGCCAGGCCGGCCGCCGCGCCGCTCATCGATATCGTCCAGGGCGTGGTTTATGTGTTCGAAGGCGACAAGCTCACGCGCTACGCCTAGCCGTCATTCCGGGACGCGCTGAAAGCGCGGACCCGGAATCCAGACGCAAACACGGTGCGTGTTTCTGGATTCCGGGTTCGCGTGCTGCGCACGCGCCCCGGAATGACCGAATGTCAATAGTGCGGCGGTGGCGGCTCCGGCGCGCCGTCGCGGGGCGCCTCGAGTTCCGCCAACTGCTCGGTCAACTGGCGCAATTGCCGTTTGAGGCCGTCGATCTCCTTCCACTGCGCCATGATGGTGGCGTTGAGGTCCTCGATCATGCGGCCGCGGTGCGCGGCGTCCATCTCCAGCGCCTCGATCCGGCGCATCAGCGTGGCGATGTCCGGCTGCAGGTCGGGCATAGGCGCTCCTTTGGGTGTCGTCCGCTCTGGGCATAGCGTCCGTCCGGCCGGCTTGCCAGCCCGCGCCGGCCTCTATTTGACCAGCCTCGGGTCCCGGGCTACCAAACCGCTGCAAAAGCGGAACCCCTATGTCCTTCAACACCTTCGGCCGCCTTTTCCGGTTCACCAGCTTCGGCGAAAGCCACGGGGCGGCGATCGGCTGCGTGGTCGACGGCTGCCCCCCGCGCATCCCCATCACGGCCGAGGAAATCCAGGTCGAGCTCGACAAGCGCCGGCCCGGCCAGTCGCGCTTCACCACGCAGCGGCAGGAGCCGGACGCGGTGAAGATCATGTCGGGGGTCTTCACCGATGAGGTCTCCGGCCAGCAGGTGACCACCGGCACGCCGATCATGCTGATGATCGAGAATGTCGACCAGCGGTCGAAGGACTACTCCGACATCAAGGACAAGTACCGGCCCGGCCACGCCGGTTACGCCTACGACGTCAAATACGGCATTTACGATTACCGCGGCGGCGGCCGTGCCTCGGCGCGCGAGACTGCCGTGCGCGTCGCGGCCGGAGCCATCGCCCGCAGGGTGGTACCGGGGCTCACCGTGCGCGCCGCGCTGGTGCAGATGGGTCCGCACAAGGTCGACCGCTCGCGCTGGGACTGGAACGAGGTCGGCAACAATCCGTTCTTCTGCCCCGATCCGGTGCAGGCGAAGTTCTTCGAGAGCTATCTCGACGGCATCCGTAAATCCGGGTCGTCGATCGGCGCTGTCATCGAGGTCGTCGCCGAAGGCGTGCCGGCGGGGCTCGGCGCGCCGGTCTATGGCAAACTCGACGCCGATCTCGCTGCGGCGTTGATGAGCATCAACGCGGTCAAAGGCGTCGAAATCGGCGACGGCATGGCCGCGGCCGAGTTGCGCGGCGAGGACAATGCCGACGAGATGCGCATGGGCAATGACGGCAGCCTGTTGTTTCTGTCCAATCATGCCGGCGGCATTCTCGGCGGCATCTCGACCGGCCAGCCGATCGTCGCGCGTTTCTCGGTGAAGCCGACGTCGTCGATCCTCACCCCGCGCAAGACGGTGGACCGTTACGGCAACAACACCGAAGTGGTGACCAAAGGCCGCCATGACCCCTGCGTCGGCATCCGCGCCGTGCCCATCGCCGAGGCGATGGTGGCATGCGTCATCGCCGATCACTATCTCCTGCACCGTGGCCAAGTGGGAGAGGGGCCGTCCTGGCCGTTCCCCATGCCGGGCGCCTGAAAAGAATCTTGAGGTAATCCGTCGTGCTCAATGCCCATCAGCGTGTCGAAGCGGCGATCAAAGCATTCGCCAGAGGCGAGCTCGTCGTCGTTACCGATGACGACGATCGCGAGAACGAGGGCGACCTCTTCATTGCAGCGTCGCTCTGCACGCCGGAGAAGATGGCCTTCATCATCCGGCATACGTCGGGCATCGTCTGCGCGCCGCTTGCGCTCGATCTAGCGCGCAAGCTGCATCTCGAGCCGATGGTGGCCGAGAACGACGCGCCGCTGGGCACCGCCTTCACCGTGACGGTCGACGTGCGTCATGGCCTGACCACCGGCATCTCGGCGGAGGAGCGCACCAATACCGTGCGCGCTCTGGCGAACGACAACAGCGGCGCCGCCGACTTCGTGCGTCCTGGCCACGTGTTTCCGCTGGTCGCTCGCGAGGGCGGCGTGCTGATGCGCTCGGGTCATACGGAAGCCTGTGTCGATCTCTGCAAGCTCGCCGGCGTTTCGCCGGTCGGCGTGCTGTCGGAACTGATGAATGACGACGGCAGCGTCATGCGCGGGCCGGAGGTCGCGGCCTTCGCCGAGAAGCACAAGCTCGTCTATCTCTCGATCGCCGATCTCATCGCCTACCGTCAGAGCCGCGACAAGCTGGTCGAGCGTGTCGGCGAGTTTCAGGTGGATTCGGAGATCGGCACGCTCAAGGGTTATGCCTACGTGACGCCCTTCGATCGCGTGCACCACATCGCTTTCGTTTATGGCGACATCGGTGACGGCGCCAGCGTACCGGCGCGTCTGCATCGTGCCGATGTGATCGGCGACGTGTTCGGCGGCGCCAAGACGATCCGCGCGGTGCTCGCGCGCTTCAAAGCGGAAGGCCGCGGCGTCATCGTCTATCTGCGCGACGGGACGGCGGGCGTGCCGGTGTCCGAGATCCCGCAAGGGGACTCCGAGACCGAGGCGGCGCGCGCCCGGCAGTGGCGCGAGGTCGGCCTCGGCGCGCAGATCCTGCGCGACCTCGGCATCTCGTCGATCCGCCTGCTGACCTCGACCAAGCGCACTTATGTCGGCATTGCCGGCTTCGGCATCGAGATTGTCGATACCGAGCCGGTCGAAGGCTGACGTTCAGCCGATGCCCATCATGCGCAAGGCCGCGCGTCCGTTCGGGCCGTAGGGGTTGCCGAGGGTTTCGCACATCTCGAAGTGATTGTAGCTCGGCGCTTCGACGAGCTCGACCGGCTTGCCGGCGGCTTTGACGGCCGCGACGAAGTCCCGGCTCTGCCGTTGAAACTCCGGCGTCTCGAACGTGCCGTAAGTGACAACGACCGGCACGCGCAGTTTGTCGAGATGCCGCTGCGTGCTCATGCTGGCCTCCATGTCGTCGTCGAATTTGACGTAGGAACTGCGCTTCGACAACCGCACCGGCTTGAGGTCGTACATGCCGCTCATGCACATGCCGGCTTTGATGAAGGTCGGCGGCAGGCCGAACTCCTTTTCCCAGTCGGTGACCAGCGCGACGCCGCAGAGATGGCCGCCGGATGAATGGCCGCCGATGTAGAAGCGGTTGGGATCGCCGCCATAGCTGGCGATGTTCTTGTAGGCCCAGGCTATGCCGCTGCGCACCTGTTTGGCCATCACGCGCAAATCGCCTTGCGCGGCACCGATGCCGGTGAAGTCGAGCGCGATGTAGGTAGCGCCCGCATTGACGAATAGCTCGGCCGGATAGCCGTACTCCTTGGCTTCGCCGCGCAGCCACGCGCCGCCGTGAATGAAGACGAACACCGGCGCATTGGGGTTTTTGGCCGGATAGACGTCCATGCCTTCGACCGGCGTCGAGCCGTACGAGAACCGCTTTGGCGGGCCGAGGCGCTTGCGTACCTCTTCGCTGCTCGTCGCATAGCGCTTCAAGATCTGACCGAGCGTCGGCGCGTAGGTGGCTTGATCGTAGGCGGCGTCCAGTTCGATCTGGTCCAGGTTCATCCAGACCAGCGGACCCTTGTCGTGCGCCGGCGGGCCGATGTCACAGCCCGCCGCGTGAGCGGCCGACGCTCCGATGGCGGTCGCGCCGACGGCCCCGGCCGCGCGCAACAGTGTCCTGCGATCCACGCTCATGTTTGCCTTCCCCAACGGTGTCCAAGAAAAGTTCGACCGCAAGCCTAACCGATGGCGACCAGGCGGGTCAGTGCCGTCGGAATAACAATCCACTGACCATTCATTGGTCTTTCCTTTGCCCGTGTGCCGTGCCAGCATTTGCTCATGAGGCGACCTGGTTATGCGGCCATCGCCGGACTGGTCATCGCAGCGGCTTTCGCGGCCGCCAGCGCCGCCACCCCGCATCTCCCCCGCCTCGCCGACAAGAACCCCAGCGCCGTGCCGGTCGACGTCGAACTCGTGCTCGCGGTCGATGTCTCCTATTCGATGGATCCGGACGAGCAGGCGCTGCAGCGCGACGGCTACATCCAGGCACTGACATCGACCGAATTCCTGCGTGCGTTGCGCGAGGGCGCCAATGGCAAGATCGCCATCACCTATTTCGAATGGGCTGGCGCCAACGATCAAAAGATCATCATGCCGTGGCGTCTCATCGACGGCCCGGAGGCGGCGGACGCAGTGGCCGCGGAGATTGCACGTGCGCCGTACCGCCGCGCCTCGCGCACCTCGATTTCCGGCGCGTTGATGTTCGCCAAGCCTTTGTTCGACAACAGCGGCTATCGCGGCCTGCGGCGCGTGATCGACGTGTCGGGGGATGGCGCCAACAATTCAGGCTTGCCGGTGGCGCATGTGCGCGATGACGTGCTTGCGGCCGGCATCACCATCAACGGCCTGCCGATCATGCTCAAGCGGCCGACCGGGACGATGATGGATATCGAACAGCTCGATATCTATTACGAGGATTGCGTGATCGGTGGCGCGGGGGCTTTCGTGGTTCCGATCCGCGACCGGTCGAAGTTCATCGAAGCGACGCGCACCAAATTGGTGCTCGAGGTCGCCGGCCGTCAGCCGGAAGCGCGGGTTATTCCGGCGTCGTCGCAGTCACCGCGCATTTCCTGCACCATCGGTGAAAAGATGTGGCAGGAGCGCTGGGGCGGATACGATTTTAGGTGAAGTGCCGTCGCCCTCATGTGCTCGGCGCTTTAGCGCCGCGCCTCGATGGGCTTCTGACTCGCCGCCGCCATCCTTCGAGGCTCGCTGCGCTCGCACCCCAGGATGACGGCTCACTACCGCGCGTTACTTCTCGAACTTCCCGACCATCTCGACATGATGCGACCAGCGGAACTGGTCGACCGCGGTGACGCGCGCGAGCTTGTAGCCGCCGGCAATGAGGATATTCGCATCGCGCGCGAAGGTCGTCGCATCGCAGGAGACGCCGACGATCGTCTTCACATTGCTCTTGGCGAGTTCGCGCGCCTGCGCCTCGGCACCCTGGCGCGGCGGGTCGAACACGACCGCATCGAAGCCCTTCATCTCCATCGGGAGATAGGGCCGGCGGAAGAGATCGCGCGCCACGGCTTCGACCGGCTTGAGGCCGCTGGTCATCTGCGCGCCGCGCTCCAGCGCTTTCACCGCGCCGGCTTCGCTGTCGGCCGCGGTCACGCGCGCCTTCTCGGCGAGCCGCAAGGCGAAGGTGCCGATACCGGCGAACAGATCGGCGACGCGCTTGGCTTTGCCGACGTGCTCCATGACGAGCTTGGCCAATGTGTCTTCGCCGAGCGCGGTCGCTTGCAGGAAGCTGCCGGGCGGTAGCGGTACCTGCGCGCGGCCGACGGTGAGCATCGGCTGGCCGCGCTGGGCGACGAGTTCGCCATGGCGCGTCAGCCGCGCCAGTTTGTGCGCTTCGACCAGTTTCGCGAGCGCGGTCGTCATCGCGGCGTTCAGCGATCCCGAGCCGCGCACATCGACATCCATGCCGCTGTCCGTCGCCGTCACTTGGATGTCGAGTGGCTTCTGCGCCGGCTTGAGAATCTCGGCGATCGCCCAGGCGGCCTTGATCGCGCCATTCAAGCCGGGCGCCAGGATCGGGCAGGAGTCGATGGCGACGATGTGGTGCGCGCGCGGCGCGGTGAAGCCGACCTCGAGCACATCGTGCGTGCCGCGCCGCGCATGCAGCACGGCGCGCCGGCGGCCTTGGCCATGCGCATCGATGATCACCTCGTCGACCGGGGCGATGAGGCCGGCATTGGCCAAAGCCTCAACGACCAGCGAGCGCTTCCAGAGGTGGTACTCGGCCAGCGACCAATGCTGCAGGGCGCAGCCGCCGCATTGACCGAAGTGCTTGCAGACGGCGGGGACGCGCTCGTGGCTCGGTCTGTCGATATGCACGAGATGCCGCCGGTCCGGATGGCCGGCGACCTTGTCGACCGTCACCACTTCGCCCGGCAGCGTATACGGCACGTAGATCGCGCCACCCGGCGTATCGGCCACGCCGTCGCCGCGATGGCCGATGTCGGTGATGGTGAGTTGTTCGGTCATGCCCCCGCTTAGCGGCAAGCGCGGGGGCGAGCAATGGTCAATGCGCCACCGTGTGGCCGGGCGTCGCCGGCAGATAGCCGCGCCGGGTGAGGGCATCGAACCGCCACAGCAGCAGCCCGGCATAGATGCCGAGGCCGACCGTGAAGCCGATCCAGATGCCGACCGCCCCCAGTCCTGCAGGGAAGGCGAGGCCGTAGGAGGTCGAGAAGCCGATCACCCAGAAGCTGACCGCGGCGAACAGCAGCGGCACGCGCGTGTCGTTGAGCCCGCGCAATGCGCCGTTGGCCACGGTTTGCACGCCGTCGACGATGAAGAAGGTCGAGCCGAGCAGCAGCAGGGTTGCCGCCAGCACGAGCGTTGCGTCGGTGTCGGCGGTCGCGGTGCCGAGGAAGGCAAGCGGGATGACGTGGCGGAGCGCGATGACGATGAGCACCATCGCGGCCATGAACACCGCGCCGAGACCGATCGCGGCAAAGCCGGCGCGCCGCGTGGCGGCCGCATCATGCCGTCCGACCGCATGGCCGACGCGGACGGTGGCCGCCATCGATATGCCGAACGGCACCATGAACAGGATCGCCGCCGTTTGCAGCGCGATCTGGTGCGCGGCGAGCGCCGTCGTGCTGATCCACCCCATCATGATCGCCGCCGTGGCGAACAGACCGTATTCGAGCAGGAACGAGCCGGAGATCGGCGCGCCGACCGCGATGAGGCGGCCGAGCAGCGGCCAATCGATGCGCCATAAACGTCCAAGCACCCGGTATTTGCGAAACGGTCGCTGCCGATAGGTAATCCAGACGCAGGCGACGCACATGCCGAGATTGACGATGGTGGTCGCGATGCCGGCGCCGAGCAGCTCGAGGCGCGGCAAGCCGAACCTGCCGTAGATCAGCGCGTAAGCGAGCAAGGCGTTGATCGGAATGGCGACGAGCGTGACCCAGAGTGCGGGCTCCGGACGATTGACAGCGCCCATGAAGCCGCGCAGCGCGATGAACCACCAGCCGGGCACCAGCGACCAGCCGAGACCGATGAGATAGAGGCCGGCGAGCCGCGCGGACTCCGGCTCCTGGCCGGTCGCGATGAGGATGTCTTCGCCCAGATGCTGCAGCGCCGTCGCCGGAATGCCGAGCAGCACGGCCGCCCAGAGGCCGACGCGCAAGGAGCGCCGCACCATCCGCGGCTCACGCGCGCCGAAGGCCTGCGCCGCGAGCGGCGCGACCGCCGACACAAGGCCCATGCCGACGACGAAGGCGGCGAACAGCACGGTCTGGCCGAGCGCCGCGGCCGCGATCGCCTTGTCGCCGAGATGCCCGATGAGCATGAGGTCGCTGGTCATCATCGCGACCTGACCGAGTTGCGTCAGCGCGATGGGCAAGGCGAGCTTCACCGTGGCGTTCATTTCGACGCGCCAATGGTTCGTTTCCGCCAGCGTTCCCGCGCTGGCGGCGATGTCTGCGTTGCGATGAGTCATAGCCGGCACCATAAAGATGGTTGTGGCGGGAGAAAGGTCACGCGATGCCGCACGGCTGACTTCGTTCGAGTGTGGTGGCTTTGCGGACACATGCATCAGGGACGCTGATGTGCCGGATCGTTTGGCCTGATGCTTAAGCCGCCTAAGCCGCCCGTGCGCCTAGCAGGAACTCGACATTGCCGTCGCCGCCTTCGATCGGCGAGGGGATGACGCCGAGCACGTCCCAGCCGAGCGCCGCGACCACCGAGACAATGTCGTCGCAAACGGCTTGGCGTATCGCCGCATCGCGCACCACGCCCTTCTTCAGGGCGCTGCGGCCGGCCTCGAACTGAGGCTTGATCAGCGTCACCAGCTGCGCCGGTTTGTGTGCAAGTGCGAGAGCCGCCAGCAAAACCTGCTTTAGCGAAATGAAGCTGACATCGATGGTGACGAGATCCGGCACTTCAGCGAAACGGTCGGGTGACAGCGTGCGGATGTCGGTCTCCTCCAGCGAGATCACGTCGCCACGTACGCGCAGGCTTGCGTGCAATTGGCTGCGGCCGACGTCGACCGCATAGACGCGTGTGGCGCCGCGTTGCAGCAGCACATCGGTGAAGCCGCCCGTCGAGGCGCCGACATCGAGACAGATGCGGCCCTTCGGACCGAATTTGAAATGATCGAGTGCGGCGGCGAGCTTCAATCCGCCGCGTGAAACATAAGGATGAGCCGGGCTTGCGACGACATGCGCGTCGGTCGGTATCTCCTCGGATGGCTTACGCACGACAGTATCGTTCGCAAAGACGAGTCCAGCTTCGATCGCGGCTTGTGCTTTGGCGCGGCTTTCGAACAGTCCGCGTTCGACGAGCAGACGATCGGCGCGCATGCGCAACGTCATCGACGTTCTCTCGTCAAAAGAAGATGCATGTCGAATGCAGACCGGGAACTAGTTCCATGCAGGAAGGTTAGGCCATCGTTGAAGATAATCAAACCAACTGGGGAGCCTCATGGCACGGAAATACTCCAGGAGCGCGTCCAAGGACGTTGCGCGTACGTTGCGCAAGCGCAAGAAGGGCACGCTCAAGAGTGGACGCAGCGGCAAGAAGGTGAAGAGCCGGAAACAGGCGATCGCTATCGGCCTGTCGGAAGCGCGGCGCAAGGGCAAGAAAGTGCCGAGCCGCAAGAAGGGCCGGAAGAAGAGTAAGAAGAAGCGCCTCTGAGCGCGCTCCGCTGACGCGGAATCAAACCACTCTCCGCTCATTCCCGCGACAGCGGGATTTGAGCGGAGGTGGGAGAGATCTCTAAGCCAGTTTGACGGTCTCGGCCGAGATGTCCTTGCCGAGCGCTTCGAACACCTTGGCGACAATGCCCTTCGCGTCGAGCCCGGCCTGGGCATACATCGCCGCCGGCGAGTCCTGATCGATGAAGGTATCCGGCAGGACCATCGCCCGCACGCGCAGGCCGCCTTCCAGCGCGCCGCTTTCGGCCAGAGTCTGCAGTACGAAGGAGCCGAAGCCGCCGATCGAGCCTTCCTCGACGGTGATCAGCACTTCGTGCTCGCGCGCCAGCTTCAGCAGCAGATCGACGTCGAGCGGCTTGGCGAAGCGCGCATCGGCGACGGTCGTGGAAAGTCCAAGCGCGGCCAATTCATCGGCCGCCTTCAGACACTCGCCCAGCCGGGCGCCGAACGAGAACAGCGCCACCTTATGGCCTTCGCGCAGGACGCGGCCCTTGCCGATCTCGAGCGGCTTGCCTTCGTCGGGCATCGCCACGCCGAGGCCTTCGCCGCGCGGATAGCGCAGCGCGGAGGGGCGGTCGTCGAGCGCGACCTGCGTCGCCACCATGTGCACAAGCTCGGCCTCGTCGGCCGCCGCCATGATGACGAAGTTCGGCAGACAGCCGAGATAGGCGACATCGAACGAGCCGGCATGCGTCGGGCCATCGGCGCCGACGAGACCGGCGCGGTCGATGGCGAAGCGCACCGGCAGGTTCTGGATGGCGACGTCGTGCACGACCTGGTCGTATGCGCGCTGCAGGAAGGTCGAGTAGATGGCGCAGAACGGCTTGAAGCCTTCGGTCGCGAGGCCGGCGGCGAAGGTCACCGCGTGCTGTTCGGCGATGCCGACGTCGAAGGTGCGCTTGGGGAATTCCTTCTGGAACATATCGACGCCGGTGCCGGACGGCATGGCGGCCGTGATGGCGACGATCTTGTCGTCCTTCTTGGCTTCCTTGATCAGGCTTTCGCCGAACACCTTGGTGTATTGCGGCGCGCCGCCTTTCGATTTGGCCTGCGCACCGGTGGCGACGTCGAATTTGACGACGCCGTGATACTTGTCGGCCGACGCTTCAGCCGGCGCGTAGCCTTTGCCCTTCTGCGTCACCACATGGATGAGGATCGGCCCGATCTCGGCGTCGCGCACGTTGCGCAGCACCGGCAGGAGATGATCGAGATTGTGGCCGTCGATCGGCCCGACGTAATAGAAGCCGAGCTCTTCGAACAAGGTGCCGCCGGTGACGTAACCGCGTGCGTGCTCGACCGCGCGGGTAATTGCGCGATCCAGCCCCTTGGGCAGGTGGTTGGTGAGTTGCTTGCCGACATCGCGCAGCTTGAGATAGGTGCGGCCCGAGGCGAGCCGCGCGAGATAAGCCGACATCGCGCCGACCGGCGGCGCGATCGACATGTCGTTGTCGTTGAGAATGACGATCAGACGTTCGTTACGCGCGCCGGCATTGTTCATGGCTTCGTAGGCCATGCCGGCGGACATCGCGCCGTCGCCGATGACGGCGATGACGTTGTTGTTGCCGCCGGCGAGATCGCGCGCCACGGCCATGCCGAGCGCGGCGGAAATCGAGGTCGAGGAGTGCGCGGCGCCAAACGGATCGTATTCGCTCTCGGCCCGCTTGGTGAATCCGGACAGGCCGCCGCCCTGACGCAGGGTGCGGATGCGGTCGCGGCGTCCGGTCAGGATCTTGTGCGGATAGGCCTGGTGGCCGACGTCCCAGATCAGCCGGTCGGCCGGTGTGTCGAACACGTAGTGCAGCGCCACCGTGAGTTCCACGACGCCGAGGCCGGCGCCCAGATGGCCGCCCGTCTTGGCAACGGCGTTGACGGTTTCACTGCGCAACTCATCGGCGAGTTGCTTGAGCTGCTCAGCCGACAGGTTCTTCAGGTCCGCGGGAACGCGGACCCGGTCGAGCAACGGGGTTTTAGACATCTCGGGCACGAGCAACTCCGGAAATTGGCCTGAAAATGGCCTGCCGCCACCGGGGCGGCACTTGAGGCTTACACCACATCGCCACTTTTGAGCAATTCGACGTTGCGGGCCGCTCTGGTCCCCATTTTGGGCGCCATCGCGGCGATGACCCGGTCGGGTTCCGTCGCGCGGGTCAGGAGATCAAACGGTCCGCAACAAATCAGGTAGTAATCATATGCCGCGCCGAGCCGTTCGTTGGCGAGCAGAAATTGGAAATGAGCGCGGAAGAAGTGCCAACGGCGGCGCTCGAAGTCGTCCGACGCCCAGAGATCGCGGAAATTGACCGCCACGACGTGGGGGTTGCGGCGTTCGGGCCCCAAATCGATGCCGTGGTCGGCGACGGGGTCGAACGGCCAGAAATTCATGATGTCGTGGCGCGACTGGAAGTCGATCCAGTCGATCTGGTTGGAGGCGCCCAACCGGGCGATCTTGTCGCGGAACCAGCCCGCCGGTTTGTGAAAGCCGACAATCGGCAGATTGGCGCCGATGGTCAGGAGCCGTACCGCGGGACCCTGCCGACCGAGTGCCGGATCGCGGTTCAACGCCCTGTCGACGACGTCGACGGCAAGAAAGGAGCCGGACGAATGGCCGACGATCACCACTTCGTCGGCGCCGCTCGTCCGGACCGCGTCGACCACATATTCCGCGAACGTCTCCATCCGTTCTTCCCAATCCGGCCGCCGCCGATGTGCGTACTGGTAGGTGGAAGCCACGTCGTCGCAGAGGTAGAGCAGATAAGTCTGCGGGCCGGTGAGCCAGAGTGCGCTGGAAAAGACGGCGAATCCGGCGACCGCGCCGACAGCGACGCCGAGCCAGTGCGGAACGCCGAGGTTGGATGCGATTTCGTCGAGTGCGAGGCCGGTGACGACGCCCATCGCGATCCAGAAAGTCATCAGCACCATCGGGTAGAGCGTGAAGAGCCCAAAGCGCCAATGCGCGCGCATGATGCGGGCTACGACGCCATTCAGGATGGCGATGCCCAGCGCGTAGTACATCGCGGCGATCTTCCACCAAAACGGCCGCGCGAAATCCCTTCGGATGATGTCTTCCCACCGCAGGAACATGTAACGCGTGTCGACGCGCCAGTCTTCGCCGCCGGTCGATGCATTCCAGGTGGTGACGTGTCGGGCGGGATCGTTAGCGGGCTTGCCGACGTCGCCGCTTAAACCGTAGAGCGAGCAAGTTTCGCGATATTCGCGCCGGAATATCCGATAGTACTCCGCGAGGCCGCGCGGGTCGTAGCCTTGTACATAGATAATGAGCCGGCGTCCGACCTGCACGGCATCTCCTTTAATCGACGTCGAGCGGCTCGCTGCCAGAGGGCTTACCTGAAGCATCGAGCGTGATTTTTTCCACGCGCGCCTCTGCCTGCCGCAAAAGTTCCTCGCAACGCCCCTTCAACGCTTCGCCGCGTTCGTAGATGGCCACCGATTCCTCGAGCGGAACTTTGCCTTCCTCGAGCCGCTTGACGATCGATTCCAGTTCCTCGATCGCGCGCTCGAACGGCAGCTTTTTCACGTCAGTGTTGGTGTCGGCCATTTCAGTTCCCTGGAGGACAGAGTTCGCCAGTATATTAGGTCGGCGTGGGGGAGGGGCGGTAGAGTAGATTATCGGCCGCGGGCCTGCCGTCGCCAGCGCCACGCGACGACGGCCAGCACCAGCGCGCGCGGGGTGAGCCGCGGCAGCAGTGTCATGATCCGGTTCTCGGTGCCTGGTACGACGATGCGGTGTCCGCCCATGAAGCCTTCGTACCCCTCGCGTGCCACGCGGTCGGCGGGCCGGGCGAGGAACCGGGGGAAATAGTCGTGCGGCAGGCCGGCGCGATGGAAGAAGCCGGTTGGCACCGGCCCGGGACACAAAGCGCAGACTTTCACGCCATCGGCTTTCAGCTCGGTGTGCAGGGCTTCGGTGAGCGAGACGGTGTAAGCCTTGCTGGCGTGATAGACGGCCATGCCGGGCCCCGGCAGAAAACCGGCGATCGACGCCACGTTGAGAATACCACCTTTGTGGCGGACGATGCTGTCCAGAAAACGCAACGTCAGGTCGGTAAGTGCGCGGTTGTTGAGATCGACAATGGCGAGCTGGCGCGCCAGATCGAGCGCTGCCGCCTCGCCGAGCAGGCCGATCCCCGCATTGTTGACCAGGATCGAGACCTCGAGCCCGCGCGCGTGGATCGCCTCGGCGAGCTGACCTATGCCGTCAGGAGTACCGAGATCGGCGCTGATGACAGCGGGGCGCGCATGGCCTTCGGCGGCGATTTGATCCGCCAATCTGTTCAGTTCGTCTTCACGCCGCGCCACGAGCAGCAGCGGATGATTATGCCGGGCGAATTCGCGCGCGAGCGCTGCGCCGATGCCGGAGGAGGCGCCTGTGATCAGGCAGACGGGTGCCGCGGATGACATGACCAGATGAATGATCGACAATGCACCGGAATGCAATGAGGGGATCAGGCGCGTGGAGCTGAACGGCAAAATCATCCTGGTCACAGGGGCCGCCGGCGCGATCGGCAGCGCGATTGTCCGCTCCGTCAGGGCTGCGGGCGGCACCGCCATCGCCAGCGATCTGGTCGGTGCCGCGGGCGTCGACGCCACGCTCGACGTCACGAGTGAGACCCATTGGCAGGACGTCACCACCCGGATTGGCACGGAGCATGGCCGCCTCGACGGCTTGGTCAATGCCGCCGGTATCGCGGTGGTCGGCTCGATCGAGAAGACCGACTTCGCCACCTACCGGCGCGTCATGGCGATCAATCTCGACGGTACCTATCTCGGCTGTCACTACGCCTTTCCGCTGTTGCGCAAGAGAGGCGGCGCCATCGTCAATCTGTCTTCGGTACTCGGCTTGATCGGGGGGCCGAACCTCGCCGCCTACAGCGCTTCGAAAGGTGGCGTGTCGCTGCTGACCAAGTCGGTGGCGCTTGCCGGCGCGCGCTACCAGCCGCCGGTGCGCTGCAATGCCGTGTGTCCAGCTTTCATCGAAGGACCGATGGTCGATGGTATCGCGCAAAGCACACGCCACCCCGACACCGTGCGGCAGAAACTGGCGCTCGACATTCCGCTGCAGCGGCTCGGACAGCCGGAAGAGGTAGCCTCGCTCTGCGTCTATCTGTTGTCGGACGCGTCCGCTTATATCACCGGCGTCGATGTACCGATCGATGGTGGGCTGACGGCGAAGTAGCCTCTGTCACTCCGGGCCGCGAGCGCAGCGAGCGAGCCCGGAATCCATCATCCCAAACGTATCAATTCCACCGAAGTCACGCCGCATCACCACTGCCGCGGCGTTTGGGTTCGGGACACGGCGCTATACGACGCCCCAGAACGACAATTACCCCCGCATCAGCGCCGTGACGTGCGCCGCGACCGAGCGCGACAGGCCCTGCAGGTCGTAGCCGCCTTCCAGCACCGAGACGATGCGGCCGTTGCACGATGCGTCGGCCACTTCCATCAGCTTCTGCGTCACCCAGGTGAAGTCGGCTTCCACCAGATTGAGATTGGCGAGCGGATCGCGCGTGTGCGCGTCGAAGCCGGCGGAGATGATGAGAATGTCCGGCTTGAACTCGCGCAGCCGGGGAAGGATCGATTGTTCCATCGCCTGGCGGAACTGGTCGCCGCCGTCGCCGGCGCGCAAGGGCGCGTTGACGATGGTGTTGAAGGCACCGCGCTCGCTGACCGCGCCGGTGCCGGGATAAAGCGGCATCTCATGCGTCGAGCAGTACATCACGGTCTTGTCCGACCAGAAGATGTCCTGCGAGCCGTTGCCATGGTGCACGTCGAAATCGACGATGGCCGCGCGCTCGGCGCCGTATTTCTTCTGCGCATGGCGCGCGGCGATGGCGACGTTGTTGAAGAAGCAGAAGCCCATCGGCCGCGCCGTTTCCGCATGATGCCCGGGCGGGCGCACGGCGACGAAGGCATTTGGCACGCGGCCGCTCATCACCTCGTCGACGGCCATCACCGCGCCGCCGGCGCCGCGCAGCGCCGCCTCGAAGGTGCCGGGCGACATCGAGGTGTCGGCATCGAGCCGCACCATGCCTTCCGACGGAGAGGCGCGCCGGATCTCCTCGATATATTCCATCGGATGCGCGAGCGCGATGAACTCGGCTTCCGCCATCGGCGCCTGCTCGCGCGCGAGCGATTGGAAGCGTTCGTCCTCGAGCGCGCGCTCGATGGCGCGCAGACGGTCCGGCCGCTCGGGATGGCCGGCAGGCGTCAGGTGGTTGAGGCAGGCGGCGTGGGAGATGAGGAGCGTGGACATGGGGTTTATGTAGGACTTCGGTTGGTTCGCGTAAATGGCGAAGCGGTGCAACACGCTCTCTTCCCCTCTCCGGCAAGGGGAGAGGGTACTCGCGCAAGCGGCTACGCTTTCGCCTTGAAACTCACGCCGGGCGGCGGCGGGACATCGTCCGGCACGAAGAAATCCACTTGCAGCGGCTGGCTTGGATCGGCGCGGTATTGATCGAAATCGGTAACGCCTTCCGACGCCAGGAATGTGTCATCGATCAGGAAATTGCCGGTGAAGTCGGCCGGCTTCTGGAAAATGCGCCAGGCGGCTTCCGCCAGAATGTCCGGCGTGCGTGACATGCGCATCATGGTGTCGCCGCCGAGCAGGTTCTTGATCGCGGCGGTGGCGATGGTGGTGCGCGGCCAAAGCGCATTGACTGCGACCTTGCCGCGCATCTCACCGGCGAGGCCGAGCACGACGAGGCTCATGCCGAACTTGGCCATGGCATAGGCGGTGGCTGGCGCGAACCATTTCTCTTTCATGTCGAGCGGAGGCGAGAGCGTCAGGATGTGCGGATTCTTCGCCTTGGTCAGATACGGCAGCGCGTACTTCGAGACCATGAAAGTGCCGCGCGCGTTGATCTGATGCATCAGATCGAAGCGCTTCATGTCGGTCTGCGCCACCGGCGTGAGGCTGATGGCGCTGGCGTTGTTCACGACGATGTCGAGGCCGCCGAAGGTCTTCGCCGTTTTCTCGAGTGCATCCGCCACCGAAGCTTCATCGCGCACGTCGACTTGCAGCGGCAGTGCGCGACCGCCGGCCTTTTCGATCTCGGCGGCCGCGGTGTGGATGGTGCCTTCCAGCTTAGGGTGGGGCTCGGCGGTCTTGGCGGCGATGGCGACATTGGCGCCGTCGGCGGCGGCCTTCAGCGCGATGGCGAGGCCGATGCCGCGCGAGCCGCCGGTGATGAAGAGCGTCTTGCCTTTGAGGGACATCGGGCCTCCTAACTTTTTTCTGTCGTCCCCGTTTGCGCGGGGACGACATTTAATCAGCTAACGCCGCTTCTGCATTAGTGACGCTGTCGGCGCCCTCGGTCACCGTCCGCTCGAGTCCATTCGCCTGCACGGCGATGTTCTCGGCGAAGAACCGCGCCAACGCGGTTCGGCCTGCACCGTCGCCGGCGCGGAGAGCCGCCAGCGCCTGTTCGGCGAGCAGACAACCGCCGGCAGCGTTGCCGAACAGCCGGAGATAGGGCGTCGCGCCCGCGAGCGCGCTGGCCGAGCTCTTTTGCGCCAGCAGCCACTTCGTCGCTCGCTCGAGCGAGTCGATGGCCTCGCCAAGCCGCGCCGCGGTCTCGCCGAGGGCCGGCGAGTTGCTCTCGCGTACGGCGTTCACGGTCGCGCGTAACTCATCAAGATAAAGCGCGACCGTCTTGCCGCCTTCGAGGGGCAGCTTGCGGGTGACGAGATCAATCGCCTGAATGCCGTTGGTGCCTTCGTAGATCGCGGCAATGCGGGCATCGCGATAATGCTGCGCGGCGCCGGTCTCCTCGATGAAACCCATGCCGCCGTGCACCTGCACGCCGAGCGACGCGACCTCGATGCCGATGTCGGTGGCGAACGCCTTGGCGACGGGCGTGAGCAGCGAAGCGCGTTCGTGTGCGGCCTTGCGCGCCGCGTCATCCTTGCTGCGCAGTGAGCGGTCGAGCGCGACGGCGGTCGCATAGCAGATGGCGCGCGCGGCGCCGGTCAGGCCGCGCATGGTGAGCAACATGCGCTTCACATCGGGATAATTGAAGATGACGCCGCCGGCGCCCTGCTTGCGCTCTCGCGCGTAAGAAAATGCCTGCTGTAAGGCGCGCTCGGCAATCGCCACGCCCTGCAGGCCGACGGCGAGTCGCGCCCGGTTCATCATCGTGAACATGCAGAGCATGCCCTTGTTCTCTTCGCCGATGAGCCAGCCGACGGCGCCGCCGTTGTCGCCGTAGACCATGGTGCAGGTGGGCGAGGCGTGGATGCCCATCTTGTGCTCGACCGAATGCGCACGCACGTCGTTGCGCGTCCCGTCCGGCATCACCTTTGGCACAAGGAATAACGAGATGCCCTTGGTGCCGGCCGGCGCATCCGGCAGGCGGGCCAGCACGAAGTGAATGATATTGTCGGTGAGATCGTGCTCGCCATAGGTGATGAAGATCTTGGAGCCGGTGAGGCGATAGGTGCCGTCACCAACGCGTTCGGCCTTGGTGCGCAGCGCGCCGACGTCGGAGCCAGCCTGCGGCTCGGTCAACTGCATCGTGCCCATCCACTCGCCGCTGATGAGCTTGCCGAGATATCGGTCTTTCAGGTCGTCATTGCCGTAGGCATGCAGCGCGTCGATCGCCGCCATGGTCAGCACCGGCCCTATGCCGAAGGCCATCGAGGCTGCGTTCCACATCTCGATGCAGGCGGCGTTGACCGCGTGCGGCAGATCCTGGCCGCCGAAATCGGCGGGCGAGGCGAGGCCGTTCCAGCCGGCCGCGGCCCAGGAGGTGTAGGCCTCCTTCCAGCCGGGCGGCGTCGTGACGGTGCCGTCCTTGAACGGCGTGCCGAAAGTGTCGCCGAGGCGGTTGAGCGGGGCGATGACGTCGGAGGCGAACTTGCCGGCCTCCTCCAGGACGCTGTCGATGGTGGCTTCGTCGAGATCGCCGTAGAGGCCCTCGGCGATGGCTTTGTCCACGCCGGCGGCGTGCTTGAGAGCGAAGGCGATATCGGAGACGGGGGCGCGATATGTCATGCGAGGCAATCTAGCGGGGGGCCGCTTGTGGTCAATGCGAGGTGCCCGGCCGCCAAGGGGCGGCCGGCCTTCATGCCGCGGCGCACAGGCTGCAGGCGGCCGGGCGACGGCCGGCCGGTAAGACCTCTGTTTTTACTTGGGAAATTCCGGCGGGAAAGGGTCGCGCGGGCGTTGATCGGGGACGGCTTGGCGGCTATGGTCCGCGCCGCCGATATAACGAGTTGCGGGGACCACACCGCATATCGGCACGACGCCGAGATGCCCGACATTGTCGGGCGCGACCGGCACGGTCGGCATTGGGGCGTAGCCAAGTGGTAAGGCAGCGGATTTTGATTCCGCCATTCCCTGGTTCGAATCCAGGCGCCCCAGCCAGCCAGTCCTCCGCGCCCAATAGAAAAGAATTTCGGTTCCGGTTGCGCGCCGACGCACGGCGCTGCGGCAGACCCGGTCGCACAACGGCGCTCGCCGTGTCGCTCGCCTAGCAATCGTCGAGCGTAGCGACGCGTCCGCGTGCCGCGTTGTTCGACGCAGCGATTGCCTCTTGCGAACAGAACTCCCGGATGCGGCCGGTTCGCGCTTCGCATCGCCCAAGATGGGCAGCCTATCGTTCGAACATTGCTGTGGTCTGCACGGTGTGCCGAGTTCCATCCGCCGGCCGCGCACGCAGTTCAATTTCCACAATCGGCATTTGGTTTTGACGCAGTTCGGAACCCGCATGTGCTCCGCACAAGTTTAGCGCGATCGTCATTTTCAGTGCTTGCCCAAAGAAGGTGAGCGCAATTATACCGGAGAGTACGTATCATCGTACTCGCTTCGGCTTGCTCAAAGCCGGCGCGGCCATGGAAAAAATCGAGACGTCGGAATTGAAAGTATCCATCGCCTCCGAACAATCGAATGCGATGCTCTCGGCGCGAAACGGTGAAGCAATCGCGCCCGCCGCTCCTCTCGATGCGCCGTTCGAGCACACCTGTTGTGTGATGGCGGATCGAAGCGCCCACGATTTTGGCCGTCGCTCGCTCGAACTCCCGAGCGCTCTCGTCGCTGTGCGACGCAGACACGTGCGCGACGGCCATCACTTCAAATCATAACAAGCGGAATTCGGGGTGGCGGGGGCCATGGTGCTTAGAAGAAATTGTCGTAATCTCAAGCTGCTGCTGGGATCGACCGCGTTGACGCTGTTGGTCACGCAAGCTGTTGCAGGGCCGCGTGATTGGGGTGCCCTCCCTCAAGTACCGACCGCGGAAGCTTTCACCAAGGCATCGCCTGCGCGGGCGGCGAAGCGCGAGAAGGCGCTTCCGCCTGAGATCGTCAATGCGCTGAATCTCTCCGTGCGCGGCGGGAAGAATGCCGTGCTCGCCGGCGTGTTCGACGCCGTGTATCGCAACCCCAATCAGCGCGATCAGGTGATCGAATACGCGCGCGGCCTGGCTCCTGGTCTTGCACGGGATTTAACCACCGCGGCCGACCTGGGCGTCCTCACCACCGGACACAGGCTGGCGCTCGCGCCCAACGCGCCGCAGGTCATGACGGCGCGCAATGCCACGAGCGGCATCGGGGCCTCGGCCTATGCCGCACCGGTCATGGCGCCGACGGCGAACAACCCGTCGCCCAATCTTCCGCTCAGCGCCTCGACCTTCGCCCAGACCTGGAACCTCGACCTGATCGGCGCCAACACGGCCTATGGCCGCGGCTTTACCGGCAAGGACGCCAGCAACAATCCGGTTTACGTCGCGGTCGGCGACACCGGCTTCGACGTCAACAATAACGCGCTGCGCAACAAGCTCGATCTCTCGCGCGCGATGAACTACATCCTCGTCAATCCGGGGGACACTTACGACCCGACCGACGTCGGCGTGGAAAGCCCGGATGCGAAAGACCAGCACGGGTCGCACGTCGCTGGCCTCATCGCGGCGGAAAAATTCGACAACGTGGCGACCCACGGCGTCGCTTATGACGCCAAGGTGGTGCCCATCCGTGTGATCAGCGCCGGCAAGGATGGCGGCGCGCCCAACGCGGCGCCGGCGCCGGGATTCAGCACGGTCGACGCCCTGAACTACTTCACGTCGCTCAGCAACGTGATGGTTTACAATGCCAGCTACGGGCCGAGCCTGCCCGAGGGCACGCCGCCGCAGGCGATATGGAGCGTTTCACCCTATTCGGCCGATGAGGCCGAGGCAGCTGGCAACGCCCTCAAGGCCGGAAAAATCATCGTCGCCGCCGCCGGCAACGACCGTAGAGAGCATCCAGAGGCCGGCCAAAATCCATCGGGGCTCGCGCTTTATCCCTTCATTCGCCCAGAACATCTCGATGCCGGCGTCTATCACGACTACAACAGCTACCTGAATTATTCTTCACTGCTCGCCGAGCCCGGCATCATCATCGGTGTGATGTCCATCGGCATAAAGGAGACCAGCCCAGGAAGCGGGGTCTGGCTTAAGCAGCCGGCTTATTATTCGAACTACTGCGGCGTGACCGCGAGCTGGTGCGTGGCCGCACCTGGCGGCGACGCCGAAACGGATGGCGGCGTCTACTCAACCGTGCCTTACGACAACTACGCGCCCTTGCAGGGCACCTCGATGGCGGCGCCGACCGTATCGGGCGCCATTGCGGTGCTGATCGGGGCTTATCCCGATTACAATGCGCGCGACCTCGCACGCCTTCTCTTCTCCACCACCGAGGATCTCGGCGCGGCCGGCCTCGACGCGATTTACGGCTACGGCCTCATCCGGCTCGACCGTGCTACCGACGGACCGACGACTTTGGCCGCTAATTGGACGGAGACGGTTCCGACCGACACCACCGTCTATTGGAGCCAGCCGCTCACGACCTCCGGCGGGTTCAACAAGGACGGCGATGGCATTCTCACCATCGCGGGCCGCACCACCGCCCCCGGCAATGTCTCCGTGTTCGGTGGCACGCTCGCCGTCGACGGTACGTTGAGCGTGATCGGCAACGGCCATGCACTGACCGTCGATCGGGGCGGGACGCTCGCCGGTATCGGTGAGATCAACGGCGCGACGACGATCGCCGGCACGCTTTCGCCAGGCAAGATGCCGAACGTGACGGACCTCATCGCCAATGGCGCCATCGCGCCGGGCACGCCCGTGGTCGGCAACTCGGCGGGCATGCTCACCTTCAACGACAGCGTCACGCTGACCTCGACGGCAACGACCCGCATCGACATCGACGGCACGCTGATCGTACCGGGTGGCCCGGGCACTTACGACCGCATCATCGTCACCGGTCCGGGCAATGCGTTCAACGCCAATGGCGCGCTCACGCCGATCCTGCGCGACAGCGTCGGCACGCCGAGCAATTACACACCCTTGATCGGCACGCGCTTCATGTTCGTCGAAGCGACATACGGCGCGCACACCGCGGGCGCCTTCACCTCGCTGGCGCAGCCGGACGGGCTTCCGGTCAACGGCCGCTTCGATGTTATTTACGCGCCGACCTCGATCACGCTGGCGGTGACGCCGCTGAGTTTCGCGAGCCTGACGGCCGGATCGCTCGACCGGAACCAGCAGAGCGTTGCGAGCGTGCTCGATGCGAACCGCCCGGATGCCGGCGCGGTGCCGAACGGCGCCGCGAAGGCGCTGTATGACGCGCTGTATACGCTGTCGTCACCCGAATCCTACAGCTCGGCTCTTAGTCAGTTGAGCGGTCCAAGCCAGCCCGCGGTCACCAGCGCAGCGGCGACGGCCTTCACGGGCTTCATGGGCTCGCTCGCCGACCGTCAGAACGCCTTGATGCTGGGCGCGGGCGATGCGCAGGAAGCGTCGTCGCAGTCGGTCGCTTTTTCCTATGCCAGCAACACACCGAGCGCCGAAGCACGGCAAGCTGCCGATGCCTTTGCCAGCGCCATGCCGGTTGCGCCGTCGAAGGAGGGGTGGGGCGTGTGGGGCCAGGCCTTCGGCCGATGGAGTTCGGTCGGGGATAATGGCGGCCTGCAGGGCTCGAAGAGCCGCAGCGGCGGTTTCACGCTCGGCGCCGACAGGTTGTTGGCGGATGACCTGGTCGGCGGCCTGGCGATGGGCTTTACCCGCACCACCACCGACGCGCAGAGCGGCAACGGTACATCCAACAGCTACTCCGGCGCGATCTATGCGAGCTGGACGCCGGGCCGTGCGGTCATCGACATGCGGGCCGCTCTCGGTCAAACACAGATGCAGACGTCGCGCATGACGGATCTGACCGCGGGCACCATCAACGGCAACACCCAAGGCTGGGGCGGCGGTCTTGGCATCGAGGCTGGCTATCTCATTCCGTTCGCGCACTTCACGATGAAGCCTTACGCCGGCATCGCTTGGCAAGGTTTGCGCCTCAACGGCTATAGCGAGACGCAGCAACCGTTTGGCCTGACTTATCCGGCGCAGAGCTTCGAAAAGCTCACCACGACGGTCGGCGCATCCTTCAGCGCCATGACTCATGTCGCGGGCGGCGTTACGCTCATGCCAGAACTCAAGCTGGGCTGGGCGCACGACCTGCGCGACACGACACTGGTGAGCCAGGCGGCGCTGCTCGACAATGCCTTCTACGTCAACGCCGCCGAGCCGGGCCGTGACGCCGCCTTGGTCGGACTCAAGCTGGCCGGCTGGACGCGCGAGAATCTGCGGCTTTTCGTGGCCTATAACGGCGAGTTCCGTTCCAACGCGACGAGCCACCAGTTTTCGGGGGGCGGTCGATTCACGTGGTGAGGTGCTGCCCGGTCCCGTGCAGCTTCGTATCTTGCGCCGCGGCGCTCAATGTCGCCTAACGCCAAGGCGCCGCCAGACTGTGTTTTTTGACACATTGGGCGTCACAGCATTCACCGGCATTTCGGTGCAGGCAGCCGTCTCGGTACATGTGTATGGGTCGCCGGCCGGTTCATCGCGTCCTTGCTCCTTGCGCAGGACTTCGTTGGGAACCCATCGGCGCCTTGCGGTTTGGTTGCACGTGGTACTTGGCAAAAAATGCGGAAGGAAAATGCCAGGTGACCGCGGACGAGGAGGTTAGTCGAATGCGTAAGCCGCTGACCAAACGGTGGTCCGATGGGGATATAGCTGAGCTGCGACAACTCTATTCGCGGCAGCTGCCGCTTTGGCGTATCGCGGCGCGGCTGAGACGCCCTCAGAAATCGGTCAGAGGCAAGCTGCAGGAGCTGCGCGGTTCGATAAGCCGTCCGGCGTTGTCCGAGAGCGGTGTGCTCACCATGCATGATGCTACGCCTGAAAAAGGCGACCCGCGCTGACTGGCGGTTTGGCGCGTTTGCACTCTGAGAGGCGTCTTAAGCTTTCAGACGCCGCCAATCCGCCGTCCGTGGACGGCCGCCAAGTAAGGCGCGCGATTCGTTTGCGCCAACGTGGCGCGCAATTCGCGAATGCTCATTCGCACGTCTTCGATGGCGTCGGAGAGGGAGCCGATCCGAGTCGACACGATGGTCACCGACTCCCGAAGATTGGACGGCAAGTGCTTGATCGTGTCGTCCAGCGTCGCGAACAGGATCTCAAAACACGGCGAGCGATCGGAATTGCAGACTTCGAGCCGCCAGACGCGAGATGCCGCCTCGTTATTCCGCATAAGTTCGCGCACGATCGTTTCCGCATGGGTGCGGGCGGCCGCTTCGTTGTCGAACTCGTTTCCGTCGAAGTCTCGCAGCAGCGAACGACCGGTTCTCAGATTAAAGAAATAGCGGGGCATGGTCGGACCACGATGGCTCTGTGGCTTCAGTATGGCGTCAATCTAGAAAATGTTTCAATCACAATTCGGTGCCGGGTTCTGCAGCCGCGTATGCGTGGCACGCCGGATCGTCTCAATGTCATCGATCCGCACGATTGCGTCGCGAACGATGCCGGTCTCCTTTTGGTATTCTTTTACTCGTCGCTCCCAGTCGGTCGCGACCAGCGTCTGGTGCCTCTGTCGGGCGTCCTTCTCTAGTTTGCCGGCGACCGCCGCTCGCTCTTCGAGGGCCCGCAAGGCTACGGCAAGCGCGCGACGCAGGCTTTCGTCGAGCGCAAGACTCATCAAATCGGCCGTGTAGGCGCTGCAACTGCAGCACCGATAGCGCGAAGGATTGCCTTCATCGATTTTCGTCAGGGGGGCGTGACAGGCGGGGCAGGAAAGCAACGACCGGCGCCTGAACTCGCCGGTTTGCTGCATACTGGCCCGTCCTGTGCGAGCGACTTCGACTTCGTACGGGAGGAGCTTCGAGATCGGCCGCGTGTCGCCAGCCGGCTGCCGTACGAGCCTGTCCAGAAGCTGCGGCATGTGCGCAAGCGGCACCACATGATCGGCGCTGACGCGGTCGAGTGCTTTGAGGGGCATATCGGAGAAAGCGGCGTCCTTTGGGTCCTGCACCACGGTCACGCCGCCGCATTCGGCGATCGAACATAGTCCGGAAGCGCCGTCGTCCAGGGTTCCCGTCAGGACGACGCCAACCGTCCGCGCCGCACAACACAAGGCCGCCGAGCGCAACATAGGATCGATCGCTGGACGGGCATTGCTCTCCCGTGGCCCATGTCCCAGCCGCACCCGGTCGTCGTCGATCAGCAAATGACGATCGGCCGGCGCGACATACATCGCTCCGTTTCTGATAAGCTCTCCGTCTTCGGCGAATTTGGTCGGCAACTGCCCCGCGCTGTTCAGCAACTCATCCAAGACGGACTCGCCATGGCTGGGCAGATGGATTGTCACGAGAACCGCTGCGGGAAGATCGGCATCGAGCTTCGATACGAGAAATCGAAGCGCCTCCACGCCGCCGGCGGACGTGCCAATCGCGAGGATATTTCGGTTACCCATCGGCGTTCTCCGCACCCCTTGAGAGGACAATTCGCCAAGCGAGATAGCGGTTCGAGTTCCCCTGAAAGCAACGCCAAGAAAGGTTTGTCAGTCCATGGGGCGAGTACTATGGTGCTGATATCGGGGCATTTTCTGCGGAATGAGAGCGTATGGCTGAGACAGGCGGTGGCGCTTCGACGCAGCCACGGAACGATAACGGTCGTCCAGTCATGGTGGCGATGGGGGCGTCCGCCGGTGGTCTGCGCGCCCTTCAAGCGTTCTTTGCGGCGCTTCCCGCCAATACAGGTGCGGCTTTCGTGGTTGTCACGCACCTCGATCCCGAGCGGCACAGCCAATTGCCCGAACTGTTATCCGCTCGCACCAGCATGACCGTCGTGTCCGTCGAACGTCGGATGAAGGTCGAGCCGAACCACGTCTATGTCATCCCGCCTGACCGTAGTCTACGGATTGTCGATCATGAGATCGAACCGATCGAGTTCGCGGAGCCGCGGGGCAAACGCGCGCCTATCGACGCCTTCTTCCGTTCGGTGTCCGAACGGCTCGGCGACGGCTTTGCGGTCATTCTAAGTGGTGCCAATTCAGATGGCGCCCTCGGCGTGCGAGCCGTCAAGGAAACGGGTGGTATCATTCTCGTGCAGGATCCGGCCGAGGCCGATCATGCGACCATGCCGCGCAGCGCCATTGCGACCGGTATCGTCGATTTTGTTCTGCCCGTACGCGAGCTCAGCGCGCGTCTCGCGGATTTAATCAGGCTGAAGCAGAGCGGGCCCTTTGCGGACGGGCCGAAGGTCGACGAGGAGTTGGTGCACCGGATCATGGCACACCTGCGCATCCGCACCGGTCACGATTTCTCGAAGTACAAGCGCTCGACCGTTCTACGCCGGATCGTCCGCCGGATGCAGGTGACGCGCACTGACGATTTGAAAGCCTATTACGATCACATGAGGGAGAACGCGGAGGAGGCTAATGCGCTCCTCGCCGACCTCCTGATCTCCGTGACGGGTTTCTTTCGTGACGCCGAAGCGTTCGAGGTGCTGCGGAAGTTGGCGCTTCCGCAGTTGTTCGACGCCAATGCCGGGGAGCCGATCCGCGTCTGGGTTGCCGGCTGCGCAACCGGCGAAGAGGCCTACAGCATTGCCATGTTGCTGTTGGAAGAGGCGAGCCGCCGCGAATTGCGACCTCCCATTCAGGTCTTCGGCTCGGATCTTGACGGTCGGGCTCTCACCATCGCGCGGGAAGGGCGCTATCCAGCAGCCATCGAAACCGACGTCAACGACGAGCGGCTAAGGCGCTTTTTCGTCAACGAGGGGGACGGCTACCGCGTGCGCCAGGAATTGCGCGACGTGGTGCTGTTTGCCGTGCATGATCTCCTCAAAGATCCGCCGTTCTCGCGCGTCGATCTGATCTCTTGTCGCAATGTTATGATCTATCTGGACCGTGAGCTGCAGGAGCAGGTCTGCGGGACATTCCACTACGCGCTCAATCCCGGAGGCTTCCTGTTTCTGGGGTCGTCGGAGACCGCCGAGAACCCGCCGGGCCTGTTTCGCAGCTTAGATCGCAGCGCGCGCGTTTACCAATCGACCGCTCATGCGGGCGAAAAACCAAGGCTGCTACCGCGCTTGCTCGGTCCGGTACGGATCAGAGAGCAAATCGGCCAACTGGCGCGGGGGATGACGCCGTCGGCGGCACTGAGCGATGCGGCCATGCACCGCCGGGCGATCGAGCGCGTGGCGCCGCCCAGCATTTTGGTCGACGAAAATCACCGCGTCATCCATCTGTCGGACCATGCCGGGCGTTATCTTTTGCCGTCCGGTGGGCCTTTGAGCGGCGATGTCGTCGATCTGGTTCGGCCCGAGCTGCGCTTCGAGTTGCGTTCCGCGCTACACCGGTTGTTCGAGCAGCATCTGCCGACGTTGAGTTTGCCTATTCACGTTCGCTTCAATGGCAGCACCAAACGCGTGTTGCTTCAGATCAAAGCGACGGAAGAGGAAGAGGCAAACCGCACGGCCATCGTCATGTTCGTCGAGGGGGACGAGGTCGAAGAAGGCGGCGCTTCGGCGGACCATCGGTCGACCAACGAGACGGTGCGGCGTCTGATGCAAGAGTTGGAGCTGACCCAGGCGCGGCTGCGGACCGTGCGTGAGGAGTCGGACGCCGCCAACGAAGAGCTGCGCGCCGCCAACGAAGAGCTGCAGTCGATCAACGAGGAGTACCGCTCGACGTCCGAAGAGCTGGAGACGAGCAAGGAGGAGTTGCAGTCGATCAACGAGGAACTGCAGACCGTCAACAGCGAGTTGAAACTGAAGCTCGAGGCCATTTCACGGGCGCATAGCGACCTGCAAAATCTCATGGCCGCGACGGATTTCGGTACGCTGTTTCTCGATTCACGCTTGCACATCAAGCGTTTTACCGAGCGGGTGACCGAGCTTTTCTCCATCAAGCCGGCCGACGAGGGAAGGCCGGTCACCGATTTCGCGCACCAGCTTCAGTATGACGATCTGATCAAAGACGTGCGGGCGGTGTTGTCGGACCTGGCGCCGGTGCGGCGTGAGATTCATAGCCGGGCGGGGAAGTGGTACGACGTGCGCATTCGGCCCTATCGTACTGTGGACGATAAGATCGACGGCGTCGTGATTACATTCGTCGACGTCACCGAACGTCGTGACGTCGAGGAGGCGCTGCGCGAAAGCGAGCTGCGCCTGCGGCAGCAGAAACAGCTCGTCGATCTGTCTCGCGACCCGATCTTCGTATGGGATTTCGACGGCGGCATTCTCGAATGGAACAAAGGCTGCGAAGTGCTTTACGGCTACAGCCGCGCCGAGGCGCTCGGAAAGGACAAAGAACGGCTATTGAAGACCGTGGTGCCAGGCGCGACTTTCGATGAACTTCGCGCGCGCCTGCTTCGTGACGGCAACTGGTCCGGCGAGTTGCGGCAGACCGTCAAGGACGGCCGGCAGATCACGGTCGAAAGCATCATTCAGCTCGAGGCCATGGATGGCCGCCGCTTTGTGCTGGAAAGCACGCGCGATATCAGCGAGCGCAAGGGGTGGGACGAGCGCCAGGATATGCTCCTCAGGGAGCTCAAGCACCGCGTCAAGAACATCCTCACCGTGGTCGGCGCGGTCGCAAACCAGGCCTCGCGCGAAGCCCAATCGACAAAGGAATTCCTCGATACCTTCCGCGGCGGCCTAAGCGCGCTTTCGAGCGCCCACGACCTCCTTGTGCAATCCGATTGGGAGGGTGCGGACCTGGAGGTGTTGGCACGCAGGCAGCTCGAGCCTTACATGTCGAAAGTGAAAGATCGTCTGACGGTGCGCGGCGAAGCTGTGCTTCTGCCGCCGGCCATGGCGACGCCGTTCAGCTTGGTTCTGCACGAACTGACCGTCAACGCCGCCAAATACGGCGCGCTCTCGGTCGCCAATGGCCGCATAGAGGTCAGTTGGACGGTCACGCCTCGGGATGGAGCCAATCACCTCTCGCTTGTTTGGCGGGAGAGTGGCGGCCCCACGCTGGGCGATGTCGAGAAGATGGGCGCGGGAAGTGCGCTGTTGAACCAGGCGATCCCCGGCGCGACCGTGAAGCGGACGTTCGAAAAGACGGGGCTCGTCTGCACGGTGGACGTGAACCTGCGGAACGCCATTTAGAACCGAGCTGCTCGTGCGATCGGCGCACTAGCAGTTGGCAGCCGCGGCGACGTTGCTGCCGTCGGCGGCTGCGGCGACACCAAACGACCTGTTCTTTCGCTACCCCTTGCGGGCGGGCGCCAGCGCGAAGTCGAAGTTGAGTGTGTGGTAATCCTTGTCCATCGTCTTGCCGTCGGGCGCGGTGCCGGGACGATGGTGGATGAAATCGGCGATGAGTGTGTCTTTCACGCCAAACACGGCATCGCTGTCGAGATACTGGTCGCCATTGACGAAGACATGCGTGGCGATTTTCTCGTAGCCGGGCGCCTCGATCATGAAATGTACGTGGGCGGGACGCCACGGGTGACGCGCCTGCACGGTCAGCATATCGCCGACCGGGCCGTCGTAAGGGATCGGATAGGCCGCGGGTTTGATCGTCCAGAAGTTGAAATCCCCATTCTGGTCGGTGCGGAAGCGGGCGCGGCCCGACAGGCCACCAACCTTCTCGATCTGTTGCACGTCGTAGTAGCCGTCGTCGTCCGAATGCCAGACATCGACGATGGCGTTGTCCAAAGGTTTGCCGTCGAGCGAGGTGACGCGCCCCGTCACGTAGAGCGGATCTCCCTTCATGCCGCCGTGAATGTCGGCGCCGAGCGGATACTCCGGCGGGTTGGGCACGTAGAACGGGCCGAGCACCGTCGTCTCCGTGCTGCCGGAGGTGCCGTGATTGATGGCATCGACCAGCATCGATACGCCGAGCGTATCCGACAACAGCACGAACTCCTGCCGATTGCCATCGCACTTCTGACCGGTGCGCGTGAGGAAGTCGATCGCCGCGGCCCATTCCGCATCGGTCACGCGTACATCGCGGACGAAATCGTGCAGATGGCGCACGAGCGAGGTGAAAATCTGCTTCAGGCGCGGATCGGGCGTGTTCTTGATGCGGTCGAGCACCGCGTCGGTGATCGTGTTCTCGTTGAAGTTTCGCATGGCGTTTCCTCCGAATTCTTATGTCAAGCCTCGGCACCGGAAACCGGCGGTTCGCCGGCCCAGGCGCCCGCAATGAGATCGCGGATCGCCTGGCGCTCCAGGGGGCGGGGATTCCAGTACGGGTTCTTTACCGCCAGATCGGCCGCATGGTCGATACCGTCTTCCGGCATGCCGAGCGAGCGCAGGCTCGTGGGCGCTTTGAGCGCGCCGGCGAGGTCGAACAAGGCGCGCGCGCCGTCGTTTCCGCCGAGCGCACGTCGAAGCACCTGTTCGGCCGCGGGCGCCGCCGCGGCGTTATACGCGAATGCGTGCGGCAGGACGACGGTGTGCGTTTCGGCATGCGGCAAGTCGAACGAGCCGCCGAGCACGTGGCACAGCTTGTGATGCAGTGCCATGCCCACCGATCCCAGACACATGCCGCAGAGCCAGGCGCCGTAGAGCGCGTCCGACCGCGCCGGTCTGTCCTGCGGGTTCGCGACGATGACGGGGAGGGCGCGGCCGAGGGCCGTGATCGCCTGCTCGGCCATCACCGAAATGATCGGGTTGCGGTCTTCGGCATAAAGGGCCTCCACCGCGTGCGCGATCGCGTTCATGCCGGACGTTGTCGACAATTTCGCCGGCAAGGTTAGGGTCAGATCGACGTCGTAGATCGCGACCTCCGGCTGCACTTTGGGCGATCTTTGCGTCGTCTTAACGCCGTTCTCCGTCTCGCCTAGGATCGGCGTCATCTCGGAGCCGGCATAGGTTGTCGGCAGCACGAATTGCATCGCGTCGGTGCGCAAGGCGATCGCCTTGCCGAGGCCGACGGCCGAGCCGCCGCCGACGGCAACGGTGCAATCGGCACCACATTCTTTAAAGCGTTCGAGCGCGGATTGCGTGACATCGGTCGGCGTATGCATCGCGGCGCCGGCAAAAGTGTCCACCGCAATCGGACCAAGCGACGCGGCAACGGCGTCGACGCTCGCTGCCTGCTCGCGTGTGCCGACGACGAAGGCGCGTCGGCATGGCGTCCGCTCGATCTCCGCGCGCAGGCGCGCCGCCGTTCCGCTACCGAAGATCACCCGGGTCGGAAGCCCGTTGTAGACGAATGTTTCCATGACGTTCACCGGCGGCGCTCTGAGCAAGAGCGAAAATATTTGCAAATGAAAATAAAACGCGATAGCCGTTCTGGCAAGGGCCGGCGCGATGGCGCGCCAAAAAGGGCAACGCGGGAGGTTTCGGATGAAGGGCAAGATCGGGCTGGAAGAGCACTTTGCCATCGAGGAGACGCTGCAGGATTCGGCCGGCTTCCTGCCCGAGGTCTACTGGAAAGAGCTGAGCCACCGGCTGATCGACATTCACGACACGCGACTGCGCGAGATGGATGCGCACGGCATGGAGATGATGCTGCTGTCACTCAACGCGCCGACGGTGCAGGCCATTCCCGACCCGAAGAAGGCTGACGAGATCGCCCGCCGCGCCAACGATTATTTGGCCGAGCAGGTGGCCAAGCGGCCGGACCGCTTTCAGGGACTCGCGGCCTTGCCGATGCAGGACCCGGACCTTGCCGCGCGCGAATTGCAGCGTTGCGTTCGCGATCTCGGCTTCAAGGGCGTGCTGGTGAACGGTTTCTCGCAGGTTCGCGAGGAAATCAGCGCCGTCTATTACGATCTTCCGCAGTATTGGCCGTTCTGGGCGGAGGTCGAGAAGCTCGACATGCCGTTCTATCTGCATCCGCGCAACCCGCTGCCGAGCATGGCGCCGATCTATGACGGCCATCCCTGGCTGTTGGGGCCGACCTGGGCCTTCGCGCAGGAGACGGCGGTCCACGCGCTACGCATGATGGCGTCGGGTCTTTTCGATCAGTATCCAAAGCTCGACATCATCCTCGGCCATCTGGGCGAGGGGCTGCCTTACAACATGTGGCGGATCGATAACCGCAATGGCTGGGCCAAGGCGCCGCCGCGCTACCCGGCCAAGAAGAAGCTTTGCGAGTATTTCCAGGCCAACTTCTATCTGACGACGTCCGGCAATTTCCGCACCCAGACGTTGATCGATGCGATCCTGGAAATCGGCGCCGACCGCATCCTGTTTTCGACCGATTGGCCTTTCGAGAACGTCGATCACGCGGCCGACTGGTTCGACACCACAAGCATCAGCGAGGCGGATCGGGTAAAGATCGGCCGCACCAATGCGATCGATCTGTTCAAGCTGAATCTCGATCGGACGTGATCGGGGTTTTGGCGCGGCGGCCGCGGCGCGCCGCTGTCTTGCCGGAGGCGGCCTTCCGCCGGGTCGCCTCGTCGAGGTTTTCGAAAACCTTCCGCAATGCGTGCTTGAGTTGAGCGATCTCGCTTTCGCTCAAGCCCTGCATGGCCACTTGCTCGTAATGAAGCGCGTAAGGCGCTACTTTCTCGACGAGTTCCAGGCCCTTTTCGGTGAGAGCCAGGCTTAAGGCGCGGCGGTCGAGACCGGAGCGGCGCCTCACCACCAGGCGCTTGCGCTGCATGGAAACGATCAAGCGCGACAGTGTCGAAAGATCGATGGTCGTCCGCTCTGCCAATTCGCCGAGGCGGTGGTCGCCTTTGTGCCAGAGCTCGATGAGGACGCGCCACATCGGCAACGTGACGCCATAAGGCTCGACGTCGCGCGAAAACACCAAGCCGATTTTCATACCGGCGCGGTTGAGGAGATAAGGCAGGAAATCCTGGAGGACCAGCCGTCGCGACATAGGTTCATTCGCATATATACGAATAAACCCAACTAAAGCACGCGGTCGGCCGGTGCAAGCCGATTCCGCCCGTTACGTCGTGCGCGAGGCGGTAAGCGGCATGTGGGCGCCGTACTGGCCGTTCTGGAAGATCAGGGGCGCAACGCTTTCGCGGAGGGTGACGTCCAGCACCGTCCCGATAAAGATCGTGTGTGAGCCGAAGGAAATCTGCCGCGTGTTCCTGCAGAACAGATTAGCCTGCGCATCGGTCAGGTAGCAAAAGCCATCGGCATTGCTCCAGCCGAAGCGGTCGTAATCCTGTGCCGTCGCCGGTTTGGAAAAAGCCTGGGACGCTTCGGATTGATCGCTGTACAGGACATTCACGCAGAACAGCTCCTGGTCTTGCAGGACTTTGTGAAAGCGCGATTCGCGATAGACGCAGACGAGAAGCGACGGCGGCTCCATGCTAAGGGACGTCACCGCCGTCGCGGTCATTGCGTGACGGACGTTGTCATTCAGTGTCGAAATGACCGATACGGTCGAGGCAAACCGGCGCATGGCGAGGCGAAAGGCATTTGCGGCGTGCGGCAGGTGGGCCATGTTCGTCTCCAAAATATTTGCAAATGATAATAATTGTTGGCGTGGCGGCGTGCAAGCGTTGAGCAGTTTCCGTTTCTTTCGCGACTAATGATGTTGCGATGCAGCGAGCGAGAAAATAATATTTGCAAATGCAAATTATTTCTTGATCGGGTTTTGGGGCGGGATTATCGTTTTGCCATTGAGGTCGTCTTGCGGCGAGGACTATGCGATGGCGCTAGCTGTAGTCAGGGAAGGTAGGTCCAGGCCCGAAGTTGCCGATCTGTTGCGGCGGGCTGGTGAGATCGCCGTATTGGCCCGGCAGTCCGCCCCGGAAACCGAGAGGAACCGCCGGGTTTCGGCCGACCTGGTCGCTCGCATGCGCGAGGCGGAACTCTTCAAGATCATGCAGCCGCGGGCGTTCGGCGGCTACGAATTGGGCTACGATGTGTTCGTCGAGGCGGTGGCAACCATTGCCAGCGGCGACGGCTCGACCGGTTGGGTCTACAGCCTCGGCGCCGTGCACCAGTGGCTGATCGCGTGCTTTCCGATGGAGGCTCAGCACGAGGTCTGGGACGATAACCCGGATGCGATCGCGGCCGCCTCTTATGCGCCAAGCGGACGCGCCGTACCGACACCGGGCGGCTACCGGTTGAGCGGCCGCTGGAGCTTCGCGAGCGGGGTCGACAACGTACAATGGGGCATGATCGGCGGTATGCTGCCGGGCGAGGGCGGGAGTAAGCCGGGCTTCCTCCTCGTGCCGCGCAGCGAATTCACCATCGATGACGATTGGTTCACGATGGGGCTCGCCGGCACGGGCAGCAAGACGATCGTGGTGGATGATGTCTTCGTTCCGGCTTACCGCACCGCATTGTTTTCCGACCTCCTGACCGGGCAGGCACCCGGCAGTAAGGCCAGCCCAAACCCGCTCTACAGGCAGCCTATGCTTGCGGTCGTGCCGCAATGTCTGCTCGCGCCGGTGCTCGGGATGGCGCGCGGCGCGTTGTCGACCTTTGTCGAACAGATCAGCGGCCGCGCGACCCGCGGCGCAGTCGCGGGCGGCAACAACAAGATGACCGAGTTCGCGACCGTGCAACTTCGCGTCGCCGAGGCGACCGCCTGCATCGATGCGGCGCAGCTCATGATCGCGCGCGACCTTACCGAGACACTCGATATCGTCCAACGCGATCAGCAGGTCGACGTGCCGACCCGCATGCGCAACCGTCTAACGCATACCTTCGCCACCAAGCTCCTGGTGCAGGCCGTCGATGCGGTCTTTACCGCCGCGGGTGGGAATGCGCTGGGAACGAAGCAGCCGCTGCAACGCTTCTGGCGCGACATCCACGCGGCAGGTTCGCATATCAGCCTGAACTGGGATGCCGTCGGGTCGATGTACGGCCAGCATATGTTCGGGTTGGAGCCGAGAGGGCAGTACTAGCGCGGGTTCGATGACAGCCGACGCCGAAAACGGTGCGGCCCAACGACAAGAATAAATAACGATAGGGAGAGACGCTATGGTTGAGCTCTATCATTTCTGGAGTTCTGTATGCTCCGTGCGCTGCCGGATGGCGCTGGAGGAGAAGGGCGTCGCTTGGACGAGCCGCTATATCGATCTGTTCAAGTTCGATCAGCTCAAGCCGGACTACTTGAAGATCAATCCGGACGGGATCGTGCCGACCCTCGTACATAATGGTGAGCCGGTACGGGAATCCACGATCATCAACGAGTACATCGATGATGCATTCCCGGGGCCCAAGCTCATGCCGGCCGACCCGCTCGGCAGGGCGCGGATGCGCGAGTTCATTCGCAAGTGCGAGGATGGCTTCGACGGCATCGTCAAGCTGACGATCGTGAAATACATCCTGCCGAAGCTGCGCAACCGTTGGGGCGATGCGGAGCTCATCAAGCAAGCCGCGCGCCGACCGATGCGATATTACCAGGATGTCCACTCGCGTGCGGTGCGCGGCGAGATCGCTGAGGCCGAGCTCGCTGCCGCACGTGGTATGATCGAGGAGCTGCTTGACCGCGTGGAGGCCACGCTCGATCCGGGGCCTTGGATCGTCGGCTCGGAGTTCACGCTCGCCGATATTGCCGTGGCGCCTTACATGTTCCGGTTGTCGGCGCTTGGCGCCGACCAGTTCTGGTCGAAGAGCCGTCGGCCACGCGTGAATGAGTGGTATCAGCGCCTGTCGGTCCGCCCTGCTTTTAAGACAGCCGTTTTCTGGCCGGACGAGAGTGGCGGCGGCTACGAGGAAGTGGGACTTCGTGCCACAATGCCGGCCGACGCCTGACGGCCGCTGAACGAGCCGACAACAAAAATAGAGGGAGAGAAACCTATGCGACAGATACTGCGTCTTGCTTGCGCGCTTGCGCTTGCCTGTGGATTGGCGACCGCCGCGGCCGCCCAGCAGTTCACGATGAAGATCTCCTCGCCGACCATCAACGATCTGTCGCAGGAGTGGGCCAAGCAGTTCAAGGCCGGCATTGAAGCCCGCTCCGGCGGCCGCATCAAGGTCGAGTACTATCCGGCGAGCCAGCTCGGTCCCATTCCCTCGACCGTCGAAGGCACCGCAATGGGCACCATCGAGGCGGTGGTGCCGGCGAGCGGCTTCCTTATCGGCCTGGAGCCACGCCTGCAGGTGTTCGATGCGCCGGGTCTGTTCACCGACATGGCGCAGGCACAGCGCGTCTTCGCGGACCCGCAGGTCCGTGCGCGGCTGGCGACCTTCGGCGCTGCGAAAGGCATCGAGCCGCTCGCGATCTTCGCGCATGGGCCGCTGATGTTGGTCTCGCACAAGGCTATCCGCAAGGTCGACGACTTCAAGGGACAGAAGATCCGCGTGCCCGGCGCCGCGCCGCTCCAAGTCGAGCCGTTCCGCAAGCTTGGTGCGCTCCCTGTGTCCATGCCGCTTGGCGAAGTGCTGTCTGCCATGCAGAACCACACGATCGACGGCCTCATCGCCAGTGCGACCGTGTTCACCGCGTTCAAATATTACGATCTGGCGAAGGGCATGACCGTGTTGCCGGGAGCGTTCCTCATTGCGCCCGTGATGGCGAACAAGGCTTTCCTGAAATCGCTCGGCCCCGAACTCGAGGCGATGGTGCGTGAGGAGGCCTTCAACGCCCAGCGCAAGGTCGAGAAATTCGGCCTCGAGGACGTCGAGCGTACGTACGAGATCTGGAAGAAGAACGGTGGCGAGATCATCACGTTGCCGCCGGCGGAACAAAAGGCCTATCTCGATCAGGTGCAGTCCGTGCTGCCGAACATCACCAAGGCCAATGCCACGCTGAAAGAAGACTACGACGTGCTGACGGCTGCGTCGGCACGTCTGAAATAGCTTCACCGCTGTCATCGCGCCGGAAATCATATGATCGAACGCGTCGGAAATCGGATCGTCACCGTGGCCGAGCGTATTCTTGCGCTCGGCCTCATCCTCGCAATCCTGCTCGATTTCGCCAATGTGTTGGGCCGCTATACCGGTGCGTTCTCCGTGCTCGGGATCGATGAAGTCGAAATCTACATCCTGATCTGGATTGCCTTTGTCGGGTCGGCCGCCGTCACCTGGCGGAGTCTGCATTTGCGGATGGACGTCTTCGTTGAGGCGTGTCCGCTGCCCGTCAAGCGGGTCATCGTCACGATCGAAATGGCCGTCATGTTCGCGGTCACGGCCTTCGTCGGCACGCAGTCCTATGCTTACGTCGCGAAAATCGTTGCGCTCGGCGCGGTGAGCGACATCGCCGGCATCCCGATGTGGATCCCGCATTCGGCCGTGTGCATCGGCTTCTTCGCGATCGCGGCGATTGTACTGGCCCGGGGGGTCGAGCGCCTGCGCGTCGTCGACCAAGTGAAGGGTGAGGTGAGGCCATGACCGTCGCCCTCGGCGCTCTGCCTATCGTACTGTTGTTCTTCGGCTTCCCGATTTTCCTGGTGCTGCTGACGTCAGTGACGGTGGCGCTGGTCTTCTTCATGCATCTGCCGCTCGCGGTGCTGCATCAGAACCTGTTCGGTTCGATCAACGGCTATGCGCTGCTGGCCATTCCCTATTTTATCTACGCTGGCGAGTTGATGGGGCGCGGCTCGGTGGCCAGACGGCTGGTCGATTTCGTGCAGGCCGGCGTCGGCTCGGTGCGCGGTAGCCTTGGTGTCACAACAGTTGGCACGGCGACAATTTTTGGTGCCATTTCCGGCGTCAGCGCGGCCGCGGTCGCAACCATCGGCAAGGTAATGTATCCGTCGATGGTGCGCGCAGGATACCCGGCTTCGTTCTCGGCCGGCCTGATCACCGCCATTGGGGCGATCGACATCATCATCCCGCCGAGCATTCCCATGATCGTTTACGGCGCGGCCGCGCAGGAGTCTGTGCCGCGCCTCTACGCGGCCGGTATTGTGCCCGGCCTGCTGCTGGCGCTGGTCATCGGCGGCTATGTTATTGTGCGCGCGTGGGTCGGCGGGTTCGGCAAGGGCGAGCCGTTCAACGGCACGCGTTTCGTCGCCGCGACATTGCGCGGCCTTTGGGCGCTTGGCGCGCCGGCCATCATCTTGGGCGGCATTTACGGCGGCGTCTTCTCGCCGACCGAGGCGGCCGCGGTCGCCTGTGTCTATGCGGCCTTCGTGACGCGCTTCGTCTTCCGCGAGCTGACATTCGGCGATATTGTCGAAGCCGCCGTGGCGACCGTGCGCTTCACGGCCCAGATCCTCATCATTGTCGCCTGCGCCGGCGTCTTCGCCTGGATTCTGACCGTCAATCAGGTGCCGGCGATGTTGGTCGCGACCATCCAACACTTTGAAGTGTCGCCCTGGCAGTTCCTGCTGGTCGTCAACGTTCTGCTGCTGTTTACCGGATGCTTCCTCGATCCGTTGTCCTGCATTCTCTTGCTGACGCCGCTGTTGATCCCGATCGCGAAATCGCTGGGGATCGACACGGTTCACTTCGGCATCGTGTTCATGGTCAATCTTGCGATCGGTCTCTTTCATCCGCCGTTCGGGATCAACATCTTCGTGGCGCAGTCGGTATTGGGCATCGATTTGAAGCAGATCTACAAAGGCATCATACCCTTCGTGATCCTGTATCTGCTGGTGCTGGTCGCGATCACCTACATCCCACAGATCTCGCTGATCGGCGTCCGGCTTTTCATGGGCTGACCAGCGTGGGGCGGTATCAAGGCGCTGGCGCGGCGCGAGAAGGCGCGCCAGTATAGTGGCTCAGACGCCGTGACCACGTTCGCCTTGAGGCAGCATCATGCCGGTTCCCGTGCCAAACCTCTATCCGCCGTTCAATATTGTCCGCCTCAGTCATATCGAGCTGGTCGTCACGGATCTCGCCAAGAGCCGAGCATTCTATGTCGACACCTTGGGCCTGCAGGTGACGCACGAGGGTAATCGCGAGATCCATTTGCGGGCGCTGGAGGAGAGGGGCCATCACTGCATCGTCCTGTGCCTGGGCGATACGCCACGCGCCGGTCATCTAGGCTTCAAGGTGTACGACGAGGGGGATTTGGACCGCGCCGAGGCCTTCTTCGGCGCTAAAGGGCTGCCGACCGAATGGGTCGAGCGGCCGTTCCAATCGCGCACGTTGCGCACCTGCGACGTGCAGGGTGTTCCCTTGGAGCTCTACTGCCGAATGGAGCGGCTGCCGCCGATCCACCAGCAATATGCGCTCTATAAAGGCGTGAAGCCTTTGCGGATCGACCACTTCAATTGCTTCTCGCCGGACGTCGACGAGTCGGTGGCTTTCTACAACGAGATCGGCTTTCGCGTGACCGAATACACCGAAGACGACGTGTCGAAGCGGCTATGGGCGGCATGGACCCATCGCAAGGGCGGTGTTCACGATATTGCCTTCACGAATGGCCGCGGTCCGCGGCTCCACCACGTCGCTTTCTGGGTGCCGCATCCGATCGCGATCATCGATCTGCTCGATCTCATGGCGACCACCGGCTACGTCGGCAACATCGAACGTGGGCCTGGCCGGCACGGCATATCCAATGCTTTCTTCCTCTACGTGCGCGATCCGGACGGCCATCGCATCGAGATTTACTGCTCCGACTATCAGACCGTCGATCCCGATCTTGAGCCGATCAAATGGGATTTGAAGGACCCGCAGCGGCAAACTTTGTGGGGGGCGCCGGCGCCGCGGTCATGGTTCGAGGAAGGCAGCCTGTTCGACGGCGTGACGCCGAAAGCGCCCATCCTCGAAGCACAGCCGATCGTTGCGCCGTGAATGAGCGCGGCCTAATTACGCCGCTGCGATTTCGATAGAGCGGCGCGCACGCGCATGGGCGTGATCGGCAGCTGATAAATCTTCGCGTCGAATGGCCTCAGCGCGTCCTCCACCGCCGACGCAATGGCGGCGGCAGCGGGGATGGTGCCGCTTTCGCCCGCGCCTTTCACGCCGAGCGGATTGAGCGGCGTCGGCGATTCCAGGTGCGTGATCTCGATCGGCGGCACGCAATTCGCAATCGGCAAGAGATAGTCGGCGTATTGCGTGGTCAGCGGCTGACCGTCTTCGCCGTAGCGCATCCATTCGTAGAGCGCCTGGCCGATGCCGTGCACGACACCGCCGAGGATCTGGCCTTCGACGAGCGTCGGATTGATCAGCCGGCCGCAGTCGTGAACGACGACATAGCGCAGAAGTTTGACGGCGCCGGTGTCGGGATCGACCTCAACCTCGACGACGTGCGTGCCGTTCGAATAAGTGATGGCGTTGACAGAGAAGATGGCGTCGGCGCCGAGCCCGGGCTCGAGTCCGCCGGGCAGGGCATAGCCGGGCAGGCCTTGCAGCGCTTGGGCGAGGGCGGCGATGGTCGTCCCAGATCCCGGCGCCCCGGCGACTTCGACGCGGCCGTCGCGCAAGATGAGATCCGCGGGCGCGACTTCGAGTTGGCTGGTTGCCGCCGCCAGGATCTTCTCTTTCACGGTGCGGCTTGCGGCCAACACAGCCGGGCCGGCCGTTGCGGCTTGACGGCTGGCGAACGCACCGAGGCCGACCGCGGTCGCTGCTGTATCGCCCGCGATAACGTCGATCATGCTCATGTCGACGCCGAGTTCGTCGGCGCAGATCTGCGCCAGGATGGTCGCTGTGCCTTGGCCCTGTGCCGTCGCGCCGGTGGTGATGACGATACGGCCGGAGGGCCCGATGCGCACGCCCGCCGCTTCGAACGGTCCGCGCCCTGTGCCTTCGACATAGTTGGACAGGCCGATGCCGAGATAGCGGCCCTGTGCGCGCGCCGCACGTTGCCGCGCCGGGAAGTCCGCCCAGCCGGCTTTCTGCAGGGCATCGGCCTGACAACGCGGATAATCGCCGCTGTCATAGGTCATGGTGCCGCCATCGCGCGTCTTGACGCCGGTGACGTAGGGCATCTGCCTGGGAACGATGAGATTGCGGCGGCGCACCTCGGCGCGGTCGAGGCCGAGACGCTCAGCCAGCCGATCGAGCAGGCGCTCCATCACGAAGGTGCCTTGCGGTCGGCCGGCGCCGCGCGTCGGCGTCGCCGGGATCATGTTGGTGATGACGAGCTTTAAGTCTAGATCGAAAGCCGGCAGCACATACGGCCCAATGAAATTGGTCGCCGAGTTGCCGGGCAGGGCGATGCCATACGGCGTATAAGCGCCGTGGTCATGGACCAGCGTGCCGCGCACGCCGAGCAGGTGGCCTTCGGCATCGGCGGCGGCCGAGATGTCCCAGACTTGATCGCGCTCCTGCGTCGTCGCCGTGAAACGCTCGTAGCCGTCTTCGAGCCAGCGCACCGGACGCCTGAGCAGCATTGCCGCGAGCGGGATCGCGACCTCCTCAGGATAGAAGACGAATTTCGGACCAAAGCCGCCACCGACATCGGGCGCGACCACACGCACGCGATACTCGGCAAGGCCGAGCATGGTCGCGATCAGCGCCTTGGCGCGGTGCGGCATCTGCGTCGAGTCGAAGACGACGAGTTGATCGAGGCCGCCGTCGAACTGCGCTAGTAGGCCGCGGCCTTCGATCGAATGCCCGCCGCCTTTGTGCAGCTCGAAATGTTCGGTGATGACGACGGCGGCTTTATTGAAAGCGCTGTCGCAATCGCCGTAATTGACACGGAAGGCGGCGGCGAGATTGTCGGCGCAGTCGAGCCGCGCCTGCGGCGCGCCGTTCGTCAGCCCCGCGACCGGGTCGACGACCGGCGGCAAGACCTCGTAATCGATATCGACCAATCCGGCCGCGTCCTCGGCGATGGATCGGCTCTCGGCGACGACCAGTGCAAGGGCTTCGCCGACGTGACAGACTTCGCGGCTCGTCAGCACTTCCGGATCGAGCACATGGCGGATCGCACCGCTCGGCATGCCGACCGGGATGCGCGGATGCTTGAGATGATGGGCGAGGTCGGCGGCGGTGTAGACCGCATGCACGCCTTCAAGCGCCCGGGCGGCCGTGACATCAATCGATTTGATGAGGGCATGCGCGTGCTGGCTGCGCACGAAAGCGGCGTGCAGCATCCCGGCTGGAGCGATGTCCCCGACATAGCGGCCACGCCCGCGCAACAGAGCGGGGTCTTCGAGACGCCGTACGCGCGCGCCGACCAGCCGGCGATGGCCACCGTCGGCGCTCATGGTTGAACGATCGCCCCGGCCGGCCGCATATGTCAGGTCGCCTTGCGCACCTTCGCCTTGGGCGTCAGCCGCTCGTCCGGCGGTGCGATCTCGGTGACGAGGTCGCCGATCAACACCTTGTTCGGCAGCGGCGCGAGCGTCATCTCGCCTTCGTGCAGGCGCGTGGTGCAGGCGTAATCGACCTCACCATCGATCACCATCATGCATTCCTTGCACGCATTGGCGTTGATGCAGGAGAAGCGGAACGCCAAGGACGGATCGATCTGGCTGCGCACCCAGCGCAGGCCGTCGAGCACCGTCTGGCCCGGCGCGAAGGGCACCTCGAAGCGCGCGTCGCTCGCCGGCTTCTGCGGATCGCCGCGGCGGATGATCAGGGTTGCGTTCATGCCGGGATGCTCACTTTCTTGGGTGGCGCCTGATAGACCGGCACCTTTTCGAGGCTGAGGTCGCCGCCCTTCAGCGTTGCGACCTGGTTGCACAGCCAAGCGTCGTCGTTGAGACCGGGGAAGTCCTCGCGCTGATGGGCGCCGCGGCTTTCGGTGCGGGCCTTTGCGCCGATGATCACGCTCTTGGCGACCAATAGCATGTTGCGCAGGTCGAGCCAGTCGAGCAGCACGGCGTCGTAGGGTGTGCCGGCGGCCATCGGATCGTCGCCGATCGCGGCGGCTATACGTTCGACATCGGCCAGCGCGCTGTCGAGCTTGTCGCCGGTGCGGAAGGGGCCGACCTTGTCCGTCATCAGCGCCTGCAATTCGACGACGAGCTCCGCCGGGTTCGCGGCGAGCTTGGCCGTCCGGCGCTTGAGCAGATCGAGCGCCGGCGCGGCCGCATCCGGAGACCAGCGGGCCGGCGATTTACGCACGGTTTCCGCCGCGCTTTCGCCGGCGCGGGCGCCGAAAGTGAAGGCTTCGGTGATGCCGTTGCCGGACAGACGGTTGGCGCCATTAGCGCCACCTACGGCTTCGCCGCAGGCGTAGAGGTTCGGCACGCCGGTGGCAAAACGCGTGTCCACGCGGACGCCGCCCATGTGATAGTGCGCGATCGGCGAGACCTCGATCGGCTGCTTGGTGAGATCGATGCCGTTGGCCGCGAGTGTGTCGATCACCGGGCCGAAGGAGCGCCGCAGCTCGCTTTCCGGTACGTGCTGGAAGCTCAGGTAAGCACCGCCGGCCGGGCTGCCGCGTCCGGCCTCGACTTCCTGCGTGATGGCATAGGTCGCGAGATCGCGGGTGAGCACGTACTGACCGTCATTGCGTTTGTTGGCGTTGGCGTAGCGGTGCTCGAACTCTTCCATTTCGCCGTTGAGCAGCGTGCCGCCGAGCTTGTAGCGGAACGGATCCCACATGATCGGATCGAGGCCGACGAGACGCGGGGCAAGATGGCCGATTGGGAAAAACTGCACGAACTCCATATCGATGAGCTGTGCACCGGCGCGCAGCGCCAGCGCATAGCCGTCGCCACCCATGTTGAACGAGGCGCTGTTGCGCCGGTAGAGTCGTGTGAGGCCGCCGGTGGCGATGATCACGGCCTTGGCGGCGATGGTCACCGGCGCGCCGGTCTGCATGTCGATTGCGGTTGCGCCGCAAGCGACGCCGTCGCCGTTGAGCGCGATGTCGACGATCATCAAGTCGCCGACACGGCGTACCTCCGGGATACCGATCAGCCGGCCGCGCAATGTTTTCGATACGGCGGGACCTGTACGCAGAAAGTCGACGTAAGCGCAGCGCGGCCGGTCGTGGCCCGGCGCATGCGCTTGCTTGATATGGCCGTTCTCGCGTGCCCAGCCGACCTTCCATTCGTCGAGTTCCAGGATGCGCTTCGGTCCGTCCTCGCAGAGGATGGCGGAAAGCCGTTCGTCGCAAAGGCCATGCCCGGCGGCGAGCGTGTCGGCGAGGTGATACTCCCAGTGGTCCGGCGTCTGCGCGCCGAGTGCGACCGCGACCGTCATCATCGCCATGACCGTGGCGCCGCCACGGCCGATCAGGCTACGGTCGGCGAGGATCACGGACGAGCCGCCTTTGGCCGCTTCGAGTGCGGCGTACATGCCGGCGCCGCCGGCACCGATTACCAGAACATCGGTCTCAAGATGCATTGCGTTATTCCACTCCGATGTCGTGCCATATGGTTTCGCAGAGCGAACGGAACTCCGGCATCATTCTTACCGCACGGAAGTCCCGTGGGCGCGGCAAATCGACGACGTATTCCGAGACGATCCGGCCGGGGCCGGCAGCCATGACGATGACGCGGTCGGACAAGCCGACGGCTTCCTCGATGTCGTGGGTCACGAACACGACGCTCTTGTCGTAACGGCTCCAGATGCGCAGCAGTTCGCGGCCCATGGCCATTTTGGTCATGGCGTCGAGCGCGCCGAACGGCTCATCCATGAGATAGAGCGCCGGTGCATAAGCGAGCAGGCGGCCGAGGGCCACGCGCTGGCGCATGCCGCCGGACAAAGAAGCAGGACGGAAGTCGCGAAATTTGGTGAGGCCGAGAAGGTCGATCAGCTCGGCGATCCGCGCGTCGCGCTCGCCCTTCGGCGTGCCGTTGAGTTCGAGGCCGAGCGCGATGTTCTGTGCAACCGTCGCCCAAGGCATCAATGTATCGCGCTGGAACATGAAGCCGACGTCGGGCGGCGGCTCGGTCACCGTCGCACCGTCGACGATTACCTGGCCGCGTGTCGGCGGCATCAGTCCGGAGATCAGCCGCAGCAGGGTCGACTTGCCGCAGCCACTGGGGCCGACGATGGCAATGAATTCGCGGTCGGCAATCGTGAGGTCGACTTTGTCGAGGACGGTGAAGGTCGCACCGTCGGTGCCGGTGAAGTCCTTGCCCACGCCTTCCAGCACAACGCGTGGACGCGCCTCCTCAGGCCGCAAAGCAGCCGTTTGGTTGGGCGCGATCCGCGTTTTGTCGTCCATGGGCTTGCTTACTTCAGCACCGAGGCGTCGAAAGCCTGTTCGAGCGTCACAGGCTTAAGAGAATCGTCGGTGGCGAGCACGATCTTGTTGAGATTGTCGATCGACTCCTTGGTGACGATGCCCCCCTTCGGCGCGCGCGCGACCGAGCTTTTGGCCACTTCCGCCGCGAGCTCCGGCGAGAAGTTGGGGTACATCTTCTGGATCATCGCCTTGGCAAGTTCCGGATCTTTCGACAGTTCGTCCATGGCCTTGACCGTGGCGCGGGCAAATCCCTTTGCCGCCTTCGGATTGCCCTTCACGAAACTCTCGAGCGCGAGCGCGGCGAAGGACGGGTAGGGCAGGGTACGATAGTCGAGCACGATCTTGTAGGCGCCCGGCGTCTTCATCATGTTCGCGACGTCGGTGAGGATAGCAAGACCCGCCGCTACGCGATCGCTATCGATCGCCGCCTTCATCGCCGCGCCGCCGCCGGCGCCGGACAGTTCGAAGTCGCGGTCCGGATTGAGGCCGAGTTCCTTGATCGAATAGCGGATCGTGTTGTCGGTCAGCGAGCCCGGCGCTGTGATGCCGATGCGCTTGCCTTTGAGGTCGGCGAGGCTCTTGGCCGGATTGTCGGCCTTCGCGACCAGCGCATAGGAGTGATACGTGTCGAGGCCGACGAGAATGACCGCCGGCTGACGCCGCGCGCGCAGCCGGATCACATGGTCGGCGGCGCAGAAGCAAACGTCGATGCTGCCGCCGGCGAGCGCCTGGACGGCCGGGCCGCCGCCTTTGAAGTCGACGAATTCGAGCGCGATGCCTTCCGCAGTGTAATAGCCCTTTTCCTTCGCGGTGTAGACCGGCAGCAGCGCCTCGTTGTAGGCCGCGACGCCGCCGGTGACTTTGGTTTGCGCCTGAGCCGGAAGAGCCATGAGGCTGGCGGCAAACGCCAAGGCAATAAGGCTGTACTTCGATGTCATGATGAACTTGTCCGTTGTGTTGAAGGAAATCGCTACGTGCGCTCCGGCACGAGCCAGCGTTCGACCAAATCGACGGCGGTGTTGAGAATAACCGCGATAATCATGAGCAGGACGAGACCGGCGAAGACACCGGTCGTATCGAGGCGGCCGCTCGCATTTTCGACGTACCAGCCGAGCCCGCGGTTGGCACCGAGCAGTTCGCCGAGCACGGAGCCGATGAGCGCAAGGCCGACGCTGATGCGCGCCGCGGTCACGAGCCAGGGCACAATCGACGGAAAGAGAACACGTCGGGCGATGAAGGCGCGTTTGGCGCGCATCGACCGCATGAGATCGACGAGATCGGGATCGACCGCACGCAGACCCTGCATGGTGTTCAACAGGAAGATGAACACCACCAAGGAGAAGACCATCATCACCTTGGAAAGCAGGCCGATGCCGAACCAGAGAATAAAGAGCGGTGCGAGCGCGATGCGCGGCAGGCTATAGAGTCCCATCAGGATCGGATCGACCGCTGCCGCGAGCCGCGGACGATAGGCGAGCGCGGCGCCGAGGCCGACGCCGCAGATGAGGCCGAGCGCCGAACCGAGCAGCGCCTGCCAGACGGTCGTCTGGGCGTGCCACACAAGATCGCCGGAGACGGCCATCTGATAGAGCCGCTGAGCGACGAGGGAGGGGCGGCTGATCCAGAAAGGATCGACGATCGTCCGCGCCGCGAGTTCCCAGATTGCGATGGCGCCTAGAAAGACGGCAAGCCGCTCCGCGACGAGGCGCAGGGTGCGGTTTCCCGTGCGTGCAGGGAGCTTCGGTTGATCTTTAACGGCGCTCGTACTCATCAATTCAACGTCACGGGTCTGATGTGAGATGGCTAGCTTTATCTATAAGCATGAAAAATTGCCGATAAACATGCCAAGGGTCGCAGCGTATCAATCTCGCTTCGCGGCATGGTGGTGCCAATAAAACAAGACAAGTCACGCGCGCTTGTCGGCGGAGGCGGCGCGTGACTGTTCTGGCTACGCACAAGACGTGCCAGAGGTTCGGCCCACAAACATTTTTGGCCGAGCGAGACTATCCGACCTTCGCCGACCCCGTGGGGCGGAAGAAGCTTCTCCGATACGGCGAAAGATTAGGCGGCATGTTGCTCAAGCCGTCCGCACCGCGGACGGCCGAGCACAGGGTCAATGCCGTGTCGCGCGACGGTCTAGTTCGATTGCCAGAGCGGTCGAAATTGCGTGGCGACGACATCGGCATAGCCGGGATGTGTTTTGAGAATACCGACGTCGCGGGCAAAGGCATTCATGCCGTCGACGAACGTCTCGGAAATCGTCGCGTCGTAATAGGGCAGGTCGCGGCGAATGAGCTCGGCGATCAGCTCGGCTTCCGCCGGCGGGAACAGCTTGCGGCCGACCGCTGTCGCGCGCTCCGGGTCTTGTCTCAGCGCGGATTGGGTTTTCACGATCGCACGGACGGCCGCGGCGGCGGTCTTTGGCGAGCGCTCGATCAGCGCATCGGTCGCCGCGATCGAGGCCATGGTGTAGTTGAAGCAAGGCTTCGGGCCGTCGCCGCGACGAACGTCCAACACGACTTTGCCGACGCCCCGCCGCACGGCGACTTCGGTGCCCATGCCGTTCGCCCAAAAGCCGTCGATCTTCCCGTCTTCGAGCGCCTTGGCCGCTGTCACGCCGAAGTTCACGCCGGCGCCCGTCGTGTTCGGGACGGGCGCGATCTTCACGTCGTCGCGGACGAGATCGATCCCGGCTTCGGTCAACAGTCGACGAAGTCCCATTTCAACCCATGGCGCGGCCCCGATGCTGCGGCCTTTGACGATGCTGACATCGCCCCGCACCGGATTGAGGTCCGCGCGCATGACCAGGAACCAGTACATACCCTGTGCCTGCGCGCAGAGCAGCTTGACGCCCTTCCACTCGGGGAAGGCCGCGAGCGCCGAATGCGCCGAACCGCCGACGAAATCGACCGCGCCATCGCGCATCGCTGCGTAGGCCTTGTCGACCGGGAAGATCATCTCGAGTTCGACATCGAGCCCTTCCTCTTTGAAGAAGCCCAGCTCGACAGCGGCGGCGGCGGGGAAGTACGAATTCGAAATGAGATCCGGAACGGCGATCTTGAGCGGCACGAATTAAACTCCTGGCATTGGCTGCCGCAGTCATAGCCGCATTTGTGCCGGGACGCATCGCCTTTCGACAATGCGTTCACGGCGGTGCAATGAGGCGGATGCCGCTGCTTCGTGCGTTGCTCAGGCCGACGGCAGCTGGGGGAACAACACGCGAGGATTGTCCTCGAGGATCGTCTTCACTTCCTCGGCCGAGAAGCCCGCCTTTCGGACCGTTTCAACCGGGTCGATATCGGCCGGCGGGAACGAATAGTCGCTCCCGAGCGCGATGCGATCGACGGAAACACGGCCGGCGAGCCATTTGAGAATGCTCGGATCGTGCAGGATGGTGTCGTAGTAGAAGCGTCGCAGATAGCTGGACGGCGCATGGAGAGCCACATCGCCCTGCTGCTTGCGGTCCATCCGCTCATGCATGATGTCGAAGCGCCCGGTCAGATACGGGAACGTGCCGCCGCCGTGCGACAGCAGAATGCGCAACGTCGGGAAGCGATCCAGCACGCCGGCCGAGATCAGCGATCCGACGGTGAAAGTCGTGTCGACGGTGTATTGCGCGATCTGTGACAGGGCGAACTTCGCCGAGCGTGGATTGGGCTGCGCCTGCACCGGATGGATGAAGATGCCGGCGTTGAGGTCGGCGGCCGTCTGCCAGAAGGCATCGAGATCGAGCTCGCCGAGATTTGTGCCCTCCACATTGGCGGCGACGACCACGCCGACGGCGCCCAGTTCTTTCATCGCGTATTCGAGCTCGGCGGCGGACTCTTGCGCGTGCGGGAAGGGCACCGAGGCGAGCATCGAGAACCGGTCGGGCGTCTTCTGGCAAAGTGCTGCCATATGCTCGTTCATGTAGCGGTGCCACTTCACCGACTTGTCGCGCGGCAGGCCGTGCGCGAAAATATCGGTCCACATCGAGAGCACCTGCCGGTCGACGCCCTGCTGTTGCATCGCCTCGATGCGGCGCTCCACCGGTTCGATCAGCTTCGGAAAGAAGGGCCTGATCTTGAGACCGTAGTCGAAGTGCAGCGCGCACGAGCAGGTGGGCGGATGCTGGATGACGGAGAGGCCGAAATCGGCCGCGCGACTTTCGACCGTCTCGATCAGTGACGGAGGCACATAATGGGCGTGAACGTCGATCGGCATGGCGGCACTCTATAGGTCACGAGGGACGAGCGGCGCGAACGATGTCGCGCCGCCCAACGAATGGACAGTGGCGTTTTACTGCGCCTTGGTGCCGGTGGCAGCGATGATCTCTTTCCACACCGGCAGAGCACTTTTCATAGTGGCAGCGAACTGATCGGGGCCGATGCCGGACGCCACCAAGCCTTGCACTTCCATCGACTTCTTCAGCTCGGGCGTGCCCATCGCCTTGAGGATCGATGCGTGTAGTTGTTCGAGAATCGGCTTCGGTGTGCCGGCCGGGGCCAGAACGCCGAACCAAGCCGAGAAGTCGAAACCAGGATAGGTTTCGGCGATGGTCGGCACATTCGGCATGAGTGCGATGCGCTTCGCTGTCGTCACGGCAATCGCTTTCAATCGGCCATCGTCGACGAAAGGCTTCACCGAAGGCACCTGGTAGATCATCATCTTCACCTGGCCCGACACGACATCGGTGATGGCCTGGCCGACGGCTTTGTAGGGCACGTGAGTGAGATTGATGCCGGCCTTCAGCTTCAAGGCTTCGCCGGCCAGATGCGTGGTCGTGCCCGTGCCCGCCGACGCATAGTCGAGATTGCCGACTTTCTTCACGTAGGCGATGAATTCGGCAAGATTGGTCGCCGGTACGGATGGATGAACGACCATGATGGCCGGTGCATCGGCGACCAAGGTGATCGGCGCGAAGTCGGCGATCGGATCGTAATTGACGTTTTGCATTGTCAGCGGGCCGACGGCATGGCTTGCCACGGTGCCGAGCACCAGCGTGTAGCCGTCATTGGGCGCTCTGGCCGCCTCCATCGCGCCGAGCGTGCCGCCCGCGCCGGGCTTGTTCTCGATAATAAAGGTCTGGCCCAAGTCGGCGCCGACGGAATTGCCGATCAGCCGAGCGATGACGTCGGCGGTGGAGCCGGCGCCGAACGGCACGATCAGCCGGATCGGCTTTGTCGGATACTTCTGGGCGTAAGCGAACGGCGGAAGAAGGGCGGTTGAAGAGAGTGCGGCGGCGGCCGTCAGAAATTGCCTTCGGTTCATTGCGGTGTTCCCTTATTTGCTTCGATTTATTCAGGAAGGCCCGGCCGGCGTACTTATTGCGTACGCTCTTTCTCTTCGTGAATGAGACTCCATATCGTCGGCGGCGACAATGGCAATACGCGCGGCTGCGCGCCCAGCGACCGCAGTGCGGCCGCGACGGCGTTGCCGATGGTCGCCGCAACCGGCACCATGCCGCCTTCGCCGGCGCTCTTCGCGCCCAATGGATTGGTGGGTGACAGGCGCAGTTCCAAGGCGACGCTGCGCAGGGAGGGGAAGTCCGTTGCCGTCGGCATCAGGTAATCGGCAAAGGAGGCCGTGAGAAGCTGACACTGATCGTCGTAGATCAGATGATCGAGGAATACGCCGCCGAGCCCTTGCACCAGCGCGCCGATGGCCTGGCCGCTGACGATCATCGGATTGATGGCGCGGCCGACATCCTCAACCGCGACATAATCCAAGACCTCGACGTGGCCGGTGTCGGGATCGACCGCAACGTATGCGGCGTGCGTGCCGTAGCTGTAGGTCGGCTTGTTGACGAGGAAGATGCCATCGACCGCGAGCGGACCCTCGTCCGCGCCGCGGCTCGCGGCGATCTCGGCGAGGCTGATCGATGCGCCACCCTCGGATGTGACGGCACCGTTTTCAAAGCGGAGCCCGGAATTCGGCCGGCCCAGCAGGTTGGCCGCGGCTTCGATCAACGCGGCGCGAAACTTTTCGGCGCCGTCGACGACCGCGGAGCCGCCGACGATGATCGAACGGCCGTGATAGCTGCCGAGGCCGTCGGCGAGCCGTGCGGTCGAGCGGTGGTCGATACGGAAAGCGGTGAGCGGAAGGCCCAACGTGTCGCCCGCGATCTGCGCCAAGGTCGTCTCGAGCCCTTGGCCGAGCAGGGACGAGCCGGTTGCGACGCTGATCGATCCGTCTTTCTCCAGGACGAAACGTGACGTCTCCTTCGGCCCCGCGCCGCCGCTCTCGACAAAGCTTCCAATACCGACACCATGATAACGGCCGTCGATCAGCTTACCCTGGACCGCGGCTTTCCCTTGCCAATCGATCTCGGTCAGGCAGCGCTCGAAGGCGGCGTGATAGTCGCCGGTGTCGTAGGCGGCTTCCGGCAGATGCGGCGCACGCTTGCCGATCGAATAAGGGAGCTCATCTTCCCGGATAAGATTGATGCGCCGGAACTCGGCAGGATCGATCTTCAGATCGGCCGCCACCATGTCGAACAGCCGCTCGCGAAAGAAGTTGGCTTCGAAGCGCCCCGGTCCACGATAGGTGCCGACCGGCGTCTTGTTGGTCATCAGCGCGAGAACGGTGATGTCGACATTGGCGATGCGGTAGGGGCCTTGCAGAAACATGCCGGCCGCCGTCGGCACCACGCCGCCATTGGTGCGGATGTACGCGCCCATGTCGCCGAACACGTTGCCGCGCAGACCGGTGATGGTGCCGTCGAGCGCACAGGCGATCTCGACCGTGGCGCCGACATCGCGCGAATGGTTTGTCGACATGAGGTGTTCGCGGCGATCCTCGATCCATTTGACCGGCCGGCCGACGAGGCGCGCCGCGAAGGGGATGAGGTAATCCTCGGGATAGAACTCGCCCCGTACGCCGAAGCCGCCACCGACGTCGACCTCGATCAGATCAAGGTTCTCCTCCGGCAAGCTCATCATGCGGGAGAGGGCGCGCCGATTGAAGTAAGGCACTTTCGCCGCGCCGTAGAGCTTCAGCTTCTGGCCGCTCTCGTCCCATTGCGCCAAGAGGCCGCGCGTCTCCATCGGCGCCGCGGTGTGGCGGTGGCTGCGGAAGGTTTCCTTGCGAGTATAAGCCGCTTGAGCGAAAGCTTTGTCCGGATCGCCCGATCGCGCGTGGAAACGCAGCGCGACATTGGTGCCTGTTTCCTCGAACAGAAAAGAGTCGCCTTCGTCGACCTCCTGATCGCCGACCGGCGGCAGGCTTTCGATGTCGATCTCGATCAAATCGAGCGCGTCCTCCGCGATCGACCGGCTGTCCGCGACGATGACGGCCAACGGCTCGCCGACATAGCGTACCTTTTCGGCGGCGATGATCGGCTGCAGATAGGGATCGAACTCCGGCAGCGGCACGAGGCGGAGCGGAATCGTCGGGATAGGCCGCGGTATGTCCGCGGCGGTGACGATGGCGTGAACGCCGGGCAGCGCGCGCGCGGCATCGAGTCCGAGGTTGACAATGCGGCCATGGGCGACGGGACTGCGCAAAATGGCGGCATGCAGCGCGCCGGGAATATTCAGATCGGCAACGTATTGCCCCTGGCCGGTGAGGAAGCGCTGATCCTCGACTCGCTCGAGCGAGGCGCCCACCAGCTTGTGGCCACTGACCGCCTTCATGGCTGGGCGCTCGTCGTTGACCGGGCGCGATAACTCTCGCGCGCTTCCAGGATCGCCTGAATGATCGTGACGTATCCGGTGCAGCGGCAGATGTTGCCTGAAAGCACTTCGCGAATGCGGGTCTCGTCGGCGTCCGGCTCCTGAGTCAACAAGGCGTGTGCCGTCGTCAGGATGCCGGGCGTGCAGAAGCCGCATTGCAACGCATGATGCTTGCGGAAGGCGCGCTGCAATGGCCCGAGGGTGCCGTCCGGCTCGCTCAAGCCTTCGATGGTCACGACCGTGGCGCCGTCCGCTTGCGGGGCAAGCATCAGGCACGAGCGCACCGCTTCGCCATCGACGATGACCGTGCAGGCGCCACAGATGCCGTGCTCGCATCCGACATGCGTGCCCGTCAGGCGCAGGTCGTCGCGCAGAAAATCGGCGAAGGTCGTGCGCGTGTCGGCGGCGTGCGCATGCTGACGGCCATTGACCGTCAAATGGATATCGATCTTGCGGCTCATGCGACGGCCTTTGACAAGGAAATGCCGGCCGACGCGGCAAGCGCGCGCTCGACCATCGTGCCGATCAGGGCGCGGCGATATGGCGCGGGCGCATGAATGTCTTCCGAAGGCGTCGTCGATCGCTCCGCCAGCGCACGTGCCTCGGTCAGAAGCGACCGCGTGATCCGCTGACCTGCCAGCAGATCCTCAACGTCGGTCAGGCGGCGTGCGCCGTCGGCATCGCCGATGATCCCGACATGCGGATCGAGCGCGCGCTGATCGCCATCCAGATCGTAGAAGACCGCCGCGGCGGCCATGGCGAAATCGCCGCGCCGACGTGCGAATTCCTCGAAGCCCCAGCGCCGCGCCTGCGGCCATGCGGGAAACCGGATCTGGACGATGATTTCGTCGGCCGCCAGCGCGGTCGTCATCGGCCCCAGTACGAAGTCGGCCGCCGGAATCACCCGCTCCCCGTCTTGCCCGGCCACAACGACCTCCGCGCCGCAAGTCACGACCAGGGTCGGAAACTCGGCGACCGGATCGCAATGGGCGAGGCTGCCGCCTGCCGTGCCGCGATTGCGGATCTGGTAGTGAGCGACGTGGCCGATCGCCGCGGCGAGCAGCGGATGCGCGGACTTGAGTGACGGATGACGCTCGATATCGTGCCATGTCGTCCGCGCGCCGAGGCGCACACCTGACTCCGTGATCTCGATGCCGCGCAGTTCGGACAAGCCGGCGAGGTCGATCAGAATCTTCGGCGCAAGCAGCCGAAAGGCCAGCATTGGCATGAGGCTTTGGCCGCCGGCGATCAGCTTCGCGTCGTCGCCATGCGCGGACAGAAGATCGAGCGCCTCTTTGAGCGTCTTTGGCCGAATGTAATCGACGTCCGGCAGCTTCAACCGCACACCTCAGACCGGATTGTTTGACGGGCTCGTCAGCACATTTGCGGCCGATAGTAAGTCCGGCAATTGTTTGTGTGCAAGCGAATTTATGACGATGTTCTGCGGGTTTTTACGGCCGCAAGTGCCACCCGGCTGGGCAGTAGCGCGCGCACTGCGGAATCGTCCGTCGCGTGATCGTTGCGGGCCGCCATTCATCGCCGATTGGTAGGTTAAGTCGCTAATGCGCGAGGGAAGCCGCTGCCTGCGAGGTGAAGACGACGATGTGCGGCGTTCCATCACGCGTGTTGTATCGATACGAGCACCGCGAGGGATGATGACGATCGTCAAGACGTTCGGGTGAGAACGCGACAACTTGTCTCGTGATGTCCGAGCCATCGCGCAATCCGTAACCTTCGCACACGTCGCTCGATGTTCTGCAGCGCAGCAACACCATACGTGCCTGATCGATGCGCTCATGGATGGGGACAGTGACCGGCGTCGAGCGTGCGCCAGTGGCGCCGCCCTCTCCATGCCGCGGGTTCGACGGGGCGACGGGCTTTCGGTGCGAGGTCCGCCATGAACTGCCTTCGCCGCCGGGGCCGGGCAGCCAAGACCGGCCGACCTCTGATAGATAATTAGTGACGAATATTGACAATCGTCAGCGCTCATGGGAGTTTGAATGCCTCCGACGAGGTGCTCTCGATGACGCGCTCCGCCATTTTAGCTAACCTGACCAAGCTGTTAGCGGTTTCGCCGGCATTTCTCGGCTTGGCGCTTGCCGGGTGCAACGACAGTGTGGCCGAGAAATCCGAGCCGCCGCGGCCCGTTCTTGTCGCCACCGTTCACTATGAGCCTCAGGCTCCTGACCGCAGCTTCGTCGGCACCGTCAGACCCCGCATCGAGAGCGATCTGGGCTTTCGCGTCGCTGGGAAAGTTGCTCGCCGCCTCGTTGAGGTCGGGGCGCTGGTCCAAACCGGTCAGCCTCTTGCCGTTCTCGACGAAGCCGATCTGAAGCTGCAAGCCGAGCAGGCCGATGCGGAGTTGCGCGCGGCCACTGGCGTGCTCGCACAGGCCGAAGCGGCCGAGACACGCAGCAAGGACTTACGCGCGAAAGGTTGGTCCACCGATGCCCAGATGGATCAGGCGCGCGCTACCGCCGATGAAGCCCGCGCGCGGCTCAATCGCGCGCAACGCTCGGTCGAACTGACACGCAATTCTCTTTCATACGCGACGCTCGTGGCCGATGCGCCTGGTGTCGTTACGGCGACACTCGTCGAACCGGGGCAGGTGGTCGCATCGGGACAGGCCGCGATCCGCGTCGCGCGGCTGGCCGAGAAGGAAGTCGTCGTTGCCATTCCGGAAACACTGCTGTCGCGCGCCAAGTCGGACGAGGCGCGCGTGTCGGTGTGGTCGGCGCCCGGCAAGCAATATGTCGCGAGGCTGCGCGAACTCGCGCCCGCCGCCGATCCGACGACGCGTACATACCTTGCGAAATTCTCCATGCCGGGCGCCGGCGACGACGTGCGCCTCGGTATGACCGCGACGCTGGTCCTCTCCGATGCGCAAAGCGAGCGCGCGGCGCGGCTACCGCTCGCAGCGCTGTTCAATCAGGGTGACGGACCTTCGCTGTACGTCGCCGACGCCGACACCGGCGCGCTGACGCTCAAGCGCGTCAAGGTCAAGGCTTATGAGAGCAAGGACGTGCTGATCAGTTCCGGCGTCGACGAGGGCGCCAAGGTCGTTGCCCTCGGTGTTCAGAAGCTCGATCCGGCGCAGAAGGTGAAAGTCGTATCGTCGTTGTCGTTCTGAGTAGCGACGATAGTCGGCGCCGCGGTCCCAAGAGCCCCCACAGGATCGCGTGCCAAGCCCGCTGGAAGCGAGTTCGTTCGCTTCGTCGGCGGGGAGTGGGGTGGGCGCCGATGCGGTGTTCTCCGACGCGGTATCGCGCCCACCCCACCCACTAGCGCATCGCGCCTTGGCGTGAGGGGGGGGACGACAGCGAGATATTTCGAACAAGGACGTTACGATGCGGCGGTCTAACCTATCGGCTTGGGCGGTGGCGCACCCCTCGCTGATGCTTTTTCTCATCGTGATGCTCGGCTTCGCGGGCTTTCTCTCGTATCGCAGCCTCGGCCGCGCCGAAGATCCGTCCTTCACCATCAAGGTGGTGATCGTCACCGCAATGTGGCCGGGCGCCACGGCGACCGAGATGCAGGCGCAGGTCGCCGATCCGATCGAAAAGAAGCTTCAGGAGTTGCCCTACTTCGACAAGGTGACGACCTATACCAAGCCCGCCTTCACCGCGATGACGGTGGCATTCAAGGACAACACGCCCGCGCGCGACGTGCCGCAGCTCTTCTATCAGCTGCGCAAGAAGCTCGACGATATCAGGGGCGATCTGCCGTCTGGATTGATCGGCCCGTCGATCAACGACGAATACGGCGACGTCGATTCGATCCTCTACATGCTCACCGCCGACGGCGCCGACTATGCCCAGATGAAGAAGGTCGCGGAGGCGTTGCGCCAGCGGCTGCTCAAGGTAAAGGACGTCACCAAGGTCAACCTCTACGGCACGCAAGACGAAAAAATCTACGTCGAATTTTCGAACGCCAAGCTCGCGACCCTCGGTATCACACCGGACCAACTGTTTCAGTCGCTGGCTAAACAGAACGCCGTCGTGCCGGCAGGCGTGGTGGAAACGGCGTCGCAGCGCGTGCCGCTGCGCGTGACCGGCGCGCTCGACGGCGCCAAGGCCGTCGCGGAAACGCCGGTGGAGGCCAACGGCCGCGTCTTCCGCCTCGGCGATATCGCCACCGTTACGCGCGGCTTCGTCGATCCGACCGATTATCTCGTGCGTCAGGAAGGCAAGCCGGCGATCGGCATCGGCGTGGTGATGGCCAAGGGCGCCAATATTCTCGATCTCGGCCACAACGTGGAGACGGCCACCAAGGACTTCATGGCGAGCGTGCCGGTCGGCTTCGAGCTCAAGCAGATCGCCGATCAGCCGGTGGTCGTCGATCACGCGGTCGGCGAGTTCGTGCGCTCATTCATCGAGGCGCTGGCCATCGTTCTGTTCGTGAGCTTCCTGGCGCTCGGTTTCCGCACCGGGATCGTGGTCGCGCTGTCGGTGCCGCTCGTTCTCGCGATCGTCTTCGTCGTCATGAACGCGATGAGCGTCGACCTGCATCGCATCACCTTGGGCGCGCTCATCATCGCGCTCGGTCTGCTCGTCGACGACGCCATCATCGCCGTCGAGATGATGGTCGTGAAGATGGAGCAGGGTTGGGATCGCACGCGCGCCGCGTCCTTCGCCTGGGAATCGACTGCGTTTCCCATGCTGACCGGAACGCTCGTGACGGCGGCGGGCTTCCTTCCGATCGGCTTTGCCAACTCTTCGGTCGGCGAATATGCCGGCGGCATCTTCTGGGTGGTGGCGATCGCGCTCGTCGCTTCTTGGGTCGTCGCGGTGATGTTCACGCCCTATATCGGTGTGAAGCTGCTGCCCGACTTCGCGCGTCATGGCGCGGCTGTGGGGCACGATACGCACAACATCTACGATACGCGGATGTATCGGGGCCTGCGCCGCATCATCGAGTGGTGCGTGCAGCGGCGGTTGACGGTGGTGTTCACGACGGTCGCCATCTTCATTGCGTCGATCGTGGCGTTCGGCAACGTGCAGCAGCAGTTCTTCCCGCTATCGGAGCGGCCGGAGCTGTTCTTCCAGTTGCGGCTCCCGGCCGGTACGGCGTTCGATACCACGTTGCAATCGGTAAAGAGGGCCGAGTCGCTGCTGAAGGGCGACAAGGACATCGCGACCTACACCGCGTATGTCGGGCGTGGCTCGCCGCGGTTCTGGCTCGGTCTCAATCCGCAATTGCCGAACGAGTCCTTTGCCGAGATCGTCATCGTGGCGAAGGACGTCGAAGCGCGCGAGCGTATCAAGGCGCGCCTCGAGAAGGCGGTGGCCGAAGGCGAACTGTCGGAAGCGCGGGTGCGCGTCGACCGTTTCAACTTCGGCCCGCCGGTCGGCTTTCCGGTGCAGTTCCGCGTCATCGGCCCGGATACGAAAAAGGTGAGGGACATCGCCTATCGGGTGCGCGACATCATGCGCGCCAATCCGCAGGTGGTGGACCCGCATCTCGATTGGAATGAGCAGTCTCCCTATCTGAAGCTCGTCGTCGATCAGGATCGCGTGCGCGCGCTCGGCATGACGCCGCAGGACATCTCGCAGTCGCTGAGCATGCTCATTTCCGGCACGCCGATCACCACAGTGCGCGACGGGATCGAGAAGGTCGAGGTCGTTGCCCGCGCTGTGCCGTCGGAGCGACTCGATCTCTCCCGCATCGACGATCTTGCCGTCTATTCGCGCAACGGCGTTGCCGTGCCGTTGTCGCAACTCGCCACCGTCGAATATGCGCACGAGGAGCCGATCCTCTGGCGTATCAACCGCGACATGGCGGTGACAGTCCGTAGCGACGTCGCGGAAGGCGTGCAGCCTCCCGACGTGACCAATGCCATCTGGCCGAAGCTGCAGTCGCTGCGAGACAGCCTCGATCCGAGCTACAGGATCGAGATCGGCGGCGCGATCGAGGAATCGGAGAAAGGCAATGCCTCGATCTTTGTGCTCTTCCCGCTGATGGTGGTGGTGATGCTCACGCTGCTGATGTTCCAGCTCCAGAATATCTCGCGTCTGATCCTGGTGTTTATGACCGCTCCGCTGGGCATCGTCGGCGCCTCGCTCGGCCTAAACGTGGCCGCGCAGCCCTTCGGCTTCGTCGCGTTGCTCGGCCTCATCGCGCTCGCGGGGATGATCATGCGCAACACCGTCATCCTGGTCGATCAGATCGAAACCGATGTCGCCGCGGGGCACACCCGCCGTGAGGCGATCGTCGACGCGACCGTCCGCCGCGCGCGGCCGGTGGTGCTCACCGCCCTGGCCGCTATCCTGGCGATGATTCCCCTGTCGCGATCCGCGTTCTGGGGGCCGATGGCGATCACGATCATGGGCGGGTTGTTCGTGGCGACCTTCCTGACGCTGCTGTTCCTGCCCGGTCTCTATGCGCTGTGGTATAGGAACCGCCTGGACGAGCGGGGCGAGGGCACGGCGGAGCAGCAGACGGCATCGCCGCCGATTCAGCTTGCCGCGGCGGCGGAATAATCTGACATAGAAGAGGGTTAGAGAACCTACCGATGACTGGCGTGGCCGACCATACCGAGACCGACATTCGCGAACGCATTCTCCTGACTGCGGAGCGGCTATTTCGTGAGATCGGCTACACCAAGACCACGGTGGCCGATATCGCCAAGCACCTGCGCATGAGCCCGGCCAACGTCTATCGCTTCTTCGATTCGAAGAAGGCGATTCATGAGGGCGTCGCCCGGCGGCTGATGGGGGAGGTCGAGGCGGCCGCGCTCGCCATCACCCAGAAGCAGGGGCTGCCGGCAGCCGACAAGCTGCGCGAGTTGCTGGCGGCGGTGCATCGCATGAACTCCGAGCGTTATGTTGACGACTCGAAAATGCACGAAATGGTCGCGGTGGCGATGGTCGAGAGCTGGGACGTCTGCATCGCCCACATGCAGTGCATTATCGGCTCCTTCGCGACCGTGATCGCCGAAGGCGTGGAGAAAGGCGAATTTCATGTCGCCGATGTGCCGACGGCAGCGATGTGCACCTGTTCCTCGCTGGTCAGTTTCTTCCATCCTCAGCTCATTGCCGAGAAGAAGGACATGCCCGGCCCGACGCTGGAGCAGCAGATCGAATTCGCGATAAGCAGTTTGAGTTATCGGCCGGCGCGCTGAAACGCGAGGCCGTACAGTCGCGGCGAGCCGGGCGTGCTGTCGTCAGCGCGCCGCCGGTTCAGCAGCTTCCAATCGATCGAGAACGCGCTCTGGTGTGAACGGCTGTGCCGTCATAACCGCGCCGAAGGGCGAGAGTGCATCGTTGACCGCGGTCCAGATCGCGGCGGCGCCACCGACCGTGCCGGCTTCGCCGACGCCACGGGCACCGAGCGTCGTGGCGCTGGTCGGGGTTTCCATATGGGCGACATGGATGTCCGGCATCTCGCCGGCCATCGGCACCAGATAGTCCGCGAGACTACCATTCTCGAGCTGGCCGTCAGCGCTGTAGATGCACTGCTCGTAGAGCGCCGCGCCGATGCCCTGCACCACGCCGCCCCGGATCTGTTCGTCGACCAGCAGCGGGTTGATGACGCGGCCGCAGTCGTCGACCACCCAGAAGTCGAGCACGCGGATGGTGCCGAGCTCGGGGTCGACCTCGACATGTGCGGCTTGTATGCCATTGGCGGCGACGTAAGGCACTTCGCGCGGGGCGAAGCTCTCGGTGATTTCGAGCGGTGGCAATTCGGTGAGTGGCACCGTATGCGCACTGAAGCACGCCGCGGCGGCAATGTCCGCGATCGTCATCTGTGCGAGGCCGGCGGCGCTATAGATCGTGCCGTTCCTGACGGTGAGGGCGCCGGCATCGGTCTGCAGCAAGGAGCCGGCGATCGCGAGCACGCTGTCTTTGAGGCGCCGAGCGGCGCGCAATGCCGCTTCGCCGCCGAGCGCTGTGCCGCGCGAAGCCCAGGCACCACCACCGAAGGGCGTGCTCTGGGTGTCCCCCGTGGCGATGTCGACCGTCTCGATGCCGACGCCAAGCTCATCGGCAACGATCTGGGCCAAGGCCGTGCGTGTGCCCTGGCCCTGGTCGGTGATGCTCGTGGCGCAGCGGACGCCGCCGTCCGCTTCGAGCGTCAGGCGACAGGTCTCCTGCGCCGAGGCGCGCACATTCTGAGGCCCATAAAGCGATGGCCCGACCGCGGTCTGTTCGATGAAAGCGGCAAAGCCAATGCCGCGATGAATGCCACGCTTGCGCAAGCTCGTCTGCTCGCGGCGCAACGTTTCGTAGTCCATGAGGGCGAGCAGGCGCTCATGGCAACGCTCGAGAGAAAGTTCGGACAACACGATCCCGCCCGCCGAGCGCGACGTCACGGTTGCGGCGTCGGCATAATTGCGTCGGCGAATCTCAGCGGGATCGAGGTCGAGCTTGCGAGCGGCAAGGTCGAGCAATTGTTCGGTGACGGTCGTCGCGATCGGCTGGCCGACGGCCCGCAACACGCCGCTCGGCGGCTTGTTCTGGAAATAGCCGCGCACGCGCCCGCGAAAGTTGGCAAGGCGATAAGGGGCGGCCGACATATGCACCGCCTGGAGACCTTCGCCGACGCTGCCACGGGGATAGGCGGAATAGGCGCCAAAGCCGGAAACGACGGACACCTCCATCGCCAACAGCGTGCCGTCGCCGGCGACCGCGAGGCGGCCACGCACCTTGGCCTCGCGCGCGTGGTTGTCGCTGATGAACGCTTCGAGGCGGTCGACGCAATACTTCACCGGCTTGCCGAGCAGCACGGCGATGGCCGCGACCGCCATTTCGTCAGGATAGGCGGCGAGCTTGAGGCCGAAAGCGCCGCCGACGTCGGGCGTGACCACGCGCACCTTGGACAGCGGCAGCTTCAGTTGCGCCGCGAACACGTCGCGCATCTGATGCGGCACTTGATGCGAATGGTGCACCGTGAGTTCGCCGACCCGTGGGTCGAACTCGGCGAGGATGACGCGCGGCTCGAGCGTGACGCCGGTCTGGCGGTCGAAGGCGAAGTCGTGCTCCACCACCACGGCGGCATCGCGAAACGCGCCGTCGGGATCGCCGGCGACGAAGTTGTGGTCGAGTCCGAGATTGCTCGTCATCGCGCCGTTGACCATCGGCGCGTCAGGCGCGGCGGCGGTCTCGAGGTCCGGCACGACCGGCAATTCGCTCCAGGTAATGTCGACGCGCTCGGCGGCATCCTCGGCCAAGGCGCGCGAGCCTGCTACGATGGCGACGACGGCTTCGCCCTGCCAACAGGCCTCGCCCTGCGCGAGCGGCATCTGCGGCGGCGACACATGGCTCGGCAGCAGTGCGAGCCGCGTCTGCCACGGCGCGCACACGGCGGCGAGATCGTCCGCGGTGAGCACGGCGACAACGCCTTGCATCGCCTTGGCGTCCTCGACATCGATGGTATCGATACGGGCGTGCGGGTAGGGGCTCCGTACGAAGGCGACATGCAACAGGCCGGCGACGTCGATATCGTCGGTGTAGCGGCCTTTGCCCGCGACGAGACGGGACGCTTCGCGCCGGGGAACGGGCGCGCCCATCTGGCCTGTGGTTGCGGCGCTCACGGGGCCCGCCGTTTCTGCGCCACGGCTTCGATGGCGTCGACGATGGCGTGATAGCCGGTACAGCGGCAGTAGTTGCCCGACAGCGCGTCGCGGATTTCCTCGCGCGTCGGCGCCGGATGCTCCAGGAGTTCGGCAGCAGTCGCCAGCATGCCGGGCGTGCAATAGCCGCATTGCAACGCGTTGCGGGCGGCGAACTCGGCCTGCAGATCGGCGATCTTGCCGCGTGCGGTCAGCCCCTCAATCGTCTCGACCGTCGTGCCGTCCGCCTGTACCGCGAGCATCAGGCAACTACGCGCCGAGCGGCCGTCGACCAGCACATTGCAGGCGCCGCACACGCCGTGCTCGCAACCGATATGCGTGCCGGTGAGCTTGAGCGTATGGCGCAGAAAGTCGGCCAGATGCAGCCGGGCATCGACCTCGGCCGAAACCGGTTGGCCGTTGAGCGTGAAGGAGATGGCGTGCGTCTCCGTCATGACACGGGCGCCTGTTCGGGGAAGGCGCGGTCGAGCACATCGCGCAACGCGCGGCGGATGAGCGTCGCGCCCTGCTTGCGCTTGGTGTCGCCGCGGCCCTGGTGATTGTCCATCGGCTCCATGTCGTCCGTGATGGCGGCGGCCATTTCCGCCAACGTCTTGTCGGAGGCATTGCTGGCGATGGCAAATGACCCGGCCGTTTTGCTCAGGAGCGGCGTCGCCTCCGAGCCGAAGATCGTCACGTCGAGGTCGTCGAGCCGGTCGCCAGCCTTCACTGCGCGCACGGCAACGCCGACGGTGGCGAAGTCGCCGTGCCGGCGGCTGAGCTCGGTGAAGCCGAACCACTCGTTGTCCGCCGCGTTCGGGAAAACGACTTCGACGATCATTTCGTCGTCGTCGCGCGCGGTCTCGTAGAGACCTTTGAAGAAATCACGGGCCGGCACGGTACGTCGCTCGCCCTTCTTCGCGAGAACAATGTCCGCATTGAGCGTCACTGCGACCGCGGGCATTTCGGCGGAAGGGTCGGCGAGTGCCAGGCTGCCGCAGGTGGTGCCGCGATTGCGTACGGCCATGTGCGCGACATGCGGCAAGGCCAATGCCAGCAGCGGCACCTTTTGCGCGATCATGCCCGAGGCGAGCACCTCGGCATGCCGCACCAGCGCGCCGAGGCGGATGCCGCCGTCGCGGGCCTCGATGCCGCGCAACGATGCAATGCGGTTGATATCGACTAGAACCGCCGGCCCGGACAGCCGCATGTTCAAGGTCGCCATCAAACTCTGGCCGCCGGCGAGGACCTGCGTGCCGCCGTCATTGTCGGCCAGCAGGTCCAAAGCCTCGTCCAAGGTATCCGGCCGACGGTAAGTGAAGACAGGGGCCTTCATCGCTCTTAGTTTGGCACAAAAGCGGTGACCATCCAGGGCATCACGAAGATCAGCGCCATCATGAGTATGGTCAGCCACACATAGGGAATGGCCGCGCGGTAGATCTGACCGACGGTGATGCCGGGAGGGGCGACCCCCTTGAGCACGAACAACAGAAGCCCGAAGGGCGGCGTCAGCAGGCCGATCTGCATGCAGAGCAGATAGAGGATGCCGAACCAGACGAGATCAACGCCCATGGTGCGCAACAAGGGCATGTAGAAGGGCAACGTGATCATCATGATGCTGGTCTGGTCAATGAAGAAGCCCAGGATCATCAGGATCGCCAGCATGCCGATGAGCACGATCACATGCGGCAGGCCGGCGCTCTCGATCATCGCGACGAGACCTGCCGTCGCGCCCGAGAAGCTCAGGAGCTGGGCGAACGTCGTGGCACCGACGATGATGAAGAGCAGCGAGCCGGAGATGACCGCTGTGCCCATCAGCGCTTTACGCAGGCTCGGCCATTTCAACTGTCCGTAGCAGGCGGCGAGCAGCACCGTGGCGAGGGCGCCAAGTGCGCTCGATTCGGTCGGCGTCGCCCAGCCGCTGGTCATGCTGACGACGACGATGCCGAACACGCCGATCAGGGGAACGACGGTGAGCAGCAGATTGAGCCAGGGATGCGCGACCGGCGCGCCGCTGTCTTCGTAGGCGGGCGCGAGAGCGGGATTGAGCCAGCAGCGCAGCACCACGTAGCCGATGAACAAGGCGGCGAGGATCAGGCCGGGAACGATGCCGCCGATGAGCAGGCCGGAAATGGAAATGCCGGCGAGGCTGCCGAGCAGCACGGCGAGGCCCGAAGGCGGAATGAGGATGTCGACGCCGCCGATGGCCAGGATCGGGCCCATGGCGGTTCGCGGTTCGTAATTCCGCTGCAGCATCTGCGGCAGCAGCAGCGATCCGAGCATCGCGGTCGTGGCGATGGTCGAGCCGGAGATGGCCGAGAAGATCGTGCCTGCGACCAAGGTGACGACCGCGAGGCGCCCCGGCACGCGGCGGATGACGGCCTCCACGGCGTCGATCGACTTCATGGCGAGGCCGGTGTGGAACAGCACTTCGCCCATCAGCACGAACAGCGGGATCGGCACCAGTGAGAACTGGGCGACCGAAAGCTGCTCGTTGCGCACCATCTGTTCGAGGCCGGGAAAGCCGCCGAAGATCAGATAGGACCCGACGATGTTGATGATGAAGAAGACGAAGGCGACCGGCAGCGCGGTGAGCAGCAGGCCGACCTTCGAGGCGAACATCAGCGCGAGAATTGAGCCCCAGCTCATGGCATTTCCTCTCGCTGGATTCCGGGCACGTGCTCGGCCGGCTCGTGGCTCACCGGCGTGTGTGACGTCCACAGCGTCGCCATGAGTTCGAAGGCCTGGAGGGTCAGGGACACGCAGGTGAGGGGAATGATCCAGTCCAGCCACCACTGCGGGAAGATCAGATCCTTGAAGATCAGCGTGTTGTTCTGGATGTTGCCGATCATGACCACGGTCGCGACGAAACCCGTGATGACCGAAATCGTCACGATACACAGAAGCACGCCGAACTCGACCACCCGCGCCGTTTCCTTGTCGGCACGCGACATCAGAATGTCGACGCGGATGTGCTCGTTATGCCGCAAGAGATAGGGGGCGGCGAAGAAGGTCGAGATGAAGAGCCCATATTCGGTGAGCTCGATCAGTCCGACGATGGAGGGAAAGCCGAAAATTCGCAGGATGACCTCGGCGCTGATGCCGAGGGTCATCGCCACGATCACGAGGATGGCCAGTACGATCAAGAGTCGTACCAGCCAGCCGTTGATCCAAAAGATCGCGCGCATGCCTGCGAACAGTCCTGACAGTTACTTCTTGGTGAGCTGCGATTGCAGCTTCGTGATCGCGTCGGGGCTGAGCTTCTTCAGATCATCCCAGTAGAGGTCAACCGCCATCTTCTTGAACTCGGGCCCGAAGTCGACGGTCTTGATGCCGGCCTTGGCCTGCATGTCGAGCGTCTCCTTGGTCTTTTCCGCGGTGTACTTCTCGTTGTCCTGCTCGAACCAGACGACGGCGTCGTCGATCACCTTGCGCTGAGCGGGGGTGAGCGCGTCGTATTTGGCCTTGTTCATCAGGATATTGACGATGACGTTGTAGAAGCCAGGGTCGACGCGCACCTTGGTCAGCTTCTCCCAGCCGAAGTCGTTGATGCCCCACAGCGGCCAGCCATAGCCCTGCACGGTGCCGCGCTCGAGAGCGGTGTAGGTTTCCGGCGCCGCGACGTTCACGCCGGCGATGCCGTAGTGCTTGAAGATGGCGTTGTAGTTCGGCTGGCCGCGGAAGCGCAGACCCTTGAGGTCTTCGATGCTCTTCACCGGCATGTCCTTGGTGACATACAGGTGGAACGGCACACCGATGCCGTAGGTCGTCAGATAAAACGAGCCGAGGCGCTCAATCGCGATCTTGTTGAGCGCTTCATAGGCGCCGGACTTGCGCTGCTCGGCGAGGCTCATGTCGGAGAGCACCTGCGCGTCGCCCTCGACCATCACACTCTTGTAGTAGGCGGGCGGGATCGAGGCGATATCGAGTACGCCGGTCTTCACCGCCTGCGCCTGGCCATCGGCTGGGACGGCTTCCGGGCCGCCGACGATGCGGATCTGCAGCACGCCCTTACCGGTTTCGTTGACGTGATCGACGAAGCGCTTGAACGGAATGCCGTAGGTCGTGGTCGGCGGCACGAACACGGCTGCTTTCAACGTGACTTCCTGCGCGTGCACGCTGGTCGACGCGAGCAGCAGACCCAATCCCGTTGCAGCGATCCGAAGGCGATGCGTGGCCGTCCGGCGTAGGGCGTTCATAATCAAATCTCCTTCGGTTTAGAAAAATTACGGTGCTGAACAATGTTGTTGTCATGAAATACGGTCAAGAGCCTTTGATTATCAAAAGCGAACTTTATTTGTGCATGGGCTGCCATGTTGCACGGCACTGTTTTGCGCGCTGCGTCATCGCTTTTCAGTTGAATGCATGTCGTTTGATCTGACGACATGCGCAAGAAATCGTCGATATATTGGGCTCTATTCAAGCGGGTTGAAATAATAAGTTGCGCGAGAGACTAAATATGCAGAGCAACATTAGGGGCCGAAACCGGCTGCGCCCGAAATTTGTGCTTCCAAAATCGAATAAGATTCGGTTTGCTGTCGACTGTATTCGCGCTGGCGCCAGCGCGAGAGGTTGCAACCTCTTATCGATCCTCTTCCCGCGGGTTTAATGGAGAACGCCATGGCCAAGATCCGACATATCGCCATTCAGGTCCCCGATCTGGAGAAGGCCGCTGCTTTCTACGAAGGTGCATTCGAGCTCAAGCGGGTCGCCCAGGTCGACAGCCCGATCGGCAACGCGATTTCGCTCTCGGACGGCATTATGAACCTGACGCTGCTGCACTTCCCCGAAGGCACGAAGGGCGGCAAGGGCGGTCCGGACTGGGCCGGGCTGCATCACTTCGGTTTCGTCGTCGACGACGAGGACGCGACGGCCGAGAAGATCAAGCAGCTTGGCGGCGAGTTCTTCATGCAATTGCCGGCGTATCCCGGCGTCGACGCCGAGAAGAAGTTCAAGGACGTCAACGGAATCGTCTTCGACGTTTCTTCGCACGACTGGCGGCAGGCGAAGGAAGGCTGATGCGTATCCTTGCCGTCCAGGAAAAGACGGTTCGGCTCGGTTCGGCGACGCGCAACTCCAGCATCGGCTTTGGTACGATGACCGCGAGTGCGATCGCCGTCCGCAGCGATGTCGTGCGTAACGGCAAGCCGGTCGTGGGCCTCGCCTTCGATTCGATCGGCCGTTACGGCCATGGCGGGCTGCTGCGTGAGCGCTTCATCCCGCGGCTGACCGCGGCGGAGCCGGACCGTTACACCGACGGCAATGGCGGCATCGATCCGCACCGCGCCTGGGACGTGTTGATGGCCGACGAAAAGCCCGGCGGCCACGGCGAACGTTGCGGCGCGGTCGGTCTTCTCGATGCGGCGATTTGGGATCTGAAGGCCAAGCTCGCCGACGAGCCACTATGGATCGTGTTGGCGCGCGAGAGCGGCCGTCCGGCGGGCGCGAAGGTCGCCCTCTACGCCAGCGGCGGGCATTATCGCGACGCCGATGATGTAAAGCTGCTGTGCGAGGACATTCGCCGCGCGATCGGCGAAGGTCACACACGTTTCAAGATCAAGATTGGCGGAGTCAGCCTGCAAGAGGACGTTGCGCGTATCGAAGCCGTTTTGGCCCTGCTGGGGCCGGGCATGTCGCTGGCGGTCGACGGCAACGGCACCTTCGACCGCGAGAAGACGGTTCGCTATCTCGATGCGCTCGCGGCCTATCCTTTGGCTTGGCTCGAAGAGCCGGTTCACCCGCTCGATTACGATCTGCATCACGACATCGCCACGGTATCTCCGCTGCCTCTGGCAACGGGCGAGAACCTGTTCTCGCGTGACGATGTCCGCAATCTGTTGCGCTATGGCGGCCTGCGTCGCGACCGCGACGTGCTGCAATTCGACATCTCGTTGAGCTACGGCATTATCGAATACCTGCGCATTCTCGACGACTTGGAAGAGCATGGCTGGCAGCGCGACCGTTGCGCGCCCCATGCCGGCCATTTGCTCGCCGCGCATGGCGTCGCCGGGCTGGGGCTCGGGCTCGCGGAGGTCGCGATGGATACCGCGGGTTTGTTCGGCAGCCTGACGGCGCATCTGCCGCTCGCCGACGGCGTCGCGTCCTTGCCGGACGCGCCGGGCGTCGGGCTCGAGGCGTCCCCCGCCTTCCCGAAGATTTTCAACGATTTACTGAACTGACGACTGCGCAAGTTGAGGTTACATCATGACCGACCATCAAGCGATCGAACTGCCGACAGCGGAGGATATCCGCAGCCTTGTGCGCCCGGACCACGTGCATCGGCGCGCTTATGCGGACCCGTCGGTTTTTCAGCTCGAGCAGGACAAGATCTTCGGCAAGCTGTGGATCTACGTTGCGCATGAGAGCCAGCTCAAGAAGCCGGGCGATTTCGTGCGCACGCGCCTTGCCGAACATGAAGTGCTGGTGACGCGGGGCGAGGATGGCAAGATCAACGTGCTCAAGAACCGCTGTCCGCATCGCGGCGCGCGCCTTTGCATGGCCGACAAAGGCACCAGCCGGCTATTCAGCTGCCCGTATCACGCGTGGGTGTTCCGGCCGGACGGTTCGCTGTCCTCCGTGCCGCACAAGAAGAGCTATCCCGAGAGCTTCGATCTTGCCGACCCGCGCAACCATATGCAGCGTATCGAGCAGATCGAGATCTATCGCGGCTTCGTCTTCGCCACGTTGAACGAGAATCCGGAGCCGTTGCTGAAGCATCTCGGCGAGATGACGGAGGTCATCGACAACCTGGTGGACCGCGCGCCGGATGGGGAGATCGAAATGGCCGATTCGGTCTTCAGTCTCGAGTATCGCGGCAATTGGAAGCTGCACATGGAGAATGCAGCGGACATTTTCCATCCGAGTTTCGTGCATTCGTCGTCGGTCATGCCGGCGCGCCGTGCGCCCGCCAATGCCTCGATCATCGATCAGGATCAGACCCGCGAGATGCTGATGGCCAACGGCTTCGGCTTCGATGAGTGGGAAGGCATCCAGCTCAACGGCACTCCGAGCGGTCATACCTACATGAAGAACTTCTATAACCGTGGCGTGCTGTCGCCGGAGCAGCAGGACCCCGTGGTGGTGCGCTATCGCGCCGCGCTGGTCGCCAGGCTTGGCGAGGAAAAGGCCGCGCACGTGCTCGGCATGAACCGCTTCAACAACATCATCTATCCGAACCTGATCATCAACGCGCAGTACCAGCAGATGCGCGTCGCGACGCCGCTCGCGGTCGATCGGACGCTGGTGCGCATCTTCTGTTTCAGGCTGAAGGGCGCGCCGGACGAGATGTTCCACCGTGCCGTCCGGTTCCAGACCACGCTCGGCTCGCCGGCCTCAATGATCTTCTCCGACGACGTCGAGATGCTCGAACGCTGCCAGCAGGGGCTGTCGAAGGAGGAGGGCCCTTGGGTCGATTTCTCCCGCGGTCTCGACAGCGACCGGCGTGCCGAGAGTGGCGCCGTGTCGGGCGCGGCAAGCGAAATGCCCATGCGCGTGCAGTTCCAGGCGTGGGTGAACTATCTGACGGCCGAGGCGGCGTGATGCTCGATTACCAGACGCAGCGGCAGATCGAGTTGTTCCTGTTCGAGGAGGCGCGCCTCCTCGACGACGGCGATTTCCAGGGCTGGTTGAAGCTCTACGAGCCGCAGGGCATCTACTGGATGCCGAGCCAGCCCGGGCAGACCGATCCGCTCAACGTCGCTTCCATCATCTACGAAGACCATGGCATCCTCTCGATCCGCGTGCAGCGGCTCCTGGAGGAGCGCGCGCTGGTCTTGACGCCGATGCCGCGCACGACCCATCTCGTCAGCAACATCGTGGCGCGGACCGCGGAGGATGGCGGCTTTGCGGTCGAGGCCGCCTTCGTCTGCGTCGTGCACCAGGACGTGAAACAGAAGCTGTACTCGGGGCGGCATGCCTACGAACTCGTCCGGAACGGCGATACCTTCCGAATCAAGTTGAAACGCGTATCCTTGATGAATTGCGACGGTGTTCACACGCCGATGGCCATCCCCCTCTAAACGGAACGCCGGTGGTTCAGGTCAAGAAAAAGCAGGTTCGGCAGGCGATCCTCGACAGCGCCTACGATTTGTTTTCGGAGCGTGGCTACAACAGCACGACCCTGCAAGAGATCGCCGAACGGGCCGGCGTCGGCGTCAGCAGCCTTTACTCGTATTTTCCGTCGAAGATCCACCTCCTCTATGCGGTGGTGGAGCCTTGGACTAAGGAGGCTTTCGACAGGCTTGAAGAACGTGTGAAGAAGCAGAAGACGCCGCGGGACAAGCTCAGCACGATTCTGCTCGGTGTTTGGCGTGATGTGCCTATGGAGAACCTTGGGCTCGCCAACAGCCACATGGAGGCCCTTGCGTCGGCCGACCCGAAGCAGCAGAAGCCTGCACCGCTTCTGAAGTGGGTCGAGGAGCGGCTGATGATGATGCTGGCCTCGGCGCTGCCGGAGAGCAAGATCGACTACGAGGTGCTGCCGAACCTGTTCATGATGGCTTACGACGGTTTCGTCATTAACCGCCGCCTCAACGATCTGCGCGACATCGAGCGGGTGTCGAACGCGATGTGCGATATTCTTCTCGGTCCCGCCAAGCCCTGAGAGGTACCAGGCACCTACAGGCCCATGAGGTCCAAGGCGGTCCGGCCGAGGCGGGCGCTCGGATCGGCGAGCGTCAGCACGACTTCGTAATGGTTGAAGCCTTCATATTCGACGGGCGCCGCCGCCAGGCATCCGCCGAGCGCGGCGGCGAAGCTGCGGCTCTGCCGCTTGAATTCGTCGCTCTCCCCTGAGCCGTAAGCGACGAATACCGGACCGCTGATCTTGTCGAGATGGCGCATCGGGCTGAGCGCGTGCTCGGTTTCCAAGGTCAGCTTCACATACTCGTTGCGCGCGCTTAAGCGCACCGGGAGTAGATCGTACATGCCGCTGGCGCAGATGGTGCTTTTCACGGTATCGGCCGGCAGGTCGAGCGCCGTCCAATCGGTCACAGCGACGCAGCCGGCGAGATGGCCGCCGGACGAGTGACCTGAGACATGAATACGCGCCGGATCGCCGCCGAATTCATGAGCGTGACGGTAGATCCAGCCGATCGCGCGCCGCACCTGCGCCACCATCTCGGGCAGCGTCACGGCGGGGAGGAGGGCAAAATCGAGCGCGATGAAATGCGCGCCGGCGTTCACGAACGCCTCGGCGGCAAAGCCGCTGTCGCTTTTGCTCAACAGACGCCAGGCACCGCCGTGGATGAAGACGTGGATGGGCGCGTTCGCCGCCTTGGTGGGATAGAGGTCCAAGGTCTCCGCGGGTGAAGGGCCGTAGGCGAATACTTTGGGCTCGCCCAGCACCTTCTTCACGCGATCGGTCTCTTCGGTGTACCGGCGGATGGCGACGGCTCCGTCCGGCGCCCACACGCGTTGATCGTACTGCCGATCCAGCTCAGCCTGATTGTAATTGAGGAACGTCACTGCCCGTGCACCGTCATGTCGAAAGCTTGTTGCGGCTTTCATGACATTTGCGAGCGGCGCGGGCAATCCAGATGTGACCGAGTCTGTGGCGCTTGGAGCGAAGCGCAACGCGGGGCGGAGCGTGTCGCGAAAGCTGATCCCGGATTTGGTGCCGCTCTCCAGCCTACGGCTTATGTGCGCGAGCGATCCGTGCCCGCGGCGCCATAGAGGAACAGGCGGGCCGCTGCCTTGACGGTCTTTGCGACGTCCTTCGGCGAAGTGCATTCGAACGACGAGGTGAGCAGCGCAAGCTGATGCTTGGCTGTCAGCATGTCGAGAAACAGTTCGGCCTGCACGTCGGCGTCGCCCTCGTGGATCTTGCCGGCGGCTTGCTGCTGCCGGATCCACTTGGCGACGAGGTTATAGGCGGTCTGCGGCCCGGCCTGAAAGAACATCTGCGCGACGGAGGGAAAATTGCGGCCCATCGAAACCATGAGCCGGTGCTGCTCGAGAATGCGCGGGTGCAAGATCAGATTGAGAAAGTGCGTGCCGATCTCGACGAGCTGCTTCTCGACGCTCGTATGCTTTTCGATGCCGGTGAACAGATCGCGGTGTACTGTCGCGCAATAGTCCTTGATGACCATCTCGAACAGCCCGGCCTTGCCGCCGAACCGATCGTAAAGCGTGCGCTTCGATCCGCCGATGCGATCGACGATGTCGTCGATGGTGACGGCTTCGTATCCGTGTTCGAGGAAGAGGGGAGCGACGAGCGACACGATTTCCTGACGGCGTGCTTCGGTCAGACGTCCGCCGCGCCGCGGCCGTGCGCCATTGGCGGTCTCGCTCTGCTGCCGTGGCCGCTTTTTATTATTTTCAGTCGCGAGGTCGGGCATTGGATCGGTCTGCTCTCTGACGGACATTGCCGCCATGAATCGGCACTTTCGAGATTTCACCGTCATAGTTCGTGCAACGGTGGGCCTGTCAATTGAACCAACATAGCGCTTGCAAGTCCCAAAGGATACGGTAACGTACCGTACATAAACGATACGCCCCTTGAAGGGCGATACGGGGAGGAAATGCGATGAGGGCGTCGGCCTTGTGGCCGCCGTTGGCGCGCGTCTGCGCGCCGGCCGGCATCATCGATAACAATCGACACGTCGAATCCACGCTGTCCTGCGCTCCGGCCGTCATCGGTCTCGGGCCTGTGTTCCTTTCGCAGGAGTGAGGACGATGGAAGAAGGCTATCGGCTCGTCTCTTATCGGGCAGGCGACGGCACGCCCACCGCGGGCGTGAAAATCGGCGACCGCATTTATCCCGCGGACAAAGTGATACCCGGTCAGCACACCGTGCTCGGCTTGCTGCGCGATTGGGATCGCGTGCATCCGCTGCTCGACCAGGCCGCAAAGAGCCTCGATCCGAAAGCGGGCGTTGCGCTCGATCAGACGTCGCTGCTCGCGCCCATTCTCTATCCGGGCGCCTTGTTTTGCGCCGGCGCCAACTATTGGGACCATCTGGAAGAGATGGCCGAGATCGCCAAGCGCACGACAGGGCAGGCGCCATCGATGACCAAGGGCGCCGAGCCCTGGTTCTTCCTCAAGACCTGCGCCGGCTCGATCGTTGGCCCCGGAAGTCCGGTGCGCTTGCCGTCCTTTTCGAAGCAAGTCGATTGGGAGGCCGAACTCGGCGTCGTGATCGCACGGCCGACGCGCAACATCCCGGAAAGCCGGGCGATGGAAGCGGTCGCCGGCTATCTGATCGTGCACGACGTCTCCGCGCGCGACCTGATGAAGCGCGAAGGCACGCCCTTCATCTATGATTGGATCGGGCAGAAGTGCTTCGACGACAGCGCGCCGATGGGGCCGTGGTTCACGCCGGCCGCCTATGTGCCCGACCCGAACAATCTGAGCATCAAGCTGTCGGTGAATGGCGTCGTCAAGCAGGACTCCAATACGAGCCGCATGGTGCACTCGATCGCGGAACAGATCGCGTATCTCAGCCGGCACGTCACGTTGCAGCCCGGCGACGTCATTGCCACCGGCTCGCCGGCGGGCGTCGGCATGCCGCGCGGTGAATTCCTCAAAGTCGGCGACACCGTCGAGATCCAGATCGACGGTTGCGGCACCCTCGTCAACACGATGGTTGCGGACACGACCGGAGCGGCCTCATGAGCGGCACGGCGGAAAGCCTACTCGCGCGCATGCTGGGCAAAAAGCTCTTTGTGGTCCTCTGGAAAGCCCACGAGGGCGCGCAACTCGGCCCGGTGTTGCACGAGCATTTGCAGTTCATGATCGATCTGGAAAAGCGCGGCGTGCTGTTCGCGTCGGGGCCTTTGTCCGGCACGCCGGGCGACGGGCTTTCCGTCCTGCGCGCGGCGAGCATGGACGAGGCGCAGGCGATCGCCGAGCGCGATCCTTTCGTCCTCAAGGGACTGCGGACTTTCGATCTGCGCGAATGGACGGTGATGGAGGGCTCCATCGGCCTCACCATCAACTGCTCCGATCGCTCGGTCGCGCTGGCATAGGGGGGCTGACATGCAAACGATCGGCTTCATAGGCGTCGGCAAGATCGGCCTGCCGATCTGCCAGCATCTGCTCAAGAGCGGGTATCGCGTCGTCGGCTATCGCCGTTCCTCGCTCAGCGATTTCGAGAAGCTCGGCGGCGTTGCCGCGCATTCCCCGGCCGAGGTCGGCGAACAAGCCGATATCGTCTTCACCTGCCTGCCGAGCGATGAAGCGCTCGAGGAGGTGATCGCCGGCCCTGCGGGGCTCATCAAGGCCGCACGGCCAGGCCAGATTATCGTCGAGTTCGGCTCGCATGCCGTTCCGGTCAAGAAGGCCTATGTCGCGCCGCTGGCGGAGAAGGGCGCTGTCTTCCTTGACGGCGAAGTCAGCGGCACGCCGGGCATGGTCGTTGCGCGTAAGGGCGTGATCTATCTCAGCGGCGATGCCGGGGCCTGTGAAGCATTGCAGCCGATCGTCAAGTCGTTTGCCGAGGTATCGCTGTATCTCGGGCCGTTCGGCGCCTCGACCACAGTCAAGGTGATCAACAACATCCTGGTCGGGCTGCACATCGCCGGCACGGCGCAGGCCATGGCCATCGGTCTGCGCGCGGGCGTCGACGTCGATCTCATGATCAAAGCGATCGCCAACGGCAGCGGTGGCTCGATGCAGTTCGGCATCCGCGCGCCTTGGATGGCAGAACGCAAATTCATGCCGCAGCAGGGCTCGGCGCCGGGTCTCATGCACTACATCGAGCGCGGCAAGAAGATGGCCGACGATGTCGGCGTCGATGCCCCGCTGCTGGATTGCTTGCTCGACGTCTTCCATCGCGCGTTGCCGGGGATCGGCGAGCGCGATGTGGCCTCGATCATCGAGGTCTTCGAACGCAACGCCAACACCAACAAATCCGTCGCTTAAAGAGAGGTCAAAGCCATGATCGGCGTCCGCAAAATCGCACATGCCAGCTACGAAATCCCCGATCTCGAACATCAGGTCGAGTACTACACCGAGGTCCTCGGTCTGACCTTGAGCGCTCGTGAGAAGGATACGGTCTATCTCTCGAGCACCATCGACCACCACTCCATCGTCCTTCACAAAGGCTCCGAGGCAAAATGCATCCGCCTGGGTTTCCAACTCGGGCCGGACGACGACCTCGACGCGTTCGAAAAGCAGACCAATGCCGCCGGCGTGAAGACCTCGCGCAAGAAGGATCCCGAGCCGACCATCACCGACATGGTGTGCTTCGAGGACACCAAGGGCACCATCATGGAGGTGTTCAAGCGGCCGGACTTCGAGCACCAGAAATTCCAGCGCAAGGGCATCATCCCGCACAAGCTCGGCCATGTCGCGTTCCATGTGACCGATGCGAAGAAGGCGACGCAGTTCTATTGCGATATCCTCGGCTTCCGCGTCTCGGACTGGATGGGCGACTTCTTCTCGTTCCTGCGCTGCGGTCCCGATCACCACACCATCAACTTGATCGAGACCGGCAAGAACAAGCACTTCCACACGGCGTTCGAACTGCGTGACTGGTCGCATCTGCAGACGGCCTGCGACTACCTGAGCTACAGCGGTTATAAAACGCTGTGGGGCCCGGGCCGGCATGGCATTGGCCACAATCTGTTCACTTATCACCGCAGCCCGTCGGGGCTCATCACCGAGCTGTTCGCCGAGCTCGACCAGATGAAGGACGAGGCGCTCGGCTATTTCGAGCCGCGTCCCTGGCATCGCGATAATCCGCAGCGTCCGAAAACCTGGGCCAAGGATCCGTCGGCCGCCAACCTGTGGGGCCCGATGCCGCCGGACGAGATGATGGCCTAAGGCTGGCCATCGCCACGAAAGACAAAACAAAGCCGCGCCGAAGAGCGCGGCATTCAGGGGAGGAAAGCATGTTCAAGATTGCAAGGCGTAAGTTGCTTGCACTGGCGGCGGCGTCGCTCGCGACGTTCGCCGTGACGATGCCGTCGCATGCGGCGGATCCGATCAAGGTCGGCTTCAGCATGAGCCTGACCGGGCCGGGCGCGCCGGCCGGCAAGCAGATCGTCGTCGCGCTGGAGATCTGGCGCGACGATGTCAACGCGAAAGGCGGGCTGCTCGGACGGCCGGTCGAATTGACCTACTACGACGATCAGAGCAATCCGGCGAACGTCCCGGGCATTTACGCCAAGCTCCTGACGGTGGACAAAGTCGATCTGCTGGTCGGACCGTATTCGACCAATATGACGGCGGCGGCGATGCCTGCCATCATCCAGCAGAAGAAGATGACGATCAGTCTTCTCACCATCGGTGTGAATGAGAAGTTCAACTACCCCGGGCACTTTTCCATGGTGCCGGTCGGACCCGACGGCGTGAAGGCGTTCTCGCAGGGCTACTTCGAACTGGCCGCGGCTCAGAATCCGAAGCCGAAGACGGTCGCCATCGTGGCGGCGGATTCGGAATTCGCCCGTACTTCGGCCGACGGCGCGCGTGAGAATGCGAAGGCGCTGGGCTTCAATATCATCTACGACAAGTCCTATCCGCCTTCGACGACCGACTTCGCACCGATCATCCGCGGCATCCAGGCGACCAATGCCGATATCGTCTTCGTCGCCGCTTATCCGGTCGATACCGTCGGCATCGTGCGCGCGGCCAACGAGATCGGCTACACGCCCAAGATGTTCGGCGGCACGCTCGTCGGCCTGTTGGTGACGCCGATCAAGGTGCAGCTCGGCCCGCTGATGAACGGCATCGTCATCATGGAGAGCTTCGTCCCGGCGCCGACGTTCAACTTCCCGGGTCTGAAGGAATTGCTCACCCGATACGGCGAACTGGCGAAAGGGCAGCAGATCGACCCCTTCGGCTACGGTTTCGCGCCGTTTGCCTATGCGGCCGGGCAGATCCTGGCCACCGCCGTCAATGAGACCAAGAGCCTCGACCATCAGGTGCTCGCGAAATACATCCACGAGCACAAGTTCAACACGGTGGCCGGCGAGATCGAATACAACAAGGCGGGTGATTGGACCAAGCCGCGCACCGTGTTCACGCAATTCCAGGGCGTGGCGCCGGGTAATCTCGAACAGTTCCGTGGCGTCGAGAAGCAGGTCGTGCTTTGGCCGAAGGAGCACGCGACCGGCAAGATGATCTATCCGTACGCCGAGGCCAAGAAATAGGCTGCCGCCGCCGGAAATCTGTCGACAGGACTGCCGTGCCGCCCCTTACAGGGCGGCACGCGCTTTTCAGCTCACGTCCGGCCGTGGGAAGGCGTGCTCGATCAACTGCTGCTGCACCGTGCCGAGATGCGCGCGCATCGTTTCCTCGGCGAGCTTGGGATTGCGCTCGCAGATCGCAGCAGCGATCTTGCGATGGGCGAGGGCGTAGCGCGCCTGATTGTTGATGCAGTGCGCGGTCTCGCGGCCGTGCCGCCATGAGCGGTCCGATGCGACGTGCAGCACTGCCTCGAAGATCGTGACCAAGAGCGGATTGCGCGCCGCCGTGGCGATGCGGCGATGGAAGGCGGCGTCGGCCTTCTCGTAAGAGATCGGGTCCTTCGCCACGCGGCTGGCGTCGGCCGCTTCGAACAGCTTGTCGAAATCGGCTTGGGTGCCGCGCAGTGCCGCGAGCCGCGCCAGCGCCGGCTCGATCGCCATGCGCGCCTCCAGCGTATCCACAGGATTCGTGAGCTTGGCGAGCTGCGTGCTCAGATCGAGCGTGCCGGCACGTGCATCGCAGATCAACGTACCGCGCCCTTGTTGGCGTGTGATGCGGCCTTCGGCTTCCAGCATGTCGAGCGCGTGGCGGACCGCACGCCTGCTGACGCCGATTTGCTCGGCCAGGACGCGTTCGGGCGGCAAACGTCCGGCGGCCTGAATGTCGCCGATTTCAATCAGCGAACGCAGGCGATCGAGCGCCGTTTCCTTGGCTTGAGCCGGCGACAAAGTTGCGCCGGGAAAACCGCTCGTCTGGGGCGTGAGAAAATCCATGCTCACCTGAAGGTCTCCTGCATTCGACACCGACAGCCGCGGCATTGTTGCCTGCGCAACGGTCAGCGTGCGGAGAATAATAGCACCGTCTGGCGAACCAATAAAGGGATTGGTGCGATACAGTTCGTTGACGAGTGGACCATCTATGCTAGCGTTTGGACCAAGGTCACGCTTTCTCATGATGGAGTTCCACTATGTCCTCCTCGTCTGCCGGCAACGTCACGCGGCTGCCGAACCGCGATACAGCGTTGAAAGCGCTTTACGACGACGTGTCCGCCAAGCACATGTTTCCGTTCTGGGCGACGTCCACGGATGTCGAACATGACGAGGTGAAGCAGCTTCTCGCCACGCCCAAGGCGGTCCCGTACCTGTGGCGCTGTGCGGAGGATATCGAACCAATTCTCAACCGTGCGGTCGAATTGGTTACGATGGACGACTCCGAACGCCGCTCGCTGGTGCTGGTGAATCCCGGCCTGGCGCCCAAGCGCGCCACGGTCAGCACGATGTATACGGCCTATCGCCTGAACGACGCCAACGAGATCATGCCGCCGCACCGGCACTCGCCGAGCGCCATCCGCTTCGGCTTGAAGGGCAAAGGCAACTTCACCGGCGTCGACGGCGAGAACATCGTGTTCGGCCCCGGCGACATGGTGCTGACGCCGAACGACACTTGGCACAACCACGGCACCGTCGGGAACGAGCAGGCGCTCAACCTCTCGGTGCTCGACCTGCCGCTGGTCGAGACCTTGAACGCCATCCATTTCGAGCACGACTACCAGGAAATGGAGAACGGTAAGCTCGTTTCGAAGAAGCAGCAGGCCGAGCGTTTCTCGCCGGACTATTCGCAGCGCATCTACGGCTATGGCGGCCTCCTGCCGCGGTTCGCCAGCAAGCAGGCGCGCGGCGCGGGTCTGTCGTCGCCGATGTTCGTCTACCGCTGGGAGATGATGCGCGAACTGCTCGACCGTCACCGCGACAACGACGGCGACGCCCATGACGGCCTGCTGGTTGAATACATCGATCCGACGACCGGCCAGCCGGTATTCAAGACGATCACTTTCTTCGTGCAGATGCTGCAGCCGGGCCAGAAGACCCTGCCGGTGAAAACCACGTCGAGCCTTTTGGTCTCGCCGTTCGAGGGCCAGGGCCATTCGATCGTCAACGGCCAGAAGTTCGATTGGAGCCAGTTCGATACGCTGGCAATCCCGGGCGGCTCGTGGTTCGAGCACGTCAACACGTCGTCGAAGGATCCGCTGTTCCTGTTCATCGCATCCGACGAGCCGACGCTGAAGAAGCTGGCGCTCTACAAGAAGTGGGGCAAGTCGGCCTCGGGCGAGATCACGCAGATCTTCGACTGATAAGTTCGAATGACGGCTCCGGCGCATGCGTGCGCCGGGGCTGTTTCCTTATTGTCCATGATGCAGCGCTGAGTTCTCGACGTGCCGAGTCAATCGAATACCAAGCTCGTATCCCACATCGATTGCCCGGGCGGCGGCCAGGTCTGGGTGGAGGGCACGACCCTCTATGTCGGGCATCAGCGGCCGACCAGCGGCACGACCATCATCGACATCGCCGATCCGCGCCAGCCGAAGGTCATCGCCAAGATCGACGTGCCGGAAGGCTGGCACTCGCACAAGGTGCGCGTCGCCGGCGACATCATGATCGTGAACTACGAGAAGTTCGGCAAATCGAGCGCGAACGACGTCGGTGGCGGCATCAACATCTACGATGTCGCCAATCCGGCGGCGCCGAAGCTGATCACCGAATGGCGCACCGTCGGCGGCGGTGTGCACCGTTTCGATTTTGACGGCCGCTACGCTTACATTTCGCCGACCGTCGAAGGCTACGTCGGCAACATCGTCATGATCTTGGACCTGGCCAATCCGGCAAAACCGGTCGAGGTCGGTCGTTGGTGGATTCCCGGCCAGTGGACCGCCGGCGGCGAAGAATATCCGTGGGACAATTGGGTGCCGCCGCGTTGTCACCATCCGCTGCGTCGCGGCGACCGGCTCTATGTCAGCTACTGGCATCACGGCTTCTTCATCCTCGATATCGCCGATATGTCGACGCCGAAGCTGGTTTCGCACATGAACACCAGCCCGGTTTATCCGCATCCGACGCACACCTGCCTGGTGATCCCGGAGCTGCTGAAGGGCCGTCAGATCATGGTCGTGGCCGACGAAGACGTCGCCAAGCTGTGGCCGGCGGCGCCGTCCTTCGCTTGGACCTATGACATCACCCAGGAGCAGATGCCGCTGCCGATCTCGACCTTCCAGGTGCCGGGACTCGACAAGGACGGCAGCCCGCAGCCGGCGATGACCGGCTGCCATCAGCCGTCGGAGCGCTTCACCGGCTCCATCGTCCCATTTGCCTGGTTCGCGCAGGGCCTGCGCATCGTCGATTACGCCGATCCTTACGCGCCCAAGGAAGTCGGCCATTACACGCCGGATCCGGCGCCGGGCGCCGATCGTCCTTCGTCCAACGACGTGACCACTGACAGCCGCGGGCTGATCTATCTCGTCGACCGCGTCGCCGGCATCGACGTGATCGAAGCCGCCGCGATGTCCTGAAGCAGGAAAAGAGAATGAGCGAGAAGAAAGACGTCTATCCGATCGGCAAGAAGAATCCGAACCTGCCGTTCCATCCGGCGGTGCGCGCGGGCGACTTCATTTTCGTCTCCGGCCAGGTCGCCAAGGACGCCAACGGCAACATGCTGTCGGGCACCATCGAGGAAGAGACCGCCGGCACGATCGAATCGATCAAGCGTATCCTGGCGGAAGAGGGCGCGACGCTTGCCGATGTGGTGCGGGTGACGACCTATCTCGAGGATACGCGCGACTTCGGCCGCTACAACAAGGTTTTCGCCGAGCACTTCAAGGACGCGGTGCTGGCGCGCACGACCGTCGAGGCGCGCGCGGTGATCAACACCAAGATCGAGATGGACGCCATCGCTTACAAGCCAAAATGAATGTGATCGCCATGAATGTCGCCGCCGCGAAAACTGTTCAGCCGGGTACGGCGTCGCCCGCCGCGGCGCCCGCGCACATCGCGGCGCGCGGCCTCGCGGTGGATTTCACCGTGCAGGGGCGCCGTCAGCGCGTTCTCAACGACATTAACATTGCTGTGCCGAAAGGCAGTTTCGTGTCGCTTATCGGTCCGTCCGGTTGCGGCAAGTCGACGCTGCTCAAGGCCATGGCGGGCCTCGTCACGCCGAGCGAAGGCGAGATGCGCGTCGCCGGGCTCGCCCCGCAGGAGGCGGTGAAGGCGCGGCTGATCGGCCTCGTCTTCCAGGAGGCGACCCTGTTGCCTTGGAAGAACGCCATCGAGAACGCGGCCTTCCTGCTGATGACCGCGGACGAGAAGATGAAGCGCAGCGAAGCCTTCGACCGCGCTGGCAAGATGCTGAAGATGGTCGGCCTCGAAGGCTCCGAAAAGAAGATGCCGTCGCAGTTGTCGGGCGGCATGCGCCAGCGCGTGGCGATCGCCCGCGCGCTCGCGCTCGATCCGGAAGTGCTGCTGATGGACGAGCCGTTCGGCGCGCTCGACGCCATCACCCGCGAAGAGATGAGCGAGTGCCTGCTCGACATCTGGGAGCGCACCAACAAGACGATCGTCCTGGTCACGCATTCGATCGACGAGGCGGTGCTGTTGTCGCGCGAAGTGCATGTGATGGGCACGGGGCCGGCGCGTATCATCGAGACGCTGCCGATCACGGTGCCGCATCCGCGCAACGAGGCAAGCTACGCCGATCCCGCGTTCACCGCAGCCGAGAACCGCTTGCGCAGCCTGTTGATTGAGAGCCACCGACGGGGGCGGAAATGACCGATATGACCGCGGACGCTCCGGCGCTGCCCTGGTACGCGCATCCGTTCTGGCGCGGCGTGTACAACAGCCTGCCGGCGCTGGGGCTTTCCGCTGCCGTGCTGATCGTCTGGGAAGCCGTCATCCGTGTGTTCAAGGTGCCGACCTTCGTGCTGCCGGCACCGACGGCCATCATCGAGTCACTGATTGCCAACTGGCGGGCGCTCGCATTCGCCGCGCAGGCCACCGCACTCGAGGTGCTGTTCGGCTTCGTGCTCTCGGCCATCGTCGGCGTGCTGGTGGCGCTGGTCATCGTGCGCTTCGAGCGCTTCGGCCGCGCGCTGTATCCCTTGATCGTGCTGTTCCAAAACGTGCCGAAGGTGGCGCTGGCGCCGATCTTCATCCTCTGGTTCGGCTACGATCTTTCGCCCAAGATCCTGCTGATCGTAGTCATCGCCTTCTTTCCGGTTGCCATCGACATGCTGGCGGGCCTTCAGTCGGTCGAGCCGTCGTTCGTGTCGCTGATGCGCTCGGTCGGCGCGAGCAAGAGCAAGATCATGTTGCGCGTGCGAATTCCGCATTCGCTGCCGCATCTGATGGCGGGTCTGAAAGTGGCTATCACCTTCAGCGTCATCGGCGCCATCGTTGGCGAGTTCGCCGGAGCCAACCAGGGCCTCGGCTACATGATTCAGTTCGCCTCGACCCAGCTCGACACGCCGCTGATCTTCGCGGCCCTGCTGGTCGTCTCGGTGCTCGGTCTCGCCTTCTACTACGTCGTCGAATACGCCGAGCACGTGCTCGTGCCGTGGGCGCCGAAGTTCGATCCGATTCATTCTGCCGGTTAGCTCGAAAAGCAGGAGTGCTTTGACATGAAGGCCCTATCCCTCGCGGCCGCCTTGGCCGTGCTCGTCAGCACCGCGGCATCCGCCGCGGACAAGGTCACCGTGCAGCTCGACTATGTCGTGCGCGGCAACCACGCGATGTTCTTTGTCGCGAAGAAGAAAGGCTACTTCGAGAAGCAGGGCATCGACGTGACCGCGATCCAGCGCGGCACCGGTTCGCCGAACGCCATGCGACTCGTCGGCAACGGCAATGCCGACTTCGGCTTCGGCGATCTGCCGACGCTCGCGGTGGCCCGCTCGCAGGACGTGCCGGTGGTGGCGCTCTCGGCCGTCAACCAGCACAGCCCGCTCGGCATGCTGGCGCTGTCGAAAAGCCACAAGCTGACCAAGCCGCAGGATCTCAAGGGCCTCAATATCGGCGTGCAGCCGTCCGGCTCGACCTATGTGTTCCTGAAGGCGTTCCTCGCCGTCAACAAGATGACGATGGACGACATCAAACAGAGCACCGTGAACCCGCCCTACGAGAACTACCTGCTGCTCGGCCGCGTCGACGCCGTGCCCGGCTACATCGACGCCGAAGTGCCGGAACTCGAGGCCAAGGCCGGCGGCCCCGGCTCGCTGTCGATCATGCAAGGCTCGGACTTCGGCTATGCCGTCTACGGCTCGGGTCTTTTCACCTCGGAGAAGATGATCGCCGAGAAGAGCGACGTGGTACAGCGCTTCGTCAACGCCTACACGCAGGCCTTCGCCGACGTCATCAAGAGCCCGCAGGAAGCGGCCGACATCATCGTCGAAATGAATCCGGAATACGCCTCGAAGAAGGACGTGCTGGTCAAGCAGATCGAAGCCGACGTCGAGCATACCTTCTTCAGCCCCGACACCAAGGCCAACGGTATCGGCTGGATGACGAAAGACGCTTGGGAGAAGACGACCAAGATCCTGCTCGACCAGGGTGCGATGAAGCAGCCCATCAAGGTCGAGGCCGCGTTCGACGACAAGTACCTCAAAGGCGCGAACGCGCTGAAACGCTAATCCAATCGCTTTCTACCGGGAGACTGTAAATATGATCCGCATTTTGGGCCGCGCCACGTCCGGCAACGTGCAGAAGGTGCTCTTCTTTTTGGAAGAGATCGGCATGAAGTATGTGCGCGAGGACTACGGCCGGCAGTTCAACAACACGAACACCGACGCTTATCGCAAGATGAACCCCAATATGAAGGTGCCGACGCTGGTCGACGGCGACCTCGTGTCGTGGGAATCCAACACCATCCTGCGCTATCTCGCCGCGACCTACGCGCCGCAGCTCACCGGCGCGACGCCGGCCGAGAAGACGCAGGTCGAGCGCTGGATGGACTGGATGCTGGCCTCGCTCAACGCGCCGTATCTGGCGATCTTCAAGGACGCCAAGAAGCCGGCGGCCGAGCGCAGCGCTGACTTCGCCGCGCAGAGCACCGAGCTCGTCGGTTTGCTCAAGGTGCTCGACGGGCACATCGCCGGCAAGGAGTTTTTCGCTCTCGATCGCCTGACGATCGCCGACATCGCGCTGGCCTCCGTGGTGAAGCGCTGCCTTGAGTTCCCGATCGAGCGGCCGGCACTGCCGGAGATCGAGCGCTGGATGAAGGCGATGGATGCGCGCCCAGCCTTCGCGGTGGCGACCGGCGCCAAGCCGAGCACGATCGCCAGCGCGGCCTGATCGACGACGGGGAGGGGGATCGATGCAGGATGAGAGGCCGAAGGGCCTTTTGAACGGTGTCAGCCAGGCGGCACGCACGCTGCTCGGCCTCATCCTTCTGGCAATGGTCCTCCTCAATGTCGTCAATGCCGTCAGCCGCTATGCGTTGAGCTATGTGGTGATCGGCATCGACGAACTGCTGGTTTTCGCCATGATCTGGATGGTGATGATCGGCATGCTGCTGGTCACCGCCGACCGCAGCCATATCGCGCTGGAGATCGTGACTGGCCGCGTCGGACCGCGGACGCGGTCCGGCCTCGCGCTGCTGCACCATGTCGTCATAGCGATCTCTTGCGCCTATGCCGCGTGGCAATCGGTTAAGTTCGTGATGCGCGTGATCGCCATCCAGCAGACCAGTATGGCGCTGGAACTGCCCATGGCGATCCCGCACGCCGCGATCACCGTCGGCCTTGGCGGCACAGCGCTCATCTCCGCGGTTCTCGCCGTTCGCGATGTGCGCGGGGTGGTCAGCCCGCGTCTGGCGGAGCAACCGGCATGACGTTTACGCTGGCCCTGCTGCCGATCGTTCTTCTGTTCCTCGGCATGCCGATCTTCGCGCTGTTCATTTTCGGCGCGGCGCTCAGTTTTGCGTTTTTCCTGTCGGTGCCGCCTGTCGCGATGCACCAGATCATGTTCGGTGGTCTGGAGAATTATGCGCTGCTTGCAGTGCCGTTTTTCATCTTTGCCGGCGAGTTGATGGGTGGCTCCGGCATTGCCCAGCGCCTGATCGTCTGGGTGCTGGCGTTGCTCGGCCGCGTGCCGGGGGGCCTCGGCGTCGCCACCATCGGTGCTTGCACCTTGATCGGCGCTATCTCGGGCGTCAGCACGGCGACGGTGGCCGTAATCGGCAAAGCGCTTTATCCGGGCCTGGTCAAAGAAGGCTATGGCCAACGCTTTTCCGCCGGCCTCGTGTCGTCGAGCGGCTCGATCGACATCGTGATCCCGCCGAGCATCGCCATGATCCTCTATGGCGCCTCGGCCGAGCAATCGATTCCGAAACTGTTCGCCGCCGGCATTTTGCCCGGCATTCTCATCGCTGCGCTGATGGCGGGCTATGTAGTAGTCACCGCCATGCGCGTCGGCGTCGCAACCGGCCGTGGCTTCGATCTCGGCTATTTCCTGCGCACCACTCGCGACGCCGCGCCGGCGCTGCTGATGCCGGTCTTTGTGCTCTCCAGCATCTATCTCGGCCTCGCTTCGCCGACGGAGGCAGGCGGCTTCGCCTGTCTCTACGCCATTCTGGTCGGCCGCTATGTCTATAGGCTGATGAGCTGGGAGGAAGTGCTCGACTGCGCCGTTCGTTCGGCGATGTTGACGACGCAGATCCTCGTTATTGTCGCTTCGGCCGCATTGTTCTCGTGGATCCTCACCGTCAACGGCATCCCGCAGGCGCTCACGGCCTGGCTGCAAAGCCTGGAGCTCCATCCGTGGAGCTTCCTGATGGCGGTAAACATCATCCTCCTGATCGTCGGCTGCTTCCTCGACCCGACCTCCGCGATCCTGGTGCTGACGCCTTTGTTCATCCCGCTGGTGAAGGCGTTCGGCATCGATCCGATCCACTTCGGTATCGTCATGACGGTGAACGTCGCCATCGGCATGTTCACGCCGCCGTTCGGGCTCAACCTCTTCGTGGCGCAGACCGTGCTCGGCGTGCCGCTAGAGACACTTTATCGCGGCGTGCTGCCCTTTGCCGTTGTGCAGATCTTCGCTCTACTGATCATCACGTATTGGCCGGAACTGTCGTTGTTTCTTGCTAACGCTGTTTAAAAAAGGGGGAGTGGATCAATGATCCTGCGACGTTCTTTGCTTGCCGCCATCGCTACTTCGGCTTGTCTGGCGGTCCTGCCTTCGGCTGCTTCCGCGCAAGTCGTCATGAAGCTCGCCAATGCCACGATCAACGACGTGCAGCACGAGTGGCAGAAGCTGTTCGCCGAGGCGCTGAAAAAGCGTGTCGGCGACAAGGTGAAGACCGAGATTTATCCGGCCAGCCAGCTCGGCGCGATCCCACGCATGGCGGAAGGCGTGGCGCTCGGTACGATCGAATCCTTCATCACGCCGACGTCCTTCGTCACCAATATCGATCCTAAATTCCAGATATTCGACGTGCCCGGCCTGTTCGATTCGCCCGAGCATGTTCATGCCGTGATCCACGATCCGGCCTACCGCGATCACCTGGAGACGATGTTCCTGAGTCGCGGCATTCGCGTGATCGGCGCGATCTACAACAGCCCGACCGTGATCCTGACCAAGAAGCCTGCGCCTACGCTCGCGGACCTCAAGGGCGTCAAGGCGCGCACCTTCGCCTCGCCGCTGCAGATCGAGCCGATGAAGGCGATCGGCGTGACGCCGGTGCCACTGGCGCTAACCGAGGTGATCCCACAGCTGCAGTCCGGCGGCATCGACGGCGTGCTTGCCGGCATGCCGATCCTGACCGCGTTCAAGTATTACGACGTCGCCAAATACGTGACCGACCTGAACTTCGCGCACATCGTGTCGGTCAATCTGGTCAACGAGCAGTGGTTCCAGTCGCAGCCGAAGGACATCCAGGAAGCGATTCGTGCCGCCGGCCGCGAGGCCGAGCAGCAGGCCTATCCCTGGGGCGTCGAGAATGTGAAGAAATCGAACGAGCTGTGGAAGGCCAACAAAGGCGAGATCCTGGAGCTGCCGCCCGCGGAAAAGGCCTCGATGATGAAGTCTTTCGTCGAGATCGGCACTAAGATCGTCGAGCAAAACCCGGCGGTTAAGACCGAATTCGTCAAGTTGAAGGCGCTGGTCGACGCCAAGCGTCCGAAGTAAGCTTCCGTTTCATGCAAGAGGCGCCGTCCGCGAGAGCCGCGGGCGGCGTTAACATTCGATGAGCGCTTCGTTCGATTACGTCATTGTCGGTGCCGGCTCGGCCGGCTGCACGCTCGCCAACCGCCTGAGCGCGGACGGAAGGACGCGCGTCCTGCTGCTCGAAGCGGGCGGTTGGGATCGCCATCCGCTCATCAAGCTGCCGCTCGGCTGGGGCAAGGTGCTGCTCGATCGTATGTACGATTGGGGATACGACACCGAGCCGGAAGCGACGATGGGCGGTCGTCGCATCGAGGTGGCGCGCGGCAAGGTGATCGGCGGTTCGTCGTCGATCAACGCTATGGCTTATGTACGGGGCAACCGCGCCGACTATGAGCGTTGGGCTTCACGCGGTCTGCCCGATTGGTCCTATGACAAGGTGCTGCCCTACTTCCGCAAGCAGGAAAGCTGGGAAGGCGGCGCCAGCGAATTTCGCGGTGGCAATGGTCCCTTGGGCACGCGCAAGGCGCGCTACAAGGATCCGCTGGTCGACGCCTACCTCGCCGGCGCGCAGGAGATGGGCTATGCGCTGAACGACGACTACAACGGCGCGACGCAAGATGGCTTCGGCCGCATGCAGATGACCTTGCGCAATGGCCATCGCGAGAGCGCAGCGACAGGCTATTTGCATCCGGTGCTGGACCGCTCGAACCTGACGGTGCGCACCGACAGCCTGGTCACGCGCGTCGTATTCGACGGTACGCGGGCGGTCGGCATCGAATACATCCACAAAGGCGAGAGGCGTTTCGTCGCCGCCGAACGGGAGGTGATCCTCTCTGGCGGGGCGATCAATTCGCCGCAGGTGCTGATGCTGTCCGGCATTGGCGATCCGGACGAACTGGCCGAGCACAACATCGCCGTGAAGGCGGCGCTGCCCGGCGTCGGCAAAAATCTGCAGGATCATCTCGCGGCGCTGTTGATCTATGGCCGCCGTGATGAGAGTCCGCTCTTGCACCACATGCGCTATGATCGGCTGCTGTGGACGCTCGGGCAGGGGATGTTCGCCGGTAAGGGCTTCGCCACTGAACTCCCGGGCGGCATTACCGCCTTCATCAAGACCAGCCCGGACGAGCCGATCCCGGACATCCAGCTTCTGTTCATCGCGGGATCCCTGGCGGCCAAGCCTTATCTGCCGCCGTTCTCGCAGCCTTTCGCCGACAGTTTCGCCTGCCGCATTGTGCTGTTGCGGCCGGAGAGCCGCGGCAGCATCACGTTGGCGTCGGCCAACCCGTCGATGCATCCGAGGATCAAGCAGGGTCTGCTGTCGGTCGATCGCGACTGGCGCAAGCTCTCAGCCGGCATTCGCATCTTCCGCGAACTCGCACAACTGCCGCGCCTCGCGCCTTATGTCGCGCGCGAGATCGGTCCCGGCGCGGACGTCACCAGCGACGATGGTCTTGAAGCCTATGTGCGCAAGACCGGCGTCACCGCGCACCATCCGTGCGGCACCTGCCGTATGGGCACGGACGAGAACGCGGTGGTGGATAGCGAATTGCGCGTGCGCGGCGTCGAGGGCCTGCGCGTCGTCGATGCCTCGGTGTTCCCCGATCTCGTCGGCGGCAATATCAACGGCCCGGTCATCATGGTGGCGGAGAAGGCGGCCGACATGATCATCGCGGCATCGGCGTAGGTGCTGGCACATCTGCCCGTCCCCGCCGAAGCGGGGCCCCAGCGCTGGAGTCCCGCTTGCGCGGGAACTAGCGGCGTTTATGGCCCTTGGTTTAGCTGTGCCCCGGCGTCGCCCACGGGCGCCTGACGTTGTCGCGCGCTTTGAAGGCGTCGATCTCGGCGCGGCGGCTTTCGGTCAGGTCGACGTCGTCCCAGCCGTTAAGGAGCTGGTTGCGGCTGACCGGATCGATGGCGAACGAATAGCTTCTATTGCCGAACACGATCGTCTGCTGCTCGAGATCGACGACGATGTCCTGCGTCGGCTGCGCTTCGATGGCGGCCGCGAGTTCTGCCGCTTCCGCTTCGCGGACCACGGCGGTTAGTAGCCCGTTCTTGACCGAGTTCTGCGCGAAGATGTCGCCGAACGAAGGCGCGACCACGCAGCGGAACCCGTGGTCGTAGACGGCATAGACCGCCGCCTCGCGCGATGAGCCGCCACCAAAATTGCGGGCCGCGACCAGCACCTTGGCGCCTCGATAGGCCGGGTTGTTGAGCGCGAAGTCTGCCACTTCCTTACCGTCTGCGTCGAAGCGCAAATCCTGGAACAGCACGGTGCCGAGGCCCTTCGAACGCGGCCACTTGAGATAGCGCGCCGGTAGGATCTGGTCGGTGTTCAGGTTTGGCAGCGGCAGCGGACAGGCTTTGGCGGTGAGGCGGACGAATTTTTCCATCACGGGCTCTTTGCGGTGGTCAATTTGGAGTGGCGCCGGAGGCTTTCACGATCGGCGCCCAACGTTCGATGTCTTCTTTGACGAAAGCGGCGAACTCGGCCGGGGTGTCGCCGACCGGAACGGCGCCTTCGTTCTGCAGCCGCTCGCGCAAGGTCGGATCGGTAAGTGCGGCAACGATCACGCCGTGCAGTTTGTCGGTCACCGCCTTCGGCAACCGGGCCGGGCCGAAGACGCCGAACCAAGCCGTCGATTCAAATCCGGGCACGACTTCGCCGATCGCGGGGAGATCGGGAAAGGCGGGCAAACGCTTTGCTGTGGTGACGCCATAGGCGCGCAGGTTGCCGGATTTCACCTGCTCGGCGCCGGTAACGTAGCTGATGAACATCAAGTCGACTTGGCCGCCGAGCACATCGGTGAGCGCCGGCGCTGTGCCTTTATAAGGTACGTTGAGAATGCGCGTGCCGGTCATCAGCTTGAACTTCTCGCCGGCCAGATGCACCGACGAGCCGATGCCACCGACGCCGAAGGTGAGCTTGTCTGGCTTCGCTTTCGCGAGTTGGATGAGCTCCTTCAAATCTTTGGCGGGAAGTTTCGGATTGCCGACGAGCAGGCTCGGCACGGTGGCGATCTTGGTGATCGGCGTGAAGTCGGCGACGGGATCGTAAGGCAGCTTGGGATAAAGCGAGGCGTTGATGGTGTGGCTGCTGAAGCTCACCAGTAGCGTGTAACCATCCGCTGCCGATTTCGCGACCTGATCGGCCGCGATGTTGCCGCCGGCGCCGGGACGGTTTTCCACCAGTACCGGCTGCTTGAGCGCTTCGGTCATCGGCCCCGCGATGGCGCGGGCGATGGTGTCGGTCGTGCCGCCGGGAGGCGCGCCGACCAGCAGCTTGATCGGGCGCGACGGAAAGTCATCGGCTTGTGCCGCAGGTGCAAGCAGCAGCGCGGCAATGGCAAGCGCGAGCAAGGTCGGTCCCGCGCGGCAAACCCATTTTTTCATTGGAGCGTTCCTCTATGTTTTATTTTTATGCTTTGCGTCCGGCGAGCAGCGGACGCACGTCGGCGAGATGGCCGGTGACGGCGGCAGCGGCCACCATCGCCGGCGACATCAGATGCGTGCGTGCGCCGGGGCCCTGACGACCGCGGAAATTGCGGTTGGTGGTGGAAGCGCAACGCTCGCCCGATGGCACCAGATCGCCGTTGATGCCGACGCACATCGAGCAGCCCGAGTCAGCCCATTCGAGGCCGGCGTCGCGGAAGATCTTGTCGAGGCCTTCTTCCTCGGCCTGCTTCTTCACCAAAGTCGAGCCGGGGGAGACGAGGCCGGGCACCTTCGCCGTGCGACCGGCGAGCACTGCCGCGGCGGCGCGCAGATCCTCAATGCGTGAGTTGGTGCAGGAGCCGATGAAGATGCGGTCGACCGTGACGTCGGTGAGCTTCTTGCCCGGCGCGAGGCCCATGTAATCGATCGCGTCGCGCAGGTACTGCGCGCGCGCCGGATCGCTCTCGCGATTGGGATCGGGCACGGTGGCATCGATCGGCAGGGCGTCGTCCGGGGTCGTGCCCCAGGTGACGATGGGCGCGATGGCCGCGGCATCGAGCGTCACTTCATGATCGAAGGAGGCGCCGGCGTCGGAGGCGAGCTTCGACCAGTCCTCGACGGCGCGGTCGAAGTCCGCGCCCTTCGGCGCGTAAGGGCGGCCTTTGACATAAGCGAATGTCGTGGCATCGGGCGCCACCATGCCGCAGCGGCCGCCGGCTTCGATCGACATGTTGCACAGGGTGAGGCGGCCTTCGACCGACAAAGCGCGGATGGCGCTGCCGGCGAATTCGATCGCGTGTCCCTGCGCGCCGTCGGCGTGGATGCGCGCGATGATCGCCAGCGCGATATCCTTGGCCGCAACGCCGGGCGTGGTCCTGCCTTCGACGGCGATGCGCATGCGCTTCGGCTTCTTCTGCCAAATCGTCTGCGTCATGAGCACATGCGCGACTTCGGACGCGCCAATGCCAAAGGCATAAGCGCCGAGCGCTCCGTGCGTCGATGTATGGCTGTCGCCGCATACGACAAGGAGACCTGGCAAAGTGAGGCCTTGCTCGGGGCCGACCACGTGGACGATGCCTTGGCGCGGATCGTGCAGTCCGAAGAGCTTGATCGCGTTCTCTTCCGTATTGGTCGAGAGGTTACGTACCATCGCCGCGATTTCAGGATTGGCAATGTCGTGATCGCGCCCGCGCGTCGGCACGTAATGATCGGCGACGCCGAAGGTCAGCGAAGGTTCGGCGGCGTGGCGGCTGCGCGCCTTCATCTGGCTGAAGGCATGAAACGAACCTTCATGGACATAATGACGATCGACCCAGAGGAGCGCGGCACCGTCCTCGCGGCGCGTGATCTCGTGCGCGGCCCACAGTTTGTCGATGAGAGTAAGCGGCTCTGCCATGCGCGGCCCGTTCCTTCTTGCGCATCATCTATGAGCACGGCTGCCGGAAAACGAGGCTTGCCGTGGGTTCCCAATAATGTATGCTAAAAGATACCAAGTAAAGGGCGCCTGTCCGCGGCGCCGCGAGACGAGGGAAAACGGGCGTTGCGCGATTGGCTCGGCGAGGCGAAGGCGAAGCAGGTCTACATGGTCCTGCGTGACCGCATCTTGAGCGGTGCCGTCGGCTTCGGTGCGCGGCTCCCGACCGAAAACGAACTGGCCGAAGCGCATGGCGTGTCGCGCGTCACGGTGCGGCGCGCGCTCGGCGAGCTCGAGCGTGAACGCCTGATCGAACGCCGCCGCAGCGCCGGCACGCGCGTGATCTACCGGCCATCGCCGGCGCCGATGACCGCGGATTTCTCCGGCGTGCTCGCGAACCTCGCCGATATGGGGCGTCGCACGGCGGTCAAGTTGCTTTCTTTCGACTACGTGCCCGCGGAGGGGGCCGTTGCGCAGATGTTGCGCGCCCAATCCGATCAGTTGCTGCAGCGCGCCGTGCGCGTGCGCTCGGTCGACGGCGTGCCATTTTCTTATCTGACGACGCATGTGCCCGAGAGCGTATCGGTCACCTTCACCAAGCAGGAGTTGGCTTCGCGTCCGCTCCTCGAACTGCTGGAGCGCGCCGGCGTCAAGGCCGAACAGGCGCGGCAGCGTCTCAGTGCCGTGCTGGCGACGCCGGACGTCGCCGAAGCGCTCGATGTGCGTACTGGCTCGCCGCTCATTGAGCTTGTTCGCGTGGTTTATGGGCAGGATGGCCGCGGCGTGGAACACCTGCACGCTTTGTATCGGCCCGACCGTTATGCTTTCGAGATCGAACTCGTGCGTTCCGGCGCTGACGAGAGGCGGGCGTGGGAGCCGGTGCTCCGCACCCACGGCCAGCCGACAGACGAAGGCAGCCGCGACAAGCCGGCGGGTAAAGCCAAGCCATCGCGTCTGAAATCATTGTCTTAAACGAGAGGGGAAGGAACATGTCGATATTGCCATTCAGCCGCCGCAGCTTTCTCGCCAGCACCGCGCTCGGCGCAGCCACGCTGGCGATGCCGGCGGTTCTGCGCGCGCAAGGGGCCGGCGTTAAGCTCGGCATCCTGCATCCGGTGAGCGGCGCGCTGTCTTACTCCGGTACGCAAGGCCGCCTGGGTGCGACTCTCGCCATCGAAGAACTCAACGCGGCCGGCGGCATCAAGGGCCTCGGCAAGATCGACCCGATCCTGGGGGACGCGCTGTCGACGCCCGAAGGCGGCACTGCCGAAGTCGAGAAGATGAACGCGGCCGGCGTCGCGGCCATCGTCGGCGGCTACGCTTCGGCCATCTGCCTTGCGGTCAGCCAGGCGGCCGCGCGCTACGATCTGCCTTACGTCGTCGACGTCGGCGTCGCCGACTCGATCGTCACCCGCGGTCTCAAGAACACGTTCCGCTTCGGTCCTGGTTTCGGCGCGATCGCCAAGACGGCGATCGAGAACCTCGCCGCCATCAACGACGCCGCCGGCAAGCCGGCCAAGACGGTGATGATCGTGCACGAGGACTCGCTGTTCGGCGCGGGCCTCGCCAAGCTCCTGAACACCGAGCTGCCCGGCCGAGGTTTCCAGATCCTCGAGACCATCGCACACCCGACGCCGACGCGCGATTTCAACAACGTCGTGCTGAAGATGCGCGCGCAAAACCCGGATCTCGTGATTCCGGCGAACTACTACAACGAATACGTTCTGCTGGCGCGTACGATGCAGCAGCAGAAGGTGAAGCCGAAGGGCATCTACTCGGTGCTCGGCGGCGCGGCGTCGTCCTACAAGTTCGTCAAGGAATTCCCCGAGGCGGCCAAATACATCATGGACTGCAACCACTGGTTCGATCCGAAGAATCCGAAGGCCCTCGAGCTGAAAAAGAAGGTCGAGGATAAGGGGCAGTTCTACACCTACGAAGTCTACATGAACTATTCCGCCGTTCTGCTCGCCGCGGACGCCATCGCGCGCGCCGGCACCGCCGACCGCGCCAAGGTGACGGAAGCTTTGGCCGCCTCGACCTTTGCCGGCCACGTCATGCCTTACGGCCCGACCAAGTTCGTCAACGGTCAAAACCAGGGCGCGGCGCCGGTGAACACGCAGGTGCTCGATAACGACATCAAGGTCGTGCTGCCCGAGAAGTTCGCGCAGACTAAGCCTGTCTTCCCGATGCCGGCCTGATCGGTGTCGTCCATCAAGGTTGTGCGGGCGGCGTCATCGGCGCCGTCCGCTCAAGCTTTTCCGAGTGATGAATCTATCTGAGTGAAACGCGTCTCGTGCTGTCGCCTGTCATCCTGATCCCGGCCATTCTCAACGGTCTTCTGACCGGGGCGGTCTATGCGCTCGTCGCGCTCGGGCTGACGCTGATCTACGGCGTGCTGCACATCATCAATTTCGCGCATGGCGCGCTGCTCAGCGCGGCCATGTTCGCCGCCTTCTTCGCCTTCAAGGTGCTCGGGCTCGACCCATATCTCGCCGTGTTCATCGTGGCTCCGGCGTTCTTCGTGCTCGGCTATGGCCTGCAGCGATTCGTCATAGGCCCGACCTCGCGCGGCGATGACCGCAACATGCTCCTGGTGACGCTCGGTCTGTCGGTGGTCATCGAGAATGTGCTGCTCTACGCGTTTCGTGCCGACACCCGCACCATCGACGTGCCTTACGCCTTCGAGACCCTCGATCTCGGCTTCACCTTCCTGCCGATCCCGCGTCTGATCGGCTTTGGCGTCGTCTTCGTCGTCGCGTTGGCACTGTGGTTGTTGATGCGCTTCACCGATGTCGGCAAGGCGATCCGCGCCGTGGCCAAGGAGAAGCTCGGGGCGCAACTGTCCGGCATCGACGTCGCGCACGTCTACGCCATGACCTTCGGGCTCGGCACCGCCTGCGTCGCCATCGCCGCCTGCCTCTTGATGCCGACCTATTACGTGAATCCGACCGTCGGCAACGCCTTCGTCCTCATTGCCTTCACTATCGTCGTGCTCGGCGGCATGGGTTCGGTGCCTGGCGCGCTGGTCGGTGGCTTCGTCATCGGCGTGGTCGAAAGCCTGTCTGGTCTGTTTCTCGGTGAATCGCTCGGCCAGATCGGCATCTTCCTGATCTTCATCGCGGTGCTGCTGGTGCGGCCGACCGGTTTGTTCGGAGCCAAGGCATGAAGCGCCTCGGCGCCATCATCCTCGTCATTGCCGCACTGGCGGCCGTGCCGCTGGTCGTGCAGTCGAACACGACGCTCAACTTCCTCGTCGTCACACTGCTGGTCGCGCTGGCGGGGCAGGGCTGGAACATTCTCGGCGGCTACGGCGGACAGTATTCGTTTGGCCACGCGGCGTTCTTCGGCACGGGCGCCTACACGACCGCGATCCTCCAAGTCCGGTACGGCGTCAATGCCTGGCCAGCCTTTGCGGCCGGCATTGCGCTGGGAGCGGCCGTCGGCGGCGTGATCGGCGCCTTGACGTTCCGCGCCGGCCTGCGTGGGTCCTACTTCGCACTGGTCACGCTGGCCTTCGCCGAGGTGCTGCGCATCATTGCCAGCGTCGCGCCGATCACCGGCGCCGGGGTCGGCACTTTGGTGAAACTCGACCTGCGCGTCGAGGTGCTGCAGTTCCAAAGCCGTGCCGCCTTCTACTGGTTCATCCTGGCACTGGTCGCCCTTTCGCTCTTGATCGCCTATGCGATCGAACGCTCACGCTTCGGCGCCTACCTGATCGCCGTGCGCGAGAACGAAGACGCGGCCAAAGCGCTCGGCGTAAACACGACGCGCGTCAAGCTCGGCGCCATGATCATCTCCGCTGCCATCACCGCGGCGTCCGGCTGCTTCTACACGCAGTACTTTCTCTTCGTGGACTCCGGCATCGCTTATGGCGCACGCATGTCGATCGAGGCGCTGCTGACGCCGATCATCGGCGGCGTCGGCACGGTGTTCGGTCCGCTGCTCGGCGCGCTGGTGGTGCAGGGGCTCGGCGAGGCGGCAAAGCACGTCGCCGGCGATGCGCCCGGTCTCAGCCTGATTGTTTACGGCTGCGTGCTGGTGCTGGTCATCGGCTTTACGCCGCGCGGGCTGATCGGCCTTGTCGACACAGCGCGCCGTTATTTCGTACGCCCGGCAAAGCGGGAGGCCGTCAATGGCTGAGCCGCTGCTGTCGGTCGAGCGCGTGTCCTGCCGCTTCGGCGGCCTGTTGGCGGTGAATGCCGCTTCGCTGAATGCGGAGCCCGGCTGCATTACCGGCTTGATCGGCCCGAACGGCGCCGGCAAGACCACGCTCTTCTCGATCATTTCTGGTTTCCAGAAGCCGACCGACGGCCTCGTGCGCTACAAAGGTGAGGCGATCACCGGGCTGCCGCCACACGAACTGGCGCGGCGCGGCATCGCGCGCACCTTTCAGATCGTGCAGCCTTTCGCCGGTCTGTCGGTGCGTGAGAACATTTTGGTCGGCGCGCATCTGCGCCATCCCAAGCGCGGGGACGCGCTCGCCGCCGCCGACAAAGTTGGCCGCGAGCTCGGCCTTGGCGATATGCTCGACCGGCCGGCCGACACGCTCACCGTCGCCGGCCGCAAGCGGCTCGAGCTGGCGAAAGCGCTGGCGACGGAGCCGCAGTTCCTCTTGCTTGATGAAGTGCTGGCCGGACTTAACCCGTCCGAGATCCGCGATATGGTGCCGGTGATCCGCGCGCTGTGCGACCGCGGCATCACCATTCTGATGATCGAACACGTGATGCAGGCGGTGATGAGCCTGTCGCGGCATATGTTCGTGCTCGCCGAGGGCAGCATCATCGCGCAAGGCGCGCCGAGCGAAGTCGCTTCCGACCGCCGCGTGATCGAGGCCTATCTCGGCCATGGCGCCGCCAAGAAGCTGGGGGTGGTGTCATGACCGACGCGCTCCTCGAGGTGCGCGGCCTGCGCGCCGGTTACGGCGAGACGAAGGTCTTGTGCGGCGTCGACCTCACGGTGGCACCGGGCGAGATCGTTGCGGTGCTCGGCTCCAACGGCGTTGGCAAGTCGACGCTCAACCGAACGCTCTCGGGTATCGTGCGTGCGCGCGACGGCTCGATCCGTTTCGACGGCGCTTCGATCGAGAAGGAGAAGCCGCCGGCTATCGTCGAACGTGGACTGATCCACGTGCCGGAAGGCCGCCGCATTTTTCCGAATATGACGGTGAGCGACAATCTCGATCTCGGCAGCTATCGCCGCGCCACCGCGCGCCGCGCGCAGAACCGCGAGCGCGTGTTCTCCATCTTCCCACGCCTGCGTGAGCGCACCTCGCAATATGCCGGTACGCTTTCCGGCGGCGAGCAGCAGATGCTGGCGATTGGCCGCGGCCTGATGGCCGAGCCGAAGTTGATCATCCTCGACGAGCCATCACTCGGCCTGTCGCCTTTGCTGGTCGAGGAACTGTTCACGCTGATCGGGCGTATCCGCGCCGACGGCGTTGCTATCCTTTTGGTCGAGCAGAACGTGGTGCAGAGCCTGGAAGTGGCCGACCGCGCTTACATCCTGGCGGAAGGCGTCTTCGTGATGTCCGGTGCCGCCGCGGCGATTGCCGCCGACCCTGAACTCAAACGCGCTTACTTGGGCCTTTAATTCGGACTTTAGCCGGGACTAAAACGAATGACCGAAAAAACGCTGCGCGCGCGTCTCGCGCGTCCGTCCATTCTCGTCGCGCCGGGCGTCTACGACCCGCTCACCGCGCTTATCGCGGAGCAGGCGGGCTTCGAGGCGATGTACGTTTCGGGGGCGGCGATCGCCTACACCAAGCTCGGCCGGCCCGACATCGGCCTCGTCAGCTTGAGCGAAGTCGTCGATACGGTGACGCTCATCCGCGATCGTGTCGGCTCTTATCTCGTCGTCGATGCCGACACCGGCTACGGCAATGCGCTCAATGTCGAACGTACTGTGCGCCTTTTGGAGCGGGCGGGGGCCAACGCCATCCAGCTCGAAGATCAGGATTTCCCGAAGCGTTGCGGTCATCTCGACGATAAGGCGCTAATCCCGGCGCTTGAAATGGCCGGCAAGATCAAAGCCGCTGTCGATGCGCGCCACTCGCGCGAGACCTTGATCATCGCGCGGACCGATGCCGTGGCGGTGGAAGGGCTCGACAGTGCCATCGCCCGCATCGCGGCCTATCGCGAAGCCGGCGCCGACATGCTGTTCGTTGAAGCGCCGCGTGAGCGCACGGAACTCGCCCGCGTCGTCGAACGCGTCGGCACAGGCCTGCCGCTGATGGCCAACATGGTGGAGGGCGGCAAGACACCGATCGTACCCGCGCACGATCTGGAAAAGCTTGGCTTCTCCTTTGTCATCTTCCCTGGCGGCATCGTGCGCGCCATCGCCAAGGCGGCGCAGGACTTCTACGCGACGCTCAAGGCCGACGGCACGACCGACGCCTTCCGCCAGAAGATGTTCGACTTCAACGCGCTCAACGGTCTCATCGGGACGCCTGAGACTTTGGAGCGCGGCAAATGGTACGCGGACTACAAGCCGGGCAAGAACTGATGCGCACGCTCGATCCCGTTACGCTCGCCGTGCTCAACGGCCGTCTCGTTCAGATCGCCGACGAGATGGACGCGACGCTCTACCGCTCGGCCTTCAACCCGATCATCGCCGAGGCGCATGACGCCTGTCACGGCCTCTATCACGCCGAGACCGGCGCCACCTTGGTGCAGGGCACGTCCGGGCTGCCGATCTTCGTCGGCGCCATGGCGTTTGCCGTGAAGGCGGTGATCGACAAGGCCAAGGCGCAAGGTGACCTGAAGGAGGGCGACACCTATCTCTTCAACGACCCTTACGACGGCGGCACGCATCTCAACGACTTCCGCCTGGTGCGGCCGGTTATGCGTGGCGGAAAGGTGTTCGCCTGGCTCGCCTCGGTCGGCCACTGGCTCGACGTTGGCGGCAATGTGCCCGGCAATTTCAATGCGAAGGCGACCGAGAGCTTCCAGGAAGGCTTCCGCATTCCGCCGGTGAAGATCGTGCGCGACGGCGTGTTCCAGGAGGATGTCGCCGATATCCTCGCGGCCAATTCGCGCGTGCCGCAATCGAACTGGGGCGATCTCAACGGCCAGCTCAACGCACTGCACCTCGGCGAACAGCGCGTGCATGCGCTGCTCGACGAATACGGCGACGATACCGTCGCCGCGGCGCTGCAGGCTTTGTCGCAGCGCGCCGAGGCGCTGATGCGTGCCAACATCGCGGCGCTGCCGGACGGCACCTATTCGTATGACGATTTCCTCGACAACGACGGCATCAGCGACGAGCCGCTGCGCATCGCACTCGCCCTGACCATCGCCGGCGACCGTATGACGCTCGACTTCTCGCGCTCGGCGCCGCCGTGCCGCGGCCCGCTGAACATCGCGCGCTCGACCGCGGTCGCCTGCTGCTATGTGGCGCTCAAGCATCTGTTCACCGATGTGCCGGCCAATGCCGGGTGTCTCGCGCCGATCGACTTCGTCATCCCCGATACGACATTGCTCGGCGTGTCGGCGCCGAAGCCGGTCGGCGGCTATACCGAGACCATCTTGCGCGTCATCGACACCGTGTTCGGCGCCTTCGCCAAGGCGGCGCCGGAGCGCGCCAATGGCAGCCCTTACGCCACCATCAATGCGCTGTCGCTCGCCGGTTGGCGGGCGGATCACAAGCGCTGGGTGATGTTCTGCTTCTTCGGCGGCGGCCTCGGTGGTAACCCGGAAGGCGACGGCCTCAACCACGGCAATAACCCGATCTCGACGGCGACCATTCCGCCGGCGGAGATCCTGGAGTCGCTTTATCCGATCATGTTCACGCAGTGGGCTTTGCGCCCGGATTCGGCCGGCCCCGGGTTTAACCGCGGCGGCTGCGGCGCGATCTACGAGATCGAGGCGCTGAACGAGGGCGACACCGACGTATTCCTGCTCGGGGAGCGCGGCAAGTTTCCGCCCTTCGGCGTCAATGGCGGCAAGAGCGCCGCGCTCAACCGCTTCTTCTTTGAAGCCGAGAGCGGCGAGCGCTCGCCGGATCTCGTGTCCAAGATCACCGATGTGCGCATCAAGCGCGGCCAACGTGTGCGGCTGGAAACGCCGGGCGGCGGCGGCTTCGGCGATCCGATGACGCGCGAACCGGGCCGCGTCGCGCGCGACGTCGTGCTCGGCTACGTGTCGCGCGAGAAGGCGGCGAGCGATTACGGCGTGGCCGTCAACGCCGACGGCACGGTCGACGACGGTGCAACCGCGAAGCTGCGCGGAGGGGCCCGCGCGTGAGTGAGAAGATGAGCGAAAAGAAAGCCATCGTCGGCGTCGATGTCGGCGGCACGTTCACCGATCTGTTCCTGTTCGATGAGGCTGCGCGCACGTTCCGCACCGCCAAGGTACCGTCGAACCGTGGCAACGAAGCCGCCGGTTTCATGCAGGGCCTCGAAGCGCTCGGCAAAGTCGAGAATTTCGGCTCAATCGTGCATGGCACGACGGTCGGCACCAATATGCTGCTGGAGCGCAAGGGCACGCGCGTCGGCGTCATCACCACGCGCGGCTTCCGCGACGTGCTGGAGATGCGCCGCCGCGATCGGCGCCAGACCTGGGGCCTGTGGGGCGACTTCACGCCTATCGCCGATCGCGACCTGCGCCTCGAAGTCGACGAACGCACCTTGTCGGATGGATCGATCCGCACGCCGGTCGATGTCGATGCCGTGCGCAAGGCGGCGGAAGCGCTGAAAGCGAAGGGTGCGCAGGCGCTCGCCATTATCTTCATCAACGCTTATGCCAACGCAGAGAACGAGAGACGCGCCTTCGAAGCGGCGCAGGCGGTGTGGCACAACGAGCATGTCTCGGCGTCGCACCAGGTGCTGCCGGAGATCCGCGAATTCGAGCGTGCCTCGACCACGGGTCTCAACGCCTATCTGCAGCCCGGCGTCGCGGCCTATCTGGCGCGTCTCGAAAATGCGCTCGCCGACAACAGCTTCAAAGGCACCTTCCACATCGTGCAGTCGAACGGCGGCGTGATGTCGACCAGGACCGCGCGCCGCCTGCCCGTGCGCACGGCCCTGTCGGGGCCGGCGGCGGGGGTCATCGCCGCGGCGGCGATTGCCCGCGCGGCCGGGCACGAGAACATCATCACCGGCGATCTTGGCGGCACCTCGTTCGACGTGTCGCTGGTTGCCGGCGGCAAGCCGTCGCTGGCGGCGCAGACCACCATCGACTTCGGCATGGTCATTCGCACGCCGATGATCGAGATCACCACCATCGGCGCCGGCGGTGGCTCCATCGCCTGGGTCGATCGCGGCGGTCTGTTGCAGGTCGGCCCGGAAAGCGCCGGCTCGGTGCCGGGCCCGGTTTGTTACGGGCAGGGTAATGACCGCCCGACGCTCACTGACGCCCATGTCGTGCTCGGCCGCATTAATGCGGCGCGGCCGATCGGGGGCAAGCTCGCCTCGCTCGACGTCGAGGCGGCCAAGCGCGCCATCGCCACGCATGTCGCGCAACCGTTGAACATCGACGTGATGGCGGCGGCCGAAGCCATCGTCCGGGTCGCCGATGCGCGCATGGCCGGCGCGATCCGGCTCGTCTCGATCGAGCGCGGGCACGATCCGGCGAAGTTCGTCGCTATGCCGTTCGGCGGCGGCGGCGCACTGCATGTCAGCGCACTGGTGAAGGAGATCGGACTGAAGGGCGCGCTGGTGCCGCGCTTCCCCGGCGTCACCTCGGCGCTGGGCTGCGTCATCGCCGACCTGCGCCACGATCAGGTGCAGACCGTCAATCTCATGGTGGACGGCCTCGACATCGCCGCGCTCGACAAGCGCATGGTGACGGCCGGCAAGGAAGCGAAGGCGGTGGTGGACTCCGCCGGCATCGCCGTCGAGCGCATCGATGTGCTGTTCGAACTCGACATGCACTATCTTGGGCAGACGCATACGGTGGCGGTGCCGCTGCCGGTGACGTTCGGTGACAACGGCACCGGTGTCACCGAAACAACGATCCGCGCGGCGTTCGATAAGACCTACGAAGCCGCCTTCGGCCGGCTGCTGCCAGGCATTCCGACGCGCATCGTCTCGCTGCGCACGGCGGCGATCGGTCGTCGTCCAGCCTTTGACCTGTCGGCTTTCTCGCCGGGGGCGGATGCGTCTCTGGACAAAGCGGCAAAGGGCGCGCGCCAAGTGTTCCACGGTGGCCAGTGGCATGAGACGAAAGTGTGGTCGCGGCTCGATCTGCCAGCCGGCAGCGTGATCGAAGGGCCGGCGGTGCTGGAGCAGCCCGACGCCACCATCTTCATCGATCCCGATCTTGCCGGCCGCGTCGATGCGCTGGGCAATCTGGTCGTGGAGCGCAAGTCATGAACTTAGCGACAACGGCGCTGCTGCTGGTCGATCTGCAGAACGACTTCATTCATCCGAACGGCGCGTATGCGCGCGGCGGCGCCGTCAGCGCCGAGGCGGCCGCCTTGCCGGCAAAGCTCAAGCCGCTGGCCGATGCGCTGCGTGCCAAAGGCGGCGTGGTCGGCGGCACCCTGTTCACCTTGGTGCCGGGCCGCGGCGGCGAACCGATGATCTCACCGCATCTGAAGAAGCTGCGGCCGTTCCTGCGCAAGGGCGATTTCCTGCCCGGCTCGTGGGGCCAACAGGTGGTCGATGAGCTGCAGCCGCTCGACTTCACGGTCGAGAAGCTCGCTTACTCGGCTTTCTATATGAGCCGTCTCGAATGGCTCCTACGCAAGTTCGGTATTGAGCGGCTGATCGTCGGCGGCATCGTCACCAATGGCGGCGTCGCTTCCACCGTGCGCGATGCGCATGTGCGCGACATCGAGGTCACCGTGCTGGAAGATGGCTGCGCCGCGCCGACGCCGGCCATGCATAAGGCCGCGATCGAAGGTTTGCGCCCGGTCGCCGATATCGCCGCCATTGCCGAGGTGCTCAAGAGCATCGGATGAGCCGCGTCCTGCCGCCGCCGGAAAGTTTTGAGGCCCAGGTGGCGCTGGTCATCGTCGGCGCTGGCGCGGCCGGTTTGTGTGCGGCTTTGGCGGCGAAAGAGGCGGGCGCCGATCCGATCTTGATCGAGCGCGACGCCGTGCCGGCCGGGTCGACGGCGCTATCGGCGGGTTTGATCCCTGCGGCGGGCACACGCTTCCAGCGCGCCAAGGGCATTGCGGACAGCCCTGTGCTGTTCGCTGATGACATTCAGCGCAAGGCGCATCATGAGAACGACACTGCGCTGGTCGAGGTGGTGGCAAGAGAATCCGGGCCGACGGTCGAATGGCTCGCGGAGACTTACGGCCTGCCGTTCGATGTCATCGACCACTTCACTTATCCAGGCCATTCGGCGATGCGAATGCATGGCCTGCCGACACGCTCCGGCGCCGAGCTGATCGACCGCCTGCGCAGCGCCGCGGAAGCCGCCGACGTCACAATCCTCACCGAAAGCCGCGTCGAAACTCTGTTTGCGGATGAGCAATGCCGCATTCGCGGCGTCGAGCTGACGCGCGCGGATGGCGGGCGTGAAAGGGTCGGCTGCGACGCGGTTGTTCTGGCTTGCAACGGCTATGGCGGCAATGCCGCGCTGGTGCGCGAACTCATTCCGGAGATGGCGGACGCGCTCTATTTCGGCCATCCCGGCAATCAGGGCGAGGCGGTGCTGTGGGGCCGCGCGCTCGCGGCGCAGCTCGCGCATCTCTCCGCCTATCAGGGCCACGGTTCAGTGGCGACGCCGCACAACATCCTCATCACCTGGGCGGTCGTCGCCGAGGGCGGCTTCCAGGTGAACGCGCAAGGCCGTCGTTTCAGCGACGAGACGCATGGCTATTCCGAACAGGCCGCGGAGGTGCTGCGCCAGCCCGGCGAGATCGCGTGGGACGTGTTCGACGCGCGCATTGCCGAGATCGCGCGGCAGTTCGAGGATTTCCGTGCGGCGGAGAAGGGCGGGGCGCTGATCACTGCCGACACGCTGGCAGAGCTCGCCGCGCGCATGCGCGTGCCGTTCGCGTCGTTTGCCGCCGACTGTAAAGAAGTGGAGGCGCTGAAGGCGCGCGGCGGCGCCGACCGCTTCGGCCGCGTGTTCAAGCCGGCACAGGTGCTGACGCCGCCCTATCACGCGGTGAAGGTGACCGGCGCGCTGTTCCACACGCAGGGAGGACTTGCCGTCGACGCCCAGGCGCGCGTGAAACGTCAGGACGGCGGCCTGTTTCCCAATCTGTTTGCGGCCGGCGGCGCGGCGGCCGGCGTGTCGGGCGAAACCGCGGCGGGCTATCTCTCCGGCAACGGCCTTTTGACGGCGACCGTGCTGGGGCGTCTCGCGGGCAAAGCGGCCGCCGCCCTCGCTTGAGTATCGGCGCTGCCGGTCTCACAATGTCTGGCGTTCACATGAGCCAGGGCACCATGGATCAAACGACAGCAAACGAAGACCTCCTGTTCGAGGTGAGGAACGGCATTGGCTGGGCAACGTTCAACCGGCCGCAGGCACGTAATGCTTTCACCTTCGCGATGTACGAGCGTCTCGCGGCGATTTGCGAGAAGGCCAACGAGGATCGCTCCATCAAGGTCATCGTCTTTCAAGGCGCCGGCGACAAGGCCTTCGCCTCGGGCACCGACATCAATCAGTTTCGTGCCTTCAAAACCCCGCAGGACGCGTTGGAGTATGAAGGCCGGATTGACCGCGTTCTCACGACGATGGAGCAGTGTCGCGTGCCGACCATCGCCGCCATCTCCGGCGCCTGCACCGGCGGCGGCGCTGGTATCGCCGCCTGTTGCGACATGCGCATCGGCACCAAGACCACGCGGATCGGCTTTCCCATCGCGCGCACGCTGGGCAATTGCCTGTCGATGTCCAACTTGAGCCGCTTCGCCGCGCTGGTCGGGCCGGCGCGGGTGAAGGACCTGATCTTCACCGCGCGTCTGGTCGGTGCCGAGGAGGCGGCTGCCGTTGGGCTGCTCAATGAGGTTGTCGAGGATCACGCCGCGCTCCAACACCGCGCGAATGAACTCGCGACATTGATCGCCGGCCATGCGCCGCTCACCTTGGCCGCGACCAAACAGGCGTTGGCGCGCCTCACGCGGCGGCTGTCGCGCGAGGAGGGCGAGGACCTGATCCTGAGCTGCTATATGAGCCAGGACTTCCGCGAGGGCATGGACGCGTTTCTCAACAAGCGTCCGCCGCAGTGGAAGGGGGCGTGAATCTTCTTGCTGTCATGCCCCGCGCAAGCGGGGCATCAAGTACATGATGGGGAGGGTGGTGGTTACTGGATCGTCCGCTTTCGCGGACGATGACGGCAGTCTCTCAAATCGACTCCGAATAATCGCTATACGCGTCGCGCACGATGACGATATGCGCCCGCATGGCGTTGGCGGCGTTGAGGCGCTCGCCGCGCAGGATCGCTTCGACGACGCGGTCGTGCTCGACATGCGATTGCGCGAGGCGGCCTAGATTGCGGAACTGCGCGCGACGGAACGGCTGCACGCGCGCCCGCGTCATCACCGTTGTTTCCATCAGGTAGCTGTTATGGCTGCCGTTGTAGATCGTCGTGTGAAATATCTCGTTGAGCTCGTGATAGCGCTGTGGATCGCCGGCCTGGATCAAGACGCGCAGCCGCTCGTGGATGTCCTCCAGCGCCCGCCGTTCGCCAATCGTCATGCGCTCGGCGGCAAAGCCCGCGCAGAGGGCTTCTAGTTCGGCCATGGTTTCGAACATGCCGGCGAGTTGGTCTTCGCTCGGCTGCGCGACCAAAGCGGCGCGATGCGGGCGGACTTCGACCAGGCCGCTCGCCGAGAGGAGCCGGATGGCCTCGCGGACAGGCGTGCGCGACACGCCGAACCGGCGGGCAATGGTGATTTCATCCAGCGGCGTGCCGGGCAGGATGCTGCCATTCACGATCTCGTCGGCAAGCTGGAGCCGCAATTCTTCCGACCGCGTTTTGCGCGGCAAGGTTTCGGCGCGGCTTTGGGCCGCGGATACGGGCATGCTCATGCGAGATATTGCCTCCGGCAACGGCGGGTCACACCGGCGGGTGTGGGATCGCCGTCAGCAGGTCGCGGGTATAGTCCGCTTCCGGGGCCACCAGGACTCGCTCCGTCGGGCCCTGTTCGACGATCTGTCCGCCCCGCATAACAATGACACGATCGCAGAGGAGTCGCACCACGTTGAGATCATGGGACACGAAAAGATAGCTCATGCCTAACGAATCTTTCAGATCTTGCAAGAGGTTAAGCACGACGGCCTGGACGGAGACGTCCAGTGCCGCAGTCGGTTCGTCGAGGATCACGAGATCGGGCTTGAGCGCGATGGCGCGAGCGATGCCAACGCGCGCCTTCTGGCCGCCGGAAAGCTGATGCGGGAACCGGTCGAGAAGGTCGAGCGGCAGCCCAACCTGTTCGGCCAGTTCCTCGCACCGGGCCCGCACCGCGCCGCGGCCGGTGAGGTTACCCAGCCGGAGGATCGGATCGGCGATGGCGCGTGCCGCGGTGAAGCGGGGGTTGAGACTGTCCGTCGGGTCCTGAAACACCATTTGAATGCGCTTGCGCAGCGGCAGCTTGGCGAATTGCCGCGCGGGGATTTCGCCAATGTCCTCCCCGTCGAACTGGATCAGGCCCGAGGTCTTGTCGATGAGCCGCATCAGCATCATCGACGTCGTCGACTTGCCGCAGCCGGACTCGCCGACCAAGCCGACGCTCTCGCCACGGCCGATGGTGAAGCTGATGCCGTCGACAGCCTTGAACGATTCGGGCTGCGGCGTGGGCTTCGGCCCGAACAACTTGGAGAAGGCCGAGGGGCCGCCCTTGCGCGGATATTCCTTCACCAGCTTCTCGACGACGAGCAATGGTTTCGCATCGGCGTTGACCGGCGTACCGAGGGCGGCAGCTGCCGGCCGCGCGCTCTCGCCCTCCGGTAACAGGCCGCGCAGGCTCACGCCGGGACGCGGCGTCGCGCGCATCAGCTTGCGCGTATAATCGTGCGCCGGCTGCTTGAAGATCGTCGCAGAGGCGGCGGTCTCGACCACCTTGCCTTTCTCCATCACCACCACCTTGTCGCAATAGGCGGCGGCAAGGCCGAGGTCGTGGGTGATGAGGATGGTGGACATTCCCCGCGCGCGCGTCAGCTCCATCACCAGGTCCATCACCGCCTTCTGCGTGGTGACGTCGAGGCCGGTGGTCGGCTCGTCGGCGATGAGCAGTTGCGGCCGGCAGGCAAGCGCGAGGGCGATCACCACACGCTGGCACATGCCGCCTGAGAGTTCGAACGGATAGGCGTGATAGCGCTCGCGCGGCCGGGCGATACGCACTTGCTCCAGCGCCTCGATCGCCTTGTCAGCGGCGGTCTCGTTGCCGACCTGCGCGTGCTGCAGCAGCACGTCTTCGATCTGCTTGCCGATCTTGCGGATTGGGTTGAGGGCCGCGCGCGGATTCTGGAAAATCATCGACATCTCGCGGCCGCGCAGATCGCGCATGTCGCCTTCGGAGGCGGTGCGCAAATCGAGGCCGGAGAACATGACGCTCCCGTCGGCGATCTTGCCGGCGCGATCGAGGATGCGCATGACGGCGTAGGAAGTCACCGATTTGCCTGAGCCGGACTCGCCGACGATGCCGAGCGTCTCGCCTTTGGCGACGGAGATGTCGACATGCTGCACGGCGCGCACGGTGCCGCGCCGCGTGGCGAATTCGACGGTGAGGTCGCGCACGTCGAGCAGCGGCAGCTTGGGATCGGTGGTCAGGTCGGCTTCGGGGTAGGTCTGCGCGTCCATGGTCGCCACTCACTTCGCTTGTTCGGTCGGATGCGAATGCAGCCGGCACGGCGGGCTCCCTCTCCCCGTTGGGGAGAGGGTTGGGGTGAGGGGGTAACGATCTATCGATAGGCCATAACCCCTCACCCGGCGCACTTCGTGCGCCGACCTCTCCCTATGGGAGAGGTGAAGCGGAGCAAGCGGCACCGTCCGTAACATCGTTGCCTCACGTGCGCCGTTGCGGGTCGACGAGATCGCGCAGGCCATCGCCGAGCAGGTTGAAGCAGAACACCGCCAGCATCAGCGCGAGGCCGGGGAACAGCGCCACCCACCATTCGCCGGAGATGATGTTGGCGGCACCTTCGGCCACCATGATGCCCCATTCCGGCGTCGGCGGGCGCACGCCGAGGCCGATGAAGGACAGGCCGGCAGCATTGAGGATGGCGTAGCCCATGGTGAGCGAGACCTGCACCATCATGATCGGCATAATGTTCGGCAGGATATGCATCAGGAGGATGCGAAACTCGCCGTTGCCCGACAGGCGCGCGGCCTGCACGAAGCCGGCGTCGCGCCGCACGTTCGCTTCGGCGCGCGCGACGCGCACATAGAGCGGAAAGTTGATGATGGCGGTGGCGATGACGATGTTGGTGACGGTATTGCCGAGCGCGGCGACAATACCCATGGCGAGCACGAACAGCGGGAAGGCCATGATGGTGTCGGAGATGCGGCCGATGATGCGATCGGTCCAGCTACCGAAGAATCCGGCGGCGACGCCCGCGATTCCGCCCAGGACGAAGACCAGGGCCACCGAACTCAGGGCGATGATGAAGTCGAGCCGTGTGGCGACCAGCACGCGGCTGAAGATATCACGGCCGAGCAGATCGGTGCCGAACCAGTGGGCGAGCGAAGGCGGCTGCAATGTCGCCGTGGTGTCGCTCGCCAGCGGGTCGTAGGGCGCCACATACGGGCCGAAGACGGCGCAGAGCGCGATGAAAAGAAACAGCGCGAAGGCGAAGCCGGTGACCGGATTGTCCGCCATCACGTAACGGGCATGGCGCAAAAGTGAGTTACTCGGCGCTTTCGCCGCGGGCGTGCCGAGCGGGACGGTGGTGTCGGTCATCCTTCCAGCCTCACGCGCGGGTCGATCAGACCGTAGAGAATGTCGATGACGAGATTCAGCGCCACATAGAGGATCGCCATCGCCAGCACGAAGCCTTGGACCGGCGCGAAGTCCGAGGCGATCAGCGCCTCGACCGCATAGGAGCCGATACCCGGCCAGGCGAACACCTTCTCGACCAGCACATTGGCGCCGAGCAGGAACGAGAACACCATGCCGAGCGTGGTGATGACCGGCAGCATGGCGTTGCGGAAGGCATAAGTGAGGATGACGGTGCTGTTGGCGAGGCCGGAGGCGCGTGCGGTGCGTACGAAGTCGGAAGCGAGCACGGCGAGCATCGATGCACGCGTCATGCGCGCGATCGGCGCCAGCGAGAAGATGGCGAGCGTCGCCCCAGGCAGCAACAACTGGCCGAACGCGGCGCGGAAGGTCTCAAAGTCGCCGGTGACGAGGCTGTCGATGACATAAAAGCCTGTGATCGTCGGTGGCGCGCTGGCGAAGGCGTCGAGCCGTCCGATCGGCGCCGGCGACCAGCCGAGGCGAAAATAGAAGACATAGACGAGCAGTAGGCCGGTGAAGAAAACCGGCAGCGACACGCCGGCGGTGGCGACCACGCGACATGTGTGATCGATCCAGGAGCCTTGCTTGATCGCGGCGAGGATGCCGAGCGGCACGGCGATGACGAGCGACAGGATCAGGCCGAACAAAGTCAGCTCGGCCGAAGCGGGCAGGCGGCTTCTGATTTCGGCAACGACCGGCTGGCCGGTTGACAGCGAGTTGCCGAGATTGCCGTGGGCGAGATCGCTGATATAGCGGCCGAACTGCTCGGGCAGCGGCCGGTCGAGACCGAGCGATTTGCGCACCTCGGCGATCGAGTCCGGCGTCGCCGCGGGACCCGCGAAGTAGACGGCGGGATCGCCCGGCAGGACGCGTGTGAGAAGGAAGGTGACGATCACCACACCGATGAGCGTCGGGACTACGGTCACAAGCCGCTTGGCGATGGTTGTGATCATCCCTGTCTATCCCTTTGTCGTCGCGATCGTCCGCGGGCACGGCGCCGACGCGGCGCACCCGCGGACGGATGTCGCATCAGGCCTTCACCAGAGAGCGGTAATCGACCTGCCGGTGGAACCAATAGCAGTAGCCCGAGATGTTCTTCTGCGTGGCGAGGTTGAGCATCGGCTGGAACAGCGGAACGCGCGGCACGTCGTTGTAGGCTTTGGAGATGAAGCCGATGACGTCCTTCTCGTACTTTGCCTTGTCGCCGGTCGCCGCCGCAGCGCGGGCGCCGTCGATGAAGGCGTCCATCTCCTTGTCCTGGTAGCTCGGCGTGTTGAAGATCGCGTTCTGTCCGGAGTAGCACCAGAAAAAGAAGTACTCTGGATAATCCAGCCAGCCGGAGAAGAAGTTGATCATCAGCGGCATCGACTTCTTCGCCATCTCACTGCGCCAGTTCGAGCCCGGCACCTTGTTGATGGTGGTCTTGATGCCGATCTGGGCGAGGCTTTCCTGCACCAGCACGGCGATCGGTTCGCAGATATCGGCGGTGCCGAGGTCGAAGGAGAGCGTGGTCTCGAAGCCGTTGGCGGCTCCCGCTTCCGCCATCAGAGCCTTGGCCTTGGCGATGTCGGTGGTGTAGCCGGTCTTGGCCGGCCAGTCGGTATTGGTGACGGTGTTCGAGGCGCCGCCGAACAGCGGAATAGCGAGGCCGAACATGGCCGCGTCCATGATCTTCTGATAGGGCAGCGCGTAAGCGACGGCCTGGCGGACTTTCTCGTTATTGAACGGCGGATTCTTGACGTTCAGTTCGACCGAATACATCCCGTTGGTGATCGGGTTGGCGATGATCGCGAGTTTGCCTTCCTTCTTCATCTCCGCCGTGTCTTTGCTCGGCAAATCGAAGGAGATGTCGGCGTCGCCGCGTTCCATCAGTGCGCGGCGGTTGCCCGAGGAGGGAACGATGCGCCAGATGATCTTCTTGAGCGACGGCAACGGACCGCTGACCCAGGCGTCGTTGCGCTCGTAGATAACCTCCGTGCCGGGCTTCCAACTTGTCACCTTGAAGGCGCCGCCGCCGGCGGTGTTGTTCTTGGTGTATTCGAGCGCCCAGGGATCTTTCTCGGTCGCATGCTTCTTGAGCAGCCCGGAATTGTAGATGCTCGGCACAATGGTGGCGATGTCGGGGATCGTCAGCCGGTCTTTGTTCAGGAAGTCGACGCGGAATGTGTAGTCGTCGACCGCGACGAACTGCTCGGGCTTGACCATCGACCCGGCTTTCATCTGCACGGTCGGGAAGCCGCCGGCGCCGACCGCGCGGTCGAACGACCATTTCACGTCCTTGGCCGTGATCGGCGTGCCGTCGTGAAACTTGGCATTCTTCTTCAGCTTGAAGGTGACGTTCATGTCGCCGGTGACCATGTCGTCGGCGAGCTCGAGCTTGAACTTGTCGCGGTCGTAAGAGAGGGTGCCGTCCGCCAGCTTCTTCTTGTCGTTGACAATCAGGCGGTCATAGCAGTTCCATGACACCTCATAGCCCGGACGGTTGGTGCCGACGCCATGGATGTCGAGGTTGTTGGGCCCGTTCTCGCTGACCAGCAGCAGCGTCTCCTTGCGCGATTGAGCTTTGGCAGGAGAGAAAACGGCCGGGGCGGAGACGGCCGATGCGGCCGCCACGGCGCCCGCCGATTGCAAAAAATCACGACGCTTCATAAGGGACCCTCCGAGATGGACAGGGTCTCTCCGCAAAGGCCGTGCCAATTGCGGCCGCGGGGAAAGCGTCGTCTATCATGCTGGCGGTGCGATAGAATTCGTCGTTGCGGCTAAGACCCGGCCAGCGCAGTCGCGTCGCATTGCATACAGTTAAAAATAAATGCACAAAAAATAAGCACGCGCACTGTGCGTTGCTTGTCGCGCTATGAGGCCCGTCACGGCGCAGACCGGCCTGTATGGCCGCCGCAAAAAATACAGCGCTCAAGTTGCTTGGCCATGCGCGGGGGCGTGGGCGAGCCTGGGGCCTTGCCCGCTCCCGCGTGACGCTGTGCATGCCGCTATCGCGCCATTTTAATCGAGAATTCGGTCAGTTAGGCTGTGCGTGACGGCCGCATTCCAAGCAACAAAAACGGCCGCATCGGGAGGTTGACGATGACTGATCAAACGGTCGTCCCGGTATCGCGCCTGCTCGACGAGCGCGGCCTGGGCTCGTTCCAGATCACCCTTATCATTTGGTCGCTCTTACTTGTGCTGATCGATGGCTACGATATCGCGGCCATCGCCTTCGCGGCGCCGCATCTGGTGCGGGAATGGGGCGTGTCGCCCAAGGCGCTTGGGCCGGTGCTGATCGCAAGCCTTGTCGGCATCCTCTTCGGCTCGGCTCTGTTCGGCTTCATCGGCGATCGCTACGGCCGCAAGATCGCGCTCATCGCCGCCAATCTCGTGTTCGGCGTCTTCACACTCGCAGCGGCGTGGTCGACCAACCTCGAGCAGATGTTCTGGTTGCGGCTGTTGGCGGGCTTCGGCATCGGCGGCGTCATCCCCAACGTCGTCGCCATCAATGCCGAAAGCGCGCCACGCCGCCTGCGCGCGACGCTCGCCATTATCGCCGTCGGCTTCGTGCCGCTCGGCGGCGCCATACCCGGCTTCGTCACGGCCTCGCTCGTGCCGCAACACGGCTGGCAGATCATCTTCCAGATCGGCGGCATCATGCCGATCGTGCTCGCCCTCGCGGCGATCGTCGGCCTGCCGGAGTCGGTCAAATACATGGCGCTGCATGAGGGCCATCGCGGCCGGATGGAGCGGCTCGTGAGGTCGATCTGCCCCGGCACGGTGGTGCCTCCCAACGCGCGCTTCGTCATCGAGGATGAGCAGCAGCAGTTTTCGGGCTTCAATCCAAAATATCTGTTCGGGCAGGGGCTCGCTTACATCACGCCGCTGCTCTGGGTTTTGTTCGCGCTCAATCTGATGGGCTATTTCTTCCTCATCAGTTGGACGCCAACCTTGCTCACCGCCGCCAAGCTGCCGCCGACGACGGCGGCGCTCGCCGGCGCCAGCCTGCAGATCGGGGGCACCATCGGCGCGCTGGCGCTTTGCTGGTGGCTGCAGAAGCACCGCTTCATGGCGGTCGCGATCATGTTTGTGTTGGCGGTGCCGGTGGTCGGCTATATCGGTTTTGCCGGTCTCAAGTCGCAGTCGACGCTGCTCGTCGCGACGTTCATCGCGGGCTTCCTCGTGCTCGGCATCCAGTCCGGCATCAACGTCATCGGCGCACTCGTCTATCCGACTTCGCTGCGCTGTAACGGGTCGGGCTGGCAACTCGGCATCGGCCGCATCGGCTCGATTGCCGGCCCGCTCGTCGGCGCGTTGTTCGTCGGCATGCCGGTCGAGCAGCTCTATATGTGGTCGGCGCTGCCCTTCGCGCTCGGCGCGGTGGTCTGCTTCGTCATCCACCAATTGAACGTGGAGAGGCTGGAGAAGCATCCCGAACTGCGCGACGCGCAGTAAGGCCGGTCGACAGGGGCGACACTCGCGCCCTAGACAATACTGCGCGCCGGTTCGGGCGCGCAGTATGGGGGCTTCATGCGTCTGACATCGCTTGTCCCGCTGGTCATCGCGATGGCCGTTTCAACGCCGGCCGTGGCGGCCGACACGCTCGCCGATGTAGCCGCCAAAGCCGCGGGTGTGGATGGCTGGCGCATCGAAACGGTGGGCGGCGGCAGCCGTGTCGCTCTCGGCATTGCCACCGTCGCAGGAGCACGGCACGCCGTGGTGGTCGGCTGCAGCGACAGCAAGCGGCCGATGCTGGCGCTCTCCAAGGGCGATCGCGCGCTGATCGTCGATAGTGACGTCGGTACATGGGCCTTTGCGAACGGCAAAGCCGCCGACGCACTCGTCGCAGGGCTCATCGCGCCGGAGGACAAGACGTTCAAGCTCAGTATCGACGACGCGCCGTTTCCGGCTGGAGCCGCTGCGGCGAAAGCCCTCGACGCGGCGGGCAAGGACTGCGCGAGCAAGATCGGCTGGGATTATGGCCTCGACGACGAACAGCAGTTGGTGTGGATCTATCAAGCCGCCAAAGGTGAGCCGCCGCAGTTGATTTTCGGCAAGCCGTCGGCCGGTTGGCTGCAGGCGTCATTGACCTGCGATGCCGCCGGCAAGAACCTGATCGTCAAGACCGCAGTGCTGCCGGAGAAGGTCAAGAATGGCCAGACCCTGCCGCTGACATTCACAAGCGGCTCCCAGAGTTACACCGCGTCCGGTCGCGTCGAATTGTTCGACGGCGGCGACGTCGCCGGCTTCCTGACCGGGCGTTTTGCCGAGCCGCGCAAACTCATCAGCGCGCTAAGCGGTGCCGACACGTTGACGCTGAAAGCGCGTGACACAGCCGTCACGTTGCCGAGCGACGGCGCCGTTGCGCTGGCGTCCCGCTTCACGCGCGATTGCAAGTTCTAGAGCAGTGTGTGGTCAGGTTGAAACATTCCCCGTTCATTCCCGCGAAAGCGGGAATCCAGCGCGGCATTTGAAATATTTGTGCTGTTGGCCCCTGGGCCCCCGCTTTCGCGGGGGCGAGCGGAGTGTGAGGCGATTCCAGCTAAGCGCAATGCACGCTAGAACGGCTCGTAATCGCGCAGCGCCGGGATCACCTTCTCGCCGAACAGCCTGATCGAGCGCATCAGGTCCTCCGCCGGCAAGTCGGAGAAATTGAATTCGCCGAGGAACACGTTGTAGACGCCGGCCTCGGCTGTCGCGCGGATCTTCTCGGCCACCGTTTTCGGCGATCCGATGAAGACCAGATCGTGCTTCATCAGGTAGTCCGGGTTGAATACATTGGCCATGATCTCGGAGGCGCCCGGCTCGCCACGGCCGATGAACTTCTTGGCGTGCTCGCGCACGCGCTCGTCGAAGGTCTCGCCGGGCTTCGGCGGCGGCAGGAAGCCTTCATAGGCGCGGGAGGCGCGCGTCAGCGCGACGTCGAGTGCCTTCTCGTCCGTCTCATCGACATAGACGACGGTGCAGTAGGCGATGTTCGGCTTGCGCGGCCAGCCGGCCTTCTTCCAGTTCTCCAGGAACACGCGATAGCGCGGCGCCGCGTCCGCCCGCGGATAGACCAGGAAGTAGCCCGGATTGACGCCCTTCTCGGCGCAGAACTCGAGCGTGCGCGGATCGCGGCTCATCATCCACAAAGGCGGATGCGGCTTCTGCACCGGCATCACCGAGACCTGGGCTTTGTCGGTGTGGAAGTTCTCGCCGTGCCAGGAGAACGGCTGCGTCTCGCCATAGGCCGCGCGCATGTAATCGACGAATTCGAGCGTCGGCGTCTTGCGCAGATCGTAGTCCACGCCGAAGGGACGGAAATAGTCGGCGTTGATGCCGGGGACCAGGCCGCATTCCATGCGTCCCCCCAGCATCTGGTCGACGATGGCGATCTCTTCGGCCAGCCGCAGCGGATGGTAAAGCGGCGCGATGAAGCCCATCGGCCCGAGGCGCATGCGCTTGGTGCGGGCGCCGGCGCCGACCGTGTAGAGCGCGGGCGAGGACATCCAGCTTTCGTCGGGACGAAAATGATGTTCGACGCAAAATCCGTAATCGAAGCCGAGTTCGTCGCACAGTTCGAGCTCGCGCCACAGCTCTTCATAGCGCTGGTGCGGCGTCTGGCCTGGTTTGTTCCAGATGTGCGTAAAATGCGCGAACTTCACCTCGGCCTCCCGATCGTTTCTTATCGTCGCACGTGGCGCTTGCGACGTGCGCGACAGTTCATGCTGGAACATCGCAAATGTCCAGCCTGCGAGCCTGTTATGAAACGCAGAAATCGCGCGGTGCTATGGGCCGCGGCCCACGCCAGCATGGACTGTCGTCCCCGCGCGCGGACATCGGGTTTACCCGATGTCCGCCGTTAAAGTGCGCAAGTCGGCTATAGCCGACTTGCGATGGGGACCCAGTACGCCGCAGCAAGATTGAAAAGGCACGGCGTACTGGATCCCGGGTCTCGCTTCGCTAACGCTCGCTCGCCCGGGATGACAGTAATGCGGCGGCGCAGAACGAAGCTGCCTCAGCCCGGCGCCTTGGTCGCGTTGAAGGCTGGCTCGTGCGCGGCGAAGGCATCGAGCCATTGCACCAGCCGCGGATGATTCTCGCGCCAGGCGACCGGCTTGCGCCAATCGAGATAACCAAGCGCGCAGGAAAGCGCGATCGCGACGACGTCGGTCGGCGCCACCGGCGGCGGCGCCGCCTCGAATGCGGCGAGCGCACGCGCGACCTTGCCACGCTGATGCGCGAGCCAACGGTCGGAATGCGTGCCGGGCTCGCGGAATCGCCCTTCGTAGACCATCAGCAAAGCCGCATCGGCAATGCCGTCGGCGAGCACGGCCCTGGTCAGCGCTGTGTAGCGCGCGATGCCATAGGCCGGGATCAGCAATGCGCCCGCGGACAGCTCCTGCAGGAATTCGATGATGGTGCGGCTGTCGTAGAGCGCGGTGCCGTCCGGCAGCAGCAGGCACGGCATCTTGCCGAGCGGGTTCTGTTCACGCAGCGTGTCGGTCTCGTTCAGCGTATCCGCCGGGTGAAGTGTGAGCCGCTCGCTGACGCCGAGCACCAGCGCGGCCATTCGTGTTTTGCGTCCGAACGGGGAGGTGAGGGTCGAGCGCAGAGTCAGTTGACCGGAGACGGTCATTGGTATTCCTCGGCTTGATCGGCGAGAGAGAATGAAAGCATCACTTGGTGGCGCGGTTGCCATAGCATTGCCCGCGGCGTCGCGGGAGGGCGGTCGGCCTCGGCGAGGGCTACGATCGCCGGCCAGGGCGCGCTCAGATAAATATTCCTATTTCTGCTTGCCCCATATTCCAATGTGGACTATAGTCCTTTTCATCCCGCCCCACTGCGAGGGGTGTCTGATCAGCGTCTCCAGACGCGGGGCGGGGAGCGGTGGCCGGACTGGAAGCGTCGGAGATGCGGCGCGAGTTTCCCTCCGGCGGTCCAAACCGCAGCGTCCCGATGCGCTTGCCGTGCATCACGGGGCCTGGCCCAGGGTGGCCGTCGTCGCCAGAATTGGGAACGTGACGACGGCCGCGCGGGCCCATAGCGGTGGATAGGCGCCCAAGCCCGGAAGGGAGGGCGCCTGAAACGGGTAGTCCACCGGGGGCGCTGCGGAGCAAACCGATTAAACACCGCGCGCGGGACGCCACGGGACTGGCGGACTTGCGGCTTAACTCACCTCGACAAGCCTCGATGTCGCGAGGCATCGAGGTCCGTGGGTCCGTCGGACCCAGTGGCGTCCCGCGCGCCCTCCATTTTTTCCAGAGAGAGCCGCGGAGCGAAGACCTTGCAATGCAAGGCGCACCCGGCGCCTTTTCAAAGAACACGGGCGGCGGAGCTATGGCTGTCGTCCGGCCACGACAAGCAAGCTTACTGGATGCCCGCTTTCGCGGGCATGACGGCGATCGTAGCCCGGATGAGCCAACGGGTCGGCGCGAAGCGCCGCCCGACGACAGGCTCCGCGAAATCCGGGTCCGACCGTGCGGCATCTTCCCTCCCGCATGTCGCTTTCGCTTACGCGGGCTACGACGCTGCGGCGTACCTGTCGCCGGTCGTCTCGACTATCATCGCGACTCTTATCTCGACTCTTATCTCGACTCTTGGCCGCAAATTTGCATGCTGCGGGCCAAAGAAGTGGGCCGAAGAAGGATGACACCGATGGCCAACGATCCCCTCGACGACTTCATCACCGCCGCCGCGGCGGCGCTGAACCTGCCGCTCGATCCGGCATGGCGACCGGCTGTGAAGGCGAATTTGGCCGTGACGCTGCAACACGCCGCTTCGGTGGCTGAATTTCCGCTCGCCGACGAGGCGGAGCCCGCGCCGGTGTTCAAGGCCTGACATGAGCAAAGATTTCTCCTGGGACAGCGCGGCGGAGATCGCGCAGGCGGTTGCAAGCGGGCAGGCGAGCGCCGCCGCGGTCGTCGACGACGCGCTCGCGCGCATCGGAAAGCTCAATCCACAGCTCAACGCGTTCACCGCGGTGACCGCCGATCGTGCCCGCGCCAAGGCGAAGGCCATCGACGCTTCGCCCGATAAGAAGGCGCTGCCCCTCGCGGGCGTGCCTTTCGCGGTCAAGAACCTGTTCGACGTGTCGGGCTTGCCGACGGTCGCCGGTTCCAAGATCAACCGCACGCATCCGGCCGCGACGCAGGATCAACCGCTGATCGCCCGGCTGGAAGCGGCCGGCGCCGTGCTGGTCGGCGCGCTCAACATGGGCGAATACGCCTATGACTTCACCGGCGAGAATGTGCACGACGGTCCCTCGCGCAACCCACATGATCTGACACGCATGACCGGCGGCTCATCAGGCGGGTCGGGAAGTGCGGTGGGCGGCGGTCTCGTGCAAATCGCGCTCGGCTCCGACACCAATGGTTCAATCCGCGTTCCGTCATCGCTTTGCGGCATCTTCGGTCTCAAGCCGACCTATGGCCGTCTCACGCGCGCGCGATCGTTTCCCTTCGTCGCCAGCCTCGATCATCTCGGACCGTTCGCGCGCTCGGCGCGCGATCTCGCGTTGGCTTACGATGTGATGCAGGGACCTGACGCGGAAGACCCGGTTTGCGCGCAGCGCGCGGCCGAGCCGACGTTGCCGCTGCTCGAACGCGGGCTCGACGGTTTGCGCATTGCGACGGCCGGCGGTTACTTCCGCAAGGGCGCGTCCCCCGAGGCGCTGGAAGCGCTCGACCGCATCGCCAAGGCAGCCGGCGCTCGCGCCGAGATCGAGATTCCGGAAGCGGCGCGCGCCCGCGCCGCCGCTTACGTGATCACGACGGTGGAGGGCGCGGCGTTGCATATCGGCCGCTTGCGCAAGCAGGGCAACGACTTCGACCCGGCCGTGCGCGACCGCTTCATTGCCGGCGCCATGGTGCCGGGCACGCTCGTGGTGCAGGCGCAGAAATTCCGCCGCTGGTATCGCGAGCAGGTGCTGAAGCTGTTCGAGCGCTACGATGCGATCCTGGTGCCGGCAACACCGTGCACCGCGCCCAAGCTCGGCCAGGTCAACTTCACGCTCGACGGCGTCGATATGCCGGTGCGCGCCAATATGGGCCTCTACACGCAGCCGATCTCGTTCATCGGTCTGCCGGTGGCAACCGTGCCGGTGCCGCTCTCACCTTTGCCGATCGGCGTGCAGGTGATCGCCGCGCCGTGGCGCGAAGACGTCGCATTGCGCATCGCGCACGCGCTCGAGCGGATGGGCGCCGCCACCGCGCCCCGCCCCAATCTTTGATCTGAAATCAGGAGAGACGATGATGGAAATCGACCTGCCGGAGGTCGTGGCCGAGGTTAAGGCCGCTTTCGATAGCTATGAGAAGGCGCTGGTGACGAACGACGTCGATACGCTCGACGCGTCGTTCCGCAAGGACGCGCGCACGATCCGCTACGGCGCGACGGAGAACCTCTACGGTTATGCGGAGATCGCCGCCTTCCGCGCCGCCCGCTCGCCGGTCGCACTCGGCCGCACATTGTCCAAGACGGTGATCACGACCTATGGCCGTGATTTCGCCGTGGCGTCGACGCTCTACGAGCGCCCTTCGGCGCCCGGCCGCATCGGCCGGCAGATGCAGACCTGGGTGAAATTCCCCGAAGGCTGGCGGGTCGTCGCGGCCCACGTCAGCCTGATGGAAGAGCCGAAGAAGTAAGGCCTGCCTCTATGAGCCGTCACCCTCGGGTGCGAGCCGCATGAGCGGCAAGCCCCGAAGGGCGACGGCGGGCTTGTCATAGTGTGCGCATATCCTCCCCGTCGTCCTTCGAGGCTCGGCCACGCAAGTCGGCTATAGCCGACTTGCGCATCAAGAATGCCGATCTCGGGTAAACCCGAGATCGGTGGCCGAGCACCTCAGGATGACGGGGAGGGCCACAGCCTGCCTAATCGATCTGCACACCGCTCGCTTTGATCGGCGCGGCCCATTTCTCGATTTCGTTCTTCACGAACGAGCCGAGATAAGCGGGGCTGCGGCGATCGGGTGCGACCACCATCGCGCCGAGCCCTTGCAGGCGTTCTTTCACCGCCGGCATGTCCATCGCCTTCACCGTCGCTTCGTTCAGCTTTTTAACGACGTCGGCCGGAGCGCCCTTCGGCAGGAACAGCGCGTTCCAGGTGTAGGCCTGTACGTCCAATCCTTGTTCGATCGCAGTCGGCAAGTTCGGCAGCACGGGCGAGCGATCCTTGGTCATGATCGCGAGTGCGCGCACGCTGCCGCCGTCGATCTGCGGCTTGGCCGTCGAGATGATCTCGCACATGTAGTCGATGCGTCCCGAGATCAGATCCTGCATCGCCGGCCCCGTGCCCTTATAGGGGACGTGGGTGATGTTGGTGCCCATCGCGGTATTGAGCACGACGCAACCGAGATGCGTGGCCGAGCCGGCACCGGCCGAGCCGAACTGCATCTTGCTTTGGTTGGCCTTGGCGTAGGCGACGAACTCCTTGAGATCCTTCGCCGGCAGGTCCTTGCGCACGAGCAGCGCGATCGGAACGTCGGCGATCAAGGCGACAGGCGTGAAGTCGGTAACGGCGTTGTAGAGCGGGCGCTTATAAAGCGTTTGCCCCTGCGCTTGCGTGCCCACGGTGCCGAGCAGCATGGAATAGCCGTCGGGCGCGGCGTCGGCGACGCGCTTGCCGCCGGTCATGCCGCCGGCGCCGCCGACGTTTTCGACCACGACGGTCTGGCCGAGCGTTTCGCCCATGGCCTGCGCCATGATGCGGCCGAGCACGTCGGTCGGTCCGCCCGCCGCGAACGGGATGACCATCGTGACAGGACGCGACGGATAGGTCTGGGCGTTGGCCGAACCGGCCAGCGTCACGAGGGCTGCAACGGCCCCGTAGAAAAGTGTGCGCATTATTTATCCTCCCTTATTACTTGGTACCGAAATCCTTGTTCGGTTGTCGGGATGCGTCAAGACGCCAATTGGTTGGGTTGTGGCGGGGCCGCCGCGCCGAAATGCCATGGAATGAAAATGGCGGGCCTGAAATCGCGCTCTGGCAAAAGCGCTGAGTAAGTTTCTTGACCCGCGCGCTGTCGAGCCATAGTCTTTTACCCGCGAGTTCTTTTTTGGAAGCGCCATGCTCCGTGTGAGCTAGATCGCCGTTCCTCGGCAGCGCTGCACCAAAGAACTCGTTGACCTCAATTACATCAGCCTCGATGGCGGATGCGATTTGCCGCAATGTGGCAATTTGCATCGCATCGCTGTGGCTTTGACATGCTGACGTTCCGCGCAATCGCGCCGGAGGACGAGGGGTTATCCGTGCAATCTTCCCTGCGGCCTGATGAAGCACCTGACGTGGGATGTGATGCCGTCTGGGATGCAGGCGATCTCGGCTGTGGCGAACTGGTGCTCGATTTGCGCAAGCGCCTGCGGGCAATGCCTGGCGGCGTCATGAAAGTGATCTCGCTCGATGCCGGTGCGCCGGAAGATTTGCCGGCCTGGTGCCGGCTGACCCGTAACGAACTGCTGCATTACGACCCTCCCACAAAGAGTTTCTGGATCCGATCCCGCTTGGACTGGAGCTGACCACCGGCATCTGCCGCATCGGCGCCGCCCGCAAAACCACAAGGAGCAAAAAACCATGCCTGGGAAATTCGTTGTGAGCCTGACCTGCGCCAAGAACGACACCGACAAGGCGACGGTCGCTTTCGTCGTCGCCAATGCCGCCGTTGCATCCGACAAGAAGACGCTGGTCTTCCTCTCGATCGAAGGTACGCGGCTGTCGCAGAAGGGCTACGCCGATGACATCCACGAGGAGGGGTTCGCGCCGCTCAAGGATTTGATGAAGAGCTTTGTCGAGGCCGGTGGCGAGATCTATGTCTGCTCTCCGTGCTTCAAAAAGCGCAAGCTGGACGAGAACAATCTCGTACCCGGCGCGGTGATCGTCGGCGGCGCCAAGCTGGTCGAGTTCATGGGCGAGGGCGCGCCGAGCGTCAGCTACTGAAAATGTCGTTCACGACGGGAGGGCGCCGATGATCCCCTATCGCCTGATGCTCGCTTTGTTCGTCGCCGCGGCGCTCGCTTACGTCGCCGTCAGCTTCGCCGTGTTCGAGATGCCGGCGACGGCGGCCGACGCCGAAAACTGCGGCTTCCTGCCGGACGAGTTCGTGTCGTCCGGCAAGCTCACTTACGAACGTTCGGAGGCGTGGTGGGTGAGCTTCAAGCGGAAGGACGAGATCTGGACCACGGCATCGGTCGGCATGGCGGTGGCCTTCATGGGCTTCGCCTTGTCAACGGCGCGGCGCAATGGCGGCCGGGCGGCCGGTAGCGCCGCGCTCGGTGGCGGTGTGCTCGCCTTGTCGGCGCTGTGCGTGAGTTGTCTTGCGCCGGTTTTGTCGGTGGTGGGGTTGGGCCTTGCCGGCACGCTGCTCGCTGGCGTGCCGAAATGGCTGATCGCGCTCAACACGTTGATGCTGACCGGCTGGGGGACGCTCTATCTCAGCCGGCGCAGCGCGGCGTGTCCGGTGCCGCCGACTCGTCTGCAAGCGACGGGGCCGAAGACAATTTAACGGGGGAGGAAGCGATGCCTTATCGCGTTGGACTGAAGCTCGTCACCGCGGCGACTTTGCTGGCTGCGGCCGCCTCAGCGGCATCGGCGACCGACTATGCGACAGTGCTGACGCCGGCCAAGCCCGGCCTGCCGCTCGCGCATCCGATCGCCGCCAAGGACATTGCGCCGCCGCCGTTTTCCGAAGTCGCCGACCGTCCGGTGAAGCCGGCTTACGTGCCGGGTTTGCCAGGGCTGCCGCAGGGCCGTGCGATGAAGGACGATTTTGGCGTGCCGCGGCCGCCGAAATTCGACGGTGTGTTCATCCGCAAGAGCCGCGTCGAGAACGGCGAGGTCGTCATCCCCCCGGGCGGTCTGTTCTATCTGGAAGACACGATGGGCGGCGAAGTCGCGCTGCGCGGCGAGGGCATGCCGGTGCTCGGCCGCATGCCGACTTATATCGACTACGACATGAGCATCGTGGTGAAGGAGAACGTCACCATTCCCGCCGGCAAGAGTGTTGTCGTCGGCGGGCAGGTCTATCAGTACTACGCGACGGTCGGCCACGAGAAGATGGCCAACCACGCGCTGCATGTGAAGACCATCGCCGGCACCGACTGGGAATGGGCGTTCGGTTCGCCGGTATTGTCGCAGACCGAGCCGAACTGGTGGGGCACGCGCTTCACCCAGCTCTACAACCAAGGTCAGGCGCGCGAGGTTACGTCGCAGAAGATGGTGTTCGACTGGATCTCCGGCGTGCGCATGGATCGTCTGTTGCTCGCCGATGAGAAGCTGTTCTCGGGCCTCGCCGCGGTCGGGGACGAATGGAAATCGGGCGATCGCACCGTCCGCGTCGCCGGCATCGACAGCGCCGCCGGCACCGTGCGCATCGAAGTTGTCGAAAATGGCAATGTCGTTCTCGACCGTACGCTTGGGCCGGTGAACAGCGATCTGCTGATCGAGGATACAGGCGCGCGCAAGGCACTGGTGTTCGAGCACGGCGATCTCGCCGGCTTTCTGTCGCCGTGGCCGGAGCCGTTCAAGGACGGCAAGGCCAACCTGAAGATTTATGCGAAGGCCTTCAGCCTCAACTACGGCGACGACTATGCCGGCGATAAGCGTTACGCCGTCTATCCGGTCGGTTGCCCGACCGGGCACAATTTCGGGTTCATGCTGGTCAACAAAGAGGAAATCAGGCTCAAGCCGGGCAACGCCGCGACCGGCCCCGAGGGCTATTTCAAGATCGTGGTCGATCGGGTCGAAGGCGACAACGTGCTCGGCTGGCATGTCGAAGACAGGCAGGGCAACAAGTCGGTCAATCTCGGTGGACCCGATGTGACCAATGTTGATCTCGTACTGGGGCAGGGGCGTGTCGCCGGCCAGGCCATCCTCAAGGACGTCGGCCGGGCGATGCTGGCGCGGACCTATCAGGCGATCGGCCGCAGCGAAGGCCACGCCGAGGCGGCCACGACCAGTGCCGCCACGTCCGCGCAACCGGCCGGCGCGCATGCGCCTGCCGCGCAGGCCACCTACGTCGCCGGTCTGTCGCCCGGCATGCTGGCCGCCCTCGCGGTGCTGCTCATCGGCTGCGCGGCGGTTGGCTACGAGATGGGACGGCGAAGGGCAACGTAGACGCATGCAACCGGTCGACCAGCATGGCGCGTCGCCCGACGTCTCGTTCGACGGCGGCGATCTCGACTGTGGCAACGGTTTGTTGCTGCTGATCCGCAAGCACATCGATCCGATGGCACGCGGACAGCTCTTGGAAATTCTTTCGACCGAGATTTCGGTCGACGAGGATCTGCCCGCCTGGTGCCGGCTCACCGGCAACGACTTGGTGTCGTGGACCAAGGCCGGCAAGCAGCGCAGCTTCCTTATCTGCAAAGGCAAGATCGAGGAGCGTGCCGAAGCGCCGGCGCCACCGCTGCAGCCCGCGATAGTCGCGGCCATTGCACCCGCGCAGCCCGTCACACAGCGGCCCTTCAAGCCAATCCCGCCGCTCGCCGTCACCGGCATTGGCAGTTGGCCGCGGCCGCGCTGGATGACGCAGGCGATGCACGCCTATGTCGAGGGCAAGCTCGACGAAGCGGCCTTCCACGAGACGGCGGACGACGCTGTGCGTCTCGTCGCCGCGGCGCAAGAGCGCGCCGGCGTCGATGTCATGACCGACGGCGAGCAGCGTCGCGACAGCTATGCGAGCTTCGTCGCGACGCGGCTCGACAACTGTCAGCTCATCCCGCTCACCGATTTGCTGCCGCTGGTCGATGATCCGGAGGAGTTCGAGCGCGAATTGCGTGCGCTCGACGTGCCGGCCGCCGACGTGCGCCACCCGGCTATCTTCGGCCGTATCGGACGCAGCCGCGGGCTGGCCTTGCACGAACTGGATTTCCTGCACGGCGTCAGCGACAAGCCGATCAAAATCGCGCTGCCGGGGCCGTATCTTTTGACGCGCACGATGTGGATGGAGTGTCTCCAGGAACGGGCCTATGAGAGCCGCGAGGAACTGGCCGCCGATATCGTCGCGGCGTTGCGCGCCGAGCTTGCGGACCTGATGGCGGCGGGCGCCTCGCTTGTTCAGTTCGACGAGCCGGTCCTGTCCGAGGTCGTGTTCAGCGGCCCCAAGAGCAGGCCGAGCTTCATGTGCGGCGCTTTGTCGGAGTCGCAAGGGCCGGACTACGAACTGACTTTCGCGCGCGATCTGATGAATGCCGTGCTCGATGGCGCGCCGCGCGAGCGCACCGCAGTGCATGTCTGTCGCGGCAATTGGACGCCGGACGAAAGTGTGGCGCTCAGCGGGAGCTACGCGCCGCTGCTCGATACGCTCGCGGCGATGAAGGTCGGCGGCTATCTCCTGGAGATGTGCACGCCGCGCGCCGGCGAGATGGAACTGTTGCGCGCGTTGCCGGATGACGCGCGCATCGGCGTCGGCGTGGTCAACCAGAAATGCAGCCACACCGAGGCGGCCGAGGACATCGAAGCGCGCGTGCGCCGCGCCGTCGATCTGTTCGGCGCCGAGCGTCTCTTACTGCATCCGGACTGCGGCTTCGCGACCTTTGCCGACAATCCGATCTGCGGCTCCGGCTCCGCCGAGGAAAAGCTCGCGGCCATTGCCAAGGTCGCGGCGGCTTTGCGCTAGGTAAGTCCGTCATTCCGGGCCGCGCGTGAAACGCGCGGACCCGGAATCCAGCCCGGTCGAATGAGTTTGTCGCTGGATTCCGGGTTCGCTCGCAAGTGCCCGCGCCCCGGAATGACCCGACTGTAAAGCCGCGCCGGCCTTTTAGCCGACCTCAACGACCTCTTCGGGGAACTGGTGCAGCCGGTCGCCTGGGCCGTTGCCGCCGATCAGGTAGTTGTCGCACAGCCAGTTGAGATAGCCGGCGTGCAGATAGGTCGGGTGGACGACGATGTTCATGTCGACTTCGATCGTCCACGGCTCATCGTTGCGGATCAGCGGCCGCTCGACGAGATCATAGCCCTGGCCGTGGCAATAGAGACGCGATTCCGGCGGGCGTCCGTTCTTGCGCATGAAATCGTTGTAGGCGTCCCAGATGTCCTTGCACGGCGTTCCGGGCTTCAATAGGTCGAGCGTGAACTTGCGCGACTGCTTGCAGAACTCCAATTCGTCCTTCATCGCCTGCGGCACTTTGCCGACGACGCAGGAGCGGCCGAGTTCGGTGTACATGCCGCCCGGGCCTGAATCCTCGACCAGGAGCGCGATCTGGTCGCCTTCCTGAATGACCCGGTTCTGCAGATGTCGGGGACCGAACGGCGACGGCTTGCCGATCGGCATCGAGGCGCACAGATAAATACCGTTCTCGCTGCCGTGCGACACGCTGTACTGCTGCGCGATCGCCGCGACTTCGATGTCGCGCATGCCGGGCTTCACCGCCGCGAATGCCGCGCGCATGGCGCCGTCCTGCATTGACGCCGCACGCTTGACGAGCTCCATTTCCTCCGGGCTCTTGATCACCTTGATCTTGTCGACCATTTCGGTCGCATCGACGAAACGCGCGTTCGGAAAGGCGCGCTTGACGGAGTCGAGCAGCGCATATGACATCTGATAGGTGCCGACATAACCGATCGTCCCTTTGGCGTAAGGGGCGAGGGCCTTCGCCGCCAATGCGGGGTCGTAGTCCTTGGTGTAATGGGCCGAGGCGTAGCTCGGCGTTGAGTACACCTTCTTAACGCCGCGCCAAGTCTGCGGATCTTGCGGTGGCACCGTCTCGGCGCCGAACGGCCCCTGGCAGACCACCGACATCTCGTCGTCGCGCGGGAAGACCACAGTCTGCGGATAGCCGTTGACCGCCGGCATGTCCGTGAACCAGCGCACATAGCCGCCCATGTGATCGTTATTGTTCTGCATCAGCAGGACGTCGATCTTGTCGCGTTCCATGGCGGCGCGTACGGCGCGCCAGCGACGCTCGAGCTCGGCGGTGGAGATCGGCGTATTCAGACGTTCCGATAGGGCCATATTCGCTCCTCCCGAGCGCTATTATTGCCAAGACGCAGGCGAACGCACGATGTTGATCATGTTCTTGAGATCGCCCGCGAGATACTTCGCCATGTTGCCGGCCAAAGTCGGCATGGCGCGCGTTTCGTAGCCTTCCGAATAGCCGCCGAGATGCGGGAAGAGGGTGATGCCCTTCGTCTTCCAGAGCGAGCTTTCGGTCGGCAGCGGCTCTTGCGAGAACACGTCGAGCGCCGCGCCGGCGATCTCGCCGCTCTCCAATGCCTTCACCAGCGCTTCCTCATCGACCACGCCGCCGCGCGCGACATTGACGAGATAGGCGGTGGGCTTCATCGCCGTGAAAACTTTCGCCCCGACGATGTTGTGCGTCTCCGCGCTCATCGGGATCAGCGCCACCAGGAAGTCGAGTTCCGGCGCGACCGCGATGAGGTCTTCGCGCTTGACCATCCGGTCGAAGCCCGGCGTCGGTCGCGGACTGCCGGTGATGCCGACCACTGTCATGCCGAACGCCTTGCACAACGGCGCCAGATACTCCGCGATCAGCCCAACCCCGAGAATGCCGACTGTCTTGCCGGCGAGCAGCTGCGCGGGCCGGCGCTCCCAGGCGCTGCGATCCTGCGCATGCACCGAACGCGGTAGATCGCGGGCGAGCGACAGCATGTAGGCGATGGTGGCTTCCGATACCGGCGCGCCATGAATGCCGCGTACGTTGGTGACCACCACCTCTTTGCCGAGCGAAGGCAGATCGACGATGTTGTCGACGCCGGTGCCGAGCGCTTGGATCCACTTGAGTTTTGGCGCGTCGCGCACCACGTGATCCGCCATGGGCGGCGAGAAGCACATCAAAACGTCAATGTCGGCGATATAAGGTTCGACCTTGGTGTGGTGGCCCACCACATTGATGGTGAGTTGCGGAAACCTTTCCAGCAGCATCTGCTTGTAACGCTGCTGCATCGCTTCTTGAATTTCAGTGAGAATGAGCACGTTTGTCATGGCGCCGCAGGTATAGTCTCAAATGAGTTGTTGGGAAATAAGCGGCTGACTGTGACCCGCATCGCGGGCCTGCTAGTATGTCCGTCTATTGCAAAGGAGGCTCTCCGTGCCGATCGATCTGTCTGCCATCGATCTCGCCACCGTCGACTGGGTCTATGTCGGGGTTCTGGCGGTCCTCGTGTTCCTCGCCACCTTGATCGCGAATGTGCTGACCTTCGGCCATCGCGGCATGGCGGCGTTCCTTTCGGCAGTCCTCTTTGCCGCCTTCTTCGTGGGCTGGACCTATTACCCGCACGGGCTGCCTTTGCCCACGCGGCTCGCGGCGCCGGCGCCTGTTGCGGCCCCCGCGCCGCCGCCGCCAGCACCGGCCGCGCCGGTCCAGCCGCAGCGACCGCAAAATCCGGTCACCGACATCACCCCGCCGGCACCCGCGCGATAGGCTTGCATCGGACCGGTGATTTGATGTTTTCTCCCCGCAGAACGGGGAGGCTGCCATCAGGGCGGATGAGAAAATAGTATGAAGAAAGTCTATCCAGACGCGAAGGCGGCCCTCGCCGACGTGCTCAGAGACGGCATGTTGATCTGCTGCGGCGGCTTCGGCGTCTGCGGCGTGCCGGAAATCCTGATTCACGCCATCCGCGATTCCGGCGTGAAAAACCTCACTTTCGTCTCGAATAACGCGGGCGTCGACGGCGGCGGCCTCGGCCTCCTGCTCGAGACCCGCCAGATCAGCAAGATGATCTCCTCCTACGTGGGTGAGAACAAGCTGTTCGCCAAACAGTACCTCGCCGGCGAGCTGGAGATCGAGTTCAACCCGCAGGGCACGCTCGCCGAGCGCATCCGCGCCGGCGGCGCGGGCATTCCGGCCTTCTTCACCCGCACGGGCGCCGGCACGGACATCGCCAAAGGCAAGGAAGAGCGCATCTTCGACGGCGAGCGCTACATCATGGAGCGCGGCATCGTCGCCGACCTGTCGATCGTGCACGCCTGGATGGGCGACACCGAAGGCAACCTCGTCTACCGGAAGACGGCGCGTAACTTCAATCCGATGATGGCGACGGCCGGCAAGGTCACGGTGGCCCAGGTCGAGCACCTGGTGCAGCCGGGCGAGCTCAACCCGGATGCCATCATCACCCCTGGCGTCTACGTGCAGCGCATCGTGCAACTGCATAACTACGTGAAGCCCATCGAGAACCGCACCGTCCGTAAGCGTCCGGCGGCGGCCGGCACCGGAGAGGAGGTTTAATATGCCCTGGACCCGCGATCAGATGGCCGAACGCGCCGCCAAGGAGTTGCGCGACGGTTTCTACGTCAATCTCGGCATCGGCATCCCGACCCTGGTGTCGAACTACATCCCGAAGGGCGTCAGCGTTCAGCTCCAGAGCGAGAACGGCATGCTCGGCTTCGGGCCTTTCCCTTACGAAGGGGAAGAGGATCCGGACCTCATCAACGCCGGCAAGCAGACGGTCACCGAACTGCCGACCACCAGCTTCTTCTCCTCGGCCGACAGCTTCGCGATGATCCGCGGCGGCCACATCGATCTGGCGCTGCTTGGCGCGATGCAGGTGGCGGAGAACGGCGATCTCGCCAACTGGATGATCCCCGGCAAGATGGTGAAGGGCATGGGTGGCGCCATGGACCTCGTCGCCGGCGTCAAGAAGGTGGTCGTGATCATGGAACACACCGCCAAGGACGAGCCCAAGCTGCTGCACCGCTGCACGCTGCCGCTCACGGGCGCCGGCGTCGTCGATATGGTGATCACCGACCTTGGCGTCTTCTCGATCGACAAGAAGGCCGGCGGCATGACCTTGATCGAGCTCGCGCCCGGCGTGACGCTCGACGAGATCACCAAGAAGACCGAAGCGAAGTTCGCGGTCGATGCGAAGCTGAAGCACTAAAGGATCCGAAGATGGGGCGCGGATTTTGGAGTTGCGGAATCGGATTGGCCGTCGGGGTCGCCGCGCTGGCGGGCTCGACGGTCGCGGAGGCGCGTGACGGTTGCGGCCGCGGCTACTACTACGACGGCTATGCCTGCCGGCCGGAGCGGCACTATCGGCCGCCGCCGCCCGGCTACTATCCGCCGCCGGACCGCTACGGCCCGCCGCCGCGTTATTACGAGCCGGCGCCGGCACCCGGGTTCCAGTTCAACTTTGGCGGCGGCGGTGATGATCGCCGCTATGCCCGGCCGGTACGGGGCCGCGATGGCCGCCCGACCTGCGCGCAGCGCGGCTACACGATTCAAGATGGGCTGTGTAAGCCGTATCGCGGGTATTGATCGGCGTCAGCAACGACTACTTGCTATCAAGAAAAGAAATGGCCGGGCTTGTCCCGGCCATAACGTTTAGAGAGGCACGGCGCCGTCCTAAGCGAGGTCGCTGGAACAAGTCCGGGGACAAATCACCATAAAATCTCGGCGAGCGATACGAAGTCGGAGGGCGCATGGCCGCTAGGTCGAAATGTCGTGGGGGCGATAAGCAGCTCAATCGCGTGCGAGCTCTTGTTCGACGGCTTTGCGTAACGGTGGCAGATGCTCGCGGAGCGTATTCCAGACGCGTTGCGAAGTAATCCCACCGTAATCGTGTCGATAGAAATTTCCCGCCGCGGCCATGTCGGGCCAAGGGATGTCGACGTGCCGGGCTTTCAGGTCATCCGGAAGGCGCCGGGACGCTTCAGAAACAATCTCGAGGCATCGTATGACGGCGAGAAGCGTTCGCTCGTCTTGGCAAAATTGTTCGTAGCCGAGGCCTGTCGTGAAGCGCTCGGCGAGTTCGATATGGCGAAGCATGTCCTCGAGATAGCCACGAGTTTTTTCAGAATGCATAGATCGAATCACGGGCGGAGGGTGCGCGCAAATGCGGCTTGAGGCCGGCGCGATCAATGACGTCGACTGGACCTTCAAACAGACCTGCGACGAATTCCTTGAGCGCAACGTAGTCGTAGATCGTGCCTTCTCGTCCGGGCTCGAACTCCACCAGAATGTCGATATCGCTATCCGGCCGCTCCTCACCACGTGCCACAGAGCCGAACACGGCCGCGCGCTTGATTCCGCGCGCCCGCAGAGCGGGCTCGGCTTCCTTCAGGCGGGCAAGGACCTCGTCACGGCGCATCTTAACATCATAGCAAAAAGTGGCGTTTTGTTCCACCTGTCGGTTACGGCACCGCCAGCTTCGACTTCTCACGGCTCACATAGTCGCCGCCGCCGAGCTTGCCGACGAGCTTGCCGTCGCGCACCACGAACTTGCCGCGCACCATGGTCGACACCGGCCAGCCGGTGACTTCGATGCCTTCGTAGGGCGTGTAGTCGGTGTTGCCGTGCATCAGCGATTGCGAGATCGTTTCCTTGCGGTTCGGATCCCAGATGGCGATGTCCGCGTCCGTGCCGACGGCGATGGTGCCCTTCTTTGGATAGAGCCCGTAGGTCTTGGCGTGGTTGGTCGCGGTCAGCGCCACGAACTCGTTCAATGAAATGCGGCCCTTGCCGACTCCTTCGGAGAACAAGATCGGCAGGCGTGTCTCCACGCCGGGAATGCCGTTCGGCACCCAGCGGAAACTCGTGCGGCCCTTCGGATTGAGCTTGCCCTGCGGATCGTCGTAGCGGAACGGGCAGTGGTCGGACGAGAACAACGAGAAGATGCCCTGCTGCAGGCCTTCCCAGCAGGCGACCTGGCTTTCCTTGTCGCGCGGCGGCGGCGAGCACACATATTTGGCGCCCTCCATGTTGAGGCCGTCCATGTCCTTTTCGGTCAGCACGAGATATTGCGGGCAGGTCTCGCCGTAGATCTTGAGGCCGCGCCGTCGCGCGCGCGCGATCTCCTCCATCGCCTGGCGGTTGGAGACGTGCACGATCATGATCGGCACGTCGATGATCTCGGCCAGCGAAATGGCGCGGTGCGTCGCCTCGCGCTCGACCGCGATCGGCCGCGACGTGCCGTGGTATTTGGTCTCGGTCTTGCCGGCGCGCTCGAGCCGGTCGGTGAGGAAGCGGATCGCGTCGTAGTTCTCCGCGTGCACCATCACCAGCGCGCCGGTCTCGCGCGCGACGGTCATGACGTTGAGCATTTCCATGTCGGAGAGGGCGAGGCCCTCATAGGTCATGAACACCTTGAACGAGGTGTAGCCGTCGTTGACGAGGGCCGGCAGTTCCTGACCGAGCACCCGCTCGCTGGCGTCGGCAATGATGAGGTGGAAGGAGACGTCGACGTAGCACTGGCCGTCCGCTTTCTTGTGATAGTCCTTCACCACCTCGCGCAGGCTCTCGCCCTTCTGCTGCATGGCGAAGGGCAAAACCATCGTGTTGCCGCCGAAAGCGGCCGAACGGGTCGCCGAGGCGAAGTCGTCGGCCATGACGATGCCGGGGCCGGACGGCTGCGAGATATGCACGTGGCTGTCGATACCGCCCGGCAGCACCAGCATGCCGGTAGCGTCCACGATCTCGGCGGCTTCGCCGAGGTCGGCGCCCAGGGCGGCGATCTTGCCGGTCTTGATGCCCACGTCGCAGGAAAAGGTGTCGGAAGCGGTCGCGACGGTACCGCCGCGGATGATGGTGTCGAAGGTCATTCAGTCACTCCTGGCGCCGGCTTGCCTCCGGGCAACGGACTATAGCAACCCCCGTGCCATGCGGTGAAACGCCGGGCGGCCGGCCCTTGGGGGCGGTCATTTGATTTTCCGGCGGGAGCCGTTACAGATCGCCCCGATCTAGAACGAGGGATGACCATGCTTTCCGAAGCCGACCGTAAAAAGTGCGCCGATATCCTGGTGAATGCCCAGAAGGAGCGTAAACAGGCCACGCCGTTTTCGCAGACTTTCCCGGGCATCGAGATCGAGGATTCCTACGCGATCTCGGCCGAGGTCTGCCAGCGCAAGATCGCGGCCGGCGCCAAGCTGATCGGCCACAAGGTCGGCCTAACCTCCAAGGCCATGCAGCGCTCCTCGATGATCGACGAGCCGGACTACGGCTACATCCTCGACGACCAGATGATCGGCGACGGCGCCAAGGTGAAGCACGCCGACTATTGCAAGCCGCGCGTCGAGGTCGAACTCGCCTTCGTCATGGGCAAGCGGCTCGAGGGTCCGAATGTCGGCCTCGCCGAGGTGCTCCGCGCGACCGAGTATGTGATCCCGGCGATCGAGATCGTCGACGCCCGCATCGCCGATCCGCGCAAGATCGTCGACACGGTAGCCGACAACGGCGCCGCCGCCGGCATCGCCCTTGGCGGCCGCCCGGTCGGTCCGATGGACGTCGATCTGCGCTGGGTCGGCGGCATCATGTATCGCAATTCCGAGATTGAGGAGACCGGCCTCGCCGCCGGCGTGCTCGGCCATCCGGCGCTCGGCGTCGCCTGGCTCGCCAACAAGATCTGCACCTACGGCCACGCGCTCGAGCCGGGGCACATTGTGCTCGCCGGTTCGTTCACCCGCGTGGTGTTTGCGCAGAAGGGCGACACGTTGCACGCGGACTTCGGGCCGCTCGGCGGCATCGCCATCCAGTTCGTATAATCGTTTGGCTGTCATCCCCGCGAAAGCGGGGCATCCAGTATTCACAAGCGCCGCTGCCTGAAGCGAGAGCCAGCGAGTACTGGATCGCCCGCCTGCGCGGGCGATGACGGCGGAGGGAAGACAACATGCCCGAATTCCAGAAGAACACCTTCAAGCACGCGCTGGCTGAAGGCAAATTGCAGATCGGCCTGTGGTCGAGCCTGTGCAACAGCATCGCGGCCGAGATCGTTTCGGATTCCGGTTTCGACTGGCTCCTGCTCGACACCGAGCATTCGCCGAACGAAATCCCGGACTTGATGCAGCAACTGCAGGCCGTGCAGCGCGGCACCGCGACGCCGATCGTGCGCCCGGCCTGGAACGACGCGGTGCTGGCCAAGCGCTGCCTCGACATCGGCGCGCAGTCGCTGCTGTTTCCTTATGTGCAGAATGCGGACGAAGCCCGCAGCGCCGTCACCTCGACGCGCTATCCGCCGCACGGCATCCGCGGCGTGGCCTCCGCATCGCGCGCCAGCCGTTATGGACGCGTGCCCGGATATCTCTCCAAGGCCAACGACGAGATCTGCGTGCTCGTGCAGGTCGAGACGCGCGAGGCGCTGAAGGAGCTCGAAGCCATCGCCAAGGTCGATGGCGTCGACGGCGTCTTCATTGGTCCCTCGGATCTGGCCGCGTCGCTTGGTCACATCGGCAATCCGGCCCACCCGGACGTGCAGGCGGCCATCAAGGACGCCGTCACCCGTCTGAAGGCCGTCGGCAAGCCGGCCGGGATCCTGACCGGCAACGAGGACGAAGCCCGCCGCTATATCGAGTGGGGCTATCTGTTCGTGGCGGTGGGGTCGGATATTGGCCTGCTCGCCAAGAATGCCGATACCCTCGCCAAGAAGTTCAAGGGCTGAGAACAACCGCCTCCGGCGTTCGCCGGGGCGGTAAAAATTGCGCTAGATCAAAGCCTCTTGGGACCCCGCGCTTGATAGTTGCGCGGGGAACCAAGGAGACTTTCATGGCGGCGCAGGCTGAACCTATCCACGACATCGCACATCTCGGCAGCGTCGAGCTGTTCACGCCCAAGCCGGAAGAAAGTCTGTGGTACTTCCGCGAACTCCTGGGGATGGAGGTTGTCCATCGCGCCAAGGAGAGCGTCCACCTGCGCGGTTACGGCGATTACGCCACCTCGACATTGAAGCTGACGGCCTCCCGCAATGCCGGTGTCGGTTGCGTCGCGTGGCGCGCCGCCAGTCCGCAGGCGTTGGAACGCCGCGCGAAGGCGCTGGCCGATGCCGGCCTTGGCATTGGCTGGACCAACGGCGATTTCGGCCGCGGCCGTTCCTATCGCTTCCGCGATCCCGACGGTCACACGATGGAGATATACTTCGAGGAACAGAAATTCGTCGCGCCGCCGGAACTGCATTCCAATCTGAAGAACCTGCCGCAGAAATATACGGGCCGTGGCGTCGGCGTGCGCCGGATCGATCATCTCGCGCTGCTCGCCAGCGACGTAGAGGCCAATCGCAAGTTCGCGACCGATCTGTTGGGCTTCCAACTGCGTGAGCAGGTCCGTTATGACAATGGCAAGACAGAGATCGGCTCATGGATGAGCCCGACCGCCATCCACCATCAGCTTGCTTACGTGGTGGATGTGAAGGGCGCGCACGGGCGCCTGCACCATTTCTCACTTTGGGTCGATAACCGCGACGACGTGCTGCGCGCCGCCGACATCCTAACGGAGAACGGCGTCTTCATCGAGGCTGGCCCGTCCAAGCACAATAATTCGCAGGGCTTCTATCTTTACACCTACGAGCCCGGTGGCAATCGCGTCGAAATCTATTCCGGCAGCTTCCTGGTGACGGCGCCCGACTGGGAGCCGGTGACCTGGAATGAAGAGGAACGTGGCACCGGCACGTATTGGGGTGCAACCCTACCGGACAGCTTCATTCAATACGCGACACCGGATGTCGAAGGTAAAGGCGAACTCGCCAAAACCCCGGAGTTCCCGGTTTTCTTCTAATCCCCCCAGCCGCTCGCGCATAAAAAAACTCCCTGTGCCCAGCGCTTGGTCTGCCTCTTTTGACGGCAGACCGGCGCTGGTCCGTTTTTTGGTTCGAACGCCAAAAAGCGGGCCATTAGTAGGACTTGCGCTGCGTGAAAAGATGCAGACAATGCCGGGCGAGGGGAACGCTCATAATGAAAAACAATGACATCATCCTCAGTACTGAGGATTTAACCAAGGATTTTGCCGGCTTCGTCGCCGTCAACGGGGTAGACCTGCAGGTCAAACGCGGCACCATCCATGCCCTGATCGGGCCGAATGGAGCGGGCAAGACAACCTGTTTCAACCTGCTCACCAAATTCCTGAGCCCCAGCCGCGGGCGTATTCTGTTCAAGGGCGAGGACATCACGGCGTTACAGCCGGCCGATGTCGCCCGCCTCGGCCTCGTCCGGTCGTTTCAGATCTCGGCGGTCTTTCCGCATATGAGCGTGCTGGAGAACGTACGCATCGCGTTGCAACGCCAGCGCGGCGGCTCGTTCGATTTCTGGCGGTCGGCGTCGACTCTCAACGAATTCAACGATCGTGCGCTGGAGCTCATCGCCGATGTCGGCTTGTCGTCATTCGCCGATTGGGTCGCCGTCGAGCTGCCCTATGGCCGCAAGCGCGCGCTCGAGATTGCGACGACGCTCGCGCTCGATCCGGAAATGCTGCTGCTGGACGAGCCGACGGCCGGCATGGGTCACGAGGACATCGATAGGATCGCGCAACTCATCAAGCGCGTCGCGGCCGACCGCACCGTGCTGATGGTCGAGCACAATCTCTCGGTCGTCTCGGATTTGTCGGACACCATCACCGTCCTGACGCGCGGCCGGGTGCTGGCCGAAGGTAACTACGAAACGGTATCGACCAATCCGGACGTGCGTGAAGCCTATATGGGGGTCGGTCATGCTTGATGTGACGCCCCCTTTGCTCGCCATCAAGGAACTGCAAGCCTGGTACGGTGAGTCCCACATCCTGCATGGCGTGAACTTTGAGGTTCGCGAAGGCGAGGTGGTGACGCTGCTCGGCCGCAATGGCGCGGGCAAGACCACGACGCTGAAGTCGATCATGGGCATCGTCGGCAAGCGCACCGGTTCGGTGCGTTTCGAGGGCCGCGAGTTGATCGGCGCCACTTCCGATCAGATCGCGCGCGCGGGCATCGCGTTGTGCCCGGAAGAGCGCGGCATTTTCGCCAGTCTCGGTGTCGAAGAAAACCTGATGCTGCCGCCGGTGGTGCGGCCGGGCGGGCTGACGCTCGATCAGATCTTCACGCTGTTTCCCAACCTCAAGGAGCGCCTCGGCTCGAGCCAGGGCACGAAGCTCTCGGGCGGCGAACAGCAGATGCTGGCCATCGGTCGCATTCTGCGCACCGGTGCGCGGCTGCTGCTGCTCGACGAGCCGACCGAGGGTCTGGCGCCGGTCATCATCCAGCAGATCGGCAAGACCATCCGCGCGCTCAAGGAGCAGGGCTTCACCATCCTGCTGGTCGAGCAGAACTTCCGTTTCGCTTCGACCGTCGCCGACCGCTACTACGTGATGGAGCACGGCCGTATCATCGACCAGTTCGCCAGCAGCGAACTGGATGCCAATGTCGAGAAACTGCACGAATATCTGGGAGTGTGACGAACCGACGAGTTCAACGATAAAGCCGGGAGGAAGTCGCAATGAAGAAAGCAGTAGCCTTGACGGCAGTCGCTGCCGTTCTCGCCTTCAGTCCTGCCTTTGCTCAACAGACCAACGTGAAGATCGGCGTGCTGACGGACATGTCCAGCCTCTATGCGGATGCTACCGGTCCGGGTTCCGTGGTCGCGGCCAAGCTGGCGGCTGCCGATTTCATGAAGGATCATCCCGACGTCAAGGTCGAGGTCGTCAGCGGCGATCATCAAAACAAAGCCGATGTCGGCACGCAGATCGCCAATCAATGGTACGACGTCGACAAGGTCAACATGATCATCGACGTGCCGAATTCCGGCGTGGCGCTGGCGATCGCGGAAGTTACCAAGCAAAAAAACAAGGTGTTTATCGGCTCGGGGCCGGCGTCTTCGGACCTGACCGGCGCCAAGTGCAGCCCGAACACCGTGCACTGGACCTACGATACCTGGATGCTGGCCAATGGCACCGGTAAGGCGATCGTCAAGACCGGAGGCGACACCTGGTTCTTCCTGACGTCCGATTATGCCTTCGGACACGCGCTCGAGCGCGATACCGCGGCCGTCGTCGAAGCGAATGGCGGCAAGGTGCTCGGCAAAGTCCGCCATCCGATCAACACCAACGACTTCTCGTCCTTCTTGCTGCAAGCGCAGGCGTCGAAAGCGAAGGTGATCGGTCTCGCCAATGCCGGGGGCGACACCATCAATTCGATCAAGCAGGCGGCCGAGTTCGGCATCGTCAAGGGCGGTCAGAACCTTGCCGGGCTCCTCGTCTTTGCCAGCGACATCAACGCCCTCGGCCTGCAGACGGCGCAAGGTCTGATCTTCACCGAGACTTGGTATTGGGATCTCAACGACGCCAGCCGCGCCTGGACCAAGCGCTGGCAGACCGAGCGCAACGCTGCCGGCAAGGTGCCGACCATGAACATGGCGGGCGTCTATGCCGGCACGTTGCACTACCTGAAGGCCGTCGCCGCGCTCAAGAGCGCCGCTGACGGCAAGGCGGTCGTCGCGGAGATGAAGAAGCTGCCGACCGACGATCCGCTCTTCGGCAAGGGTGTCATTCGCGCCGACGGCCGTAAGATTCACCCGGCCTATCTGTTCGAGGTCAAGAAGCCGTCGGAGTCGAAATATCCCGGCGACTTCTACAAAGTGCGCGCCACTATTCCGGCCGATGAAGCTTTCCGCCCGCTGAAGGATGGAGGGTGTCCCTTGGTCAGCGGCTAGAGCCGCGTAACGCGTTCGCCTTGGCGGCTTCGGCCGCCAGGGCCGATAAACTGAATCGAACAATATTGGAGGAACGAAACAGATGAAGAAGACGATAGGTTTGGCGGCGCTTGCCGCCGTTCTGACTTGCGGGGTCGCCAGCGCGCAGCAGGTCACCGTGAAGGTTGGCGTGTTGTCGGACATGTCGAGCCTTTATGCCGACGTGGGTGGGCCCGGTTCCGTCGCTGCCGCCAAGCTGGCGATCGCCGACTTCCAGAAGTCCAATCCGAATGTGAAGGTCGAACTCGTCTCGGGCGACCACCAGAACAAGCCCGACATCGGCTCGCAGATCGCCAATCAATGGTTCGATGTCGATAAGGTCGACATGATCATCGACGTGCCGAACTCCGGTGTCGCGCTCGCCATCAGCCAGGTCGCTGCCAACAAAAACAAGGTCTTCATCGGCTCGGGCCCCGCGGCCTCCGATCTGACCGGCGCCAAGTGCAACGCCAATACGGTGCACTGGACCTACGACACCTGGAACCTCGCCAACGGCACCGGCAAGGCGCTGGTGAAGACCGGCGGCGACACCTGGTTCTTCATGACGGCCGACTACGCGTTCGGTCATGCGCTGGAGCGTGACACGTCGGCGGTGGTCGAGAAGAACGGCGGCAAGGTGCTCGGCAAGGTGCGCATCCCGCTCAACACCAACGACTTCTCGTCGTTCCTGCTGCAGGCGCAGTCGTCCAAGGCGAAGATCATCGGTCTCGCCAATGCCGGCGGCGACACCATCAACTCGATCAAGCAGGGCGCGGAGTTCGGCATCGTCAAGGGCGGCCAGAAGTTCGCCGGCCTGCTGGTGTTCGCGAGCGACGTCAACGCGCTCGGGCTGAACACCGCGCAGGGCCTGGTGCTGACCGAGACCTGGTACTGGGACATGAACGACGCCAACCGTGAGTGGACCAAGCGTTGGCAGGCCGAGCGTAACGCGCCCGGCAAGTTCCCGACCATGGTGCATGCCGGTGTCTATTCCGGCACGCTGCACTACCTCAAGGCCGTGGCCGCGCTGAAGAGCGCCGCCGACGGCAAGGCGGTGGTCGAGGAGATGAAGAAGCTGCCGACCGACGACCCGCTGTTCGGCAAGGGCACCGTGCGTGCCGACGGCCGCAAGATTCACCCGGCCTATCTGTTCGAAGTGAAGACGCCGGCGGAGTCGAAGTATCCCGGCGACTTCTACAAGCTGCGCGCCACCATCCCGGCGGACGAAGCTTTCCGTCCGCTGAACGAAGGCGGCTGCCCGCTGGTCAAGGGCTAAAGCACGGACCTCACCCTGAGGCGCGCGCGAAGGCGCGCGTCGAAGGGTGAGGTGCAAGGGTCCGCCCTCATCCTTCGGGACGGCAGCCAACGAAGGTTGGCCGCCTCCCAGGATGAGGGCATCTCTCACGGAAAACGCATGTTCGAAATCTTTGGCATTCCGTCGACGGCTCTGTTCGGTCAGCTCCTCATCGGGTTGATCAACGGCTCGTTCTACGCGCTTCTCAGTCTGGGTCTCGCCGTCATCTTCGGCATGCTCAACATCATCAATTTCAGCCATGGCGCCCAGTACATGCTCGGCGCCTTCGCGGCTTATCTGCTGCTGCAATACACCGGGCTCGGTTATTGGCCGGCGCTGATCGTGGCGCCGATCCTCGTCGGCGTCACCGGCATCATCATCGAGCGGCTGTTCCTGCAATGGCTGTACAAGCTCGACCACCTGTACGGGCTGCTGCTGACCTTCGGCCTCGCGTTGATCTTCGAAGGGCTCGCGCGCAATTCGTTCGGCTCAGCCGGTCTGCCCTATACGCTGCCGGACTCGCTGCGCGGCGGACAGAACCTCGGCTTCATGTTCCTGCCGAATTATCGCGCCTGGGTGATCGTCGCGTCGCTCACCGTATGTATCGGCACCTGGTTCGTGATCGAGCGCACGCGGCTCGGCGCGTATCTGCGGGCGGCGACCGAGAACCCCACGCTCGTGCGGGCCTTCGGCATCAACGTGCCGCGCATGATCACGCTCACTTACGGCTTCGGCGTCGCGCTCGCCGCCTTCGCAGGCGTGATGGCGGCGCCGATCTATAACGTCTCGCCGCAGATGGGCTCGGAGCTCATCATCGTCGTCTTCGCGGTGGTGGTGATCGGCGGCATGGGCTCGATCATGGGCGCCGTCGTCACGGGCTTCGGGCTCGGCGTGATCGAGGGGTTGACCAAGGTGTTCTTCCCCGAGGCTTCCAATACGGTGATTTTCGTGATCATGGCCATTGTGCTGCTGGTGCGGCCGGCCGGATTGTTCGGGCGGAGCAGGTGATGGAACGCGTAATGGACCCCGTGGCACAAAAGCAGCCATCCGCCTTGCGGGCGCAGAGCGAGACCATCGCCTTCGTCATCATGGTCGCGGCGCTCATCGTCGCGCCTTTCGTCACTTATCCGCTGTTCCTGATGCAGGCGATGTGCTTTGCGCTGTTCGCCTGCGCCTTCAATCTGCTGATCGGCTATGTCGGGCTGTTGTCGTTCGGTCACGCGCTCTATTTCGGCTGGGCAAGCTATCTGTCCGCGCATGCGGCCAAGATCTGGGGCCTGTCGCCCGAGCTCGCGATCCTGACCGGCACGGCGACGGCGGCGGTGTTCGGCCTGCTCGCCGGCGCGCTCGCTATCCGCCGTCAGGGCATCTACTTCGCCATGATCACGCTGGCGCTGGCGCAGATGATGTACTTCTTCGCCCTTCAGGCGAGATTCACCGGCGGCGAGGATGGCATCCAGGCGGTGCCGCGCGGACACTTCCTCGGCATCTTCGATCTCAAGAACGAGATGACGATGTACGTCTTCGTGCTCGCCATCTTCCTCGGCGGCTTCCTGTTCATCTATCGCATCATCCACTCGCCCTTCGGCGAGGTGCTGAAGGCGATCCGCGAGAACGAGCCGCGCGCCATCTCGCTCGGCTACAAGACCGACCGCTACAAGCTGATGGCCTTCGTGCTGTCGGCGACGCTGGCGGGCCTCGCCGGCTCCACCAAGGCGATCGTGTTGCAGCTTGCCTCGCTCACGGACGTGAACTGGCCGATGTCGGGGGAGGTGGTGCTGATGACCCTGGTGGGCGGCCTCGGCACGATCTTCGGACCGGTGGTCGGCGCGTTCGTCATCCTGGTCATGCAGTACAAGCTGGCCTCGGTGGGCGAGTGGGTGCTGGTGATCCAGGGCGTCATTTTCGTCGCCTGCGTGCTTCTGTTCCGGCGCGGCATCGTCGGCGAATTCGCCCACTGGCTGCGGATCAAGCTCTAGGAAAGCGGCCCCGGGGGGCGGGGTAGGGCCGGGGGGCAGTCCTGGCCTGCGTCGCCCGTCGGCGGCAGGCGGGGGGTACCGGGCGGGAACTTTGCCCGCTTTCGGGCGAATTTAGTCGGCCCCGTTCATCGGCGGGTCAGGTTCCTGGCCGTATGGTGCGCGAATCGTCGCACGCCATGCCCTTCCCGGAACCGGCCGAAATGAACGTTCATGACCCCCGCCTGACCCTGGCGCCCGAGCCCGCGGCCGTACCGCCGCGGCGGCGCCTGGCCGCCCTTTCCGGCGGCCAGATTGCGGTGGTCACGATCCTGATGCTCGTGGTGGCGTCGATCCCGATCTGGACCAATCCGGTCCCGCCGCTGTCGGACTACGTCAATCACCTCTCGCGCATGCAGGTCATCGCCAATATCGGCAAGGACCCGAACCTGTCGCGCTTCTACGAGATCGTCTGGCAGCCGATCCCCAATCTGATGATGGACCTGATCGTGCCCGTGATCGCGCGCGTGGTGTCGGTCTATCATGCCGGTCAGATCTTCCTGATCGCGATGTTCGCGCTGCTGATCTCCGGCGCGATTGCGCTCAACCGCGCGCTGTTCGGGCGTTGGTCGGCGTTTCCGCTGGTCGCGTTTCCGCTGCTCTACAATCACGTCTTTCTGGTCGGCCTGACCAACTACATCTTCGGCATCGGCCTCGCTTTGTGGGCGCTCGCGTGCTGGACCTTCCTGCGCGAGAAGCATTGGGCGATCAGGCTCGGCGTCTCGACGCTGTTCACCGTGTCGTTGTTCTTCTGCCATCTCTCGGCGCTCGGCGTGTACGGCGTCGGCCTGCTGGCTATGGAGCTGTACCGGCTATGGACGCGCCGGCAGGAGCCGCTCGGCTGGCGTCTCGTCGATTTCGTGGCCACCGGTATTCCGTTCTTGCCGGCGCTGCCGCTGCTGCTGCTCAGCCCGACCATGCGCCTGGCGGAAGAGAACTATTGGGAGCGGCTCGGCAAGATCGACGGCCTCATCTACGCCGTTCAGGTCTACTCGGACATCGCGGCCTTCGCGCTGCTGGCGCTTGCCATTACCGGCATGGCCTGGGCCGTGCGCCGCAATCTGGTGCGCTTCCACCCGCTGTTCTGGGTCATGCTCGCGGTCTGCGGCATCGTCTATCTGGCGATGCCGCGCGTTGCCTTCGCGACCTATATGGCCGACCAGCGGCTGCCGATCGCCTTCGTGTTCATGCTGATCGCCTGCGCCGATATCGATCTGCGCCACCGTCTGGTCCGCCGCGGCTTCCTGGCCTTCCTTGTCGTGACGCTCCTGGTGCGCGTCATCGAGGTGGACGTGACCTGGGCGGAGCTGTCGACGTCGACCAGCGAATTCCGCGCCTCGGTGAAGCGCCTCAAGCCTGGCGCCAAGGTGTTGGTCGCTTATGCCAAGGGTGACGGCGGCGACGACGTTGCCGAATACGGTCTCGTTCACGCCGCCTGTCTCGCCATCATCGAACGCTCGGCGCTGGTGACGACCGTGTTCAGCGTCAAGGGCAAGCAGGTGCTGCACGTCAAACCCGAGTACCGCAGCATCGTCGATAACGAGGACGGCACGCCGCCGACCGTTGCGCGCCTCTTGATCGCTGCTGATCGCGAGGACCCGGACGCGCCGAAGTACTGGGATAATTGGCCGAAGCACTACGACTACGTCTATCTGCTGTTCACCGACAGCGATGCGGACAATCCCGATCCGGCGCATCTGACGCTCATGCAGGATGGCACGAACTTCCAGCTGTACCGCGTGAACGGTAGCGCCACCTCGGCCGTGCCCCAGCGGCAACAGCTTTCGGCGGGCGAGCCGCAGCGCTGACAAGGCCTAGCCGTGCCTTGACTCGTACGGGTCTTTCTGAAGCCGGCCGCCTAGGGATTGCGGGGATAGAGCCGTGCGATTTCCTTGGGAAATCGCACGAATCACTGTACGAATCGAATCAGTTGAAAACTTTTTGCGGTGGCGTCTGCGTGCATTAGCCGGTTACCGCGCGATCCGTCGATCGAGCGGTCCACAGCCGGCCTTGGTCACGGACCCCTTCATGGCGGCTTTCAGCCGGTTCAGCATCGAAGCCTCAGCGCGCCAATGGCATGCGCTCGCCGAGCGTCGTGTTGCCGCCTATCTCGACATGTATCGTAGCGGCCGCTGGCGACACTATTATGCCAGCCAGGAAGAGTTCGCCGCGCGCATGCTGGATGTGATAAAAGTCGCGAAGGCCTTTCAGCAAATCTCCGGCGGGCCGGCGCCCGTCTTGCCGGACATCCAGGACGTCTTTCGCGAAGCCGCATGAGTGCCGTTCGTCTTGTCCCGTGCGCCGCGCTGGTTTGGGCGGTCTTGAGCGTTTCGGCGCTGGCCGAAGACAATCCCGAACACGGCGCCGAATTGCTGCAGAAGGAGTGCGCCTCCTGCCACGCCGTGGGCCGCACCGGCGACAGCCCGCACAAATTCGCGCCCCCCTTCCGTACGCTCGGTCAGCGCTATCCGATTGAATCGCTCGAGGAGGCGCTGGGCGAGGGCATCGTTTCCGGCCATCCCGATATGCCCGAATTCAAGTTTGACGCCGATGACGTCGGTGACATCATTGCCTATCTGAAGTCGATCCAGCAGCGCTGACCATTCCGGCCGGCGCGCGTCGACCGCGAGTTTTCTCCATGAGCCATGCGTTGTTTTCGCCGATCAAGCTGTCGGGCCTCGAGCTTGCCAACCGCCTCGTCGTCTCGCCGATGTGCCAGTATTCGGCCGACGACGGCTGCGCCACCGATTGGCACCTGATGCATCTCGGCATGCTGGCGCATTCTGGCGCCTCGCTGGTGGTGGTGGAAGCGACGCATGTCGAGCGTGCGGGGCGCATCACCCATGGCTGCCTCGGCCTCTACAGTGACGACAACGAACTCGCGCTGGCGCGCGTTATCACGCAGGCGCGGCGCATGGGCAGCGCCAAGTTCGGCGTTCAACTCGCCCATTCCGGCCGCAAGGGTTCGGCGCAGAAGCCGTGGGACGGCGTCACGTCGTTGAAGGCGGGCGAAGACCCCTGGGAAACCCTCGCCCCGTCGCCGATTCCGTTCGGCGACGGCTGGCACACGCCGCGCGAGGCGACCGAGGCGGATCTCAATCGTATCCGGGACGCGTTCGTCAATTCGGCCAAACGCGCATTGCGCATCGGATTCGATGCCATCGAACTGCATATGGCGCACGGTTATCTGCTGCACGGCTTCCTGTCGCCGATCGCCAACAAGCGCACCGATCAATATGGCGGCTCGTTCGAGAACCGTTTGCGCTTTCCGTTGTCGGTCGCGCGGGCCGTGCGCGCCGCCGTGCCGCGCGAGGTGCCGCTCGGCGCTCGCATCACCGGGAGCGACTGGCGGGAGGGCGGCATCACGCCCGACGAGGCCGTCGCTCTCGCCAAGGCGCTCAAGGCCGAGGGGCTCGATTACCTTTGCGTGTCGTCGGGCGGCGTTGCCGCCGATATTCGCAATCCGAGCGAGCCCGGCTACAACGTGCCGATCGCCGCGCGGGTGAAGCAGGAGGCCGGCATTGCCGCGCGGACTGTCGGCCTCATCGTGAAGGCGGAGCAGGCCGAGCAGATTATCGGCGAAGGACACGCCGACATGGTCGCGCTCGCCCGCGGTTTCCTCGACGATCCGCACTGGGGCTGGCACGCGGCCAAGGCACTGGGCGCCGACGTGAAGCGGCCGCGGCAGTATCTGCGCGCGGGCCCGAAGCTGTGGGCGCCGGCGGCGAAGGCCTGATCGGACGGCCGCTTAGCCGGTCGCCGTCAGCGCAAGCTCCGGGATCTCGCGCAGCATGCGCGGGAGATCGTCTGCGGTCTCGACATCCCACAGCGGCGGAAATTCGTTCAGCACGAGCCGGCTCGCGATGACACGCGCGCGCGTCTCGGCGAGGACCTTCGGCGTGCCCCACGGGATTTGCGCGAACAAAGACGGTTCGGGCCGGCGCAGGCCGATGAGCACATAGCCGCCGTCCTCGGCCGGTATCAGCACGACTTCGGCGCCGTCCTGAAGCGCCTTCGCGGTGCTACGCAGATGCCGCGGCGTCAGCGCCGGACACGCGGTCCCAATTAACAGCACCGGCCCCTGGGCGGCGGTGGCGGCGGCCAGCATGCGCGCGCCGAGATCGCCCGCCGGCTGGGGGCGCAATGTCAGCGGCTTGCGCGCCACCATCGAGAGGAACGTGTCGTGGCTCGTATCGGGCGTCCCCCACAACGTGACGCGGCCGACCTCGGCCGAGAGGGCGGTGGTCACAGCCCTGTCCGTCAGCCGCTCCTGCAGGAAGGCGGCCGCCTGCTCGCCGATGCTCGGAATGAGTTGTGTCTTGGCCACGCCTGGAATCGGTGCCGTTGCGAGAATGGCAACGGCTGTCTTGGCGTCGGGCAGGGGAGTAACCATAAGGAGAGCCGAGCTTTTCTGGATCGACCCTGCAGAAATACGCCAGGCATGGCGGTCGCATCAACCGTGACACCGCGATGATGGCCGCTTTGGCGGCAACGCAGCGCGAGGGTGGTTAGCCGGATGTGAACCGCGCCGCCCGGCGGGCCGATCGAACGCTGCTAGCGCGCCTGCGCCACGGCTGCCGGCGCGCCAAACCCGATGCGGCCGAAGCCCGGCAGCTTGACGCCCGGCTGGCGCAAGTCGATGCCGACGACCAGGCCGAGCAGGTTCACTTCCACGCCTTCGACCCAGCCGAGCTTGAAGCCGGCGAGACCGCCGACGCTGATCTCCACGCCCGTATGGCTGTCGGTGAGCCCCGCATAGAAGCCGTCGCGATAATCGCGGCCGACCGCATTCGGCGGCAAGGCCACGCCAAGCTCGGGCACCGTGCGCAGCACGGCGGCGACGAAGCTGTTGCTGTTCGGTCCCGGCCAGATGCGATAATCGCCGGCCTTGGCGTAGCGATACGCGCTGACCGCGGCCTCGATCTGCGGGATCATCTTTTCGGCTTCGGCACCGGACACGTCGGCGATCGCCACCGGCAGATTGCCGTACCAGCGGCCGTCCGGCGGCCAGTTGTTGTTGCGCACCGGCTGGCCCCAGCCGACCACGTCGTAACGCGTCCAGGCGCTGGCGTTGGCCGGCTTGTAGACGATCCAGCTGTGCACCGAGAAGATGCCCTTCCAGGCGCCCGTCGTGCCGGTGAAGACGACCACGCGCGCGTCCTTGTCGGCGGTCGCCGGCGGCAGCAGGCCCGCGCTCGACCAGTCGGCGTCGCGCCAGGAACGCGGGTCGTTGCCGACGGCGTAAAGCGCGGCGCGGGCGACAAGCGGCCCGAGAAAGAGAAGCAGGATGGCGAACATCGGAACAACGCGGCTGAAGCGGCGGGAGCGCATGGCGAGCAGTATAGGTGGGTTCGCGGCGGCACGAGGGCAAGCGGCGATGCGTGTCCCGGCGCGGTGTCAGACCCGTCACCCTGAGGTGCGCCCCGAAGGGGCGCCTCGAAGGGCGACGGCCAATGAGGTGACGCCGTCACCCTTCGAGGCTCGCTGCGCTCGCACCTCAGGATGACGGCAATTCACCGCGCCTGATTGTCCGCGATCTTGAGCTGCGGATAGGCGGCCGCGCCGTCCTTGGCGAGATCGCCGGTGACGGCCTTGGCCCATTCCATGCCGACGATGCCGCCGCGCTTGGCGCCGGCGATGAGATTGCCGGTGATGGTCGCGTCGCCGGCGCCGCGCACGACGGAGACGGCGATGCCGATGCCGGCGTTGCGCACGACGTTGCCGGTCACCGTGACGTTGCGCAGATAGGGGCCCCAGCCGACGCGAATGCCGTAGCCGGGCGCGTCCTCGATGACGTTGCCGGTGCAGGCGGCTTCGGCCTCGACGCCGATGCCGACGCCGGTCCATTCCGGTGGGTTGTCGGGCCGCCGCACGCCGACATTGCGCAGGAGATTGCCTTGCACGACGGCGAGCCGGCCGCCGTCGTTGAAGTTGGTGACGGCGATCCCGTTCTCGGCGGTGTCGATCACGTTGTTCGCGAACACCGCGCCTTCGTAACCGAACTCGGCGTACATCGCGGCCTCTTTCATCACCGCGCAATTGTTGCCGAGCACCTGCATGTTGGAGGCTTGGTTGCCGCGCACCGCCGAGAAGGCGCAGCGGCGGATCGTGTTGTCGCGCACGATCACGTTAGCGGCGCGAAAGACGTTGACGGCGTTGCCGTTCTGCCCGGTGCCGCCGGCGCGGGCGGCGATGTCCTCGATGGTGTTGGCGGCAACAACGCTGCCGTCATGACGCTTCGCGCTCTGCCACACGCGAACGCCGCCATTGCCGCAGCCACGGATGACGTTGTTGCTCACGATCGCGCCGGTGTTGTCGACGCCGTAGAGCGCGTTATCCGCCGATGTGACGATCGTGTTGCCGGTGATGATCGCGCCGTCGCTGTTGGTGACGGCGACGCCGTTGCCGCCGGCGTTGCTGACCGTGCAATCCGTCAGGCGCAAGCCCCGCGTCGACGTAAGATCGACGAGTCCGCGGTTCTGCGGCAGCGCAACGCCGTTGCCCTCGAAGGCGAGGCCGGACAGCGTCACGCTGTCGGCGCCTTGCGCCGCGATCAGCACCGCGCCGCGCGTGAAGGACAGCCTGGTCGCGCCGCGCACGCCGAAGATCTGGACCCCGGCCGCAAGCCTGAGATCGCCGGCCCGGTAGACGCCGGGCGCCAGCATCAGCGGCGCGCGGCTCTGCGCGCAGGCGTCGAGCGCGCGCTGCAGCCGCGCCGATTGATCCTCGGCCGCGCCCGGCCGCACGCCGTATTGCGCCGCATCGACCCCGAACGTCGCCAAGGGCGCGGCGCGCGCCGCGGACGCGGTGGCCGCACTCGCGGCGGCGGCGATCAGGAGGCGGCGGCGGTCGACGGGCATGGGCCTATTGTGCGCCGGCCGGGTTAAGGCCGGTTAACGCCGCGCCGCGGCCGCCAGCGCCAGCAGGATGCGGGTTCCGGCGCGGGCGAGGTCGTGGGCGGCGAACCGCCGGCCGCCGCGCCGCGCCTGCGCTCCGCGCGCCGTCAGCGGCACATGGACGAACGCCGCCGCGCGCGGGCCTCCGGGCTTGCCGGCGGCCTCGGCCGCGCGCCAGCACAGGTAATTGCAGAGATAGCGCCCGGCGTCCGGCGACAGCGCCGCCGGCAGGCGCGCCTGCCGCGCCGCCGCGAGCAAGTGCCGCACCGGCGCCGGCAGCGGCAGGGCCGCCGGGGCGCCGCGCACGATTTGGCTGCGCCGCAGCGAGGCGCTGGTGGCATCCGGCATCAGCGCCAGGGCGTTGCGCGCGCGCGTCTCGATGCGGATGTGCCGCGTCCGCGCGGCGAGGCCGAACATTAGCACCGCGTCGGGCTTGTGCTTGGCGAGCAGCGCCGGCAAGTCGCGGTCGACCGCGGCGTAGCTCACCGGGAAGACATGCGTGACGATGGTGACGTCGCGCAGCGCCGGCCGCCGCACGCTGCCGAGCGCGCGCACCAGCCTCTCGGTCGGATTATACGGCGCGCCGGGGAAGGGGCCGAAGCCGGTGATGAGGATGGTGGTCATGTTTTCTTTTAACATCCGAGAGCGGCTGTCCGCCTCATCCTGAGGAGCCCGCCGAAGCGTAGCGAAGGCGGGCGTCTCGAAGGATGGGGCGGCCCCATGCTTCGAGACGCGCTGCTTTGCAGCGCTCCTCAGCATGAGGCCGAGAGAGGCCGGCTCGCGTGGCCGTTCTCTCCAATTTCTCCTTTTCTAGCGCGCGGATGCTCGGTTGTGCAGAGAGTAGTGTACCGGGTAGGGTTGCATGGCAAAAAAAGCGCGCTGATCATCGACAATGAATACAGTCCCGTTGACCGCATCCTCCTTCGCCACCTATCTGGCGCTCGCCACGTCAACGCCAAATGCGGAAAACTTTAAGCCTATACCAGATGTACTGGCGGAGCGACGGAAGGAACAAGATGCTCAACTAAAGGAGATCAGGGGGCTCCTTTTAAAACCGAACAGCGGATTGCTGGTGGACGCGGTCTCGATCCTTCGCAAGCCGATCTGCATCGCAGCGCTTCTCGGACGCATAGACCCAGAGCAATATACGTTAATAAACTACATACGGGACGCTCTCAGTCAGTCCAATGATGACTACAAGGATTGCCGCTTCGTCGTCCCTTTTAGCGAAGAGGCGACCTGGAAGCAGGCGATCTCAAGGGCTCGCCGTGCGATGGAGCTCGCCGACTTCAATCATTACGACATTAACCGGTTTTCTCGTGCATACGCCGTTGCCGGCGCGTGCAAGCGTTGGGAGAAACGTGGATTTCAGATCACGCTATCGACATTCGGACCGAGCTTGGATGACAAAGACGTCTCTAAGATATGCGCAAATATAGAGGCGACCATCCGGTCTCTCGGCGGCAGAAACGTTATTGGTAATATTTTGGCTTGGCACACCGCCAATGGGCGAATGTACGAAGGGTCGCTTCTGTATGGGCGGATCGTCGATCAGCTAGGCCAGCATCGAGAGCCGGCTATTCCATTCCATTTCCTGTATAATTTGGCCTTGAAGCACCTCGGTGCTGCGCAAACATCGACACACCCCAAGGATGACTTCGGGCGCGCAATTGAATTGGCACGTGATTTAGGTGCTGTGTTCGACGTCGAATCGTATCTCGTCTATGAGAATATGGGTGTCGCAATTGGCAATTTTCACAACACGCTGGTTGATCGCATATTTTACGATGAACTTTTCGGATTTCAGCAATGGCAGCCGACTGTCGCGGAACACCTTCTGCGGGAGTGGCTTGGGCATCTTGAAGCAACCGGGATACCCTTGCCTGTTATCCAAATGGCGGGATGGCGGCGCTTCGTTTCATCGCTATTCAAATTGTCATCAGTGGACAAATTTATCGTCACTCATCCCTGTGAGCACGTGAATGCTGAGTTAGGGCTTGCAAACGTCAGTCAGTTGTTTGAGTTGCTTGCCATTACTGCCGACAAGCTCAATGACGGCTATTCCACGCCGTTCGAAACGGCAAAGCGGAACGCTCCCTATTTCCCACTTTATCGGCTCAGCAAGGACGTTTGGCTGATCCCTCCGCGAGGAATTTTTGGGCGAGCGATGTACGAGCGAATTTACGCACTTCTGCGCGATATGAAACATCCCCAGCTTGAGCGAGCAATGGGCGCGGCCCTCGAACTTCTCACGGCTGACGCAATCGCTAGCACCGGAAAAGCACCAGAAGTCCTGGGCGAGAAATACAAGGAAGGCACCACCAAGAGATCCCCGACATTCGAGGTCGATGTGGTCTCAGAAACGGCCGCGGACTTAATTTTGCTTGAGTGCAAGAAGAAGCCACTGACCAATGCGGCACGAGCAGGCAATTCCTTGTCAGCGGCAGTCGATCTGGCACAAGGCTTCCTCGATCCCTTGGTCCAGATGGCCCGTCATGAAAAGCATCTTTGTGGGTCTGGATTACACTTCATCAGCGGGAAGTCATTACATCTTGGCGAACGACATCTGACGAAAATCAGCGTCACAATGACTGATCACGGCTCGATGCAAGATCGGCTATTTTTGCGTGGGCTGATTAGCGCTTTGTACGGGGTTAAACTGACAGCCGCAGATCCCGCCAATCAAAAGGAAGCTAAAAAAGTAAATGATGCTATCGCGGCGCTTCAGGGCGGCGTCAACGCAATCATTTCTCTGACTGGGGAGCCTCTAGACAAATTCATTCGTCGTTATTTGCCTTCTTGCTGGTGGCTGTCAATTGATCAGCTGTATTTCCTTTGCCGCGGATCGGCCGATCTTCGCGCGGCACTGGCGCCATTGGGAAGCATTACGTTCGGCAGTGGGGATATAATGACGGAGATTTCTCACAGCGCACGTGTCGGGCTCCTTGCGAAATACAGGCGAGCTTGACGACAAACGCGAGACGCCCTGTGAGTTAAATCGTAACCTCTCCAGTCCGAGTTTGTGTCTCGCTAATTGCGCGCGTTCGCTGTGGGTGACAAGTGGATATGACCATGTCCTCGAACTAGGCCCCGCTTTGCGCGCCGTAGCTGATGTTAGTCGATGCCTCGTCGCCCCAAAATATCCTCCCTACCCCTTGAACTTTTATTCCTACTGATTATAGTCCTTCCTATCCCGCCCCGATAGCGAGGGGTGTCTGATCAGCGTCTCCAGACGCGGGGCGGGGAGCGGTGGCCGGGCGGGGGCGTCGGAGATGCGGCGCCAGTTTCCCTCCCGGCGGTCCAAGCCGCGGACGTCCCGGCGCCTCGACGTGGCGCCGAGGGCCCTGACGGCGGAAGCCCGGGACTCGTCAGAAGTCCGGGGCCACGCCTGGCTCTCCATCGGTGGTATGTGCCCGAAAGGCCGTTAAACGATCGCCCACCGGGGATCTTCGCGGAGCAAACCTCAAAACACCGCGCGCGGGACGCCTTGGGACTGGCGGACTTGCGGCTTTACTCACCTCGACAAGCCTCGATGTCGCGAGGCATCGAGGTCCGTGGGTCCGACGGGACCTAGGCGTTCCGCGCGCCCTCGCGCTTTTCTTGCTTGGGTGGCGGCAATGGAATTCCGGACGACGGCGTTGCCCGCGCCGCAAAGAACAGGGCCGGCGGAGCGTTGGCTTCTCGCCCCACCCGCCGGCTTCGCCGGCACCCTCCCCGCGAGCGGGGAGGGATAAGGCGCTACACCCCGAGTAGCGCCGCGATCTCTTCCACCGCCAAGGTCGGCGCCAGCGCGCCGGCGGCGACTTGCGCTTCGGCGTGCCGGACCTTGGCGCGGATCGCCGGATCGCTGCGCAGGCGCGCGGTGAGCCGCTCCTCGAGCATGGCCCACATCCATTTGACCTGCTGCTCGCGCCGCTTCTCGGCGAGTTCGCCTGAGGCGCTCATGAGTTTCTTGTGCCGCTCGATCTGCGCCCACAACGGCGCGATGCCGTCGCCGGTGAGCGCCGAATAAGTGACGACCGGCGGCGCCCACGTGGCCGAGCGCGGCGTCAGGATGTTGAGCGCGCCGCGATACTCGGCCGCGGCGGCGCGGGCACGCTGCACATTGTCGCCGTCGGCCTTGTTGACCGCGATCATGTCGGCGAGCTCGACGATGCCCTTCTTGATGCCCTGCAGTTCGTCGCCGGCGCCGGCGACCATCAGCACCAGGAAAAAGTCGGTCATATCGGCGACCGCCGTCTCCGATTGGCCGACGCCGACGGTCTCGACCAGCACCACGTCGTAACCGGCCGCCTCGCACAGCAGCATGGTCTCGCGCGTCTTGGCGGCGACGCCGCCGAGCGTGCCGGAGGAGGGCGAGGGCCGGATGAAGGCTTTGGGATCGATGGCGAGCCGCGCCATGCGCGTCTTGTCGCCGAGGATCGAGCCGCCGGTGCGCGAGGACGACGGATCGACCGCCAGCACCGCGACCTTGTGGCCGTGCTCGGTGAGGTAGGTGCCGAGCGCGTCGATGGTCGTCGACTTGCCGGCGCCCGGCGCCCCGGTGATGCCGAGCCGGATGGCCTGGCCGGTCGCCGGCAGCAGCTGCTGCACCAACTGATGCGCCTGCGCGCGGTGGTCGGCGCGCTTGCTCTCGATCAGCGTGATCGCCCGCGCCAGCGTCGCGCGGTCGCCGGCACGGATGCCGGCGGCGAGCGTGGGGACGGACGATGAGGTTGGTGACGGCATCGTCGCCAATTACGCCGGGATGAGCGCGATGTTGAGGCGCCTGGCGCTGGCGCGGACATCATGGTCGATCGTCGCCAACGTCGCGTCGTTGGACAAGGCCAGTTCGACGTAGATCGCATCGTAAACGGTTAGCTTCTCTCGCTCGGCAAAATCGATCAGAGCGAACATGCGGTCGAAGGACGGCGGGGCTTCCGTTCTAGGCCTGAAGGCGACGAGATAGTCGATCGCTGAGCCGACCATTTCAGCAGTCATTCTTCCGCGGCGTTTGTTTATCCAAAGAGCGTTGGCGACTTCCGAGGGCCAATGTGCGGGCACGCTGATCTGCGCCGTGAGCAAGAGGTCATAGACAGAATCTGGATCGGCGACATTGTCCTCGCGAAGAATAAGCGCAACGATCAACGAAGCGTCGACAACGATCAATGACGTCCCTCGTTGATCCAGCTCTTGATTTCCTCGGGGGTCGCCTGGATGTTGATCTCACGGGAAAGTGCGCGCAAACCCTTGATCGCCTTGCGCCGTTCTTCGACCTCTTCCGGCGTCAGTTCCGGTTCGGCGCGCACGAGCTTTGCCACGGGCTTGCCGTGACGCGTAATCACGACCTGACCACCCTTCTCGACCTCTTCGACGAGGGCAGACAGGTTTGTCTTAGCTTCGAACATACCGACGTGCTTCATGGCGCTAATATAAGAAATCTAGCTAGACTAGTCTAGCTAGATTTTGTCCCCGGCTATCTATCTCACGGTCTCCGGCACCACGGCCGCTACTGCTCGTCCTTCTTGGCGTCGTCCGCCGGCCGCTCGCCGCCGAACAGCGCGACGCCGTCCGGCGACAGGTGGCTCTTGAACACGGTCCACGGCACGAACACGACGTAGCTGCCCTCGACGTAAGCGCCGACCGCATAGGGCGAGAAGTAAGCGATCAGTCCGCTGCTCTTGTCCTTCTCGGTCGACGGCGCGAGCGCGATGGCGCCGATCGACAGGATCTTCGGCTTCACATTGTCGATGCCCGAATCCTTGTCGGCGTCGGGAATGTCGCGCGCCTTCTTTTCGGCGACGAGCGCGATGCGGATCGCCTTGGCGAGCGTCTGCATGGTCGGGCCGTTGTCCGCGCTTTCCTTGAAGAAGGGCCGGATGCTGATGCGCTTCTTGGCCCCGCTGTCCCACAGGATGATGTCGGTGCCGTGATTGGGATGCGCGCCGAGGCTGTTCATGTAGTCGGTGCGCTCGACGCTGACATAGCGGCCGATCGCCGAGCGTTCGCCGTAGCTGCGCTCGAAGGTGTAGCGCCGGCCGTCGCTGAAGATGTCCGGCATCTCCTTGCGGTCCTTGTCCGCTTCGGTGCGCCACTTCGCCATCTCGCGCCGGCCCTCGGCCAGCAGGTTGTCATAGAGGCCGGGATAGGCCTTCAGCGCGTCTTCGACGATGACGCTGGCTTCGATGTTTTTGGTGTTGAGGGTCGCGGCGGGTTTGGGGTCCTCGGCGCGAGCCATGGAGCCGACCGACATTGCGGCGATAAGGGCGAGTGCGTTTAAGAACTTCATGGTTCGGATTCTTACGATTTCCGACGCTCCTCGTCGAGCACGCGCTCCACGAAGTTCTTCAGCGGCGGCAATTCGGTGTTGGCGATGTGCAATAAGATATTAACGTCGATGCTATGATAGGCATGGCGGAGCCTGTTGCCGAGATCGGTCATGCGCGGCCAGTCGATGGCGGACTCCCGCTTCCTGATATCTGCCGGGACATGTCGGGCGGCCTCGCAGATGATTTCGAATTCGCGTTCGAGCACCATGCGCATCCACCGGCTATCCGATATTTTGTCGCGGTCGCCCTTCGCGAGCAATGATCGAATGCTTTCGATGCATTCGAGAATTTGTTCCAGCCGATCGCCGAGGCTGGGCGGCATGATCAGAACACCTTGATGAGATCGTCGGCGATCCGCGCGGAGATTTTGTCGCTCAAAGAACCGCGAAGGCTGGCTTGCACCTCGAAGCCGACGGCGACCTTCACAATCTGCTCCACATCGAAGGCGACATAGAGCGGGTTTTTGATGTCCGCATCGACGGCAATAAGCACGTCCAGATCGCTGTCCGGCCGCGCGTCGCCGCGTGCGCGCGATCCGAAAATAGCAAGCCCCGTCACGCCCTTGGCGCGGAGGGCCGGTTCGAGTCCGCGCAGGCGTTCGAGCAAGGCGTCGCGACTGAGGTCGGCGGCAACAGTCATGGGACGCAGGCTATCACGGACGGCCCGCGCTGGACATCACTCCGCCGCTTCCTGGCTGTGGCCGAGGCGCTTTGCGAGCGACTTCAGGAGCTTCTCGGCGGCTTCGGAGATCACGGTGCCGGGCGGGAAGATCGCCTCGGCGCCGGATTTCATCAGCGCGTCGTAGTCCTGCGGCGGTACGACGCCGCCGACCACGATCATGATGTCCTCGCGGCCCTGCTTCTTCAGTTCGGCCTTCAACTCCGGCACCAGCGTGAGATGCGCGGCGGCGAGCGATGAGACGCCGAGCACGTGCACGTCGTTCTCGACCGCCTGGCGCGCGGCTTCTTCCGGCGTCGCGAACAAGGGACCGATATCGACGTCGAAGCCGAGATCGGCGAAGGCGGAGGCAATCACCTTCTGGCCGCGGTCGTGACCGTCCTGGCCGATCTTGGCGACCAGCAGCCGCGGCCGGCGGCCTTCCGCCGCTTCGAAGGCTTCGACCAGATCGCGCACACGTTCGACGGCGCCGGTCATGCCGACCTCCCGCTTGTAGACGCCGGTGATGGCTTTGATCTCGGCGCGGTGGCGGCCATAGACCTTCTCCAGCGCCGCGGAAATCTCGCCGACGGTGGCCTTGGCGCGGGCCGCTTCGACCGCGAGTTCGAGCAGATTGCCGTTGCCGCCATCGGCGGCGCGGGTGAGGGCGTCGAGCGCTTCCTTGAGCGCCGTCGGATTGCGTTCGGCCTTGAGCCGCGCGAGCTTATCGAGCTGGCGCGCGCGCACGGCGGAATTGTCGACCTTGAGCACGTCGATCGGCGGCTCGTCGCTCGGCTGATATTTGTTCACGCCGATCACCGACTGGTGGCCCGAGTCGATGCGCGCCTGCGTCTTGGCGGCGGCTTCCTCGATGCGGAGCTTCGGGATGCCGGCCTCGATCGCCTTGGCCATGCCGCCGAGGCCCTCGACTTCCTGGATATGGCCCCAGGCCTTCTTGGCGAGTTCGTAAGTGAGGCGTTCGACATAGTAAGAGCCGCCCCAGGGATCGACGATGCGCGTCGTGCCGCTTTCCTGCTGCAACACGATTTGCGTGTTGCGGGCGATGCGCGCCGAGAAGTCGGTCGGCAGCGCCAAGGCTTCGTCGAGCGAGTTGGTGTGCAGCGACTGCGTATGGCCTTGCGTCGCCGCCATCGCCTCGATCATGGTGCGGGCGACGTTGTTGAACACGTCCTGCGCGGTCAGCGACCAGCCCGAGGTCTGCGAATGCGTGCGCAATGACAATGAGCGCGCGTCGTCCGGCTTGAACGGCTTGATCAGCTTCGCCCAGATCATGCGCGCGGCGCGCATCTTGGCGATCTCCATGAAGTAGTTCATGCCGATCGCCCAGAAGAACGAGATGCGCGGCGCGAACTGGTCGACGGTCAAGCCGGCCTTCAGCCCCGCGCGCACATATTCGACGCCGTCGGCGAGCGTGTAAGCGAGCTCGAGGTCCTGCGTCGCGCCGGCTTCCTGCATGTGATAGCCGGACACCGAGATCGAATTGAACTTCGGCATCTCGGCCGACGTATAGGCGAAGATGTCGGAGATGATGCGGAGCGACGGCGCGGGCGGATAGATGTAGGTGTTCCGCACCATGAATTCTTTGAGGATGTCGTTCTGGATCGTGCCCGACAATTTGTTGTGCGGCACGCCCTGTTCTTCCGCCGCGACGATGTAGAGCGCGAGCACCGGCAGCACCGCGCCGTTCATGGTCATCGACACGCTCATCTGATCGAGCGGAATGCCGGAGAACAAGGTGCGCATGTCGTAGATCGAGTCGATCGCGACGCCGGCCATGCCGACGTCGCCGGCGACGCGCGGATGATCCGAGTCATAGCCGCGATGCGTGGCGAGATCGAAGGCGATCGACAGGCCCTTCTGGCCGGCGGCGAGATTGCGCCGGTAGAAGGCGTTGGAATCCTCCGCCGTGGAGAAGCCGGCGTATTGCCGGATGGTCCAAGGCTGCGCCGCGTACATCGCGGGGTAGGGGCCGCGCAGGTAAGGCGCCTTGCCGGGATAGGTGTCGAGGAAGTCGAGGCCCTTGAGATCGGCTTCGCTGTAAGCGGGCTTCACCGCAATGGCTTCCGGCGTCATCCACGGCGCGACATTGTCGTTGCCGGGAGGAACGGCCGTGTCGGCGAAAGCGACCGAGGTGAAATCAGGAATCTCGCTCATGGCGTCCTCAGCGTATCATAGGCGGCCTGCAGCGTCGAAAGCACGTCGCAGCCCGCGTAAATATAGGTCTTCACGCCCGCACCCTTCAGCGCGGCTTCAAGTTCGCCCGGCCGGCCAGCGAGATGGACGATGGCGCCGGCCGCCGCGAGTTCCTTCGCCGCGTCCGCCGCTTGCGCTTCGTAGACTTTGTCCGATGAACAGAGACAGGCAAGCTTCGCGCCCGAAGCCTTGAACGCCGCGCGCATCGCGGCTTGATCGGGGAAGCCGTCATTGCCGACCGTCTCGATCCCGCCGGCTTCGTAGAAGTTCTTGGCGAAGGTCGCGCGCGCGGTGAAGTCCGACACCTTGCCGAGATTGGCGAGGAACACCTTCGGACGTGCACCGGTCTTGGCGAGAATGGCGTCGGATTTATCGCGCAAGGCTTCGAATGGCTCGGAGAGGCGCGTGAGCGGCAGCGGTTCGACTGGCGTGCCGGCAGGCGACGCCAGCGTAACGCGCGCGACGTCGAGCACTTTGGGCGATGCTTCGGTGAGATTGGGATAATCGCTGGTGCCGGTGAGCGGGTCGCGGCGTTTGGCGATGGCGGCCTGGCGCGCGGCGCGCGTGGCGGCGATCTTCTTCTGGATGACGCCTTGCTCGATGGCGGCCGCGGCGCCGCCGGCGGCTTCGATCTCCTGGAACAAGAGCCACGCCGTCTCGGCGATCTCACGCGTCAGCGTTTCGATGCCGCCGGCGCCGGCGGCGGGATCGACGACGCGATAGAGGTTCGACTCTTCGAGCAATATGAGCTGCGTGTTGCGCGCGACGCGCCGCGCGAAAGCGTCAGAGAGGCCGCAGGCGAGAGTGAAGGGCAATACGCTGATGCTGTCGGCGCCGCCGACGCCGGCGGCGGTGACGGCGATCGTGGCGCGCAGCATGTTCACGTTGACGTCGCGCGCGGTCATCATGCGCCACGCTGTCTCGGCCGAGACGAACGCCGGCTTGGGCGCCACGCCGCTCGCTTGTTCGACGCGCGCCCACAGCTTCCGCAAGGCACGGAATTTGGCGATGGTGAGGAACTCGTCGGCGTCGGCCGCGAGGCGGAAGAAGATGAAGTCGCGCGCCTGATCAAGCGATATGCCGGCATCCGCGAACATGTGCCAGTAGGCGACGGCGTTGGCAATGACGAAGGCGAGCTCCTGCGCTTCCGAGCCGCCGGCGGCATGCACGCCGCGCCCGTCGGCAACGGCGAACGGGCCCTTGAAGCCTTGCGACGCGAGACGTTCGACCATGCCCGACAGGAGCTTGGCGGTCTCCGCCCACGGGCGCGGCGCGACGCCGTTGCGCGCCATCAGGCCGAGTGGATCGTGGGCGAAGCGGATTTGCGTCTTGGCCGGATCGATGCCGCGGGTCTTGACCACAGCGGCGAGGTTCAGCCCGGCCTCCTTGGCTTGCGTGCTGAAGTCGGTTTCGATCGGCACGGCATCGAGCCAGACATTGTCGAGCGCGGCGGCGATGCTCGCCTCACTGCCGTCGAGGCCGTAGCCATAGGCGCCGACGCTGCCGGCGAAGACCAGGGAAAGTGCGGTGGCGCCGTTCTCCAGGTCGTGCAGCGCCTGGGCGTTGGCGGCCTTGGCATCGGGATGGTCGACGCGTTGGATGACCTGCCACGGCACCGCCGGCCGGCCGGCGACGAGCGGTGCGCCGGCCGCGCGCGGATAGAGCGGCTCGACGCGCAGGCCGTCATAGGTGCGGCTCACCAGGCGCTTGTCGAAATCGGCGCCCTTCAGCGCGGCATCGACGAGTTTGCGCCACTCGGTCTCGGTCGTGGCGGGGAATTCGGCGGCAAGGACAAGGTCTTCGGTCATCGGGGAAAAATGCCACAGTCGGGCGCGGCCCGCTATTGCGTTACAGCAAATTTTGACCCCGTCAGAACGTCCGGGGAGCGAGCCGTTCGATGCCAGCGGAATCGACGGCGTGGACGGCATCCGCGATCCGGCGGCCGGCGATAATCCGGTCGCCGGCGATCTCGGCGAGCGGCACCAGCACGAAAGCGCGCTCGAACAGGCGCGGATGCGGCAGGATCAGGTCGTTCTCGGTGAACGTCACGTCGCCATAGGCGAGGAGGTCGATATCGGCGGTGCGGGGGCCCCAACGCCGCTCGTTGGCGCGGTCGCGGCCGAGGATGCGTTCGACGCCATGGGCGCGCTCAAGCAGCGCATGCGGCGTCAGGGTGGTCTCGACCGCGATGCAGAGGTTCACGAACGGGGCCTGGTCGGTGTCGCCCCAGGGTGGGGTGCGATAGTCCGACGAGCGGGCGAGCAGGCGCACCGCATCGTCATCGCACAGCAGCGTCACGGCGCGGTTGAGTGTCGCGCGGACGTCGCCGACATTGCCGCCGAGCGCCAGAAAGGCCTCGGTCATGGCCTGTTGGCGGCGCGGCGGCTGCGCGACAACGTGATACCGATGTCGCTGAAGGTCGCGGCGACCGGCGCGTGCGGCTTGTGGATGGTGACCTGCACGGCCTCGACGCGCGCGAAGCTGCTCAGAACCGCGTCGGCGATGCGCCCGGCGGCCGCTTCGATCAGCCGGAAGCGTTTGTCGCAGAACACGTCGGCAACGCATTCGACGACTTTGTCGTAGGACACCGTGTCGCGCACCTTGTCGCTCTGCGCCGCTTCCGACAGATCGATCGTCAGTTCGAGATCGATGGTGAAGGTCTGGCCGACCTTGGCCTCGTGCGGCATCACGCCGTGAAAGGCATGCAGCACCAGGCCGGTGATGAAGATGCGATCGCTCATCGCGCCGCCTCGATGGCGGCGGCGATGCGCAGCGCCTGAACGGTTTCCTTCACGTCATGCACGCGCACGATGGCTGCACCTTTTTCGACGGCAATCACATGGCTGGCGATTGAACCGCCGATGCGATCGAGCGGTGCCGACGGCACCACCGAATTGATGAAGCGCTTGCGTGAGGCGCCGACCAGCAGCGGCAGGCTGAAGCGCATGAACTCCTCCTGCCGCGCGAGGCAGATGATGCTCTGCTCCGGCGTCTTACCGAACCCAATGCCGGGATCGAGCACGATCTTGTCGCGCGCGAGCCCGGCCTTATCGGCGATATCGAGCGTGCGGGCAAAGAAGGCGAGCACGTCGGCAACGATGTCGATGTTGGGGTCGGCCGCTTCGCGGTTATGCATCGCGATCACCGGCACGCCGCGCGCGGCGGCCAGCGGCGCCATCGCCGGATCGTAATGCAAACCCCAGATGTCGTTGATGATGGCGGCGCCGTGGTCCAGCGCCCAGGCGGCGGTGTCCGCCTTGTAGGTGTCGATCGACACCGGCAGACCGAGCTTCGCGATTTCGGGCAGGATCGGCGCGAGCCGTTCGATTTCATCGGCGCTCGTGACGGGCTTCATGCCGCCATAGGGCCGCGTGGACTCCGCGCCGATGTCGAGAATGTCCGCGCCTTCCTCGATCATTTCGCGCGCGTGCGCGATCGCATGCGACGCTTCGAAGAAATGGCCGCCGTCAGAAAAGGAATCCGGCGTCACATTGAGGATGCCCATGACCAGCGGCCGGCCGCGCCCGAGCAGGGCGGCCAACACGTCCGTGTCGCCGTTCCGTGCGGCATCAGGCCGATCGTTGAGAACCCGGGCAAGTGGCATGCGGCTGGCTTTGCGCGCTCGGGCCAGCGCTGTCAAGCCAGCGGCGTGCGGCGCAGCCGTCAGTATTTGATTTTGAGCGGCAAGGTCTTGGCGTGCTCGACCCAGCGCGCGACGACCCGTTCGGACGGCACCAGGCGCACCAGCTTGCGCTTCTTGTTGGCGTCCGCGAGGGCCTTGGCGAGGTTGACCGGATTGCGGTGCTTGAGATCCTTGACCGTCTCGACACCTGCGGCGGCGAGCAATTCCGCGTATTCCCGGCTCACGCCGCGAACGCGCATGCGGTCGGCGAAATTCGCCCAGCACAGAAGCGTCTTCGCGTCGATGCCGGTGTCTTGCGCCAGCAGCTTGCGCTTGGCCACTGTGCACGCACGCTCCAGCAGACGACCGGTCGATCGAATACCGGCCCCTTTGAGGAGCGTGGCGACCTCGCCATCTATCTCCTCAATGGCCGAAATGGGGTAGGACATCCGCTCCTCCTCGCCGGCACGTCAGTCGCGCGGCGAAGTCAGAAGGTTCAAATAAATTGGCTGAGGCCGGGGACGGCGCCGACGATCTCGCCGACGGTGTCCTCGCCGGCCTTGTCGCGCGCAAAGGAGAGGGTCTCTCGCGCGACGGCTTGGACCTGTCCCATGCTCAGACCCGCCGCCATCATCTTGGTGCCGGCACCCATGATGCCGCCCATGGAGAAAAGCCCGCCGCCACTGGATTCCTGTGCCGCGATGAGCGCTTCGGCGCCCGGCAGACGATCGATGAGAGCCTGCACCTTATCGGCGGGGCCTTCCTTGCGCAGAAACTCGAGAATGATGCCGACGGATTTTTCAGCGGCTTCCTTGTCGATCCCGACATTGGCGACGAGCCGCGCAATCAATTCTTCCATAATGTCCTCGCGTCCCGTGCTACCGGAAGGGTCGATATCTATTGAACGCCAGCCAAACGTGAATGACAAGCGCGATGAATGTGCATGCGATGCAACGTGAACTGTCGCCCCTTCATTGCCCTGTGCTGCGGTCAAGTCAACATCCCCGTGAGTGAGTGCCGCGGCGGAGAGAACTTCCGCGGGCGTCATGTCGTGGCGGGGCTGTCCACTAATACCGCGAGTACACCGTTGCAATTGCGCACGCCGTGTTCGGTTCCGCGATCCTTAAAGAAGTATAGTCGCAGTGCCGAAAAACGTGCGCGATTTATCGTGATTGCGCAGCTTATTATCCGGTATCGTTTTGCTGGGCGTAACGCCGGGTGGCCCGCATAAGCGCGCGGTGTACGGGACGGCCGCGTGCAGGCCACATATGCCACATGCCGTAGCGGCCCTTTTCACGGCGGCCTCGCATTGTTACCTTGCCGCTTCCCCGGACGGAGGATGACATGAGCACATTGGACGCGGTGCTGAGCCGCATCGACCAGGATATTGACCAAAGCGTAGAACGGCTGTTCGCGCTCCTACGCATCGCTTCGATCTCCACCGATCCGGCCTACAAGCCGCAGTGCCAGGCGGCCGCGGAACATGTCGCCGCCGATCTGGACTCCATCGGCTTCACCTCCGAGGTGCGTCCGACCGCCGGGCACCCGGTGGTCGTGGCCAAATCCAACGGCGCCGGCGGCCCGCATGTCCTCTTCTACGGGCATTACGATGTGCAGCCGGTCGATCCGCTCAACCTCTGGAAAACGCCGCCGTTCGAGCCGCGCATCGATACGTTGCCTGACGGGCGCAAGATCATTGTCGCGCGCGGCGCGTGCGACGATAAGGGGCAGGCGATGACCTTCATCGAAGCCTGCCGCGCTTACAAAGCGGTCACCGGCAAGCTGCCGGTGTCGATCACGACGATGATCGAAGGCGAAGAAGAATGCGGTTCCAAGAACCTGTTCGATTTCGTGAAGAACAATGCCGACGAGTTCAAGCTCGACCTGGCGCTCGTCTGTGACACGGCGATGTGGGATCAGAAGACGCCGGCGATCACGACGTCGCTGCGCGGCCTCGTCTACGAGGACGTCAAGATCACTTGCGCCGATCGCGATTTGCATTCCGGCGTGTTCGGCGGCGCGGCGCAGAATCCGCTGCGGCTCCTGACCAAGATTCTCGGTGCGATGTGGGACGACGACGGCCGTGTCACAATTCCGGGCTTCTATGACGGGGTGAAGGACCTGCCGGCCGATATCAAGGCGGACCTGTCCGCGCTCGATCTGACGGAGGAGAAGTTCCTCGGGCCGATCGGGCTGAAGACGTCGGTCGGCGAGAAAGGGCGTTTGCTGATCGAGCAGATCACCACGCGGCCGACCGCGGAGATCAACGGCATCATCGGCGGTTACACGGGCGAGGGCGCCAAGACGGTGATCCCGGGCGAGGCGAGCGCCAAGGTCTCGTTCCGTCTGGTCGGGTCGCAGGATCCCTTCAAGGTCCGCGATGCGTTCCGTGCGTTCGTGCGCGCGCGGTTGCCGGCCGACTGCAAGGTCGAGTTCGGCAATTTCGGCGTGGCGCCGCCGCTTCAGCTTTCGTTCGACAATCCGGCGCTGACCAAGGCGCGCGCGGCGCTGGCCGACGAGTGGGGCAAGAAGGCGGTCACCGTCGGTGCCGGCGGCTCGATCCCGATCGTCGCCGATTTCAAGAACGAGCTCGGCATGGACTCGCTGCTCGTCGGTTTCGCGCTCGATGACGACCGCGTGCATTCGCCGAACGAGAAGTTCGACCTCAAATGCTACCACAAGGGCATCCGCTCCTGGGCGCGCATCCTGCACGCCTTGGCTGAAGGGTGAGGCGGCGGCGGGGGACGACGCTCACACTCATCACCGCTCGTCCCCGCGAAAGCGGGGACCCAGCGCTGGATTCCCGCTTGCGCGGGAATGAGCGGGTATCGGCTGCGATCGCGCCGGCTGCTAAGCGTCAGGCGCGCTCCAGAAGCCCCTTGATCAGGAACATCTCGGCCTCGTGGACGGTCGAGATCTGCGCCCAGGCTGCGTCGTCCTGCGTCGCGAGGCGCCACGTGAGCAGGCTGACGACGCATTTGTCCGCGCCCATCTTGAGCACATCGCCGGGGATGACGCGCGACATGTTGCGGAACTGCATGGCCTCTTCGGAGGGGCCGACGTCGTAATCGACCAGCAGCCGGGCGCGATCGGCATTGAGCCGGACATAAGTGTCCTTGCCGGAAAAGACCGACTGACCGACGAACAGGCCGGGCTTCACCTCGCGGCGCTGATAGCTGCCCCAGGTCCACTGACCCTGCTTGAGCCCCTCGGACATGATCTCGAAGGCGACAGCGGCCGGCCGCTCGACCATGATGCTGCTGGAGTGACAATGCGGGTCTTGCATGCGCTTTGATCCGGGCTCGCGTTGAGGACGGGCCCGTTATGGCGGCTCCGCCATCTATGCGCAATGCGCGCCAGGAGGCGCGCTTCCGGCTACCGCTTGAGCTTGTAGCCGGTCCTGAACATCCACCAGATCACCGCGAGGCAGATGGCCATGAACAGCAGCGTCATGGCGAAGCTGACGCCATGGCTCACGTCGGAGACCTCGAAGAAGCTCCAGCGAAAGCCGCTGATCAAGTAGACCACGGGATTGACCAGGGCGACGTCGCGCCAGAACGGCGGCAGCACGCTGATCGAATAGAACGTGCCGCCGAGGAAGGTGAGCGGCGTGATGATCAGCAGCGGCACGATCTGCAGCCGCTCGAAACCTTCGGCCCAGATACCGATGATGAAGCCGAGAAGGCTGAAGGTGAAGGACGTCAGGACCAGATAGGCGACCATCCAGAACGGGTGCGCGATGGACAACGGCACGAACAGCCACGACGTCGCCAGGATGATCACGCCGAGGATGATGGATTTGGTCGCCGCCGCGCCGACATAACCGAGCACGATCTCGAAAGCCGCCACGGGCGCCGACAGGATTTCGAAGATCGTGCCGGTGAAGCGCGGAAAATAGATGCCGAAGGACGCGTTCATCGTGCTCTGCGTCAGCAGAGTCAGCATGATCAGTCCCGGCACGATGAAGGCGCCGTAACTGACGCCTTCGATCTCCGGGATGCGCGAGCCGATGGCCGCGCCGAACACCACGAAATAGAGCGAGGTCGAGAGCACCGGCGAGACGATGCTCTGCCAGATGGTGCGCGCGGTGCGCGACATCTCGAAAATGTAGATTGCCTGGATGGCCCGCCAATTGATCATCGCTTGCTCACCAATCCGACGAAGATGTCCTCGAGCGAGCTCTGCGTCGTGTTCAGGTCGCGGAAGCCGATGCCGGCCTTGGCGAGGTCGTCCAGCAACGCCGTCACGCCGGTGCGCTCGCCCTGCGTGTCGTACGTGAAGATCAGCTCGTTGCCGTCGGCGCCGAGCGTGAGATTGTGCTGGGCCAGGGCGGCTGGAACGGCGGTTATCGGTTTCTGCAGCAGCAGCGTCAGCCGCTTCTGGCCGAGTTTGCGCATCAGCTCGGTCTTTTCCTCGACCAGGATGATTTCGCCTTTGTTGATCACGCCGATGCGGTCGGCCATGTCCTCGGCTTCTTCGATGTAGTGTGTGGTCAAGATGATGGTGACGCCGGCGTCGCGCAGGTTTCGCACCACCTGCCACATGTCCTTGCGCAGCTCGACGTCGACGCCGGCGGTGGGCTCGTCGAGGAAGAGAACACGCGGCTCGTGCGCCAGCGCCTTGGCGATCAGCACGCGCCGCTTCATGCCGCCCGACAGGGTCAGGATCTTGTTGTCCTTCTTGTCCCACAGCGACAGGTCCTTGAGGACCTTCTCGACATAGGCCGGGTTGGGCGGCATGCCGAACAAACCGCGGGTGAAGGAGACGGTTGCCCACACGCTTTCGAAGGCATCGGTGTGCAGTTCCTGCGGCACGAGACCGATCAGCGAGCGGGCGGCTCGATAGTCCGTGACGATATCGTGGCCGCCGACGGTCACGGTTCCGCCGGTCGAGCGCAGAATGCCGCAGACGATGCCGATCAGCGTCGTCTTGCCGGCACCGTTCGGGCCGAGCAGGGCGAAGATCTCGCCGGCGCGGATCTCGAGGTTGATGTTCTTCAGCGCTTCGAAACCGGACGCATAGCGCTTCGATAGATTTTTGATCGAAATCATCGACGACATGAATGGATAATTGCTCGGCGGGATGGCTCGCGCGGATATAGTTCGCGCCGCGCCGTCCCGCCAGGGCCGGCGCCTGCCTTAATTGTTAATGCTCAGGCCGCGTTGGCCAAGGCATTCAGATCACTGAGGGTCTGGACCGGCGGGAAATCGAGATATTCGTCCGGCAGCTTGGCGCGGTTGATCCAATAGGTGCGGAAACCGACCGAGGTGCCCGCCATCACGTCCCAGCGGTTCGAGGTGACGAAGGTCACGTCGGCCGGGGCGCACTGATAGTGATCGGTGACGAGCGTATAGACCTCGGGCCGCGTCTTGAACATCTTCAGCGTGTCGACCGAAAGCAGGGCGTCGAGATCGGCGGCAAGGCCGGCCGAATCGACGGCGCTCTTGAGCATCCGCGGCGAGCCGTTGGACAGTGTGCCGGTCTTGTGGCCCTTGGCCTTCAAGGTGCGCAGCGCGCTGCGCGCGTCCGGAAATGCGTCGAGTTTGTAATAGGCATCCATCAGCTTCGGCTTGAGCGCCTTGTCGACCGAGGGCACACGCGCCAGCGCGTAATCGAGTGCGCGCTCGGTCAAGTCCCAGAAATCGGCGTAGTGGCCGGCGAGGGTCAGGGTCCAGGTATATTCGAGTTGTTTGGTGCGCCAGATCTCGGACATGCGGTCGGCGTCGGGACCGGCTTCGGCGCGGTAGCGCCCGATCGCGGCGTGCACGTCGAACAGCGTGCCGTAAGCGTCGAATACGTAGATCCCCATCGGTCCTTCTCCGCGTCTGCGTCGGGCGTCTGCAGGCTCAAATGACCCGAGAGGGCGCCGCATTGCAAGCAGGACGGGTTTATCGTAAAGCCGCAGCCCTCCACGACCTCTCGAAGCGACCGATCCGTGATGAACGAAACCGTTCTCGAACAGCAGTCCGCAGGCCGTGCCGAACGGCCTTTGGTCGATCTCGACGCGTATTTCGCGCGCATCGGCTATCGCGGGCCGCGGACGCCGACGCTGGAGACGTTGCGCGCGCTGCATGAACTGCATCCGGCGGCGATCCCTTTCGAGGCGATGGACGTTCTGCTCGGCCGCGGCATCGATCTCGATCCGGCCGCAGTCGACGCCAAGCTGATCGACGCGAAGCGCGGCGGCTACTGTCACGAGCACAATGGCCTGTTCAAGCGCGTGCTCAGGACGCTCGGCTTCGAAGTCGAGAACCTGATGGGCCGTGTCGTGTGGATGGTGCCGCCGGCATCGCCGCTGCCGCGCGGCCACGCCGCCTTGCGGGTGACGATCGACGGCGAGCGGTGGCTCGCCGATGTCGGCTTTGGCGGCTGCGTGCCGACTTCGCCGCTGCGCATGACGACGAGCGAGGCGCAGCCGACCCGGCACGAGAGCTTCCGCCTCGTGCCCTCGCCCGACGGCTTCATGCTGGAAGCGTTGCGCGGCGATACCTGGCTGCCGATGTACGAACTGGTCGAGAGGCCGCAGTTCGACGTCGATCTCGCAATGATGAACTGGTTCACGGCGACGCACCCGGAATCGGTGTTCAAACGCGCGCTGATGGCGGCGCGCACGACGCCCGAGGCGCGCTACGGCCTGCGCGACAACCGGCTGACGGTGCGGCATGCGGACGGGAAGACCGAGCATCGCGCCTTGAGCGCCGCCGAAGTCGAGCAGGCGCTGGAGCAGGTCTTCAAGCTGCCGGTCGAGCCAGCGTGGCGCGACGTGATCGCACGCTTCGCGCCGGCGTGAGCCGCGTCACGGCGGCGGCTCGGTGAGCAGGTTCGGCGTCGGCCGGCCGCGCAGATCGTAGACGCGGGCATACATCACGCCTTCGCGCTGAATGTCGACGATGACCGGCCGCGCAATGTCCTCGCAATAGAACGTGCCGAGCGACATGGCGAAATCGGCGCGCTTCTCTTCCCACGTGGTCTCGAATTGCGGTCCGAGTTCGACATCGGCGGGCGGCTGCGGCCCGCAGATCGCGACCACCCAGCGTCGCCCGGCCGGCGGCTTCTCGTGCGTCTGCTTGAGATGGGCGCGCAGGCCCTGCGCGGCTTGCTTGAAGGCCAGCCCCCAGTAGTCGAGCATGTAGCGGCCCTGTGCCGCCCTTACGCCGCCGGATGCCCAGTTGAACGACGAGTATTCGTAAGGGTGCAGCCGCACGAGTTCGGTGACGGGCAGGGCGATGGCCCCGGCAAACACGGCCGCCGCCACCCCAACCGCGATCCTGGAGCGCTCGCGCAGCCAGTCGATGATCCACGAAGCGGCCACGCCGCCGAGCACGGCAAATGGCGGGATCACGAACACGAAATGGCGCAGTCCGTTATAGAGCGCCGGCCGCATGATCATGGCCAGCACCACGGGGAATATGGCCGCGAGCGCGATGGTGAGGAGGCAGGCACGGCGGTTGAGCGGCACGCGCGGCCGTGCGGCGGCGACGAACGCGCCAATCAGGCCGATGGCGCCGAGGATCAGCATCGCTTCGGGCAATTTCAGCGCGAACAGATGCGGCAGATAGCTCGCCGGCATGTCGGGCACGGCGATGCGGACGCCCTCGTACAATTCTCGCCAAGGCTTCTCGAAGAACGTGTCGAAGTATTCGGCCGCGTGCAGCGGATTGAGTGGCGACAGGATCGACCATGGCCACAAAAGCCCCATGATCAGATAGCCGAGCGGCAGCGCCGGCAGCAGCGCAATCACGAACTGACCGCAGCGCGTGAGCGCTTTACCAGCGCCGATGCGGCTGATCTCGACCGCAACAATGAGAGCGATGCCAGCCGCAACATAAGGACCAGCGACGACGGCGAGAATGCGGGCACCGAACGTCGCGCCTAACCCGAGGCCGACAAGCACCATCGTGCGCGCATTCGGGTTCGGATATTCGTCGAGCGCGCGCACCGCGCCGTAAAGCAGCAGCACCATTGCGACCGCGAAGGGCGCATCCTTCGCGTTGATGAACATGTGCCCGTAATAGATCGGGCAGGTGGCCAGCAGCACGAGCGCAACGAGGCCGCCGACTGGACCGCCGAGGCGGCGCGCGAGGCGCCACGTGATCAACAGCCCCACAATGCCGACGGCAGCGCCGACCAGCCGGCGGGTTTCATAGAGCGTGAACGGCGCGACCTTGGCGATAAGCGCGGCCAGCATGTCGAAGCCGCCGCCGTACTTGTACAGGTTGACGAACGAGAGTGCGCGCGCGTCGGCGAAACCGGAGCCGTACAGTTTCAGCAGCAGATCGCCGTACTGCGAGTGGGTGTAGTCGTCCCAGCCGAGACCGTAATCGCGGAAGGTCAGCGCGGCGGCGAGGGCGACCGCCGCCAAAAGGAACATGGCCGCGCGGTCAGCCCAAATTGTCGGCAGCCGCGCGGCCATGGCCTTGTCGATCAACGTATTACTTGGTGGCCGCGGCGAACATCTCTTCAACGTATTCCCAGTTCACGAGGTGATCCAGGAATGCCTTGAGATAGTCGGGACGACGGTTGCGATAGTCGATGTAGTAGGAGTGTTCCCACACGTCGCAGCCGAGGATCGGCGTCGCGCCGTGCACCAGCGGGTTCTCGCCGTTCGGCGTCTTCATGATGGCGAGCTTGCCGTCCTTCACCGCGATCCAGGCCCAGCCGGAGCCGAACTGCGTGACGCCGGCCTGCGCGAAATCTTCCTTCGCCTTGGCGAGGCCGCCGAGGTCCTTGTCGATCGCCGCCTGCAGCTTGCCGGGCAGCTTGTCGCCGCCGCCATTGGGCTTCATCCACTTCCAGAAGTGGAGGTGGTTATAATGCTGGCCGGCGTTGTTGAAGAGGCCGGCGTTCTTGCCGAACGAGCCCTTCACCACGTCCTCGAGCGACTTGCCCTCGAGACCGGAACCTTCCAGCAGCTTGTTGCCGTTGTCCACGTAAGCCTTGTGGTGCTTGTCGTGGTGATACTCCAAGGTCTCCTTGGACATGTAAGGCGCAAGAGCCTCATAGGCGTAAGGCAGCTCGGGCAGTTTGAACGACATTGCGTCCTCCTCGATCGACTAACGATATTTCGGAATAAGCCGGCGTCACGATGAAACCGGCACGTCCCCAGACGAGTTCCCCGGGTGGGTTAATTAGGCTTTGGCGCGGGTGCGAGCAACCGCTGGAGCAGCGAGCGCGCCCCTTCCTCGCAACGCTCTCAGGGGTTGCAGAGGCTGCGGCGCCAAACAGCATTAACAAACTGTGGGTGCCTTGGATGCTATTTTATGGGATTAGTTGCCGCAGGCGCCGAAAAAGACCAGAATTGTCAATCGGTATAGGTATTTAGCTGAGTCACCCACGCCTCCGGCGCGATTGGCCGAGGATCAGGAGCGTTAGGCATGCCCATCTTGTTATACGGTCTTGGGGCAGTTTGCGTCCTCGTTGGCGCGTTTTTCGCCTGGCTCGGCCTTCCGGACCGTGAATTCAGCTTCGGCAACACGCTCATTCTGACCGGCTGCGTGTCCGTGGTGGGCGGGCTGATTATCATCGGCCTCGGTGCCGTCGTGTCGCATCTTCGGCAGTTGATTGAACTGAGTGCCGGCCAGCCGGCCGCTCAACCGCGACGCTCGGTCGAAGCCTTCGAGGCTCCTTCGGGCCGGCCACCGGCCGGACGCATTCCATTTCCGCCGAAGCCCAAGGTTGAGGCGCGGCCGCCGGCGGCGATGCCGGCAGAACTGCCGCCGAAGGCCGAGCCCGTCGCCGTCGCTGTGCCGACCCTGCCCAATCCGGATGAGCCCCTCACGGAGGTCGCCGAGCAGGCGCCCCCGCCGCCGCCCGAGCCGGTCGTCGAGACGATGGCGGAGCCGCCCGTCGCGCCGCCGCTCGACTTCCGCGACGAGCCTTTGAAGGAAATTGAGCCCCAGGAAGGCTTTGATCGCGAATGGCCGGCGCCGCCGCCGCCACCCCCGGCGCCCGAGCGCCGGTCTCTGTTCGGCTTTGGCCGGTCCGAGCGCAAAGTGGTGGAAGACCTGCCGCGGCTCGACGAAATGCCGCCCGAGCCGGAAATGCCCCCGGCGCCGCCCGCTCCCGAACCGGTCGCCGAATTCGAGCCGCCGGCCGCCGTCGAATCGACTCCGGAGCCGCCCCGCGACGTCGCGATTCTGAAATCGGGCGTCGTCGATGGCATGGGCTACACGCTGTACGTCGACGGTTCGATCGAGGCAGAGCTGCCGCAGGGGACGTTGCGCTTCGCGTCGATCAACGAATTGCGCCAGCATCTCGAGCAAAATACTTAAGATACTGGCCGCTTGCCCTGCCGAAAACTCGGATACGCAATAATGGCGGCGCTTTCTGCTTGCTCGCCGACAAATCGATACTATACTTCGGATAAATTTACTGCGCCGAATAGTAGGACATATCGATGAGCGACGGCACGGGCGGCAACTTCATCGAGCTGACGGCGGAAATTGTCTCGGCTTACGTCAGCAACAACACGGTGTCGGCGTCTGAAATTCCGAATTTGATCAATCAGGTACACGCCGCGCTCAGCCGCGTCTCCGGCAAGGCCGCCGAGGTGCCGCTCGAGCCTCTGAAGCCCGCGATTTCCCTGAAAAAGTCGATCACGCCGGAATACATCGTCTGTCTCGAGGACGGTAAGAAATTCAAGTCGCTCAAGCGTCACTTGCGCACGCAATACAACATGACGCCCGAGCAATACCGCGAGAAATGGGGTCTCAGCCCCGACTATCCGATGGTGGCGCCCAATTACGCCGCCGCGCGGTCGGAATTGGCCAAGCAGATGGGCCTCGGCCAGCAGCGCCGGCGCCGCGGCCGCTGACGATCCGGCGGCGTTCGGCCCGGCGAAGGCGGGGCGGCGGCAGGATTTTTCCGGAATTTCCGTTCGATATCAGCCGCCTGGCTTCCCGGAAAAGAATTTATCCCCAACGCGGAATCGCGCGCGATAGTCTGTAGGCAAATGGTCCTACAGAGGAGATCGCGATGACCTGCCTGGCGGTGCCGACAACGTCCTTTTTCACACGAAGCGCGGGACCACCGCCTGAATTGGCGTGCTGGCGGCGGGTGGAATTGGCGGTCGCCCTCACGATGGCGGTGCCGCTCGGCCAGATGCGTGCGGCGACCCGGTCCCCGGTGGATGCGGCCTACGCGCGGCAGATCGCGATGTATATCGGCCATGCGGTTCTGGGCCTGGGCTTCAGCGCCATCGGCCGGCTGTGCGGCCGCGATCATAAGACGGTCGCTTATGCCTGTCGCATGGTCGAGCAGCGGCGCGACGATCCGGCGGTCGATTGCATGTTGAACCTGCTGACCGATTTTTGCCGCGAGATGGCGGAGAGCTGGGCATGAGCCGCACGAAGAATGTTGCTGCGGCAAAGCTGCCGCGCTCTCCGGCGCCGGACATCGCGCGTGAGCGCGCGCAGCATCTGGCGCTGTCGCGCCGGCAGATCGCGACCGAGACCGGCCGCAGAGATGTCGTCATGGACGAAGGCGAAAGCCCGCTGGTGTGGCTGGCGCGGCGGCAAGGACGTGACGGCCGCGCCTTGATCGAGCCGCATCAATTGCAGGCCGGCGAGCGGCTGCGGCGCGACTTCACGATGGCGAACCTGATGCCGCGCACGACGTCGAATTGGAGCAGCCCCATGGCATCGTCCGGCTTCAACCCGGATGCCGCCGCAAGCGATGCGATGATCGCCGCGCGGCAGCGCGTGCATCGGGCGCTCGACGCGGTCGGGCCGGAGTTCTCCGGTTTGTTGATCGACGTGTGTTGCTTCTTAAAGAGGCTCGATGACGTCGAACGTGAGCGACAGTGGCCCGCGCGTTCCGCCAAAGTCGTGTTGCAACTCGCGCTTACGCAATTGGCGCGGCACTACGGCTATGGCGAACGCGTCAAAGGCGCAGCACGTCCGGCGCTTCGCACATGGCTGGCGGACGACGCCGCCTTCACCGGCCGCGATTAGGCGACCGTCGCGAGCGCCGCGCCGGCATCGGCGCGGATGCGCTCGACCATGGAACGCAGGCCGTTCGAGCGCTGGGGCGTGAGATTTTCTTTGAGCCCGAGCTGCTCGAACACCGCCGCGGCGTCGGTGTCGACGATCTTGCGGGCGCTCTTGCCCGAATAGAGCGCGAACAGAATGGCGATCAGCCCGCGCACGATGTGCGCGTCGCTGTCGCCCTCGAAGGTCAGCACCGGACCCTCGCCGCCGTCAGGCTTCACGTGTGTGACCAGCCACACCTGGCTGGCGCAGCCGCGCACTTTATTGGTCTCGTTATGATCCGCATCCGGCAGCGGCGGCAGCATGCGGCCAAGCTCGATGACGTACCGGTAGCGGTCGTCCCACTCGTCGAGCAGGGCAAAGTTCTCGATGATCTCGTCGATACCGGTCATGGGGCCTATATCTGTGCGCGCGGCCGTGCACCGGCCGCACGCGCTATATAGGCGCCCGCGCTCCGCGGCGCAAAATCAGGCCGACGGCCGCCCGGCGCGGGCTTCACGGCGCGGCGGCAGCGGCACCGGCGCGTGCCAGGCCGGCGCCATGTCGGCTTCCGTCAGCGTGCCCTGGCCCGGTTGCGGTTTCATCGCGGCCTTCTCGGCCGGTTGCGGTTGCTGGCTCAGCTTGCTGCTGATGAATTCGAACAATGTGCGCGCGCCGGCTTCAGCCTTGTGGCCGATCGCCACCGCAACCTTGCCGCCGACAACGCAGGCGTCCGGTTGCCGGTCGCAGAAGCCACGTGCGTCAGACACCGCGGCGCTCGCGAGCGTGACTGCCTGCACCGGATCGATCTGCGTTTCCGGCGCATCCGATTTCGATCCGAGGCTCGGCAGGAGCACGCAAACGATGCCCAGCCAGAACGCCACCCGCAGGAGGAAGAACATGACCCAATCCCTGATATCCCCGACGGCTTTCTGCCGCCTTTGAGCTAAAACCTACCAGACAGGCCTGAAAGTGTCGTTGGCTTGGCAACGACGTTTCGACGCGAATTTTCCTCAAAGTTGAAATGATCGACTTTGCCTAAAGTTTTACGCAATTCGGCGCGGCGTGCCCGATGAGCGCCGTTTTGGTTACCGTATCGGTAACGGCGCGGGCGGCGAAATCCCTTACAAATGATTGCGCGCAATAGAAATTTCACCATGCCCGGCAAATCGCGGGCATTTCGCGTCGGTGCCTGGGGTTCACGGGCCCGCGACGCCGTCACCTTAGTGTTCGCTTAAGCCGGCCGGGCCTAGCATCCCGGCTCGAAAAAGGGGCGCGTCTGTTCTCAACAAGACGTGGGACAGGGACCGTGAGTTTCCTCACGCCAGTGTGGAACTATGTCGATACGTTGGTGCACCCGGTGGCGCAGCAGGATGCGCTGACCACGGCGCGCCATCGTGCCTTCATTGCGCCGCGTCTCATCGGCAGCTTCGCCGCGCTCGCCAGCTTTCCCATTTATCTTGCGTTCCGCGGCGCGCCGAGCTTGCTCGAGGTCGCGGTGTTCGGCTGGCTGATCGCGCCGATCCTCACGGCTTATTACCTGTCGCGCACCGGCCGCTATGAGAGCGCGCATGTTCTTTCGTCCGTCGCGCTGACCGGCCTCGTCACGGTCGTGGCCTGGTGCACCGGCGGCATCGGATCGTTCGCGGCGATCTGGCTTGTCGTCGTGCCGCTCGAAGCCGCGCTGTCGGCCTCGCGTCGCGTGGTGGCGCTCGCCTCCACATGCGCGCTGGTCGGCGCCGGCCTGCTCGTCGGGCTCAGCACATTCGATCTGGTGCCGGCGCCGGCCGATGTCGGCAATGCGCACGGCGCGCTGGTCTCGCTCGGCATCATTTCGGCCGCGCTCTATGCCACCGGCCTTGCGCTCGGCGCCGAGACGCTCGCGCGCACCAGCTTCTGGCTGCTCTATGCCGAGGAAGACCGCTATCGTCTGCTCGCGCGCAACATGACAGACGCGATCACGCGTCACGGCCGCAACGGCGCCGTGTTGTTCGCCTCGCCCGCGGCCGAGCCTTTGTTCGGGATGCGCGCCGCGGAACTCGCCGGTCACGGTCTGTTCGACCGCGTTCATGTCGCCGACCGCCCGGCCTATCTCACCGCGCTTGCCGAAGCGGCCGACGGTGCCGACCGCTCGGTCGAATTCCGCATCCAGCGCCGCGAGGCGGACGACGATCACGCCGGCACCTTCAACTGGGTGGAGATGCGCTGCCGCCCGCTCGATCGCGCGCAAGACAGCAACGGCGATACCCGTGAAGTCGTCGCCGTGCTGCGCGACGTGAGCGAGCGCAAGACGCAGGAACGCGCGCTCGAGATCGCGCGAGCCGAATCCGAGCGCGCCAACGCGGCCAAGAGCCATTTCCTCGCGACGATGAGCCATGAGTTGCGCACGCCGCTCAATGCCATCATCGGTTTTTCGGACATGCTCACCAACGAGTCGCTGGTGCTCGATCCGGCGCGCAAGGTCGAATACGCGCGGCTGATCAACGAGTCCGGCCATCATCTGCTGTCGGTCGTGAACGGCATTCTCGACATGTCGAAGATGGAAACCGGCAACTTCGAAATCACGCCGGAACCTTTCGCGCCCGCGCCGGCGATCACGAGCTGCTGCGATATCCTGGCGTTGAAGGCGCGCGAGGCCGGCGTCGAGATCAAGACGCGCATCGCCGATCTGCCGGAACTGATGGCGGACCGGCGCGCCTTCAGCCAGATCCTGATCAATCTCGTTTCCAACGCCGTCAAGTTCACGCCGCGCGGCGGCCGCATCTCGGTCAGCGCTTTCACGGAAGGCCATAAACTCGCGGTCGTGGTCGAGGATACCGGCGTCGGCATTGGTGAAGACGATTTGCCGCGTATCGGCGAAGCCTTCTTCCAGGCGCGCGCCTCATATGATCGCCGTCACGACGGCACCGGCCTCGGTCTTTCGATCGTCAAGGGGTTGGTGCGGCTGCACGATGGTGATATCGACATAGCGAGCCGCCTCGGCAAAGGCACGCGCATCACTGTGCGTCTGCCCATCGACGGCGAAAGCGGCGGACATCGTCCGTCCGATCCCATCAAGCTGGTTACTGAACGTGCGAAAGAACTCGCGACCGTCGCCAACGTCCGGATCAAAAAAAGTGCGTAAGCGCAGTCGACAGGAGCAGGAGGTCGAGACGGGCCGCGGCGCCAAGGTCGCGGCGGCCATCGGTCGTCATCCGCGCGAGTTCGTCGGCATCGTCATGGCAACCGGCGCGACAGTCATGATTTTCGCAAATGCGCTCTTTTTGCAGAAGGGCCCCCATCCGGCGCCGATTTTTGCGACGCGTCCCGTTGTTGCGGTTCCGGCGCCGCCGCCGCGCGTGCAGATTGCGCCCGCCGTGGCGCCCGTTGCGCCTTCCGCCGCAACCATTGCGCCGCCGGTCGATAACGGTTCGAGCCGCACGCAACTGATCACCGACATCCAGCGCGAGCTTAATCGTCGTGGCTACTATGACGGCGCCGTGGATGGCGTCTGGGGTGCGCGCACCGACGCGGCCGCGCGTGATTTCGCGCAGGCGGCCGGTCTCAAGATCAATGTCGAGGCAAGCGACGGTCTGTTGCGCGCGATCCTCTCGTCGGGTGCCAAGCGGGCTGCCGCGGAACCGCCGGCGCGCACCAACGATCCGATCGCACAACTGATCGCGCCATCGAAACGTGTGCTGGCCGTGCAGCGGGCGCTCGCCGATTTCGGCTACGGTCAGCTCAAGCCAACTGGCCTCTACGATCCGGACACGCGCGCCGCCATCGAGAAGTTCGAGCGCGACCGCCGCCTGCCGGTGACCGGTCAGATCTCCGACCGCCTCGTGCGCGATTTGGCGGCGATGACCGGCCGTCCGCTCGAGTGAATGGCCGCCTGCCGGCGCGCATGCTAGGCAGGTCCCATGCGATTGAAATCGGGCATCTGGGCGTCGGCTTATCTGCGCCGCTGTAATATCGAGGGCGCGTTCGCGGCCGTGCGTCGGCGCGGAGCCGACGAAGCGGGCGCCATCTTCATCAAGCTCAATCGGCTCGACGGCACCGGCGTGCTTTACGGGCCCGCGCCGCAGGCCGTGTTCGATGAAGCGCGCCCGGCCGAGCGATTGTTCTCCGTCCTGCTCGGCCAGAACGGCCCGGTGGCGGAGGCCGACATCGAGGCGCGGCTGACGCGGGAGATTAAATTCGACCCCGACGTTTGGATCATTGAAGTCGAGGATCGCGCCGGCCGCAATTTTCTGGACGACGCGGTGGTGTAAGGCCTCAGCGGCTGTTGGTTTTGAGAGCGCCAGGTTGCGCCGGCCGCTCGCCGGCGCGCGTCGTGCTTGATGCCGGGCGCGCCCGACGACGCTCATCGTCATACAGCACGGGGGCATGAACCGGCTGCTTCCGCGCGACGGGCTTGGTCCAGGTCGACAGCAGGTGAGCCGCTGCTTGCGCCGATATCTCGCCGAACAGATTGGCGAGATCGTAGACGCGGTCGACCGATTGGCCGATGGCCGGATTGAGGAAAAGCAGGATCCGGTGCAGCACGGCCGCCTTCATGCCGATGGCTTTGGCAACGACCACCAGGCCCTCGCCAAGGTCATCATGGACGATGCGCTCGGCAAGCCGGCGATCGAGGCCGAGATCGCGCATGAGCGTGCGGCAGAAGGCGTCGGAATTGCGCTGTAGCGCCGCTATTTCGAGCTGCGCGACGGTCTCGTGAGCGGCGGCGAGGGGACGCAGCCGCGGCCCGTCCACGACGTCGAGATTGGCGAGAACCAACCGGCGATCGCTGGCCGATGCGGAGAAAAATACTTCGACGAGATCGTCAGACACAGCCGCAGGCGGGGCGGGTTTCGGTTCGGGTTCCGACCGTCGCGCCATTTCTTGCGCGATCGCTTGGGCGATCTCCTGCATAGCTTCGGCCATGGGGCGTGGGGTCGGCGGCGCGAGTTGTCCGCCGAGCGCTTCCAGCACGGCCTTGGGGGCTCCCGCATAATCGCGCAGGCTCGCATGCACGGCCGCGCGCGTCGGCTCGTCGGCCGATTGGATCAGCCCCAGCGCGAGCTCGACATACTGGGTCTCTTCATAGGCGGTGTGCGTCGCCTTCTGCACGTACAGGTCGGTAAGGACGCGCAGGAGGGTCGGACGGATGTCGACGCCGTCGCGGCAGGCCAGGTCGAGTAGGCCGTCGAGCGGCGGAGACGCGGGGGACTGGGACATTCGTGCAACGCTTTGCGGGGTCTTGGAATAGACGCACCTTAGAGCGTTCGTGTTAGCGAACCGTTAACCTTGCGCACCCTTAATTAACCCGAGGTGCCGACCTGGCAGGTCTAGTAGAGAGTGAGGTAACAGCGCCGGATCGGAAAAGGGGACTGCAATGGGCGAAGTCATCCGTTTTCCTGAAGCTTCGGGCTACGCACGCGCCGGCCGCTATGTCGACGCCGCGAGCGAACCCGCGACCGTCATCATCCTTCCGGTGATCCGCATCGAGCGCGATCCCGATGGGTCGAACGGGCTCGAACCACATACCGGGAATAATCCCGGCCGGCGCCGTCGCCGGCGTGCCGTGCGCTGACGGTCACGGCTCAACGATGCAGGTCTCGCGCCAGCCCTTGCGGCACAGATTTTCGATTCGGCACGCCTTTCTTTTGATCGGTTTGCTGACATTGGCCGGTTGCGCCAATGGCGACTTCGAGGAAATCCGGCCGTCTTTGGTGCGCGACGACATTCACGACTGGGTCGGCCGCGATGCCGTGCCCGGCAAGCCTTCGTCCTTCCATCTCACCGACGACGAGCGGCTGCTCCGCGACTTGGCTTATCCGTTGATCGAGCCGCCTTACGACCGGCATCGCTGGTATTCGATCGCGGGAGAATACGGTCTGCTGGAATCGGCGCGGGCCGCGTCATTCAATGTCGGCGACTACGCCACGCACCTGATGTCGAACAAGTTCGACTCATCGGCTGCCCGCTACAATCAGCTCATTGACGATGTTCGCAACGACAGCACGCGGATGCCGGCCTTCTTCGAGGCGGCCGGCCGCGTGGTCGACATGGATCGCAAGCGGCAGAAGAGTCTGCGCTACGTCGAGACGAGCCCGGGCGAGTATCGCGATGCGGAGCGGCGCATCCAGGAGAACAACGCGGTCATCGGCATGGTGTATACGCGTCTGGCGCAGCGGATCGCGTCGTATCGCTTCGCGCTCGAGCGCCTTGTTGTCGCGACGCCGTCTCAACAGGCCGTGGACGCCGAGCGGCAAGTCGACCGTTTGAAGACGGAGCTTGCGCGCTATCGCACCATGCTGCCGCCGACGTGGATGCGCGAGCCGAGCCTCGCAGCCAACAACTGATCAGCGTGAGCCTTTGACGTCGTCGGAGCGGCGGCACTGCGCCGCGGCGACCGCGCTTTGCGCCTGCGGCATCAGGCCGGGCTCGGGCGCCATCGCCCGGATCGCAATGAGGCCGGTGAGGGAGGGCGACTCGACGATCAGGCGGTCGGCCGCGGTGACGTCCTCTTCCTCGGGCATCTGATTGTGCTGTTCGATCGTCATCAGATCGAGTTCGATGACGCGGCGGCCGGCGGCGCGATCGTTGATCGCGTAATAAGCGACGTCACGGTTGGTGTAGAACGACACCGAGGTATAGGCCGTGCGAACGGGCACGCTGAGCTTCATCGGTCCTTGCGAGAGATCGTAACGGCAGATCGCGCTCGCAAACGCCGGATCCATATAAGGCATCGCGGCGGCATCGGACGTCGGCGGCGGAAGCGGCGTGACCGTGTTCACGGGCGTGATCGGCTCCAACCGCGCATAGGCGTCGCGCGTCGCCGTACGCGGCAACATGATGATCGTGGCGATGTGCACCACGCCGCCAAGCAAGCAGCCACCGAGAAGCAGAAGGGCCCAGCGGATCATGGGCAACCCCGGGTCGTGACGGATGGCATCGGCACCTCGCGGCCGGCGCGCGTCGAGACGCCGACGGCCGTGTCGTAGAGGCGCAGCACCAAGGTGTAGCGCTCAATGCCGCCGGTCGGCAGCCAGTTGCCGGGCTGAGCCCGCGGCGCGGCGACAATGGAGAAGCTGCCGTCGGCGCCGCGAACGATTTCCTGGCTGGTGAAGCCGTGGCGCCCGACCGAATTGGCCGCGAGTTCGCCCTCGCGATTGTAGAGGGTGATGGTCCAGAAACGCGCCGACGGCGTGATGCCGGCGACGACCACATCGCAGCGGCCGTCGAGCGGCTTGCCCTTGTCGTCCGATTCGGCGGCGAAAGTGATGCCGTCGCCGACCGCGGTTGGCAGGAGGCCGATGCGGGCGATCGAAGCGCGTGCGTACGGGTCGGCGTCCACCGTTCCGGTCTTCGGCCAAGCCGTCCACGCGCCAATCGTGAGGGCGCCGAACGCGGCGCCGCGCTTCAACGCGAAATAGGTGCCGCTCAGGCCGATGACGGCGCCGACCGCGAGGACAAACAGCGTTCCGAAAAGCAGCCGCACGATCGATCCGCTGGCAGGGTCAAGAAATTGATTCGAGGGTGGGAGACTACGCCGCCGGAGGGCAGGCGGCTAATCAGTTACGACCGAAAGCCTTGCCCTCCAGGGCGGAGGCGAGGGCATCCGGCTTTTCGGCCTCGGCTTGTTTCTTCTTCTCGGTCGTCGCCGTTGGCGGCGTCGGGCCGAGGGCACGGTTGGCGTCTTCCATCAGGCGCTCGACGCGCACCAGAATGTCGGCCCCGCGCCGCGTCAGCACGGCCGGACGAACAGGCGGTGGCGGTGCGTCCGACTTCGATTTGGCTTCGGCGACGACAGGCTGGCGGACCTGCGGCACCGGCACGCCCGGCAATTGCTTCAACTCCATGCCTTGGTGTGCGTATTCCATGATCCCATGCCACGTCATTGCCGGCAGCGCGCCGCCGGTCATGCGGTTGGTCGACGTGTAGTCGTCGTTGCCGAACCAGACGCCGCACACGAAGTTGCCCGTGTAACCCATGAACCAGGCGTCACGATAAGCGTTGGTGGTGCCGGTCTTGCCGGCGGCCGCGATGCCGTCGAGGCGCGCGCGCCGGCCGGTGCCGTTTTCGACCACGCTGTTCATCATCGTGATCATGTCTTGCGCGACCTTGGGCGGCATGACCTGGCGCGGCTTGGGCCCGTCGCGATCGTAGCGCCAGATCGTCTGACCGTCGCCGGTGCGCACTTCCAGGATCGCGTGCGGCGTGACGGCCTTGCCGAGATTGGGGAAGGTGCCGTAGGCGCCGACATGTTCGAGCACGGTGACGGCGTCGGCGCCGATCGGCAGCGACGGCGTGTCCGGCAACTGGCTCTTGATGCCCATGTCGTGCGCGAGCTTGACGATGCGCGAGCGGCCGAGCTTGGGATTGCCATCGCCGACGGCGACCGACAGGCGCACCGCGATGGTGTTGATCGAGCGTGTCAGCGCCTGGATCAGGGTCATCGAGCCGGCATAGCCGTTGCCGTAGTTGTGCGGGCACCAGTTGCCGAGACAGATCGGCGCGTCGACGACGATCGAGGTCGGCTTGAAGCCGTGCATCAAGGCGGTGGCGTAGACGTAAGGCTTGAACGACGAACCGGGCTGACGCATGGCGTCGGTGGCGCGGTTGAACTGGCTGGCGCCGTAGTCGCGGCCGCCGACCATGGCGCGCACCGAGCCGTCGACTTCCATCAGCACCGCCGCCGCCTGCTTGGCGTGATACTCCTGGCCGTACTGACGCAGCGAGTTCTCGACCGCGGCATCCGCCGCCTTCTGCATGCCGGTGTCGAGCGCGGTGCGCACGACGAAGACGCGCTCGGTCATCGACTTCGGAAAGGTGTCGACGAGCTTCTTCATCTCGTCGAAGGCATAGTCGAGATAATAGTTCGCCGCGCGGTCGTCTCGGCGGTCGACGGGGGTGGCGGGGTGGCGGCGGGCGCCGAAGACCTGACCCTCGGTCATGAAGCCGGTGTCGACGAGGTTGTCGAGCACGACGTTGGCTCTGGCGCGCGCGGCCGGCAGGTTGACGTTGGGCGAGAACTTGGTCGGCGCCTTGAACAGGCCGGCGAGCATCGCGGCTTCCGCGAGATCGACGTCGCGCGCCGACTTGTTGAAGTAATACTGCGCCGCCGCGTCGACGCCGAAGGCGCCGCCGCCCATATAGGCGCGATCCAGATACAGCTTCAAAATCTCGTTCTTGGTCAGCCGCGCCTCGAGCCACAGCGCCAGGAACGCCTCCTTCACCTTGCGCTCGAGCGTGCGCTCGTTCGACAGGAACAGGTTCTTGGCGAGCTGCTGCGACAGAGACGAGCCGCCCTGCACGACGCCGCCGGCGCGCGCATTGGTCACGAAGGCGCGCGCCGTGCCGGCGATGTCGATGCCGAAATGGTCGTAGAAGCGCCGGTCCTCGGTCGCCAGCACGGCCTTGATCAGGTGATCGGGAAACTCCTCCAGCGGCACCGAGTCGTTGTGCTTGATGCCGCGCGAGCCGACCTCGTTGCCGTAGCGGTCGAGGAAGGTCACGGCGAGCTCCGACTTCTTCAGCCAGTCGTCGTCCGAGGTCTCGCGGAAGGCGGGGATGGCGAGCGCCAGCATCAGGATCGCGCCGGCGGTGCCGAGCGTGGCGCCTTCCGAGAGCAACTCCGTCAGCCACCGCCGCCAGCCGGCGACGTGGAAGCGGTCCATGAAGGTGGAGAAACGCCCATAGGTCTCGCGCGCGCCGGACAGGCTCCGGAACAGGCTGAAATCCACCCAGGCGTCGATCGCCAGGAAGAACTTCTTGAGATTGGGCTTCCAATCCCGGGGGAACAGGTCGCGCAAGGCTGAAGGCTCTGGTTTGCAAAGGGACGGCGGCCGGCCGCAAGGCCCGCCGCGTTGCCGCATTTTAGCCGATCGGGCGCCGCCCGGCCATGGCGGGAAGGCGGAACCTGGCGCCAAAGTGAACGCCAATCGCGGCAAAATAGGGCCGGACGGCCGCCGGGGAAGGGGGAAACTCCCCGCCCGCGCCTCGCGGCCGGGCCCGGCGGGGGCTATATGGAGACCTCAACCCAAGGGATTCGGATGCCGGACGAGACGCCCTTCTGGCGGCGCAAGCGCATGAGCGAGATGACCGCCGCGGAGTGGGAGAGCCTGTGCGACGGCTGCGGGCGCTGCTGCCTCAACAAGCTGATCGACGAGGACACCAACGAGACGGTGTACACCGACGTCGGCTGCGTGCTGCTGGACGGCGAGACCTGCCGCTGCATCGACTACAAGAACCGGCAGAAGAAGGTGTCGGACTGCGTCAAGCTCACCTGGCGCAACGTCTCGCGCCTGTCCTGGCTGCCGCCGACCTGCGGCTATCGGCTGATCGCGCAGGGCAAGGACCTGCCCTGGTGGCACCCCTTGGTCTCCGGCACGCAGGAGACGGTGCACAAGGCCGGCATCTCCGTGCGCGGCCGCGTCAGCGCCAGCGAAGAGGACGTGCCGGACGAGAAGCTCGTCGATTACATTGTTGGGTGGCCGGGGAAGTGGCCGAGGGGAACAAAGCGCAGGGCGCGATGATGGCGACCGCTCACCAGAGCACTAGTACACTTTGTTACTGAAAGTTGGGACGTAATTTCTTGATGAAAAACTGCACTAGGTTGAGGCAATTTCAACGGTTTCTTCAACGGTTTCGGTAGCCTTGCTCGATCTCAATTTTTCGAACTGCAGCCGTAGCTTCGACGTCAGTGAAAACGTCTTTTCTTTTGTAAATTTTCTTGGCCTCGTCGAACATGCCACTGGCAGAATAGTATGACGCTTCGGTCTCGAGTAAGACTCTCAAATTAGTTAGGCGCTCTGACGTGTTCGGGCGATACACGACGTCACGCATCTTCTGTATTTCTTCAGCGGCGATCGTTTTGTTTCCTCGTTCTAAATATATCTTTGCCCTCAGTTCGTGGACGTTGAATATGCCTGGGGTTTTGTGGGCAGCCTCGTCGATTAGCTTGCAGGCCTCGCTGAGATTGCCCGTCCTGAACTCGTAATCTGCGCGTCGGGTTGTATAAAAGGATTTTCCTTCTTCTTCTCCAACGGCTTTTAGTCGTTCCAGTAAGTAGTTGATCTCTGATTCGTTCCTTTTGAGAGTATGTGGGTCGTCGCCGAAAAGAATTCTCAAGAGCACATCAAGGACGTATGCGTTGTCTGGGGCGACCTCAAAAGCCTTGCGCGCAAATTTCTCTGCATCCGACAGGTTTCCACGAACGAGACATATTGACGCGAGCCCATGCGCTGCCGAGAAGTTTCCCGGAGCGTCGTCGTAGGCTTTTCTCATAAAGGTTTCAGCTTCGGGAAGGTGACCTCTCATCCGAGCCATAAATCCGAGAAGAAAATTAAGGTTGCTTCGCGCCCACGAGTCGTTCGCGTTGGCCTTCAGTATGTCAATCCCATACTGAAAGTTCGCCTCCTGCCCCAGTCTCGCGGACGCAAGACATAGAATTCTGCTGGCCTCAACCCTGCCAGCCGGTGACAATCTTCCAGAGTCATTAAGTGCGCTTCGAGCAAGGGAAATGCTCTCATCGAACTTTTTTGCATCGTATCGTCGGCGGGCTAGCCAAACGAGATGTGACGGCAATAGAAATGCCGAGAACAGTGTCGGTATCTCGCCTCCTTCTTGGAGCCGTGCGAGGATGGCTCCCTCGACCATAGGAGCCGCGATCTCGTCGCTCTCAGCCTTGGCTGTGAGTATTCCGCCGACCGCGCTTAATAGTGCTCGTAAAGGCTCGCCAGATAGATCAAAACGCTTGTCTCTGCGGACGGCGATGCGCAAAGGGAGGGCAATTGAGAAAGTGTCGGTGTCGATCTCAACGACGTGGTAATCTATTAGTTTTGCGAGGGCATTTGAAGCTTTGACGCTGTCTCCCCCGGAGACTTGGACTAGTATTTCAAAATCTAAAACATTGAAGTGATTAAGCGCTGAGATTATTTTTTGCTCTTCCGGTGAGAATGCGATCTTGGTCAGGAAATCAGATGCTCTGCGCCGTTTCCATTGCGTGATTTCTGAAGGATCTCCTAGTATGATCTTAATGCCATAGTGCTTCACCGCCTCCACAAGAAAGGCGACATTAAACGGGTGTCCATCACTCAGGTTGGCCAGTTCAGCGAGATCGTTCTCCGTATAGGTGATGCCGGAGTTGCGGAGCATTAGGCCGATGAGTTGCTTGGTTTCATCAAAGCTAAGTGACGAAAGGCGACAAAATATCAAGCCTTCGGTATCTCGCTGACGAGCCTGTGGCATCATTCGTTCGGCGATAAAAACTACGCATGGGCGTCGTTGGGGTGGGAGTCGTGCAATAATTTGCCGCACCGGTGACTGGAATTGTCCATCACGATCTAGCAGTCCGCCGTGGTCGATAATGAGTACTGCTTCGCGGGTATCAATCGCTCGTTCTAATAGCTGGACAATTAGGTGCTCTTTGCCCGCTTCGGTCTCTGTAGCAAAGGCTAGTATACGTGTTCGATAGGCCGATAGCGTCGAGTTGGGTGCGAGTTTCTCGGAGAGCTTTCTGTAAATCTCTTCGAGTCCATCTAACTCTTCAATGGAGATCTCAGGAAATACGGAAATAACAGAGGGGTATATGTCGCTGAATAGTCGGCGGGCGAATGTTCTTCGGCCTGTCCCGGCGAATCCGGACACGTAAATACCGCGAAGGCGAGTCAGCTTTGGGTCTATTAGCTTCTCCTTTGTTTCGCCAAGTTCTTTCAATCGGCCTACAAATGGCTGTGCGGCTCCCGATAATTTTGATTGCAACAGAATTATTTGGTGCTGGATTAATCTTGCAATGGACTGCGGAGATGTTGCTTTGCGTACAAAATTGAAGGTTTTCCAGTTGTCGTCGGCGGAGGAGAACGAATTTTCATCAAGGCAGATCACGAGAAATCGTTCGACGATGCCTCGTGCAAATAACTCTTGAGCGAGTAGAGCTTCATATCGAACTACTCCGGAAGCCAAAGCATCTTTCGAGAGAAAAAGTATGAATAATGACGACCTGCGAAGTGCGTCCTGAATGGCCGTGACGTTCAATAATCCGCGGTCAAAGGTCTCGGAGTCCAGTTCAACATTTGCAGCCCCGAGTTGGGCAGCGACCTGCTCAACAGTTGCTTTGTCGCGTGAGGAGTGACTGAGAAAGGCCTTCATCATCGTCCTTACGTTTTCAAGGAGGAGATCAGTCGGTATTCAGTGTGCTTATGAGGATTGCCTGCCCGGTTTTGTCGTTCGCAAAAGTGGGGCTAACTCACGTATACTGCATCACCCGTATTTCGGGTGGTCAAGTCTGATTCTCGTTGTTGTTGTGGGTGGCCGTGATAATGCGAGGTTTATTGCGTTTTCGATCTCGCCTCCGGTTCTACGGCTGGCTCGAAGACCGCGCCGAACGCCGCAAGACAAGCTTCGCGGTCGAGTCGAGGGGGGCGCAGGCTGCAGACGATCGTTCTTGACACCGTGACGCTGCCCGGCTAATTTTCCTACATTCTCCGACAAGTGGGTTTGAAGGCCATGACGCAACGCACGTCCGTGCGCGCGGCGGCGCGCGAACTGTATGGGGAATTGAAGCGGGAGAGGGCGGTTGCCAAGCAAGCGCCCCCCACCCCCGACCCCTCCCCACCACGCGCTGCGCGCGCGGGGGGAGGGGAGAAGGGCGCCGTGGCGGGTGGAACGGCCGTGCCTCCGCAAGACCTCACCGCGCGCATCAGAGCGCTGTACGAAGAGACGAGCGTGCCGGTGCGCGAGATTGCGGCGATCGCCGGCGTGACCGAGCGCACGCTTTATAAGTATGTCGAGAAGCACGGCTGGACCAAGCGCTATGCCGTGCTGCCGCGCGGGCGCGCCGCGGCGGCGCATAATCGCGGCCGGCGCTGGGCGTCTACGGCAGGTCGCGTGCCGGCCAAAGGGTCCGGCGGCCGTTTCATCCGCCGCGACGATAGCGGCCAGCCGTTTCCGACCGGGCTCAAGGCGCTCGATGCGCAAGGCCGCGCCGAGGCGCAGGCGCGCTGCGATGCGGCGGACCCGCTGGCGCGCGAAGCGCAGCAGGAGGCGATGCGCGTGCATCAGGCGGACGCGCGCCTGCGCGCGTGGCGGGCGGTGGAGCGCGCGCTGAAGAACCTCACGCAGTTCAAGGACGATCATCGCGCCTGGCGTAAGGCCGAGCGCCTGGCCAAGGACTGGGGCGGCGATCCCTGGCGGCGGCCGAAGGTGCCGCCGTGCCCCGGCGACGAAACGACCGAGCGCGCCTTGCGTTTGGCGCTGGCCGCCGCGAGCGATTATCTCGAAGCCGTGCAGCGGGCGGACGCGCCCGCCGGCGCTTAAGCCGTCTGCAGCGCCCGCGCCTTGGCGCCCTTGGCGATGGTCGGCGGCGCCGTGTTCAGCGCCTCGATGGCAAAGCCGGCGGCCGCCTTGTAACCGGCCATGAACGCGGCGCGCTCCTGCGGCGGGATGACGTCGTCGATGTTGTCGAAGGTGCCGCCGCAGCGTTCGTCGACCAGGTTCAACAGGCCGAACGGGCCGGCGCCGCGGTTGCGCAGGATCAGCTGCGAGATCGGGCCGCACAGTTTCTCGTCGAAAGCGGCGAGCGCGTCGGGCGTCGCGCCGTGCTCCACCATCGTGGCGCCGAGCACGCGCGCGTCGACGATCGCCTGGCTGCCGCCGTTCGAGCCGGTCGGGTACATCGCATGCGCGGCGTCGCCGAGCAGCAGCACCGGGCCGTCCTGCCAGGTCGGCACCGGATCGCGGTCGATCATCGGGTTTTCGAAAGCGACGTCGGCGCCCTTGATCAGCGCCGGCACGTCGAGCCAATCCCACACCCAGCTGTCGAAGTGATGCGCGAAGTCGGCGGTTTGCACCTGGCGGAACCAGCCGGCCTGCTTCCAGCCTTCGGCATTGTCCATCGTCACTTCGGCGATCCAGTTGATCATCGACAGGCCGGTCCGCGGATCGGGATGCGAGATCGGATAGAACACGACGCGCTGGCGGTGCGTGCCGAGGCCGACGAAGGAGGCACCCGAGCGGATCGGCTTGCCCCAGGTCGTGCCGCGCCACATCACCGCGCCGCCCCAGTGGATCGGCGGCTGGTGCGGATGCATCTGCGCGCGGATGGCCGAGTGGATGCCGTCGGCCGCGATCAGCAGCGCGCCGCGTTGCTGCGACGTGGTGCCGTCGGCGTGTTCGATCAGCGCGGTGACGCCGCCGTCGGCGTTCTTGCGATAGCCGGTGACGCGGCTGCCGAGCTGGACGGCGCCGGCGCCCATGCGCGCCACCGCCTTGTCGTGCAGCATCATGTGGAAGCGGCCGCGATGCACCGCGTATTGCGGCCAGTTGTAGCCGGCGTCGAGGCCGCGCGGCTCGGCATAGATGTCGTTGCCGTTGAGGCCGACCAGCGCCCACTCCTTGGCCGGCAGGCCGACGCGGTCGAGATCGGCGGCGGTGAAGCCGAGGTCGTACAGCTCGCGCACGGCGTTCGGCTGCATGTTGATGCCGACGCCGAGCGGGCGCATTTCGCGCACCGCCTCGTACACGATGCAAGGCACGCCGATCTGATGCAGCGTCAGGGCGGTCGCAAGGCCGCCAATGCCGCCGCCGGCGATGATTACGCGATTGTCCGTCATGAGGTCCCGGCCGATCCTAGAGAGCAGGGGGTTCAATAGCTTCTGTCGGGCGCCGGGAGCAAGCCGGCGGCGCGGCGGCGGGTGGGGCGGGCCGTCTGCCCATCTTTGGGGGGCAGGTATTGGGGTGCATAGCGGTCCCCCACGCCCCGCCATTGCCTCCGGGCGCGAAGCACGGCATTGCTCCGCGCCATGAACCCCCGTCCGCAGCATCCGCACCCTCACAAGCCCGCCAAGGCCCATGCCAAAGACGGGGCGGGGCGCGTCGTCCTCAGCCATCCGGAGATCCTGCGCATCATCTTCGGCCTGATGCTGTCGATGTTCCTCGGGGCGCTCGATCAGACCATCGTCGCCACGGCCTTGCCGACCATCGGCCGCCACTTCAACGACCTCGGCAATCTCGCCTGGATCGTCACGGCCTATCTGCTCACCGGCACGGCGGTGACGCCGCTCTACGGCAAGCTCTCGGACGTCTACGGCCGGCGCGTGATCATGCTGACCGCGATCGGACTGTTCATCGCCGGCTCGGTCGCCTGCGCGCTGTCGCCGTCGATGGGCGCGCTCATCTTTGCCCGCGCGCTGCAGGGCGCCGGCGGCGGCGGCCTGATGGCCTTGGCGCAGACCATCATCGCCGACGTGGTGTCACCGCGCGAACGCGGCCGCTATCAGGGCTATATCGCCGCGGTGTTCGCGACCTCCTCGGTCGGCGGTCCCGTGCTCGGCGGCTTTCTCACCGAACATTTCGACTGGTCGCTGATCTTCTGGATCAACGTGCCGGTCGGCCTCATCGCGCTCGGTGTCACCTCGCAGTCGCTCAAGCTCGTGCCGTATCATCCGCGCAAGCATCGGCTCGACGTCATCGGCGCGCTCTTGATGATCAGCGCGTCGGTCGCGCTGTTGCTCGCGCTGTCGTGGGGCGGGCGCGAATATGCGTGGATCTCCGTCGAGATCGGCGCGCTGTTCCTGCTGTCGGCGGTGCTGTGGATCCTGTTCGCGTGGCGCCTGGCCGCGGCGGCCGAGCCGTTCCTGCCTTTGTCCGTGCTCGGCAATCCGGTGGTGCGCAGCGCCGCGCTGACCGGCGCCTGCACCATGGGCGCGCTGGTCGGCATGACCATCTTCGTGCCGCTCTATTTCGAAGTCGTGCTGCATCTGTCGGCGAGCCAATCGGGCCTCGCGCTCATTCCCTTGATGGCGTCGTCGGTGCTGGGTTCGACCATCGTCGGCCGTTTGATGATGCGCGTCACGCACTACAAGCGGGTGCCGCTGCTCGGCTCGACCGTCGCCATTCTCGCGCTCGGTTCGCTGGCGATCTGGCCGGCCGCGATGCCGATGTGGCTGGTCTTGGTGATGCTCGCCGTGATCGGCTCGGGCTTGGGAACCGTGTTCCCGGTGTCGACCGTCTGTCTGCAGAATTCCGTGCCGCATGCGCAGATGGGCATCGCCACGGGCGCCGCCAATTTCTTCCGCGCGCTGTTCTCATCGCTCGTGGTGGCGATTCTCGGCGCCATCGTGCTCGGCGGCTTGGGCGGTGAAACCGGCGCGGCGGTGGAAACGCTGGCGCGCTCGGCTTCGGTCGACGTTCTCGTCGTTGCGTTCCGCTTCGTGTTCCTCGCCTGCGCGCTGGTGCTGGCCTTCGGCATGGCCTTCCTGATCGCTTTGGAAGAGCGGCCGCTGCAGGGCCCGCCGAGTGCCGCCGCCGAAGCGCCGACCGCGCCCGCGACCTCGATTCCGAACGTCGCCAGATAAACACAATATAAAAACCCCGGCCGCGATGGCCGGGGCTTTGGCCCAAGAGGGCAGAACGCCTTTCGGCGATCTTAGTTCTGCGGATAATCGCGACGCAGTTCCTCGCGCACATACGGGCTCGGATCGGAGCCGCGATACTGGCCGTAGGAATAGACGGCATTCGGGTCACGCATCATGCGGCCGTGAACGCGCGGCGCGTAAGCGAAGGCGCTGCCCGCTTCATTCGACTGCAGCGAAGCAACCGGCGGATTGATGTTGCCGGTGCCGAAGTCCGGGCTGTACGACTGCGCGAAAGCGGGGGTCGCCAGAACCGCGGCGACGGCCGCGCTCAACAGAAGCTTCTTCATCTTTGTCTCCATCGTTCCAAGGCGACGCCGTTCGCCGCCACGACCGGGAGATGGGTTGCGATCCGCTCGCCGGCTTGTCTGAAATTGCCGCAGTGCAGCGTGGTTTGCGCTTTTGCGCGCCGCCGTTTTCGGGTTCCCGACGCGGCGCCGCGCGCCCGATCGTTGCATTTATGCATCAGCATGCGCCGCTCACGCATGCGTGTCTTGCGGCGCAGCATTGGAGCGCCGATATCCGCATGTGCGCCGCTGTAACCAAGACAAAAAGCGGCGCGGGGAAACTTCCAAGTACGGCGGTCTTAGTCTCCTAACGTGGAGATCGCATGTCTTCAAATGCAATGCCGGGCGACGATCGCTGTGTGCGATTTACGCCATCTGAGATGATGCAACACCATGTCGCGCACTGGACCGGCCTGAAGGCCGTCGTCACCGCGACGCAGCGAGAGCCTTTTACCTATCACTTCAAATCGAAATTCCATCTGCTGATTGCCGCAGAGCATGTCGAGCGCGAGGACGGCGAAACCGAGATCGAGGGCTTGCCGCGCTCGCGCCTGCGCAGCTTGAGCGGCAAGCTCACATTCGTTCCGGCCGGTCGCGAGCTCAACGGCTGGCAACAGCCCTTGGTGCCGGCACGGGTGGTTGCCTTCTACATCGACCCGCAGGAACTGAGGCTCGACGACGAACTGCACTTCGGCGAGATCGAGTTTCAGCCGCGGCTCTTCTTTGCCGATGCGGAACTTTGGCGCATCGCCATGAAACTGAAGGACGAGGTGCTCAAAGGCGAGAACGGCATGCGCCAATACAGCGAAGCGCTGGTGGTGCTGCTGGCGCACGAGCTCGTGCGTCTGAACAACAGCGGCGATACCGCGGCGCCGGTCGCGCGGGGCGGACTTGCCGGCTGGCAGCAGAAGCGCGTCGCCGACTATATCGAGGCGCATCTCGCTCAGAACGTGCCGCTGGCCGATCTCGCCTCGCTGGTCGACTTCAGCCCGTTCCACTTCGCGCGTGCGTTCAAGCGTTCGTTCGGCGTGCCGCCGCACCGGTATCACGTCAAGCGACGCATCGAGCGCGCCAAGGAGTTGCTGGCGTTGCCGACGAGTTCGGTGACCTCGGTGGGGTTGGCGGTCGGCTTTGCCGAAACGAGCTCCTTCTCAGCGGCGTTCCGCAAGGTCACGGGCCGCGCGCCGAGCGATTATCGCCGCGAGGTGATCGCGGCGACACGCGTCCGCATGTTGCCCGGGCAGCCGATGCCGGCCGACATGCGCGAGCCGCCGCAAGGCCTCAGCAACTGACCGCGCGCATGCGCAACGACATCCCGACTTTCCGCCCTCACTCGCAGTATTTGCAGGGCGGAAAGTCGCGGCTGTACACTGGCTGCTTGAGGAAGGTGGCCTTGTCGTAGGTCCAGAACTGGCTGACGGCGGGATAGGTCTTAATCACCGTGTTCCAGAGTTCGTCCTTGTCGTAACCGAACATCTTCTTCTTCTCGACCTTCTTGATGTAGATGTTCTCGATCGGGCTCTTGGTCGCAAGGTCGAGCTGCACCGGTCCGCGCACGGCGTCGAGCTTGATGCTGGCCATGGTCTTGATGAATTCGGTGGGGCCGGGGAACTGGCCTTTGTGCTTGGTCATGACCTCGTCGATCCATTGGGCGGTCGTGTAATTGCCCTCGGAATAATACGACGGCACCTTGCCGTACTTGGCGCGGTAGCGCTTGACGAAGTCCTCGTTCTTCGGCGTCTCGATCGCGGCGCTGTACATCAGCGCGGAAACGTCGCCGATCACTTCGTCGCCCATGAACGGCAGCACGAACTCATCGTAGCTGGTGCCGCCCGCGACGATCGGCTTCTTGTTGCCGGCGGCGCGCAGCTGCTTGGGGAATTGCAGCGACATCGGTCCGACCATCAGCGTGAAAATGGCATCGATGTCCGACTTCATGGTCGGGATGTACGGCCCGAAATCCTTGGTGCCGAGCGGCGTCCAGATCTTCTGTACGATCTTGCCGCCGCAGTCCTCGAACGTCTGCTGAAAGCCGCCGAGCTGTTCGTAGCCGAAGGCATAATCCGCGACGACCGCGCTGATGCGCTTGTAGCCCTGATCGCAGGCCCATTGACCGAGCGGATGATTGGGCAGCGAGGGTACCCAGTTCGAGAACGCGACGTAGGGGTATTTGTCGACCTGCCGCTGCGCGAGATCGTCGGCGGTGGACGACGTGCCGATATAAAGAACCTTTTCGGCTGTCGAGACCGGACCGAGCGCGTAGGCGCTGGAAGCGAGCAGGGCGCCGACCAGCATGTGCACCTTGTCTTGCAGGATGAGCTTCTTGGCCTTGGTGACGTCGATGTCGGGTTTGCCCTGGTCGTCCTCGACGATGAAGTTGACTTTGACGCCGCCGAGCATGCCGTTGTGCTCGTCCAGATACATCTGGAAGCCGTTGAGCATGTCGGTGCCGATGGCGGTGTAGATGCCGGTGCGTGGCGCGAGGAAGCCGATGCGGAGGTCTTCCGCTTGCGCGCGCGGTTGCGAAAGCGTCAGTGCGCCGCCGACGATGAGCAGCGCCAGCGCGGTCGATCGAGCTGTGGACATGGCCGTTTCCCCTGGATGAGGGCGGCGTCCATTCTGTCGCGGACGTCACGCCCGGTGCAGCACTTCCGAGATTGAGGCTAGCGCGAGTGACGCACGGGAGGAAAGCGCGTTCTTGCCAAATCGGCGAGAGCGTCGGCCCGCCGGAAACGAGGGGCGGCCGGCACATCCTCGCCGCGGCCCGCCGCGGCGATTGGCCGTGCGGTGGCGGCTTCGGCTGCAATGCGCGAATCCATGGCGCGGCCCTTTGACAACGATCAAAGCAGGTTGGCGGCGGTAGATTATGCATGTGCAACGGTTCTAGGATTGGCTGGAGATACGCGCGGTGAAACGTCTTGTTGGATATGGCGTTGCCGCCGTAGCTGTGTTGGGGCTCGCGTTCGCGGGATGGGCGAGCTTCTTGCGGCCTGTGACCGTCAAGGTGGCGCAGCCCGCGCGCGACGTTGCGGTGCAAGTGTTCGGCCTCGGTACGGTAGAGGCGCGCGTCTCATCCAAGATAGGTTTCAAGGTGGCCGGTGTTCTGATCGATTTGCGCGCCGATGTCGGCGACCGCGTCGACAAAGGAGCGGTGCTGGCCCGTCTTGACGATCGCGAGCAACAGGCGCGGGTGGCGCGTACGAAAGCGGCGACGCAGCAGACCGAAGCCACATTGCAGCGGGCGCTTGCCGGTCTCGAGAAGGCCAAGGCCAATTACGTTAATGCCAAGAACATCAACGAACGCCGGCAAAAGCTCGTGCAAACGAGCACCACCTCCGTGGAAGCGGCCGAGACCGCGAAGACCGCGGAAGAGGCCGCCTTGGCCGATGTGAATCTGGCGACGGGTGACGTCGCGGTGGCGCGCGCCTCGATCGGCGACGCCAAGGCGCAGTTACAGCAGGAGAGCGCCACGCTCGACTTCCACACGTTGACGGCGCCCTTCGACGCGATGGTGACGGCGCGATTGAAGGAACTCGGTTCCGCGCTCGGTATCGGCGAAGCTGTGTTCACACTGATTGATCCGAAGACAGTGTGGGTTCTGACTTATATCGACGAGAGCAAGGCCGGTGAGATCGCCGTCGGCCAGCCGGCCGAAATCGTGCTGCGCTCGCAGCCCAGCCGGCGTATCGCCGGCAAAGTTGCGCGCATCGAGCCGGAAAGCGATCGGGTCAACGAGGAGCGTCGCGTCGCGGTGGCGTTTGACGCCATTCCGGAGAACTTCAATCTCGGCGAACAGGCCGAGGTCTATATCACCACTGTGCGCCTGCCGCAGGCTTCGCTGGTGCCGGAGGCGGCAATCATCGGGCTAGGCAAGAATCGAGGCACGGTCTGGACCGTGGAAGACGGGGCCCTGCAACAGCGCGTCGTGACGCTCAGCCATCGGCTGCTCGATGGCCGCTTCGAGATCACCGGCGGTGTGCCGGTCGGCGGTGCCGTGGTTACCGAACTGCGCAGCGGGATGCGGGTCGGCCGCTCCGCCACGATTACGGATGGGCGAGCTAAATGAATCTCGCCTACCGCGACATCAAGCACAATCTCCTACGTTTCGTGCTGACCAATTTCGGCCTGAGCCTGCTGCTGGGCATCGTCATCATGATCACCGGCGTCTACGGCGGGCTGATCGACGACGCGCTCAAGCAGGCGCGCGCCGCGAATGCCGACCTCTGGGTCGTTGAGGCGGGGACCAATGGGCCTTTCGCGGAGTCTTCACGCATTCCCGGCGACACACGCGAGCTGGTCAGTCGTGTCTATGGCGTCGCGCGTGCAGGTTCCGTGACCTATCAGTCGGTGCAGACCGAGGTGAACGGCCGGCCCTTACGCATGTATCTCATTGGCTTCGAACCCGGACGCCCCGGCGGTCCGCACCGTCTCGTTGCCGGGCGCGAGATACTACGCAGTCATTACGAAATGGTCGCGGACCGCTCCACCGGGCTCAACCTCGGACAGGAGGTGGCGCTCGGCACGCGCGGCCACCAATTCACGGTGGTCGGGCTGATGCAGAACGAGGTCACGTCGTCAGGCGATCCGGTCGCCTATATCACGCTACGCGACGCTCAGCAGCTCCAGTTCGAACTGGCCCCGCCGGCGTCGCGGCGCGAGAAAGCGCGCGGGAGCAATGGCGAGACCAACGACCAGGTCAACGCCATCATCGCCAAAGTCTCGCCGAACGTGAAGGTCGACGAGGTCGCGGCTGCTTTGTCACGCTGGAAGCACCTCACCGCGTTGACGCAGGATCAGCAGGAGACGCTGCTCAGCAAATACGTCATCGAGCGAGCGCGCAAGCAACAGGGCCTGATCATGGTCCTTCTGGTGATCGTCTCGGCGGTGATCATCGCGCTCATCGTCTATACGCTGACCATGGATAAAGTCCGTTCGATCGCGACGCTCAAGTTCGTTGGTGCGCCAGACCGCACCATCGTCGGCCTCATCGTACAGCAAGCGCTGTCGATGGGCATTTTCAGCTATTTTGCAGGCCTCGCGCTGGTGCTCGTCTTCAAGCCCTATTTCCCGCGGCGGCTGGTGCTCGACCCCGAGAGCATCATCATCGTGTTCTTTATCACCATCGGCATCTGCCTTGCCGCCAGCACGATGGGTATTCGCCTTGCGCTGAAAGTGGATCCGGCCGAAGCGCTGGCCTCGTCGGGGTAGTGCATGGCCGAAGTCAACTTACAGCCCGTCGTCCGCGTTGAGCACCTGTCGAAGTCCTTCGGTGAAGGCACGGCGCGCGTCGAAGCGCTGCGCGACATCAATATGGAAGTGTTTCCGGGCCAGGTGGTCGGGCTGATGGGGCCGAGCGGCTCGGGTAAAACCACGCTGCTACACTGCATCGCTTGCATTCTGGAGCCGAGCAGTGGCCGTCTCACGCTCGATGGCGACACGGTTTATGACGGCCATTGGCTCAAAGCCGACTTGCGGCGGCTACGGCTCGACAAGATCGGGTTTATCTTCCAGTATCCAAACCTGCTGCCGTTTCTCGATGGCACCGATAATGTGGCGGTGGTGCTCGATCTTGCCGGCTATTCGTCGGGCGCCGCGCGCAAGCGCGCAATGGAATTGCTCGAATACCTGGAGGTCGGTCACCGCAAGCATGCTATGCCGCGGCAGCTCTCGGGTGGCGAGGCACAGCGCGTGGCGATCGCGCGTGCGCTTGCCAACAGGCCGCGTATCATCCTTGCCGACGAACCGACGGCGCCGCTCGATTCGGCGCGCGCGCGCATCGTGATGGATTTGTTGCGAAGGATCGCGGTTGACCAGCAAGCCGCGATCATCGTCGTCACCCATGACGAGATGATCCTCGACCGCTTCGACCATATTTTCCGGCTGCGCGACGGGCGGTTGGAAACAGAGGCCGCGCCGAAAGCGGCCGCGCTGCCCGTCTAGGCTCGCGCGGCCGCTATCGGTTACTTGATGAACGTGCCGTTGCGCAGCTCGCTCACCGCCTGCTGCAGCTCGGCCTGCGTGTTCATCACGATCGGGCCGTACCAGGCGACGGGCTCCTGGAGCGGCTTGCCGGACACCAGCAGGAAGCGGATGCCCTTGTCGCCGGCCTGCACCGTGACCTCGTCGCCGCGGTCGAACAGGATGAGCGAGCGATCGCCGGCCGGTTCGCGGAACACGATCTCCTCGCCGTCGATCTGCTTTTCGGTCAGCACGCCTTGCGGCTTCGAGGCGGAGGCGAACTTGCCGTCGCCTTCGAACACATAAGCGAAAGCGTGGCGTTCGACTTCGACCTTCAGCGTCTTGCGCTGTCCCGCCGGCACGAAGACGTCGAGATAGCGCGGGTCGGCGGCGACGCCCTCGACCGGACCTTTCTTGCCCCAGAACTCGCCGCAGACAATGCGCACACGCGTGCCGTCGTCGTCGACGATCTCGGGGATCTCGGCTGCTTTGACGTCCTGATAGCGCGGCGCGGTCATCTTCAGCGAAGAGGGCAGGTTCGCCCAGAGCTGGAAGCCGTGCATGCGGCCTTGGGCGTCGCCCTGCGGCATCTCCTGATGCATGATGCCGCGGCCGGCCGTCATCCATTGCACGTCGCCGGCGCCGAGCGCGCCGCGATTGCCGAGGCTGTCGCCATGCTCCACCGTGCCATGCAGCACATAGGTGATGGTTTCGATGCCGCGATGCGGATGCCATGGGAAGCCGGCGAGATAATCGTCCGGCCGGTCGTTGCGGAAATCGTCGAGCAGAAGGAACGGATCGGTCTCGGACGTCTCACCGAAGCCGAAGGCGCGGCGGAGTCTCACCCCCGCGCCCTCCATGGTCGGCTTCGACTGAACGATCCGCTTCACGGGTCGGATCGACATGAAAAAATCCTTTCGGGTACTTGTCGGTTATTTGGACTCTATTTCGCCGCGAGCTTGCCAGCGAAGCTGGCGAAGCTGTCGACATAGGCCTTGAGGAAGCCGGTGACGTTCTCGTCGGTGACGTTGCCGTCGGCATCGATGAGGTCGGGCTTGAACTGGATGTAGGCTTCGCCGCCCATCACATGCACGCCTTGCGTCCCAAGCACGGCGCGCAGCGCATGCTGCGCCAGCGCCGAGGAGATCGCGCCGCCCGAGGTGCCGATGACGGCGCCCGGCTTGCCCGGGAACGAGTTCTTGCCCCACGGCCGCGCCGCCCAGTCGAGCGCGTTCTTGAGCACGGTCGGGAAGGTGCGGCCGTATTCCGGCGTGACGAAGAGCAGCGCGTCGGACGCCTCGATGTCGCTCTTCAAACGCTGGGCCTGCGCCGGATAGGCGGCCTCGTCGTCGGGGTTGTACAGCGGCAGATCGTCAATCTGCAGGAATTTGACCTCGAAAGCATCGCTGCCCAGCTTCGCCAACGCGTTCGCCAGCTGCCGGTTGATGGATTCGCGGCGGTTCGAGCCAACGATGACGCCGAGCTTGAGTTTAGCCATGGGAGTGTTTACCTCTGGTCCGCTTAGGTTACGGTTTGTTACCAGGGCTAGATAAATGACTAGGCGAAAGAAGCAAGAAGGCACACCTGTGTTACCCGGTAAACTGCATGAGCCCGGCGACTGCCGCGCGATCAGCGAAGTGTTGTCGCGCGTCGGCGACAAGTGGACGGTGCTGGTGGTGTCGACGCTGGGGCAGGGGCCGAAGCGTTTCAACGAATTGCGCAAGGCGCTCGGCAGCATTTCGCAGCGCATGCTGACGTTGACGTTGCGCGCGCTGGAGCGCGACGGCCTCGTCACACGCACGGTCTATCCGACCATCCCGCCGCGCGTGGAATACGAGCTCACGTCGCTCGGCTGCTCGCTGCTCGATCCGGTCAACAGCCTGAGCACCTGGGCGCGCAAGAACCGGCCGGCGATGGAAGAAGCGCGACGGCGCTTCGACACGGCGGAAGGCAAGTCCGCGGCGTAAGCGTTACGCCGCCGTGACGCTTGCGCCGCGACGGTAGTCCAGGGCTCCGTGCTTGAGCGCGCGCATTGCCTTGGCGCCGAAGGCCGGGCGCGGTCGTAAAATATGGCGCTTATTTTCGCTGCTTTTTGGTGTGGTCGTTAAACACCGCGTCGTGCGCGGCCGGCGCTTGACAATAACCACGATCGAGCGCCTGCTAATAAAGAGCCCATCGTGGATAGAAAGGCAGCACTGCCGATCACAAGCGATCGCGCTTTGCAGTGAGCCTGCACAAAAAGCCTCAGCGACCGGACGATGGACTCGCGAGTGATCGCTGGCGCCGCGCTCCCGTGCGACGCAGGTGTTGCATTGTGCGAGGAGGCTCCGGTGGATACAGCGACGTCGCCGTCTTTCCTGTCGCCAGCTTCTTATGTGTCGACCGGCCGTCTGCCCGATCCCGACATGGTGCAGAAGCTCGTGTCGGATGCGCATGCGCGCTTCAAATCAAACACGGACGGCCAGAACTCGCAGGTTTATCCCGCGCTCGCGCGCGTGCCGTCGGATCTGTTCGGCATCTGCATCGCCGGCACGAACGGCAGTGTCTATTCGGCGGGCGACGTCGATTACGCATTTTCGATCATGAGTGTGTCGAAGCCGTTTGTGTTCGCATTGATCTGCGAGCAGATCGGACCGGAGGAGGCACGCAAGAAGATCGGCGCCAACGCGACCGGCTTCCCTTTCAATTCGCTCACGGCTGTCGAGAGGATGGGGGACGGTCGCACGAATCCGATGGTGAACGCCGGCGCGATCGCCACCACCAGCCTGGCGCCAGGCGAGACGGTCGCCGATCAATGGGATTTCCTCTACGAAGGCCTGTGCCGCTTCGCCGGACGGACCTTGCCGCTGAATGAGGAAGTCTATGCGTCCGCGTCGGCGACCAATTTCCGCAACCGCAGCATCGCCAGGCTCTTGCAGAGTCTTGATCGCATCTACTGCGATCCCGTGCGGGCGACCGATCTCTATACGCGCCAGTGCTCGCTGAACGTCAGCGCCACGGATCTGGCCGTCATGGGGGCGACGCTCGCCGATGGCGGCGTCAATCCGATCACCAGGGAACGCGTCGTCGACGCCTCGGTCTGCCATTACGCGCTCGTCGTGATGGCGACGTCGGGCTTGTACGAGACGTCGGGCGATTGGCTGTACGACATCGGCGTTCCCGGCAAGAGCGGCATCGGCGGCGGTATCGTCGCGGTGTCTCCCGGGAAAGGCGGACTGGGCACGTTCGCGCCGCGGCTCGATGCGGCCGGCAACAGTGTCAAAGGCCAACTCGCCGCCAAGTTCATCTCGCAGAGCGTGGGAATGGATCTCTTCGTCTCAGCCGCGGAAGGCTAGCGCGCCGCGGCTTTGCCGGCGCAAAGGTGGAGGTAAGGCATGTCGGTCCAAGTCATTCATACCGCCGGCGTCCGGTCCGAGCCGCACGCGTCCTGGGTGCCGATGATTGCCATCGCGCTCGGCCAGATGATCATGTCTTTCAATGTGGCGTCTCTGCCGGTCGCGCTGGGCGGGATGGTGAAGAGCTTCGGCGTGCCGCCGACTACGATCGCGACCGGCATCGTTGCCTATTCGATGCTGGTCGCCGGCTTCGTCATGCTCGGCGCCAAACTCTGCCAGCGTTATGGCGCGACGCGCGTCTTCCGCGCCGCCGTTGTCATGTTCTGCCTCTCGCAGATCGTGATGACCTTCAGTCCGAGCGCGGCCTTCATGATTTTCGCTCAGGCGCTGTGCGGCGCGGCCGGCGCGGTCATCGTGCCGTCGCTCGTGGCGCTGATTGCCGAGAACTATAAAGGACGGCAGCAGGCGACGGCCGTCGGCGCGTTGGGTTCGGCGCGCGCCGCCGCCGGCGTCCTGGCCTTCGTCATCGGCGGCATCCTCGGCACTTATGTCGGGTGGCGGCCGGTGTTCGGGATTCTGATCGCCGCATCGGCGATTGTTTTTCTTCTGAGCTTCCGCCTGAGGCCGGACGAGGGGCGGGAGGATGTGACGATTGACGGTGTCGGCGTCGTTCTCGCCGCCGCCGCCATCATCTGCATCAGCTTCGGCTTCAACAATCTGAACGGATGGGGGCTCGCGGTGGCGACGCCGAACGCGCCGTTCAGCCTCTTCGGCCTGTCGCCGGCGCCGGTGCTGATCGTGGTCGGCATCGTGCTCGGACAGGTGTTCCTGATGTGGACGCACAGGCGCCAGGCAGCGGGCAAGACGCCGCTTCTCGCGCTCGAGGTGATCGACTCTCCGGAAGAGCGCGCCGCCGTCTACGCGATGTTCTCCGTCGTCGCGCTGGAGGCCGCGCTCAACTTCTCGGTGCCGCTCTACATTCAGATCGTGCAGGGCCGCAGTCCGATCGCGACCGCGGTCGCGATGATGCCGTTCAATCTCACCGTGTTCGTCACCGCGATGCTCATCGTGAAGCTGTACGACAAGCTCACGCCGCGGCAGATAGGCCGCTACGGTTTCACGCTCTGCACGGTCGCGCTGTTGTGGCTCGCCTTCGTCGTGCACAACGACTGGAGCGAGGTGCCGGTGTTATTCGGATTGATCCTGTTCGGCATCGGGCAGGGCGCGCTCGTGACGCTGCTGTTCAACGTGCTGGTGACGGCGTCGCCGAAGGAGCTTGCTGGCGATGTCGGATCGCTGCGCGGCACGACCAACAATCTCGCGGCCGCGGTCGGGACGGCTGTCGCCGGCGCGCTCCTGGTCGGGCTCTTGAGCGCCATCGCGCTCGGCGGCATCGCCGCCAGTCCGAAACTCACGCCCGAACTGCAGGCGCAGGTCGACCTCGACAACATTAACTTCATCAGCAACGACCGCCTGCGCAGCGCGCTTGAACGCACCACGGCGACGCCGGAGCAGGTCAACGAGGCGGTCCGGGTCAACACCGAGGCGCGCTTGCGCGCGCTGAAGCTCGGCTTGCTGCTGATGGCGATGCTGTCGCTGGTGACCATCGTTCCGGCGGGACGCCTGCCGAACTACCGGCCCGGCGAGATTCCGGCCGATGAACCGAATGAGGCGAAAGGGCGCTGAGGGGCGAAACGCAAACATTGGATGGGCGACTGTGCAGGCGCCCGATGGACCGGCGAGCGCCCGTCAGAAACACCATGGCCGGCGCGTTTGCGCGTGGCATCGGATCTAACCCGGCAAGCGGCGCGGAGCCGGGCCGGCGACGCGGGTTTTGGTCGATCGTTTTTGAAGCAGAGGAGAAAGGTATGTCGGTCAACAATATGTCTGGAACGCCCATGGCCTCGCTTCGTGCGCCGGCGCCATGGGTTTGTGCAACGCTCGGCATCGTGATGATCGCCGCCGGCATTCTGGTGCTCGGCGATGTGGTCGTCGCGACGCTGTTCAGTGTGTTCTTCATCGGCGTCATGGCGATCATCGCCGGCGGCTTCGAGATCATCCACGCCTTCTGGACCAAGGGCTGGGGCGGCTTTGCCTGGCAGATCATCCTCGGCGTGCTGTATCTGGCATTCGGCCTCATGCTGGTGTCGCAGCCGGTGTCTAGCGCTTTGACGCTGACCTACATCTTCGGTCTGCTGCTGCTCGCCTCGGGCGCGCTCCGCATCGGGTTGTCCTTCACGAAGGCGGGCGGCCCCGATTGGATCATGCTGCTGTCCGGCGTGTTCGGCGCGCTTGCCGGCCTCGTCATCCTCAGCGGTTGGCCGGCTTCCGGCCTCTGGCTGCTCGGCGCGCTGCTTGGCGTCGACCTCATCATCCATGGGGTGGCCTGGCTGATCTTCGCCGTTCGGCCGGCGATGCAGACCGCCTGAATGGCGCTGCCGGCGACGGCAGCAGCGCTTCATTTTCGGACATCGCCGCGGCATCGGGCCGCCACGGATAGATATTGTTAAGCACGCGCGGCCAGTCACGCCGGTAGAGGTAGACTTGTACTTGTAACTGCGCTGTCATGCGGTGGTGCTAGGGCGACGGTTCGTTGGGTAGGGTGCCGTGCCGCGTTACTTTTTTCATTTCACCGACGGGCATCGTGTATTCGGTGATACGCAGGGTCAGGACCTGCCCGGGCTGCATGCCGCGCGTGCGCATGCCACGCGGCAGGTGCGCGATCTCAAAGCGGCAATGTGCGATCCTTACATTCAGGATCTCTCCGGCTGGAGCATGACCGTGAAGGATGCCGTGGGCCGGACGGTCTTCGTCATCGGCTTCGATCTGAAGCCGCGCGCGGACGTCGCGCTGCCGCATGCGGCGTCCGGCCAATCCGGCCGCTGATCGAGGCGACCGGGAGGGGACTTGGCACTCGCCCCGCGGCCGTCGGTGCGGTATAAGGCGGCCCATGCCAAAGTCCCTTGTCGTTTTCCTCTGCCTCGTTCTCACCGGCCTTTCGCTCGGCGCCTGCTCGAAATGCGATCCGTTCCCGTGGGAGAGCGGTCCGCAGTCGTGCCATTCCGGCAAGGTCAACTGACGACCGGCCCGGGCACCGCCGCGCCGGTGGCCGCCGAGAAAAAAACCTAAAAAAGAATCCTAATAGGATTGACAGCGTAACGCTGCTCAGGTATGTTTTCCGCATGCTCCCGAACTGGGCCCGAAGCTGCGGGCCGGTCAGGCGGCGCATCCCAACAGTTCAAACAGTTCAAGATGACGCGGTTCCGGCGCGGAACGGCAGTCCATCGCTCGCGTTGGTGTCGAGAGACCGCAACGGCGAGGAATGGACGTCATCATGCCCGAAGTCCGAGGCAACCGCATCGTTGAGAACAAGACCGAAGCGCGCCAGGGCGTCACCGGGCACAATGTCCGTTATGTACTGGTGGCCGGCACGCTCGGCGTGATCGTGCTGTTCGCGATCGTCTATATGGCGTTCTTCTCGGGCGGGTGACCGGCCGGGCGGAGCGTCGCCGTCGTTGTCGTTTATGAGTGCGGGCGTTCACGCTGCGCACGGGGCCTCCGACCATGTTCACACAACTGAAAGCCCTGCTCCGGTCGCCGGAGCGGAAAGCCTCGCGCGTGGGGCGTATCATCGCGCTTGATGGCGGCGGCAGGGTGCGGTGGACGCCGCGCGACTATGCCGCGCTCGCGCGCGAAGGCTACACGAAGAATGCCATCGTCTATCGCGCGGTGCGCCTCGTCGCCGAGAGCGTGGGTGGCCTCAGCTTCATGCTCCAAGACGGCGCGCGCGAACTGACCGTTCATCCGCTTCTCGATCTCATCGCCCGGCCCAACCCGCGCCAGGACGGCGCGGCGTTTCTCGAAAACGTCGCCTCGCATCTCCTGCTCGCCGGCAATGCCTATGTCGAGGCGGTGACGTTGCCGGCGCAGGACGCGCAAGAGGCGCCACACGTGCGTGAGCTGCACGCGTTGCGGCCCGATCGCATGAAGGTCGTGCCGGGGTCGGACGGCTGGCCGCAAGGTTATGAATACACCGTCGGCGGCGCCACGGTGCGCTTCGCGCAGGAGGCGCCGCTGCCGCCGATCCTGCAGCTGTCGCTGTTCAATCCGGTCGACGACTACTACGGCTTCTCGCCGATGGAAGCGGCAGCGGTGGCGGTCGACATGCACAACGCGGCCGCCCGGTGGAACAAGGCTCTGCTCGACAACGCGGCGCGGCCGTCGGGCGCGCTGGTCTATGCCGCCGGCGAGAACGACGTGCTCGCCGACCATCAGTTCGAACGGCTCAAGCGCGAGCTCGACACGCAGTATCAGGGCGCCGCCAATGCCGGCCGGCCGCTGATCCTGGAAGGCGGGCTCGATTGGAAGCCGATGTCGCTGACGCCGCACGACATGGACTTCATGGAAGCGCGGCACGCGGCGGCGCGCGAGATCGCGCTGGCGTTCGGCGTGCCGCCCATGCTGCTCGCGATGGCCTTGGGCTATGCCGACGCGGACGCGGCCATCAATCGATGGCGGTCGCCGCGCGCGCCTGTGGATGAATTCGCGTCGTTCGACGGCTTCGAGGCCTAGATGCTGTGGCGACAGCCGGGCGTCGAACTAGATATGAGCCTGTCGCCTGGGGACCGGGATAACCTCGGCTGCGGCGCTTGAAGAATCAAAACCGCGCGGCCCATATCGGCCCCCCTTGAGCCGGCGGCGCATTCAGGCTGGCTCGTCAGTGCTGAGGTGCTTGCTTTGTTACCGTCCATTCAGGCTCGCATTGCCACGGAACTCGGGGTCAAGGAAGCGCAAGTCGCGGCCGCGACCGAACTGCTCGACGGCGGTGCCACGGTGCCGTTCATCGCGCGCTATCGTAAGGAAGTCACCGGCTCGCTCGACGACGCGCAACTGCGCACGCTCGAAGAGCGGCTGCGTTATCTGCGCGAGTTGGAAGAGCGGCGCAAAGTCATCCTCGATTCCGTGCGCGAGCAGGGCAAGCTCGACGACAAGCTGGAAGCGGCGATCATGGCCGCCGACAGCAAAGGCCGCCTCGAAGATATCTATCTCCCTTACAAGCCGAAGCGCCGCACCAAGGCCGAGATCGCCAAGGAAGCGGGCCTCGAGCCGCTCGCCGATCTGTTGCTGACGGAGCCGCAGCACGATCCGGCGGCGAGCGCCGCGCCTTACGTGTCCGCCGAGAAGAATGTCGCCGACGTCGCGGCGGCGCTGGACGGCGCGCGCGCCATCCTCGTCGAGCGCTTTGCCGAGAACGCCGACCTCATCGGTGCGCTGCGCGAGGAGCTGTGGGCCAATGGCCGGCTCAAGTCGACGGTGCGCGAGGGCAAGAACGAAGCGGGCGCCAAGTTCAGCGACTACTTCGATTTCGCGGAAGCGTTCACCAAGCTGCCGTCGCACCGCGTGCTGGCGCTGTTCCGCGGCGAGCGCGAGGAAGTGCTGAGCATCACCGTCGAGCCGGACGATCCGGCGACGCGCAACGTTGTCAGCGCCTATGAGCTGCGCATCATGCGCAGCTACGGCATTTCGGATCAGGGCCGGCCGGGCGACAAATGGCTGGCCGAGACCGTGCGCTGGGCCTGGCGCACCAAGATCTTCGTGACCTTGTCGATCGATCTGCGGCTGCGGCTGTGGGGCGCGGCCGAAGAAGAAGCCGTGCGCGTCTTCGCCTCCAACCTGCGCGACCTGTTGCTGGCGGCGCCCGCCGGGGCGCGGCCGACGCTCGGCCTCGATCCCGGCTTCCGCACCGGCGTGAAAGTCGCCGTGGTCGACGCGACCGGCAAGGTCGTGGACACGACCGCGATCTATCCGCATGAGCCGCAACGGCGCTGGGATGAATCGCTGGCGATCCTGACGAACCTCGTGCGCAAGCATAAGGTGGAGCTGATCGCCATCGGCAACGGTACGGCCTCGCGCGAGACCGACAAGCTCGCCACCGAGCTCGTCAAGGGCCTCGCCGATCTCAAGCTGCACAAGATCGTCGTGTCGGAGGCGGGCGCGTCGGTCTATTCGGCGTCGGCTTATGCGTCGGAAGAACTGCCCGAACTCGACGTCACCTTGCGCGGCGCCGTGTCGATCGCGCGCCGCCTGCAGGATCCGCTCGCGGAATTGGTGAAGATCGATCCGAAGTCGATCGGCGTCGGGCAGTATCAGCACGATCTCAGCGAGTTCAAACTGTCGCGTTCGCTCGGCGCCGTGGTTGAAGACTGCGTGAACGGCGTTGGCGTGGATTTGAACACGGCGTCGGTGCCGCTGTTGTCGCGCGTGTCGGGCATCGGCCAGGGCCTCGCGCACAGCATCGTGTCTTATCGCAACGAGCACGGGCCGTTCCGCTCGCGCAAGGCGCTCAAGGACGTGCCGCGGCTCGGACCGAAGGCGTTCGAGCAATGCGCCGGCTTTCTGCGCATCACCGGTGGCGAGGATCCGCTCGACGCCTCGGCCGTGCACCCCGAATCTTATCCGCTGGTGCGCCGCATCCTCGAAGCCACCAAGAGCGACATCCATACGATGATCGGCAACGCCACCGCGCTGCGCGCGCTGTCGCCGAAGTCCTTCGTCGACGACAAATACGGATTGCCCACCGTCACGGACATCCTGCGCGAACTGGAGAAGCCGGGCCGCGACCCGCGCCCGGCCTTCAAGACGGCAGAGTTCAAGGAAGGGGTCGAGACGCTCAACGACCTCAAGCAGGGCATGGTCCTCGAGGGCGTGGTCACCAACGTCGCGGCCTTCGGCGCCTTCGTCGATATCGGCGTGCACCAGGACGGGCTCGTGCACGTTTCGGCGATGTCGAAGACCTTCGTGAAAGATCCCCGCGAGGTGGTGAAGCCGGGCGATATCGTGCGCGTGAAGGTGCTCGACGTCGACAAGCCGCGCAAGCGGATCAGCCTGACGTTGAGGCTCGACGACGAGGTCGGCAGCCAGGCCGCGCGCACGTCTGGCGCCAGCCGCGACGCGGTGCCAAAGCAACGCAGCTTCGGCGGGCAGGGTCAAAAGGCTGCCGCGCAGGGAGGGGCCCTGGCCGATGCGCTGCGGCGGGCGGGCCTCGGCACGCGGTAGCGACGTGTGTGGGGCGGGCGCGGGCGCGGTAATGTGACAGCGATTGGGCGATTCAACGCCGCTCGTTCAGACGACGTTCACCGGGGGCCGCCTATATCCCGCCACATGGTGGCCCTCCGCGCGCTCATGATTGCCGTTTGCCTGCTCGGCGCGACGCCGACGATGGCGGCCGAATCGTCGGCCTTCCGCGGCGCTTGCCTGACGAAAGCCGAACAGCGCGCCGCGGTCGCCGCGCACCGCGCGGTTCCCCTGGCCGAGGTGATCAAAGGGTTGCGCGCGAAAGGGCATCGCGGCGAGGTGGTGCGCGTCCGGCTCTGCCGGCGGGGCGAGGGGCTCGACTACGTGCTGACTCTCCTGGCCCGCAATGGCAAAGTGATCAGCCTGACCGTTGACGCGGCCAATGGCGAGCTTATGAACGGTCGTTGACCGGAGAAGACTGCTTTGCGCCTCCTCGTTGTCGAGGACGATCCAGACCTCAATCGCCAGCTCACGACCGCGCTCACCGAAGCCGGTTACGTGGTCGACCGTGCCTTCGATGGCGAGGAAGGCCACTATCTCGGCGAATCGGAACCCTACGACGCGGTGATTCTCGACATCGGGCTGCCGAAAATGGACGGCATCTCCGTGCTCGAGGCGTGGCGGCGGGCCGGCCGGGCGATGCCTGTGCTGATGCTGACCGCGCGCGACCGCTGGAGCGACAAGGTGCAGGGCTTCGACGCCGGCGCCGACGACTATGTGGCCAAGCCGTTCCATCTCGAGGAGGTGCTGGCGCGCGTGCGGGCGCTGCTGCGCCGCTCCGCCGGCCATGCCAAGAGCGAGTTCACGTGCGGTCCCGTGCGTCTCGACAGCCGCACCGGCCGCGTCTCGGTGGACGGCAATCCGGTGAAGCTCACCAGCCACGAATACCGGCTGCTGGCCTATCTGATGCATCACGCCGGCCGCGTCGTCTCGCGCACCGAATTGGTCGAGCACCTCTACGATCAGGATTTCGACCGCGATTCGAACACCATCGAGGTGTTCGTCGGCCGCATCCGCAAGAAGCTCGGCGTCGATATCATCCAGACGATGCGTGGGCTCGGCTACATGCTCGCGCCGCCCGGCGGTTGACGCATCGTCATGCGCGCCAACTCGCTCGCGCTACGCCTGTTTCTTTCGGCCTCGGCCTGGGCCGTCGTCATTCTCGCCATCACCGGCGTCATCCTGTCGTCGCTCTATCGCGACGGCGTCGAGCGCGCCTTCGATCGCAGGCTCGGCGTCTACCTGCGCACGCTGGTGGCCGATCTCGCTTCGCCCGAAGACACGAGCGGCAAGTTTCCGCAGTCGCTGGGCGAGCCGCTGTTCGAACTGCCGCTGTCGGGCTGGTACTGGCAGGTGACGCGGCTCGATCCCGGCAAGACCGATGTGCGCGCGTCGCGCTCGCTGTGGGACGGCGGCTTGCCGCATTTGCAGGATCTCGGCGTCACGCCGGGACCGGATGGCTCGCGCCAAGGCTATGTGTCGGGTCCGGAAGATCAGCGGCTGCGGCTCGTCGAGCGCAACATCGATCTCGGCGACGAGGGACACTATCTCGTTGCCGTTGCCGGCGACGCCGCCGAGATCGCCGACGAAACGCGGTCGTTCGATCAGGCGTTGATCGTGACGTTCACCTTGCTCGCGGTGGTGTTGTTGCTGACGACGATGTTCCAGGTGCGGTTCGGCCTCGCGCCGCTCAAGCGCATCACCACCGGCCTTGCCGCCATCCGCGCCGGCACCGCCGAACGCCTCGCCGGCACATTCCCCGAGGAAATCGCGCCGCTCGCGCGCGAGACCAACGCGTTGATCGAAGCCAACAAGGAAATCGTCGAGCGCGCGCGCACGCATGTCGGCAATCTGGCGCATGCCTTGAAGACGCCGCTGTCGGTGATGGTCAACGAGGCGAATGCGCGGCCCGGCGATCCTCTGGCGCAGAAAGTGCGCGAGCAGGCCGACATCATGCGCGACCAGGTAACGCGCCATCTCGAGCGTGCGCGGCTTGCCGCGCGCCTGACGGTGGTGGGCTCTGTGACCGACGTCGAGCCGGTCGTGACCGCGCTCGCCCGCACGATGGAGAAGATCTACCGCGACAAGAACCTGGCGATCGACGTGCGCGCCGATGCCGAGGCTCGCTTCCGCGGCGAACGCCACGACCTCGAAGAGATGGTCGGCAACCTCGTCGACAATGCCTGCAAGTGGGCGTCGTCGCGTGTGTCGATCGAAGTCGTGCGCGACGAGCCCGATCCGGCCAGCGAAGAGCGCCGCATCCGTGTCATCGTCGACGATGACGGCCGCGGCCTGTCGCCGTCGGAACGCGAGCAGGTGGCCAAGCGCGGCCGCCGTCTCGACGAGACCAAGCCCGGCTCCGGTCTCGGCCTGTCGATCGTGGTCGAACTCGCCGCGCTCTATCGTGGCGCGCTCAATCTCGGCAGCGCGCCGCTCGGCGGTCTGCGCGCGGAACTGGTGCTGCCGGCGGCGGGCTAGAGTCCGCGCATGCGCATCCAAAGGAAGACGGCGACGCTCGAGAAGAGGATGAGTCCCAGCGCGAAGGGATAGCCGTACGTCCAGTTCAGCTCCGGCATGCCCTTGAAGTTCATGCCGTAGATGCCGGCGATCACCATCGGCGGGGTCAGAACGGTTGCCACCAGCGTCAACACGTTCATCACCTTGTTCTGCAACAGCCCGATATAGCCGACGACGGCATCGAGCAGAAAGCCGGCGGTGGTCGAAAGATCGCTTTCCGCCTCGGCGATCGATTTGAGGTCGCGTTCGAAGGTGTCGAGGTTGGCGCTCAGCTTCTTGTCGAGCTCCTGCTCGCGCAGGAACGCGATCATGCGGCGGAAGCTGAGCACGCTGCGCCTGAGCTTCACCAGAATCTCGCGGCTTGGCCCAAGCGCGGTCAAAATGCTTTCGAGCTGGCGGTTGCGCAGACGCGGCGAAGCCTGCAACAGCCGTCGCCGCTTGGTCGTCAGGTGATGCTGGAAGACCAGCGTATTGATGCGATCGAGATCGTGGCCGACCTTGTCGAGGATGTTGTCGGTGTGATCGACGATCATGTCGAGAAGCATTGCGAAGATGTCGTCGCGCCCGGCGCGGTTGGACAGGGCGCCTTCGCATTCCTTGACCATGTCGGCGGCGCCCGGCGCGCCGCTCTCCGAGATCGTGATCAGGACATTCTTGGTGCGAACGAAAGTGATCTTGACGAGGTGCGGTTCGCCGTCCGGCGTCACCGACAGCAGGAGCCCGGTCAGCGTGACCTGCTGCTCGGTGACGCTGAAATGGCTGGAGACCTGGAATGGTTCGTAGTCGTTGACCGGTGAGGTCTCGATCCCGAGCGCGTGCTCGACCAGCGACTTCTCCTCTTCCGAGGCGTGGCGCAAATCGACCCAGGCGGCCTCGCGCAGAGCCGCGGCATCGACGACGCCATCGACTTCACGCAATGAGCCGTCGTTCACCGTATATGCCTTCAGCAAGTCGCTCATCCCTGAACTGTTGCGGCGGTCAACGCCAAAGCCGGGGATGGGGTTGCGGCGAGCCGCCGTTTTGCCTCAATCCTCCCTTCAAGCTAGACTTCAACAAAAGGAATTCCATCCTCTAAGGGGGCTCTCGATGCCGGTTCGTCTGTCCGCCACGCGGATCGCTGTTGCCTTGGGTTTGGCGGCTACGCTCACCGCTTGCGCCGGCAGCCCGGACGGAACAGGCCCGGGGCCGCGCGAGAACACCGGCACGCTGCTCGGCGCCGGCTCCGGCGCGCTGCTGGGCGCGGCCGTGGCGGGCGGCGGCACGGGCGACCGGCTGGCGGGCGCCGCCATCGGCGGTCTGCTGGGCGGCTTGATCGGCAACCGCATCGGCGCCTCGCTCGACGACGCCGACCGGCAGCGCGCTTATGCCGCGCAGATGGATGCGCTCGAGCGCAGCCCGTCGGGCACGGCGGTGTCGTGGCGCAATCCCGACTCCGGCCGCTACGGCACGGTGGTGCCGGGACCGGCCTATCAGCAATCCGGCCGCAACTGCCGGTCTTACACGCATACCATCTACATCGACGGCCGGCCGGAAACGGCGCGCGGCACGGCCTGCCGCAATCCGGACGGTTCCTGGACGCCGCTCGGCTGAGCGCATCGCCTTTCGACATCCTTAAAACGTTCTTAACGTCGCTGCGCTATCCAGGTCCCAGTTCATAACATCGGGACCTGGATGGGAATGGCGGGCGTCATGACGACCGTCGAACGGCTGCGGCGATTCCTGCGTGAGCTCACGCCACAGGCGCGCGCGCTTCTCATCAACGAGTTCGAGCGCAGCATGCTGCGCGGCGACGAAGTGATCGGCGCCGATCTCGTGCTCCAGGAATTACGCGCGATCGTGCGCGAGCAGCGCGAAGGCGCGCCGCGCATTTCCAACGCCGCGCGCTTGTTCTTCAAGCCGCTCGAGCCTTTCCTCGTCGACGATCGTCCCGATCACACGCATCCCGGACGCGTCGCGCGCGCCTCGCTCGAACTGCTGTGGACCTGGGTCGGCCGCGACCTGATGCCCGCGGCGATGCCGGCCTTTATCGAAGAGGTCAACAAGGCGTTGCTGGCGGACGACGATGCGCGGGCCGAGCAGTTGGCGCGCGCTTTCCAGGATCGCGCGGTCGCCGCGATCGACATCGCCTTCGCCGCCGCCGACGAGACCAAGACGCGCCGCCGGCTGAAAGCGCAGATCGGCACGCCGCGCGCGGAGGAAGACGCAACCGCGTTGAAATGCGTGCTGAAGGCGCGCGATGCACTGGCCGCGATGGCGGCCAACCTGCCGCTGCGCATCGGCAATCTCTCCGACGATCAGCTCAACGAATGCCGCAGCTGGACCGAGGCCGCGGCGGCGCGTCGCGACGGTTCGTTCCTTTATGCCTTGCTGCTCGTGCGGGCGCGTCTCACCGCGCCCTGGCAGTTAATCCGCTTCGGCGTCAGAGCGGCGGGCAGCGACACGGCCGCGCGTGTGGCGGAAACGCCCTACGGCATCACCGTGAATATCGTGCTCGCCGAACTTGATCGCATGGTCGGCGAATTGCGCAACGATCTGCGCAGCGGGCAGGGCGTCGCGGTGGGCGCGTCCTTGAAGGCGATCCACGACGCCGCGCGCGGTCTGCGCACGGAATTGGACCTGCCGGTCGACAGCACCTGGGGCCGCGCGCTCGCCGCGCAGCGCGCGCAGATTTCGGAATTGTTGCGCGCGGAGATCGAGTCGGTGCCGGGCCGCGTCCGCCGTCTCCTGCGCCCGCGGCCGTCGTCCGAAATCCGCGCGCAGTCGGCGGTCGATGCCGAGGAGGTGACCGAGGTCGAGGCGCTCGTCTCTTTCGTCGGCGACTGCCGCTATTTCGCCGGCGAACTCGCGATCAACGAGATGACGCAGCGGGCCTTCGGCGACCTGCAGTACTTCCTCGACACCAACACCCGTGCGCTGCTCGACGGGCTGCGGCACGCCGGCGCCGCCGACCTCGGTTTCCGCCAGTCGCAGGTCGATGCCGCGGTGCGGCTCTGTGCCAAGGTGTTCGGCAAGGACTATGCGGCCCTCCTGAGCAAGGCGGCCGAAGTCGCCGCGACAGCGGACCGCAAGACCGCCCGCGCCTGAGCCGGTCTGATCCGCTCAGGTGGCATTTGATCTTGCGCATTGCCGCCATCATTCGTCGTGATGTATGCCCCTGACGCGCCACGCCCCCCGGTGGCGGCGGCAGACCGATCGAAAGGCTCCATGACCCTCTGGCTGGCGTTTGCGCTGATGACGGCGGCGGCGATATTCGCCGTGCTGTGGCCGCTCTCCCGCCGCGTCGAGGCGCGGGGCGGCAGCGATCTGGCGGTTTATCGCGATCAACTCGACGAGATCGCCCGCGACCGGGCCGCCGGCCTGATCGGCGAGCGCGAAGCCGAGGCTGCCAAGGTCGAGGTGTCGCGGCGGCTGATTGCCGCAGCCGATGCGGCCGACATGGAACCGGCCGTGACCGGAACGGCGCCGCTCTGGCGGCGGCGTGCCACGGCCGTCGCGGCGCTCGTGCTCCTGCCGCTGGGGGCCGCGGCGTTTTATCTGTCTCTCGGGTCGCCGCAGATTCCGGGCGCGCCGCTCGCCGAGCGCATGGCGCAACAGGCGAACCAGAGCCGCTCCATCGCCAGCATGGTGTCGCAGGTCGAAGCGCATCTCGAGCGCAATCCGAACGACGCGCGCGGCTACGAGGTGCTGGCCCCAGTCTATATGCGGCTCGGCCGCTTTGCCGATGCGGTGACTGCGCGGCGCAAGGTGATCGCGCTGGCGGGTGACAGCGCGCAGCGCCAATCCGATCTCGGCGAAGCGCTGGCCGCGGCCTCGAACGGCATTGTGACGGAAGAGGCCAAGGCCGCGTTCGACCAAGCGCTGAAGCTGGACAGCAACGATTTGAAGGCGCGGTTCTTTCTCGGCATCGCCGCCGAGCAGGATGGCGACAAAACGAAGGCGGCGTCGATCTGGCGCGGCATGCTCGACGGCGCGCCGGCCGATGCGCCTTGGACGGCGATGGTGCGCGAGGCACTCGCGCGCGTGGGCGGCTCGGCGCCGGCAACCGCGCCCGGTCCGAGCACCGCCGACATCAATGCGGCCGCGGGCATGAACGAGCAGGATCGCGGCGAGATGGTGCGTGGCATGGTCGCGCGCCTTGCCGATCGCCTGAAGCAGAACGGCGACGATATCGACGGGTGGCAGCGGCTGATGCGCGCTTACATCGTGCTCGGTGAACGCGACAAGGCGCAGGCCGCGGCGGGCGACGCCAAGCGCGCCTTTGCCAGCGATCCGGAGAAGCTCAAGCGCATCGAGGATACGATCAAGGAAATGGGACTCGAAGGGTGAACGGGACCGCACCATGACGCGCAAGCAAAGGCGGTTGGTTCTGATCGGTGGGAGCGTCGGCGTGTTGGCGCTCGCGCTCGCGCTCGTCCTGTTCTCGCTGAGCGACTCCATCGTGTTCTTCAACTCGCCGACCGACATCGCCGAGAAGCATCCCTCGCCCGGAACCCGCATGCGCATCGGTGGGTTGGTGAAGCCGGGAAGCCTCGAACGCGGAAGCGACCTGCGCATCCGCTTTGCGGTGACGGACGGCAATCACGACGTTACCGTGCGCTATCAGGGCATCGTGCCCGACCTGTTCCGCGAAGGGCAGGGCGTGGTGGCGGAAGGCAAGCTCGAGCCGGATGGCACGATTGTCGCCGACACGGTGCTCGCCAAGCACGACGAGCGCTATATGCCGCGCGAGGTGGTCGACGCATTGAAGAAAAGCGGCCGCTGGAACGAAGGCGAGGGCCACATGCCGGCGAGTACGACGCAATGATCCCCGAACTCGGCCATTACGCACTGGTGCTGGCGCTGGCGCTGGCGGTGGTGCAAGCCTTCGTGCCGCTGATCGGCGCGCTCTATCGCGATGCGACGCTGATGCGGCTGGCGACGTCGACCGCACTGGCGCAGTTCGTGTTCGTTGCCGTCTCGTTCGGCGCGCTGACCGCCTGTTACGTCACGTCGGACTTCTCGGTGGCGAACGTCTTCGAGAACTCACACTCGATGATGCCGCTCGTCTACAAATTCACGAGCGTGTGGGGCAACCACGAAGGCTCGATGCTGCTGTGGGTGCTGATCCTGTCGCTGTTCGGCGCCGGCGTTGCGGCGTTCGGCGGCAATCTGCCGGTGCGCTTGAAGGCGCTGGTGCTGGCGGTGCAGTCCTGGATTGCCACGTCGTTCTATCTCTTCATCCTGCTCACCTCGAACCCGTTCCTGCGTTTGCCGCAGGCGCCGTTCGAGGGCCGCGATCTCAATCCGATCCTGCAGGACCCCGGCCTCGCCATCCATCCGCCGCTGCTCTATCTCGGCTATGTCGGCTTCTCGATCGCCTTTTCGTTCGCCATCGCGGCGCTGATCGAAGGCCGCATCGACGCCGCCTGGGCGCGCTGGGTGCGGCCGTGGACGCTTGCCGCGTGGATGGCGCTTACCGTCGGCATCGCCATGGGGTCGTACTGGGCCTATTACGAACTCGGCTGGGGCGGCTACTGGTTCTGGGATCCGGTGGAGAACGCATCGCTGATGCCCTGGCTCGCCGGCACCGCGCTGCTGCACTCCGCGGTGGTGATGGAAAAGCGCAACGCGCTGAAGATCTGGACGCTGCTGCTCGCCATCCTCGCCTTCTCGCTGTCGCTGATCGGCACCTTCCTGGTGCGTTCGGGCGTGCTCACGTCGGTGCACACCTTTGCCAACGATCCCTCGCGCGGCGTGTTCATCCTCGCCATTCTCGTTTTCTTCATCGGCGGCGGGCTGACCTTGTTTGCCTGGCGCGCGCCGCTGCTCAAGCAAGGCGGCCTGTTTGCGCCGATTTCGCGCGAAGGCGCGCTGGTCTTCAACAATCTCTTCCTGACCACGGCGTGCCTCACCGTCTTCGTCGGCACGCTTTATCCGCTCGCGCTCGAGGCGCTCACCGGTGAGAAAATCTCGGTTGGCGCGCCGTTCTTCAACCTGACCTTCGCGCCGCTGTTCGTGCCGTTGCTCATCGCCATGCCGTTCGGGCCGTTGCTCGCCTGGAAGCGTGGCGACGTCTACGGCGCGGCGCAGCGGCTGGTGGCCGCCTTCGGCGTGGCGCTGGTCGGCCTTGCCGCTACCTTCGTCGCGCATGGCGCGCACGGCGTGCTGGCGCCGTTCGGCATCGGCCTGGCGTTCTTCGTCATGGTCGGGGCCTTGGTCGATCTTGCCGAACGCACGGGCCTGTTCCGGCTGCCGCTCGCGACCGTCAAAGCCCGCGCGGCCGGTCTGCCGCGCTCGGCCTGGGGCACGGCGGTCGCGCATTTCGGTGTCGGCGTGACGGTGCTCGGCATCGTTTGCGTGACGTCTTGGGCGAGCGAGCGCATCGTCTCGCTCAAGCCGTCGCAGCACGTGTCGCTCGCCGGTTACGACGTGACCTTCGACGGCGTCGGGCAGCGCAACGGGCCGAACTTCCGCGAGATGGTCGCGCATTTCACGGTGCGCCGCGGCGGCGTCGTGATCGGCGCGATGGATCCGGCCAAGCGTACGTTCGCCACGCGCGCGATGAGCACGACCGAGGCGGCGCTGATGACGCGCGGCGTAAGCCAGCTTTATCTGTCGCTCGGCGACACCAACGAGGACGGCTCGGTCGCAGTCCGGCTTTATCACAAGCCGTTGGTGCTGCTGATCTGGCTCGGTGCCGTCGTGATGATGCTGGGCGGCGCGCTGTCGTTGTCGGACCGGCGCTTGCGCATCGGCGCGCCGAAGCCGGCGGCGAAGTCCGCGCTGCAGCCGGCGGAGTAGGGACATGCGGCGCCTGGCCACCATCGCTCTCGCGCTTGCGCTTGTCGTGCCGGCGGCGGCTTTCGCCGTGCAGCCGGACGAGATCCTGAAAGATCCGGCGCTCGAGGCGCGCGCGCGCGACCTGTCGCGCGAATTGCGCTGCATGGTTTGCCAGAACCAATCGATCGACGACTCCGATGCGCCGCTCGCGCGCGACTTGCGCCTGCTCGTGCGTCAGCGGCTGCAGGCCGGCGACAGCGATCAACAGGTGCTGGACTTCCTGGTCGCGCGGTACGGCGAGTTCGTGCTGCTGAAGCCGCGACTCGAGTGGCACACGCTGCTGCTGTGGGGACTGACGCCGGCGGCGCTGCTGGCCGGGGGATTCGCGCTGGTGCTGATGGCGCGCCGCCGCCGTGCGGTACCATTGCAAGCAACGCCATTGACCGCCGACGAAGAAAAGCGGCTTGCGACTTTGGTTGACCCGGCCGCGCCCGAGCGCTGATTGCGTAGGGTTTTCGCGGGTTTTTGCGCGTCCGTCGGGCCTATCTTACCAAACTTTAATGCCCCCGACAGGACGCTGTAAGGCATGAAGCTCCATCTTCGGATTCGAACAGAGCGCATCCCGCTCACGAACATCCGGAGATGGAGTTTTCGACATGCAGCCCAGCGACACTTCTGCACCTCAGAAGCGGCGCGCGTTTTCCGCCCGCAAGGCCATTCTTCTCGCCACCACCATCGCCGGGCTCGGCGCGGCGGCATTCGTGGCAACCCCCAACTTCGACCTGTCGATCGGTTACCCCGCTGCGCATGCGCAGAACCTGACCGAGCAGGCGCGTAAGACGCAGGCGCCGGTCGGCTTTGCCGACATCGTCGAGAAGGTCAAACCGGCGGTGATGTCCGTCCGCGTCAAGATCGACGGCGGCGACCAGACCACCGGGATGAACAGCAACGAAATTCCGCCCGGCGTGCGCGAGTTCTTCCGCCGCTTCGGTATGCCGGACATGCCGGAAGGCATGCCGCGCGGTCGCGGTGGCCGCCACCAGACCATCACCGGTCAGGGCTCGGGTTTCTTCATCTCGGCTGACGGTTACGCCGTGACCAACAACCACGTCGTCGACAAGGCCGAGAACGTCGAGGTCACCACCGACGACGGCAAGACCCACAAGGCCAAGGTCATCGGCACCGATCCGCGCACCGACCTCGCGCTGATCAAGGTCGAGGGTGGCCCGTTCCCCTATGTGAAGCTCGCTGACGGCACGCCGCGCATCGGCGACTGGGTGCTGGCGGTCGGCAATCCCTTCGGCCTCGGCGGCACCGTGACCGCCGGTATCGTCTCGGCGCGTGGCCGTGACATCGGCGCCGGCGCTTACGATGACTTCATTCAGATCGACGCGCCCGTGAACAAGGGCAACTCCGGCGGTCCGACCTTCGACACCGAAGGCAATGTCATCGGCGTGAACACCGCGATCTTCTCCCCCTCCGGCGGTTCTGTCGGCATCGCCTTCGCGATCCCGGCGAGCACCGTGAAGACCGTGGTCGAGCAACTCAAAGACCATGGCTCCGTGACGCGCGGTTGGATCGGCGTGCAGATCCAGCCGGTGACGCAGGACATCGCCGACAGCCTCGGCCTGAAGAAGCCTGAAGGCGCGCTCGTCGCCGAGCCGCAGAAGGACAGCCCGGCGCAGAAGGCGGGCATCGAAGCCGGTGACGTAATCACCGCCGTCAATGGCCAGCCGGTCAAGGACGCGCGCGATCTCGCCAAGAAGATCGGCTCGCTGTCGCCGAAGACGAACGTGCAGCTCTCCGTCCTGCACAAGGGATCGGAGAAGACCGTCAGCCTGACGCTCGGCGAGTTGCCGAACCAGCGCGAGGCCAAGGCCAACACCGACGACGAGGGCCAGGCCGAAATGGGCAAGCTCGGCCTCACGCTGGCCCCGGCCAGCGGCGTGGCCGGCGCGGGCAGCCAGGGCGTGGTGGTCACCGGCGTCGACTCCTCGGGCGTGGCCGCCGACCGCGGCTTCTCGACCGGCGACGTCATTCTCGAAGTGGCCGGCAAGTCGGTCGCTTCGCCTGGCGACGTGCGCAAGGTGATTGCCGACGTCCGCGCCAGCGGCAAGCGCAGCGTGCTGATGCGTGTGAAGTCCGGCGACAACACCCGCTTCGTCGCGCTGCCGGTCGGCCAGGGCTGATCAAGAGCTTTGGGGACGTCCCACCGGCATCCGTCGCCCCCGCCGGTGATCGCCCTCAACGGGACGGGCTTCGGCCCGTCCCGGCAAATTCGGGAAGTGTAGGCCCTCGGGCCGGCGTTTTCCGACCGAACTCCAACCCCGGCATCCGTCGCCCCCGTCGGGGTGGGGTCGTTGAGGGGGTGGCGGGCCCGCCCGCCACCCCCTCGCGTACGACAAAGGGGAGCACTCAACCGGCCGTCGCGGCTATTTCGAAAATCTGGGGGCGGAAAAAGCCGGGCGATTTGACGCGCCTTTGATTTAGCGAGAAATGGTGTAACCCATGCCCAGTGCTGCAGATATTCAAGGGCATCGTGCTTTCGGCGTAGGCGCCGAGGCGCAACCGGACCGGGTCACCATGCGCCTGCTGATCATCGAGGACGATCGCGACGCCGCCGATTATCTCGTCAAGGCCTTCCGCGAGGTCGGCCACGTGGCCGATGCCGCCTACGACGGCGAGGACGGGCTCGCCATGGCGCTCGACGGCCAGTACGACGTCCTCATCGTCGACCGGATGCTGCCCAAGCGCGACGGTCTGTCGGTCATCGGCACGCTGCGCGGCAAGAACATCGAAACCCCGGCGCTGATCCTGTCGGCGCTCGGCCAGGTCGACGACCGCGTCAAAGGCCTGCGCGCCGGCGGCGACGACTACCTGCCCAAGCCCTATTCCTTCTCCGAGCTGCTGGCACGGGTCGAGGTATTGGCGCGCCGTCGCGGCGCCCGCAGCGAGGAGACCGTGCTGCGCGTTGCCGACCTCGAGCTCGACCGGCTGTCGCACCAGGTGCGGCGCGGCGAGGAGGAGATCGTCCTGCAGCCGCGTGAATTCCGTTTACTTGAGTATTTGATGCAGCACGCGGGGCAGGTGGTGACGCGCACCATGCTGCTCGAGAACGTGTGGGACTACCATTTCGACCCGCAGACCAACGTCATCGACGTGCATATCTCGCGCTTGCGCTCGAAAATCGATAAGAATTTCTCCCAGCCGCTCCTGCACACGGTCCGCGGCGCGGGATACATGATCCGTGACGGCGCTCGGTAAGCTTTTTCGCACCACCACGTTCAAGCTGACGCTGGTCTATCTGACCGTGTTCGCCTTGTTCGCGGCCTTCCTGCTCGGCTATTTCGCGCTCAACACCCGCCGTCTGATCACCGAGCAGATCACCGATACCGTCAACGCCGAAATCACCGGCCTGTCCGAGCAATACCGGCTCGGCGGCATCCGGCGGCTGGTGATCGTCGTGGATGCGCGCGCGCGCCGGCCGGGTTCGAGCCTCTATCTCGTGACGACCTATCAGGGCGAGTCGCTCGCCGGCAACGTGACCTCGTTGCCGCCCGGCACGCTCGACAATACAGGTTGGATCGAGACCAGCTATCGCCGCCTCGATGAGTCGGAGGCGAGCGAGCGCGGCGATCACGAACATCATGCATTGGTGCGCGTCTTCCAGTTGCCGGGCGGGTTCCGGCTGCTGGTCGGCCGCGACCTCGAAGAGCGCGAGCGGCTGTACACGATCGTGCTGTCGGCAGGGCGCTGGTCGGTGTTGATCGTCGTGGTGCTGGGCCTGGCCGGCGGTCTGTTCGTGACGCGCCGCGTCCTGCGCCGCGTCGACGCGATGACCGAGACCACGCGCACGATCATGGCCGGCGATCTCGGCGAGCGGCTGCCGGTCGCGGGTTCGGGCGACGAAATCGATCGCCTGGCCGAGAACCTCAACGAGATGCTCGAGCGTATCGAAGCCTTGATGAACGGCCTCAAGGAAGTGTCCGATAACATCGCGCACGACTTGAAGACGCCGCTGACACGCTTGCGCAACCGTGCCGAACAGGCGCTGCGCACATCCGGCAGCGAGACCGAGTATCGTTCCGCGCTCGAGACGATCATCGAGGAGTCGGACGATCTGATCGCGACCTTCAATGCGCTGCTGATGATCGCGCGGGCGGAATCGGGCCAGGCGCGCGACAACATGAGCGAGTTCGATGCCGCTGAAATCGCGCAAGACGTCTGCGAACTCTATGAGCCGCTCGCCGACGAGAAGGGAATTGCGCTGAAGATCGACGCCGGTACGCCGGCGCCGGTGAAGGCCAATCGCGAATTGGTGAGCCAGGCGCTCGCCAACCTCGTCGATAACGCCATCAAGTACAGCGAGCCGAAGGAGGGCGCGCCGGGTGTCGCGCCGGAGATCGTGGTGAGTGCGCGCCTGGAGGGCGAGCGCGTGCTGCTGGCGGTGGCGGACCGCGGACCGGGCATCCCGGAAGCGGACCGGGGCCGCGTCGTCGAGCGATTCGTCCGGCTGGAGTGCAGCCGTTCGCAGCCGGGCTCGGGGCTCGGCTTGAGCCTCGCGGCGGCCGTCGCACGGCTGCATGGCGGGGAACTCGTCCTTGAAGATAATCAACCAGGTTTGAAGAGCATCATTGCGCTGCCGCGGGGAGGGCCGGTACAGAGTGCAGGATGACTCCGCCGGGTGGTCAACACGTCACGTCCGATCCTTTTCGCGCTGCCGCTTCCGCGGCCGGCGATAATTTGTCGTTGGCAGCCCGTATCGTCGCGGCGCCGGAACTCAGCGATCCCGTTACCGCCCGCAGCCGTGTGGACGGCTGGCTGGCGGACAACCCATCGGCGGCGAGCGAAGTCGGCACTCTTCTTACGCGCTTTCCGCTCGTCCGCACGCTGATCGAGAGCTTCGCCGAGAGCGCGCCATTTCTGTGGGAACTGGCGAGCAACGATCCGTCCCGCTTGCTGCGGCTGATGGTCGCCGATCCCGATACCCATTTCGATGATCTTCTCGCCGCGACGATGCGCGCGGTTGCCGCCACCGCCGATGAGGCGGAGGCAATGCGGCTACTGCGGCGCATGAAGGCGGAAGCCGCGCTGCTCATCGCCGTGGCGGACATCGGCGGCGTCTGGCCGATCATGCGCGCCGCCCGGGCGATCACCGCACTTGCGGATACTGCGGTCGAAGCGGCGTTGAGTTTCGCCTTCAGCGAGGCGGCGCAGGCTGGCCGCATCAATCCCGCCGATGCCGCGGCACCGGCGCGCGACAGTGGCTACATCGTGCTCGCCATGGGCAAGATGGGCGCTTTCGAGCTCAACTACTCGAGCGATATCGACCTCATCGTCTTCTTCGAGCAGACCGCGCCGATATTCCCCGATCCGGATCTCGCGACCAAGACGACCGTCCGCATCACGCAGCGGATGGTGAAGCTCCTGCAGGAGCGCACCGGCGACGGCTACGTCTTCCGCACCGATCTGCGGCTGCGGCCCGATCCGTCCTCGACACCGATCGCAGTGTCGACAGCGGCCGCCATGTCCTACTACGAGAGCGTGGGCCGCAGCTGGGAACGCGCCGCGATGATCAAGGCGCGGCCCTGCGCCGGTGATATCGCGGCCGGCGAGCGCTTCCTGACCGAGCTTTCGCCCTTCGTCTGGCGCAAGTACCTCGACTTCGCCGCGCTTGCCGATGTGCATGCGCTCAAGCGCCAGATCAATGCCTATCGCGGACACGGCGAGATCGCCGTCGAAGGTCACAACATCAAGCTCGGACGCGGCGGCATCCGCGAGATCGAGTTCTTCGCGCAGACGCAACAGCTGATCGCCGGTGGGCGCAATCCGAGCCTGCGCGACCGCGATACGCTGACGACCCTCGTCAAGCTGTGTGAGGATCGCTGGATCGACGAGGCCGCGCGCGACGCGATGTCCGCCGCCTATCTTTTCCTGCGCACCGTCGAACATCGCCTGCAGATGATGAACGACGAGCAGACGCAGACGCTGCCGGCCGAGCGCGCGGAGATGGAGCGCTTCGCGCGTTTCCTCGGCTTTGACGGGCGGGATGCCTTCGCGAAAGTGCTGCTCGGCCATCTCACGAAGGTGCAGCACTATTACGCGCGGCTATTCGAGAAGATGCCCGGCCCGGAGCGGCCGGAAATGCGCTTCCCGGCCGAGGCCAACGATCACAAGACGCTCGATCGCCTGATGGAGCTCGGCTTCCGCGCGCCGCTCGAGGCCTCGCACATCGTGCGTCATTGGCTCGACGGCGGACATCGCGCGCTCAAGGGCGAGGTGGCGCAAAATCACCTGCGCGAGCTCGTGCCGGTGTTGTTGGAGCAGATCGGCCGTACCGACAATCCCAACGCCACCTTGGTGCAGTTCGATCACTTCCTCGCCAACCTGCATGGCGCGGGACGTTTGCTGTCGCTGCTCCGGCAGAACCCCGAGCTGATCGAACTGACGACCTTGGTGCTCGGCATCGCGCCGCGGCTTGCCGACATTTTGGCGCGGCATCCGCAGGTGATGGATGCGTTCGTCGATCCGAGCTTCTTCGGCGCGCTGCCGGATGCCGACGAACTCGGCCGCCGGCTCGACGCGGTACTGGCGCAGGCCAGCTACGACGAAGATCTGCTCGACCGCATCCGCATGTTCGGCCTCGAATACATGTTCCTGATCGGCGCGCGGATTCTCTCCGGCACGGTTACGGCGCGTCAGGCCGGCGAAGCGTTCGCCCGGCTGGCCGATGCCGTGATCCGCGCCGTGCACCGCGCGGTGGCCGACAATTTCGCCGGCACCTATGGCCATGTTCGCGGCGAAGAAGCCGCCGTTCTGGCGATGGGCAAGCTCGGCGGCTACGAGATGACGGCGTCGTCCGATCTCGACCTGATCCTGGTCTACGATTTCGACGCGGCGCAGCCGGAATCGGATGGCGGGCGCTCGCTCTATGGCGGCCAGTATTTCGCGCGGCTGACGCAGCGTTTGATCAACGCGCTGACGGCGCAGACGAGTTACGGCGCGCTCTACCAGGTCGACATGCGCCTGCGGCCGTCCGGCCAATCGGGACCGTTGGCGACGCAGGTCGGCAGCTTTGCTCAGTATCAAGAGAACGAAGCCTGGACCTGGGAGCACATGGCGCTGACGCGCGCGCGCGTCGTGTCGGCGCCGCCGGAATTCGCCGCGCGCGTCCAGGACGTCATTCAGGGCATCCTGCGCCGTCGCCGTGATGCGACGCTGATCGCCGGCGATGTCGTGGAGATGCGTTCGGCCATCGCCACGGAAAAGGGCGACAGCGAGCGCTGGGACCTCAAATACGTCGCGGGCGGGCTGATCGACATCGAGTTCATCGCGCAATATCTCCAGCTCGTGCATGCGCACGACAAGCCGGGCATCCTGGACACGTCGACCGCGCGCGTGCTCGACAAGGCCTGGGCTTTGAAGCTGCTGGCGGTCGAAGACGCGGAAGTGCTGCGTCCCGCCGTGCAGCTCTATCACGACCTCACGCAGATCCTGCGGCTGTGCCTGCCGGGCGGCTTCGATCCTAAGACGGCGGGCCCGGGGCTGTTGCGTCTTCTGGCGCGCGCGGCCGGCGTGCCGGATTTCGCCACGCTCGACGTCACCGTCGCCGACATGCAGGCCAAAGTGCGCGAGAGCTTCGTGCGGATCTTGGGACAGGCGCCGTAACGGCGTCGAATTCCGCTCGTCCCCGCGCACAGACATCGAGTTTACCCGATGTCTGTCGTCATAGTGCGCAAGTCGGCTACAGCCGACTTGCGACGGGACCCAGACTTTGCAAAACGCTCAATCGGCGCTGGATTCCCGCTTTCGCGGGAATGAGCGGTGTAGAAACTACGCCGCCTGATCCTTCGGCATCGCGCATTGCGGCGCGAGCGGCAGGCGCACCATCACCATCGTGCCTTTGCCCGGCGTCGAACGGATGCGCATGGCGCCGCCATGCAGTTCGACCAGCGACTTGGAGATGGCAAGGCCGAGGCCGGAGCCCTGATGCCGTTTGGTGAGCTGGCTTTCGACTTGCTCGAACGGCCGGCCGAGCCGGGCGAGGGCGTCCTTGGCGATGCCGATGCCGGTGTCGGCGATCGACAGGACGATGCAGCCGTCGGCCTGGCGCCCGCGCACGGTGACGCGGCCGCCTTGCGGCGTGAACTTGACGGCGTTGGACAAGAGATTGAGCACGATCTGCTTGAGCGCGCGGCGGTCGGCGCGCAAGCAGAGCTCGCGGTCGATCTTGGCGCTGAGTTCAAGCGCCTTGTCCTGCGCCCGGGCGCCGACCACGCGCATTGCCTCGTTGAGCACCGGATCGAGCGCCAGCTCCTCGAATTCGAGGCGGATGCGGCCGGCCTCGATCTTCGACATGTCGAGGATGTCGTTGATGACGTCGAGCAGGTATTGGCCGCTGCTGCGGATGTCGCTGCAGTATTCCTGATATTTATCGGCCCCGAGCGGGCCGAACATGCCCGACTCCATGATCTCCGAGAAGCCGATGATGGCGTTGAGCGGCGTGCGCAGCTCGTGGCTCATATTGGCGAGGAACTTCGACTTCGCCTGGTTGGCTTCCTCGGCGCGGGTCTTCTCGACCGCGTATTGCCCGGCGAGCTCTTCGGCGCGCTGCTGCGAAGCCTGGAGGTCGGAGACGGTGGCAATCAGCTTCTTCTCGCTGTCCACCAGCCGCTCTTCATGGGTCTTCAGCGCGGTGATGTCGGTGCCGACCGAGACATAGCCGCCGTCTTTGGTGCGGCGCTCGCTGATATGCAGCCAGCGGCCGTCCTCGAGCTGCGCCTCGAAGGTACGCGCGCCGGGGACGTTGGTGCCGTTGGAAATGACCTTGTTGCGCACGACCGGCTGGCTGCCCGCCGCGACGACGGACTCGTAAGAGGCGCCGACGGTGATCGCTTCGTCCGGGAGGTTATGCAGCTCCTGGAAGTTGGAGTTGCACAGCACCAGCCGGTTGTCGGCGTCCCACAGCACGAACGCTTCGGGGATGGTCTCGATGGCGTCGCGCAGCCGCATGTCGGCGGCGACGGTCTTCTCGACCAGACTCTTCTGCTCGGTGATGTCGACGGCAATGCCGATGAGATGCAGGCCCGGCTCGCCGGCCTGGCGCACGAGTTCGCAGCGCGCGCGCAGCCAAACCCAGTGACCGTTGGCGTGGCGCATGCGGAAGGCGTGATCGATCGAGGTCACCTTGGCTTCGGCGAGCTCGCTGGCGAGTTCGTAAAGCTGCATGTCGTCAGGGTGCACGCGGCCGCTGACTTCGCCGAAGGACAGGAGGTCGTCTTTGGATTCTAGGCCGAGGATGTCGAACATCGACTGCGACCAGTAGATGCGGCCGCGCGCCAGATCCCAGTCCCACAGCCCGCAGCGGCCGCGGTTGAGGGCGGTGTCGATACGGCTGCGCACCGTCTCGTAGATGATGTCGGCTTCGCGGGCGCGCGTCGCCTGCCAGTGGAAGGCGAAGCCGAGGATCAGCACCACGAAGCCGGTGGTGGCCGACAACGTCACGGTCAGCGCGGTGATCGAGCGCCAGTTGGCGAGCGCGCCTTCGCGCGGCTGCACGATGGCGAACTGGCCGAACGGCGCCTTGAGCATGCGCACGGTGCCGAGCGCAGACGACTCGTCTGGCAAGGTGATCTCGAGCACGCCGGCGCTGGCGCCGAAGGTGGTGAGCGGCTGCGTCGGCCCGAGCAGATCGATGAGGCGGCGACCGATCGCGCCGTCGATCGCCGGCGTCGCCGCGACCACCACGCCGTCGGTATTGGTCAGGAAGAAACGCCGGTCGCCGGCGGTGGCCCAACCAGGCAGCGCCATGGTCAGCAACTCTTGCGGCCGCGTGATCGCGTCGGTCGGCTGCTTGAGCGGACGGTTGAGATACTCGGCGGCGCGGTCGGCAACAGCGTCGACCGTCGTCATGTTGTAGATGAGCGTTTGCCGGCGCTGGTCGAGCACCTGCACCAAGGCACCGACGCAGATGGTGACAAGGAACGCGATGATGAGCACCGGGACGGCCCGGCGAAGAAGCGGTTCGGCCGTCAGCAGTCTGCGATAGGCCGGTTTGGCTATCGACTGCGCGAGGCCCTTGATAGAGTCGGTACGTGCGGACGCACTCGCCGCATCGGCGCGCGCCATGAAGGCCCCCGTTCGGAATTGTCCCCTGTCATCCCTGAAACGGAAGGATGTGCCGCATCTCTCCGAATCACTGCCGATTGGAATCGATGCGCACTGATTTGTCGAGAGTCATCGAGTCAATAATTGAGAAATCGTTACCCACAAATAGCGTTGATACCACAATGCATAAGCGCAATTAAAAACGGCGCGGCATTTCCCGCCGCGCCGCTTCTGTTCTGGTAATTGACAGCGGCTCAGACCGGCGCCAGCGCACGTTCGACGATGTCGGCAAGGTCGCGCGAGAGCTCGCCGCCTTCCTTGATGCGCTTGAGGGCGGCTTCAGCCTTGCCGCGCCGGCCTTCCTCCAGCGTACGCCATGTGCGGAACGCCGTCGCCATGCGCGCGGCGACCTGCGGGTTCTTCGGATCGAGCGCCAGCAACGTCTCGGCGAGGAAATCATAGCCGGCGCCGTCGGCGCGGTTGAACTGCGTCACGTTGCTCATGGCGAAAGCGCCAATGAGCGCGCGCACGCGGTTCGGATTGCCGAACGAGAAGGCTGCGTGCTTGGTCAGCGCCCGCACCTTGTCGAGCGTGTCGGCCTGCGGGATCGTCGCCTGCAACGAGAACCACTTGTCGATGACCAGCGCATCGCCCTCGAAACGACTGTAGAAGTCGGCCAGCGCGCGTTCACCCTCCGGTCCGCCGTGCAAGGCCAACGTCGCAAGCGCCGCCATGCGGTCGGTCATGTTGTCGGCCGCATCGTACTGCCGCGCGGCCCACGTGATCGCGGACGCGTCGCCGCCCGCCGCCATCAGATCGAGCGCAACATTGCGCAGCGCGCGGCGACCGGCGCTGGTGGCGTCCGGCGTATAGCCGCCGGGCACCGTCAACCGCTCGTAGAGCGTGGAGAGGGCGGCGCCGAGACGCGTGCCGATCTCGCGCCGCAGCGCCGTGCGGGCCTGGAAGATGGCGTCCGGGTCGATGTCGCTGCCGATCTCCCGAGCGATGTCGCCTTCGCCGGGCGGTACCAACGCCAACGCGACGAAGGCCGGCTCGAGTGCTGGATTCTCCAGGAGGGCGGCGAGCGCCACCATCAGTTTGTCGTCGCTGCGCGGTGCCTTGCCGGCGCGGATCGACGCTACGTTCTCGATCAGAAGCCGCATCGAGATGGTTTGCAGGGCCTGCCATCGGTTGAACGGGTCGCTGTCATGCGCCGCAAGGAAGGCGAGGTCGTCGTTAGAGAGGTCGGTGACGAGCTCGATCGGCGCCGAGAAGCCGCGATTGATCGACAGCACGGGGCGCTCGGTGATGCCGGTGAACGTGAAGGTCCATTCGGCCTCGTGCAGGACTAGAACGCCGCGTCGGACGACGCCGCCGTCCGCTAGGACGAGCGGCAGGTCGCGACCGTCCGGGCCGATGAGCCCCGTCACCAGCGGAATGACCATTGGCGATTTGGTCGGCTGGTTCGGCGTCGGCGGTACCGCTTGCTTGAGGCTGAGGGCATAGGTTCCGGCGGCGGCGTCATGATGCGTGCTCACCGTGACCCGCGGCGTGCCGGCCTGACTGTACCAAAGCATGAATTGCGCGATGTCGCGGCCGGTTACATCGGCAAAGCACTGGATGAACTGCTCGACGGTGGCCGCTTCGCCGTCATGACGTTGGAAATAGAGATCCATGCCGGCCCGGAATTTTTCCGGACCGAGCAAGGTGTGCACCATCCGCACCACCTCGGCGCCCTTCTCGTAGATGGTGGTGGTGTAGAAGTTGTTGATCTCCTTGTAGGCCTCCGGTCGCACCGGATGGGCGAGGGGGCCTGAGTCCTCGATGAACTGGGCGGCGCGCAAATTGCGCACATCGCTGATGCGCTTCACCGGGCGCGAGCGCATGTCGGAAGAGAATTCATGGTCGCGGAAAACGGTGAGGCCTTCCTTCAAGCACAGCTGGAACCAGTCGCGGCAGGTGATGCGGTTGCCGGTCCAGTTGTGGAAGTACTCATGCGCGATGACCGCTTCGATATGCGCGAAGTCGGCATCGGTCGCGGTCTCCGCGCTGGCCAATACGTATTTGTCGTTGAAGACGTTGAGGCCCTTGTTCTCCATCGCGCCCATGTTGAAGTCTGACACGGCGACGATCATGAAGATGTCGAGGTCGTATTCGCGGCCGAAGGCCTCTTCGTCCCAACGCATGGAGCGCTTGAGCGAGTCCATCGCATAGGCGCAGCGGTCCTGCTTGCCGTGCTCGACATAGATGCGCAGCGTCACGTCGCGGCCGGACATCGTGCGGAAGCTGTCCTCGACGCAGGCTAGATCGCCGCCGACCATGGCAAAGAGATATGACGGCTTGGGATGCGGGTCGTGCCAGACGGCGTAGTGACGACCGTTGTCGAGCGCGCCGCTGTCGACCAGATTGCCGTTGGCGAGCAGCACCGGCGCTTCCTGGCGGTCCGCTTCGATGCGCGTCGTATAGACCGCCATCACGTCCGGGCGGTCGGGGAAATAAGTGATGCGGCGGAAGCCTTCCGCCTCGCATTGTGTGCAATAGGTGTCGCTGGAGCGGTAGAGGCCGGAGAGCTGGGTGTTGGCGGATGGGTCGACCAGCGTCTCGATCTCGAGCGTGAACGGGCCGTTCGGCGGCTGTGGAATGGTGAGCTGGTTCGGCGAAGCGACGAAATTGGCCGCAGGCAGCGGCGCACCGTCGAGCTTGAGCGACATCAAAGACAGCCCGTCGCCGTCGAGCACCAATGGCGCGGAGGCCGACTCTGGATTGGGCTTGAACGCGAGCTTGGCCCGAACTCTGGTTTCCGAGGGATGCAGAGACACGTCGAGATGGACGGTCTCTACCAGCCACGCGGGCGGCAAATAGTCTTTAAGGCGGATCGTGTGGGCAATGTCTGTGCGCATGGCGTTCGATCTAAAGCCTGGGAGCCGGCATTGGAAGTGGCCTCGTGGGCGCGGGCGCGACGATTGGCGCTTCAGGCCAGTTCCCCCCGCTCGCGCATCGATGATATCAGTTTCACAACAGAAACCGGAATCGCATCCGGACATACCAAGGGAGAAGAAAATGACCTTTACGTGGAGGACGCTACGCGGCGTTGCGGTGGTAGCTGCCGGCCTGCTCGGGTTCGCGGCGCCGGCCGCCGCCCAAAGCTACCCCAGCCAACAGCCGGTCCGCATCATCGTTCCATTTTCGGCCGGCAGCGCCACCGACATCCTGGCGCGCATCGTTGCGGAAAAGCTGACCGAGAAGTGGAAGCACAATGTCGTCGTGGAGAATCGCCCGGGCCTGCCGGGGACGACGGCCGTCGCCAAAAGTGCACCGGACGGCTACACGCTGATGTTGACGTCGAACGGGCACACCATCGCCGGCGTCGTCAACAAGAGCCTCACCTTCGATCCGGTGAAAGATTTTGCGGCTGTGACGCCGGTCGCGTCGGTGCCGGTGGTGATGATCGTGCCGCCGGATTCGCCTGCGAAATCGGTGAAGGAGTTCATCGCGCTCGCCAAGGCCAATCCCGGGAAGCTCAATTTCGCGTCGCCGGGACCCGCGAGCGCGACCTTCATCGCCGCCGCGATGTTCAAGGACGCGGCACAGATCGATCTTCTGCATGTGCCCTACAAAGGCGCGCCCGAGGCGGTGACCAGCGTCGTGCGCGGCGACACGCAGTTGTACTTCACGCCGATCAATGTCGGCGTCGAACTGGTGCAGGCCGGCAAGGTCCGCGATTTGGCCGTGGCGACCGCCACGCGCAACCCGACCATGAAGGACCTCCCCACGATTGGGGAAGACGCTCTGCCGGGCTTCAAATACGACTCCTGGTTCGGCCTTCTGGCTCCCGCGGGAACGCCGCGCCACATCGTCACCAAAGTGCATGGCGATGTCGCCGAGATCATCATGACCGACGACATCAAGGCGAAGTTCGCCGCGCAAGGCGTCGAAGCCCTGTCGATGACGCCGGAAGCGTTCGACAAGACCATCGCCGACGACACCGCCAAGCTTGCGTCGATCTTCAAAGACGGCATCAAATGAAAGATCCCGCCGCATGAGCGAAGCCTCGGGCATCCCGCCGACCATGCGCGCGACGGTGCTCGAGGCGCCGCATACACCGCTTGTGTATCGTGAGCGGCCCGTGCCGGTTCCCGGCGCGGGCGAACTGCTCATCGCGGTGTCGGCCTGCGGTGTCTGTCGTACCGACTTGCATGTCGTCGATGGCGATCTGACCCATCCCAAACTGCCCATCGTACCCGGCCATGAGATTGTCGGGCGCATCATCGCCATTGGCACGAATGTGACCGGCTTCATTCTGGGCGAGCGCGTCGGCGTGCCGTGGCTCGGTGCGACCTGCGGTGTCTGTCCATATTGCCGCGCCGGCCGAGAGAACCTGTGCGATGCGCCTTTGTTCACCGGCTATACGCGCGACGGCGGCTTTGCCTCGCACACCATCGCGGATGCGCGTTACTGCTTTCCGCTCGGCGAGGCGGGCGACGACGCCGAGATCGCGCCGTGGCTCTGCGCCGGGCTCATCGGGTGGCGCAGCTACCGCATGGCGGGCGAGGGCATCAATCTCGGCATCTACGGCTTCGGCGCCGCCGCGCATATCCTGGCGCAAGTCGCGCGCTGGCAGGGGCGGCGCATTTTCGCCTTCATCCGCGCTGGAGATGATACCGCGCAGGACTTCGCCCGCTCGCTCGGTGCGGTGTGGGCCGGCGCTTCCGAGGACACGCCGCCGGAACCGCTCGATGCCGCCATCATCTTCGCGCCGGTCGGGGGCCTGGTTCCCGCGGCGCTCAAGGCCGTGAGAAAGGGCGGCCGCGTCGTCTGCGGCGGCATCCATATGTCGAACATACCGAGTTTCCCTTACGCGCTGCTGTGGGAAGAGCGGCAGCTGATGTCGGTCGCGAACCTCACACGCGATGACGCGCACGAGTTCCTGGCGCTCGCGCCCAAGGCCGGCGTTCACTGCGAAATCACGCGCTACCCGCTTGCCAAGGCGAATGATGCGCTGTCGGATTTACGCGACGGCCGGCTGCAGGGCGCCGCGGTTCTGCTGCCCTAGTGCCGCCGGCGGCGTGACACAAACATTCCCCATCTGCGCCCGGAACTAAAGCAGGCCCGCGCGGTTCGCGATAAGGCTGCTCCTGTGGGGATTCAATCTATGGCGAAGGCGATGCGGTTCGAGGCTTTGGACTCGTGGCGGGGCATCTGTGCCCTGTGCGTCGTCATGTTTCATTTCATCGGCATGATGCCAAGTTCGCTCGAGACGTCGCCCTTCCTGCGCAACAGCTATCTGTTCGTCGACTTTTTCTTCGTGCTGAGCGGTTTCGTGCTGTGCCACAGCTATCGGGGCAAGATTGTCAATCCGAGCGACATGCTGCGCTTTGCCATCCGCCGGGCCGGCCGCGTCTGGCCGCTGCACGCGGTTGTCCTGGCGAGCTTCATTGCCTTGGTCGTGTGGATCAACCGCCTGCCGCATCCGGAAGATCTCGACCTGACGGTCAGCGGCACGGTCTATTCCATCGACGCGATCATTCCGAGCGCGCTGTTGCTCAATGCCATGGGACTGGTGCACGGCAATGTCTGGAACGGTCCGGCGTGGAGCATCGGCGCCGAGTTCTATGTCTATCTGCTCTTCGCGCTGCTGTTGCTGTTTTCGGGACGTCGTCTGGTGCTGCCGTGCCTCGCGCTGGCGGTCGCCGGCCTGATCCTGCTGCACCGCTGGGCGCCGGCGCTCATGAACTCGACCTGGGATTACGGCATCATCCGTTGCATCGCCGGGTTCTTCGGCGGCGTCGTCGCTTTCCATGTCCATGAGGTGACGGGACAGCGGGGCTTCTTCCGCGCGACGATGTGGGAATTGGGCGCGATCGTCGTGGCGGTCCTGTTCGTCATCTTTGCCGGCGACGGCGCCGACGCCGTCTCGCCGCTCAGTCTCGCGGCGCCCGTGGTGTTCGGCGCGGCGGTGATCATTTTCGCGGGCCAGCAGGGCTTGATTTCGCTCGTGCTGCGGGCGCGGCCGTTCAAGGCCTTGGGGCGCTATTCGTTTTCCATCTATATGATCCACCAGCCGCTGCTGATCATGCTCTGCTACGGCTTGTGGTCCGGCGGTTACTACACGAAGGCCTTCGAAGGCGCAGTGACGCAGCCTTGGATGGGCTCGGTCGACCTGGTGATGGTGGACTTCATGTTGGCGGTCGTCGTGCTCGCCGCCGCCAGCTATCGCTTCATCGAAGTGCCGGCGCGCCGCGCTTTCAACCGGTTGGCGGATCGGCCCTTCGCGTTCCGCTTCTCGCGCAAGGATCGCCTCGCCTACGATCGAAGCGCGCGCCTACCGTACAGGCTCGGCGTGGCCGATCACGCGCTTGATCGAGGATGAGCGCTCCCGCAAAGCGCGCTCCAGCGCGTCGACGTTCTCGTGCACCGTCTGCACGCTGAGCGCCGGGTCGACGCGGCAATGGAAGTTGACGATCTCGCCTTCGTCGGTCTCGCGCACGCGGACGTCGTGGACGTCGCGAATGATGCGGCCGGCCGCCGCGAATTCGGCCAGCGCCATCGCGACCGCCTGCACCCGCTCTGGCGGCGCTTCGCGGCCCAATAGATGCTGCGCCTGCAACGGCTCGATATGCGTTTCGACCTCGACCTCGGCGCCCAGCTCAGCCTCGATCGCTTTCTCCAGGTCGTCCGCTTTCTCGTGCGCGGCGCCGAGCGACATCTTGCCGTTCACTTCGAGATCCAGCGAGATCGACAGCCGGTCCTTGATATCGGACACCGTGACGTGATGCACGGCGAGCGCCCGGTTGCGCGCGATCACCATCACGCGGTCGAGCACGGTCTCGTTGTCCAGCGCCACCGGATCGGTGGTGACGATCGGCTCGGCGCCCGGCATGCCCGCGCGTAGCGCATCGGCGACCGCGGCCTTGATGGCGTTGACGCGGTCGAGCGGCAAAGTGCGGCTGACCGCGACGGCCATATCGATGAAGGTCGTTTCGCCGACGGCGCGGGCGCGCACGTTTTCCACCGCGACCACGCCCGGCACCTTGCGCGTGATGGCATTGATCAGCTCGGCGGCGCCGGTCGGCGCTGTGTCCGTCAGGGTGTCGATGGTGCGGCGGCCGAGCCGCCAGCCGGCGACGCAGACCAGAAGGGCAACGAGCAGCGCCGCGGCGGAGTCGGCCCAGGGATAGCCGAGCGTGACGCCGGCAAGACCGAGCAGCACGGCAAGCGACGACCACAGGTCGGAGGAGAAGTGCAGCGCATCGGCCTCCAGCGCGTGGCTTTGCGTTTCCTTGGCGACGCGCTTCAAGGCGCGGGCGCGGAAATAATCGACCACGACCGACAGGATCATCACGCCGAACGCCCAGATCGTCGCTTCGACGACATGGCCTTCGTGCTCCACCAGCCGCTTGACGGCCTCCCATATGACGATACCGGAGAGCAGGAACAGCAGCGCGGTTTCGGCGAGCGCGGAAACGGCCTCGACCTTGCCGTGGCCGTAATGATGCTCTTCATCCGCGGGCTTTCCCGAGATGCGCACGGCGATGTAGGTCATCACCGTCGCGCCGAAGTCGATGAGCGAGTGGCCGGCTTCCGACAGAATCGCGAGCGAGCCGGTGCTGATGCCGACGATCGCCTTCGCAATCGTCAGCGCGGCCGACGCGGCCATCGACGACAACGCGACTTGTTCTTTCTCATTCTGCATGCAGGGGCCTTTCGCGCCCGCGGATGTAGCCTAATCCTGCCGGAATTTCGAGCCCGCGCGACGTCGCATTTTGCTGCTGCGATTGATTATTAGCTGCGTTCCAGATGCTCGACGCGGCTGTAGTTACGGCCGATGAACATCTGGTCGTAGTGCCGCCAAGACACCGAGTGGTCGAAGGCGAGCACACCGGCCAGCGTGACGGCGTACACGGCGCATTTCATGTCGCGCTCCGCGGAGCCGAGATTATCCGGGCGGCTGCCGCTGGCATAGCCGACATGGTGGTGCCATCGCGCGGGCTGGCCGCGCCACGCCTCTCGTACGGCGAGGGCGGTGGTGACGTGGTCGGAATGATCGTTCGGATTGAGCGCGGCGTCGGTCTCGGGGATGTGGAGATCGACCGCAAGCTCGCCCTGGCGTTCGTATTCGATCAGGGCGCGGAGCGTCTCGCAAAGCGCCTCCCAGTCGCGATAGACGGCGGCGCCGTCAATTGTGGTCATGCCATCGATGTCGCCGCCGCGCAGCCGCTTCAGTGACTGGCGGCCGGTGGTTTCGTAGCCGTCGCCGCTGGGGCTGCCGTCCGGCAGGCGCAGAAAATATGTCGCTGTGTTGCGATAAGCGGTGCGCTGCAAGCTCTGTCCATTGCACGACACAGCGCCGGTCTGTGCCTCGATCGGCGACCGCTCATCGGCGTCCGCCATGAAACGGATGGCGGCCTCGGCGCCGTGCTCGCGCGCGAGATAGAACGGATGCTTGCGGCCGCCATTGCCCAGGCCGAGCCCGGCATCGCCGGCCGTCATATGGACGAAGACCGCGCGGCAGGCGGCATCGAGCACGTCCGTGAAAGCCGGCGGATTCATGAACAGCTGCCAGTCGTCCTCGTGCGGCGAGAAGTAAAAGGCAACGTGTTCGATGCCGTCTGTCATGATCAGATGCACGCGCGGATATAGGGCTTGTTCACCTCCCACAGCTCATCGAGCAGCTTGACAGCGGCATCGGCCGAATTCACCACCGGATCGATCAGCAAAGCCTGGAGGGCGATCTCCTTCGAGCCGTGCACCGCGGCTTCGACGGCCAGCTCATGCACTTGTACCGGCGTGTGCAGCAGCTTGGCGACCGCATCGGGCAACGGCCCGAGCGAGATCGGATGAATGCCGGCGGCGTCGGCCATTACCGGCACTTCAACGGACGCGTGATAGGGCAGGTTGGGAATCGTGCCGTGGTTCGGCACCACGCCAGACTCGATGACACGCTTTTTGTCGTGCAGGATGCCGCCGATGGCGGCCGCGCCGCGTTCGCCCGAAGGGGTCAGCCAGTCGCTCGGGATCGATCCGCCGCCGAGTACCGTATCGATCTGCGCGGCGAATGCGGTCCGCTCGTGCTCATCCTCCTCGAAATCGTAGCCGTCCTCACCGGCTTCCCAGCCGAAGGCGAGATATTCCCCTAAATGATCGTCGCTGCAGGTGAACCAATAGCCGAAGGCTCGGAACAGTTGCCGCGTCAGCGGCGCGAAATCGGGGTCGAGCGTCTTTTCCTTCTCGCGCAATAGCGGGTAGAGGTCTTCGCCTGTCTTGCGGTGGCGGATCTGCGTCAGGCATTGGAAATGGTTGATGCCGGCGCCGGAGACGTCGACATCCTCGGAAGGCAGGCCGAGGATTTCGGCGACATCGCCCTGGCCCATGAAGATGCCGTGGCACAGGCCGAGCGAGGCGATCTTGCTGTATTTGCCGAGCGCTAGAACGATGCGGCTTTCCGGATTGGAGAAGTTGAGGAAGTGCGCCTTCGGGCACAATTCTTCCATGTCGCGTACGATGTCGAACACCAGCGGCAAGGTGCGGAGCGTGAAGAACAGCCCGCCTGGGCCGCCGTTTTCGCCGAGCGTGTGGCGGATGCCGTATTTGCGCGGCACCTCGAAGTCGAGCTTCCACAGCCGGTTGCGGTCGATGGCCGTGGCGTTGACGACAAAGCCGGCGCCATCGAGCGCAGCGCGGCGATCGGTCGTCTGCTCGATGACAAGGCCGGCGCCAGTCTTTTCGTTCAATAGGCGCGCGAGCGCCGTCATCTTCTCCAAGGGAGCGCGGTCCAGCCCGACCAAGGTGAGCGTCGAGCCGCGCAACTCGTCGCTCGAGAATACGTCGCGGAACATGCTCAAGCCGAACGACATGCTGGTCGCGCCGAGGAAAGCGATCTTGGTGTGATGGCTCATGCGATGGCCTCCGCGCTGGCGTGGATGGTCTCGGCTTGCGTGTTCAACGTCGTCATCGCCTCGGTGAGCGTCTCGTAGACGTTGTCGTCGATGCTGACGGTGCCGAAGTTGGAGTTCTCGCCGTCGAACCGGCCCTCGGCCGGCTGATCGGCGTGTTCGAACCAGTGATAGCCGACGACGCGCGGATGGCGCAGCGCTTTCGTCGCGTAGCGCTCGAATGCCGCAGCGCGCTCGGTTTGTGTCGCGACGACCGGGCCGGCGCCATTGGTGTTGGGCAGGCCGGCGTCGGCGCCGCGGAAAGAGAACTCGCCGATCAGGCACGGTTTGCCGGTCGGCGCATAAGCGGCGAGGGCGCCATCGGGGTCGGGGCCGTAGCAGTTGAACGAGATGACGTCGACGTGACGCGCCGCGGCTTCGATGACCGTGACGGGGGGCGGGAAGGCGAAGCGCGAGCCGAGCACGAGATGGTGCAGGTCCGCGGCTTTGATCGCGGCGGCCGTCAGCGTGAAATAGCGCTCCGCGAGCAGCGCGAGAAAATCGTCGCAATCGGCGAAGAAGGCGGCGCGATGCGGGTCGGCGACGTTGGCGATGATCTCATCTCTCGCATTGCGGTCGTAAGGCGGCTTGCGGCGGTAGGCCGGCTCGATAGGGTCCAGCGCTCCGAGCGCATCCCACGTCGTCGCCCGCGTGCGCCACACGGCATTGAAGGCGGCCATATCGCCGTAGCGTCCGCGCAGGAAGTCGAGCGCCGCGCCACGGCCTGGCGTGGTCGGTGAAAGATTGAGAAACAGCGGCAGGAGATCGTCCGGCCCGCGCCAGTCGGGACACCAGCGCAGTTCATTGTCGATGAACCAGCCGACGATATTGGCGTCGCCGCTATGTTGCGAACACTTGTCGCGGGCCCGCCGCATGACATGTGCTTCGAAGGCCGGATCGAACACATCCGGGAATTCCTGTCTGGGGCCACCCCGCTCATTGGCCTGCCAGGCGAAGGACATGCCGAGGTCGATGTTGGGCGTGAGCACCAGTTGCGCATGGGCGGCGACCCCTTCATCCGACCAGGAACCGAGCGTGTTGAAGCCCCAGCCGGTGAGCCGCTGCGCAATCGCGCTGCGCCAGGCCGGCTCGCTCCCGTACCTACGAAGGCAGGCGTCGGCATAAGGAACACGTTTGGTGCCGCGAACCTCGTCCTGATCGAAGCGCACCGTGTTGACACCCTTCGAGAGAAAGCGGCCGCCGTCGGGATCGACCAGCCAAAAGATGCCGCCGCTTTGCGCCAGCCGGAAAAAGCCGTTGGGCCTGAATTGGCCGTCGGCCAGACCGCCCCAACGGGTCCTCACACATTTGTCCAGCATCGGCTGCTCACGGCGGATGGTTTTTGCGTAGACTGACGCATTGCCGGTGCAATCTATTGACATGTCTCAATAAAGTCGTGAGCCGGCGACACAATATCGCGACGACGTGCAAGGAGCGACGGCAAGTGGACAAAAGCGCAGGCGACACGAACGGGCCCGAGCCGACTGCCCCGGGCGCGCCGCGCATTGCGGCCTTGCGTCCGGAGTTCATCTGGGGTGCCGCGACCTCCAGCTTTCAGATCGAGGGCGCGACGCGGGTCGATGGGCGCGGTCCGAGCGTGTGGGACACCGACGGGCGGCGCGGCGTCATTCCCGGCAAGGACACCGGCGACGTGGCGTGCGATCATTATCATCGCTATCCCGAAGACATTGCGTTGATGCAGAAGCTCGGCGTGCAGGCCTACCGGTTCTCGGTCGCCTGGCCGCGCGTTTTGCCGCAGGGGCGGGGGCAGGCAAACGAACCGGGCCTAGCCTTCTACGATCGGCTGATCGACGGCTTGCTCGCGGCCGGCATCGAGCCGTGGCTGTGTCTCTATCATTGGGATCTGCCGCAGGCCCTCGACGACCTCGGCGGCTGGACCAACCGCGACAGCGTCGGCTGGTTCTCCGACTATGCCGCGCTGGTGGCGGATCGTTACGGCGACCGGGTCAAGCGCTTCGCGACCTTCAACGAGCCGGCAATCTTTACGCTGTTCGGCTATGGCTTCGGCCGCGGCAACCGCGACGAGACGCCGATCGAGGAACTGCACCACGCCATCCACCATGTGAACCTCAGTCACGGCGCGGCGGTAGACGTCTTGCGCGCGCGCGTCGGCGGATGCTCGCTCGGGTCGATCCACAACGTGCAGCCATGCCGGCCGTCGTCGCCGGCCGATGCGGACGGCGCGCGCTGGGCGGACACCTATTGGAACAGAGCCTACCCCGACCCGCAGTTTCTCGGCCGCTATCCCGAACTGCTGGGTCCGGCGATGGAGGCCATCATGCGGCCAGGTGATCTCGAGCGGATTCATCGTCCGGTCGATTGGTTCGGCCTCAACCACTACAGCCCGATCTATGTGCGCACCGACAACGCCGCACGCTTCCGGTTCGGCTTCGGCGATCGCCCGCCGGGCATTCCGGTGACGCCGATGGACTGGCCGATCGAACCGGACGGCTTTCGCGACAGCCTCCTGCGCGTGACGAAAGACTATGGTCTACCCGTCTACGTGACCGAGAACGGCTTTGGCGGCCATGACAAGCCGGATATCACCGGCGCCGTGATCGACAACGACCGGATTGCCTTTCTCAAGGGCTACATCAACGCGATGAACGATGCCGCCGCCGAAGGCGCCGACATCCGCGGCTATTTCGTCTGGTCGCTGCTCGACAATTTCGAGTGGGACAGCGGCTATGCCGCGCGCTTCGGACTCGTCTACATCGATTATCCGACGCAGAAGCGCACGCCGAAAGCGTCCTTCGACTGGTACAAGGGATTGATCAAGGTTGCGCGGGCCCAGGCTTGGCATTTTCCTTGGCCTCCAGCTCATCGAGCGCGATGAGCAGGCTGCCGACCCGGTGCACCGATGAGCGCCAGTCGGCGAGGCGCTGGTAGTTGTCGACCAGCCAGTTGAACGCGCTTTGCACCGTGACGAAGGCGGCGGCGGATTGGGTCAGCTCGCCGAGCGTCATCGCGCCGCTCAAGTATTTCGGCACGCACAGGAGCCAGGCCACGACCGGCGCCAGCAGGAAATTGCTGTGCGAAATGAGCGTGGTGCGCACCAGCTGCCAGCAAAATTCGCGCCACCACAGCAGCACCGCCTGCAGCCGCAGCCATAGCGCGTTGCGCTTCTCGCCGTCGATCGGCTTGGCGTCTTCGGCGACCTTTTCGCCGCGAAAGGCGTCGGCGGCGGCGCGGAACTCCGCTTCCGACTGGTTCATGCGCTCGATGACTCCGGTCATGTGATGACCGACGAACATCATCAATGTCGACATCGCGCCCGAATAGAGGATGACGCCGATCACCAGATAGCCGGGGATAGTGATCGTGACGCCGAAAACGGGCACGGCGAGGCTGCCGCCGATGGTCCACAGCACGCCGAAGAACGTGAAGGCGGTCAGAAGCGACGTCACGAAGGCCAGCAGCAGATCGATCGGCGCGTCGGTGGCGACACGGATGTCGACCGCGATCCGATATTCGGGGTTCTCGGTGCCCTTCACCATGCCGTTGAGATGGCGGAAGCGATCGTTCTGCAGCCATCGGCCGACGACGCGGCGCGTGAGAGCCTCGCGCCAGCCGCGTTGCGCGGTCATGCGCGCCCATACCGACGTCGCCGCGAGCAATACGCTGAAGGCGGCCAGCGGGACGAACATCTTGGCCTGATACCAGAGCGTGGCCGCATCGCGCTTCTCGAGCGCGTCGAAGAAGTTACGGTTCCAGAGATTGAGCAGCACCTGCACCACGAGTTGGAGCAGGACGATGATGAGGAGGCACGTGCCGAGCGCAACGGCCCAGCTTTTGCGGTCGCGCCAGAGCAGCAGGGCCGAATGCCAGAAGCGCTCCGTCAACTCCTTATGGTTGAACATGAAGGCGCTGAAATCGAAGAACCGCATAAGGGGCGCCTGGTTTGCCGGCGGATACCGCTAGCGTCTGCGCCATATGAGGCGGGAGGGCCCGTTCCCGCCTTGATCTGTATCATGTGCCGGATGACGGTCGCCCGCCTCAGGGCACCACGACCACCGTACACGGGGCGAGATTGGTGACCTTTTGCGAAACGCTGCCGAGCAACAATTGGCTCAGGCGGCTGCGGCCACGCCGGCCGACCACGACAACATCGGCCTTCTCGCGCCGCACGAAATCGAGGATCGTTTCGGCCGGGTCGCCCCAGCCGCACCGCAGGATCGGGCTTTTGATGCCCAGCCGCCGGGCGCGTCGCGCCGCCTGCCGCAGGACGCGGTCCGCCTTCGTCTCAAGCGTCTTCGACAGGTCGCCGTCGGTGCTCGCCAGCCGTCGCAACTCGGCGCCGGTCACGTTGCCGCCGACGGTGGCGATGACGAGGGTGGCGTTGGTCGTCTTGGCCAGTTCGGCTGCGGCGTCGACGGCGCGATTGCCGCCATCCGAGCCGTCGGTCGCAACGAGGACGCGTTTCATCCGGCTGATGCTCATCGTGGTTCGGCACCATCAAAGGCGGAACCAGCAGTCGCGGTCAAGAACCAAAGCCCGACGCGGCCTTTGACTGACATCAATGCCGCGGTGGCCCGGCGCGTTCGTATAAGCCTACCATAAGAAGGTGACTCATGCCGCAGGATTGCATTCGCTGGTTCGCCGATATCCGCGTTGCCGATGTCGGCCAAGTCGGCGGCAAGAACGCATCGCTCGGCGAGCTCTATGCGACGTTGGCCTCCGCGGACGTGCGCGTGCCCAATGGCTTTGCCGTGACCGCTGACGCCTTCCGCGACGTGCTCACCGAGGCCAAGGCCTGGGAACCATTGCACCGCCTGCTGGACGGCCTCGACAAGCGCGATATCGCACGCCTCGCCGCGGCCGGCGCGGAAGCACGCCGCATCGTCTATGCGGCGGCGGACAGCGGCTGGCTCAACGAACAGGTCGTGCGCGCCTATCGGCAGCTCGAGGCCGAATATGGCGCGAACGTCGCGGTCGCGGTGCGCAGTTCGGCAACCGCCGAAGACCTGCCGAATGCCAGCTTTGCCGGCCAGCACGAAAGTTATCTCAACGTCAGCGGGCCGGACGCGCTATTCGAGGCGACGCGGCGATGCCTCGCCTCGTTGTTCACCGACCGCGCCATCTCCTACCGGATCGACAACGGCTTCGATCACTTCAAGGTCGCGCTGTCGGTCGGCGTGATGAAGATGGTGCGAGCCGGCAATGCCGCCAGCGGCGTCATGTTCACGCTCGACACCGAGTCCGGTTTCCGCGATGTCGTGTTCGTCTCCGGCATTTACGGTCTCGGCGAGAACATCGTGCAGGGGGTCGTCGATCCGGACGAGTTCTATGTGCACAAGCCGACCTACCGCGCCGGCAAGCGCGCCGTGCTATCGCGCGCGCTCGGCCGCAAGCATCTGCGCATGATCTATGCCGAGGATGGTGGCACGCGGAACGTGCCGGTGCCGGAAGACATGCAGGCGCGCTTCTGTCTTGACGATGACGAAGTGCTCAAGCTTGCGGGCGATGCGATCGCCATCGAGCAGCACTATTCGGCCAATGCCGGGCATTCGATGCCGATGGATATCGAATGGGCGAAGGACAGCGAGGACGGTCAGCTTTACGTCATCCAGGCGCGGCCCGAGACGGTGGTGTCGCAACGGGCGCAGACGGGCTTCGAGACTTATGCGCTCGGCGCGCAAGGCACAGCGCTGGCAACGGGCCGGGCTGTTGGCGAGAAGATCGCATCCGGCGCGGTGCGCATTGTCACCGATGCGCGGCAGTTGACCGACTTCAAGCCGGGCGAGGTGCTGGTCGCCGAACAGACGACTCCGGATTGGGAGCCGGTGATGAAGATCGCCGCGGCCATCGTCACCGAGCGCGGCGGGCGCACCTGCCATGCCGCCATCGTCGCGCGCGAGCTGGGCGTGCCGGCGGTGGTTGGAGCCGAAGACGCGCGGCGGAAGTTGACGGGTGGCGCACAGGTGACGGTGTCGTGCGCCGAGGGTGAGGTCGGCCGCGTCTACGACGGTGCGCTGCCGATCAAGACCACCAAGGTCGAGTTCGCCGCGCTGAAAAAGCCGCGCACGGCGATCATGCTCAACCTGGGCAATCCCGATCTCGCCTTCCGCTCCGCCATGCTGCCGAGCGACGGCGTCGGCCTTGCCCGCATGGAGTTCATCATCAGCGAGCATATCCGCGTGCATCCGATGGCGTTGGTGCACCCGGAGAGGGTGACATCGCCGGCGGCGCGTGAGGAGATCGCCAAGCTCGTGCGTGGCTACGCGAGCCCGTCCGACTATTTCGTGCGCAAGCTGTCGGAAGGCATCGGCACCATCGGCGCGGCGTTCTACCCCAAGCCGGTGATCGTGCGCCTGTCTGACTTCAAGACCAACGAATATGCCCGGCTCGTCGGTGGCGAGGGCTTCGAGCCTCGGGAGGAGAACCCGATGCTGGGCTTCCGCGGCGCGGCGCGCTATGCGCATCCGGCCTACCGGGAAGGCTTCGCGCTGGAATGCGCGGCGCTTCGCCGCGTGCGCGAGGACATGGGCCTGACCAATGTGCTGGTGATGGTGCCGTTCTGCCGGCGCGTCGAGGAGGCCCGGCGCGTGATCGAGACGATGGCGGCGAACAGTCTCAAGCGCGGCGAGAACGGTCTCGAGATATACGTGATGTGCGAGATCCCCAACAACGTCATCCAGATCGATGCTTTCGCAGAACTGTTCGACGGCTTCTCCATCGGCTCCAACGACCTGACCCAGCTTACGCTCGGCGTCGACCGCGATTCCGACATCGTCGCTTTCGATTTCGACGAGCGCGATCCCGGCATGCTGGAGATGCTGCGGCTCGCCGTCACCGGCGCCAAGCGCAATGGCCGTCATGTCGGCATCTGCGGCGAGGCGCCGGCCAATTATCCGGAGATTGCCAGCTTCCTCGCCAAGCTCGGCATCGACTCGATCAGCGTCAATCCGTCCAGCCTGCTGCACACCATCGACGTGGTGGCCGAAGCGGAGGGAAAGACGTAATGGCGACCAAGGTTGCGCGTCAGACGACCGCGCTCGCACCGACGCAGGGGATGGCGTGATCGCGCAAAACGTCGCGCGTGGCCGCGACCGAGCCGGCGATGTCGATGCCGCGGCAGGCATCCTCAATGACGACCGTCGCGAAACCTTCGCGGTGGGCGTCCTCGGCCGAGTAGCGGACGCAGAAATCGAATGCGAGGCCGGCGACGAACACGCGTTTGAGGCCGCGCTCGCGCAAATAGCCGGTGAGGCCGGTCCGCGTGGCGCGGTCGTTCTCGTAGAAGGCCGAATAGGAGTCGATCTCGCGGTGGTAGCCCTTGCGCAGCACGAGTTCGGCCTGCGGGATATCGAGATCGCCGCGGAAGGCAGCGCCGGATGTGTTTTGAACGCAATGGTCCGGCCACAGAACCTGCGGTCCGTAAGAGACCGTGATCATCTCATACGGCTGTTTGCCCGGATGCGAGGAGGCGAATGACAGGTGTCCTGCCGGATGCCAGTCCTGCGTCAGCACCACATGGGCGAAGCGCCGCGCCAGCGCATTGATGACCGGCACCACCGCGTCGCCTTCGGGCACCGCCAGCCGTCCGCCGGGGCAGAAGTCGTTCTGGACGTCGACGACCAGCAGCACGTCGCTATCGCCGACAGTGAAGCGTTCGGTCATTGCCACCGCGATCCCTCGTTCAGCGTGACCGTTCATCCTCCTCGTTCGCGCTGAGGATGTTGACGATCGCGGCCGCATTGCCCTTCAGCGGCTCGCCGGCGCCGAACACGTCGTCGTCGCCCGATAGCCACAGCGAAGCAGCCTCAACTTCGGCCATTGTCGGTCTCAAGTCGACAATGGCAAGGACCTTGTCCTGATCGATATCGCCAAGAATGGCAACGATATCCTCGAACATGGCATTCTTGATGGGCGTGGGTGTGGTTGCCATTTCAACACCTCCCTCTGGTTCTGCCGACAACCGCATTCAAGAAACAAAGACTATGCCGGCGGGAGAGCGTGACGGTTTGACCCGTATCAAGCGCGGGCAGGGCTGATCCGTTAAAACCGGCAGGCTCATAATAGCACATGGCGGCGGAGCAGCGGGTGCACGGACATCAGGCGGCCGGCGACGCGCCGACCCTGGACGCCAAGGTCTCGTTTCTGAGCCGCCCGGAGACGTACCGGCCGGTTCCCGCCGCGGTCGCATGTCGCGAAACGCATATGTCCTGGGTCTTTCTCGCCGGGGACCGCGTGTACAAGCTCAAGAAGCCGGTGCGGTTCCCTTATCTCGATTTCTCGACCTTGGCGCGGCGCGAGCGGGCTTGCCGAGCGGAATTGGCGCTCAATCGCCGTCTGGCGCCGCAGGTCTATCGCGATGTCGTGCCGCTGGTGCAGTCGCACGGCCGTTTGTCGCTCGGCGGCGAGGGGACCGTCGTCGACTGGCTGGTGTGCATGGAGCGGCTCGACGAGCGCTTCATGCTCGACCGGCTCATCGCCGACGGCCGGCTGACGGCGGCGCAGGTCGCGCGGCTGGTCGATGCGCTGGCGCGCTTTTATCGCATGGCTGAGCCGACGCTGATTGCGCCGACCGTTTATCGGGCTGAGCTGCTGCGCAGCCTCGACTACAATCGTCGTGTCCTGCTTGACGGCCGTTTCTCTCTGCCTTCTGGGCTTGTTTGGCGTATCGATCATGCGCAGCGCCGGTTTCTGCGCCAGTGCAGCGGTTTGATCGATGCCCGCTTCCGGCATCGCCGCGTCGTCGACGGCCACGGCGATCTGCGGCCGGAGCACATTTGTCTCGACGACGACGTACGCATCATCGATTGCCTCGAATTCAACGCGCGGCTGCGCGTGGTCGATCCGTTCGACGAGGTCGCGTTCCTGAGCCTCGAATGCGAGCGGCTCGGCGCGGCCTGGGCTGGAGAGTTATTGCGCCGCCGCTTGATGCGCGAGCTGCGCGACGGTCCAACGGACCTGCTGTTCACGTTCTATCACTGTTACCGCGCGACGTTGCGGGCGCGGCTCGCGATCGCCCATCTGTACGAGCCCCATCCGCGCACGCCGGAGAAATGGCCGCGCGTAGCGCGCGAGTATCTGGCCCTGGCGGCGAGGAGTGCGCGGAAGTTGGAGGCGTTCCTTAAAACGCCATCAAGTCGGTGAGGTCGCGGGCCTCGTTGAGACGGCGGATGGTTTCGGCGAGCAGTGGCGCGGACGGAAGAACGACGAGTTTCTTGTTCGCGTCGGGATGATCGAGCCGGAATGGTGCCGCCGTGTCCGTGACGATGATCTGGTCGATGGCGGCATCGGCAAGAACATCGGCCGCGCCTTTCATGAACAACCCGTGCGAGACGAGCGCCAGCACACGTTTGGCCCCGGCGGCGCGCGCCGAGCGCGCGGCGCGCAGCAGCGTGCCGCCGGTGCTGATGAGATCGTCGACGATCAGCGCCGTGGTGCCGGCGACATCGCCGACGAACAGGTCGCCGGAGACGACACCGGCGCTGCGGTGTTTCTCGGCGAGGCCCTTGCCGACGGGACGCCCGAGCGCGGCTTCCAGCGTCTCGCGCAGCATTTCGGCGCGCTTCATGCCGCCGGCATCGGGCGAGATCACCGACAGCGGTCCGGCGGCCAACGCGTTCTTGAGGTAATCGACGAACAACGGTGTGCCGGTCAGCGCGACCGTACGACAGCGGAAGGCGTTTTCGAACGCCGCGGGGTTATGCACCTCCAGCGTCACGACGCAATCGGTGCCGACGGCTTCGAACAGCGCGGCGATGTAGCGCGTCGTGACTGGATCGTGCGGTTTGGTGCGGCGATCTTTGCGCGCGTAACAGAGATACGGCGTCACCGCGGTGACGCGGGCCGCGCCGGCGTCCTTCAGCGCGCCGATGAAGAACAACAGACTGCAGAGCTTGTCGTTGACGCTCTCGGCCGGCCCGCCGTGGAGGCTCTGCACCACATAGACGTCGGCGCCGTCGACCGCGTCGAGCGGGCGCGCCTTATGCTCGCCGTCCTCGAAGTCACGCTCTTCATGGTTCGCGAGCGGTGCGCCCAAGGCTTCAGCGATCGCCCGGCCGAGCGCGGCGCTGGCGTCGAGCGCGAACAGGCGGAGAGGGTGCGTTGCCATGGGCGCGGTCCTGACGGAAGGCCAACCGATTTCCGTTCGTCGCCGCGAAAGCGGGGACCCAGCGCGGCGGTGCGAGTTTGTTAGAGCCTACTCGGTTCCCGCTTTCGCGGGAATGAGCGGAGAACCACCATAGGATGATGGGACTCGCGTTCGCTTGATCTGCCGCAAGGGCGCGGTCGCGCGACTACGGGCGGCTCTTGATCAGCGCGTCGCAGGCCATGGCGGCTGTATCGGCGACACCGGCGTCGCGGGTGACAAGCGCCGCGACGATGGCGCCGTCGATGATCAGCCCCAAGGCATGCGCCACCTGCGGCGGCTGCGCGAAGCCGGCCTCGCCGCACAACGTCGACAGCCGCTCGAGCACCACCTTCTTGTGCGCAATGGCGAGGTTGCGCATGCGATCGTCGGCCTTGTCGCTTTCGCCGACGGCGTTGATGAAGGGGCAGCCGTAGAAGTTCTCGCGTTCGAACCAGAGCTTGAGCGTCGGCGCGATGCGGCCGAGCCGTTCGCGCGCCGTGCCGCCCGGCCCATCGATCTCGGCGAGGAACCAATCGCGCCAGGCGCGGCCTTCGCGTTCGAGCACGGCCTCCACCAAGCCGTCCTTAGAGCCGAAGCTCTTATAAAGAGTGGTCTTCGCCGTGCCGGCCGCATCGACGATGGCATCGACGCCGACCGAGTTGATGCCGTAACGGCAGAACAGCCGCGTTGCCGCCTCGATCAATCGCTCCTGCGGCGATGACACCGGGACTGGTGCCGTGTCGATCGGCGCGTCGAGGGCAGGGCTGGCGGTGGCGGCGTCCATATCTCCAGTTAAAGCGCGTCGCGGCGGAGCGCAATAAAAAGTAGAACGACCGTTCTGTCTCTGCACTCCCTGCGGGCAACCTGCCTTGGCGCGATGATCAGAAATTGAGCGTTCGGGCCGTTCTCGCCGGCCCGCGCGCGCGCGATGTCTGATTCACCACGGTTTTTCCGGCTGGCACGTCTCCTGCATAATACAGAACGTTCTGTATCCTAACCGCAGAGAGGAAACCAATGACCCAAGCCGTCGCCAAGACCGCCCTGACCGGGTGTCTCGCTCCCATCGATAAGGCGGGCCTCGACGAACTGATCGCCAAGGGCAAGGCCGACCCGAAGGTCATCAAGACGCTCAAGTGCAAGACTGTTGCGGAGGGGCGCTTTCGCCACCTCAATTTCGTGCGCACGCTGCCGCCCTATATCGTTGACGAGCCGCCGGGCCTGCTCGGCGACGACACCGCGCCGAACCCGTCCGAGGCCTCGCTCGCGGCACTTGGTTCGTGCCTGGCTGTCGGCATTCATGCCAATGCGGTCGCGCGCGGGATCACCGTTTACAAGCTCGAGATCGAACTCGAGGGCGATCTCAACATCACCGGCGTCTGGGGCACCGGCGACCTCTCGGAAAAGCCGGTCGGCTTCACCGACGTGCGCGCCAAGGTCACCTTTGAAGCAGACCGTCCGCGCGAGGAGCTCGACGCGCTGATCGCGCACGCCAAGCAGTGGTCGCCGGTGGCGAACACCTTCACCCGGCCGGTCAATCTCGATGTGACCTTGGCTTGATCAAGCGGCGCGGGGGCAACCTCGCGCCGTTTCGCCGCCAACGTCGGATGCAATGAGGGGTGCGCAATGCTCGAGAGTTCGGTTGCTCGCAACGAAGACAAGCCGTCCGCCGGCGCGGACGTTATCGCCGCCATGCGGGATTTGTCGGCGCGCGAGCTCGCGCCCCTCGTGCATAAGATCGACGCCGAGGGTTATTACCCGGAAGCGGTGATGCGCGGCTATGGCCGTCTCGGCGGCTATGCCGCGCATCTGCCGGCTGACGGCATGCCGGACATCGACACGGCCGTGCGCGCAATGGCGGCGGCCGGCGAATACTGTCTGTCGACCTCGTTCTGCGTCTGGTGTCAGGACGCGCTCGGTTGGTACATCTTCGCCTCCGACAACGAACATCTGAAAGAAACGCTGCTGCCGCGCGTCGCCGCCGGCGAAGCGCTCGGCGGCACGGCGCTGTCGAACCCGATGAAATCCTTCTTCGGCATCGAAGGCTTGCGCCTTAAGGGCAAGCGCGTCGAAGGCGGCTATATCGTGCGCGGCCTGTTGCCGTTCGTATCCAATCTAGGCGACGACCATTACTTCGGCGCGGTGTTCGAGGTGGAGGAGGGCGGCAAACGCAATGTAATGGCGATCGTGCCCTGCGCCTCCGAAGGTCTGTCGCTTGCCGACAACACCAGATTCGTGGCGCTCGACGGCACGCGCACCTTCGCGGTGCAGATGCGCGACGTTTTCGTGCCGGACTCGTCGATCATCGCCGATCCGTGCGATGCCTACATCAAGAAGATCCGCGCCGGTTTCGTGCTGTTGCAGGCCGGCATGGCCTTCGGTCTCATCCGCGATTGCATCAACCTGATGCAGCAGGTGAAGGGCCCGCTCGGCCATGTGAACAAATATCTCGACGCGCAACCCGAGCACATTGCCGAACAGCTCGCGGCGATGGAGAGCGCGGTGACGGCCCTGTGCGCCACGCCGTTCGAAACCGATCCCGGCTATTGGCGCGCTGTGATCGAGGCGCGGCTCGCCGCCGGTGAAGCCTCGGTCGCGGCGGCGCATGCCGCGATGCTCCATTGCGGCGCGCGCGGCTATGTCACGACCGGCGCGGCGCAGCGCCGCCTGCGCGAAGCCTACTTCGTCGCCATCGTCACGCCGGCCACCAAGCAGCTCAAGAAGATGCTCGCCGACATGGCGCACTGACGAGGAGCATTGAACGCGTCGAAACGGAAAGGAGAAGCACAGCGGCCCAACGTCAGGCTGGCCCCCTGCGGTCCAAGATGATCACGCCGGGAAGCGTCGAACATCCAGTAGGAGCGACCCATGACTGAGAAAGTGCTCGTTACGCCCTCCGAACTCTCGTCCATGCTGCCCTCGGACGACATCGTCCTGATCGATACGCGCGATCCGGCGACTTATGCCGCCGGCCATCTCCCTGGCGCCGTCAATATCCACGACATCTTCACCTATCTCGCCACCTCGACGCCCGATGGCGTCGCCGCCATGCGCGAGAAGTTCGCCGCCATCTTCGGCGCGGCCGGTCTGTCGGGCAAAGAGACCGCGGTGGTCTACGAGCAGTCGATGAACTCCGGCTTCGGCCAATCGTGTCGCGGCTACGTGCTACTCACCTATCTCGGCTATCCCAAAGTGGCGATCCTGCACGGCGGTTACGCCGCCTGGACGGCTGCCGGCCTGCCGACCACGACCGACGTGCCGGCGCCCGCAGCCGCGAGCTTCGATATCGATCCCAAGGCGGCTTCGATCCTCGTCGATCTGCACGGCATGAAGGCCGCGGTCGCCGATCCCAACATCGTCAAACTCGACACCCGCGACGTCGACGAATGGATCGCCGACTCGTCTTCGCCCTACGGCAAGGACTTTTGCCCGCGCAAAGGCCGCATCCCCGGCGCCGTTTGGATCGAATGGTACCGCATGATGAAGCCGACTTCGGCCGGCCCGATGTTCAAGTCGGCGCCGGAAATCCTTGCTGAATGCGCCAGCGTCGGCGTCACGCCCGATACGCCGGTCGTGCTCTATTGCTTCAAAGGCGCGCGGGCTTCCAACACCTTGGTGGCGCTCAAGGAGGCGGGCATCAAGAACGTCAGCCTCTACTTCGGCTCCTGGAACGAATGGTCGCGCGATCCGTCATTGCCGATCGAGGAGGGGCTGCCTTACAGCGCGGGTCCGTCAGCGGTCGCCGCAGCATAACGGTTCGGGCGCCGGAGTTCGCTTCGGCGTCCGCAAATTCGTCTCGCCAAGCTTATCGTGCCGCCGCATTGCGCGGCGGCACGATGCCGAGGGACTTGATGCGCGAGGCCAGCGTCGTCGGCTTGACGTCGAGCAGTTCGGCGGCGCCGCCCGGCCCGAACACCTTGCCGCCGCAAGCTCCGAGCGCTGCTATGATATTGGCGCGGTCGCGCTCGCGCCGTTCGTCGTCCGTCAGCAAGGTCGGTTTGACGGCGCTCGTGGCGGTCGGCCGCAACGCCCCGGCGCGTGCCGTGCCGACTGCAGCCTTGCCTCCGTCCGGCAGGTCGATCCGCAATCGCCCCGACCGTGCCAAGATGGCGCCACGCTCGATGACGTTTTCCAATTCGCGCACATTGCCGGGCCAGTCGTATTGGGTCAGCTTGCGGGCATCCGCTTCGGTCAGCCGCAAGTCGCCGGTCTTGAGCTTGCGCACCTCGCTACGGACGAAATGCTGCGCCAGAAGCGGGATGTCGTCGCGCCGTTCGCGTAACGGCGCCGAATGAATCGGGAAGACGTCGAGGCGGAAATAGAGATCCTCGCGGAAACGGCCGCGCCGCACCTCTTCCTTGAGTTCACGGTTGGTCGCGGCGATGACGCGGACATCGACCGAGCGGGTGCGCTCCTCGCCGACCCGTTCGAAGCTGCCTTCCTGCAATACGCGCAGCAGCTTGCCTTGCAGTTCGAGCGGAATTTCGCCGACTTCGTCCAGGAATAATGTGCCGCCGTCGGCAAGCTCGAAGCGGCCGACACGGTCGCGCAGCGCGCCGGTGAAAGCGCCTTTGACGTGCCCGAAGAATTCGCTCTCGAAGAGCTCGCGCGGGATCGCCGCGCAATTGACGCGGATGAGCGGCCGGTCGCTACGCCGGCTCGCTTCGTGGATGGCGCGTGCGATCAACTCCTTACCGGTGCCGGATTCGCCGGTGATCAGCACGCTCGCGTCGGTCGGCGCCACCAGTTCGACCTGGCGCAGGATTTTCTGGATTGCCGCCGAGCGGCCGATGATGCCGTGATGATTGCCTTCGAGGCGGATTTCCTCTTGCAGATAGGCGTTTTCGAGTTCGAGCCGCTTGCGGAGGCCATCCATCTCCTCGTGCGCCGCGCGCAACTTCTCATCGGCCTCGCGCCGCTGCGTCACATCGCGAAACACGATCACGGCGCCGACCACGACGCCGCGGTCGCGGATCGGCGTCGATGTATACTCGACAAAGAACGACGAGCCGTCGCGCCGCCAGAACACTTCGTCGACGACATTGTGCACGGCGCCATCGCGGAAGGCCGCATAAATCGGGCAGTGCACTTCCGGATAATGCGAGCCGTCGGGCCGGCTGTGATGCACGATCGAATGCATATCGCGGCCGACGAGGTCTTCGGCCTTCCAGCCGAGCATGCGTTCGGCCGCCGGGTTGACGAAGGTCGTCTTGCCCTCGGCATTGACGCCATAGATGCCTTCGCCGGCGGCGCGGAGGATCAATTGGTTCTCACGCTCGATGTCGCGGAAGACGCGTTCGATGCGCTGCCATTCCGCGATGCCGCCGCGCACGAAGGTTTCCGCCTCCGTGTCGATGGCGCGGCGCTCGCGCGTCGCGAGATCGCCGAGCGTGAACAGGAGCAAGGGACCGGTTTTCCCAGGCAACATGCTGCCGGCGATCTCCAGCGCAATCTCGCGCCCGGAGGCATGACAGGCGGTGAGCGACCGGGTCCAATAGTGGCCTTTGGCCATGACCGCCTGGGAGAAGACGATGAGCGCCGGCCGCTGATCGGGAAAGAGAGCGCTGGCGGCGAAGCGCGCGAGTTCGCTGCGCTCGTGGCCAAGCAGACGGCAGGCGGCCGGGTTGGCATCGCGGATGCGATCGGTGTGCGCCTCGACGACGACCATGGGCTCGCTGCCGCATTCGAAGACAGGACCGTAGACGGTATTGCCGCATATTTCGGCACCGGTAGGAGGCGCTGGCAGCGTCATGAGTGCATCCGCTTCGTCGCTCATACGAGAATTCGTAGGATGCGGTACGAGATTACGTCGACGATGAAATCTCGTAGCGTCCCTTCCAATCTCTTCAGCAAAATCAATGCCGAAACGCGGGGCTTCCTGGTGCAAATCGGTCGCAGGCGCGCTGGCACGCTTGTTGCTGAACTCCCTTTGCCGCGAACAGCACGGCCATTTGGCCGCGAGGGGGAGCTTCGATGTCCATTTTCGACAATCCGTTCGATCCGAAGCGCATGACGGGAGGCTGCACCTGCGGCCACCATGCCGATCAGGCCCAGCACGAGCGCGAGGCGCAGCTCGAGCTCCAGCAGACCTTGGCCAGCGAGGAGAAGCGTTACGAGAACGTCGTCGCCTCGGCGGTCCTCAAGGCCGTCATTCCGGATGCGCCGACTCGGCGCGCCTTCCTGCACTCGGTCGGCGCCTCGACGGCGCTTGCCGCGCTGTCGCAGTTCTTCCCGCTGAAGACCGCGACCGAAGCCTTTGCCCAAGGCGGCCCGCTGGAGAAGAAGGACCTGAAGGTCGGCTTCATCCCGATCACCTGCGCGACGCCGATCATCATGGCCAAGCCAATGGGCTTCTACGAAAAGCAGGGGCTCAATGTCGACGTCGTCAAGACCGCGGGCTGGGCGGTGGTCCGCGACAAGACGCTGAACAAGGAATACGACGCCGCGCACATGCTTTCGCCGATGCCAGTTGCGATCTCGCTCGGCCTCGGTTCGACGCCGCAGCCCTTCGTCGTGCCGGCGATCGAGAACATCAACGGCCAGGGCATCACCCTGGCGATGAAGCACAAGGACAAGCGCGACCCGAAGGAATGGAAAGGCATGAAGTTCGCCATTCCGTTCGACTATTCGATGCACAATTATCTGCTGCGCTATTATCTCGCCGAGCACGGGCTCGATCCGGATACCGACGTGCAATTGCGCTCGGTGCCGCCGCCGGAGATGGTCGCGAATCTGCGCGCCGACAACATCGACGGCTTTCTTGCGCCCGACAACATCTGCCAGCGCGCGATCTATGACGGCGTCGGCTACCTGCACATCCTGTCGAAGGAGATCTGGGACGGGCATCCCTGCTGCGCCTTCGCGGCCTCGAAGGAGTTCATCGCCACGGCACCGAACACCTTCGCGGCGCTCTCGCGCGCTATCGTCGACGCCACCGCCTACAGCTCCAAGGCGGAGAACCGCAAGCAGATCGCGGAAGCGATCGCACCGGCCAACTACATCAACGCGCCGGTGACTGTGCTTGAGCAGGTGCTGACCGGGACCTACGCCGACGGGCTCGGCGGCATCAAGAAGGACCCCAAGCGCGTCGATTTCGATCCGTTCCCGTGGCAGTCCTTCGCAGTGTGGATGCTGACGCAGATGAAGCGCTGGGGCCAGGTCAAGGGCGATGTCGACTACAAGGGCGTGGCCGAGCAGGTGTTCCTGGCGACCGATATGCAGAAGCAGATGAAGGAGATGGGCCTGACGCCGCCGACCGCGACGTCGAAGACTTTCGTCGTCATGGGCAAGACCTTCGACCCGGCCAAGCCCGAGGAGTATCTCGCGTCGTTCAAGATCAAGAAGGCGGCGTGATGCAGAAGGCTGTTGTGGTCTCTTTCCCTCCCCCCGCGAGCACCTGCGAGCGGCGGGGAGGGTCGACGCCGAAGGCGTCGGGGTGGGCGGGCTTCGGTGAGGCGGCTCGCCACCCCCGACCCCTCCCCATCGCTTCGCTCCGCTCCGCGGGGGGAGGGGAGAAGAACCGCCAATGACCCTCTCGCTTTCCCTTCGCGCGGCGATCGTCTCGATTGCGCTGTTCGTTGCCTTCATTCTCGTCTGGCAGGTTGCGGTCAGCGGCAGCGGTCCGGCGGCCAACATGGATCCGGAATACGCCAAGCTGATGGGGGCGACCGCGACGCAGGGCAAATCGGCCATGCCGGGTCCGTTCGACGTCGGAGCGAAGCTCTGGGAGCAGCTGAAGAACCCCTTCTACGACAAGGGGCCGAACGACAAGGGGCTTGGCATCCAGCTTGGCTATTCCATCGCACGCGTTCTCGCCGGCTATCTGCTGGCGGTGCTGTTTGCCATTCCCGTCGGCTTCATGATCGGCATGTCGCCGCTGATGAGCCGCGCGCTCGATCCGTTCATCCAGATATTGAAGCCGATCTCGCCACTCGCGTGGATGCCGCTCGCGCTCTACACCATCAAGGATTCGAGCCTGTCGGCGATCTTCGTCATCTTCATCTGCTCGTTGTGGCCGACCTTGATCAACACGGCTTTCGGCGTCGCCAATGTGCGCAAGGAGTGGCTCAACGTCGCCAAGACGCTCGAAGTCGGTACGTTCCGCCAGGCCTTCACGGTGATCCTGCCCGCGGCCGCGCCGACCATCCTCACCGGCATGCGCATCTCCATCGGCATCGCCTGGCTGGTGATCGTCGCCGCCGAGATGTTGGTCGGTGGAACGGGCATTGGCTACTACGTTTGGAACGAATGGAATAATCTTTCTATTAGTAGTGTGATAGTGGCGATCGTGACGATCGGCGTGGTCGGCATGCTGCTCGACCTGATGCTGGCGCGGCTGACGCGGCTCGTGACCTTCCCGGAGTGAACGCATGACCGACAAGTTCATCTCCATCGAGGGCATCGCGCGGCGCTATCCCAAGGCCGGCGGCGGCGACACCACCATCTTCGAGAACCTGTGGCTCAGCATGGCGCGCGGCGAGTTCGTCTGCGTCATCGGCCACTCCGGCTGCGGCAAGACCACCGTGCTCAACATCCTCGCCGGCCTCGACGCGCCGTCCGAGGGCGCCGTCATCGTCGACAACCAGGCGATCGCCGGCCCGAGCCTCGACCGCGCCGTCATCTTCCAGAGCCACGCGCTGTTGCCGTGGCGCACCGTGCTCGGCAACGTCGCCTACGCCGTCGCCTCCAAGCACCGCCGCTGGAGCGCCGCGCAAATCAACGCCCACGCGCAGCGCTTCATCGACGTCGTCGGCCTCACCGGCGCCGAGCACAAGCGCCCGGCCGAACTCTCCGGCGGCATGAAGCAGCGCGTCGGCATCGCGCGCGCGCTGTCGATCGAGCCGAAGATCATGCTGATGGACGAGCCGTTCTCCGCGCTCGACGCGCTGACGCGCGGCACCTTGCAGGACGAGGTGCGCCGCATCTGCCTCGAAACCGGCCAGACCGTGTTCATGATCACGCACGACGTCGACGAGGCGATCTATCTCGCCGACAAGGTGGTGCTGATGACCAACGGCCCCGGCGCGGTGATCGCCGAGATCGTCGACAACCCGCTGCCCAAGACGCGCGCCCGCGCCGACGTGCACAAGCATCCGCTCTATTACGCCGTGCGCAACCACATCATCGACTTCCTGGTCGCGCGCTCTAAGAGCTTCGACAAAGGCGCGGCCTACGATCCGCGGAACGTGCCCGTGGTGCGCCCGGGCGCGGCACCCGCCGACGTTTCACCGTTCGTCCCCGCGGACGCGGGGACCCAGAGCAACACGGATCGCGCCTCTGGCCCTGGGTTCCCGCTTGCGCGGGAACGAACGGGGTGAGGCTTTGCCCGACGACGAACGTTCACCTTCCCTTGTCACAACGCCGGAGACTCCCATGAAGCGCGAAGACCTCACCGAAAAGCTGCTCGACATCAAGCGCGAGAAGGGCTGGAGCTGGAAGCACATCTGCGAGACGATCGGCGGCATGTCGCCGGTGTTGATCGTCGGCGCGATCCTCGGCCAGCACAAGCTGACCAAGCCGCAGGCGGCGAACGCGGCCAAGCTGTTCGGCCTGAGCAAGAGCGAGGAGGCGATGATCAACGAGGTGCCGATGCGCGGCACCGCGACGCCGATGCCGCCGACCGATCCCTTGATCTACCGCCTCTACGAGCTGGTGCTGGTCAACGGCCCGGCGATGAAGCTGCTGATCGAGGAGGAGTTCGGCGACGGCATCATGTCGGCGATCGACTTCGACATGACCATCGACCGCCAGCCGGACCCGAAGGGCGACCGCGTCAAGCTCGGCATGACCGGCAAATTCCTGCCGTTCAAGTACTACGGCGCGACCGGCAACCAGCAGGCCTATGGGTTCAAGGAGGAGTAGGGGGCTTCCCCGCGCCGCTCGCGCTCTTCACCCTCCCCCTTGTGGGGAGGGTCGCTCACCGAGCGTCGCGAGGTGAGCGGGGTGGGGTAGCAGCGGTGATGCGCTTGTCGCTGCCGCACTCTCGGCGTCATGCCCGGGCTTGTCCCGGGCATCCACGTCTTACAAACCTCTGACCTCGGCGCGGCTCACTCCGCCGCGTGACGGCGCTGCTCGCGCAGGTCCAGCAGTCGGTGAAAAGCGAGCACGCAGACCACAGCAAAGCCGATCATCACGAACGGCCACACCATCGCGAAGATTCCGAATTCTGTCATTCGCGCAATCTCCCGAGCATCGCCAATGCCGACATGTGTAGGCTTACGCCCACGGTGCCACAAGCAAACGCGAGCACCGACACATAAAAAGCTCCAACCGGCAATGACGACAGACCATAAAGCCATGCTGCCGCAGGAGCGAACGCGCCCGCCGCGATCAGCGCCGTGGCGATCGTATTCAGCCAGGAGGCAGTGAGTTTGGTGCGCTCATTGTGAACCAGGAACATGGCAACAACTCAACGATGAGAACGTATCATGAACAATGTTGTCGAAGTTGTCAATGTCCGCGCGTGCTATCGTTGCTGGCCCAAGTTGAAGAGAGCGAGCATGTCAGAGCGGAAGCGCGTCCGACTGTTTCGTGACGGCCGCAACCAGGCGGTCCGTATCCCGGCGGAATTCGAACTACCGGGCGATGAAGCGATCATGTTTGTCGCCGCCGCACTCTCGGCGTCATGCCCGGGCTTGTCCCGGGCATCCACGTCTTGCTGTCTCGAAGACAAGGACGTTTTGCGCGAAGCTTCACTGCTTAAAGCAATGTTCCCGATGCCATTGCAAGAAATGGGGATGCGGACGTTCAGACGTCCGCTGAGGGGCAAACGCGTAACCGCTCTTGTTGATAAGAGCTCGAATGCTATCGGGATCGTTAGCCTGCCGCGAAACGAGAATTTGCAGATCGTCAGCGAGGCTAATCAGCCCTCGGTCGAACATCCAATGCACGGTGCCTGAAAGTGCAATTCCGTTGCTGACGATATCGGGACCGTGGGCTTCAACGGGGCGGATATGCGCTGCCGCGACCTCCGCCCGGCCTCGGCCGTTTATGAGTTTGAGGCCGCTGACGGCGCAACGTTCTGGGTAGGCCCGCAATACGGTCCGGCGAAATATCCGATCGCGCACGATTCGTGACACAGTAAAACTCGTGCGATCGCGGCTCTGCTCGAACTCGAACGGCCTTTGTTCTTCCTGGAGATCGAGCATCGGAGGTGCTTCGCCGACGCGCGGGAGCATAGGCTCGCTGTCGTTCAGGCCCAAGGCGATGATACGATTAAAATCGCTTGGTGAGATTGGCCGGACGGCTGATTGCGCGCGGCCGGAAATCCTTCCTTCTTCGTTTAGAACACCTCGCTCATTCACCACGCCAGATGCGTCGGTGAATGGGACGGGGGTCGCGAAGTCGAGGCAGCTGCCGGGTTCGATGAGTGCGAGGTACATACCGGCCGTTGCCGGATCGGGAATGACCTGCTGGACTTTCGCAATGGCAAAGTAGCCCCGCGTATCGGCCACCTTGCGAGGCTCATAATATATGATCCAATCGCCGACGCAGGCTTGAACACGGCCGAGATATTGACTGGGAAATTGATAACGCTCAGCGGGACTGTCGTTGTAGATCGAATCTGACCGGTGAATTAAAACCCCGTAACCCATGCGCAGTTTATAACCCGGATATCGCAGTCACCCAGTATAGCTGCCGGCTTTCGTTTTTCTTGAAGTTAAGTTGGGCTAACTTCGATCCGTTTTAGCTCGCGCTTCGTCATTCCCTCCCCGAGGGTGATGCGCCACTTTGCGAAACCCGCACTCATGCCATTTGCGCAGGGCGGCAAACCATTGACAATAGAGACATTGAGTAGGCCGGAAAAGTCGCCGTCGGATTTTGCCATAACATCAAGCTGTGTGCCTCGCCGGAGCAGTATCCCTGCCGCAGCGCTATCAACGACGCTTTCTTCATCAACTTCGACTGTCACATTCGGAATCAAAATGCCGCGCCATGAAGTGCTGCCTTCGCATTTGAAACCTGAAAATTGGAATTGCCCATCAAGGCATATGGCGTAAGGGGAGCCGGAAGCGCGTGTAATCAGCATTGCATATTCGTAGGAGTTTCTGGGCCATACAAGTGTCAGTTCTGCCGCGGCGTCTCCGATATAGCCGACAGAAAACTCCGCTGGCGAAAGCATGATTTTATCCCCCCTGTATTCGTTCGATTAGCATCGACCAATACGCTTCGGACGCGCCTTCCTGAGAGAGCTTGGCGCGGTCGCCGCCTGCGCGGGCTATCGTCATGCCGAGCGGGCGGAGGTACATAGCTTGATCGTCAGAATCGACGCTAAGTAGTTCGTTATATCCGTTGCCCATTTCCGACGAAGAATAGGCTATGCCCGAGGCGAACTGGTCACCTAAAAAAACTGTGCACTGCGCAACGGACTTTCCGTTCTTGTATATCTTCGCAGAAAAGCGGTTTGCGTCGATCCGACGAAAGCTGCCCTCGATTCCTGGATTGCGCTGCGACAACTCGGTCAGTGAATTCTCGAAGAACTTCGCCATAAACTCGAAACAATCAATTTTGAAGGCATCTCGGTCGCGCTCGCTAAACTGTTTTGCGACGCGTAGATTGCTGGAGCGGGGAGCGCTATCGATCTTCGGAGCCGGAGCCCCAACTGATCCTGGCGCTTTGTCTCTCGTGATCGTCCCGCGGGGTGCTAGTCGTTCGGCAACTGCGCGCACAGCCTTGGCAACTTCCAATAGGGCTTGGTCGCGGTCTGGAAATTGCGTTATCGGGCGGCCGTCGGGTGGCGTCGCATTTAGCTTTCCGAATGGTGCTCCGTGCCAATCACAGGCTCGCAAGATCACGGGAATGACGACGGCCTCGCCAGCCTCGTGTCGTGCCATCGCGCGAGCCATTTCCTTCTCGTAGCAATAGTTGGAGTCGAGAAAATCGGCGCTGATAAGTAGCAGAATGATATCATCGGTTTCGATGTGATGATCGATTTCCTTGCCAAAGTCTTGTCCGGCGCCGATCCTGCGATCATGCCAGACTTCAATGACTCCTTGGCGCTTAAGAAGGGAGAGTTGTTTTTCTAGTTGATCTCGTAACGCCTCGTCAGCGTGCGAGTAAGAAAAGAAGACGCTAGGCATTGTCGACTCCGACCCCGGTACACGGCGCAACCGCCAGTTCCATTTTCGAACGGGGAGCGCAAGAAATCCAGATCGATGTCCGCGTTATCAGTGCATTTATAAGCTTCGCAGAAGCTTTGAATTGCATCTCTCAGGAAATGACCTATGGGCTTGCTGAGGCTCTTGCTTTAGCTCTGCCAAGTTGACATCTGCATGGGCCTCTCACTCTTTTGCCGGCTGGTAGGTGAACACGGGATCGAATTTTTCGTCATCGTCAAATCCGATCTGCCAAGTTTCGAATACTGCAGCGGGTCCATTGAGTGTGTTTGGATTGATTAGCCCCGTTTTCAATGACACGGCGCTCGGATCAATATGCTCATCAAGAAAGCCAAGATACACATCATCATCAAATTGCATGACGTGGCCAGGTTGGGGAGTTCCGATGCCGTTCCGTAAACGGTTGGGCGCCGCGCCTGTAAAGATGGTCATGCCGGGCTGCTTGTAGACGATCGACGGCGTAGCCTGTCGGCTACTTTGGAGTGCGGGCGGTTGTCCAGCGGTGGATGTTAGAATTAAAATTCGACTATCTGGAGATTGAGGATAAGCGATCTTGATTGCGATCGCGAGATTGTCGGCTGCCATGAACGCGAAGCACTGACCGTTTGGCACGTCAGTCAATCGGGCAGGCATGCCCTTCGAGAATATTTCCATGGAACGCCCCGGTTAGAACTATTGGGAATAGGTAGCGTTAAGCGCCTTGAAGTGACGTCGAACGGAAGCAGGTAGAGAATCAACTAATAGTATATATATAATTGAATTGCACGCCTATCTCCCTCTCTCCTCCACCACTTTGGACATAGCGCAGGTCATCCGTCTGCGGCAGGCTTGTACTTCAGGTTTGGTGGGACGACGCGGCCAACCCGTGGATGGCCGGGACAAGCCCGGCCATGACGCTGCTGCTGACGCCGCCGATGGGGCAGGCCGCTCGCTCCCCCCTCACACCTCCTCCAACATCCACGCCTGACGGCGCTGGCGCCGCCGCTGGCTTTTGCTCATGTTGCGCGGGCGCTGCTTGAGGTCCGCGTATTGGCGGCTCTCGACATAATCCTTCACCGCCGCGCGCGGCGCGGCGTAGAGGTCGACGCCGCCGTCGGCGAGTTCGGCGAGCAGCTTCGGCGCGGGCGCGTCGCCGAGATTGGTGAGCGCCGTCGGGCGCGGGGCCTTGGGCGCGCGCTTGCGCGGCCGCAGCGCCACCTTGGTCATCCGGTAGAGCGCGTAGGCTTCGGCGAGCTTGTCGACGTCGACGTCCGCGCTGTCCTCCAGTTCGCGGACATAGCGTTCGGCGAGCGCCGCGAGGCGCGCGGCAAGCGTGCGCAATTTGAGCTGCGCGCCGGCGCGCTCGCGCGGCACGGTGTCGGTCGCGCGCGGCGCGAACAACGGCCGCGTCCAGCCCTGGTCGCGCGTCCAGCGGCAGATCGAGGCGGCGCCGACGCCGGTCTTGGCGGAAATCTCGCCATAGGTCAGCGCCGTCTGCTCGACGAAATGGCGCACGCGCGCGACCGTGCCGTCGGTGTGCGGGCGGCGCGAACGCTTCGGCCGCGGCCCGGCGATGGCGTCGCGGGCGCCCGGCTTGTAGCGCAGCGCGAGGATCGGACGGGCGAGGGGGTGAAATGTCATTTCTAGGATGTTAAGCCTAGGATGAGGCGGGAGCAAGGGGCCGCTCTTACCCTCCCCCTGGAGGGGGGCGGAGCGCTTCTTTCTTACCCTCCCCCTTGTGGGGAGGGTCGCTCACCGAGCGCAGCGAGGTGAGCGGGGTGGGGGTGATGGCGATTTACAACGACCCCCACCCCGATTGGCCTTCGGCCAATCGACCCTCCCCACAAGGGGGAGGGTGAAGAAAGAAGAAGGGCGAGGGTGAAAGGAAGGAAGGGAGGGCGAGGGTGAGCGCTTACGCCACCGCGTGCGGCGGGATGCGCTGCGCCCAGGGCTGCGCCGTTTCGAACGCAAGAGCGGCGGCGAGCACCTTGGCGTCGGCGTACCACGGGCCGACGATCTGCAGGCCGAGCGGCAGGCCGTCGCGCGAGACGCCGCATGGCACGCTGACGGCCGGATGGCCGGTGAGGTCGAACATGTTGAGATACGGCACCCACGAGGCGCGCATGTCGCCGGCGTCCTGGCCGTTGATGGCGATCGGGTCGAGCGCCTTGTGGTCGGCCGAGAGCGGCGGCCGGCTCATGGTCGGCGTCAGGATCAGGTCGTATGTGGCGAACCAGCCCTGCACCATGCGGAAGTGCGCCGTGCGCTTGTAGGTCGCCTGCAGCAGCTGCTGGCCGCTGTAGGCGCCGCCGGCGCGGATGCCGTCGACGAAGGAGGGGTCGAGTTGCGGCGCGACCTCGTCGATGCGCGCGAAGAAGCGCGCCGCCCAGTTCGATTGCTGCAGGATGCGCCAGGCGGGCTCGGCGTTGTCGATCGCCTCGTCGATGACGTCGACCGTGGCGCCGAGCGCGCGGAAGGCGGCAAGGCTCGCTTCGCACGCGGCGCGCACCTCGTCGTCGAGGAGCGTGTTGCCGATCAGCGGGCGAAACGCAATGCGCAGGCCTTTGATGGGTGTGTCGAGGCTGGCCGTTGCGCGGATGTGGTTAAGGCCGAGCGAATGCGGATCGGCCGGATGCGGGCCGGCGACGACGTCGAGCATGAGCGCTGCGTCGCGCACAGTGCGCGCCATGACGCCGAGATGGATGAAGTTGTTGAAGCCGTCCGGCACCTGGTTGTGCGGGATGACGCCGAGCGTGGGTTTCAGGCCGACGATGCCGGTGCAGGCGGCGGGCAGGCGCGTCGAGGCGCCGGCGTCGGTCGCGAGCGACAAGGGCCCGAGCCCCGCGGCGACCGCGACGGCCGAGCCGCCGCTCGAGCCGCCCGGCGTGTAAGCGAGGCCCCACGGGTTGCGCGTTACGCCGAAGGCCGGCGCGTCGGTCATCAGCTTGTGCGCGAACTCCGACGTCATGGTCTTGCCGATGATGACGGCGCCGGCGTCCTTGAGGCGCTTCACCGCGGCCGCGTCCATGTCGGGCACGTTGTTTTGCATCGTGCGCGAGGCCCAGGTGGTGCGGATGCCGGCGGTGTTGATGATGTCCTTCACCGACACCGGCACGCCGTGCAGCGGGCCCAATGTGTCGCCGCGCGCGACCGCGGCGTCGGCGGCTTTCGCGGCGGCGAGCGCCTCGTCCTTGCAGAGCGTGATGAAGGCGTTGAGCGTTGGCTGGCTTTGCTCGGCGCGGCGGAGGATCTCGGTGGTGACCGCGAGCGACGAGATCTCGCGCGCGCGGATGCGCTGCGCCATCTCAACGGCGGTCATATAGGCAAACGGCGAGGCCGCTGCGGTCATGGGTCTTGGCTCCGAAAGAATGAGAGGCGAGGGGCGGCGGCGCGCCCGCTCACACCGGCAGGCACAGCGCGTTGTCGACGAGCAAATTGTCGTAGACGCAGCGGCGCGCGGCGAGCTTGAGCGCGCCGTTCACGCGCCTGAACGTGTCGTAATAGGTGCCGACCTGATGGATCTTGGCGTCGGGCCGGTCGTACAGCACCTGCAGCACCACATAGTTGGCGCGCGCGGTGACGGTGCCGTCGGCGGCTTCCTCGCCGACCGACTGGTTGGCGATCATGTGCCGCAGATAGCGCGGCGCGAACATCGCGGTCTCCTTCAGGGCGAAGGCGCGGTCGCGGATCATGCCCTTGTTCTCGCAGTAGATGAGACCGACCGGCAGATTGCGGTCGTGGTTCTCGCGCGACAGGATGATGTACAGCGCGTCGTCGGTGAACAGCTCGGCCCAGTCCATCAGCCGCTGCTCGTCGAGCGCGGCGGCATAGACGTTGTTGAAGGTCGTCACCTCGTGCGCCAGCAGCAGCGCGTCGAGGCGGGCATCGCGGTCGGCCATGGCGAGCGGCGGGCGGGTCATCAGGCCTTGCATGATCAGAGCCCCATTTCCTGGCGCCAGTGCTTGTACATCGCGCGGATCGCCGCCTCCGAGATCAGGCTGTCGGCGGTGCCGGTCTCGATGTCCGGATCGAGCTTCACCAGATGCTCGCCGTTCGGCACGTTGAGCATGCCGTCCTGCACGAACTTGATCGCCTCATTGTCTTCGAGGCCGAGGAAGCCGGCCGGCCCCATCAGGTTGCCCTGGCGCAGGCGGTGGCGCGTCATCTCCTCGGTGTCGCCCTCGAAGCCGAACATGGTCCACTTCATGATGAACTCGTTGGGGCCGGTCGGCACGATGTGGCGCACGCCGAGCGTGTTCATCTCGCGCTGGATGATCAGGTTCGGCCAGATGGTCGCCATGGTCACCGACCACGGGCTGTCGAACTCGTCGATGAAGTCCATGAAGCGCGGCTCTTCCAGCGTCATGCCTTCGCGATAAGCGCGCATCTCCTTCTTGGCGTCGCCGGAGACCGCCTTGCCGTCGGACTTGGCCGAGGCCATCACACCATGACGGCCGGTCGGATCGGCCAGCATCAGCGAGCGGTTGCCGGCGACGAGCAGGCCGAACGTCACCAGGAAGGTGTGCAGCAAGGTCGCGTGATACGGGTCCTTGAGGTTCTCGTGATAGAGCTTCCAGTTGCCCGGCAGCGTGTGACGGTAGTAACCGAGCAGCACCGGCTTGCGGCCGTCGAAGGTCGCTTCGAACTCGCGCAGCACTTCGGGCCCGAGATAGTCCGGGAACGACTCCATGTCGTTGCAGTAGGAGGCGAATACGACGCCGCGATGCGTCGTGACGTTCAGCTTGCGCAGCCCATGGTCGGCGTTCTTGAAATCGGCCGGCATGCCGCCCTTGCCGTTGACGCCGCGGCGGAACGGCACGCCGGCGAGATTGCCCTTCAGGTCGTACGACCATTGGTGATAGGGGCAGACGAACTCCTTGGCGTTGCCGGACAGATCGCGGCAGAACTCGGCGGCGCGGTGCGCGCAGCGGTTCTCGAACACGTTGATCGCGCCATCCTTGTCGCGCGCGACGACGACCGGTGTCGGGCCGACATTGGACCGGATGAAGTCGCCCGGATTGGGCACCTCGCATTCGAGTGCGACGAAATTCCAGGTGCGGCCGTGGAAGATCTTCTCGACCTCGCGCTCGTAGATGGTCTGGTCGGTGTAGACCCAGTCCGGGATGCGCGTGAGGCCTTCCTCCGGCCACAGATAGCGTTTGGTCAATGCCAGCGAAGGATGTGCGGTCATGGCGGCCTCCGGGGATGTTTCGTCTGCTTCGTCATCCGCGAGGACGACGGCGGTGGATGCGTCGAGATCGAAAGGCGTTGCGGCTTGCAAGTCGGTGCGCGCCTGACGAATGGCGTCAGGCGCGGAGAAAGCGACGACACCGGTGAGCTTGCCGGTGTCGCGGTCGAGCGTGCGATAGACGGCGCCGGCGGCGGCCTCGATGTCGCCTTCGCGCGCGACGATGTCCCTGGCGCCGATGCTGCCGATCATCTGGATGTTGAGGCCGAACTGATCGGTCCAGAACCACGGCTTCTTGGCGGCGCTGCCGGGTGCCGCGCCGGCGATGGAACGGCCCGCGGCGGCGCCTTGTTCCTCGGCATTGTGCCAGCTTTCAAGCCGCACGCGGCGGCCGCCGTTAGGAATGTGATGCAACGCGCAATCGCCGGCGGCCCAGATGCCGGCAACGCTGGTGCGGCCTTCGGCATCGACGTCGATGCCGCCCGCGACCTTCAGGCCGGCGGAGGCGGCCAGTTCGACATGCGGCTCGAGCCCGATGCCGACCAGCACCGCGTCGACTTCGAGCGTGTCGCGCTCGGTGACGACGCCAAGCTTCCCGCCGCGCTGCGTGATCTCGCGCACCTCGGCATTGCGGCGGACCTCGACGCCGTGAGACTCGGCCAGACGCCGGAAGGCGCGGCCGAGCGGCGCCGGCAACAGCCGCGACATGATCTCGGGCTCGCGTTCGAGCACGGTGACGGCGACGCCGCGCTTGATCGCCGCGGAGGCGAGTTCGAGGCCGATGAAGCCACCACCGACGACCGCGACGTGGGACGCCGAGGCGAGCGCGCGTTCGATGGCGTCGGCGTCTTCGACGGTGCGCAGATGCAAGACACCGGCGCGATCGGCGCCGGGAACGCCGAGACGGCGGGCGCGGCCGCCGGTCGCGATCAACAGCGCATCGTAGGGCAGGCGCGTGCCGCTGCCGAGTTCGACTTGCTTCTGCGCGGCGTCGATGGCGACAACCTGCTGACCGAGATGCAGGCGCACGCCGAGCGCCTCGGCATCGGCCTCGCTCAGCCGCGTGCAGGCGGCGAGGTCGCCGGTGCCGAACAGCATGTCCTTCGACAGCGGCGGGCGTTCATAGGGCAGGTGCACTTCATCGCCGACGAGATCGATCGCGCCATTGAAGCCGGCCGCGCGCATGGCGCGGATCGCGGCGGCGGCGGTCTGACCGGCGCCGACAATGACGGCGGTGGTCGCAGCGGCTGGCGCCGCGGTTTTCTTCTCGGCGGCCGAAACCGGCGGCCGGGCGCCGGGCTGGTCGAGGTCGACGAGGATGTCGTCGCCGTCGACCTTTGCCGCATAAGTGCGCAGGTCTTCCGTCAACGGCGCGCACAGCGCCTTGCCGGTGCGGATGTCGAACTGGCCCTGGTGCAGCGGGCACTCGATCTTGCCGTCCTCGATCCAGCCTTCGGACAGCAGCGCCAGCGCGTGCGTGCAGACGTTGTGCGTGGCGAAGACCGTGCCGCCGAGATTGAAGAGCGCAACCGGCGTTCCGCCGACATCGACGCCGATGACGGCGCCGTCCTTTATCGAACTCAACGATGCCGCACGCTGCCAGGCCATGGGTTCGTTTCCGCGCTTATTGATCAGTGTACATCGTTGTTTCCGGGCGGCAACGGTGCCGCCGCCGCTCGACCACAAGGAATTTATTGCCCCTGCGATTTAGTCAGTGTACCATCATAAAATAGGACACCGCAATCGGAGGAGCGCCGTCATGGCCCAAGAGCCGCTCGCGACCAAAGGCAACTACCTGCACATCTATGACTTCCGCGTGCAGAAGGGCCACGAGGATGAGTTCATCCGGCTGTTCGAGGAGTTCGACTATTCCGACGGCAACCCGATGCACAAATCGGCGGCGCAGGTGAGCGACGGCGTGCTCTGCCGCGACGTCGAGGATCCGCAGCGCTTCTTCCTGATCGCCGAATGGTCGGACATCGAAGAGCACGCGAAGATCCGCAAGATCCTCGCCAACGAGCTCAAGCCGGAATTCATCAAATATATCGAGGGCGGCAAGTTCATCCCGAAATACGTCCAGGTCGTCTCCTCGACGCCCGACGAGATCCTGCAGAAGGCGGCGGGGTAAGCCGGCCGTGGAGCGGCATCTTTATACGTTCTTCCGGTCGTCGACGTCGTACCGGATGCGGATCGTGCTGGCGTACAAGAAGCTCCCCTACGAGGCGCATTACGTCAGCCTGCCGAAGATGGAACATCGGGAGCCGGGCTATCGCGACCTCAATCCGCAAGGCCTGGTGCCGCTGCTGATCGAGGGCGGCCGCAGTCATATCCAGACGATGGCGGTCATCGAGTATCTCGACGAGATCTATCCCGAGCCGCCGCTGATGCCGAAAGATCCGCTGGATCGCGCTTATGTGCGCGCGTTCTCGCAAGTCATCAGCTGCGACATTCATCCGCTCAACAACGTGCGGGTGCTCAAGCGGCTCAAGAGCCAGTTCGGCGCCGACGAGGCGGCGACCAACGAATGGTACGCGCACTGGATCGCCGAGGGGCTCGGCGGCCTGGAGCAATATGTCGCGCAAGAGGGGCGGTCGGGGCGCTTTGCGCTCGGCGACAGCGTGACCATGGCCGATACGTGCCTGGTGCCGCAGATCTTCAACGCGCAGCGTTTCGGCTGTCCGCTCGACGGCTATCCCAAGCTGATGGCGATCTTCGAGGACTGCATGAAGCTGCCGGCCTTCACCGACACGCAGCCGAGCACGCAGCCGGACGCGTTTTAGCCGATTAAGTCGCGGCATCGCCCCGTCATCCTGAGGTGGCCGCCGAAGGCGGCCCTCGAAGGATGGACGGCCAAGGCAGGTCAGCCACAGCGGACTTGCGGTAGGAATCAGGCCGATGTCGGATAGTTCCGACCTCGGTGGCCGTCGCCCTTCGAGGCTCGCTACGCTCGCACCTCAGGGTGACGGAGAGAGTCTGTCTGTAGCCCGGGTGGAGCCAACGGGTCGGCGCGAAGCGCCGCCCGATGACAGGCTTCGCGTAACCCGGCGACGATCGATGGGCTGCTCCCGGATTTGGCTGCGCTCATTCGGGCGAGCGACTGACTCAAAATCCGCTCGTCCCCGCGAAAGCGGGGACCCAGCGCGGCAGTTCAATCCTGATAGGCTCAACTGGAGTCCCGCGTGCGCGGGAATGAGCGGAGGTTGCGGCAGCCTTATCTCAAGATGGCGCTATGCCTTGCTCGGGCTGAAGATGGTGCGGCCGAGATGGTTGTTGCCGTCGATCAGGCGGATCAAGGTGGTGATGAAAGCGTGGCGCTCGGCCGGCAGCAGCGGCTCGAGCAGCCGTTCCTGCGCGCGCTGCATCGCGGCGTACATTTCCTTGGTGACGCGCTTTCCTTCCGGCGTCAGGCGCGCCAGCATCGTGCGCTTGTCCACCTTGCCGCGCCGGCGTTCGATCAAGCCGCGGCGGCTGAGCCGGTTGAGCACATCGGCGGCATTGGTGCGGTCGATGCCGAGTTCGCGCGCGATCGAGTTCTGATCGAGGTCGGGATTGGTCGCGAGCGTGGTCAAAAGCCCGTATTGCACCGGCGTGATGTCGAACGGCGTGCATTCCTCGAAGAACAGCGCGTAATGGATCTGGTGCAGGCGGCGCAGCAGATAGCCCGGTCGCGCCCACAGCGGCATTTCCGACATGAGTGCGCCCGCAACGGAATAATCGCGCGGCTGGCCGGCGCGCGCGACGAGCTTTGCCGGTGCGCCGGCCGGAGCCGACTTAGTACGGCGTTTTGGGCTTGTTGCCATGGGCATTCCTATAGACGTTCGGCCGAACGCCGACGCGCGAGGGTTGAGTCGGAGCAATTGGACGATCCTGGCACGTCCTTTGCAACCATTTGAGGGCGAGTTTCCCGAAGGATGTGGACATGGCAGGTGCGCGGCGAAGGCGTGATCCGGCGCGCTGAGCGGCGGCCGCTGGCGACTTGATAGCGCAGCGAACGGCGAAAGCAAAATCGTCAGTACCACATCATATCTTGTCGAATTCAAAATTGTCGTGTTACCGTGTGCGTGCCGGTGAATGCCAATCGTCTCGTCGAGCAGGGGAAGATGATGTCAGCACGTCATTGGATCGGTTTTGCATTCGCGTTGATGGCCAGTGCCGCGCTTGCGGGCTCCGCCACCGCCGCCGACACGCTGAAGGTTCGGCTCGACTGGACGCCGTGGGGCAATCACGCGCCGTTTCATTTCGCGGCGCAAAAGGGCCTCTTCAAGAAGTACAATCTCGACGTCACGATCGACGACGGCAACGGCTCGGTCGCGACCGTGCAGATCGTCGGCAACGGCGAATACGATGTCGGCCATGCCTCGCTCGCGCCGATGGCGATCGCGCGCTCGAAGGGCCTGCCGGTAAAGGCCATCGCCGGCTTCGTGCAGAAGAACGATATCGGCCTGCTGGTACCGGCGGACGCGGGCATCAAGAGCCCGGCCGATCTCAAAGGCAAGAAGATCGCCTTCACCGCCGGCTCGCTCGAAGCGCCGTTCATCGATCGCTTCCTCGCCGCCGGCAAGCTGACGCGCAACGACGTCGAACTGCTCAACGTCAGCGCCGCCGCCAAGGCGGGCACCTATATGTCGGGCAGCGCCGACGGCGCGCTGTCGTCGGTGCCGTTCTTCCTGCCGGTGGTGTCGGCCAAGCGTAAGTCGACCAGCGTGAACTTCGCCGATTACGGCCTGCAATTCCCGAGCTTCGGGCTGTTCGCGACCGAGAAGTCGATCGAGACCAAGAAGGACGCGCTGCGCCGCTTCGCCAGCGTCGTCGCCGGCTGCTGGGCCTACATCCTGAACGGCCATATGGACGAGGGCGCGCAGGCGATCATCGCCGCGCGGCCGCAGGCCAAGCTCGATCCCGCGGTGCTGCGCGAGCAGATCGAGAATATCAAGGCCTTCTCCAAGACCAAGGCGACGGAGAACGAGCCGTTCGGCATCCAGGCCGCGTCGGACTGGTCGTCGGCGCTGGAGATTCTGGCGGAAGGCGGCCTGCTCGATCAGAAGGTGACGGCGGATGCGGTCTTCACCAACGATCTCATCGACAAGAAGATCGTCGCCGATCTCGCCGCGGGCAAGTTCTAAGTCGCCCGCATGATCCGAGCTTCGGACGTCGTCAAGCGGTTCGGCAAGGGCGACAAAGGCGTCACCGCGCTCGATGGCATCTCGCTCGAGATCGGCGAGGGCGAGTTCGTCAGCCTGCTCGGGCCGAGCGGCTGCGGCAAGAGCACGTTCCTGCGCTGCCTCGCCGGCATCGAGACGGCGAGCGCGGGCACGCTGCTGGTCGACGGCAAGGCGGTCGACGGCCCGCCGGACGGTCTCGGCATGGCGTTTCAGCGCGATGCGCTGCTCGACTGGTTCGACGTGTTGGAGAACGTGCTGCTGCCGGCCGACTTCGGCGGCAAGCGCAAGCGCGATTTCGAGCCGCGCGCGCGCGAACTGTTGGCGATGGCGGGGCTGAACAGCTTCGTCAACGCCTATCCGCGCGAATTGTCCGGCGGCATGCGTCAGCGCGTGGCGATGTGCCGCTCGCTGCTGCTCGACCCGCGGCTGTTGCTGATGGACGAGCCGTTCGGCGCGCTCGACGCGCTGACGCGCGACCAGCTCAACGTCGACCTGCATCGCCTGACGCAGCGGCAGAAGACGACGACGATCTTCGTCACGCACAGCATTTCCGAGGCGGTGTTCCTGTCGACGCGCGTCGTCGTGTTCAGCCCGCGCCCGGGCCGCATCGTCGAGGATATCCGCATCGATCTGCCGCGCGAACGGCGCCTGGCCGTGCGCGAGAGCGCCGAGTTCGCCGGCTATACGCGGCATATCCGCGGGCTGTTCGAGAAGATGGGGCTCATCCATGATTGAGATGCCGTCTGCCTTGTGGTCCGGCTTTCGCCGCTCGTCGGTGCCGCTGCTCGGCGCGCTGGTGTTCATCGTCCTGTGGGAGATCGCCTGCCGATTATTCGCCATCCGGCCGATCCTGTTGCCGAGCCCGACCATGGTGTTGCGCGAACTCGCCGACTCGCCGGCCTGGTTCGCCGAGCAGACCGTCTACACGGTCGGCATCACGCTCGCCGGCTTCGGCGCGGCGGTGGTGTTCGGCGTATTGTTCGCGATCATCATCGTCGAATGGAAATTGCTGGAGCGTCTGCTGTTTCCGCTGTTCGTCGGCCTCAACAGCGTGCCCAAGGTGGCGCTGGCGCCGCTGTTCATCATCTGGTTCGGCGTCGGCGATACGCCGAAGGTCGCTATCGCCTTTCTCATCGCGGTGTTCGCGGTGGTCATCGACACCGCGCTCGGCCTGCGCTCGGTGCCGCCCGACACGCTCGATCTCGCGCGCACCTTGCGCGGTTCGCGGCTGAAGGTGCTGTTGCGGGTGAAACTGTTTTGCGCGATGCCGCATCTGTTCGCCGGCCTGAAAGTCGCGATGTCGCTGGCGCTGGTCGGCGCCATCGTCGGCGAATTCGTCTCCTCGCAGCGCGGCCTGGGCTATGTGATCCTCAGCGCGCAAGGCATGTTCGATACGACGCGCGTGTTCGCGGCGATCGCCATCCTGGCGGTGGTCGGTGTCGCGCTGATCGAGGCGGTCGCCATCGTCGAGCGGCTGGCGATGCCGTGGCATCACAGCGCCGACCGCGGCGGTCACTGATCCAGGTTGCGGCGCAAAAGGCGGTATACCGCCCGAATGTTCGTGCGCTATGGCGTGTCTGCTCGCAGGCTGAGCAAAGGCCTGCTCAAAAAGCGGCTTAACAGCGCATTTTTTGTCGGCGCGCGCCGTTTGACAGTGCCGCGAAAGATCATCAGTATAACCGCATAAATATCCGGCTGGGATGCCAGCCGATAACGAGGGGCTCATGATCCGCGCCATCTTCGATGCAGCCTCGCGGAGCGCCGGCGGCGCAGAGCTTTCCATTCCGGTCGCGCGTGGCGCCTCCGACATCCACGATCTTCGAGCGGTTCTGTGTGCGCCCGGCCGCGCTTCGCGCGGCATTACGACGGCGCCCGTCCGTCTCGGCTGAACGGCCAATTAAAAAAGGGGAGACTTCACGATGCAGCGACGGACATTCCTGAAGAAAGCAGCGGCGGGCCTTGCCGCGACCTCGACGATTGCCGCGCCCGCGGTGGCGCAGACGCCGGGCCAGGTGAAATGGCGCATGGCGACGAGCTGGCCGAAGAGCCTCGATACGATGTACGGCTCGGCCGAAGAGATGTGCAAACGCGTCGGCCAGCTCACCGACGGCAAGTTCACCATTCAATGCTTTGCCGCGGGCGAGATCGTCGGCGGCTTGCAGGTGTTCGACGGCGTGTCGAACAAGACCATCGAATGCGGCCACACGCTGACCTCGTTCTACTTCGGCAAGGACCCGGTCTACGCCTTCGATGCCGGCGTCGCTTTCGGCACCAATGCGCGCCAGCAGGCGGCGTGGATGTATTACGGCGGCGGCCTCGAAGTGCTGCGCGAGATCTTCCTCAAGCAGAAAATGCTGAACTTCCCGTGCGGCAATGTCGGCGTGCAGATGGGCGGCTGGTACCGCAAGGAAATCAACTCGGTCGACGATCTCAAGGGCCTGCGCATGCGCATCGGTGGCCTCGGCGGCGTCGTGCTGCAACGCCTCGGCGCCATTCCGACGCAGATCGCGACCGGCGACATCTATCCGGCGCTCGAGCGCGGCACGATCGACGCCGCCGAATGGATCGGCCCTTACGACGACGAGAAGCTCGGCTTCCATAAGGTCGCGCCGTTCTACTATACGCCCGGCTGGTGGGAAGGCAGCGCCATGATCACCAGTCTGGTCAACGCCGACGCGTGGAAGGAACTGCCGCAGCTCTACAAGGATGCGTTCGAGACCGCGGCGAACGAGCAGAACCTCCTGATGATGGCGAAATACGATTTCAAGAACCCGGCCGCACTCAAGCGGCTGATCGCGGGCGGCACCAAGCTGCGGGCCTTCCCGCAGCCGGTGCTCGAAGCCTGTTTCAAGGCCACGGTCGAGACCTTCAACGAGCTGTCGTCCAAGAGCGCCGACTTCAAGCGCGTCTACGAGCACTGGAAGGATTTCATCAACACCTCCAACCAGTGGTTCCAGGTCGCGGAATATCGCCTCGACGCATTCCGCTATTCGTCGACGAAGTGGTAGAAAAATAGACGCAGGGTTCGCGCGGGCGCTGGTCGTCCGGCGCCCGCGCGATAACATTGCGTCGGCGGCCCACGTTCAAGGAGCAGTCAATGGCTTCGGAGGGAATCGGCGCACGCGTGCGCCGCAAGGAGGACGAGCGGCATTTGCACGGCCGCGGCCGGTTCGTCGGCGATATCGCCATGCCCGGTTTGCAGGAGGTCTCGTTCCTGCGCAGTCCGGTGGCGCATGCGCGTATTCGCGGCATCGCCAAGCCGGCGCAGGGCGATGTGCTGGTCGCCGCCGATTTCACCGGCATGCTGCCGATCGTCACGCGCTCCGCCATTCCCGGATACAAGGTGTCGGACTATCCGTCGGTGGCGACGGACAAGGCCCGTTTCGTCGGTGACATTCTCGCCGTCGCGGTCGCCCGTACGCGGGCCGAGGCGGAGGACGTCTGCGAGACGATCGTGCCGAACCTCGAAGAGCTGCCGCCGATCGTCGATGTCTATCGCGGCCGCGCCAAGGATGCCGCGCTGTTGCACGAGCAGTGGGGCGACAATCTCTTCCTGCAAACGTCGTTCGACAGCGGCCTGAGCGACGAGGTGCTCAACGCGCCGATCAAGGTGACGCGCGAATACAAGACCGCGCGCCAATGCATGCATCCGATGGAGGGCAAGGGCGTCCTGGCCTATTGGGATTTCCAGGCCGACCAGCTCGTCATCGTCACCTCGACGCAGGTGCCGCATCTCATCCGCACGGGCGTTGCCGAATGCCTGCAGATCGACCAGGAGCGGGTGCGCATCGTCACGCCGGATGTCGGCGGTGGCTTCGGCTACAAGTGCCTGTTGCAGCCGGAGGAGATTATCCTCGGCTGGCTGGCGCTGAACCGCAAGGCGGCGTTCCGCTGGATCGAGGACCGGCGTGAGCATCTCACCGCCGGCGCCAATGCGCGCGAGCATCACTATAAGATGACGGCCTATGCCGATGCGCGCGGCCGCTTGCTCGGCCTCGATGCCGAAGTGATGGTCGACACCGGCGCTTACTCGGTGTGGCCGTTTACTGCTTGCCTCGAAGCGGCGCAGGCGGGCGGCAATCTGCCGGGGCCTTACGACTTTCGCGGCTATCGCTGCAGTACCTATTCGGTGGCGACCAACAAGCCGCCGTTCGCGCCTTATCGCGGCGTGGCGCGGCCGGGCGTCTGCTTCGCCATGGAGCTGACCATCGATGCCATCGCCCGCGCGGCGGGCCGTGAGCCGGCCGACGTGCGCGCCGAGAATCTCGTGCCGGCGAGCGCGATGCCTTACACCAACGTGACCAACAAACACTACGACAGCGGCGACTATGTCGCTTCGCTGCGCACGGCGCAGCAGATGATCGCGCTCGATAAAATCCGCGCGCGGCAAAAGACGCCGGAGCCGGACGGTACGCTGATCGGTGTCGGCTTCGCGACCTATACCGAGCAATCGGCGCACGGCACCAAGGTGTTCGCGGCCTGGGGCCTGCCTTTGGTGCCGGGCTACGAGCAGGCGACCTTGAAGCTGACGCCGGATGGCGGCCTCGAAGTGCGCGCCGGCATCGTCACCATCGGCCAAGGGCTGGAGACGACCCTGGCGCAAGTGGCAAGCGAGATCCTCACCATCCCGGTATCGCGCATCAAGGTGAAGCTCGGCGATACGGCGACCACGCCATATTCGACCGGCGCTTATGCCTCGCGCGGCATCGTCATGGCCGGCGGCGCCGTGTCGCGCACGGCGGAGAAATTGGCCGAGCGCATCAAGAGCATCGCCGCGCATCTCATGCAGAAGCGGCCGGAAGAGGTCACGTTCAAGGACGGCCGTATCGAAGCCGGCGGCGCGAGCCTCGACTTCGCCGATATCGGCCGCGCCTGGTACCTGCGGCCGGAGACGTTGCCCGAAGGCGTCGACACCGGCGGCCTCGAAGTGACCGACGGCTATAAGCCGATGGTCGATGGCGGCGTGTTCTCTTACGCGACGCATGCCGCCGTGGTGGCGGTCGATCCGCGCACCGGCATCGTGAAGATTTTGGACTATGTCGTGGTCGAGGACTGCGGCCGTGTGGTCAATCCGATGATCGTCGAAGGCCAGACCTTCGGCGGCGTGGCGCAGGGCATCGGCACCGCGCTGTTCGAAGAGAGCACCTATGACGAGCAGGGCCAGCCTTTGGCCTCGACCTTGATGGACTATCTGTTGCCCGGGCCGACCGAACTGCCGTCGATCCGCATGGCGCACACCGAAACGCCGTCGCCTTACACGCGGCACGGCATCAAGGGCGTGGGCGAGGGCGGCGCCATCGCGCCCGGCGCGACGGTGGTGAACGCGATCAACGACGCGTTGCGCGGCCTCGGCGCGGAAGTGTGCGAAATCCCGGCGACGCCGCGGCGCGTGCTCGAAGCGATCACCGCGGCCCAGAAACAGGCGGCCGCCTGATGAAGCCCGTCGCATTCGATTATCATAAGGCTAGCAACATCGGCGATGCGCTGGCGGCGCTCGGCGCACCGGATGGCGACGCCAAGGCGGTGGCGGGCGGTTGCTCGCTCGGGCCGATGCTTAATCTGCGGCTGGCGCGGCCGGCCAAGCTCATCGATCTGCGCGCGGCGTCCGAGTTGCGCCAGCTCACGCAGGCGCCCGACCGGCTGACCATCGGCGCCTGCTGGACCCATGCCGAGATCGAGGACGGCATCGTCCCGGACGTGACGCGCGGCCTGATGCAAAAGGTCGCGAGCGGCATCGCCTATCGCCCGGTGCGCAACCGCGGCACGATCGGCGGCAGCCTGGCGCATGCCGACCCGAGCGCGGATTGGGTGACGACCATGGCGGTGCTGGACGCCGGCATCCAGATCGGCGGCAGGAACGGCACGCGGCGCGAGAGTGCGCTCTCGTTCATGCTCGGGGCCTATGCGACGACGTTGGCCGCGGACGAACTGGTGACCGCCATCGATGTGCCCGTGCTCTCCGAGCGCGCGCGCTGGGCCTATCACAAGATCTGCCGCAAGACCGGCGAATTCGCGATGGCGATCGGCGCGGTGGTGCATGATCCGGCGCGCGATTATGCGCGCATCGTCTGTGGCGCGGTCGAGGCGCCGCCGCTCGTATTGCCCCGCGCGTCGGCTGCGTTGCGCGAAGGCGTGGACGCGGCGGCCGCCGCGGCGGAAGCCGAAATCGAGGCTCTGCTGTCGGCGCACGACGGCGTCTTCAAGCAGCAACACAAAGTCGCGATCGAACGCGCTCTGGCGGAGCTTGGCCGGTGAACAAAGCAATCGCTCTGACCGTCAACAGCAATCCGGTGACGGCGCAGGTCGCGCCGCGCCTGCACCTCGCCGACTTCCTGCGCGGCGAGCTCGGCCTCACCGGCACGCATATCGGTTGCGAGCAGGGCGTGTGCGGCGCCTGCACGGTGATCGTCGACGGCAAGCCGATGCGCTCCTGCATCATGCCGGCCGTAGCCTGCGATGGCGCTTCAATCGTCACCATCGAGGGCCTCGATCGCGACGAAGTGGCGTCGAAGCTGCGCGAGGAATTCTCGGCGCATCACGGTCTGCAATGCGGCTTCTGTACGCCGGGCATGTTGATCACGTCGCGCGATCTCATCCTTCGCAAGGGCGAATGCGAGGAGGCTAAGATCCGCGAGGAGCTCAGCGGCAATCTCTGCCGCTGCACCGGTTACATGGGCATCGTCGCCGCCGTGAAGGCGGCTTCGGCGGGACGCGCGCCGCAGGCTGCCGCGGCGGTGGCGGCGACCACGCAAGGGACAAGCGCGGCGGTGACTGCCGCGACGACAGCGGCGGCACCGAAAGCGACCGCTGCGCCGATCGTCGCCGCGACCGACGGCTGGACCGAACTGACGGACCGCGTGGTGGTCGCCGCCGATGCCGGCACGACGTGGCAGTTCCTGCACGACATCCCGCGCGTCGCGCGCTGTCTGCCGGGCGCGGAGGTTACCTCGTTCGATGGTCGCAACATTACGGGCCGCATGGTGGTGAAGTTCGGGCCGATCAAGGCGAGCTTCGGTGGCGAAGGCACCGTGACGTTCGACGAGGCGGCGCGGTCCGGCGTGCTGCGTGGGGCGGGGCGCGATAGCGGCTCCGGCTCGCAGGCGAGCGGCGAGGTGATCTACACGCTGGTGCCGGAGGCCGATGGCCGCTGCGCCATCGACATCCGCATGCGCTATCGCATCGTCGGCATGCTGGCGCAGTTCTCGCGCGGCGCATTGGTGCGCGATCTGGTCGGGCGTTTGACCGCGGCCTTCGCGCAGAACCTCGCCGCGGCGATCGGCGGCAGCGAGCGCAAGCCGGCCGAGCTCGGCGTCATGGGCTTGCTTTGGGCGTCGCTGCTGGCGCGTCTGGGCCTTAGCCGAAAGCGCTGAGTCCCGCGCCGACTCTCGCTCCGTCTTCCGCCGGGCGGGCCAGCTACCTAAACCAAAGTATGTACCGCCGCACACGATCGGGTATCGCCGCAAACCTCCAGACAATTGAGGGCGGCGGCCGGTGACATTTAACTCACCGGCACGGTCAACGCGTCGGAGAGAAAGCCGTGCTGATACAGCTTGAGTCGACCCACACTGACTCGTTCATGTTTAACCGGCCCGCCAAGACGGCACCGCCGCCGCGCTACGAATTCTCCCGCCCCATCGCCCACCGCAGCGAGCGAGAGCCCGGCATCGACATCGCGCCGGCGCAGGCGGTGGCCCGCCGTTCCCTCGTCCTGCGCGGCATGACGGCCGAGTTCGTCACCTTGTCGCGCCGCGAGCGCCTGACCTTCAGCTATCGCGGGCCGCGCCATCTGCTGATCGTTCACGAGCAGGGCGTGCGCTTCGAAGGCGAGACGGCGCTCGAAGGCCTGCCGCGATCGTCGCTGCGGGAGTTGCGGCAGAAACTGACCTTCGTGCCGGCAGGGCATGCCTATAGCGAGTGGCAGGATCCCAAAGTGCTGTCGCGCACGAGCTATTTCTTCTTCGATCCGGCGGCCATGCCGGCGCTGCCCGCCATCAACGGCGGAACGGTCGACCTCTCCCCGCGGCTGTTCTTCGCGAACGCCACCTTGTGGGAGGCGGCCTCGAAGCTGGCCGCCATCGGCGAGGCGGACGATCCCGCGAGCCGCAGCTACTGCGAGGCGCTGGGCATCGTCCTGGCGCACGAGATCGTGCGCCTCAGCGCCGCGCCGGAGGCGAACCGCGTGCTGGCGCGCGGCGGTCTCGCCGGCTGGCAGAAGCGGGCCGTCACCGCTTACGTCGACGAGCACCTAGGCGAGCCCATTCCGCTGGCGAAGCTCGCGGCGCTGGCGCGGCTCAGCCCGCATTATTTCTGCCGGGCGTTCAAGCAGTCGTTCGGCGTGCCGCCGCACCGGTATCACATCGTCCGGCGCATCGACCGGGCCAAGGCGTTGCTCGCCGAGCGGACGAAATCGGTCACGGAAATCGGCTTGATGCTGGGTTTCAGCGAGACGAGTTCCTTCACCGCGGCGTTCCGCCGGATCTCGGGGCAGTCGCCGACGGCCTACCGTCGCGATTATACGTGAGCGGGGCGGCCGGCGTTTGAGGGTGGCAAGGGGCGACGGGCAATGGGTATAAAAGGAATAGAAGAAACCGCGTATAATTTAGTGCAATTTTCTGGCTGCGACGAATCTCAGGGCGAGACGATTTATGCCGCGGCATCAACAGACATTGGGTTTTGCCGTGGCTGACGACATGATGCCGCGGCGGTCGCGCACGTCGGCCGCGTTCTTGCCGGCGGTGGCGTTCGTGTTTGCGACGGTGATTTTCGTCGTCGACGCGTTCGTCATGATCGATATCGCCGTTGCCGTGCTCTATGTCACGGTCGTGATCATGTCGATCACGTTCTGCAACCGGCGCGGCGTTCTCGCCGTGTCGGCGGGGTGCATGGCGCTGACGGTGCTGGCCTTCGCGGTCCAGCATTGGGACGAGCCGGTCGGCAACGCGATGGCGCGCTGCGCCGTGAGTCTGCTGGCGATCGCGATTACCACATTCCTCGCATTGGGAATTCAGGCCAGTACGCAAGCCATGCGCAATCAGGCGCGGCTGCTCGATCTGTCCCACGACGCGATCTTCGTGCGCGACCGAAACGACGTGATCACGTTCTGGAATCGCGGCGCGGAAAGCCTTTACGGCTGGCCGGCCGCCGAAGCCATCGGTGCGGTGTCGCACGCATTGCTGCGCTCGCAGTTTCCGGCGTCGAAAGAGAAGATCGCCGAGCAGCTCTTGGAAAGCGGCTTCTGGGAAGGCGACATCGTCCACACCCGGCGCGACGGCAGCAAGGTCACGGTGTCCAGCCGCTGGTCGTTGCAGCGCGACCGGCGCGGCGAGCCGGTCGCCACGCTCGAGACCAACACCGATATCGACGATCGCAAACGCGCACAGGAGAGCCTGGCCGAGGCGCAGGCCGAACTGGCGCACTTGTCCCGCGTCTCGACGATGGGCGAGCTGACGGCGTCCATCGCGCATGAGGTGAACCAGCCGCTCGCGGCGATCGTGACGCGCGGCGAGGCCTCGCTGCGCTGGCTGGGGATCGAGGGGCCGCCCTTCGATCGCGTCAAACGTGGCCTCGAGCGCATGATCGCGGACGCCCAGCGGGCGAGCGGTGTCGTGCGCCGGCTTCGCGCGCTGTCGAGCAAGGAAGGCCTGCGCATGGCGCCGCTCGACCTCAACGAGGCGGTCGAGGAGGCGATCCCGCTCATGCAGCGGGAGATGGGCGCGCACGGCGTCCGGCTGTTCCTCGATCTCGCGGAGGGCCTGCCGGCCATCAGTGGCGATCGCCTGCTGCTGCAACTCGTTGTGGTCAACCTCGGCTTGAACGCGGTGCAGGCGATGGCCTCGGTCGACGGCCCGCGCGAGCTGACCATCCGGACGCAGCGAGACGACGAAAGCCATATCCGTGTCGCCGTCGAGGATTCCGGCCCGGGCTACGATCCGAGCCTCGAGGCCAATCTGTTCAACGCGTTCTTCACGACAAAGTCAGACGGCATGGGCATGGGTTTGGCGATTTCGCGTTCCATCGTGGAAACGCATGGCGGTAAGATCGCCGCGTCGCGAAAGGCGGCCGGCGGGGCGGTGTTCCAGTTCTCATTGCCCTTGAACGTGGAAGCACAGTCATGAATGCGGGCAAAGGGTCTACGGTCAAAGAGGCGGCGGCACAGACCGCGACGGTCCTGATCGTCGACGATGATGCATCGCTGCGGGAAGCGCTGAGTGAGCTGTTCAATTCGGTCGGGCTGGACACGCAGTCGTTCGGATCGGCGGCGGAGTTTCTCAAGGCCAAGCTGCCGGACGGGCCGAATTGTCTGGTGCTCGACATCCGGCTGCCGGGGGTGAGCGGGCTGGAGTTCCAAACGCAACTGGCGCAGGCCAACATCCACATTCCGATCGTCGTCGTGACCGGTCACGGCGATATTCCGATGACCGTACGCGCTATGAAGGCCGGCGCCGTCGACTTCCTGACGAAGCCGTTTCGCGACCAGGACATGCTGGACGCGGTCGCGCGTGCGATCGAGCGCGATCGCAAGCGTCGCGATAGCGACGGCGCGTTGACGACGCTTCGCAAACAATATGGTTCGCTGACGCCGCGCGAACGCGAGGTGATGACCCTGGTCACCAAGGGGTTAATGAATAAGCAGGTCGCGGCCGAGATGGGGCTCAGCGAGATCACGGTCAAGATTCACCGCGGTCATGTGATGCGGAAGATGGGTGCCCGCTCGCTGGCCGATCTCGTTCGCATGGCCGAGAGTCTGTCGTTGCATCCGAGCGCGAATTCGCACGGATAAACGTCTGTATAATTTCAATTTTTCCCATCATCTCCATATTGACGGTATCGACGATGCGATCATGCATTATGGTACCGCTTAACGGCGAGATCGGGAAACGGCTGTGTCTAAACCGCCTATCATATCGATTATCGACGACGACGAGTCGGTGCGCGACGCGGTCGGGGATCTCGTGAGTTCGCTCGGTTTCGACGCCCGCGTGTTTGCGTCGGCCGAGGATTTTCTGAGCTCGGCGGATTATCCACTCACGGTCTGTGTGATCACGGACATGCAGATGCCCGGCATGAGCGGGCAGGATCTCCAGCACAAGCTCGTGGCGGAAGGCCAACTCATTCCCATGATCTTCATCACCGCGTTCCCCGAGGCGCGGACGCGCGACAGTGTGATGGCGAAGGGCGCCTTGGCGTTCCTGGAAAAGCCGTTCGATGGCCGCGTGCTGAGCCAACTGATCCGCCACGTGACTGCGGCCGCAGGCCCGGCGGCCTAGCGCGGTTTGCGCTCCAAACCCAATTGTTTAAATCCGCCGCTTTGTTTCGGTTCTCGCCGCGTGCTCCCGCGTGCCGACGACGGGCCGCGCGGTGCGGGCTACGCGGCCGACCTGCGGGGGGACGAGCACAGGTCGGCCGCTGCCGGTGCCGGTTTGAGGCAGAGGGGGGGATGCCTGACCGGCGATGTAGTGGTCGCCGGGGAGACGATCACTGACAACTCTAATTTAGAGAGTCTGGCGGCGGATGCTTGTCGCGGATTATCGCGATTGTTCTGATTCTCTCATCATGGAGAGGTTCCGCGATGGGCGTGCATCGACTGCGCGGATAAAGGGGCGAGACGGCGTCGTCCGCCGCTCGCCCCTCGCGCATTAGCCTTGGATGAAGGCGAGAATATCCGGATTGATAACGTCCGGGTTCGTGCTGCACATGCCGTGCGGGTAGCCTTTGTAGGTTTTGAGCGTGCCGTTCTTGAGGAGCTTGATCGTCAGCAGCGCGGAGTCGGCGATCGGCACGACCTGGTCGTCTTCGCCGTGCAGGACGAGGACCGGCACGTCGATCTGCTTCAAGTCTTCGGTGAAATCCGTTTCCGAGAAGGCCTTGATGCAATCGTAATGCGCGTTGGCCGCGCCCATCATGCCCTGGCGCCACCAGTTGTCGATCAGCCCTTGCGAGACTTTCGCGCCCGGCCGATTGAAGCCATAGAACGGCCCGGTCGGCACATCGATGAAGAACTGTGCGCGGTTCGCCGCGAGCGCCGCGCGGAAGCCGTCGAACACTTCGAGCGGCAGGCCGCTAGGGTTCTTGTCGGTCTTGACCATGATCGGCGGCACGGCGCCGATCAGCACGGCCTTGGCAACGCGGCCTTTGCCGTGGCGCGCCACGTAACGCGCGACTTCGCCGCCGCCGGTCGAATGGCCGATGTGGACCGCGTCGCGCAGGTCGAGCGCCTCGGCGAGGGCGGCGACGTCGGCGGCGTAGGTATCCATCTCATGGCCGCCTGAGGTCTGCGACGAGCGGCCATGGCCGCGGCGGTCGTGCGCGATCACGCGAAAGCCCTTCGACAGGAAGTAGAGCATCTGGTTGTCCCAGTCGTCGGCGCTGAGCGGCCAGCCGTGATGAAACACGATGGGTTGGCCCTTGCCCCAGTCCTTGTAGAAGATCTCGGTGCCGTCTTTCGTTGTGATGGTCGCCATGATGGTGCTCTCGCGCGTTGGAGGTCGTCGGTGGGCATCGATAGGTGACGCAGCTGCCGCACGTGGCCGTCAGCCTGCCGCGATCGGATCGAATCCGTGCGACGCCATTGTGACCGTTCGGTTAGGACATTCGTCGCCCGCATTCGGCAGCGCCGCCTGCCGATACGGAGTAGGGTGGCATGCGCGTCGCGGCGAGGGCGGCACTTGCCTTGAGTTGCCGATGCTTGCCTAAATGGAGGGCGAGCGGCTGCGGCGGGCGTCGCGGCTGCGCGGCTGCGCGGCGCCGGTGCGCATGCGGAATGAATATTGTATACCCGAGGTTCGCCCGAGAGACCTTCGCGTCGCCACGGCCGAAGGCGCGCGTACCCGCGTTTTGATGAAAAGTTCCCTCGCAGGAAAAGCTGTGTGCATCCGCGACAAGAAGCGAAGCTGTGCGTCGCCACAGCCTCGAGGAGGTTATCATCCGCGCGGGGCGAACGTCGTGGTTCCTTGGAAGAGATAACCTCATGCTTCGCAGCGACAATGATCATATGCCGGCCAGCGAATTGATCGTCACGCGTCCGGTCGACGGCACGATGGTCGTGACCATCGACCGTGCTGCCAAGCGCAATGCGCTCGATGCCAATCTTGTCGAATGCCTGCACGAGGCACTGGATGCCGCGGCGATCGCCAACGCGCATCTCCTATGTTTGCGCGGGGCGGGCGCCTCGTTTTGCACAGGGTTCGATCTGTCCGATCTCGACTCCGAAACGGACGGCGACCTGCTGCTGCGCTTCGTTCGCATCGAGATGTTGCTCAACCGCATCTACAACGCGCCTTTCGTCACGCTGGCCCTGGCGCATGGCGATGTCAGGGGCGCGGGGGCCGATCTATTCGCCGCCTGTGAACGGCGCTTCGTGGTGGACGATGCGCGCTTCTGTTTCCCGGGCGCCGCCCTCGGCGCAGTGGCCGGCATTGGCCGCCTCGTCAGCCGAGTCGGCCGGGACCATGGGCGGGAGATCATGCGCTCGGGCCGGGAGTTGGGCGCGGACGAAGCCTTGGCGATCGGTCTCGCCAGCGGCCTGGTGACACGCGCCGACGTCGATTCGTTACTGACGCGGGAGAGCGCGGCGGCGTCGCGGCTCGATCGCGAGACGGTCGCCGCGTTGCATGCGGTGCGGGCCAGGGACGGCGCCGAGGATCTGGCGCATTTGACCATGTCCGCGGCGCGGCCGGGATTGAAGGACCGCATCCTCGCCTATCGTGAGCGGATGACGCAGCGCAAACAGCAACTCGCACTCGTGCAGCAACGCTTCGTCCAGAGCCCGAGCGTCGGCGGTGGCGACGGCCACTGAGGGCCGCGCAACCGCGTTTATATGACGGGCAAAAGCCGGCGCACGCTGTTGCTACGCTAGGTGCTGCGGTGCGTCATCGTGCGCGTCACGAAGACGCAGCGTGCACCGAGATTAATCAGCACCTGCTCTTGCCTTAGCCTCCGTGCGGCCACTTCGCTTCTATCGCATTGCAATATCTCGGTTTGTGAACATGCAAGCGCACCGTGGTCGTCCGAAAAAGGGGCATGACATCAACGATACTCATCAGTATAGTAATTCAAAACTAGGGCCCTGCGGGAATTCAGCCGCTCGTGCGGGTCTTCAATGACATGACGACGCCTGCGCGTGCATCGCGCGTGGAGGCGATCGTGTCGGCTTGTTGTGCTTGCGGCAAGCGCGCGTGACGGCACGTAAGGTGCCGCAGGCATGCTGCTGCGGACGCACTGTTAATGTCGCGAGGGGAGAGATCGTCGATGCTTCGGGTTACATCTGCCGCCGTGCGCGCCACGTTGTTGGGCGTGTTCATCGTGATGGCCGGCGCCAATGCGCAGGCGCAGGACATTCCGACCATCCGTTTCGGCCGGCAGAGCGCCGCTGAAGACAATCTCTGGCTGATGATGGCCAAGCCCGACCTCGCGCCCAATTACGGCAAAGCCTACAAGGTGGAGTGGTCGCAGTTTCGCGCCTCCGACGTCGCTTTCAAAGCGTTCGAAGCCGGGCAGGTCGACCTGTTCTCGACCAACGCCAATTCGGCCGTGACCGCGGCGACGAACGGCATCGACTTGAAGATCATCGCCAGCCTCAGCCGCGAGTCGGCCAACGGCGCGCACACTTATTGGCTGGGCAAGGTCGACGGCGGTCCGAACTCGATCAAGGATCTCAAGGGCAAGACCATCGGCATTCTCTCGTATCGGACGGGCGTCGAACTGTGGGCGCGTCAGGCGCTGAAGACGGCGGGTCTCAATCCCGATACGGACGTGCAATGGGCGGTGGTGCCGTTCTCTGCCGCCGCCGACGCGGTTCGCTCGGGCCGTGTCGCCGTCGCGGCGGCCGTGGAAGCCTTCGCGCAGCCGGCCTTGGCCAAGGGCGATCTGAAGGTCGTGTTCACCTCCAAGACCGGCGTGCCGTTCGACGAAGAGCTCATCGTCGTCAACGCCAAGCCGTCGTTCCTGAAGCAGCATCCGGCCGCGGTGAAGGCGTTCCTCTCCGACCTTGCCGGGGTGACGAAGTATCTCGCCGAGCACCAGACGGAAGGCCGTCAGGCGCTGCTCGATGCCAAGCTCGTCGTGATGCCGCCCGAAATCTTCATGAAAGTGAAGCCTTACGTCACCGACATGAAGCTGCGGCCCAACATCGACAACCTGAAGAAGCAGCAGGACGTGCTGCTGTCGGCCGGCTTCATCGACAAGAAGATCGACCTCACGCCGATCGTCGATACGTCGTACCTGCCGCAGTAACGATGTCGGCCCCTATTATTGTCGTTCGTGGCCTCGGCAAGCGATTCAGCCGGGGCGGCAAGGACGTCGACGCCATCCGCGATTTCAATCTCGAGATCGCGGAGGGCGAGTTTATCGCCATTGTCGGCCCTTCGGGCTGCGGCAAGAGCACGTTCCTGCACATGGTCGGCGGCTTCGAGTCGATCACAAGCGGCGACCTGCTGATCGAGGGCCGGCCGGTCACCGGCCCGGGCCCGGACCGCGGCGTCGTGTTCCAGGAGTTCGCGCTCTATCCCTGGCGCACGGTCGCCGAGAACATCGCCTGGGGCCTCGAGATCCAGAAGCGCTCGAAGGCCGAGCAGAAGGCGATCGTCGAGCGTCTCCTCGCCAAGGTCGGGCTGACGCATTTCCGCGATCACTATCCGGCCGAACTCTCGGGCGGCATGAAGCAGCGCGTCGCCATCGCCCGCACCCTGGCGTTCGATCCGCGCATCCTGCTGATGGACGAGCCGTTCGGCGCGCTCGACGCGCAGAACCGCGAGCTGATGCAGGAAGAGCTGCAGACCATCTGGAACGAAGCGCGCAAGACGGTGATCTTCATCACCCACGACATCGAGGAGGCGATCTACCTCGCCGACCGCGTGATCGTGTTCTCGGCCCGCCCCGGGCGGACCAAGGCCGACATCCGCATCGATCTGCCGCGGCCGCGCGACATCGACGTCAAGAAGAGCAAGGAATACTTCGACTATCGCAACCAGATCTGGGATCTGCTGCGCGACGAGGTGTTGCGCGCGCGGGCGGAGTTCGCCTGACCATGGCGAAGGAGCGCTATCCCGCCTGGCTCGGCCTGCTGCCGCCGCTGGTCATCGTGGCGGTGTGGGAGATCCTCGGCGACGCCGGGCATCTGCCCGACTATCTGCCGCCGCCGTCGGCCATCGCGCGCCAGACCATGGCGATGCTGGCCAGCGGCGAGCTGTTCCAGCATATCGGCGTCAGTCTTTTCCAGGCGCTTTCCGGCTTTGCGATCGGCGCTTTCTTCGGCGTCACGACGGGGCTGCTGTCGGGCGCGCTGCGGCCGGTCGAGCGCTTCTATGAGCCCCTGATCTCGCTGACCTATCCGGTGCCGAAGATCGCCGCGCTGCCGCTCATCTTCGCCTGGTTCGGTCTCGGCGACATGTCCAAGATCATCATCATCACCGTGTCGGTGTTCTACCCGATCTATATCAGCGCGCTGTCGGGCGCGAAGTCCGTGTCCAAGGTCCACGTCTGGGCGGCGCGCAACATGGGCGCCTCGCGGGCGCAGATCATCTGGCGCGTGCTGCTGCCGACGGCGCTGCCGCAGATCTTCAACGGCCTGCGCATCGGCCTTGCGCTGTCCTTCGTGGTGATGTTCGTCGCCGAGATGGTGGTGTCGAGCGTCGGGCTCGGCTTCCTCATCGTGTTCGCCGAGCAGAACCTGCGCTTCGACATCATGTATGTGGCGATCGTCGCCATCGGCATCATCGGCTTCGGCGCCGACTTCCTGCTGCGGCAGATCGGCCGGCGCGTGCTGGTCGGGCAGATGGCGGCCACGGAGATGCGGCGATGATGATCGTACGCTGGTTCGGCCGCTACTACTCGGTCTTTGTGCTGCTCGCGGTCTATGAGCTGATCGTCCGCCTCGGGCTGGTGTCGCCGCGCCTGTTGCCCAGCCTCGCGGTCATCGGCGACCAGCTCTGGATCTATCTCGCCAACGGCCAGCTTCTCATGCACGCGCAGGTGACGCTCTATCGCGCCTTCGCCGGCTTCGCGTTGGCGCTGGTGGGCGGCGTCGTCATCGGCACGCTGATGGCGCGCTCGCGGCTGATGGAGCGGCTGATCGAGCCGATCTTCTATTTCGGGTATCCGATCCCGAAGATCGCGCTCTACCCGGTGTTCATCTTCGTCTTCGGCCTCGGCACCGGCTCGACCATCGCGCTGATCTTCCTCGAGTGCATCTATCCGATCGCGATCCATGTCCATGCCGGCATGCGTTCGACCGACCGGGTGCTGATCTGGGCCGCGCGCAACATGGGTGCCAGCCAGGCGCAGGTGTTCTGGCGCGTGCTGGTGCCGGCGGCGCTGCCGATCTTTTTCACCGGCCTGCGCATCGCGCTGCCGGTGGCGCTGATCATCACGCTCGTTACCGAGATCATCGGCGAGAGCCGCGGCCTCGGCTATTTCGTGACCTACGCCTCGGCGTCGTTCCAATACGCGCGCGGTATGGCGGCCTTCGTCGTCATCGCGGTGATCGGCTTCGCGCTCGATCGCGCCTTGCAGCTCGTGCGCCGACGCGTCGTGTTCTGGCAGCGCACCGACGTCGAGATCAAATAGACCGTGCTATTTGCGCGGCGGCGGCGGCGCGACGTGGACGTCGACGAGCACCGTCGCGCCGGCACAGGCGGCATCGAACGCCGCGGCGACGACCGCGTCGAGATCCTCGACGCGCGTGACCGGCCCGAAAGACTTGAGGCCATAGGACTGCGCCAGGTTGACGAGATCGACCGGCGGGCCATCGATCGACATGCCGATGAACTTGTTCTCGACCGGGCGATGGCGCTGCTTGGCCACCGTCTCCTGGTGCTCGACGTCGTTATAGAACGAACGATTGTTGTTGACGATGAAGAGGGCGGGGAGCTGGCGCGCGGCCGCGGTCCAGAGCGCCTGGCTGCCCATCAGCAGATCGCCGTCGCCGAGCACGGCGACCGGCAGGCGGCCGCTGCCCTTGAGCGCCAGCGCGGCGCCGACCGTGATGCCCGGCGTCGAGCCGATGCCGCCGCCGCCGTCCCAGCCGATGCAATCGAGCGGATGCATGAAGCGCGTGTGTGCGTCCGGCCAGCCGAAGGTGAGGCGGGTGTAGCAGATGTCGCGGTCGCCGCGCGCGCGTTCGACGCTGGCGGCGAGCGCGGCAATGGTCACCTGACCCGTGGCCGGCGGCGACAAGGGGGCTTTGTCCGGCGCCGCCCAGGTTGCCGCCTTATGTCCGTCGAGGTGCGGCATGAGGGCCGTCACGAAGTCGTCGGGATGGATCGGCAGGCGCAGATCGGCCTCGGGCAGCGGAAAATGATCGAGCGACCAGCCGTTGTGCAGGCGCTCGTCCGGCGAGACGATGATCGTCGGCACGCCGCGTCCGCCATCGGGCCGCGCGGTCAAGGTGCCGGCGACATCGGGCCAGTCGAGGCTGATGATGAGATCGGCATCGGACAAAACGGCGCGCGCGCGCGGATCGGGATATTGCGCCGGCGCCGCGACAAAGGCCTTATGTTCGCTTGGGAAGCCGACGCCGCATTTCTGATCGCAGATCACCAGCGCGCCGGTCGCTGCGGCGAGCGCAACGCGCGCATCCCAGGCCTCCTGGGTACGCCGATGCCGGCCGAGCATAATGACGGGACGGCGCGCGTCGCCGATCATCGCGGCAGCGCGCTTAAGATCGTTATCGCTGGCGGTGGGCGCGCTCGGCGGCGCGAAGCGCTCCGGCAGGGGCGCCGCGATGGCATTCGGGCTGAGCCGGTTCTCCTGGATGTCGACGTCGAGGCAGATATAGACCGGCGCCTGCGGCGTTGCCTGCGTCAGCATCGATGCGCGCGTCAGCGACTGCAACGCCGCGCCGGTGGAGGCCGGCTGATCGTCCCATTTGACGAAGGGCCGGATCATGGCCGCCTGGTCGCGGCTGGTGTGTATCCATTCGATCCAGGGCCGGCGGCGCACGGCATCGACCGCGCCGGTCGCGCCGACGATGAGCATTGGTACGCGATCGGCAAAGGCGTTGAAGATCGCCATCACCGCGTTCATCAGCCCGACATTGGCGTGCAGCACGACGCCCATCGGCTTGCCCGTCACCTTGGCATAGCCATGCGCGATGGCGACGGCCTGCGCCTCGTGCAAGGTGACGATCAGTTCCGGATCGCGGTTGCCGAGGCGGTTGACCACGCTGTCGTGCAGACCGCGAAAGCTCGCGCCCGGATTGATGGCGAGATAGGGCAGGCCGAGCCGGCGCAGGAGATCGGCGATGGGATCGCTGCCGAACAGCGGCGCCTCGTCGGCATTGGTTGCTGGCGCGGCCTGCTCGGACATCGGAACCCCCGTTGACGCTGTGACGAGGCAGGCTGTACGGTCATACGTACAATATGTCAATTTGCGGGACCGCGATGGCCGCCACTTTGAAACGCAGCGACGTGTCGCTCTATCGCCAGCTCGACGCGCTGCTGCGCGAGCAGATCCAGGACGGCGGCTTGCGCCCCGGCGATCGGCTGCCGTCGGAGGCGGAGTTATGCGCGCGCTTCGGCGTCAGCCGCGCGACCGTGCGGCAGGCGCTCGATGCGCTGACGCGCGAGGGCGTGATCACCCGTTCGCCGGGGCGCGGCACCTTCCTGCGCCGGAGCGAGCGGCCCGCCGTGCAGGAGCGCAAGCGGCAGCCGTGGGGCGCCTTCATCGACGCGGCGGCGCAACGCGGCGTTTTCCTGCGTGGCGGTGTGGCCAAGCCGCCGCTGGTCGTGAGCAAGGCGTTGCAACTGGACGAAGCGATAGAGGTGCCTTTCGCCATCCGTGTGCTCGGCGGCGATGAGCGCGCACGCATGGCGGTGAAGAGCTATGTGCTGCCGTCGCTGCAAGCGCTGGTCGACGACTCCGGCCGTTCGTTCGCGGCGCAGGCGCGTAAGCGCGGCAAGCGGCTGCGCGCGGGCAAGGCCTGGATCGAAGCCATTCTTGCCGAACCGCGTTTCGCCATGATGCTGAAGGCGCCGCTCGGCTCGCCGTTGTTGTCATTGTGGTGGATCGATCACATCGACGGCAAGCCAGCGGCGTGTCATCAGATGGTGATGCCGGGCACGGCCTTTGCCGCGGACCTCGCATGACGGGCAGGCCGCTTCTTGCCGCCGGCATGCCGACGCCCTATCGGCCCGGCGCGATGGTCGCGCCGTGTTTTGCGCAAACGCGGCACGCTTTTGCGGCGGGCACCGATACGCCGCGTGCGTTGCTCGAGCGTGGCCTGGAACGGCTCGCTGCGGCAGAGCCTCAGGTGCGGGCCTTTGTCTGTCTCGATCTCGCCGCGGCGCGGGCGGCGGCCGATGCATCGACGCGGCGGTGGCGTGCAGGCAGTCCATTGTCGCTGATCGACGGTCTGCCCTTGGGAGTGAAGGACTGCTTCGACGTGCAGGGCTTTCCGACACGGGTGAACAGCGCGCTGTTCGCCGATGCGCCGCCGGCGCAGGTCGATGCCGCGCATGTCGAAGCGTTGCGCCGCGGCGGCGCGGTCGTGCTCGGCAAGACGGTGACGACCGAACTGACCATGGCGGCGCCGGGGCCGACGATGAATCCCTGGGACTTGCGCCGCACGCCCGGCGGCTCGTCGTCCGGTTCGGCCGCCGCGGTCGCGGCCGGCATGGTGCCACTGGCGAGCGGCAGCCAAGTGCGCGGCTCGGGCATCCGTCCGGCGTCGATCTGCGGCGTGATGGCGATGAAGCCGACCTTCGGCGCCTTGAACCGGCATGGCGGTTTCGATCCATCGCCGAGTCTCAATCATCTCGTCCTGTTGGGCGGACATCTCGACGACATCTGGCAGTCGGCGCATGTGATCACGCAGGACGTCGGCGGTGATCCCGGCCTTCAGCCGCTGGCGGGCGGGCCCGATCTGCCCGCGCCGCGCCGGCCGTCGCGGCTCGCGCGGCAACGCACCTTCGGTTGGTCGTTGACCGACGACGTTTCGAAGCATGCGTTCGAGGCGTTGCTGCTGCGGCTCGCTAACGCTGGTATCGAGATCGTCGCGCCGGAAGCCGGCGACGAACTCGCCGCCTACGAAGACGTGACGGCACGCACGCCCGAATGGTTCTTCGACCTGATGCTGTGGGAAATCCGCTCGCCGATGCGGGCCTGCCGCGACATGCATCCGGACGCGATGAGCGACACCATGCGGGGTCACGTCGCCAAGGCCGAGGCGCTGACGCTGGACGATTATCGCCGGGCGCTAACAGCGCAGCAGGAGTTACGGACGAAACATCGCGCGCTGCGCGGCAAGGTCGACGGCTTCATCACATTGGCGCATATCGGGCCAGGTCAGTTCGGCCAGCCGCTGCTCGGCACGCCCTGGTACAACGACCCGTCGTCGGCGATCGGTGCGCCGACGCTCAATCTGCCGCTGCTGGCGGTCGATGATGCGCCGCTCGGCATTCAGGTGATGGGCTTCGAAGGCGAGGATCGCGATCTCGTCGCGATGGCCCGCTGGATGATGGAAGCGTTGACGCCGTGACGCGCGTCAGCGCGTGCCGTACATGCGGTCGCCGACATCGCCGAGGCCGGGCAGGATAAAGCCCGCCTCGTTGATCGTGTCGTCGACCGCGGCGGTCCAGATGTGCACGTCGGGGTGATGCGCGCGCACGCGCTCGATCGCCTGTGGCGTCGCCAACAGGCAGACGATGCGGACGGCTTTGGCGCCGGCTTCCTTCAGGCGATCGATGGCGGCGACCGCCGAATTGCCGGTCGCCAGCATCGGATGCAGGATCAGCGCGAGGCGTTCGGCCATGTCGTCCGGCGCCTTGAAGAAGTATTCGACCGCGACCAAGGTGCGCGGATCGCGATAGACGCCGACATGGGCGACGCGCGCCGAGGGTACGAGATTGAGCATGCCCTCGAGGAAGCCGTTGCCGGCGCGGCCGACGGGCGCCAGCACCAGCTTCTTGCCGGCGAGCACCGGCGACTTCATGGATGCGAGCGGCGTCTCGACGTCCACCATTTCGAGCGGCAGGTCGCGCGTCACCTCGTAGCAGAGCAGGGTGCCGATCTCGTTGAACAGTTCGCGGAATACCTTGGTCGAGCGCGTCTTGTCGCGCAGCAGCGTCAATTTATGCTGCACCAAAGGATGATCGATAATCGTCACGCCGTTCATGGCTGAAACCTCTTGCGATCAAAAAACCGTGCCGTCGCTGATGACGGTGAGGGGCGGCGCGCCGTCGCCGCGCTTCTCTTTGGCAATCTTGCGTCCCGCGGCCCAGGTGCCGCCCTCGAGCAGCGAGCCGAGCGGGAAATTCGCGGCGGTGACACCGAGGCGCTCGCGCACCAGCGGCAACAGCGCGTCGAGCAGTGCCACGGTGAGGGCGCGCCATTCGACCACGAGTTCGGCGTCGACCGGCAGCGGCGCGTTCGCCTTGTCCGGTTCGCGCAGGGCGATGAGGCCGCTGTCGATAAGCAGGCCGCCGTTGCGATATTCGGCGAGGCCGGTGAGGCCGTCGACATCGGTAATGGCGAGACCGGCCTGCTGCAGCGGCTCGATCAGCGAATAGCTCAGCCACTGCGACAGCTTGTGCAGCGGCATGAGGCCGTTGCTGGCATCGTCGCGCTTGATGGCGCGGTGCCGCCAGGTGTCGCCGAGCGGCACGCCGGCAAGTGTCAGCCGGTTCTGCCAGATGCCGCCGAGATGCAGCAGCAGGCTGCGCAGGATCGCGGGTGCCGGCAGCGTCTTGCCGTCGGCTTGCGCGACGAGATGATCGAACAGGCCGCCGGCGCGGGCCGCGTCCGCCGCGGCGAACACGGCCGCATTGTCGGCCATGGCGCGGCCGAGCCGCGCCAGCAGCGCGGCGCGACCTTCAAGGCCGGCGAGGGGATTGTTCGCGGTGACCTGGAAGCCCTGCGCCAATTCGGCGGCGTTGAGTTGGGCGAGCCGGTGCGCGTCGGCGCGCAAGGGATCGCGCGCATCGGCCGAGAACAGGCCGGCCTCGAACATGCGCAACGAGGCGAGCGCCAGACCTTCCGAGCGGCCGATGGTCAGGCCGGTGGCTTCGTCGCGATAGCGCCAGTCGGGACCGGCGCCCGCATCGAGCAGCACCGAGACGATGGCGAGATCAAAGGCGGCGCGCGCTTGCGCCGCCTGGTCCGGCCATTGCGTCTTTGCTGCGATCTCAGCCCACAGGTCGCGGCCGCCGAATACGAAATGCCGCCAGCGCGCATGCAGCGGCACGCGCAGATCGGGATAATTGCCGCGGATCACTTCCGCGACATAGTCGGCCGTGGCCTTGAGCTTTGCCGCATCGAAACGGAAATGCGGCAAGGCATCGGCGCGCGCCAGCGACAGCATTTCCTGCGCGTGTTCCCGGACCGCGCCCGCCGACAACAGCGAAAGCGCGACGTCCCGCTCGCTTGCGAGCGTATGAGTCTCTGTCGGAATGGTCAGAACTCTTCGAGATTGCGGCCGACGACTGTCTTGAGCTCGGCTTGGCTCGGCACGTGATCGGGCGTGTAGTAGCCGGCGGCCTTCTTGGCCTCGAGCTCCACTTGCGCGTCCGGCGGCACGAGGCCGTCCGGGATCGGCACGCGTTCGCCGATATCGATGCCGGTGGCGACGACCGAGTCGTACTTCATGTTCGACATCGAGACGAAGCGGTCGATGCGGGTGATGCCGAGCCAGTGCAGCACGTCCGGCATCAACTGCTGGAAACGCGCGTCCTGAACGCCGGCGACGCATTCGGTGCGTTCGAAATAGGTCGCCGCCTGGTCGCCGCCTTCCTGGCGCTTGCGCGCATTGTAGACGAGGAATTTGGTGACCTCGCCGAGGGCGCGGCCTTCCTTGCGGTTATAGACGATGAGGCCGGCGCCGCCCGCCTGCGCTTCCTTCACGCATTCGGCGATGCCGTGGATCAGGTAAGGCCGGCAGGTGCAGATGTCGGAGCCGAACACGTCCGAGCCGTTGCACTCGTCGTGCACGCGGCAGGTGAGGCGGCGCTTGGGATCGGCGATCGCCGCCGGATCGCCGAAGATATAGAGCGTGATGCCGCCGATCGGCGGCAGGAACGTGGTGAGATCCGGACGCGTCACCAGTTCTGGGTAGATGCCGCCGGTCTGCTCGAACAAGGTGCGGCGTAGCTTGTCTTCGCTGACGTTGAAGCGTTCGGCGATGCCCGGCAGATACCAGACGGGATCGACCGCCGCTTTGGTCACCGCGATGTCGCCGCTTTCGCGCACGATCTCGCCGTCGGCCTTCACGCCCCATTGCTTGTCGATGAATTCCGGGATCGTCAGCCGCGCTTTGGTGATGGCGATGGTCGGCCGGATATCGGCGCCTTCGGCGATTTCTTGCGCGAAATCCTGCGCCACACGGTGGCCCCAGGGATCGAGCGAGACGATGCGGCCGGGCTCGTTCCATTGCGGGAACGGGCCGATATCGACCACCGGCGCTGTGTTGGTGAGATCCGGTCGGGCGATCGGGCTCAGCGCGCCGGACGAGACGGCCAAGGCGCGGTAAAGCGCATAGGAGCCGCCGTGCGCGCCGATGGCGTTGCGCTCGTTCGGAGAGGAGACGGTCGCGAGGACGGGTCCGCGCTCGCGTGCGTTCGCTGCTCCCCACTTGATCGGGAAACGACCCGGCGCGCGGTGACCGGGATGCGAGGTGAGCCTGATGTGGCTCTCTTTATTCGTGGACATCCAGTTTGCCCCACAAAAGCAAAAAGCCCCTTTCGGCGGGTGCCGAAGAGCGGCTTCAAAAAAATATAATAGGGGTTCCGCGGAAAGTTTCAAGCCCCACCGATGAGGAACGTGAGGCGCGTGTCGCTTCGGTATGCGGCGTGGGGCGACAAATACTGCGCTGCAAAATCCTTGTGCGTGCGATGCTTAATACTTTGCTCTGGTGCCTGCATTTGCGGCAGAGGCCGCAGGTCAGGCCGACGCCGTCCCGACGTAAGCGGCGAGAACCGCTGGGTCGTTGAGGACCGCATCCGGCGCGCCTTCGGCGATCGTGCGGCCGTAGTCGAGCACGTGAATGCGATCGGCAAGGTCGGCGATCATCTGCATGTCGTGCTCGATCCAGATGATCGTCATATTGAGTTCGTGCTTGATGCGCAGAATGAAGCGCGCGAGGTCCTCGCGTTCTTCGCGGTTGAGGCCCGCCGACGGCTCGTCCATCAGGATGACCGAAGGCTCCGACGCCAGCGCGCGGGCAAAGCCAACCACCTTCTGCACGCCGAACGGCAACGAGCCGACCCGCGCATGCCGGTAGCGCTCGAGCTCGACGAGATCGATGATACGTTCGACCGCGGCGCGATGCGCGACTTCCGCGCGCCGTACGCTCGGCAGGAATAGCATCTCGGCGATCGGATTGGTGGCGATGCGCGCGTGCCGGCCGGTGAGCAGATTGTCGACGACGCTCATCTCGGCGAACAGCTCGCCATGCTGGAACGTACGCGCGACGCCGCGTTGCGCGACTTCGTGTGGCGAGCGGCCGATCAGGCTTTGGCCGCGAAAGCTGATGACGCCATCGCCGCGGTAGATGCCGCTGATGCAGTTGAAGACGCTGGTCTTGCCGGCGCCGTTGGGACCGATCAACGCTATCAGTTCGCCCGGCTGCACGGCGAACGACACGTCGTTCAGCACGGTCAGGCCGCCGAAGCGGAGGCTCAGATGCTCGACGGAAAGCTCAGCCATACCATCTCCGGGAGCGGCGATACTGTTTGACGTCGCGATAGGAGCGCCGGGCACTTCCTGTCTGCCCGAGATAGAACTCCTGCACGTCCTGATGGCCTTTCAGCCGCGCACGGTCGCCGTCGAGCACGACGCGGCCGTTCTCCATCACATAGGCGTAGTCGGCGATCTCGAGCGCGGTGGCCGCGCTTTGCTCGACCAGCAGAATGGCGATGCCGAGCTCGTCGCGAATGGCGGTAAGGCGCCGCGTCAGGTCGCCGACGACGACCGGCGCGAGGCCGAGGGAAAGCTCGTCGATCAGCAAGAGGCGCGGCCGGCACATGAGTGCGGCGGCGATCGCCAACATCTGCCGCTCGCCGCCCGACAACAGGCCGCCGATACGCTGGCGCAGCTCGGCGAGGCGCGGGAAGAAGTGAAAGACGATCTCTTCCTGCCGCCGCTGCTCGGTCGCGCCGGCGCGCGGCACCGGCGCGATCAGGTTCTCCGCCACCGTGAGATTGGGAAACACCTTGTCGCGCTCCGGCACCAGCACCAGGCCGCGCTTGGCGATCTCGTGCGGCGGCCGGTTCTCCAGCCGCACGCCCATGAAGCCGATGCCACCCTCGGTGACGCGCGCGTCGTCGATGCCGAGGAAACCGGAAATGGCGCGCAAAGTGGTGGTCTTGCCGGCGCCATTGGTGCCGAGCAGGGCGACGATCTGCCGGTCGGAGACCGACAGGGTGACGCCTTGCACGGCGGTGATCACGCGCTTGTAGACGACCTCGATCTTGTCGACCTGGAGCAGCGGCGTGGTCATTTGCGCGCTCCCGCCAGCGGCTTTTGCTTGAACGGCCAGAGCAGGAAGTAGTCCTGAACGCGCCGCCAGATGCCGACGAGCCCTTGCGGCTCGAAGATGAGAAACAGGATCATCACCACGCCGAAGGACGCGTAGTTCACGGCGAAGATGTCGGCGGCGAGGCTCTGCACGTTCGGCAGCAACTTGAGCAGCGACTCGATCGCATAAGGGAATACGGTGACGAAAGCGGCGCCGAGCAACGCGCCGAGGAGCGAGCCCATGCCGCCGATGATGATCATCGCGACGTATTGGATCGACAGAAAGAGATCGAAGGCCTCGATGGAGACGAAGCCGCGGTAGTAGGCAAACAGGCAACCGGCCACGGTCGTCATGGCGGACGAGACGACGAAGGCGAGCAGCTTGTAACGCGCGACGCTGATGCCCAGCGCCTCGGCGACCGTTTCCTTCGCATGGAGCGCGCGCCAGGCGCGACCGGAGCGGCTGCGCAGCAGGTTAATGCAGATCAGGAGGGTTGCCGCGGCGAAGGCGAGCAGGATGAAGTACCAGATGCGGCCGTCGTTCAAGGCGAAGCCGGCGATGGCCGGCTTGTCGACCATGATGCCGGTCGAGAAGCCGCGTTTGGTCTCGTATTCGCCGCCGAGATAGATGACGATGAAATGCAGCGCCAAGGTCGAGACCGCGAGATAGAGCCCGCGCAGGCGCAGCGACGGCAGGCCGAAGATCAGGCCGAGCACGACGCCGGTGAGTGCCGAGGCGGGCAGCGTGATCCAGAACGGCGCGTTGATCTCGCGCGCGAGAATGCCCGTGGTGAAGGCGCCGGCGGCGATGAGCCCGGCATGGCCGAGCGAGATCTGCCCGGCATAGCCGGTGAGCAGCATCAGCGATAACGCGCCGATGGCGGCGAGAAACACCTGGCAGGCGAGGTCGAGCAGGAACGGCGAGGCGATGAAGGGCAATGCCGTCATGACAACGATGAAGATCGCGAGGCTCACGCGCTCGCCACGCGTCTGGATCAGCGCCAGTTCGTCGGCGTAGTCGGTGCGGAAGTAGCCGGAGGCGCGGGGAAGGGGCCTAAACACGGTCGAGCTCCTCGCGCGTGCCGAACAGGCCCCAGGGGCGGAATACCAGCATCGCCAACAGCACCAGGAACGGCACGACGTCGGACAGCAGCGGGTCGACGTAATAGATGAGCAGCACTTCCGCGGCGGCGACGATCAGCGCACCGGCGAGCGCACCGACGAGGCTGTCGAGACCGCCCACGAGCGCGGCGGGGAACGCCTTCAGACCGATCACCGGCATGGTGGCCGTCAGCCCGGAATCGAGCGCGAGCAGAATGCCGGCGAGCGCGCCGGTCAGCGTCGACAGGCTCCAGGCCAGTGCATAGACGCCGTGCAGATTGATGCCGCGCTGCGCGGCGAGCAACGGGTTTTGCCCGGCCGCGCGCATGCGCATGCCCCAGCGGCCGAAGCGGAGGAAGAAGAATAGCGCGGCATAGACCGCGACCGTGGTGCCGACCAGCGCGGCCGACCACAGCGAGATGTGCGCGCCGCCGGGCAATGTCAGCGACGGGTTGGAAATGCCGAGCGCCTGCGCCGGATATTGCTGCTGTGCCGACCAGACGAGCACGACGAAGCCGCGGATGAGGATGCCGAGCGCGACGGTGGTGAGGATCGCGGCGAGCACCATCTCGCCGGTCATCTTGCGCATGAGGAAGACATAGACCAGCACGCCGACAACGAGACTGAGCACGATGGCCGCGCCGAGCGCCATCACCGGATGGCCGGAGAACAGCGAGGCCGTCGCCAACACGGCGTAAGCGCCGAGCATCATCAGTTCGCCATGCGCCAGGTTGAGCACGCGGCTGACCCGGTAGATCAGCACGTAGCCGCAGGCAATCAGCGCGTAGATCGATGCTAGGACGACGATATTGACGAAGAGCTGCACGAAAGAACTTTCAGATCGTCAGAGGTTGTGAGGCGAGCGCGCCGCTTGTGTTCTTAATCCCTCCCCCTTGCAGGGGGAGGGAAGAAGCCTCGCGTCACTTCACGTCATAGCTCTTCCAGTCCTGCACGCGGGCGATCTTGCTGCCGTCCCATTTGTAGACGCGGTAATAAAGCTTGGTGCGGAAGTGGTTGTCCTTGGTCCATTCGATCGGACCGCCGCGCAGGCCCTTGGTGTCGACCTTCAGGTTCTCCATCGCGCTGCGGATCTTGGCGGGATCGGCCGGCCAGCCGGCGCCTTTGAGCGCCGCCTCGATCGTCATGCCGGCGATCCAGCCCTCGGCCATCGTCGCGGCCGGATATTTCGAGCCGGCCTTCTTCGCCGCGTCCTCGATCTCCTTCTGGATCGGCAGGCCTTCCTGGAACAGCGCGTTGGAATTGACGGTGTAGAACTTGCCGTCCTTGAGGCGCGCGAGTTCGCTCTCGGCCTCGAGATGGCCCCAGGCGACGTAATCGTCTTGCCAGCCAAGCTTGCGCAGCGCCTCGAACGTGCGCACCTGCGTCACCCACGGCGCCCAGGAGTAGACCCAGTTCGGTCCGGAGTCCTTCAGCTTGGTGGCGAAGGGCGTGTAGTCCGCGGTCGGCGGCGGGATCACCTCCTTGTCGACCGGCGTCATGCCCATCTTCTTCGACAGCTCCTCGGCATGATCGATCTCGCCGCGCGACAGCGGAATGGCCATGGCCGAGAAGCCGATCTTGATCGGCCCCTTCGCCGTCGCCTTGATGAAATCGAGCGATGCCTGGCTGTCGTAGTTGGCGGCAAAGCCGGTGGTGCAGAACTGCAGCGGGTCGGCCGGCGGATAGACGCTTTGCGGACACACCGAACTCGCGAACAGGATCGGCACGCCGGCATTCTTGCTCTCGGCGATCGTTGGCGCATAGGTCGACGAGAGGCTGGCATTGAGCAGCAAGACCGCCTTGTCCTGCGTGAGCAGCTTCTTGGCATTGGCCGCGGCCTTCGAGGGCTGCGCGCCGTCGTCTTCGAGGAGAAGCTGGATCTTCTTGCCGTTGACGCCGCCGCGGGCATTGACGCCGTCGATGTAGATGCGCAGCGCGTCCACGGCCGGCGCGTAGGTCGACGACGGCGGCCCAGTGAGCGCGCCGGTGAGGCCGATCACATAGGCGTCCTGCGCCATGGCGGGCAGCGCGACGGCGCCGGCGGCTACCGCACCAAGCAGTGTCCTCTTGAGCATGTTGTCCCTCCCGGTTTCATTGTTATGGTGTCTTGTCAGCCTGCCAGCGCCTGACCGGTGCTTGCCGCGATCAGCCGCTCTTCGCTGTCGTCGTACATGCCGTCGACCAGCGCCTTGAAGCGTTCGTACATCAGGTTGCGCTTGACCTTGCGCGTCGGTGTCACCGGCTCGTTCTCGTCTTCCGGATCGAGCGCCTTCGGCAGGATGCGGAAAGACTTGATCTGCTCGACGCGCGCCAGTTCGCCGTTGCCGCGGTCGATCTCGGCTTTGATCAGCGCTTCGACGCGCGGATGGGCAGCCAGGCTGGTGAAGCCGGTATAGGCGACGTCGTTGGCGCGCGCCCAGTCGGCGACCGTGTCGAAATCGATTTCGACGATTGCGGTGAGATATTTGCGGCCGTGGCCGAACACGACCGCCTCGGCGACATAGGGACTTGCCCGCAGCACGTTCTCGATGAACGAGGGCGAGATCGTCTTGCCGCCGGCGGTGACGATGAAGTCGCGCGCACGATCGACGAGCCGCAGCGCGCCGTCGCGCCATTCGCCGATATCGCCCGTGCGCAGCCAGCCGTCATCGCCTTTGACCGCGCGCGTCGCGTCGTCGTTGTGCCAATAGCCCTCGAACAGATCCGGGCCGCGCACCTGAATCTCGCCCTCGCCGCCCAGCCGCAGTTCGAGCCCGTCGACGACGGAGCCGACATTGCCGGGGCGGGGGAAGGGGCCGCGCTGGCCGGCGACGATGCCGCCGGCCTCCTCGGTCTGGCCGTACATTTCCACCAAGTTGACGCCGTACATATGCCAGAGGGCCATGGTCTCGGCGGGCAGCGCCGCGCCGCCGCTGACGACGAGCTCCAGCCGGTCGAAGCCGAGCTTGTTGAGGATCGGTTTGAACACGGCGGCCTGCACGACGCGATAGAGCGCCTCTTGCGCGGGGGTCGCCTTGCCGGCCCAGCGGCGCTTGGTGTGCGCGCGGGCAAAGCGCATGGCAAGATCGTAGGTCGCGCGCTTCATCTTGCTCGAATTGAGCATGCCGACCAGCACATGCGAGGCGAACTTCTGCAAATAGCGCGGCACGGTGAAGAGGGCGGTGGGCGCGACTTCGAAGAAGGTCGTCGCCATGTCCTCCGGGTCTTCGCCGAAATGCGGCACCAGCCGCGACATCAACGGCAAGGTGATCGCGACGTCGCGGCCGAGCACGTGGCACATCGGCAGATAGACCACCGTGCGATGCGGCTTCTCGCACAAGGTCGGATAATGCGTCAGGACGGTGTCGGTGGCGGCAAGATGCCTGCCGTGCGTGACCAGCGCCCCCTTCGGATGACCGGTGGTGCCGGAGGTGTAGACGATGAAGGCCGGATCTTCGGGCTTGAGGTCCGCGATCAGGGCCTCGAGCCAGGCGAGGCCGGGCTGTTGCGTGGCCGCCAGCATGGCGTCGAAGCGGTGCAGCTTGTCGTGCGCGTAGCCGAACATGGCGGAATCGTCGAGCACGACGATCGCGCGCAGATCGGGCAGCTTGTCGGCCATCGGCAGGATGCGGTCGACATATTCCTGGTCTTCGGCGATGAAGACGCAGGCGCCGCCGTCGCGCATCTGGTACTCGACTTCCGAGGCCGAGGCCGTCGGATAGATACCGTAGACGATGGCGCCGAGCGCCTGCGCGGCGAGATCGCAGATCATCCACTCTTCGCAGACGTCGCCCATGATGGCGAGGCGCTCGCCTTTGCGGATGCCGAGCGCCTGCAACGCGCGCGCGGTATGCGCGACCAGGCGGGCGTAATCGGGCCAGCGGCGTTCGCGGTAGATGCCGAAGTGCTTGGAGCGGAAGGCAACAGAATCCGGAAGCGTCCGCGCACGCTCGCACAACAAGTGCAAAGCGGTGGTGCGGCGCAAGCGTTCTCGATCGACCGTCTTGGACGCGGTCATTCGGCGCTCTCTTCGCGCGTTTCCTCTGGCTAAATTCTATAGCTCAATCGAATTGCGAGTCTATAGCCGCGATTGTCTCAGCGGCGCCGGGGACGGCGCGCCGCTTCCGGCGCATCGATGCCCTGCAGCGCCAATCGCGCGAACTCCTTGGCGATGTGCGAAACCGGCACGTTTTCCTTGCGGTACCAGGTCGTTGCTGCGTTGCACATGCCGAGAATGGCGAGTGTCGTCAGCCGCGGGTCGAGATCGGCGCGGAATTCGCCTTTGGCGACGCCCTCGGCGATCACGTCCTCGAAAATGCGCTCCAGCCCGCGCGACCAGCGGCCGATGCGCTTGCGGCTTTCCGCCGGCAGGAACTTACGCTCGTTCTGGAAAACCTTGACGAAGTCGCGGCGGTCGATCAGCGGCGACAAATGCGAATTGATCAATAAAGTCAGGCGTTCTTGCGCGCTGCCGGGACCGGCGGCGATGGTCTTGGCGGCATCGAAAAAACCTTCCACGCCTTTCAGGCAGACGGCCTCGAGCGCCGCCTCCTTGGACGAGAAGTAGTAATAGAGACTCGCCTGGCGGATGCCGAGCACATCGGCGATGTCCTGCGTGGTGGCGCCGTGATAGCCGCGCTCGGCGAAGACGCGGGCGGCGGCTTCGATGATCTGCGGCGCGCGGCGGCGCTGATTGGCCGCGCGACGGGGGGAGGCAAGGCTGGCGACGCCCATCGGCCGCTTCGCTCCTGAACTGAGGCCCGGAAGCGATGTGCACCGCACAAGGCGACTTCCATCCGAGGCCATTGTCTTTTGCCACGGCGGCGATCTAAATTCTATCTATTGAGCTATAGAAAAATATCGAGGGAGGATGTCATGGCCCCGCTGGCGAAAGGCCGCCCACCGTTCCGCGCCGATCATGTCGGCAGCCTGTTGCGGCCTTCGGCCCTGAAGCAGGCCTTCCGCCGCCATGCCGCCAAGGAAATCGACGACGCGGCGTTCGACCGCATCATGGATCAATGCATCCGCGACGTCGTCGCGATGCAGGAGGAGGTCGGGCTGCAGGTCGTGACCGACGGCGAATTCCGCCGCGGCTCCTATTGGGGCCGTTTCGTCGAGCGGATCGAGGGCTTCGAGATCAAGGAAGCCTCGTTCAAGTTTCGCAATGACCAGGGCCACGAGGTTGCGTTCACCGCGCCCTATGCCAACGGCAAAATCCGCCGCAAGCAACCTCTGGCGCTCGACGAGTACGAATTCCTGCACGGCGTGACCAAGGTCACCGGCAAGATCACGCTGCCGGCGCCGTCGACCATGCACTTCTACCGCTGCAACGATTTCGCCGACAAAGCGGCGTACAGCGACGTCGATGCCTTCTTCGCCGACCTCGCCACGATCTTCAAACAGGAGATCGCGGCGCTGGCCAAGGCCGGTTGCCGCTATATCCAGCTCGATGAAGTGGCGGTGGCGCTGCTTTGCGATCCGGGCATCCGCGACGTGATCGCCAAGTCCGGCATGGAGCCGGACAAGCTGGTCGACCTCTATATCGACAGCATCAATCAGGCGGTGGCCGACTGTCCGCCGGAGGTCGTCGTCGGCGTGCATATGTGCCGTGGCAACTTCAAGGGCCATTATCTCGGCGCCGGCGGCTACGAGTCGGTGGCCGAACGCTTCTTCGCCAACACCAAGGTCAATCATTTCCTGCTCGAATACGACACGCCGCGCGCCGGCGATTTCGCGCCGTTGCGCTTCGTGCCGAAGGGCAAGGGCTTGGTGCTGGGTCTCATCAGTTCGAAGCTGCCGGTGCTCGAGCACGTCGACGCGCTCAAGGCGCGCACCCACGAAGCGACCCGCTACATCGATCTCGACCGGTTGGCGATCTCGCCGCAATGCGGCTTCGCCTCGACTGTCGCCGGCAATCCGGTGACCGAGGCCGATCAGCGCGCGAAACTCGCGCTGATCGTCGAGACGGCGCGGGCGATCTGGGGCGGCTAGCGCGCGTCGCTACCTGTTCTGCGGCGAGGCGAACAATTCGCGCACGACGCCGCGCAGCCAGAGGCTGCCCTGGTCCTTCTCGAAGCGCTTGTGCCAGAACTGCGACACGGTGAAGGAGCCGAAGCCCGGCGGCAGCGTGGCGGGCCGCACCTGGCCGAGCTCGGCGTAGATGTCGCCGAGCTGCCGGGGCACCACGCAGATCAAGTCTGTGTGGCTGATGATGTTCGGCACGGCGAGGAAGTGCGGCACCTGCACGGCGACCTTGCGCTGGCGGAAGGCGCGCGCCAACGCCTGCTCGCGCTTGTCGTTGGCGGCGAGGAAGAGGCTGTCGGAGGCGAGTTCCTGCCGGCCGACGACCAGATGCCATTCGGACGCGAACTGCGCGAGGCTGATGCGTTTGCCGATGCGCGGATGATCGGGCCGCACGATGCCGACGAACTTCTCGTCGAAGAGGTCGTCGCGGATCAGGTCGGCCGTGGTCTCGACCCAGCCGATCGCGAGGTCGATGCCGCCGGACGCGAGCTCGTCATGCACGCGCGGGCGGGCGAGCCGGCGCACCGACAGCCGCACGCCCGGTGCGACCTGCCGCAGCTTTTGAATGAGACGCGGCAGATAGATGATCTCGCCGATGTCCGACATCATCACGTTGAATGAACGCTGCGCCTGGTTCGGTGAGAACGACGTGCCGGTCTGCAGGATGTTCTGCACGGAGTCGAGCGCCTGCGCGACCGACGAGAAGATCTGTTCGGCGCGACGCGTCGGCCGCATGCCGCCGCGCGTGCGGATGAAGAGGGGATCGTCGAGGCTTTCGCGCAGCCGCCGCAGAGACAGGCTGATCGCCGGCTGCGACAGCCCGAGGCGGTCGGCGGTGCGCGTGACATTACGCTCCTGCATCAGTGCTTCGAACACGACGAGGAGGTTGAGATCGATGTTCCGTATATTAATCATGCTAATATTATAAATTGGAACATGCAATTGGACAAATAATAAAAGCGGCGCAAGATAGGCTCAGAAACTGTCTTGGGAGCCTATGATGGCGAAGTACGAAACCTTGAAGGTCGATAAGAATGATGGGGTCGCCATCATCACCTTGAACCGCCCCAGCAAGCGCAACGCGATGAGCCCGACGCTGCACCGCGAAATGACGGAGGCGCTGGAAAGCCTGCGCAATGACGAAGCGGCGCGCGCGGTCGTCATCACCGGCGCCGGCGATGTGTTCTGCGCCGGCATGGACCTCAAAGAGTTTTTCATCGAGCTCAAGGACAAGCCGGCGGAATACGAAGCCGTGTGGAAGATGGCTACCGAATGGCGCGGCCGCACGCTGCGTTATTATCCCAAGCCGGTGATCGCGATGATCAACGGCTTCTGCTTCGGCGGCGCCTTCTCGATCGTCGAGGGTTGCGATCTGGCTTTCGCGGCGGACGAGGCCGTGTTCGGTCTCTCGGAAATCAACTTCAAGCTCTTCCCCGGCGGCTGCGTGTCGAAGTCACTCGCCAACCTGATGCGCCCGCGCGATGCATTGTTCTACGCGATGACCGGCGACAACTTCGACGGCGTCGAGGCGGCGAAGATCGGCTTCATCAACAAGTCGTTCCCCAAGGCCAAGCTGATCGAGGAAACCATGGCCATCGCCCGCAAGATCGCCGCCAAGGATGTGCACGCGCTGCGCGCCACCAAGGAAGGCTATCGCTTCTCGCTCGAAATGACCTGGGAAGCGGCGATGAACTTCGCCATGGCGAAGGAACTGGAGCTGGTGCAGCGCCAGAACGACGCCTGGCGCAAGGAAGGCATCGGCGACTTCCTCAACGGCAAGTATCGCCCCGGTCTCGAGTCGCACCCGGGCTGACAAGAGCGCTCAAGCGCCTGTAGGGAGGTACCAGCCCGGATGCCGCTTCTCCTTGAAGCTTGCGAGGCCTTCACGGGCCTCCTCGCCCGCGATCCAGCGGGCGTGGAGGTCGTGAAGGTCTTCGGCCTGTTCGCCGGCGGCGAACCGGCGCAGCAGCTTCTTGCCGTTGGCGAGGGCGCCGGGCGCGGCACGGAGGAAAGCGTCGGCGGTTTCGTCGACCGCGGCCGCCATCGCTGTTGCGGGATGGACGGCATGGGCAAAGCCGACGCGCAGCGCGACATCGGCGGCGAAGCGCTCGCCGCTCAAGAGATAGCGCCGCAGAAAGCGGGCGCCGAATGCCGGTACGAAAACCGGCATCAGTTCGACCGGCGGAAAGCCGAGGCGCACTTCGGGAATTGCGAAGAACGCTTCCGGCGTCGCGAGCAGCACATCGCAGGACGCGGCGAGCGCAAGCCCCGCGCCGATGCAGGCGCCGTGTACGACCGCGACAGTCGGCTTCGTCAGCACGTTCAGCCGCGTGCAGACATCGACGATCGACACGTCGTGGCTATCGCCGACACCGCCGCTGACGTCGGCGCCGCTGCACCAATGTTTGCCTTCACCGCGGATGACGAGCACGCGCGCGCCCGGATCGGCGTCGAGGCGATCGAACGTCGTCAGCAGCTGCGCGAGCATCTCCGCGTCGAGCGCGTTGCCTTTGTCCGGGCGCGCCAGCGTCAAGCCGACGATGCCGCGACTGCTCTGTTCGATAACGATCTTCGGCCGCGTCATGGGTTGGTTCCGTTCGATGTGACGATGTCGGTTCACAGCAATGAATGCCGGAGGGCATTGCACGCATAACGTATCTGATCGCAATTCAACAAGAACGAATATCGATGGGAGGAAAGTTGATGCAGCCGGTTTGGAGCAAGGTCGCGGGCGCGTGCGCGCTCGTATTCTGTTTGGGCGGCACCGCTGTCGCAGGCGACGGCGTGGTACGCATCGGCGTGTTGAACGATCAGTCGGGCGTTTTCGCCGACAGCACCGGTAACGGCTCGACCATCGCGGCGCGCATGGCGGCGGAAGACTTCGGCGGCAAGGCCGCCGGCATGCCGATCGAGATCATCGCGGCCGATCACCAGAACCGGCCCGACATCGGCGCCGGCATCGCGCGGCGCTGGTTCGATCTCGATCATGTGGACGCCATCGCCGATCTCGGCAACTCGGCGGTCGCGCTCGCGGTCGCGGAGATCGCGCGCGACAAGAACAAGGCGGTGCTGATTTCCGCCGGCGGCACCACGGCGCTCACCGGCAAGAGCTGCTCGCCCAATACGGTGCAGTGGACCTACGATACTTGGTCGCAATCCAACGCCATCGGCACGGCGCTGGTGAAAAAGGGCCTTAAGAAGTGGTTCTTCCTCACCGCCGATTACACCTTCGGCTATAATTTGCGCGACGAGACCAGCAAGGTCGTGCTGGCCAATGGCGGTCAGGTGGTGGGCTCGGTCGCCCATCCGCTCAACAGCTCGGACTTCTCGTCTTATCTGTTGCAGGCGCAGGCATCGAAGGCCGACGTGATCGCGCTTGCCAACGGCGGCAACGACACCGCCAATTCGATCAAGCAGGCGCAGGAATTCCGCATCACCAAGGGCAACCAGGTCCTGGTCGGCCTGTCGATGATGATCACCGACATCAAGGCGCTTGGCCTTGCCGCGGCGCAGGGGCTCTACGTGACCGAGACCTTCTATTGGGATCGCACGCCGGAGTCTCGCGCCTGGAGCGAACGCTGGGCCAAGCGCAACAACGGCCGTTATCCGACCATGATGCAGGCCGGCGTCTACGGCGCGGTGCTGCATTATCTCAAGGCGGTGCAGGCGGTGGGCAGCGTCGATGACGGCGCCAAGGTCGTCGCCGAGATGAAGAAGCTGCCGACCGACGATCCGCTGTTCGGCAAGGGCTATATCCTGCCGAACGGCCGCAAAATCCACGACGCTTACGTGTTCCAGATCAAGTCGCCGGAAGAGTCGAAGTCGGATTGGGATTATTACAAGCTGGTCTCGACCGTTCCGGGCAAGGAAGCGTTCCTCACCCTCGAACAGAGCGGCTGCAAACTGACGAAGTGAGGCGCGGCAAACGCGTCCGTCTGGGAGGCATCGGCCATGAACTTGCGTGATATCATCGTTCGCAACGCGCTGTTGCATCCGAACCGCGATGCGCTCGTCTTCGAGGGCGCTCGCATCACCTATGCGGCGTTCGCCGGACGGGCCTTCCGCCTGGCGAACGCGCTGCTCGGCCTCGGCTTGCGGGCGCAGGAGCGAGTCGCCGTGCTGGCGCCGAATTGCCCGGCCTATCTCGAGACGTTCGGCGCCTGCGAGAGCGCCGGGCTGGTCGTGGTCAATCTCAACCACCGGCTCGCCGCGCGGGAGCTGGTGGCGATCGGGCATGACTGCGAGCCGGCGGCGCTCGTCTTCCACTCGCAGTTCAAGGACCATGCCGAGGCGCTGATGGCCGCCGTGCCGAGCATCCGGCACGCGGTCTGCATCGACGCGCCGCACGGCACGGCGGCGGTTTACGAGGAGATCATACGGCAGGCCGCCGACACCCTGCCGCCGGTCACCCTGCGCGATGAAGATATCGCCTATCTCATCTATACCAGCGGCACGACGGGCAAGCCGAAGGGCGTGATGCTCAGCCATCGCGCCGTGGTCGAGTCGGCGCGCGCCATCGCGCTGGAAACGAGCGCGCGCACCTCCGACACGATGCTGATCGTCATGCCGATGTTCCACATCGGCGGCCGCATCGAGCAGCTGTCGCATACCATGGTCGGCGCCACCATCATCTTGCAGGCGGCGTTCGATCCGGCCGATGTCCTGCACGCGTTCGAAGCGGAGCGGGTGACCTGCGCGCATCTGGCGCCGATCATGGTGCAGCGGCTGCTCGACTGCGCCGAGCTCGACATCGTCGATCGCAGCGCGCTGCGCTCGATCCATTACGCTTCGGCGCCGATGCCGGTGCCGACCTTGCGCCGCGCCGTCGCGGCCTTCGGCCCGATCCTCACGCAGATCTACGGCATGACGGAGTCGATCGTCGCGACGCTGCTGACGCCGGAGCAGCATAGGCTGGAAGGCAGCGCCGCCGAGACGCGGCGGCTGGCCTCGGCCGGCCAGGCGTTTCTCGGCTGCGAGATCCGCATCGTCCGCGCCGACGGCAGCGATGCCGATACGGGCGAGATCGGCGAGATTCTCGTGCGGGGGCCCGGCGTCATGAGCGGCTACTGGAACAACAGCACCGCGACCGCCAACGCGCTGCGCGACGGCTGGTTCTACACCGGCGATCTCGGCTTGTTCGACGACGAGCGCTTCGTCTTCGTCATGGACCGCAAGAAGGACATGATCATCTCCGGCGGCGAGAACATCTATTCGTGGGAAGTCGAGGAGGCGCTGCGCTCGCATGCCGCCGTCGGCGAGGCGGCGGTGATCGGCGTGCCGGACCCGGAATGGGGTGAATCGGTCAAGGCCTTTGTGGTGACGCGGAGCGTGGTGAGCGCCGACGATCTGATCGCGCACTGCCGCGCCAACATCGCCAGCTACAAGAAGCCCAAGAGCATCGAATTCGTCGACGCGCTGCCGCGGCTGTTCAACGGCAAGATCGACAAGAAGGCGCTGCGCGCGCCGTTCTGGACCGAACAGGGCCGGCAGGTCTGATGCTATCGGCCCCGAGAAACGAGGAGACGCGTGAACGCGATGGTGGGAAGCGAGGGCACTGTGTCGCCGTCGGATGACGAGCTCGACGAATTCAGACGCGGATTGCGCCGCTTCATCGAGCGCGAAGTCATGCCGTTCGAGCGCAAGCCGATGAGCGAGGACGAGCGCGGCGCGATCCAGCGCAAGGCGCAGGACGCCGGATTCTGGCTGCTCGACGTGCCGGAAGAGCTCGGCGGCCAGGGCCTCGGCCTCGCCGGCATGTCGGTGTTCTGGCACGAAGTGTCGCGCACCATCGCTGTGCCGGCGCGCGACCACACCTTGTTCGGGCCGACGACCGGTCCGATCCTCCAATCGCTGAAGGGCGAGCAGAAGGCTCGCTATCTCGATCCGGTACTGCGTGGCGAGAAGCAGCCGTGTTTCGCGCAGACCGAGCCCGATGCCGGCGCCGATCCGGCGTCGATGCGCACGCGCGCCGTGCGCCAGGGCAAGGGCTACGTCATCAACGGCGTGAAGCGCTTCATCACCGGCGCCGAAAAGGCGGACTTTGCGCAGGTGATCGCGGTGACTGATCCAGCCAAGGGCGCGCGCGGCGGCATCTCCTGTTTCCTCGTCGACATGAACACCAAGGGCGTGCGCATCACCGCGCGGCATCAGACCATGATGGGCGATGCGCCCTGCGAGATCGTGTTCGAGAATGTCGAGGTGGCGGAAGAGAACCGCGTCGGCGCGGAAGGCGAGGGCTTCGCCACCGCGCAGCGCTGGCTCACCGAGGGGCGTATCCGGCACGGCTCGCGCGCCTGCGGCGTCGCCGAGCGCTGCCTGGAACTGACGCTCGACTATGCCAAGCAGCGCAAGACCTTCGGCGAGCCGCTGGCCGAACGGCAAGGCGTGCAGTGGATTCTGGCCGACTGCTTCACCGAGTTGCATGCGACCAAGCTCATGGTGCGCGACGCCGCGCGCAAGCTCGACGCCGGGCATGACGCCCGCACCGAGGCCTTCATGGTCAAGGTCTATGGCGACGAGATGGGTTTCCGCGTCGCCGACCGCTGCCTGCAACTGCATGGCGGCATCGGTCTCACCACTGAGTTGCCGATCGAGAAGTTCTGGCGCGATCAGCGCAGCTTCATGATCACCGAAGGGCCGTCCGAAGTGCTGCGCACGGCGCTGGCCAAACAGATTCTACGCGAGGGGTTGAAGTGAGACCGAAGAAGCCGCTGAAATCGCAGATGGGCTGGAGCAGCCCGGATCGCATCGTCGTGCGCGGACACGATCTGCCGGGCGAGTTGCTCGGCAAGATCGATCTCGGCTCGATGGCCTTCCTCGAGATCACCGGCCGCCGGCCGACGCCGCAGGAGGCCGAGGTCTTCAACGCGCTGCTGGTGACGTTGGTCGAGCACGGCATGACGCCGCAGGCGATCGCCACGCGGCTCATCAATCTGGCGGCGCCGGAAGCCCTGCAGGGCGCGGTCGCCGCCGGGCTCCTCGGTGTCGGCAGCGTCTTTGCCGGCGGCTCCGAGCAGATCGCCAAGCTGTTGCAGGAGAGCCTGAAGGACCAGCCGGAGGACGCCAACCTCAAGGCGATGGCGACGCGCATCGTGGAGGACTACGCCGCGCGCAAGGCCGTCATCCCCGGCATCGGCCATCCGCTGCACAAGCCGATCGATCCGCGCACGCCGGTGCTGTTCGCCATCGCCGAGCGCAACGGTTTCCGCGGCCGTTACGTGGCGCTGCTCGAGGCCATCAGCGCGGAGGCGGAGCGCCGCCTCGCGCGTTCGTTGCCGATCAATGCCACCGGCGCCATTGGCGCCGTGCTCTGCGAGTTGCAGTTTCCCTGGCGCATCTGCCGCGGCGTCGCGGTGATCTCGCGCGCCGTCGGCCTCGTCGGCCACATCGCCGAGGAGATGCGCAACCCGCTGGCCCGCGAAATCTGGGAGCGCACCGAGGGCGAAGTGTTCGAAACAAAGGACTGAGTCCGAAGAAGCTCAAAACAAAAATCTGGGAGGATGCGATGAAGTTCTTGAAGTATCTGCTGGCGCTCACCCTCATGGTCGGCGCAAGCGCGGCGCAGGCCGACAACTGGCCGAGCAAACCGATCCGCTGGATCGTGCCATATACCGCCGGCGGCGGCACCGACCTGATGGCGCGCGTGCTCGCCGCCCACCTGGAAAAGAAGCTCGGCCAGCGCATCGTCGTCGAAAACCGCCCCGGCGGCTCGACCGTCACCGGCACGGCCGTGCTCGCGCAAGCCGAGCCCGATGGTTACACCATCGGCATGGTGTTCGACTCGCTGGCGATCAACGCCGTGCTCGGCACGCAGACGCCGTACGATCCGGAGAAGGATTTCGCGCCGATCATCAACCTCGCTTACGTGCCGCTGATCTTCATCGTCAATACCAAAGAAGTGCCGATGAAGACACTGCCGGAAGTGGTCGCCTACGCGAAGGCGCATCCGGAGTGGCTCACCTTCGGCACCTTGGGCCCGGGCAGCCCGCATGAGATCGGCTTCGACTGGTTCAAGTCGATGGCCGGCATCAAGGCCGTGGTCGTGCCCTATAAGGGCGTCAACCCGGCGATGCAGGACACCATCGCCGGCCAGATCAAGGCCATGTTCCTCGGCGTTGCCGTCGCCGATCAGTACATTGCGGAAGGCAAGTTGCGGCCGCTGGCGGTGACGAGCGCCAAGCGTCTCGAAAGCGCGCCGGATGTGCCGACGATCGCCGAGCTCGGCTATCCCGACTACAACTACGTCACCTTCTACGGCCTGGCCGCGCCGAAGAACACGCCGCAGCCGATCATCGAACGCCTCAACAAGGAGATCAACGAGGCGTTCAAGGATCCGGATGTGCGCAAGAAGCTCGAGCCGATCGGCGCCATTCTCGTCGGCGGCACGTCGAAGGAGTTCGGCGATTATCTCGCGGCGAACATGATCAAGTTCAGGAAGATCATGAAGCCGACCGCGCAGGCGAACTAATCGACGAAAGGCGTTGTTGTGACCGAAGTGCTCAAAGGTGTGCGTGTCGTCGAGCTGGGGACGATGATCACGGCCCCGCTCGCGGGGCTGATGCTGGCCGATCTCGGCGCCGACGTGATCAAGGTGGAGCGGCCCGACGGTGGCGATCCGTTCCGCAGTTTTCGCGGCGGCGGCGACAGCCCGCACTTTGTCGCCTTCAATCGCAACAAGCGCAGCGTTACGCTCGACCTGCGCAGCAAGGAAGGCCTGGCCGACCTCAACGCGCTGCTGGCCGGCGCCGATGTGTTGCTCGACAACTATCGGCCCGGCGTCATGGATCGTCTCGGGCTCGATGCCGAGACGATCCGCACCCGCTATCCGCGCCTCATCTGGTGCTCCATCACCGGTTTCGGCGCGGATGGTCCCTATAGCGAGCGTCCGGCCTACGACGCTGTCGCGGGCGCCTTGTCCGGCCTTGCGTCGGTGACGCTCGATCGCGACAAACCGGTCGCCAGCGGGCCGACCGTCTCGGACAACGTCACCGGCATGTATGCCGCTTACGGTATCCTCGGCGCGCTCTACGAGCGCGAGAAGACCGGCCGCGGCCGCCGCATCGAGGTCAACATGCTGGAGGCGGCGATGTCGTTCATACCGGACGCCTTCGCCAACCACACCTTAATGCAGATCGACAATCATCCGCGCACGCGCGTCGCCAGCTCGCAGTCTTATGCGTTCCGCTGCGCCGACGGGGCGCTGCTCGCCATCCATTTGTCGTCGCCGCAGAAGTTCTGGGACAGTCTGCTCGGCGTGATCGAGCGGCCGGATCTCGACCGCGACGAGCGTTTCAACAGCCGCGTCGGCCGCGTGCGCAATTATGCCGAGTTGGAGCAAGAGCTCGTCAAAGTCTTCGCCACGAAGGACCGCGCGCATTGGATGAAGCGGCTCGAGGCCGCCGACGTTCCGTTCGCGCCGATCCAGACCATCCCCGAGGTCTTGTCCGATCCGCAGGTGCAGCATCTCGGCTCCTTCGCGCAAGAGGCCGATGCGGCGCGTGGCATGCTGACCATGCTCAAGCGGCCGGTATTGATCGACGGCAAACGCGACCTGCCGCTCACGCCGCCGCCGACGCTTGGACAACACACGGCGGAAGTCTTGGCGGAGCTGCACGCGAGCAAGGACGGCGATCGGCCGGCCACGCCGCCGCAGCAACGCGCGGAACAGAGATAAGTCTAACGCCGGGACGAGGGGAGGGAATTTGACATGAAATGGTTCAGGCTCTTGGCCGCTCTTGTTGTGCTTGTACCGGCGATCGCGGCTCAGGCCGCGGACTGGCCCGACAAGCCGGTGCGTATGGTTGTGCCGTTCGGGGCTGGTGCGACCGCCGACATCATGGCGCGGATCGTGGCGGATAAGCTGGCGGCCGCCATCGGCCAGCCGGTGGTCGTCGAAAACCGCACCGGCGCCGGCGGCAATGTTGGTGCGGCGCTGGTCGCGCGCAGCGATCCGGACGGTTACACCTTGTTGCTGAGCGGCAGTCCGACGCATTCGGTCGGGCCGCATCTGTTCAAGAAGCTGAACTACGAGCCGATGAAGGATGTGCCGCCGGTGGCGATGATCGCCGCCGGCACCAATCTCCTGGTGGTCAAACCTTCGCTGCCGGTGAAGTCGGTGAAAGACCTCGTTGCGCTGGCGCGCAGCAAGTCGGAGCAGTTGACCTATTCGTCCGCCGGCATCGGCACCTCGGGTCATCTTGCCGCCGAGCTGCTGCAGAAGGCGTCCGGCGTCGTCATGCGCCACGTGCCGTTCCGGAGCGGCGCGGAAGCGGTGACCGCCGTCATGTCGGGCGAAGTCGACTTCATGTTCTTCACACTGCCGGCGTTGATGCAGCAGGTCGAAGCGGGCAAGCTGCGGGCGATCGCCGTGACCAGCCTGACGCGTAGCCGGCTGCTGCCGAACATTCCGACCGTGGCGGAGGAGGGCTATCCCGGCTTCGAAGCGTTGGCGTGGTACGCGGTGTTCGCGCCGCGCGGCACGCCCGCGGCGATCACGGCGCGGGTGGGCGGCGAGATCAAGAAGATCCTGGCGATGCCGGACATCGAAGAAAAGATGCTGAAGCTCGGCGTCGAGCCGGATTACATGAATGCCGAGGAGCTGACGCGCTATATCGAAGCCGACTCCAAGAAGTGGGGCGAACTGATCAAGCAGGCCGGTATCGCCGCGAATTGAGAGAGGCTCAACGGCGATGCGTCTGTCCGATCATGCGCTGTTTTCCTATGCGCTGCGCTACGAGCGGCCGGTCCGCTGGAGCGATGTCACCGAACATGCGGCGCCGCTGGTCCTGCTGCGGCTGCGGAGCGACTGCGGCGCCGTCGGCATCGCCGAGATCACGCCGAAGCCGACCTGGTGCGGCGCCACCGCGCGCAGCGTCGCCGCCGCGATCGAGGACATCTTCATCCCGATCATCAAGCGTCTCGATCTGAGCGACGTACCGGCCGTGCGCCGCGCGCTCGATGGCGTGCCGGACAATGCCGCCGCCAAGGTGCTGATCGACAATGCATGCTGGGATCTCAATGCGGCCGCGGCTGGGCGCGCGCTATGGGGCGGACGTGAGCGCATCGAATTGTCTTGGGCGCTGACGCGTCAGGCGCCGCATCTGATGGCGCGCGAAGCGGCGGACATGATCGCCGCCTACGGCTTCCGCACCTTGAAGGTCAAAGGCGGGCAGGGCGTCGATGTCGACCGCGCCGTGATGCGCGAGGTGCGGGCGGCGGTCGGCGACGATGTGCGGCTGTATGTCGATGCCAACGGCGCTTACGGCGTGGCGGAGGCCGCCGATTACGTGAAGGCGATGGCCGATGCCGGCGCGGTGATGGTGGAAGACCCGTGCGGCTTCGTGCCGGATGCACGCTTTCGCGAACTTCAGGCCCGATCGCCGGCGCCGCTGCTGGTGGATTTCGGCTGCACGTCGTTGCGCGATGCGGCGTTGTTCATCGAGCAGGGCGCGCGGGCGCTCAGCGTCAAGCCCGGCCGCTTCGGTCTGACGGTGGCGCGCGACATGTCGCGTCTGGCGGACGCGGCCGGCTGCGCCAGCATCGTCGGCCTCATGGGCGAGAGCGCGCTCGGCTCGCTGGCGGGGCTGCAGTTTGCCTGTTCGCTGAATGCGTCGCCGCTGCCGGCGGAGCTGTCATGGTTTCTCGCAATGCAGGAGCAGATCGTCACGGCCGTGCCGAAGGTCGCCGACGGCCATCTCGAACTGCCGCCGGCGACGTCGATGGCATCGCTCGTCGATTGGGACGCCGTGCAGCGCTGCGCAACGGCAATGCCGTGCTAGAGCAGCTTGCAATTCGGCTGGTCTAACGTCCGCTCATTCCCGCGCGCGGACATCGGGTTTACCCGATGTCCGCCACCTATCGTGCGCAAGTCGGCCACAGCCGACTTGCGATGGGAATCCAGCGCGGCATTTGAAATATCGGTGCTTTTGGCCCCTGGGCCCCCGCTTTCGCGGGGACGAGCGGAACCCGGAATGACTCCGCGTTAGTCGATCGCGTCGAGATCTTCCGGCGTGTTGCCGGACAGCAGATAGGTTTGCAGCGCGACGGCGCGATCGCCGCAGGCGATCATGCGCTCGAGCAGCGAATTGAGCGCACGGAATTCCTCGCGGCTGAGGCAGCCGAATTCGGTGTCGTTGATGCGCCGCTGGATGGGCGCGAGCTTCTCGAGCGCGGCGCGGCCTTTGCTCGACACGGTCAACGTCACGCGGCGGCGATCGACCGTATCCATGGTCTTGTGGATGAGGCCGAGCTGCAGCAGCTTGCGCGTCGTCGTCGTGATGAAGGCGCCGGACAGATGCAGGTGATCGGCGACGGTCTTCACGTTCACTTCGCCTTTCGCGGCGAGGTGCAGAATGGAAATGAGCACGGTGTACTCGACACCCGCCAGCCCCATCGTTTTGCCGTGGCCCGCGCGAATGCGCTCGTGCAGGGCCATGAAGCCGAAGAGATTGTGAACGAGCTGGCGGAACTCGGCGTCGCTGCCATTGACCAGGAGTTCGGGGCGGGAAACCGTCAGCGGAATCGTCGGCGCGCGGCGCGCTCCCTTGCGCGCAGGCGGCTGTGCCTGGGCGCCGGAACGTTTGCGTGCTGGAGCTGCCATTTCGAGACTCTTCCTTGCCACCTTGCCGATAAGCGGCCGTTATGGCCCCGGCTGGGCCGCTGACGTTCCCCCCAAGAACGCCGCCGAAACGGTCGAATCGCCGGCCAGCTCGGCTGCCGCACCGCTTTTAATGACACGTCCGGTTTCGAGCAAATAGGCACGGTCCGCAACCTTGAGGGTTTGCCGCGCCTTCTGTTCGACGAGCAGCACGGTCATCCCCTCCTTGCGCAGATCGGCGATCAGACTGAAGACGAAATCGCTGATCTTCGGCGCGAGGCCGAGCGAGGGCTCGTCGAGCAGCAGCACACGCGGCCGGCTGAGCAGCGCGCGGGCGATTGCCAGCATCTGCTGTTCGCCGCCGGACAGGAGACTCGCCATGGACGTGCGCCGCTGCCCGAGAATCGGGAAGCGTTCGTACATGCGCTCGATGTCTTTCAGCGCGTCGGCCTGGTCGCGGCGGCAGTAGATGCCCATCAGCAGATTGTCCTCGACGCTCATCGAGCCGAGAATGCCGCGCCCCTCGGGCACCAATGCGATGCCGGCGCGCAGATTGCGCTCGGCGCTGTTGGGCGCGAGCGCGCGGCCATCGTAAGAGACTTCGCCGCGGAAGGGCGTCAGCCCGGCGATGGCGCGCACGGTGGTCGTCTTGCCGGCGCCGTTTGCGCCGATCAACGCCACGACTTCCCCTTGCGCGACGTCTAGATCGATGCCGCGCACCGCGCGGATCGGTCCGTAGAACACTTCAAGGCCGCGCACCTTCAGCATGCGGTCTCACTCCCGAGATAGGCATCGAGCACGACGGGATTGGTGCGGATCTCGGCCGGCGTGCCGGCGGCGATGAGCGCGCCGAAGTCGAGCACGTAGAGCTGGTGGCACAGGTTCATGACGAAGGCCATGTCGTGTTCGATGAGCAGAATCGACAGGCCGCGGCCTTGCAGGCGCAGCAGCAGCTGCCGCAGCTCTTCGGCTTCGTCGTGGTTCATGCCGGCCACCGGCTCGTCCAGCATCAACAGCTTGGGCCCGGCGGTCATGGCGCGCGCCATCTCCACCTTGCGCTGCAGGCCGTAAGAGAGCGTGCGCGCGATGCTGTCGCGATAGGTCTGGAGACCGAAAATCTCCAGCGCTTCCTCCGCGCGAGCCCAAGCCTTCGGATCGGCCCAGCGCGACGGCAGGACGCGGCGCAGCATGCTGCCTTGATGCGGCTGGGCGACCAGCAGGTGCTCCCACACGGTCATGCCGGCGAACAGCCGGATGTTCTGGAAGGTGCGGGCGATGCCGGCGCGCACGATGCGGTGCGAGGGCCATTGCGTGACGGACTGGCCGTCGAAGACGACGTCGCCGGCGCTGGCGCGATAGGCGCCGGTGATGACGTTGAACAACGTCGTCTTGCCGGCGCCGTTCGGACCGATGACGCCGACGATGCGGTTCTGCGGCACGGTGAGCGAGACATCCGACAGCGCGCGGATGCCGCCGAACACTTTGCTCACGGTGTCGAGCTTGAGCAGCGCGTCGCTCATGCCGCCGCCCTCCGCTGGAAGGTGAGGCGGGCGATCAGCGCGCGATCGAGAATGCCCTGGCGGCGCGTGAGCAGCACGAGGATGAGCAGCACGCCGAACGCGGCGAGCCGCCAGTCGACCAGGAAGCGCAGCCATTCCGGCAGCATCACCAGCAGCAGTGCGCCGATGACCGCGCCGGCGCCGACGGTCGAGCCGCCGAGGATCACCGCCAGCACGAAGTCGATCGACCGTTCGAAGCCGAAATTGCCCGGCTCGATATAGACGTAATGATGCGCGAACAGGCCGCCGCAGATCGCCGCCACGGCGGCGCCGAAGCCGAAGGCGCCGATCTTCACTGCCGTTGTGTTGAGACCGACCAGGCCCGCGGCGGTTTCGTCGTCATGCACCGCGCGCATTTCCAGCCACAGGCGCGAGCGCTCGAGGATGAGGACCAACAGCAGAATGCCGCCCGCCCACAGCCAGATATAGCCGAGCGAGATGTGCGGCATGCCGCGATAGCCGCCCGAGCCGCCCATCGGTTCGAACACCAGGAAGAAGCTGCGCACCATCTCGCCGAAGCCGAGCGTGGCCATCGCGAGATAGATGCCTTTCAGCCGCAGCGCCGGAAAGCCGACGACGATGCCGATCGCGGCGGCGGCGACGGCTGAGACGAGCAGCGCCGCCGTCACCGGCCAGTGCAGTTCGACCGTCAGGTAAGAAGCGATGTAGGCGCCGATGCCCATGAAGCCGGCATTGCCGAGCGAGAGCTGGCCGGTGGCGAGGATGATGTAGACGCTCAAGGCGCCGAGCAGCAGGATGCCGACGTCGGCGAAGAGACCGGCGTAATATGTCGACATCATCACACGCGCTGCCCGACATCGCTGCGCGCGCCGCCGAGCAGACCTTGCGGGCGCAGAAGGAGAATGAGGATCATCAGGCCGTAGACCACGAGATCGCGTGCCTGCGAACCGCCATAGGCGATGGTGAGCACCTCGGCGATGCCGATCAGCGGCCCGGCGAGCAGCGCGCCCCAGACGCGGGTGGTGCCGCCGATGATCATCACGGCGATCGCCTTGAGGCCGGTGTCGACGCCGATATAAGGCGTGATCGCCGCGTAATGCAGGCTGATGAGCACCCCGGCGGCGCCGGCAAGCGCGCCGGAAATCGCGAAGGCGAGCAGCGTGACGCGCCCGGCCGAGACGCCGAGCAGGCGTGCGACGTCGCGGTTCTCGGCGACGGCGCGCAGGGCGCGGCCGGCCGAGGTCTTCTGAATGAGGAAGGCGACGGCGGCGACCAGCACCACGGCGACGCCGATCACCACGAGCTGCATCACGCCGATGCTGATCGGGCCGAGCGGGATGCGCGTGTCGAACAGTTCGGACGGCAATTGCAGCGGGTCCGAGCCCCAGACATTCGTGACGACGTTCTGCAGGATGATCGAGAAGCCCAGCGTCGACAGCATCGGCGTGATCAGCGGCGCGTCACGCAAAGGCTGATAGGCCACCTTCTCGATGACGATGCCCATGACGGCGGCGCCGAGCATGCCGCCGAGAAGCGCGACCGGCAGCGGCAGATGCGCGGCGATCAGCGCAAAGCCGAGATAGCCGCCGAGCATGAACAGCTCGCCGATGGCGAGGTTCAGAATCGAGAGAATGCCCATGACGAGCGAGAAGGAGAGGGCGATCAACGTATAGACCGCGCCCAATGTCAGGCCGTTCACCAGTTGCTGCAGCAGCATCGTTCCGAGGTCTTCTTGAAATGGCTTGGCGGCCCACAGCATAGGGCCGCTGGTGCGGATGTTCGAGACGAAATCGACCGCTGACGCCGGCAGAGGGGAGGACACTTTCCGGCGCCACGCGGCATGCGCGGCTCGCGTCGGGCGCGAGCCGCGCCGCGACCTTGATCAGCAGCCGCCGTCGGCCGAGCAGCCGGTCACCTTCGTCGACCAGGCGCCCTTTTCGCCCTGCACGATGAAGAAGTGCTTGATGGCGTCGCCGTCGGCATTGAAGTGGATCTGGCCACCGAGGCCTTCATAACCCTTCAGGTTGGCCATGTAGTCGCGCAGCTTGACGCGCTCGGCGGCGAGCTGATCCGGTTTGCCGGTGATGCCGGCCTTCTTCACGCCGTCGATATACATGCTGACGATCTCGTAGATGTTGGCGTCATACATGCTCGGCTCGATTTCCGGCGGCAGGCCCGATTCCTTCTTCAGGAGCGGGGTGACATCGGCGACGAACTTCTCGGCCTTGGCGCCCTTCATGGTGGCGTAGAAGGTTGCCGGGGCGATGACCGGAATTTCCGGCGCGGCCTTGAGGATGGCCGAGGAGATCAGCGGCGTGCCGCCGATCACCGGCTTGATCAGGCCTTGGCGCTTCATCTCGCGGATGACGGTAATGGCCTGGCTGTAGTCGGCGCCGACGACGACGCCGTCGGGGTTGAGCGACTTGAGCTTGGTCACCTGCGCGGAGACGTCGAGATCGCCGGTATTGAACGAGATCAGGTCGTTTTCGTTCGAGACGGTGATGCCTTCGCCTTTGAACACGCCCGGCATGATCTTGGTCGCGATCGAATTGGAGACAGCGTCCTTCGCGTCGTAGATCACCGCGACGGACTTCACGTTGAAGGTCTTCTTGAAGTAAGGCACCGAGGCCTTGGCGAGGATGCCTTCATCGATGGTGTTGCGGAAGGCCCACGGACGATTCGCCTTGGCGACGCCCGGCTTGGACGAGGCCTGCGAGGTCGCGACGACCTCCAACTGGTTGGCGACGGGGAAGCTCACTTCGCAGGCGCTGGAGGTGAGGGGGCCGGCGATCGCCAGCACCTTGTCGTCGCCGGCAAGTTTGCGCAGCGCATTGGCCGCCTGCGCGGGCTTGGCGCCGTCGTCGAGGATGACGAGCTTGAGCTTGGCGCCGTTGATGCCGCCGGCATCGTTGACCTGCTTCTCCAGCATCTTGAGCGTCACGGTGTTGGCGCGGCCCCATTCGGCGAACGGTCCGCTAGACGGCACGACGGCGCCGATCACGATCTCGTTTTGCGCCTGCGCGCCGGCAAGGCCGGTGAGCAGTGCCGCGGCGGCGACGAGGCCGCCGGCAAATGCGTTACGCATTCCGATCATCTTCCATCTCCCGATACGCGCCTTGCCGCCGCTCTTTGCGCGAGCGGTGTTTGCGCTGTGACGTTGTTCTCACTCCGGCGGTCCGATGGGTGTGCCTCCCCACGCCCCGCACAGGAACAAACGCTAACACCGATCAACAAACTTGAAAAGCTTCGTTAGTTAGGCAATTATCGCAGGAAATCGATCTCAATTGCCTATTTCATCGGCAGGGAGCGAGGCCTAAGAGGTCGGGAATCAAGGGCTTTTCGCGTGTCTCTGCGTCAAACGGCCGCTTCGCGCTACGATGTTCGGATGCGCGCGAGACCGACAGGTTCAAGAGGATGGGAAGACCATGAGCGAAGTCAAAACCGGCGCCGACCACATCAAATCGCTGCGCGACGGCCGCACCGTTTATCTCGACGGCAAGCTTGTCGAGGACGTCACCACGCACAAGGCGTTTCGTAATTCGGTTGCGTCGTCCGGCGCGCTGTACGACTTTCAAGCGCGGCCTGAGAACATCGAGCTGATGACCTTTCAGCCGAACGGTTCGAACCGCCGCGTCAATCGCGCCTGGCAGATGCCGCGCAACTACGACGAGATGGTCAAGCGCCGCAAGGCGATGCAGGCCTGGGCCGGCGTGTCGTGCGGCTTCATGGGCCGCTCGCCCGACCACTTGGCGTCGGCGCTGATCGGCCAGCGCATGGGCATCCAGGTGTTCAAGAAGCACAGCGAAGCGCGCGCCAAGGCTTTCGAAGACTATGTGGACTATGCCACCGCGAACGATCTGTTCCTCACTTACGTGATCATCAATCCGCAGGCCGAACGCGCCAAGGACTGGGGCGACCAGGCCGAGGATCTGGTGGCGCGCATCGTCGACGAGGATTCGACCGGCATCACCATTCGCGGTGCCAAGATGCTCGGCACCTCCTCGATCATGGCCAACGAGGTGTTCGTCGCGAATCTGCAGCCGCTCAAGCCGGGGGAGGAGGATCTCGCCTTCTCTTGCGCGCTGCCGATGAATGCCAAGGGGCTGCGCGTGCTGTCGCGCAAGTCCTATGAGGACCACGCCGTTTCGATCTACGACAACCCGATATCGTCGCGCTTCGACGAGAACGACGCGTTGATGTACTTCGACGATGTGAAGGTGCCGTGGGATCGGGTCTTCGTCTACCGCGACACCGACACCTGCCGCGCGCAGTTCCACGACACGCCCGGCCACTCCTATCAGAACTATCAGGCGCAGATCCGGCTCTCGGTGAAGATCGCGTTCCTCGCGGGCCTCGCGCGCCGCATCACCGAGGCGATCGGCACGACCAAGATTCCGGCGGTGGCCGAACAGCTCGGCATGCTGGCCTCGCAGGTCGGCATGGTGAACGCGATGCTGTCCGGCATGGAGGCGTCGGGGTCGCAGTACGGCGAATACTGGATTCCGAACAAGCACTTCATGTATTCGGCGCAGGTCATCACGCAGGACCTCTACCCCAAGGTGATCCAGATGCTGCGCGAGCTCGCCGGCGGCGCGCTGATCATGCTGCCGTCCTCGGTGCTCGACTTCGGCAATCCGGAGATGGTGAAGATCATCGAGAAGACGCAGCGCTCGGCATCGATGGATCCCGAACACAAGGTCAAGTTCATGAAGGCGGCCTGGGATGCGATCGGCTCGGAGTTCGGCTCGCGTCACACGCAGTATGAAATGTTCTATGCCGGCGCGCGCTTCGTGACCTGCGGGCACTCGTTCCGGACTTTCGATTGGAACAACGCCACCGGCCTCGTCGAGGGGCTGCTTGCCGGCTACGACCTGCAAAGCGAGCTGAAGAAAGCGCAGGGCTAGTTGCTGTCATTCCGGGACACGCGCGAAGGCGCGTGGGCCCGGAATCTATACGCAACGCTTCGGATTGCGGAGGCCGGGCTCGTCCGCCTTCGCTGCACTTCGGCGGCCGCCCGGAAATGACACGCCGGATTATTCGAACGGCCGCGTCCGGGGGAAGCGCACCTTCACCAGCCTTCGAAGATGCTGGCGTCGCGCGGCGGCGTATCCTGGAAGCTCGCGTCAAGCCGGCGATAGCGGCCGCCGAAGAAGATGAGCGGCAGGTCTTGCCGATGCGGCGTGGTGCGCAGGCTGACGACGCGGCCGACGAAGATGTCGTGATCGCCGCCGTCGTAGCGTGCGTAGGACTCGCATTCGAACACGGCGAGCGCATTGGGCAGCACCGGCACGCCGGTCTCGCCCTCGAGCACGGTCAGACCGGTCCATTTGTCGCCGAGCGGGCGGGCAAAGCGGTTGGACAGGTCTTCCTGCTGCGCCGACAGGATGTTAACGGCGTAACGTTTGACGGCGGTCCAGGCGGCGAAGCTGTTGGCGCGACGGATGACGCTGAACAGAACCAAGGGCGGCGTGACCGACACCGAATTGAACGAACTCACCGTCATGCCGAGCCGCTCGCCGCTCTCGGTGACAGCGGTCACAATGGCAACGCCGGTCGGAAACGCTCCTAACGCGTCGCGGAAACGCCGGTCATCGAAGCTCACGGCAAGCACTCCCTTGTCTCGCCGGATTATTACCTTCTCCGAAAAGATATGTCACATCGCTTTATCGGCCGGCGCGGCAAGATGAGCGCGCGTGTTCTTTAATGATCCGCCGTGAAGCTCTGCGGAATCTTGCAATGCGCGACGCGCGCCTTGCGCGTCGTTTCCGGCGTGTTGCGGCTGCGGCCGACGAAGCGCGGCACGCCGTTGGTGACGACCGCGCCGACACCCATGATGTCCCCATTGCGTAAGGCGGAGAGGGCGTCGCTCTGCGAGCCGCCGAGGCAGGCGTCAACCAGCACGAGGTCGGCGTCGCGACCGGGCGCGATGATGCCGCTGTTCAGCCGGTAGACGCGCGCATTGTTGCCCGTTGCCATCGCAACCGCGATCTCCGGCGCGACGCCGCCGAGCGAGACGAGGTGGCTCATCGTATAAAGCATGCCGAGCGGCATGATGCCGCTGCCTGTCGGGGTGTCGGTGGCGATCAGCAGACGCTCGTTCTCTCCGGCCTCGGCCAGCAGCTTGGCGACCAGAAGCGTCGTGCGCAGATTGCCGGCGGTGCACACCTGCATCGCCACTTTGGATTCATTGACGAGGCGCGGAAAGTCGGCGTCGGGCATGGCGATGGGGCCGCCATTGACGTGATAGGACACGTCGACGCCGCCCTTGATCACGTGATCGGCCCAGATGCCGGTGGAGCCGGGGATCGACGAGCCGCCGGTGTGCATCATCGACACCATGCCGTGCTTGCGCGCGAGCGCGACATAGGGCGCGTAGTCGTACGGCGTCGCGAAATTGCCGAAGCCGGCCTTGGCGAGCCACACGCCTTGCGCCTGCATCTCGGCGAAGTCGGCGTCGGTAAGGCCCGGCTCGAGAATGACCGAGCCGGCATGCACGCGCATGCCGCCCGGCCGGTAGGTGTCGAACGATTTGCGCGCGGCGATCGCCAGCGCCTTGACGCCGGCAGGATCGCGCGGGCGGCCCGGCACGTGCACTTCCGAGGCGCTGATGCAGGTCGTCACGCCGCCGTGGATGTAGCTCTCGAGGAAGCCGACGGTCTTCTGTCGCGGCGTGTAATCGCCGAAGGTGATGTGCACATGCGAGTCGATGAGGCCGGGCATCACCATCATGCCGCTGGCGTCGATGGCGATATCGCTGTCGCCGGCATCGCCGGTCCCGACCGAGACGATCTTGCCGTCGTCGAGGACGATCGTATCGCCGGTGGCAACCGGCGCGGCGAGGTCGCCGCTGAGGATCTTGCCGATATTGAAGACCGCGACCTTCATCGGATCAGCCCTTCTTCTTGCGCGCCACGACCTCTTCGTGCGTCATGCCGCCGACGCGCGCATTGAGCCGGCCGCGATTGGCGATGCAGAAGATGACGGCGACTTCGTCGGGCATCGGCGCATCCGGCAGCACGATCGACATGCCGTCATAGTGCGAGCGCACGTAGACCTCGTCCTTGTGGTTCATCGGGATGTCGATCGGCGTGCCGGGGCCGCCGACCTTGGTGAACGAGGAAATCCAGGCGTCGCCGCCGCCGATCGCGTCGCGGATCGGATTGGCGAACACGGTGGTCAGCAGCGCGTTGGCGTGCTCCTGTTCGCCGGCGACGCCGACGATGCCGCCCTTGCCGTAGCTCTGCACCTCGTGCGGTCCGAAAGCGGCGAGGGCGATCCGGGCCATCTCGTGGCCGAGCGCGACGCTGTCTTCGATCATCGGCTTGAGGTCTTCGACGTAGCGGCCGGCGAACGGGTTCTCGACCACGGCGACGGCGGCCACGCGCCGCAACGGCTGCGCGGCGCGTTTGCCGGCCTCTTCCTGACGTTCTTCGAGGATGGCGAAACTGCGCCGGATATGAATGGTCACCGCGGTCTACTCCCTGCTTGGCGGCGCATCCTCCCGATTGTCAGACAATCTGTCAATCGCTAGGATGCCCTTATGGACATGCGCGTCGCCGTCACCTCCGTGCTGCAGCAGGCCGTGGAAAAACTGCGCGCCGCCATTCTGGCGGGCGTGTTCGCGCCGGGCGATCGCCTGGTCGAGGCCGATCTGTGCGCCCGGCTCGGCGTCAGCCGGCCGTCGGTGCGCGAGGCGTTGCGGAGTCTCGAGGCGGAGGGGCTCGTCAGCATCATCCCCAACAAGGGCCCGCAGATTCCGGTTCTGAGCTGGGAGCAAGCGGCGGAAATCTACCGCGTGCGTGCCTTGCTCGAGGGCGAGGCGGCGGCTTTATGCGCGTCGCGGGCGGGGCCCGACGCGGTCGCGCGCATGCGCGGCGCACTCGATCTTTTCGCCAAAGCCGTGCGCAGCGGCGATAGCGCGCTGCGCCTCTCGGCGACCGCCGACTTTTACAGCGCGCTTCAGCAAACCGCCGGCAACACGCTGATCGACGATTTGCTGCGGCGCTTGATGGCGCGCATCAATTTCCTGCGCGCGCAATCGATGTCGCGGCGCGATCGCGCGAAATCGAGCCTGCAAGAGATGCGCGCCATCTTCGAGGCGATCGTCAAAGGCGACGCCGATGCGGCGCGCCGCGCGGCCGAGCGTCATGTCGAGAATGCCTCGCTTGCCGCGCGGCAGGCGATCGAGAACGCGGGCGCGACGATACAGTGTCAGCCACAGCGTGGCACAAAGAGCGCCCACCGCGCCCGGCGGTAGGGCGCCGACGCGACGGGCCGTCGATTACGATACGATGCGCGGTTCTTGACGCTGCGACTGATCGATCACGTCGGCAACGGCGCTCCACATCTGAAAGCCTTCGTGATCGCCCTTGGCGTTGAGGGCGGCGGCCGTTTCCCTCGCGCGCTTCACCGCGCTGCCGCGATAGCGTCTGCCGAACTGGCGGGCAAACATCTCGACGGCATCGTTCTTGGTCGGAATCCACATAAGTGACCCCAGAGCCCGTAAACATCGTGGGCATTATGCGATGGCAGGACGCTCACCGGCCTAATTCTTACATGTCAGAATTCTGACATCCATAGGGCAGCTCCTTCAAAACAGCGATAAATTAGTCGTATGCGCGTGGGGGAGGTCGAACAAACGATGATTTCCTTCTTCCGCTCGGCTCTTCGCACTGACTGCGATCTGGCATGTCATATGACACGGTCTGTGCAGCCATCTATGAAGGGCCGCAATCGATTTTGCCAATTGCTCAATACGATAGCCATCAGCGAGGAATTGCTAAGTATTATCGGACATAAGGCATTATCATGCACGATGTGGGCAAATTGTCATAATGGCCCGCTAAATCTGCCGTGAGCTCGAATTCCGCGTTTTGATCTGTGTTAATCGGGTGGGTTCCATGCTCGCATGGGTCCGAGACGCGTATGGTGGCTGGGCTGTGTTGGCCGAGCGTAGACAAGATTGTGTGTGTCATGAGGACTGTGACAGCGCCCGGCATCGCGATGTCCCGGCGATCCAGCGGGGGAGGGCGTCTCTCGGCCCTGTTCTGCGTTGGTCTGATGTGCGCAAGCGTTCTTATCTCCGCGACGATGGCGCAGGAGAAAAGTGAACGCCAAAGCGCGGCCATCGCCTTCGATATTCCCGCGCAATCGCTCGCTACGGCGCTCGAGCTTTACAGCGAACAGAGCGGCGTGCACGTCATTTACAAAAGCGGCTCCAGCGTCGGACGCCGCTCTTCGCCGATAAAAGGTGATTACACGCGTGAGGATGCGCTGCACGGTCTTTTGGGTGCGAATGAGTTGATCGTGCGCTATGCCCGCGCGGATTCCGTTATTCTCTTGAACCCGGCGGAGGCACAGCGCGACGAGCCTCCGGAGCTGCAGCGGGCGACCGCCGATATCGCGCTCGACACATTGCACGTCTCGCGGCCGCAGAACGAGCCGGATCCCAATGCGCTCGCCAGCTATATCGGTGTCATCCAGCAGGATGTGCAACAGGCTTTGCGCAAGCGCGGCAAAGCCTCGTCCGGCAGTTATCGCGTCGGTCTCGAGCTTTGGGTCGATCCGTCGCGTACGATTCAAAAAACGCAGGTCTTCCGGTCGACAGGCGACCGCGAACGCGATTTGGCGGTTGCGGAAGCGCTCCAAGGTGTGGTCATTCGGCAACCGGCACCGGCGCACACGCCGCAGCCGGTCCGTGTCATGATTGTTGTCAGGTCGCTTTGAGTTCGCGTCGTGCCGAGTGAAAAGAACGAAGGCCGAAACGATCCGCTGCCGGCGAGCGTCGAAGCTCAGGCGGTGCGGGTGCTGAGCCGGCACACGGTCGCAATTCCCTCGTTCGATGGCCGGTGGCTGATCGGCATCGTCGTCAGCGTTCCGGTTCTGGTCGGAGCGGGAGTCTATTGGCTTCACCAGCAGCCCGAAGGGACGGCGAGCCGCTCCAACGGGCCGACCGTCGAGGTGCGCCTGTTGCAGGAAGCGCCGCCGGCACCCACACCCGTCGTGGCGCTGCGTCCGACACAAGAGCTCAGCAGCCTGCAAACCGACCCGTTGCTGGACGCGCCGGATCGGGCCATTCCCGAGGAGACTGCCCCGGTCACGCCGGCGCCCGCCGAGCGTCCCTCGATGCCGAACGTGTCGCAACCGCCGTCGGCGGCGACGCCGCGCGCGGCCATTCCGAACGGCGAGGCGACGGCCTTTCAACGGGTGCTTGTCAGTCATATCTCGCGCTACCGCCGCTATCCGTCAGGCGTGCGTTCCGGCCAGATGAGCGGCGTGGTGCAGGTGATGTTCGCCATGCGCCGCGACGGTACCGTCATCGAGACCTGGGTGAGGACAAGCTCGGGCGATTGGCTACTGGATCAGGCGGCGACGGAGACCGTCCTGCGCGCGCAACCGCTGCCGACGATCCCGCCCGATCTTCCCGATACGCTCACGGTTCTCCTTCCTGTGTCCTTCGACGGGCGGTGACCGCGCGATCCGCGCGTTAAGTTTCTGTATAGCGAGGAAGATTTCCGTGGATTTCAGCGCGCATACCAATGTCATCTCGCTGTCATTTGTGATCGCTACGCAAGGCTAAGGGCACCTGCGCGGACAATTTCCGTCGCGCAGATGTGAGTGGGGTAGTTTCAGTGAGTGTGTCGAACCGCAGTATCTTGCAGGCCGTGCTCACTGCCGACTACGACGGCTTGGTGCGGCGTCTCGCCCGCAAATTCGGGTGCGCGGACTTCGCCAGCGAGGTTCTGCACGACACGTTCGCGCATCTCGAGCGCGTGCCGAACACCACGGTCGTGCAAAGCCCCAAGGACTATCTGTTTCGCACCGCCCTCAATGTCGGCAAGAACCGGCGGCGGGCCGAGCGCTATCGCGCGTCGGCGGCGGAGATCGACGCCATCCTGGACGTCGCCGACGAGTCGCCCAGTCCGGCGCAGGCCGTCGAAGCCCAATCCGAAGTCGAAGCCCTGGTGCAGGTGCTGGCCGAGCTGCCGACGCGTTCGCGGCAGATTTTCGAGGCGGCCCTGGTCAACAACAGGCCCTATGCGCAGATCGCCGACGAACTCGGCGTCTCGCTGCGCACGGTGGAGCGCACCGTGCAACAAGCCGTCGAGCATTGCGCGCATCGCCTCGGCCGCGATGTGATGCGCCGTGCAAGCGGGCCGCGCCGGCGCGCCTGAGTACCGCAAGCCATTAGCATTGTTGCTGTCGCGGTCGCCGCAGCGATGGTTGCTGAGGGTTTGCGTTCCTTTGCATCGCTGTTCGGGATAATTTATTCCGCAATCGATTCGGAATACCTCGTCATCAGGTGTCTATTGCATTAAGAAGCCCGCTTGCCGCGACCTATGCGAGGGGGGAGGTCGAATGGATTGCACATTCCGGGGGCTTTGCCCCGTATTTCGAGCGCAGTCGCTTGCCGGTCAATCCCGCTTCATTCTGAGCGGTCAGTGAGCGCATTTGTGAACGGGCACGACGAATCCTCCGAGGATCCGCTGATGCGGGCTGCGATCGCCTGGGTCGTCCGGCTGCGCTCGGGCGAAGCGACGCAGGATGATTTGCAGGCTTTGCAAGCCTGGCGCAAGCAGAGTTCCGAGCACGAGGAAGCTTTTCGACAGGCAGCGCTGTTGTGGCGTGACCTGAAGCAGGCCGCCGACCATCTCGAGCAACAACGGTCGTCGCGTATTGGTGCGCTCAATCCCGCGCGCTGGAGCATGTCCCGCCGAATGTTCGTCGGCGGCGCGGTGGCCGCATCTGTCTCCGCTTATCTTGTCTATGACCCACCGATGGATCTGTGGCCTTCGCTCCGGGAGCTTTCGGCCGACTACCGCACGCGTAAAGGCGAAAGGCAGGATATCGCGCTCGTCGGCGGCGTGACGGCAACGTTGAACACGCTGACCAGCGTTTCCGTATTGTCGTCGCGCGCCGACGATCCGCGGATCGAACTCGTCGGCGGTCAGGCGGCGATCACGGTGCGGCGTCGTGCGAGTGAAAACCCGTTGATCGTGCAATCGCTTGGCGCACGCGTCGTCGCGACCCGGGCGTCTTTCGATATGCGTTGCATCGACGGCCGCCTGTCGGTGACCTGCACCGACGGCCGCGTCGACGTGGAGTATCAGCAGGGCCTGGTTCAGCTTGATTCCGGCAAACGGGTCGATTTCTCGCGCGCTACCGGTCTCGGTCTGGCGTCGCCCGTCGATGCCAACACCGCCACCGCTTGGCAGCACGGCCTTCTCATCGTGCAGGATCGCCCGCTCGCCACGGTGGTTGAAGAAGTGAATCGCTATCGGCCCGGTCGCATCATCATCACCGATGCGACCCTCGGCCGGCGTTTGATGAGCGGCACGTTTCATCTCGAACGCCTTGATAACTTTCCGATTCAGGTCCGCGAGCTGTTCGGCGCCAGCGTGCGCACGCTTCCCGGCGGCGTCGTGCTGCTCGGCTGATCGCGCCGTTAATCGTTCAATTCATAATCGTAAAAAAAGTTTTCCCCGCGCCTGACGGAATAGCCGTCGACCGCGTGTCTTTAAGACATGAGGTTCTCGAAAGCGGCCGCGCTGCCGCCTTCGAGAGCTTGCGGTTATTCGGGCTCGGGGGACGTAGTGACGCGACGGGATTTCGTACTTCGCGGTGAAGGCGCTTTTTCTCAACCTAAAAAGCATCGTCTCTTCGCGCTCGGGCTTGCCGTTGGCGGCCTCGCTGCGGCATTCGCCAATCCGGCCGCCGCGCAGCCGGCCCAGGCCGACTCCGCAGGCGCTTCGCAAGCGGCGCCGGCCGCGCCGGGACAACCGGCGGCCGCCGCGCCCGCGCAACGTTTCGATATCGACGAGTTTCGTGTCGATGGCGCCGACAATCTCGCGCAAATAGATGTCGAAGAAGCGGTCTATCCGTTTCTCGGCCCGAACCGTACGCCGGAAGACGTCGAGAAGGCGCGTGCCGCGCTGGAAAAGTCGTATCACGACCGCGGCTATCAGACCGTCAGCGTCGGCGTTCCGGCTCAGAACGTCGCCAATCGCGTCGTTGTTCTGAAAGTCGTCGAAGGCAAGGTCGGCCGGCTGCGCGTCGTCAACTCGCGCTTCTTCGACGTCAGCAAGATCAAGAAGAATGCGCCGTCGCTGAAGGAGGGCACGCTGCCCAACTTCAACGACGTCACGAAGGACATCGTCGCGCTCAACCAGTGGCCCGATCGCCGCGTGACGCCGGCGCTGCGCGCGGGCGCCGCGCCCGGCACCGTGGACGTCGACCTGAACGTCGAAGACAAGCCGCCGCTGCACGCCAGCGTCGAGTACAACAACCGGCAGTCGCCCAACACGACGCGGACGCGCGTGAGCGCCACGGCGCGTTACGACAACTTCTGGCAGCTCGGCCATTCGTTGAGCGTCAGCTATCAGGTGGCGCCCGAGCGCCGCAGCGACGCGGAAGTCTGGTCGTTCTCCTACCTCGGCCGGCTCACCGACTGGACCAGCCTTCTCGTCTACGGCGTCGACTCCAAGAGCGATGTCGCGACCATCGGCGGCATGAACGTCGTCGGCCCCGGCGAGACGGTCGGCGCGCGCCTCGTCCTCACCTTGCCGATGCGCGAGAACTACTTCCACTCGTTCTCGTTCGGCGCCGACTACAAGCATTTCGGGCAGACCGTCGCGCTCGGTAGCGACGCCTTCTCGACACCGATCACTTATTACCCGTTCACGGCGAGCTACGGCGGCACGTGGCAGCAGGAGAGCTTCCTGACCCAGTTTAATCTGGGCGTGACCGCGAACCTGCGCGGCCCGGGCAGCGATTTCATCGATTACTGGAACAAGCGCGCTTACGCCGACAGCAACTTCGTTCACTTCAACGCGGACCTGTCCCAGACTATCGATCTGCCGGAAGGCATACAGCTCTTCGGCCGCGTGAAGGGACAGCTCGCCAACGGTCCGCTGCTCTCCAGCGAGCAGTTCAGCCTCGGCGGTCTCGACACGGTGCGCGGCTATCTCGAATCCGAGACGCTCGGCGACGACGGCGTCGCCGGCTCGATCGAGTTGCGCAGCCCCGACGTCGGCACCTGGCTGCAGTCTCAGATGAAGGACGAGACCGGGCAGGGCAGCGCGCGCTTCACCGTCATCAACGAGTGGCGGGCCTTCGCCTTCGTGGACGCCGGCACCGTCCGCATTCAGCAGCCGCTTCCCGAGCAGCAAGCGCGCTTCGATTTGTGGAGCGTGGGCGTCGGCACGCGCTTCAAGCTGTTCAGCAGCGTGAGCGGCATGGTCGCTCTGGCAGTCCCCATGATGTCGCAAGGCGAGACGCAAGCACGTGACAAACGCGTCCTCTTCAGCGCGATCGGAGAATTCTGATGTCCCAAAGGTGGCCTTCCATGTTTCGCACTTCTACGATGAAGACAGTTGCCGCGGCGGCTCGACGCGCGAGCCGGCTCGCATTCGCCTCGCTGCTGTCGATGACGGCTTTGACCGGCGCCGCGCAGGCCTGGTGGAACAACGACTGGTCGATGCGCAAGGAGATCAGCGTCGACACGAGCGCGACCGGTGCGAATATCACCGAAGCGATCGGGTCGGCGCCGCTGCTGGTGCGCCTGCATGTCGGCAACTTCCGCTTCGCCGCGGCCAAGGACGACGGTAGCGATCTGCGTTTCGTCGCCGGCGACGATAAGACGCCGCTCAAGTTCCACGTCGAGAAGTACGACTCGCTGCTCGGCGAGGCGCTGATCTGGGTGAACGTGCCGAGCGTTCAGTCGGGCGGCAAGACCAACATCTGGCTCTATTACGGCAATGCCAAAGCGACGGCCGGCGCCGACGCGAAGGGCACGTACGACGCCGACACGCTGCTGGTCTATCACTTCGCGCAGCGCGGCGTGCCCGCGCTCGACTCCTCGGCGTGGGCCAATAATGCGCAGAGCGCGGGTCAAACCGCGGATGCCGCGATCATCGGCACGGGTCTGCGCCTCGATGGCCAGCAGCCGGTGACGCTGCCGGCCTCGCCGTCGCTGGCGATTGCCGACAACAGCGCCTGGACCTGGACGACCTGGTTCAAGGCGGCGGCGCTGCAGCGCAACGCCGTCATCTATAGCCGTCGCGATCGTGGCAACGGCCTCGTCATTGGCCTCGACGACGGCGCGCCTTTCGTCGAGATCAGCGTGAACGGCACGCCGCAGCGCACGACCGCTTCGGCGCCGGTCGCGCCGGGCGGCTGGCACCATCTCGCCGTCGTGGCGACGCCGGGTCTCGTCACCGTCTATCTCGACGGCAATGCTTACGCGACGCTCAATGCCACGCTGCCGGCGCTGAACACGCCGGCGCTCATCGGCGGCGACCGCGTCGCGGCGGCCCCGGCAGCGCCGGCAGCTGTTCCCGCTGCGACACCCGCTGACCAGAGCACGGCCGCGCCGCAGGACGGTGCCGCTGCTCCGGCCGCGCCCGCGGACGGCGCTGCCGCGCCTGCCGTCGATGCCGCGGCGGCCGCTCCGGCCGCAGCGCCGGTTGCCGCGGCGATGCCGGGCTTTGTAGGCGAACTCGACGAGATGTCGATCGCGAAGTCGGCGCGTCCGGCCGGCTTCATCAAGGTCGCCGCGATCAATCAGGGACCGACGCCGTCCAAGCTCCTCAACTTCAGCGTCGACGAGGAAACGTCGAGCTGGCTGTCGGGCTACTTCGGCGTCCTGCTCAAGGCTGTCACGCTCGACGGTTGGATCGTCATCGCCATCCTCATCATCATGGCTCTGGCGAGCTGGGTGGTGATGGTCGAGAAGCATGGCTTTCTCAAGCGCCAGAAGCGCGGCAACGAACTCTTCACGCCCGCCTTCCGCGCGCTCGAGGACGATCTCACCGAACTCGCCACTGAGAGCGCGGTGATTGCCGCCGAGAAGACCGAGAAGAACGGCAAGGCCAAGCAGGACATTCGCCGCCACTCCTCGCTCTACCGCATCTATCTGATCGGCGCCGACGAAATCGCCCGCCGCTTCCCGAGCGACGCCAAGGCCGCCGGCCACGTGCTCAGCGCGGAAAGCATCGCCGCGATCCGCGCCGCCTTGGATGCCGGCCTCGTGCGGGAGATGCAGGGCCTCAACCGCCTGATGGTGATCCTGACCATCTCGATCTCCGGCGGTCCGTTCCTCGGCCTGCTCGGCACCGTCGTCGGCGTCATGGTGACGTTCGCCGCCATCGCGATGTCGGGCGACGTCAACATCAACGCGATCGCTCCCGGCATCGCCGGCGCGTTGATGGCGACCGTCGCCGGTCTCGCGGTCGCGATCCCGGCGCTGTTTGGCTACAACTGGCTGACCCTGCGCATCAAAGACATCACCAGCGACATGCAGGTCTTCGTCGACGAGTTCACGACGAAGATGGCCGAGGTCTACAGCGTCGAACGGCCGCGCCCGCTCGAGCATCACCGCATGGCGGCGGAGTAAGCGGCCATGCAGATCCAAGCCGACAACAAGCCGTACGACGATATCAACGTCACGCCGATGCTCGACCTCGCATACGTGCTGTTGATCATCTTCATCGTGATGACCACGGCGACGGTGCAGGGGATGAAGGTCAACCTGCCGAAAGCCTCCGCTGCGCCGTCTCTGGCGCAGCAGACCACCAAGGCGATCACCGTCGGCAACGACGGCAAGATCTTCCTCGACACCATTCCGGTGTCGCTCACCGAGCTGGAGCAGCGGCTGGTCCAACAGAAGGCGCTTACGCCGGAGTTTCCGGTGGTTCTGCGCGGCGATGCGCAGACGCAGTATCAGAACGTCATGGACGTGCTCGATCTGCTCGGCCGCCTGAACATCACCCAAGTCGGTCTCGCGACCAAGCCGTTGGTGAAGTGAGCGCGCCATGACCGTGCGGACTGCATCGATCCTTACGGCATCCGATCGGGCTGCCGATTCCGTCGCGGCCAATGCCGGCGTGATGTTGCGCATCCGCGCTTGGTTCGCGGCATTGCTTTCGGTGTCGGCCACGCGGCCGTGCCAGAAGAGCGCGCATGAAGACATGTCGCCCACATTTGACGCCGCCGGGCTCATGGATTTCACGACACCGGTCGGAAAGAACGGCACCGTGATCGCATTTCCGCGTTCCAAGAAGATACCGCTGACGCAACTCGCCGACGATCTGCATCGGCGGTTTGTCGCACTCGGTCTGCCGGACCACGCGCCTGTTCAGTTGCGCATCGAAGACGGCGACGAACCCTGCCTTTGGATCGACAGTGCCGCCTATGTGGAGGCCTGCCACAACGGCTTCCGCGTCGTCATCAACGACGTGTTCGACGTCCGCATCACGTTGGAAGCGCGCGATCTCGACTCCATCGCCGAGTTCGTTCGCCATTACATCGTCGCGCGGCTCGACGCGGCGAGCTTGATGCGGGGGCTCTCATGAGTGCCCGCCGCAAAGCGACACCGGAACAGGCTTCTGTCGCGAGCAGCGCGTCGGCGGCGCAGGCGAGCGCGGGAGCCGGTAAGCCCGGCTTCTTCGAGCAGCATCGTGCCGCCATTCTGGCCGGCGTCGGTGCCGTGCTTCTGATCAGCATCGGCGTCGTGCTGTATGTCAGCGGCGACAGCGCGCCGCCAACGCGCAAGGTGCAAGAGTTCACGGTCGTCAACGTGACGCCGCCACCGCCACCGCCACCGCCGCCGCCGCCGCCCGAGCAGCAGCCGCAGCCGGAAGAGCAGAAGATGGTCGAGGCGCCGCCGATCACGGAGCAGGAAGTCAAGCAAGACACCAAGGTCGACGAGCCGAAGGATGCGCCGCCGGACGAGCCGCCGCCGGGTCCGTTGGGGCTCGACCAGGCGCCGACGGGTCCCGGCGACAGCTTCAACCTCGCCGGCAAGCCGGGCGGGCGCGGCCTGCTCGGCGGCGGTGGCGGCGGTGGCAGCCGCTGGGGCTACTACACGGGCGTCGTGACGCGCGAGGTCGAGGCGGCGTTGCGCGCGAATCCAAAGACGCGCAACGGCGTCGGGCAACTGCAGGTCCGCATTTGGACCGATCAGAGCGGCCGCATCGTCCGCGTCCAACTCACCGGCTCGTCCGGCAATCCTGAAATCGACGCTGTCATACGCGGCGAGGCACTCATTGGTCACGCGCTCGGCAGCGCGCCGCCGGCCGACATGCCGATGCCGATCGTCACGCGCATCACGATGCGCCAGGCCAGTTGAGACAAATGCGGGGGTGACTGTGAGGTCGAACAACAACGCGGGCAGTCCGCTGTCCCGAACGGTAACAGTGAAGAACGAGGCTAAGGAATCTATGTCGAAGAAGAAAAAGCGCCGCTTGGGAACATCGCTCGTCGCGGCCTCGCTCTTGATGGTTTCGGTGGCGCCGGTCGTGGCGCAGGACGGGAGCGGCAAGCAGGCCGAACGGCCGACCGTGTCGAAGAAGAAGGCGGTCGCCTCGAGCACGACGGTCAATCTCGTCAACCTTCTGATCGCGCAAGGCACGCTCACGGAAGAGCAGGGCGCGGCGCTGATCAAGCAGGCCGAAGAAGAGGCCTATATCGCGCGCGAAGCCTCGCGCGACGCGACCGTCAAAGCCGACGAAGCCGCCAAAGCCGCGACCGCCGCGGCCGCCGCCGCATCGCCGCCCGGAAGCAAGCGCGTCACCTATGTGCCGGAGGTCGTCAAGCGCCAGTTGCGCGACGATATCCGCAAGGAAGTGATGGCGCAGGCCAAGGCGGAAAACTGGGCGTCGCCGGGCATGTATCCCGAGTGGGCCTCGCGCATCCGCTTCTCCGGCGACATCCGCGGCCGCTACGAAGGCATCTGGTATCCGGGCGGCGGTTATAATTCGCTCGGTCAGATCGTGGATTTCAATGCGATCAACACCGGCTCGCCTTACGACGTGTCGCCTCTGACGCAGACGGATCCGCCGCTCTACAACACGACGCAAGACCGCACCCGGTTCCGGCTGCGAGCGCGGCTTGGCATGGAGGCGGATCTGTACGAGGGCTTCACCGCCGGTTTGCGCATCGGTACGGGTTCGGACAGTGCGCCGACGTCGGGAAACCAGACTCTTGGCGGATCGGGCGGCAACTTTTCGAAATACGCCATCTGGCTCGACCGCGCGTTCGTCAAATTCGAGCCATTCAAGAATCCCGGTCTGACCAAACTGACTGGCATTTCCGGCGCCCCGAACTCGGTTGCGATCAATGTCGGCCGCTTCGACAATCCGTTCTGGTCGCCGACCGATCTGGTCTGGAACACCAATCTCGGCTTCGACGGCATCGCGGGACAGGCGGCCTACGAAGTGCTGCCGGGGTTCACGCCCTTTGTGGTCGGCGGCGCGTTCCCGATCTTCAACACAAGCCTCGATTTCGCCTCGACCCAGGCGGTCAAGTTTGACAGTGCCGACAAGTATCTGTTCGGCGGTCAGCTCGGCTTCAACTGGAATATCGCGCCGGATGTGGGCTTGACCTTCGGTGCCGCGTATTACGACTTCTCGAATGTTCAAGGGCAGCTTTCCAGCCCGTGTGACATCTCTACCCAGACTGCGTGCGACACCGATCACTATCGCCCGTCGTTCGCGCAGAAGGGTAACACCTACATGCCGCTGCGCGATATCGTTCCGCCGGCCGGTTGGGGTGGCGGCGTCTACGCCCAACCGCAGTACTTCGGTCTGGCCAGCGCGTTCCGTCCCGTTACGCTGTCCGCGCGTCTTGATCTTGCGCAGTTCGACCCGATCAACATCCGGATTGATGGCGAATACGTGTGGAACACCGCCTTCAACAAAGACGCGATCAACGGCGTGGCGGTTAACAACCGCGGTCCGGATATCTCCACCAGCACGCCCGGCGCATTCGAAGGCGGCAATTCGGGCTGGATGGCGCGCCTGACCGTCGGCAACACCAAGATCGCCGGCTTCGGCGATTGGAACGCCCATGTCGGGTACAAGTACCTGGAGTCCGATGCGATGATCGACGCCTTCGTCGACAGCGACTTCGGTCTCGGCGGCACCAACCTCAAGGGCTACTTCGTCGGCGGCAATTACGGCCTCGCCAAGAATGTCTGGGCGTCCGCCCGCTGGATGAGCGCGAACGCCATCGCCGGTGCACCTTATGCCGTCGACGTGTTCCAACTCGACCTCAACGCGAAGTTCTGATCATGCGTCATCGCAGTGTCATCATCCTGGCTTTCATGGCTGTCGTGGCTTTGCCAGCCGTGAAGGCGCAGGCCCAATCCGAGACGGACCGTTTGCGCGACGCGTTGCGGAGCGCCACCGCCCAGGTGCGCGCGCTGGAGGATCAGCGAACGGCCGTTCAGGCGCAGCTCGCCGAGGTCACGCGCGCGCGGGATGCGCTCAAGAACGAAGTCGACGCGGCAAAGGCGCAAGTCAAAAAGGTCGAAGCGGATTATCGGCAGGCCGTCCGCGAGTTCAACGATCGGCTCGAGGAGCGCAACCAGACGCTGGAGAAGTGGAAAGAAGCTTATACCGAGGCCGCCACTGTCGCGCGCACCAAGGATAGCGAACGGGCGAAATTCGAGACCGAGTCGAAGACCTACAAAGCGGGCCTGAATGCCTGCACGGTCAAGAACAAGGAACTCGTCAAAGTCGGGCGCGACCTGCTCGAGCGCTACGACAATCTGACGATCGTCGACTCGGTCGTCGCAAAGGAACCGCTGATCGGCTTTCAGCGGGTGAAGGTCCAGAACCTGTTGCAGGACTATGGCGACAAGGTTCTCAATCAGAGGGTTGATCCATGAGTATCTTGATGCAGGCCAAGGCGACGCGACACACGGCACGGTCTCGGTTTTCCGGCGTTGCGGTGTGCGCTCTCGCTTTGGCGCTCGTGTCCACGGTGAGCTTTGCCCAGACGCAGCCGCCGGCTCAGCAATCCCAGAGAGCGAGGTCGAATGCCGCGCCGCATGTCCCCAATGCGCCGTCGGCAGCCGCGCCCGCGTCACAGACAAAGGCCGCGCCAGGCCCCTCCGTCGCAGGAAAGGATCATGGCGCCGCCGATGTCGTGGCGCGGGTCGGCGATCGCGATGTGACCGTCGGCGAAGTGCGTCAATTCGTGGCCGCGTTGCCGCCGCGCGATCAGGCGGTGCTCGCCCAGGACCCGGCACTGCTCAGCCGGACGCTGCGGATGATGCTCGCCAATCAGCTCGTGCTGAAGGAAGCCGTTGCGAAGAAGTGGGACAAGAACCCGGCGGTCGAGGCCCAGCTCGAGCGCGTTCGCGAGCAGGCGGTGGTTGAGACCTATCTGCGTTCGGTTTCGCAGCCGCCGGAGAGCTATCCGGACGACGCCGAGATTCAGAAGGCCTACGACGCGAACAAGACGGCTTTTGTCGTACCGCGCCGCTATCGCCTGTCGCAGATCTTCGTGGCGCTGCCGGCCGAGGCGGACAAGAACGCCGAAGCGGCCGCGCAGAAGAAGCTGGCTGAAGTGCAGGCCAAGCTGAAGGCGGCCAAGCCGGATTTCGTGGCGCTCGCCAAGGAGTACTCGGACGAGAAGCAATCGGCCGAGCAGGGCGGCGAGATTGGCTGGCTGCAAGAGGATCAGATCCGGCCGGAGATCAAGGCCGAGGTCGTCGGTCTTGCCAGCGGCAATGTCAGCGCCCCGATCAAGATGAGCGACGGTTGGCATTTCATCAAGCTGCTCGAGACCAAAGCCGCGGAAACGCGCCCTCTGTCGGAGGTTCGCGAACCGCTTGTGCAGAGGCTGCGGGCGCAGCGCGCGGAAGCGCTTCAACGCGCCTATCTCGCGCAGTTGCTCGAGCGTAATCCGCCCGTCGTCAACGAACTCGGCTTGTCGAAGGTGTTCAGCGCGACCAACGGGCAAGCCGCCGCCACGCGCTAACTCTCGCATTGCGGGATCGCCATCGTCTCATGGAAGGAAGAGTTATGTCGAACAATGAAATGACCACGGGCGGCACCAATGCCGCCGCCGCGACGCTCGCGAGCATGACCGTCGAGTCGCTGCGCGATCTGCTGCAGGACGCCGGTTATCGCGTGGAAACCGTCGGCGAGGGCCGCGCCCGCTTTCTGCGCTCGGCCAGCAACCGCTTCGCCTTCGACATTCGTCCGGGCAGCGCCATTCCGGGCACCACCGACCGCTTCGCGGACGTCGCGTTCGTCGCCTTGCTCGCCGTGCAGGGCACGCTGCCGCTCGATCTGATCAACCGCTGGAACTGCACGCGCCGCTTCGGCCGTCTGTTCCTCGATCAGACGATCCCCGGTCAGGATTTCCTGGTGCTGTCCATGGACAGCTCCTTCGCTGGCGGCGTTTCGGCGCAGCAGATGCGCGTCCAGGTCGAAATTTGGGACAGCCTGCTGCAGCAGTTCGTGCCGTGGCTGCGCGAAGAGCTCAGCAAGGTTGCGCCGAAGATTGACGCCGTTGCGGCCCCGGCATCGGCCGAGAACACGACGCCGTCCGCGGAAGCGCCGGTGCCCGCGGGCGCCGCGGCCTGACGAATGTCGGCGACTGCAAATGCGTTCCGTCGGGCGTGCCTTGGCACGCTCGGCGTGTTCGCGCTTGGTCTTGCTGCGCTGGGATTTGTCTGCGCGGCGCCGCTCGGCGCGCGCGCGCAGATGGCGAGCGCCGATGTCTCACCGGTGCGCGCAGATATGCCGCCCCGGGTGAATGCATCGCTGCCATTGCCGGTGCCGCCGCCGGTCGGCGGGGTCGGCGCCGGTCCGATCGTCGGGCGCGCCGATATCGCGACAATGGTCGAGCGTGACGCGGCGCGGGCGGGCATGCCCCCGGAGGTTGCCGAAGCGATCGCGCATACCGAAAGTTCGTTCAATCCGGCCGCGGTCGGTGGCGACGGCGAGATCGGCGTCATGCAGATTCTGCCGTCGACGGCGCGGATGCTCGGCTTTGTCGGTACGACGCGCGATCTTGCCGTGCCGGAGACGAACATCCGCTTCGGCGTCATGTATTTGGCGCAGGCGTGGCGCCTGGCGAGCGGCGATCTGTGCACGGCCGCCATGAAGTACCGCGCCGGGCATGGCGAGACGCGGTTTTCGTATCTGTCGGTCGATTATTGCCAACGCGTGCGGGCGCGGTTGACCTCGCGCGGGTTCAAAGTCGCGGGCATCGTACCAACGGCGACCTTCGGCCGTTCCGTCGCATCCGGCGGCGGCGGCCGCTGCCGCGGGCGGTGCCTCGGCGGTGCGGGGCGTGGGCCCGATCTCGCCGCGCTCAACAGCAAGCTCAGCGAAATCAGCTTCCGCGTCACAGTTCTCAAGGTGCCGATGCGATGACGAACAAGCCGCAAAAGACCAACGGCGCCGCTGGTGGCCGCAAACAGCGATGCGCACGCGGTCCCTTGGCGCGCGGTTATGCCTGGCTGGCGATGGCCCTGATGAGCATCGTCGGCACTTCGGCAACAACCGGCCAGACGCTGCAATATCGCGATCCGGCCAGCGCACCACCGTCATGGGTGCAGTTCGCCAAGCTGGTGAAGTACAGGTTCGAGGAATGGATCGCCGCGGACGAGCCGGTGGCGGCACGCTTTCGCACTTATGTGAAGGCGCACAGCGGCACGTCGGACGGTCCGCCGCCCGTGTTGACGGTGAGGGCTTGGGTGCGTCCGGACGGGAGCATGGACCGGGTGACCTTCGCCGCCTTTTCGGACCGCGATGCGACAGAGGATCTGCGCACGATCCTGACGCGCGGCAATGTCGGCGAACCGCCGCCGCCGGACATGCTGCAGCCGTTGAATTTGCGGTTCTCTCTGAACGTCAAAGCGAAAGACGACACGCCGCGCTAGAAAGAGAGATGCGAACTCTGCCGTGCGCTTTAAGCGCGCCGTGACGAAACACAGCGCATGATTTGCGCAAGAGGCCGCGCCTGTACGGTGCCAAGCGCCATGAGCGAAGCGGAAATCAGGGACAAGGGCAGGGCGGCGATCGCCGCTTGGGGTGGCGCATTGTTTGCCGTTTTTTTGGCGAGCCCGCCCGCATTCGTTTCTGCGCAGAGCCTTCTGCCTTCAATGCAGGAGCCGCTGAGACCGGCGCAGCGCCTCGCGCGGATCCCGGAGAACGCCGTTCGTTCCGAAACGACGAGTACGGCGTTTTTCGTCAACGGCAGCGGCTATCTGCTCACCGCGCGGCACGCCGTCGAGCGCTGCGCGCGCGTCATTGTCGCAAAGGAAGGCTGGGCCGTCGAAGCGAAAGTCGTCGCCCAATCGCCGGAAGCGGATCTCGCCCTGGTGAAGGCGCCACGCACGCTTGGACTGAACGCCGTGTTTCCGCGCACCGTTGCCGTGTCGCCCAGCGAGCTGGTCTTCGCGTCCGCATTCGATACGTTGCCCGGCAAATTGATCGGCAGCGGCCTCATGGCCAATGCCGTTGTCAGAGCCGATAGCAGCGTCGATGCGCTGGCGATTGAATCGGACGTTACCGTCGGCGCCAGCGGCGCGCCGGTGCTCGACGGTCGCGGCTTGGTGCAGGGTGTCATCAGCCGTCGAACGGCGGCGAACCGGGTCGTCGCAATCGGCGCGCACGCCGTGAAATCGTTTCTGTATGCCCATAACGTCCGTTTTGATCAGGACGACCGGGCGCAAATCGCCGGCAATGGCTCGCGTGCCCATCGCGCGGCGTCCATATCGGCGCGCATTCGTTGTCTGCAGAACTGACGGCCCCATGTGAGACCGTGACAAAGAGACCGGGTGATTCAATGCGCAAATCGATCGTCATCGCTCTTATCGTCGCGGCTTCGCCACTGTCGGGCCGCGCGCAGCAAGCGCCTGCGGCAGCGCCGTTACCCGCCCCGCCGTTGGCCGCGCCGGCGCCGCCGCCGTTGGTTCTGCCGGAGATCGTGATCGGCGGCGAGAAGCGCGACAATCGGCCCTCGGCAGGCTGCGTAGAAGTCCAGACCGGCAATACCCGCGGTTTCAAGTGCCTCAACCAGCAGCTTCAACGCCAGGTCGAGCGGATCAATCCGAGCGTCAATCTGCCGCCAGTCGATGCCAAGTCCTCGGACATCAAGATCGGCATTGTGAACATGCCCGCGGTTCAGCAGCAGTATGGAAGCAACTTCGGCAGGTCGGTCATACCCTTCCGGCCGCCGCTGCCGACCTATACCTCGCCCGTTCGCCGTTAGATGCTGGCATTGCCGCGCGCGTTCTCGGCCGGGCGATAAAGTCCGACCCGCCGGCGGGATGTTCGTGCGCGGACGGCAGGTGATCGCGTTCAGACGCGCAATCATCGGACCGGCTCGATCGACTACGCCCTCGTCATGTCGGCGAAATCGATATGGAAATGGACGGCACGCTGGTCCACCTAAAAGCTGGCGATGTGCTCGTGCAACGGGTTACGATCCATAACTGGATCAACAACGGCAGCGAAGCGTGTGTTATCGCTTTCGTTCTGATCGACGCCCGGCCGGTCATGGCGGGTGGAAGGCGCCTTAAGGCCGAAGGCTGATCTGAACGGAGCTGATCATGCGTGTTATCGCTATCGAAGAGCATTTTATTACGCCGGCGTTCGTGGCCGGGCCTGGGAAAGTCTCGATCGAGCGCTTCAAGACAGGGCGGCCCGGCGGGGCGGCGCTCGTCGATAAGCTTTCGGACATCGGCGACAAGCGCGTTGCCGAAATGGATGCGGGCGGCGTCGACATGCAGGTGTTGTCGCTCAATTCTCCCGGGGTGGAGCAGGCGGAGGCGGCGGAAGCGGTCGCCTTGGCGCGCGACACGAACGATTACCTTGCCGAGGCGATCAAGCGTCATCCGGCGCGCTTTGCCGGCTTCGCATCTCTGGCCATCCAATCGCCGGACGACGCGGCCGACGAGTTGGAGCGCGCCGTGCGGAAACTCGGTTTCAAGGGCGCCAACATCAACGGCCATACCCGCGGCCGCTATCTCGATGACGCGTTCTTCACGCCGATCCTGGCGCGGGCGGAAGCGCTCGGCGTGCCGATCTATCTGCATCCGACCGTGCCGCCACAGGCGGTCGTCGACGCCTCTTATGGCGGGTTCTCGCCGGCGGTGTCAGGCGTGTTCGCCGCGGGCGGCTGGGGTTGGCACATCGAGACGGCAGTGCATGTGCTTCGCCTTATTCTCGGCGGCGTGTTCGACCGTCACCCCGAGCTGCAGGTCGCCATCGGCCATCTCGGCGAGGGCATACCGTTCATGTTGCAGCGGCTGAATAAGACCCTGCCGCCGTCGCTGACCAAGCTGCAGCGGCCCGTGGCCGACTATCTGCGTGAGAACGTGCACTACACCTTCGGCGGCTTCAATTTCATGCCGACCTTCCTCAACCTGCTGCTCGAGGTCGGCGTTGATCGCATCATGTTCTCGGTCGATTACCCGTACTGCACGATGGAAGAGTCGTGCAGCTTCTTGCGGCATCTGCCGGTGAGCGAGGCCGATCGAACGCGGATCGCGCACGGCAATGCGGAGCGATTGCTCGCTCTGTAAGCGCGTTGCGTATTGCGGCGCAGCGGTCGCTTAGAGAACCAAGTCTTCAACAAAAAGAAAAGGAGTGCCGCCATGGCGGCGGCACTCCCCAGGATTATTTCATGACGACGTCCGGAAACCAGATTTCCCCGGACGGGTCGGCTGGAATTTGAATGTCCGAACGGACGGCACTGACCAGCTTGTGTGTCCACAGGAATTGAGCGGGCACGTCGCTGGCCAGCTTATCGACCACCTGGCGGACATAGCCGCAGCGTTCTTTCGGATCGAAGGTCGACCGCACCTTCTCGAAGAGCGCGTCAACGTCTTTGTTGGAGTAGCCGATACGCGGCGAGAGACCCGTCTCGAAATACTGCGACAGAGCGATCGAGGGATCCGCCACTTGGCCGCGCCCCATATAGTAAGCCGGCGACTTACCGGCACGGACGTCGGCCCACAGGTTCGACCACTCCGGCGTCACCAGCTTCACCTTGAAGCCGACGTCGGTCAGCATCTGGCTGATCGCCTCGATGATCTGCCGGTCGGAGATGTAGCGGCCGGTCGAGCCCTGGATCTCGACTTCAGGGCCCCCATTCTTGTAGCCGGCCTCCGCGAGCAGCGCCTTGGCCTTGGCAGGATCGAAATGGATGGCCATCGGCGATGGCTTTTCGTAGCAGATCTGCGCCGGGCCGAGGGCGCCATCGAGCGGATCGGCGTAGCCGAACAGGATGCGCTTTATGATCGCGTCGCGGTTGATGGCGTAAGCGGCCGCCTGCCGGATACGAACGTCATCCCACGGCTTCATCTTGACGTTGAAGGCCATGAACATGATCTCGACCGACGGGCTTGTGACGAGCTTGACCCGATCCTGTCCCTTGAAGCGCGCGACGAGCTGGGGCGGGATTTGGCGCGCAACCTGCACTTCGTTGTTCAGGACGGCCGTCACGCGCTGCTCCGGCTCGCGCATCTGACGGTAGATGACGACGTCGGGAGCGTTCGGGCGGCTCTCCGGCGATGCGCTGTTCTTGCGCAGGACAATGCTCTGGTCGACGTCGAACTTTTCGAGCTTGTAGGGGCCCCAACCGATCGGATGGTCCCGATAGACGTTCTGACCGTATTTCTCATAAAGATCGGCCGGCGTGATGGCGAACTGGCTGAACAGGTCGATGGCGAGCTGGCCGCTCTGCTTGATCGTCTTGATGTCGACGGTGTGGTCGTCGACCGCAATCATCTCCTTCACTTCGAACATCATGAAGCGCTGCGCGCTCGACGGATCTGTCATGATCCGCTTCCAGGAATGGACGACATCGCGCGCGGTTGGCCCCGGGCCGCCGTCCTGCCGCTTCAAGTCGGTCCGCAGATGGAAGCGCCATGTCGTCGGGTCGATCACTTCCCATTTCTCGGCGAGCATCGGCTTGAGCTCTTTGGTGACGTAGTCGAGCCTGCCGAGACAGCCGTAGACCTGACACCAGACGAAATACATCTGCTGCTCGCTCTCGGCGTAGGGGTTCACGTTTGTGATCGTCGCTTGCGACGTTAACGCGAGAACTTTGTCGGCGGCGTCACTTCGGTCTGCGCTTCCGAACGCGATGCCGGCCGCCAACAACGATGTAGCGAGGATTCTGAGCCTCACAGGGCGTCTCCTACTGTTGACAATTTGGTACTAGTCCCATTTACTGTACAAAATTAGGTTTTGCGCAAGTATTCCGGGACTGAATTTTGCACATTTCTCGGGAATGGATGCGCTGACGGACGGGTCGGGGAGGCACGGTTTGGCTGAGAAGAGGATTTGGGAAAGCTTTCTGACCGAGCAGGACCAAAAGGTCCTTGCCGCCGCGGGTTACGGTGCGCCGGTCGGGTTTGGACAGCGGCCTGCGCTGCTGGTGATCGACGTCAGTTACGCCTTTGTCGGCGACAAACCGGAGCCGATCCTCAAATCCATCGAAAAATGGATGAATTCCTGCGGCGAAGTCGGCTGGGAAGCGGTCGGCAAGATCAAGCGGCTGCTGGACGTCGCCCGCCCGAAGGGGATTCCCGTCATCTACACCACGGGCATCTATCGGGAGGATAGCTGGGATCTCGGCTCCTGGCTGTTCAAGAACCCGCGGACGGAAAAGGAATTCGACGGCACCGATTCAAGTTTGCCGGCGGGGCATCGGATCGTGGACGATATCGCGCCGCAAGCGAAGGACCTCGTCATCGGCAAGAAAAAGCCGAGTGCCTTTTTTGGAACACCGCTCACGAGCCATCTCATCCAGCTGCAATGCGACAGCCTGATCGTCACGGGTTTGACGACGTCCGGGTGCGTGCGGGCGACGGTGGTGGATGCCTTCAACTACAACTACCGGATATCCGTCGTCGAAGACGCTTGCGCCGATCGGTCGCAAGCCTCGCACGCGGTGAGCCTCTGCGACATGCATGCGAAATACGCGGACGTCGTTGCCAGCGACGCTGTGGTGAAGCATCTTCAGTCGTTGCCCGACCGCCTGTTCCACCTGCCGGCTGGTGTGGCCGATCCGATGCTGTCGGCCGCTCAGACGCGCTAGAGAGACCGATCCGGAGCGATGGCACCTAGAGCTAGGCTCGATCTATGCTGAAGAACATCGCGTGGCGCCTTTTGGGCGCCATTCCGGTCTTGCTGCTCGTCATGTTTGGCGTCTTCGTCCTGGTCAATCTTGCGCCAGGCGATGCCGCGACGCTGCTGTTGCCCGAAGACGCGACGCCCGAACAAGTGGCCTCGTTCCGGGCGGCGTGGGGACTCGACCAGCCGTTGCTGGTGCAGTTCTGGCGGTTTCTGGTTCGTATCGTGCATTTGGATCTGGGCACGTCGCTACGTTACCAGGACTCGGTCGGCCATCTGATCGCGATGCGACTGCCGGCAACTCTCGAATTGGCCCTGGTCAGTTTGGCGCTTGCGGTCGCGGTCGGCGTGCCGGTGGGCACCTATGCGGCGCTGAAGAAGGGCAAGTTGGGTGACGGCGTCGTCTCCATTTTTGCGGTCGCCGGCGTCAGCGCGCCTTCGTTCTGGACCGGCATCCTGCTCGTTCTGCTGTTCTCCGCGACATTGAACCTGCTGCCATCGGGCTCGCGGCTGCCGTTCGGCGTATCGGTCACGCCGACGACTGGCTTCTATCTGGTGGACACGCTCATTCACGGCGACTTCGACAGTTTCCGGATTGCCGTGCGCCACATCGTGCTTCCGGCCGTGACGCTCGCGTTCAGCATGGTCGGCATCATTGCGCGCATTACCCGCTCGGCGATCGTCGACGTAGGCCAGGAAGAATTCGTCTACACAGCGGTGGCCAAGGGCCTTTCTCGCGGTCAGATCGTCCGGCGGCATCTGCTGCCGAATGCTGCGATCCCGATCAGCACGATCGTCGGATTGGAACTCGGATCGCTCATCAGCGGCACGATCATCGTCGAAGTCATATTCTCGTGGCCCGGCGTCGGCACCTTGCTCTATCAGTCGGTGACGGTCCGCGATACGCAGCTCACGATCGGCGTCGTGCTGGTGTACACCTCCATGTTCATCGTGCTGAATGTGCTGATCGACCTGTTCTACTATCTTGTCGATCCGAGAATGCGTTCGTCCTATGCCAAGGCGCGCGCATGACCAGGTGGCGCTTCCGCGATCCGAAGTTTGTGATCGGCGTCTTGTGCGTTGGCCTCATCGTCGTCATGGCGGCCTTCGGGGATTTTCTGTCGCCGTTCGATGCGCAGCGGCAAAATCTGATGGACGCCATGTTGCCGCCGTTCGACGTCGAGAGCGCCGGGCACATTTTCGGCACGGATCAGTTGGGACGAGATGTGTTCGCGCGGATGGTGTCCGGGGCGCGCGTTTCGCTTCTGATCGCCGCCGTGGTTGTGCTGATCTCAGGCGTCGCCGGGGTCTGCATCGGAGCGGTGTCGGGCTATCTGGGCGGGGTTCGCGACCTCTTCATCCAGAAGATCGTCGAGACTTTCTGGGCGTTTCCGGCGATCCTGTTGGCGATCGCCATTCTCGCGTTGTTCGGTCAGACGCTTCAGAATCTCATTCTGGCGCTCACCCTGCAGCGTTGGATTCCGTATGCGCGATTGGCGCGGGCTCAGACGCTCTCGCTGCGCTCTCGTGAATTCGTGTCCGCGTCCAAGATTCTCGGCGGCAGCACGACCTGGATCCTGCGACGGCACATTTTGCCGAACCTCGTCGCGTCATCGATCATTATCGCCACCTTCAGCATGGCTACCGCCATCATTGCCGAGGCCAGCTTGAGTTTTCTCGGCCTCGGTGTTCCGCCGAGCATACCAACCTGGGGCGGCATGCTGGCAGAGGGGCGGTCTTACGTGACGTCGGCCTGGTGGCTGGCCGTTTTTCCGGGGCTCGGCATCTTCGTGACGGTGCTCGGCCTCAACCTGCTCGGTGACTGGCTCAGAGATCAGTTCGACCCCAAGGAAGACCTCAACCTTGTCTGAGAGCAAACCCGCCCCGCAGCTACCTGCTTCGCGCGACCTCGTTGCCGAAGGCCGCGGCGTCGGCATTTTTCTGCGTCGCGGCGCGGACGAGCTCAAAGTCGTCGACAATTTCGATTTTGCCATCGGCCGCGGCGAGTTTTTTGCCCTGGTCGGGGAGAGCGGGTCCGGCAAGACGATCATCGCCCGCGCCTTGATGCGTCTTTTGCCGCCGACCCGCATGCGCATCGCCGGCTCTTTGCGGCTCGGCGATACCGACGTTGCGAAGGCGGAAGAGAAGACGATGCGCCGACTCCGCGGCCAACGCGTCAGCATGATCTTCCAGGAGCCGATGACGTCGCTCAATCCGATCATGACGGTCGAGGATCAGATCGACGAAGCCATGCGCGTGCATGGCACCGCGAGCAAAGCGGAAAGGGCCGCCCGTATCAGCCAACTTCTGAGCGATGTCCTCTTCCGCAATCCCGATCAGGTGCGACGCATGTATCCGCACGAGCTGTCGGGCGGCATGCGGCAGCGGGTGATGATCGCCATCGCTCTGGCCAACGATCCGACGCTGTTGATCGCGGACGAGCCGACGACGGCGCTCGACGTGACGATCCAGCACGAGATCATGGAGATCCTGGTCGGACTGCGGAATCGCTATTCGCTGAGCGTGCTGTTTATCTCGCACGATCTCGCATTGGTCCATAGCTATGCGGATACGGTCGCGGTCCTTTACGGCGGCACGCTGATGGAGCGGGGACCGACGCGGCAGGTCATCCACGCGCCGACGCACCCCTACACGGCGGCGTTGCTCGCCTGCATGCCGCAGCGGCGGCTGCCCGGTCAGCGTCAGACGGCGATCGAAGGCAATGTGCCGCCGGTGACCGAGTGGTTCCAGGGCTGCCGCTTCGCGCCGCGCTGCCCGCGCCGACAGCCGGTCTGCACGGAAGCCGCCATTCCGATGGTGGCAACGCGAGAGCAGCAGGAGGCAAGATGTCTGTTTCCTCTGACGTGACGCAGAACGACGGCGCGACGCCGCTGCTGTGCGTGCGCGGCATTACCAAGACGTTCGTGCGGAGCGCGCGGTTGTTCGGCAAGCCTGTCGAAACGGTGGCGCTGCAAAACCTTTCCGTCGATGTGAGCGATGGCGAAATTCTCGGCATCGTCGGCGAGAGCGGTTCCGGCAAGACGACGCTCGGCCGGATCATCGTCGGCCTCGACGAACCCGACAAAGGCCAGATAACGATGGCCGGGCGCGTTCTCGTCGATTGCGACGGGGAGAACAGAACCGTCGTCCATGCGTCAAAGCGCGGCATCGGGATGATTTTCCAGGATCCCTATTCTTCGCTCAATCCCCGCATGTCCATCCGGTCCTTGGTGTCGGAGGGCCTTCAGATTGCCGGAACGCTCGGACGTCGCGAGATCAACGATCAGGTCGAGCAATTCCTCACCATGGTCGGGCTGCGGGCCAGCGACGCCGACAAGTACCCGCATCAGTTCAGCGGCGGGCAGCGGCAGCGCATAGGCATCGCCCGGGCCCTCATCATGCACCCGAAGGTGCTGATCGCCGACGAGGCCGTGTCCGCGCTCGACGTCTCCGTGCAGATGCAAGTGCTCAATCTACTGCTCGATCTGCGCGATAAACTTAAGTTCGCGATGATCTTCATCACGCACAACATCGGCGTTGTGGAATACCTTTGCGACCGGGTCGTGGTGATGTCTCAGGGCGAGGCGGTCGAGCGGGGCGAAACGCACGCCGTCATCGACAGTCCGGCGCATGAATATACGCGATCGCTGCTCGAGGCCGTGCCGCGTATTTGAGCGGGCGTCTGGGACGACGGAAGTAGGACGAAAAGTGCAATTTATCACCACGCCCGCTAGGTCGTGCATTATTTGCGATTTGCGCCACACGCTGATGTCTGCCGCCGACCGGCGGCAGACCATGCTTACGCCGTAAACTAGAGCGACGCCGATTGTTCTTGCATCGCCGTCGCCGCTGCCGGACGCGCGGCGCGCCGTTTGACCTTCCAAGGAGCGAACTGACTCGAGAGGTTGAACAGGCGGGTCGCATTCCCGCCCAGGATGTTCCGCTTCTCCTGCTCGTTGAGGAAGGGAAGGTCGTAGATCGTGCTCGGCAGGTCCATGTCCCAGTGCGGGTAGTCCGATGAGTAGAGCAACTGCGACTTGGCATTGATCATCTTGAAGGTCAGTTCCAGCGCCTCTTTGTTGTTCACCATTTCCATCGGCTGCGAGGTGTAGAACATCTCCTGCATGTACTCGCTGGGCTTGCGCTTGAGCGTCGGCGCGTCCGACGAGCGCATCATGAACTCGTTGTCGAAGCGCTGCATCAGGAACGGGATCCAGGCGAGGCCGCTTTCGATCCACACGGTCTTCAGTCTCGGGAAACGTTCCGGCATGCCGTTGAAGATCCAGTTCGCCATGTGCACCATATTGTGCCAGACGAAGCCGAGCGCGTGCACGGAAATGAAGCGATTCATGAGCCGCGTCGACTGATCACCCCAGGTATAGGCGGCGTGGAAGCCAAGCGGCAGGTTGCGCTCCTGCAACGCGGCGAAGGTCTTGATATAGGCGTTGTCGTGCACGCTCTTGTAATGCGTCGACGTCACCATGAATCCGATCACCCCCTTGCGGTCGCCGAACTCCTCGACGATCGACAGGCAAGCCTCCGGATCGTTGAAGGGCAGATAGAGCATCGACGTGATGCGCGGCTCTTCCGTCAGAATCCGGTCGCATAGCCAACGGTTGTAGGCCCGCGCCAGCGCCGTCTCGACGTCGACGCGCGGGCAGGTGGAGATGTTGAGCATCGGCGTCGGGAACATGCAGGCGATATCCACGCCCATGGCGTCCATCCAGCGCCGCATCAGCGTTATATCGCGGTGGATCGTCGGCGGCGTCTTCTCGCGATTGCGTAGCGGATAGCGCGTCACGCGGCCGGTCATCTCCTGATAGGAGCCGTCGATCGACGTAATGCCGCCGCGCGACATGCCCTGGTAGAGCGCCTCTCGGCGCAGCACGGGATCGTCGATGTATTGCGCGATTTCGCTGAAGGCCTCGGTCTCGTAGTGATGCGAATCGACATCGACGATGAGGAAGTCTTCGTAGTGCCGTTGTTCGGCCTGCCGCAGCGCGTTCTTGAGATGCTGCTCGGTGTCGAACGAGGCGCGCGTCGGTTCGACCAAGTGGTTGCCTGCGGTAAAGGTCATTGCTCGCTCCTCGCGTCCTCATGGATGTGCCGGCGCGAGCCGACATTGCTGCAGGCTTGCCACGCCGCGAGCTCGAATACCTCGATGCCGACGGCTTCGAGCACGGCGGTTGCGAAAATCGCTCCGTCGGTCGCCGCCAGGGCATGATTGCCGTGCGTGAGCGCGGGCGTCACGCCGGCCTGCGCTTTCGCGGCGAACACGCGGATGGCTGCGACAAGCGCGCGGCTCAAATCCTCGTCCGCAATGGCCGATAGGCTGTTCGCCTCGAGGCTCGCGTCGCAACGATCGGCGAAAGCGGCCGCCAGACCGGCGAAATCCATCGTTGGATTATCACATAGCGACATAGACGCCCCCGTCGCGAATGGTGACGGGAAAGCGCCTCAGCCGCACCTTGCTGTCGCGCACGTGCTCGCCGGTCCGCAAATGAAACTCGTATCCATGCCAGGGGCAGACGATGTGCATGTCGTCTTCGTCGAGGCGTTGGCCGGTAAACAGACCCTTTGCGTCGAACGTGTCCTCGATCTGCGGAGTGCGCATTCCTTCGCAGGCAGGCCCTCCCTGGTGCGGGCAGACATTCTGGTAGGCGAAATACTCGTCACCTTGGCGGAAGACGCCGATTTCGATCGCGTTCACGGTGACGATGCGGACTTCACCCGTTGGCAGATCGTCGGGGCTGCAGATAAGGTGTTCCATCGTATGGCTCCAGATGATATGGTACCTTATCAATATCGAACGGAGCCTGTCAAAGTCGACGAGGATAGATTGAAGAAAGCTGTGCGCGAGGAAGTGCCCGAAATCGGCATCGGCAAACGTCTACGGCTGGCGCACATGGCTTTCGCGCGCGGCATGCGGGTCGAATTGGCCGAGGCCGGCCTGACCTTCGGCCAGTTCGTTCACCTTGAGCGGCTGTGGAACGAGGACGGGCTGACGCAGGTCGAATTGTCCCGTCGAGTCGGGGTCGAGATGGCGTCTTCCACGTCGGTGTTGGCCGAGCTCGAAAAACTCGGATGGATCCGCCGCGAGCGCGGCGAGGCGGATCGCCGCAAGATCTTCGTCTATCTCACGCGTCAGGGTCGCGAGTTGGCGACGCCGGTGCTGGCAAGGGTCAAAGAGGTCAACCGCACGGCGCGGCGCGGTATCGCCGCAGGCGACATCGCGGCTGTCTTCCGCATTTTGGATGCGATCGCCGCGAACATGAACGACAAGTATCCCGGTGGTTCGGCGCGCTTGGACCGGGATTGAATGCCGGCATGGCGTGCGTAACGCGCGAAGGCGTGCCGCGCCGGAAACGATATGCGCGCTTGCGGCATCGAGTGAGGACGTCAAAGCGTCCGCAGTGCTTCCGGACGAAGCGCAATAAGTTTGTCGCGATAGCATAGCCGGCGTAGCGCTCCGTAGGCGGCGTCGGAACCCTCCGCCTCGTCGCGCGCGCACCCTTGCAAATGCCGGCAAAGGCGGCAGCGAGCCTTCTCAGTCCGACCTTTTCGGGGCAGAGGTCTTGGTGTCGTTCGCTGCGCCTGTCCTTCCTTCCCACAAGAGCATTCATGATGTACCTTCAGTGCGTACATAAGAATGGCACAGACTTTGCAAAGTCTGGCGGTGGTTACAGGGAGAGCAGACAATGGAGCGATTGAGATTTCTGGCGCAAGTCGCCGCCTTGCTGGCGCTCGCCATGATGCCCGCTCACGCGGACGATGCGGCCACTTTTCCAACCAGGGCGATCAGGGTGATCGTCGCGTTTCCGCCCGGAGGCGGTCCCGATCCTCTGGCCAGGATCGTGGCGTCCGGCCTGGAGCGCCGGCTGGGCCAACCGGTGATCGTCGAAAACATGCCGGGCGGCAGCGGCTCGCTGGCGGCGCGCGCGACGGTTCGCGGTGGCCCAGACGGCTACACGCTTTTGTTTGCCGACATGACGTTTATCGTCTCGCCGCACGTGACGGCCAACTTTGGCGTCAATCCGCTCAAGGATTTCGAGCCCGTTGGGCGCGCGGCGACATCGCCGTTTTCGCTTATCGTCTCGGCGGCCGTGCCGGCGTCGAATCTGCCGGAATTCATCAAGCTGGCGAAGACGCACCCGGACGAGGTCATGATCGGTCATGCCGGCATCGGCACGACGCCCTATCTCGGCGCGGTCGCTTTCACCAAGGCGGCCGACATCAAGCCGCGCTTCATCAGCTATAAAGGCATGGCGGACGCCATGACCAACGCGATGTCGGGGATCATTTCCGGCCTTTTTTCCGCCGGTCCCGCGGCCATCAGTTCGTCCAAGAACGATAAGCTGAAGGTGCTCGCCGTGACCGGCGACAAGCGGATGGCGCAGTTGCCGAACATTCCGACGTTCGGGGAGAGCGGCATCACGCTGCGGGGTTTCGAATCCGGGGCCTGGTTCGGTCTGATGGCGCCCGCCGGAACGCCGCCGGGCGTCATTCAAAAGCTTAACACCGCGCTGAACGATATCGCCAACGACAAGACGTTGATGGCGAAGTTCGAGTCGGCGGGTGCCGAGTTCAAGCCGGGGACCCCGCAGGAGTTTCGCGATCAGCTCACTGCGCAGGACAAACTCTGGGGTGCGACGCTGGCTGAGCTCGGTGTGAAGCCGCAGTAACGCGCAGCCCGGAAAGAAGAAGGCGCTCGACGGCGCCTTCTTCTTATCGCTACAGCGTGGTGGTGCCGGAGCCCGTCATGCCGGTGGGGGTACGGTTCACCAGCCGTGCAGCCACACGTCGACTTCGGGCGGCGCTTGCACCGTTTCGGTCGGCTTCAAGTTGGCATACTTGCCGGCATGGAAGATGAGCGGCCGTGTCGCCGTCGCCGTCGCGGCGAAGCGCGTCACTTCGCAGATGAAGATCTCGTGATCGCCGCCGGCATAGGTGGCGTAGGGTTTGCACTCGAACTGGGCAATGGCGCCGGGCAGGGCCGGGCTGCCATTGCCGGTCAGCGCGCCATCGAGGCCCGACCATTTATCCCCGCCAGCGCGCGCGAACCGGTTCGACAACTCGCTCTGGTGCTCGCCGAGGACGAAGATCGCCATCGCTTGCGCGGCTTTCCATTGCGGCAGGCTGAGCGACTTGTTCGCCATGCTGAAAAGCACCAGCGGCGGATCGAGCGACACCGAATTGAACGAGCTGATCGTCGCGCCGATCCGATTGCCCTCGACCGTTGCCGTCACGATGGCGATGCCGGTCGCGAACTGTCCGAGGACGTTGCGGAATTCACGTTGGTCGATGGCCACGGGGCATTCCTTTCGGCGCGACAATCAAGGCGCTGCTCAGGCCTTCCACAGGTCCTTGAACTGCGTCGCCACCACGTCCTCGTAAGTGGCTTGGCCCTTGAGGATGCCGAGGTCGCGCGCGAACGCGTTCATGCCGGCGACGAAGTCTTCGGAGATGGTCGCATCGTAATAGGGCAGGTCGCGGCGGATCAGCTCGGCGATCAGCGACGCCTCTTGCGGCGGAAACAGCTTGTCGCCGATTGCCGTCGCCCGGTTCGGATCTTCCTTCAACGCCTTCTGAGTCGCAACGATCGCGCGCACCATGGCCGCCGCGGTTTCGGGCGACTCCTCGATGAGCTTTTCGCTCGTGGCGATCGACGCCATGGTGTAATTGAAGCAGGGCTTGGGACCGTCGCCACGGCGGATGTCGAGCACGACCGTGCCGATGCCATTCCGCACCGCGACCTCCGTGCCCATGCCGTTGGCCCAGAAGCCGTCGATCTTGCCTTCCTGCAACGCTTTGGCGGCGGTGACGCCGAAGTTGACGCCCGCGCCCATGGCGCCCGGCACCGGCGCGATCTTGACGCCGTCGCGTTCGAGATCGATGCCACCCTCGATCAGAAGACGGCGCAGGCCCATTTCGACCCATGGCGCCGCGCCAATGCTGCGACCCTTGACGACGCTCAAGTCGCCACGCTTGGCCTTGAGGTCGGCGCGCATGACCAGGAACCAATACATGCCCTGCGCTTGCGCAGCGATCAGCTTCACGCCTTTCCATTCGGGGAAGGCGGCGAGCGCCGAGTGCGCGGAGCCGCCGACGATGTCGGTCTTGCCGTCGCGCAGGGCGGCATAGGCTTTGTCGACCGGGAAGATCAACTCGAGTTCGACGTCGAGGCCTTCCTTCTTGAAGAAGCCGAGCTCGACCGCCGCGACGGCCGGAAAGTACGAATTGGAAATGAGGTCTGGAACGGCGAGTTTGAGCTTCACGAACTTGATCTCCTGCTTGTTGCTCTCATTTCCTGCCGAGGCGACCGGACTGTGAGTCGTCGTCCGCGCTTGACGGGCGGTCCACTTATGTACATAACGTACATAAACCGGGACACGGTACACCCGCAAGTCCGATGGTGCGGCCGTGGCGCCGAAACGGCTTCGATCAGAACCGAACAAGGAAATGCGATGACCACGAATGCAGCTCGCGAAACCCGAGTGACCGGTACGCTGCCGCTCCGGACGGGCCGCGAATTTCTGGCGGACCTCCGCCGTCGCAAGCCCTCGATCGTTGTCGACGGGGAAATCATTTCGGACCCGGTGAGCCATCCGGCTTTCAAACAGGGCGCCTACGCGGTCGCCGCCCTCTATGATTATGCCGCTGCGCCTGAAAATCGCGCAGTGATGACCTTCAAGTCTCCGAAGGACGGCGCGCCCGTGCTGCGCGCGTACCAAATCCCGAAGACGCACGCCGATCTGCGCGACAAGCGCATCGCGTCCACGAAGTGGGCGGAGATGACCTTCGGACTCATGGGCCGTACGCCCGACCACGTCGCCGGCTTCTTCTGCGGCTTCGCGGCCAAGCCATCCGTGTTCGCCGCCGGCGGCGACCAGTTCGCGCGCAACGTCGTCGCGTTCTACGAGCATCTGCGCGACACCCACGCTTATGTCACTTACGCCATCGTGCCGCCGCAGATCGACCGCAGCAAACCGGCCAATCTGCAGGAGGATCCGACTCTCTACGCGGGTGTCGTGAAAGAGACGGATGCGGGCATTTACATTTCCGGCGCGCAGCAACTGGCGACCGGCGCCGTCTATTCCGACTACATCCATCTGAGCTGTATCCACCCGCTTCGGCCGGGCGAGGAGAACTATGCGGTAAGCCTTGCCGTGCCGACGGATGCCGAAGGCGTGCGGCTCTATTCGCGCCGTGCGTTCCCGCTGGGGGCGACGGACGCCGCGGAATATCCGCTCACGTCGCGTTTCGACGAGACCGACTCGATGGTCGTATTCGACAACGTATTTGTCCCGTGGGAACACGTTTTCGCCTACCGCAATCTCGAAGTCTGTCGCGATCAGTGGTGGAAGACGCCGGCCCATCTCTACGGCAATCTCCAGGCCCAGGCGCGATACACGACGAAGCTGCGTTTCCTTCTTGGACTTGCCAAGCGCATGAACGAGATGACCGGCAACGACGCGACGCCGCCGGTTCAGGTGATGATGGGCGAGCTGGCATCCTATGCCTCGATCGTCGAGGGAATGCTGAACTCGCAGGAGACGCTCGCCACGACCGACGAAGAGGGCGTGCTGTGGCCGTCGAAGACCGCGCTCTATTCGGTCATGGCGCTGCAGTCCGAAATCAATCCGAAGATGATCGACGTCGTGCGCGAGTTGACCGGCGCCGCGATGATCACGCTGCCGTCGTCCTTCAAGGATTTCGACAATCCTGATACGGCCAAGGACGTCGAGCGGTTCTATAAGTCGGGCAAGGCCGATGCGCGTTCGCGCGTTGCGCTCATGCGGCTCGCCTGGGATTTCATCGGCACGGAGTTCGGCAACCGGCACCAGCAGTATGAAAAGTTCTACGGCGGCGCGTCCTTCCTTGTGAAGATGAACATGTTCAGGTCGTTCGACTTCAAGGGCGCCGGCGAACTTGTCGACAAGGCTTTGAATCTTCCGCCGCTCGCCGATTGATCGGTCGGCATTGAGGATATGAACGGCGTCGGAATCGGTCGATTCCGGCGCCGTCGTCTTTTTATCGGTGCGTGCGGATTGATGCGTATTTCTGCGGCAAATCGCGCACGTATATGCCGCAGGCAGGTCGTCGGCAGCTCAAATAATTGGCTTGACTAAATATGTTCAGATTGTACGCTTTTTGAACATCAAGCGCTGTACGGCGCGAACAAGGCGAATAAGCCAAGCGAGGCGGGGATGAAGTTTCTCAAAAGCATGAGTCTGCTCGCGGCTGCCGCGGTCTCGGCGATGGGCGTTATGTCTTTTGCGGCGCCGGCGGCGCGTGCCAATGATGTGATCCGCATCGGCTATGGACCGTTCTTGTCCGGTGGCGGTTTGTTCATCGCGAAGGAGAAGGGCTACTTCGAGAAGATGGGCATCACCGTCGAGCTGCGACGCTTCGACGATGGCTCGCTCGCGGTGCCGGCGATGATCGCCGGCGAACTGGAGCTGACCAATCTTCCGGCCGCGGCGAATTTGTTCAACAGCATCGCCAAGGGCGCGCCCATCGCGGTGTTCGCCGACTGGGGCAACAATCGCCCGGGCCACGGCTACACGGCGTTTCTGGTGTCGCAGAAGCTTTACGACGAAGGCGTTCGCACGATTCCCGATCTCGCCAAGCTCAAGGGCAAGAAGGTCGGCGTCAGCGCGCTCGGCAGCATCAATCACTACAACGCCGCGCAAATTCTGATGAAGGCCGGCCTCAACCCGGCCAAGGACGTGCAGTGGATCTTCAACGTTCCGCAGCCCGACCTGATGAAGATGCTCGGGCAGGGCCAGGTCGAGGGCAGCGACCTGTCCTACAATCTCGCCGCCTTCGCCAAGGCGAACAAGATGGGCCAGATCATCGCCAATGGCGACGAAATCGCGCCGAACTTTCAGATCGCCGCCTTCGCCGGCCGCAAGGACTTCCTGACGCAGAAGCATGACGTGATGGTGCGCTTCATGGTCGCCTATTTGCAGGGCATCAAGGAGTTCGACGCCGCCGCCGACGCGCCGGACAAGGATCCGCAGATCCTGGATATCCTCGCCAAGTACACGACCCTCAATAAGCCGGAGCTGATCAAGCAGATCGCGCCGCACTGGGCCTATCTCAACGAAGACGGGATGCCGCAGATCGACTCGATCATGCAGATGCAGGACTTCTGGAGCGGCGAGTACTTTCAATACGTGAAGACGAAGGTGACCCGCGAGCAGCTGTTCGACCTGTCGATCGCCAAGGAGGCCAAGGCGAAGTTCGACAAGGAAAAGCCGTTCGCCAAGTAACAAGAATCCGAGTTGCAGGCGCTGCCGCCCGGTCGACGGGCGGCAGCCGATGTTTGGCGAGGAGACGTCGATGACCGAGCGGGTGTGGGACAAGTTTCTGACCGAGCGCGACAAGCAGGTGTTCGCGGCGTCCGGATACGGCGCGCGCGGCGGCTTCGGCAAGCGGCCGGCGCTGTTGGTGATCGACGTCAATTTCGGTTTCGTCGGCGACAAGCCCGAGCCGATCCTCGACTCCATCAAGCGCTGGATGAATTCGTGCGGCGAGGATGGCTGGAAGGCCGTCGCCGCGATCAAGGAATTGCTGGTCGCCGCGCGCGGCAAGGGTGTGCCGGTGATCTACACCACCGGCGTGCGCCGCGCCGACAGCTGGGACGAGGGCGCCTGGGCTTACAAGAACAGCCGGGTCAAGACCGACTACATGGGTCTCAATCCGGGCAAGCTGAAGAGCAATGTCATCATTCCCGACATCGCGCCGGCACCGCAGGACATCGTCATCGGCAAACAGAAGCCGAGCGCCTTCCACGGCACGCCGCTCGCCGACTATCTCGTGCATCTCGGCTGCGACAGCGTGATCTGCACCGGCACGACCACGTCCGGCTGCGTGCGTGCCACGGTCATCGACGCCTTCAGCAAGAACTATCGCGTCATCGTCGCGGAAGAGGGCTGTGCCGACCGCTCGCAGGCCTCGCACGCCGTCAATCTCTGCGACATGAACGCGAAGTACGCGGACGTGATATCGGTGCAAGAGGTGGTCACTTATCTCAATGCGCTGCCGAGCGGCCTGTTCGATCTGCCGAAAGGCGACCCGACCGCGGCGGCGGCCTTCTCGATGCCGGCGGCAGCCAAGGCTTGAGGAGGCGATCCCCTAAGCGGGCGCGCGCATGGCGCGGCGCCGGAAAAGGCAGCGACAAGGTCGGCTATGTATAAAGACTTGCGAGAGTACATCGCGCTGGTGGACGGCATAGGCGCCCTTCGCCGCATCGACGGTGCCGACCCGCGCTTCGAGATCGGCGGCATCACCGAAGTGGCGGCGGGTTCGCCGGAGCAACCGGCGCTGCTGTTCGACAACATCAAGGGCTTTCCAGCCGGCTTCCGCATCTTCTCCAACGCGACGACCAGTTCGCAGCGCGCGGCCTTGGCGCTCGGTCTCGATCCCGGCCTGCGTCCGATCGATGCGCTGAAGGCCTGGAAGGAGCGGCGCAGCAAGCTCACGATGCTGCCGCCGGTGGAGGTCAAGGAAGCGCCGTTCATGCAGAACGTGCAGATCGGCGCCGACGTCGATCTTCATCGTTTTCCGGTGCCGACCTGGCACAAGAAGGACGGCGGCCCCTACATCGGTTCGGGCAGTCTCGTCGTCACGGGTGATCCCGGCTCCGATTGGGTCAATGCTTCGATCTATCGCGTGCAGGTGCATGCGCGCAATCGCGTCACCGTGCAGTTCGACCATCTCGGCCGTCACGGCGCGATCATCGCCAAGCGCTACTGGGATCAAGGACAGCCGTGCCCGATCGTGATCGTCAACGGCCAGGACCCGTCGCTGTTCATCTCGGGTTTCGAGTATTTGCCGGAGGGTGCGTCGGAGTACGACTTCGCCGGGGCGATCAAGGGACAATCGATCGAGATCATTCGTGGCCCGCGCACCGGCTTGCCGATTCCGGCCCATGCCGAAATCATTCTCGAAGGCAAATTGCTGCCGCCCAGCGAAGTGACCTTGCCGGAGGGTCCGTTCGGCGAATTCACCGGCTACTACGCCGCCGATGCGCGCCCCGCCCCGGTCATGGACGTCGAGGCCGTCTACTATCGCGACAATCCGATCCTGTTCGGCTCGCCGCCACTCAAGCCGCCGCGGTTTCATTTTGGTCTGCCGTTTCGGGCCGCCGGCATCTGGGGCAATCTCGAGGCCGCGGGCGTGACCGACATCGTCGGCGCGTGGCAGCACGTGTCGCAGCTCATGACGGTGATCGCGCTCAAGCAGCGTTACGCCGGCCATGCCAAGCGCGCGGCCATGATCGCCGGCGCCAACAGCTACATGGGCCGCATCGTCGTGGTCGTCGACGAGGACGTCGATCCGTCGAACCTCGCCGATGTCATGTGGGCGGTGACGACGCGCTGCGAGCCTTCCGAAGCGGTCGACATCGTCCGCAATGCCTGGAGTTCGTCGCTCGATCCGCGCATCCCGCCGGAGGCGCGCGCGGTCGGCGCGACGTCTCATTCGAAGATGCTGATCGATGCATGCAAGCCTTTCGCCTGGAAGGACGCCTATCCCCCATCGTCGGCATTGATGCCGGACGAGGCGGCGGAGATCGCGGACAAGTGGAAGCACGCGCTCAATCCGCAGAAGTAAGTCGCGTCAGCGTCAGTCGGGTGTGATGAATATCAGTGTCGAAAATGTAAGGCAGGTGTGGCAGAGCCGCGACGGCTCGGAGGTCGTCGCGCTCGACGGGTTCACGCACACCTTCCAGTCCGGTCGTTTCTCCTGCATCCTGGGTCCGAGCGGCTGCGGCAAGAGCACCATGGCGCAGATCGTCGGCGGCATCGAAACCGCGACCAGCGGCAACGTCACGATCGACGGTGCGCACGCCGGCAAGAAGGGCTCGGCTTCGGTGATGGTCTGGCAGAGCCAGAACCTGTTTCCGTGGCGGAGCGTGCTGGACAACGTGGCGTTCGGCCCTGAGATGGCCGGCATGTCGCGCCGCGAGCGCACGGAGCGCGCACGCGAATTGATCAACTCGGTCGGGCTCAAGGGCTTCGAGCGGCATTATCCGAGCCAGCTTTCCGGCGGCATGCGGCAGCGCGTGGCGCTCGCGCGCGCCTTGATCATGGACCGGCCGATTCTGTTGATGGACGAGCCGTTCGGCGCGCTCGACGCGCAAACGAAGATCGTGATGCAGGAAGAGCTGCTGCGCATTTTCGAAGCCACGCGCAAGACGGTGATCTTCGTGACGCATTCGATCGACGAAGCCATCCTGCTCGGCGACGAGGTGGTGGTGATGACGGCGCGGCCGGGCCGCATCAAGGAGGTCCTCCAGGTCGATCTGCCGCGGCCGCGGTCGATCGAAATGGTCAGTACGCCCGCCTTCGGCGCGCTGTTCGACCGTGCTTTTCATCTGATCCGCGACGAGGTCACCAAGGCGATGCAGGAACAAAATGCCGTCGCGGGGGCGCTGTCGTGAGCAAAGTGCGCCGCGCCAATGGGCGTCTTGCCGAGAAGATTTTACCGGCGCTGAGCATCGTCGTCTTCTTGATCGCCTGGCAACTCTTCGTCGATATCAGGCACATCCCGCCGATCTACCTGCCGTCGCCGGTCGCCATTCTTCGCGCGCTGCTCGACATGATCGAGGATGGCTCGCTGTTCTACAATCTGGGCGCGACGCTGCTGCGCATCATGGCGGGCTTCCTGGTCGCGACCGTGACCGGCATTGTCGTCGGCATCATCATGGGCATGTCGCGGCTGTTCGAGCGCATCGCCGACCCGTGGATCGCGGCGCTCTATCCGCTGCCGAAGATCTCGCTCATCCCGCTGCTGATCATCTGGCTCGGCACCGGCGAAGCCTACAAGATCGTCATCAGCGCGGTGACAGCCTTCTTTCCGATCGTCATGAGCACCTATGCCGGTGTGCGCCAGGTCGACCGCGGGCTGGTCAAGGCGGCGATCGATCTCGGCGCCAACCGGCGCCAGGCGCAGATCAATGTCGTGCTGCCGGCCGCCATTCCGACCATCTTCGCCGGATTGCAGCTCGGCATGGGCGTGACGATCATCCTCGTCGTCGCGGCGGAAATGATTGGCGGCTCCAGCACGGGCGGCATGGGAAATCTGCTGATCCAGGCCGGGCAGGTGATGGAAACCGAAAAGGTGTTCGCGGCGCTCGTCGTGCTGACGCTGATGGGCGCGGTCATCATCAAGGGGCAGCAATGGCTCGACCGCCGTTTGGCGCCCTGGGCCAACCATTTGTGAGCCTGCCCATGGATGACGGTTTGTGGCGCTGGAGCGCGGTCGATCTCGCGGACGCAATCGCGGCGCGGCGCGTATCCAGCCGCGAGGCGACGGAGAGCGCGCTGGCGCGGCTCGCGGCGGTCAATCCGCGGATCAACGCCGTCGTCGATGTGCTGGCTGAGGAGGCGCTCGCTGCCGCCGCAGCCGCCGACGCGGCGCTGGCGCGGGGCGAGTCTGGGGGGCCGCTGCATGGCGTGCCGGTCACCGTGAAGATCAATGTCGATTATGCCGGCCGGCCGACGACCACGGGCGTGGTCGCGTTCAAGGACGACATCGCGGCCGCGGACAGCCCGCCGATCGCCAGCTTGCGCGCGGCCGGCGCCGTCATCATCGGCCGCACCAATGTGCCGGCGTTCTGCGCCCGCTTCTTCACCGACAACGATCTGCACGGTCGCACGCTCAATCCGTGGGACGCGGGGCGAACGCCGGGCGGCTCGAGTGGCGGTGCGGCCGCCGCCGTCGCCACCGGCATCGGCGCCATCGCGCACGGCACGGACCGGGCGGGGTCGATCCGTTATCCGGCTTATGCCTGCGGCGTCGTCGGCCTGCGGCCCTCGTTTGGCCGCGTGGCGGCTTACAGCGCCAATCCGTCGGTCGAGGCGACTCTCGCCAGCCAGCTGATGAGCGTGCAGGGGCCGCTGGCGCGCTCGGTCGGTGACGTGGCGCTCGGCTTGCGCGGCATGATGCGCGGGGACGCGCGCGATCCGTGGTGGATGCCGGCGCCGATGCTCGATGAAACGGAGCGGCCGCTGCGCGTTGCGGTGTTCGAAGGCACGGCCGGCGCGGCGGTCGATCCCGCTGTCGCAGCCGCAGTGCGGCGGGCCGCCGGTTGGCTGGCGGAGGCTGGTTGCGAGGTCGCGCCGGCGACACCGCCGGCTGTCGCCGAGTTGGCCGACATGTTCTTCTCGATGGTCAAGACCGAGGAAGGCGAGGGCACGTCGCGCGCCATCGAGCGTCTCGGCGACGACGCGCTGCGCCGCGCGCGTGCGGGGACGATGGCCCGTGCGACCAAGTATACGCTCGAGGCCTATGTCGATGCGCTCGGCCGGCGCACGGCTATCCTGCGTCAGTGGCAGGCGTTCCTGGAGCAACATGACGCGCTGCTGCTGCCGGTGTCCTATCGTGCGCCGCTGCCGATCGACGAAGATCAGAAGGGCGATGACGCCGTCGCGCGGATGATCGACGCGCACGAGCCGATGCTGGCCGTATCGATGCTCGGCCTGCCGAGCTTGGCCATGCCGACCGGCATCGATGGCACGGTTCCAACTGGCGTGCAGATCGTGTCGGGCCGCTTCAAGGAAGCGCTTTGTCTGCGGATTGGCGCCATGATCGAAGCCGCGTGTCCTCCGGCCACCCCGATCGACCCGGCCGGGCCGCTATAAAGCTGTAAGGAAGTGGCCCGGGGCCGCGCCGCAGGACCAAAAGTTGTGGCCCCTGCTGGAATCCCAAACTAATCTAGGCCGCTATTTGGTTGTGATAGGTGCCATCTCGCTCTGCGGTGGCAAAGGGGTCTATGGCTAAGACTGCACGCAAGAAGGCTAACCGGGTTCCTTCGAACGGTGCCGGACCGTTTGTCGTCCCGTCGACGATCTCGAGACGCGACTACTTCAAGGATGGCTCCGACGACTGGTTTCGCGACTCGCTCTATCGATTGGTGCAGGCACTGAGCCGCCTTCTTGTGTGCCGTGAGGCCTTCGGCCGCCGTCTCGGTCTCACCGGTAGCCAATTCACCGTGTTGATGGGCGTGGCCTACCGACAGGGGGACACCGGCATCACCATCGCGGCGTTGGCGAACTACATCGGACTGGCCGCAACGCATGTGACGACCGAGGTCGGCCGCCTCATCCGCAAAGGTCTTCTCGTCAAGCGTCCGAACGCCAACGACGGCCGCAGCGTGCTCATTTCGCTGTCACCCAAAGGCGAGGCCGCCGTCGAGATCGTTTCGCCGATGGTGTGCAAGATCAACGATCTCTTGTTCACGAATATCGATCGGAAACAATTCGATACGACCAACGAATTCGCCAAATTGCTGCTCACCAATGCGGAATATGCCATCGCCGAGATCCGCGTGAGCGAGGCGGACCGCGCCGCCAAATAGTCTTCCCGTCGCGCCCGCTTGACGCCGATAGCTACAGAATTAAGCTAAGAATCGGTTGTTTTGGCGAGGGATGGACTGGCAATGGCGAGCGCGGGCAGCAACGACTGGATGGGCGAGATCGACCGTCCGAACCTTCCCGGCGAATACCCGCTCGGCTGGAAAAGCGATGTCGCCGCGGAAATGCTGCGCCAGCTCGACATTCCTTACGTCGCCCTGAATCCCGGCGCGAGCTATCGCGGCTTTCACGACAGCCTCGTCAATTATCTCGGCAATCGCGCGCCGCAGATGATCGTCTGCCTGCACGAGGACCACGTCGTCGCCATCGCGCACGGCTACGCGAAAGCGACCGACAAGCCGATGGGCGCGATTCTGCATTCCAATGTCGGCCTGATGCATGGCCTCATGGGTCTTTTCAACGCCTTCTGCGATCGTGTGCCGATGATGGTGATCGGCGCGACCGGTCCGGTTGCCCCGGAGAAGCGCCGGCCCTGGATCGACTGGATCCACACGACCAAGGACCAGGCGGCGATGTTACGCAATTATATCAAGTGGGACGACGAGCCTCGCTCCGTCCCCGGTGTGATCGAGGCGTTCCTTCGCGGCTATCAGATGACCGTCACCAAGCCGTCCGCGCCGGTCTATATCTGTCTCGATGCGGGCCTTCAGGAAGAAGGCGTCTCCGGCGAGATCACGTTCCCTGATGTTGCTCGCTACGTGCCCATGACCTTACCCGCGGCGGCGGCCGCGGACGTGCGCACCGTCGTCGACCTGGTGAAGCATGCCAAAACGCCTGTATTCATGTTCGGCCGTGGATCGCGCGAACAGCGCCATTGGGAGGCGCGTGTCGAAGTGGCGGAGCTCGCCGGCGCCTCGGTCATGTCTTCGCAGCGCGAGCGCGCCGTGTTTCCGACGCAGCATGGTTTGCACGTCCTGCCGCCGATGGGGTCGCTGTCGCCGGCGGCCAAGGAGCTCCTGGCTGGCGCGGATCTGATCGTGAGCTTCGATTACCCCGATCTGCAGGGGACGTTGCGGCAGGTCAACCGCAACACCGGCGCCATCGCCGCGAAGGTGGTGAAAGTGTCGCTCGACCACACGCTGCACAACGGCTGGAGCATGGACTATTTCGGCCTTCCGCCCGCCGATCTGGCCATCATGGCCGATCCGGACGCTTTCGCCGAGCAACTGCGCGACGAACTTTCCGCGCAGCTCGGCGGCGTAAAGCGATGGGACGGCCGTTCACGCCGGACGTGGGGGGAGATCGGCTATTCGGAGAACGCCGACGTCGAACTCGTGTCGCGCGATATCGAGGTGGCCCTCGCCGAGGTGCGCGGCGAACGCAAGTTCACGTTGACGCATCTGTCGTTCGGGTGGGACGGCCGCGCCTATCACTGGAACGATCCGCTCGACTATCTCGGTCATGACGGAGGGGCAGGTCTTGGGGCGGGCCCCGGCCTCGCCCTCGGCGCCGCGCTTGCGCTGAAGGACCAAGGGCGTACGGTGATCAGTGTGGATGGCGATGGCGACTTCATGCAAGGCGCGACCGCGTTATGGACGGCGGCGCATCATCAAATTCCCGCGCTGTTCGTGATCAACAACAACCGCTCGAACTTCAACGACGAGATTCATCAGGAAGCGGTGGCCAAGGATCGCAAGCGGCCGCCGGAGAATAAGTGGATCGGCATGCGGATCTCGGAGCCCAATGTCGATATCGCCGCGCTGGCGCGCTCGCAGGGCGTCGAGGCCGAGGGGCCGGTGACCGACCGCCAATCGTTGCTGGCGGCGTTGGAGCGGGGCTTGGCCGTGGTCGCGTCCGGCAAGCCCTATTTGATCGATGTGCTGGTCAAGCCGAGCTACGCCAACAAGCTGGTGACGCGCGGCGATTGAGTCTGCCGGCGGACGAAACAACTGTCGGTGCTTTCGGGAGGAAAACAAAAAGGGCCATCGAGCCTGGTTTGCCGGCGTGTCGTGTAAAGGCGACCTGGCATCCGGTGGACTCGTCTGCAATCCTACTCGATCGTCACGTTAGAGGTTTTCACAATGACAATGTCGCGTCGTGCCTTTGTTAAAACGTCAGCCGCTGCTTCTTTGTCGGTTATCGCCGCCTCAGCAAAGGCTGCGGCCTATCCGACGCGACCCATTACGCTGATCGTGCCCTACGGCGCGGGTGGGCCGACCGACACGATCGGACGCATTATCGCGGAAGGCCTTCGTGAAGCTCTCAACGGCACGATCGTCGTCGAGAACGTGGCCGGCGCATCCGGTACGATCGGCGTAACGAAGTTTTATCGTTCGCCGAACGATGGCTACACGCTTTGCCTCGGCAATTGGCCGACATTCGTGCTCAATGGTGCGATCTTCAAGGCGCCGTACGATGTGACGAAGGATTTCGAGCCGATCGGCCGCGTCGTCACGGATCCGCAGATCATTATTTCGCGACCGGATCTCCCGGCCAACAATCTGAAGGAACTGATCGCCTGGTTTAAAAGCAACGGGGACAAGGCGACGCAGGCGACTGGTGGCACCGGCAGCACGTCGCATGTGGCCGGCATCCTGTTCCAGCACAAGACGGATACTCAGTTCGCCTTCGTGCCGTACCGGCAAGGCGTTGGCGCCGCGATGGTCGATCTGATCGCCGGTCGGGTCGATACCATGTTCAGCGTCGCCGCCAACGCCATTCCGCATCTCAAGAGCGGCGCCGTCAAAGCCTACGCGGTGACGGCGAAAGAACGTCTCGGCATTATGCCGGACATCCCGACCGTCGACGAGGCCGGCCTGCCCGGATTCTACACGGCGAACTGGCATGCGTTGTTTGCGCCGAAGGGCACGCCAAAGCCGATTCTCGAGGCGCTGAATGCCGCACTCGTGACCGCTCTTGCCAATCCAGACATCCGCAAGCGGATGGAAGATGTAGGACAGACCTTGCCGCCGAAAGAGCAGCAGACCCCCCAAGCGCTGACGCAGCTCTTGAAGGACGACATCGCGACATGGTGGCCGGTCGTCAAAGAGGCGGGAATCAAGAACGAATGACGTCGGTCCGATTGCCAATCGTGACGCTCCGAACGCCTGCAACGTCGGCGAATGGTGGAAGCACGATCGGGCCTGCAATCGCGCTATGCGAAGGCGCATGGTCGCAATGCGGCGACGGGCGGGCCTGCGCGGTCTAAGCTGAGGCGTTGGGCACCATGGCGCTGACATCCGGTCGACATTGAAGTCGATGCCCTAAGAAGTGGAAATGAACCAATGTATCGCATGATGGTGGCGGACTACGATTCGCCTTCGTATTTCGTGGCGACCGCCGCGGTGAAGCTCGGTTTCTTCAAACAGGAAGGCGTCGATGTCGAGTTTGTCGCCGAGTATGGCGCCAAGCACGGGCCTGAACGGCTGCGTGACGGCAGCATCCATTTCTTCGGCGGGCCGGCTTTCGCCGGAACCCGGGCGTTCCCGGCCTGGAAGGGCATCAAGCTCGTCGCCGCGCTGGCGCAGCATTCGTACTGGTTCATGGGCCTGCGTAAGGACATCGATATCCCGCGGGGCGACATCAAGGCGCTCAAAGGGCTGCGTATCTCGTCGTCTTTCGCGTTCCCGCGCACCGCGCTGCGGCACATGCTGATCGAAGCCGGTATCGATGTGGACCAGGACGAGGTCCGCATCGTCGAGAGCCTGCCGTCGAAATCGGAATCGCATAGCCGCGACGGCATCAAGGCGTTGCAGGAGAACCTCGCCGACGGATTCTGGGGCAATGGCATGCGTCTCGCGCTCGCGGAGAAGGCGGGTATTGCCAAGCTGCATCTCGATCTGCGCCGGGGCGACGGTCCGCAGGGCGCCCGGCTTTATAACTTCGCGGCGCTGACCATGACCGACGCGATGATTGAAGCCGAACCGGAGGTCGCCGCCGCGGCGGTGCGTGCCATCGTCAAAACGCAGAAGGCGCTCAAGGCCGATCCGTCGCTGGCCAAGAAAGTCGGCGACGAGCTGTTTCCTGGCGAAGAAGCCGAGATGATGCCTGTCCTCGTCGCGCGCGATGCACCTTTTTACGAAGCCGCCATTACGCCCGAGGCCATTGACGGGCTGAATGCGTTCGCTCTTGCCAACGGCCTTTTGGATCGGCCGCTCGCCTACGATGCGATTGTTGCGACCGGTCTGAAGGCCAATTGGCAGGCTTAGATCCGGAGCGATCCCATACCTTTGGTGTGAATTAGGACGTCATCAAAGTGTAATGGAGCCGACCTACCTACCGATCGCAGCTGGTTGCGTTTGGTGTAAAGGGGGCGGCGTTTGATGCCGGATGCGCTCGCGATCGCGCGCGTCCGCAGGGCACGTTCCTGCCGACCGCTTCGTCACGGCTTGGCCTTGATGCTCGCGCTGTCCCCGATGAATGGGGTCAGGGCTTTCGAACGATACATCAATTTCGATCTGGCGCCGCAACCGCTCGGGACCGCCTTGGTGGCATTCGCCAACCAAACGGGCATGACGGCGTTGGTCGATGGCGAGTTGGCCAGCGGCCTGCAATCGTCGTCCGTCATCGGGCGATTTTCGCCTCAGGATGCGTTGCAAGTCCTGCTCGCGGGCACCGGCCTGGTGATCCGTTACGCCGGCGCCAACGCGTTCACGGTCGGCCTTCCGCCGCCCCAGGCGTCCGTCGGCACACAGCGTTCGCCATGGTCGCCGGTGCAGTAATGCGCCGGCGCTTTTATATAACCAGCGTCACTTTATCCGGCTTCTTATACCGGCTTCGTTTGCGGCTGCCTCCGCAGCCGTCCGCTGCGCGCGGAGACGCGGAATGCGGTCGATTGCGCGTTGCGCTTCCGCCTTGTAATCGACGACCGCCTGAGAGGCATCGTCGCGCTGATGTTGGCGGAACTTGAAACGCGCTTCCGCGCGCTCCCTGGCGTCTCGTTCTGATTTGAGCATGCAGAGCGAACGCATGTCTGCGGCGGTTGTTCCCCTAGGACGGCGGAACCATAGAGTTGCGGTCCTACTCATCCGCCCGCAAACATGATGCGTCCGCGCATAAGGCTGCCAAGCGAAAACCTTGCGTCTGCGATCGGCCGAAAGGAACCGACCGTTGTGGAGTCCGTTTCAACTTAGACTTGCTTACACCGGACGCCTTCATAGGGAATGCAGATGTATCACCACGTAAAAAAGCTAATGTACACGGTTCGCGTCGATGAGCCCGATCCAGCTTTCGGAAACATGCTTCTGGAACAGTTCGGTGGGGCTAACGGAGAGTTGGCGGCAGCGATGCAGTACTCGATCCAGGGGCTCAATTGTGAGGACCCGGATCGCAAGGATTTGTTGATGGACATCGGCACCGAGGAGCTGAGCCATTTGGAGATCGTCGGAACGCTAGCCCGGATGCATCTCGCGCCGATGAAGTTTGCCAGAGACGCGGCCGAAGCCGACCCTCTGATCGCGATCGCCGGCGGGGGCGGGGTGAACCTGTTCAATTCGATGGGCAATCCGTGGACGGCGGACTATCTGAAGATTACCGGTGAGCTGGACGTCGACTTGCGCAGCAATATCGCCGCCGAGGCGCGGGCCAAGATCGTCTATGAACGGCTGATCAACTTCTGCGACGACTCAGGAACGAAGGACGCGCTCCAGTTCCTGATGACGCGCGAGATCACTCATATGCGAATGTTTTCGCTCGCGCTCGAAAGCATGGGCAAACCGCCGTTTATGATCGGCAAGATCGCGCCAACCGAGGGGCTGGTCGATCAGATATTCAACGACTCCACCGGGCAGGGGGATCACGGCGAGATAGACGCGCGTGGTCCCTGGAACGAGGGTGAGCCGTGGCAATTCGTTGAATCGCCGGCGATCCAGGCAATGAAAAGCCTCGAGAACGGCGGCGAAGCTGTGCCGGTCCATGCCGAGAGCGCCGAGCTCACCGAGACGGGCCCGATCCAGGATCTTCTGGTTCATCAGCTCCGCGACATCCTCCACGGGGAGAAGCAGCTTCTGAAAGCCCTGCCGAAAATGGCCAATGCCGCACGGTCCGGACAATTGCAGCGGCTTTTCCAGCAACATCTCCAGGAGACCGAAGAACAGGTCAGCCGGCTCGAGGAGTGCCTCTCTCTTCTGGGCGTCACCGCGAGGACGAAGCCGTGCAAAGGCATGATGGGCATCATCGAGGAGGGCGAAGAAATCATCGCGGAGTCGAAGAAGAAGAAGGATCCCGCGGCGGCCGACTTGGCTCTCATTGGCGCGGCGCAACGCGTGGAGCATTACGAAATCTCCGGCTACATCACGGCGCGCAATCTGGCACAGCAACTGAAGCACTCTGCGATCGTTCAATACCTCACGCTTTCCCTGGGTGAGGAGGAGAACGCCGACCAACTGCTCAATCAGGTGGCTCGGCCGCTGATGTCGGCGGCGCGAATGCCATCGGCGGTCGAATAGGTGCTGGGGGAGCGCCGGCAGCCTCCGGCGCTCCGTCGCGGCCAAGCGGGACGGTCGTGATAGAGCGGTCGAGCAGCATAGGACCGAAGTTGACGACCGCCGCGAACAACTTGAAGTCTCAGCGCAAGCGCTGAGAGCCAACAGGACGTAAGTTCTTCGATCGCGCTCGGCGCTTTACGCCTCGCCGAAATGCTCCACCAGGAAATCGATGAACAGCCGTACTTTCATCGTGAGATGACGCGTTGGCGGATAGATCGCATAGAGCGCGATCATGGGGGCTTTGTAGTCGGGCAGGATGCTTCGAAGCGCGCCGCTCTTGAGCTGTTGCTCGGCGAGGAACGCCGGCAGCAGCGCAACGCCTCGATGTTTCACCGCGGCGTCGCGTAGCACTTCCGCATTGTTGGCGCACAGCGTCCAATCCGGCTGGACCCAGTGATCGCCATCGGGACCGGAAAGCTTCCACTGGTTGCCCGTGAGCAGGAAGCCATAGGTGAGCAGCTTGTGTCTGCGAAGTTCGCTCGGGTGCTTGGGCGTGCCGTGCGCCGCGAGGTAGTCGGACGAGGCGCAGACGACGCGTGCGATAGGCATGATCCTGCGGGCGATCAAGCTCGAGGATTCGAGTTCGGCGATGCGCAGTGTGACGTCGAGCCCCTCCTGCACCGGATCAACATGCTCGTCGGTGAGCACGAGTTGGATTTGCAATTCGGGATACAGAGCCATGAAATCGGCGAGCGCCGGGCCGAGCTTGATGGTGCCGAAGGACATGGGCGCGTTCACGCGTAGCAATCCGCGTGGCGTCGATTGTTGATGTGCCACCATCTGATCCGCTGCATCGAGATCGGCGAGGATGGAGAGGGCCCGCTCGAAATAGGCCTGGCCATTCTCGGTGGGGCTCGCCTGCCGCGTGGTGCGGTTGAGCAATTGCACGCCCAGGTCGTTTTCCAGGTCGGCGATGTACTTGCTGACTGCCGAGCGCGAGAGCCGAAGCTGCCGCCCGGCCTCCGAAAAGCTGCCCAGTTCGACCACTTTGACGAAGGCTTTGAGGCTGGAGAGCTTGTCCATGGGCGCCTGACTGATTGTTCTTAAATCATAGACAGTCATACCACAAGTAACGGTATTGTCTCTATTCTGGGTCGCTTTAATTATGGCGGGAGAAGCAAGTTTCCTCGAACCGGCCAGGAGCGATCCTCATGTCAGGTCTTCATCACGTCACCGCCATTGCTGGTAAGGCATTGCGGAATTTCGACTTTTATACCCGCACGCTGGGGCTGCGCTTCGTCAAGCGCACGGTCAATTTCGACGATCCGGGCACCTATCACTTCTATTACGGCGACGAGGCCGGGAAGCCCGGTACCATTCTGACCTTCTTCCCGTGGGAGCAGGCCGCGAAGGGGCGCGCCGGTGTCGGCGAGACGCAACAGACGAGCTTCCGCGTGCCCGCCCGTTCGCTCGGCTATTGGACCCATCGCTTTATCGAGAAGGGTGTCGAGCACCAGGCGCTGGAGCGCCGCTTCGGAGAAAGTGTGCTCACTTTCACCGACCCGGACGGCATGAGTCTCGCCCTTGTCGGCATTCCCGATGCCGAGAACGAGCCGGCGTGGAGCAATGGCGACATCCCGGCGGAGCATGCCATTCGTGGTTTCCACGGCGTGACGTTGCTGCTCGACGACGCGGCGAAGACCGGCGCCGTGCTCACCAACGTGTTCGGCTTCAAGCAGGAAGGCCGCGACGGGTCGGTGATCCGCTTCCGCGCGCCCGACGTGAGGGAAGGAGGCATCGTCGATATCTATGAAGCGAGAGGCTTCCTGCGTGGACGCCAGGGCCGCGGCTCCGTGCACCACATCGCCTTCCGCGCGGCCGATGATGCGCAACAGATGGAGATGGCACGCAAGCTCGTTACCGAGCACGACCTGCATCCGACCGAGCAGAAGGATCGCAACTACTTCCGTTCGATCTACTTCCGCGAGCCGGGCGGCGTGTTGTTCGAGATCGCGACAGACATTCCCGGCTTCGCCGTCGACGAGCCCGTGGAAGCGCTCGGTCAAGCCTTGAAGCTGCCGCCGTTTCTTGAAGGCCATCGCGCCGAGATCGAGAAGTTGTTGCCGGAACTCGAGCAGAAGGACGTCGTGTGATGTCGATCGAGAACTTCATTCATCGTTTCGAACCAGCGGCGGCGGCGGGTCTCCCGCCGTTGCTCCTGCTCCACGGCACCGGGGGTGACGAGAGCGATCTGTTGCCGCTCGGCCGTGCGGTCGCGCCCGGCGCCGCGCTGCTGTCGCCGCGTGGCAAGGTGCTCGAGCATGGCATGCCGCGCTTCTTCCGCCGGCTGGCGGAGGGCGTGTTTGACGAAGACGACGTGCGCCGCCGCGCGGGCGAACTCGCCGCATTCGTGGATGCCGCCCGTGAGCGCTACAAGATCCCGGCCCCGATCGCGCTCGGCTATTCCAATGGAGCCAACATCGCGGCGGCGGTGATGTTGCTGCGTCCGCAGACCTTCGCCGGAGCGATCTTGCTACGCGCCATGGTGCCGCTCGCTACGCCGCCGCACGCCGATCTCGCCGGCAAGCCCGTGGTGATCGTCTCCGGCGCGCAGGACCCGATCATTCCCGCGGCCAACGCGGCAAGGCTCGCGGCACAACTGCGGGAGGCGGGGGCGCGGGTCGAGCACCAGACGCTGCCGTTGGGGCACGGCCTCTCCAATGCCGATCTCACGATAGCGCAGCGGTGGTTGGCGGAAGCAGCCGGCACTCGTGCGCCGGCTGAGTGACATCGAAAGGCGCGGCCATGGGTAAAACCCGGCGATACGGAGATGCGGTGGCGCACAGTCACGGGCTGCGCGAAGCGCCGATGCTGGTTTCCACATCGCCCGGCGCCGCGGCCATGGCCGTCACAAAGATCGTGGTCGGGCACGACGAACTTGGTATGAAGGCGCAGATTCCGCCACAAGATGCCTTTAGCGCGGCGCTTTATCTCACCGACGTGCCTTACAACGAACTGTGGCGTCGCCGCCGGCCTTATCTCAAGCAGGGCTATGCGGCGAACGCGCTGCGCGTCGTGCATCTTGAGGACGAATTATCGACCTATGTCACCCATCCCCATACGGCTTTGTCGTTCTACATTCCGCGCGCCTCGTTCGACTCATTGAATGGCGAGGACGGTAGAGCGCCGGCTTCGATCGTCTGTTCGCCCGGCATCATCGACCCCGCCATGGCGCATCTCGGGCGGGCGCTGTTGCCGGCGCTGGAGCGCCCGAACGAAGCGTCCGCGCTGTTCGTCGATTCTGTCTTCCTCGCGGTGCTCGCGCGGCTCATGTCCAGCTATGGCGGCGTGTCCGCTGCGGCTGCGAAACGGGCAGGGCTTTCCCTGCAACAGGAGCGTCGGGCTATCGACTACCTGACCGCGCACATTGCCGACAACGTGAGGCTCGCCGATGTCGCGGCCGCATGCGGTCTGTCGAGGGACTATTTCATTCGTGCCTTCCGCCGCGCCACCGGTCTTACGCCGCATCGCTGGCTGATGCGCTTTCGCGTGACGCAGGCGAAAGAGACGCTACGCTCGTCCAATCTCAGCCTGGCAGAGATCGCACTGCGCTGCGGTTTCGCAGATCAAAGTCATTTTACCCGCGTGTTCTCGTCATCCGAAGGCATAAGCCCTGCCGCATGGCGCAAGCGTCATAGCGAGTAAACGCGCACGGTGTCATGGTCGACGAGGCGGAGTGGGTGACACCGGCGACACGAGGTGCGTCACCTTTGGCGCGCCGTCGCGCTGAAAGCGATTGACGATGCTTTGTACATCCCGGTCCGCGGCCGTCACGCGCTCGTGCTGACGCAGGTGCTCGATCCAGGAATCCAGCATGAATGTTTCGACGAAACGGCCCGGTGCCGCGACATCCTCGAAGATGCCCCAATCATAGGCGCCGTCGCGGCCGCGCTCCTTCGCAAGATTACCGACCGCGCGCAGGAACTCCGGCCCGTCGCCGGGTTGGATATGATACTCGACAGTGACAAGAACAGGCCCCCGGTCGAGCTCGACCTTGGAGGCGGGAATGACCTCCGGCCAGTGCATCGACGGAGTGAGATCGAGGCCTGCACCCGTCGGCAGCCTCCAGCGCCTGAGAAGCGGAATTGCAAGCAATGCGCCGATCCCGGCGGCGAGATGCGCCGCCGGCAAGCCGATCAAGCCGGCGAGCTTGCCCCAAACCGCACTGCCGAGCGTCAGCGCGCCGAACATGGTGGTTCCGAAGATCGAAAGACCGCGGCCGCGGACCCAGCCAGGCAACGAGACCTGCGCCGCCACATTGAGCGTCGCGATTACGGCGATCCATGCGGCGCCGGCGATGAGGCACGCGATCAGAGCGACTGCCGGTTGCCGCGCCAAAGCGAACAGAACCAAGCTCAGGACTGTGCCGACCGTACCAACAATGACGACGCCGTCGGCCCCCAGCGAACGTTTCAAGCGCGGCAGCGCGAATGCGCCTGCGACGGCGCTCGCGCCGATCGCGCCGAGCAGGATGCCGTAAAGCTCCGGCCCGCCCGCCACCTGATCGCGCGCGACCAGCGGCAACAGTGCCCAATAGGCGCTAGCGAAGACGAAAAATCCGAAGGCGCGGATCAGTGTCGCCTGCAGTTGCGGATTGTGCCGTGCGTGTCTTAGGCCGGCGCGCATCGCGCGGCCGAACTGCTCAGGCGGAAGCACTCGGCCGGCCTCGGGGCGGGGCGGCTTCCACCACACCAACGCTGCGATGACGCCGAGCGTGCTGAGGGCATTGAACCAGAACGGCGCGGCAATGCCCCACACCGCAATGAAGAGGCCGGCCAGAGCCGGGCCGACGGCGCGGCTCACATTCAAGCCAATGCTATTGAGCGCTACCGCAGCGGCCAGTTGTGAGTTTGGAATCAATTGCGGCACGATCGACTGCCATGCCGGCATGATGAGCGCGGCCAGTGTCGCGGCGCAGAAGGAAAATGCCAGCAGCAGAACCGGATCGGCCCGGCCGAGAGCGACCAGGGCGGCGAAAATGGCGACCAGCGCCACTGTCAGGATCTGCATGATGATGAGGAGGCGTCGGCGGTCGACGACGTCGGCGAGGGCGCCGGCGGGCAGGGCGAACAGAAACATCGGCAGCGAGCCGGCGACCTGCACGAGCGACACGACGAACGGATCGGGATCGAGGCCCGTCATCAGCCAGCCGGATGCGGCGTTCTGCATCCAGGTGCCGATATTGGAGACAACCGTCGCGACCCACAGCACGGCAAAGATCGCCGACCGGAAAGGGGCCAGCGAGGATGTCTCGCTGGCTTCCGGAGGGGCGATCGTTGGCGGTTTTGTGGAGTCTGTCATGTCGATAGGGGCTTTCAAGCGGGCCTACATCACCTCTTATCTCGCAGGTCGTGCCACGCGACCAGGAGGAACCCGCCCACCAGACCGAGATGTTCAAAGAACGCATTCTCGACCATGAACCGGTCTGGCTGCGGCAGCGCCCAGAAGCGGTTGGCGACAAAGGTCGCGATCAACGTGAAAACGGCGAGCCAAAGCGCGCCGAACCAGCGGTAGAACCCGGTCAGAACCAACGCGGAGCCGAGAAGTTCGGTCACGATAGTGGCAATGGCGAACGGGACGGCCGGCGCCAGGCCGAAATGCTGTTGCTCGGCCACGGCTGCGCTGAAATCGCCCGCCTTGATCAGCCCGCCCTGCAGGTAGGCCGCACAAAGCCCGAGCAGTGCGATCCAACGTACGGTCGGCGTGGCCGCCCGCGCGAGCGCCGCCGGAAGCCAAGCGTCGCGTTTTTCCAGAGTGCCCATGTTACACCGCCCAACATGCGCAGCCGAGCACGCCCCAGAAGGATTGCAAATCCGAGGTCGGCACCCGGCCCGACAATGCGCGCGCATGGTCATGACCGTGAACGTTGCAGGCGTTGGCGCAGCCGCAGCTCACGGACAAAGTACGCTGATGCGTTGTCGCCTGCAGCTCTGCCCAAGCGCCGTAGCCCCCATAGGTTCGCACGGGCGACCAGTCCGGCATCGCCGGCGGCGGCGCGCCCTCATCAAACGAAGCGAACGGTCCGGCGGCATAGACGACCTTGCCGCCCACCATTGTCAGCTCCGAGGTGATGTCGGCGATCTCGGCCTCCGGGCAGGAGAAGTAATCGCGGTCGGGTACCACCAGATCGGCGAGTTGACCGGTCTCGATACGGCCCTTCTTATTCTCTTCATCGGAGAACCAAGTGACGTTTTCGGTCCACATGCGCAGCGCCGTCTCGCGGTCGAGGCAATTGCGACGCGGATAGATTTGCAGGCCGCCCACGGTCTTGCCGGTCACGAGCCAAGCGAGCGAGACCCACGGATTGTAGGAAGCGACCCGCGTTGCGTCGGTGCCGGCCGAACTCTTGACGCCGCGCGAAAGGATCTTCGCGACGGGCGGTGTCGCCTCGGCCGCGCCGAAGCCGTAGCGCTCGACGAAATATTCGCCCTGATAGGCCATACGATGCTGCACGGCGATGCCGCCGCCGAGCGCCGCGATACGGTCGATCGAACGATCCGAAATGGTCTCCGCATGGTCGAAGAACCAGTGCAGACCATCGAAGGGAATCTCTTCGTTCACGCGTTCGAACACGTCGAGAGCGCGTGAAATCGTCTCGTCATAGGTTGCATGCAGCCGCCAGGGCCAGCGGTTCTGCGCCAGGATGCGCACAACTTCCTCAAGATCGCCTTCCATCTCCGGCGGCATGTCCGGCCGCGGCTCACGGAAGTCCTCGAAATCCGCTGCGGAGAAGACCAGCATCTCACCGGCGCCGTTGTGGCGGAAGTAATCATCGCCTTGCTTGTACTTGGATGTCTTCGTCCAGTTGAGAAAGTCCTCCTTCTCACCCTTCGGCTTTTGCGTGAACAGATTGTAGCCGAGCCGGATGGTGAGCTGGCCTTGTTCGCTCAGCTTCTGGATGACCGCATAGTCGTCGGGATAATTCTGGAAGCCGCCACCGGCATCGATAGCGCCCGTGACGCCGAGCCGGTTGAGCTCGCGCATGAAGTGCCGTGTCGAATTGAGCTGATATTCGAACGGCAGCTTCGGCCCTTTGGCCAGCGTCGCGTAGAGAATGCCGGCATTCGGGCGCGCCAACAGCAGTCCGGTCGGATTGCCGTGCGCGTCCCGCGTGATTTCCCCGCCGGGCGGGTTCGGCGTGTCCTTGGTGTAGCCCACGGCGCGCAGCGCCGCCCCGTTGAGGAGGGCGCGGTCGTAGAGGTGCAGCAGAAACACCGGCGTTTCCGGCGCCACGGCATTGAGTTCGTCGATCGTCGGCAGGCGCTTCTCGGCGAACTGATGCTCGGTAAACCCGCCGACGACGCGCACCCATTGCGGTGGCGGGGTGATCGCGACCTGGCGCTTGAGCATGGCCATGGCATCGGCCAGCGACCGCACGCCGTCCCAACGCAGCTCCATGTTGAAGTTAAGCCCGCCACGGATGATGTGCAGATGATTGTCGATCAGCCCGGGCATCACGCGCCGGCCTTTGAGATCGATCACCTTCGTCGCCGCACCGGCGAGCGGCATCACGTCTTCGTTGCGCCCGACGGCGGCGAACTTGCCGCTCGTGATCGCAACCGCCTGCGCCACCGGGTTGCGGCGGTCGAGCGTTGTCAACGTTCCGTTGTAGAGGATGAGATCCGGGGGCGATGTCATGACTGTTCTTCCGTACCACGCCGCCGCAGCGGCTTATCCTTGCGTTTTGTGAATCGGCTCTTCTGTCGTCGCCGGTGTCGGAGACTGCTGCCCTTTGGGTAAATGTCCGAACACATGCGGCTTCATATGCTGCTGCCAGAACGAATTCAGCGGCTGCTGCAACAAGTGCCCTTTGACGAGCGGCGGAATCTGCTCGCCGACCAGGATTCCGAGGAGCCCCAGCAGCGCGACCACCGGGGGTGCCGGCGAGCGCACCTGGATCAGCGCGTAGAACACGCCGACCAACAAGCCGGCTCCCAGTGAGAAGAGATAGAGCTTCATTGGCGTGCTTCCGTCCACCAGCTATCGGTAGAGCCATTTGGCGATCGCGCGTGTGTAGCGCGGCATGATGACGTAAATGATCAGCGCCACGATGGCTGCGTCGACGAAGAACTGTCGGACATAGGCATGCGTCTTTACCGGCACGAGATCGAATACCGGGTGAAGCAGGAGCGGGATCACGATCGTCAGCGGATAGATCACCGACAGCGTGACCAGGAACTGCTTGTAAGGCGCGGCCCGCTGCGGCTTGGCCTGCGGCGTGAACCAGAATTCGAGGCCGGTCTTGATCTCGACGTGGTCGTCGCCGAGGAAGTGAGGCAGTGCCTCTGCGATGAATTGCTTACGTTCCTTGGAATCCAACCAGCCGCGCAGGTGATCCACCGTGTCGAAATGCAGGACGATCGTGTATTCGGTTGCGCCTTTCGCCGGCCGGATGACGTTGACGCCGCGGTGGCCCGGAAAGTGCGCGGCGGCGGGGACGATCTTGCGAAGCCAATCCTCGTATGCGGCATGATCGTCCGCCTTCACGTCATGGCGGATGACCAGCGTCACCTCGGCGTGATCTTCCATCGGCAGCGCCGGTCCCGGTGGGACCGGCGCCTGGCTGCGGGAGGCATTGTCCACGGTCATACCGCTCCCCGCTATGCGGCGATGCCAGCCTCGCTCGCATGCTCGCCCAGCATGGTCTTGGCGTAGATGATGCCAAGACCGTAGGCGCCGGCGTAGGCTTTCGCCACACTGGTCGTCGCGTCGTAGGTGTCGGCGCGCGCCCAGTCGCGTTGCAGCTCGAGCAGATACTGAACGGAAGTCATCGGCCGTGCGCCGGCCTGCACCATGCGCTCGATCGCGCGCGCATGGGCCTCGTCGGACACGTCGCCGCAGGCGTCGGCGATGACATAGACCTCGAATCCCTGATCGAGGGCCGAGAGGGCCGGGCCAACGATGCATACCGACGTCCACAAGCCGGCCAGTACCACACGGCCCTTGCCGATGCGGTTGACTTCGTCGATCACCGCCTTGTCTTCCCACGTGTTCATCGACGTCCGATCGAAGAACACTCTGTCGGGGAAAGCGGACTTGATCTCGTCGAACATCGGACCGGAGAAGCTCTTCTCGGCCACCGTGGTGGGAATGACCGACACCTTGAAGATCTTGGCGGCGTTGGAGATCAGGGCGGCATTATTGCGTAACAGCACAGCGTCGATCGACTTGGTGGCGAAAGCCATCTGCGACTGGAAGTCGATCAGGATCAGCGTGTGATCGGTCGGGGAGAGCAGGGTCTTTCCCGGTGCGGCTTTAGCGACTGGCATGAGGTCTACCTGGCTTTAAAAGATGACGGTTCAGCTTTTGATGAAGGCTAGCAGATCGGCATTGATGACGTCTGCGTGGACGGTCGGCATGCCGTGCGGAAAGCCTTTGTAGGTCTTGAGTGTGCCGTTCTGGAGAAGCTTCGCAGACAACGGGCCCGAGTCCGCGTAGGGAACGATCTGATCGTCGTCGCCGTGCATGACCAGCACGGGCACTTTGATCTTTTTCAGATCCTCGGTGAAATCCGTCTGCGAGAAAGCAACGATCCCGTCGTAATGCGCGTTCGCGCTCCCCATCATCCCCTGGCGCCACCAGTTCCAGATGACCCCGGGTAGGGCCGTCGCGCCGGGCCGGTTGAAGCCATAGAACGGCCCGGCCGGCAGGTCGTAATAGAACTGGGCGCGGTTCGTGGCGACTTGGACCTGCAATCCGTCAAAGACATCTTTCGGGAGTCCGCCCGGATTGCTCGCTGTCTTCACCATCAGCGGCGGCACCGCCGCGATGATGCAGGCCTTGGCGACGCGGCTGTCGCCGTGCCTGGCAATGTAGTGCACCACCTCGCCACCGCCGGTAGAGTGGCCGACGTGGATCGCGTTCTTCAGATCGAGATGGGCCGTGAGCGCCGCAAGATCGTCGGCATAATGGTCCATATCGTGACCGGTTGCGGTTTGGCTCGAGCGGCCATGTCCGCGTCGATCATGCGCGATCACGCGAAAGCCCTTTTGAAGGAAGAAGAGCATCTGGGCATCCCAATCGTCTGCCGAAAGGGGCCAGCCGTGGCTGAAGACGATCGGCTGCCCGCTGCCCCAGTCCTTGTAAAAGATCTCGGTGCCGTCCTTGGTCGTGATCGTCGACATCTGTGAATGTCCTCGAGGTGTGGGTGAGCGTGCTGTGTGTCGAGCGGCCGCCGGGTAATGCGTGCGCGGAATGGAGTTTGCCAGCGGGCCGCTGATGCTGGCTTGAAGGAAAGCGGCGTCGGTGGAATAAAATCGGCGGCTTCGCGAAACCGTGATTAGGCAACGGACGTCGGCGCCGATTGGGACATTCGCCGCGTCGGAGGGTGGATGTCCTGTTGCGCCGTTCGTACGGAGCCCGCGCTAACTGGCGACCGTTTGTCGCGACAGTTCTGAACCGGTCTGACTTGCTGCGACCAGGTCGGCAACGGAGATAAGCACGAACGCGGCAGCGCTTCCCATGACGGAAGGGGGCGCCTGAGTCCTATCGAACGACAAGCGTACGAACTGCGAGTGCGGCGGCGGATGCCCGGTTTTCGACGCCGAGCTTGGCATAGATCTGCTCCAGGTGTTTGTTCACCGTGCGCGGACTGAGGTCGAGGATCTCCGCGATGTCGCGGTTCGACTTTCCGCGCGCGATCCAGAGGAGGACTTCTGCCTCCCGTTGCGTCAACGAGAGCTTGCGCTTGAGAAGGTCGGCGTCGCTGGCACGGTCTCCCTCGGTCAACCGCAACAGAAATTCGTCAGAGCCGATCGGGCCGATAAAGGATAATTCCACCTTTCTGGCGGTGCCGGCATCCGACAACGCGATCGACTCTGTTGGCGTGCCCGGCTTTTGTTCGGCGCAGTCGTCGAGCCATTTTTGCACGTTCTGCGGGAGTACATATTGCTCGGTCGCGAAATCCTTCAAGGCGGCGCTCAGGAGCTTCACCGTCTGCGGCGTCGACCAGAGCACGTGGCCCCGTCTGTCGGCGGCCATGAGATAGCGGCCGAAAACGTCGAGCGCGGCCTGCGCGCTGTGCGTCTTGCGCGCGTTGACGAGGTGGACGTGGATGCGCGCCAGCAATTCCTCCGGCACGATCGGTTTGGTGACATAATCGACGCCGCCGGCTTCCAGTCCTTTGATGATGTCGCCGGTTTCGGTAAGGCCGGTCATGAAGATGATCGGCACATGCGTCAGTTCTTTCATCTGCCTCAGCCGCCGGCACGTCTCGAAGCCGTCCATGCCCGGCATCACCGCATCCATCAGGATGACGTCCGGCTTGATCTTCTCGATCATCGACAGCGCCTGCACGCCGGCGCGCGCAACGAGAACGGTCTTGCCGGATTCCTCGATGGCATCCGTCAGCATGCGCAGAGTGTCGGGCGAGTCGTCCACGACGAGGACGATGTCGCGGCTGTCAACTTTCAACATGGTCGGTCCGGAGCTCCTCGAGAGCGGCGACGAGACGTTGCAGGTCGACCGCTTCGACCATGGGCGAGAGTTGGGCCACGAAGGATTCGAATGTCGGAGAGGCGAGCTGGATTTCATGGAGCTTGTCCTGAATGCCGCGCAATTGGCCGATACGGCCGAGCTGAATCAGAGCCTCGATATCCACGCGCGGGGGCAGCGGCGACCGCGCCAGAACCGCAATGGCGGCCGGCGCGGTGGCTTTGTCATCCGCGGCGTAAATCCATTCGATGTTGAGCAGCGCGTGGATCTTCTCCAGCAACAGTCGAAGGTCCAGTGGCTTCATCAGATAGTCGTCGTGAACGCGCTCGGGCGCCAGTTCGCGGCTCTTGTCGGGTGCCAGCGCCGAGAGCATGATGATGGCACAGCGCTCAGGTAATATCTTGCGCAGCCGCGTCGTCAGGTCCCAGCCGTCCATGTCCGGCATCGACACGTCGACGAGGGCGAGATCCGGCGCCGTATGCGCGACCAGAGCTAGCGCATCGACGCCGCTCGCCGCCGCGATGACGACGAAGCCGAGCGGGCGTAGCAGCTCTTCGATCAGTTCGCGCTGGGTGTGGTTGTCGTCGACGACGAGAACGGTCTGGCGTGGGCCGGCATAACCGCGCACTTGGTCTTCGATCGTCGATGCGATGCGCGGCCGTGCCACTTCCGACAGAAGCAGCTTGACGGAGAACGTGCTGCCGCTGCGGGGCGTGCTGTCGACGGTGATCTGGCCGCCCATGGTTTCGACCAGGAGCTTGGTGATGGTGAGGCCGAGACCGGTACCGGTCGTCGTGCCGAGGTGGGGCGAGTGGGCGCGCTCGAATGGCTGGAAAATGCGCTCGATGTCGTCCTCGTCGATACCGATGCCGGTGTCATCGATGTCGAAACGCGCGACCTGGTTGCGGTAGGTGATCCGCAGCGTCACCTGGCCTCGGTCGGTGAACTTGATGGCGTTGGACAGGAGATTGATCAGGATCTGCCGCAGCCGGTTCTCGTCGGTGTAGACGACGGCCGGCATGTTCTTGGCCGGCACGAAGTGGAAGTCGATGCCTTTGGCGTGCGCCTGCAGGCGGAACATGTCGACGACCTGGGCAATGAATTCGGCGAAGGCCACTTCATTGCGGTTGAGGTGGAAGCGGCCGGCCTCGATCTTGGAGATGTCGAGGAGGCCGTCGATCAGGCCGGACAGATGCTCGGCGCTGCGGCGCACGACTTTGAGCGCGTCGACGCGCCGGCGCGGCATGTCGGGATCGCGCTCGAGGATGCGCGCGTAGCCCAGGATCGAGTTCAGCGGCGTGCGAAGCTCGTGACTCAGCCCGGCCACGTGCCGGCTCTTGGCGTTGTTGGCCGCCTCGGCGACTTCCTTCGCCTTCTGCAGCTTGGCGTCCGTGCGCCGATGCGCCTCGATTTCACGCATCAGCAGTTCGGTCTGTCGGCGGGTTTCCTCCTCGGCGACGCGCCGGCTGTCGTGCGCCAGCACGAACAGCCAGGCGGCGATACCGCCGACGATGGTGAGGATGAAGAACACCGTCCACAGGGTCGATCTGAGGATCGTCTTGTTGACGAAGGGATCGAACGACACTTGGAAATACACGAACAACAGCACCAGGCCGATGACGCCGGCAAACAGCGACAGCACGCCGCTGTAGTGCCCGACGTCGGTGTTGAGCGTCCGCAGCACCCAAGGCGGCATGAGCTTGTCGAGTATCGCGACCGTCTGGTTGGCGAGCCGCGCGTGCGGCTTGCAGCTGTCGCGGCAGCGCGTCTCCAGCGAGCAGCACAGCGAGCAGATCGGGCCGGAATAGGCCGGGCAATGCGCCATGTCCTCGGCTTCGAAGGTATGTTCGCAGATCGCGCAGCGGATCGATAGTTGGCCGGCCCAATCTCGTCGCGGCGGCCGGGCGATGTAGTACTGCCCGCCGGTGATCCAAGCGATGGCCGGTGCCGCGACGAAAGTGACGGCCAGTGCGACGAAGGGCGCGAGCGGCTCCAACGTCTCACCGAAGAGGCCGAACATGCAGGCGATGCCCGACAGCGTCGCGAGCAGCATGGCGCCGACGCCGACCGGATTGATGTCGTAGAGATGCGCGCGCTTGAACTCGATCATTGGCGGGCTCAGGCCCAACGGCTTGTTGATCACGAGGTCGGCGACGAGCGAGCCGACCCAGCCGATGGCGACCAGCGAATAGAGACCGAGGATGTGTTCCAGCGCCTTGAAGATGCCGAGCTCCATCAGAAGGAGCGCGATGACGACGTTGAACACCAGCCAGACGACTCGGCCGGGGTGGCTGTGCGTCAGCCGGGAGAAGAAGTTCGACCAGGCGATCGAGCCGGCATAGGCGTTGGTGACGTTGATCTTGATCTGCGAGACGATGACGAAGGCGCCGGTGAACACCAGCGCCGCGCTCGGCGAGGAAAACACGTACTGGAACGCGACGAGATACATTTGCGTCGGTTCGGCGGCGCGGTCCGGTGGCACCATCTGCCGCACGGCGAGAAAGGCGAGGAAGGAGCCGGCGAGCATTTTGAGAATGCCCGGTACGATCCAGCCGGGTCCCGCCAGCAGGTTGGCGGTCCACCATCCGCCGCGCTTGCCGCAGGGCTTGGCCGGCAGGAAGCGCAGGAAGTCGACCTGTTCGCCGATCTGAGCCACCAGCGAGAACACGACGGTGGCGCCGGCGCCGAACAAGACGAGGCTGAAATGGTCGGAGCCCTGGCCCGGTGTGCCGGCATAGCGTGTCCATTCGGCGAAGGCCGGCCAGTCGGCCGCGGCGATGAAGGCGAAGGGAAGGAAGTGCAGCGCGAGCCAGATCGGCTGCGTCCATAGCTGAAGCCGGCTGATGAAGGTGATGCCGTGCGTCACCAGAGGAATGACGACCAGCGAGCTGATGACGTAGCCGACCGACAGGGGAATGCCGAAGCAGAGCTCAAGCGCCAGCGACATGATTGCCGCTTCGATGGCAAAGAAAATGAACGTGAAGGACGCGTAGATCAGGGAGGTGATGGTGGAGCCGATATAGCCGAAGCCGGCGCCGCGCGTGAGGAGGTCGATGTCGACGCCGTATTTGGAGGCGTAGTAGGCGATCGGCAGGCCGGTGAGAAAGATGATGGTGCCGACCACGAGGATGGCGCTGGTCGCGTTGGTGAAGCCGTATTTGACGGTGAGGGCGCCGCCGATGGCTTCGAGAGCGAGGAACGAGATGGCGCCGATGGCGGTATTGGCAACCCGGAAGCTCGACCAGCGGCGGGCGCTCTTGGCGGTGAAGCGCAGCGCATAATCTTCCAAGGTCTGGTTGGCGACCCATTGGTTATAGCTGCGCCGAATTCGCACGATTCTTTGCTGCGCAGTCATGTTCACCAGCCTGGTTAAGTGCCTGCCTGGTCCGACGCTCTCTCCCCCATGTTGGCCGTTCTCCCTTTGAAACCTTTATTATTCGGCGTTCTGCCACCGCATTAGGCAACCCGCCGCCCGACCCGCCTCCGGGAGGAGACAGGTGCGCTGCAGCAGCGCCGCCACATCATGTGCCGGGGGTCCCCCGGCTGGTGCGTTCAAGAAGCCCCCACTTCCCAAGCATCTTGGTGCGCGCTTTGACGTAGCCATATACGTCAATCGACGTATGCTGCATTGCATCATTGTCAGTCAGCTTTTTCAACATGGAGTTCGGCTCCATGGGGTCAATTCATTTCGACAGAGGCGTCGCATGTCATTCGAAGAAAAAGGACGGCTTTCGGGTCCATCGCTCTCCCGCCGCCAACTGCTGGCCGGCACGGCTGCACTCTCCGCCGCGGCGCTGGTCGCACCGCAGGCGCTCGCACAAGCGTTCCCGACCGCCAAGGTTAACACGACCGGCCTTGCGGTCACCGACACCGAAGTCACCGTCGGCATTCTGCACTCGGTAACCGGCACGATGGCCATCTCGGAGACCGGCTCGGTGCAGGCCGAGAAACTGGCTATCGAGCAGATCAACGCGGCCGGCGGCGTGCTCGGCCGCAAGATTAAATTCATTCAGGAGGACGGCGCGTCGGACTGGCCGACCTTCGCCGAGAAGGCGAAGAAGCTTCTGGTGCAGGACAAATGCGCATCGGTGATGGGCTGCTGGACCTCCGCCTCGCGCAAGGCCGTGCTGCCCGTGTTCGAGCAGTATAACGGCATGCTGTATTACCCGACCTTCTACGAAGGGCTCGAGCAGTCCAAGAACGTCATCTACACCGGTCAGGAGGCGACGCAGCAGATCATCGCCGGTCTCGATTGGGTGACGAAGGAGAAGGGCGCCAAGACCTTCTATCTGCTCGGCTCCGATTACATCTGGCCGCGCACCTCGAACAAGATCGCGCGCAAGCACATCGAAAACTTCATGAAGGGCACGAAGGTCGTGGGCGAGGAGTACTTCCCGCTCGGCCACACCCAGTTCAACTCGGTGATCAACAAGATCAAGCTCACCAAGCCCGACGTGATCTACGCCATCATCGTCGGCGGCTCGAACGTCGCCTTCTACAAGCAGCTCAAGGCGGCGGGCATCGACCTGTCGAAGCAGACCTTGCTGACCATCTCGGTCACCGAGGACGAGATCGACGGCATCGGCGGCGAGAACATCGCCGGCGCCTATGCCTGCATGAAGTACTTCCAGTCGCTCAAGAACCCGAACAACGAGAAGTTCGTTGCGGCGTTCCACAAGATGTGGGGCGACAAGACGGTGATCGGCGACGTGACGCAGGCCGCTTACCTCGGCCCCTGGCTGTGGAAGCTCACCGTCGAAAAGGCCGGCTCTTTCGATATCGACAAGATCGCGGCCGCCTCGCCGGGCGTGGAGTTCACCGGCGCACCGGAAGGTTACGTGAAGATCCACGAAAACCATCACCTGTGGTCGAAGACCCGCGTCGGCCGAGCCCGCGCCGACGGCCAGTACGACCTCATCTACGAGACCGCGAATCTGGTCGAGCCCAATCCGTTCCCGAAGGGCTACCAGTAAGGACCGGCTCCGGCGTCCCGGCCCGACGCAGCCGGGACGCAGCCACCTCTCATTCGAAATTCCATGACGTGCCGGCATGCTCCGGCGCGAACGGAGTGGTGCGATGTTCGGCTATTCGCTCGGCGAGCTCGGTTCGATCTTTGCGATGCAGGCTTTCGCCGGCCTGATCCTGTTCTCGGTGTTCGTGCTGATGGCGCTCGGCCTCGCCATCATCTTCGGCCAGATGGGCGTGATCAACATGGCGCACGGGGAATTCATGATCCTCGGCGCTTACATGACCTACCTGACGTCGCACGTCTTCCAGACCTATCTGCCCGCCGGTTACCCGGCCTACTTCTTCGTCGCCATGGCCGTCGCCTTCATCGTATCTGGCGCGCTGGGGCTGGCGACCGAATGGCTTCTGATCCGCCATCTCTATGCGCGACCGCTGGATACCTTGCTCGCGACCTGGGGCCTCAGCCTCATCATGCAGCAGGCCTTCCGCTCCATCTTCGGTGCGCGCGAGGTCGGCGTGCAACTCCCCGATTGGATGATGGGCGCCCTGTCGGTGACCGACGTCATCGAAGTGCAGATCAATGGCCTGTTCGTGATGGGGCTCACGCTCATCATCACCGGCGTGGTGGCCTTGCTGCTGTTCCGCTCGCGCTGGGGCCTGCAGGTGCGCGCCGTGGTCGCCAACCGCACCATGAGCGGCGCCGCCGGCATCGATACCCGGCGCGTCGACCGGCTCACCTTCGGCCTCGGCTGCGGTATCGCCGGCATCGCCGGCTCGGCCTTCACGATGATCGGCTCGACCGGGCCGACCGCCGGCCAGCTCTACATCGTCGACACCTTCCTCGTCGTGGTGTTCGGCGGCGCGCAGAGCCTGCTCGGCACCATCGCCTCGGCGTTCACCATCTCGCAGTCGCAGTCGACGCTGGAGTTCTTCCTCACCGGCTCGATGGCGAAGGTGCTGACGCTCCTGTTCGTCATCGGTCTCTTGATGCTGCGGCCGCAGGGCCTGTTCGTCCTCAAGGTCAGAAGGTGATGTGATGCTCATGCTCAAGAACAAGAAAATTGATCTCGAACTTGTCGGCTTCGCGCTGATCGCTCTCCTGATCATCGTCGTATTGCCGCTCACGGTCGACATCTTCCGTCTCAACCTGGTCGGAAAATATCTCACTTATGCCTTTGTCGCGGTGGGGCTCGTCCTGTGCTGGGGCTATACCGGCATCCTGAGTCTCGGCCAGGGCGTGTTCTTCGGCCTCGGCGGCTACTGCATGGCGATGTTCCTCAAGCTCGAAGCCTCGAGCGTCGCCAACACCAAGATCCAGTCGACGCCGGGCATCCCCGATTTCATGGACTGGAACCAGATCACCGAGCTTCCTTTCTTCTGGGTGCCGTTCAAGTCGCTGCCCTTTGCCTTGATCGCGGTCATCGCGGTCCCGGCGATCGCCGCCTTCATCCTCAGCTATGCGATGTTCAAGCGGCGCGTCGGCGGCGTCTACTTCGCCATCATCACCCAGGCGGTGGCGGCGGTGCTGACCATCCTGATCATCGGCCGGCAGGGGTATACCGGCGGCATCAACGGCATCACCGACCTGCGCACCTTGCTCGGCTGGGACATCCGCACCGACGGCGCGAAATACATCCTCTACTTCGTCTGCTGCGCGTGCCTGCTCGGAACGATGTTCCTCGCGCGCTTCGTGCTCGGGTCCAAGCTCGGCCGCCTGCTGGTCGCGATCCGCGACAAGGAGGACCGCGTTCGCTTCTCCGGCTACGACGTCGCCAGCTTCAAGATCTTCATCTTCTGTCTCGCCTCGGCGATCGCCGCCATCGGCGGCGCGATGTTCTCGCTGCAGGTCGGCTTCATGTCTCCGTCCTTCGTCGGCATCGTGCCGTCGATCGAGATGGTGATCTTCTGCGCGGTCGGGGGCCGTCACTCGCTGGTCGGCGCCGTGGTCGGCACGCTCGTCGTCAACTGGGCCAAGACCAGCTTCTCCGAGAGCTTCCCCGAGCTGTGGCTGTTCGCCATGGGCGGCCTGTTCATCGCGGTGGTGCTGGCCTTCCCGCGCGGCCTGGCCGGCCTGTTCACCGATCAGATCCTGCCGCTCATCGGCCGTTACGACCGCGCGCGCGGTGGCGTGCTGCCGAAACCGGCGCCCGCGGAGTAAAGCCCGATGTCCAACAGCACGGATTTTCTGCTCGCGCTCGAAAACGTCACGGTTTCCTTCGACGGTTTCAAGGCGGTGAACGGTCTCAACCTCTACATCGACAAAGGCGAGCTGCGCGTCATCATCGGCCCGAACGGCGCCGGCAAGACGACGGTGCTCGATCTGATCTGCGGCCGCACCAAGGTCTCCGATGGCTCGATCAAGTTCAAAGACCAAGAGATCACCGGCCTCAAGGAGTACGAGATCGTCCGGCGCGGTATCGGCCGCAAATTCCAGAACCCGTCGATCTACGAGGATCTCACGGTGTTCGAGAACCTCGAATTGTCGATGCCGCACGGCCGCAACGTCGCCGGTGCGCTGTTCTGGAAGCGCTCGGAGGAGGTGACCGAGCGTGTGCGCGAGATCGCCGAGATGATCTTCTTGTCCGATCTGCTCGACCGCCGCGCCGAAACGCTCAGTCATGGCCAGAAGCAGTGGCTCGAGATCGGCATGCTGCTGATGCAGGATCCCGAGCTTCTGATGCTCGACGAGCCTGTCGCCGGCATGAGCGTGTCCGAACGCGTCAAGACCGCGGAACTGCTCAACGAGATCATCAAGCACCGCTCGGTGATCGTCATCGAGCACGACATGAAGTTCGTCGAAAGCATCGCGCATCGCGTCACCGTGTTGCACCAGGGAAAGATCCTGGCGGAGGGCGACATGGACACGATCCAGCACGATCCGAAGGTCAAGGAAGTCTATCTCGGTCACTGACGGGAGCGTGCCATGTTCGAAATCAAGAATCTCAACGTCGCCTATGGCCAGAGCGAGGTGCTGCACGGCATCGACCTCGCCGTACAGCCGGGTGAGATCGTCGCCGTCGTCGGGCGCAACGGCATGGGCAAGTCGACGCTCATGAAGTCGTTGATCGGCACCATCCCGTGCCGCTCGGGCGAGGTGCTCATCGACGGCAAGGATGTGTCGGTGCTGCCGAGTCACCAGCGCGTCGCGCGCGGCCTCGCTTACGTGCCGCAGGGCCGGCAGATCTTCGGCACCATGACGGTGCGCGAAAACATCGAGACCGGCCTCGTCGTCACCGGCAAGAGCGACGTGCCGGAGGAAATCTACAGCCTGTTCCCGATCCTGTGGGAGTTCGACAAGCGCCGCGGCGGCAATCTGTCCGGCGGGCAGCAGCAGCAACTGGCGATCGCGCGCGCGCTCGCGAGCGACCCGAAGATACTGCTGCTCGACGAGCCGACCGAGGGCATCCAGCCGTCGATCATCAAGGACATCGCCAAGGTCCTCAAGGATATCCGGCAGTTGCGCAATCTCTGCATCGTCGTCTGCGAGCAGGTGCTGAGCTTCATCCTCGATGTCGCGGACCGCATCGTGGTGATGGAGAACGGCCGGCTCGTTCACGCCACGCCGCGCGCGGAGGTGAACGAAGCGGAGATCGCGCGGTTTCTGGCGGTCTGAGTTCTAAGCGTCGCGGCCTGTTGGGGGGGGCGGCGCAAATTTCGTCCGGTCATAACGGGTTTCGCGAAGGAGCAGGAGAAAATGCCCGATACCTTAATCAAAGTCGATCTGACTGAATCGCCTTACAAGAACGAGATGATCCATAATCGCTGGCATCCGGATATCCCGATGGTGGCGTGGGTCAAGCCCGGCTCCGACTTCATCGTCGAGACCTACGATTGGACCGGCGGCTTCATCAAGAACAACGACTCCGCCGACGATGTGCGCGACATCGACCTGTCGATCGTGCACTTTCTCTCCGGCCCGATCGGCGTCGAGGGTGCCGAGCCTGGCGACCTCTTGGTCGTCGATCTGCTCGACGTCGGCGCCAAGCCCGAGAGCCTGTGGGGCTTTAACGGCTTCTTCTCCAAGAAGAATGGCGGCGGCTTTCTCACCGACCACTTCCCGCTGGCGCAGAAGTCGATCTGGGACATTTCCGGCGTGTATACGCATTCGCGGCACGTGCCGGGCGTGCAGTTCGCCGGACTGATCCATCCCGGCCTCATCGGCTGTCTGCCCGATCCGAAGCTGCTCGAGACCTGGAATAAGCGCGAGGTCGACTTCATCGCCACCGATCCCGCGCGCGTGCCGCCGCTCGCCAATCCGCCCTTCGCGGCAACGACGCACGCCGGTAAGGCCACAGGCGCCGTGAAGGACAAGATCGCGGCGGAGGGCGCCCGCACCGTGCCGCCGCGCGAGCATGGCGGCAATTGCGACATCAAGGATTTGTCGCGCGGCTCGAAAATCTTCTTCCCCGTGTATGTGAACGGCGGCGGCCTGTCGATGGGCGATCTGCACTTCAGCCAGGGCGACGGCGAGATCACCTTCTGCGGCGCCATCGAAATGGCCGGCTGGCTGCATATCAAGGTCGACATTATCAAGGACGGCATGTCGAAATACGGCATCAAGAACCCGATCTTCAAGCCGTCGCCGATCACGCCGAGCTACAACGACTACCTCATCTTCGAAGGCATCTCTGTCGACGAGTGGGGCAAGCAATATTATCTCGACGTTCATATCGCCTATCGCCAGGCATGCTTGAACGCCATCGAGTACCTGACCAAGTTCGGCTATACGAAAGCGCAGGCCTACGCCATCCTCGGCACCGCGCCGGTGCAGGGGCACATCTCCGGCGTGGTCGATATCCCCAATGCCTGCGCGACGTTGTGGCTGCCGACCGACATCTTCGACTTCGATGTGATGCCGAGTGCGGCCGGGCCGATCAAGCACATAAAAGGCGGCGTCGATATTCCGATGTCGCCAGATAAGTAAGATCGCCAGCCTCACACACTGACGTCATCGCCCGCGCAAGCGGGCGATCCAGTACTCGCTGCTGTCCGTGGGCACTGGATGCCCCGCTTTCGCGGGGCATGACAGGCGGCGTCCTTCCTGGAGCTCAACCATGCCTGTTTACGACTACCTCTGCGCGGCCTGCGGTCCGTTCACCGACATGCGGCCGATGGCCGAATGCGACTTGCCGCAGCAATGCCCGGACTGTGGCGATACGGCGCCGCGCGCGCTTCTCACGGCGCCGCATCTGGCGTCGATGGACACCGCCCGGCGCACCGCCTTTGCCACCAACGAGCGCAGCGCGCACGCGCCGATGACGCTGCAGGAGATGAAGGGCAAGCATGGCGCCGGCTGCGGCTGCTGCTCGGGCAAGAAGTCGATGCGCTACACCAAGCGCGGCAAGAACGGGTCCAAGAGTTTCCCCACCAGTCGCCCCTGGATGATCAGCCACTGAATGAGGTTGACAGTATCTTCGCCGATCAGATGCTGTTCCATTTCTCAAGCAGCGATGACGTGCCGCAACAGAGACGATGACGTCACGCGCCATACGTTGAATGCTGCTGCACGGCGACGTCGCGGCTCAGGAGTGCGTCAGCGCCCGGCGGCGGAGCCCCGCCGATGCGTCATCTCACCCGAAGTGTGATGGGCGAGCATTGCAACCGCCGTATCGGCGGCTGAGGGGTCAGCAGGGCAGGACTGCGCGCTGCGAGGTGCGGGCGTGGTTGCGCGCCGCGCGCCAACTCCTACAATCCCAACCCCACGATCACAGCGAGTAGTCCGGAACATTATGCAGAGCTCCAGGTCATTGATTGGGATCATCGGCGCCGGCATCGGCGGACTTGCGGTCGCGGCGGCGCTGCGTGCCCGTGGCTTCAACGTGCGCGTCTTCGAACAAACGTTGAAGTTTGCGCGTGTCGGCGCCGGCATTCAGATGACGCCCAATCCGATGAAGGTGCTGCGCGCGCTCGGGGTCGAGCCGGAACTGCGCCGCATCAGTTTCGAGCCCGTCTCCGGCCTCAACCGTGACTACGATTCGGGGGCCGTGACTAACGAACTGCCGCTGCGAACGGCGATCGAGGACCGCTACGGCGCACCGTATCTCTGCGCGCACCGCGCCGACCTGCACACCGCCATCAAGAACGTTGTGCCGGACGAGGTCATTTCTTTCGGGCGCAAGCTGGCCGGCATCGAACAGGGCGCCTCGTCTGTGACGCTGACCTTCACCGACGGTTCTACGGAAACCGTCGATGCGTTGATTGCGGCCGACGGCGTTCATTCGGTCGTGCGTGACGCCATGCTCGGCAAAGAAGAGCCGCGCTTCACCGGCCGAGTCGCCTATCGCACGACTTTTCCGGCGTCGCTGCTCGGCGACAAGCAGATCGCGCCGTCGCGCACCAAGTGGTGGGGACCCGATCGCCACATCGTCATCTATTACGTCACTGCGAACCGCGACGAAGTCTATTTCGTCACCAGTCAACCGGAAGATGCGGGATGGATGACACGCGAATCGTGGTCGACCAAAGGCGATGTGAACGTGTTGCGCGAGGCGTTCTCGGCTTTTCATCCCGAAGTGCGGCGCGTGCTCGAGTCCTGTCCCGAAGTCTATAAGTGGGCCTTGCTCGCGCGCGATCCGCTGCCGCGCTGGACGGAGGGGCGGGTGGTGCTGCTCGGCGATGCCTGTCATCCAATGCCGCCTTACATGGCGCAAGGCGCCGCGATGGCGCTCGAGGATGCGATCGTACTGGCGCGCTGCCTCGAGGGCGTCGAGCCCGAAGGCTTCGCCACCGCGTTCAAGCGCTACGAATGGACCCGCAAACCGCGCGCGAGCCAGATTCAGCAGATGTCCGGCAAAAACACGTGGATGCAGCACAACACCAATCCGGACTGGGTCTACGGGTATGACGCGGTGACGGCGCCGCTGACCGACAGCCCGGTCGATCCGATGGTCAAGATCGCGTCCTGACGATCTGCTAGCGCTTTAAAAAACTGCTTTAAAAAGAAACGGCGGGGAGGAAATGAGGACATTCGACAAGAAGCGGCGGTTGTTATGTGCCGCCATGCTGCCTGTTGTTGCGGCCTTGAGCGGCGTTGCTGGACTGCCGGCGTCGGCCGAAACCTATCCCGCGCGAACCGTGACGATTGTCGTTCCGTATCCGGCCGGTGGCCTTGGCGACATCCTGCCGCGGGCGATGGCGCAGGTGTTGCAGGAGCAGACCAAGCAGACTTTCATCATCGATAACCGGCCCGGTGCGACGCAGTCGATCGGCACGCGCTACGCCGCGCACACCGCGGCCGACGGCTATACGTTGTTGTTCGGCAGCGTGACGAGCTTGGCGCTCAATCCGATCCTGAAAAAGAATCTGCCTTATGATCCGCTCAAGGACTTCGAGCCGATTGCCCTGACTTTTATGTCGCCGATGTATCTTGTCACGCGGCTCGATTTGAAGGCGAACTCGGTCAAGGAGCTGATCGCGCTGGCCAAGACCGATCCGAAGAAGCTTACCTATTCTTCAGGCGGCGTCGGCTCTTCGTCGCACCTGGCCGCTGAGCTGTTCAACACAATGGCGGGCACGTCGATGACACACGTGCCCTATGGCGGCACGGGCCCCGCAATCCGCGACACGATCGCCGGTGTCGTCGACCTGACGTTCACCGGATCCGGCATGTCCTATGCGAAGCAAGGGCAGGTGAAGGCGCTCGCGACCACTGGCGCTACACGCGCGACGGCGGCGCCTGACGTCCCGACGCTGGCCGAGTCCGGACTTGCGGGCTACGAGGCGAGCATCTGGTTCGGCTTTCTGGCGCCGGCCGGCACGCCGCGGCCGATCGTCGACAAGCTCTACGCGGAGATGAAGAATGCGGTGGAATCCGGCGCCTTGCGCGAAAAATTGCGGGCGACGAACGACGAGGTGGAACTGGTGGTCAAGCCACCGCAGGAATTCCGCGCCTTCATCGGTAAGGAGACCGAGCGCTGGCGCAGCGTGACTCAGGCCGCCCATCTCAAGCCGCAATAGGGCGAACTGAGAGCCAATACTGGACGAGCGCCGATTTAATCGGCGCGCTGGTCCAGGTCGAGCGTTCGCGCGCTTCCGGCCGCCTGTGGAGCCGCGCGGAAATCGTGGCCTTGCCCGCGTCGCCGAAATGTGGCTTAAGGCGATGATAAATAACGTAAAAGTCGCAACTTCATGGATCGTCGTTTTGCCACTGCCCCCATGATGGACTGGTCGGACCGGCACTGCCGGTTCTTCCATCGCCTCATGACGCGCCGGGCGCTGCTCTATACCGAGATGGTGACCACCGGTGCCGTCATTCATGGCGACCGGCAGCGACTGCTCGGCTTCGACTCGGCGGAACACCCCATCGCGCTGCAGCTGGGTGGCAGCGATCCGGCCGCGCTCGCCGAAAGCGCCCGCATCGGCGAGGGCTTCGGTTATGACGAGATCAATCTCAATGTCGGCTGCCCGTCCGACCGCGTCCAGGAAGGCCGCTTCGGCGCCTGCCTGATGCTGGAGCCGCAGTTGGTCGCGGCCAGCGTCGCCGCGATGAAGGCAGCGGTGAAGGTGCCGATTACGGTCAAGTGCCGCATTGGCGTCGACGACCAGGATCCGGAACAGGTGCTGTTCGCCTTCGCCGCGCAGGTGCGGGAAGCGGGTGCCGATGCGCTCATCGTCCACGCCCGTAAGGCCTGGCTGAAAGGCCTGTCACCGAAAGAGAACCGCGAGGTTCCGCCGCTCGATTATGCCATCGTGCATCGGCTCAAGGCGGCGTATCCCGATTGGCCGATCGTGCTCAATGGCGGGCTCGGCAGCCTTGAGCAGGCCCGCGCCAATCTCGGCGGCCTGGACGGCGTCATGCTCGGCCGCGCCGCCTATCAGGAGCCGTGGCGGCTGCTCGGCGTCGATCCCCAGTTCTATGGAGAGGCGGCGCCGTTCGCTTCGGCCAAGGAGGCCGGTCTGGCGCTCATTCCCTATATCGAGCGTGAGATGGAAAAGGGTGTGCGGCTCAATTCGATCACGCGTCATGTGCTCGGCCTGTTCCGTGCCGTGCCGGGTGCGCGGGCTTTCCGCCGTCATCTGGCGACAGAGGCGGTGAAGCCAGGCGCTTCGGCGGCGGTTATGGCTGATGCCCTGGCCTTGATAGTGGACACGCCGGACGAAATGGCGCACATCGCCGCCTGACGTCATCGAGTCTACCTCCCTTATTGTCCGGGGCATCAATCGTGCTGGGTCATCCCATCGGCGAGCTCGTCATGCTCGCCCTCTGGATCGCGGGCGCCGGCCTCGTGGTCGGCGTGCTCGCCGGCTTGTTTGGCATCGGCGGCGGCGCCGTCATTGTGCCGGTGTTGTACGAGGTGTTTCGTGCGCTCGACGTGCCCGAGGACTTGCGCATGCAGATGTGCATCGGCACGTCCATCGCCATCATCCTGCCCACCACCATCCGCTCCTACTACGGGCACAAGAAGAAGGGCGCGGTCATCGCCGAGGTCGTGCGCGTATGGGCGCTGCCGGCGGTGTTCGGCGTCGCGATCGGCGCCGCCACCGCGACCTATGCGCCGTCCTCCGTTTTCAAGATCGCCTTTGTCGTCTTCGCCGCCTTCATCGCGACGCGCATGTTGATTGGCGCCGATCGTCTGAGCCTCGGCACCGAGCTCCCGGGACGCGCGGTGCTGTCCGTCTATGGTTTCATCACCGGTCTTGTCTCGTCACTGGTCGGCGTCAGTGGCGGCGCGGTGGCGAACGCCGTGCTGACGCTCTATGGCCGGCCGATGCATCAGACCGTCGGCACGGCTGCCGGCATCGGCGTGCCGATCACCATTGCCGGCACCATCGGCTACATGCTGGCCGGCTGGCCGCATCAGGCGCAGTTGCCGCCGCTGTCGATCGGTTTCGTTTCGCTGATCGGCTTTGCGCTGATGGCGCCGGTGTCGAGCTACACGGCCAGCTACGGCGTGCGTCTGGCGCACTGGCTGCCGCGGCGGCAGCTCGAGATCGCCTTCGGCATTTTCCTGGCACTGGCGTCGCTGCGGTTCGTCTTCAGCCTCATCGGATGATCGCAAGCGCGTCGCGTTATTTCTTGGCGCTGGGCGTGTTCTCGGCGGCGAAGGCGCGGGCCATCCGGATGGAGTTGGTCGATTCATCCGCCAAGTGCTGAACAAAGCGCGCCAGGATGGCGATATCGGACGGCTTGTTACCGGAAAAAAGCCGGTCGTTTATGCGGCGGAGCAGGGGCGTCAGCTGCGCCAGGATGCTCTTGCCGTCGTCCGTCAACTCGACCAGCACGGCACGCGTGTCGCGCGGATGCGGCTTTTTGGTCAGGAGCCCCTTCTCGACAAGTTCGCCGACCGCCGCGGTTACGTTGGCGGCAGCGACGTGAAGCTGCTTGGCGATGGCGCTGATGCCGACCGTGCCCTTCTTCTGCAGATGCCACGTCGCGAGAACAACGGAGTATTCGGCTGCGCTTAGACCGACCGAACTCGCCAAAGCGCGGCGCAACGAGTGCATGCCGGCAACGGCGGCGAAAAGGTCGGCCACGAATTTACGGAATTCGAGGTCGGATCCATCGACGAGAAACTGCGGCAGGCTGACGGTCAAGTTGGATTTGACGCGTTTCGGAGCCGACCGTCGCTTGGTCTTCGCAGTCGGCCTGCCTTTCGCCATCGCACATCCATTGAATTTGAATCGGCCGGGCCGAATTCGAAAGAGTCGGCCTCTGTATATTACGGGCGGCGAGCGGCTGGAAACCTGCTTTTGGCCAAGCGCGACGCGCTGCCACGTCGCAGGGCGCCCGCTGCGGACAAGGCCGCAGCGGGTGTCTGTTGGCGTTCGTTCAGTAGCGCCTGATCAAAGGAAGCATGGCGCACGAGCCGACGACGCCGGCCGCGACGAGCACCATCAATCCGGCATCGAAGTTGTGCGACGTGCCGATGATCCAGCCCATCAACAGCGGCGAACAGGCGCCGATCAGATTGCCGACGCCGTTGTACACGCCGACGCCGGACGCGGTCACCGAGGGCGGGATGATCTGCGCGGCCATCGCGAACAGCGGCGGCAAGGCCGAGCCCCAGAAGCCGGCGCTGAGCGCCATGATGACGGCGGCGAGGTAGGGGTTCGAGACGAGCGAGACGACGTAGATCAGCGCGCCGGCAAAGAACAGACCGATGAAACACACGAGCGCGCGGCGATCGAGGCGGTCCGAGATGTAGCCGCCGAGAAGCTCTCCGAAGAACATCAGGATGAACGGCAGCGAGGCGAAGAAGCCGAGCGATTTTAGGTCGAAATGGCGCACGGTCTGCAGGTAGGTCGGCAGCCAGGCGTTCAAGCCCCACAGGTAGAGCAGGCAGGCCGAGTTGAAGATGAGGATCATCCAGAAGCGCCAATCGCTCAGGAAGAGGCCGATATTGCCCTTCATGTCGGTTGTGCTGGTTTCGGCGGCGCGCGCTTCTTGTTCGCGGTGGGGCGGCCAGTCGCGCACGAACATGAGCACCAGCGGGACGATGATCACGATGTTCAAGGCGGCCAAAGCATAGAACGAGGCGCGCCAGCCGAACGCGGCGATGAGCGCGATCGTCAGCGGGAAACCGATGGCGGACCCGAGCGGGCTGCCGACCATCCACACCGAGTTGGCGCGGCCCTGTTCGTTCTTCGGAAACCAGCGCTTCACGACTTTGTTGACCAGCGCGAATTGCGGACCTTCGGCAAGGCCCAGCAGCACGCGATAGAAGATCATCAGGGCGTAGGAGCTCGTCGATCCGATCAGCGTCATGAAGATGCCCCACAGGCCGGCGCCGATCGCCAGGCTGCGGCGGGGCCCGTAGATGTCGCCGACGAAGCTCAGGAGGACGCCGGAGACGCCGTAGGCGAACAGGAAGGAGGTCATCAACAGGCCGAGCATCGGCGGGTTGAAGGCCGTGCCGACCGCGTCGTTGAAATCCTTGTTGGTGAACAGGACCGCGATGCTGATGCGGTCGAAGAAACCGGCGATCACGACGAAGAGCAATACGCCGGCGACGAGCCATCGGCGCGCCGCCGCCGGATGCGCCTTCGCGGCGGCACCTGTGTCCAAAGTTTGAGCCATGATCCACTTCTCCCCAAGCCAATCGCCGTGTTCTTCGAACACTTATAGCTATGAAATATAGCTATTGGTCATAGTATGGAACAGGCGGGACGGCCCGTCCAGGCGAACTCGCGGTCAGTCCTTGCCTAGGTTTTGGGCGGTCGCGTGCGTCGGCGTGGCCGCCGGAACGGAACGCTTATGGCCGAGATGGTTCGGGCCTGGCGGGCGTGGGGATGATGGCGCTGCCGTTGTCGCTTGCGGGATCGTGTCGACGGTCCGCCGGAGGGACGGCGGGCGGCGGGGCTAGGGGTAAGCGCGCATGCGCAGCCGGTCGCCGCGCACTTCCCAGCTTTGCAGCCGGTTCATGAAGCTCATGCCGAGCAGGTTGTTCTTCAACTGGCCGTGCTGCACGACCAGCGCCGGCACGCCGCGCTCGATCAGGCTGCCGACGGCGATGCGGTCGAGCGTCACCGAGGCCGCCTTGGTGCGGCCGTTCGCGGTATCGATGTTGACCGTGTAATTGAGCACTTCGATCGGCAGGCCGATGTCGTGCGCGGCCTCCTGCGTCAGCACAACCGAGGTCGCGCCGGTGTCCAGCACCATCGGCACCAGCACGCCGTTGATGTGCGCGCCGATGGCGAAGTCGCCGGTGCGGCCGCGCACGATTTCGACGTCCTGGCCATGGCGGGCGACGTGCCCGGGCATCAGCTCGGCGATCACCCGGTCCGCGGCCTCGCGCAACTCGAAGCGGTAGCTGTAGCCGACCATCAGGAGCAGGCCGACCACCACCCAGAACATGGTGGCCTCCAGCGCCTGCGACAGCCGCTCGCGGAACATCGCGAAGAACAGCCCGGCGACGCCGACCGCGAGCACGACCTTGAGCGCCACGGCGCCGACGTCGTGGCGCAGCAGATTGGCGATCGCGTCCTGGTCGCTGCTGGCGATCAAGGCGGCCAGCGACAGCGCCACGCCCAGCACGAACAGCCAAATGAGGCGGCGGCTCACGAGATCATCCTGTCGCGGCGGCCGGAGCGCGCCCCTGGGCGACGCGGGCCGGCAATTCGTCCATCACGCGCCTCCGCTCGGCCGCGCTCATCGTGCCCCAGGCCGCGATTTCGTCGATGGTCCGGCCGCACCCGCGGCAAAGCCGCGTTTGCGCGTCTATCGTGCAGACTTTGGTGCAGGGCGTTTCGATCATCGCGGTCTCGAGGCGAATCGACCCGAACATAAATATCGCCGCACAGAAGGCAATTGGAGCTTTTTGTCCGCGTTTACGTCCCGGCGCGGAACAAAGGCCGGCGGCTCAGACGACGCTTTTCTTCCGCCGTGAGCACGGGCTCGCCGGGCGGCGTGATCGACGGCGCGTGCTCGGTCATCGGCGCCATCGCCGCGACGACGCGCTCCGGCGGGAAGGTGACGATCACCTCGGTGCCGATGCGCAGCTTGGACTTGAGCACGAACGTGCCGCCGTGCAGATCCACCAGGCTCTTGGCGATCGGCAGGCCGAGGCCGGCGCCCTGTTCGGCCGACTTGATCGAGTTCGAGCCCTGGCCGAACGAGGCGAGGACGATCGGGATCTCTTCTTCCGGAATGCCGGGGCCGGTGTCCTTCACGCTCATGTACTGGCCGCCCGAGGCGGTCCAGCCGACCTTGAGCCAGATCTCGCCGCCCTGCGGCGTGAACTTGATCGCGTTCGACAGCAGGTTGAGGCAGATCTGCCGGATGGCGCGCTCGTCCGCCCACAGCCGGGGCAGATCGTTCTCGAACATCTCGTGGATGGTGATGCCGCGGTTGGTGGCGCGCAGCTTGAGCAGGTGATGGCAGTCCTCGACGATGCCGGCGAGCGACACCGACTCTTCGTTCAGTTCGTAACGTCCGGCCTCGATGCGCGACAGATCGAGGATCTCGTTGATCAGCCCGAGCAGATGCACGCCGGAGTTATGGATGTCCGCCGAATATTCCTTGTAGGCCGGCACGGCGTGCTCGCCGAACACCTCGGTCTTCATCACTTCCGAGAAGCCGAGGATGGCGTTGAGCGGAGTGCGCAGCTCGTGGCTCATCTGCGCGAGGAAGCGGGACTTCGAGATATTGGCCGCCTCGGCGCGGCGGCGCGCTTCGTCCGAGATCGCCTTGGCCTGTTCGAGCTCGCCGATCAGGGCGTCCTTTTCGGCGCGCGCCTGCAAGGTCGCGAGCGTGGTCGAGTAGAGGCGATGCGCCAGCACGGAGAAGTATCCCTGCGCCGTCACGGCCATGGCCGCGAGGATGTAATTGCGCAGTCCGCCATGCAGCACGAAGTCGAGCGCGATGGCCGCGGTGACCGGGAACGTTGCGGCGACCGCCGCGATCGGCAGGCTCGACGACAACATGCTGGACACCGCCACGACGAGCAGCATCACGAACAGCATGAAGGTGCCGGAGGTCTCGTCCACGCCGACGGGGTGGATGAGGATGAACATCCAGGCGAGGCCGTAGAACAGGTCGAGCAGGATGAAGCGCAGACGCCATTTGGGCACGGCGACTTCTGACGGCGGCAGTTTCAGGAACTGCTTGCAGGCGGTGATGATCGCCGCGTGGATGATCAGGACGCCGATGGTCCAGGCGATGGCGGTGATCGCGCCACTCCACAGGCTGGACAGGGCGCCGATGGTCGCGACCAACAGCAGGATGACCAGTCCGGCCGATAGCCGGTTCTGGGCGTACTGGCGCAACAGCTCGACGTCGAAGGCGGGGCGTGTGCCGCTCGAGGAGGTGAGGCGATCCCGCGCCTCGCGCACATATTGCGCGGCGAGCCGGCGCTGCACCGGCGAACTCTCCGGCGGCAGGGCGGTCAGGTCGGGCTGTTCGCCTGGAATCGGCATGAGTTGGAAACGCTGTCACGCAATGAGTCAGCTGGCACCGTCCCTCAAAATCCTTAAGGCCAAGCTTAAGGCTGCGCTAAAAACCCTGGTTAACCGATTTTAACCGGCCTTTGACTCCCATTCGGACGCGTGGTCGTGTGCGGGCCTGGGTCGAAAACGCTTTTTGGAGTCCGGGATGAAGCTCTACGACAGCAAGACGGCGCCGAATCCGCGCCGTACCCGTATTTTTCTGGCGGAGAAGGGTATTTCGGTGCCGACCGAGCAGGTCGACATGATGAAGATGGAGCACAAGACGCCGGAATACACGGCGCTGAACCCGCTGCAGCGCATGCCCGCTTTGGTCCTCGATGACGGCACGATCATCACCGAGTCGATCGCGATCTGCCGCTATTTCGAGGTTCTTCAGCCGGAACCACCGCTGTTCGGGGTGGGGGCCAAGGAAATTGCCATGGTCGAGATGTGGAATAGACGGGCGGAGCTCAATCTTCTCTTCTCTGTCGCGAATGTCTTCCGCCACAGCCACCCGGCGATGAAGGAGCTCGAAGTGCCGCAGGTGCCGGACTGGGCCGAAGCCAACAAACCGCGCATCGTGGACTTTCTGCGCATGCTCGATGCCGAATTGAAAAACCGTGCTTTCGTCGCGGGCGATCGTTTTTCGGTGGCCGACATCACAACGCTTTGCGCCATCGATTTCATGCGGCCGATCCGCATGCCGGTGCCGGAAGAATGCATCCATGTGAAGCGCTGGCACGGCGAGGTGTCGGCGCGGCCGAGCGCGAAGGCGTAGGGACATGCCCCGTTCGTCCCAGCGGAAGCGGGGACCCAGACTTACGAGCTGGATTCCCGCTTTCGCGGGAATGAACGGAGAGGGGGCAAGGCGCAAACATATTCAGGACTGCGCGAAATGAAACTGACCATCGTCGGTTCCGGCGACGCGTTTGGGTCCGGGGGACGCTTCAATACGTGCTTCTGGCTGGAAACGGCCAAAGGCACGCTCGTCGTGGACTTCGGCGCGTCGGCGTTGCCGGCGCTGAAAGCCTTGAAGCACGATCCGAACCGGATCGACGCCGTCGTCCTCTCGCATCTGCATGGCGATCATTTCGGCGGATTGCCGTTCCTCCTGCTCGATGCGCAGTTCCTGTCGCGGCGCGAGAGGCCATTGCTGATCGTCGGTCCGCCGGGCACGCGCGCGCGTCTCGATGCGGCGCTGGAGGTGTTCTTTCCGAAATCGACCGGATCGAAGTGGCGCTTTTCCTGGCGGGTCGACGAGATCGCGATCGGTGTCCCGAGCGATGTACTGGGTCATGCACTCGTCACCGCCGAGGTCATCCATCAATCCGGCGCGCCATCGACCGCGTTGCGCTTGTCGGACGGGGAGAGGGTCTTCGCTTATTCCGGCGATACGGAATGGACCGATGCGCTGCTACCCATCGCCAAGGACGCCGATCTGTTTATCTGCGAGTGCTACGCATACGAAGGGACGAAGATCTCCGGTCACATGACCTGGGAGATCATCAAGGCCCGCCTGGCCGAATTCGGCGCCAAACGCATCATGGCGACCCACATGAATCCGACGGTGTTGGCACGGACCGATGAGTTACGAGCCGCTGGCGTACTGGTCGCCGAGGATGGGCTGAGGCTCGACATCTAGCCCTTTGCGCTCGGCTCGCTTCAATTTCGGTTCAGTCCCGCGAAAGCGGGAATCCAGCAGGCCCTCGTAGACCTGTTATGCCGCGTCTCAATAAAAGCCAGACTGTCCCGCGCGCTTGAGATGGCGCAGGTCTTCCGGCTTTGGCGGTGGTTCCTTCGGTTCGACGATAGCCCTGATGATCGCTCTCGCCACAAAGATAACGAGGGCGATGAACGAACCGAAGAGGGCGAGTATCTCGGCGAAGGCCAGGGCGGTGTAGATAAAAGACATGCGTGCGCAGACGAAACCCGGGATGATCGACGCTCCCTATCTGCTGCGGCCAGCGTTAGCAAGCCGACTTAAGAGCAAGGCTGACCGTTCCCGGCGTCGACGCAGGTGCCAATATCCTGCCGCTATTCCGGCGCAGACAACCGGCGAACGCATGGTTCCTGCGAATATCGGGTCCGCGTGTGCCGCGGACCCGATGCGATTGCGATCCTGCGACTTCTATTTGCGGTCTAAGAGCGCGATCAGGCTCGACGTATCCCAGCGCTTGCCGCCCATCGCCTGCACTTCGGAATAGAACTGATCGACCAGCGCCGTGACCGGCAGATGGGCGCCGTTCTTGCGCGCTTCGCCGAGGCAGATGCCCAGGTCCTTGCGCATCCAGTCGACAGCAAAGCCGAAGTCGAACTTGCCGGCATCCATCGTCTTGTAGCGGTTCTCCATCTGCCACGACTGAGCCGCGCCCTTGGAGATGGTGGCAATCAGCTTCTCGACGTCGAGTCCCGCCTTCTTGGCGAAGTGAATGCCTTCGGACAGACCTTGCACGACGCCGGCGATGCAAATCTGGTTGACCATCTTCGCGAGTTGCCCGGCCCCGGGGTCGCCCATGAGATTGCAGGCGCGTGCGTAGGCCGCGATCACCTTCTCGGCCTTTTCGAACGGACCGGCGTCCCCGCCGCACATGACGGTGAGGACGCCGTTTTCAGCGCCGGCCTGGCCGCCGGACACCGGCGCATCGACAAAGTCGAAACCGCCGCTCTTGGCGGCGGCGTAGAGGTCGCGCGCGACCTCGGCCGAGGCGGTGGTGTGATCGACGAAGATCGTGCCTTTACCCATGGCCGAGAAAGCGCCGTTTGCGCCTAACGTGACTTCGCGCAGGTCGTTGTCGTTGCCGACGCAGCACATCACGAAGTCCTGGCCGGCGGCGGCTGCCTTTGGCGTCGCGGCGGCTTTGCCGCCGAACTGCTTGACCCATTGTTCGGCCTTGGCCGCGGTGCGGTTGTAGACCGTCACCTCGTGACCGCCTTTCGTCTTCAAGTGCCCGGCAATGGGGTAGCCCATCACGCCCAGGCCCAGAAACGCCACTTTCGCCATCATCGCTCTCCTTCGCGAAATCCGAGGGTCGGACCTTACTCGATCTTGAGGTTCAGTTCTTTGGCGAGCTTGCTGAACTTCTCGTCATCGCTGCGGATACGCGCCGCGAATTCGTCGGGCGACAGGATCAGCGGCTGCAGGCTGCCGGACACGTTGATCTTTTCGGCAACGTCCGGCCTCGCGAGGATCTCCTGCACTTGCTTCTGCAGCTTGGCGATGATCGGCGCCGGCGTGCCGGCCGGTGCAAACAGGCCGAGCCAGATGTCGACGGCATAGCCTGGATAGGTTTCACCGATGGTGGGCAGATTGGGGTAGCGCTTGGAGCGTTCCTTGCCGCTGGCGGCCAGTGGGCGCAGGTTGCCGGACTCGAACTGCCCGCCGCTCTCACCGCCGGCGAACAGGACTTGCGTGTCGCCCGCCACCGTCGACTGCATCGCGGGCGAGCCGCCGCGGAATGTGACGTTGAGCAGGCTGAAGCCGGCGCGCTGTTTGAGCTGTTCCATCGCGAAGAAGTGCTGACTGCCGACGCCGCCATTGGCGAAGGAGAGCGGCGGATTGGCCTTCTTCGCGTAGTCCACGAACTCGGAGAGCGTCTTGACCGGCAGCTTCGGATTGACTGCCAGGATGAACTGGTTGGTTGCCACGGTGCTGATCGGCACGAGGTCCTTCATCGGATCGAACGTCATCTTCGCATAGACATGCGGGTTGATGACGATGCCGCTGTCGGCGGCCAGCAGCAGCGTGTAGCCGTCGGCCGGCGATTTCGCGGCGACTTCGCCGGCCAGGTTGCCGTTGGCGCCGCTGCGGTTCTCGATCACCACGGGCTGGCCGAGGGACTGCGAGAGATATTGTCCGACCAGACGCGCCACGATGTCCGGCGCGCCGCCCGGTGGGATCGGCACGATGATCTTGATCGAGCGGTTCGGATAGCTGTCTTGCGCGAAGGCCGGTGCGGCCCAGCCGAGGCATGCGGCCAGGGCGAGCGCGCACAGTCGAGCGATCCTCATGGGGTATCCTCCTTTATTGTCGTCTTTTTGAGTCTTGTCGTCTGAAGCGGTCAGGCGCGCCGCTTTGCGCGGCGCACCAGATAGTCGAAATTGATCTGAAACTGCTCCGGTCGGCTGATGTCGTGCTTGAGCTTCTCGATATCGGCGCGCGGAAATTCCGGCGCCGGATCGCCCGCGGCTTCCGTGAGGAGCTGCACCTGCGCGGCATTTTCCAGCATGATGACGCCGACCACTGTTTCGGCGACGCTCGCGCCGACAACGACCACGCCGTGATTCTTCAGCAGCACGGCGCGGTTCGATGCGAGCGCCTTGGCGACGCCGGCGCCCATGCCGGTGGTGCGGATGAGATTGATGGTGTCCGTGTAGACGCCGACGCTCTCGAAGAACAAGGCGCCGGGCTGGCTGTAGGCGCGCATGGCGCGTCCGGTGGCCGACAGCGCGATGGAATAGGGCGGGTGGGTGTGCAGCACGCAATTGACGTCGGGGCGCGCCTTGAAAATCTCCGAATGGATGTAGACCTCGCTGTGGCGGCGGCTGGTGCCGGCGACGACGTTGCCCTCGAGGTCGATGGTGAGAATGTTCTCCATCGTGATCTCGTCGAGACCGACGCTGTGCGGCTTCATGAAGAAAAGCGAAGGGTTGTCGGGCAGCCGGAACGAGATGTGGCCGCGCGTGAAGTCGTCTTGTCCTTCGCCGACGAGAACTTTGCCCGCCCAGATCAGTTGTTGTTTTATGTCGTCGTGGGTCATGCCGCTCGCGTTTCCTTTTGATTGGGCGCAGCACCGGCGCCGGGCCTGGAAACTGGCATGCGCACGGTGCTTCGCTCAAGCCCGCGGTGACGCAAGCCCGCATTGACGAAAGAGCCGTCTGGCCTATGGTGGCGGCCCGATCCGACCGATAGTTGAGGACAGCCGGCATGGCAGTGACGAAGGAACAGGTTCTGGCGGCTCTGGCCACGGTGAAAACGCCGGGCGTCGAGACGCTGGCGAACTCCCGCGTGCTGTCCGACGTGGTGGTCAGCGACGGCAAGGTGTTCTTTTCGATCACCGTCGACGCCGCCGACGTGAAGGCCTGGGAGCCGGTGCGCGAGGCGGCCGAGACGGCCGTCAGGGGCGTGCCGGGCGTGACCTCGGCGCTGGTGGCGCTGACGGCCGAACGCGCCGCGACGGCCGGTGGCGCGCGTGCGCCGCAGCCTGCACCGGCCGCTGCCAGGCCGGCGCCGCACCAGCACGCTCCGGCAGGGGAGCGGACGCAGTCCGGTATTCCCGGCGTCGACGCCATCATCGCGGTCGCCTCCGGCAAGGGCGGCGTCGGCAAGTCCACCACGGCGGTCAATCTGGCGCTCGGCCTGCGCGACCTCGGTCTCAAAGTCGGCGTGCTCGATGCCGACATCTACGGCCCGTCGCTGCCGAAGCTGCTCGGCATCAAGGAGAAGCCGCAGACCATCGGCGGCAATCGCCTCAAGCCGATCGAGCGTTACGGCCTGACGGTGATGTCGATCGGTTTCCTCATCGACGAGGAAACGCCGATGATCTGGCGCGGGCCGATGGTGATGTCGGCGCTGACGCAGATGATGCGCGAGGTGGAGTGGGGCAAGCTCGACGTGATGGTCGTCGACATGCCGCCCGGCACCGGCGATGCGCAACTCACCATGGCGCAGCAGGTCCCGCTCAAGGGCGCCGTGATCGTGTCGACACCGCAGGACCTCGCGCTGATCGATGCGCGGCGCGGCGTCGCCATGTTCAAGCGCGTCAATGTGCCGGTGCTCGGCGTGATCGAGAACATGAGCTACTTCCTGTGCCCGGAATGCGGCACGCGCTCGGACATCTTCGGTCACGGCGGCGCGCGGCACGAGGCGGAGCGCCAGGGCGTCGCTTTCCTCGGCGAAGTGCCGCTGCACATGGACATCCGCGAGAAGTCGGACGCGGGTCTGCCCGTGGTGGCGACGGATCCTGATGGCCCGCACGCCAAGATCTATCGCGACATCGCCGCCAAGGTGCTGGCACAGATAAAAGGCGGCGGAGCCGGACGCGCCGCGCCCAAGATCGTGATCGAGGCCTAAAGCCAACCACCAGCCCGCTTCAAAACGGCAGGTGCGGCAGCGTTTTTGCGCTGCAGCAGTTTATGTTGCTTTGCACAAAGCATCGACCAAAGGCCAATATCGGCGATTAACGCGTTGCGCATATTGCACCGCGCGTATACAGCGAATGCCAATTCTTCAAGCACGCTGCACATCTCGCAACTGCTTTGGAAGCCTTCTAAGCCCGTCGAGCCGATGGGCAGATCAACGAAAAAAACCGGAGATGGAAGTTATGAAACGCCGACAATTCTTGGGCGCTGCCAGCGCCGGCCTCGCGGCCGCCGCTATTGCCAAGCCCGCGATCGCGCAATCCGCGCCGGAGCTGAAGTGGCGCCTGACCTCGAGCTTCCCCAAGTCGCTCGACACGATCTACGGCGCCGCCGAAGTGTTCGCCAAGACGGTGGCCGAAGCGACCGACAACAAGTTTCAGATTCAGGTCTTTGCCGCCGGCGAAATCGTGCCCGGCCTGCAGGCTGCCGATGCCGTGACCAATGGCACTGTCGAGATGTGCCACACCGCGTCTTATTACTATGTCGGCAAGGACCCGACCTTTGCGCTGTTCACCGCGCAGCCGTTCGGCCTGAACTCGCGCATGCAGACCTCGTGGATGCATTTCGGCGGCGCGCTCGATCTCGCCAACGAGTTCTATAAGAAATACAACTATATCGCTCTCCCGGCCGGCAACACCGGCACGCAGATGGGCGGCTGGTTCCGCAAGGAGATCAAGACCGTCGACGACATTAAGGGTTTGAAATTCCGCACCGCCGGTTTCAACGGCCAGATCTTCTCGAAGATGGGTGCGGTGCCGCAGCAGCTTGCCGGCGGCGACATCTATCCGGCGCTGGAGAAGGGCACCATCGACGCGGTCGAATGGGTCGGTCCCTACGACGACGAGAAGCTCGGCTTCGTCAAGGTCGCAAAATACTACTACTATCCGGGTTGGTGGGAAGGCGGCGCCATGCTGCACAACTTCATCAATCTCGATAAGTGGAACGCGCTGCCGAAGAACTATCAGGCGATCGTGCGCGCGGCCTCCGAGCAGGCGCACACCTGGATGCAGGCCAAGTACGATGCCGTGAACCCGCAGGCTGTGAAGCGCCTCGTCGCGTCCGGCGCGCAGCTGCGTCCGTTCCCGCAGCCGGTGATGGAAGCTTCCTATAAGGCGGCGACCGACACCTATAACGAAGTCGGCGCCAAGAACGCCGATTTCAAGAAGGTCTACGACAGCATGGTCGCCTTCCGCGGCGACGCTTATCTGTGGTGGCAGGTCGCCGAGCTCGGCTTCGACGCCTTCATGGTGCGTATGCGCTCGCACGGCTAAACGCCCAGCATTTGGGCATTTTGCAGCCCCCGTCCGGCTTCCGGACGGGGGCTTTTTGCATCGGCGGCCTGGATTTCCCGAGGGCGGAGGATCATGCTTGCGCGGGGCGAAAAGAGCCCTGTCGAGACTACGGTCTCGTCAAAACAACGATCCTAGGGAGCCACCCATGAAACGTCGTCAATTCATTGCGGCGCTGGGAGCGGGCGCCGCCGCTGCAGCCATTGCCAAGCCGGCTATTGCGCAATCGATGCCGGAATTGAGATGGCGGCTTACGGCCAGTTGGCCGAAGTCGCTCGATACCTTGTACGGATCTTGTGAAAGCTTCGCGAAGTACGTCTCCGACGCGACCGACGGCAAATTTCAAATTCAAACCTTCGCCGCGGGCGAAATCGTTCCGGGTTTGCAGACGCTCGACGCGGTGCAGAACGGCACGGTCGAGATGGGGCACACGGCTTACTACTATTACATCGGCAAGGATCCGACATGGGCGCTGTTCTGCGCCGTGCCGTTCGGTCTCAACACGCGTCAGCAGAACGCCTGGTTCTATGAAGGCGACGGTCAGAAGCTGATGGATGAGTTCGGCGCCAAGTACAACACGTACAATCTCCTGATGGGTAACACCGGCTGTCAGATGGGCGGCTGGTTCAACAAGGAGATCAAGGAGCCGGGCGACTTCAGCGGCCTCAAGATGCGCATCGGTGGCTGGGCCGGCAAGACGTTGCAGAAGCTCGGCTTGATCCCGCAGCAACTCGCGGCCGGCGATATCTATCCGGCGCTGGAGAAGGGCACGATCGACGCAGCCGAATGGGTCGGTCCCTACGACGACGAGAAGCTCGGTTTCTATAAGGTCACCAAGTACTATTACTATCCGGGTTGGTGGGAGGGCGGCACGACCAACCACTTGCAGATCAACCTCGCCAAGTGGAATTCGCTTCCGAAGAACTATCAGTCGGTGATCAGGGCGGCTGCGGGCGCGGTCAACGTCGAGCAGACCGCGCGCTACGACGCACGCAATCCGCAGGCGCTTAAACGCCTTGTCGCGCATGGCGTGCAACTGCGCCCGTTCAGCATGGGCGTGATGGAAGCGTGCCTCAAGGCATCCAACGAGGTGAATGCGGAGACCGCGGCGACCAACCCCGATTACAAGAAAGTGCTCGACTCGATGCAGGCCTACCGCAACGACGAGTATCTGTGGTGGCAGGTCGCGGAATATTCCTTCGACAGCTTCCAGATCCGCAGCCGCACCAAAGGCTGAGTGAGAAGCAACGGATGACGAAGGGGCCGGCGGATAGCCGGCCCCAAGTCGTTTCCGGCCTGCGCGTCCCCCCTGCGACTTTGGTCGAGCTATTTTACACTGGATTCTGCGTAAATGCTCCGTCATGGTTCCAATACCCGCCAAAGAGACGGGAATAGGCGGCCCGGCCAACAGGGCCCACCAGAGGAAACATCCAGACGGAGGAAGTGGGAATGAAGCGTCGTCAATTCCTGAAGACGGCGGGCCTTGGGGCCGCCGCCGCCGGTACGATCGCAGCGCCAGCCATCGCGCAGTCGATGCCGGAGCTCAAATGGCGTTTAACGTCGAGCTTCCCGAAATCGCTCGACACGATTTATGGCGCCGCCGAGATCTTCGCCAAAGCGGTGGCCGAAGCGACCGATAACAAATTCCAGATCCAGGTCTTCGCCGCCGGCGAAATCGTTCCCGGCTTGCAGGCGGCGGATGCGGTGCAGAACGGCACCGTCGAGATGTGCCACACCGCCTCGTACTATTACTTCGGCAAGGATCCGACGTTTGCGTTCGGCACCGCCGTGCCGTTCGGCCTCAACAGCCGCATGCAGAATGCCTGGCAGTTCTATGGCGGCGGCATGGATGTGATGAACGAGTTCTATGGCAAATTCAACATCCACGCCATTCCATGCGGCAATACCGGCTGTCAGATGGGCGGTTGGTTTCGCAAAGAGATCAAGACGCCGGAGGACTTCAACGGCCTGAAGATGCGCATCGGCGGCTTCGCCGGCCGCGTGATCGGAAAGCTCGGGGCGGTGCCGCAACAGATCGCGGGCGGCGACATCTATCCGGCGCTGGAGAAGGGCACGCTCGACGCTTGCGAATGGGTCGGTCCTTACGATGACGAGAAGCTCGGTTTCTATAAGGTGGCCAAGTACTATTACTATCCGGGTTGGTGGGAAGGCGGCGCGATGCTGCACAACTTCATCAACGTTGCGAAATGGAATTCGCTGACGCCGACCTACAAGTCGATCCTGCGCACGGCGAGCGAAATGGCCAACACCGCCATGCAATCCAAATACGATGCGGGCAATCCTGCGGCGCTGAAGCGTTTGGTCGCGGGCGGTGCGGTGTTGCGGCCGTTCTCGGCCGACGTGATGGACGCCTGCTACAAAGCGTCCAATGACGTCTATCGTGAGACCATGGCGACGAACGCGCCGTTCAAGAAGGTGTACGACCACATGATGGCGTTCCGCGGCGATCAGTATCTGTGGTGGCAGGTCGCCGAGTACAGCTTCGACACCTATCAGATCCGCGCCCGCGCGCGCGGCTGAGCGACGATATACAGAATGCGCAAAGCCCCGGAGTTTCGGCTCCGGGGCTTTTTATACGCGGCTCTAAGACTTTCTATTGCATCTTCGGCGGGCCGAGATCGAGCGCCGGCGGCAGATCGATCTGCGGAATTTCGATCTTTACCTTGTTCGGGTCGATCGTCGCACCGACGCCTTTGTAATGCATCACCATCGCGGGGAAGGCGATGACCAGCAGCACCATGATGACCTGGATGATCACGAAGGGCACGGCGCCCCAGTAGATTTGACCGGTGGTCACGCCTTCGGTGCGTTTGCCGGTGATCCGGTCGATGAACGCTTCCTTTGGCGCCACGGAGCGCAGATAGAACAACGCAAAACCGAACGGCGGATGCATGAACGATGTCTGCATGTTCACGCCGAGGATGACGCCGAACCAGATGAGGTCGATGCCGAGCCTCTCGGCGGCGGGCCCGAGCAGCGGAATGACAATGAAGGCGAGCTCGAAGAAGTCGAGGAAGAACGCCAGCACGAATACGAAGGCGTTGACGAAGACGAGGAAGCCGAGCTGGCCGCCGGGCAGCGACACGAGCAGATGCTCGACCCAGATATGGCCGCTGACGCCGTAGAAGGTCAGCGAGAACACGCGTGCGCCGATCAGGATGAAAACGACGAAGGCCGACAGCTTGGCCGTCGACTCGACCGCTTGGCGGATCAGGTCGAAAGACAGCCGCCGCTTCATGGCACCCAGGATAAGGGCGCCGGTGGCGCCCATGGCCCCACCTTCGGTCGGCGTCGCGACGCCGATGAAGATCGTGCCCAGCACCAGGAAGATCAGGAACAGCGGCGGCACCATCACGAAGGTGGTCTGCTGCGCCATGTGCGAGAGGAAGCGGAAGCCGAAGAACCGCGCGGTGGCATAATTTACGATGGCGACCGCAAACGCGAAGATGATGCCAAAGAACATCGTCAACACGACATAGTCGGCGCCGTTTGTGTTCGAATTGCGCATCATGAACCAGCCGAAGAAGGCGCTGATCACGGCCAGGATGCCAAGCGAAACCAAGCCGCGGTCGCCATTGGGTTCGCGGAAGCCGACGGCTTCCAAGGGCAGGCCCGGGGTCGCTTTAGGATAGAAGATGGTGACAAGGAATACGTAGAGCGCGTAGAGGCCGGAGAGCACGAGGCCGGGAATGAAGGCGCCTTCGTACATGTCGCCGACCGATCGGCCGAGCTGGTCCGCCATCACGATCAGCACCAGCGACGGCGGAATGATCTGCGCCAAGGTGCCGGAAGCCGCGATCACGCCGGAGGCGACCCGCCGGTCGTAGCCGTAACGCAGCATGATCGGCAGCGAGATCAGGCCCATCGAGATGACGGATGCCGCGACGACGCCGGTGGTGGCGGCGAGAAGGGCGCCGACGAAGATCACCGCATAAGCGAGACCGCCGCGAACGGTGCCGAACAATTGGCCGATGGTGTCGAGCAGGTCCTCCGCCATGCCGGAGCGTTCGAGCACGAGCCCCATGAAGGTGAAGAACGGGATCGCCAGCAGCGTGTCGTTGTTCATCACACCGTAGACGCGCTCGGGCAGCGCCTGGATGAAGTCAGGCGCGAACTGGCCCAGCTCGATGCCGACGATGGCGAACAAGAGGCCCACCGCGCCAAGGGAGAACGCCGCCGGATACCCGAGCAGTAGAAACACCACCAGGGCGACGAACATGATCGGTGCCATGTTCTCGATGAAGAAAGCTGTCATAGGTTCTCCGGCTGCCCGCTCTCGAACGCGCTTAGCGTTTCTCGACCGCTTCGACGATGTGCTCGACTTCGGCTTCCAGCGTGCTGGTCTGGTTGACGTGCGGGTCCGGGATGAGGCCGCGCATGATGGCAATGCGCTTGATCAGTTCCGAAATTCCTTGAGCGAGCAGCAAGGTGAAGCCGATCATGATGAGCGCCTTTGACGGCCACTGTGGCAGGCCGCCGGCGTTGCCCGACTGCTCGTTGATCTCATAGGAGCGCAGGAAGAAAGGGATGCCGGTAACGATCATCACGACCGTCAGCGGCAGCAGAAAGAACGCGTGCCCGATCACGTCGATGCCGTCGCGCACGCGCTTCGGGAGCATGTTGTTTACGATGTCGATGCGGATGTGCTCATTGGCGAGCAGGGTCCAGGGCGAGCACAGCAGGAATACCATGCTGAACAGCACCCACTGCAGTTCGAGCCACGCATTCGAGGATGTGTCGAAGGCCTTGCGAACGATCGCGTTCACCGCCGAGACCAGCACCGCAGCCAGGATCAACCAGGCGATCCGCCGGCCGAGCCACTGATTTATCGCATCGATCACACGCGTGACCGGCAGAAATGCCTTCAGCAACGCGTCAACAGCGCCCACTCTGATCCCCTCAGTGGCCGATTGCGGCCGTTTTGTCGTTCGTTGCCAGCCCCCCACGGCCGGCCTCGCAGCCGAGTGTGCCAACTAATCCGAACGCGACAGCGCCCGTCAATGCCGAAGTTAGTTGAAGACGCGAGCCCGCGCGCCGTCGCGCGGCGGCCGCGGTGCGATCGGTTGCACTGCACAAAATCAGCGCTGTTCGGGTACTTCTTTGGCGCTTGGCGCGGCGGCGGTTTAGCCGCCGGTCACGCTCATATGCCGCGCGACGGCCGGCCGCTGCTGGCGGCGGTCGATGACGAAGTCGTGGCCTTTCGGCTTGCGGGTGATGGCTTCGTCGATGGCGGTGTAGAGGAGGTCGTCGCTCTCGGAGGCGCGCAGCGGCGTGCGCAGATCGGCGGCGTCTTCATGACCGAGGCACATGAACAGGGTACCGGTGCACGTCACCCGCACCCGATTGCACGATTCACAGAAATTGTGCGTCATCGGTGTGATGAAGCCGAGCCGGCCGCCGGTCTCTTTGACGCGTGTGTAGCGCGCGGGACCGCCGGTGCGATAGTCGATGTCTTCGAGCGTGTAACGATCCGAAAGGCGCGCGCGCGCCAGCGACAGCGGCAAATACTGATCGAGCCGCGACTCCTCGATATCACCGAGGGGCATGACCTCGATCAGCGTGATGTCCATGCCGCGCCCATGCGACCATGCCACCAAATCCGCGATCTCATCTTCGTTGACGCCTTTGAGCGCCACCGCGTTGATCTTCACCTTCAGACCGGCAGCCTGTGCGGCATCGATGCCGGCGAGCACCTTGTCGAGGTCGCCCCAGCGGGTGATGGCGCGGAACGTGTCGGGGTTGAGCGTGTCGAGCGAGACATTGATCCGCTCGACGCCGTGCCCCTTCAACTCGGCCGCATATTTCTCGAGTTGTGAGCCGTTGGTGGTCAGCGTGAGTTCGGACAACGCGCCGCTTTGCAGATGGCGCGACAACGACGACACCAGGTTCATGATGCCGCGCCTTACCAAAGGCTCGCCGCCCGTCAGCCGCAGTTTGCTGACGCCCTTGGCCACGAAGGCGCTGCACAGGCGATCGAGTTCCTCGAGGCTGAGCAGGTCCGCCTTCGGCAGGAAGGTCATGTGTTCGGACATGCAGTAGACGCAGCGGAAGTCGCAGCGGTCTGTGACCGAAACGCGCAGATAGGTAATGGCGCGCTGGAATGGATCGATCAGCGCGCGCGGCTTTACGTCGGCACGGTCGCGTTCGAGGGTCGAAGTTCCGTTCATCAGAGCCATGATTTCACGCGCGCTGTCCCGGTTGCGCGGTTTAGATAAGAACTCTGGCCGATTATGACTACCGGGTCCAGGGCAGGGCCGCTCAATAAAAAACGGCCCGCGACGATCGCGGGCCGTTTCGGCGTCGAAGCAATTGAGATCTTAGCGCGCCGGCGTCGAGGGCCAGGGCGAGGCGGGCGCCTGCTGAGCCGGAGCGGCGGCAGGTGCCGGAGCCGGCGCTGCCGGCTGGGCCGCAGCGGGCTTCGGCGCCGCGGGCTTCTTGGCGGCGGGATGCCGGCGAACCGGCTTCTTCGCTGGCGGCGGCGGGGCCGGGGTGAGTTCGACGACGACCGGGTTCGGCCGCAGGCTCGGTGGCGAACCTGTGTTCTCGATCACCTCGATGTTTTCGGACGCTGGCTGATAGCCGGCGAGGGTGAAGGTCACCGTCAGCGGGCCGGCCGTCGGCAGCGCCAGAGCGCACGGCGTCTTACACGTCTGACCGTTGGAGGTCTTGGCATCGGCTCCCGGCGGCTCGGATTCGAAGCGCACAGTATCCATGGACGGCGCAGGCTTGAATAAATCGCCCAAATCGGAGCTGGACGTACACGCCGCCAGAGCCAGCGCGCCGCCGATAATAGCAATCACTCGATACATGTTCTCAAACCCGTCAACTCGAGCGACACGATCGCTCGCCCGGCACAAGGATACGGTTGAGGTTAAGATGGTGCAACACAGCAACCGTCATTAACCTTAACATTATTAACCATGGCAACACGGCGTGCTCAATGAGTCGAAATCATGGCGAAGATCGCGTCGTTCAGTTGCGAGTAGTGGCTGATCACGCGATCGGGCTCATATTCCGCGACCGGCCGCTCGCTGTAGCCGAAGTCGACCGCGACGACGGGCACGCCGGCGGCGCGCGCGGTACGGATATCGGTGACTGAATCTCCGATCATGACGGCATGGCGCGAATCGCCGCCGGCCGCGGCGATGGTGCGATGCAGTACTTCTGGATCGGGCTTTTGCACACCGAACGTATCCTGCCCGCAGATCGCGGCAAATCGATCGTCCAGTTTGAGCGCGCGCAAGAGCAACAGCGACAGCCGTTCGAGCTTATTGGTGCAAACAGCCAAGCGGCAGCCGCGCGCCGTCAGTTCGTCGAGTGCGTCGATGAGTCCCGGGAAGGGGCGGGACCGATCGGCGATATGATCCGTGTAGTGCTTGATGAAGTCGACGAACAACATCTCGAGCTTCTTCGGGTCGAGCACACGGCCTTCGGACTCCAGGCCGTGTGCGATCATGGCACGCGCGCCGCCGCCGATCATCGCGCGTGCGGGTTCGTAGGGCACCGGCGGCAGTCCCTCGCGCGCGAACACCACGTTGAGGGTGTCGACGAGGTCGGGAGCCGTGTCGATGAGAGTGCCGTCGAGATCGAAGACGATGGTCGGAGCCGTCATGGCCGGATCGCTAGCTGCCGGATGGGGCTCGTGCAAGAGCCAAATACAGCACGGGAATGGTGCGATTTCGGCTATCCTGGCGTGGCGATCGGGGCTAGATAGGCGGGCAAACGCCTAAAGCCATTCCGAGCCTCAGCCGGTCTGATGAACGTAGAAGCCCAGAAGCGCGCCGCTGCCACGCGCGCCGTCGAATTCGTGCGACCCGGCATGCGCTTGGGCCTCGGCACCGGCTCGACCGCGAAGCATTTCGTCGAGCTCGTCGGCGAGCGGGTGCGGGCGGGCCTCGATATTATCGCGGTGCCAACGTCGGAGGCGACCCGCGCCGATGCCGAACGTTACGGGATTCCCCTGACCACGTTGGACGAGACGCCGGAACTCGACGTGACCGTGGATGGCGCGGACGAGATCGGGCCGGGTCTGACCTTGATCAAGGGCGGCGGCGGCGCGCTGCTGCGGGAAAAGATCGTGGCAGCGGCCTCTGGCCGCATGATTGTGATCGCAGACGAGAGCAAAGCGGTAGAGACGCTCGGCCGTTTCCCGCTACCGATCGAAATCGCCCCGTTCGGCTACGGTGCGACGGAAAAAGCTATCCACAGCGCGATTGCCGGCCTCCAGTCGCCGGGCCCTTTGCCGCTGCGCCGGACCAAGGATGGCCATGCTTTCGTCACGGACGGGGGCCACTGGATCATCGATGCCGCCTTGGGCCGGATCGATGATCCAGCCGCCCTGGCGCGGGCATTGGCAGCCGTCCCGGGGGTGATGGAGCACGGCCTTTTCGTTGGCATTGCGCAGATGGCGATCGTTGCCGGCCCCGACGGCGTCCGGATCGTCGAGCGCTGAGAAATTTAAGCGATATGGAGCAATAACGATGCATTTCTTGCAGGCCACTCACCGCGGCGCCCGTTGGGCACTCCTTGCTTTGTCGCTGTCCTGCGCGAGCTCGGCATTCGCGCAACCGCAGCCGTCCGCGGCCGCCATGGCGACGGCCAAGGAGTTGATCACCGTTACCGGCGCGAACACCATCTTCAATCCGCTGATCGCCGGCGTGGTCGAGCAGGCCAAAGTACTTTATCTGCAGCAGGACCCGGCGCTGGCGAAGGATCTCAACGAGATCGCGGCCAACTTGCGTACGCAGTTGGCGCCGCGCTTTACCGAGCTCAACGATGAAGTGGCGCGGCTCTACACCACCGATTTCACCGAGCAGGAGCTGAAAGACATTCTCGCCTTCTACAAGTCGCCGGCCGGCCAAAAGCTGCTGGAGCAGCAGCCGAAGGTGATCGACAACAGCATGAAGTTTGCGCAGACCTGGGCCAACAAACTGTCCGATGAAGTCGTCGCCAAAATGCGCGATGAACTCAAGAAGCGTGGGCACGCGCTCTAGCGTCGCGCGCCGGCAAACATTCTAGGGCGGGCGGCAGCGCAATGGCGGATTTTGACGTCGACCTCTTCGTAATCGGTGCCGGTTCGGGCGGGGTGCGTGCCGCGCGGATCGCGTCCAGTTACGGCGCGCGGGTGATGATCGCCGAGGAGTACCGGGTCGGCGGCACGTGCGTGATCCGCGGCTGCGTGCCGAAGAAGCTTCTGGTTTACGCCTCGCGCTTTGCCGGCGACTTCGAGGACGCGGCCGGCTACGGCTGGACCGTCGGCGAGCCGACCTTCAGCTGGCCGGCGCTGATCGCCAACAAGGACCGCGAAATCATGCGCCTCGAGGCGGCCTATACGGCGACGCTCGAGCGCTTCAAGGTCGAAGTCGTGAAGAGTCGGGCCGTCCTGGAGGATGCGCACACCGTGCATCTCCTGGCGAGCGGCGCGCGCGTGAAGGCCGACAAGATTCTCATCGCCACCGGCGGCTGGCCGCATATGGGTCCGAATATTCCGGGCCTCGAGCATGTGATCTCGTCGAACGAGGCGTTTCATCTGACTGAACTGCCTAAGCGTATCGTGATCCAGGGCGGCGGCTACATCGCGGTCGAATTCGCCTGCGTCTTCGCCGGTCTCGGCAGCGAAGTGACGTTGGTCTACCGTGGTGAGAATATACTGCGTGGCTTCGACGACGACGTGCGCGAGCATTTGCGCAACGAGATGCGCACGCGCGGCATCAATGTCATCTGCGGCCACACCGTCACCGCGGTCGAAAAGGCGGGCGACGAGTTCGTCGTACGGCTTTCCGACAAGACGGCGATCCCGACCGACAAGGTGATGTTCGCCATCGGCCGCCGGCCGAACTGCATGAACATCGGCATGGAAAACCTCGGCATCCGCTGCCACGAGCATGGTGGCATCGAGGTCGACGAGTATTCGCGGACGGCCGTTCCGAACATCTACGCCGTCGGCGACGTCACCAACCGCGTCAATCTGACGCCGGTGGCGATCCGCGAGGGGCATGCGTTTGCCGACAATGTGTTCGGCGGCAAGTCGATCCGCGTCGATCATGCCAACGTGCCGACGGCAGTCTTCTCGGAGCCGGAGGTCGGCGTGATCGGTCTCACCGAGACCCAGGCCCGCGCGACGTTCGACGTGGTCGACGTCTACAAGACCAGCTTCCGGCCGATGAAGGCGACACTCGCCGGCCGGCAGACCCGCAGCTTCATGAAGCTCCTGGTCGATGGCACGACCGACCGCGTGGTTGGCTGCCACATTGTTGGCCCGGACGCCGGCGAACTGATCCAGGCGATCGGAATCGCCGTGCAAATGAAGGCGACCAAAGCCGATTTCGACGCCACCATGGCCGTTCACCCGACGGCGGCCGAAGAGCTGGTGACCATGCGGGAAAAGGCCATCACTTATACCCGGGCCGCGGCCGAGTAGGGCGTGGCCGGTCGCCCCGGACTTCCGCCGGCGGCCAAACACCTTAAATGACAGGAGCTTGGCCGAAGGGACCGCCGGCACGCCGGCCCGGACGGCTTTGCAATTCTGTGGCCTGATCGGCGGTGGGTGTGTATAACCCCGGCCGATCCTGGAGTAAGTGCAATGGCCGAACGTTGGACGCCCGATAGCTGGCGGAAGAAACCGATTCAGCAGGTGCCGGAATACCCGGACCGGCAGGCGCTGGACGACGTCGAAAAGCAACTCGCGACCTTTCCGCCGCTGGTTTTTGCGGGTGAAGCCCGCAACCTGAAGAAGCAGCTGGCGCGGGTGGCTCAGGGGCAGGCTTTCCTGCTCCAGGGCGGCGATTGCGCGGAGAGCTTCGCCGAACACGGCGCCAACAATATCCGCGACTTCTTCCGCGTCTTCCTGCAGATGGCGATCGTCTTGACCTATGCCGGCGCCTCGCCGGTGGTGAAGATCGGTCGCATCGCCGGTCAGTTCGCCAAGCCGCGCTCATCGCCGACCGAGAAGCGCGACGGTATTGAGTTGCCGAGCTATCGCGGCGACATCATCAATGACGTTGCCTTCACGCCGGAAGCGCGCACGCCCGATCCGCGCCGCCAGATGGATGCCTATCGGCAATCCGCCGCGACGCTGAACCTGCTGCGCGCTTTCTCGAAGGGCGGCTACGCCAGCGTCGAGAACGTGCATCAGTGGATGCTGCAGTCGGTGTCCGGCTCGCCGCAGTCGAAGCTCTACGCCGATCTCGCCGACCGCGTCTCGGGCGCGCTGGATTTCATGCGCGCCTGCGGCCTCGATCTCGCGGTCGATTCCACGCTCGGCACCACCGACTTCTTCACCAGCCATGAAGCCCTGCTGCTCGGCTTCGAACAGGCGCTGACCCGCATCGACTCGACGACCGGCGACTGGTACGCGACCTCCGGCCACATGGTGTGGATTGGCGACCGGACGCGCCAGCTCGACCACGCGCACGTCGAATACGCGCGCGGCATCAAGAATCCGCTCGGCCTCAAATGTGGGCCGTCGAGCAAGCCGGACGATCTCCTGCGCCTGATCGACGTGCTGAACCCGGACAACGAGCCGGGGCGGCTGACGCTGATCGTGCGCATGGGCGCCGACAAGGTCGGCGACAACCTGCCGCCGCTGCTGCGTGCCGTGAAGCGCGAGGGCCGCTCCGTGGTCTGGTCCTGCGACCCAATGCACGGCAACACCATCACGTCGGCGTCGGGCTACAAGACCCGGCCGTTCGACCTGATCTTGAAGGAAGTGCGCAGCTTCTTCGCCGTGCATCAGGCCGAGGCCACCCATGCCGGCGGCGTGCATCTGGAGATGACCGGCCAGAACGTCACCGAGTGCACGGGCGGCGCGCGGGCGATCAGCGACGCCGACCTCAACGACCGTTATCACACGGTCTGCGATCCGCGCCTCAATGCCGATCAGGCGATCGATCTGGCCTTCCTTCTGGCCGATCTGCTGCGCAAGGAGCGCGCTGCGGTGACGCAGCCGATGCCGGCGGCGGCCGGTCTCTGACGCCGTCTCCGCAAATTGCGGGGCGGGGCATACGGTAGCGTGATTGCAGGCACGCGGGGCAGGCGATAGATCAAGCGCATGAACGCCCGCCCCACAGATCGTCTTGCGATTGCCGTCGCGCAGCTCAACCCCATTGTCGGCGACGTCGCCGGCAATGCCGAAAAGGCACGACGCGCGCGGCTCGAAGCGGCGGCGCTCGGCGCCGACCTTGTCGTTTTCCCTGAGCTGTTCATTGCCGGCTATCCGCCGGAAGATCTCGTCCTGAAGCCCGCCTTCCAGGCCGCCTGCCGTTCCGCTGTCGAGGCCTTGGCGCGCGAGACGGCGACTCCCGGTCCGGCGATGCTTGTCGGCTCGCCCTGGGTCGACGAAGGCAAGCTCTACAACGCCGTGGCGCTGCTCGATGACGGCGCGATCGCGGCTGTGCGCTACAAGGTCAATCTGCCGAACTACGGGGTCTTTGACGAACGCCGCGTTTTTGCGCAGGGGCCGGTGCCCGGTCCGGTGAACTTCCGAGGTGTGCGTCTCGGCGTTCCGATCTGCGAGGACATCTGGACGGAGGCGGGCGACTACGAAGACGTGGTCGAGACTTTGGCGGAGACCGGTGCCGAGATCCTTGTCGTGCCCAACGGCTCGCCTTACAGCCGCGCCAAGGACGAAGTGCGGCTCAATGTCTCGGTGGCGCGTGTGACGGAAAGCGGCTTGCCGCTGCTCTATGTCAACCAGGTCGGCGGTCAGGACGAACTCGTGTTCGATGGCGCGTCCTTCGCGCTGCAGGCCGACAGTTCGCTGGCGATGCAACTTCCGGCGTTCCGCGAGGCGGTCGTGCTCACCAACTGGTCGCGCGCCGGCAATAGCTGGCGCTGTGAGGCGCCGATCGAGACGGTCGCCGAGGGGGAGAAGGCCGACTATGCCGCCTGCGTGCTCGGCCTGCGCGATTACGTCAACAAGAATGGATTTCCCGGTGTCGTGATCGGTCTATCGGGTGGCATCGACTCCGCGCTGGTGGCGTGCATGGCGGTCGATGCGCTGGGGCCCGAGCGCGTGCGATGCGTGATGCTGCCCTACAAATTCACGTCGCAGGAGTCGCTCGACGACGCGGCTTCGTGCGCGAAGGCACTCGGCGTGCGTTACGACATCGTACCGATTGCCGCCGCGGTCGAAGGCTTTTTGGCTGCCTTGGAGCCGGCATTTGAAAAACTGCCGCGCGACGTCACCGAGGAGAACCTGCAGGCGCGGGCGCGCGGCACGATCCTGATGGCGATCTCCAACAAGTTCAATTTGATGGTGGTCACGACCGGCAACAAGTCGGAGATGTCGGTCGGCTACGCCACCCTCTATGGCGATATGAACGGCGGCTTCAACCCGGTGAAGGACCTTTACAAGACCGAGGTGTTTCGCCTGAGCCGGCTGCGCAATGCCTGGAAGCCCGAGATCGCGCTCGGCCCCGACGGCCCCGTAATCCCCGAGAACATCATCACGCGGCCGCCGACCGCCGAACTGCGCGAGAACCAGAAAGACGAGGACTCGCTGCCGCCCTATGCCGTGCTCGATCCCATCCTGGAACGGCTGGTCGAAGGCGAAGAGCCCATCTCCCGCATCGTCGAGGCGGGCTTCGACAAAGACACCGTCACGCGCATCGAGCGTCTGCTGCACATTGCCGAGTACAAGCGGCGCCAGGCGGCGCCCGGCGTCAAGGTGACGTTGCGCAATTTCGGCCGCGACCGGCGCTATCCGATCACCAACCGCTTCCGCGACCCCGGCACGCCATTGCCGCAACCGGACGAGACATTGCTGCGCGGCAACGGCAAGGCCGGTAAGAAAGAGGCGTTCGATTTCTAGCGGTTGTTAAGCCGCGCCAGAGTCTCGTGCATAGCCGGGCGGCCGATGCAGCACCCTTTGCCCAAGCTCCAGCAAATCCCACCGACGGCCGTATCGGTCGGCGATTACGAGGGCCTTGCGCGCGAGCGCGTCAGCGCGTCCGCATGGGCCTTTCTGTCGGGCGGCGCGACCGACGAGTGGACGGCGCGTGAGAACATTGCGGCGTATCAGCGCCTGACGTTGCGCACGCGGGTGCTCGAAGATCTCAGCGGCGGCAATACGGCGGTGGAGATATTCGGCCAGCGCTTTGCCGCGCCCATCTTGTTGGCGCCAGTCGCCTATCACCGGCTGTTTCATCCCGACGGTGAGCTTGGCACCGTCCTCGCCGCGGCGGCGATGCAAACCGGTGTCGTGGTGAGCACCCAGGCGACGACCTTGATCGAGGACGTCGCGCGGCAAGCGAAAACGCCGCTGTGGTTTCAGCTTTACGTGCAAGCCGACCGCGACCTTACCGCCGCGCTGGTGCGCCGCGCCGAAGCGGCTGGTTACACGGCGCTCGTCGTCACCGTCGATGCGCCGGTCACCGGAATTCGTAACCGTGAACAGCGCGCGGGCTTTGCGCTGCCGTCCGACCTCGAAGCGGTAAATCTGCGCGGCATGCGCGTGCCGAGCATGCAGGCGGTCGATAATGGACAGCTATTGCTTGGCGGGCCGCTGCTCGCGTCCGCCATGACATGGCGGGACGTCGCCTGGCTGCGTTCGCTCACGCGCCTGCCGTTGCTCGCCAAGGGCATCATGACCGCCGAAGACGCGCAGCGCGCGGTCGCCGAAGGTTTCGATGGCATCATCGTCTCCAATCACGGCGGACGCACGCTGGACACCCAGCCCGCCACCATCGATGTGCTGGCCGAGACTGTTGCGGCGGTGGGCGATCGTGTGCCGGTACTCTGCGATGGCGGCGTCCGGCGCGGCAGCGACGTGTTCAAAGCGCTGGCGTTGGGCGCCAAGGCAGTGCTGATCGGGCGGCCTTATGTCTATGGCCTGGCGGCGGCGGGCGCGGCGGGCGTCGCACACGTCATCCGCATCCTGCGCGCCGAGCTTGAAGTCACCATGGCGCTCTGCGGCTGCAAGGATCTGAACGCGATAGATACAGCGCGAATTAGACACGCGCCGTAATCGCGCCCCGATTAGCCGCGGCTTTTGCCGGGGCGCGCCGCCTTCGGCTCGGGCAGGGGATGACGACGGCGATGCGTGGCGGCCGTCCGTGCCGCCTGTTCGTAAATGCCGGTCATCAACTCGAGCGTATGGGCGGAGTCGGCGAGTCGGCCCGTCAGCTTCGGCACGCGCGAGACGGCTTCGATCAACAAGGCCGATCGGATATCGGCGTAGCGCTCGATCACGCGGCGGCCAAGCGCCGTCACGTCGTAGTTCACGCCTGAGCGGCCGCTGCCGGTGCGCGTGATCAGCTTCGCCTTCAGCAGCTTGCGCAGACTGTATTGGATGTTTGGGATGTCTTCGCGATTGGTCATATGCGCCAGGTCGCGAATGGTCTTCGGTCGCTCGTTCATGCCGATGATGTGCAGCAGCGCATTCTCGGGTCCGCTTGCCGAGAACTCGATCACCGAGGCGAGGCACTCCGCCTGCCAGCGGCCGAACGCTTCATAACACCGCATCAGCGCATATTCGATGTCGGCAACGTCCATTTCGAGCGGCGTGCGGGCGAGATGCCAGCCACGGTCTACAGTCGCCGTAACCTCGCTTATCTGCTTATTTTTTCGGCCCATTGGATACCCCCGAGGCACACAATGCCCAGAGCGCTTGCTTGCGTCCACTCGAATTACTGATAGACTATCTATCATATAATCTATCATAGCGTGGGGAGAGTTGCCGATGAGCATGCTTGGAACGCCCGGGTCTAAGACGCAGCCCTTCTTTCTCGGCACGTTTGCCTCGAATTGCTCGGGCGGAATGACCGTCACCAAGGTGCCCGAGCGTTGGGTCAATTCCTGGGACAACAACCTCGAGCTTGCGCGTCTTCTCGACGATGCCGGCATCGATTTCATGCTGCCCATCGCGCGCTGGATCGGTTACGGCGGCGAGACCAACTTCCACGGCGGCGTCCTGGAAACGATCACCTGGGCGACCGGTCTTCTGGCGCAGACCCGCAACCTCACGCTTTTTGCTACCATTCACACAGCTGCCAACCATCCGGTCGTCGTTGCCAAGCAATTGGCGACAATGGATCAGATCAGCGGCAGCCGCGTCGGGCTCAATATCGTCGCCGGTTGGAATAAGCCGGAGTACGAGGCGCTCGGTTTGACGCTGCCCGACGATCATCCGACCCGCTATGGCTATGCCCAGGAGTGGTTCGATATCGTCAAGGCGTTGTGGACCCGCACCGAGGCTTTCGATTGGGACGGCACGTATTTCAAGCTGAAGAATGTGCTCGGCGATCCGCGCCCGTCAAAGCCGATGCCGATCCTCAACGCGGCCGGCTCCGATGAAGGCCGCAAGTTCGCTGTGCGCAATGCCGACTTCCTGTTCACGCCGGCGATCGACTTGGCGCGTTCGAAGGACGAGATCGCGGCCTTGAAGCAGCAGGGCGCCGGCGTCGGCCGCGCGGTCGAGGTGCTCACCTTCTCGCACGTTGTGTGTCGCCCGACCGAGGGGGAGGCGAAGGAGTACCTCGAATATTTCGGCCGGACGAATGCGGACTGGGCGGCCGTCGACAATCTGGTGCGCCTCCAGTTCGCGCATGCGCAGTCGTTCCCGCACGATCTGCTGGCACTCATCCGCGACCGCATGGCGGCGGGCCACGGCGGCTTCCCGCTGACCGGCACGCCGGAGCAGGTGGCCGACGGCCTGACGGCGCTGCACGCCGCCGGATTCCGCGGCACCACCTTGTCGTTCGTCGACTACGCCGAAGAGTTCCCGTACTTCCGCGACAATGTGCTGCCGATCCTGGAGCAGCGCGGCGTTCGCCTCGCGCCGGATGTCGCGCGCTCGGCGGCCTGAGGCGCTGGCGCTGAAGCCTTGCGGCGACAGACCGCTGAGAGCCAAGAGCCAAGCGTTCGATTTCCGATGGCTTACGCCGCGCCTGCCGTGCACCAGCGATAGGTACTCCGCCCGCCGGCTTTGGCGGTGGCGAGCGCAGCATTCGCACGTTGCGATGCCTCATCGGGCGTACAGCCGTCGATTGCTGTAATGCCGATCGAGGCGCCGATCTTGAACATGTGGCCGCCGCAGTCGAATGGGCGGCCCATCGTGCGCACGACGCGAGCGGCTGTCCCATTGACGTGGGTGATCGAGCTTTCCGGATGCAGAAGCACGGCAAAATCGTCGCCGCTCAGCCGCGCGACAACGGCCGCGTCGCCACAAGCCTCGGCAAGACGCTGGGCCGCTTCTTTCAGGCACAGGTCGCCGACCGCATGTCCAAGCGCATCGTTGACGTCTTTGAAGTGATCCAGATTGATCAGCAGGAGAAAGCCGCCGATGCCCTCCGCACGCGCTTTGCAGGCCTCGGCCAGACGCGCTTGGAATTGATTGCCGTTGGCGAGGTTTGTGAGTTCGTCGACGGTAGCAAAATAGTGCTGTCGTTCCGACTGGAGACGCTCTTCGGTGATGTCTTGCTTGATGCCGAAGAGGCCTATGACACGGTCGCCGGCGCATTCGACGCCGGCGGCGATGCGGATCCACCGGCGTTTGCCCTTCGGTGTGACGATCTCAGCGTCCAAAGTGAAACTTTGCCGGCGTTTGATGGCTGGCGTTCTGATCGCTTCAAGCGCCTTGAGCGAATGAGCCGGGTAGCAAAGCAGCGCCTGCTTGCGCACGAGAGGGGACATGCGCGGCAGATCGAATATGTCGTAAGTGCCGGACGACCAGCTCAGGGTCTCGGTGGACAGGTCGCATTGCCAGACGCCGAGACGGCCGGCGGACAAGGCGCGCTCGTAGATGTGGCGGCTCAGCGACAAGGCCTCGTAGTTGCGGACGACGCGCGCTTGGATGTCGACAAGCGAAATCAAACGAGCGAGCGCTGCGGCGCTCGATTCATGTGAATACGGATCGACATCCGCGACAGGCGTCGCACTGCCCATTTTCCCTCGCGTCGACATGTTCCGCCTCGTCCGCGCCGGGCGGAGACTCGGTTTGGTCAATTTACAGTTTATCGTCGGGAAAGCAGGTGCACTAGGCGAGAGCTTATCGCTCGAGCTCAGCCAGGAGGTCGTGCAGGTCGAGGGGGTGGGTGTACATCTTGAGCGACCCGTCCGGCATCTGCGGCCACTGGTCCTTGGGCCGGTCCCAATAGAGCTCGACGCCGTTGTCGTCCGGATCGCGCAAGTAGAGCGCCTCCGAGACCCCGTGGTCGCTCGCCCCTTCGAGCGGGATCTTGGCCACGATCAGCCTGCGCAAGCCGTCGGCGAGGAGCTTCCGGGTCGGGTAGAGGATCGCCGTGTGGTAGAGGCCGGTCGAGCCGGGGGGCGGCGGGGAGCCGCCTTTGCTCTCCCAGGTGTTCAGGCCGATGTGGTGGTGGTAGCCCCCGGCCGAAATGAAGGCGGCGCCCGGCCGCTGGAAGGTCAGCTCGAAGCCCAGGACGCCGCAGTAGAAATCGAGCGCCCGCGTGAGGTCCGCGACCTTCAGGTGCACATGGCCGATCCGCACCCCCGCGTCGATGGGTGGCTGGCGGAGGGCGTTTTCGGGCATTTCGGTCGTCGACATGGGTGCTATCCCTGGCTGGCCGGGCACGGCTTTGCTACCCACATGTATGCCGTGCCTGCGCTAGGATAAAGCGCCCCCTTTCCGTGGATGCTCTAATGACCTCAACGCCGCTGCCGACCTCCATTGACGCCACCGTCGACCTCCTGGCCAAGGCCGGCTACGTGGCCGACCGCTCGCTCGGGACGGTGCTGTACCTGGCGCTGAAGATGGGGCGGCCGCTGTTCCTCGAGGGCGAGGCCGGCGTCGGCAAAACCGAGATCGCCAAGGTGCTGGCGGCGACGCTCGGCCGCAAGCTGATCCGGTTGCAGTGCTACGAGGGCCTCGACGTCTCGGCGGCGGTCTACGAGTGGAATTACGGCGCGCAGATGATCGCCATCCGGCTCGCCGAGGCGGAGGGTGAGGGCGACCGCTCGCGCATCGAGCACGACGTCTTCTCCGAGCGATTCCTGATCAAGCGGCCGCTGTTGCAGGCACTTGAGCCGGACCCGGATGGTCCGCCGGTGCTGCTCATCGATGAGATCGACCGCACCGACGAGGCGTTCGAGGCCTTCCTTTTGGAAGTGCTCGCCGATTATCAGGTCACCGTGCCGGAACTCGGCACGGTAAAGGCGCCGCACCCCCCGATCGTCGTCGTCACCTCCAACCGCACGCGCGAGGTGCACGACGCGCTCAAGCGCCGCTGCCTCTACCATTGGGTCGGCTATCCCGACGCCGCGCGCGAATTGACGATCCTGCGCACCAAGGTGCCGGGCATTGCCAAGAAGCTGTCCGAGCAGGTGGTGGCCTTCGTGCAGGCGCTGCGCAAGGAAGACCTGTTCAAGGTGCCTGGCGTCGCGGAGACGCTCGACTGGGCAACGGCGCTCACCGAGTTGGACGTCGTGGCGCTCGATCCGGCGACCGTGTCCGACACGCTCGGCGTGCTGCTCAAATATCAGGACGACATCGCGCGGCTCGACGGCAGCAAGGTGAAGACGCTGCTCGACGAGGTGAAGGCGGAATTGCGGGCGGCCGAGTAAGCCACTTCGTTTGGAGATGCATGGTGAGTGAGGAGATTGCCCAAGGTTTAGTCCGCAAATCGGAGGGGAAGCGCGGTGGTGCTCTCGATGGCGTCGACCCTGTCGATCCGATAGTTTCCATGGCGCTGACGGACTCGGCAACGTCCGGCTGCAAGCTCGTGGAGGGCGCGGTGGATACAGCCGTTCCCGCGGCGGAAACGGCTGCACACGGCGCTGGCTCGGTGGCGGGCGAAATCGCGGAAAGCGTGATTGACGCCGTCAGCAAGATTTTCGACGGTCTTTGACATGGCGACGGAAACAAACGGCCGCCTCGCCGAAAACATCCTCTACTTCGCGCGCGCCTTGCGCGCGGCCGGCATGCCTGTGGGGCCGGGCTCCGTGCTCGACGCCGTGCAGGCACTCGAGGTGGCGCATGTCGGCAATCGCGACGATTTTTACTGGACCCTGCATGCGGTGTTCGTGAAACGGCGCGAGCACTCGATCCTGTTCGACCAGGCGTTTCGCATCTTCTTCCGCCGGCGCGGGCTGATTGACAAGATGATCGCCTCGATGCTGCCCGAGACCTTGCCGACAGCGCCGAAACCGCCGGAGGCCGGCGCCCAGCGCGTTCAGGACGCCCTGTTCGCGTCCAATAAGGAGCGCGCGGAAGAGCGCGAAGTGGAGGTCGATGCGCGCCTCACGGTTTCGGACCGGGAGGTGTTGCAGAAAAAGGACTTCGCGCAGATGACGGCGGCCGAGATTGCGCGGGCCAAGGATGCGATCGCCAAGCTGGCGCTGCCACTGGACCTTGTGAAGACGCGCAGGCTGGCGCCGCACCGGCTCGGTCATCTGATCGACGTACGCCGAACGCTTCGCTCCAGCATGAAAGCCGGCGGCGCCGTGATCGACCTTAAGTACCTTGGCCCGCGGGTGAAGGAGCCGCCGATTGTGGCGCTGCTCGACATCTCCGGGTCGATGAGCCAGTACACGCGGCTGTTCCTGCACTTCCTGCACGCCATTACCGATGCGCGCAAGCGCGTCACCACCTTCCTGTTCGGCACGCGGCTGACCAACGTCACCCGCTCCATCCGCCAGCGCGATCCCGACGAAGCGCTCGCCGCCTGCGGTGCGAACGTCGCGGATTGGTCGGGCGGCACACGCATTGCGACGTCCTTGCATGCCTTCAACAAGCATTGGGCGCGGCGCGTGCTCGGGCAGGGCGCCGTTGTGCTCCTGATCACCGACGGACTTGAGCGCGATGCCGATGACACGCTATCTTTCGAGATGGACCGGCTGCACCGCTCGTGCCGCCGGCTCATCTGGCTCAATCCGCTTTTGCGCTTCGAGGGCTTCGAGGCGCGCGCCAAGGGCGTGCGGACCATGCTGCCGTATGTTGATGAACTGCGGCCGATACACAATCTGGAGTCCATGACCGAGCTCGTACGGGCGCTCTCGGGCGCGCCGGCCAAGGGCTACGATCCGAAGAAGATGCTGAAGCAGGTTGCCTAGCTTACCTGCGCCTGTCTCCGCGCGCGGGGAGAGGCGAGAAAATCGGAGGTTCATCATGTACGCACGCGACGAAGATATTCTGAAAGCGGCTGAGGATTGGCGCAAAGCCGGGCGCGGCGTGGCCGTTGCCACGGTGGTCGAGACCTGGGGATCGGCGCCGCGGCCGGTCGGCTCCAATCTAGTGATCGACAATGACGGCAATTTCCTCGGCTCCGTCTCCGGCGGATGCGTCGAGGGCGCGGTGGTGACCGAGGCCATCGACGTGATCGACAGCGGCAAGCCGAAAATGCTGGAGTTCGGCGTCGCCGACGAGGCGGCCTGGCAGGTCGGGCTGTCGTGCGGCGGCACCATTCGCGTCTATGTCGAGAAGGTGAGTTAAGTGCAGCTCGATATTCTCCACGCCATCAACGAAGACCGCGCCGCCCGGCGCGTCGTGGTGGTCGTCACCAATGTCGATAACGGGGCGCAGCGTCTGGTACGTGCCGGCGACATCGCCAACGATCCGCTGCGCGACACCATCGAAAAGCGTGTCCGCATGGCCAAAAGCGGCATGGAAGAGACGGCAGATGGCCGTGTCTTCCTCACCGTGCATGTGCCGTCGCCGCGGCTGGTCATCACCGGTGCTGTACACATCAGCCAAGCGCTTGCCCCGATCGCGGCTTTGCTCGGGTACGACGTGACCATCGTCGATCCGCGCACGGCGTTCGCCTCCATCGAGCGCTTCCCCGACGTGAAGGTGATCGCCGAGTGGCCGGATGTCGCGCTGCCGCCGCTCAATATCGATCGATACACGGCCTTTGTCGCGCTGACGCACGATCCGAAGATCGACGATCCGGCGCTCAAGCATGCGCTGGCACGCGACTGCTTCTATATTGGCGCGCTCGGCTCACGGAAGACGCATGCCAAGCGCGTCGCGCGGTTGAAGGAAGCGGGGCTTACCGATCTCGATATCGCGCGCATTCATGCGCCGATCGGTATCGACATCGGCGCTATCTCGCCGCCTGAGATCGCGGTTTCGATCATGGCGGAGATCACGTTGCGTTTGCGCGTGAAGCAGGAAAAGGCGGAAGCGGCATGACGGCATTCGTCATTCCGGGGCGCGCGCCGAAGCCCGTAGGGCGAAGGCGGGCGAACCCGGAATCCAGAAACGAATTTAGAACATGCGGCTGGATTCCGGGTCCGCTCGCGATGCGAGCGTCCCGGAATGACGGGAGCAGTCTATGAAATTCGGCGCCGTTCCGGTTCGTGACGCCGTCGGCGGCACGGCGGTGCATTCCATTCGCGAAGGCGCACTCGTGCTCAAGAAGGGCACGTTGATCGGCGCGGCGGAGGTCGCTGCGCTCGAGGCCGCGAACATCAAGGAGATCGTGGTCGCGCGGCTGGAGCCGGGCGACGTGTCGGAGGACCAGGCGGCGGCCGACATCGCGGCGGCGGTCGCGGGCGAGGGCGTGCGTACCGATAAAGCGTTCACCGGCCGCTGCAACCTCTTCGCCGAAGAGGCGGGCTTGCTGGTTGTCGATAAGGATGTCGTGAACCGGCTTAACCGTGTCGACGAAGCGGTGACGCTCGCGACTTTGACCGCCTACAAGCCGGTGGTGCCGGGTGAGATGATCGCCACGGTAAAAATCATCCCGTTCGCCGTTGCCGGCGGCGCGCGCGATAAAGCCGTGGCCGAAGCGCGCAAGGCGCAGCCGGTGATCCGCGTCGCGCCCTACAGGGTGCGCAAAGTCGGTGTCGTTTCGACTTTGCTGCCGGGTCTGTCGCCCAAGGTCATCGACAAGACGTTGAAGATCACCGCGGCGCGCATCGCGCCGGCCGGCGCGACGATCATCGCCGAGAAGCGCGTGCCCCACGAGCAGGCGGCACTCGCAGCGGCCATCGACGAGCTCTTGAACGCCGGCGCCGAGCTGGTCGTCGTGTTCGGCGCCTCGGCGATCGCCGATCGGCGCGACGTCATTCCGGCCGCGCTCGAGGCCGTCGGTGGAGAGATCGAGCATTTCGGCATGCCGGTCGACCCCGGCAATTTGATGCTGATTGGCCGTGCGCGCGGTCAGGCCGTGCTCGGCGCGCCGGGCTGCGCGCGTTCGCCGAAGGAGAATGGGTTCGACTGGGTGCTGATGCGTCTGCTCGCCGGCCTGCCGGTGTCGCGCGAGGACGTCACCGGCATGGGTGTCGGCGGCCTGCTCATGGAAATCGTCACGCGCCCGCAGCCGCGCGAGGAGAAGGAAGAAGAGAAGGGGCGCCGCATCGCGGCGGTCGTGCTCGGGGCCGGCCGTTCGACGCGCATGGGCGCGGTCAACAAGCTGACCGCCGAAATCGGCGGCAAGCCGCTGGTGCGCATCGCCGCCGAAAATGCGCTCGCTTCGCACGCATCGCCGGTGATCGTTGTCACCGGCCACGAGCGCGAGAAGGTCGAAGCGGCGTTGGCCGGTCTGCCGGTGCAGATCGTGTTCAATGCCGACTATGCCGAGGGGCTCGGTACCTCCCTCAAAGCCGGCATCGCCGCCGTGCCGAAAGATGCGGACGGCGCCATTGTCTGCCTTGGCGACATGCCGCAAGTGGATGCGTCTTTGATCGATCAGTTGATCAATGGGTTCGATCCCGAGCGCGGCGCGCTGGTCGTCGTGCCGTCGATCGGCGGGCTGCGCGGCAATCCGGTGCTCTGGTCGCGGCGGTTCTTCCCGGCTTTGATGGGCATCGCCGGCGATATCGGGGCGCGCAATCTCATCGCCACCTATGCCGAGGCCGTCGTTGAGGTGCCGGTCGCCGGTGCCGCCGCCTTGACCGACGTCGATACCCCTGAGTCCTTTTCCGCCGTCAAGGCTGAAATCGAACGTGCCTGAGACTCCGAATCGTTGATCCGCCGGAGCGACTCATCGTTAGTTCCCGACAGGGTTCGGGTAAGGGACGATGGCGGCTGACACCTATACGCCGGTGATGCGAGCGCTCGTGGCTGCGGCGTTGCTGCTGGGCAGCGCCGCCGTCATGCTCGCCACCATGAATACGGCGCGCGCCGCCGGGGCCCTGGCGATCGGCGCTTGCGGCGCCTATGGCGATGCGTTCGATTTCCGCTCGGTCGACGAGGCGCGGCAGAACGCGCTGTCGAAATGCCGTGGCGACAACTGCCGCGTGGTAACGACGGTTCGGCACGGCTGCGCCGCCTTCGCCGTCGACTTCTCCAATCCGTGCGGCGGCAATGGTTGGGGGAAGGGGCCGCGTCTCGGCCGCACCCAGAACGAGGCGCTGAAGGCCTGTTATACCGACGGCGGCAAGGAATGCGTCATCCGCTCGTTCTTCTGTGACGTGAAGGGTTGATGGCAAACAGCTTGGTATAAGATGCTCCCCTGTCCAAGGGAGCACTCACACCATGCGCGTCAACCGCCAAGTTCGCTTGAGGGCGCGGCCCAACGGCATCCCGCAAGCAGATCATTTCGAGATTATCGTCGCGCCGCTTCCCGAGGTGGGCGACCGGCAGTTCCTCATCCGTAACGACTACCTGTCGGTCGAGCCGGCCATGCGGGGCTGGGTCTCCGCCATTGCCAACTATTCGACGCCCGTGGGTATCGGCGAAGTCATGCGCTCTTTTTCCGCCGGCACGGTCGTCGCGTCGCGCCATCCCGGTTTTGCCGAAGGCGATCGCGTGATGGGCATGTTCGGCTGGCAGGATTATGCGGTGTCGGACGGCAGCAACGTCACCCGCAAGGTGATGGAAGCGGATCTGCCGTTGTCGCTCTCGCTCGGTGTGCTGGGCCTCAACGGGGTGACGGCGTATTTCGGTCTGCTCGATCTCGGTATGCCGCGGCCGGGCGATACGGTCGTCGTGTCGACGGCAGCCGGCGCGGTGGGCTCGGCCGTCGGGCAGATCGCGAAGCTGATGGGCTGCCGCACGGTCGGCATCACCGGCGGGCCGGTGAAGACAGCGTTGTGTCGCGAGGCCTTCGGCTACGATGCGGCGATCGATTATAAAGCCGGCGACATTGCCGCCGCACTGCGTGAGGCTTGTCCGCGCGGCGTCGACGTTTATTTCGACAACACGTCCGGTGCCATCAGCGACGCGGTACTCGCGCAGCTTGCCATCGGCGCACGCATTGTTATCTGCGGCACGGCGTCGGTCGCGAGCTGGGACCCGCCGCCGATGGGGCCGCGTGTGGAGCGCCAGATCCTCGTCAAACGCGCGCGCATGTCAGGCCTGCTCGTGTTCGATTTCGCGCATCGCTATGAAGAAGCCGTGGCCCGGCTCGCCGCCTGGGTGCGGGAAGGGCGGCTGACCTATCGCGAGGACATCGTCGACGGCATCGAGCACTGTCCGGCCGCCATCGCCGAACTCTACCGGGGGGAAAATCTCGGCAAGCGATTGATCCGGCTGGTTCACGCCTAGCGCCGCCGAACGGCCCGCGTCGCTCATCCCCCACAAGTAGGGCGGAGCGGGATACCGGCAAGCACCAAACCAGCCAATTTTCTCCATCTTGCGCGCCGGCCCGATCTGGATTAAATAATGACTGACCAGTCAGTCAGTGGTGGGGGTATGGCGGAACGGCGCAAGGCAGCGAAGACGGCGCCCCGGAAGCGCGAGCAGCGGGTGGAAATCGTCGGCGACAGCGCGCGCGACACGCGTAGCGCGGCGCGGCGGGAGGCCATTCTGGCGGCGGCGCTTGATGAGTTTTCGGCGAGCGGCTTCGAGGCGACGCGCCTTGATGACGTCGCCAAACGCGCCGGCATCGCCAAGGGCACGATCTATCTCTATTTCCGCGACAAGGAGACCCTGTTTCAGGAGCTCATCCGCGAAATGCTGACACCGCTGGTCGGTAGCATCGAAGCGATGGGGGCCGCCGATCTGCCACTGCCGGACATTGCCTCGCACATCGCCGACCTCTTCATGCGCGAGGTCTATGAGACCCGGCGCAAGGACGTCGTCCGGCTGATGATCTCGGAAGGCCGCCGCTTTCCCAAGCTCGCGGAGTTCTACTACCGGGAAGTGCTGTCGCGCATCATCGCCGCCGTGCGCGCGCTGCTCAACCGCGCGGCCGCGCGCGGCGAGGTGGCGCCGGGATTGGTCGAATTTCCGCAGCTCATCGCTGCGCCCGGTTTGATGGCGATCATATGGAACGGTCTGTTCGAGCGCTACGATCCTCTCGATGTTCGAACGATGATGCAGACTCATGTCGAGTTGCTGTTCGGCGCGAGGAGAGAGCCATGACCGTCAGACATGCTCTCATCGCGGCATTCGTCGCGCTCGCGCTTGCCGGCTGTGACAAAAGCAACGAACGTCAATTGCAGGGGTGGGTCGAAGCCGATTTGATCTTCGTCAGCCCGGATGAGCAGGGGCGTGTCGAAGTTCTCAAGGTGCGCGAAGGTGATACCGTCCGCAAAGGCGACTTGTTGTTCACCGTCGACGACGATCTGCAAAAGGCCGATCTCGAAGTGCGCCGAACCGCGGTGGTCAATGCGCAGCAGGCTTTCGACCGTGCCAAGGAATTGCTCAAGACCGCCGCCGGCACCCAGAAGACGTATGACGATGCGGAAGCCGCGCTGCGGCAGGCGAAAGCCAATCTCGAATGGTCGCAGACGCGGCTGGCGCGGCGCACCGCGAACAGTCCGGCCGACGGCACCATTCAGCAGATCTATTACCGGCCGGGCGAGACGGTGCAGCCGGGGCGGCCGGTGTTGTCGCTGCTTCCGCCGGGCAACCTTAAGATACGCTTCTTCGCGCCCGAAACGGAACTGGCGACGGTGAAGTTCGGCGACACCGTCGCGGTGTCGTGTGATGGCTGCGAACCGGGGCTCACCGCCAAGGTCTCCTTCATCGCGCGCAGCTCCGAGTACACGCCGCCGGTGATCTACAGCCTCGAGGAACGCTCGAAGCTCGTCTACATGATCGAAGCGCGACCGGCGCAGCCCGAGAAATTTCGGGTCGGCCAGCCGGTCACCGTCACGCTGCCGGAGGCAGCAACGGAGGCCGCGAAATGAACGGCCACGACATCGTCATCGACGTCCACAACCTGACCAAGAGGTTCGACGGTCGCGCGGTGGTGCGCAATCTGTCGATGCAGGTTAAACGCGGTAGCATCTACGGCTTTCTCGGACCTAACGGCTCGGGCAAGACGACGACGATCCGCATGCTGTGCGGTCTGTTGACGCCCGACGAAGGCACCGGCACCTGCCTCGGCTACGACATCCGCACCGAGACCGACAAGATCAAGAACCGCGTCGGCTACATGACGCAGCGCTTCAGCCTCTATCAGGACCTGTCGGTGCGCGAGAATCTCGAGTTTATCGCGCGCATCTATGGTCTTGCGCGGCCGGCCGCTGCCGCACGGGCCGCAATCGAACGCCTCGGCCTCGCCGGCCGCGAGGAGCAGGTCGCGGGCGAGCTGTCGGGGGGCTGGAAACAGCGTCTGGCCTTGGGCGCTTGCACGTTGTCGAGTCCCCAGTTGCTGTTGCTCGACGAGCCGACCGCAGGCGTCGATCCGAAGGCGCGGCGCGAGTTCTGGAATGAGATCCACGCCTTGGCCAATGAAGGCCTGACCGTGCTGGTGTCGACCCACTACATGGACGAGGCCGAGCGCTGCCACGAGATCGCATACATCGCCTATGGCGAACTTCTGGCGCGCGGCACGGTCGAGCAGGTGATCGAAGGATCGCATCTGACCACGTACATCGTCACAGCCGCCGACGCCAATCTCAGCGATTTGTCCGACGCGCTCAGCCGCACGCAGGGTGTCGACATGGTGGCGCCCTTCGGCACCAGCCTGCATGTCTCCGGCCGCGATGCGGACGCGCTGGAGCGGGCGATCGCGCCCTATCGCGCGCGTGGCGGATTGGACTGGAAACGATCGGAGCCCTCGCTCGAAGACGTGTTCATCGATTTGATGGGCAAGGCGCGGGACAATTTCCAATGATCGATCCGCAGCCAACCCACATCATGGCCGATTCCGACCAGCCCCGCCTGCGCGGCAGGGGATTCTGGCGCAAGACGTGGGCGATGCTGGTCAAGGAGTTCATCCAGCTCAAGCGCGACCGCGTCTCATTCGCGATGATCATCATGATCCCGCTGGTGCAGCTCATGTTGTTCGGCTACGCGATCAACACGACGCCGCGCAATCTGCCCACGGCGGTGCTGTTGCAAGAGCACAGCGATCTGGCGCGCTCCATTCTGGCGGCGCTACAGAACACCAAATACTTCAAGGTCAGCGAGCTGCCGAGCAGCGCGGCGGAGCTCGACCATCTTCTGGCTTCCGGCAAAGTGCTGTTCGCCATCGAAATTCCCGCTAATTTCGAGCGCGCGGTTCGGCGCGGCGACAAGCCTGCCATGTTGGTCGCCGCGGACGCGACCGATCCGGTGGCCTCCGGCTCGGCGTTGTCCGCGCTCGGCCAGGTCATGCAGACGGCCCTGCAACACGACCGCGCCATCCCCGTCACGACGACGTTGCCGTTCGAGATCCGCACGCATGCGCGCTACAATCCGGCCGCCGTCACCCAGCTCAATATCGTGCCGGGCCTGGTCGGCACCATCCTGACCATGACCATGCTCATCTTCACCGCGTTGTCGGTGACGCGCGAGATCGAGCGCGGCACCATGGAGAGCTTGCTGTCCATGCCGATCACGCCGGTCGAAATCATGCTGGGGAAGATCATTCCCTATATCATGGTCGGCTTCGTCCAGGCGTCGATGATCATCGGCATCGGCGTTTTGCTGTTTGGCGTGCCGATCCTCGGCAGTCTCGGTGTCCTGGCGGCGCTCAGCACGTTGTTCATCGCCACCAATCTGTCGATCGGCTACACGTTCTCGACCATCGCGCAGAACCAGCTGCAAGCGATGCAGATGTCGATGATGTTCTTTTTGCCGAACATTCTGTTGTCCGGCTTCATGTTTCCCTTCGCCGGCATGCCGCAATGGGCGCAATATGTGGGCGAGGCGCTGCCACTCACCCATTATCTGCGCATCGTTCGCTCGATCATGCTGAAAGGCTCTTCCGTCTCGGATCTGCACTACGACGCCATGATGCTGTTCGTCCTGATGCTGGTCGCGATGATGATCGCGATTACACGCTTCCGGCGCACGCTCGATTGACATTCAATCTATTGTGTTAAAATTGTGGATATCCATCATTGATTATTTGCAACCTAAAGATTTGAAAATGAAGATGCCTCCCCAGAGGGCGACTCTAAGGGGGATAAAATGCGGGGCGGGACAGTGGTTGCTTTAAGCGGCGCCGCTTTTTTTTTGGCAGGTTGCGCGGAGCCGAGTCTGACGCGGGCGATGAAACAAAAATATGAAATGGATCTGCTCAGGCCGGCGTCAGCGATCTATATTCCGGGGACGCTGGCCCGTGTTCGTGTGGTTTCGCGCGGCTCCGACAGGAACGCACGCGTCGTTTCGCTAAGTCGATTCTGCCGGCCGGGGGGGGCGCTGCCGCTCGCATCGATCACTCCAAGTCCGACCGAAGTGCTGAACATCACTTACAACGTATCTGCCGATAGCTCTGCCAAGGCCGAACTGGAGGCAATTGCGGGAATTGAGTTGAGTTCGGAAGTCGTCGATAAGGTCGACATTTCACTGAAGAATACAAAGATTTATCGGCCGGATGATTTGCAGCTAAAAGCAGCGGTTTCGGCGATCAGGCGATCGGGATGTTCCACGAGCGGAAGGTCGCTCGTGACAGCGGTGCTTCAGGCTGATGTAGACGTCAAGACGACCTTCAAGATCGGCGGCAAAGTATCGGCTTCTCAGAAGCAGGCTATCGGTCGCGTCGTGAGCGCTTCGTTTGGGGCAAATATCACGAGTGAATCGGGCGAAACAAGTACTGGCACCGGTTTGTTTTACGGCATTGAAGTAGACGAAGGCGGGCGTTGACGTTCATTGGCGTACCGACATGCCGAGGCGCAGGTAGGGACTTGCATAGCTTGTGGAGTCGCTGGCCCAGCCCGCTGCCGCCGACCATTCGTAGCCGTCGGCCTTCAGGCCCGTCACGTGGGCGCCGAGCCGCCAATGGCGATAACCGTCGGACGCAAAGTACTGTGCTTCCGGGCCGACATAGAAGTCGCCAATGCCGATAACATCTTCCGGCACGCGCCAGCCGTAAGCGATGCGCGCCGAGTTGTTGGTGGCGATGGTGGAGAGTGACAGATCGCCGGCCAGCATGGTGGCCGGCGTCGGTTCGTACCAGAGCTCGACCGCGAACCGCGCGCCGATATCGGTGCCGCGTAGGCGGTTGCCTGGATCGTCCGGCCAGAGTTTGTGCCGTTCGATATCGAGACCGAAGAAAAACTTAGCCTCTATGTCGCCGCGCTTGATGCGCCAGCCCGGCAGCACTTGGATGACGGCTTCGGCGCCGATTACGTCCGTATTCAAATCCTGGGCGGTGTATCGATAGGCGCCGCCGGACAGCAGCATCTTCAACATGAGGCCGTCTTGTTCGAAGCCGCCGGGCGCGGTCAGAAAGCCGCCATAGGCGAAGACGCCATTGCGCCAGAGGTCGCGGCCGGAAAAGAGAATAACGGTCGGTTCGTCCGGGTCATCGCCGGCGAGGGCGTTGCCCGAAATTCCTAATCCAAGACAGACAATGAAGGCCACGGCGACGGACGTCGCCGCGCATACGCGCCTGACGCACATTGAGGCCCCTTACACGCCTCGAACCGACCGGCAATAGCTTCCACAACCAATCCACAACTTAAGAGGGAAATTCGGCGCCTGTCCATGCGATCATGAGGCTCTATTCACGGGTAACGATCGTATTATTTGGCAAGGCGCCGGGGTGGCTCGCCGAGCGTGCGGTGGATCATCGCCGAGAAGGCGCTGGGGCTGGCGTAGCCGACCGAGCGCGCCGTCTCGGCGACCGAGGCGCCTTCCGACAGGCGGGCCAGGCCATCGATGGCCCGCAGCCGCGCCCGCCATTCGGCAAAGCCAAGGCCGGTCTCCTTGCGGAAGACCCGCGCCAGCGTGCGACGGCTGGCGCCACATGCGTCCGCCCAGCGATCAAGATCCAGATCGATGCTGGAATCGTCGAGGAGGGCGCGGGCAACGCGCAGCGCCCGGGGATCGCTCGGCATGGGCACAGCGAGCCGGCCTTCGCCCAGGCGGCCGAGCTCGGTCAGGATGAGGCGGGCGATGATGCCGCCGCGGCCGTTCTCGTCATAGTCGGCCGGCTCCTCCAAGAGGGCCAGGATCAGTTCGCGCAGCAGGCCCGAGATTTCCGCGAGCGATGGGCTCGCCGGCAGAGCCGCGCAATACGGGGAGTCGATATAGACCGTGCGCATCTCGACGCGGCTGCGCATGACGACCGTATGCGGCCATTGCGGCGGCAGCCACAGGGCGCGGGCCGGCGGCAGGATCCAGGCCGCTTCCGGCGTTTCCACCCGCATGATGCCGCTCGTGGCGTAGGTGAGCTGGCCGCGCCGGTGATGGTGCAGGGGAATGCGATCGCCCGCCGGCCGCGCGCTCGGCAGGACGGCAACCGGGCGGGGGGCGTCGTCCAGGTTCGGACGGTATGGCGAGGTCGCGGTCATGGCCTAATCTCGACGAAACTCGGCCGAACATCGCCAAAAGGCAAGTGTATCGTTGCGACAGATTGTCAATTACCGCAAATGCCGGAAATGCCCATGAACCCGACCGCCATCGACGCGCGGGACGACAGCGCCCGACGCCGCGCCATCGCCTTCCTGAATTGGGCGCACGCCGTCGATCACTTCGTGCTGCTCATTTACCCGACGGTGGTGATCGGGCTGACGGCGGTTTACGGCCGCTCGTATAGCGAGCTCATCGCGCTCTCGAGTGCGGCCTTCATCGCGTTCGGCGTGTTCTCCTTGCCGGCCGGCTGGCTGGCGGACCGCTGGAGCCGCCGCAACATGATGGCGGCCTTCTACATCGGCGGCGGCATCAGTCTGTTGGTGGTGGGGCTGGCGCCAAACCTGATCGTGCTGGCGATCGGCATGTTCGCGCTCGGCATGTTCGCGGCCATCTATCATCCGGTCGGGATGGCCATGCTGATCGAGGCCTCGCAGGCGCGCGGCCGCACCCTCGCTTTTAACGGCGTGTGTGGCAATCTCGGTGTGTCGCTCGCCGCCGGCATCAGCGCCTTCTTGGCGAGCTGGATCAATTGGCGCGCGGCCTTCATCGTGCCGGGTGCGCTCGTCATGGCGAGCGGTTTTGCCTATGTCTGGCTCACGCCCGATGACCGGCACCACGCGAAGAAGCGCAAGTCGGTCGCGACGGTGCCGTTGACGCCGCGCACGGCGATGATCCTGTTCGGCCTGTTCCTGGCTATTTCCATAACCGCCGGCGTCACCTTCAACATGCTGACGATCGCGCTGCCGAAAATTGTTGACGAGCGGCTGGCGACGCATGTGCCGCTCGTGCTTGCCGGAAGCATCGCCACCTTGGTGCTGATCTGCGGCGGCATCGCGCAGCTCTTCATCGGCCGGCTGGTGGAGCGCTTCGCGCCGCACACGTTGTTCGTGGCCGTCACCGGGCTCGGCTTCCTCGGCAATCTCGGCGCGGCCTATTTCGACGGCGTATCGCTGATGGCGGCGCTGGCGGTGTCGATTGCCGCCATCTACGCCCAAGTGACGATCAACGACATGGTGCTGGCGCGCTACACGGCGGATGCCTGGCGCGGCCGGGTCTACGCCGTGCGTTACTTCACGTTGTTCATCAGCGCCGGCTGCGCGATCGCGATGATCTCGCTCTTGCATGACCGCGGAGGCTTCGGCCTTGTGCTCGCTGCCAATGCTGTCATCGCATTCGCGATGTTCGTCGCCACGGTCGGGCTCACGCTCCTGATCGGACAGGTTGAAGCGCGTCACGCGCAACTCCAGGCGGCGGAGTAGTGCACAACGTCATTCCGGACGGCCCGTAGGGCCGATCCGGAATCCAGAACAACGCTCGGGAGAGTGAACTGGATTCCGGGTTCGCGAGCTTCGCTCGCGCCCCGGAATGACTTGAGAGGAAGGGTTCGGGCGATACGGGGTGTTACGCCCGCTCTTTCGGCTCGTCGGCGTCCGTTGCATCGCCGCCTTGTGGAGAGTGAAGAGCCTACCGCGTCACCGCGGCAATCGCCCGAAACTCAGAAACCTATGGCCGCTCGTCCCCACGAAGGCGGGACCCAGGGCCGCTATGAATGACACCGGTCCGCGATGGATTCCCGCTTTCGCGGGAATGAGCGGAGTTCTCGACGGCCTTCGTGCCAAATAAGCAATTGGCACGCTCGTTCAAGACCGAGCCTCTGCATTACTTCGCGCCTGCCGGTTCCTTGTCCCATGCCAGCTTCGGCGCATCCGTACCGGCAACCGAATAGAGCGCGCCCGGCGCGTTCCGCGTCTTCTGGAAGTCCTCCAGTGTCTGGCCGCGCATCGCCGCGTAGATGTGCAGGTTGGACACGCCGACGACCGCGCCCAGCTTCTCCAGCATGAAAAAGCTGACGCCGTAATGGATCATGCCGCGCCAGTCACGGTTGCGGATCAGCGTGCATTCTTCGTCGCTCAATCCCGCCTGCTGGAACGCCTTCTCCGGCGCCGCGAGGAACTCGGCGCGGTGGTCCGGCTTGATCAGGTCATGCAGGAAGCTGTTGATGCGGAATGCCTTGACGCTGCGGGCGAAGGTGAACGGTAGGGTGCCGGCAAGCGTTTCGACGCCCGCCAGTTGGTGACCCATATGGCGGCGATGCTCGGCTTGGATATCGGCCGGCGGCTCGATCGCTTCGTTCTCGTAAATGGCGGTGGCGATGCCGGTCATCGACGGCAGATAGTAGCTGCGATGCAAGCATTTGACGGCGGAAGACAGCGCGCCGCGCATGATCAGCCACATGACGACCTCGGCGCCTTCCATGCCACCGAGCCGCGCGTAATCGGCCAGCGTCATGCGGGTGAGGGCGACCGGGTCTTTCTCGATCATGTCGAGGAAACGCTCGTCCCAGGCGGTGTTGTTGAAGCCGGCGCGCTCGCCGTGCACCTGATGCGACAGCCCGCCGGTCGCGACCAGCGCCACCTTGAGGTCCTCCGGGTAGCTCTCGATCGCCCGGCGCAGCGCTTGGCCCAGCTTGTAACAGCGCGCCGCCGACGGGATCGGAAACTGCAGCACGCCGACCTGCAACGGCACGATCGCACCGGGCCAAGTGGGAGCATGCGGCCACATCATCGACAGCGGCGAGAAGCAGCCGTGGTCGAGCGGCTTGCCTTGGAAGAACGACATGTCGAACTCGTCGGCGGTGAGGGACGCGCCGATGTGATGCGACAGGCCGGCATGGCCGGCGACCGGCGGCAGATCGCGGGCGCCGCCGCCTTCGTCGGCAACGACGTAGCTCTCGCCGATACCGAGCGCGAAGGCTGAATAGTGGTCGAAGAAGAACGAGGTGACGTGATCGTTGTAGATGACGAACAGCACGTCGGGCTTCTTGTCGGCGAGCCATTGCTGCACCGGCTTGAAGGCCTCGAAGATCGGCTTCCAGACCGGGTCGTTCTGCTTGTTGCGGTCGTAGGCAAAGCCAATGGTCGGCGTGTGGGACGCAGCGATCGCACCGATGATCCTGGCCATTTTAGCTCTCCTTTGTCCCGCCCGTCATTCCGGGGCGCGCCGAAGGCGCGAACCCGGAATCCAGCCATTCACTCGGCGCCTAGTTCTGGATTCCGGATCGCCGCGGCGCGGCGTCCGAAATGACCGGCTTCTATAGCTTGATGCAGACGTTCTTGAGCTCGGTGTAGAATTCCAGCGAATGCACGCCGCCCTCGCGGCCGATGCCGGACTGCTTCATGCCGCCGAAGGGCGTGCGCAGATCGCGCAGGAACCAGCTATTCACCCAGACGATGCCGGCCTCGATGCGGCTGGAGACGCGGTGCGCGCGCGCAAGGTTGGTGGTCCAGACCGCGGCGGCGAGCCCGTAATCGAGCGCGTTGGCGCGTTTGACGACCTCGTCTTCCGTGTCGAACGGCGCGATGTGGCAGCAGGGGCCGAAGATCTCCTCGGTCACGGTGGCGGCGCTGTCGGCAAGGCCGGTCCAAATCGTCGGCTGTACCCAGGCGCCATCCTTGAGCGCATCCGGCATTTTCGGTATCCCGCCGCCGCTCACGACGGTCGCGCCCTCGGCCACCGCCTTGGCGTAATACGACAGCACCTTGTTGCGGTGCTCGAGACTGATGAGCGGCCCCATCGTCGTTGCCTTGTCCTCGGGCACGCCGAGCTTGAGCTTCTCGGCCTTGTCCTTCAGCGCGGCGACGAACTTCTCAAAGATCGGCCGCTCGACATAGACGCGCTCGGTGCCGAGGCACACCTGTCCCGCGTTGGCGAAACAGGAGCGCATGGTGCCCTCGATGGCGGCGTCGAAATCGCAGTCGGCGAACACGATCGCGGGGTTCTTGCCGCCCATCTCGAGCGAGACCGGCCGCGCGCCGTCGGCCGCGGCCTTCATGATGACGGCGCCGGTGCGTGTCTCGCCGGTGAAGGTGAGGGCGTTGACGCCCGGATGCCGGGTGAGGAATTCGCCGGCCGAGTTCGGTCCGAAGCCGTGCACCACGTTGTAGACGCCCTTCGGAATGCCGACCGCATTCATGACGTCGCCGAGCAGCGTGGCGGTCTGCGGCGTTTCTTCCGACGGCTTGACGACAACCGTATTGCCGCACGCCATCGCCGGTGCAACCTTCCAGGTCATCAGCAGCAGCGGCAGATTCCACGGGCAGATCACGCCGACGACGCCGACCGGGCGGCGCACCGCGTAGTTGATGGCGCCGGCGCCGTCCGGCGTCGCCATCTCGAAGAACTCGGTCGAGACGTTCTTCACCGTGTCGGCGAAGACCTTGAAGTTGGCCGCGCCGCGCGGAATATCGAGATGGCTGGCGAGACTGACCGGCTTGCCGGTGTCCGCGACCTCAGCCTCCAGAAACTGGTCGAAACGTTTGTTGATCTCGTTGGCCACGGCATACAGCAGGTCGCCGCGCTCGGCCGGGGTGATCTTCCCCCACGGCCCATCGAGCGCTGCGCGCGCGGCTTTCACGGCGGCATCCACGTCCGCTTCCGCGGCTTCCGCGACCTTGGCGATCAACGCGCCATCGACCGGCGTGCGTTTGTCGAAGGTGCGGCCACCCCGCGCGGGCAGGTAATGGCCGTCGATGAAATTCAGGACGTCCTTGACCTTGGGCGCCTGCTCGGGCTGCCCTGGTTTACGCGCGACGTCCAGCATACGATTCCTCCGGCCTTGTTGGGATGGCCGAAGGAAATTGGTTCTCGGCGCAACCGACTGCTTTGATGTAGATCAAGTTATGGTGCGCGGATTCGCATGCCGTCAACGCCGTTAGAAGAGCGGTGGAATCAGGTCCTCGACTTTGACGCGCATGCGATCCTTCACGTGGGCGACGATGCGGCTGCGGTGGCAGGTCGCCGGATCGCGGCAATAGCACAAGAGCGCGATGCGTTTGCCGGATTTGATCAGCCCGATGAGCTCTGCCAGTTCGGCTTGCGGCTCCGCCTTCTTGATGTGCTTCTCGTAGATGCGCGTAAGCGTCGCGCGATCGCCGGCGCGCGCGGCTTGCCGGCCTTCCGCCGGCGTACCGAGTTTTTGCAGATGCACGTAGGCGATGCCGGCGTCGTCCACCGTCGCGGCAAGCTGTCGTTTCGAGAAGCCGGGACGACGTGAGGCGGCGACCGCACGGACATCGACCAGCATGTCGACCTTCGCATGCTTCAGCTCGTCAAGAACGGCAGCCGGCTTTGCTTGTTCGTAGCCGATCGTGAACAGCTGCGGGGTGGACCGTGCGGCCATGAAGTTTCGTCCAGCGCGGGGAAGCGTGTCGAGCCGTCACAAATGTTACGTGTGCGGCTCGATGCCGCAAGCAAAAATTTGCGTGGGAATTCAAACGCCCAAGCATATTCCTTTCGCGGCCTTCGAACTTCTCGACAGAAACCGTCTTTTCTTCGATGCTGCTCTTGTGGCGCGGCATCGCAGAAGCAATTGTGGAACTCGAAATCGAGAGGGGAGCTCCTCATGCGCTTGCAACTTCGCGCTCTAACGGGCCTTGCAACTATTGCTTTAACGATCGCAGCGGCGGCACCGGTCTTCGCGCAGAATCGCCTGCTCAATGTTTCCTACGATCCGACGCGCGAGCTCTATCGCGCCTACAACGATGCCTTCACCAAGTACTGGAAGGAGAAGACGGGCAAGACCATCGCCATCCAGCAATCGCATGGCGGCTCGGGCGCGCAAGCGCGCGCAGTGATCGATGGGCTCGAAGCCGATGTCGTGACGCTGGCGCTCGAAGCCGACATCGATGCGATCGCGCAGAACTCTGGCAAGATCCCGGCGGATTGGCGCGGCCGCCTGCCGCACAACAGCTCGCCTTACACCTCGACCATCGTTTTCCTTGTCCGCAAGGGCAATCCGAAGGGCATCAAGGACTGGGACGATCTGGTGAAGGACGGTGTCGAGGTGATCACGCCAAATCCGAAAACCTCGGGCGGCGCCCGCTGGAACGTCCTTGCCGCATGGGCGTGGGCGCTCCATAAGTACAACGGTGACGAAGGCAAGGTCCGCGACTATGTCGCCGCGCTGTTCAAGCACGTTCCGGTGCTCGATACCGGCGCGCGCGGCTCCACCACGACCTTCGTCCAGCGCAAGATCGGCGATGTGCTGCTTGCCTGGGAGAACGAAGCCTTCCTCGCGCTCGACGAATTGGGCGTCGGTGAGTTCGACATCGTGGTTCCGAGCATCTCGATCAAGGCCGAGCCGCCCGTGGCGTTGGTCGACAAGAATGCCGAGAAGCATCGCACCACGGAGGTGGCCCGTGCTTATCTCGAATATCTGTATAGCGACGTCGGCCAGCAGATCGCGGCCAAGAACTACTACCGGCCGTCCAAGCCGGAGGCCGTTTCCCCGGAGGCCATCAAACGGTTCCCAAGCCTGAAACTAGCGACCATCGACGACCTCGGCGGCTGGAAGATAGTGCAGCCGAAATTTTTCGGCGATGGTGGTATCTTCGACCAACTCTACAAGCCGAAGTAAGCTAGGAGCCATGGCGGACCGGACGGCATTCAGATGGAAGCGGCCAAGCGTCATCCCGGGGTTCGGGGTGACGTTTGGCTTCTCTATGGCCTATTTGAGCTTGATCGTGCTCATTCCGCTTGCGGCGTTGCTCATCCGTAGCGCGTCGCTCGGCTGGGCGGACTACTGGAAGCTGGCGTTCGACCCGCGCACACTTGCGGCGCTGCGGATCAGTTTCGGCAGTTCGTTCATCGCCGCGCTTGTGAACGGCGTATTCGGATTGATTCTGGCCTGGGTGCTGGTGCGCTATCGGTTTCCCGGGAAGCGGCTGATCGATTCGATGATCGATCTGCCTTTCGCTTTGCCGACCGCGGTCGCGGGTATCGCGCTCAGCACATTGTATGCTCCGAAGGGGTGGATCGGGTCGTTGTTCGCGCCGTTCGGCATCAAGATCGCCTACACGCCATCCGGCATCGTGGTGGCGTTGATCTTCATCGGCCTGCCTTTCGTGGTGCGTACCGTGCAGCCCGTGCTCGCGGACCTCGATCGGGAATTGGAGGAGGCGGCCGCCACGCTCGGCGCCAACCGCTGGCAGACGATTCTACGCGTGGTGCTGCCGCCGCTCATCCCGGCGATCCTGACCGGCTTCGCCTTGGCGCTGGCGCGGGCCATCGGTGAGTACGGGTCGGTCATCTTCATCGCCGGCAACATCCCCTTCGTCTCCGAGATTGCGCCGCTCCTGATCGTCATCCGCCTCGAGGAGTTCAGCTACTCGGCGGCGACGGCCATCGCATCGCTGATGCTGGCCATCTCTTTCGCGATGCTGCTCGCCATCAATCTCATCCAGGTCTGGAGCCGGCGGAGGTTCGGTTATGCCGGCTGACTCTCAACGCAAGTCCGTGCCGCCGCCGGCCACGGGCGAGCCTTTCGCATTTCGCACGACGCTGATCGTGGTCGCGCTGGCGTTCTTCGCCATCTTTCTTTTGATGCCGCTGGCCGTCGTGTTCGCCGAAGCGCTGCGTGGCGGCATTGCGGGATATATGAAGGCGATCGGCAATCCCGACACGCTGGCGGCTATCGGCCTGACATTGCTGGTCGCGGTCATCGCCGTGCCGGCGAACATGATCTTCGGCGTCTGCGCCGCGTGGGCCATCGCAAAATTCGAGTTCAAGGGAAAGAGCTTCGTCGTTACGCTGATCGATCTGCCGTTCTCCGTGTCGCCGGTGATCGCGGGTCTCGTTTACGTGCTGCTGTTCGGCGCGAAGGGCTATCTCGGGCCGTGGCTGGACGACTGGGGCATCGAGATCATTTTCGCCGTTCCTGGCATCGTGCTGGCGACGATCTTCGTCACGTTTCCGTTCGTGGCGCGCGAGCTCATACCGTTGATGCAGGAGCAGGGGACCGGGGACGAGGAAGCCGCGCTGTCGCTCGGCGCGACCGGCTTGAAGACCTTCATGTTCGTGACGTTCCCCAACGTCCGGTGGGCGCTTTTGTACGGCGTTCTCCTCTGCAACGCACGCGCCATGGGCGAGTTCGGCGCCGTCGCCGTGGTGTCCGGCAAGATCCGCGGCCTCACCAATACGATGCCGCTACAGGTCGAAATCCTTTACAATGAGTACGCGTTCACGGCGGCCTTCGCCGTCGCTTCGCTCCTCGCGCTGCTCGCGCTCGTCACATTGGCGGTGAAGACCGCCCTCGAATGGCGCTACGGCGATCAGATCGCCGGCAGCAACGGTCACTAAGGCAAGCTAATGGACATTCGTGTCGTCGATGTTCGGAAGGATTTCGACCGCTATCCCGCGCTGCGCGGGGTTTCGCTCGACATCCGCTCCGGTGAATTGATTGCGCTGCTCGGTCCGTCCGGTTCGGGCAAGACGACCTTGCTGCGTCTGATCGCCGGGCTCGAGCACCCGACTTCCGGCATGGTCTTCTTCGGCGACGAGGACGCGTCGCAGAAGAGCGTTCAGGAGCGCAATGTAGGCTTCGTGTTCCAGAGCTACGCCCTGTTTAAGCACCTGACGGTCGCCGACAACATTGCCTTCGGCCTCAAAGTGCGGCCGCGCGACAAGCGTCCCCCCGGCGCCGCGATCCGCAAGCGGGCGAGCGAGTTGCTCGACCTCGTGCAGTTGTCGGGTCTCGAGAAGCGGTTTCCGGCGCAGCTGTCCGGCGGTCAGCGTCAGCGCGTGGCGCTGGCGCGCGCCTTGGCGATCGAGCCGCGCGTGTTGCTGCTCGACGAGCCCTTCGGTGCGCTCGACGCCAAGGTGCGGCGCGAACTGCGGCAGTGGCTGCGCGAACTGCACGACAAGACCGGCCACACCACGGTGTTCGTCACCCACGACCAGGAAGAGGCCTTGGAGTTGGCCGATCGTGTCGTCGTGATGAGCCAGGGGCTGATCGAGCAGGTCGGCACGCCGGACGAAATTTACGACAGCCCGAATTCGCCGTTCGTCTTCTCCTTCATCGGCGAGGCGAGCGAACTGCCGGTGTCGGTGGCGGGCGGCCAGATTCTGTTCGAAGGACATCCGGTCGGCCTTTCGCCGGCCCGTGCGGGAGATGGCGCGGCGCGTCTCTTCCTGCGACCGAACAGCGTCGATCTCGCCGGCGATCGGCCCGACGCGCTTCGGGGCACCGTTGCTTCGGTGCGCCGCAGTGGCGGCTGGCGGCGGATCAATCTGCTGGTCGGCGAGGCCAAGCACCTGGTCGAAATCGAGGTGCCTGCGGACGCCTGCCACGATCTGCCGGACAAGATCGCCTTCCTGCCACGCTATTGGCAGCTCTTTCCAGCCTCTTAGCGCTCGCTCAATCCGACACGCGTTCGATCAAAGCCATCGCCGCCGCCGGCGCGCGCACTTTGGCCTCGTGGATGAAGTAGATGAACGTATCGCGCGGCGCCTTCTTCGGCGCCTTGTCGATGAGCGGCAGATCCTTCGGCGCGCCGCCGCTCGCCCAGGTCTTGGCGCGCTCGGCCCAAGCATCGAGCGCCTTGGGGGGATAACCCGCCTTCAGCTTTTCCTCGCCCTTCTGTAGCCGCGCATAGACGAAATCGCCGGTGATATCGGCGATCTCCGTATAGGTGTCGTGCTCGGCATAACAGATCGCGACATTGGCCTTGCGGCACATGGCGATGAACGCCGGCGCCTTGAAGCTGTCGTGGCGCACCTCGATGACGTGGCGCAGCCTGTGCCCGTCAAACGTCTCCGGCAGCAAATCGAGAAAGCCGCCGAAGTCGGCCTCGTCGAACTTCTTGGTCGGCGCGAACTGCCAGAGCAGGGGGCCGAGCTTCTTGCCGAGTTCGGTGACGCCCGACTCGAGGAAGCGCTTGATCGAGTCACCGGCCTCGCTGAGCACGCGCCGGTTCACGGCGTAACGCGGGCCTTTGAGCGAGAAGACGAAGGTGTCGGGCACTTGGTCGGCCCAGGAGCGGAAGGTCTTAGGCGTCTGCGTGCGATAGAATGTGCCGTTCACCTCGATCGAGGTGAGGTGTTGCCCGGCATATTCGAGTTCGCGCGCATGCGGCAGGCCCTTGGGATAAAAGACACCGCGCCAAGGCTCGTAAGTCCAGCCGCCGATGCCGACATAGATCTTGCCCTGCTTTGTCATGCGCCTGTCACTTCAAGGGGTTAACGTTCGCTTCCAGTGGCGCTGATCTTAACAGGTCAATGCCCGACGGCCACGACGGAATAGCGACGCCGGATGAACGCGCGCTGTTTCGAGTGGTCGTTTTCTTTTGGGCCTCTGCGATGCGCCTAGGCTGCGGGGGCAAGCCGAGAGCTGATGCCGACTCGGTTCATGGCATTCATGAGCGAGATGACGATGGTGAGGTCGCCGACTTCCTTCTCGCTGAACTCGGACTTCACGAGCGCATAATCGGCGTCCGGCGCGCCGGTCTGGGCGATGTTGGTCAGGCTTTCGGTCCAGGCGAGAGCTGCGCGTTCGCGCGCTGTGAAGAACGGCGCCTCTTTCCAGGTAACCAGGCTGTTGAGCCTGCGTTGGTCTTCGCCGGCGCCGATCAGATCGCGCCAATGCAGGTCGACGCAATAGGCGCAGCCGTTGATCTGGGAAACACGCAGGAACACCAGGTCAACCAGCCGGCGGTCGAGGCCCGAGGTCTCGATGTACTGGTAGAGCGGGCCGAACGCCTTGTAGCCGTCGGGCGCGATTTGACGGAGGTTGAAACGCTGCGACATCGCGAACTCCATTGCAAATACTGCTGAACTCAATTACGGATAAAATATATCCGCTTTTTCAGGTCTGGGGTCAAGATGCGGTTGTCGGAAGGTGTGGAGTGGGCGGCGCATAGCTGCACCATGCTCGCGGCATTGCCGGAAGGGCGTGCGCTCGGTCCTGCGGACCTCGCGCTCTTCTTCGACGTGCCGAAGGCCTATCTTGCCAAGCAACTGCAGGCCTTATCCAAGGCCGGCATCCTGACGGCCACCCGCGGGCCGTCGGGGGGCTACCGGCTGGCGCGGGCGACCGACATGATCACGTTGCGGGACATCGTCTTGGCGATCGAAGGTCCTGGGACCTGCTTCCGTTGCCAGGAGATCCGGCGGCGGGGGCCGACCGGTCAGCCGCGCCGCTGCTATCCGAAAGCCTGTGGCATCGCGCGGGCGATGTGGGCTGCCGAGCAAGTGTATCTCGCGGAGCTTGGAAAGGTAACGCTCGCCAAACTTATCGCTGAGGCCGCGCACGAAGTCTCACCCGAGCAGCAGGCTGCCATCAGGCGCTGGCTGGATAAGGCGGCATAGCCCGCGCTGCGCATCCGCAAGCAAAAGGCCCGGAATTTCTCCCGGGCCTTCGCATTTCCGTCTGAAGGATGGACTTAGAAGTCCATGCCGCCAATCGAAGTCGGCTGTTGCCGACTTCGATCACTTAAAGTGAGTGGCGGCTTTATGGACTTCCTTAGAAGTCCATGCCGCCGCCCGGCGGCATCGCCGGCATGGCGTCCTTCTTCTTCGGCAGTTCGGCCACCATCGCTTCGGTGGTGATCAAGAGGCCCGCGACCGAAGCCGCGTTCTGGATCGCCGTGCGCACAACCTTCGTCGGGTCGATGATGCCCTTGGACATCATGTTCCCGTATTCGCCGTTCTGCGCGTCGAAGCCGTAGGAGTACTGATCCTTCTCGAGGACCTTGCCGACGATGACCGAGCCGTCTTCACCCGCGTTGAGCGCGATCTGACGCGCCGGAGCCTGGAGCGCCTTGCGGACGATCTCGACGCCGTGCTTCTGGTCTTCGTTCTGCGTCTTCACCTTCTTCAGCGCCTCGGTGGCGCGGAGCAGGGCGATGCCGCCGCCCGGCAGGATGCCTTCCTCGACCGCGGCGCGGGTGGCATGCATCGCGTCGTCGACGCGATCCTTGCGCTCCTTCACCTCGACCTCGGTCGCGCCGCCGACGCGGATCACCGCGACGCCGCCCGCGAGCTTGGCCAGACGCTCCTGCAGCTTCTCACGGTCGTAGTCCGAGGTGGTCTCCTCGATCTGCGCCTTGATCTGCGCCACGCGCGCCTCGATGTCGGCCTTCTTGCCGGCGCCGTTGACGATCGTGGTGTTCTCCTTGTCGATCGACACCTTCTTGGCGCGGCCGAGCATGTTGATCGTCACGTTCTCGAGCTTGATGCCGAGATCTTCCGAGATCGCCTGGCCGCCGGTCAGGATCGCGATGTCCTGCAGCATGGCCTTGCGGCGATCGCCGAAGCCCGGCGCCTTGACGGCCGCGACCTTGAGGCCGCCGCGCAGCTTGTTGACGACGAGCGTGGCGAGCGCTTCGCCTTCCACGTCCTCGGCGATCAGCAGCAGCGGCTTGCCGGTCTGCACGACCGACTCGAGCAGCGGCAGCAGCTCCTGGAGGCCCGAGAGCTTCTTCTCGTAGACCAGGATGTAGGGATCATCCATCTCCGTGCGCATCTTGTCGGCATTGGTGACAAAGTAGGGGGAGATGTAGCCGCGGTCGAACTGCATGCCCTCGACGACGTCGAGTTCGGTCTCGAGCGACTTGGCTTCCTCGACCGTGATGACGCCTTCGTTGCCGACCTTCTTCATCGCTTCCGCGAGGAACTGGCCGATTTCCTTGTCGCCGTTGGCCGAGATGGTGCCGACCTGGGCGATCTCGTCGTTCGAGGTGACCTTCTTCGAGTTGGTCTTGAGATCCTCGACGATGGCGGCGACGGCGAGGTCGATGCCGCGCTTGAGGTCCATCGGGTTCATGCCGGCGGCAACCGCCTTCGAACCTTCCTTGACGATCGCCTGGGCGAGCACGGTGGCGGTGGTGGTGCCGTCGCCGGCGAAGTCGGCCGACTTCGAAGCGACTTCGCGCACCATCTGTGCGCCCATGTTCTCGAACTTGTCCTCTAGCTCGATCTCCTTGGCGACGGTGACGCCGTCCTTGGTGATGCGCGGGGCGCCGAACGACTTGTCGAGGACGACGTTACGGCCCTTGGGACCCAGCGTCACCTTCACGGCGTTGGCGAGGATGTCGACGCCGCGCAGCATGCGATCGCGCGCGTCAACGGAGAATTTGACGTCTTTAGCAGCCATATGAGTTTGTCCTCTTGGTCGTCATCCTGAGGTGCGAGCCGCGGATGCGGCGAGCCTCGAAGGATGACCGTTCATTGTGGCTGTCATCCTTCGAGGCGCGCTCGAAGCGAGCGCGCACCTCAGGATGACGGGTGGGTGGTTAGGCGGCCTTCTTCTTGCCGGCCACGACGCCTTCGAGCACGCCCATGATGTCGCTCTCCTTCATGATCAGGAGATCCTGGCCGTCGATCTTGACCTCGGTGCCCGACCACTTGCCGAACAGCACGACGTCGCCGACCTTCAGGTCGATGGGGGTGAGCTTGCCGGCCTCGTCACGGCCGCCGGGGCCGACGGCGATGACTTCGCCCTGGCTCGGCTTTTCCTGCGCACTGTCGGGGATGATGATGCCGCCGGCAGTCTTCTGCTCGGCGTCGATGCGCTTGACGACGACACGGTCGTGAAGCGGGCGGAACTTCATGGCAGTCCTCCTAAGTGATTGAGCCGTTGTGAATTTTTTGGTACGGCAGTTCCATTGCCAGTACCTGGGCGGCCAGATGGGTGGCCGATTTGATCCCGCAAGAGGGGTCGGAAAATTTTTTAGCACTCACACCCCGCGAGTGCCAACACTTTCGCCGGCCGCCGAACCTTCGTGGTTAACGGCGCCGTGGGAACCGCCGCAATTGTTCCGGGTTGCTCATGCCCGGCCGCGTCCAGGGCCCGGGCAGGGCTGTTAGCAGATCGTCACAATTGCTGCTAACGCCTTGATTTTACACAGGATGTTCATCTTTTCGGCTTGCAATGACAAAAGCGGGGAAGGGAAACTTTGCAAGTCCGACTCTCTGGAGGGCTGAAATGGTTTCGACGGAATTCCTGAAGCAGGTAAATGGCTACGGTTTGACCACCGCCCACATTTTGTACCGCCGGCCGGACCACCGCTGGCTGCTGCAGTCTTATGTCTGGCAGGAATACGATCTGTTTCCGGAGTTCCCCGAGCTGCACCGTTTCCTCGCGTTCTGGGAGAAGAAACTCGAGGGGCCGCTGCACTCGGTGCAGGTCGCCCATCAGAAGCTGATCAAGCCGGCCGAATTGAAGGCGATCGACAGCGAGTTCAGTCTGCATTGAGCGGCGTTCTTCGTCCTGTTTTCAGACAGCATACTTCTGTCACGCCCGCGAAAGCGGGCATCCAGTACGCCGCAGGCTATCGATAGGGCACGGCGTACTGGATCCCGGCTCTCGCTTGCTACGCTCGCTCGGCCGGGATGACGGCTGCGCAAAGCTCCGCCGCCCGTATTCTTTGCAAGGCGCCGGGTACGCCTCCATTCCTTTTGCCCCCTGAATAAAGAGGGCGACGGCGCGCCGAGCGGCGCGACGTTCGTTCGTGAAGCCGTGCTTCGTCGCCGAAGCACGGGCGCCTTCTCGGCGCGCCATCGCGGCGTCTTCCAACGGCGGGCCGCGCTTTCAACGGAGGCCCATCCAAAGCGTGTGGGACCTCGGTGTCAGCGAGCTCCTCGCAGGGGGTCCTAGTGCCCCCGGGCGGGATCCGCCGCCGCTCGGGAGCTTGGGAGGTGCGTTCGTCTCCCGCCCGCGAGCGCCGCGTCCCGCTCCGCTTTATGACGCCTCATGAAGCGCCCTCAGATGAGCGGGACGATACGCAGTTTAAGGGCGCCCGGAACGATGGGGATTACTTTTTATCCGAGAATCCAAGTGGCTGTTTGTAAAAGGAATTTCGAAAAATCGATGACAATCTGTGATGCAAAGCATTCCAACATTTCGTGCGCGGCGATCGCTTCGGCCATGGTCAATGCGCGCGTGGGGCATTACTTCACACACTCTTCTTCCGACCTCGAACATTCGGCTGCTCTTTGCGCACGTTCTTTCCCCGTTTCGTGTTGATGCTCGGCAATATCGTCACGGGCCTCGCCGTGCTGGCGCCGGCGGGCATGCTGGCCGACCTGGCCACGGGTCTCAATGTCGGCATTCATGAAGCCGGTCTGCTGGTGACCTACGGCGCCGTGGTTCTGTGCATCGGCTCGCCGGTGATGGCGTGGCTGACGACCCGCATCGATCGCCGCGTGCTTCTCGTCGCCACGCTGGCGGTGATGGCTGTCGGCCAGACGTTGTCCGCTTTCGCGCCGAATTACGCGACGATTCTCATCGTGCGCGTCGCCATGCTGACCATCGCCGCGATCTTCACGCCGCAGGCCGCCGCGGCGATCGGCTTGATCGTGCCGGAGAAGGAGCGCTCGAGCGCCATCTCGTTCGTGTTTCTCGGCTGGTCATTGGCGGTCGCCGGCGGCCTGCCGCTGATCACGTTCATCGCCACGCATCTCGGCTGGCGCATGGCGTTCGGCATTCTCGGCGCCGCCGCCGTCGTGGTGGCGCTGCTGTCGTATTTCGCTCTGCCGCGTGGTTTGCAAGGCAAGCCGCTGTCGCTTCTGAGCTTCGCCGAGATCGGACGCAGCAAGCGCATCGTCTCGATTCTCTTGCTCACTTTGGTTCAGACGTCCGGCCAGTTCACCGTCTTCATCTACTTCGCGCCGTTGCTCGTGGCTTTGGCCGGTGCCGACGCCACGACCATCGGCGGCTTCTTCGCGTTGTATGGTGCGACGGGTCTGCTCGGCAACATCATCGCCAGCGCGGTCGTGACGCGGTTCGGCATCGAACGCACCCTCGCGGGCTGTTTGGCGGCGATCGTCATCGGCATGGCTTTGTGGGCGGCCGGCGCTGGTTTGCCTGCCGTGATGGGAATCGGCGTCGGCATCTGGGGCCTCGGCTTCGCCTCGATCAATTCGATGCAGCAGGCGCGCCTGGCGGTGGCCGCGCCCGACCTCACGAGCGCGTCGATCGCCATGAACACGTCGATCCTCTATGTCGGGCAGGCGATCGGCTCGGGTGTCGGCGGCGCCTTGTTCGCCACCGGCCATGTGCATCTCGTCGGCTATACCGGTTTCGCGCTTATCGTGGCCGCCGCCGTGCTGCTCGTCTTCACGTGGCAGCAGCGGCCGGCCGCGCAGCGTTAAGTCAGTCCGCCGGGATGTAGCGAAGGGTTCCGGCGCGACGCGTCGGTTTGCCGGTGTCGTTCGTGTGATTGACGCCGTCCATGACGGGCACCTCGGCGAAATCGAACGGGCTCACCCCATCCAGACAGGCCACGTTGACGGCGTAAAGCGTCGTGTCGGATCGCCGTTGATGGTGCGTGTATATTCCGCAGCGTGAACAGAAGAAGTGCTGCGCCGCTCCGGTGTGGAAACGATAGGTCGTCAGCGCGTCCTCGCCCTGCAGGATCTTGATCCCGCCCATCTCCGCCATGGCAACGACGGCGCCGCGCATCCGGCAATAAGAGCAAGTGCAGCGGCGGATCGAATTGAAGCCGTCGCTGAGCGTCACCTCGAAACGCACGGCGCCGCAATGGCACTGGCCGGTCCGGACATGCGCGTCGTTCGTCATGTGGTCTCCTGTCTCCGTTCGGGTCGCTTCGAAGCCAGCGCGCCGAAACCGGAACAGTCCCTCAGACGGATCGAGTGCCGAGCCGCGAGACCGCCGCGGCCGGCGTGATCGCACGCGCATAGCCGAGCCTGTCGAAGTCGCGCTCATACGCGCGATAGACGCAGTTGGCCAGTTCGGATGTGTAATAGCTGATCCACGGCTTGTGCTTGGATGCGTTGAAGTGTCGGAGCACGGCCGGTCGTGTCGCCGCGGCGATGCCGACATGGTCGAGGACACGCTCGACGTCGGTGTGGAAGCGCTCAGCGCGGCCGACGAAATCCAGGGCGATGCCCGGCATGCTGATGAGATCGTCCTGCAATTGCCAATGGGCGTCGACTCGGCGCTCGGCGGTCGCCGCCGCGAAATGCACGAACTGGGCAAAGGACAAGGTCGCGTCGGCGCCGGCCGGCAAAGACGGATCGACGATGCCGCGCCATGCGAGATAGGTTTCGATAAACGCGTCGCCCGGCACCAGCGGCTTGTTTTGGAACTTGTCGGCCCAGGCGGAAACCAGCCGCGCATAAGGATTGCGCACGAAGGTGAAGCGCAACGTGTCGGGCGAAGTGGCCAATCGATAGAACGACGAGATGCCGATCCGCGCCGGCGTCTGCAATCCCGTATGTCGGCGATTGTGCAGCTTGCGCGCGGCGACCGATCGCCGTCCGTTCAGCGTGGCGAGCAGGGCCTTGACGCTGGTGGAGGCGGATTTCGGCACGCAGACATAGATCAGCCGATGCTGCGGCAGCACGTCGATATGGGCGTTCGGTCTGTAGCCGCGTTCGATCAGCGTGCGGAAGAAGGAGCCCGCGCGGGGATCCGTCAGGCGATCGCGGCAATTGACGATGTGCGCGCGGGCGTTATCGACACAGTAGTGTACGCGGCGGAGAAGACAGGCAGGTGTTTGCAACTTGCGGCTCGACAATTGATCGAGACGCCCCTGAACACCGAATTATCTCTTGCTCGGTGTTCAGGGAAGCAGGAAACAACCGCGTTTACAGAATTTAATATGCCCGAAACACTTTGTTACACGCAGGTTTTTCAGGCTTTTTGCGTTGCCTGGATCGCGCTCCAGATCGACGACGGTGTCATCGGCATCTCGATGTGACGGATGCCGTATTCGGATAACGCGTCGATCACCGCGTTGGCGACCGACGGCAGGCCGCCCGACGTGCCGGCTTCGCCGCAGCCTTTGGCGCCGATCGGATTGCTCTTGGTCGGCACCGGATGATGCGCGACCTCGATCATCGGCGCGTCGTGCGCGCGGGGCATCGCGTAGTCCATGAACGAGCCGCTGACGAGCTGACCGTCGTTGTCGTAGACGGCCTTCTCCAGCAGCACCTGGCCGAGGCCTTGCACCACGCCGCCCTGGATCTGGCCTTCGACCAGCATCGGATTGACGACGGTGCCGAGATCGTTGACCGCGGAATACTTCACGACGCGCGTTTCGAAGGTGTCGGCATCGATCTCGACCTCGGCGATGTGGCAGCCGTTCGGAAAGGCCGACGGCAGCGGATTGCTGAGCGTGTGATCGACGTCGAGCGAGGCGGGCGCGCCATCCGGCAGCTTGAGGCCGCCGCGCAGCTTGGCGGCCAGCTCCATGAGGCCGATCGAACGGTCGGTGCCGGCGATGACGAAGCTGCCGTCCTTGAATTCGATGTCGCCGGCGGAGGCTTCCAGCACGTAAGAGGCGGCCTGCTTGCCGCGCTCGATGACGAGCTGCGCCGATTCAACGATGGTCGCCGACGCGAACATGATCGAGCGCGAGCCGCCGCTGCCGCCGCCGAAGGTGACGATATCGCTGTCGCCTTCCTCGAGCCGGATGCGGTCGAACGGAATGCCGAGCTGGTCGACGAGCACCTGCGCGTAGGCGGTGGCGTGGCCCTGGCCGTAGTCGAGCGTGCCGCAGACGATGGTGACGGTGCCGTCGTCGTTGAAGCGGATGTTGCCGAGCTCCTTGCCGCCGCCGGCGGTGACCTCGAGATAACAGCCGATGCCGATGCCGCGCAGCTTGCCGTTCTTCTTGCTCTCGCGCTTGCGCCGGGCAAAGCCCTTGTAGTCGGCCATCTCCAGGGCCTGCTTGAGCACGGCGGGGAAATCGCCGCTGTCATAGGTCATGTCGGACGCCGCCTTGAAGGGCAGGTCGCGCGGCTTGATCATGTTGCGCTTGCGCAATTCGATGCGGTCGATGCCGAGCTCCGCCGCGGCGATGTCGAGCGCGCGTTCGATGTAATAGTTGCCCTCGGGGCGGCCGGCGCCGCGATAGGCGGAGACCTGCGTGGTGTTGGTGAACACGCACTTGGCCGACACCTCCAGGAGCGGCGTGCGATAGACGCCGACCACGTTTTTCGTGACGTTGAGCGTCGGCAGCATGGGGCCGAACGCGCCGAGATAGCCGCCCATGTCGCCATAGCCGGTCAGCCGGACGGCGAGGATCTGCGCGTTGTCGTCGAACGCGATCTCGACGTTCATGTCCTGCGCGCGCCCGTGGTGGTCCGAGACGAAGGAGCCCGAGCGCTCGTCGGTCCACTTCACCGGACGGCCAAGAACCTTGGCGGCGTGCAGGATGCAGACATATTCGGGATAGACCGGCGCCTTCATGCCGAACGAGCCGCCGACCTGACCGGTGACGACGCGCATTTTCTCGGCCGGGATCTTCAGGATATCCATCAACGCGGTTTTGACGCCGTGCACGCCCTGTGTGCAGGAGGTAAGCGTCCACTTCGCGGAGCCGGCTTCGAATTCGCCGATGGCGACGCGCGGTTCCATCGGCGCGATGATCATGCGCTGGTTGGACGTGCGCAGATGCGTGACGTGCTTGGCCTTGGCGAAGGCCTCGTCGACCTTGGCGGTATCGCCGAAGTGAAAATCGAGCGCGACGTTGTTCGGCACTTCGTCATAGACGAGGGGGGCGCCGGGCTTGCTGGCCGCTTCCGGATCGAGCACGACCGGCAACGGATCGATGTCGACGGCGACCGCCTCGGCGGCGTCCTTGGCCTGTTCGACGGTCTCCGCGATCACGCAGGCGATCGGATCGCCGACGAAACGCACCTTGTCGGCGGCGAGGGCGGGGCGCGGCACGTAGCGGATGGGCGAGCCGTCGCGGCTCTTCAGCGGCACATTGCACTTCAGGCCGCCGTATTCCTTCAGGTCAGCCGCCGTCAGCACGGCGAGCACGCCAGGCATGCCCTTGGCGGTCTCGATGTCGATCCCGCGGATGACGCCGTGCGCCTCGCGCGAACGCACGATCGCCGCATAGGCCTGCCCCGGACGGTTGACGTCGTCGGTATAGCGGCCTTCGCCCTTCACGAGCTTGGGGTCCTCGGTGCGCCGAACCGGCTGACCGACGCCGAACTTGGTGAGCGTGAGCGCGGCTTCGGAGGTACGTTCGTCCATGTCGGGGGCTTTCGGTCGAGAATTGTGCGGCAAACCGTTGAAATAGGGCAGTGCCGCCGGTTCCACAATACGGCATGACGGGACCGAGGGTTGCGTCAGGCACTGACGCTGTTAGACTTTTGATGAAAATGGAACATTGCCGACGCGGCCGGCGGCCCAAGGGCCCGCGCGGCGGTAGAAGGGTTTGGTTTTTATGAGCGGCGAGGCCGGGGATGTCCCAGGCCTCGACCCTGCCATCAATCGGGTGCCGCCGGAGCGGTCCCGGTGGGGTCGGCGGTCGTCTGGCGAACAACGGAACGGCTCCGAGCACGATCGGGGCGGGTCGACTTATGCCGCGCTCGATCTCGGCACCAATAACTGCCGCCTGCTGGTCGCGCGGCCGGCCGGCGACGGGTTCCGTGTCGTCGACGCCTTTTCCCGCATCGTCAGGCTGGGCGAGGGCGTGTCGCTCACCGGCCGTTTGAGCGACAAGGCGATCGATCGGGCGATGGAAGCCCTCGCCATCTGCCGCACCAAGATGAAGAACCGCGGCGTCACGCGCGCGCGGCTGATCGCGACGGAGGCCTGCCGCGCCGCCGAGAACGGCGCCGCCTTCCGCGATCGCGTCGCGGACGAGCTCGGCCTGATGCTCGAGGTGATCGACCGCGAGACCGAGGCCTGTCTCGCCGCCACCGGCTGCACGCCGCTGATCGATCCGCAGGCCGAAGGCGCGGTGCTGTTCGATATCGGCGGCGGTTCGTCCGAACTGGTGCGGCTCGAGCAATCGCAGCGGACGCGGCGCGGGCCGCCGCTGCCGCAGATCCGCGGCTGGGTTTCGCTGCCGACCGGTGTCGTGACGCTCGCCGAGCGCCACGGCGGCATCCGCGTCACGCGCGAGAGCTACGAGCGCATGGTGCAGGAAGTGTTCGGCCTGATCGGTCCGTTCCTGGCCGAGCATGGCATCAGCAATCTGCGCGGCATCCACATGCTCGGCACGTCCGGCACGGTGACGACCATCGCCGGCGTGCATCTCAATCTGCCACGCTACGATCGCAACCGTGTCGACGGCTGCTGGATGAACGCGCAGGAGGTCAACGCGGTGGTCGATCGGCTGCTCGACATGAGCTACGACGAGCGCGCGGCCTCGCCCTGCATCGGTGCCGAGCGCGCCGATCTGGTGCTGGCCGGCTGCGCGATCCTGGAAGCCATTCGCCGCGCCTTTCCGTGCCAGCGTCTGCGCGTTGCCGATCGTGGCTTACGCGAAGGCATGCTGGTGCAGATGATGCGCGACGACGGCGCCTGGGGCGGCGAGCAGGCGGCGGCGTTGTGATTTTCGTCTTTCCGGGCGCGCCGAAGGCGCGGACCCGGAATCCAGCCGAGCAGAGAGCGGTTCTGGATTCCGGGTTCGCGTGCTACGCACGCGCCCCGGAATGACCGAGGACTTTTGAGACATGGCCAAGAAAACCAGCAGCGGCACCCGCGCCATGAAGGTGCAGGTGAAGACCGGCGGCAAGCGCTCGCTGTCGTCGAAGCTGTGGCTGGAGCGCCAGCTCAACGATCCTTACGTCGCGCGCGCCAAGCGCGAGGGCTTCCGCTCGCGCGCCGCCTTCAAGCTGATGGAGATCGACGACAAGGCGCGCTTCCTGAAGAAGGGCGCGCGCGTGGTCGATCTCGGCGCCGCGCCCGGCGGGTGGAGCCAGATCGCCGCCAAGCGCGTCGGCGCGCCGGCCGAAGGCAAGGTGGTGGCGATCGACATTCTCGACATGGAGCCGGTGCCGGGCGTCATGTTCGCCAAGCTCGACTTCCTCGACGCGGCGGCGCCGGACAAGTTGAAAGAGATGCTCGGTGGTCCGGCCGATGTGGTGCTGTCCGACATGGCGGCGAATGCGACCGGCCATGCGCGCACCGATCATTTGAAGATCATGGCGCTGGTCGAGCTTGCGATCGAGTTTGCCCGCGAGGTGCTGGCGCCGGGCGGCGCGTTCCTCGCCAAGGTCCTGCAGGGCGGCACCGAAGCGAACCTGCTGGCCGCGCTCAAGCGCGACTTCGCCAAAGTGCAGCACATCAAACCGCCGGCCAGCCGCGCGGATTCGGCGGAGCTGTATCTGTTGGCGACCGGATTTCGGGGATCCAGCGAGCGCATTTAGCGTGTAGCCCGCATGAGCGCAGCGAAATGCGGGGGGCATTCGATCAGGTCCCGGATTTCGCTTCGCTCATCCGGGCTACAGGATCCGCACTCGTCCGGGCAGCGCTACCGCCACACGTCGCTGAAGGTGGCCTTGCGCGAGGGCTCGGTGCCGGCGCGGTAGTAACGGATTTCCGGCGGCGCGTAATAGGTGCTCGCGCGCCGTTCGGCCGCGCGCCGTTCCACGAGCTTGCGCTTGATCTGACGTTCACGGCGCTCTTCCGCTTCGAACTCGCGCTTGAGCTTCCGTTGATAAGCGCGTTCCTGCGCGGTCATCGTGCGCTCGCGGGCGTTCGGCGGCGGCGCTGGTTCGGTCGCCCGGACTTGCTTGGGCGGCGCTACCGGAGCCGGCGGGACCGCGGCAGCGCGCTGTGGCGCTTCGCTCTTCGCCTTCGGCGCTTCGACCTTGGCCTTGGGCTCGTCGGCTTTGACGTCGGGCTTGGCTTCGAGCTTCGGCTCGCTCTTGGCCTCTACCTTGGCCTCACCCTTCGACTCGATCTTCGGCTCGACTTTGGGCTCGGCCTTGGCCTCGTGTTGCTTCGGCTCGGCCTTGGTTTTGGCGGCGACGCGCGGCTCCGGCTTGCGCATCTGCGGCGGTGGCGGAGGCGGCGGCGTCAGGCGCGCGACAGCCGCGCGTGCGTCGGCGAAATTGGCGTCGCGCGCGACCGCCTGCTTGTAATCGGCAAGCGCCTTGTCGCGCTGATGCTCCTGCTCGCGCGCGAGCCCGCGCTGATAATAAGCCTGGGCATTGCCGGGCTCGGCCGCGATGAGACGGTCATAGTCCTCGGCCGCCTTGGCGTAGCTCTTGATTTCCATCAGCGCCGCGGCGCGGGCGCGCACGACCTGCATGTTCTTCGGCTGCTTGGCGAGCAGCGCATCGTAGTCGCCGATCGCGCCCTGCATGTCGCCGGCCTCCTGGCGCAGCGCGGCGCGTGCGGTCAGCCCGGCGATATTGGCCGGATCGCGCTTGAGCGCCTCGTTCAGATCGGCGAGGGCGCCGTTCTTGTCGCCGGCGGCGTTGCGCAAGAAGCCGCGGTCGAAATAGTCGCTGGTCTGGGCGCTACGCTTGATCGCTTCGCCCAGATCGTCGATGGCATGCGCGGCATCGCCCTTCGACTTGTACAACGCGGCGCGCGCGCGGAAGGTCGCGGCGCCGACCGCGCCGAGATCGATGGCGCGGCTGAGATCCGCCATCGCGCGATCGGGATCGTTCTTGGCGAGATAGATCTGGCCGCGCTCGATGAAGGCCGCGCTGTCCTTGGAGTCGGCGGTGAGCACCTGCTCCAGATCGGGCAGCGCCTTGGCGTAATCCTTCTTGCGCGCGTAAGAGACGCCGCGCAGCGTCAGCGCGTCGCGGTTGCCGGCCTCTAACCTGAGCATGGCGTCGGCATCGGCGATGGCGCCGTTGAAGTCGCCGTCCTCCAGACGCAGATTGCCGCGCACGCGCAGGCCGTTCAGCGTCGGATTGCCTTTCAGCGCGCGCCCGACGTCGGCATAAGCGCGCTTGCGATCGCCCTTGGCGACATAGGCCTCGGCGCGCAGGCGATAGATCAGCGCCTGGTTTTCATCGGCGTCGAGCGCCCGGTCATAGGCCTCGATCGCGCGGTCGACATTGCCCTTCTTGCGCCAGAGCGCGGCTTGCGCGGTCCACGCGTCCAAGCTCTTCGGCTTCAGGCGCGCGGCTTCCTGATAGTCGCGCAGCGCGCCGTCGATATCGTTCGCGCCCTCGCGGGCCTTGGCCCGCAGCATGTAATCGCCGGGGTCCTTGTCGATCTCGATCGCGTGGTCGAAATCGGCGATGGCGCGGGCGTAGTCCTGCTGGCGCAGATACATTTCGCCGCGGCCGCTATAGGGGCCGGAGCGGTTGGCGCCGAGACTGATCGCCTTTTCGTAATCCTCCAGCGCGCCTTGGGTGTTGCCGAGGTCGCGCCGCAAGGTGGCGCGGCTGGTGTAAGCGGAGGCTTCGTTGGGATCGAGGTTGATGGCCTTGTCGTAGTCGGTCATCGCCTGTCCGTAATTGCCGCGCGCGTACCAGGCGTTGCCGCGGTTCTGGTAGGCGGGGGCGAAGTTCGGCGCGAACTGGATGGCGTTGTTGAGATCGCCGATCGCGTGCGCGACGTCGCTGCGATCGAGATAAGCGAGGCCGCGCAGTCCATAAGCGACGCCGAGCGGCTCGCCTTTCAGACGGCCCGACTTCAGCGCGGCGGTGCAGGCCGCGATGCGTTTATCGGCGAGGTTTTCGGTTTGCGTGGCGCAGACGCGCAGGTCGCGCGTGAGCGACGGCGAAGCTTCGACCGCGCCAACAACAAGGATCGCCGCGACAGCGGTCCCCATCAGCAGCCATTGTGCAGTCGCGTTACGCATGTGTGCACTTTACCGGAATAGGCGGGCCGATGTTTTTGACCCAGCTCATTAACCATAGTCAGCCGCAAAATTACGCCGCCGCCAATGTCTTTACAGGGGGCGATATCCAAATATGGTTAACGAGAAGTGGTAATATAGTGGGCTAGCTCGCGCGCTTTTCCTGCGGTTCGGCGGCGACGAGGCTGGGCCGGGCCGACATTTCGGCGCCGGCATCGGGCGCGAGCCGGGCAAAGAAGAACACCGACAGACCGGAAACGACCGCGACCGCGAGGAAGGCGGGCGGGAAGTCGGCGGCGTCGAAGGTGGTGCCGCCGCGCAGATGCAGGGTGAACTCGACCGCCATCGCGCCGACGGCGACGCCCGACGAGATGGCCAGCTGTTGCGCGACGCTGACCAGCGACGTGGCGCGGCCGGCGCGCTGCGGGTCGACCTCGGCGTAAGCGAGGGTGTTGATGCTGGTGAACTGCAGCGAGCGGAAGAAGCCGCCGACGAACAGCAACAGCAGCATCACCCAGATCGGCGTCTCTGCGGTGAAGAAGGCGCAGACGCCGAGGAAGACGGCGCTCACCACCGCGTTGATGGTCATCACGTTGCGGAAGCCGTAGGCGCGCAGGATCCAGGTCGTCGCCCACTTCATGCCGAAGGCGCCGAGCGCGGTCGCGAAGGTGACGAGACCGGATTGGAACGGCGTCATGCCGAAGCCGATCTGCAGCATCAGCGGCAGCAGGAACGGCAGCGCGCCCAAGCCCAGGCGGAAGATGAAGCCGCCGACGACGCTGGAGAAAAAGGTCGGCAGCCTGAACAGCGTCAGATCGAGCACCGGATTGGCGATGCGCCGCGCATGCGCGAGATAGGCGACGATGAAGCAGGCGCCGCCGACGACCAGCGCCACGACGATCCACAACGGCAGGAAGTTCAGGCCGAGCACCGACAGGCCGAAGGCGACGCCGGCGATGCCGAGGCCGGCGAGCACCATGCCGACGAGGTCGAAGCGCTCGCGCTCATCGGCCCTCACGTCGGGGATAAAGCGCAAGGCGAGGACGATCCCGAGCACGCCCATCGGGATGTTGATCAGGAAGATCCAGTGCCAGCTCGCATAGGTGGTGATGAAGCCGCCGATCGGCGGGCCCAGCACCGGGCCGATCAGCGCCGGCGTCGACACCCAGGCCATCGCGCCGATCAGCTCGCGGCGGTCGATGGTGCGGACCAGCACCATGCGTCCGACCGGCGTCATCATGGCGCCGCCCATGCCCTGCACGATGCGGGCGATGACGAAGTCGGTGAGGCTGGACGACAAGGCGCAGCCGATCGAGCCGATCATGAAGACGGCGATGGCGGCGCTGAACACGGTGCGGGCGCCGAAGCGGTCGGCGGTCCAGCCGCTCGCCGGGATGAAGACCGCGAGCGAAAGCAGGTAGGAGGTGACGGCCAGCTTCAGCGCCAGCGGATTGGTTCCGATATCGGTCGCGATCGCCGGGAGCGACGTGGCGATCACGGTCGAGTCCATGTTCTCCATGAACAGGGCGACCGCGATGATCAGCGGTACGATACGGTCACGGCGCATGAACGCGGGATCCCGGCGGGGGCGTTTCGGTAAGCGGCGGCATGTAACGGCGGACAGGGCGATTTGGATAGGGCTGGCCGTTCGCTATCAACCCTGGGGCGAGGGCGGAAGGAAGGCGGAAAGCACCTGTGCGCAGTCATGCCAGCCATCCGCGAATGTCCTAGGAATCGGGAAATTACCGTGCTATCGACCACCGCCAACCCAAAAGCGGGCCGATCGTCGGGCGAGGGAATCCTCTCGCAACGGGCTGTCATAACCCTCCGGCCGGCCGAATGCCCCTGATGCGGGCGACACGGAGTTGGCGATGGCCAGAAACAATCAGAGCCCGCGCGAAGCGCTTACTTTCGACGACGTGCTGATCAGGCCCGGCCTGTCGGAAGTGATGCCGGCGGACGTGGATATCCGCTCGCAGATCACCCGTTCGATCAGCGTCAATTTGCCGATCATCGCGTCGGCCATGGACACGGTGACCGAGACCGAGATGGCCATCGCCATGGCGCAGGCCGGCGGCATCGGCGTCATCCACCGCAACATGGAGCCGGAAGAGCAGGCGGCGCAGGTCCGGCAGGTCAAGAAATTCGAGAGCGGCATGGTGGTGAACCCGCTCACCATCGAGCCGACGGCGAAGCTGCAGGAAGCGCTCGACCTGATGAAGGCGAACCGCATCTCCGGCATTCCCGTCGTCGAGAACGCGTCGAGCAGCAAGCCCGGCAAACTGGTCGGCATTCTGACCAACCGCGACGTGCGCTTTGCCGACGATCCCGAGCAGCGCGTTGCCGAACTGATGACCAAGGACAAGCTCATCACCGTGCGCGAGGGCGTGAGCCAGGACGAGGCCAAGCGTCTCCTGCACCAGCACCGGATCGAGAAACTGCTGGTGGTCGACGATCAGTATCGCTGCGTCGGCCTCATCACCGTGAAGGACATCGAGAAGGCGGTCGCCAATCCGAACGCCTGCAAGGACGAGCAGGGCCGTCTGCGCGTCGCCGCCGCGACCACGGTCGGCGACAAGGGCTTCTTCCGCACCGAGGCGCTGATTGCCGCCGGCGTCGACCTCGTCGTCGTCGACACCGCGCACGGCCATTCGCAATACGTGCTCGACGCGGTCAGCCGCATCAAGCGGCTGTCGAACGCGGTGCAGGTGGTGGCCGGCAATGTCGCCACCGCCGACGGCGCCAAGGCGCTGATCGATGCCGGCGCGGACGCGATCAAGGTCGGCATCGGACCGGGTTCGATCTGCACCACGCGCATCGTCGCCGGCGTCGGCGTGCCGCAGCTCACTGCGATCATGGATTGCGTCGAGGCGGCGCAGAAGACCGGCACGCCGGTGGTCGCCGACGGCGGCATCAAATATTCGGGCGATCTCGCCAAGGCGATTTCGGCCGGCGCCCATGTGGCGATGATCGGTTCGCTGCTCGCCGGCACCGACGAGACGCCCGGCGAGGTGTTCCTGTATCAGGGCCGCTCGTACAAAAGCTATCGCGGCATGGGCTCGGTCGGCGCGATGTCGCGCGGTTCGGCCGATCGCTACTTCCAGCAGGACATCAAGGACAGCCTCAAGCTGGTGCCGGAAGGCGTCGAAGGGCAGGTGGCGTACAAGGGTTCGGCCTCGACCGTGCTGCATCAGCTCGCCGGTGGCCTGCGCGCCGCCATGGGCTATGTCGGCGCCAAGACCATCGCCGCCATGCACGAGAAGGCCGAGTTCGTGCGCATCACCGGCGCCGGTCTGCGCGAGAGCCACGTGCACGACGTGACCATCACCCGCGAGAGCCCGAACTATCCGGGCGGGGTGTAGCCGCGCTTTCCCTCCCGGGGCGAAGCGCGATGAGATAGCGTGCGGGTTCCCTCCCCGACAGGGGAGGGTGGCGCCGACAGGCGCCGGGTGGGGATTGCCATGCCACCATCGCGTGCGCGCGAATTGCGAAAATCAATGACGCCGCAAGAGGTGAAGCTGTGGCTTCGCCTTCGTGAATTGCGCGCCATTGGCCATCATTTTCGGCGGCAGTCGCCGCTGAAGCCTTATGTCGTCGATTTCGAGTGCCGCAAGTCGCTTCTCATCGTGGAGGTCGACGGTCATCAGCACGGTTTCGACGAGCATCGACAACGCGATGCCGTTCGCGACCAGGCGTTGGAGCGGCGAGGATATAAGGTCTTGCGTTTCTCGAACGCGGAAGTGAGCCACGAGATCGAAGGCGTGATGCAAGCCATATATCTGGCATTGACGAATCCCCACCCGGCCGCGCGCATGCGCGCGCGTCCACCCTCCCCTGGCGGGGAGGGATAAGCGCATCTCACACTCTGGCTGGGTGGGATAAAGAGCGCGCGTCCGCCCGACTAAGCTAGGCTCCCCGCGATCGCTGCGATGCCGGCGTCGGCGCATTCTTCGTCGTGCACGCTGCCGGGCGAGCCGGCGACACCGATGGCGCCGATCAGTTCGCCTTTGGCTTGGATCGGCACGCCGCCGCCGACGATGAGCACATCGTTTAGATAGACGAGGTGCGGATCGGGCTCGCCCGAGCGTTCGTCGATGGCCTTCGACGCCTTAGAGGTGCGCGCGTTCATGCTCGCCGCGGTGTAGGCCTTGCGGCGGGCGGAATCGACGAGATGCGCGCCGCCGTCGTCGCTCTTGAGCAGCACGAGCAGGCGGCCGGCGCGGTCGGTGACCGCGACGGCAAAGCGCGGATAGCCGCGCCGGCGGCTTTCCTCGAGCGCAGCCTTGGCGGCGACGAGCGCAAGGTCGACGCCGATATTGTGCTGCGTGAGGATGTCGCCCATCGCCGCCTCACTTGCCGTCGAGGAATTTGACGATCAAATCGACGGTCTGCTTCGGCTGTTCTTCCATGATCCAGTGGCCGGAGTTCTTGACGATGCCGCCTTGGACGTTGGTGGCGACATCGCGCATCACGACCGCCTGGGTATCGCCGAAGGAGTGATCGGCCCCTAACGCCAGCACCGGCATCGGCAGTTTGGTCTTCTGGAATTCGACGTTGTCGGCGCGGTCCTTGGTGTTGAAGGTGGCGAACTGCTCGAAGGCGTAATGCATGTTGCCGGGGCGGGCATAGAGCCGCGCATAGTGCCGGCGGGTGGCTTCGTCGATCGCCTTCGGGTTGGCCGACAGCTCGTTGTAGAAACGGTCGAGATAGATGCGCTCGCGGCCCTTCACGAGGCGGTCGACGTCGGGACCGCGGAAGTTGAAGTGCCAGAGCAGGGGGCTTTTGAGGATCTCGTCCCAGGGGCCGATGCCGGGCAGCGGCGCGTCGATGATCACCCATTTGGTGATGCGCTGCGGATATTGCGCGGCCAGCGCATAGCCGACCATGTTGCCGATGTCGTGGGTGACGAGGTCGGCCTTCTCGACTTTGAGCGCGTCCATCACCTTGGCGATGTCCTGGCCCTGCGTTTTCTTGTCGTAGCCGCCCTTGGGCTGCGACGACAGGCCCATGCCGCGCAGGTCGGGCACGATCACGGTGTGGTTCTTGTAGAGCGCGCGGGCGGCCGGCGCCCACATGTCGCCGGTATCGCCGAAGCCGTGCAGCAGCACGACCGCCGGACCTTGCCCGCCGACGCGGACGTAAAGGGTCGCGTCGTTGGCCTTGATGCGTTCCACGCGGAACGAGGACGGGAAGGATTCCATCCGCGCCTGTGCAGGCAGAGCGGAGAGTGCCGCCGCGGCGCAAAAGGCTGCGGCGAGAACACGGGATGGCGTGCGCATTGAGAGCCCCACTGGTTGAGTAGGGTGACTATACAGGAGTACCGTACAAAGGAAATGACGCCGCTTTTATGCCATGAAAGTCCGGCGACCGCGCACCTGCCCAAGCGATCCGCCTTTTCGTTGCAACCGTCCGAGGTGATGCCGATGCCGATCCCGGTTATTTTGATGCCGCTGTTCGTCGAGGTGCTGCTGACGTTCGGCTTGCTGATCTGGCTGGTGGTTCGGCGGTCGAACGATTTAAACGGGGGCGTGCGACCGGCCGAGATCGCGCTCGGTCAACCGAACTGGCCGGCGCGGACGCTGCAGGTCGGGAACAGCTACGCAAGCCAGTTCGAATTGCCGGTGCTGTTCTATGTCCTGACCATCCTGTCGATCATCACCCGCCACGCCGATATCATCTTCGTCGTGCTCGCCTGGGTCTTCGTGCTCTTGCGCTTGGCCCATGCTTACGTGCACACGACCGGCAACAATGTCCGCGTCCGTGGTTCGCTGTTCGCGGTCGGCATGCTGGTGCTGCTGATCATGTGGGTGATCTTCATCGTCCGCATCCTGCTTGGCTTACCGTAAGGGCGGTTCGCGCCTTTTTCCGTTGTAATCGCCGCCGGCAAAAGCTACGCCGCCGTCATGACACCCGCCGCCCGCGTTTCCGCCGCCATCGAAGTCATCGACGCCATCGAACGTGAGCGCCGGCCAGCCGCCGACGCCCTCAAGAGTTGGGGTTTGGCACATCGCTTTGCCGGCTCGGGTGACCGCGCGGCGATCGCGGGGCTCGTTTACGACGCGCTGCGCCGCCGCGCCTCGAGCGCGCATCTGATGGGTGCGGAGACGCCGCGGGCGATCGTTCTCGGCATGCTCCGGCGCGAGCGCGACCACGACACGGACGCGATCGCCAAACTCTGCGACGGTGCGCGCTTCGCGCCGGCGCCGCTGACGGAAGATGAGCGCAAGCATCTCGATGTCGCCGACCTGTCCGGCGCTCCCGCCCATGTCGCGGGCGATTATCCGGAATGGCTCGATCCGTATTTCAACGCGTCGTTCGGCGACGAACGCGCGGCGGAGGGGGCGGCGCTGGCGTCGCGCGCGCCGCTCGATCTGCGCGTCAACACGCTCAAGGGCGAGCGCGACGAGGCGGCGGCGATGCTTGCCGACCTCAAGCCGGACGCAACGCGCTGGTCGCCCTGGGGCCTGCGCATCCGGCTGTCGGCCGAGGCCAAGAGCCCGCCGATCCATGCCGAACCGGCTTTCCTGAAAGGCTTCGTCGAGGTGCAGGACGAGGGCTCGCAACTCGCGGCCTTGTTCTCCGGCGCCAAGCCGGGCGAACAGGTGCTCGACCTTTGCGCCGGCGCCGGCGGCAAGACCCTGGCCCTCGCGGCGATGATGCAGAGCAAGGGACAGCTCTTCGCCACCGACGACGACAAGCGGCGGCTGGCGCCGATCCACGACCGGCTGAAACGCTCGGGCGCCCGCAATGCGCAGGTGCGCACGCCGAAGTCGATCGGCAGCGAGATCGACGATCTCAAAGGTCACATGGACCTGGTGCTGATCGATGCGCCTTGCACCGGGACAGGCGCCTGGCGCCGCAACCCGGACGCCAAATGGCGGATGCGGCCGGGCGCGCTCGAGCAGCGCGTCAAGGAACAGGCCGAGATTCTCGACCGCGCCCTGACCTTCGTTAAGCCGGGCGGCCGCATCGCCTACATCACCTGCTCGGTTCTGGACCAGGAGAACGGCGCGCAGGTGCGTTCCTTCCTCGGCCGCCATGGCGGCTGGGCGCTGGTGCCGCCTGTCGATGTCGCGGGCGCGCTCGGCGAACGCGCTTTCATGTTCAGCAAGGCCGCGCGGCTTGCGCCCGAAGGTATTCTCATGACACCGCGGCTGACCGATACGGACGGGTTCTTCGTGTCGCTTCTACGTCACACGGGCTGACTTAAAGTTCATTGTCGCGTTCGGGAAACTGAATTCCCCGATTGCGCCGCAATCCCGGCCCAAATTTTCCCGGATAATTTCGTGACTGAGCGTCGCGACGATCTTTCTCATTGAGGCTTCCCTTCCATGCTGGTGGCGACCCGCGATCCCATGCACCATTCGGGAGCGCCCGATCCGTCGTCCCATCGGGATGACCGCATCCATGTGCCGCCGCCGCGCACGGCGCGGGTGTTGAGCCTCCTGCAACTGGCCGGCTCGTTCCTGGCGATCCCGGTCGCGCTCGGCAGCGCCTACTCGGTCTACAACGCCAACTTCTCGCCCGACACGCAGTGCCAGCAACTGCGCGCCAGCATCATCGCGATGATCGACAAGAAGATCGATGCGGCCACCCGGCGCATGCTGGTGCGGCGCGACGTCGAGACCTTCGAGAAGTCGTGCGGCGCGTTCGATCCCGACGCCAAGGCGGCGTTCGTGACGCTGCTGCAGGCCCAGCCGCGCACCGTGCCGGAGCGGCCGGTGGCGGCGCCCAAGGCCGACGTGGCCAAGGCCGAGGCGGTCAAGGCCGAGGCGGCCAAGGTGGAGGCAGCCAAGGCGGAGCCGGTTAAGGCCGAGCCCGCGCGGACCGAGGTGCGCAAAATCGAGATCGCCCGGCCGGAGCCGGTGAAAGCCGAGGCGCCGAAGCCTGAGGTCGCCAAGGCCGAGCCGGTGAAGAGCGAAGCCGTCAAATCCGAGGCGCCGGCCAGGGAAGTGGCGCGCAAGCCGGAGGCGCGGTCGACGGCCGTCGCCAAACAGGCGGCGCCCGCGGCGGCCGAAACCGAAGCGTTCGACCCGGCGGTCAACGATGCGCGCTGGCTCGACGCCGTGCGCGGCGCGCTGGTCTCGCACGACGGTGCCCGCGAGGCTGCCGCGATCATGAAGCCGCGTGCGCCCGCCGAAGAGGCGCCGGCCTTGCGCAGCAGCGTCGCGCCGACGGCAGCGGCCGTGCAGCCGGAAGTGACGGCGCCGGCTTTGCCGCCGGCCACGGCCGTTGGTGAAGCGCCCGCGCCGTCGCAGCGTGCCGCCGCCAGCGGCGACGATCACCCGGTGCCGCCGGGAGCGATCCCCGACCAGCCGCCGCTCGATATCGCGCAGGCGGGCAATGGCGAGAAGCGCTCGTCGAGCTGGATCTCGAACATCCCGCTCGTCGGCCAGATTCTGGATAAGTAGCAGTCGTCCCCGCGCAGGCGGGGACCCATAACCTCTGCACTATCGAGGGACTGCGGCGTATGGGTCCCCGCCTTCGCGGGGACGACAGCAATTACTTCTGCGGCTGCCAGTCGGCGATCGTGATCATGTCGGCTTCGACCTGCCAGCGGCCGATGCGCTCGGGCTTGCGTTCGGCCTGCGTCAGGCGGCCGAGATATTCACGGCGCGGCACTTCGCGGAAGCCCATGTCGCGCGTCGTCGGCGTCATCAGCTTGCCGTCGTTGAAGGCAAAGCCCCAGCGCGCGAGGTGCCAGTTGAGCACCGTGAAGCCGATCTTCGACGTGTTCGACTCTTTCGAGAACTGCGACTCGGTGACGAAGCTGTTGCCGACGGCAAGGCCGTAACCGCCGCCGACCAGATCGCCGCGCTCATTCCACACTTCGAACGAATGCGCGTGACCGGCATCGAAGGCCTGCGCGAAGGCGTGCATGATGCGCGGCGTGATCCAGGTGACGTGCCAGCGCCCCGTGCGCGCGCCGGCGCAGGCTTTGATCACGCCCTCGAAGTCGCGATCGAAGGTGACGGTGTAGCGGCCCTGGCGCATCTGGCGGCGCAGGCGCTTGGCGACGTGGAATTCCTCGAAGAACAGCAGCGAGCGCGTCGGCGGCGACCACCACTTGAGCGGGCCGAGATGCGCGAAGGGATAGAGCCCGCGGCGATAGGCCGACAGCAGGGTCGGCAGCGACAAGTCGTGCACGATGCCGGCGAGGCCGAGCGGATTATCGAGCGCGCGTTCGGGATCGGGCAGCGCGTAATCCGGCGCCATGAACTCGTCGAACGCCATGCGCATCAGCGCCGGCAGGCCGCCGATGCGCGAGGGCATCAGCGCCCAGGCTGTGCCGAGACCCCAGCGCTCCATCGTCTCGAGGAAGGACTCGCGAAACAGCCTGTCGCGACGGGCCGTTCCGGCGGAGGGCGCGACCGGCATTGTCAGGCGCTGGGTCTCGAAAGCCATGGATGCTCCGGCTTCTGCCGGCTGTGAACAAGCCGGATTTCCAGCATTTTCTAAGCATGCATGGGGCTAAAATTGAGTTACCCGGAAGGCAGGAATATGGTTGACGCGTCCTCACGAAGTCCGCAAAACGCCGTCCCGGACGGTGCGCCAAGCCCTAATCCGGCCAATTTTAGGGGCACATAGCCGTCCATGTCCGACACATTTTCCCACGACAAAGTTCTGATCGTCGATTTCGGCTCCCAGGTCACCCAGCTGATTGCGCGGCGGGTGCGGGAGGAAAAGGTCTATTGCGAGATCGTGCCGTTTCAGAAGGCGGAAGCGGCATTCAAGGAGATGAAGCCTAAGGCGGTGATCCTGTCCGGCGGCCCGGCCTCCGTGCACGAGGTGAACGCGCCGCTGGCGCCGAAGGCCATTTATGACGCCGGCGTGCCGGTCCTCGGCATCTGCTACGGCGAGCAGGCGATGGCGCAGCAGCTGGGCGGCAAGGTCGAGGGCGGCCATCATCGCGAGTTCGGCCGCGCCGAGGTGGAAGTGACGTCCGACTCGCCGTTGCTCGACGGCGTGTGGGAGAAGGGCCAGAAGTATCCGGTCTGGATGAGCCACGGCGACCGCGTCACCGAACTGCCGCCGGGCTTCAAGGTGCTCGGCACGTCGCCGAACGCGCCGATTGCCATGATCGGCGACGACAAGCGCAAGTTCTACGCGACGCAATTCCATCTCGAGGTCGTGCACACGCCGCACGGCGCCTCGCTGCTGCGCAACTTCGTGCGCAAGATCGCCGGCCTGTCCGGCGACTGGACCATGCGCGCCTTCAAGGAAGAGGCGATCGAGAAGATCCGCGCGCAGGTCGGCAAGGGCAAGGTGATCTGCGGTCTGTCCGGCGGTGTCGACTCGGCGGTCGCCGCCGTGTTGATCCACGAAGCGATCGGCGATCAGCTCACCTGCGTGTTCGTCGACCACGGTCTCTTGCGGCTCGCCGAGGCGCAGAAGGTCGTGGCGCTGTTCCGCGACAGCTACAACATCCCGCTGGTGCACGTCGACGACAGCGACGTGTTCCTCAAGGCACTCGACGGCGTCGACGATCCCGAACAGAAGCGCAAGATCATCGGCAAGCTGTTCATCGACGTGTTCGAGAAGGAAGCCAAGAAGATCGGCGGCGCCGAATTTCTCGCGCAAGGCACGCTCTATCCCGACGTGATCGAAAGCGTGTCGTTCACCGGCGGGCCGTCGGTGACGATCAAGTCGCACCACAATGTCGGCGGTCTGCCCGAGCGCATGAACATGAAGCTCGTCGAACCCTTGCGCGAACTGTTCAAGGACGAGGTGAGGGCGCTCGGCCGCGAGCTCGGCCTGCCGGAAGCGTTCGTCGGCCGTCATCCGTTCCCGGGGCCGGGCCTCGCCATCCGCGTGCCCGGCGCGATCACCAAAGAGAAGCTCGATATCCTGCGCCTCGCCGACGAGATTTATATCGAGGAAATCCGGAGAGCCGGTCTCTACGACGACATCTGGCAGGCCTTCGCCGTGCTCTTGCCGGTGAAGACCGTCGGCGTGATGGGCGACTTTCGCACTTACGATTACGTCGTCGGCTTGCGCGCCGTGACCTCGGTCGACGGCATGACCGCCGACTTCTATCCCTTCGACATGCGCTTCCTCGGCAACGTCGCGACGCGCATCATCAACGAAGTGAAGGGCGTCAACCGCGTCGTGTACGACGTGACCAGCAAGCCGCCGGGCACGATCGAGTGGGAGTAGGGGGATACATCCGGATAGTTTTGGATACTGTAGCGTAAGTTGCTCCGTCGACAGCACGGAATAGTGATTGAGCGCCATGGCCGACACGCTCGGCAATGCCAGCTTCACTTCTCTGGATCATCGCGGTTATAGCGCGGCGCTGAGAAAGTCGATGAGGCTGAACGGCGCGCGCTCACCCAGGCAAAGGTCCAGTACTCGATGCGCGTCGATGGCGGCGGTCTCGCTACGCGAGAACATCGCCGCCTCATAGATGGTCAGCGCATTCTCGATGTCTCCAGGCCGAGCGGCTATGGCCTCGCCGAGCTCGGCCCCGTCAAGCATCGCCAGGTTTGCGCCGTCGCCGGCCGGCGGCGACAGATGCGCAGCGTCGCCGAGCAGCGTAACGCCTGGCGTGCGATCCCATCGGTGACCAACCGGCAGCGCGTTGATCGCTCGCAGGACCGGCGCCGTGTCGCTGTCGGTGATCAATGTGGTGAGAGCCGACGTCCATCCGTCGAATTCGGCTGCTATCCGGGCTTTGGCAGTTGCCGCGTTGTTGAAGTCGATCTTGGCAAACCACGCCGCCGGTCGCATCAGTTGAACGTAGGTGTGGAGCACGCCAGCCGGCTCGCGGTGCGCGGTGATCCCCTTGCTCGGTTCGAGCGCGAACATACCGCCGGCTCCGACCGCCGCCGCCGTTGCGGGGAAGCGCCGATCAGCGTCATGCAGATAGGTCTCGACGTAGGACACGCCGAGATAGGCGGGTTCCGCGTCTGACAGCAGCGGGCGCACCTTGGACCAGGCGCCATCGGCGCCGACGAGCAACTCGGTCTCTACAGCCGAGCCATCGGTGAACGTGAGCTGGTGACGACCCGCGCCAAGCGACTCGGCGCCAGCGAGCTTTCGCCCCCACCGGACCGTCCCGGCAGGCAAGGAGTTGATGAGTATCCGCCGCAGGTCGCCCCGGAGCACCTCGGGACGCCTGCCATCTCCAGGCTGGTCGAGCAGCACATCGCCGTTTCGATCGAGCGCGCGCGTCGCGTCGCCACCCTCGTGAACGATTGCGCGAAATGCGTCCGTCAGGCCGGCGGCAGCGAGCGCGCGCTGACCGTCGTGTTCGTGAACGTCAAGCTGGCCGCCTTGGGTGCGGGCATGCGGGGAGGGCTCTGCCTCATAGATCGTGACGGGGATGCCGTGAACGTGGAGCACGCGGGCGAGTGTCAGGCCGCCCAGGCCTGCACCGACAATGGTAACGGAAGTGGTCATGGGGCGCCCGGGAATAATTGGAACGTTGTTCCATAGCAGAGATTGGAACGGCGTTCCAGATATGTCATGGTTGGCGCATGTCTAAACGAGCCCAGCGGATCGTGCGGCGCGCTGACGCCCTTTCCAAGGCGCGCATTGTTGAGGCTGCAATCGAGATTCTCGATGCGCGCGGGGAGGCCGCTCTGACATTTCGGGCGCTGGCGACACAGCTGGAGACCGGCAGCGGCGCGATCTTTTGGCATATTGGCGACAGGAACGGCCTGCTTGCCGCCGCGACGGGCGACGTTCTCTCCCGCGCCCTGGCGAAAGTGGCCAAGGAAGCGGCGCCAAGGGCCGCGATCCGCGCCATCGCGCTCGCGGTCTTCGATACTATTGATGCTCACCCTTGGGCTGGCGCTCACCTTTCCCGTGAGCCATGGCATTCCACGGTTGGAGAGATCTTCGAACGCATCGGCGAATGGCTCCAGCCGCTTGGTGTTCCTGTGGATGCACAATTCGACTGCGCCTCGGCGCTGACGAACTACATCCTCGGTGTGGCCGGCCAGAACGCGGCCAACGCCCGCACGCTTCCAGGCGGAACGGATCGCAAAGCGTGGCTGGAGAGCATGGCCACTGGCTGGATTCAGGATGATCCTGACTCGCGTCCATTTCTGCGGCAGGTGGCGGCACAGCTGAGCGAGCATGACGATCGCCAACAGTTCGTCGCCGGCGTCGACTTCATCCTGGCGGGCGCGTGCGCCAAGTGAGACGCCTATCCTTCGGTGGTTGGAGGATTTTTGATGCAGTCCAAACTTTGCCCATTCGCGTAGGTGTCCGATCCTGCCAACGCTGACGGTACTTTTGGGTGTGACATGGGTTTGGACGTCAGATCTGGAATGGCGCACAAAGAGCCGATAGTAGTCGATAGATGGTCTGCGGCGCTGGGGGAAAATTCTTCAACGAAATCTGGATTTGTAAATTCCTGACGGGTCCCGAGCCGGTAGTATTTGAATGGAGAATATTTTCCGCAATGAGTTCAGATGGTTGATATGGCCCCGAACAATCGAGTGGGAGTGAGGGCGAGCGTAGGTTCGGATGCTGCAGGATACTGCGGTGTAGAATCGGCGTTTCCGATGTCGCGATAGATACCGAACAATGTCCGCATGGGGTTCGCTGCCGGGCCGCGTTCGGGCCGCCAGTACGCTAAAGTGGACACCGATCAAAGGCCCAAGGCTTTGCGAGCGAGTTGGCGATCAAGCCAAGGCGAGCATTATCGGTCTCCGGTGCTCCGAGTCAGGATCGCGCGTTCGCGATGTGATCGGTCACCGTGTCGATGAAGGCTCGCAGGCGGTGAAGACGCCTCATGTCCCGATGATAGCCCATCCAGATATCCCGTGTCGGTGGCTCCGCCGGCAGGTTGAGCCTGCGTAGGCCAACCACTTGATTGCCGACGACTTGCGGCAGGACGGCGATGCCGATGCCCTGGCGGCACATGCGACCCTGCACATTCCGGTTGTTCGAACGCAGGACGGGCCGGGCATTTGGGAAGCTTTCCGTGAGCCACGCGATATCCGGGAATTGGCCTGTCGATGTGTCGTGGGTTATGAGCCGAAAACCGGCTCCATCGCCATATATCGGCTCCGGTGAGTCAACCGCCACGTAGACTCCGTAGGCCAGTTGGATCAGCCGACGCTGTACGACATCGGGGCTATCGAAGGGGACAATCCGGAAGGCGATATCGGCCTCTCGCTGAGCGAGGCTGAACAAGCGCGTGCCCGTCAGAATCTCGACATCGACGTGAGGATAGGCCTTCGCATAATCGCTGATGATTGGCGGCAGGACGTAGGCGCCGAACCAATCGGCGGAAGATATGCGCAACGTACCCTGAAGATTTTGCTCCTGCCCGGCGAGCCGCCGTTCCATGGCCAGGGCGCCTTCTTCCATCTGCTCCGCCAGAGGGATGATGGCGTTGCCTTCTTCGGTCAGAATGAAACCGTCGACCGTTCTCTGAAACAACGTATGGCCGGTTGCCTGTTCGAGAGCCCGAAGTCGACGTCCAATCGTTGGATGGCTCAGGTGAAGCGCACGGGCGGCGCCGCCGAGCGTGCCCGATCGAGCCAAGGCCAAGAAAATCCTGACGTCATTCCACTCCATTGGCGCCCCGCACAAAAATGAACGGCGAGCGTACGATACTGTCAGTTATAGAACAAATCTAATCGCCTAAGTTCTCCTCATCCGGTGCGGCCGGTCCGGGCCAGTGGTGCCGGATACGCGGCGCTCGCCCCAACCGATTTCGGACACCACCGCAGAGGAGGCCTCCCGTGGTCACCATGTACGTAACCTATGCAGGCAATGCCGACACGCCATTCGACCGCGAACATTGGATCGGCGTCCATCTCCCGCTCGTGCGCGACTGCTGGGGACCCTACGGGCTCGAACGCCTCGCCGGCTTTTTCCCTCAGGGAGATGGTGGCGGCCTAATCGCAATCGCGACCTGCGTCTTTCGAGACGAGGCAGCCATGGAAGCGGCGTTGGCCTCGCCGGAAACAGAGCGAGTGATGGCTGACGTCGATCTTGTCACCGCCGTCAAGCCACAGCGCACCTTGGATGCTTGATGCGGCTCATGCCCGCATAGGCGTGGCGGTCGATGCCGGATGGAGCGACCTAGATTGGTCAGCGATAGCGAAGTTTACAATCGAGAACGGAAAACACCCGTGAGCAACACAGTATCTCAAGCAGGAAACCTGCCGACCGCTATGTCTGAAGACGATGGCGCGCCACGCGACCCACGTCGCTGGGCGATGTTCGTGATCCTACTGGTCGGCGCGTTCCTACCCCCGCTCGACTTCTTTATCGTCAATGTCGCACTTCCCTCTATCCGAGGGGAATTGGGTGCCTCTTCCTCTGTCGAGCAACTCGTTATTTCCTCTTATGCCGCGCTCTACGCCGTGACACTGACGACGGGCGGGCGGCTTGGTGATCTGTATGGCCGTGGCCGGATGTTTTTTCTCGGCCTGGTCGGCTTTGCCGCTGCCTCGGCGCTGTGCGGCTTCGCATGGTCGCCTTGGGCGCTGATCGCCGGGCGCATATTGCAGGGCGTGACGGCGGCCGTGATGGCGCCGCAGGCTCTCGCCTCGGTGCAGGCGATTTTCCCCGACTCGGAGAAGCCGCTGGCACTCAGCTTTTATGGCGCGGTCTTCGGTCTGGCGGCCATTGTCGGGCAAGTGCTGGGCGGCGTCCTGATTTCGCTCGATCTCATGGGGCTAGGATGGCGGGCGATCTTCCTCGTCAATCTGCCGGTGGCAATCCTTGTCATGCTGTTTGGCATTCCACTGCTGAAGGAAACGCGCGCGCAAAACGCGCGGAAGCTGGACCTTGGCGGCATGACCTTGTCCGTAGTGACGCTGGGCGCGCTGATCGTGCCGCTGATCGAGGGGCGTGAGGCGGGGTGGCCCTTATGGTCCTGGCTGTCGCTGATCACGGTGCCTGTGTTGGCGCGGTTCTTCTGGCGATACGAGAGCAGGCTCGCCCGCGAGGGCGGTGCTCCGCTGCTCGATCCGGCTGCGTTGCGCGCACCAGGGTTGGGCCGCGCACTGCTGATCGCACTGTTGTTCTATGCGATCGGCACCTTCTTCCTGCTGTTCTCGGTCTACTTGCAGAACGCATTGCACACGAGCGCGTTGAAGGTCGGCCTCGTTTTCCTGCCGTTCGGCGCGGGGTACCTGTTGGGCCCGCTGGCGACGCCTTTCGGCAAGCGGCTTCTGGGTGCCTATGTCACTCCGATCGGTATGGGGCTGGAGGTCGTCGGGGTCTTAGGCTTGGCCGGGCTCATCGCGACGACGCCAAACGGCGTGTACCCCGCGCCGGCGCCGCTTGCCGCCGTCCTGTTTGCCATCGGTTTCGGACAAGGGTTCGTGCTGCCGCCCCTGATGCGGATGGTGACCGGGCGCGTCGCGCCGGCCTTTTCCGGGATGATCGCCGGCATCGCCAGTTCGACGTTGCAAGTCGGCACTGCGCTCAGCGTCGCCGTGATCGGCGGGATTTTCTACACCGTGCTCGGCGCACGGACCGATCCGGCGGCCATTACCCAGGCTCTTGTCGTCGCTCTGCTCTGCATTGCGTTCTGCCTCGCCGCCGGCGCCGGACTCGGCGTCACGCTTGTCCAGCGCCGCTCGCCGCCGAGTGAAAGAAATGCAGGGTGGCCATGTGCCGCTGCACTGCGTGCGACGGATGCGCCGAAGTCATGACCGACGATCACCGCGTGTTTCTCCGCGAGCGCATCGTGATGGGCAATTTCCGCACCTACGACTACGTCGTCGGCCTGCGCGGCGCCTGCCGTGGCACGCCGCTTGGCAGCCGGCCGTCGCTAGCACGTGTAAAACGGTTCAGGAATCGGGTCGCGATCCGTGCGCCGCGCGGTTATCCATGCTCCGTAAAGGAGAGTGGCTATGACGCAGTTCACCAAGACGATGGACTCGCCGGTCGGCGCACTGACGCTGATTGCGAACGAGGCCGGTTTGTCCGCCGTGCTGTGGCAGAACGACGATCCCAAGCGCGTGCGCGTCGGCGATCTCGTCGCCGCGCCCGAGCATCCGGTTCTAATCCAAGCCGAACGTGAGCTCAGCGAATATTTCGCTGGCAAGCTCGCGTCGTTCAGTGTGCCGCTCGATGCGACAGGGACGCCGTTCCAGAAGAAAGCATGGGCCGCCTTGCTGACGATTCCCTATGGCGAGACGCGCAGCTACGGCGCGCTGGCGCGCCAACTCGGCAATCCGAAGGCCTCGCGTGCGGTCGGCGCCGCCAATGGGCGCAATCCGCTCTCGATCATTGTGCCGTGTCACCGCGCCATTGGCGCCGACGGTGCGCTCACGGGTTTTGCCGGCGGGCTGGACGCGAAGCGATATCTGCTCGCGTTGGAGGCGGGTAACACCTCGGCGCGCGGGACGGCGCTCAATCACGCTTGTTGATCGCCAGTTGAGCCGCGAAGGCGCGCTTATAGGCGGGCCGCGCTTCGCCGCGGGAGACATAGGCGGCCAAGTTCGGAAATTCATCCAGAATGCCGGATGACTTCAATCGGAGCAGCACCGAAACCATCATCAGGTCGCCCGCGCTGAATGCGCTGTCGAGCCACGCGGCGTCTCCCAAATGGCGGGACAGTTGTGCCAGCCGGGCGCGGATGCGCTCTTCGACTAAAGGCAGGCGCGCCTGCGTCCACGGCCTGTCGCCCTCGTGGATTTTGGCGGTTGTCAATTCGAGGATCGGCGGTTCCACCGTGTTGAGCGCGGCGAACATCCACATGATGGCGCGCGCCCGCGCGTTGGCATCGTCGGGCAACAGTCCCGGATAGTGTTGGGCGATGTGCAGGACGATCGATCCCGTCTCGAAGAGGACAAGATCGCCTTCCTCGTAAGTTGGAATCTGTCCGAATGGATGAAGCGCCAGATGGGCGGGCTCCTTCATCGCTTGGAATGACACAAGGCGAACCTGATAGGGTTGGCCGGCTTCTTCCAGGGCCCAACGAACGCGCGTATCGCGCGCCAATCCCCGGCCGCCATCGGGCGAGCGCTCGAAGGCGGTGATGGTGATGGTCATTGTGCATTCTCCCGACATGAGCCGCGCGGCACGCTTATCCGGCGTGAACACGACCGATCTTCTCGAACCGCTTGATGAGCCTGTCGCGCTTGAGGCGCGAAAGCCGCTGGATCCAGAATATGCCGTCGAGCTGATCGATCTCGTGCTGATGGCATACGGCGCGCAGCCCGCTGGCGTCCTCGCTTTGTGTTTCACCGTCGAGGTCTTGGTAGGTGACGCGGACGCGCGCATGCCGCTCGACGTCCTCGGTGACGCCCGGCATGGAGATGCTGCCTTCCTGATGCACGATCTTTTCCGGTGCCGCGAAGGCGATGCTTGGATTGACATAGGTGCGCGGCGCCTCGCCGCCGCCAAGATCGAGCACCACCACGCGCAGCGGCATGCCGATGTGCGGCGCGGTGATGCCGATGCCGGGGGCGGCCCGCAGCGTGTCGAGCATATCCGCGGCGAGCGCGCGCAACGCGGCGTCGAACGCGGTCACGGGTTCGGCGCGCTGCTTCAGGCGCGGATCGGGAAAGCGCAGGAGAGGGCGGACGGTCATCGCCGTGCATCGTCCAACGCCTGCGGCCGCTGCTGCTTGTCCAGCAGCGACTTGATCCGCTCGGCGTCATCCGGCGTTGCCGGATTGTAGACGACAAGGCTGAGGTCCGTTCGGCCATCGACGGCGAAAGTGGAGAATTCGAAGGCCAGCCGGCCGATCACCGGATGACGGATATGCTTCACGCCGTCGCCATGCGCGCCGTGCACTTCATTGTCGCGCCACATCGCTTCGAACTCGGGGCTGACGCGGCGGAGTTCGCCGACGAGACGCTCCACCTCCGCCGCGGCGCCCGCGCGGGCCGCATCGACTCTGAAGGCGCCCAAGACAAATCGCGCGACGCTCTCCCAATCGTATTGCAGCGCGCGGGCGCGTGGATCCAGAAAGATGTAGCGCAGGATGTTGCGTTGCTCCGGCGGCAACGATCCGTAATCGGTGAGCATCACGGTCGCCGCGCGATTCCACGCGACGACGTCCCAGAGGGCCGTCCTGATCACCGCGGGGCTCGGATCCAGCGCATCGAGCACGCGCTGCAGACGCGGCGTGACGCCGTCGTTCTTTTGATAGCGGGCCTCGGGAGGGCGGCCGAGCCCGAGCAGGAAGACGTGCTCGCGCTCGACGTCGGTCAGCATCAAAGCGCGGGCGATACGGTCGAGCACGTCGGCCGACGGCGCGCCGCCGCGTCCTTGTTCGAGCCACGTGTACCAGGTCGGGCTGATATTGGCGCGCTGTGCCACCTCTTCACGACGCAAGCCCGGCGTGCGGCGGCGCTCGGTCGGCAGGCCGAAGGCCGCCGGGTCGAGCTTCATACGGCGGTCTTTCAGGTAGCTGCCCAGCAGCTTCTCGGTCGCGGCAAGGTCGCTCATGCTGGTAGCAATCTTAATAGGATAACGTCACTACTTTAACATGATACATGATGGGCACAGATGTGTCTCCTACGAAACCGGAGACTTGGCTCATGCGTGTATTTGTGACCGGCGCGACGGGATTTATCGGCAGCGCCGCCGTGAAGGATTTGATTGCGGCCGGCCATCAAGTGATTGGCCTCTATCGCGACGAGGAGAAGGCGGCTGCCCTGGCGGCCACGGGCGCGGAGCCGTATCGCGGATCGATCGCGGACCCCGAGAGCCTCAAGGACGGTGCGGCCCGCGCCGATGGTGTCATCCATTTGGCCTTCAACCACGACTTTTCGCGGTTCGTGCAGAACTGCGAGGACGATCGCCGTGTGATCGCGGCGCTCGCCTCGGTGCTTGCCGGCTCCAACCGGCCGCTCATCGTCACCTCCGGCACGCCGATCGCCAACACCGTGCCCGGCCAGCCGGCGAAGGAAGACAACCCGCCCGCCGGTTCTGGCACTCATCCTCGCGCGGCGTCGGAGGAAGCGGCCCGGGAAGCCGCCGCGAACGGCGTCAACGTTTCGATCGTTCGGCTTCCGCAAGTTCACGACACGCGCCGGCAAGGGCTCATCACGCTATTGATCGACATCTATCGCCAGAAAGGCGTGTGCGCCTATGTCGGCGACGGCCTCAACCGATGGCCGGCAGCCTATGTTCTCGACGTGGCGCGCCTCTACAGGCTGGCGATTGAAAGGGCCGAGCCGAACGCGAAGTATCACGCGGTCGCGGAAGAGGGCATTGCCATACGCGACATCGCGCAAGCCATTGGCCAGCGTCTGCAACTGCCCGTCAAATCCATCGCCGCTGACGAGGCGCAGGCTTACTTCGGCTGGCTCGCGATGTTTGCCGGACACGACATGCCGGCCTCGAGCGCGCAGACGCGGCAAAAGCTCGGATGGCAGCCGACCGGCCCGGGGCTGATCGCGGACCTCGATCGTCTTGCGAACTAGGGCGGACCCGAAGGTCAGTCGAATAAGAGCTGCACTGATCGAGAGCGGCGTTGCCACCGCTCTCGATCTTCGTACACCGTTCACGCGGTCAGCGCATCAACTTCGGCGGCTAAGGCCACGGCGTCGGCGCCAGCGGGAATGCGCATGGGGCTCGACGGATCGTTCGCAGCGCGCCACACCGCCTCAGCCACATCTTGCGCGTGGGTCACTTCGGTCGACTGTCCCCACGCGGCGAAGACGTTCTGTACCAGTTCGGCGTATGGTTCTGGAAACCCGGCCAGCATTCGCGAACGGGCGTTGTCGCCGAAACGGGTCTCCGGCGCCCGGCCAGGCAGCACGATGTTGACCCGGATGTTGAAGGGCGCGAGTTCAAGCGCCATGGATTCGCCGAACGCGTTTACCGCCGCCTTGCTGGCTGTGTAGACGGAGAGCAGGTGAAGCGGTCGCATCGTCACGGTCGACGTCACGTTCACGATGACGCCGGCCTTCCGCTGCCGAAACTGCGGTAGCACTGCCTGCGTCATGGCGATTGTGCCGAGCGTGTTGGTCTCGAAGATCTCGCGGACCGTCTCCATCGGCGTGCCCTCGACGGCGTTCAGGAAGCCGATGCCCGCGTTGTTGACCAGGACGTCGATTGGACCGGCAGCCTCAACGGCCCGACGGATGCTCTCCGCGTTGGTGACGTCCAGCGCAATGACGCGCAGGTTCTGCGAAGGCGGCAGGATGTCTTCACGTGGGCTTCGCATCGTGGCGATCACGTTCCAGCCGCGATCGAGGAAGTAGCGGGCGATCTCGAGACCGAATCCGGATGAGCATCCGGTAATCAGGATGGTCTTCATAACGACTCTCCGTGAATTGTGATCGCCGGAAAGTGGACCTCCTTCGCCGGATTATCTACAATCGAAAGTCCATTAATTGTTTGAGGAAGTCCGGGAATGGCCGACCAGGGTGATCCGCTCGCCGACGTCGTGACACTGCTGCAGCCGGGCGCCCCCTTCTCCAAGCTGGTCACTGGCGTGGGCCGCTGGGCCATTCGCCGTACGGAATTCGGGCGGCCCTTCTATTGCGTGCTGCTCGAAGGAAGCATCCGTCTTTTGGTCGACGGGCACGAACCTATCACGCTCCAGGCGGGCGACTTCGTTCTGATCCCGTCGGCGCAGAGCTTCACGGTATCGAGTCTGGAGCCCGCGGAAATCACGATCGTTGACACGCAGCCGGCCCAGTTAACCGGCGGCGAATTCAGGCTCGGCAAGAAGGATGGTCCGGCCGATGTCCGGATGCTGGTGGGATATTGTGTCTTCGGCTCTGCCGACGCCACTTTGCTCGTCTCGCTTCTGCCTGAACTTGTCGTCGTGCGAGGCGAGACGCGGCTGGCGACCCTGGTCCAACTCGTGAGGGATGAATCCCGCCAGACGCGGCTCGCGCGCGAGGTCGTCCTGGCGCGGCTTCTCGAGGTTCTCTTCATCGAGGCCTTGCGATCCTCCGCCGGATCGGCGGCCTCACCCGGCTTGGTGCGGGGGCTTGCCGATGCGCGCCTCGCGGCGGCGTTGCGGAAGATGCACGAGAATCCGGCCCATGCCTGGACGATCGCGCAATTGGCCAACGAGGCGGCACTGTCGCGCTCAGCTTTCTTCGACCGGTTCAGCCGCGCCGTGGGCATCTCGCCGATGGAGTATCTGCTCGCGTGGCGTATGGCCCTGGCCAAGAACATGCTGCGGCGAAAGGACAGCACCGTTGCCGAAATCGCCGACCGCGTCGGCTATAGTTCGCAAAGCACGTTCACCGTTGCATTCACGCGCCATGTCGGCGTGCCACCTACTCGGTACCTAGCCGAGGGGGTGGGCACGCCGCAGGTCGTCTAAGCGGTGTCAGCCGAACAGGCTGATCCGTTTACGCAGTCGCTTTGAGCTTGTCCTGCGTCTTGGTTTCGAAGTCGCTGGCGTCGTGACGCTCGTGCAACTGCGTCGACGGATCGCCGTTGACGCGGTTGACCATGCGGCCGCGCTTCACCGCCGGACGCTCGAGCAGCATGTCGGCCCAGCGCAACACGTTCTTGTATTCATGCGCGCTGAGGAATTCGGCGCCGTTATACGACCAGTTTTTGACGAGGCCGCCGTACCACGGGAAGATCGCAATGTCGGCGATGGTGTAATCGTCGCCCGCGATATACTTGCTCTCGGCGAGCCGCCGGTCGAGCACATCGAGCTGCCGTTTGGCTTCCATGGTGAAGCGGTCGATCGCGTATTCGATCTTGACCGGCGCGTAAGCGTAGAAGTGGCCGAAGCCGCCGCCGATATAGGGCGCGCTGCCCATCTGCCAGAACAGCCAAGAGAAGCATTCGGCGCGCGCGGCCGGTTCGGTCGGGAGGAGGGCGCCGAATTTTTCCGCGAGATACGTAAGGATCGCACCCGACTCGAAAACGCGGATCGGCTTGGGCCCGCTGCGGTCCATCAAAGCGGGGATCTTGGAATTAGGATTCACCGCGACGAAGCCGGAGCCGAACTGCTGGCCTTCGCCGATCTTGATCAGCCAGGCATCGTATTCCGCGCCCTTGTGCCCGAGCGCCAGAAGCTCCTCGAGCATGATCGTGACCTTCTGACCGTTTGGCGTGGCCAGAGAATAAAGTTGCAGCGGATGCTTGCCGACCGGCAATTCCTTCTCATGCGTCGGCCCGGCGATCGGCCGGTTGATGTTGGCGAACTGGCCGCCGCTCGGCTTATTCCAGGTCCAAACCTTTGGTGGCACGTAATCGGTGGTCTCGGTCATTTCCGGGCTCCTGCCTCGCACGCTGTCGCGTGGGGTTCCTGCGTTCACGGCTGTTCCGCCTAGATAAGGCATTGGCAGCCCAAGGCAACCGCGCGAGGCGCATTGCTGCTCTCGTGCCCGTAACGAAAACGCGGCGGCATTCGCCACATGCCGCCGCGCGATCGTCCGTTTTCGCGTTTCCCAACGGCGCCAGAAGAGGTGGCGATGGCGGCGAGGGACGCGGAGGCGCCTTACGCCGTCGGCTTCATCCCGCCCTGGATGTAGTCGACCATCTGCGTCACCACCGTGCCCCAGCCGTCGTAAAAGCCCATCGCTTCGTGCTTGGTGCGGTTTTCTTCCGTGCCATGGATGGCGGTGGCGACATAGCGCGTGCGCTCGGGGCCGAGCGGCGACAGCTCGAGATAGGCGGTGAAGAACGGGTTGGGCGCCGGCCGGAAGCCGGGCAGCAGCGTGTCGGTGAACACCAGCCGTTCGTTCTCGATGACGTCGAGATAGCAGCCGATGTTGGGAAACTCCTTGCCTTCCGGCGACAGCATGGTCGTGCTGCAAATGCCGCCGGGGCGTACGTCGAGTTCGCATTTCGACACCGACCAGGGGCGCGGGCAGAACCAGTGCTTGAGATGCTCGGGCGTCGTCCAGACCTTCCAGACGAGGGACACGGGCACATCGATCTCGCGCTCCAGCACGAGGTCGAACTTCGGATCGGGCTTAGCCAAGGCTGCTTTCATTTAAGACCTTCCTTCTTCAACTGCAGTAAATAGGCATCGAGCTGGTCGAGGCGGCGTTCCCAAAGCTTGCGTTGCTGGCCGAGCCAATCCTCGGCGAGCTTGAGGCGGTCGGGCGCGAGTTCGTACGTGCGCACGCGGCCTTTCTTCTCGGAGCGAACCAGCCCGCTGCCTTCGAGCACTTTGAGATGCTCGAGCAGGGATGGCATCGCCATCTTGTAGGAGGCGGCGAGTTCGCTGACCGACGCCGGTTTCACGCTGAGCCGTTCGACGACGTCGCGGCGTGTCGGATCGGACAGCGCCCGGAAGATGCCGTCGATCACGGCTGCCGCAGGCCGCGCGGCGTGTTGCTTCATCGCAGGAGTCATGGCGGTCCGTTCCGACGCTCCGGGGTTCGAGGCCGTGACAGTAGGGGCGAGAAATACTTAGGTCAACGCCTAAGTGTTGCGCTAAAGCGTCGCGCCTGTACGCGCGCCTGGCTGGCGGCGCCATCGCACGGCGACCGCGCTGCGTGTGGTCTGCGTCGCGCGGCCAGTGTAGGTATCGGCGACGCCGAAGCACCCGACAGAAAAGTTCGTGACCATTGACTGACACCGACCGACATCAGCCGTCGAGCGTTCCGCTCGTCGACGCAGACCGCACCGCGCTTCCTTCCTATCGTCTTCCCGCGCTCGACCAGGATTTCCTCCTGGGCGATTCCATGCGTGGCGTGCGCTTCATGCTCGAATACGCCAAAGCGGAGGAAGCGTTGCGCGACTGGAGCGTACGCTCCACCATCGTCGTGTTCGGTTCCGCGCGCGTGCGCGAGAACGGTCCGGGTCGTCAGGCCTTCTGGTACGAAGAGGCGCGAACATTCGGCCGTATCGCCTCGGAACGTGGCGGCGCGTTGAAGCCGCACGGCAAAGTTCGCGACAACGTCATCGCCACCGGCGGCGGCCCGGGCATCATGGAGGCGGCCAACCGCGGCGCGGCCGATGCCGGCGCGCCGTCGATCGGTTTCAATATTTCACTGCCGCACGAGCAGGCGCCCAACGCCTATTCGACGCCGGATCTGACCTTCCGCTTCCACTACTTCGCGATGCGCAAGATGCATCTGGCGATGCGCGCCAATGCACTGGTGGTGTTTCCCGGCGGCTTCGGCACGCTCGACGAACTGTTCGAGATTCTGAATTTGCGGATCACCAACAAGGCGCCGCCGGTGACCACCGTCATGCTGGACCGAAATTTCTGGGAGACGGTGATCAACTTCGACGCCTTGATCGACCATGGCATGATCGACCGGGCGGATTGCAGCGTGTTCCGCTATGCGGAGAGCGCCGAAGAGATCTGGGACATCCTCGCGACGACCGACCTCACGGCGCATAGCGGTTGACTCTCACGCCTGCCGGGGCGGGGCGCGGTGGGCCGTCGTCCCGGTGAGGCGTTCACGGGAAACTCATCGCGGCCGGCGGATGGCGCGCACCTTGCCGACGTTGCCGCCGCCGCAGAAGAAGCGATCGCCGCCATCGGACTCGAGTCCGGACACGGCGGTGCCAGGCGGCATCTCAAGGCGCTCGAGCACTTCTTCCGTCTCGGGATCGATGCGCCGCACGTCGCTATCATCGCCTTCCCAGGTGCCGTGCCAGAGTTCGCCGTCGACCCAGGTGACGCCGGTGACGAAGCGGTCCGAGTGCAGCGTGCGCAGGATCGCGCCGGTCTCCGGATCGACCTGGTGAATCTTCCGTTCGCGATATTGGCCGACCCAGAGCGAGCCTTCGGCCCAGGCAAGACCGGAGTCGCCGCCATCGCCGGGCGCCGGAATGGTCGCCAGCACGCGGCCGGTCTTCGGATCGATCTTCTGGATGCCGCTCTCGGCGATCTGGAACAGATGCTTGCCGTCGAACGCCGTGCCGGCATGCGCGGCGACATCGATGGAGCGCACGGTTTTGCCGTTCGCGGGATCGACGGCATTGAGCTTGTCGCCGGTCGCGATCCAGATATTTTTGCCGTCGAACGTGACGCCGCCGACCTTATCGACACCCGGAAAAGGGCCGTACTCGCGGATGATTTCGGCCGTCGCTTTTTTCATGAGGCACATCCTCTCTGCTGTGATGCAGACAACCTAATCGCCCGGCAGCGGCGCGGGGAGTAACAAGGTCGTCGCGAATCCGGGCATCGGCGGCGTCATCCAGCGGCGCGCGCGGCCATGGCCGAGCGCTTGTATCTTACCCGCCGCGGCAAGTTCCTCGAGCGAGCGTTGCACGGTGCGTTGGCTGGCGCCCATGGCCAAGGCCAGCGCCGAACTCGACCACGATTCACCGTCGGCGAGAAAAGCAAGCGTCGCCGCGTGCCTTTCCTCGACGGGGCGCGCCAGCACGACGACGTCGCGCGCGCGGCGCGGCACGAGCGCAAAGCCGTCCTTGGTCGCGCGGATGTCCGCGAGCGTGCGAAGCTTGGTGCGCAGCCGGCCCATTTCGACGCGCAGCCGCGCGCGATGCGATTCATCGGCGCTCTTGCCGCGAAAGGCGTGCGCCACGAGCGCCGTCCGCGGCACGTCCGCGGGCCAGGCTTCGGCAAGCGCGCGGGCGAGCGTGAACAGCACCGGACGCGTGGCCAGCGACACCGTCGTGTGCGCGTCGCGCGCGAGGTGGCGACAGGCGTCGATCACCAAAGCTTTGGAGGCTTGCAGCGCCTCGACGCCGTCGAGCGTGAGGACGCGTTCCTGGCCGCGCGCGATCAGGCGAGCGGCCGGAGTCGTCAGCACGTGTGCCGCGCTTGCGACCTCGGCTGTCAGCGCCGGAATGCGGGCGTCATGCGCTGCCCGAGCGGCGCGGGTCAGCGCAGCGCGTGCGGCCTTCGCCTGTAAGCGCCGCAGCGCGATGCCGGCGGACGCAAGCGCGTGGATGGTTCTCAGCGCCGGCGGCAACTGCGCCGCCTCGATCGCGGTGAGTTTCGCCTCGGCCTCGTCGAGCCGGCCGATGAGCAGCAGGCGGCGGATATCGAGATAACGCGCATGCGCGGCGTTCAGCCGATCGCCGTGCTGTTCGAGGCGCGCCCGCGCGGCATCGAGTGCCTTCGTCGGCCAAGAGAGATCGCGGGAGACAAGCGCGATCTCGGCCTCGGCGATGACGCAGCGCGCGCGGGCGACGGCTTCCTTCGGTCCGAAAGCGCGGGCGGCGCGGCGCACCAACGCTCTGGCGCGGGCAAGGTCGCCGAGCTGCGCCATGGCGATGCCGCGCAAGGCGAGCGCCGGCGCGTCGTCGCGCAGCGCCACGCGGTTCAGCGCGCCGAGAGGATCACCCGCGGCGAGCGCGCGGGCCGCGGCCGTGATCAGCGAGTCCATGCAAATCCCGCCACACTTGTCACTCCCACCGTTCGGGCTCCGATCCCTAGTCTATCCCGCAGGCCCCAACCGGCGCGCCATCTCGCCTGTGAGCACAATGGCGCGCACCCCTGACGAAGGAGATGCATCATGACACAGCATGCGACCGGAACGCGCGAGGAATGGCTGGCCGCGCGGCTCGACCTGCTCGCGGCGGAGAAGGACTACACCCGCCGCGGCGACGAACTGGCGCAACGCCGGCAGGCGCTGCCCTGGGTGAAGGTCGACAAGGACTATCGGTTCGACACCGACAAGGGCAGCGCCACATTGGCCGACCTGTTCCAAGGTCGGTCGCAGCTTCTCGTCTATCATTTCATGTTCGGTCCGGACTGGAAGGCCGGCTGTCCGTCCTGCTCGATGATCGCCGACGGTTTCAACGGCTACACCGTGCATCTCGCCAACCACGACGTGATGCTCTGGGCCGTGTCGCGGGCGCCGCTGGCCAAGCTGCAATCCTACAAGCAAAGAATGGGGTGGACCTTTCCCTGGGCGTCGTCGGCAGGCAGCGATTTCAATTTCGATTTCAGCGTGTCCTTCACCGAGGAACAGCAGTGGGAGGGCACCATCGAATACAACTACCGGCGCGGCGGGCATGCGATGGACCGCGCGCCGGTGCCGCCGCCGGTAGCGAAGTTCGCGGAGACATGCGGCACCGACGCCCAGTCGTATCGGCGCGATCGGCCGGGCCTGAGCGCCTTTGTGCGAGAGGACGGTCAAATCTATCACACCTATTCGACCTACGCGCGCGGCGTGGACGGCATCTGGGGTGTGTATCCGTGGCTCGACCGCGCGCCGAAAGGCCGCAATGAGACCGGCGTCTGGTGGCGGCGTCACGACGAGTACGACAATGGCTGACGCGCATAGCATGCCGGCCTCTGTCGCGGACGAGCGCGGGCCGGGGATTGGAAGGGGCACAGCCGATTGGCTGTGCCTCGCCGCCACGCCGGTGTTCGCCATGATGGCCGTGCTGTCGGCAACTTCCGGCGGCGAGCCAGACCTGCTTTGCGCTGCCGTACACGGCACGTCGCCGCTCAACGGCATGGCGGCGATGTACGCGCTGATGAGCGTTTTCCACCTGGCGCCATGGCTGAGGTTGATCGCGGCGCGTCGCGCTTAAGGGCCCGCCGCTCGTCCGCGTTGCCTTTCCGACGCGCGGGCGATAACACCCGGGCGCCATGCACGATCTTTATTTTGACGACTTCAGCGTCGGTCAGCGTTTTGTCTCGGCGCGCCGGACGGTTACCGCCGACGAGATCGCGGCCTTCGCGCAGGCCTACGATCCCAATCCCTTTCATCTCGACGACGCGCCGGCGCGCGCGGCCGGCTATCCCGGCATCATCGCGTCGGGCTTTCATATGTTGTCGCTGAGCTTTCGCCTGTTCTTCGATCTCAAGCTGTGGGAGACGGCGATCATGCCGTCGCCGGGCATGGACGCGGTGCGCTGGCTCAAGCCGCTGTTGCCGGGGCAGACGATCTGGATCGAGGCGGAGGTGACCGAGGTCATTCCCTCGACCAGCAAGCCGGATCGCGGCATCCTGCGCTTCCGCCACGATACGTTCGCCGAGCCGGGCGAAAAGCTCATGACCGTCGACTGCATGCACCGGCTGCGGCGGCGCGCGTCGGTCTGAGCGCCTTATCGGGCAAAGCCACTCCTGTCTGGGCAAGAAGGATCAAGCGGTCGACGCCGCGTCACCCGACCTTGCGTTGGTTCGACACGGCCGCAGCGCCGGTTCCACCACCAGCGGAGATCATCATGAGAAAGTATACCAAATGGGCCGCGGTTGCCGCCGCCATGCTTTCGCTTGCACTGACCGCGGCGCCGAGCAGCGCCCAACCGGCCGCGCCGACGCCGGTGAAGAACGTCGTGCTGGTGCATGGCGCCTGGGCTGACGGGTCGAGCTGGAGCAAGGTCATCGCGCGTTTGCAGGCCGCAGGCCTTCATGTCACCGCCGTGCAGAATCCGCTGACCTCGCTCGCCGATTCCGTCGCCGAGACGCGGCGCGTTCTCGCGCTGCAGGACGGGCCGGCCGTGCTCGCCGGGCACTCCTGGGGCGGCACGGTCGTCAGCGAAGTCGGTACCGATCCGAAGGTGTCGGCGCTGGTCTATGTCGCCGCGCGCGCGCCCGACGCCGGCGAGGATTTCGTGGCCTTGTCGGGCAAGTTTCCAACCATGCCGGTGCGTGCCGGCGTCGAGACGCACGATGGCTTCACCACAGTGTCGCGCGATGCCTTCCTGAATTACTTCGCAAACGGCGTCGCGCGCAAAGAGGCCGAGGTTCTTTACGCGGTGCAGGAACCGACGGCGGCGAGCTTGTTCGGCGGGCGCACGACGCAGGCGGCCTGGCGTTCGAAGCCGAGCTGGTACGCGGTGTCGAAAGACGATCAGACGATCTCGCCGGATCTCGAAAGGTTTCTGGCGGCGCGCATGAAGGCGAAGACGATCGAACTCAACGCCGGCCACCTGTCGCTGGTGTCGCATCCGCGCGAGATCGCCAACCTCATCCTGGCCGCGGCCGGACATGCCGTGCAGAACTGAACAGGTCATGGTGCGAGCCGACGGAGCGGGAGGCAGCGCACCCGTCGGCCGCTCCGGCGCTGTCTCAGGGCAACGGCAACGACGCCCGCGTCGCACTCAGGATTTCCTGCGACAGCGCCTCGTCGTCGGCAAGACGCGCCAGCATCACGGCGCCGACCATCGAGGCCCATGCCGCGATCGCCGCCTGGCGACGGTCGCTCGCGGTGCGGCCCTTGGCTTCGGCGGCGAAGCGGTCGATCTGACGGCGCAGCGATTCCGTCACGTTATGACGGAGCTCGTCGGAGCCGCGCGCGGCCTCGGTGCCGAGCGAGGCGAAGACGCAACCGGTCTCGCGGTTATCGCGATGCCGAGTGCTGAGATAGCTGTCGGCGTACTTCGCGAGCGGTGCTGACGTCGGGGCAGGCGCGAGCGCGCGCGCCGCGGCGTCGGCGATCAGTGCCTCCTTGGACGGGAAGTAGCCGTAGAACGCGCCGTGCGTCAGCCCGGCCGCCTTCATGATCTCGGCGACCGTGACGCCATCGAAGCCGCGCTGACGGAATAAGCGGGCCGCCGCATCGAGGATCTGCTCCCGATGTTTTGCCACCTGCTCTTTGCTGACTTTCATGTGATCGCCTTTCGTGTCGCCACGTCTTGACAATATACATGACAATCATCAGGAATACAAACATGACGTATATCATGAATAGGAGAGGATCATGGGTAACAAACTACCGGTCGTGCTGATCACCGGCGCTTCGTCGGGCATCGGGGCGGTTTATGCGGATCGTTTCGCCAAACGCGGGCACGACCTCGTGCTCGTCGCGCGCGACCAGGCGCGGCTCGACGCGTTGGCGGGGCGGCTGCGCGCCGAAGCGGGCGTGAAGGTCGACGTGCTGCCGGCGGACCTTGCCGATCGAGACGGGTTGGCGCGGGTCGAAAAGCGTCTGCGCGAAGACGACAACATCGGCATTCTCGTCAACAACGCCGGCATAGCCGCGCCGGGCACTTTCGCGGATTCGGATATCGACGTCGTCGATCGGTTGATCCGCGTGAACATCACCGCGGTGACTCGGCTCACAGCCGCGGTCGTGCCGCGCTTCCTCAAGCGCGGGCAGGGCGCGATCGTCAACATCGCATCGGTATTGGGCCTCGCGCCGGAGGTGTCGCTCGGCGCCTATAACGCAAGCAAGGCCTATGTGCTGACGCTGTCGCAAGGGCTGCAAACCGAGCTCGGCGGCAAAGGTGTCTATGTGCAGGCGGTGCTGCCGGCGGCGACACGCACCGAAATCTGGGAGCGGTCCGAGCGCGACGTGAATAAGCTGCAAGGCGTGATGGAAGTCGGCGAACTGGTCGACGCCGCGCTGGTCGGGTTCGATCGGCGTGAGCCGGTGACGATCCCGCCGCTGCCGGATGCTGGCCAGTGGGACATGTTCGATGCCTCGCGCAAGGCGATGTTGCCGAACCTCTTCCAATCTCACGCCGCACGGCGCTATCAACCGACAGCGTGACCTGCCGCGACGACTTCGGACGCGAAAGAACCTGTGCCAAAAAGGGGTGGCGGGGCTTGGCCCGCTCGCCCCGCACCGGCTTGTGATGATCACGCATCGTGCTGATGACCGGCCGTATCACGAGCGTGAGCGTCGCTGGTAACAAGCAACGAGACATGGGCGACCCAAACGACAAAGCGCTATGTTGGAGAAATAGCATTGCATTTCATTCAATCTGGCGCGGTGGATACGCCGCGCGTTGAATGCTAGGCTGACTGTCGTCACCCAACGGCGGGCAATGTGATGCCATGATTCGATTGGGCCAAAAGTATCAACACTTGGTACACGGCGCCGGCTGCGGCTGTTCCAGCCCCATCCTGCAGCAAGTATCACGCCGTTTGGATACGTTCTCGCGCAGACATTTCCTCGCCAGTGTGGGGGCAGCGGCAATCGCCGGAGCAGTGCCAGGCGCTGCCTCTGCGCAGACCCCGGGCCCGGCCGCCAGAGTTCTCTTCAGGCAAGTTCGCGTATTCGACGGCAAGTCCGATGCGCTGAGGACAGGCGCTCAGATCCTGATCGAAGGAAACAAGATCGCGTCGATCGATACGGCCAACAGCACGCCGCCATCCGACGCCACCGTCGTCGATTGCGGCGATCGTGTTCTGATGCCGGGCCTGATCGATGCGCACTGGCACACGCTGTACGCGGCGGTTCCCTTGCCGGCTCTCATGACGGGCGACCTCGGCTTCGTCTTCGCGGCGTCGACCGCCGAAGCCGGACGCACGCTGCTGCGCGGCTTTACGACCGTGCGCGATCTGGGTGGCCCCGTCTTCACCTTCAAACAGGCGATCGACAGCGGCGTGATACCCGGTCCGCGTATCTTCCCGTCGGGAGCGATGATCACGACCAGCGGCGGCCATGGCGATCTTCGTTTGCCGACGGAGATCCCGCGCAACGAAGGGCGGTTGAGCGTGAGCGAGCTGATGGGTAGCGCCGCGATTGCCGACAGCGTCGGCGACTTGAAGATGCGCATACGGGAGCAGCTTCTCCAGGGCGCCTCGCAGGTCAAGATTGTCGGCGGCGGCGGCGTGTCGTCGCCGCGTAGTCCGCTCGATATGTCGACCTTCAGCGAAGACGAGCTGCGCGCGGCCGTCGACGTCGCCCGGGATTGGAATACATACGTCACCGTCCATGCTTATGCTTCCAACAGCGTTCAGCGGGCCATTGCGGCCGGTGCGGCTTGCATCGAGCATGCGCATCTGATGGACGACGAGACGGCGCGGATCATGGCCGACAAGGGCGTCTGGCTCAGCACCCAGCCGTTTCTGTCGCGGGAGGATGTCGCCCAGCAGACCGGGCCGTCCTACCAGCGCATGCTCCAAGTTTTCGCCGGTACGCCGAAGATCTACGATCTCGTCCGAAAGTACCGGATCAAGACGGCGTGGGGCTCGGATCTTTTGTTCTCGCCCGAACTGATGCCCCGTCAGAACTTCATGCTGACCCATCTGAGCCGATGGTACACCAACGCGGAAACGCTCCGCATGGTGACCTCGGTCAACGCCGAGCTTCTGGCGCTGTCCAATCTCCGTACGCCGTATCCGGGCAAGCTGGGCGTCATCGAGAAGGGCGCATTCGCCGATCTGTTGGTTCTCAACGGCAATCCGCTCGAGAACATTCGTCTGATCGAGGACCCCGGAAAGAATTTGGCCGTCGTCATGAAGGACGGCAGGATTCATAAGAACACGTTGTGATTGTCCCCGCCGCGGCAATCGACAAAAGTCGGGCGGAAATGGCATGGTCGCGTGACGACACGAGGGACATTGCGGCCATGGCTATTACCATCTACGGCATCAAGAACTGCGACACGATGAAGAAGGCGCGCGCTTGGCTGGAGAAGCAGGGCGTCGATTACGCCTTCCACGACTACAAGACCGCCGGCATCGAGCGCGACAAGCTCGAGAAATGGTCGAAAAAGGCTGGATGGGAGGTGCTGCTCAACAAGGCCGGAACGACCTTCAAGAAATTGCCCGACAAGGACAAGGAAGGCCTCACCGAAAAGAAGGCGATCGCCTTGATGCTGGCGCAGCCGTCGATGATCAAGCGGCCTGTGCTCGAGCTCGGCGGCGGCAAGCTTCTGGTCGGCTTCAAGCCGGACGATTATACGAAAGCGCTGGCCGGCTAGCGGCGCCGCGGTCTTTTCGGCTCGCGCGCGTTTGTCTCGTCCACGCCGGCGAGCGCGAACAAAGCCCGCTCGGCTTGCGTCGGCGTGCGTTCCTTATGGCGCAACGCCAGGAAGCGCCGCGGCGGCACGGTGAAGTCGAGGACGGCGAGGGCGCCGGACGAAACGCCCGTTTCCACTGCCAGGCGCGACAGCACGGTTGCCCCGGCGCTGGCCTCGACCGCGCGGCGCACGGCTTCGTTCGACGGCAATTCGAGCACGACATTGAGATCCGGCGCCGCGATGCCGTGCTTCTTCAGCGCCTGCTCGAACAGCGCGCGCGTGCCGGAGCCGCGCTCGCGAAACACCCATGGCATGGCAGTGAGATCGGCGGGCCGCAGTGCCGCGGCCTGCTTTGGCGCGAGCTGCGCGGTGCTCACCACGAGCACGAGTTCGTCTTCGGCGACCGGCGTCACCGCCAGCGTCGGCTCGTCCACGTCGCCTTCGACGAAGCCGACATCGACCAGGCTCTCGCGCACCATGGCCGCCACGGTTTCGGTGTTGCCGATGGTGAGGCTCAGCGCGATGCCGGGATATTCGCGGCGGAAGCGGGCCATCAGCGGCGGCAGCCAGTAATTGCCGACGGTCTGACTGGCGGCGAGGGAAAGCGAGCCGCGCTTGAGGCCGGTGAGATCGGCCAGCATCGTTTCGGCGGCGGCTGCGCGGGCCAGCACAGCGCGGGCTTCGGTCAGGAACAGACGCCCGGCCTGGGTGAGCGCGATGCGTCGGCCGATGCGGTCGAACAGCTTGGTGTCGTGCCGCTCCTCGAGCGCCGTCACCGCGGCGCTGACCGCCGACTGAGTGAGGTTGAGGTCGCGGGCCGCCTGCGTCACGTGTTCGCGTTCGGCCACGGCGACGAAGATGCGAAGCTGCTCGAGGGTCATCCGGCGCCGGTCACGTCGTCATGCGGATGAGCATTAGACTGAACGTCGCGATGAAAAGAAAGGCGGCGAGGCCGAGAAAGAACGGCCGCAGGCCCTTCATGCGCAGCTTGGCGATGTCGGTCTCGAGGCCCATGGCGGCGAGCGCGACCGAGAGCAGGAAGGTCGTGGCGGTGACGATCGCCATCTTGGCCGGCGCCGGGATGGTGACGAAACTGTTGACGATGACGAGCGCGACGAAGCCGACCACGAACCAGGGCAGCGGCACCGGCTTGGCACGGCTGTGCTCGGTGCTGCGCGCGCGCCGCGCCATGAAACCGAGGCCGACGACCACGGGCGCCAGCATCATGACGCGCGAGAGCTTGGCGATGGTGCCGAAGTCGCCGGCCTGCGTACCGTCCTGATAAGCGGCGGCAACGACCTGAGCGATCTCGTGGATCGAGGCGCCGGCCCAGAGGCCGTAGGCGTGCGGCGACAGTCCGAGCAGGCCCGGCAACAGGGGATAGACGAACATGGCGATCGAGCCGAACACCGTCACGCAGGCGACCGCGTAGGCGACGTCTTCGTCCGGCGCGTCGGTCACGGTGTTGGTGGCGATGACCGCCGAGGCGCCGCAGATCGAGGTGCCGGCGGCGATCAGTTCGGCGAGCTTGTTGTCGACGCCCAGCAGACGGCCGACCCATTTGGTGAAGGTGAAGGTGGCGACGAGCGTGATGGCGATGAGCGCGATGCCGGTGGCGCCGACCTCGGCGACCTGCGCGGCGGTCAGTTGCAGGCCGAGCAGGATGATCGCGAAGCGCAACACGCGCCGCAGCGAGAAGGTGACACCGGCCTTGGCGCGCGCCGGCGTGCCGATCAGGTTGTGAAAGGCGATGCCGATGACGATGGCGAGGATCATCGGGCTGAGGATGCCGAGGCCGGGGATCTGACGCAGCGCGAACGCGGCCGCGGCGATCGCACCCGTGAGCAGCAGACCTGGGAGCAAAGCGAGCCAACCGGCGGCCGGCGCGCGGCGGGCAGGCGGATGGCTGGCGTGATGGGCGGTGGTGGACATTGCGTCGCTCCTCTTCGGCTCCGCCGAATTTGGATGCGCGCAAGCGTTCGTTCAAACTGAATATTTCGAATGAAATGTTCGAATGCGTCGAACGAAGTGAAGAGTTTGGGGCGGGATGTGAAAGCTCAGCTTGTAGAACAAAGCGAGAATATCGCGCCGTCGCTAATACGCGATCGGCACGGCGAGCAGGGGACAGGGCGCCTGACGCAGCACGCGTTCGGTGGTCGAGCCGCGCAGCACATCGAGGAAGCCATGGTGGCCTGCGGTCGGCATGCCGATGAGGTCCGCCGACCAATCATTGGCGGCGGCTACGATGGCCTCGACGGCGTCGCCTTGTCCGACGGCCACGGGAAGCTGACGCCGCGGCGCCCCGGGTTGCGGGATCACGGGCGCGTCGCCGCCGACATGCAACAGGCGCTCCTCGGCATCGATGCCGGCGACGAGCTGGGCAAAGGCCATGATGCGGGCCCGCGGTGCCGCCGGCGGCGGCTCGTGATCGATCGGGATTAGCACGCGCTTCAAATGCACTTCGCCGCGTCGTGGATCGATGAAGCCGCGCGCTTTGGCCGGCACGAACAGCGTCACCGAACGGCTTTCGCGCGCGAGCCTTTCCGCGATCGAGCCGCGCAGCCAGCGCGCGACGCCTTGCCGGCCTTCGGTGGCGAGCACGATCAGGTCCGCCGTGTGACGGCTCAGATACTGCATGACGCCGCTCGCCGGAGATTGCGGCTCCAGTTCGACCTTGCGGACGGTCAGTCCGAGCTTTTCGGTCATGGCCGACGCCGGATCGTGCGGGCTGAGCAGGCCCCAATCCGCGAGCAGTTTGCGCACCTGCGGCAGCTGCTCCCACTCGTCGTTCGCATGCGAGGCGGCAACATGGAGGATGGTCAGGGTCGCCTTGGCGGTGAGGGCGATCTTCAGCGCATGCACGAAGGCGGCGCTGCTGGCATCCGAGAAATCGGTCGGGTGGACGATATGGCTGATGGTGGCCATGGAGGCACTCTGTGGGGCGTCACTTCCGCATAGCAGCACGCGGCTGCGATACTTTGCGTCAAATCAACTTACTGAGAGGTGATGTACGGATTCCCAGGGCTTGATCGGGTGCGACAATTTTGCCATCTCCATGGTTGTCGGGGGATAGGTTCTACCTGGAATTTTTCATGACCGAAGTCGTCGCTAAGCCTGCCCGCCAGCCCTGGTACAGCATTCTCTACATTCAGGTCCTGATCGCCATCGTGCTCGGTGTCGTCCTCGGCCACTATTGGCCGGACCTCGGCAAGTCGATGAAGCCACTCGGCGATGGGTTCATCGCGCTGATCAAGATGATGATCGCGCCGGTGATCTTCTGCACCGTGGTGCACGGCATTTCGTCGATGGGCGACCTCAAGCGCGTTGGCCGCGTCGGCGTCAAGACGCTGCTTTATTTCGAGGTGGTCTCGACCCTCGCGCTGGCGATCGGCCTGATCGTCGCCGAACTCCTTCAGCCGGGCGCGGGCTTCAACATCGACCCGGCCACGATGGACGCCAGGGCGGTGGCGACCTACGTCACCAAGGCGCAGCAAGACGGCGTTGTCGCGCATCTGCTCGCGATCATTCCCGACAGTTATATCGGCGCGCTGGCGCGTGGCGACCTGCTGCAGGTGCTGTTGGTCTCGATCCTTTCGGGCTTCTCGATCGCGTTGATGGGCAAGGCGGGAGAACCGATCGCCAAGGCGATCGACCAGGCCGCGCGTGTCTTCTTCGGCATCATCCGTATCGTGGTGCGCGTCGCGCCCGTCGGCGCCTTTGGCGCCATGGCCTTCACCATCGGCGCCTTCGGCATCGGCTCGCTGGCGCGGCTCGCGGCGCTGGTCGGGACGTTCTATTTGACGAGCATCCTGTTCGTGCTGCTGGTTCTCGGCAGCATCGCGCGGCTTTCCGGATTCTCGATCATCCGCTTCATCGGCTACATCAAGGACGAGCTGCTGATCGTGCTCGGCACGTCATCGTCGGAAACGGTGCTGCCGCAGATGATCCAGAAGATGGAGCATCTCGGCGCCTCGCGGCCCGTGGTCGGTCTCGTCATTCCGACCGGCTACAGCTTCAATCTCGACGGCACCAATATCTACATGACGCTGTCCATCTTGTTCCTGGCGCAGGCGACCAATACGCATCTGACCATCTGGCAGGAACTCGGCATCCTCGGCATCGCGATGATCACGTCGAAGGGCGCGTCGGGCGTGACGGGCGCGGGCTTCGTCACTTTGGCCGCGACGCTCGCCATCGTGCCGGACATTCCAATTCAAGCGCTGGCGATCCTGCTCGGCATCGACAAGTTCATGAGCGAATGCCGCGCGCTCACCAACCTGGTCGGCAACGGTGTCGCGTGCATCGTCATCAGCCGGTCGGAAGGCGAACTCGACAAGCACGCGCTGCACGAGGCCATGGCGCATCCCATCTTGGAGGGCGAGGCGCTGGAGCCCGGCGGGGCGAAGGCTTAGCGCCTGTTGGCGGCGCGTGTTTCGGGACTTCGTCATGCCCGGCCTTGTGCCGGGCATCCACGTCTTCGATGCTAGCAAGAAAACATGGATGGCCGGGACAAGCCCGGCCATGACCGGTGGAAAGGCCTAGACCTCACGCCGCGAATTCGAGCACCACGCGGGTGCCGGCGTGCTCCTGGTCGTAACGGATGGTCGCCTTCAGGTTCGACGCCATCGCTTTGATTACCCGCGTGCCGACGCCGGTGCCCTTGGGCGCATCGGTGCCGCGGAAGCCGACGCCATCGTCTTCCACCATCAGCACCAGGCTGGAGTCGGCGCGCCGCAGGAAGATGCGGATGCTGCCGGTGATGTTCTCCGGGTAGGCGTATTTGTAGGCGTTGGTCACCAGCTCGGTGATGACCACGCCGATCGAGACAGCCTTGTCGGTCGGCACCTTCATCTGCGTCTCGACACTGAGCGCGATCTTGTGGTGCTTTTCCTCGGCGTTCATCGCCTCGCTCAGCTCTTGCACGAGGCTCTCGATATAGGCGTCCATCTCGACGAAACGGACGTCGGAGGACGTGTACAGCCGCCGGTGAATGCCGGCGATCGCCGCGATGCGCGCCTGCATCTCCTGCAAGGCGTATTTGGCGCCTTCGTCCGTGACCGCGTTGCCTTGCAGCCGCGCCAGCGACTGCACCAGCGCGAGGGAATTGGCGACGCGGTGATTGACCTCCCGCAACAGCAATTCGGCGCGCTCTTTGGCCTCGCGCACCTCACGCTCGGCGCGCTCTTTTTCGCGCTTCCAGCGCTCCTGGCTGATCGCGGCGCGCACCGACTCGACCAAAAGATCGCGATAGTGTCCCTCGACGTCCTTCCACACATAGTCGACGGCGCCCGCCTTGAGCGCGGCGACCGCGACGCGGGCATCGTCCGACCCGGTGACGTAGATCACGGGCGGCGCGTCTTCGCGCGCCTTGATCGCGCGCAGTACGTCGAGGCCGGTCTCGTGGCCGAGATCATGGTCGAGTGCCACGATATCGATGTCGCCGGCGTCGAGGCGCTGGAGGCCATCTTTGCCGTTCTGGGCATGCTCGATCGCCAACCCCTTTTGCGCCAGCGTTCGCTGCATCAAGCGGCCGAGGCCGGGGTCGTCGTCGATGTAAAGGACGCGGTAGCTATCTGACACGTTCAATCCGCTACGGGCACCTGCATGACCGACAGGAAGAGGCCAAGCTGCCGGATGGCATTGGAGAAGCCTTCGTAATTCACCGGCTTCGTGATGTAGACATTGGCGCCGAGGTCGTAACAGCGCTGAATCTCGCGCTGGTCGTCGGTGGTCGTCAAGATGATCACCGGCGTGCGTTTGAGATGGGGATTGGCCTTCACCTTGGCCAGGATGTCGATGCCGGTCATATCCGGCAGATTGAGGTCGAGCAGGATGAGCAGGGCGCGATTGGCGCTTACCGTGCCCGAACCGTCGGCGCCGAACAGGAATTCGAGCGCCGCCGTGCCGTTGGCGAAAGGCACGATCTCGTTATTGACGCCGGCGCGGCGGATATTGCGCTCGATCAGGCGGGCATGACCTTCGTCATCCTCGATCATCACGATCACGACGGGTTCTGCGCTGTGGGTTTCGGCCATCATGCCCTCATTCTGTGTAAACGTGTCTGCTGTAGCGCGGCAGCCGCACCTTAAACCGGCTACCCTTACCGAGTTCGGAATCGACGGTGATGTCGCCGCCCAGGCGCCGCACCAGGGCGCGGACATGGGCGAGGCCGATGCCTTCGCCGGCCACATCCTGGGTGCCGGCGCGCCGGAATAGCTCGAAAATGCGCTCGTGGTCGTTCGGCGCGATGCCACGGCCGTTGTCGGCGACCTCGATCGTGACACCGCTCAGGTCCTCCTTGGCCGTGATCCGGATGTGTCCGGGCCGGTCCGCGGAGAGGTATTTCACGGCGTTGTCGACGAGATTGCCGAAAACCTGTTCGAGCGCAAGCCGGTCCGAATGGATGACCGGGAAGCGGTCGCCGAGCTCGATGCGGGCGCCGCGCTCGTCGAGCTGGTGCTGGACGCTGGCCGCGGCGGTGGCCAGAAGCGGCGCCAGATCGACCCGTTCCGACCGCAGCTCGCGCCGGCCTTCGCGCGACAGCTTGAGGATGGCGTTGATCAGGCGGTCCATCTTGGTCGTCGAGGCGCGGATGAAGCCGATGGCTTCGGGCAGGTCGGTGGTCGTGACCTCGCGCGCTTCCTCGAGCAGCATGGGGTCGGGTGTCTGGTTGTCGTTGGCCGAGAAGGCCCGTTGCAGCGCCGCGAGACCGGCCTCCATCTCGCTGGTGAAGCCGACAATGTTGACGAGCGGCGCCCGCAGGTCGTGGCTGACGATATAGGCGAAACGCTGGATTTCCTCGTTGGCGCGGGTGAGATCGGCGGTGCGCTCGGCGACCCGCGCCTCAAGGCTCGCATTGGCGCTTTCCACCTCGCGACGGGCCTGCACCAGTTCGCGGGTGTAGCGGCTGGTGGTCCAGATCGCCGTGGCGGCGACCAGGATGATGAGCAGCGAGGCAAAGACAGACACGAAAGTGAGATAGCGCGTGCTCTGCTGCATGGCGGCGAGGCGGTCGCGAACACGCGCGTCGGAGCGTTGGCCGATGACGTTGATCTGACCGCGGACGTTTTCCATGAGGTCGCGGCCGCGGTCCGCGTTGACGACCGCCAGGGCCCCGGCGGTATCGCCGGAGTCGGCAAGGGCCACGGTCTGCGACAGTTCCGCGATCTTGTCGTTGATGGCGGCGGCCAGGCGGGCGGCCTCGGCGGTGCCGTCCGGATCGTCCCTGATCATGTCCTTCAGTCGCCCCAGGGTTTCGTCCACCTGCGGCTTGGCCTTCTCGTACGGCTCGAGGTAGCGCCGGTCGTGCGTCAGCAGATAGCCGCGCTGGCCGGATTCCATGTCCTGCACCAGGCTAAGCAGCGTGGCGGCCAGCATCCGCGTGTTCCGCGCGCGCACCACCTCGTCCGAATGGTCGTTGACGCGCTCGGTCAGCCAGAGCGTCAGACCGACGATCACAAGCAACGAAATGACGCCCGCCAGCATCAGCAGGAAGATGCGGCGGATCAGGGAGATTTCCGTCAGGGCCATGAAGTGTTCTACTACGTGAGCTGCCGCGGGGAACAAGCCGTATATCGCGAATTCTTACCATTTTGCGCGGGAACCTTTTGTTCCGTTGGACGTTGAGCCGCCCTTTTCGCGCCGGGTTCCGGCTGTCCCTCCCTTGATCTTGGGCGGGTTCCCTGCCACATGCGGCGCATGAATAAGCCGCTATCCGCCGCCGATTCCGCTGCTCAGACGCCGATTGCCGCCGAAGTCGAGCGCCGGCGCACCTTCGCGATCATTTCCCACCCGGACGCCGGCAAGACGACGCTGACCGAAAAGCTGCTGCTGTTCGGGGGCGCCATTAACCTCGCCGGACAGGTGAAGGCCAAGCGCGACCGCCGGTCGACCCGCTCGGACTGGATGGCGATCGAACGCGAGCGCGGCATCTCGGTCGTCACCTCGGTGATGACCTTCGATTACGACGGCCGCGTGTTCAACCTGCTCGACACGCCGGGCCACGAAGACTTTTCGGAAGACACCTACCGGACGCTGACCGCGGTCGACAGCGCGGTGATGGTGATCGACGCCGCCAAGGGCATCGAGGCGCGCACCCGCAAGCTGTTCGAAGTGTGCCGGCTGCGCGACATCCCGATCGTCACCTTCATCAACAAGATGGACCGCGAGGCGCGCGATCCGTTCGACATCCTCGACGAGATCGAGAAGACGCTGGCGCTCGACACGACGCCGATGACCTGGCCGATCGGGCAGGGCCGCGATTTCGCCGGCACCTACGACATCGCGAGCGGGGAGATGCGGCTGCTGACCGACGACGGCCGCACGGTCGACCGTCAGCCGCTCGATCTTGCCTCGCTCGCCGCCAAGAACCCGATGCTCGACGCCGAAGCGATCGCGGAAGAGCTGAAGCTGGTGAAGGAAGCCTGCCGTCCTTTCGACTTCCAGGCTTTCCGCGAGGGCCATCTGACGCCGGTGTTCTTCGGCTCGGCCTTGAAGAACTTCGGCGTCAAGGATCTGCTCGATGCGCTCGGCAAGCTGGCGCCGCCGCCGCGCGCGCAGGTCGCCAATACGCGCAAAATCGACGCCCACGAAAATGCGATGACCGCCTTCGTGTTCAAGATCCAGGCGAACATGGATCCGAACCATCGCGACCGCATCGCCTTCGCGCGCCTCTGCTCGGGCAAGCTGCGCCGCGGCATGAAGGCCAAGCTGACCCGCACCGGCAAGCCGGTGACGTTGTCGGCGCCGCAGTTCTTCTTCGCGCAGGACCGCTCGGTGGCGGATGAGGCTTATGCAGGCGACGTGGTCGGCATTCCAAACCACGGCACCTTGCGCATCGGCGACACCTTCACCGAAGGCGAGGAACTGGCATTCCTCGGCGTGCCGAACTTCGCGCCGGAAATCCTCCGCCGCGTGAAGCTCGGCGATCCGATGAAAGCGAAGAAGCTGAAGGAAGCGCTGCAGCAGATGGCCGAGGAGGGCGTCGTGCAGGTGTTCCGCCCGCTCGACGGCGCGCCGGCGCTGGTCGGTGTCGTCGGTCCGCTGCAGCTCGACGTGCTCAAGGTGCGGCTGGCCGAGGAGTATGGGCTCGACATCGGCTTCGATCAGCCGGAATTCCAGCTCGCGCGCTGGATCGCTTGCGACGACCGCAAGAAGCTCGACGAGTTCGTCTCGGCCAACTATTCGTCCGTCGCCGAAGATCTCGACGGCGACAAGGTGTTCATGGCGCGCAACCAGTTCATCCTCGATTATACGCGCGAGCGCGCGCCGGGCCTGGTGTTCAACGACATCAAGGACGTGAAGAAAGAGGCGGCGTAAGGGAGCGTTGCTCCGCCTTTGATCTGTCACCCTAAGATGCCGTCGCGTGGCGACGGCCTCGAATGGCGACGGTCCAAGAGTCTCTGTCCGTCACCCTTCAAGTCCCGCGGAGCTTGTCATCGGGCCGCATTTTGCGCGGACCCATTGGCCCGCACCTCAGAATGACGGCCTTAGGCGTTGCCAGCGCGCACGTCTCACTGAACTCCCATGAACTTGAACGGCGGGGTCGCGACGAAATCCTTGGTCGCGTCGCCGGCAAAGGTGTGGTCCTGGTTCGGCCCGAGGTCCAGTTTCTTCACTTTGCCGGTGTCCTTGGAAAAGTCGATCTCCTTCAGATCGACCCAGAACGTGTTCGGCGTCAGCGCCGACTCGAAGAAATAGAGCTTGCGCTTGTGGTCGACCACGGTGCGCCAGCGCGTCGACGAGATGTTCGGCTGATCCGGCGTGCTGATGCCGAACGGCACCGATGCATTGCGGATGACGCTGAACACGCTCGCCAGCGCCAGGTTCGGGTCTTCGAACCTCGGTACCGCGTTGATGTAGAACGACGCGCGCGCGAAGCGATCGGCCGCGCGGTTGGTGCCGGGCAGCATCACGGTGCCGCCGATCTCCTTCCAATAGGCGTTGAGCGCCAGCTGATGCTCGAACGTGGGCGAGTTGGTCATCACCTGATATTTGCGGTCGTGATGGATGACCAGCTTGCCGCCGATATATTCGAAGATGGCGCTGTCGCCGGTCGCGTCCGAGAGCGACAGATGCAAGGTGGCGAACAGTTTCGTGCCGGGCACGTTGTCGCTGACGATGATGAACGGCTCGCCCTTGAGCGCATCGACAGCTTCCCCGACCGTCGCGAAATTATCGAGCACGTACTGCGCCCAGGCGGCGATGCTTAAACCCGGCTTGCTCGGATCGAATTTCGGATATTCCGATTCCACCAGCCATAGGATATTGGCGACGAGGCCGGCTTCGTTGACGCCGTCGCTCGTCGAAATGTCGTAAGCGGAGGCGATCACGCTGCCGTATTTCGATGTCCATTTGACGGTGTTGGGACCGGTCTCGCCGGTGCGCGCCATGCCGCGCGGGAAGATCCAGAGATTGGTTTGGATATCCTCCCTCCAGTCCATCGAGCGGGCGGTGATGACGATGTCGTTGACGCCGAGATAGACCGCGCGGGTACAGGCGTCGGCGGATGTCACGAACAACGCGGCGGCGGTAACGGAGGCAAGGATCGGCTTCATCAAACGGGACAGCGACATGCCTCGCATCCTTTCAATATCGACTCACATTGCGTCTCATCCACATGAGGCGCCGATAATCTCCGCTGTAATATGGAAACGCGCAAGAGGCGCGCTATGAGATGTGCCTCGCACGTCCTTCGCCGCGGCGGTCGTCATGCTCCTCGACCAGCGCGATCACGAGCGTGGCGCAGAACGCCGCCGCCAGGAGCCAAGAGGAGGTTTCCGCGATGGTCGTCGCCGTCGCTCCCGCAGGGCTGCCTGTCCAGGCGATGCCGACCGCTCCGGCGATCAACGCCGCGATCAGGCATAAAGCCATGATGGCGATCAGGACGATGTTGATTGTCTCGCGTGAGATGTTTCGTATCGCCATACCGAGCCCTCCTCGAGCGCGTCAACGACAAGTCTCACAGTCACCCTATCACGCGCGGCGCGGCAGATAGGTCAGTATCGCTTCCCTATGTTGTGTGCCATTTGCGCTGCCATGGACGCCGGGACGCAATCCCGGCGTGCCGGTTCACGGTGGGGTGGGTAGATGGCTACGGGCGACGGCTTTCCTGCGTCAACCTTTCGACCGCCTCATCGCTCGTCAGAACGTCGCCGAACTGCTGAATGATGGTCTCCAGCGCGGCGCGGTGTTCGTCGTCCGACAAAGCAGCCGTGCAGTCCGACAGCATGACGACCTTGAAGTCGAGCATCATCGCGTCGCGCGCGGTCGACTCGCAGCAGACATTGGTCTTGGTGCCGGCGATCAGCAGCGTGTCGACGCCGAGGTTTCGCAACACGCGTTCCAGCGAAGAGGCGCCCGGCACCAACGCGCTGTAGCGGTTCTTGATGATCGTGATGTCGTCGTTGCCTTGTTCGAGGCCGCTCCAGACCTTCTGCCGGCCGGGGGCGAGGCTTTCCATCGTGCGCTCGCGCACGTCGTCGGCGACGACGTGATTGAAGAAGACTTCCCAATCGCTCTTGCCGTTGGAATGCGTGTTGGCGTGCAGGACCCAGATCACCGGCACGCCCATCGGCCGCAGCCGCCGGGTCAGGCGGTTGAGCGGGTCGACGATGCTGCGCGACACGGCGACTTCCGCCGGGCTGCCCGGCGCGCAGAACGTCTCCTGCATGTCGATAACGACGAGGGCGGTGCGCTGCGGATCGAGCTGGTCGAACCAGTGCAGGCGGCCGCGCCGCGCGACGACACGATCGACGATCTCGGGGCGGATGGAAACGTTGTGCATTGGACCTCGGGGCGGCGCGGCTGCTGAGCGTTGACGGAACGTCTCGCTTACAGCGGCGCGGCGGCTTCAACAATGCCGCCGGCGCATGGCACCCAAGGGAAAACGCGCGCGCCCCGCGCCCGTCGGGCGCGAAAGGCGGAGCGCTTCAATTCACCTTCACGTCCGCGGCCTTGATCACCGGCGCCCAGCGATCGATCTCGGCATTCATCAGCTTGCGGAAATCGGCCGGGCTCGAGCCGACAGGCTCCATCAGCTGCGTGGCGAGCTTGTCGACCACGCTGGGCTGCTTGATGATCTCGACGACGTCCTTGTTGATGGCCTCGACCAGCGCCGGCGGCGTCGCGCCCGGCGCGATCAGGCCCATCCAGGCGTCGGCTTCGACGTCGATGCCGCTTTCCTTCAAGGTCGGCACGTCCTTGAGGAACGGCGAGCGCTTGGCGGTCGACACCGCGAGGATCTTCACCGCGCCGTTGGCCGCCTGCGGCGTCACCGAGATCGCCGGCAAACAACCCATCTGCGCGTCGCCGCGCATGATCGCCGTCATCGCCGCGGGCGAGGCTTGATAGGGGATGTGCACCAGCTTCACGCCGGCCTTGATCGCCAAGGCTTCCATCGCGAGGTGCGACAGCGAGCCGTTGCCGATGGAGGCGAAGTTGTACTTGCCCGGGTTGGCCTTCAGCAGCGCGATGAGTTCGGCGACGGTGTTGACGTTCAGCCCCGGATTGACGGCGAGCGCGCTCGGCTGGGTGATGAGCTGTGTCACCGGCGCGATGTCCTTCTGCGGATCGTAGGGCAGCTTCGAGAACAACAAAGTGTTGATGGCGAGCGGCCCGCCGATCGACACGCCGATGGTCGTGCCGTCGGGCGCGGCTTTCGCCACGGTGTCGGTGCCGAGATTGCCGCTGGCGCCGGGCTTGTTCTCCACCACGAAGACGCTGCCCGGATGCTTCTTGCCGAGGCCCTCGGCGACGAGGCGCGCGACGATGTCAGGCGTCGAGCCGGGACCGAAAGGCACCAGCACGCGCACGGTCTTCGGCGGCCAGCTTGGCGCTTGCGCCTGAGATTGCGCCGGCAACGCGGCGGCGACGAGCAGAAGGGCGGAGAAGGCAAGGCGTCCCAGCATGAGTCGTTTCCTGTTATGCGTCGCGGCCGAGATAGACGCCGCCACGTTCGAGCGTTTCTTGCAGGCGATCGACGGCAATATCCGCACAGGGGCTATTGCCGGCAAGCGAAAGGTGCGCCGCAGTTCCGGCGGCTTCGCCCATGACGAAGCAGCCGCCGGAGACGCGCGCCGCCGATTGGCCTTCATGCGTCATCGACGCGCAGCGGCCGGCGACGAGCAGGTTGTCGAGGCCGGGCGGGGTCAGCATGCGATAGGGCAGGTGATTGAAGCCGCGCGAGCCGGGAATGTCCGGCCAGCGCCAGGCGACGTCGCCGGCGACATGCGCTTCGATCGGCCAGCCATTGACGCCGATGGTGTCGTCGAAGCTGGCGCAGGTGAGCACATCGTCCGCCGTCAACTGATAGCGGCCGGTGATGCGGCGCGTTTCGCGCACGCCGAGCTGCGGCGGAATGTCGACGACATAGGCGTCGGCGAAGCCCGGCGCCTCGCGCTTGAGGAAGGCGAAGAAGTCGAGCGCCTGCTTGCGGCCGTCGATCTCGCCGCGGCTGAATTGAACGGCGTCCGTCGCATCGACGGCGTGGCCGTCGTCGTTCTTCACTTGCGTGACGTTCACGCGCCATTCGATGGAATGCTTCTGCGGCCGCACGATGGCGCCCTTGCGCGGGAAGGTGACGCCGCGCTTGGCGGCTTCGTCCATCAGCGCCGGAATGGTGCGCCAGGCTTCGCCGGCCTTGTCGGCATCGACGCCGTTCAGGCGGAACATCATGCTCGGATAAAGCAGGTCGCCATGCGCGTCGCCCTTCTCGTAAGCGGCGCCGGCGAAGGCGGCGAGATCGCCGTCGCCCGAGCAGTCGATGAAGACGCGGCCGAGGATCGCTTGGCGGCCGGATTTGGTTTCGACCAGCAGCGCCTTGATGCGCCGCTCGTCGTCCATCACCACGCCGGCGGCGAGCGCATGGAAAAGCAGGTCGGCGCCGCGCGACAGCAGCAGATCGTCGGCGGCGCATTTGAAGACGGCGGTGTCGTAAGCTTGGGCGTCGATCTTGCCGAACACGCGGTGCGGCGGATTGAGCCCGCCGAGCCGATCGATCCGACCGAGCAGGTCGTCGGCGACGCCGTGCACCACCTGCTTGATCTCGCCGAAGACGTTGGCGTGCAGGCCGCAGAAATTGGTGACGCCGGCGGCGGTGCCCATGCCGCCGAGAAAGCCGTAGCGCTCGATGAGCAGCACGCGGCGGGCGTGGGCAGCCGCCGCGGCGGCCGCGGCGAGACCGGCAGGGCCACCGCCGAGCACGACGACGTCGTATTCGCCGAAGACCGGCGTGTCGCGCGCGGGTTCGCGCAAATGTGCGGGGGAAGAGGTCATGTCGGCCCTGGCGTTTCCTGAGAAGGGACACCGCATTTACAGACCTGCGGCGCTTGCTGTCGCGACCCTAACCTTCTTCATTTCGGATGAGAATTAGCCGAATTGCGCTATATTCTGACGCAAATCGCGTGAGATCATGGATATCTACCTGAATTTCAAAGCCTTTCAGGCTGTTGCCCAGACCGGGAGTTTCTCCCGGGCCGCTCGGGACCTCGGGCTGGCCGCGTCCGTCGTCACCAAGCGGGTGAACCAGCTCGAAAGCGTGCTCGGCGCGACATTGTTTCGCCGCTCCACCCGCAGCCTCGTTCTGACGGAAGCGGGCGCGCGTTATCTCGACCGTTCGCGGCTGCCGATCGCCGAGTTCGATGCGCTCATCAAAGGTTCGTCGCAGGCCCCCGGCGAGGTCGAAGACTCGCTGCGCATCAAAGCGCCGACGTCGCTGACCGAGTTGCGCTTGCGGCCGGTGTTCGCGGCCTTCCAGGCGGAGTTTCAGAAGATCAGGCTCGAGATCGTGCTGCTCGATCGCATGGTCGATCCGATCATCGAGGGCTTCGACGTATCGATCGGGGCGCATTGGCCGCAATCTTTCGTCGGCGTTGTCGAGCGGCCGTTGTGTCCGCTGCCGCGCGTATTGTGCGCGGCGCCCGCCTATCTCGCGCGGCGCGGCGTGCCCAAAACGCCCCAGGATTTGATCCAGCACGATTGCTTGAGCTTCATTCCCACCGGCAACGATTGGACGTTCATGGGCCCGCATGGCGCGATCACCATCGCCGTGCGGCCGCGCCTGACATCCAATGACGGACAGATGCTCGTCGCGGCGGCGCTCAGCGGCGCCGGCATCGCGATCGTGTCGCGTTACATGACCAACGATCTTATCCGCTCGGGCGAGCTGATGCCGGTGCTCGTCGACTTTCCCATTCCCGATCTCTGGGTCAAAGCCGTCAGCCCGGAGCGTCGTGCGGCCACGCCAGCGGTGACGGCGCTCATCGAGTGGTTGGCCGTATCGCTGGCGGCCCATCCGCCGTGACATGCTGGCACATGCGTCATGCGGCGGCTGGACTTGCAATGAGGGCCACGATCCTCTACTGCGGCGCACAACAATTGGGCAATGTAGCGTGAGCGTGCGATGGGCCTGGGCATCCTCGTTCTCGGATTGGCGATCTTTCACGCGAACCATCTGTTCGTGACCATGCGCGACGCCCGCGCGGGTGTGATCGCGCGTATCGGCCTGCCGTTCTATCGCGTGCTGTTCTCGATCGTGTCGACGGTCGGCCTGGTGCTGATCGTCTGGGGCTTTGCCCAATATCGCGCGCATGGCTGGATCGACGTGTGGCAGCCGCCGTTGTTCATGCGCCACGTCACCATCGGTCTGATGCTGTTCGCGGCCATCCTGCTGGTCGCGACGTTCATCCCGAGCCATATCAAGGCCGGTGCGAAGCATCCGATGCTGGCCGCCGTGAAGATCTGGGCCTTCGCGCATTTGCTGTCGAACGGCGATCTCGGCTCGATCTTGCTGTTCGGCTCTTTTCTGGCGTGGGCGGTTTACGCCCGCATCAACGCGAAACGCCGCGCCGATGTCGCCTTGCCGGTCGCGCCCGCCGGCTGGACCAACGACGTCATCGTCGTCGTTGTCGGCATTCTCGTCTATCTCGCCCTCGGTTACGCCTTTCATCCCGCGGTGATCGGCGTGCCGGTGTTTGGGCAAGCTTGAAGCGAAGGTCAGCATCCATGTCAGTTCAAAGCGATATCAAGCGGTTCACGGCCCCCGACATCCGCGCACGCAAGGGCGGTGAGCCGATCGTGGTGCTCACCTCATATCATGCGCATACAGCCTCGCTCGCCGACAAATATTGCGAAGTGATCCTGGTTGGCGACTCGCTCGGCATGGTGATGCACGGCATGGAGTCGACCGTGCCGGTCACGCTCGACATGATGATCCTGCAGGGGCGGGCGGTGATGCGCGGCTCGCAGCGCGCGCTGGTCGTCGTTGACATGCCGTTCGGCTCCTACGAAGCGTCGAAGGAGCAGGCCTTCATGAGCGCGGTGCGCATCTTGAAGGAAACCGGCTGCGGCGCCGTCAAGCTCGAGGGCGGCAAGCGCATGGCCGAGACCATCCGTTTCATGACCGAGCGCGGCGTGCCGGTGATGGCGCATGTCGGTTTGACGCCGCAGGCAATCAACACGCTCGGGTCGTTCAAGGCGCAGGGGCGCGACGAAGCCGATTGGGCGCCCATCGAGCAGGACGCGCTGGCGGTGGCGCAAGCGGGTGCCTTCTCGGTGGTGCTGGAGGCGATGGCCGAGCCGCTCGCGCGCAAGGTCACCGGCGCGATCCCGATCCCGACCATCGGCATCGGCGCGAGCCCGGCCTGCGACGGACAGGTCCTGGTGATGGAGGACATGCTCGGGCTCTCGCCCCGCGTGCCGAAATTCGTCAAGCGCTACGGCGATCTCGCCGGCGGCATCGAGAAGGCGATCGCCGATTATGCCGCCGAAGTGCGCTCGCGCGCATTCCCGGCGCCCGAGCACACCTACGCGATGAAGAAGAAGTAGCGCGTCATTCCGGGGCGGCAACCAAAGGCGGCTTTAGCCGAGTTTGGTTCTTAAGTGCTGATCTCGGGCAAGCCCGAGATCAGGTGGGCCGGGCTTAGAATCCGTGCGCCGCAGCGCGGTGGTTTATGGATTCCGGGCTCGCGCGCGGGGCGCGCGCCTCGGAATGACGGCCTAACCCCCTGAATCTTAACGATTGTCGCTGCAACTTTTGCCTTGAGCGCGCCACATCGTTAGGTTACGGCCCTTCCCGCGCCCGGTCTCATGGGGTAGGGGGCGTTTTCCGAGCATTTCTGGAGCCGTGCGTGGCCGATATCTTTCATGAAGTCGACGAGGAAGTCCGGCGCGAGCAGCTCAAGCGGCTGTGGGACCGCTACAGCATCTTCCTCATCGCCGGCGCGGTTCTGATCGTCCTCGGCATCGCCGGCTGGCGCGGCTACGAATACTACGTGGGCAAGAAGGCGGCCGAGGCCGGTGCCCAGTTCGAGACGGCGCTGGCGCTGGTCGAGGAAGGCAAGCAGGCCGAAGCCGAAGCGGCCTTCGACAAGATCGCCGCTGACGCGCCGGAGGGCTACCGCGTGCTGGCGCGCTTCCGCGCCGCGGCCAGCCTCGCGACCACCAAGCAGGCCGATGCCGTGAAGGCCTTCGACGCGCTTGCTGGCGACAGCACGCTCGGGCCGCTTTGGCAGGATCTCGCCGGCGTACGCGCCGGCATGCTGCTGGTCGACACCGCGCCGCTCGCCGATCTGCAGAAGCGCCTCGATCCGCTCGCCGAGTCGGGCCGGCCCTATCGTCACAGCGCCCGCGAACTGCTGGCGCTGTCGGCCTGGAAGAACAACGACGCAGCGGCCGCCAAGCGCTACATCGATATGATTGCCGGCGACGCCGAGACGCCGTCCGGCACGCGCCAGCGGGTCGACGTTCTGTCCGCGCTGATCGCCGGCAACGGCAAGAGTTGAGGCCTTCCCATGCGTATCCGTCGTGTTGTCCTTTTGGTTACGCTCCTTGCGGTCGCACCGGTGATCGCGGGCTGCTCGAATTTCGATCCGGACAGCCTCGACGTCTTCAATCTCAACGAGAAGAAGAAGCTGCCGGGTGAGCGCAAGGACCTGTTCCCGAACGGCGTGCCGGGCGTGACGCAGGGCATTCCGCCGGAATATCTCAAGGGCAATACCGCCGAACAGCCCGGCGCCGCGATCAGTGCCGCGTCGGTTTCGCCCTCGGACGAGCAGAAGGCGGCCGCCGCGGCGGCTCAAGAGGCCAAGCCGAAGCCGAAACCGCGCGCGCGCGTTGCCGCGCGGCCACGCGCGAAAGTCAGCGCGCCATCGTCGGCAGCCGCGCCGGCGCAGCAGCAGCAGGCGGCGCCTTGGCCGGATCAGCAGCAACAGCAGCAATCCGGGTCGCCCTGGCCTTCGGCGCAGCCGCAGCAACAGCGGCCGCAACAACAGGCATCGGACCCGTGGGGCGGACCACCGGCCCAGAGCACGACCAGCACCGCGCCCTGGCCGTCGGCACCGCCGCCGGGTACTTTCTCGAAGCAGTAAGGCGAACCCGGCCTTCGCTGCGCGACAGACGTCACCTCGTGCGGTTCGTCTTTTGCCGCGTCGGGTGAACGGATAAAGAAATCCCATGAATTTCACTGTCGCCATTGTCGGCCGGCCGAACGTCGGCAAGTCGACCCTGTTCAACCGGCTGGTCGGCCGGCGTCTCGCGCTGGTCGACGACCGGCCGGGTGTGACGCGCGACCGCCGGGAAGGCGAGGGGCACCTCGGCGATCTCACCTTCACCATCGTCGACACCGCGGGTCTGGAAGAGGCCGGACCGGAGACGCTTTCCGGCCGCATGCGCGCGCAGACCGAGACGGCCATCTCGCAGGCCGACGCCATCTTCTTCATGATCGACGCGCGCGTCGGCCCGACGCCGGTCGACCGTGCCTTCGCCGCGGTGGCGCGCAAGTCCGGCAAGCCCATCGTGCTGGTCGCGAACAAGAGCGAAGGCCTGGCGGGCGAAGCCGGCCGCATGGACGCGTATTCCCTCGGGCTCGGCGACCCCATCCCGGTATCGGCCGAACACAACGAAGGCATGGTCGATCTTTACGACGCGCTGGTCGCGGCGCTGCCGGAGCACACGGCGGTGCAGCGCGAGGAGGCGAAGGCCGCCGCCGAAGGCGCGCATCCGATCCGCGTCGCCATCGTCGGCCGGCCCAACGCCGGCAAGTCGACGCTGATCAACCGCCTCATTGGCGAAGATCGCCTGCTCACCGGTCCCGAAGCCGGCATCACGCGCGATGCCATCTCGGTCGATTTCGTCTGGCACGATCAGACATTCAAGCTCTACGACACGGCCGGCATGCGGCGGCGCTCGCGCGTCGACGAGAAGCTTGAGAAGCTGTCGGTGGCCGATGCGCTCAACGCGGTGCGCTTTGCCGATGTCGTCGTGGTGCTGCTCGACGTCGACAACGCATTCGAGGAGCAGGATCAGCGCATCGCCGATCTGGTCGAACAGGAAGGCCGCGCCCTCGTCATCGCCGTCAACAAGTGGGACCTCGCCGAGAAGAAGCCGGGCGCCATCGGCAAGCTCAGGACGACCGCCGAAGAGAAGCTCATGCAGCTCAAAGGCGTGCCGCTCGTCGCGGTGTCGGGACTGACCGGCGAGGGGCTCGACCGCTTGATGCAGGCGATCCTCGACGCGCACGAAGTGTGGAATAGGCGTATCTCGACGTCGGCGCTGAACCGCTGGTTCGAGGACGTCGTCAGCGCGCACCCGCCGCCGGCCGTGTCGGGCCGTCGTCTCCGGCTCAATTACATCACGCAAGTGAAGACGCGGCCGCCGAGCTTCGTCGTGTTCTGCACGCGCGCCGACGCGGTGCCGGACGCCTATAAGCGTTACTTGGTCAATTCGCTGCGCGACACGTTCGATCTGCCCGGCACGCCCATCCGCATAATGCTGCGCGAGAAGTCGAACCCGTTCGAGCACAAGGCCAAGCGCAAGAACTGAAGCGAAACGGTTTCGTAGACAACCAATATTATTGACGCGCTAACAGGAACCGGGGTCTCGACCCCGCGTTGCCGCTCGGGCGACGAAGTGCGCACGCTCTGTGCGCCTCATCGAGGAAACACGGATGGATAAGAAGATCGCGGGTTTGCTCGGCGCAGTTGCTGCGCTGAGTTCCTTGCCGTCGGCCCAAGCGGCCGCGCCTGCCATCGAGCCGACACATACGGCCGATGCCATGCAGGTTTCGTCATATGCTGACTTGCTGACGCCGGTGCCGAATGCAGTCGCGGTCTTGAAGGCGGACGACGCGGCGCGGGCGCAGATGTCCGCCGACGAAGCGCAGGCGCCTGATGGCGTGCAGGTCGCTCAATACTATTACCACCACCACCACCATCATCATCAGATCTTCATCCGCCGCTATCACCACCATCATCATCACTGGCGGCGTTGGCATCATCACCACCATCATCACCGCTACTACCGTCACCACCACCACCATCATCATAGTCACTACATGATGCTGCAGCGCGATGAGGACGCCTAAGGCGTTCGCGAACTGACGAACGGGCCCGAACGATGTTCGGGTCCGTTTCGTTTCGGCGCTTAGCTGTCGCGCGCCTTGGCCTTGGCGGCGCGCAGGATGTGACGATAAGTGCCGTCGAACACGGTGCTGGTCGAAGACACCCATTCGGTTTCCTTCGACAGCGTGTCGCGGCTGGCGTGGATGCGGCGGCTGCGGACTTCGCGCTCGGCGGCTTCTTCCTCGCTCATCGGTACGAGTTCGAACTCCGGCTCGACCGGCACGAAGATCATTTGCATGAAGGGTTCGCCCGGCCGGAAGATATGCGTCTTGCCTTCCGGCGGCGCCTTGAAGACCACGAACGAAATCATCGGCCACCAGCTCGTGCGCAGCAGCGCCGGCACCGCGAGCGGCACCTCGTCGTTCGGATCGGTATAATAGCGGGGATGCGGCTCGGTGCGCACCGCGGTGTGGTCGCCGGCGTGCAGATCGAGCAGCAGCTGGTAGGTGTAATAGCCCTCACCGAACGTGCGGAAGGGCGGCCATTGCAATCCGTTGTCGGGATCGCCGGCGCCGAAGTCGCCGTCGAGAACGACGCGGCCATCGCGCTTGGTCACGCGCAGCTCGGTATCATAGGGATAGAACAGCTCGATGCCGTACTGCGCGCCCTCCGTGAAGGGCATGCAATGCCAGACCTGTTCGTGGGAGCCGTCCTTGCGAGGTTCGGGTTTGCCGCCCCAACCGGGCATTTCCAGTTTGGTCCGCCGCGGTTTGAGCCGCGGATCGACGAGCCGGTATTTTATGATTTGCATGAAGCCTGCCTGAACTGGCTTCGCCCCGCCAGCAACGTGCCGGCCGGGCCAAAGTTCCCGTTCACGCCGCCGTTCCGCGCTCCCGCTTGTCCGGTGGCGGCGGCGGCGCTGGCGGCACCGTCAGCGCCATGATGACGGCGCCAGCGGCCGACAGCGCCGCGGCGATCGCGAGCGTGACCGCGTAGCCATAGACCAGCGAGCCGGCGCCGGCGGCGAGGGCGATGCCTGCGAGTTGCGCGATGCGGCTCGCCGCGTTGTTGACGCCGGAGGCGAGTCCCTCGTCGGTTTCCGCGACGCTCGACAAGACCGACGCCGTCAACGGCGTGATCAGCACGGCAAAGGCGATGCCGAGCAATGTCATGGGCGCGATGACGCCCCATGTTGTCGATGCTTGCCGGCCGAAGGCGAGCCAAAGGAACGCGGCCGCCGCAAGGGCCGGTCCGGCAATCAGCATTGTGCGCGCGCCGATGGCATCGGCAGCGGCGCCGAACGGACGCGACAACAGTCCAACACCGAGCGTGAAAGGCAGAAGCGCCGCGCCGGCTGCGGCGGGGGACAGTCCGCGCCGGTCGATGAGATCGAACGGCACCAAGAAGAACATGAGCGCGAGGCCCCAGTAGATCAGCAGCGTCGCGATGTTCAGCCCTACGAATGCGCGGTTCCGCGCAAGGCGGGGTGGCGTCATCGGATGCTCGGCCCTGCGCTCCCAGACGCCGTAGGCGATGAATGCGATGAGAGCACCGCCCACGGCGGTCACGGTCCAAACCGCAGACGTGTTGCCTGCCGTGTCGCCGCCGATCTGGCTCAGACCCCAGGCAAGGGCGCCGAGCGCGCCGGCAATAAGGATGGCACCGAGCGCGTCGAAGCCCCGCGGCTCGCGCGCATCGGGCGGCGCGTAAGCGTAAATCAGCGCGACAGCGGCGACCGCCAGGGGCGGGTTGATCCAGAACACCGCTTGCCAGCCGAAGGTCTCGGTCAACCAGCCGCCGAAGACGGGACCCGCCGCGGTTGTGAGCGACGAGGCGGCGGCCCAGACGCCGACGGCGCGGTTGCGTTCTTCCCTCGGGTAAGTGGCGCCGATCAAAGCGAGGCTTGCCGGCGTCAGCAGTGCGGCACCGATGCCTTGGACGATGCGCGCGGCGATCAGCCAGCCGACATTGGGCGCCAGCGCGCAGGCGATCGAGGCGGCGGCGAAGACGAGGCAGCCGACGGCAAGAATGCGCGCCTTGCCGTAGCTGTCGGCCAGCGCGCCGCCGATGAGCGTGAGCGCGGCCAGCACCAGGACGTAGCCGTTGAGCACCCATTGCACCGAGGCGAGGTCCGCGCCGACGGCGGCGCGCAACTTTGGCAACGCCACCGTCAAGGCCGAGCCGTCGACGAATGCCATCGTCGATGCGAGCACACAGGCCGCGAGGACCACGCGGCGGTGATGCGGAGCGATTTCGCGGCCGAGCAGGCGCGGACACGGCTCGGCATCGATCAAGCCGCGACTACAGGGTTCGACGAAAGGCTGCGCCATCGCTCGGTTCTCCATCCGCTCAGATAGAGACAACGCCGGCGATACGCGAGTACACGTTGCTCGATAACGACCTATACAAAAAAAGCCGCCGGTGACCGGCGGCTTTTCATGTGGGTCGCTGGCGCTACTTCTTGGCGCAGATCGCGGTCATCGCCTTGGCCGGTCCGCATTTTGCGGCCGAAGCCTCGATTGTCGGCTGGAGCGGGCTGTCCGCGGCGCACACCGCCGAGGCGATCACTTCGCCGGTTTCGCAGGTCACCGTGCAGCCGGCGGCGCCGCACTGATCGGCGCCGAGTGCGATCACGCGCAGCTTGCTGTCGGCGGTGCCGGCTGCACCGGGATCGCCTTTGTCACCCTTCGGGCCCGGGTCGCCCTTGTCGCCTTTCGGTCCGGGATCGCCTTTGGCGCCGGCAGGGCCTGCCGCGCCCATCATCCCCGGCACACCGGAGTCGCCCTTCGGGCCGGTGGGGCCGGGCGGTCCTTGCGGACCTTCGAAGCAACCTGCCAACAGAAATGCGATCGCGGTCAGTGCCGCTGCGGTCACAATGCGCATGCTCATCCCCCTTTTGCGTAATGCCTGTCTACGCGTTTCCGCGCGCCCCTTTGCCGTGCGCAGAATCGTTCTCATTTTTTGTCAGGCTAACCGGGATGGCAAACGGACAAAACCGGAAAGGCCGCGCTTTGACGCGGCCTTTCGCATGTCGATCTCGTGAAAAGGGAGCGTCGTCCGCTCAAGACGGCGGGTGGAAGGCCAGAAACTTCTTGGCGATGAAGTCGTAGACTTGGCCGCTCTCGGTGCACGCCGGCAGGCAAAGCGGCAGCAACGCTTTGACGACTTCTTCCGGCGTCGGCAGCGTTTCCGGATCGACGCCCGGCCAGCCGGCCGCATACATGCGCGTGCGCGTGGGGCCCGGATTGAAGGCGTTCACGCGGAGATTGGTGGACGCCGTTTCCGCCGCGTAGATTTGCACCATCGTATTGAGCGCGGCCTTGGTCATTGCATAGGGACCGGTATAGGCCTGCGCGCGCCAGCTCAAACCCGAGGTGACGAACACCGCGCGGCCGGCAGTGGAGGCGCGCAGCAGCGGATCCATGGTGCGGATGAGCTGCCAGTTCGCGGTGACGTTCACCGCGAAGAGATTGTCCCAATCCTTCGGTTCGACATGGCCGAGCGGCGACAGGGGGCCGAGCACGCCGGCATTGCCGACGAGGACGTCGAGGCGCTTGTAGCGCTCGTGCAGCGCCAGCGCGAGGCGGGCGATGCCGTCCATGTCCTTCATGTCGACAGGCACCAAGGTAGCGGTGCCGCCGACGGCTTTGATCTTGTCGTCGAGCTCTTCAAGTCCGCCGACGTTGCGGGCGACGGCCACGACATGCGCGCCCGCCGCGGCGAGCTCGAGCGCGAGCGCCGCGCCAATGCCGCGCGAGGCGCCGGTGACGAGGGCGATTTTGTCGGCGAGGGGTTTGGAAGCGTCAGTCATTGTCTGTCATGGCCGGGCTTGTCCCGGCCATCCACATCCTGGTTCTACTGGGAGGGTTTTAAAGACGTGGATGCCAGACGCAACTCGCCTTTAAGCGGGTTTCGCCGCTTAACAGTCACAAGTCGGGCAGGGCGAAGTACTTAAATCGCTTCCGCCAGCAGCGAGAGCTGCTTCTGACTGGGGTCCTGCATCCCCTGGTCGGTCAGCGGCGTCGGATAATCGCCGGTGAAGCAGTGGTCGGTGTATTTCGGCTTGGCCGGATCGCGGCCGGGCTCGCCCATGGCGCGATAGATGCCGTCGACCGACAGGAAGGCGAGGCTATCGGCGCCGATGAACTGGCGCATGCTCTCGAGGTCGTGCGTCGCGGCGAGGAGCTTGTCGGCGTCGGGGGTATCGATGCCGTAGAAGTCGGGATGCTTGATCGGCGGCGAGGAGATGCGGAAGTGCACTTCCTTGGCGCCGGCATCGCGCATCATCTGCACGATCTTGCGCGAGGTGGTGCCGCGCACGATCGAGTCGTCGACCAGCACGATGCGCTTGCCTTCGACGACCGCGCGATTGGCCGAGTGCTTCATGCGCACGCCCTGATCGCGGATCGCCTGCGTCGGCTGAATGAAGGTGCGGCCGACATAGTGGTTGCGAATGATGCCGAGTTCGAAGGGAATGCCGGACTCTTGCGCGAAGCCGAGCGCGGCGGGCACGCCCGAATCCGGCACCGGCACGATCACGTCGGCCGCGGCCGGCGACTCCATGGCGAGTTGCGCGCCCATGGCCTTGCGCACCTCGTAGACCGGACGGCCACCGACGATGGAGTCGGGGCGCGCGAAATAGATGTATTCGAAGATGCAAGGCCGCGCCGCCATCGGCGGGAACGGCTTATGCGACTGGAAGCCGTCTTCGTCGAAGATCACGACCTCGCCGTTCTCGACGTCGCGCACATAGGTGGCGCCGATGATGTCGAGGGCGCAGGTCTCGGAGGCGAGGATCGGGCAGCCGTCGAGCTTGCCGATGACCAGCGGGCGGATGCCGAGCGGATCGCGGGCGCCGACCAGTTTCTTGTTGGTGAGGCCGACGAAGGCATAGGCGCCTTCGAGCTGGCGCAGGCCCTCGATGAAGCGATCGACGAACTGGTTGCGCTGCGAGCGCGCGACCAGGTGCAGGATCACCTCGGTGTCGGTGGTCGACTGCATCATGGCGCCTTCGCGCACGAGATCGCGGCGCAGCTTGATGCCGTTGGTGAGATTGCCGTTATGGCCGATGGCGAAGCCGCCGGCGTTCAGTTCGGCGAACAGCGGCTGCACGTTGCGCAGGATGGTTTCGCCGGTGGTCGAATAGCGGACGTGACCGATGGCGCTGGTGCCGGGGAGGCGGTCGATCACCTCGCGCTTGGCGAAGGCGTCGCCGACGAGGCCGAGCCGGCGCTCGGAGTGGAAGCGGCTGCCGTCGAAGGAGACGATGCCGGCGGCTTCCTGGCCGCGGTGTTGGAGCGCGTGCAGGCCGAGGGCGGTAATGGCGGCTGCATCGGGATGGTTGAATATCCCGAACACCCCGCACTCTTCCCGCAGACGGTCGGCGTTGGGGTCGAACTCCGTAGCGGCCGTCTCAGCGGGGGTGTGCGGGGCTTTTTGCATCACTATCGCGTTCCGGTGGTTCGTGGCGCTGGCGCCGGGACATCCGACCGTTGCTGCGGGTCGGGTGCATCGTCTTGATCTTCCGGCTTGGGCTTCTTCAACCTCTTCAAGATGGTGCTTTCAGGGTCATCCGGCAACATGGACATCAGCCATTGTCCCGTACTTTGCAGCACGACTTTCGACTTGGCCCCGCGCACCCACTCCGGTTGGCTGCGATCGGGCACCAACCAGGCGAAAAAGAGGAAAGCGACGACGACGATGATCAGGCCGCGGCCGAGCCCGAACAGGAATCCGAGGGTGCGATCGAGCGCGCCAACCCGGCTGTCGAGGATCATGTCCGAAATGCGGATGGTGATGATCGAGACGATGAGCAGCGTCAGCAGGAACACGCCGCCGACGGTGACCGCGGTCGCGACCATGTCGTTGTTGAAGTACGTCTTCGCGGTCGGCAGCAGCCGCGCATAAGCGTACAGCGTAGTCAGGGCGGCGACGCCCCAGGCGCCGATCGACAGGATCTCGCGCATGAACCCGCGGATCATGGCGAGGAGGCCCGAGATCAGCATGACCACCAGGAGAAGGATGTCGAGCAACGTGATCGGCATCAGGAGCTCATGCGTTCCGCGGATACGAGCCATACGGGCCTTGCCAAAGCGGAAAAGCTCTGGCGAATCCGGAACCGGCTGAGGTTCCGGAACAGGCCGGCAGTGGCGATCGTAAGTGCTTAATTTCTCGACTGTTTCTACACGAGCCGCCGGTCGGCGCAGAAGTGCCGGAGCCGCTTGTGATGCCCTGTTGTATAGCGGGGCGTCACGAAGCCGTCACCCGTCTTCTCCACCAGATTTGGCGCGCGCCGGCGGCCGCCCGTTGGCGGCAATGTCGGCCACCAGACTTGTGAGGCTGCCGACGTCGCTGACCTGGATGGCGCCATTTGCCTCGGCGCGGGTGGCTTCAGGTACCACCGCCCGCGCAAAGCCAAGCTTGGCGGCTTCCTTCAGACGCGCCGCGCCTTGCGCCACCGGCCGCACCGCGCCGGACAGCGACACCTCGCCGAAATAGACGCCGTCCGCCGGCAGCGGCGCGTTGCACAGCGACGAGACGAGCGCGGCGGCGACCGCGAGGTCGGCCGCCGGTTCCTGGATGCGGAAGCCGCCGGCGACATTGAGGTAGACGTCGTGGCCGCCGAGCCGCACGCCGCAATGGGCTTCCAGCACCGCCAGCACCATCGACAACCGGCTCGAGTCCCAGCCGACCACCGAGCGCCGCGGCGTGCCGAGCGAAGAGGGCGCGACCAGCGCCTGGATCTCCACGAGCAACGGCCGCGTGCCCTCGAGGCCGGCAAAGACAGCGGTGCCGGGCGAGCCGAGGTCGCGCTCGGACAGGAACAGCTCGGACGGGTTGGTGACTTCGCGCAGGCCATCGCCCGTCATCTCGAACACGCCGATTTCGTCGGTCGGGCCGAAGCGGTTCTTGGCCGAGCGCAGCACGCGGAACTGATGCGAGCCTTCGGCCTCGAAGGACAGCACCGCATCGACCATGTGCTCGACGACGCGCGGGCCGGCGATCTGGCCGTCCTTGGTGACGTGGCCGACCAGGATCACGCAGGCCCCGGATTTCTTGGCAAAGCGAATGAGCGTCTGCGCGCTTCCGCGCACCTGCGTCACCGTGCCGGGCGCCGACTCCACCGTATCGGTCCACATCGTCTGGATGGAGTCGATGATCACCAGCTTCGGCAGCTTGCCTTCCGAGATGGTGGCGATGATGTCCTCGACCGAGGTCTGCGAGGCAAGCTCGACCGGCGCATCGCGCAGGCCGAGACGCTCGGCGCGCAGGCGCACCTGCGCCACCGCCTCTTCACCTGAGATGTAGACGACGCGGTGGCCGGCGCGGGCGAGGGCGGCGGTGGTCTGGATCAGCAGCGTCGATTTGCCGATGCCGGGATCGCCGCCGAGCAGCAGCACCGAGCCGCGCACGAAGCCGCCGCCGGTGACGCGGTCGAGCTCACCGATGCCGGAGGCGAGGCGCGGGGCGTCCTGCGTATCGCCGGCCAAAGCCTCGAGCGCGAACAGTCGGCCCTTGCCCGGCTTGCGCGGGCCGGCGGCGCGCTCGGCGCCTTCCTCGGACAGCGTATTCCACTCGCCGCAGGCCTCGCATTTGCCCTGCCAGCGGGGCGAGGCCGCGCCGCAGTTCTGACAGACGAAAGAGAGGGTGCGGCGGGACATCGGAATCGTCCTTGCGATCGTGACTATGACGGTAGTGGTACGGCGAGAACATTACAAGAACATTTACGGCAAAATACATCGCTACCACCGTCAGAAGTCACGATGCGCCGGACCGCAGGATGGTTAACGATGGAACTTGGAACTTTTTGTGTGGGGGACTGTCGTGAAGATCTTTTTGGTAGCACTGCTGGTTTGCGGCCTGCTCGCCTATTCCAGCCAACCGTCGAAGGCCGTGGCGCAGGCACCGGTCGTCGTCGTCACGGGGAGCTCCGCGGTCGGCGCCGGCATATACGTCGCCGGCGGCATCATCGGCCTCGCGGCCCTGCTTTGCGTGTACGACCTCTATCTCAAGTCCAGCGGTCTCAAGAACTGGGACGGTACGCCCAAGAAGGGCCTGACACCGAATTTCCCGTAAGATCGCAAGCGATCGAACGCAAAGGCCGCCACATCGTGGCGGCCTTTGACGTATGCGCGCGCCTTGTGCATCGCCTGCCATTTATATCCGGGTAAATTGACATATCAAATTACCCGGGTATAAATGGGCAATGCAAAAGAACCAGACGCCTCCCCCTCAGGGCACTTCGTGCACCGCCTTTGATCACACGCACCACCTTGCGACCGGGACCTATCCGTCCGTTGCAATCGCCGTGAAAGAACATCTGCGCACGGCAGCCGACGCGTCGGTGCTGATCTTCGACGACAGCAGCGGCAGACAGATCGACTTCGATCTGCGCAGGACAGACGAAGAGATTGCCGCGCGGATCGGCAAGCAGTTTCCTGCGGACACGGCTGCGACGACACGCGCCGTCGGAAGGCCCAAGCTCGGCGTCGTGAGCCGCGAGGTGACTTTGCTGCCCCAACAATGGGAGTGGCTTGCCGAACAGTCCGGCGGTGCATCGGCCACGCTGCGACGGTTGGTGGAAGAAGCGCGCCGCGCGGCGCCTACGCCGCAGGCACGGCTGCGGAAGATTCACGAGCGCACCTACAACTTCATGTCGGCGATGGCCGGAAATCTTCCGAACTTCGAAGAGGCATCGCGCGCGCTGTTCTCGAACGATCGGGCGGCTTTCAAGAAGCTCCTGGACGGATGGCCCGCCGACGTCGTGGCGTATCTCGATCGCCTTTCGACGGACGCTGTAATTCAGGACGTGGTGTGATGAAAGCGACAGAAGTTGTCGAGCGGCGCCGAGCGCTGTTGGCGGATTTCATGCGCGAGGTCTGGTCGAACGGGGACGTTATGCGTTGCGGCGCCTATATCGCTCCGTCGTACACGATCCACCACGACCCCGGCGATGCTTGGGAAAGGCAGACGGTCGATCTTCCAGGTTTTATGGATCGCGTGCGGCTATCGCGGGCGCCCTTTCCGGATCAGCAATTCGATATCCGCGACATGTTCGCTGGCGAAGACAGTCTGGCCATGACGTGGCTCTGGCACGGGACACACAGCGGCGACCTGCCAGGGTTTCCCGCGACGGGGCAGCGCCTCACGATGTCGGGCGCGACAATCTACTACTTCGACCGCGCCAACAGAATTACCGGGCACTGGCAGGTCACTGACAGGCTCGGCATCTACCAACAGCTGCAGCGCGCAAAGCCGCACCCCGCGTAGAGGCGGTGGGCGCCGGCGCTCGTCAGTCGATGCGATACACGCGATGATACCGGCGCCCCAAGCTCGTCAGCACCTCGTAGCCTATGGTGCCGGCGCGATCGGCGACCTCGTCGACCGTGATGTCGCCGCCGATCAAGGTCGCGACATCGCCGCGGCGCACCGCGTTGTCCGGTAGCGCGCTGACGTCGACGGCCAACAAGTCCATCGAGATGCGGCCCGCGATCGGGCAGCGCTTGCCGGCAACGATCGCGTCGGCGCCGGGCGCTTCGTCGCTTGCGCTTGCCGCGCGCAAATATCCGTCGGCGTAACCCACCGCGCAGACCGCGATGCGGCTCGAATGTCGCGCGGTCCATACGGCGCCGTAACCGATGGCATCGCCCTTCGGCACGGAGCGCACATGCAGCACATGCGCATCGAGCCGTACCACCGGCCGCATCGGATTGGCGTGGCCGGGCGTCGGATTGCTGCCATACAGCGCGCCGCCCGGGCGCACCACGTCGCAGTGCGCCGCATTGCCGAGGAAGATGCCGGACGAATTGGCAAGCGAGGAGGGGATGCCCCGATAGAGCAGGCGCACTTCGCGGAAGAGCTTGATCTGCTTCTCGTTGAGCGGATGCGCCGGATTGTCGGCGCAGGCGAGGTGGCTCATGAGCAGCGTGATGCCGTGGTTCTCGGCGCGGATGCGCGGCGCGAGCGCCGCCGCCTCGTTCGGCGTGATGCCGAGCCGGTTCATGCCGGTGTCGACATGCAGCGCCGCGCCGCCGCGCCATTGCTGCGTCGAGCAGAACGTGTCCCATTCGGCGAGTTCGACCAGGCTGCCGATCACCGGGCGCGCGCGCAACGCGGCGAAGGTGGGGGCGGTGCCAGGCAGCAGGCCGTTGAGCACATAGATCGTCGCTTCGCCCGCGACCGCGCGCAGACGCCGCGCTTCGGCCAAGTCGGCAACGAAGAAGGTCTTGCAGCCGGCATGCGAAAGATGCGCGCCGACCTGCTCGAGACCGCAGCCATAGGCATCGGCCTTGACCACCGCAGCGGCTTCCGCCGGCGTCGCGCGCCGCATCAGCGCCTGCCAGTTGGCGGCGATGGCCGACAGATCGATCGTCAATATGCCGCCGGCTTCGGCCGCAGGTGGACCGGCGTCCGGCCGCATTGTGGAAGGATCTGGAAGTTGATTCATGGCCCGGCTTTGGCTGCGCTTTGGGGTGCTTTTAAGGACAGGCGCGAACGAAGCAAATCGTTTTCGAGTCTAGTCCTTTCACGCCCCCAATGCAGCAGGCACCGCCGCCGCATGCGACCGGCGACGGCGCCTGACACCGGCACAAAGACGGTCAGGGTTCGCCCAAATTCAACCGGCGGATCAATTCGCCCTTGAACTTGTAGTCGGCGGCCGTTGCATCGTGGAAGACTTGGCCCGGTACGAACTGCACGATCGCGCCGGTGCTGCCGGCGATCTTATGGACGGCGGGGCTGTCGACCGCCGTCTGGCATGCCTTCTCCAGGCGCTGACGGATCGGTTCGGGCAATCCCTTCGGCGCGAAAACGCCGTTCTGTCCGGGCGGCACCGAGGTCGCAATGCCGATCTCCTTGGCCGTCGGCGCGTCGGGGAAGGCGGGATGGCGCTTATCGGAGAACACGACCAGCACGCGCAGATCGCGGCCAACGATCGAGGAGATCGCGGGCGCGCCGAAGTCGAGATCGCCTTTCATCAGCACGGGCAGGAGATCGCCGTCACCACGGAACGGTACCTGCACCGCCTGGAAGCCGAGCGCGGACGCGGCGTTCTCTACCGATAAATGCGGGATCGAGCCGAGACCAGCATGGCCGTAAGTCAGCTTGTTTGGCGTGCGCTTAGCCGCGGCGATCAGATCGGCGATCGATTTGTACGGCGAGTCCTGGCGCACCGCGATCGAGAATGGATTCTCGAATACCTGGCAGATGTAGTCGAATGAATCGACGTTGTAGCGCACGCCTTTGACGAGGTACGGCGCGTTGGCGATCGGCGTCGTCGGGCCGAAGCCGAGCGTATAGCCGTCGGGAGCCGCCGCCGCGAGATTGGAGAAGCCGAGCGTGCCGCCGGCACCGACTCGGTTGACCACCACCACCTGCTTGCCGAGTTGCTCCGACATCGAGGCGGCGACCGCGCGGCCGACGGAGTCGACGCCGCCGCCCGCCGCGAAGGGCAGGATCATTTCAATCGGCCGTGTCGGCCAATCCTGCGCCGCCGCCGAAGATGCCGCCAAGGCGAGGCAAGCAGCGAGCAGAGTCTTCCGTCCCATGGGTCTTCCCCCTTCATGCGGCGATTTTCTTCGCCAATTATTCAAACGAGCACTTAAAATGTTTGTTTGACTCGTAACGAGGCGGCATAAAGAGGTCAAGCGCGCGCCTCGCTCACACGAGATTTGCCCCATGACCTTCGACGGCCTCGACCACACCCACGATCCCGCTTTGACGAGCTGGGTGACCTCGGCGAACGATCCGCAAACGCCGTTTCCGATCCAGAACCTGCCGTTCGGCGTGTTTCGCCGCCGCGGCTCTGCCGAGCCCTGGCGCGGCGGTGTCGCCATCGGCGATCGCATCGTCGACCTGCCGGCCGTCGCGCACCATTTGCAGGGGTCGGCGCGCGCCGCCGCCGAAGCCTGCGCGGCGCCAAGCCTCAATGGCCTTCTGGCGCTCGGGCCCGCGGCCTGGCAGGCGTTGCGCGTCGCTATTTCGGAAGGGCTGCGCACGGGCGCCACGCTTGCCGCCGAGGCGGACAGGGTGCTGGTCGAGGCGGCGAAGGCGGAGATGGCCGTGCCGACGGCCATCGGCGACTACACGGATTTCTTCGCTTCGATCCATCACGCGCGGCGCACCTCGCGCATCATCCGCGGCGATACCGATGTGCGGCCGAATTTCCATTGGCTGCCGATCGGCTATCACGGCCGCGCATCTTCCATCGTCGTCTCGGGCACATCGGTGCGGCGGCCACGCGGCCAGTTCGTACCGCCCGGCGCGAACGAGCCGATCTTTGCGCCGACGCAGCGGTTGGATTTCGAACTCGAAGTCGCAGCCATTGTCGGCGTCGGCAATGCGCTTGGCGAGCCGGTGCCGATCGCGCAGGCGGAGCAGCATCTGTTCGGCCTCGTCCTCATGAACGATTGGTCGGCGCGCGACATCCAGGCCTACGAGGCGATGCCGCTCGGGCCGTTTCTCGGCAAGAGCTTCGCCACCACGATCTCCCCCTGGATCGTCACGATGGCGGCACTCGCCCCCTTCCGCACCGCGCTTGCGCCGCGTGAGACCGGGGCGCCGAGACCGCCCGCGTATCTCGACCAAGGAGACGCGGCCGCGTGCGCCGGCATCGCGCTCGCGCTCGAGGCGCGCATCGGCACATCGGCGATGCGAGACCGAGGCGTCTCCGACGCTACGGTAACCACGACCGACTTGCGCTCACTTTACTGGTCGTTCGGGCAGATGCTTGCCCATCACACCGGCAACGGCTGCAACCTGCGCATCGGCGACCTCATCGGCACCGGCACCGTCTCCGGCCCCGAGACGACAAGCGCGGCGTGTCTTCTCGAAATCACCGAAGGCGGTCGCAAGCCGGTTGAATTGTCCGCCGGCGAGAGTCGCGTTTATCTGCAAGACGGAGACGAAGTGGTGCTGACGGGATGGTGCGCGGATGGCGTCCATCGCGCGATCGGCTTCGGCGAATGTCGTGGACGCATTGTGCCGCCGCTCGGCTGACAGGACATCCGACCATGTCTTCGTCCTCGCATAAACGTCGCGCCGTTTCGCCCGCCCGCGGCACGACCGTGGAGCAGATGGCAGAGGACACGACCGTTGGGCGAATTCTGGCGGCCGCCGAGATGCTGTTTGCCGAGCAGGGGTTGTCGAAGCCGACGTTACGGACGATCACCGAGCGGGCGGGCGTCAATATCGCCGCGGTGAACTATCACTTCGGTTCGAAGGAGGAATTGATCCTGGCCGTGTTCGAGCGGCTGTCGCAGGGGATCAACGCCCGCCGCGTGGCCGAACTCGAGACACTGCTCGCGGAGGCGGCCGCCCGCGCCAAGCCGCCGCAATTGAGCGACGTGGTCGCGTGCTTCGTGCGGGTCTATGTCGATCCGCGTCCGGAAGAGAACAGCGCGCTCTTCGCCAAGCTCGTGCTGCAGCATCGTGTCGAACCGACGCCGGTAACGCACGCCGTCGTGCGCACGCATTTCGACCCGATGGCGGCGCGCTTCATCGATGCGCTGGCGCTCGCTTGCCCCGGCATCGACAGGGCGATACTCGCCTGGCGCTACATGTTCATGGTGGGGGCCGTCATCGTGACGGTAACGGACCAAGGCGGCGACAACCGGCTGGCCCGCCTGACCGGTGGGGCGGCCGATACGGCCGATCGAGCCGTGCTTGCGGGCGAACTGGTCCGCTTCCTGATCGCCGGCATGGCCGCGTCCTGACCCGAGCAAGGAGAAACGTCATGGTCCAACGCATCGTCGATATTTCGATGCCGCTCGAGAACGATGTGCCGAGCGATCCGCCGCTCGCACGTCCGAAGCTGCGCTACTTCAATCACACCGAAACCTTCGATCGCATCGGCAGCTTTTTTCCCGGTCTGACGCGCGAGGATTTGCCCGATGGCGCGGCCTGGGCCGTCGAACTGGTCGAGATCAGCACGCATAACGGCACGCATCTCGACGCGCCGTATCATTTCCACCCGACCATGGATCACGCGCTGGGCGCGCCCAAACCGGCCATGACGATCGATCAGGTGCCGCTCGACTGGTGCTTCAAGCCCGGCGTGAAGCTCGACTTCCGTCATTTCCCGGCCGGCTACGTGGCAACCGCCGCCGACGTCGAAGCCGAGCTTGCGCGTATCGGCCACACGCTTGCACCGCTCGATATCGTACTGGTCAACACCGCCGCGGCCGCCCGCTACGGCCACGCCGATTACGTCGACAGTGGCTGCGGCATGGGCCGCGAGGCGACGCTCTACTTACTCGAACGCGGCGTGCGCGTGACCGGCATCGACGGTTGGAGCTGGGACGCGCCGTTTAGCGCGACCCGCGCGCGTTATGCGGAGACCAAGGATGCCAAGCTGATCTGGGAAGGGCACAAAGCCGGGCGCGATATCGGTTACTGCCACATCGAGAAGCTGCACGGCCTCGAAGCCTTGCCTGCGACAGGCTTCACCGTGTCGTGCTTCCCGGTGAAAATCCGTGGTGCTTCGGCCGGCTGGACGCGCGCGGTCGCGATCTTCGACGAGTGATCGGCTGTGGCCGCCGGAATCTCACGGCGGCCAGCCCTTACATGTGATGGTCGGGCAGGTGATCGGCGCGCGCGAGCGACGAGAAGCGCGTGACCGAGCCGTCGAAGGCCAGCTCGACCGTGCCGGTCGGGCCGTGACGCTGCTTGCCGATGATGACTTCGGCGGTGCCGTGCACTTTGTCCGCTTCCGCCAGCCACTCCGCGAACTTCTCACGCGCCGCCTCCGACGGCTTGCGCATGTTGTGGTAGTATTCTTCGCGGTAGACGAACATCACGACGTCGGCGTCCTGTTCGATCGAACCCGATTCACGCAAGTCCGAAAGCTGCGGCCGCTTGTCATCGCGGCTTTCCACCTGACGCGACAGCTGCGACAGCGCCATCACCGGCACCTGCAGCTCCTTCGCCAGCGCCTTGAGCCGCGTGGTGATTTCGGTGATTTCCTGCACGCGGTTTTCCGATGAACGCTTGTTCGAGCCGGTCAAAAGCTGAAGGTAGTCGATCACCAGGAAGTCGAGGCCGCGCTGGCGCTTCAAGCGCCGCGCACGCGCCGCGAGCTGCGCGATCGAGATGCCGCCCGTCTCATCGACGTAGAGCGGCACGTTCTGCAACTCGATCGAGTAGTCCTTGATCTTCTCGAATTCGGCTTCGCTGATGCCGCCGCGGCGGATCTGGTTGGACGGGATGCCCGTCTGTTCGGCGATGATACGGGTGGCGAGCTGCTCGGCCGACATTTCGAGCGAGAAGAAGCCGACGACGCCGCCGTTGACCGTTTCCATGTGGCCGTCGGGCTTGACCTCGCCGCGCCACGCTTTGGCGACGTTGTAGGCGATGTTGGTGGCGAGCGCGGTCTTGCCCATGCCGGGACGGCCGGCGACGATGATCAAGTCCGACTTCTGCAAGCCGCCCATCATGCGGTCGAGATCGTCGAGACCGGTGGCGACGCCCGACAATTTGCCGTCGCGCTGGAAGGCGGCGGCGGCCATGTCGATGGCGGTGGTGAGAGCCTGGCCGAAACGCTGGAAGCCGCCGTCGTAGCGGCCGGTCTCGGCGAGGTCGAACAGCTTCTTTTCGGCGTCTTCGATCTGGTGGCGCGGCGAGAAGTCGACCGGCGCGTCATAGGCGACGTTGACCATGTCTTCGCCGACCTGGATCAGCGAGCGGCGGATGAACAGGTCGTAGACGGTGCGCCCGTAGTCCTCGGCGTTGATGATCGTGGTGGCTTCGGCGGCGAGGCGGGCGAGATATTGGCTCACCGTCAGCCCGCCGATGTCGACGCTGGCGTCGAGGAAGGTCTTGAGCGTGACCGGCGTCGCGATCTTGCCGGCGCGGATCAGGTCGCGCGTGAGGGTGTAGAGCTTCTGATGGATCGGCTCGAAGAAATGTTCCGGGTTCAGAAAGTCCGATACCCGGTAGAAGGCCTCGTTATTGACGAGGATGGCGCCCAGCAGGGCCTGCTCGGCCTCGATGTTGTGCGGGGCAGAACGATATTGCGGTGCAGAAGCGTCGAGCTGCTTGCGTGCGACTGATTCGAGAGGGGCCATGGAAATCCTTGTTCCGCCATTTTGACGAAACTTTGGTGGAGCCCTTGCTTACACCATTGCTCTCGGAGAGCGACCGTCGATCGACGGCATCGCCCGCTGTCCACAATCCTGACCACCGAAAAAAAAATGCCTTCACGCTGCTTGAGCGTGAAGGCTTGACGTGGGTGCCGTGCGCTAATAGCGGGTGTGATTATTCCCCCGCCAGCCTTAGGGGCGGCCTGGTCTTGCCCTCGACCCCGCGCAGGCGTTGCTCTTCGCGCATGATGTAGTCGCGCGTCATCGGCACGATGCCTTGCTTCTTGGTGAGCTGGATCTGGAAGTTCATCATGTTCTGCTTGCGGAACGACATTTCCGACGCCGCCAGATAGAACTCCCACATGCGCACGAAGCGCTGGTCGTAGATGCGCTCGACTTCCTCGCGGTGCGCGAGGAAGCGCTCGCGCCATGCCTTCAGCGTCTCCGCGTAATGCAGGCGCAGGATTTCGATGTCGCAGACGAGCAGGCCGGCGCGCTCGATCGCGGGCAGCACTTCCGACACCGACGGAATGTAGCCGCCGGGGAAGATGTACTTGGCGATCCACGGATTGGTGATGCCCGGGCGCTCCGAGCGGCCGATCGAATGCAGCACCATGACGCCGTCATCCTTCAGGAGCTTGGCCGCTTTCCTGAAGAACTCGTCGTAATGGCCGACACCGACATGCTCGAACATGCCGACCGACACGATGCGGTCGAACGGGCCGGGGACGTCGCGGTAATCCTGGAGGTTGAACCGGGCGCGGCTCGTCAGCCCCTTTTCGGCGGCGCGGGCATTGGCGATGCCATGCTGTTCCTGCGAGAGCGTGACGCCGGTCACATCGGCGCCGGAGATCTCGGCGAGATAAAGCCCCAGGCCGCCCCAGCCGCAGCCGATGTCGAGGATGCGTTGACCCGGCTCGATCAGCAGCTTGGCTGCGAGGTGGCGCTTCTTGGCAAGCTGGGCATCGTCGAGCGTTGCATCCGGCGTCTCGAAATAGGCGCAGCTATATTGCCGATCGGCGTCCAGGAAGAGAGAGTAGAGACGGCCATCGAGATCGTAATGGTGCGCGACATTCTCTCTCGCGCGCTTGCGCGGATTGAACTGCGCCAGGCGCCGGCCGAGATAGCGCAGCAGGAACTGCGGTCGCGACCATTGCGGCAGCTCCGCCTGCTGGCCGAGCGCAATCTCAAGCACCTCGGCGATCGTGCCTTCTTCGACGACAAACGTGCCGTCCATATAGGCTTCGCCGAGCTTGAGCTCCGGATCCGTGATCAAGCCCCATTCGGCCGCACGATTTGTGAGACGCACGGCGACTGGCTTGCCGGTGCCATCGCCAAAGGTAAAACTTTGGCCGCTCGATGTGGTGAGTTTGAAGCTCCCCCGACGGAGGAAGGTTCTCAACAGAATTTGGAGCAACCGGTCCATCGGCCGCCTCCATCAATCACAATCCGGGCGCTATACGAGGAGGGTAACTCCGACGGCTAACGTCACCGGTGCCTAAACGTTCGATTGTAGGGATTTAATCGCGCTTTTTAGGCCGCCGCAATGCCACAATTGGGGACGTCGCATGCAATTCTGGTCTGCGGGTCATTAATGTCTATTATACAGTAAGTACCTGTGTTTATCGGGGCGGCAAACGTGAAGTCCAAAGGTCGAGGAATATGATGAGCTTACAGAACGGAATTCGACTAACGTTTGGCTTGGGGCTGCTGTTATTGGCGAATAGCGCCAATGCACAGGATAACCTCGATCAGGGCAAGTCGGGCGCGCAGTTGTTCGCGTCCAACTGTGCGATCTGTCACAAATCGCCGGAAGGTCTCGCCAAAGCGGGCGGTCTGCTCGGGGTGCAGAGTTTCCTGCGGGAACATTACACGGCGAGCAAAGAATCGGCGGCGGTCATCGCGGCCTATCTTCAGTCGGTGGACAAGGCCGCAGGGCCCGCACAGCGAAACGCACCGTCCAAGCGAGCAGTGCGCGGTGACGGAAGCGGCAAGCCGGCGGCGAAGAAGCCCGAAGCCAAACGCGGTGAGGGCAGCTCCGAGAACGCTTCGGAGAAAAAATCTTCCGAAACGAAACCATCGGAGAGCAAAACATCCTCTCGCAAACCGGCGGAATCGAAAGGCGACTCCAAGCCGAGCGAAGCGAAACCGGCTGACGCATCGAAGTCCGAGAAATCGGAATAAGACTACCGGTGTTTTCGGGCGATTGCGTCACCGAACATTAACCGCCGCCGGTTGGCGATGTGAATTCTGCCGCACTGCGGTGAACTATTGACGTCGTGTGCCGTTAAGGTGCCCGACGGGGAGTTCACCACATGCAAGAGCTGATGCTGCTCGTAATGGCAGCGGTCTTTACTGTCGCCATCGTCTTGATCCATCGGGTTACGCCGTAAATCGTGTCACGATGGACGATGACGCAAAAAGGCCCGGCAGCGATGCCGGGCCTTTGCCATAACGACGAGGCAAGCAAGCCTCGCGTATCGATCACTCTTCGTCGGCGGCCTTCTTCTTGCCCTTGGCCTTCTTCGGCGCGGGCTCGGCGTCGGCTTCGGCCTCGGGAGCGGCAGCTTCGGCTTCCTCGTCTTCGCTGCCTTCCTCGAAGAACGTTTCGGCCGTGGCGGCGGCTTCGGCGCGGGCCTCTTCTTCATCGGTACGGCGGACGGTCACGTCCTCGCCACGCTTGATGCGCTCGGCTTCATCGGCGCTGCGCGCGACGATCACGGTGACCGCCACTTCGATTTCCGGATGCAGCGCGATCGGAACCTTGTACTGACCGATCATCTTGATCGGCGCGTTGATCGCGACCTGGCCCTTGGCGATATCGGCGCCTTCCTCGGCGATCAGGCGGGCGATGTCGCGGCTCGTCACCGAACCGAACAGCTGGCCGGTCTCGCTCGCCTGACGCAGCACCACGAAGCTCTTGCCGTCGACCTTCGCGGCGACCTTGCCGGCTTCGCCCTTGGCCTCGAGATTGCGCGTCTCGAGTTCGGCCTTCATGCCTTCGAAGCGCTTCTTGTTGTCGGCCGTGGCGCGCAGCGCCTTGTTGTTCGGCAGCAGGAAATTGCGCGCGAAGCCGTCTTTCACGCGCACGACGTCGCCCATCTGGCCGAGCTTGCCGACGCGTTCGAGCAGGATCACTTCCATTGTCATTACTCCTTCGGATCTGAACTTGGTTGGTTCTTGGGTTTGGTTTCGGGTTGATGTTGAACTCAGGTGATGGTGGAGGCCGGCGGCCCGCGCTTGCTCGCGATGCGCGCCCGCAGGCCGAACAAAGTTTCGACGAGGCCGAGCACGGCGAAAATCAGCACCGGCCAGCCCAATACGGCGAGCGAGGCATAGACGCCGCCGATAATGAAAGGCCGGCTGTTCAGGCTGCGCGTGACGTCGTGCACCACGGCGAGACCGAGCACCGCATGCGCCATGCACAGGCTTGCCGCGACCACGCCGGCGACGATGCCGACGAGGCCGTCGACGAAGCTCAGCACGGTCGCAACGCCGAGCGCGATCGCCGCCGTAGGCGGGAACACCATCGCGGCGATCTCCGGCCAGGGCCGCGTCAGCCGCCCGGAGAATCGCACGATGCGGCCGGCGAGCCACAGATTGACGAGGCTGGTGACGGTGGCCAGCACCGCCGCGGCGGGCGGGATCACCGTGACGAAGAAATCGATGAAGCGCTTGGCGCGCTCCGCGTCCGCCGCCGGGACGCCGTCCCTGCCGGCATCGAGCTGCAGCATGCGGTTGAGCGCGCTGGCAAGCCCGGTCCGGAAGCTCTCGGCGTCGAGGCCGAAATTCGGAATGGCGAACAGCACCACCAGGGCCGCGAGGGCGGCGGCCCAGAGCACCAGGCGGCCGGGCGGATACCATTCGAGCGAAGGCTGGTCGGACGCGCCCGCCGTCGCGGTCAGCGGCCGCGCCAGCAAAGAGAGGTAGGTGAGCCACCAGGCTGGGATGCCGGCGCCGGCGAGGAAAGCGAGAAAGAAAGCGCCGCCGAATATGAGGCCGATCGCGCCCGCCGCGACGATCGCGGCGGTCAGGCTGGCCCAATGGGTCCAGCCGAGCCCGGCGATCATGATCGGCAGCGGTGCGAGATAGAAGAGGATGACGGACAGCCACGAGCCGGACGTTACCGAGGCGAACAGCAAAGCCGCCGCGGCGCCAGCACCAATGCCTATGAGACCGGTCTGCATCATCCCGAGCTGTCCCGCTCCGTTCGAGCGGTTAGAGGCGGAGCCTACGTCCGTCCCAACCATCGGCTTGCCGGATGTCGCCGGAAGCCTCGTTTTAAGGCCTCACCCCGCGTGTCGCGGGATGAGGCTGTTCGTCAAATCCGATTAGCGGATCACGTAAGGCAGCAGGCCGAGGAAGCGGGCGCGCTTGATCGCCTGGGCGAGTTCACGCTGCTTCTTGGCCGACACCGCGGTGATGCGGCTCGGCACGATCTTGCCGCGCTCCGAGACGTAACGCTGCAACAGCTTCACGTCCTTGTAGTCGATCTTCGGCGCATTGGCGCCCGAGAACGGGCAGGTCTTGCGACGGCGGAAGAACGGACGGCGCGCGCCGCCCTGAGCTGCGAGTGCCATTGATTATTCCTCCGTAGCCGCTGCTTCGTCATCTTCGCGGCGCGGACGGCGCTCGCCCCGGTCACCGCGATCGCCGCGGTCACGGTCGCCGAAGCGGCCGCCACGATCGCCGCGCTCGTCGCGGTCACGATCGGACTTACGCAGCATGGCGGAGGGGCCTTCCTCCAGCTCTTCGACGCGGATGGTCAGATAGCGCAGAACGTCTTCCGAGAGGCGCTCCTGGCGCTCGATCTCGTTGAGAGCCGCCGCCGGCGCATCGACGTTGAGAAGCGTCATATGCGCTTTGCGGTTCTTGTTCATGCGGTAGGTGAGGGACTTCAGGCCCCAGTATTCGTTCTTGGAGACCGTGCCGCCCATCTGCGTGATGACGCCGGTGAGCTGGGTGGTCAATTCCTCGACCTGCTGCGCGCTCAGGTCCTGGCGCGCCAGATAGACGTGTTCATAGAGGGGCATGAAATGCCTTTCCCTGTTAGAGCCAAATCCTCGATCCTGGCGCCTAGCCCTTCGAGCCCTTCGGGAAAGGCTCGAAACTGCTCTGAAGGCGGAAACACGGGATGCCGGACCAGACGGTCCTACCGGCTTGCAGCGTCAGACGCTGCCGACCAGTCATCCGTTCAGCTTCCAACCAGGGTCGACGGAACGCGCGGGTTATAAGGATTTCCGCCGGGAATGCAAGGAGAACGCAGGCTGGAACCCGCCTCAGGCGGCGTGTTCGGTGCCGTTTTGTAGCCGGTCGGCGAGCTGGACCGCCAGATCAGCCCCTTCCTGGAGCTGGCGTACCCCTTCCTCGGTCGGGGCGCTTTGGCGGCGCATACGGTTGAGCGCCCCGAGCAATCGATCGAGGTTCGCCGCCAGGAGTTGCTGGCGGAACTGCGGGTCGCTGCGGGCCCGCGAAAGATCGTCGTCGGAGACCAGGGTGCTCATTGGCCGAGTGTCGCTTGGATTAACCAAGGCCTTAACAGGGAAGTCTTTTCGTCCGGTTACCCCACCCGCCGCAAACTGAATGGTTCCGCTCTCGCGCTTGACAGGAGCCGCATGGGCGGTGTCTCTCGGCGCGGTTTTGCTCCCGGGGGGCGGGCATCCGTCAGGATTTTAAAGGGTCGGGGACTGGAGAGGTATGACTGTCGCGTTTGTATTTCCGGGGCAGGGTAGCCAGACGGTCGGCATGGGCAAGGCGCTCGCCGATCAGTTCGCGCCCGCGCGCGCGGTATTTGCGGAAGTCGATGACGCGCTGGGCGCCAAGCTCAGCAGCGTTATTTTCGAGGGACCGCAGGATGTGCTGACCCTGACCGAGAACGCCCAGCCGGCGTTGATGGCGGTGTCGCTCGCGGTCATCCGCGTGCTGGAGGCTGAAGCCGGTTTGAACCTTGCGCGCGATGCGCAATTCGTCGCCGGTCACTCGCTCGGCGAATATTCGGCGCTTGCTGCCGCCGGCACTTTCACCATCGCGGATGCGGCGCGGCTTCTGCGCACGCGCGGCCAGGCGATGCAAAAGGCTGTGCCGGTTGGCGCCGGCGCGATGGCTGCGTTGCTCGGACTCGAATTCGATGCCGCGGCGGCTGTCGCGGCCGAAGCGGCGCAAGGTCAGGTCTGTCAGGCCGCCAACGATAATGGTGGCGGCCAGGTCGTCGTGTCGGGCGATAAAGCCGCCGTCGAACGCGCGGTTGAAATCGCCAAGGGCAAAGGCGCCAAGCGCGCGATGCTGCTGCCGGTGTCCGCGCCGTTCCATTGCGCGCTGATGGCGCCTGCGGCCGACGTCATGGCCGAGGCGCTCGCCAAGGTCACGGTGAGGCCGCCGGTGGTTCCGGTGGTCGCCAACGTATTGGTGAAGCCGATCCAGGATCCGGCCGAAATCGTCAAGGCACTGGTCGCGCAGGTCACCGGGACCGTGCGCTGGAGAGAATCGATTTCCTTCATGGCCCAGGCGGGCGTGAAGACATTCTACGAAGTCGGCGCGGGCAAAGTGCTCAGCGGTCTGGTCAAACGTATCGCCGACGGTGCGACCGGCACGGCGATAGGGACGCCCGACGACGTTGCCGCATTCAAAGCGGCGCGCGCCTAACAGTTTCTAAGGAGCTATTATGTTCGATCTTACGGGCAAGACCGCGCTTGTGACCGGCGCCACCGGCGCTATCGGTGAGGGCATCGCGCGTGCACTGCATCAACAGGGCGCAACCGTAGCGCTCTCCGGCACGCGGCGAGAACAGCTCGAAAAGCTTGCCGGCGAATTCGGCAGCCGCGTCCACGTGTTGCCGTGCAACCTGGCGGACAAGGATGCTGTCGAAGCGCTGGTGCCGTCGGCCGAAGAGAAGATGGAGAAGGTCGACATCCTTGTCGCCAATGCCGGCATCACCAAGGACAATCTGTTCGTTCAGCTCAAGGACGAAGACTGGGACAACGTCATCGCCGTCAATCTGACGGCGACCTTCCGGCTCACCCGCGCGGCCGTTTCCCGCATGATGCGCCGCCGCTGGGGCCGCGTGATCGGCATCTCGTCGGTGGTCGGTTTCACCGGCAATGCCGGGCAGGGCAACTATACCGCATCGAAGGCCGGCATGGTTGGCATGATGAAAGCTGTCGCTGCCGAATACGCAAAGCGTAACGTGACGGCCAACTGCATCGCGCCGGGTTTCATCGCCAGCGCGATGACGGACAAGCTCAATGACAAGCAGCGTGAAAGCATCTTGGCGCGGGTTCCCGCGGGCAAGCTTGGGAGCGCGCAAGACATCGCTGCCGCGGCCGTTTATCTGGCTTCCGAGGAGGCACATTACGTCACGGGGCAGACGATTCACGTGAACGGTGGAATGGCGATGTTTTAATGACAAGGCCTTGGCATTAAAGGGCTTGTCCGGCTACGCTCCCCTGCGCTAGTCAACGGAATTGAAGTGTGGTAACCGAAATTCGGCCCGGCTGGGGCGGCCGATGGCGGAAGTCGCAAGCACCAAGCTTTCGCGATCGGAAGTCGTCTCACCACCGTCAACCACGACGAGGCCTAACCGCGATGGCTGCAGTCCCGAAGCAAGGGCGCGGCCCAATCTAAAAAGCAGAGGTTGAAGATGAGTGACATTGCCGAGCGGGTGAAGAAGATCGTCGTGGAGCACCTGGGCGTGGAGCCCGACAAGGTGACGGAACAAGCAAGCTTCATCGATGATCTTGGCGCCGACAGTCTCGACACCGTCGAGCTCGTTATGGCCTTCGAGGAAGAGTTCGCTTGCGAAATCCCCGATGATGCCGCCGAGACCATCTTGACCGTCGGCGATGCGGTGAAGTTTCTCGAGAAGAACGCCAAGAGCTGAGCCGCGAGCGCGGCGGCTTGAATTTATTCATCAGCGCTGGTCAGGCCGTCGCGTCGCGCAACCGCAGGCAAGGTCACGCAGTCTGCGCCGTGCCGACTGCGTGTGAGATTATTTTCGCTCGGAGCCGGGAATGAGGCGAGTTGTCATCACCGGAATGGGAATGCTCTCGCCGCTCGGTTGCGGCGTGGAGCCGACGTGGTCACGTCTGCTCAACGGTGAAAGCGGCGCCAAGAAGGTCGATACGTTCGAAGTCTCCGACATCGCCGCCAAGATCGCGTGCATGATTCCGCACGGCGACGGCTCGAACGGCACCTACAATGCCGATCAGTGGATGGAGCCGAAGGAGCAGCGCAAGGTCGACCCGTTCATCGTCTACGCGATGTGCGCGGCGCGCCAGGCGCTCGACGACGCCGGCTGGCATCCCAAGACCGAAGACGAGAAGACATCGACCGGTGTGTTGATCGGCTCGGGCATCGGCGGCATTGAAGGCATCGCCGAGACCGCCATCACCATGCACGAGAAGGGGCCGCGCCGCGTCTCCCCGTTCTTCATTCCGGGCCGCATCATCAACCTCGCCTCCGGTTTCGTGTCGATCGAGTTCGGCCTGAAGGGGCCGAACCATGCGGTGGTCACGGCCTGTTCGACCGGTGCCCATGCGATCGGCGACGCCGGCCGCATGATCGCGCTCGGCGACGCCGACGTGATGGTCGCCGGCGGCGCGGAGTCTCCGGTCAATCGGTTGTCGCTGGCCGGCTTCTCGGCGCTGCGCGCGCTGTCGACCGCGTTCAATGATGATCCCACGCGCGCCTCGCGTCCGTACGACAAGGACCGCGACGGCTTCGTGATGGGCGAGGGCGCCGGTGCCCTGGTGCTCGAGGAGCTTGAGCACGCCAAGGCGCGCGGTGCCAAGATCTACGCCGAACTGGTCGGCTACGGCCTGTCGGGCGACGCCTTCCACATCACGGCGCCGTCTCCGGACGGCGATGGCGCCTTCCGCTGCATGAGCATGGCGCTCAAGCGCGCCGGCATCACCGCGGACGAAATCGACTACATCAACGCCCATGGGACCTCGACCATGGCCGACGAAATCGAGCTCGGCGCCGTCGAGCGGCTGGTCGGCAATGCGGCCGCGCGTATCTCGATGTCGTCGACCAAGTCGTGCATCGGCCATCTTTTGGGCGCCGCCGGCGCTGTCGAGGCGATTTTCTCGATTTTGGCGATCCGAGACAACGTGGCGCCGCCGACGATCAATCTCGACAATCCCTCAGTCGAAACGCCGATCGACCTCGTGCCGCACCGGGCGCGCAAGCGTGAAATCAACACCGCACTGTCGAACTCCTTCGGTTTCGGCGGCACCAACGCGTCCGTGATCTTCCGGCGGTATGCGGCCTGAGACCAGGCGGCCTGAAATTCCCTGGTGATACGCCCCCCGCTTTCGCCATAATTTTTTCTAACGTGCGGGAGCTTCTGCTATTTTTCTGGTCCCGCCGCAGCGGGTCGGGGTCCGGGGGGGCTGGACTTGAACCAGGGGTATGCGTGACGGTGATCCGGCCTATCCTGACAGCGGAGGTGTGCGCGTGAATTCCTCTCCGCCGCCGAACGGGGATCGCAATGGTGCGCCTGTGCCGCCGTCGCGTCCGACCGTGCCCAAGAGCCCGCGTGTGGCTTTGGAGCCGGAGCGCATCCCGCCGCCGAAGAAGCATTCCAAGCGCGCCCGTCACCCGCTCGTGATCGCAGGCAATGCGATCTTCATGATCCTGGTCGTGATCTCGGTGACGGTCGGCGCCGGCCTCTATTTCGGCAAGCAGCGTTTCGAGGCGCCGGGTCCGCTCGTCGAGGACAAGGTCGTCAACATCCCCCGCGGTCTCGGCATCAAGGACATCGCGGACCTGCTCGTGCGCGAAGGCGTGATCGATCAGCCTTACGTGTTCATGGGCGGCGTGATCGCGTTGAAGGCACGCGGCGATCTCAAGAGCGGCGAGTATCAGTTCAACAAGCGCGCCAGCGTCGCCGACGTCGTCGACACGATCATCGAGAACAAGGTGGTGCAGCACACCTTGACCATCGCCGAGGGGCTTACTTCGGAGCAGATCGTCGCCAAGCTGCTCGAGACCGACGCGCTCTCCGGCCAGATCAAGGAGATCCCCCGCGAGGGCACGTTGCTGCCGGAGACCTACAAGTTCACGCGCGGCATGAGCCGTGAGCAGCTTATCCAGCGCATGCAGCAGGCCCACAAGCGCGTCCTCTCCGAGGTGTGGGAACGGCGCATGCCGGATATCCCGATCAAGACGCCGGAGCAGTTGGTGACGCTCGCCTCAATCGTCGAGAAGGAGACCGGCAAGCCGGACGAGCGCACGCGGGTCGCCGCCGTGTTCATCAATCGTCTGAAGGCCAAGATGCGGCTGCAGTCGGACCCCACGATCATCTACGGTTTGACCGGCGGCAAAGGCTCGCTCGGCCGTCCGATCATGAAGAGCGAGATCGAGCAGCCGACGCCGTACAACACCTACGTCATCGAAGGCCTGCCGCCCGGGCCGATCGCCAATCCCGGACGGGCCTCGCTCGAAGCGGCCGCCAATCCGGCGCGCACGAAGGAGCTTTATTTCGTGGCTGACGGCACCGGCGGTCACGTGTTCTCTGAGAACTACGCCGAGCATCAGAAGAACGTCGCCAAGCTGCGGGCGATCGAACAGGGCGCCGCGCCGCCGCCGACCGTCACGCCGGCGCCGACGCCGTCTGGACCCACCATCGTCGAGCCGCCGGCGACGACCCCACCCGCCAACGGCCGGCGCAACAACAATCGGCGCTGAGCCGCCTTGTGACGATGCGGGGCCGCCGCTAAGGTCCGCGCGATTTCAGCGCTTTTAAGCAACACGGGATGTCGCGATGGCCTTGTCTAGCATGACCGGATTCGCGCGTGGGCACGGCGTTACCGGTGCCTACGCCTGGAGCTGGGAGATCAAGTCGGTCAATGCCAAGGGCCTCGACGTCCGCTTTCGTCTGCCGCCGGGCTGGGATGCCGTGGAAGGGCCGGCGCGGGCGCGTGCGACCGAGAAGCTTTCGCGTGGCACCGTCTACGTCAACCTCACGGTCGAGCGCAAAGGCGTGGCGCCGACGGTGAAGATCAACGAGCCGGTGCTGAACGCCGTGCTGATGACGATCCACAATCTGACCGGCAGGGTGGATGCGGCGGCGCCGACGCTCGACGGCATTCTCGCGCTCAAGGGCGTGATCGAAGTTACCGAAGAGGACGAGCGCGAGGAAGATCGTCGCGCCGCCGAGAAGGCCGTCATCGCGGGCTTTGAAACGGCGCTCGCGGCGCTCACCGCCATGCGGCAGGAGGAAGGCGCGACGCTCGGCCGATTGCTGTCGACGCGTCTCGACGAGATCGCGGCATTGGCCGCGCGGGCGGAAGCGGCGCCCGGACGCAAGCCGGAAGCAATCAAGGCGCGTCTGGCGGAACAGGTGAATGCACTGCTCTCGACGTCACAGCGCTTCGATACCGATCGCCTCTACCAGGAGGCGATCATGCTTGCGACCAAGGCCGACATCCGCGAGGAGCTCGACCGTCTCGCCTCGCACGTCGCGCAAGCGCAGAAGCTCCTCGCCGAAGGCGGCCCGGCAGGGCGCCGGCTCGATTTCCTGGCGCAGGAACTCAACCGCGAATCGAATACGCTGACGGCCAAGGCCAACGACGTGGAGCTGACCAATATCGGCCTGCAGTTGAAGAGCGTGGTCGAGCAGTTCCGCGAGCAGGTGCAGAACCTCGAATGAGCGACGAAGCCGACATCAGCCGCCGCGGCATCATGCTGGTGCTGTCCTCGCCGTCCGGCGCGGGCAAAACGACGCTGACGCGCAATCTGCTTGAACAGGAGAACAAGGACGATCCGGGCAAGCTGGAGCTGTCCGTCTCGGCGACGACGCGACCGAAGCGACAGAGCGAGATCGAGGGCGTGCACTACCACTTCCTCGACAAAGGCCAGTTCGAGCGCATGCGCGATCGCGACGAGCTTCTGGAATGGGCGGAGGTGCACGGCAACTACTACGGCACGCCCCGCGATCCGGTGGAGAAGGCGCTCAGTGAAGGGCGCGACGTACTCTTCGACATCGATTGGCAGGGTACGCGGCAGTTGCTCGACAAGATGCGCGACGACGTCGTGACGGTGTTTGTGCTGCCGCCGTCGGCACAGGAACTGAAGTCGCGGCTGGTGCGCCGCGCCGAGGACAGCGACGCCGTCATCGCCAAGCGTCTCAAGAACGCGGCGGAAGAATTCCTGCACTGGAACGAGTACGACTATATCCTGGTCAACCGCGATCTCAATAAGAGCTTCGCGCGCCTGCGTGCGATCCTGACGGCCGAGCGGCTCAAGCGCGTGAAGATGCGTAACCTGGAAGACTTCGTCGGCAAGCTGCTCACCGAACTCAAGAGCATCACGCCGTAGCGTTCCTGTCGCGCGCCGCGTAAAGCCGCGCCAACGTCACGAAGCCTTCGACGTCGATCTCTTCCGCGCGCGCGGTCGGCTCGATGCCGGCGGCCTCGAGCAGCGCGTTGGTATCCATGCCCAGCGCCTTGAGGCTCTGCCGCAGCATCTTGCGACGCTGGCCGAAGGCCGCTTCGGTGACCTTCTGCAAAGCCGTCGCATCGCAAGGCAATGGCTCCGGCCGCGGCGTCAGGCGCACGACCGAGGACGTCACTTTCGGCGGCGGCACGAACGCCGAAGGTGCCACGTCGAACAGGATTTTCGCTTCGGTGCGCCAGCCCGCGAGCACGGCGAGACGGCCGTACGATTTGGTGCCAGGCTTTGCAACGATGCGCTCGGCGACTTCGCGCTGGAACATCAGCACCAGCATGTCGTACCAGGGCGGCCACGGTTCGGCGGTGAGCCAGCCGATCAACAGCGGCGTCGCGATATTGTAGGGCAGGTTAGCCACCACGCGCGCGCGTTCGGGCCCGAGCGCTTCGCGGACATCGACTTCAAGCGCATCGCCGGCGATGACGTCGAGACGCCCTTCGTAGCGCGCCGCGATTTCGTGCAGCGCTTCCAGCGCGCGCTCGTCGCGCTCGATGGCGATCACGCGCCTGGCGCCGAGCGCCAGCAGGCCACGTGTCAGTCCGCCCGGACCCGGACCGATCTCCACCGCGGTGACGCTCTCCAGCGGCTCGGCCGCGCGGGCGATGCGTGTCGTCAGATTGAGATCGAGCAGGAAGTTCTGGCCCAAGGATTTCTTTGCCGACAGCCCGTGGCGGCGGATGACCTCGCGCAGTGGCGGCAGGTCGTCGATCTGCGCCATTTTATTGGACGGGTACGAGGGCGGGCGCCGACTCGGTGAGCCGCGCCGCCAGCTTCAGCGCCGCGATCAGGCTGGCCGGATTGGCTGTACCGGTGCCGGCAAGACCGAACGCGGTGCCGTGATCGGGCGAGGTACGCACGAAGGGCAAACCCAGCGTGACATTGACGCCGTGATCGAAGGCAAGCGTCTTGATCGGGATCAGCGCCTGGTCGTGATACATGCACAGCGCGACGTCATAGAGCGCGCGCGCGCGATCATGGAACAGGGTGTCCGCGGGCAGGGGCCCGCGCGCATCGATGCCGTCTGCCTGCAGTTGGCGCACGGCGGGCGCGACAATGTCACGGTCTTCGTCGCCGATGGTGCCGTCTTCGCCGGCATGCGGATTGAGCCCGGCGACGGCAAGTCGCGGCCGCGCGACGCCGAAGCGCCGCTCCATGTCGTGCGCGACAATGCGCCCGGTTCGGACGATGAGATCGGTGGTCAGCTCGGCGATCACATTCCTCAGCGGGATGTGGATGGTGACGGGAACCACGGCCAGCTCCGGTGCCCACAACAGCATGACCGGCATCGCGGCTTGGCCCGTTGCCTCTTGCGCCAGCCGCGCCAGGAACTCGGTGTGGCCAGGATCGGCGAAGTCGGCACGGTAAAGGACGTTCTTGGCGATAGGATTGGTCACCACCGCGGCGGCATCGCCTGCCAGCACGTCGGCGACCGCTCGGCGGATCGATGCGATCGCCGCCGGTGCGCTGGTGTCATCGGGCTTGCCCGGCCGGGCGGTGACCGGTGCATCGAGCGACACAACCGGCAGAGCGCGATCGAATACCGACGCGGCCTCATTCGGGTCTACGCGCTTCAGCGGAACATCAAGCTTGAGCAAACGCGCCCGTTCGGCCAGGAAGTCGAGATCGCCGACGATATAGAAGGGAGGGAGGTGCAGCGTGCGCCGCTTGAGCCAGACCGCCAGCGAAAGATCCGGGCCGATGCCTGCGGGCTCGCCGAGGGTCAAAGCCAGGGGCAGGCCGTCGCTCATTTGTACTCGATCATCGCTTGCTTGCGGATCTCTTCGAGATACTTCTTGGATTCCGTTTCGAAGCGCTTGTTCAAAATCTGCTCGCGCGCCTGGCGCTTGGCCGGCGATTCCGCCGAGCTTTCTTTCTTGGCGCACACCGCGAACATCTGCAGGCCCTGGGGCGTCACTTCGGCCGCCGTCAGACGACCGACTTCCATGGCGCCGAGCATGTCGCGCAACTGCGGGGCGAGATCGCTCGAGGAACGGCTGACCGGCTCACGCACGGCGACGTCCCTGAGCGAGCGGGCCATCGCCAGACCTTGATTGCAGTTGGCGAAGCGTCCGCGCAGGTTCTCCGCTTCCTGGCGCTTGGCCTGAATCACGCCGGGGCTCGCGCCACGTGGGACCACGATCGTCACCGGGTAGAGCGTGTAGGTGTAGGCGACCGTCTGGGCGTCGCTGTCTTTGCTGTCCTTCAACGCGCTGGCGATATCGGCTTCGCCGACCTGCAAAGAGGAAGCGAACTTGCCGCGAACGAGCTGGTTCCAGGTCATCTCGGCGCGGATACGCGCTTTCAATGCCGACGCCGAGATGCCGGCACGCTCCAGCATCTGCGTGAACTGCGCTGAGTTGAGATGTTGGCGGCTTGCCAGGTTTTCGAAAGCGTTGTCGACGTCCCGATCGCTCACCTCCAGGCCGTAGACGCGGGCCTTGGCGATCTTGAGCCGATCGTCGATCAGGTCCTGGATCACCTCCTGGCGGGAGGGGGCCTTTTGACCACCGGTGGCCGCCAGCTTGGTGCGCTGCTGGATATCGAGTTCGGTAATCGGAGAGCCGTTGGCGATGACCACGACTTGGGCGCGGCTCACGCCCGGCAGGATCACGGTCGCGAGCGCCAGTGCCGCGGCCGTGACGCGCGCGGCGCGGCAAAGGGCGGCAGGGGTGAAGTTCGTCTTCCGCATCGATTCATCCATTCGCGTTGGGCGCCCCCCAGCGAAAAACGCGCGTCTGCGTCGCCGTGACTACTGTCCGTTGCCGACCGCTTGGGTGACCGAAGTGCCGCCAAGTGTACGCAGGCTCAGCTGCAGCATGATCGTGTGGTTGTTGGTGACGTTGCCACTGTAAATATAGCTTGTAATGTAATTCACGGCCAAGATGAGGCAATCGTCGACGTAACCGACGCCGATGCGGGTCTGGTCGAACTTCTCGGCGTTGATGTCGTAGCGGGCTCCGCCCAGCAACACCCAGTTGGCATCGAGCTTGTACGTGCCGAGGCCGTAGATGCCCTGACGGCGGTTGAGGAAGCCGAGTTCCGGCTGGGCAGCATAGTCTCCGTACAGCACCATGCCGGTCCAGCGATCGAAGTTCGCGCGGGCTTCGAGTTCGAAGCGCTTGGTCTCAAACGTATCGTGGTCGAAGCGGAAGCGGGACGTGAAGCTGTAGATGCTGTTCGGCTGATACGACACGCGCGCCACATAGTCCGAGCGTGTCGTGTCGAGACCGCTGTTCAGGCCCGTATTGGTCGTGCCGCCATACGAATAGGAGTTCTCGCCGAATAGTTGATAGGACTGTCCGAACAGGGCGTTGACGAAGCCGCCTTTGTTGAACTGCGCCGTGTATTGCACGCCGTAGTTGGCGCGGCCGCCGCCTTCGACGCGGTCCCAGCCGGAGAACTTGTCGACCTTGAATAGGTTGCTGTCGTCGAAGATCAGGCTCTGCGCGTCTTCGTTCGGCCAGCGGCCGATCTGGGTCTCGTTCGGCCGCGCGATGACCTGCGCGATCGGCTCGATGGTCTGCGTGCCCCAGGACTGCACGCTGATGAAGGGGTAGCGATACTCGAGGCCGATCGTCGGCATGGCGCGCACCAGATTGGTGTCGCCGGTGTCGATGTAGTTCGACACGCCCGGGTCGTTCTTGATCTGCATGGCGCCGGCGTCGGCGCGGACCGACGCGAACGGCGTGAAGACTTGGCCGTATTGGTCGGTAATCGTGCGCCGCCAGTGGGTCTCCGCCGAGAAGCGGCTGTAGGTGCCGGGAACGCCGCGCAGCAAACAGTTGCTGGTTGTCTTGAGCGCAGGGTCGGCGGTGATGCCGCACGCGCCGGTATTGAGCGCGGTCGTCGAGATCGCGTCGAAATTCGCTTGATTGCGGGTAAGGCTGGTGAAGTTAGCGTTGAATCCGACCTCGCCGCCGAGAATCGGGCGGTCGAAGGTGTACGTGTAGTCGATTACCGGATGGATGACCGGGATCTGGCTCTGCGCATCGGCCTCCGAGAAGCCGAGATAGTAAATGCTACGCGCGTCGAAATAGCTACGGTTGCCTTTGCCGGCGAGATACAGCTGCGACACGCCTTCGGTCAGCGCGGTCTGCAGTGCATCGACCTGCCGGTAGCGCGACAGGTTCGGGTTGTAATCCTGCAGGAACGTCTTGTCCGAAAGTGCGATGGCGTCCCAGCCGAACGTCCATTTGTCGCTCAGCGCGAACTGACCGGAGCTCTCCACGCTACCGCGCCAATCACGAGCGCCCGGCGTCGAGGTGCCGTCGCTACGGACGAAGTAGTTCGGATCCCACTGCTTGATGCCCGCTGCGCGGATCGAGTATGCGCCGTTCATCAGCCGCTGGCGGAATTCGCCCTGCAGCATCGGCCCCTGCTTCGTCGTGATCATTGGCGCGAAGGTAACGTCGTAGTTCGGCGCCAACGCCCAGTAGTAGGGCACTTCGAGCGACATGCCGAACTTGCCGCTCGAGCCCACGCTCGGCATCAGAACGCCCGTCTTGCGCTTGACCGTCGGATCGGGCGCCGAGAAGTACGGGAAGTACATCAAGGGAGCGCCGAAGAATTCGAGGCGTGCGTCCTCGAAGTACATCATCTTCTCGCCCTGATCGTGGATGATGCGGGCGGCCTTCACCTGCCAGAGCGGCGGCTTCTTCGGGTTGTCCTTACATTCGGCACAGGCGGTGTAGACGCCGTTCTGGAACACCGTGTAGTTGCCGGAGGTACGCTCGGCGCGGGCGGCGGCCAGACGGGTCTGGTCAGGCGTGTCGAGGCGCAGCGAGTCGACGAAGCCGTCGCGATAGTCGTCCGACAGGTCCATGACCTGGCCGTAAGTGACCTTGCCATCCTGCTCGGTCAGGCGGACGTTACCCTCGGCGCGCAGACGCTTGGTCTTCTGGTCGTAGACGACCTTGTCGGCCTCGATGGTCGCGCCGCCATAGTACATCTGGACGTTGCCGACGGCCGAGACCTGATTGTTCGTGTAGTCGTAGTTGATCTCGCGGGCCTGCACGAGCATCTGCTTCGAGTTGGCGCGCTCGACGGCGGACGGCGACTTGGGCAGCGGTCCCGGACGAACAGGGAAGGTCAGCTCCTGGGCGGCGATCGGCGCAGGCGCGAGCAATCCACCGCAGACCAGCAGGCTGAGGACGGCAACAATCCCGGCGGCACCGCGGCGAGACAGCCGGTGCCCTGATGGACGAGTGCTAAGAAGCCCCGCCATCAACCGTCCTCCTGGTACAACAACGCAATAAACCCCGTCAGACCGCCCACAAGCACAGGAACCCAAGCCGCCGCCACCGGGTGGAGCAGCTCGGCCTTGCTAAGGTCTTCAGTCACCTTCGATAAAACATAAAGCAGAAAGCCGGCGGCCACGCCACTTAAAACCATCTTTTGTACCCCGCCGAAGCGGAAGAAACGTAAACTGACCGCCGCTGCAAGGAAAACCATGGCGGCCATCATGAAGGGCCGGGCAAGAAGCTTCTGGAACTGCAATCTATAGCCTGAAGCCTGCAGTCCAGCGTTTTCCGCGATCTTGATATACGACGGCAATTCCCAGAATGGGACGGTCTCGGGCGTGGCAAAGCTTTCCCGCACTTGCTCGGGTGTGAGGTTCGTCTTGAGCTGATACTGCGGGTAACTTGCCGGGCGGGCGCCCAAAGCGAAAACGTGCGCGTCCTGGAGCTCCCACGATTCGGCCTTCAGCTCGGCGGCGCGTGCCTCGATTCGGTTCTTGAAGTGCCCTTCCGTGTCGAAAGTGAAAATGGTGACGCCGCTGAGGGATACGCCCTGGTTGCGGCTGGAAGCGGCGTTGAAGATGGCTTGGCCTTCCGGCGAGCGCTGGCTCAACCAAAAGGCGCCGCCCACGCTGGTCATCGCCTCTGGGTTTTGCCCAAACAGCTCGGATTCGAAGCGCTTGGAGCGCTCCTGCAGGATGGCCGAGACGGGGTTGTAGATCGTGGTGGCGATGGCGCCGAACAGGAAGGCGACCACGAGCGCCGGAGACACGAACTGCCAGGCCGACATGCCCGCTGAGCGCGCTACCACCAGCTCAAGCCGCCGCGACAGATTGAGGTAGCAGGACATCGCCCCGATCAGCACGCAGAACGGCATAATGCGTTCGGTCACCTGCGGCACGCGGAAGAGCGAGGTTTTGGCGACCAGGATCGGCGACACGTTGGGGATGTCGCTCGCGCGGCGCATCAGCTCGATGTAGTCGAGCAGCGCCACCAATGCGAAAATGCCAAAGAACACGAGCAGCACCGAGCTCAGGAAACGCATCCCGAAATAGCGCGCCAGTGTTCCTCCAAGGATCGGCATAGGTCACATCACTGCTGCGGAGCGAAACGCCGCGACAGCCGCTCGGTGATCGCGGCGATGGCATTAGTAAGAAACGCTGGCGGTTCGATGATCAGGCCGCGACGGATCACGAAGAAGCCGGCGACGAAAGCGGCCAGGATGGCGACGTATTGCAAGACCAGAAGCCAAGGCAGGTTGGCGCCGAACACGGTCGAGGTGAAGCCGATCAGCCGCAGCAGTCCGACGCCGGCAACGGCACCGACCATCGACATCGTGCGGCTCTGCCGCGTGGTGCGCGGCGCCCCGAGATAGGCGAAGGCGATCACCGTGAAGGCCAGCGGATAAAGCGGGGCGACCAGCCGGTCATGCAACTCGGCGCGGAATTGCCCCGGCTGCTCTATGTAGAATTGATCGTTCGGGTCGGGCCACAACAGCTGCCAGATATAGCGCTCGCGGATTGAATATTTGACCGCCTGCTGGCCGCCCGCAAACTGCGACAGGTCGAAGGCATAGCGGTCGAACACGACCATGCTCGGGTCGCGTTGACCGACCTCGTGCCGCTGGATCATGCCCTGCTGCAACACAAGGAACGTACCCTTGTCGTTGTCGATCAGGTCGCCGGTGTCGGCGATGACCGTGAGGCGCTCCTTCGGATTGCGGCGATCGTCGAGGAAGATGCCGACCAGCTGCCCGTTGGTGCGGCGCTCGCGGATGTGAATGGTGACCCCGGACTCCATCGAGGTGAACCGGCCGGGCTGCACGATGGTGCTGACAACGTTGGCGCGCACCTCGGTGAGCCAGTCGCGCAACATTCGCAGCCCCTTGGGCGCGAAGTAGGCGCTGATCGATGCCACCAGAATGGAAACCACGATCGCCACATTGAGGAACGCGCGGAAAAGGATCCACGGCGACATGCCTGCCGCGTTCATCACGATGATTTCGGAGTCGGTCGACAGCTTGTTCAGGGAGTGGGCGACCGCGATCAGCAGCGCGATCGGTGCGATCACCAGAACGAGCAGGGGAATGATCAGCCCGGTGATGCCGATGAAGACCAGAATCGTCTGGCCCTGGCTCGTCATAATGTCGATGTCGCGGAGCGCCTGGGTCACCCAGATCACCGCGGTCAGGCTGAGCAGCACGATCGCAAACGCGCTGAACGTCGTCCGAAATATATATCGGCTGATCGAATCCATCCGCGGCGTCACGTCCCCGAATTCAGGCCCATGTCAGACGCGGCGCCTGGCGTCCCCTCGCCATCGCGCAGCGCGCATTATCGTAAACACGGCCCCCGTTACCGTTTACCTTGATCCGTCCACAAAATGGCTGGGCGAAGGCAGAGGCAAGGAAAACATGCATAACAAAAAGTTAAGGCCGGATCGCATGTTAGTCTAACTCCGTGCCTGCCGGCGACGATTCTGGCAAGGCAACTAAGGCGGCCGGCCGCAAAGGCTACCGACGGCCGGCGGCCGTGAGTTGTGAACAGGGCACGAACGGCTCCGTGGAAGGCTTTGCAGCGCGCCCGGGGCGGGTCCATATGGGGCTTACCGCCTGCCTGCGGCACGTCCGTGCCGGCACGTCCCACCGTTTCAAGGAACACAGCACATGACCGACGTCCTGAAGCTCGGATTTGGCCCCTTCGCCGCTCCGGCCCGGGGCACTTTCATCGTCTTCTGTGACGATGGGTTGAAATTCGGGCCCGCCACGCGGAAGGCCCTCGGGGCGGCGGCCGACCTCGTCAGCCGCGCCGCCAAGGCGGAGGCTTTCACCGGCAAGAGCGGGGCCGCGCTCGAGCTCGTCGTGCCCGAGGGGCTCAAGGCGTCGCGCTTGGTCGTCCTCGGCGTCGGCAAAGCAGCCGATTTGAAGCCGCGGGACTTCGTGAAGCTCGGCGGCGTCGCGATGGGCAAGGTGCGGGCAAAGGAGGCCGAGGCCGTCGTGTTCGCCGAATTGCCGTCCGGGCCGATGAAGCCGGAGCAGGCCGCGGAACTCGCCGAAGGCGTTCGGCTGCGAGCCTACGCCTTCGACCGTTACAAGACGAAACGCAAGGAAGACGAGAAGCCAGCCGAGAAACGCACCGTCACGGTCGCCGTTGGCGATGTCGCTACAGCCCGTAAGGCCTATGCGCCGCGCGAGGCGGTGGTCGGCGGCGTGCTGCTGGCGCGCGACCTCGTCAATGAGCCGGCCAATGTCCTCTTTCCGGAGGAGTTCGCCCGCCGTGCGCAGGCCTTGAAGAAGAGCGGCGTCACGGTCGAGGTGCTCAACCTCGCGGCGCTGAAGAAGCTCGGCATGAACGCGCTGCTCGGCGTCGGCCAGGGCTCCACGCGCGAGAGCCGCGTCGTGGTGATGCGCTGGAACGGCGGCCGCAAGGGCGAGGCTCCGGTTGCCTTCATCGGCAAGGGTGTGTGCTTCGACACCGGCGGCATCTCGATCAAGCCGGCCGCCGGCATGGAAGATATGAAAGGCGACATGGGCGGCGCCGCTTGCGTCACCGGCCTGATGCAGGCGCTTGCCGGCCGCAAGGCGAAGGTCAATGCCGTTGGCATCATCGGCCTTGTCGAGAACATGCCTGACGGCAACGCGCAGCGCCCGGGCGACATCGTGAAATCGATGTCGGGGCAGACCATCGAGATCATCAACACCGACGCCGAAGGCCGCCTCGTGCTCGGCGACGTCATCTGGTACGCCCAGCAGCGCTTCAAGCCGAAGTTCATCGTCGATCTCGCGACGCTCACCGGTGCGATCATCGTTGCGCTGGGCCAGGAATATGCCGGTCTGTTCGCCAACAACGACGAACTCGCCGAGCAACTGGCCAAGGTCGGCGAGGCGACCGGCGAGAAGGTCTGGCGCATGCCGCTCGGGCCCGAATACGACAAGATGATCGACAGCAAGTTCGCCGACATGAAGAACACCGGTGGCTCGCGCTGGGGCGGCGCGATCACCGCGGCGCAATTCATCAAGCGCTTCGTCGATGACAAGACGCCGTGGGCGCATCTCGACATCGCCGGCACCGGCTTCGACTCGCGTCAGAGCGACATCAACAAGAGCTGGGGCTCGGGCTGGGGCGTGCGCATGCTGGATCAGCTTGTGGCCGACTACTACGAGAAGTGAGATCGTCCGCATTCTTCGTACGCGGCGCGATCTCGGCGCCGCATTCTCACAGGATGGCTGACTGGCTCAGATCATAGCCGTTGTTTCGATGACCGAAGTTCTCTTCTACCACCTGCAAGGCCAGAAGCCGGAGAACGTGCTGCCGACGCTGCTCGAGAAGTCGCTCGAGCGCGGCTGGCGTGTCGCGGTGCAGGGTGCGTCGGAAGAGCGCATCGATGCGCTCGACGCGCATTTGTGGACTTATCGTGACGACGGCTTTTTGCCGCACGGCACGTGGCGCGAACCGGAAGCGTCGGCGCAGCCCGTGCTGCTGACGGTCAACGAGGGCAATCCGAACGCCGCGAGCGTGCGCTTTCTGATCGAAGGTGCGCTGATGCCGGCGGATGCCGACAGCTATCAGCGCCTTGTGCTGATCTTCGACGGCGAAGACGACGATGCCGTTGCCGCCGCCCGCGGACAATGGACGCAGGCGAAGGCGAGGGGCTTCGAGGCCACCTACTGGCAGCCCGACGAGAACGGCCGCTGGGTCAAGAAGGCCTGATGGGCTCTTGCCTCATGCCTTGCTGATGACGCAAAATTTGTCATAAGGACAAACAGATAGACCTTCCTCTGGGGGAACCGCGTTGCCTTTGCGCCGCCTGCCACTGCATATCGCGCTCGTTTGCGCCGCCGGCATCTCCGTCGCCGGCTGCTCGGGCAGTTCGAATTTTCTCGATAGCAAGAACGAAGGCGGCTTGTTCTCGAAGCCGATGGACGTGTTCGCCAAGCCGGATTGGGCGCGGCCCAGCAGCGCCAATGTGTCGCTGGGCCCGTCGGGTCCGGTGGGCCCGGAAGATCTCGTGAATGCCGACGGCAGCTGCGCCCCGCCGTCCGCCGACGCGGCACAGGCAGCGGCTGCGCCGCCGCCGCCGGCCGCCGGAGCGGTGCCTGATCGGTTGCAACCGGACGGTGTCGGCGCGCCCGCCGCGCCGCAGGTGATGGGGGGCATCGCGCTCGGCATGTCGGAATGCCAGGCGGTGCGCCGCGCCGGCCAGCCCGGCAACGTATCGATCGGCGCCGATGCGAGCGGCGAGCGCAAGGTCGTGCTCACTTACGCCAGTGGGCCGTGGCCAGGCATCTATACCTTCACGTCCGGCCGGCTGAAGACGATCGACATGGTGCCGGAGCAGCAGAAGCCAAGGGCGCCGGCGAAGAAGCCCAAGCGCGCCCGGTCGGCCGCGCATGAGACCGAGCGGGTCTACGTGCAGTAACTCAAGCGGCTTGGTGTTCAGCCCGGAACGTCATCCGCGCGCGGAACCGCGTTGCGGGTGTCGGAAGGCGTCGCGCCGTAACGGCGGCGGAACGCATGATTGAAATACGAGATGTCGCCGAAGCCGGAATCGAATGCGATCGCGCTGATCGTCAGGTGATCGTAGAGACGGCTGCATAGCATGCGATGCGCGAGCGCCAGCCGCTGCTCGAGCACGTAATCGGTGAACGTCGTCGCTTCGTTCTTGAACATGTCGCGCAGCGTGCGCGCCGAGACGGCATGACGCCGCGCCACGCTTTCCGGCGTCAGGTCGCGCGACGTGAGGTTTCTTTTGATGTCCTGTTGGATCGCGCGCAACTGCGCCGCGCGCACGCCGCGCGCACGCCGCGCCGGCCGGCGACGTGGATGCCGTCCGGGCCCGGCCCGAGCAGCAGCGCCGCCAAGTCGTGCATGTGAGTGACGATCGTGCTGCGCAACGCCGGCGTCGCCAAGGCATCGAGATCGCTCATGACGCTGGCATAACGCGTCAGTAGCCACAGAGCGGTGTTGCCCGGGGCGATCGGCCGGGCGATGGCCGCGTCGATGTCGACGAGCATGCCGCTCAGCATCTTTCGCGTGAAGCGGAAGTTGTAGAGCTTGGCGGGGCTATGCCCTTGGAAAACACCCGCTTCGGCGTCGGACGCGAAGGTGGCGGCGCCGCCGGCGATTTGCGTCTCACGGCCCATCTGACTGATCGTGCCGCATCCCTCCGGCGCATAGACCAGCACGATGTCGTCGCTGTCGATCAAGGATGGCGGATGGCGATTTACCGTGGGCGACATCGTACCGGTGGCGAACGAAAAACCCGGCACTGCTTTGATGGTGAAGTCGACCTCGAGCGGATGATCCGGCGATGGGTCGATCTCGAGCCGCATGATCGCGCGGCCATAGACTTCACGAAAGGCTTCGACCGAGTCAGCGCCGGTGAAATCGGCGCTCCGCAGCCGCAAGTTCACGATGTCGTTGCTCAAGAGCCGCCCCTTCTTGAGTTTCCGGCGTGGTGATTATCCCAGAAGTATTCCGGTAAGTCGATGTGAAAGACTTTGCCGCTCAGTCCAAACCGTCTGCCTTTAAGACCAAGTCATCTGCCGTTTGGCCCAAGACGTTTCGCGCCCTGCCGCATACGCTTCGTTACCTCCTGGTATGGAAAGCGATTGCGGTGTCCGTGAAAGCCGATGGCCGCGTCTTCCGGTTTTCGACCGACGACATCCGCGAAAAGGACCGGATCCCGATGTGGCGGGATCTGTTTGCCCGGTCCGTCGTCAAGGTTGATCTCGAACCGCTCGGCGATGCGCCGTTCCGCAGCGAGTCCGTCGTGCATGTCCTGCCGGATGTGACGATCCGGTCATCGTCCGCGTCAGCCGCGATCGTTCATCGGACCAAACCTTTGGTCGCCGACGGCGACGACAACTTCATCCTCGCCGTCATGCGGCGCGGACAGATGGTTGCCGCGCAGAACAACCGCGAAGTGTTCATCGGCGATGGCGGCGCCTATCTGTGGTCCAACGCCACCACGGGATATTCGCGCAATCCCGTCGCCATGGATTTGCTGACGCTTTCGTTCAGCCGGCGCAGTCTGGGCGCGATCGTCGCGGATATCGACAAGATGTTGATGCGGCCATTGCCGGCACAGTCCGAGGCGTTGCGTCTCTTGCTCGGCTATGTCGACGTGCTGCAGAGCCGGCAAGAGCCGATGCCGGCGGACCTTGTTGCGACAAGCGCGGCGCATATCCACGACCTTGCCGCGCTTGCGCTCGGAGCGACCCGCGACGCGGCCGAAATCGCGGCAAGAGGTGGCGTGCGGGCGGCGCGGCTTCTGGCGGTGAAAGCCGATGTTCTTGCCCATCTGGCACGCCCAGGGCTCACGGTCGATGCCATCGCGGCGCGCCACGGCATCTCGCCGCGCTATATCCGCGACCTGTTCGGTGGCGACCACACGACGTTCACCGATTTCGTGCGCGAACAGCGACTGCGCCGCGCCTACGTCATGCTGACCGCGGCCGCGGCTCTGCCCATCGGCGATATCGCTTACAAATGCGGCTTTGGCGATCTCTCGCATTTTAATCACAGCTTTCGTCGCCGCTTCGGCGCGACGCCGTCGGATGTCCGGGCCCGCGCCGCACAAGGCGACGACAATTTTCGTGCCGGTAGCGATTGATCGTCCTCGAGAGCATGTGGCGGGGCAGCAACATCGCGCACTTTTGCCGCCACGTGCCGCCCGGCCCAAACGACTGCGTCGTGCAGCCCAAGCCGCGTGCGTTGCGGTTTCTTAATTTGCCCCAACGGTCGGATTCGCCGCGCGATTTGGGGGCACGATGTTGCGAGTTAATTCAGATGCAGTTGCTTGCCGGGCAGGCGGGGGCGCGTTTCGTATCCGCTTGGCTTTGCTGGCGACGACGGCGTTGTTGTCGGTTCTGGTGCTGACGCAGCCGGCAGCGGCGCAGGCGGTGATCGACGGCGGTGCCTCTGAAACCGTTCCTGGGACGCAGGCGTCGCCGTGGACCGTCGGCGGTCAGCTCACCGTCGGCGACACCGGAGTGGGGTCTCTGTCAATCGGCGCCGGCGGCATCGTCGGCAGCACGTCGGGCATCATCGGCAATCTCGCCGGATCGTCCGGCACGGTCGATCTCACCGGCGCTCCGCCGATCGACACCGCCTCTTGGGGCGCGGGGTCTTCGCTGCTCATCGGTAATTTCGGCCATGGCGTGTTGAACCTCTCGCTGGGCGTGGTCACCGGAAACACGGCTTCCGTTGGCGTCGAAGTCACCGGCCGCGGTGAGGTTTCCTTATCCAACTCATCGATCTGGAATAATGCGGGTCTTGTCACGATTGGCGTCGCCGGCCGCGGCGAGGTGACCGTTGGCGGTGGATCAGCTTTCGGCAGCGGCGGGCTGATTCTCGGTCAGAACGGGACCGGCATCTTGACGCTGGATGGCGCATCGCAGTGGACCGGGACCAGCGGCACGACAGTGATCGGCCTCGACGGCACCGGCACCCTGACAATCGCTGGCGGCTCGAGCGCCTATCTCGATGCAACGTCCATCGGCGAACGGTCGACCGGGACAGTAACGGTGACGGGCGCGGGCTCGCTGCTGCAGACCGGGATAACGGCGATCGGCAACGACGTCGGCGGTTGGGGCCACCTGAATGTGCTTCAGGGCGCCACGATGACGTCGACCCGCGCAACGATGGGCGCTGCTGCCGGATCGAGCGCCTTCGTCACGGTCGACGGTGCTGGATCGAACTGGACCGTAACAAACGAATTGACCGTCGGAGATGCAGGTGGCGCGAACCTGACGATTTCCGGCGGCGCGACCGTTCACGCCGGCTTGGCCCTGATCGGGGCCGGGAGTGGTCTTGGGTCGGTCAATGTCGCCGGCCCCAATTCTCTGCTGCAGTCGGATTTCGCGCTGGTGGTCGGGGCGGGCTTGACTGGCGCCGGCACGGGCTCCCTCGATATTGCAGACGGTGGCCGGGTTATTTCCGGCGGCGACACGGTGATCGGTTTTGGTAACGGGGCGCAAGGCTTTATCGACGTACACGGCGCCGGCTCTTCTCTGAGCATCACCACGGGTGACCTTTTCGTCGCCGGCGATGGCGCCAATGTCGCCCAGGGACGTCTGATTATTTCGGACGGCGCTGCCGTCACGGTGATGGGCGGCACCGGCACGGTGCAGGTCGCCCAGAATGCCGCCTCTGTCGGCGTCATCACCATCGGTGGTCAAGAATTCTGGCCCGGGTATCAACCGCCCGCCGCGCCGGGCACGTTGAATGCCTCGCAAGTGAACCTCGCAACGTCCGGGGCCAGCCTCGAATTCAACCACACCAGCACGAACTACACCTTCGCGCCGATCATCGATGGTCTCGGCACCATCAAGCAGCTCGCCGGCACGACGATCCTGACGGCGGACTCCAGCAACTTCGCCGGCACGACCTGGATTTCCGGTGGCACGCTGGTGGTCAACGGTGCGCTCGGCGGCACGATCGATGTAATGAGCGGCGGCCGGCTGCAGGGTAGCGGAACGATCGGCGACGTCGCCGTATACGGCACCATCGCGCCGGGGAATTCCATCGGCACGCTGAACGTCGCGGGCAGCATCGCCTTTGCGCCGGGGGCGATCTATCAAGTCGAAGCCAACGCCAGCGGACAGGCGGATCGGATCAATGCCACAGGCACGGCGACGCTCAACGGCGCCACGGTGCAGGTGCTCGCCGGGGTCGGCAATTATTCGCCGTCGACGCAATACACGATCCTGACGGCGAACGGCGGAGTCACAGGCGCATTCGGCACCGTAACGTCCAATCTCGCTTTCCTCGTTCCATCGCTGAGCTATGACGCCAACAACGTATTCCTGACCTTGATCCGCGACTCACGCGGTTTCGGCACCATCGGCGTCACGCCGAACCAGGTGGCCACGGGCAATGGCATCGATACGCTCAGCACCGGCAATCCGCTTTACAATGCCGTCTTGAATCTGTCGGCAGACCAGGCGCGGGCGGCCTTCGATCTGCTCTCCGGCGAGGTTCATGCATCCGCGAAGACGGCTTTGATCGAGGACGGCCGCTATATCCGCAACGCCGTAAACGATCGCGTGCGCGCGGCATTCGAGAGCGTCGCCGCGCCGGCCATCATGGCCATGGCCTACGAGGACGGGAAGGGACGTTCTCCCGCGGCGACGAGCCCCGGGCTGGTGGCGTGGGGCACTGGCTTCGGCTCCTGGGGACGCTCGGACGGCGACGGCAACGCCGCCAGTCTGACGCGCTCGACCGGCGGCTTCCTGCTCGGCGTCGATGGCCCCGCTTTCGGGCGGGCGCGTCTCGGCCTTGTCGGCGGCTATAGCCGCACCAGCTTCAACGCGAAGGACCGCTCGTCCTCCGGCAGCAGCGATAACTACTATGCCGGCTTGTACGGCGGCACGCAGTGGGGTGACTTGGCCTTCCGCGTGGGCACCGCCTATACGTGGCACCGCGTCTCGACCAGCCGGTCGGTCTCGTTTCCCGGATTCAGCGACAGCCTGAAGGCGGACTACGAGGCGGGCACCGCGCAGGCGTTCGGCGAACTCGGTTACGGCTTTCGTTACGGCAAGGCCGCGTACGAGCCCTTCGCCAATCTTGCTTACGTCAGCTTCCGCAATGACAGTTTCACGGAGAGCGGCGGCGCGGCGGCGCTTACAAGCGCGAGCGCTACGACGGACACGACGTTCACGACGCTTGGCCTGCGCGGTGCCACCACCTTCGCATGGGGCGCTGCCAACGCCACCGCACGCGGCACGCTCGGCTGGCGCCATGCTTTCGGCGATACCACGCCGGTCAGCACCTTCGCGTTCGCCGGCAGTTCGCCGTTCACAATCGCCGGCGTGCCGATCGCGCGAGACGCCGCGGTCGTCGAGGCCGGGCTCGATTTCGCGCTGTCGCGCGCGGCGCAACTCGGCATCACCTATAGCGGCCAGTTCGGCGCCGGCGCCTACGATCAGATGTTGAAGGGCGCGCTGATGGTGAAGTTCTGAGCGCGGTTAGGCGCTCTCGAGCGCGGCGCTGGCTTCGAGCCAGGCTTCTTCCGTCTCGGCGATCTCGGCGGTGACGGCCGCGCGCGTCTTCGACAGTTCGGCGGCGCGCGCCGGATCGGTGGCGAACAGCGTGCCATCGCCGAGCGTCGCGTCGAGCTTTTCGAGCTGTCGCGTCAACTGCGCGATCTTCTTCTCCGCGTCGGCGATGCGTTTGCGCAGGGGCGCGGTCTCAGCCCGCTTCTCGGCGGCGGCGCGACGCACCTCGGCGCGGTCGGTCTGTGCCGCCGCCTGCTTGGCGTCGTTGGCTTTGTCGCGCGACAGCACGTAACGGCGATAATCGTCGAGATCGCCGTCGAACGGCGCGACTTTGCCGCCGGCGACCAGCCACAGACGATCGGCGCATGCTTCGAGCAGATAACGATCGTGCGAGACCAGCACGACCGCGCCCGGAAAGTCGTTGATCGCCTCGATCAAGGCGCCGCGGCTGTCGATGTCGAGATGGTTGGTCGGCTCGTCGAGAATGATCAGATGCGGCGCGCTGAAGGTGGCGAGGCCCAGCAGCAGCCGCGCTTTCTCGCCGCCCGAAAGGGTCTTCACCTTCGAGTTTGCGGCATCGCCGGAAAAGCCGATGCCGCCGACGCGGGCGCGCACCTTCGCTTCCGGGTCGTCCGGCATCAAAGCGCGCACGTGATCGTAGGGGCTGCCTTCCGGATTGAGTTCGTCGAGCTGATGCTGCGCGAAGTAAGCCACCTTGAGGTTCGCGGCGCGCGTGATATTGCCGCGCATCGGCGCAAGCCGCCCGGCGAGAAGCTTCACCAGGGTCGATTTGCCGTTGCCGTTGGAGCCGAGCAGGGCGATGCGATCGTCGTTGTCGACGCGCAGATTGAGGCCCGACAGCACCACGCGCTCGTCATAGCCGACCGCGACACCGTCGGCGGCGATGATCGGCGGCGATAGCAGTTTGTCGGGCGCGGGAAATGTGATCTCGCGCACGTCGTCGATGGTGAGCGCGGCGATCGGCTCGAGCTTGGCCAGCATCTTCAGGCGCGACTGCGCCTGCCGCGCCTTCGTCGCCTTGGCCCGGAAGCGATCGACGAAGGCCTGCAGATGCTTGCGCTGGGCTTCCTGCTTCTTGATCGCTTTCTGGTCGAGCACCATGCGCTCGGCGCGCTGGCGCTCGAACGCGGTGTAGCCGCCGCGGTAGAGCGTGAGTTTCTTGGCATCGAGCGCGAGGATCTGGTCGACGGCATTGTCGAGCAGGTCGCGATCGTGGCTGATGATGATCAGCGTCGCCGGATATTTCGCGAGGTGGTCCTGCAGCCAGAGCGTGCCTTCGAGGTCGAGATAGTTGGTCGGCTCGTCGAGCAGCAAAAGGTCGGGGACCGAGAACAAGGTGGAGGCGAGCGCGACGCGCATGCGCCAGCCGCCGGAGAACTCAGAGCAGGGGCGCAGTTGATCGGCCGCGGAGAAGCCGAGGCCCGAGAGGATGGCAGCGGCGCGCGCGGGCGCGGAATGCGCGTCGATGTCGACGAGCCGCGTCTGGATGTCGGCGATGCGGTGCGGGTCGGTGGCGGTTTCGGCCTCGGCGAGCAGGGCGGTGCGCTCGCGGTCGGCGGCGAGCACGACGTCGATCAGCGGCTCCGGCCCGTTCGGCGCCTCCTGGGCGAGCCGGCCGATGCGCCAGCGCGACGGGATTTCCACGTGGCCGGTCTCGGCCGGGAGGTCGCCGGTGATGACGTTGAACAGTGTCGACTTGCCCGTGCCGTTGCGGCCGACCAAGCCGACGCGCGCGCCGGGCGTCACCCGCGCACTCGCGTTCTCGATCAATGTGCGGCCGGCAATGCGGACGGTGAGGTCGTCGATGATGAGCATGCGGGGCGCGTTGTGGCCGAGCGGGGCGCTCAACGCAATCCCCATTACGCAGGGTCTGAAGCCGCCGCCCGTGCTACGCACTCGGCGTCATGCGCGGGCATAGCCCGTCGAAGACGGGCGTGAACGCCCTTATGACCCGCGCATCCATGATGGCTCTCAGACGTGAGAGCGCTACGTACATCCTTGCTCGCGGGCAGGCGATATGGATTGCCGGGTCAAGCCCGGCAATGACCGGTGTGTGCGGCTATGCCAACGCCTCGGCGATCGCCTTGCCGCACTCGACGGTGTTGGCCGGGCCCTTCAAGTCGCGCGTGCGCAGCTTGGGTTCGGCCAGCACCTTCTCGATCGCGGTGACGATGGCCTTGGCCGCTTCGCTCTCGCCGAGATGCTCGAGCATCATTGCGCCGGACCAGATCTGGCCGATCGGATTGGCGATGCCCTGACCATAGATGTCCGGCGCCGAACCGTGCACCGGCTCGAACACCGACGGATATTTGCGCTCGGGATTGATGTTGCCCGACGGCGCGATGCCGATCGTGCCGGTGCAGGCCGGGCCGAGATCGGACAGGATATCGCCGAACAGGTTCGAGGCGACGACGACGTTGAACTTGTCCGGATTCATGACGAAGTGAGCCGTCAGAATATCGATGTGGAACTGGTTCCACTTCACGTCGGGATAGCTCTTGGCCATCTCCTTCACGCGCTCGTCCCAGTACGGCATGGTGATGGCGATGCCGTTCGACTTGGTGGCCGAGGTGAGATGCTTCTTCGGCGTGGACTGGGCGAGTTCGAAGGCGAACTTGAGCACGCGGTCGACGCCGACGCGGCTCATCACCGTCTCTTGCACCACGACCTCGCGCTCGGTGCCGGCGAACATTCTGCCGCCGATGGCGGAGTATTCGCCCTCGGTGTTCTCGCGCACCACCCAGAAGTCGATGTCGCCCGGCTCGCGGCCCGCGAGCGGCGAGGGCACGCCCGGCATCAAGCGCACGGGGCGCAAATTGACGTATTGATCGAACTCGCGGCGGAACAGGATCAGCGAGCCCCACAGCGAAATGTGGTCCGGCACTTTGTCGGGCATGCCGACGGCGCCGAAGAAGATGGCGTCATGCTTGCCGATCTGGTCCTTCCAGTCCTCCGGCAACATGCGGCCATGCTTTTCGTAGTAATCGCAGCTCGCGAAATCGAAGTTGTCGAGCTGGAGCTTGAAGCCGAATTTCTTTGCCGCCGCTTCCAGGACACGCACGCCTTCCGGCACGACCTCTTTGCCGATGCCGTCGCCGGGGATGACGGCGATGCGATGGACGCGGTTGGTGCTCATGAGCGTGTTTCCTTAGGTGCGGGTGTCCGGAGGCGCACCTCTCCAAGCACTCCTCTCGGTTGCGTGCAAGCCTTTCCGCGTCATTCCAGGGCGGCGTAAACGTTCGATCTTGTCGTCGTCCCGGCAATCCCGATCGGGGCGCCGCGCCTTCTAAGCGGGATGGCCGGGACATGCCCGGCCATGACAGAAGGGGGCGCGTGACGTGGACGCGCTCAACTCATCGACTTCAGCCCGACCCCCGTCTGCCGCTGGTAGACGATCAGGTCGAAACTCGGGGTCTTGTCGTTGCCGAGGATGGCGCTGAGCAAAGCGTGGGCCTGGCCGCGATGGTGCGTCTGGTGGTTGAAGAAATGGTCGAGGGCTGGTGCCAGCGGTTGCTCGATCGTCTGCGGATTGACCACCGTCTTGTAGCGCAGCGTGCCCGTCAGGTCCGCCTCGCTCAGGCCGTCGATGTAGCGGCCGATCAGCGTGTCCTGGGTGCGCCGCGCGGCCCTCAAGGCCACGAAATCGTCATAGAGAATGGCGTCGAGTTGCGGGGGCTGCGCACCGACGCCGGTGAAGCGGCGCATCCAAACGCGGTCGGCGACCAGGAGGTGGTTCAACGTGCCGTGCAAGGACTTGAAGAAGGCGCCGCGGTCGGCCCGGTATTCGGTATCGGGTACTGTCGCGGCGGCATCATAGAGGCGCTCATTGCACCAGGCGTTGTAGCCGGCGAACATTTGGTAGCGTGATTTCATCACATTCCATGACGTCGGGGAGGGGGCGGGCGGTCCGAACTTGCCGCCCGCAGGGCCCCCCGGTATAAGCCGCCGCGACGCTGGCACTCCAATGAATGTCGGTAAATACTCCCATTAAAATCAGTGAAGGATAACCCGATGGCGCTCGAGCGCACCTTTTCGATCCTCAAACCCGATGCGACCGAGCGCAACCTGACCGGCGCCATCAATGCCATCATTGAGAAGGCCGGTCTGCGCATCGTCGCGCAGAAGCGCGTGCTCATCACCAAGGAACAGGCGCAGCGCTTTTATGCGGTGCACAAAGAGCGCCCGTTCTTCGGCGAACTCGTCGACTTCATGATCTCCGCGCCGGTGGTGGTGCAGGTCCTTGAAGGCGAGAACGCGATCGCCAAGTACCGCGAAGTGATGGGCGCGACCGACCCGGCCAAGGCGGCCGCCGGCACCATCCGCAAGGAGCACGCCCGTTCGATCGGCGAGAACTCGGTGCACGGTTCGGACTCGCCCGACAACGCCAAGGTCGAGATCGCGCAGTTCTTCTCCGAGAACGAGATCGTCGGCTGATCGGGAACTCTTCTCGGGCGATTGCGAACGTCAATCGCCCGAGAGGTTTACCGGGCTACGTAAATTGACGATTATGCCGGCGAGTCTGGCTAGCTTGGCCGGCCGAATTCGCAGGGGTGCGACGTGCAATATTTGGTAGAAAGCTTTTCCCACGCACCGTTCTGGATCGCGCTGGGACAGATCATCTGGATCAACGTTCTTTTGTCCGGCGACAACGCCGTGGTCATCGCGCTCGCGTGCCGCTCGCTGCCGTCGCGGCAGCGCTTCTGGGGCATTCTGCTTGGCGCCGGCGCGGCCGTGCTGCTGCGCGTCTTCTTTACCGTGATCATCGCGCAAGTCATGGCCATTCCGTTCCTCAAGCTCGTCGGCGGCCTTTTGCTGTTGTGGATCGCGATCAAGCTCATCGTTCCGAGCGACGATCACTCCGAGGAGAACGTCAAGGCCGGCGATACGCTGCTGCGTGCTGTTTGGCTGGTGACGGTCGCCGATATCATCATGAGCCTCGACAATGTCATCGCGATCGCGGCGGCGGCGGAGTCGGCGGCGGCGCGCATCGACATCGCCCATGCGCTCAGCATCAAAACCGTGCTGATCGTCTTCGGTCTCGCCACCAGCGTGCCGCTGATCATCGCCGGCAGTGCGCTGCTCATGAGCTTGCTCGAACGCTTCCCGATCCTGGTGTGGGCTGGCGCCGCGTTGCTCGGCTGGGTCGCGGGCGAGATCATCGTCGGCGATGCCGCCATCGTCGGCTATCTCGGCCACGAGGTGGCGGAGGCCTTGCATACGTGGTCCCCGGCCGTGGGCGCCGTCCTCGTGGTGGCGGTGGGCTTCGTGCTGCTCCGCCTGCGCCGGCCTGTGGAAAGCCAGGTCTAGGCACTGCGTCATTCCGACGCGCCCGCCGCCGCCCGCTGGGCGGGGCGGGCGGGACGACCGGCCGGGTCCGGCCGGTTTCCGCCGCCGGGCCGCGATTGGCGCGGGGCCCGGTGGTATCTTCCAAAATGACGCTATAATAACGGTCTCATGAATGAGACCGTCCGGCTGACCCCGACCAAGCGCACCGGCTACTCGGCCTGCCCGCACGACTGTCCGTCGACCTGTGCGCTCGAAGTCGAGCTTCTTGACGCGCGCACCATCGGCCGGGTGCGCGGTTCCAAGGACAACGACTACACCGCCGGCGTCGTCTGCGCGAAAGTCGCGCGCTACGCCGAGCGCCAGCATCACGCGGAGCGCCTGCTGCACCCGCTGCGCCGGGTCGGACCGAAGGGCTCCGGCCAGTTCGCGCCGATTTCGTGGGACGACGCGCTAGATATCGTCGCCGGACAATTCCTGCAGGCCGAACAGCGCCACGGCTCCGAAACCGTGTGGCCGTATTTCTACGCCGGCACGATGGGCCTGGTGCAGCGCGACGGCATCATCCGGCTGCGTCATGCCAAGAGGTATTCCGGCTTTCATTCCACGATCTGCGTCAACCCGGCCTATTCGGGCTTCGCCGCCGGCGTCGGGCGCATCGCCGGACCCGATCCGCGCGAGATGGCGAAGTCCGATCTCGTGGTGATCTGGGGCACCAATCCGGTGAACACCCAGGTCAACGTGATGACGCACGCGACCCGCGCGCGCAAAGAGCGCGGCGCCAAGATCGTGGCGGTCGATATCTATATGAACGGCACGATGGAGCAGGCCGATCTCGCCGTGCTGGTGAAGCCCGGCACCGATGCCGCGCTCGCCTGCGCCGTCATGCACTGCCTGTTCCGTGACGGCAAAGCGGACTGGGATTATCTCGACCGATACACCGATGCGCCGCGCGAGTTGGAAGCGCATCTCGAGACGCGCGATCCGGCCTGGGCATCGGCCATCACCGGCACGCCGGTCGAAACCATCGAGGCGTTCGCGCGGCTGATCGGCGAGCGCAAGCGCGCCTACTTCCGGCTCGGCTACGGCTTCGCGCGCTCGCGCAACGGCGCCGCCTCCATGCATGCCGCGAGTTGCATCCCGGCCGTCACGGGCGCATGGCAGTACGAAGGCGGCGGCGCCTTCCACAACAACGCCGACATCTTTCAACTCAACAAGCGCACCATCGAAGGGCTCGACCGCGCCGACCCGACGAACCGCATGCTCGACCAATCACGCATCGGCGCCATCCTGACCGGCGAGCGCGAGGCGTTGGCCGGCGGTCCGCCGGTGACCGCGATGATCGTGCAGAACACCAATCCGGTGTCGGTTGCGCCGGATCAGAACAAGGTCAAGCAGGGCTTCGCGCGCGAGGATCTGTTCGTCTGCGTGCACGAGCAGTTCATGACGGAAACGGCGCAGGTGGCCGACATCGTGCTGCCGGCGACGACGTTTCTGGAGCACGACGACATCTATCGCGGCGGCGGGCACCAATACATCATTCTCGGACCGAAGCTCGTCGAGGCGCCGGGCGAATGCCGCAGCAATCACGAAGTGATCGGCGCGCTGGCCAAGCGCGTCGGCGCCGAGCATCCGGGCTTCGGCATGAGCCCGCGCGAACTGATCGACGACATGCTGCGCGCGTCTAACCGCGGCACGCTCGCCGAGTTGGAGCCCAACCGTTGGCTCGACTGCCAACCGCCGTTCCGTCAATCGCATTACCTCGATGGCTTCCCGTGGCCGGACGGCAAATTCCGCTTCAAGCCGGACTGGAAGACGGTGCCGTTCCGCAGCCCCTGTCAATCGGGACCGGTCGAGGCGATGCCGCCATTGCCGGATTATTGGCGCGTGGTAGAGGAAGCGGATGCCGCGCATCCGTTCCGGCTCGCGACGTCGCCGGCGCGCGCTTTCCTCAATTCGACCTTCAACGAGACGCCGACGTCATTGGCTAATGAGAAGCGGCCGACAGTGATGATCCATTCGGACGATGCGGCTGAGCAGGGCATCGTGGACGGAGACTATGTCGTGCTCGGCAATACGCGCGGCGAGGTGCGGCTGCATGCGAAGCTGTTCGACGGCGTGCGGCGCGGTGTTCTGATCGCGGAATCGATCTGGCCCAACGCCGCTTATGCCGACGGTTGCGGCATCAACTCGCTCACCGGCGCCGATCCGGTCGCGCCTTACGGCGGCGCGGCCTTCCACGACAACAAAGTGTGGGTGCGGAAGGTTTGAGCGTCATTCCGGGGCGCGAGCGCTTGCTCGCGAACCCGGAATCCAGAAACGAGCGCCGACGTTTCGGCTGGATTCCGGATCGCGCGCTTTGCGCGCGTCCGGAATGACTGTGTGAAGCTTACAGCTCCTTGCCGAGAAAGCGGTCGACCGAGTAGGGACCGCCGCCGCGCAGCGCGATGAGGAAACACACAGCGCCGATCAGCAGAACATATTCGTAACCGCCGGCGCCGGCGGCATAGCCTTTCGAGAAATGGACCGCGAACATGGCGATCAGCATTTCGATGGCAAGCGCTGCACCGAAGAAGCGCGTGAAGAGGCCGATGATGAGGCAGACGCCACCGACGACTTCCAGGAACATGGTGACATAGGCCATGATCAGCGCCGGCTCGAGGCCGTTCTTCGCCATGATGTTGGCGGCGACCGCGCCCGCACCGATCTTGAACTTGACCGAGACGTGCATCAGGAACATGGCGCCGACAACGACGCGCATAAACGTATAGGCGATATCGGTCCAGGTTGCGTAGAAGCCCGCGAGCCCCGGATACAAGAGCTTCTGTTCAGACGTGTTCATGTTTTCTTTCCCCTATTTGGTCGGGGCCTAGCTTGAATCGCCGTCCCCGGCAGCCGTGAACCTACAAACACCGGCGAGGGCACCGAATTCACTTCCGCGTTAGCGGGGGAATTTCTTTGGCAGAAAAGGTCAGGTCGCGCTGTCGGGAACGAGGTAGGCGGCCTCGGGGAACGCCGCCTCGGCGATGCGGCAACGGCCGTTTTCCACACGCACGCGGCCTTCCGCTACCAGCCGCAGCGCCAGCGGATAGATGCGGTGCTCCACTTTTATAACGCGGGCGGCGAGGCTCGCCTCGGTGTCGTCGTCGTGCACCGCCACGGCGCCTTGGGCGATGATGGGCCCGGAATCCATTTCCGGCACGACGAAGTGGACGGTGGCGCCGTGCAGTCTCACGCCCGTTTCGAGCGCCCGCTTGTGCGTATCCAGACCCTTGAAGGAGGGCAGCAGCGCCGGATGGATGTTGATCATGCGCTCGTGCCATTGGCCGACGAACCACGGCGTCAGCAGGCGCATGAAGCCGGCGAGGCAGATGAGCTCGACGGCGTGCTTTTGCAGTTCGGCTTGCAACGCCTGCTCGAAGGCGGTGCGGTCCTTTTTATGGAGCTTGTGGTCGACCACCGCCGTCTTGATGCCGGCAGCCTGCGCCGTGGCCAGCCCGCCCGCGTCCGGGACGTTGGAAATCACCACTGCGATTTCGGCGGGAAAGTTTTTGTCTTTGGCGGCCTCGATCAGGGCCGCCATGTTGGAGCCGCGGCCGGAAATGAGGACGGCGACGCGGCGGCGCGGCATCGCTTAGGCGCTCAGATCGAGCGCGCCGTCATAGACGACGCGCGGTTCGTCCGTCGCGGCGATGACTTCGCCGATGCGCGTTGCCTTTTCGCCGGCGGCGGTGAAGGCCGCCATCACGCGCTCGGCGTCCTGCGGCGCGGTGACGACGATCATGCCGATGCCGCAGTTGAAGGTGCGCAGCATCTCGTTCTGTTCGATGTTGCCGGTCTTGGCCAGCCACTTGAACACCGGCAGCACATCGACGCGCGCAAGATCGACGCGCGCGCCGAGACCCTTCGGCAGCACGCGCGGGATATTGTCGGGGAAGCCGCCGCCGGTGATGTGCGCGAGACCCTTCACCGCGCCGGTGCCGCGGATCGCCGCAAGCGACGACTTCACGTAGATGCGCGTCGGCGCGAGGATCGCTTCGCCGAGGCTCTGGCCGGCCGCGAAAGGTGCCGGTGCATCCCAGGCGAGGCCGGATTTTTCCACAACGCGGCGCACCAGAGAGTAGCCGTTCGAATGCACGCCGGAGGAGGCGAGGCCGATGATGGCGTCGCCTGCCGCGATGTCGGGGCGGGGCAGCAGCGCACCGCGCTCGGCCGCGCCGACGGCAAAGCCGGCGAGGTCGTAGTCGCCGCCGCGATAGACGCCCGGCATCTCGGCGGTCTCGCCGCCGATCAAGGCGCAGCCGGCGTCGCGGCACCCGGCGCTGATGCCGGCGACCACGGCCGCGCCGGCCGCGGGATCCAATTTTCCACAGGCATAATAATCGAGGAAAAACAGCGGCTCGGCGCCTTGTACCACCAGGTCGTTGACCGACATGGCGACGAGGTCGATGCCGATCGTCTCGTGACGGCCGGTCTCAACCGCGATCTTGACCTTGGTGCCGACGCCGTCGGTAGCGGCCACCAGGACCGGATCGGAAAAGCCGCATTTTTTCAGGTCGAACAGGCCGCCGAAGCCGCCGATTTCGGCGTCCGCGCCCGGCCGCGCCGTGGCACGCACCAGGGGCTTGATCAGCTCCACCATGCGGTTGCCGGCGTCGATGTCCACGCCCGCCTGCGCATAAGTCAGGCCGCGCTGTTCTTCTGCCATTTTTCCCTCGTTCGTGTCGGGTCCTACGGAAAAATCGCAAGTCGTGCAATGGTCAGCCGGTCGTTATACTCTGCCGATGGGAATGACGTGCCGCCCGTGGCGGCGCGTCTGCGAGCCGGGACTGCCTTGAGTATTCCGAACCTCATTACGCTGGGCCGCATTCTGCTGGTGCCGATCGTTGTCTGGGCGATCTCGCAGGGGCTGATGTGGCTCGCCTTCGTGCTATTTCTGGCCGCTGGCGTCAGCGACGCCATCGACGGCTTCCTGGCGAAGCGGTTCCACATGACCACGGTGCTGGGGGCGTATCTCGATCCGCTCGCCGACAAGGCGCTGATCGTCTCGATTTACGTCACCCTCGGGGTCAATGGTTACATCCCGCGCTGGCTGGTGATCCTGGTGGTCTCCCGCGACATCCTGATCATCGGCGGCATCATGCTGTCGTGGGTGATGGGCTCGCCGCTCAAGATCAAACCGCTGCTGGTGTCGAAGCTCAATACCGTGGCGCAGATCGTCTTTGCCTGCGTCGTGCTCGCCTCGCTCGGCTTCCGCTTCGACGTGCCGCTGCTGACTCTCATTTTGACCGGCCTTGTGACGGCGCTGACCCTGCTGTCGATCGCGGCCTACCTCGCCGAATGGGTGCGCCACATGAACTCGACCATGACCAGCCCATGAGTATGCCGGCCCCCGAACGCGCCGCGTCACCCGCTCCGCGGCGCTCCGGCGCCTTCCGCAATCAGGTCGGCTTCTGGCTCGCCGCTTTTGCCGTGGTCGTGCTGCTGCTGTGGCTCTTGAGCGAGATCCTGCTGCCGTTCGTCGCCGGCTTCGCGATCGCCTATCTGCTGACGCCGGCCACCGACCGGCTGCAGCGCATGGGGGTGAACCGGGTGGCGGCGTCGCTGCTGCTCATCACGCTGATGGTGCTCGCCTTCGTGCTGATCATCCTGCTGATCGCGCCGCTGCTCGGCAGTCAGCTGGCATCGCTGGTCGAGAACATTCCCGGTTACGTCGGCAAGCTGCAGGGCCTGCTGCGCGATCCGGGCTGGCCGTGGCTGCAGAAGCTGCTCGGCTCGGGTTTGAATTCCGACAAGGGCATGAGCGATCTGGTCACGCAGGGCGTCGGCTGGCTCTCCACTTTCTCGAAGTCGTTGTGGTCGGGCGGGCGCGCGCTGGTGTCGCTGTTCTCGCTCATCGTGGTGACGCCGGTCGTGGCGTTCTACCTGATCTACGACTGGCACCGCATGATCGACACGGTCGACGGCTGGGTGCCGCGGCAGCATCGCGACACCGTGCGCCAACTGGCGCGCGAGATCGACGGGGCGATCGCCGGCTTCATCCGCGGCCAAAGCGCGGTGTGCCTGATCCTCGGGACGTTCTATGCGATCGCTCTGTCGCTCGCCGGGCTTAATTTCGGCCTGCTGATCGGGCTGCTCTCGGGCTTGATTACCTTCATCCCCTACGTCGGATCGTTGACCGGCCTAATCTTGTCGCTCGCGGTCGCGGTCGCGCAGTTCTGGCCGGACTACACCTGGATCCTGGTGATCCTCGGTATCTTCCTCGTCGGCCAGTTCTTCGAGGGCAACCTGCTGTCGCCCAAGCTGGTCGGCGACAGCGTCGGCTTGCATCCGGTGTGGTTGATGTTCGCGCTGCTCGCCTTCGGCTATCTGTTCGGCTTCGTCGGCTTGCTGGTCGCGGTGCCGCTTGCGGCAACCATCGGCGTGCTGGCGCGCTTTGCATTGCGGCGCTATCTGGAGAGCTCACTGTACACCGGCGACAGGGTGGGTTGAGTCTCATGGTGCGTATGTTTGGTCCGCGGCAGCTCGTGCTCGCGCTCGATCACGCCGTGAGCTTCGCGCGCGAGGATTTCCTGCCGGGTCCCTCCAACAACGCGGCGCTGACCTTGGTCGAGCGTTGGCCCGATTGGCCGAACAAGGTCATGGCGCTGGTTGGACCGGAGGGCGCCGGCAAGAGCCATCTCGCCACCATCTGGGCGGAGGTGGCCGGCGCGCGCACATTGTCGGCCAGGCTGCTGGGCGAAACCGATCTGCCATCGACGCTCGTCACGGGCGCGCTGGTGCTGGAGGATCTCCAGCCGGCTGAGCTCGACGAGCGCGCGCTGTTCCATCTGCTCAACCTCGCGCGCGAGGAGGGCGCCTACGTCCTCATCACCGCCCGCGTCGCGCCCGCCAGTCTGACGCTCACCATCCGCGATCTCGCCTCGCGGCTGCGCGCCGTGCCGGCGGTGACGCTCGATGCGCCCGACGATGCGCTGCTGCGTCTGCTCATCGTCAAGCTCGCCGCCGACCGCCAGCTCAATGTCGACGAGCCGGTGGTGAACTATCTCGCCAACCGCATCGAGCGGTCCTTCGCCGCCGCCCGCAGCGCGGTGGCCCGGCTGGACGAGGAGGCCATGCGTCAGCACCGCCCGGTGACGCGCGCCCTTGCGGCGGAACTGTTCCGCGACGTCCCGGCCTGACTTTCTGTGACTTCTTAATGACAAAAGCGCGCGGCGCTTGATTGTGACAGCCGGGACTTGTCATCTGGACGCCATTCTTGACGCCTAAAGCGGCAGCGAGACCCTGGGGCGCCCATGACCGAACGTAGCCAAGCAGTTATAACTGCTGAAGAAATTGCTCAAGATCCGGCGCCAGAGGCCAAGGCGGCCGGGGGCGATCCGTCGTTACGCGCCAGTCCTTTACGGTTCATCAACCGTGAGTTGTCGTGGCTCCATTTCAATCGCCGCGTGCTGGAGGAGGCGGCCAACGCGCATCATCCGCTGCTCGAGCGCGTCCGCTTCCTGTCGATCTCGGCCAACAACCTCGATGAATTCTTCATGGTGCGCGTCGCCGGCCTCAAGGGGCAGGTGCGGCAGGGCATCCTGACGCAGAGCCCGGACGGCCTGACGCCGGCCGAGCAGCTCGCCCGCATCGGCGAGGCCGTTGCCTCGCTGGCGCACGATCAGCAGCAGCGCTGGATCGAGCTGCGTCCGGAGCTCGCCAAAGCGGGCGTGACGTTGGTCGACAACGCGGACCTCAAGAAGAATGAGCGCGCGTGGCTCGAAGAGCATTTCCTCACCCACGTGTTCCCGTTGCTGACGCCACTCGCCATCGATCCGGCGCATCCGTTCCCGTTCATTCCCAATCTCGGCTTCTCGATCGCGTTGCAGCTCGCGCGCGTGAAGGACGGCAAGGCGATGAACGCGCTCCTGCGCATGCCGCAGAAGATCGAGCGCTTCATCCGCTTGCCGACCAGCGGCGATGGCGTGCGCCTGATCACGCTCGAAGGCGCGACGGCGCTGTTCATCAGCCGCCTGTTCCCCGGCTACACCATGAAGGGGCACGGCGCTTTCCGTGCCATCCGCGATTCCGAAGTGGAAATCGAGGAAGAGGCGGAAGATCTGGTGCGGCTGTTCGAAACGGCGCTCAAGCAGCGCCGGCGCGGTTCGGTGATCCGGCTCGAGCTCGATGCCAAGATGCCGCCCGAACTGTGCGGCTTCGTGCAGCGCGCGCTGGCCGTCGCCGACGACGAAGTGTTCATGGTCGACGGCGTGCTCGCGCTCAACGATCTGTCGCAGCTCACGCGCGTCGACCGGCCCGACCTCGAATTCGTGCCGTACAACCCGCGCTATCCCGAGCGCATCCGCGATCATGGCGGCGACTGCTTCGCCGCGATCCGGCAGAAGGATCTCGTCGTCCACCATCCTTATGAATCGTTCGACGTCGTCGTGCAGTTCCTGCAGCAGGCGGCGCGCGACCCGAACGTGGTGGCGATCAAGCAGACTTTGTACCGCACCTCCGCCGAGTCCCCGATCGTGAAGACGCTCGTGGAAGCGGCCGAAGCCGGCAAGTCGGTGACCGCGCTGGTCGAATTGAAGGCGCGCTTCGACGAGGAAGCCAATATCCGCTGGGCGCGCGACCTCGAGCGCGCCGGCGTGCAGGTCGTGTACGGCTTCATCGAGCTGAAGACCCACGCCAAGCTGTCGCTGGTCGTGCGCCGCGAGGGCGGTTCGCTGGCGACCTACGTGCATGTCGGCACCGGCAATTATCACCCGGTGACCGCGCGTATTTATACCGACTTGTCGTTCTTCACGGCGGACCTCGTGATCGGGCGCGACGTGGCGCGCATCTTCAACTACATCACCGGTTACGCAGAGCCGGACGAACTCGAGCGCATGGCGATTTCGCCGATCTCGCTGCGCAAGCGCATTCTCGACCACATCGCGCAGGAAGCCGCCAACGCCAAGGCCGGCAAGCCGGCGGCGATCTGGATGAAGATGAACTCGCTTGTCGATCCCGGCATCATCGATGCGTTGTACGATGCCTCCGCCGCGGGGGTTGAAATCGATCTCGTCGTGCGCGGTATCTGCTGCCTCCGGCCCGGCGTGCCGGGCCTCTCGGAGAACATCCACGTCAAGTCGATCGTCGGCCGGTTCCTCGAGCACGGGCGCATCTATTGTTTCGGCAACGGTCATCAGCTGCCGCATGCGAAAGCGGCTGTGTATATCTCGTCGGCCGACATGATGCCGCGCAATCTCGACCGCCGGGTCGAGGCTTTGTGCCCCATTCTCAATCCGACCGTGCACGAGCAGGTGCTCGGCCAGATCATGGTGGCGAACTTCAAGGACAACGAGCAGAGCTGGAAGGTCTTGCCGGATGGGACGTCGACGCGCATAAAGGCCGCGCCGGGCGAAGAACCCTTCAACGCCCATAAGTACTTCATGACCAATCCGAGCCTCTCCGGACGTGGCAAATCGCTCAAAGACTCGTCGCCCCGCAGCCTCATCCGCCGCCTCGCCGAAGGCGGCACGTAAGCGCGCCATCGAACGCTCCGCCAAGGGCCGGCTCGATCACGGCCCGGCCGTCGCGGTTATCGACATCGGCTCGAACTCGATTCGGCTCGTGATCTATGAGGGGCTGACGCGCGCGCCGACGCCGATCTTCAACGAGAAAGTCTTGGCCGGTCTTGGACGCGAGGTGCAGACCACCGGCCTGTTGGCGCAGGATGCCATCAATTCCGCGCTCGCGGCGTTACGGCGCTTCCGCGGGCTGTGCGACACCCTCAAGGTCAAGAAGATCTGGGCGATCGCCACCGCCGCCTGCCGCGATGCGCGCAACGGCGCGGCTTTCATCAAACAAGCCGAGCGGATCTGCCGCACGACGATCAGCATCCTGTCGGGCAAGCGCGAGGCGCATCTGACCGCGCTCGGCGTGGTCTCCGGCATCTACAAGCCGGACGGCATCGTCGGTGATCTCGGCGGCGGGTCGCTCGAGCTCGTCAACGTGCACGGCTCGCGGGTGAATGCGGGCATCACGCTGCCGCTCGGCGGTCTTGCTCTGCAGGACATCTCGCATCGGTCGATCAAGAAGGCGGAGAAGTTCGTCGAGGACACGTTCAAGAACCTCGACATGCTGCACAGCGGGGAAGGGCGCACGTTCTACGCCGTCGGCGGCACGTGGCGCGCGCTGGCGCGGCTGCACATGTGGCAGACCGGCTATCCGTTCCACGTCATGCACAACTACCGCATTCCGGCGCGCGAGGCGCTGGAGTTCTCGCGGCTGGTGCACCGCGTCGACACCGATACGTTGTCCAAGATCGAAGTGGTGAACGCCGCGCGCCGGCCGCTGTTGGCTTATGCGGCGCTGGTGATGGAAAACCTCATTCGCACGATCAAGCCGAGCGATGTGGTGTTCTCGGTCATGGGCGTGCGCGAGGGACTGCTCTACGAGTTGCTCAAGCCGAGCGAGCGCGCGCTCGACCCGTTGATCTCGGCCTCCGCCGATTTGAACGTGCTGCGCTCGCGTTCGCCGCGCCATGGCGAGGAGCTGATCGCCTGGACCGACGCGTTCATGGCCTCGTCGGGTCTCGACGAGACGGCCGACGAGCGTAGGCTTCGCCACGCCGCCTGCTTGCTCGCCGATATCGGCTGGCGCGCGCATCCCGATTATCGCGGCGAGCAATCGATGAACATCATCGCGCACGGCGCATTTTCCGCGATCGACCATCCCGGCCGCGCCTATCTCGCGCTGTCGATCTATTTCCGCCATGCCGGCTTGAGCGAAGAAGACCTTTCGCCGCGTCTGCGCGAACTGGCCACCGCGCGCATTCTTGACCGCGCCCGCGTCTTGGGCGCCGCCATGCGTGTCGCTTACATTCTCACGGCGGGGCAGGGCGGGGTGCTGCCGAAGACGCCGATGCAGGTGAAGCGCGGGAAGCTCACGCTGTCGCTGCCCGGCCTCTACGGCCAACTGGTCGCCGAGCGTCTGACGTCGCGGCTGCGCCAGCTCGGACGCCTCGTCGGCCGCGAGGTGGAGATCGAGACCTGACCTCGGCGGCTCGTCCGGGAGTCGCTCCCGGCGTGCGCCAGATCAAGCCATGCGCTGCGGCTTTGCCTCTAATCGCCGCCTATCACCGGTGATGGCCATGAGCGAAGCGGCGGCGGCGTGGGCAGGCAGGCGTGGCGCGAGCCCATGGCCGTTCTTCGTTGTCGTCTTCGCCTGGAGCTGGAGCTTCTGGATCGCGGCTGCGGTTCTCGGCCTCAGCGCGCGTACGTTATGGGGGCAGGGGCTCGAACTCGCTGGCCTGCTCGGGCCGATGCTCGGCGGCATCGCCTTCACGCATCTGACGCAAGGCAGCCAGGGCCGCCGCGACTATTGGCGGCGCATCGTCGACGCGCGTCGGATATCCGCGTCCTGGTACGCCGTCATTCTTTTGTTTGCGCCGGTTCTCTGGGGGCTTGCCGCGCTGGTCGATGTGGCCGCCGGCAATGCCATGGCGCTGTCGCAGATCGGCCATGCGATGTCGTCGGCCGTGGCGACCCCGGCCACGGCGCTGTCCCTTCTGCTCTGGACCTTGCTGTTCGGTCCGATCCCGGAGGAATTAGGCTGGCGCGGCTACGCGCTCGACAGCCTGCAGGCCGGGTCGACCGCGGTGAGGGCGAGCCTGATACTGGGCGCGATCTGGGGGCTGTATCATCTGCCGCTGTTCTACCTCGTCGGCACCTACCATGCGGCGCAGGGCCCGTGGTCGCTGTGGTTCTGGCTTTTCCTTGTGCAGGTGATCCCGGTGACCATCGTCTTTACCTGGATCTTCAACAACACGCGCCGCAGCACGTTGGCCGCGATTCTCCTTCATTTCATGATCAATCTGACCGCCCAACTCGCAAATCTGACCGGGCGCACGAATATCATCGTCACCGCGCTGTGGCTCGTCGCGGCGGTCGTCGTGGTGGCGTTGTTCGGGACGGCCACCTTGAGACGCGCGCGCTCTTGACTTGGATCAACGGGATTTCTGCCGCCGCGTCATAATGCGTGCATGGTTACGCGTCGCCTCTGTCTTATCGGCCTCGGTCTCCTTGCCGCGACGGTCGCGCGGGAGGCCGCCGCGCAAAGCTGCGACGACCGTTATCCGTGGACCTGCGGTGGCTATGTGGCGCCGCCAGATTACGGCCGTTCCGGCAGCCCGTTGCGGCGTGGGCCTTTGTCGCTCACACCCGAGCAGCAGCAGGAGGAGCCGGCGCGGTCGCCGTCGGGCGACAGCGTCGACACGCTCGGTCCGGCCGCCCGTGGCCGCTACGCCGCGCTCTACGCGCCGATGCGTGGCGAACGCTTCCCCATTCCCGAGGTCGATCTGTCGGATATCGGGGCGGCGTATCTGCGCCGGGCGGTGATATATCCGACGCGCGAGCAGCCCGGCACCATCGTCATCGATCCCGCGCATCACTTCCTCTATCTCGTGCAGGGTGAGGGCCGTGCCATCCGCTATGGCATCGGCGTCGGCCGCCAGGGCTTCGGCTGGTCGGGCGTTGCCGCCGTGCACAGCAAGCAGGAATGGCCGGACTGGTATCCGCCGAAAGAGATGATCCAGCGGCAGCCCGAAATAAGGCGGCAACTGAGCCAGTTGCAGAGCGGCCTCGGCGTGGCCGGTGGGCCGCGCAATCCGCTGGGCTCGCGCGCCATGTATCTGTGGCAAGGCAACAAGGACACGCTCTACCGCATTCACGGCACGGTCGAGCCGTGGACCATCGGCACCAGCGTGTCGTCCGGCTGCATCCGCATGATCAACCAGGACGTCATCGACCTGTATCAGCGCACGCCGGTCGGCACGAAGGTCGTGGTGCTATCCGCGCGCTGAGCTTCGCCTGTGGGCTCAGGCCCGCGCGGCCCGCGCGCGCATGGCGTTTTCGACCAGCGTCTTGCCCAACGACCAGACGGCGCCCGGCACGCGATGCGCGTCGGCGATCACGGCGTCGAACGAGCGCTCGATCCACGCGCAGTCTTCGTCGTTGATGATCAGCGGCGGCAACAGCTTGATCGTGTGGCTGGCGTGACCCGCCACCTGCGTGAGGATGTGGTGCTCCTTCAACAGCGGAATGACGATGAGTTGGCAGAACAGGCCGCTGTTCGCGGTCTCCAGCAGATTCCACGACGCCTTGAGCTTGAGCGAGCGTGGCGCGCCGAATTCGAGGCCGATCATGAGGCCCTTGCCGCGCACTTCCTTCACCAGCTCGTAGCGCTCGGCCATGCCTTCGAACGCTTTGATGAGGCGGGTGCCCATGCGCGCCGCGTTCTCGACCAGCTTCTCGTTCTCGATCACGTTCAGGGTCGCGAGGCCGGCCGCCATCGCGAGATCGTTCTTCGAGAAAGTCGAGCCGTGCACGACGGCGCGGTCCATGCGGTCGAACACCTTGTCGAAGATCGCCTTGCGCGTGAGCACCGCGCCGACCGGGACATGGCCGCCGGAGAGCGACTTCGACAGCAGCACCATGTCGGGCTCGACGCCCCAGTGCTCGCAGGCGAGGAAGCGTCCGGTGCGGCCGAGGCCGGTCTGGATCTCGTCGGCAATGAATATGGTGCCGTATTTGCGGCAGAGCGCGAGCGCGTCGCGGAGATAATTGTCGTCGGGGACGACCACGCCCTTGCCCTGGATCGGCTCGACGATGAAGGCCGCCTGGGTGCGCGAGGCCAGCGCCTGCTCCAAGGCGGCGAGATCGTTGAACGGCACTTCGGTGCAGCCGGGCAGGAGCGAGCCGAAGCCGTTGCGGAAGATGCCGTCGCCGTTCACCGACAGGGCGCCGTAGGACAGACCGTGGAAGGCGTGGCCGCAATAGACGAGGCCGTCGCGGCCGGTCGCGCCGCGCGCGAACTTCAGCGCGGCCTCGACCGACTCAGCGCCCGAATTGGCGAAGAACACCTTGTCGAGATACGGCGTGTATTTGAGCAGGCGCTCGGCGAGGATGCCGGCGAGCGTCGAGACGTCCAATTGGACGAGGTTCGGCAGGTCGCTGTCGAGGACCGCCTTCAGGGTGTCGCGGACGGTCGGGTGGTTGCGCCCCAGCGCAAAAACGCCGAATCCGCTGAGCAGATCGAGATAGCGGTCGTCCGCGCGGTCGTAGAGATATTGGCCCTGACCGCGCCGATATTCCCGATCGAAACCGATCGTTTGCAGCACCCGGACCATTTGCTCATTGAGATAACGCGCATGAAGCGAGTACCGGTCGGCATCTCGTTCGGCGAGCAAAAGGGCAAGATTCTCGGGGGTCATTAGAAGTTCCGTAGGAGTCGCTCACCATAATGGTGCCGCGGCGCCGGTGATATAGCGCCGCCGGTCGCGAAAGTCATGTTCGGGGGGTGCGACCGGTTCGCCTTGGTTTTTCTTCTCATCGGCTCCGGGAAAGTGTGCGCTCTTTGCCACGCCGACAGGGGGGCGGCGCCCTCGGCAGGGCGGTCGCATTGACGCGCCGGGCGGCTTGGAGTTGATTGGGCTGTGCTGTATAGGGCTGCATAAATGTCGGAATTCGGGGGCGTTGTTGCGGTTACATGTATTGCGCTCGAGGCACGCATCGCGCGCAGTGCGGGGGTAACCGTACTTAGAAAACCATCGTCACAGCTCGGTCCGGCGCTCGAGGCGGCGATCGCCAATGGCGCCACGGGGGTGATCAGCTTTGGTATTGCCGGAGGCCTGAAACCGGGCCTGCGCGCGGGTACGTGCGTCGTGGCGTCAGGTGTGCGCACGGCGGATCGCGTCATCGCCACCGACGCGGCATGGTCGCGGCGCCTGATGGCGGCGATCCCGGACGCGCTGCACGGCGAGGTCTTCGGCTCGGATATCATGCTGTCTCATCCTGTACAAAAGCAGGAGATCCATGCGTCGAGCGGCGCGCTGGCCGTCGACATGGAATCGCACGTCGCGGCGCAGGTCGCCGCCGCGCGCCGCGTGCCTTTCGTCGCCTGCCGAATCATCATCGACGCGGCGCACCGGACGCTGCCGCCGGCCTCTGCCGTCGGTCTGCGGGAGGATGGCACGACCGACATTCTCGCCGTGCTCGGCTCGGTGATGCGCGAGCCGGGGCAGATCCCCGATCTCATCCGTACCGCGCGTGACGCCCGCGTTGCCTGGCGGGCGCTGTGGTCGGCGCGCCACCGGCTGGGGGCAGGGCTCGGCTTTGCCGAGTACGAGGAGCCGGCGCTCAGTCTCGCCGTCGCCTGACGCCGCCGCGAGCTTCGCTGGCTGGAGCGGCGCACTCCGCGCCCTCCGGGACATCGTCTGCCGTACCAGCCGACACGCCTGAGTGCGCTTGCTTCACGCCGTGCAGCGCCGGCGTTCGCCCCATTCTCTGTCTCAATACGATGGACACACCCACGTCGGCGCTGACGCGCCATGCGTGGCGGCACTGCCGGCTATTCGGAGCGGCTGTTTGACCGGCCCATCCAAGTCTGCCAGAAGAAAATCGATGAAAATATAAAAATCGGTTTTTAGGGAGACAGGCCGAAGGCGCCTGATCAATAGCGAACACCACCTCGCTTCCGGACGGGCCACGTGGCCGGCCGCCCGACATCTTCATCCAACAACGAGCACGACATGACAGAGCGCCAGCGCACGCTTGCGGAATTTGAACAGCGTTATCAGGACATGATCGGGGTGACGCCCCCCAAGATCGCCAAACGTCTCAAGCTCAGCATGAGCGTCGATCCCGAACTGCTGGCCGCGCTCGAAGACTGGCGCCAGGCCGCGCTCACGCCCGACGCGCTCGACCAGAAAACCGTGCAGCTGATCTGCTTCGCCATCCTGCTGGCGCAGACTTCCGAAGCGGCCGCCAACCATGCGCGCGCGGCGGTCAAGGTCGGTGCGACACGCGAGGAGTTGCATGCGGCGGCAGGGTTAGCGGCGCTCTTCCGGGGCCTCGCGGCTTTCAACATGGCGGGCGAGATCATCGCCAACTTGTTTCCCGATAAGGGCTGACAACGCTCCGCCACCAAGAAGAAGCAAAGAAAAAGAAATAGGGAGAAGAACAATGCTCAAGAGGATCGCCAAACTGACCGGCGCCATCGCGGTGGCGTCGGTGCTTGCCGGCACAGCGCAGGCCGAGACCTTCCCGGATCATCCGGTGCGCATCGTCGTCGGCTTCGCGGCCGGCGGCGCCAGCGACGTCGCCGCGCGCGTGATCGCGAATGCGATGTCGAGCTCGCTCGGGCAGCAGGTCGTCATCGACAACCGCCCCGGCGCCAGCACCTCGATCGCCGGCGACATCGTCGCGAAATCGCCGCCGGACGGCTACACGCTGTTCCAGGCCGGCAACGCCAACGCCGTGAACGCGATCTCGACGCCGAAGCCGCCGTTCGACGTGCTCACGGCTTTCGCGCCGGTGGGCGTCGCCATCACCTCGCCGAGCGTTCTGGTCGCGCACCCGTCGACCGGCATCAAATCGGTGAAGGATTTGATTGCGGCGGCCAAGGCCAAGCCGGGTGAGATCATGTACGGCTCGTCGGGCGTGTCGGCGGTCTCGCATCTCGCCGGCGAAGTGCTGGCCTATGAAGAGAAGATCAAGCTCACGCATGTGCCTTATAAGGGCAGCTCGCAGGCGACCACCGACCTGCTGGCCGGCCGCGTGCAGATCATGTTCGCGCCGATCTCGACGGCGTTGCCTTTCGTCAAGGACGGCAAACTGATCGCGCTGGCGACCACGTCGCCGCAACGCGACGTGGATTTGCCCGACGTGCCGACGCTGGAGGAAGCCGGCGTCAAGCGCATCGACCTGAGCATCTGGTCGGGCTTCGTCGCGCCGAAAGGCACGCCGGCCGATCGCGTCGCCAAGCTCGGTGAAGCGCTGCAGACCGCGCTTAAGAGCGACGACGTGCGCAAGCAGCTTGCCGCGCACGGCATCAAGCCGGTCATCGGCGCAGGTCCCGACGCGTTCCTCAAGCACATGAAGGACGACATCGAGAAGCTGCAACAAATCAGCGCCGCGACGGGCATGAAGCTCGGCAGCGGCGAATGATCCTTCGCGCCTCGTCGCAACAGGAATAGCAAGAGACAATCCATGCAGACACTCAAGTCGCTCATCCAAGGTGGAGAGCTTGTCGTCGCGCCCGTCGCGCTCAATCCGGTGATGGCGCGCCTCGCCGAAGACGCGGGTTTCAAGGCGGTCTATCTCAGCGGTGGCTCGCTCGGCTGGCTCAAATGCGTGACCGAGGCCAATCTCAGCATCAACGACATGGTCGACGTCGCGATCGACATCCGCGGCGCCACCAAGATTCCGATCGTGCTCGATGCCGGCGGCGGCTGGGGCGAGCCCGTGCACATGCACCGCACCATCGCCCTGTCGGAAGTCGCCGGCTTCGCGGCGATCGAGATTGAAGATCAATATCTGCCGCGGCGCGTGCAGCACCACATCGGCGAGGAAAACCTTATTCCGGCGGAGTCGATGGTCGACAAGATCAAGGAAGCGGTCGCCGCGCGCACCGATCCGAACCTGATCATCATCGGCCGAACCAATGCGCGGCGTCTGCACGGGCTCGACGAGGCGCTGCGGCGCGGCGAGATGTATCACCGGGCCGGCGCCGACATGCTGTTCATCCATTCGCGCGATCCGGAGGAACTGCGGAAGATCGCCGAGCGGCTGCCGGCGCCGCTAATGATGTTCGCGCCGCAGGATGGCTTCGCCTCGTTCGGCATCACGCCGGCCGAACTGACCAAGCTCGGCTATCGTCTCGCCGCGTCGTCGGGCACGGCCTTTGCCGCGATGTACAAGGCGGTGCGGCAGTCCTACGCGGCGCTCGCGCGCGGTGAGGTCGATCCGCTGCTCGGCAAGGGCGGGGCGGTCGCCGAGATGAAGCTGGCGCACGAAACGACCGGCCTGTCGCGCCTACTCGAGATTGAGAAGCGGACGACCCAGCGCGTGGGGTGAGGGCGTCTGCTACGCTCCGCTCGTCCCCGCGCAAGCGGGGACCCAGCGCTGGATTCCCGCTTGCGCGGGAATGAGCGGATACTGACAGCTTAATCAGGAGCTGAACTACTCGCGCTCGACGCCGATGACGCGGCCTTTCTCCACGGCGAGCGCCAGTTTGCCGTGCTTCAGCGCCAATGCCTTCTCGCCGAATAATTCGCGCCGCCAGCCTTTGAGGGAAGGCACGTCGGCCTCGTCGTCGGCGGCGATGCGGTCGAGTTCGTCGACCGTGGCGATCACCTTGGCGGCGACGCCGTGCTTCTCCGCGGTCATGCGCAGCAGCACCTTCAGGAGCTCGACGGTGGCGGCCCCGTTCGGCGCCGGCTTGAAGCGCTCGAGCCGCGGCAAGGTCTTGGGATCGCGCTCGAGACCGCGCTTGACGGCTTCGACGATGTCGGTGCCCCAGCGCGAGCGTTCGAAGCCCTTGGGCATCGAGCGCAGATGGCCGAGCTTCTCGATCGTGGTCGGATGCTGGACGGCGATGTCGCCGATCACTTCATCCTTGAGCACGCGCGAACGCGGCACGTCGCGCGTCTGCGCCTCGCGCTCGCGCCAGGCGGCGACTTCCATCAGCACGGCGAGATCCTTCGGCTTGCGCACGCGGCTCTTGAGCCGCTCCCACGCCCGTTCGGGATCGGCCCGATAGGTCTCGGGCGAGGTGAGGATGTCCATCTCGGCCTCGACCCAGCTGGTGCGCCCGCGCTTTTCCAGATCGCCGGACAGTTTCACGTAGACGTCGCGCAGGTGCGTCACGTCCGAGACGGCGTAGACCATCTGTGCGTCGGTGAGCGGACGCCGCGTCCAATCGGTGAAGCGGTTCGACTTGTCGAGCTGATCGCCGGTGATGCGCTGAACGAGTTGATCGTAGGCGATGGACTCGCCATAGCCGAGCACCATGGCCGCGACTTGCGTGTCGAAGATCGGGTGCGGGATTTTGCCCGCCATGTTCCAGACGATTTCGATGTCCTGCCGCGCCGCGTGGAAGACCTTCACCACGTTTTCGTTGGTGAGCAGATCGAAGAACGGCTTGAGGTCGATACCGGGCGCCAGGGCGTCGATGACCACGGCCTCGTCGGTGGTCGCCATCTGCGCCACGCAGAGCAGGGGGTAGTAGGTGGTCTCGCGCAGGAATTCGGTGTCGACGGTGACGAACGGATGCTGTGCCATGCGCGCGCACACGGCCGCGAGATCGTCGGATGTGGTGATCGCGTCCATCGGGGCCGAGAGCTTAGCTCCATCCAGGTCGGTGGCGACAGCCCGCTTCATCGGCCGCGCACCTTCGGCATGTGGATGAATTCCCACGGGGATGGGAAGGCGCCAACTGGAACTTCAATCAAGGTCGGTTCTCTCCGGGCAAAGGATTCGCGGAGCGCCAGGCGCAACTCGTCCGGCGAGCGCGCGCGGCGCCCGGCGGCGCCGAAGCTCTCCGCGAACTTGACGAAATCGGGATTGGCGAGATCGACGGCGATCAAGCGATTGCCGTAACTCTCCTCCTGGATGCGGCGCACATTGCCGAAATAGCCATCGGCGAAGACGACGGCCGTGAGTGGGATCTTGTGCCGCACGGCGGTGGCGAGTTCGTTGGCGGTGTACATGAAGCCGCCGTCGCCATCGATCGAGATCACCGGCACATCGAGCCGCGCATGCTGCGCGCCGAGCGCGGTGGCAAAGCCCCAGCCGAGATTGTCCTGAAAGCCGGGCGAGAGGAACGTGCGCGGCTTATAGACCGGATAAGCGAGGCGCGCGGCAAAACCGATCTGCGTCACCTCGTCGACCCAGATGCCGTCCTCCGGCAATTCCGCGCGGATCGCCTCGAGGAAGGCAATCTGCGGTGCGAGCTTGTCGAGCCGCGTGCGCATCTTGGCCTGCCGCTCCTGCATCTCGGGCAGGCGCGAGGCGCGCTTGGTGTTGTGCTTGTCGAGCTCGGCGATCAGCTGCTGCAACGTCACCGCCGCATCGCCGATGAGCGCGACCTTCGGCTTGTGCAGCCGGCCGGGCTCCTGCGGGTCCATGTCGACCTGCACGATCTGCAATTGCTTGTCGATGCCCCACTGGCGGATCGGGGTGAGCAGGCGCGTGCCGACCGCGAGCACCGCATCGGCCTCGGCCCACAGCTCGCGGCCGAGCGGCAGCGTCACGCTGAAGGGGCTGCGGCCGTCGATGACGCCGCGGCCGCGCCGGTAGGCGAGCACGGGCGCCTGGAGCAGATCGACGAGCTGGGTGACTTCGGCCGAGGCGTCCTGGGCGCCGCCGCCGACGACGATGAGGACCCGCTTGGCGCCGCCGAGCACCTTGGCGGCGGCGCGGATCTTGGCATCGTCCGCCTTGGGCGGCCGGGGGGCGGCGGGCACCGGCGCTGGCGCGACTTTGCCGCGCTTGCCCCAGACGTCGATGGCGCATTCGAGGACGGCCGGGCCGGGCCGGCCTTTGGCCATGGACTGGATCGCCTTGGCGGTCTTGGACGCGGCCTCGGCCGGGGAGGCGATGTGGGCGTAGTGGTCGACCAGCCGCTTGATCAGGCCGGCCTGGTCGCGGATCTCGTGCAGATGGCCCTCGGCCTTGCCGATAGCGTCCGCCGGGATCTGGCCGATGAGCCCCAGCACCGGGGCATTCATGCCATAGGCCGTCAGCAGGGCGGCCCCGGAGTTCAGGAGGCCGGGGCCGGGGACCACGGCGTAGGCCTGTGGTTTTCCCGTCGCCAGCGCCGCTCCCAGCGCCATATAGGCCGCCCCCTGCTCATGGCGGGTATGGACCACCGAAAGCCGGTCGGCGACGCCGTGAAAGGCGTCGAACAGGTGGTCGTTGTGCACCCCGGGCAGGGCGTAAACCGTCGAAATGCCATGGCCGAGCATGGTTTCGACGGCCGCCTGGGCGGTCGAAAGCTCGGTGGTGGCCGGTTGGGGCTTCTTTTTGGGTGTTTTGGACATATCGGCGTTGGTTGCGTGAGGACCCAATCTGCCCGCTAAAGCCTGAGTCTGTCGACCCCGGGAGCCATGCGGCCTCGCCTTGACAAAGGCCACCCCCCATGCGCTTTTCGCGCGCCTCCACCCCACCCTGACTCGTCGTCGCAACCGGCCTAAAGAGTTGACCATGCATCGTTATCGCTCACACACCTGCGGCGCGCTTCGTGAGGGCGATATCGGCAATAATGTGCGCCTTTCCGGCTGGTGCCACCGCATTCGCGACCATGGCGGCGTGCTGTTCATCGACCTGCGCGACCACTACGGCATCACCCAGGTCGTCGCCGACCCGGACTCCAAGGCGTTCAAGCTCGCCGAGACATTGCGCGCCGAGTGGGTCGTGCGCATCGACGGCAAGGTGCGCCGCCGCCCCGAGGGCACCAACAACGACGATCTGCCGACCGGTCAGGTCGAAGTCTATATCGACGAGATCGAAGTGCTTGGGCCGGCGGCCGAGCTGCCGCTGCCGGTGTTCGGCGATCAGGAATATCCGGAAGACATCCGGCTGAAATATCGCTTCCTCGATCTGCGCCGCGACCGCCTGCATCAGAACATCATGCTGCGCGGGCAGGTGATCGACTCTTTGCGCCGGCGCATGAAGGAAGGCGGCTTCTTCGAATTCCAGACGCCGATCCTGACCGCGTCCTCGCCGGAAGGCGCGCGCGACTTCCTGGTGCCGTCGCGTCTGCATCCGGGCAAGTTCTACGCGCTGCCGCAGGCGCCGCAGCAGTTCAAGCAGCTGCTGATGATCGCGGGCTTCGACCGCTACTTCCAGATCGCGCCGTGCTTCCGCGACGAAGATGCGCGCGCCGATCGTTCGCCCGGCGAGTTCTACCAGCTCGATTTGGAAATGAGCTTCGTCACGCAGCAGGACGTGTTCGACGCGGTCGAGCCGGTGATCCGCGGCGTGTTCGAGGAGTTCGGCAAGGGCCGGCCGGTCACGCAGCGATTCCCGCTGATTCCGTATGCCGAGGCGTTGTCCAAGTACGGCTCCGACAAGCCCGACCTGCGTAACCCGGTCATCATGCAGGACGTGAGCGACGCGTTCCGCGGCTCCGGCTTCAAGATCTTCGCCAACATCCTGGCCAACGATGCCAAGGCCGCGGTATGGGCGATCCCGGCGCCGGGCGGCGGCAACCGCGCTTTCTGCGACCGCATGAATTCGTGGGCGCAGGGCGAAGGCCAGCCGGGCCTCGGCTACATCTTCTGGCGCGAAGGCGAGGAGGGCGGCGCGGGTCCGCTCGCCAAGAACATCGGTCCCGAGCGCACCAAGCAGATCGCCGACCAACTCGGCTTGAAGGTCGGCGACGCGGTGTTCTTCGTCGCCGGTCAGCCGGGCAAGTTCGTCAAGTTCGCCGGCGCGGCGCGCACGCGCGTCGGTGAGGAGCTCAACCTCATCGACAAGGAGAAGTTCGAGCTCTGCTGGATCGTCGACTTCCCCATGTACGAATGGAGCGAGGAAGAGAAGAAGATCGACTTCTCGCACAACCCGTTCTCGATGCCGAACATCGGCGTCGAGGAATTCCTCGCGCTCGATCCGAACGACCACGACAAGCTGCTCGCGCTCAAGGCGATCCAGTACGACATCGTCTGCAACGGCATCGAGCTGTCGTCGGGCGCCATCCGGAACCATCGCCCCGAGGTGATGAAGAAGGCCTTCGCCATCGCCGGCTACGGCGAGGACGTGCTGGAAGCGAAGTTCGGCGGCATGTTGCGCGCGCTCACCTACGGGGCGCCGCCGCACGGTGGCATCGCGCCGGGTGTCGACCGCATCGTCATGCTGCTCGCCGGCGAAGAGAACCTGCGCGAAGTGGTCGTCTTCCCGATGAACCAGCGCGCCGAGGACCTGCTGATGGGCGCGCCGTCGGAAGTGACGGTGAAGCAGCTGCGCGAACTGCACATCAGCCTGAACCTGCCGAAGAAGTAGCGGCGCGTCCGCTCTACGGTTCGCGACGCGGATCGTCGCGGACCACGAGCGACTGGTAGAGGCGCTCGAGGTCCGGCGCGAGCAGTTCGGGCACAGCCGGCAGCGAGCGCGGCTTGGCGCCGGCGCGCATGGCGCGCGATATCGTCACCAGCGCTTGCCTGAGCTTTGCCACGCCGTCATTCGCGGCGAGCGCGGTCGCGACCGCCTGCGTCTGCGCCGGCCCGGCCTCTTCGAGCGACCAGCAGGTGGCGAGGACGTGATAGGCGAGCCGCTGCGTCGCGACCACGGTGGGCCACATGCTCTCGGCGAACTTGCGATCGCGCGCCGTCGCGCCGACGCCGGCCTCGTAAGCGCCGAGGACCGCGGTCGTGCGCATCTGCAACGTCCGGCGCGCCTGCCGCATCGCCGGACTTTTGACGTCGCCCTTGGCGAGAAACTCGACCACCGCGGCGATGGCCGCCAGCGTCTCGACGATCCGCAGCGGCAAAGGCACCGCCAACGCACGCGGTGCGGTCACGAGATGCACCGCAAAGGCGATGAGGCAGCCGACGATCGTATCGCTGCCGCGCTCCCACAGCAGATGCGCGACGTTGCTCTCAACTTGTCCGCCGCTTGCGATCACCAGCGCAGCGGCCGTGATGAAGATCACCGCCACCGCATAATTCCGCACCACGATCATCTCGATCAGGAACTGCAGCACCGCCAAAGTGGCGGCGAGCCAGAGGCCGGTCGGCCCCGCGGCCAGCACGAGCCCGGCCAGCACGAGACCGATCAAGGTGCCGACCATGCGTTCGACGCCCCGCTGCAACGTTCGCGTCCAGTCGAGGCCCTGATGCAGTACCAGCGCGGCGGCGGCCATGCTCCAATAAGCACGCTCCTGGCCGAAGGCGATGCCAACGAGACCGGCGAGGGCGGCCGCCACGCCGACGCGGAAGGCGGCGAGCAGCGCGGGCGATCCCCATCGCAGGCTTTCGCGCAGTGAGTCACGGATACCGAGATGGCCGCGTGGGAATACGTCGGTATCTTCTGGCTCGGGCGGCGGGACGCTGCCCGGTGACGTCACTTCGGTGCCGAGAGCCTTCGCGCGCGCCGCGATGCTCTCGAGCTCTCCGCCCGAACGGCTGGCGTTGATGCCGTCGACGAACAACAGATGCAGTTGGCGGTTGATGCTGCGCAGCCGCGCGAGTTCTTGGTCGCGCGCGGCACGCAGCGGCTGCAGGCCGATCAACGCCGTCCAGGCGTTTTGCAGTGCGAGCGCCGCGACGTGTCGCGCTTCGTCTTCGTTCGGCTTGCCGATCGCCGCGGCGAACCGGGCAACAGCGGCGGCCGCCGCCGTCACCGTCATGCGCTCCGGTCCATGCGGCGCAAGCAGTGCGCCGGACATCTGCACGCACCAGGAGAAGGCGCCGCCGGCGAGAACGAAGACGCCCACCATCCACACGCTCAAATGCCCCGTCGGCACCGCCGTGCCGGCGGCGCAGGCGAGCGCGAACATGTAAGCGCCCGGCGGCCCGGTGCGTAGGGCGTTGCAGAGAAACGTGGCGGCGACGGCGACGAAGAGCACGACCGAGAGCGCGAGGATGTGGAATTCCTGCGTCAGCAGGCCGAGCGTGATCGCGCCCGCGAACGAGAGAGCGATCACCGCCAGCACGATCGCTCTGTTCGCGTAAGGCCGGTCGGTGGCGTAGAGCGCGGTGAAGGCGCCGATCGTTCCCAGCAGACCCGCGGCCACGTCGCCGGCGAGCCAGCCGATGACGACGGGAGTGGTCATGGACACCGCGGCCCGCATCGCCACCGGCCATCGCCGGCCGGCCGGCCGCAAGTGGAACAGAGAGCGCCAGCGGAACAAAGGGGCGCGCGGCGGCGTGGGATGAGTGGGCATGGAAAACAGGGCCGTCCTTGGGCTTTGGCGCGACTAGCACCGCCATAAGCACGGTGTCCAGGGCGCGGCGGGCAGGCGAGGCCCTCCTGTCACCGTCTTGCCAAGATGCGCACAACGGCTTAGGTAAAGACCTGCATCAAGAGTTGGGCATCGCCCGACGCCAACCTGCTTCCCGAGCAAGGTGGCGCTCCCCCGAGGGGAGGATGTGGCCGAACCGGCAACCAAACGGGCTCAGTCACATCCAGGTCGTATCCCGCGCTTGGCGCGCCGAACGTGTACGACTGAGGGTGTCCATGCCGATCAAGATCCCAGACAATCTGCCGGCCCGCTCCGTATTGGAGACGGAAGGCGTCATGGTGATGGCCGAGGCCGAGGCGGTGCGCCAGGACATCCGGCCGATGCGGATCGCGCTGCTCAATCTGATGCCGAACAAGATCAAGACCGAGACGCAGTTCGCGCGCCTGCTCGGCGCTTCGCCGCTGCAGGTCGAACTGACGCTGGTGAAGATCACCAATCACGTGTCGCGCCACACGCCGACCGACCACATCATCTCATTCTATCGCGACTGGGAAGATGTGCGCGGCGACAAGTTCGACGGCTTCATCATCACCGGCGCGCCGGTCGAGACCATGCCGTTCGAGGAGGTGAGCTATTGGGACGAGCTGCGCCGCATCTTCGATTGGACCCAGACCAATGTGCACGGCACCTTCAACATCTGTTGGGCCGCGCAGGCGGCCGTGCATCACTTCCATGGCATGCCGAAATACGCGCTGGCGCAGAAGCGCTTCGGCGTCTACCGGCACAGCAATCTCTATCCGGCCTCGCCGTATCTGCGCGGCTTCTCCGACGACTTCTCGATCCCGGTGTCACGCTGGACGGAAGTGCGGCGCGCGGACATTCCGGCGGGCCGAGGTTTGCGCGTGCTGATGGACTCCGACGAAGCGGGCCTGTGTCTGCTCGACGATCCGCGTCATCGCCACCTGCACATGTTCAACCACATCGAATACGACACGGAGTCGCTGGCCGACGAGTATTTCCGCGATGTCGCGGCGAACAAGCCGATCGCGCTGCCGGTGAACTACTTTCCGAACGACGACGCGCAGCAGAAGCCGCTCAACCACTGGCGCAGCCACGCGCATCTGTTGTTCGGCAACTGGATCAACCAGATCTACCAGACGACGCCGTATGACTTGCGCGATATCGGCGTTGCGTCGGCGGATGCGGGCGTTTCGGCGATCGCGGCGGAATAGCCTTTTGTCGTCCCCGCGCAGACATCGGGTTTACCGATGTCTGCCACTATAGTGCGCAAGTCGGCTATAGAGCGACTTGCGCAGGCGGGGACTATGCTGCCGGGTCATTCCCCGCGAAAGCGGGGAATCCAGTACGTCACAGCAGATCGCCAGGGCGGGGGTTACTGGATTCCGGGTCTCGCTTCGCTCGCCCGGAATGACGGCGTTATTGCACTCTGGCGACCGTCATTTGGATTGCCGGCCATCTTAGTTGTCATTCCGGGCGAGCGAGCGCAGCAAGCGAGACCCGGAATCCAGTATGCCGTGCCGTCTCGATAGACTGCGGCACACCGTTAGTCCCGTCACCCTGAGGTGGCCGCGCTTCGCGCTCGCATCTCAGGGTGACGGGTCTGATGCTGTACGCGGGCTCACTTTTCCGGCAGCGGGATGAACTCGATCTCGTCGCCCGGCACCTTGTCGAAGTGTCCGGCCTTCCAATCGGCCTTCGCCTGTTCGATCCGGTCCTTGCGCGACGACACGAAATTCCACCAGATGTGGCGCGGTCCATCCATCGTCGCGCCCCCGAGGATGACGAACTGCGCGTCGGTGACCGCCTTCACCGTGATCTTGTCGCCCGGCTTGAACACCAACAGCCGTCCCGGCTCGAACGTGTCGCCGGCGATATCGATCGTGCCGTCGACGAGATAGAGCGCACGCTCCTCGTGATCGGCGTCGATCGGCAGACTCGCGCCCGGCCGCATGGCGATGTTTGCGAACATCGTCTCATGCGTCGTCTTCACCGGCGACGTCTTGCCGTAGAGCGAGCCGATGACGACGCGGCCGAACATGTCGTCGTCGCGCACCATCGGGAATTCGTCGACCTCGTGATGCGCGAAAGCCGGCGCCATCTCCTCGTGCGCCGCGGGCAGGGCGACCCACATCTGCAAACCATGGATCGGGCTGCCGGTCGTGCGCAATTCGGAACGCGTGCGTTCGGAATGCACGATGCCGCGGCCGGCGGTCATCAGGTTGATCTCGCCGGGCCGGATCGGCACCTCGGTGCCGAGTGAATCGCGGTGCATGATCTCGCCGTCGAACAGATAGCTGACGGTGGCCAAGCCGATGTGCGGATGCGGCCGCACGTCGAGGCCCTGGCCGACGCGGAATTCAGCCGGACCGAAATGATCGAAGAAGATGAAAGGCCCGACCATGCGCGTCTTCACCGACGGCAGCGCACGCCGCACATAGAATTCGTCGCCGAGATCGGCGCTGCGCGGCACGATCACGTGCGCGATGGCATCGCATTGAAAGGCGTTGCCGGCTTCTGGGTCCTGACCCGGAAAGAAACTCATGCGTGTGCTCCTGCATGCGCCGAGCGGCGCGATTCCGGCGGACCTTAGCGCGCATTGTACGTCCTGCCGAGTCAAGGCCACGCGAGGTGCGGCCCAGTGACACGATATGGTCATATTCACGCGTGCAACGACATTTGCGTTGCGCGACACGAAGCCGCCGGGGAAAGTTTTTCTTGATCCCCTGGGACGCAGCCCTTATGTGGGGACTTGCTGCTTGATACCGCGACCACGGTTCGCTGATAGCGGCATAATCACCTCCGCGAGCCGGCACGCCGGTCTCTCGGGTTCGATCTCTGGTTGGGGAGAGCGGCATGTCGCACAACGCCCTCTTTCGATCGGGGAAGGGCTTGGGGACTCCAGGTACCACCCGTGAAAAAGAAAAAACGAACGCGGCCTCGCTCGAGGCGCGCGATGATCATTTCGTGGTGAAGAACGGCGTGCGCTGCGCCGGCGCGCACCTTATTGTCGATCTCTATCAGGCTGAGCGGCTCGACGACATCGCGCATATCGAAGAGACGTTGCGCGCCTGTGTGGATGCTGCCGGCGCGACGCTGCTGCATATCCACTTGCATCACTTCGAGCCGAACGGCGGCGTTTCCGGTGTGGCGGTGCTGGCCGAGAGTCACATCTCGATCCACTCCTGGCCCGAGCATGGCTACGCCGCGCTCGATATCTTCATGTGCGGCGACGCCGTGCCGGATGCGTGCGTGCCGGTGCTGCGCGCGGCGTTCGCGCCGAAGAACATCGCCGTCAGCGAGTTGTTGCGCGGGCAGGGCGCGACCTGAGGTCATTGCGGACGTCGCGCACGGCGACGATCGGAATCCGGACGTGTAAACTCGAACGGCGTACGTGGAGTCCGGGGTGGCATTCCCGGCATTCGCGGCGCTCATCCGGGCGACGGGGCGGCACACCATGGTCAAGAAGCGCTGGATATCCGAAACGCTGTTCGACGAGCTCGGCTTTCGCATGAGCTACGAGGTCGAGTGCGTGCTGTACGAGCAGAAGACCGCCCATCAGGATCTCGTGCTGTTCAAGCACAAGTTCTTCGGCAAGATGCTGATGCTCGACGGCGCGATGCAGATCACCAGCCGCGACGAATACGTCTATCAGGAGATGATGAGCCACGTGCCGCTGTTCGCGCATGGCGCGGCGAAGGACGTGCTCATCGTCGGCGGCGGCGACTGCGGCATCGCCGAGGAAGTGCTCAAGCACAAGACCGTCAAGCGCCTGACCCAGGTCGAGATCGACGCCTCGGTCGTCGCATTCGCCAAGGAGCATTATCCCGAGTTCACCAGGCCGGTGTTCGCCGACAAGCGCTTCGAGAGCGTCATCGACGACGGTGCCAAGTTCGTTGCGGAAACCGAGCGCCGCTTCGACGTCATCATCGTCGACTCCACCGACCCGCAAGGCCCCGGCGCGGTGCTGTTCACGAAGAAGTTCTACGCCGGCTGCAAGCGTTGCCTCAAAAAAGGCGGCGTGCTGGTGACGCAGAACGGCGTGCCGTTCCTGCAGGCGGCCGAGCTCAAGAAGAGCCTCCGGCATTTCCGCGCCCTGTTCAAAGACGGCACCTGCTACACGGCGGCGGTGCCGACCTATGTCGGCGGGCTTATGGCGATGGGCTTTGCCAGCGACGACAAGACACTGCGGCGCCAGCCCGAGAAGATCGTCGCCGCCCGTTATGCCAAGGCCGGCCGCTTCAAGACGCGCTACTGGACGCCTGCGGTGCAGATCGGCGCTTTTGCGTTGCCGCAGTTTATCGCCGATCTCGTGGCCTCTTGACCGATCGTCCGACATTGCGGCCGGCGACATTAGCAATTTGCTAACCATCCCAGCGTTCGAAGTTCCCTCGCGAGAGGTAAACGCATACGGCGGGGCCTTGAATTAATTGAGCCTTTACAGCGGCGTGGCTCACTACTCCGGCACCGGGAGGGGGCGACGGCTCTAAAGCCGGATGGTGAAGTTGAAGCGCATGTTTGCGCGCCGGACTGTAGCTGCGATCGTTGTCGGTGTTTTGCTCGCGGGCGCACCATTGGTCGTTTTTGACCTTTGGATCGAGGCGATCATCGACCGTCAGGTCCAGAATGAGCTGAGCGGGTCGGCCAAGCGCGCGATCGGGCTCGCGGAGGTTCGCGTGGCTCAAGCGATTACGGCGCTTGACCGCCTCGCTGCCGACGGCGTCGCTTCCTGTTCGCCGCAGCATATTCAGATGATGCGCCAAGCCGTCTTCGCGACCATGCCGGTCAAGGAGATGGAGATCCTTTCGCCGACCGGGCAGACGCTCTGTACGCATCTCGATCTGCCGCTCGGCAAGAGCGAGATATTGTCGAGCGAACCGCTGCCGGCGAATGGCGGATACCTGCTCGAGATCGTGCGCCTCGACAACGGCGGGCGCATGGTGCGGCTGCGCCGTCCTATCGGCGGCGATGGCTCCAGCATCGCCGCGTTGCTGCCGGTTGCGCAGCTGATGCCGCAGGTGAGCCATCAGGGCACTCAATTCGAAGCCTATGGCGAGGTCAGAACCGGCGGCGGCAACATCATCGGCTATGCGGGAAAGCGATTGCCGGCCGGTGTTGCAACTGAGAGCGTCCACTACAAATCCGCCCAGTTCGGTTTCAACGCCGATATCGTCGCGCCGCTCAGCGGGCTGATGACCACTGGCAGCGATTTGAAGTGGTTCGGCATTTATGTCGCGATGGCGATCGCGGTGGTTCTCGGCGCTTTCTGGCTGCTGCTGCCGCGGCGGCGCGAGAACGATCCGGTCTCCGATCTCAAGCGCGCGCTCGCGGCGGGAGAGCTCGTTCCGTACTATCAGCCGATCGTGGACATTCGCTCGGGGCAATTGCGCGGCGCCGAGGTCCTGGTCCGCTGGCGCAAGCCGGACGGCTCGCTGGTCTTCCCAGGCTCCTTTATCCCACTGGCGGAATCGAGCGGCCTCATCCGCGATATGACGCGCGATCTGATGCGCCGCGTTTGCGCCGAGGCGGGAGCCTCGCTCGGCTTGCGGCCGGGGTTGAAGATCTCGTTCAACTTCGCCGGCAAGCTCTTCAGCGACGAGACCATCGTCAAGGACGTGCGCAACATCTTCGCCAATTCGCCGATCAAGCTGTCGCAGGTCGTGCTCGAGGTCACCGAGCGGGACCCGATCGAGAACTTCACCGAGACGCGCCAGATCATCGCGGCGTTACAGGGGCTCGGCGTGCGCATCGCCATCGACGACGTCGGCACCGGCCATAGCGGCCTCTCGTACATGCTCAAGCTCGGCGTCGACATCATCAAGATCGACAAGATGTTCGTCGATGCCATCGGCACGGACCGCAACTCGATGACGATCGTCGAGACGCTCGTCGACCTGGCGCACAACATGCGCATGGACGTGGTGGCCGAGGGCGTCGAGAATTTCGAACAGGTGACGCTGCTGCGCGAGCTCGGCATCCGCTCGGCGCAAGGCTACGTGTTCGCGCCGCCGCTGCCGGGCAGCGCCTTCCTGCAACTCGTCGAGGCGATCGAGCCGCTCGAGACGGCGGAGGCCGCCGCCGCGAAGGAAGCGGCCTGAGCGGCCCTCCGGCGGCGCATTTGATCGCGGCGGGCAACCCCCTTAGAAGGTTCCCATCGAGAGGGTGACGGAGGATGGACCCATGAAACGGACTTTGGCGATTGCGGCCGTGCTGGCGCTGGCGGGTACGGCGTCGCTGCGGCCGGCTGCGGCGCAGGACAATACGCTCGGCGGCGCGATCATTGGCGGCGGTATCGGCGCGATCGTCGGCGGCGCTGCGACCGGCAAGGCTGGCGGCGCTGTCGCCGGCGGCATCATCGGCGCGGCCGCCGGCGCCGCCATCGGCTCCCAGATGGAGCCGCGCGGCCGTTACTACTGGTACCAGGGGCGTTGCTGGCGCAAATACCGTGACGGCAGCTATCACCGCGTGTCACGGGATTATTGCTACTGAGCTGTGCGCAGCGCTGAACGGAAAAAGGGCGGCCCTTGTGGCCGCCCTAGTTATTACGCCACGCGGGAGGAACCTCCGTTACGGGTCGGCATTCCAACGCCGCCGGCCCGCGTGACCGAATGTCGCGTTCAGTGCGACACGCGCCGGGTGATTCGTCAAGGCGCGTGCTGACAGTTGTGTGCCGACCGTTGCGTGCTGACAGTGAATGTCGGGGTGGGGTCCAAAGCGGGCCGCTTGGGCTCAGCCGGCAAGCACTTCCTGCTCGATCGCGCTGATGATGCGCGGATCGTTCGGCTCCATCGCCGAGGCATAGCCGCCGCGCAACTGACCGTCGCGTCCGACAAGATACTTGTGGAAATTCCAGCGCGGCGCTTCCAAGGGCCGCTCTTGCGCCGCCCAGCGGTAGAAGGGGTGAGCGCCCGCGCCCTTTACCGTCACCTTGGCGGTGAGCGGGAAGGTGACATGGTAGCTGTCGTGCGCGGTCTTGAGGATGTCGGCCGCGCCGCCTGGCTCCTGGTTGCCGAAGTCGTTCGACGGCACGCCGAGCACCATCAGTCCTTTGTCGCGGTAACGCGTCCAGAGCGTTTCGAGGCCCGCATATTGGGGGGTGTAGCCGCACAGCGAGGCGGTGTTCACCACCAAGATCGGCCGGCCGGCGTAGGACGAGAGCAGGATGTCGTCGCCATTGAGGCCGGGGAAGGTGAAAGCATAGGCCGAGATGCGGCTCATCTCGGTCCCTCGCGCCAGGCGCGACGTCAGGGCGAGGGCAATGGCGCCCAATACGGTGCGGCGATCAACCATGCCGCCATCATAGCCAAAGCGAACGCGACGTTCCGCGCACAACCGCGTGAACGTCGCGTCCGAGCGAACCGGCCGACGATAGCTAGCGGCTGCTGCGACGGCGGCGCGTATAAGGCGAGCGGTTCGTCGGCTTGAGCGAAATGCCTTCGCGCTGCGCCTTGCCGCGCACCGACGTTTCCGTGCGGCCGAGCTTGAGGCCGATGACGCGGGTCGGCGTGTTCTGACGCGCGAGCTGGCGCAGCGTCCGCACGTCGCCGCTGCTCCAGGTCTTGTTGTTGTTGCGCGTGTAACGGGGGTGAGCTTTGCGCGGCCCCTTGCGGCCGATGGGCGAGCCGGGACGCTGCCAGCTTGCGTTCCGTCGCGCTGTCTTTGCCATGGCTTTTCCTCCAGATGTGAAAAATTACCTGGAGACACAATGCAAAGGACGGAAGGTAAGTTCCGCGTTTGTGTCGGCTCGCTGACAGCCGGCATCAAAAGCCGGCCAGCGCTTCGTCACCGCAGCATCATTATGTGGGCGAGGGTGCGTGCGCTTGGCCGGCTCTTCATCGCTTGCTGGCGTGATCGTGGCGCGTTGACCGCCGGTTCACGCCGCCACTTCTGCTTCAAAGCATACGGTGGTTTCGAAGGCGTAGCCGCAGGCCTCGCACTTCCAAAGATGGCGAACGCGACCACCATCGAGGCTCTCCGACCATTCCGGAATGTAAATTCGATCGCCGCATTGCGCGCATTCGATCACGGGTCGCGAGCGCGCAAATCGTTCAAAATTTCGCAGCAGTTCCATCGGGGCCTCCTCCTCGGATTTTCTTGGCCCCCCTCCCGTCGTTTCGCGCCGACTGTAGCGGCATTGTCCCGACGATGAAGCAGGAGCGCTGACGTAATTTACGTCACGGCCGTGAAGCTAATGCGACGCGACGCCGCATTATGCAGCGACCGAATTTTCCTAGGAGAGGCGTGCGTTCCGTTAGCCGATCAGGTCTTCGTCGGCCAGCAATTCGCGCAACGCCCCGATCGCTTCGATCGCCGTTTCTTCGTCCCTCGCGTCGTCGAGCCGCGCTTTGATCTCGCGCAGCGTCGAGAGCCGCCGTTGATGCAGCATCTCGTCGACGAAGACGCGTGCCTCGTTCAGCGTCGTGAGCTTGCGGTTATGCGGCGTGTCCTTGACGACGATCGGGGGAGCAACGGGAAAATCGAGCATCGAAGCACCTCTGGCGGATGGCCCATGATGAGCGAAAACGGAGTGAGCGGGGCTGGCGTTCCCGCGAGCAGACTGTCGAACGGCGTTGTCCCGGCCTTGATCTTTGTCATCGGCGACCAGGTGTGGCCCGCGGTGGGCCACTTGGCCCTACGCGAACACCATCTTATATGAGGGGCAGTCTCCAGCGCCTTTTAATTGGGATGACCATGACCACAGCCACCAAGACCTTTCCCGTTACCCACACCGATGCAGAATGGCGCAGCCTGCTGACGCCCGAGCAGTATCGCATCATGCGCGGCCACGGCACCGAAATGCCCGGCAGTTGTGCGCTCAACTTCGAGAAGCGCGCGGGTACGTTCGAATGTGTGGGCTGCGGCCAGCCGCTGTTCAAGTCGCAGGTCAAGTTTGAGAGCGGCACCGGTTGGCCGAGCTTCAACGAGCCGTTGCCCGGCGCGGTCGAAAGCGATCGCGATTTCAGCCACGGCATGATCCGCGATGAAGTGCATTGCAGCCGTTGCGGCAGCCATCTCGGCCATGTCTTTCCGGATGGCCCGCCGCCGACGGGCCTGCGCTATTGCATCAATGGCGTGGCGATGAACTTCAAGCCGGCCTGACGACTGACTTGCCGGCATGCCCGATACCGCTTGCCGGAACCGGCCGCGGCGGTGAAAATGACCGCCGTCGGCAGCGGAGCCCGCGATGAGCGATCCTCGCGTCAAGACGCGTCCCAAGACCAGCACCAAACCGAAGGTGCAGCGGCCGCCGCTGTGGAAGGTCATTCTCCTGAATGACGACTACACGCCGCGCGAGTTCGTCGTGCAGGTGCTGAAGGCGGTCTTCCGCATGAACGAGAGCCAAGCCTATCGCGTGATGCTGACGGCGCATCAGAAGGGCGCGTGTGTCATCGCGGTCTATACGCGCGACGTTGCCGAGACGAAGGCAAAGGAAGCGACCGAGCTCGGCCGTGCCAACGGTTTCCCGCTGTACTTCACGACCGAGAAGGAATGACCCGGGCGGTGCGCGGATCGCGGCGCGGGGCCGCACTTAAGGGTTAGTCCGGACTGGCTGGAACTCGCGAATACAGCCATTTCTCCCGCATGAGCGAAGCCCAACCCTTGCCGACGTGTCCGCGCTGCGGAGCCCCGATGCGGCTGGCCCGCAAGGTGCCGGCGGCGTTCGGCCATCCCGAGCTGCGCAGCTTCGCATGCACCGTATGCCGCGAGGCGGTGACGGTTGAGGTGCGGCCGGGAGCCGCTGTCAGCGGCCATAGCATCCAAATTCACTAGAGTTTTCAATAAGCTGTAGGCATCGCGGGAACTTATTTTACACGCGGAGGATGCATGATCGTCGCATTGTATGTCTGCGAGCGATGTATCGATGCGAGACTGGGTCCTGCCGATCGCGCCTATTGCGGCGATCATTTACTTCGCGATCTATCCGCAGCATCTCTACGCCCTGTTCATCTGGGCGGAGCGCTACATTCACTGACCGCCGGCTATCCCGCCTGCGCGTGACGGCGGCGCCAATCTTGCGGCCGCTCGAATGCCCCCTGCCAAAGACCGCGGCCGCTCATGCGCGCTTCCTGTTCGGCCTCCGCGTAGCCATCGTCGTCGAAGCTGTAATTGACGGCGTAGCCTTCGCGCACCAGGACCTGCCCGAGATCGGCCACGGCGCCCGCCGCGCAGACCGCCAATGTGCGACCATAGCGGTCGTGACCCTTCGGCGTGCAAGTGACGGGGCCGCGTCCAATCAGTTCGGTGAGGCGCGCCGCCGCCGCCGCGCCGCAGGCCCAGTCGCGGTTGCGGCCGTCGCGGCAGGTCTGGTTGCGCTCGGGGGCGTCGATACCGACGAGGCGGATGTTGCGGTCGGCGCTGCGCAGGGAGTCGCCGTCGACCACGCGCACGTCGGTCAACGTGTTAGGCCCGGCATCCGACAGCTTGGGCGAAGGCTTGGGCTTGCCGGAAAAGGTCGCCGCGACGATGCAGACGCCGGCGAGCATCAGCAAGCCCGGCAAATACGAGCCGCGGCGCCGCGGCGGCGCCGGGCGCGGCGCAGCGCGGTAGCGATAGGAGCGCGCGGATGAATTCATGCGCGCGAGGCTAGGGTGCGTATGGTTACGAAAGCGTTGTGGCGGCCGGCGTGCCGGCGAAGCGCTCGGCGAGATCCACAAGGCCCTGCGCGCGCTCGCGCGCGTTGGTCTTGAGCGCCGGCGCGATGCGCGCCCGCCAGGCCAAAAACCGCAGGCTCTGCATCAGACCGACGGCGTCCAAGCTGGCGGTGACGAGCAGGTCGGTGTCGTTGGGGCGGCGGGGCACGATCTCGTAGCGCGTGACGGCGCGGTATTCCTCGTCCTCGACCGCCAGCACCAGGTAGCGCGGCTTCTCCACCGTGACGACGCGGTAGTCCCGGTCGGCGGCGTCGCTGCCGCGCACAGCGCGGGTGCGAATGAGGCTGCCGGCGGCGAGCGCACCGGCCGGCTCGCGCTTTGCCTTCGCCAAGGTCCGCATCGCGGTCGGCCATTGCTCGACCGCCTCGAACGCGCGCCACAGGTCCTCCGGCGAGGCGGCGGCGGTCAATGTCTGGGTGACGGTCAGTGGGAAGGCCATGCCGAGCAGGTAGCGGGCCGCGCCGTGCGAGACAAGAGGCCTTAGGCCTCGAGCGAGATGAGCACCGCGGTGTAATGGCAGAGCGCCGCCGCCAGCACGAAGCCGTGCCAGATCGCGTTCTGAAAGCGCAGCGCGCGCCAGACGTGGAAGACAACGCCGACCGAGTAGAGCACGCCGCCGGCAACGATGAGCGCCAATGTCATCGGCGCCAGCGCCGCGGCGATCGGCCCGAGCACGAACAGCCCGCTCCAGCCCATGATGAGATAGAGCGCGATCGAGGCGCGGTCGAAGCGGCCGGGCCACAGCAGCTTGAGCGCGATGCCGGCGAGGGCGGTCGTCCACAACACCGTGAGCACGATGACCGGCGTGAGACCGCCGAGCGGCAGCACGAAGGCGGTATAGGTGGAGGCGATCAGCAGATAGATCGCCGAGTGGTCGAGCCGGCGCAGCCACCATTTGACCGGCGACACCGGCCACAGATTGTACGCCGCCGAAAAGCCGAACATCGCCATGAAGCCGGCGAGATAAATCGCGACCGCCGCGAATTCGACGAAGGTGCCGTGCGCGGCGATGACGAACAATACCGCCGCGCCGGCGATCGCCAGTGCGTTGCCGAGCACGTGAACGACCGCATCGGCGATCATTTCGCCACGATCGTAGTTCCAGGGGATCGGTGCGTTCATGCGCCGTTGCTAGCGGCGTAATGCGGCGAGGAAAGGGCTCTGCGATGTAAGCTCTATGACGAAACGCGATCAATTCAATCCAATGTTACGCCACTCGCTTTGATGATCGCCGCCCATTTCGCGATTTCGCTGTCGAGAAACTTCTGCAGATACTCCGGCGACCGGCGGTCAGCCGCGACAAAGGTGGTGCCGACTTTCTTCAATGCCTCGGCGCTCGACGGCGTGTTCATCAAGTCGAGCGCGGCGGCGTTGAGCTTCTTCACCACCGCGTCGGGCGTGCCCTTCGGCACGAAGAAGGCGCTCCAGAACGGCGCGTCGAAATCCTTCAGGCCCTGTTCGCTGGCGCTGGCGAGATCGGGCAGCAGCGGCGAGCGCTCCTTGCTCAGGATGGCCAGCGGACGCACGGTGCCGCTCGTGATCTGCGGCAGCGCCGCGGCGCCGAGCGCGCAGATGCCGTCGAGGCGGCCGGCGATGACGTCCTGCATGGCGGGGGCCGAGCCGCGATAGGGCACATGCGCGCCCTCGATGCCGGCGGCGGCGAACAATTGCGCGCAGGCAAGATGCGAGCCAGAGCCGACGCCGGCCGAGCCGTATTGCAGCTTGCCTGGATTGGCCTTGCCGTAGGCGATGAACTCCTTGAGGTCCTTCGCCGGCAGATCCTTGCGCACCAGCAGCACGATCGGCTGTTCGGCGACGAGCGCGACCGGCACGAAATCCGCGACCGGGTCGTACGGCAGCTTCTTGTACAGCGCCTTGCTCATGGCGAACGTGTCGATGCCGCCGAGGATGAACTGATAGCCGTCGGGCGTGGCTCTCGCGGCGCGGCCGGTGCCGATCGTGCCGCCGGCGCCGCCCATGTTCTCGATCACGACCTGCTGACCCAGAACATCGCCCAGGCGCGCGGCGAGGATGCGGCCGACCGTGTCGGATGCGCTGCCGGCGGCGAAAGGCACGATCATCGTCACCGGACGCTCCGGCCAGCTTTGCGCGGCGGCGGCGGTGAACGAGAGCGCGGTGACGATGAGAGAACAGGCGAGGCGACGTGCGATCATGAAACGATCCTGCGATGTCAGGGGCGCGTAATGTGGTGGGAGAAGTCGCGCGCCGTCAATCGCCGCGGCTGCACGAATTTACGGCTGGAAGCGCGCCGAAATTGCATCATTCCGATGCAGCGATGTGTGCGACAGACAGCCCACGGGGTGGCTTACCTGAGCGCTTAAGCGACGGCTTACTTGCCGCAATTCCACATGTAGCCGATCGGCGTGTAGGTGTAGCAGGGACCAAAGCCGCCGCCGTTCCAACGGCCGCGATAGAAGCCCGGCCAGGCGGGACCGTACCAATGCGGCCCGCTCGCCCAGTAACGTTCCTCGCGTTCGCGTTCGATCACCTCGGGCGGACGATAGCCGGGCAGGAAGCCGTAGCCGTGCCAGTGGCGCGACACCCGCTTCTTTCTCGTCTTCTTATGCGCACTCTTATGCGCGGGCTTATGCGTCTTCGTCTTCTGTACCGAAGGCTTGCCCGGCGCCGCATCGCTCGCGGCCTGCGCCATCGGCGCCAGCGCGAGCAGACCTATCACAACGCCGGCGATGATCGGCCGCATCGGCCACTCCCCAAAGAACGCGCCCAGGCGGCCATCAACGACCGCTTCGTGTTGGAAGTGAGACGGTCGTTTTTCGTTGTAGGGGAGGGCAAAGGCGCGCTGGCAGATACCACCTGCACAGCGTCAGGCCCGGGCTTGAACCCGGGCATCCATGATGGCTGTCCACGCATGAGGGGCCGCACTTTCCGCCTTGCGCGTTGCACGGCGTCATGGATTGCCGGGTCGAGCCCGGCAATGACCGTGAGCAGAGGCAGGTAGTCTTCGCCTCTGCTATGGTGGTCGCGCAAGGAGCGACACCATGGCCACTGAATGCACGCACACCGACGCCATCCACGACGTGACGCCGAGCGCTCGCGGCTGCGAGGAATGCCTCAAGACCGGAAGCTGGTGGGTGCACCTGCGCCTGTGTCGCACCTGCGGCCATGTCGGCTGCTGCGATTCATCGCCCAACAAGCACGCGACCAAGCACTTCGCGGCAACCGGCCATCCGATCATCGAGGGCTACGATCCGCCGGAAGGCTGGGGCTGGTGTTACATCGACGAGACCGTCGTCGAGCTTGATCACCCGACCCAACAGGTCGGGCCAATCAAGCGCTGGGTGTGATGGCGGAGCGACGCGTCAGGCCTTGGCGGCGGTTTTTTTGCCGGCGGCCTGGGCCTCGGCGGCTTCCTTGCTGAGACGCAGCGCACGCAGGCGCTCCATCCTCTCGCGCGTCGCCACCTGGGCGGCAAGGTATTCCTTCATCGCGATGGCCCCTTCGCGCGCCTGGGCTTCCTTGCGTTTGAAGGCGGTTTCAGCCTTGGCGCGGGCGGCGTCGGTGGTTTGGATCTCTCTCATGAATCTCCATGGTTTGCCGGCTGCCGCCACAAAAGGCGGGCCGTGTTGAAAGCGTAACGCTCTGCGACTACTTCTTTTCGACCGAGACGCCGGCCGGGCCGATGTTGAGCTGTACGCCCTTCGGCTCCTTGTGGTCCTGATAGACCTTGTAACCAAGCGCAGCGACGGCGACGATCAGGCCGCCAATGAGCAAGAACAAAACATTCCGCGAGATCGGCATACGTGGTGCCCCCTGCCATTCCACGCATCAACAACGCGCGGGGCGTAGAAAAGTTCCCAGTGCCTAGGTTTTGCGCGGCGCTGCCGATGCGGCGGTTGTGCCGGCCGCTCCGCCATGCGCCTGCGCCGACAAGCCGGATGCCGAGCGCGGCCTTTGCGCGTCCGACGCTCTATCGCCGCCGGTGAGAATCGTTTGAATGGGCCGCGCGGCGGCGGAAGTAGTTGGTGGAAATGCAAAGCGACGTTGAAAATTATTGCTGCGGTATCGATTTCGGCACCTCCAACTCGACGGTGTGCCTGGCGACGGAGCGGGCGCATTTCCTCGCCGCCGTCGAGAACAGCGACGACACGATCCCGAGCGCCATGTTCTTCAATTTCGCGACCGGGCATCCTGCCTTCGGCCGCGAAGCGATCCGCGATTACATGGCCGGCGAGAGCGGCCGCTTCATGCGCGCGCTCAAGAGCGTGATCGGCCGTCCGATCTTTCACGAGAAGACCAAGATCGGCAAACGCTACGCGACGCTGGCCGACATCCTCGGCCTGTTCCTGCAGCATCTGAAGCGCAAGGCCGAAGCCGAGGCCGATCGCGACCTCGACAGCGTCGTGCTCGGCCGGCCCGTGCAGTTCATCGAGAACGCGCCCGAGGCCGACCGCCAGGCGCAAAGCGATCTCGAGCAAGCCGCGCGCAAGATCGGCTTCAAGAACATCGAATTTCAATTCGAGCCGATCGCCGCCGCGCTCGAATACGAGACGTCGACCACAGGCGAGCAGGTGGTGCTGATCGTCGATATCGGCGGCGGCACGTCCGACTTCTCGATCGTGCGGGTGTCGCCGGAGCGCATCAGACAGGCGGATCGCGCCGCCGACATCCTCGCCAACCGCGGCATCCGCGTCGGCGGCACCGACTTCGACCGGCAGCTGTCGACCGGGCAGGTCATGCCGCACTTCGGCCGCGGCTCGCTCTACGGCAGCAAGAAGCTGGAGATGCCGAAGGCGATCTATTGGGACCTGTCGACGTGGTCGAACATCAATGCGGTCTACGAGCATAAAGTGCTGACCATGCTGCGCGCGCTGCGCAAGGAAGCGCAATCGCCGGCGCTGCTCGACCGCCTGCTGTCGGTGATCGAGAGCCGCTCGGGCCATCGCCTGATCAGCGACATCGAGCGCGCGAAGATCGCGCTGAGCAGCGAGACCGCCGCGAGGCTCGATCTCGGCTATGTCGAGAGCGGCTTTGCCGTCTCGGTCGGCCGCGACGCCTTCGTTGCGTCGATCGCCGAACTGCTGACGCGGATCGAGACCTGCATCGGCGCCACCGTGGCCGACGCGGGGCTGTCGCCGGACAAGATCAACACCGTGTTCCTGACCGGCGGCAGCTCGATGGCGCTGCCGGTGCAGGCGCTGGTGCGCGCGATGTTCGCTTAGGCGGCCATCACCAGCGGCGACGTGTTCGGCGCCGTCGGCAAGGGCCTCGGCCTCGATGCGCGCCGGAAGTTCAGCTAGGGCTGGCGGCGTGACCGCGCCGCGATCTCCTCGCGCTCTTTGAGGTCGGCATCGGCCGCGGCGATCGCCTGTGCCATCGTCATGCCTTCGTGGGCGGCGAAGTGGCACACCTTGGCCAGGTAGATCCGGTCTTCGTCGGAGATATAGCGGCGCCAGCGCTTCATCATGCATTCGTTGGTGTCGCCCCGGCAGGCCCTGTTGCGGCGGCAGACTTTGTGCTCGCACACCTTCCACAGCCCGACGCCCGTGAACAGCTGGCTGCGGGTTTCGAAGAGTTTGCGCCGCTCTTCGGCGGCTTCGCGCGCCCAGGCGAGGCGCGCCTGGCGCGTCGCTTCGTTATCGCCCGGGTGGAAGTGGATCGGGATCTCGATCTTTTCCGGCCGCGGCGGCGACAGTGTCGGTCTGTAGACGATCGATTCAGACATGAGGACGAGCTCCATCGTTCTCGCGGCGCCTGAGCGCGCCCGAGTTTTGGTTGCGTTCGGCCGCCCCCGGCGAAACATACGAGGGGGCGGAGCGCCGAGAGGCGCCAGTATCCAGCCACGCCTGTCGTCCGCCGCGGCCCTGCGGCTTTGGCGGACAGGGCGCGCGCGTCTGGAGCGCCAGACGCGTCGCCTCTCGGCGCACCGCTGCGGCGATTTCTGTTCCCGGGTCCGCGCTTCACGCTGCCGTTGCATCGGTCCGCCCGACACGTTGGCCTGTACGGCCTTGGTGTCGTCGCTCCCGCGGCGCCAGTTCGGCTCATCGCCTGGTCGCGCCTTGGGCCGCGGACGTGTTTGCAACGGCGGCTTGCTAGCAGGCTCCCTGCGCAGGGGTCGTAATGCCCCCAGGACGGGTCCCGAGACCTCCCGAGTGCGGGGTTACGAGCCCCGCCCGCGGGCGCCGCCCCAGCCGTTCCGGCTCAATCGCCGTTCCGGCCCGATGCGGGCCGCGCCGTATCTCCAGCGCCGCCCGTCACCGTTGCTCCGCCTCTGGGACCGTCTCCGGAGACGCCCCTCGTCGAGCAAGGTAGAGGAATTTAGGCATAGAGGGAAAAAGAGCGCAAGATGGATTTGAGAAAATAATCATATGTAGGCAAATGAGCGGCGGGCGAGGGGCGAGCATGAGGGCAGGCAAGCGCGCCGCGCGCGTCATGGCCGGGCATAGCCCGTCGAAGACGGGCATGACGCCCGTGTCCCGGCCATCCACGTTCGCTTGTAGGGTGGGTTGAGCGAAGCGAAACCCACCGACGATCTTTGTCGCAGCGATGGGTTTCGCTGCGCTCAACGCATCCTGCGGACTGTGCGCGGCGATAAGCGCCGGCTTCGTGGTCGAGGTGAGACGGTCACGGCGCCCGCAGCTGCGCCTCGATCGCCGCTTTGTCGATGACCGACCAGACCTCGGCGATCTTGCCGTCCCGGTATTGGTAGAACACGTTCTCGGCGAACGACACGCGCCGGCCGTTGACGGCGAGGCCCATGAAGGTCGCGCGCGGCGTGCAGTCGAAGGCGAGGCGGCTCGCCACGCAAGGCGGATCGGCGACCAGCAATTGAACGTCGAAGCGCAGGTCGGGAATGTCGCGGAAGTTCTGCTCGAGCATCGCGCTATAGCCCGACAGGCCGAGCCGCCGGCCGTTGTGCACGACGTCGTCCTGCACGAAGGAGCCGAGCGCCGGCCAATCCTGCCGGTTCAGGCAGGCGATGTAATCGCGGTAGAGGGCGGCGAGGCCGGCGTCGTTCATGGGTCAGCGTTGCGCTCAGGTGATGAGGCTTCAGCCGGCACAGCAACGGTGTGATGGCACGATGGTTCCGAGGAGGGACGGCGCGCGCCTATATCGCGCTCTCAGCGCGTAGGGTGGGTTGAGCGAATCGAAACCCGCCGACGATCATTGCCACAGCGATGGGTTTCGCTGCACTCAACCCATCCTACGGGCTATGCTCGTATTTTCGTGGGATCAAATATCCCGATAGTACAGCGCTATCGCGTCTTAACCCATCCTGCGGTTGTTGCGATTCAAAGTTGCAGGGGCGTCCGATTTCGGCAAAACTGAGTGCTTGGGTGTGGGGGCGTCCATGCGTTTTGTATTCGTGGTTCTCATAGCCGCGTTGTGTTCTGGCTGCGTAACGGGTGAATCCGTTCAATTCCAAGCTCAGCGCGACCAGCAATCCATTATTCGAGATGGCCAAGCAGCGCTCGTTTCGACCAAACAGAACTCAATTGTGATTGCACGCCCTGCGGCGCGGCAATTTCAAGTCGGCGGACGCCCGGTCTTCGTCCTCGGCATCTACAATCGGTCGAAGCAGCCGCAGAACTTCCTCGTGTCGGGCGTGCAGGTGACGCAGGTCGTCAATGGCGATGTTGCGCGACTGGAAGTCATTACTTACGAGAAGCTCGTTCAGGAAGAAAAGACGCGGCAAGTCTTTGCGGCAGTAGCCACCGGCCTTGCCGCCGGGGCGAACTCGTACAATGCGTCGAGAGCCGGCTATTACAATTCCAATTCGACAGTTTACACGCCGAGCGGCACCTATCAGGTGAGTACGACGGGTTATAGTCCGACCGCGGCTTACATCGCGCAATCCAATGCGAGCGCACAAAATGCAGAGATGATCTCTGCCACCATCGAAACCGGTCAGCGCAATCTTGCTGTGCTCGAGCGGTCAGTCATCAAAGACAATACGCTGATGCCGGGTGAATGGTACGGGGGACAGCTCCATATCGCGCCGCTCGTCAGCACAGACGGCAGCAAGGTCTATACAATTTCGGTGCTCGTCGGTGCCGAGCGGCATGAGATTCAGGTGGCGCAGGGAGCGGCCCGGTAAGTTTACTATTCAAAGCGTGCCGATCGCTCGACTTGATGTAAGGCAAACGGGGGGAGTTGTGCGGAGCGGGGTAAAGAAATTCGCCGAGGCGGCGCTAATTCAGCTGGGCGTCGTGACCTTACTAACATCCCAAATGAATTTGGCGCATTCTGCAGAACAATATGAAATTGAGGCCGCGGTAAACGATGAGCATTTCGTAATCAACGGCGAGAAGTTTGACGCCAAGACTTATTGTATGGGGTGGGAGGAAGGCGACATGGTCATCTTCGTTGACGGCTCCGCTATGGGCGTATGCGTGGCGGCAACGCTGTACAACGTCACACGACGTGAGACATGCGAAGTGTGGTGCGAATGAAGCTGGACACCGCGAATTCAATTGGCGGATTACGCTGCGCTAATCCGCCCTACGGGCTACGGTTGCTACCTTCCAGCACGGTTAAATTCGTGGAAAGCGCGTAGTCACACAGATTCTTTCAAATCCTTTGCCGCGCGAAATGCGACCTTCTTCGACGCTTTGATCTTGATCGCCTCGCCGGTAGCAGGATTACGTCCCATGCGGGCAGCGCGTTTACGCACCTGAAGAATACCGAGGCCGGCGATTTTGATGCGCTCACCCTTCTTCAGGTGTTTTGTAATCATGACGACGAGGTTGTCCATGAGCTCCAGGCCCTGCTTTGTTGTGAGCTGGTGAGCTTCTGAAAGTGCGGCAGCCAGCTGTCGGGTCGTGACAGGTTTAGTCGCTTTGACAGCTCTTTTGGGCCCGCCCCAGTCGGTGCCTTTTGCCATGGAATCTCCTACCGGAGCCGGAGAAAGATTGTGACCAGCAGAGAAACTGCCGCGCAGATAGTCAGAATAATTTTCAAATAGAAAAAGCCCATTCGTAAGCGATATAGCCAAGTGTTACGATCGTACTGAAAGTCATCGGCGTTTGAATCTTCGATGCGCGTCAATGTTTGGCGTAGCAGCCGATAGGCAGAGAGATATTGGCCCATTTCACACAAGAGCGCAGAAAGACAAAGAAGAAATATTATTCGTGAGTCGCTAATCGATAACCTAAGTTTCTCGGGTAAGGAGCTCGTTATTAGCAGCGACCAAGTAGTGCCTAGAGTGCCGAGGTTTAAAGTCCAAACTTGGCTACTGATCTTCTCGGTAACCCAATCTAAATCCTTAAGTAGGTTTTCTTTTTTTGCCATGGCAACAATCAATCTAAAAAAAATAGAATTTGAATTCGAGACTGGTCCAGCTAAACGACCCAAAGCTTTCTAGAGCTTAGTAAGGATTTCGGCGTCCATACTGGCCCGTGTACGGATTATAGTTTCCACGCGTGCCGTAATTGTCGAGCGTCGTATTGTTTGGGTTTGTTTGGTAGTGGCCGCCGACGTAGTTGCCGTTCTGCTGCACGTGCGGCGCAACGTAGTGCGAACTTGGATTCGAGCCCGTTCCGTACGAGCTGCCAAAGCCACCGTAGCTATTGCTGCGATTTGAATTGTAGAGCTGCGCATGCGCGCTTGCGCTCGTGACAAGCAAAGTGAGTGCACAAAGTGCCAAAACTTTCATGATTTCCTCCCCCCATCTTCCACCGTCTAATGAGTGGTTGTGATAAGGCTAAAACTCGCGCTAATGCCTGTAAAGAGAAAAGGCGGCCTTTCGGCCACCTTTCTTATTCGTGGATGGCCGGGACAAGCCCGGCCATGACGCTGCGGAGTGTGCGGGCAACTGACTTTTAATCAGCTGCTCCGGCTGCTCTCACGAACACCCCGTCGTTGACCCGCACGTATCACACTTCATGCACGTGCCATTCCGCACCAAGGTGAAGTTGCCGCATTCGCCGCAGGCTTCGCCCTCGTAGCCCTTGGCGCGTGCTTCGGCGCGCTTCTCGATCGCCGCGGCTTTGGCGTGCTGCTTGGCGTCGGCGATGGAAAGCTCGGCGACTTCCTCGACGCGCGCCTCCAGCTTCTCGGCGGGCGAGAGCTTGTGCTCGGGCTCGGCCTTGAGCGCGGTGGCGCCGGCGGCGTGCAGCGCGGTGACGACGCTGGCGCTCGCCACGGCCGGCTGGCCTTGCACCACCTGCAGGCGGTCGGTGCGCGAACGCGTCAGGCCCTTCGACACATATTGCGAGGCGGGGGCGGGGCGGCCTTCCTCGACGCCCTTGCCGAGCGCGTCGAACTGGCCCTCGGTCGGATCGACATGCGCGAGGTCGAAGCGCTCGAGATACGAGACCGCGAGCTCGCGGAACACGTAGTCGAGGATCGACGTCGCGTATTTGATCGAGTCGTTGCCCTGCACCGGGCCGGCCGGCTCGAAGCGGGTGAAGGTGAAGGCGTCGACATACTCCTCGAGCGGCACGCCGTATTGCAGGCCGAGCGACACCGCGATCGCGAAGTTGTTGATGAAGGAGCGCAGCGCCGCGCCTTCCTTGTGCATGTCGATGAAGATCTCGCCGAGGCGGCCGTCATCGTATTCGCCGGTGCGCAGGTACACCTTGTGGCCGCCGACGACGGCCTTCTGGGTGTAGCCCTTGCGGCGGTCGGGCATGCGCTCGCGCTCGCGCAGCACGGTGACGCGCTCGACGATCTTCTCCACCACCTTCTCGGTGAGGCCGGTGACGCGCGCCGCCGCCGACTTCTCGAGGAACACCTCGACCTGATCGTCGTCGTCCTCCTCGTCGGCGATGAGCTGCGAGTTCAAGGGCTGCGACAGCTTCGAGCCGTCGCGGTAGAGCGCGTTGGCCTTGAGCGCCAGCTTCCACGACAACAGGTACGCGGACTTGCAATCCTCGACCGTGGCGTCGTTCGGCATGTTGATGGTCTTGGAGATGGCGCCCGAGATGAACGGCTGCGCCGCCGCCATCATGCGGATGTGGCTCTCGACCGAGAGATAGCGCTTGCCGGTGCGGCCGCACGGATTGGCGCAGTCGAACACCGGATAGTGCTCGGCCTTGAGGTGCGGCGCGCCCTCGACGGTCATCGCGCCGCAGACGTGGATGTTGGCGGCTTCGACCTCGCGCTTGGTGAAGCCGATCGCGGCGAGCAGGTCGAAGGTCGGCGAGGCGAGGTCTTCGGCGGCGACGCCGAGCTTCTCGCGCACGAAGTCTTCGCCGAGCGTCCACTTGTTGAAGGCGAACTTGATGTCGAACGCGGTCGGCAGCGCCTTCTCGACCTTGGCGATGGCCTCGTCGGTGAAGCCCTTGGCCTTGAGCGTCGTGTGGTTGACGGCCGGGGCCTGGGCGAGGTTGCCGTGACCGACGGCGTAAGCCTCGATCTCGGCGATCTGCGCCTCAGTGTAGCCGAGCGTGCGCAGCGCCTCCGGCACGGCGCGGTTGATGATCTTGAAGTAGCCGCCGCCGGCCAGCTTCTTGAACTTCACCAGCGCGAAGTCGGGCTCGATGCCCGTGGTGTCGCAATCCATGACGAGGCCGATCGTGCCGGTCGGCGCGATCACGGAGGCCTGCGCGTTGCGATAGCCGTTCTTCTCGCCGAGGCTGAGCGCCTTGTCCCAGGCGGCCTTGGCGTGCGCGATCAGCGCTTGATCGGGGCACGAGGCGTGGTCGAGCGGCACCGGCGGCTGCGACACCTTCTCGTAGCCCTGGCGTTCGCCATAGGCGGCGCGGCGGTGGTTGCGCATCACGCGCAGCATGTGCTCGCGGTTCTTCTTGTAGCCGGGGAAGGCGCCGAGTTTCTCGGCCATCTCGGCCGAGGTGGCGTAGGAGATGCCGGTCATGATGGCGGTCAGCGCGCCGCAGATGGCGCGGCCGGCATCGGAGTCGTACGGGATGCCGGAGGTCATCAGCAGCCCGCCGATATTGGCGTAGCCGAGGCCGAGCGTGCGGAATTCGTACGACAGCGTCGCAATTTCCTTGGACGGGAACTGCGCCATCAGCACCGAGATTTCGAGCACGACGGTCCACAGCCGCACGCCGTGCTCATAGCCCTCCACATCGAAGGCGCCGGTCTTGGCGTCGCGGAAGGTGAGGAGGTTCAGCGAGGCGAGATTGCACGCCGTGTCGTCCAGGAACATGTATTCCGAGCACGGATTGGACGCGCGGATCTCGCCCGAGGCCGGGCAGGTGTGCCAGTCGTTGACGGTCGTGTGGTACTGCAGGCCCGGATCGGCCGAGGCCCAGGCGGCGTAGCCGATCTTCTCCCACAGTTCGCGCGCGTCGACGGTCTTGGCCGTCTTCTTGGTGCGGCGGAACGTCAGGTCCCACTTGCCGTCGGCTTCGACGGCCTTGAGAAACTGGTCGGTGACGCGCACCGAGTTGTTCGAGTTCTGGCCGGAGACGGTGAGGTAGGCTTCGCTATCCCAATCGGTGTCGTAGATCGGGAAGTCGATGTCCTTGTAGCCCTGCTTGGCGAACTGGATGACGCGCTTGATGTAGTTGTCCGGCACCTGCGCCTTGCGCGCGAGCTTGATCTCGCGCTTGAGCGCCGGGTTCTTCTCCGGCGAGAAGCAGTCGTCGCCCGAGCCCTGGCAGTTCACGCAGGCCTTGAGCACGGCCTTGAGGTGCCGCTGGTTGACCTTCGAGCCGGTGACGAGCGCCGCCACCTTCTGCTCTTCCATGACCTTCCAGTCGATGTACTTCTCGATGTCGGGGTGATCGACGTCGACGATCACCATCTTGGCGGCGCGGCGCGTCGTGCCGCCCGACTTGATGGCGCCCGCGGCGCGGTCGCCGATCTTGAGGAAGCTCATCAGGCCCGACGACTTGCCGCCGCCGGACAGGCGCTCGCCTTCGCCGCGCAGGTTGGAGAAGTTGGTGCCGGTGCCCGAGCCGTATTTGAACAGGCGCGCCTCGCGCACCCACAGGTCCATGATGCCGCCCTCGTTGACGAGGTCGTCGCTGATGGACTGGATGAAGCAGGCGTGCGGCTGCGGATGCTCGTAGGCCGACTTCGACTTGGTCAGCTTGCCGGTCTGGAAGTCGACGTAATAGTGGCCCTGGCTCGGACCGTCGATGCCGTAGGCCCAGTGCAGGCCGGTGTTGAACCACTGCGGCGAGTTCGGCGCGCACATCTGCGTCGCCAGCATATAGCAGAGCTCGTCGTAGAAGGCCTGCGCATCTTCCTCGCTGTCGAAGTAGCCGCCCTTCCAGCCCCAGTAGGTCCAGGTGCCGGCGAGACGGTTGAACACCTGCTTCGACGAATGCTCGCCGACATAGCGCTCGTTCTCGGGCAGCGCGGCGAGGGCGTCCTCGTCGGCGACCGAGCGCCACAGGAACGAGGGAACGGAGTTCTCTTCGACCTTCTTCAGCCGCGCGGGCACGCCGGCCTTGCGGAAATACTTCTGGGCGAGAACGTCGGACGCGACCTGCGACCAGAATTCCGGCACCTCGACATTGTCGAGCTTGAACACCACCGAGCCGTCCGGATTCTTGATCTCGGACGTGGTCAGCCGGAATTCGACACCTTCGTAGGCGGTGCGCGCGTCTTTGGTAAAGCGCCGTTCGATCCGCATTCTTCTAGCCCCTTCAGTTGGCCAGGCGGTTCGTCACCCGGCCCATTATATCCCGGCAGCCCTGTCCCGGCCTGCCTTGTGACTGCTCAGTTCTCGCTCGACGCATACCCTGCACGTAGGTGCCGCCCGGGCCTTTCGCCGCCCTTGTCGACACGTCTTGCCCTCTGCCTGCCAAGCGCAGACGACCCCGGGCCCAGAACGCCATTTCTGGCGTGGGTGAGCACTGTCAGAGCCGTTTTGGAGGTCCAGGCGGAACTTCAAACTCACCCGCGCCGGACTGACCGAAAGCTAAGGGGACTCGCTGCACCCGTCAACAAGGGATAGCCGCCAAACCTGAATCAAACACTAAATCTTGTGTCGTGTGCCTGAAATAGAGGGAAAAGGCGTCGCGTGTCCGAGGGCAGTATTGTGCCCCTGACCCGCGGGGAAAAGCCCTTTTCGGCGACCGGAAATGGCCCGGCGCGGATGACGAAAAAACGACCGAAAATCGGGCTTTGCAGCTTCCCCACAGGCAAGTTTCTGACGCGCGGAGGCGGGGAAAAGCCCGGGAGAAGTCCGGCGCAACGGGTTCCGGAGTCGCTGATTCTCGATGCTGAGTCAGGCCCTTAAACCGAGCCCGAAGGGTGTGGGCAACTGCCGCGACGCTTCTCCTCTGTGTGAATTGATTGCAGCCTGCGGGCGGCGCACGTTTTGGATCGCTTTTGTTCCATGAGGCAGGCGGTCGAACGGTCCCAGGGCGCCAAAAGGAAAAAGGCGGACCCCGCGAGGGGCCCGCCTTTACCGGCACTGTCATCCTTGGGCGGCTTGGCGTCGCGATAGGCGCGCTGCCGATTTCGTGGGCATCAAATGCCACATAAAACGGCCGAGCGCAACTCAGGAAGGATACGGAATTGGCTTTCGCTCGCCGTTGAGCCACCGGCGGCGGCGCGATTGTCGCGCACGTGGCTGTGTTGGGACGCGCGGAGCGCTGGGCGATTCCGTTGGACGACGCGGCAATGCCGCGTCCGCTTCGCTCACGAAGCAACGGCGTGCCGCAAACACTGCGACGGTTGTGAATTTCGAGGCCGACGCCTCGCAGGTTGACATTAACGCTGATCTTGCGCCCTGATGCCATCTAACGGTGTCATTGTACGCTGTCGTTAAGTTGAAATGGAATGCGATGAGGCTGGGAATAACGCGGAGCGCGGTCGAATCTGTGCGGACGACTCGCGGCCATCGACCGATTTGTATCGATGACAATTGGCCCGTTGCGGTAAGTCAGAATTGGTCTGCATCGTTGCGCAGCGGTCTCTTGCGCACCACCTCGCTGGTCGCGCTGGCCTTCATGTCGGCAACGGCGATACCGGCAGTCGCCGAGGCTGCCGACTGGATCGGCGGCACATCGACCGATTGGTTCACGGCCGGTAACTGGTCGGCCGGCGTGCCGACCCGCAGCGACGCTGTAACAATCGATACAGCCACGCCCAATCCGACGGTGATCGGCGGGGCCGCGCAATCGTCAGGGGTTATTGTCGGCAATGCCGGTACTGGCACGCTGACGATCCTGAACGGCTCTTTGATCAGCGGTTCTGGGACTATCGCGTTCGGCGCCGGTTCGAACGGTACCGTGACGGTCTCTGGCTCGTCCTGGTCCGCCCTTTCGTCGCTCGATGGTTCCGCCCTTCCGATCACTATCGCCACTTTCGGCCGCGGCACGCTGACGATCCAGAACGGCGGCAGCGTCTCGGCTTCGACCTTGAACATTGCCAGCCAGGTCGGTTCGACCGGTACGCTCAACATCGGTGCTGCACAGGGCCAAGCCGCGGTGGCGCCAGGCGCGCTGATTGCATCGGCAGTCGTGTTCCGCGCAGGCACCGGCCAGATCGTCTTCAACCACACCGGCTTGAATTATTCGTTCGATCCCACCGTCTCCGGAGCGGGATCGGTGCTGGTGGAGGCGGGCAAGACCGTCCTGACAGCGAACAGCACCTACACCGGCTCCACCACCGTCGATGGCGGCATTCTCAGCGTCAATGGATCGATTGCATCCTCATCGCTCACGACGGTGAACGCAGCTGGCGCCCTCGGCGGCAATGGCGTCGTCGGCAACACGGAGATCAACGGCGGTACGCTGGCGCCCGGCAATTCAATCGGGCTTTTGACCGTACAGGGCAACCTTGCTTTCTCGGCGCCCTCGAACTACCTGGTCGAAGTGTCGCCCGCCAATGCCGACCGTACCAATGTCACCGGCACGGCAACCCTCGGCGGCGCCACTGTGAACGCGGTGTTCGCACCTGGCAGCTATGTCACCAAGCAGTACACGATCCTCAACGCGACCGGTGGCGTCAACGGCGCCTTCAACGCGCTGGTCAATACCAACCTGCCGGCGAATTTCACGTCCGCGTTGAGCTATGGTGCCAACGACGTCTTCCTCAATCTGACGCTGCATTTCGTTGACCCGAACAATCCTGGCCCGAACTATGGCGGTGGCCTCAACACCAACCAGCAGAACGTCGCCAACACGCTGACCAATGTCTTCAACACGAGCGGCGGCATTCCTCTGGCATTCGGCGCGCTGACGCCGGCGGGACTTTCGGTCGCCGCGGGCGAACTCGGCACCGGTGCGATCCAGTCTTCGATGAAGGCCGACGATCTGTTCCTCAACATGTTGATCGACCCGGCCAGCGCCGGCCGTGCCGGTAGCTTTGTCGTGCCGGACAACATCAACGACGCAACGCTGTCCTACGCCGGCAAGCGCTCGGCTGCCGCCAGCGAGGCGTTCGCGATGGCGACCAAGGCGCCGCTGCGTGCCGAGCCCGTCAACCGCTGGAGCGTGTGGGCGGCTGTCTATGGCGGCTCGGAAACCGTCGGCGGCAACGCGGCGGTGGGATCGCAGGACACCAGCGCGCGTCTCTGGGGCGTCGCGGCGGGCGCCGATTACAGGCTCTCGCCCGATACGCTTGTCGGTTTTGCGCTCGGCGGGGGCGGTACGTCCTATTCGCTGGCCAATGGCTTCGGCTCGGGCTCAACGGATATGTTCCAGGCCGGTGTCTACGGCCGGCACGCATTCGGTCCGGCCTACATCGCCGCGGGGCTCGGCTATGGCTGGCACGACGTCACCACCAGCCGCACCGTTGCGCTCGCCGGTGTCGACATGCTCGAAGGCCGCTTCCGCGCCAACAGCTTCTCCGGCCGGTTCGAGGGCGGTTATCGTTTTGCGACGCCATTCGTCGGCCTCACGCCCTATGCCGCGGTGCAGGCGATCAGCTTTAGCATGCCGTCTTATGCCGAGCAGACCCCGTCCGGCGGCAGCCTGTTTGCGCTGAACTACGCGGCACAGACCACGACCGACAGCCGCACCGAACTTGGTTTGCGGGCGGACAAATCACTCGCGGCGAGCGATGGCGTGCTGACGCTGCGCGGCCGTCTGGCATGGGCGCACGACTACAAGCCCGATCGCACCGCGAGCGCGGCTTTCCAGTCGCTGCCGGGCACCAGCTTTGTTGTGAACGGCGCGCGTCCGGATGCCGATTCCGTGCTCGTCAGCGCCGGCGCCGAACAGAAGTGGCTCAACGGCTTTTCGCTTGCCGCAACGTTCGAAGGCGAGTTTTCCGGCAACGTCACCAGCTGCGCCGGCAAGGGCGTCGTCAAATACACCTGGTGAGGCCCGCTGCTAGTTGCGGCCGCCGACCGCCTCTCGCTCTTTGCCGTCATTGCCGAGCCGCAACGCCGCATCGTCCTGCGCGCTGACTTCCATGCGCCGCAGCGGCAGTGCCTCGGGATGTTCGCGCTGCAGGAAGTCGACCAGCTTCTCGCGGATCTCGCAGCGCAGATTGAAAGCGGCGCCGGCCGACGGCGCGCTGGCGAGGCAGCGCAATTCGATGGTCGCTTCCTTGGCGTCGGTCACCTGCAGATTGATGACGCGCCCGTCCCAGTTACTCGATTGCTTGACGATCTCGTCGAGCTTGTCGCGGATGCGCGCGACCGGCGCGCGGTAATCGACATAGATGAAGGCGGTGCCGATCAAGGCCGACGTTTCGCGCGTCCAGTTCTGGAACGGCTTTTCGATGAAGTAGGTGAGGGGCAACACCATGCGCCGCCAGTCCCACAGTCGCACCACGACATAGGTCGAGCCGATCTCCTCGACATTGCCCCATTCGTTTTCGACGATGACGGCGTCTTCGAGCCGGATCGGCTGCGTCATCGCGATCTGCACGCCGGCGATCAGGTTCGACAGCACCGGGCGCGCGGCCAGACCGGCGACGATGCCGGCGACGCCGGCCGAGGCGAAAAGGCTGACGCCGTATTGGCGAACCGCGTCGAACGTCATGAGCGCCGCGCCGGCGGTGATCAGCACGACGACGCCTTCGACCGTGCGCAGGAGGATGCGCACCTGCGTGTTGTGCTTGCGCGCGAGCAGGTTGTCGTCGACGTCGAGGCGGAAGCGGCGCAGATAGACATCGGCGCCGATGTTGAGGGCGACGATCGCGGCCCAGCCGATCAGGGCGATGATGGCGATCAGCAGCACCCGCGCGATGATGCCGGCGGTGTCCGAATCGAACGGCGCCACCGGCACGGCGACCAGCAGCGCCAGGATCAGGACGGAGAGGCGCGTGACCCCGCGCAGGCGCGTGACGATCGAGAAAATATTGGGATAGCGCGGCGCCAATGTGCGGCGGACCACCTTGCGCAAAAGCCGGTGGACGGCGAGGGCGATGACCACGGCCAGTGCCAGAATTAACACGGCGGTGACGGGATTAGGCAGCCAGTACAGCCAGTCTTTGACTTGGATGAGTGCCAGTCTCAACGAATCCATGCGGCCTCATGTAACGAGAGCGGGGTGCAGGGATGGTGGGCGGCCCGGCGGCGGCGCCCTGGACACGGGAGCGGTGAGGTGGCAGAACGCCAACCGTCCCACAGCGGTTAATGCACGGCGGCGATGAAAAGTTTCCTTCTGAAACTGTTCACTTGGTGGAATTCGCAGACATTCGGAACCCAGTTCTGGACCTGGATGTACGGCGAAAAGGTCGGCGAAGACGAATTCGGCAACCAATATTATCGCACCAAGGGCGGCAAGATCGATCCGACGCTGCTCTTCGAGCGCCGCTGGGTCATCTATAACGGCTACGCCGAGGCCTCGACCGTGCCGCCCTCGTGGCACGGCTGGCTGCACCACACCGTCGACACGCCGCCGACCGAGGAAGATTACAAGCCGCGCGCCTGGCAGAAGCCGCATCGGCCGAATCTGACCGGCACGCCGGGCGCCTACCGCCCGCCGGGGTCGACCTTGGCGCAAGGCCGCCGTCCGAAGGCGACCGGCGACTACAAGGCCTGGAGCCCGGAGGGCTGAGCCCTCCAACCCGGCGTCCGGCAGGCTGAGCCTGCCGGCGCGTCGATTCATTCATGCGATGACGCGCACCGCGCGGGACACGCCGTCCCGCGGCGGTTTGTTTTTTTGGAGCAGGACCGTGGCGGACGAACCCAGCAAGGCCGAAGGCGCCTCGGCCTTATCGTCGGGCATGTCGTTCGGCCTGACCTTGCTGTTCGCGGTCGCCGCCGGCGCCGCCGTCGGCAATCTTTATCTCGCGCAACCGCTGCTCGCCGAAATCGCCCAGACCTTCGGCGTGCCCGCGGGCTCTGGCGGATTGCTCGTGACGATGACGCAGGCCGGCTACGCGGTCGGCATCTTCCTGATCGTGCCGCTCGGCGACACGCTCCAGCGTCACCGTCTGATTCCGGCGATGATGATCCTGTCGGCGCTGGCGCTGATCGCCAGTGCCTTCGCGCCGAGCTTCACCTTGCTGCTGGCCGCGCTTGCCGCCGTTGGGCTGACGACGGTGGCGGGGCAGATCCTCGCGCCTTTGGCCGGCGATCTCGCCAAGCCCGAGCAGCGCGGCCGCGCCGTCGGCACGGTCATCTCCGGCGTGCTCGTCGGCATTCTGGTGTCGCGCACGATCAGCGGCTTTCTCGCCGACGCGTTCGGCTGGCGCGCGATCTATCTCTGCGCGGCCGTGTTGATCATCGTGCTGGCGATTTTGCTGGCGCGGGCGCTGCCGGCGTTGCCGCCGCGGCCGGCCGTGCCTTATGGGCGGCTGCTGCGCTCGATCTTCAGCACCATCCGCGCGCACCGCGCGGTGCAGGTGACGCTCGTGCTGGGCGCGACCGTGTTCTCGGTGTTCACGATGTTCTGGACCGGGCTGACATTGCTGCTCAGTGCGCCGCCGTTCTCTTACGCGGCGAGCGAGATCGGGCTGGTCGGCCTGGTCGGACTGGCCGGCGCGCTCGCCGCGCGCCGCGCCGGCTGGCTGCACGACCGCGGCTGGTCGGTGCCGTCGACCGGCGGCGCGCTGGTGCTGGCGCTGGTGTCGCTCGCCATCTCGGGTTTCGGCGCCACGTCGATCGCCATCACCTTGATCGCCGTCTTTCTGATCGACATCGCCATCCAGGCGCTCAACGTGCTCAATCAGACGCGCTTGTTCGCGGTCGATCCAACGGCCCGCAGCCGGCTCAACACCGCCTATGTGTCGTGCAACTTCATCGGCGGCGCGATCGGCTCGAGCCTCGCCGGCGTGCTGTGGCACATCGGCGGCTGGTTCGCGCTCACGCTCGGCGGTGGCGTTCTGATCGGCTTTGCGTTCCTGGTGTGGGCGACGCAGCGGCGGGCGCTGACGCTCAAGTAGAGACGCCGGCCAGCGGCGCGGGACGCGCCGCCCGCCGATGCACCCCCGCGTTCGTTACTGTGAGCCCTCGAGCTCCAGCTTCCGCACCAGCGAGCCCCATTTCTCGCGTTCGCTGACGAGATAGATCTCGGTGTCGGCGAGCGAGGGCGGATCGATCGGCAACAGGCCGATCGTCGTCGCCTTCTGCTGCATCTCCGGGTCGCTCATGATCTTCTTCATCTCGGCATGCAGCTTCTCGACGATCGGCTTGGGCGTTGCCGCCGGCGCATAGAGCATGTGCCACGACACGGCTTCGAAGTCGGGCGCGTTGGCGGCCTTGGCGAAGGGCGGCACGTCGGGCAGTGACGGGATCGGCGTCGAGGACGACACCGCCAGCGCCCGCAATTTGCCGTCGCGGATCAGCGGCAGAGTGGCGCCGGCTTCGGCAAAGCCGAGCTGCACGTGATTGGCGACGATGTCGGCGACCGATTGCGGCGTCGAGCGGTAGGGCACGTGCGTGAAATTGATGCCGAAGCGCTGCTTCATGTATTCCATCGACAGATGCTGGGCGACGCCGGCGCCGGGCGAGGAATAGCTGAGCGGCTTTTCGCTTTTCTTGGCGAGTTCGATCAGCTCCGGCACCGTCTTGGCCGGCAGATCCGGATTGACCACCAGGATGAACGGCGACTTCACGTAGAACGACACCGGCACGAAGTCGGTGAGTTTGTACGGGATCTTCTTGTACAGCACCGGATTGATCGCCATCGCCGAGGATGTCGAGACCAGCAGCGTGTAGCCGTCGGCGGGCGCGGTCGCGACGTGGCTCGCTGCCAGCATCAAGGCGGCGCCCGGCCTGTTCTCGACGATCACCGGTTTGCCGAGCGAGGCCTGCAGCTTGTCGGCATAGAGACGGACCAAGGCGTCCATGCCGCTGCCGGCGGCGAGCGGTACCACGATGGTGATGGGACGGTCGGGATAGGTTTGCGCGCCTGCCGGCGCCAGGCCGGCCGCGAGCGTCGCGGCCAACAGCAGGCAGAGTCCGAGTATCCGTTTCATTTGAGCATGTCCCCCCTGAGCATCTTTATTTGTTGTTCGAACGATGCCGGTTCCGATCAGGCCCGGCAAGGCGTCGTTTCGCCACCCGCGCGGCCGGGGGTGGGGAAGGGGCCGGCGCGCCCTTCCGCCGCCGCATTCCCCGTGTTAACCGGGCGCTGGTTTGAGGGCGGCCACTTTCACGCGCCGGCCCCAAGGGGACGATCCCGGTTTATGGCGCGACCCAGGCTCTCAGTCTGCATTTTGACGCTCGCCACGCTGGCCGCCGCGACACCGGCGCTGGCGCAATTCGGCTCGATCTTTTCCGATTCGCCGCCGCGGCCGCCGGCCAACGTGCCGGGAGGCGGGCGCGACGACCGCTATCCGCCGCCGATCTATCGCGAAGAAGACGATGAGCCGCCGCCGCCGCCCTCGCGGCAGGCGCCTTATTACTCCAATCAGCCGTCGCGCATGCCCGCCGCAGCGCGGCCCGACGTGCCGCCGGCGCAGCCTTTGCCGGCGCCGATGGCGCTGCCGCCGTCGAGCCGTCCGGGTGGCGGCACCATCCAGTCGCAGGATCTGGCGCCGCCGCCGGGCGCGACCATGGCGCCGCTACCGGGACAGGTGCGGCCGCCGGCGCCGGCCGGCGAGCAGCCGCAGCAGCCGACCCAGGCCAACACCAATCCCAACCCGAACCCCAATCCGAATCAGCCGGCCGATACCGCGCCGCGGCCGGGCGACGAGGTGGTGGTCGAGCCGCCGCCGCAGCGCATCGCCAATCCGACCGCCGTGTTCTCCGGTCTCGACAAGATCACCGGCCGCATCATCTCGTTCGACGTCGCCATCAACGAGACGGTGCAGTTCGGCGCGCTGCAGGTGACGCCGCGCGTGTGCTATTCGCGGCCGCCGACCGAGACGCCGAACACCGACGCCTTCGTCGAGGTCGACGAGGTGACGCTGCAGAACGAGATGAAGCGTATCTTCTCGGGCTGGATGTTCGCGGCGAGCCCCGGCCTGCACGCGGTCGAGCACCCGATCTACGACGTGTGGCTCACCGACTGCAAAGGCGCGCAACCGCCGTCGGTCGCGGAAGCGGCGCCGGACGATCAGGCCAAGCCCGCGGCGCGTCCGACACAGCCGCGCCGTGCGCAGCCGGCGCAACGGCCGCCGCAGGCCGGACAGCAGTTCGTGCCGGCACAGCCGCGCGCGCAGCAACAGCAGCCGGGCTTCGTGCCGGCGTTGCGGTAATTGCTGTCATTCCGGACGCGCGCACAGCGCGCGATCCGGAGTCCAGTCGCAAGCTCAATCGTTGTTCTGGATTCCGGGTTCGCGCGTCGAAGTGGCGCGCGCCCCGGAATGACGGCTCAATGCGCGCTCTCGATGATCGCCAGCGCCTCGGCGCCGGTGATCGGCCGCTCCGTCGGCAACACAGCGAAGTCCGCTTCGCCGGCGAGCGCTTCTTCCAGCATGCGGTGATAGCGGCGCTTGGGCACTTCGACCGCGCCGAAGGTCTTCAGATGCGCGGTGACGAACTGCGTATCGAGCAGGCGGTAGCCGCCGGCCTTCAGGCGCGCGACGAGATGCACCAGCGCGACCTTGGAGGCGTCGGTGGCGCGGTGGAACATGCTCTCGCCGAAGAAGGCGCGGCCGAGCGAGACGCCGTAAAGACCGCCGACCAGCGCCTCGCCGTCATAGACCTCGACGGTATGACAGGCGCCGGCTTCGAACAGCGCGCGATAGATGCGGCGGATGCGGGCATTGATCCAGGTCTTGCCGCGGTCGGGTTTGGGTTCGGCGCAGCCGTCGATCACGGCATCGAAGTCGCGGTCGACATGGACCGTGAAGGGCGTGGTCCGAACCGTGCGGGCGAGGCGGCGCGCGACGTGGAAGCCCTCGAGCGGCAGGATGCCGCGCATTTCCGGCTCGATCCAATAGAGCGCCGGGTCGTCGGCGCTCTCGGCCATCGGGAAGATGCCGCAGGCATAGGCCTTCAGCAGCACTTCCGGCGTGATCTCGACAAAGGCGGTGTCGCGGCTGGCCATGGTCCTGCAATCCTAAGGCGCTCGGCGGCGGCCTCAAAGTGCGATCGAGGCGACGTTAACGCTTCGCTCATCATAATGGCTTCAAATTGCTGAAAGCTTGAGTTTCTTTAGCCAAGTTCCGCGTTCTCCCGGCGTAGGTTGTACGCGGCGAGGGAGCCCAATGGTACACACGGACCATCCCGTTTCGGTCCTGCTGGTCGAGGACGAGGTCCTCATCAGCATGCTGGTAGCCGATACGCTCACCGAGAACGGCTTCGACGTGCATGAAGTCAGCACCGCCGACGAAGCACTGCGCTATATCGATCAGGGTGGGGTGGTGGACGTCTTGTTCACCGACGTGAACCTGCCGGGATCGATGGACGGCCGCGAGCTTGCCGCTCGCGTGCGCGCAAGGCGGCCCGGACTGCCGGTGGTCTATGCGTCCGGCCGTTACGACAACCGCGATGTCAGCAAGCTGGTGCCGCACTCCGTGTTCATGACCAAGCCGTATAACCCGAACGATGTCTGCACGCTGCTGACGCGGCTGACACACGGCGACGACGACCGCGCGCACTGACGCGGTCGTGCGTGCGGCTGTTCGGTTGCGCGGGCGGCATAAAGAGATCGTAAATTCGGACGTCGCCGCGCTGCTCTCAGCATCGGAACGTGTAAAGTAGCGCACGATAATTCCTGGCGGTGCCGCCGTCGCATGGCGGCCATACGCCGCCCATCGCGACAATCGATGCGGGCCCAGTACGGCGTTCGCAATGCGCAAGACCAGCGTCTTCCTTCCCATTCTCACCTTTGCGATCGCCGTGGCGATTTTCGTGCTCGACACGGTCACCCGCACCGAAATCACCGCGTCGATGCTCTACGTATCGGTCGTGCTGCTTTCCGTGCGCTTCTGCACGACGCGCGGCACGGTGGTCGTGGCCGCCATCTGCATGCTGATCACGCTCGGCAGCTTTCTGTTGACGACGCGGTACCGGCTCGACTGGTCCTATCCGGTGCTCATCAACACCGGCATGAGTCTCGTCGTTCAAACGGTGACGACCTATCTCGCGCTCAAGATCGAGGCCGTGCGCGACGCCGCGCGCGATCTCGCCGAGACCAACCAACTGCGCGACGCGCTGCTCGGCTCGGTGTCGCACGAACTGCGCACGCCGCTCACCTCCATCGTCGGCGGCGTCTCGGTGCTGGCGGACGCGCCGTCGCTCGCGCAGGACAAGCGCCTGACCTCGCTCGCCAAGGGCATCCGCGACGAGGCGATGCGGCTCAATGCCGACATCCAGAACATGCTCGATGCCGCGCGCATCACCAGCAAGGGTCTGCAGGCGCGCCAGGACTGGACCGAGCCGAGCGACGTCATCGGCGCGGCCATCGACCGCGTCGCCAACCGCTACGGCCGGCGCATCGAGTTCGAGGGCGCGCAGAACCTGCCGCTCGTTCATCTCGATCCGGTGCTGGTGGAGCAGGCGCTCGGCCAGATCATCGCCAATGCGGCGAAGTTCTCCGCGGCGGACTCCAAGATCATCGTCACGGCCGAAGTCGAAGACAAACAGCTCGTCGTGTCGGTCGGCGATAAGGGCGTCGGTCTCACCGCGGACGAGAAATCGCACATCACCGAGCGCTTCTTCCGCGGCGAGCGGCATCTCGGCAAGATCCCCGGCTCGGGACTCGGACTGTGGATCGCCGACACGTTCATCGGCGCGAGCGGGGGTTGGCTCAAGGCGCTGAGTGCCGGCGAAAACCAGGGCACGACGATGCAGGTGGTCTTCCCCAACATCCGCTATGTCGACGAGACGGATATTCCACCGCAGGACGCCTGACGTCGCAGTGCGGCTTTAGAGTCCATTAACCATAAATGTCCCATATATTCCGGGCTTTTCGAGGTCAGGGGGAAGGGGCACGCATGACCGCGGCGATCGGATCGAGCACCGCTGGCAGCACCACGAGTGCTTACAGCGCCACGAATACGAGCGCAGCGGCGGATGCCGCTTCGTCGACGTCAAGCAATACCGATGGCGGCCGCGACAGCGACTCGGTCACGCTCTCGGATACGGCAAAAGCTTATCTCGCCACGACCGCGGCGTCCGATACATCGGAGACGTCGACTGCGCCCGATTTGGCCGCGCAGGCGCGCGCCTGGTTCGACGAGCAGTACGGCAAGCTCGGCGTCACCTCGCCGCTGATCGATGGCGAGGTCGCCGTCGATTTCACCGGGCAGAGCCGCGCGACGCTTGCGGCGGTGGCCGCGAACGCGAAGGGCCTGTTCAGCCCGGACGAGCAGAAGGCCGCCGCGCAGGCGCTGCAATCCCGGTTCGAGAGCGCGATGGCCTCGCATGTTGTGCTCGCGCGCCACACCGGCGACTACGCAAGCCTGTATCAGGCCGCATCCGATTATCTCAACGCGGCGGGCGATGACGAGCGTTCGACCGTTGCCTGGAAATTGCAGAGCCAGGCGCTCGCGCAAGGGCTGACCGCCGCATCCAAGAGCTGGGGCAAGGCGCCCGATACCGGCAATGTCGACGACCCGGTGCGCGCGCTGCTCGACAAGACCGCGCAGAGCACCGCGACCGCGGATGCCGGCGATCCGGCAAGCCTTGCCGCCCAGGCGCGGGCGATGCTCGACGCGCAGGCCAACAAAGCGCGCGACAGCGGCACCGAGCTGGTGTTCGACAAGGCGCGGCGCGTCGGCACGCAAGTCGACTTCTCCAAGTTCGACAATCAATCTTTGGCGCTGGTCGCCCTGAACCAGGATGGTTCGTTCTCGGGCGAAGAAGCGCGCGCCGCCCGCAAGGAGCTCGATCAGCGCAACCGCACGACGCTGATGAATGCCTTCGATCCGTCGAATGGCGGCGGCGTCGCCGGCGCCTCGCTTGCGCTCTTGTCGTTGTACTCGGGCATGAGCGCGGCCGAGAAGGCGGCGCTCGGCTACGGCGATCGCGTGCAGAACCAGATCGTCCAGAGCTACCGGACGATCTCGATGCTGCAGCAGAGCACGGCCGACAGCAGCGCCGGCTCATCGGCGACGCCGAGCCTGAGCTCGTACTTCTAGAGCGTATCTCGTTTAGCTGAAATTCCCTCACATTCCGCTCGCCCCCGCGAAAGCGGGGGCCCAGGGGCCAAGAGCACCGATATTTCAAATGCCGCGCTGGATTCCCATCGCAAGTCGGCTTTAGCCGACTTGCGCACTATAGTTGGCGGACATCGGGTAAACCCGATGTCCGCGCGCGGGAATGAACGGTGGGGCGGCGTCCGAGCTATGGGCCGGAACGCCGCGTCCCGATTATTGCGTTGCCGCCTTGCGCAGCTTGCGGACCTCGTCGTCCGACGGCAGCAGCTTGCTGCCGTCGATATATTCGTTCGAGGTCATCACGCCTTTGCCGTCCTTCAATCCAAGCGGGCCGACATAGAGCCCGAACGTCGCTTGATGATCGAGCGCGCGGAAAGTGACGTTGCCGACAGGCGTACCGAACTGCAGGCCCTCGAAGGCGGTGGCGAGCTTCTCGGAGTCGGTCGATCCGGCCTTCTTGATGCCGGCCGCGACCGCCTCGATCGTCATATAGCCGACCAGCGAAGCGATGCGCGGATAGTCGTTGTAGCGCTTCTGATAGGCGTCGAGGAACGCGGTGTGTTCCGGCGTCTTGATGGCGTACCAGGGATAGCCGGTGACGTACCAGCCGACCGGCGCTTCGTCCTTGAGCGGGTCGAGATATTCCGGCTCGCCGGTCATCGGGCTGACCACGGCGACCTTGCCGAAGAATCCGCGCGTCGAGCCGTCGCGCACGAATTTGGCGAGGTCGGCGCCGAACAGCGCGTTGAACACGGCGTCGGGCTTGGCATCGGTCAGCGCTTCGACCACCGCGCCGGCGTCGATCTTGCCGAGCGGCGGGGCGACGTCGGCGACGAATTCGACGTCGGGCTGCGCCTGCTTGAGCAGGGCCTTGAAGGTCGCGACGGCGGACTGACCGTATTCGTAGTTCGGATAGACGAAGGCCCAGCGCTTGCGCTTGAGGCTCGACGCGTAAGGCACCAGCGCCGCGGCGTAGCTGTAGGTCGTCGTGCGCAGGCGGAAGGTGTAGCGGTTGCCCGAGTCCCAGATGATCTTGTCGGTCAGCGGCGCGGAGGCCAAGAAGAAGATCTTGTGCTGGCGCGCATAGTCGGTGACGGCGAGGCCGACATGCGACAGGATCGTGCCGGTGAGGAAGTCGACCTTTTCGTTGAGCCGCAATTCCTCGGCCATGCGCACGGCTTCGCCGGGATTGGCGCCGTCGTCGCGCGAGATGACTTTCAGTTTCTTGCCGAGCAGGCCGCCTTGCGCGTTGATCTCGTCGACCGCCAGTTCCATGCCCTTGCGATAGGGCTCCATGTTGGCGGCCATGGCCTTGTAGCTGTTCAGGTCGCCGATCTTGATGACGTCCTGCGCCAAAGAGGGCGCAGCGAGCGCGCTCGCGAATAGCAGGCTGCACAGGGCCGTTGCGACGGGCCGGACATTCATGACGTTCTCCTCGTGTGATACGGGTTGAGCGAAGATGTGCCGGCCGGCGCGGCGCATCGCGAATTTACAACGGCTCAGGCCGCCGAAGCGTCTCCCGGATGCGGGCCGCGCTCGGCCTCGATCATCTGCTCCACGGCCTTGCGCATGCGGATGGGCGAGGCGTCGATGGCGATGCGCAGCGGCCGGGTCTGCCGCGGCTCCTTCTCGTTCTTATGGATCGCTTCGAGGATGACCTTGTCCTCGTCGAAGGCGAGGCGGAATTGATCGATCATCGCCTGCGTCGTGGCCTCGTCGGTGGCGAAGTTCTTCACGAACAGCCAGTGGTCGATGCAGCGTTCGGTATCGACCGGCGTGATGAAGTGGCACGCGAAGATCTGCAGGCTGTTGTCGCGGTTGCCGTCCGGCGCGCCGGTGCCGGTCGGCGCGCTGCCGAAGTCGATGATGGCGGTGCTCGGCGGCGTGTAATGGTAATAGTGCCAGCGATCGACATTGCCGGTGAAGTTGCCGAACTTCTTGAACAGCGGGATGGCCGGCGAGTCGACGATCCAGCGCCAGGTGACGATCTTGTCGCCTTGCTTCTCGCTGTGCACCGGGATGTCCTCGCTCGAGGCGTTGCCGAGCGTCGACAAATGCACAAAACTCACATGCGCCGGGTCGCACAGGTTGTCGGCGAGGTTGAGGTAGTGGCAGTCGATGGCGAGCGCGTCGCCTTCGACCGAACTCCAGGCGGCATCGTGATATTGCGGCACGTCGGGGATCTTGACCGGATCGGCGAGGGCCGGATCGCCCATCCAGATCCACGCCAGGCCCATGTTCTCGACCACCGGATATGCGCGCACGCGCGCATTGTTCGGGATCAGCGGCTGGCCGGGAATGCGCGTGCAGGCGCCGCTGCAATCGAAAGTCATGCCGTGATAGCCGCATTCGATCGCGTCGCCTCTGAGGCGGCCCATCGACAGCGGCGCCAGCCGGTGCGGGCAGGCGTCGTCCAGCGCGGCGACGCCGCCGTTCTCCAGCCGGTAAAGCACCACGAGCTTGCCGAGGATGCGCCGCTGCGCGAGGGAGCGCGACACGTCGCGCGACCACGCCGCCGGATACCAGGCGTTCAGAACGAAGTCCTTCTCCATCGCGGGTTCCCCGTCGCGCTTGTTATTTAATGTAGTGCTTACATAATTAAAATCTGAGCCCGGATGGCCCGCCTGTCAACGTCAAAATGCGACCAATTCGCAGGCGCCGGACCATGGGAAAAGCGCGGGATTGCCCTGTTCGCGGCGGCCGGTGCATAGAGAAGTTGCAGAGCGCGTCGCGGAGTCGGTGGCCGAACGTGCCGCGGATTGCGTGTGGCGTGGGCCAAAGCGGGTGACGAAACGCATGTCGGAGCAGATCGCGGGGACGCCGAAAGCGGCGGTGCGGCGCACGGACAAGAAGCGCAAGCGCGGCCGGCCGAAGGCGCGGCCCAATGGCGGCGGGCCCGATATGCGCGCCACCATCCTGCAAGCGGCGGTGAAAGTGTTCGCCGAACGCGGGCTCGGCGGCGGGCGCGTCAATCTCGTGTCGCGCGCCGCGCGCTCGAACGATCGCATGCTCTATTACTATTTCGGCAGCAAGGAGCAGCTCTACGTCCAGGTGATCGAAAAGATCTACCGCGACATGTGGGAGGCGGAGAGCCAGCTCGATCTCGACCTGACGCAGCCGGTCGCGGCGCTCCGGCACATCGTGCAGTTCACGATGAACCACTATCTCGCGCATCCCGAACTGGTGACGCTGCTCAACAACGAGAACCTCTACAAAGGCAAGCACGTCTCCAAATCGAAGGCGATGAAGGAACTGTCGTCGCCGGCGCTCGATCTGATGGAGAAGGTGTACAACAGCGGCGTGAAGCAAGGCGTGTTCCGCAAGGGCATCGCGCCGCTACACATCTATCTGACCATCCTCGCGCTCAATTACTTCTACGTCTCCAACCGCTACACGCTCTCGGCCTTCCTCGGCCACGACCTCATGGGCGACGACCTGCCGCATTGGCGCGGTTGGGTGGAGGACGTGGTGCTGCGGGCGCTGGAGGCTTAGCGCGCGAAGATGTCGAACTCGCTCGCTGCGGGCTCTCTTCACCTCTCCCATAGGGAGAGGTCGACGCGCGTTAGCGCGTCGGTGAGGGGTTACAAAGTCCGAGAGTCGTGCCCCCCCCCTCATCCCAACCCTCTCCCCAGTCGAAGTCGGATATATCCGACTTCGACCACTTATAATGCCGAACTCGGGTAAACCCGAGTTCGGATGGGAGAGGGGGCCGGCCGTGCCCGCGGCAAAGACAATCTAATGCAATCGCGCTTTAACGTTTCGCTCTCGTCGTATTCAACGCCACCGCGGTGCGGACGAGGGCCTTGAACGCCGCCGCGTCGATCGTCTCGCCTTCTGAAATGTCGATCGCGCGCCGCACATTGCCGTCGAGGCTGGCATTGAACAGGCCCGCCGGGTCTTCGAGCGCGGCTCCCTTGGCGAAGGTCAGCTTCACTTTATCTTTGTAGGTCTCGCCCGTGCAGACGATGCCGTCGTGTTCCCACACCGGCACACCCATCGGGTTCGAGGGCTTGCGCCACTTCACGGCTTCGACGATCGCCGGATCGGCTTCCTTGATCAGCTTGCGCAGCCGCGCCAGCGTCTCGCCGCGCCAATCGCCGAGCGCTTTGATCTTCGCGTCGATCGATTGCGCCGGAGTGGCGTCGCCACCCGCGTCCTTCGCGAGGCTCGTTCTCTTTTTCATAGCGCCGCTTGCCGCTACTGATTGATCTCGGGCTCGACGAGACGCGCGAGGTTGCGCAGCGACTCCTGCCAGCCGAGATAGCAAGCCTCGGCCGGAATGGCGTCGGGGATGCCTTCTTGCACGATGTTGACCTCGGTGCCGACCATGACGGCCTTGAGCTCCACCGTCACTCGCATCTCGCCCGGCAGATTGGGATCGTCGAACGTGTCCGTGTAACGCACGCGCTGGCCGGGCACGAGTTCCTGGTATTCGCCGCCGAACGCATGGCTCATGCCGGTGGTGAAGTTGCGGAACGACATCTTGAAGGTGCCGCCGACCTTCGCGTCGAGATGATGCACGCTGCAGGTGAAGCCATTCGGCGGTAGCCATTTTGCCAGCGCATCGGCCTCGATGAAGGCGCGATAGACCTTTTCCGGCTTCGTCGTCAGGACGCGATGCAGTCGAACGGTGCTGGGCATGGCTGTTTCTCCCGGAGTGTTTTCTCGCCGCGATGGATCGCGACGTTGCCGCGCAATGATAATACGCTGCCGCGCAAAACGCAGCCCGGGAATGCGGCGTGGATGTTATCCGCTGCGCCATTTCGCTGCATAAGGCAGGGCGAACATGTAGAGGCCCGTGAACAGCAGCAGGAACAACGGCGGCAGGGGAGAATAGACCACCCAGGCGGGCGGCTGACCGAAAGACATCGCGACGAAATTGGCGATGACCGCCAGCGTGAAGATGATGGACAGCCAGCGGTGAAGCTGCCGAATCCGGACGTTCATAGGACCTCCGCAAGGATGGGGTGGAGCGGAACTTCGCCGCGTTATGCCGGCCGCGCCACGACCTGTTCGAGCTTGTCGAGGAACTGCCGCCATCCGGCATGCGCGCCGCCGTAAGCCTGCTTCTGGTCGGGCCGGAAGCCCTTCTGCTCCATGCGCAGGTGCGTGCCGGTGCGCGTCGGCGTGAGCGTGAAGGTCACGACGCTGTGCAGATTGTAGGCCGCGTCGTCATGCGCGAAATTCCAGGTGTAGGCGAGCGTCTTGTGCGGCTCGACTTCGAGCACCTCGCAATCCAACACGCCGCCCCATTCGCCGCGCAAATTGAAACGGTGGCCGACGACCGGCGCGAAGTCGTTCTTCATCAGCCATTCCTCGACAAGATGCGGCTGCGTCAGCGCGCGCCAGAGCTTTTCCGGCGGAAAGGGAAACTCCCGTTCGACGACGACGGAGCGGGTGTCGGCGGCGCGATCGTTCATTGGTCCATCCTCTTGAGCAGGTTTTCGAGCCGGTCGAACCGGTCTTCCCAGAACCCGGTCATTTGGCTGGTCCAGTCGATCAGCGGCGCGAGCGCCTTGAGCTGCGGGCTGTAGTGAGTCTGGCGGCCTTCGTGACGGTCGCGCACCAGGCCCGCCCGTTTCAGGATGCCGAGATGTTTGGAGACGACCGGTTGCGAGACCCCGGCGCGCGCCGTCAGGTCGCCGACCGTCTTCTCGCCTTCGCGGCACAGCCGCTCGAAGATCGCGCGCCGTGTCGGATCGGCGAGCGTCCTGAACAGCACATCGTGGGCCTTCGACATGCGCAATCCATACCCCGTTGGCTATGGATTGATGTATAGCCGTACGGCTATGGATGCGTCAAGCGCGCCGCAGGGCCGAATCTCAGCGTGGCGCGGCGCGGAACGAGGTGGGCGGGCCGCCGAAACGCTTGCGGAAACAGCGGTTGAAGTAGGGCGCCTCGCTGAAGCCGCAGCAATAGGCGATGTCGGCGATGGTCATCGCGTCACAGGCCGGATCGCCCAACATGCGGCGCGCTTTTTGCAAGCGCAGTTCCGTGACGCGTTCGACGAAGCCGGCGCCGGTGTCGTGCAAGAGGTCCTGCACATAACGCAACGACAGGCGGAGCTTGTGGGCCACCATCCCAGGTGAGAACCCAGGCTCGGCGAAGCCAGCCTCGATCTCCGCAATCACCGCCCGCAGGCGCGCGGCGCGCAGGCCGCGCGAACGAGCCAACGCGGCTGTGTCGCGGTCGCTGTCTAGGGCGAGGGCGATCAGGTCCAGCAGCGATTGCCCGACATGCTCGGCAAGGGCTGGATCGTTGTCGATCGCTCCGGCGCGGTGCAGAAAATCGGCGTAGTGCCGTAAATGGGTCATCGCCTCGTTCCGCGGATCGAGCGGCAGGGCGACGAGATCTTCGACATTGCGAATGAGCGCCTGCAGCCGGCTGCGCGAGACCGTGAATGCCATCCAGCGATGGTCTTCACCGAAGTGGCAATCGCCGTTCTCGTAATAGTTCAGAAGCGCCGGCATGCCGGGCTGCACCAGCGTCTCGCGACCACGCTGTTGGACGGTGACCGGATGCTCGCCGCGATTAAAGAACAGGAACAGTTCGTCTCGCGCGTCCAACCGCAGCTCATGCTTCGTGCGCCGTACGCGTCTGAGGGCGCCGTCGAACCAGCCAGCCGCAATCGTGCCGAATTGTGCGAACTCGAGATGCGCCGCAAAGGGGCGATCCTCGGCGCGCGCGGCATCGAGCAGGCCGTACTGCGCGGCATAGAGATCGCGCCACAGCGCGAAGCGGTGGGCATCGTCCAGTTGGCCGGCAAACTGGTCGGTCGAGAAGACGATCTTTCCCATCGCGCTGTCTTTAGATTGTCGGGAGCGGTGAAAGTCTACCTTTGCCCGGCGCGCGGCATTTTGAAAGCCAATACTTACCCCAGGCTTTCCGAAAGCTTGCGGCATCCAACGAGGCTGCGTTACGCGATGCCGAATGGGTGCGATGTTTCGTCGCGACGTGGCGCAAACAACACAAGCGGCGCAAACCATCCGCGAAGTGCGCATAAGTCCAAAGTCTGCGCGCCGAGGAGCAACGCGGTGGCCCCTTGTCTGCGGCACGATGGTCGCGGGAATCACGCCGTCGTGTGACGTTCAAGGGACTTACAATGACCATGAATAAAGTGATCGTGGCCGCTGCCGCCGTTCTCCTGTCTGCCGGCATGACGCCGGTCTCTGCCGCCGATATCGCGCCGGCTTCGACAGTGCTCTCGCCTGCGCGTGCGGCGACGTGGACCGGGTTCTATGCAGGGGTGAACGCCGGCTATGCCTTCGGCACGGCGGACACCATCCTCAGCGTTTCCTCGGCGACATTGCCGTTCTCGTCGGACTATGATGGCTTCGTTGGCGGCGTGCAGCTCGGTTACAACTGGCAGGCCGGCCGGGCAGTATTCGGCTTCGAAGTCGATTTGCAGTATGCCGACGCCAGCGGCAGCGCATTGTTGCCGACAACGACCGTCACCGCCAAGAACGCGCTGGAGTGGTTCGGAACGGCGCGTGGCCGCCTCGGGATCGCCTTCGATCGGGTCATGCCGTACGTCACCGGCGGCTTTGCCTTCGGCAAGAACAAGCTCGAGATCCACGATGTCGTGAGCGGAACCCGTGTCGAGGACACGGCGACGCATCGTGGCTGGACGTTTGGCGGCGGCGTGGAAATCGCGGTGCGCGAGAATTGGAGCGCCAAGTTCGAGTATCTGCACGTCGATCTGGGCGAAAAGAACAACTATCTCGCCGACATCATTGGCGGCACGGGTTCGGCGTTGAAGCCCGATCTGAAGTTTGGTCTGGCCCGCGCCGGGCTCAACTACCGGTTCTGATCTGCGGGCGGGCGAACGTCGCGTTCGCCCGCGTTGGCTCGCTCAGGCGCGTGTTCCTGGCGATGCGGCCGCCGTCAGGACGACAGCGGCTCGCTCTGCATGCCGCCGCTCGCGAGGAACTGCTCGAGCCAGTGGATGTGATAGTTGCCGTCGATGATGTCCGGCTCGGCGAGCAGCGCTCGGAACAGCGGCAGCGTCGTCTCGATGCCGTCGACGACGACTTCGTCGAGCGCACGCTTGAGCCGCATCAGGCATTCCTGCCGCGTCTTGCCGTGCACGATCAGCTTGCCCACTAGCGAGTCGTAATAAGGCGGGATCGAGTAGCCCTGATAGACCGCCGAGTCGATGCGCACGCCGAGACCGCCGGGCGGGTGATAGTGCAGGATCTTGCCGGGCGAGGGCCGGAACGACACCGGGTTCTCCGCATTGATGCGGCACTCGATGGCGTGACCGTGGAAGCGGATGTCGCTCTGCTTCAAGGTCAGCTCGGCGCCGGCGGCGACGCGGATCTGCTCGAAGATCAGGTCGATGTCGGTGATCATTTCGGTCACCGGATGCTCGACCTGGATGCGCGTGTTCATCTCGATGAAGTAGAACTTGCCGTCCTCGTAGAGGAATTCGACCGTGCCGACGCCGAGATAATTGATCTCGCGCATCGCCTTGGCGACGACCTCGCCGATCTCGTCGCGCGCCTTGACGTTGAGCGCGGGCGAGGGGCTTTCCTCGAGCACTTTCTGGTGCCGGCGTTGCAGCGAGCAGTCGCGCTCGCCGAGATGGATGGCGTGGCCCTTGCCGTCGCCGAGCACCTGGATCTCGATGTGGCGCGGCTTTTCCAGATACTTCTCGATGTAGACGGCGTCGTCGCCGAAGGCCGCCTTGGCTTCGCTGCGCGCCGTCGACAACGCGGTCGACAGGTCGGCGGCCGTGCGCGCGACCTTCATGCCGCGTCCGCCGCCGCCGGCCGCGGCCTTGATCAGCACCGGATAGCCGATCTCGTCGGCGATCTTCTTGGCTTCGGCGTCGGACGACACGCCGCCTTCGGAGCCGGGCACAACCGGAATGCCGAGGCGCTTGGCCGTGCGCTTGGCCTCGATCTTGTCGCCCATGATGCGGATGTGCTCGGCCTTCGGGCCGATGAAGGCGAGGCCGTGATCGGCGAGGATCTCGGCAAAGCGCGCGTTCTCCGACAGGAAGCCGTAGCCGGGATGCACGGCGTCGGCGCCGGTGATCTCGCAAGCGGCGAGGATCGCCGGGATGTTCAGATAGGAGTCCTTCGCCGCCGGCGGGCCGATGCACACGCTCTCGTCGGCGAAGCGCACATGCATGGCGTCGGCGTCGGCGGTCGAATGCACCGCCACGGTCGGAATGCCGAGCTCCTTGCAGGCCCGCAGGACACGCAGCGCGATCTCGCCGCGATTGGCGATGAGGATTTTATCGAACATTGCAGATGTCATGCCCTGCGAAAGCGGAGCATCCAGTATTCCGTGTGGCTTCGGTTGTATGCATTCGCTTCGTCTGTGGTTACTGGATCGCCCGCTTTCGCGGGCGATGACAGAAGAGGACTACTCGATAATCACCAGCGGCTCGCCGAACTCGACCGGCTGCCCGTCCTCGAACAGGATCTGGATCACGGTGCCGCCGCGCGGGGCGGGGATCTGGTTCATCGTCTTCATGGCTTCGACGATCAGCAGCGTCTCGCCGGCTTTCACCTTGCTGCCGATCTCGACGAACGGCTTGGCGCCGGGTTCGGGCGCGGCATAGGCGGTGCCGACCATCGGCGAGGTGACGACGCCGGGATGCTTGGCCGGATCGAGCGGCGCCGCGGCGGATTCACCGACCGGCTGCGGGATCGCGGCCGGCATGGCACGCGCGGGCACGACGACCGTCGGCGCGGCCGCCGCGCCACGGGCAACGCGGATGCGCTGGCCGTCCTGCTCGATTTCGATTTCGGTCAGACCCGTCTCGTCGAGAAGCTTCGACAGCTCCTGGATGAGTTCGCGGTCGACTAAGGTCTTTGCCGATTTGGCCATCGATGATCCGTCTTGAAGAGAGAGATGACGCGGCTGGCGAGAGCCGCGCTATTGCTTGTCCTTGGCGCCGACGATGCCGGCGAGCCCGATGATGCCGAGGCGATAGCTGTCGACGCCGAAACCGGCGATCACGGCCTTGGCCGCCTTCGATACATAAGAGTTCTGACGAAAGCTTTCACGCGCGTGGATGTTCGTCATGTGGATTTCGATCGTCGGCACCTGCACGGCGAGCAGCGCGTCCAGAATGGCGATCGACGTGGTGGTATAGCCGGCCGCGTTCAGCAGGATGCCGGCGGCGCCCTTGGCCTTCGCCTCCTGGATCCAGGTGACGATCTCGCCTTCGTGGTTGGACTGGCGGAACACCACGTCGAGGCCGAAGCGCGCGGCGGTAGTGGCGCACAGTTTTTCTACGTCGGCGAGCGTGGCATGCCCGTACTTCTCCGGCTCGCGGGTGCCGAGCAGGTTCATGTTGGGCCCGTTGAGGACGTAGACGGTCTGCGGCATGGGGGTCCGGCTGGTGGGCGCCCCGCTTTGGAGGCGCGAAACTGCGCCGCTTTATAGGGGGAGCGGGGGGTGAGGGGAAGCCCGGACGGTGGGTAAGGCGTCAGGGGCGTTGGCCGGTCCCGGCCGTGGTCGCCGCCGCCCAGTCCACCACTTCCTTGAGCGCGGTCAACCTTTTGGCCCCGGTCGACCGGCTGGCGGCGAAGATCTCCATCTGCCGGTCGGCGCTGGTGCCCCCGGCCAGGATCGTGTCGAGGTGGCGGATCTCGGCCTCGCAGCCGAGCGCCATCATGTCTGGCGCGACGAGGTCGACGATCTGCTCCAGCCAGTCGTCGGCCGAGAGCGGCGAGCGCGAGAACGGATCGACGAAGGTGGCGTGGATGCCGTAGCGCTGCGCATGCCACTTGTTCTCCTGCGTGATGGCGCGGCCGACCCGGTCGAAGCCGGCGTTCAAAGCGCGGTCGCGGTCGAGCGCGCGCGTCAGGCAGCGGAAGAGGGCGGCGATGGCCAGCGCATCCTCGAGCCGCGTGCAGCTGTCGGCGATGCGCAACTCGATGGTCGGATGCGCCAGCGAGGGCCGCACCGCCCACCAGATGTAGCTCGCGTCGGGGATGATCCGCGCCCAGGTCAAGGCCGCGATGTATTCGTCGAACTCTTCCTTGGTGGGCAGCAGCTCGGGCAGGCCGGTGCGCGGCAATTCATCGTAGGCGGCGAGACGATAGCCATGGAGGCCGGTGCGTTGGCCCTGCCAGAACGGCGACGATGTCGAGAAGGCGAGCAGCAGCGGCAGGAACGGCGTCATGCGCGCGATGAGATTGACGCGGGCATCGACGTCCGGCACCGCGACATGCACGTGCATGCCGCACAGCATGTTGCGGAAGCCGATCATCTGCAGATCTTCGATGATCGCGTCGTAGCGATCCTTCGGCGTGATCTCCTGCTCCGGCCAATAAGCGAGCGGAAAGGTGCCCATCGCCGCGACGCCGAGCCCGTAGGCCTTCGCGGTCTCGCTGAGCACGTGACGATAACGTGACAGGTGCCCGCGCGCTTCGTTCATCGTCGCGCAGATGGGCGACACCACCTCGATCTGCGACTGCAGCATCTCGGTGGTGACGTGCTTGCCGAGTTCTTTCTGAACGTGGCCGAGGAATTTCTTGTTAAGGCGGCGCACCGCCCGACGCGTCTTAGCGTCGAATACGAAGTATTCCTCTTCGATCCCCAATGTGTACATGGCCGCTTACAACGGAAATCATGGAACATTGTTCCCGCGCACCGCAGTGCGAAATCGGCGGATCAGCGCTTGGCAGTGACGACGAAGGCGTGGATGCGGCCGCTTATCGGCCCTTCGCCGAATCGTTCGGCCAGCGCGGCGGCCGCAACGTCGGTCGCGCGCTCGAGGCCCTCCGCGTCACGCGCGACGATCTCCATGCGCAACGGGGTGCCCTGACAATAGGCGATCGCGGGATCGCGGGCCGAGCCGGCCTTGCTTGTCGCGCCCACCGCCTCGATGGTGACGTCGGCAAAGCCGGCATCTGCGAGCTCCGCCGCGATCCGTCTCGTATCGTGATAGCCGTGCGGCGTGCGCGCCAGGAAGCAAGGCGGATCGGCGGGGAAGACGCCGGCCAAGCACTGCGTCACGACATCGGCGAAGTCGTTCTCGGAAATGCGATCCCACACGCTGAACAGGAACAGTCCGCCGTCATTCAGCACGCGCCGCGCTTCGCGATAGGCTTGGACCTTGTCGGGAAAGAACATCGCACCGAACTGGCAGGCGACGACATCGAAGCTCTGCGCGTCGAAAGGCAGCGCCATGGCGTCCGCTTGCTGCCATTGAATGCGCGCGCCGTCGGGCTGGCAGGTCTTGGCGAAGGTCAGCATCGGTTCGTTGAGGTCGGTCGCGACAAGGCGCGTGTCCGGCAGCATCGCTGCGATGGCACGCGTGACCACACCGGTACCGGCCGCGACCTCCAGCACTGAGCGCGGCCGCGCTTGCGCGACGCGGCGGGCAAGGTCCTGCGCGTAAGGTTCGAAAATCAGCGGCACCATCATCCGGTCGTAGAATTCCGGGACCGATCCGGCGAATACGGTGTCTTGCGCTGCCACGGCCGGGCTCCTATCGCGAGCGATCTCCGTCCGATAATCACATGATAATCCTGTGGTGCTGTCCAGCCTGGTTTTGATCGGCCAGTTGCGCGAGGCGAGCGGCCGCGGGCACGAAAAAGGGAGGCGTACATCGTACGCCTCCCTCGATTTCGTCACGCCTGTGCCGGCGAAAGCGTGCTTAGCAGCTCGCCTTGCCGCAGCGGGCGTTGTTGATGCCTTCCTGCAGCGAGGGCAGGCCGACGGCGCCGACGATCACCTTGTCGCCGATCACGTAGCTCGGCGTGCCGTTGAGGCCGAGCGCTTCGGCGACCTTGAAGTTTTCCTGCAGGGTCGTCTTCACCTCGGGGCTCTGCATGTCCTTCTCGAGCTGCGTCATGTTCATGCCGATCTCCTTGGCGACGGCGAGCGCGCGGGCGCGATCGGCCTGGCCACGGCCGCCGAGGAGCTTCTGGTGGAATTCAAGATACTTCTTGCCGGACTTGTCCTGCATGCGCACGGCGACCGCGACCTGCGCCGCTTCGACCGAGCCCGGTCCGAGCACGGGGAATTCCTTGAGCACGATCTTCAGGTTCGGATCGCCCTTCAGCAGCGCCATCATGTCGTCCATGGCGCGCTTGCAGTAGCCGCAGTTGTAATCGAAGAACTCGACGAAGGTGACGTTGCCCTGCGGATTGCCCAGCACCACCTGGCGCGGCGAGGAGAACAGCGCATCCGCGTGCTCCTTGACGGCGTCCTTGTGCTTCTCGGCTTCGGCGGCGGTCTGGCGCTTTTCGAGTTCGGCCATCGCCTCCTGCAGCACTTCCGGATGGGAGACGAGATAGTCGCGGACGATCTTTTCGATCTCGCCACGTTGTCCGTCGTTGAATTCGGCGGCGCGCGTGGCGTGCGGCGCGGCGATGGCCAGCATCGCGGCGCAGACGGCGGCGAGGAGGCGCGGGCTCTTGATCATGAGACGTGGTCCTTTGCGGGTGGTCAATTGCCGGCTCTGATATTGGCCGGTTTGACGTTGACGATATCGTCGGCGCGCACCCAGGCGGGTGAGCCGACGGGGAGACGGGTCTTGGCGCGTGTGGCGAGCTGACGCGCGGTCACGAGGTCGCCGCTCGTGAAGGCCGCTTGCGCTGAGGCAAGATCGGCATTGGCAAGATCGCCTTTGCGGCCATAGGCCATGGCGAGCTGGGTGTAGGCGGAGGGTACGTCGGGATCGCGGCTGACGGCGTTGCGCAGCAGGCCGACGGCCTCTTCGGCATAGGCCTTGTTGCTGGTCGCGTTCAACGCCTGCGCCAGCATGACGTCGATCAGCGGCGCGTGGTGCGACATCTGAGAGGCTTGCCGCAGCGGCGCCACCGCCTCGGCGGGCCGGCCGCCTTCCAGCAGCGCCTGACCCTTGAGTTCGTGGAAGTAGGGATTGCCCGGCTGCGCGCTGATGAGCCCGTCGATCATGGCGATCGCCTGGCGCAGGTCGGAATGCCGGTAGGCGGAGATGGCGCGGGCGTAACGCGCGGGCAGGCTGGTGTCGCTGAGCGGATAGCGGCGCGCGACCGTGCCGGGGTTCTCGAGGAAGCCGGACAGTTTGGCGCGCATCATGTCGTGCCGCATCTGCAGTTCGGGCGGATCCTTGCGGTCCCAATAGGGACTGGCTTTCGCCTGCGTCTCGAGCGCGGCGACGCGGTCGGTCGGCATCGGATGCGACTGCAGATAGGGATCGACGTATTTCGACGCGAACAGGTTCTCGCTGGCCAGACGCTTGAACAGGTCGACCATGCCGCGCGGCGACTGGTGCGTGGCGTTGAGGAATTTCAAACCGGCGTGGTCGGCCTGGTCTTCCTGCGTGCGCACGTAAGCCAGCAGCGAGCGCTGGATGGCGGATTGCGGCGCCATGATCGCCGCCATGCCGACGTCGCCGCCGCCGCCGCCGGCGCGGGCACCGGCCGCGAGGGCGCCGATGCCGGCGAGCAGGGCGATGATGGACGCGGTCTGGGCGCTGGCGAGCTGCTCGCGCAGGCGCTGCAGATGGCCGCCGGCCATGTGGCCGGTCTCGTGCGCGAACACGCCGATCACCTCATTCGGCGTCTTGGCGTCGAACAGCGCGCCGGCGTGGACGAAAATGTGGCGCCCGTCCATGACGAAGGCGTTGAACGAACGGTTGTTGAGAACGACGACCTTGACGTTCTGCTTGGCAAGACCGGCGGCGCGCAGGATCGGCGTCGCGTAATCGCGCATCAGCTGCTCGATCTCGGTGTCGCGGATGATCGGCATGCCACGCGTCGCACTCTGCGCGCGCGCGGGCGGCGCGGCCGGGCCCACGGATGTGAGCGCCACGGCGACGGCGGTGGCCATCGCCAGAGCGCGGGCTGCTGGCGCCCCGCGCCGGCGGCTGATAGGTGTGCCTTTACTAGTCATATTCCCGCTTTTACCGGCTGGGCGCGAACCTAGTGACACGCCTTCGGGCGGTCAACGCGAGGCCCGATCACGAGTGAGTCAGGGCACCGTTAGCGCTTAGGAAGGCCGGGGAATACGGCGACAGCGGGGCGGGACCCAAAGGCTTCGAATTCGATGCTCGACGTGGCGAAACGGCTCTTGATTCCCTCCAAACGCAGCGATGTGCCGCCGTTTATCGTCATGGACGTCATGGCGGCGGCGGCCCAGCGCGAGGCCGAGGGCGCGCACATCATTCATATGGAGGTCGGCCAGCCCGCCGCGCCCGCACCGGCGACCGCGCGACAGGCCGCCGCGGCGGCGCTTGCCGTCGGCCGGCTCGGCTACACCGAGGCGCTCGGCATGCCGTCGCTGCGGGCGCGAATCGCCCGGCACTATGGCGAGACCTATGGGTTCGATCTCGATCCGGCGCGGGTGGTGGTCACGACCGGTTCTTCCGGCGGCTTCATCCTGGCGTTCCTGGCGATGTTCGAGCCGGGCGACCGGGTGGCCCTCGCCAATCCCGGCTATCCGCCCTATCGCCACATTCTGACTGCGCTCGGCTGCGAGCCGGTGCTGATCGAGACCGATCCGGAGACGCGCTGGGCTTTGTCGCCCGAGCGGCTGATCGCCGCGCACCGCCAGAAGCCGCTCAAGGGCGTGATGGTGGCGAGCCCGGCCAATCCGACCGGCACCATGATGGATGCCGCCTCGCTCAAGGCGCTGATCGACACGGCGGAGGCGGAGGGCATCCGCGTCATTTCCGACGAGATCTATCATGGCCTCGATTATGCGTTTCGCGCCGAGACGGCGGTGAAGCTGTCGCCGTCGACCGTGGTGATCAACTCGTTCTCGAAATACTTCTGCATGACCGGCTGGCGCATCGGCTGGCTGGTGGCGCCGGAGCCTCTGGTGCGGCCGATCGAGCGCTTGCAGCAGAACCTCGCCATCTCGGTGCCGACCATCGCGCAGATCGCGGCGGAAGCCGCGTTCGACGGGCGCGAGGAGATGGAAGCGGTCAAGCACGGCTACGAAGAGAACCGCCGCATCCTCACCGAGGGCCTGCCCAAAGCGGGGCTCGACAAGTTTCTGCCGGTCGACGGTGCATTCTATCTCTACGCCAACATCGCGCGCTTCTCCGACGACAGCCTCGACTTCGCCAAGCGCATGCTCAACGAAGCGGGCGTCGCGGCGACGCCCGGCATCGACTTCGATCCGATCGACGGTCGGCATTACCTGCGCTTCTGCTACGCCGGCTCGGCGCAGGAGATGCATGAGGCGGTGCGAAGGATTGGGAGTTGGCTGAAACGGTGACGGCAGGGCGTATGGGGCCCCATCGCAAGTCGGCTTTAGCCGACTTGCGCACTGTCGGTGGCAGACATCGGGTAAACCCGATGTCTGCGCGCGAGGACGACAGAGAACGCAAAGCTTCACATTCGACGCGCGGTTACTGGGCCGCCGCGTCGAGCGCTTCGAGCACCGCGTACGCCGCGGTGACACGCGCCGGAATTGGAAAATTCTTGTTGGCCAGCATCACCAGACCGATTTTCTTGGCCGGCACGAACAGCGCATAGGCGCCGAAGCCATTCGTCGAGCCGGTTTTGTTGAACAGAGTCGGCCCCGAAGGCGTCTGCGGCGCGCCGAACTGCGTCGTCGCATTCGGCTGCTGGATCATCGCTTCGGAGTTGCCCGCCAACAGCCGGTCCAGCGTGACCGGATAGGCGTATTGCTCCCACCCAAGCCCTTGCACCATGTCGCCCGTCTTGAAGTAACCGATATGCGTTCCTTCGACGGCCCGCCGCATCGAGGGCTCGAGCGTGTCCGGACGGATATTCGCCTCGACGAAGCGGATCAAATCGGCCGCCGAGATTCTGACGCCGTAGGTTTCGGAATCGAAGACGCCCGGATTGGCGCGGATCGGCTTGTTCGCTTTGTTGTAGCCCCACGCATAATCGGCCATCGCCGCCTGCGGGACGCGGACGTAGGTGTGATTGAGACCGAGCTTGGGGAAGACATCGGTCTCCATGATCTGCGCGTAGTCGCGCTTCATCGCCAGAGCGGCGAGGTGGCCGAACAGGCCGAGGCTCGGGTTGGAATAACGTCGTTGCGTGCCCGGCGCGGCTGACGGCTGCCACTGCTGGAAGTAAGCGATCATATCGCGGTCGTTTTTGACCGGGCCGGGAAATTGCAAGGGCAATCCGCCGGCCGTGTAGGTGCCGAAGTTGAGCACGGTGGCTTTGTCGATGGGTTTGCCCTGAAGCGCGGGCATGTATTTGCTGGGATGGTCCTCGAGCGACAGCTTGCCGAGCGTCAGCGCGTAAGAGGCCACGGTCGCAGCGAAAGTTTTGCTGACCGAGCCGATCTCGAACAGCGTGTCCTTGGTCGGCGGCGTCTGCTTCTCCTTCGAGGCGACGCCATAAGCAAAGAAATGCTGGCGCCCGTTGACCGTCACGCCGAGGACGATGCCGGGCACGTCATATTGCTTCAACAACGGGCGGACGGCCTGATCGACGGCGGTGGTGAGCTTTTGAGGAGCGTCGGCCGCCTGGACGGTGACCGGGAGCAGACAGGACGACAGGGCGGCCAAGACGGACGCCATCTTCACGACAGGACTCAAGGGCTTCCTCATGTTTTGCCAACGGCGCGCAAGAGCGCTAGCGGCACGGAGGAAGCGGGGCCATTGTGGTGATTGCGAGACGCATGACTCTGTCATCCCCGCGAAAGCGGGGATCCAGTACGCCGTGTGCTATCGATAGGCTGCGGCGTACTGGATCCCGGGTCTCGCGGAGCCTGTCATGGGGCCGCGCTTCGCGCGGACCCATTGGCTCGCCCGGGATGACAATTGCCTCAAAACTCCACGTCGAGTTCGACGACTTCATCCGGCTCGGCTTTGGCGCCGTCGATCCATTCCTGCATCGCCGGCAGGTTCATGATCGTCTGCGCATAAGCGGCGCAATCGCTGTCGAGCTTCACGTCGTAGGTGAGGAAACGCGTCACGACCGGCGCGAACATGGCGTCAGCCATGCCAGGCGAGGGGCCGAACAGGAACGGGCCGGCGGCTTTGGCCAGACACTCGCGCCAGATCGACACGACGCGATCGATGTCGGCTTGCGCGCCGACCCAGACCTTGAAGCCCGGATGATGCGCCTTGATGTTCATCGGCAAGGCTGAGCGCAAATTGGTGAAGCCGGAATGCATCTCGCCGGAGATCGAGCGGCAATGCGCGCGCGCCGCGCGGTCCTCCGGCAGGAGGCCGGCTTGCGGCAGGATCTCGTTGAGATATTCGGCGATCGCCAAGGTGTCCCACACTTTGATGCCGTCATGCGTCAGGCACGGCACCAGGAACGACGGCGACAGCAGCAGCAATTCGGCGCGGGTCGAGGGATCGTCGCTGTTGACGATCTGCTCCTCGAAATCGAGGCCGGCCATCTTGCACAACAGCCAGCCGCGCAGCGACCAGGAGCCGTAGTTCTTGCTGGCGATGGTGAGGGTAGCCGTGGCCATGGGGCGCTAATGTCCCTTGTCAGTCGTGACCCGGCGCTGAGAGCTTAGACGAAAGCACAGGGCGTTCAATAGTTTCTCGCGCCGAAAGAGCGGCGTGGCCGATCTTTCGGCGCGGCGTCAAACGCGTCCGTTGTCGGGACGCCCGTGGCGGTATTGCAGCCACAGCAGCAGAAAGCCGAACAGCGGAATGAGGATGTCCGTCCAGAAGATCAGGCCGGCATTACCGGGCGCGAAATTGTGGGCGGCGATCATCTGGCGCACATGCCCGGCCGCCGCGCCGAGCGTGAAGATGCTCGGGCCGAGAATGGCGGCCAGCCGCATGTCGAAGCTGCGGAAGGCGGCGAGAAAGCCGACCGCCGCGAAACCGAGGCTGGCGACGGCCACCTCGAACTGAAACGGGCTGTCGGCCCAGCCGATGAAGCGGGCGGTCATCTCGCCGAAAAAGGCGTGCATGACGAAATTGTAGAGGTTGCTCAAGCCGATGCTGAACAAGACATGCCAGGCGAGCAGCTTGTCGATCACCCGCGCCGCAGTGCGGGGACGGCCGGCGCGGGCGATGCCCACGGCGGCGGCAAGCAGCCCCAGGACGAAGAAAGTGAGGGTGAAATTGGTCAGGACAATCCTGATCGTGTCGGCAATGACGCCAGCCATGGGCTGTTTGGCTCCTGAATAACACCTCTCGGTACCATAAAGACGGCAGTCAGGGCGGACGCGCCGGCCTGTGCCAACCGCACTTTTTTGTCTCGCAGCGCAACATTTTATGTTTTAGGCTGCTGTCGCGGTCTGCCGGGGCCGCCGGGGAATGAATGCTTTATCAGGCGTATCAAGCGCATTCCGACATCATGATGCCGGTGCGCTCGCTAGCCAGCATGGCCGCGACGACACTGGGCGCCTATATGAACGGCGTGCGGCCGGCCGCGCTCAGCAATCTCACGGCTGCTTACGAGTTGATCTCGCGCGCGGGGCTGACCCATACGCGCCCGCCCTACGGCATCGATACGGTGACGGTCGGCAACGAAGAGGTCGCCGTCACCGAGGAAGCGGCGGACGTCACGCCCTTCGGCACGCTGCTGCATTTCAAGAAGGCGACCACGCAGGAGCAGCCGCGCGTTCTGTTGATCGCGCCGCTGTCGGGCCACTTCGCGACCTTGCTGCGTGCCACCGTGCGCACGTTGCTCGCCGAACATGACGTCTACATCACCGATTGGCACAATGCGCGCGACGTGCCGCTCGAAGCGGGCCGCTTCGGCTTCGACGATTATGTCAGCCACGTGATCCGCTTCCTGGAGAAGATCGGTCCCGGCGCGCATATGGTGGCGGTGTGCCAGCCTTGCGTCGCCGCCCTGGTGGCGGCGAGCGTGATGGCGCAGGGCAATCATCCGGCGCAGCCGCGTTCGATGACGCTGATGGCCGGGCCGATCGATACGCGCGTCAATCCGACCAAGGTCAACGAACTCGCCAAGGCCAAACCGATCGACTGGTTCGAGCAGAACCTGATCGCGCGCGTGCCGTTCCGGCATGGCGGCGCGGGCCGGCGCGTCTATCCCGGGTTCGTCCAGCTCACCGCTTTCATGAGCATGAACATCGACCGCCACATCAAGGCGCATCAGGAGCTCTATCAGAACATCGCCAAGGGCGAGACCGCCAAGGCCGCGCAGACCAAGGCCTTCTATGACGAGTATTTCGCGGTGCTGGATCTCACGGCGGAGTTCTATCTCGAAACCGTGCAAATGGTGTTCCAGGAACATCTCTTGCCGCTCGGCGAACTGACCTATGAGGGCCAGAAGGTGGAGCCGGCGGCGATCAAGCGCACGATGCTGTTCACGGTGGAAGGCGAGAAGGACGACATCTGCGCCGTCGGGCAGACGCTCGCCGCGCACGATCTGTGCGCGAGCCTGCGGCCCTATCGCAAGAAGCATCACATGCAGGCCGGCGTCGGCCATTACGGCGTGTTCTCCGGACGGACCTGGCAGAACCAGATCTATCCGATGGTGAAGAACGTCATCCTGCAGAGCGAGTAGGGCGGTCTACTTCTTGAAGCCGCCGAGCACGGCCTTCATGCGGGCGCCGCGCTGTGTGTCCGGGCCGAGCGGGTCGGCGCCTTCCGGGTTGAGCTTGCGCTCGCAATTGACGTAGCCGTCCGGCACCACCGCGCCGGTGAAATTGTCGAAGCGGTGGACTTCGCAGTTGGGGCCTTTGACCGGCACGTAAGTGATCGAGCCGATGCGGAAGTCATCGATGGTCGGGGCGGGCTCCGCCGCCTCCTGCTGGGCAGGCCGCGTATTGATGAGGCCGGCAAACCAGCCGCCGAGACCGGCCGTGACGACGACCAGCGTGAACAGGACGCACAGGCTCATGACCTCGATGCGCTGCCGCGCCGAGATCGCGCTGCCGCGTCGCAGGCGTCCTCGCAAGCTCTTCACGGGTTGCGCGTTTGCCACGTAGGTGTCCGTCCGGTGTTGCTGGCGGACGGTAACGGCCGGTCATTGAGGAATGCTGAAGAGAATATGCACACTTTGTGGCAGGGCACCGCCGTGGCGGGTCCGCGGCCGCGCGCGCCCAAAGCACAGGCCTAGAATGGCAAATGGCGGCGGGCTGACACCGCAGGGCCGAGGCCAACGGCTTGCAAAGCAAACGCGCGGCGCCTCACGGTGGAAGCGCCGCGCGTGGCATCATAGCGCGACTATTCGTTTTCTTCGGCCGGCTCGCTCGCGGCGGCCGGCGCCGCCGGCTTCTTGGCGGCGGTGGGCTTGGCGCCGCCCTTCTTCATCGCGTCGCGGCGCGCCTGCGGCTCGTAATTGCCGCCGGCCATGCAACGCTTGATGAAAGCCTGCTGCTTCGCGCCGGTGAGGTTCTGGCTCTCGGCGCCGACCTTGCAGGTCTCCATCTTCTCTTCCTTGGTGGCGGCCGAAGCCGGCACGGCCAGGAGCAGTGGCAGGAAAGCAGCGGCGATCAGCGTGCGGGACGTCATGCGCGGGTCCTTGTTCATGCGGTGGCCTCTCTCTAGCACGGCTTGCCGCGCCTGTGACGGCACGCTGGATGGCGGCGGATTAGACAACGTTATCAGTCGGTTATCGGCCGCACGACCGCAGGTCGACCGTGCTTTCAGGTCGGTTGCCCGACCATATACGGGGATTCGCACGTTTGCGGAATTCAGTGGTAGTGCGGAGGTAGGGCTAAAACGTCGCGCAAGCAGGCGCGCGACACGGCGCCGGCATGTGTCGACTGCTGGATGGCAACAGGACGCGCCCATGACGCGTCTGCGTCCATGACGCGTCCTGCGATGACCGCGATCGCGGGCTCAGAAGAACGCCAGCGTGCGGATCTCGATGCTCTCGCGCGGGCGCGCGTTGCGCGGCGCGCTCGGATCGTCGAACGAGGTGTGCGCGGTCCAGCGGGCACGGCCGTCCTTGGCCGAGTCATAGACCTTGAACACCAGCGCCTCGTCGCGCGCCTGCCGCGGGAACCAGAACCATTTGTGCTTCGGATTGTACGCGACGGCGTAGGTCTGACCGATACGGTTGGGATAGCGCCGTTCGGACAGGATGAAATCGTCGAATGAGACGGTGCGCGCGTCGGCGATGGCGAGCGGGTGGTTCTCGATCGGATAGCGGATCGGCCGCCAGGCCTGGATGATGGCGAAGCGACGCTTGAGCAGCTCCTCGGCTTCATCCGGCAGAATGTCGCGGACGCGCTGCGGGCCCGACCATTCGGTGTAGTCGTTGTGGGCGCGCTGCACGACCTCGCGGATCTTGTGCTGTTCGCGCAAGCCATCGTCGGCGGTGCGCAAGGTGTGGTCGAAGACGACGACGCGCTTGGCGCCGCTCTCGGCTTTGATGAGCTCGATCACCTCGGGGTAGTAGACACGCTTGATCTCGTCGGCATCAAGGAAGTTCTGCATCTTCGTGTCGTGACGCACGAAGCGGAAGCCGTCCACGTCGAGCTTGAACTCATCGACATGCGGCCGGCCGTTGTGCATGACGACCTTGTGCGGATCGATCTTGCCGCCGCTTTTGACGTCGAGCGTGCCGCCTTCGCTCGTGGTCCCGGTGAAGACCTCGGTGCCGTCGTTGACGAGATAGTTGATCGTCGGCTCGATGGTCTGCGGATAGGTGTCGGCTTCGGCGAGTGCGGACATGGGCTGTCTCCGGCGTTGTTGCCGGAGAATCTAGGCAAGTCGCGCGAAAGCGACAATCACAGATTAGCGAGCGACCGTTTTGTTCTACCGCAGGGCCGCGGCGATGTTGCCGCCATCTACGGTGGTGATATCGGCGGTGGTTTTCAACTCCAGCGCCTGATGCAGGAAGGCCTGGGCGACGTCCTCGGCGGTGACCTCGCGGCCGAGCAAGTTCCCGCTCATGTAGTCCTTCTCGGTGAGGCCGCGTGCCTGCGAGCGCGCCTTGATGAAATCGTCGGTGAGCAGGCCGGAACGGATGCGGTCGGCATTGACCGCGTTGGCGCGGATGCCGTCGGCGCCGTAATCGAGCGCGTATTGGCGCACGAGGAACAAGGTCGCCGCCTTCGGCAGACCGTAGGGCCCGAAATTCGGTCCCGGATTCACCGCCTGCTTGGAAACGTTGAACAGCAGGCAGCCGCCGGTGCCCTGCGCGCGCATGATCTTCACCGCCCCCTGCGCCATCTTCTGATGCGCGAAGAAGTTCAGCTCGAAGCTCTGGCGTAGCACGCTCTCGTCGACCTCGCCGATCTTGCCCTGCCAGGCGGCGCCGGCATTGGAGACGAGAATGTCGACGCCGCCGAAATGCGCGGCGACCGCCTCGAAGGCTTTGGCGACGGACGCCGCGTCGGTGACGTCGCATGGCACGGCGAGCGCCGCGCCGCCGATGGCCTTCGCCTTGGCTTGCGCCGCGGTGAGATCGCGATCGAGCAGCGCGACTTCGGCGCCGGCTTGCGCGAAGGCTTTCGCCGTCGCCGCGCCGATGGCGCCGCCCGCGCCGGTGATCACCGCGACTTGTCCGGCCAGCGGCAACGGCTTGGCGCTGCCGAGCTTGGCCTGTTCGAGCGGCCAGTATTCGCAGTCGAACATGTCGGCTTCCGAAATCGACTCGAAGCGGCCGGTGGCTTCGGCGGCGGTGATGGCGTCGACGGCGGCTTCGGCTAGGTCGGCCGCGACACGCGCGTCTTTCTTGCTGGTGCCGAGACCGAACAGGCCGAGGCCCGGCACCAGGATCACGCGCGGCGCGGGGTCGAGCATGATGCGATCGCCGCCGACGCGCGCATTGTTGCGCGCGAAGTAGTCTTCATAGTGCTTGACGAAAGTGGCGACGGCGTCGCGCACCTGCGCGCGGAAATCGGCTTCCCGGCCGGCGCGGGGCGCGGGCGCGATGAGCGGCCAGTTCTTGGTGCGGATGGTGTGGTCAGGCGTGATGACGCCGGCCTGGCTGTAGCGCGACACATCGGCGCCGTTGACGAAGTTGAGGACAGCGGCGCCGCTGCGGAAGTCGAGCACGAAGCGTTTCCATGCCCCTTCGGTCTTGGCATCGGGGAGGGCGCAGGCGCCGCGCAGGATCGGCGCGATGTCGGTTTGCGTCGCGACCTGCTGCGGCAGTTGCGCCGAGACGAACACCGCCTTGCGGCCGCGCGCGAGATACTCCTCCGCGCGCGTGACCATCGCGATCATGCGTTCATAGGCTTCGCGCGCGTCGGCGCCGAAGGTGAAGATGCCGTGCTTCTCGAGGATCAGCCCCTCGACCGACGGATCGGCATCGAACGCTTCGGCCGACTTCTTGGCGAGACCGAAGCCGGGCAGGATGTAGGGCACGAGGCCCATGCGGTCGCCATAGACTTCGCGCGCCCGAGCCGGGCCATCGGGTTGGTCGATGAGGCCGAGCACGGCGGCCGAGTGGGTGTGGTCGACGAACTTGTGCGGCACGAAGGCGTGCAGCAGCGTTTCGACCGAAGGATTGGGTGAGGCGGGATCGATGAGGTTGGCGCGTTGCACGCGCACCATCTCGTCATCCGACATGGCCTTGCGCGCGCGCAAACGCTTGAGCGCGTCGAGCCGCACCGCCGGCATGCCAGGAGGGTCGATCGTCGCCATGTCCCAGCCGGAGCCTTTGACGCAGAGCACGTCGGTCTCCTCGCCGTTGAGATCCGTCACCCGCGTCTTCACCGAGGTGTTGCCGCCGCCATGCAGAACGAGTTGCGGATCGCGGCCGAGCAGCCGTGTCGTATAGACGCGCAGAGCGAGGTCGGCGCCGATGCCGGCTTTGCCGTAGCGGGCAATGGCTTCCTTCGCGTCGGCATCGTTCCAGGCGGATTTCATCAACACATCCTCTCACGCTCGGCATGCTCGCTGTCGCGGGCCGACGCCTTATACCCGAATGCGGGGCGCCGATCATCGTTCGCTGACGACGCCGGCGCGTCTCACGCGTCGGCCGAGTCAGCAAAATGCCCGCGGCGGTGAGCCGCGGGCATTATTCATTGAAAGCTATTGTCGATCAGCCCTTGTCGCCGAGCAGGCGACGGCCCCACCAGCCGCGCTTCGGCGCCGCCGGCTCTTCGCCCGTGCTGGAGACGACGGGGGTCGGCGCCTGTATCTCCACCGGCGCGGGCGCCGGCGGCGGGAGCATCACTTCCTCGGACGTCACGATCGGCGCCGGCTCGCGCACCGTCGAACGGCGGCGCGGCGCAGCTTCCGGCGCGGGCGCGCTTTCGGCGACAGGCTCCGGGGCAGGGGCGGCGGCTTCGGCCTCGCCATGCACCGGTGTCGGTTGCGCGAAGGGCGGAGCGATGACGCTCGCATCCTCGTCGCTGAGCACCGGATGCGACACGCCGTCGGCCGTCTCGTGCACGCCTTCTTCGTAAGACGCGGCCTGCTCGCCCTCGCGCGGCTCGGTGCCAGGGAGTCCATCGCCACGATGGCGATTGCGGCGGCCGCCGCGGCGTCCGCGCCGGCGGCGACGGCGATCGCCGTTTTCGCCTGCGGCGCCTTCCTCGCGGGCTTCCTGCGGCGCTTCCGCGTCCAGGCCTTCTTCTTCCGGCGAGCCGCCGTCGTGATCCTCATGCGCGACGGCATGTTCGGCGGCGGTCTCTTGCGTGAACGGCTGAGCCTCGCGCGGCGCTTCCTCGCCGCGGCCGCGGCCACGGCCGCGTCCCCGCCGGCGGCGGCGGCGGCGCTGATCGCCGCCCTCGCGGGTCGCCTCGGATTCGCCTTCGGCGGCTTCCGCCGTTTCGCCGGCTTCTTCCTCGCCTTCCGTCTCGGCGAATTCTTCTTCCTCGCCCGCGTAAGCTTCCGGCTCTTCCTCCTCCGGCACGATCAATTCGGGCTGCGCCTGCGCGGCGAGGGCGCGCGCGGCTTCGGCCGTGTGCACCTGCTCACCGCGATCGACGATGTAGGACTGCTGCGCGTTCACGCCGGCATCGGCGGACACAGTGATGGTGATGCGGAAGCGCTCTTCCAGCGCGCGCAGATGGGCGCGCTTGTGGTTGAGCATATAGAGCGCGACCTCGGAACGGGTGCGCACGATGAGGTTATGCGTGGCGCCCTTGTTGAGCATCTCCTCGACGGCGCGCAGGCACTGCAACGCCACCGACGAGACCGAGCGCACGTGGCCGGAGCCGCCGCACACCGGGCACTTCTCGGTCGACGACTCCAGCACCGACGTGCGGATGCGCTGACGCGACATCTCCATCAGGCCGAAATGCGAGATGCGGCCGACCTGGATGCGCGCGCGGTCGTGCTTGAGCGCGTCCTTTAGCTTGCGCTCGACCGTGCGGTTGTTGCGGTTCTCGTCCATGTCGATGAAGTCGATGACGATGAGCCCGGCGAGATCGCGCAGGCGCAGCTGCCGCGCGACTTCCTCGGCCGCCTCGACGTTGGTCTTGAGCGCGGTGTCCTCGATGTGATGCTCGCGCGTCGCCCGGCCGGAGTTGACGTCGATCGCGACCAGCGCTTCGGTCTGGTTGATGACGATGTAGCCGCCGGAGCGGAGCTGCACGATCGGCGAGAACATGGCATCGAGCTGGCTCTCGATGCCGTAGCGCGTGAAGAGCGGCTGATTGTCCTTGTAGAACTTCACGTTGCGCACGTGGCTCGGCATCAGCATGCGCATGAAGTCGCGCGCTTCGTTGAAGCCTTCCTCGCCGGAGACGATGATTTCGTCGATGTCCTTGGAATAGAGATCGCGGATCGAGCGCTTGACCAGCGAGCCTTCCTCATAGACGAGCATCGGCGCGGTCGACTTCAGCGTCAGGTCGCGCACCGTCTCCCACAAGCGCAGGAGATATTCGAAGTCGCGCTTGACCTCGCTCTTGGTGCGCGCCGCGCCGGCGGTACGCAGGATCACGCCCATGCCTTCCGGCACTTCGAGCTCCTGCGCGATTTCCTTGAGGCGGTTGCGGTCTTCGGCCGAGGTGATCTTGCGCGAGATGCCGCCGCCACGCGCGGTGTTCGGCATCAGCACCGAATAACGGCCGGCGAGGGAGAGATACGTCGTCAGCGCCGCGCCCTTGGAGCCGCGCTCTTCCTTGACGACCTGCACCAGCATTACCTGCCGGCGCTTGATGACTTCCTGGATCTTGTACTGCTTGCGGAAGCGCGGCACGCGCTCCTGCACTTCCTCGAGCGCGTCGGCGCCGCCGACGGATTCGACCACTTCTTCTTCGTGTTCGTGCTCGTCGTCGCCGTGCTCGTCCTCGTCGCCTTCGGCGGGCGCGCGTTCACGCGCTTCGGCCGGCGCGGCTTCATCGCCGTTAGCTTCGGCGGCTGCTTCGACCGGTTCGTCGAGATGATCGCCGGTCTCGGCGTGTTCTTCGTTGTGCTCGGGCGTCAGCGCGGGCTGCGGCTCCGCCTCGGGCGCGACCGGCGCGGTGGTCACTTCGAACAGCGGCGGCTCGACGATTGCCGTTTCGGGCGCGGGCGCTTCGACGGGCGCCGGTTCGGCAGGGGCGGCTTCGCTGGCGACCGGTTCGGCGGTCTCCGGCGCATGCGACGGCGTCTCGAATGCAGGCGTCGGTTCGGACAAGGTCGATGCGGTTTCGTTTAGGTCCGCCTGCGCCGCCGCATCGAGGCCGCTCTCGGCGGCGTTGATGTCGGTCGTCTCGGCGGCGGCGTCCGGCGCCGTCCCGTCCTCGCCGGCGATCGCCTCGCTGCGCACGGTGTCGCGGTTGCGGTCGCGATGGCGCTCGGAGCCGCGATTGCGGTGACGCCGGCCGCGACGCTGCGAGCGGTTCTCGTGTTCCTGCTCGGCGGAGCGGTGGTCTTCTTCCTCCTGCGCGAGCAGCGCCTGCCGGTCGGCGACCGGGATTTGATAGTAATCGGGATGGATTTCCGAGAAGGCGAGGAAGCCGTGGCGGTTGCCGCCGTAGTCGACGAACGCCGCCTGCAGTGACGGTTCTACGCGCGTGACCTTGGCAAGGTAGATGTTGCCGCGGAGCTGCTTGCGGTTAGCACTCTCGAAGTCGAATTCCTCGACGCGGTTGCCGCGCACGACAACCACCCGGGTCTCCTCGGGATGGGTCGCGTCGATGAGCATTTTGTCGGCCATGGGAAAGTCTCACTAGGCCACGTGTTCGCATCCGCTCGCGCGACGTTGACGGCGCAAAGCGGTACGGAAGAGGGGTGGCCTGACTGGTGTGGAGGGAAAGGATCGCGCCTTCACGCGGCAATTCGGCGGGGTCCATAGCAAGCCGCACCGTCACGATCTTGTCGCGAAAGCGGGGGACCTCGAATTGCCTTTGCTGCAGCAGTGGCAGCATAAAATTGCGACCCGTATGACTTCTGGCCGCGCCTCAAACAAGGCGCCGCCCAGGTTTCTCGTCGCTCACGGTTTAAAATTGCGCCCGGTCCATATGACCGAACGCTGATCCGGCTGTCCTTCAGAAGGGATTCGGCTCGTCTTGCCTGGCCGTCCGCCGACCTCCTCGAGGGGGGCGGTCCGGGACTCAAGCGCGCCGGAGGCCCGAACGCGGCACAACCGGAACTCGGTAACCGTCAGCACCTTTTACATACGGCCCTAAGCCTTTGAAGGCAAGGGAAGGTTCGGGACGGCGTCGATCTTGTTTCTATTGATACAATACGATATATATTATGCCAATAGATAGGAATTATAGGTATGGTTCGCCTTCTAACCGCACCCCTAGAGGAGCCCAGCACCGGTTCGGTCACCCAGGCCGAAGCGGCCGCGATGATTCGAGCGGTTTTTAACCTCTTTCGGCTGTGGAATGTCTCGGACGCCCAGGCGCGGGTGCTGCTCGGCCAACCGAGCCCCTCGACCTTCTACCGTTGGAAGCGGGGGGAGGTCGGCGCGGTTCCGGCCGATACGGTCTGGCGGCTCGGCGATCTCATGGGCATCCACAAGGCGCTGCGTCATCTCTTCACCGAGCCCGAGCGGGGCTATGCCTGGGTGAAGCGCCCGAATACGGCCTTCGGCGGCAAATCGGCGCTCGATCGCATGCTGGCCGGCGCCCCCAGCGACCTCACCGCGGTCCGCGACTATCTCGACGCCGAGCGGGGCGGGTGGTGAACGAGGCTCCCCCGGTTGCCGACGTGGAGTGGCCCGTCAGTCATCGCATCGTGCGCACGATCTATCCGCCGGTATGGCTGTTCGAGGACATCGCGCCGCCGGAAGACTGGGACCTGATCGCCAGCGCCGAGGCGAAGACCAATCCGCGCGTGCGCGAGCAGATCGGCGACCTCACATTGGTGCCGCGCGAGCGCCGCGTGGCCGGGCCGACGGCCAGTCTGGTCATGGCGGCCTTCACGCATGTGTCGCGCGCACGGCCGAGCCGCTTTTCCGACGGCAGCTACGGCGTCTGGTATTGCGGCGACCGCTTCGCGGTGGCGCTGGCCGAAACCGCCTACCATTTCGAGCGCTTCATGGCCCGCACGGCGGAGCCGCCCGCCGACGCACAATATAGAGAGTTGCAGGCGCCGATCGCCGGCACGCTGCACGATCTGCGCGGGGAAGGCTTTGCCGACAGTCTCGATCCCGAGAGCTACGCGGCCTCGCAACGTCTGGCGTTGCCGCTCAAGGAACAAGGCAGCGACGGCATCGTCTATCCGAGCGTCCGCTGGCCGGCAGGCGAGGCGGCCGCTCTCTTTTATCCGGATCTGGTGCAGCTGCCGGTCACGCAGGCCCGGACGCTGCAGTATCACTGGGACGGACAGCGGATGACGCGCTATTTCGTCGTCGGCGACGAAGACTGGCAGGCGTGGCCGGCGCGATAGGCGTCGCCATCCGAACACACCGTGCCGCTCAACCGCTCTGTCACTTAAGTTCCGTTAACCGAAGCGGTCCCTAATGGGTTAGAAGGGGCGGAAAGGGTCCGGATTCGTGACATTCCGCACGCTCTCCATCGTCGCTGCCCTGGGCGTCGCCTTGGGCGCTGCTTTGCTGACTGCGCCGGCCGCGCGCACGGCGGAGGGCGTCGATTCGCGCGCGCTGCCGGCGCCGGGCACGACGCAGGAGGCGCCCGCCGCGACCGATGTGCGCGTCGGCGGCGACGACAAGCAGACCCGCTTCGTCCTCGATCTCACCCAGAAGATCGATCTGGCGGCGTTCACGCTCGCCGATCCCTACCGGGTGGTGATCGACATTCCGCAGGTGGTGTTCAAGCTGCCGGCCAAGGCCGGCGATCAGGGCCGGGGGCTGGTGAAGGCGTTCCGCTACGGCCTCATCATGCAGGGCGGCTCGCGCATCGTGCTCGACGTCAAGGGGCCGGTCCGCATCGACAAGGCGTTCACGCTCGCCGCCACCGACGGCCAGCCAGCGCGTCTCGTGCTCGATCTCGCCGCGACCGATCGCGACAGTTTTCTGCGCACCATCGCGCTCGCCAACAAGCCGGCGCGCCCGGCGACCCGCAACAACGAGCCGCCGGCCAAGGACTCGGACGATCCGCGGCCGCTCATCGTGCTCGATCCGGGGCACGGCGGCATCGACACCGGCACCAGGGGCCTCGACGGCGAGAACGAGAAGGACATCGTGCTCGCCTTCGCGCAGACGCTGCGCGACAAACTCACCGCCACCAAGAAGTACCGTGTGGTGATGACGCGCGACGACGACACCTTCATTCCGCTCAACGAGCGCGTCCGCTTCGCGCGGCAACGCGGCGCCGCGCTGTTCATCTCGGTGCACGCCGACTCGTTGCCCAAGCGCGAGGGGCAGGCGGAGGGCGCCACCGTCTATACCTTGTCCGAGCACGCGTCCGACGCCGAGGCGGCGCGCTTGGCCGAGTCGGAAAACCGTGCCGACGTGATCGCCGGCGTGGATTTGACGGCGGAGCCGGACGATGTCGCCAATATCCTGGTCGACCTCGCCCAGCGCGAGACCAAGACGTTTTCGCTGCAATTCGCCAAGTCGGCCGTCAACGAGCTCAAATCGACGGCCCGGCTGCACAAGCATCCCTTGAAGTCGGCCGGCTTTGTCGTCCTGCGCGCGCCGGACGTGCCGTCGGTGCTGGTCGAACTTGGCTATATGTCGACCCGGGACGACTTGAAGCAACTCACGTCGCCCGTCTGGCGGGACAAGACGGCCGATGCCATGGTGCAGGCGGTCGACACCTTTTTTGGCCCCCGAATTGCGGCCGGGGCGAGCGGGAGGGGGCGGTGACGGTATTTTTGCAACGGCCGGGGATGGCTGGGCGGCGAGGGCTCTACCGGCCTCAGTTTCAACATAAAACCACGCGACCAACGGCTAATGCTGCGCTGTCAGTGGCAAGCGGCGGCAACGGCTTGGCGGCGAGCAAATTGCCAGATAAGCGATCCACTGCGCGCTGGGGCGCGGTCGGCGTCCGCTGGCCGGAACGACGCGGGACACGTCACGCATGAAGCTATTTTTGCGCTTCTTAGGCTTCCTGTTCACGGCAGGAACCATCCTGTTCGTGGTCGGCGTCGCCGGCGCGGCCGGTCTGCTGTGGCATTTCTCCAAGGACCTGCCCGACTACTCGCAGCTGCAGGATTACGAGCCGCCGGTGATGACCCGCGTGCACGCGGGCGACGGCTCGCTGCTTGCCGAATATGCGCGCGAGCGCCGGCTCTATCTGCCGATCCAGGCGGTGCCGAAGCTGGTGATCAGCGGCTTCCTCGCCGCCGAGGACAAGAACTTCTATGAACACGGCGGTCTCGATTTCACCGGCATCGCGCGCGCGGCGCTGAGCTACGCGCAGAACTTCGGTTCCAACCGCCGTCCGCAGGGCGCTTCGACCATCACGCAGCAGGTCGCCAAGAACTTCCTGCTGACGAACGAAGTCTCGCTCTCGCGCAAGGTCAAGGAGGCGCTGCTCGCGCTCAAGATCGAGCGCACCTATTCGAAGGACAAGATCCTCGAATTGTATCTCAACGAGATCTATCTCGGCATGGGCGCCTACGGCATCGCCGCCGCTTCGCTCGTTTACTTCGACAAGTCGGTCAACGAACTGACCATTCCCGAAGTCGCCTATCTCGCTTCGCTGCCGAAGGCGCCGAACAACTACAATCCGTTCCGCCAGCGCGAGCGCGCCATCGAGCGCCGCAACTGGGTCATCGACCGTATGGCAGAAGCGGGCTTCATCAAATCCGCCGATGCCGAGAAGGCAAAGAAGACGCCGCTCGACGTGACGACGCGGCCGACCGGCACGCGCACGTTCGCCGCCGAGTATTTCGCCGAGGAAGTGCGCCGCGAACTGTACGAGCGCTACGGCGAGAAGAAGCTCTATGACGGCGGCCTGTCGGTGCGCACGACGCTCGACACCAAGCTGCAGGTGCTGGCGCGCAAGACGCTGACCGACGGCCTGGTCAAATTCGACGAAGCGCGCGGCTGGCGCGGGCCTGTCTCGAAGATCGATCTTGCCGGCGACTGGGGCGTCAAGCTGGCCGACGTGAAGGCGCTGGCCGATGTCGCGCCGTGGCGGCTCGCCGTGGTGCTGGAAGTCAGCGATCAGTCGGCGCGCGTCGGCTTGCAGCCGGGCCGCGATCCGGGCGGTTATGTCAGCAAGGAACGCGAGGTCGGCATTCTGCCGCTCGAAGGCGTGAAGTGGGCCAAGACCAGCGGCAAGGTCCCGAGCAAGGTCAGCCAGGTCCTCAACGCGGGCGACGTGGTCTATGTCTCGCCGGCGAAGAGCGACGGTCAGTTCCGCCTACAGCAGGTGCCGGAAGTGTCCGGCGCCATGGTGGTCGAGGACCCGCAGACCGGCCGCGTGCTGGCGATGGTTGGCGGCTTCTCCTACGACCAGAGCCAGTTCAACCGCGCGACGCAAGCGCTGCGCCAGCCGGGCTCATCGTTCAAAACCTTCGTCTATGCCGCCGCGCTCGACAATGGCTATACGCCGTCGACTTTGGTGCTCGACGCGCCGCTCGAGATCGATCAAGGCGCCGGCCAGGGCGTGTGGTCGCCGCAGAACTACGAGGGCAAGTTCTTCGGACCCTCGACGCTTCGCTTCGGCATCGAGCATTCGCGTAACGTCATGACCGTGCGCCTCGCGCAGGACATCGGCATGCCGATGATCGCCGACTATGCCAAGCGCTTCGGCATCTATGACGATCTGCCGCCTTATCTCTCGTTCGCGTTAGGCGCCGGCGAGACGACGCTGCTGCGCATGGTCACCGGCTATGCGATGCTCGACAATGGCGGCCGGCGGGTGAAGCCGACGCTCATCGATCGCATCCAGGATCGCTACGGCCACACCGTGTACCGGCACGACGAGCGCGAGTGCATCGGCTGCGATGCGCCGAAGTGGAACAACCAGCCTGAGCCGTCGCTGATCGATCGCCGCCAGCAGGTACTCGATCCGATGACCGCCTATCAGATCACTTCGATGATGGAAGGCGTGGTCATCCGCGGCACCGCCGGCGGCGTCGGTTTCCAGAAAGAAGTCGCCAAGCCCGTGGCCGGCAAGACCGGCACCACCAACGACGAGAAGGACGCCTGGTTCATCGGCTATACGCCGGACATCGTCGTCGGCGTTTATCTCGGCTACGACAAGCCGCGCCACCTCGGCCGCGGCGCGACGGGCGGTCATCTTGCCGCGCCAATCGTCAAGGATTTCATGAAGGTCGCGCTCGCCGACAAGCCGGCGGTGCCGTTCCGCGTGCCGCCCGGCATCAAGCTGGTGCGCGTCGATCCCAAGACCGGTGTCCGCGCCGGTCCCGATACGCCGCGCGCGATCCTCGAGGCGTTCAAGCCCGGCACCGCGCCGCCCGACAACTATTCGGTGGTCGGCTATGGCGGTGGCGATGGCAGCGGCGCCGACGGCGGCGGCCGTCCGTGGGGGCAGGGCGTGTCGCCCGACGCCGATCGCGCGGTGCGCTCCGGCACCGGCGGGCTGTACTGAAGCGCGTCGCTATTCAAAGAAAATTTGCACGTAAGCTGCGTCAAACTCCGCTCGTTCCCGCGAAAGCGGGAATCCAGGGGCTTTCGGATTTGCAGCGTAGCGCTGGCTTCCCGCTTTCGCGGGAATGAACGGAGAGTGTTTCAACCTAACCGTAAACTGCTTTAGCTCCGATATGACGCGAGCCGCCGTTGCCGTGGACGGCGGCTCGCGCGGTCATCGCGGCCGTGATGGAGAACGGCCGCGCGACCAAGCGCTCAGAGCTTCTTCAGCGCGCCTTCCAGCAGATCCATCATGCGGATCACCCAGGCCCGCGTCTCCGCTTCATCCTCGAAGTCCCGGTTCGCATGCTGGGCGATACGTTCCCAATCGAACGTCGGCGACAGCAGCACGTCGCGGCCTTGTTCGAGGACTTTCGCGAACGCAGCCCGCTTCCTTTCCGTCAGCCCCGCCACCGCCGCCTGCTCGTCCGTGAGGCGGAGCAGGTCGGCGTCGGCGAAGCTCCCGACGAGATAGCCGTAGAATTCGAGGTGGTCCGTCAATTGCAATAGCCGTTGGCCGCAGGGGTTGGGAACGCGGTCAGAAGATAGCAGGTCGCGTCGCCGTTCGCCTCGAACACCATGCAGAAGTACGGTGTGTTGAAAACGTTGGCGGGCGCCTGGCGTGTCACGACCCTGCCGATCGTGCCACCCGCGTTAACGGCGACCGAACGACGGTCGCCCTCATCGGCGCCGTTGGCCCAGACGTTGAGAGCATTGCGCTGGTTCGCCAAGGCCAAGGCCTGCGTGATCGTGGTCTGCGCGGCGGTGTAGTTGGCCGCCGGAGGATCGCTCGCCGGGAAGCTGCCGGCGGCCCGTGGTCCGCGGCGTCCGTTGACGCGGTCCATCAGTTGCTGGTCGGATTGGCCGACATGCTTTGCGATCGTGTGGCCGCCGGCATTTTCCTGTTGCTGCAGCCAATCGTTCGGAAAGTTGTCGGGGATGCATTGGGCGTGAGATGCAGCCGTCAGGGCGATAGCGCCGGCAACGAACGTTGCGACGGCGAGAGAGACACGAATGCGTGACATGGTTTGGCTCCATTTGAGTTGGGTGACAGGGACGGAGCGCGAGAGGACAAGGCCTCTTGCGCAGGAGCAGTCCGTCCGTGCGAGAACCGCGCGCGCATGCCTTGATGCGTTGCGCGAATAACGCCGTCTGCCCATTTGCCCGACGGATCCGGAGCCCCCGACCCGTCGCCTCCGTTACGCATGCGTAACGATCTCGCGTTGTTCCTTCTGCGTCAGAGTTGTTCGAGCCGCGCTTCCAGCAAGTCGATCATGCGGGTCAGCCACGCGCGCGTTTCCGCTTCGGATTTGAAGTGGCGGTTCGCGCTGCCGCCGATGCGCTTCCATTCGAGGGTGGGCGCCGCGAGAACGCGGCGCCCTTCTACGAGTATTTCCAGATAGGCTTGGCGCGATTCCGCGGACACCTCGGCCACGGCCGCTTCTTCATCCGTTTGACCGGCGAGATCAGCGTCGGCGAAATGGGCGGCGAGGTAGCCGTAGAACGAGTCGAGCGTGCTCAATGGCAATACCCATGTAACGCAGGCGTCGGGAACGAGGTCAGAACCCTGCAACCTCCCACACCGTTCGCGCGCAGGATCACGCAATAGGTCTGCGTGTCAAAGACATTTGCGGGCTGCGTCTGCAGTGCGACTCGGCCGATCGCGGCGGCGGCCTGCAGTTCCTCGGCACGCGGTGCATTGGCGTGTGCCGTGGCCGCCCAGTTGTTGATGGTCTGGCGCCGGGGCGCCAAGCCCTGAGCGATCGTGGCCTGGGCCGCAAGATAGCGCGGATCGGGCAGGGCGCTCGCCGGATAGGAGCCGGCGGCGGCGATATTCGGGCTGTTGATGAGCCGCTGCGTCAGCTGCCCGTCGGTCTTTCCGACGTGACGATCGATCGTGTGGCCGCCGAGATTTTCCTGCTGCTGCAGCCAGTCGTTCGGAAAGATGTCGGGCACGCACTGCGCATTGGCAGGCACTGCGAGCGCAATTGTGCCGACGATCAGCGCAGCCGTGGCGAGCGAATTTCGAAAGCGAGACATGATGGAGGCTCCGTTGCCGTTTGCTGACGAGGACGGGGCGCGAGAGGACAAAGCCTCTTGCGCAGGAGCAGTCCGTCCGTGCGTGCCGTGCACGCATCGTTCGATGCGTGTTCGATCATCGCCGTCTGCTCATTCGCTCGACGGATCCGGAGCCCCTGACCCGTCGCTAATCGCTGCGCGGCGCGCGCAGCGGTCGTGTGCCAGTTACTTCTGATCGTATTTGTACTGGCAGGTCGCGATGGCGTTGCGGACCGCCTGGATCGCCTGATCGTGACCGGTGTCGGATGTGCTGAAGCATTGCGACACGTTCATGCGTGCCGCGAGACACTGCTGGTTGATCATCAGACGATTGTGCAATTCCGTTTTGTCGCTAGCGTCGATGCTGCCGCAAGATCGCGGTTGGTCGCAGGTCGGATGCACGTTCGCCTGGCGCAAGCGGCATTCACCCGCCGTGCACAAGTCGGCGCTGTCGCAATCGGCGAGGGCCGCTGTAGACGACAGCACAGTCAGCGAAAGAGCGCCGAGGACGAGGGCGATTGGTGCGAGAGAAGTTCGAACACGTAACATGGCGTCACTCCGTTCATGGGGATGAGAGGAGCGCGCACGAGCCCACCGCGCCGAAGCGCGTCACACAGCGCGGGGGCTCGCGGCGAGGACCGCCGGGGGGATGAGCGGCACTCGCAAGCGCGGTCAGTTCGTCGTCAGACGAGGCCCTGCGCGAGGGTCCAGTTGTTGCCGCTGTCGAGCGTCGCGGTCATGCCGTAGACGTTGACCGGGAACGGCACCGCCTCGGAGTTCACCATGGTCTGCGTGTCGACCACCTGGCCCGGCTCGAACGAGCCGAAGCTGATCCAGTACTCCGGGTGGATGGTGAACACGGCGGCGAAGTTCGGCTCGGCCGATACCGCGTGCGTCGGCTGGCCGGACATGCCGATGCCGATGTTGGCGGCGCCCTTCGGGATGGTGCCGTCGCAGTCGATGGTGAGCGAGCCGGCGGCGCCGGTGTTGCTGGGCGTGCCGAACTGGAATGCGTTTTCGATGTCGGTGAAGTTGACGAGGTTGGCCGTCGTGAGGTCGGCCGCGATCACCTGCTGCGCCTTGTAGGTGATGCCGGGCTTCAGCGTGCCCTGCTCGGACCAAGTGAACGAGTAGTTGATCGACCAGGTGAAGTCGACGTCGACACCGTTGGCCACGGGCTTGGCGAACCAAGCGAGCGTGTAAACGTAGGGCGTGTTGACGTCGATGCCCTGCTGATAGCAGAGGAAGTCGTGTTGGCTTCCGCTGCGGTTCTTGAAGCGCAGCGTGTAGTTCTGGGCAGCCATGGTGCTGTCTCCTGCATCCGGGTTGAGGGACCGCGCGCGAGGGCGCGGGCTGTGCGCTGTCGTCTTCCCGGCGGAGCAGGCGGGCGGGGCGTGGCCCCGCGCGTCTGCGCTTTGGCGAAGACCGAAAGCGTTCCCTTTTGCGGAGACGGGCTGCGTGGCTCGGGCTCGCGCAGGCGGCCCGGCAGCAGGATGAGGGAGTGATGTAACTCTAGGTTGTATCGATTGAATTTATTCGAGGTGCGGCTGTAATAGCGCTTGACGGCACGCAAGAAGCGTGTTCTAAAAAGGAACGTTTTTGCGACAGTATAACTAAATAATTATATTGGTTATTCTCTGATGACTCTCAAAATTGTAAGTAGTGAGTGCGGCCAGAGTAGACGTAAGCGTGACCATGCGTATCGGCTATGCGCGCGTTTCTACGGATGAACAGTCAATCGACTTGCAAGTCGATGCATTGAAGCGTTTTGGCTGCGAAATTATATTTAAAGACGAAGGTCATTCGGGCGCGAGCCGCAATCGTCCCGGACTGGAGCAATGCCTTTCACAACTCAAGGTTGGTGACGATCTGGTTGTGTGGAAGCTCGACCGCCTCGGCCGCTCGCTACCGCATCTCCTTGAGGTCGTGAACGATCTCGACCGGCGCCGCATCGGCCTGGCGTCGCTGTCGGAGGCGATCAACACCGGGTCGCCCGGCGGCGTCCTGGTCTTCCACATCATGGCGGCACTGGCGCAGTTCGAACGCGCCTTGATCTCCGAACGCACCAAGGCCGGCATGGTGTCTGCGCGCGAGCGCGGCCGGCATGTCGGACGGCCGCGCAAGCTCGACGACGGCAGCGTCATCGCCGCTATTTCCGAAGCCGATGGCAAGCCCGGTGGTGTCGCCCATGCGGCGACGCGGCTGGGCGTGAGCCGCGCGACGGTCTACCGCGCGCTCAAGCGCGTGGCCGTTGCGTCGTGATGCTGTCGTTAGATCAGCCCCGGCTGAAGGATCCACTTATTGGCGACATCGAGCGTCGCCGTCATGGCGGTGACATTGGGCGGGAAGGCGAGTGGCGTGGCCTTGATCAGGGCCTGATCGTCGAGTGTTTGACCGGGCGTGAACGATCCGAAGCTGATCCAGTACTCGGGCTTCACGGTGAAGACGGCGGCAAAGTTCGGCTCGGCCGCGACGGCGTGCGTGCCCAGACCGGACATGCCGATGCCGATCATGACGGTGCCGCTCGGGATGGTGCCATCGCAGTCGATCGTGAGGACACCGGCCGCCCCGCCGCCTGTCGTTGGACCGAATTGGTATGCGCCGTTGGACGATGTCAGGGTGACGAGGTTCGCCGAGATCGGGTCCGCGGGTGCGGACTGCTGCGCTTTGAACGTGATGTCGGGCGTCACCGCGCCTTGCTCGAACCAGACGAAGCAACAGTTGGTGGTCCAGGTGAAGTCGAGGTCGACGCCGCTCGCCAGGGGCCGGACCAGCCACGCGAGCGTTGCGATCGAGGGCGTATTGGGGCTGACGCCGTGCTGGAAGCAGAGGAAGTCGTATTGCGCGCCGCTGCGGTTTCTAAAGCGCAGACTCAGCTTTTCATCCGCCATGGCGCGTCCCCCGCTGTAGATGGCTATTACTATTGGTTGTATAATTATCGGATGCAAGCGATCTTGGTCGCCCTGGCGGGGCCGGCGGGCGCAAAGGTTGCGCGATCGGCCTGAGATCGTTACATCCGCACACGGAAACGGTGCGTCGTGGCGACGCCACGAACGACAACGGACTTGGAAGGCGATGCGCGCGGAAACCCAGAATCTGGTCGAAGAAATCAAGCAGTCGGTGCGGCTGCTGAGGAGGCATCTTTGACGTCGATGCCGCGCAACGGCGTCTCGCCGAACTAAACAAAGAGTCCGAAGACCCCAATTTCTGGAACGACTCCTCGCGTGCCCAGCGCCTGATGCGCGAGCGCGACGCGTTGGAAGACCAGCTCGGCTCCATCGGCCGCATGGAGCAGGCGCTCGAGGACAATCTGACGCTGATCGAACTCGGCGAAGCCGAGAAGGATGAAGCGACGGTTGCCGAGGCGGAGGCCGAGCTCAAGAAGCTCAAGGCCGAAGTGGCGCGCCGCGAGCTCGAGGCGCTGCTCTCGGGCGAGGCCGACGCCAACGATTGCTATCTCGAAGTCCATGCCGGTGCCGGCGGCACCGAAAGCAACGACTGGGCCGGCATGCTGCTGCGCATGTATGTGCGCTGGGCCGAACAGCACGGCTACAAAGTCGACTGGCTGGAAGAGAGCGAAGGCGAGGGCGCCGGCATCAAGTCGGCGACCGTGCAGATCAAGGGCCGCAACGCCTATGGCTGGCTCAAAAGCGAGAACGGCGTGCATCGCCTGGTGCGCATTTCGCCGTTCGACTCCAATGCGCGCCGTCATACGTCGTTTGCCAGCGTCGTCGTCTATCCGGTGGTGGACGACCGCATCAACATCGAGATCAACGAGGCTGACGTGCGCATGGAAGTGATGCGCTCAGGCGGCGCCGGCGGTCAGCACGTCAACAAGACCGAGTCCGCGGTGCGCCTCATTCACGAGCCGAGCGGCATCGTCGTGAAGTGCCAGCAGGACCGTTCGCAGCATCGCAACCGCGCGATGGCCTGGGACATGCTGCGCGCCAAGCTGTTCGAGATCGAGGTCAAGAAGCGCGAGGACAAGGCCGCCGCCGATCAGGCCGCCAAGACCGATATCGGCTGGGGCCATCAGATCCGCTCTTACGTGTTGCAGCCCTATCAGATGGTGAAGGACCTGCGCACGGGCGTGTCGACCTCCAACACCGGCGGCGTGCTCGACGGCGATCTCGACGAATTCATGCAGGCGGCCTTGGCGCAGAAGGCGTTCGGCGGCGGCCCGGGACAGATCGAGGACGTCGAGTAGGCGATCGGCGGGTGGGCCGTGACGGCCCGCTTGCGATCAGCCTTCCGCCTTCTCCGCGCGCAAACGCGCCCGCACATACAGATTGTACAGCGCGCCCGCGGCCGTCACGACGCTGGTGGCGATGAACACCGCACGCATGCCGAAATGGCCGCCGACGAAGCCGCCGGCAAGGGGCCCCGCCACCTGTCCGACGAATTGCGAGGAGACGGCATAGCCGAGCATGCCGCCGACGGCGGTGACCGGGACGTTGTGGCGGATGACGCTGGTGATGCCGGGCAGGAGGCCGCCCAGCGCGAGTCCCATCAGAAAGCGCAAGGCGATGAGCTGCCAGCCGCTGGTCACGAAAGCCTGCGGCACGAGCAGCACGGCCGATGCGGCGATGCAGGCGATCAGCACGTTCCAATGGCCGACACGATCGGCAAGCCGGCCGAGGCGGGAGGCGGACAGAACGCTGCCGAGCGCGGTCGCCGACATCGCAAGGCCGGCGACCAGCGTCACATGCGTCTGATCGTCGACCAAGGTCGCGACATAGACCGTGATGATGGGTTCGATCGACATGTTGGCGAACATCAGCAGGCAGCCCGTGACCAGCATCGCGATCACCGGCCGCTTGTCGGGAATGGCGCGCCACGTGCCGCTGCGCTTCTCGTTCTTGGTGGCCGGGACGCGCTTTTCCTCCTTGATGAGGAAAGCGGTGGCGAGGAAGGCGATGAAGATCAGGCCGCCGGTCGCGAAGAAGATCGTGCGTATCGGCATGAAGGGCGGCAGGATGCCGCCGATCAAGGGGCCGACCAGGTTGCCGGCCATGATGCCGGACGACAGTACGCCGAGCGCCCAGCCGGTGCGCGCCTTCGGCGTCTACGTCGCGACCAGGAAGTTCGAGCCCGACGCGTAACCGCCGAGCACGCCCACGAGCAGGCGCAGCAGGACGAGCTGCCAGATGTTCTGTGCGATGCCGAGCAGCGAGATCGAAATGGCCATGCCGAGGCTGGCGCGCACGAGCATGATCTTTCGGCCGTAGAGATCGGCGAGGCGCCCCCAAATCGGCGCGAAGAACGACGCCGCGAAAAACGTCGCACCAAAGGCGATGCCCGACCATTGCACGATCGCCGCATGGCCTTGGACGCCGAGTTCCTCGACATAGAGCGGCAGGAACGGCAGCAGCAGCGTCATGCCGAGAATGGTCGTGAACGAGCCGAACACGCAGACCCACAGGTTGCGTTGCCAAGCCGTCTCGCCGTGTATCTCACGCCGGCTGGCGTCGTCTCCGCTCGCTTCGTTTGGCAATGTGCCGGCGCCCGTGGTGCTTCCCATGTCGCGCGCCTTGTCGCAGGAACGGCAGGGCCGGACAACGCGCGATGCTGCAATGCAGAGAGGAAAATAACGAGTAACTCTCGGCGCGAAGCCGGCTCGCCCGCGCCACGCCGGGCCACGTCATTGGTCGCGGGCATAAAGTTCGACCGCGGACGGCGGGGAGGAGCCGCCGTCCGCGGTCGACGAGAGCGGCCGTGAAGCTGAATTCAGTTCAGGCTGATCTTGGCTTCCTCGACGATCGGCCGCCATCTGGCGATTTCGTGGGCGACGAGGTCGCGAAGCTGCTCCGGCGTGCCGCCCACCGGCCGCAGGCCGAGCGGGGCGAACTTCGCTTTCACCGCGTCGTTCTGGACGTAGGCGTTCACGATCGCGTTGAGCTTGGCAACGACCGGCGCGGGCAGCGCGGCGGGTCCGACCAGCGCGAACCAGGCCACGGCCTCGAAATTGGTGAAGCCGCTCTCGGCGGCCGTGGGCACCTGCGGCAGCAACGGGCTGCGCTGCGGTGCGAGTACCGCGAGCGGCGTCATCTTGTTGTCCTTCACCTGCGGCACGTAAGCGGTGATGAAGTCCGAGCCGATGTTGATCTGGCCGCCGAGCAGGTCGGTGATCAGCGGCGATGAGCCCTTGTAGGCGATGATCGTCACTTTGACGCCCGCCTGACGTTCCAACATCGCGACCGCGAAATGACCCAGCGTGCCATTGCCCGGCGTGCCGACGTTGAGCTTGCCGGGGTTCTTCTTGGCGTAGTCGATCAGCTCGGCCATCGATTTGATGGGCGTTTGCGTCGACGCCACCATGATCAGCGGCGAGTCGGCGACCTGGACGATCGGCGTGAAATCCTTCTCGGGATCGAAGGGCAGATCCTTGTAAAGCAGCTTGTTGTTCGCGCCCGGGCCGGGCGTCGTGAACAGCAGCGTGTAGCCGTCGGGCTTGGCGCGGGCGACAGCGGCGCCGCCGATATTGCCGCCGGCGCCGGCGCGGTTGTCGACGATCACCTGCTGCTTGAGCTTGTCGCTCAATTCGGCGGCCACCAGCCGCGCCACCACGTCGGCGGAGCCGCCCGCCGGAAACGGCACGATCATCGTGATCGGGCGGGTCGGCCATTCTTCGGCTTGCACCGCCACCGATGCCGTGACGGCAAGGGCCGCCGCGCCGAACGCGATGCAGAATCTGCGCGTAATCGACATGTCTTCCTCCCTCGGGTGCCAGGCCGGTTGATCCGGCCGCGTTTAATTGTGGAGTCTCAGTTTACCGCTGACGGTGCCGGCGCGGCGTCGAGATCGAGCAGCGCGGCGGCGTTCGAACTGATGAGCTTGCGGATATCGGCCGCAGGCATTTGCAAATCGAGCAGCGTCTTGACGATCTCGCGATAACCGTCGACGGGGCGGGGCGAGCCGACCAGCCCCAGGTCCGAGCACAGCAACGTGCGATCGACGCCGGCGACCGCGATCAGATGCGCCAGCTTGTCCGGGCCATATTTCTTGGCGCGGCCTTCGACGAACATGCAGATCGAATGCTCCATGTAGACGCCGAGCTTGACCAGTTCGCGGATGTCGTCGTCGGTGGCGCCGACGATGTAGGTCGGATGATTGACGATCATCTTCCTGACGCCGCGGCGGCCCGCTTCCTCGAACACGATCAGGAGCTCGGATGCGGGCAGATGGCCGCCGGCGAGGATGATGTCGGCCTCGGCGATGAGATCGAGCACCTGCTTGGTGGCGTCTGTGAGCTTGCCGTTGGCGTCGAGCGCGCTCAAGGGGATCGGATCGAGCATCTTCTGCGCGGTCTTCGGAAAGGTTTTTGCCTGACCGGCGATCTGCTTGATGTGGTTGTCGGCCGATAAGGTCGGCATCCAGACGATCTTGGCGCCGATCTTTGCGGCGTGGTCGACCGCATGCGGATTGATGCCGCCCGAGGCGTTGTTGAGGGCAATGCCGGAGAACAGCTGCACGCCCGTATCGGGGAACAGCTTTTCCAAGAGCAGCGCGTGCGGCGTGCCCAGATAGAAGTGATCCTTATAGACGAGCGCCCTGAAGCGGGCCGCGGCGCAGTCCATCATCGCCTCGTGATGATCGAGAATGCGCGGCATCGCCGCCGGGCCGCTGTGGCAATGCAGATCGACGGCGCCGACCAGCAGATCGGCGACCTCCTGGTTGCGGGCGTTGTCGGCGGCGGATGCGGCAGCTTGCATGTTGATGTACCTGTCGTGCTTGGAAGAGGGCGCGCTATGCCTTGGCCGGCAGCGGATAATCGTCGGCGTTGAGCACCCAGCCCGGCTTGGCGGAGAAGTCCATGCGCGGCGGCGAGAAGATGTCGACCAGCTGGTTGACGCCTTCACCGACCGCGCGCGAGGTGTGGATCGCTGGCGGCGGGATGACGGCGATCGACGGCGATCCGCAGTATTCGTGATCGTCGTCGCGCCAGTTGTTCATGTTGGTCGTCCACGGCCAGCGGATGTCGTGGATGTAGGCGCCCTCGAGCGCGAGCGAGCATTGCTCGAAGTCGTCGTGATGGTGCGGCGACAGCTTGGTGACGTCGCGCGGACCGTTGCGGACGTCGAGGTAGTTGATCATGAAGGTCGTGCAGCGGAAGATTCGGCCGAAGCGGCCGCCTTGCTGCTTGACGTCGAGGCTGTAGCTTCGGATGCGATAGCCGTCGCGCGGTGTCGGCCACGGCTCGAAGGGCGGAATGTTCGGATGCGGCGCCGCGAACGAGTCGGCATTCGAGCATTTGGCCGTCAGGTCGGTCGCGCGTGAGGTGATCAGGCGGACGATGCGGCCCTTGGTCAGCACCTTGATCGTGCTGTTGCCCGGCGGAATGAAGGCGACCGAATAGCCATCGACGATCTTGGTTTCGCCATTGGCGCTGATTTCGACCTTGGTCGTCGGCTCGGGGACGATGAGCGCGTATTCGTCCACCTGGCTCTCACGCGTGAAGACGGCGCCGGCCTCGGCCTCGCTGTAGGCGACGACGTAGTTTTGGCCGCGCGCGTACCAGGTGCGCCCGCTCGCATCGTCTTCCTGCGGCGCGGTCTCGTAGAACTTGGCGTAGTCGGCGGCGGCAAATTCAGTGGCGACCTTCGGCGCGGCGGCCGCAGGGGCGAGCGCGGCGCGCGGGTCGGATACGTCATACATGGCGGTATCTCCTCTGCCGGGGGCGTTGGCCGCGCGGCGTCATGACTGCAACGAAGCGAATTCCGAATGGGCTTGCGCGGCGGCGCGCCGCATGAAGGACTGGTCCGTCGACACGATGAAGGCCGAGGCGCCCAGGGCCTTGAACGGCTTGGCCTCGGCGGCAGTGCCGACCATGACGCACACCGGCTTGCCGGCCTTGCGCGCGGCGGCGGTGATGCGCTCGACCGCGTCTTGCACCTGTGGCGCGTCGTTCTTCGGCGCGCCGAAGGCGGCGGTGAGGTCGCCGCGGCCGATGAAGACGCCGTCGAGCCCGTCGACCGCGACGATGGCGTCGATCTCGTCAAGCGCCTCGGGGTCTTCGATCATCGCGATGACGGTCGTGCTCTTGTCGGCGGCGTCGATGTTCGTCCACATCGGCGTGCCGCCGTAGCGGGCGGCGCGCACCGATCCTGAGTAGCCGCGCTTGCCGCCGCGAAACCGACAGGCGGCAACAATCTCGCGCGCTTTGGCCGCCGAGGACACGTGCGGCACGAGCGCGCCGACGGCGCCGCAATCGAGCACCGACAGGAGGCCGTCGGGGGAGGAGACCCGCACGATGCCGGCGATGTTCGACGCCCGTGCGACGCATAGCATCGTGTCGATGGTCTCGCGGTTGATCGGAGCATGCTCTTCATCGATGACGATGAAGTCGTAACCGAGATCAGCCAGGATTTCGGTTGCGTGGATCGTCGGCGTCTTGACGAAGGTGCCGATGAGCTGTTCGCCGGCGGCAAATCGCTGGCGGAATTCCGAAGGCTGCGGTCGCAGCGTTGGCATGGCGTCTCCTCGTCGGCGTCTTGGCGGGCCCGGGTTTCCCGTGGCGCGGCGCGCCAGTGCCGGGCGCCCGCGCAATATTGGTAGTGGCGGCCGGGGCGGCGGTGTGAGAAATTCCACGGCGTTTCAAGATGTGAAACGGAAGCGAACGCCGATGCCTTCCTACGCGCCCGTCAAATCCGTGCTGAAGACGCTCGATCTGCTCAAGGAGCTCAACCGGCAGAACATCAATTCGGTCGACAATCTGCATCGCGCGTTGGGCCTGCCGAAGCCGACCATCGTCCGTCTCCTGGAGACGCTCATCGCCGACGGCTACGTCACCAACGACAAGCGTCAGGGCGGCTATCGCATCACCTCTCAGGTGCAATCGCTCAGCTGTGGATTTCAGGGCGACGCGCCGGTGGTGGAGGTCGGGCGGCCCTGGGCGATCGATTTCACCCGGCGCTATCGCTGGCCGGTCGCCATCGCCGTCCTCGACAAGGACGCCGTATCCGTGCGCTTGAGCACGATCGCCGACAGTCCGGTGTCGCCGATGCACGCCACCATCAATCGGCGCTTGCAGTTGCTGACGCGCGCGCTCGGCCGCGCCTATCTCGCCTTTTGCCCGCGGTCGGAACGCGACCTGCTCTTGAGCTTCCTGATGAAGTCATCCGACCCGGAGGATGCGGGCGCGCGCGACCGCAGGACGACACTCGCCATGCTGCGCCGCGTCCGCGCGCTCGGCTTTGCCGAACGCTCGCCCGTGGTCGAGCCGACGTCGTCCACGACCCTGGCGGTGCCCATCATGCGCGGCAAGAACGTGCTCGCGACACTCGGCATGACCTATTTCCGCTCGGTCATGTCGAACAAAGAGGCGCATGGCCGCTACATTCCGGCCCTTCAGGAGACGGCGCGGAACATCGAGAAGAGCGTCGTCGCGCTCGACCGGCAATCGACGCGGCGCTAGCGGATCGTCGGGCGTGGCCGGCGCGGGGTAGACTTAGGGCGACATTGCGATTCGTGCCGGCGGAGCGATGCCGTCGCTGAAACGGAAACCGGGCAATGCGGACATTCCCGAAGTCCCGCGTCGATGCGCTGACGGACGGCATTTTCGCGTTCGCAATGACATTGCTCGTGCTTGAACTGCGATTGCCGCCGGAACTGCCGGTCCACGACAGCGCTGCCCTGATCGCGCAATTGCGGGCGCTGACGCCGCAGTATCTTGCGTACGTCATCAGCTTTTTCGTTCTCGCGGCGCAATGGCGAGGCGCGATCGAGCTGCGCCGCGCCGAAGAGACCACACGCGAGGCGCTCAGTTGGTGGACGCTCTATCTGTTCTTCATCACATCGGTACCGTTTTCGACCAGCGTCGTTGGCCGACATGGCGATCTGGCGCCGGCGGTATGGCTCTACGCCGCCAACATGATCGCCGTCGCCACGCTCTCGCTCAGGCTGCGGATGTTGGAGGTGCTGCCGGAGCATCGCGAGCGGGCGAGCGCCGGCAATCTCCGGATCTGGCTGTTCATCGTGACGGCGCTGTTATCGATCGTGGCGAGCCTGATCGTGCCGGGACATGCGATGTATGCCTATTTCCTGAATTTCCTGAGTTGGCCGCTCTCGCGCTGGCGCCGGCTCGAGTCGTAACGCGTCGGGCGCTTCCGTGTCGCCCGGAAATTGCGACCTGCAAGGGCGGACTATGACGCCTGCGGCGGTCATGCGATCATGCGGGCATGAACGATCTTCTGATACTGGCCGGCGACCCGGCCGCCTGGGCTGCCCTCGCGATGCTGATCGTCATGGAGGTCGTGCTCGGCATCGACAATCTCATCTTCATCGCCATTCTGACCAACCGCCTGCCTGAACATCAGCGCGCGCTCGGGCGTCGTCTCGGTATCGGGCTCGCCCTTATCTTGCGACTCGCATTGCTCGGCTCGGTCGCCTTCATCGTCACGCTGACCGCGCCGCTGTTTTCCGTGTTCGGGCAGGGTCTGTCGTGGCGCGACCTGATCCTGATCGCCGGCGGCTTGTTCCTGATGTGGAAGGCGACGAAGGAAATCCACCACCGCGTCGATCCGGATCCCGGGCCGGATATGTTCGACCGCAAGGACGTCACGCTCGGTTTCGCGTCGGCGCTCGGTCAGATCGTGATGCTCGATCTCGTGTTTTCCGTCGATAGCATCATCACCGCCGTGGGCATGACCGAGCACATCGAGATCATGGTCATCGCGGTCGTCGTCGCCGTGCTGGTCATGATGCTGGCGGCCAATCCGCTCGCCAATTTCATCAATGCCAACCCGACCATCGTCATGCTCGCGCTCGGCTTCCTCCTGATGATCGGCATGACGCTGATCGCGGAGGGCTTCGGCGCGCATGTGCCCAAGGGCTATGTCTACGCGGCGATGGCGTTCTCCGCGCTGGTCGAGGCGCTCAACATGCTCGAGCGGCGCGCACGCAGGCGGCTCCGCTCCTAAGCGTCGGCCGGGCGGCCCAAAGCGTGACGTAATGCTGGCAAGTCGTTCTGGCGCTTTGGGCCGGCGGCGGGTCGGGCGGGTCGTTGTCATTCGCCGGACGGCACATGATATGTGCCGTCCGCACCAAACGCGCCCGTGGGCGCTGAAGCGCGACGTTGACCACGGCGCGCCTTCAGCCGAGCTGAGCGCCTTGGCCCGGTTCGTTGCCCGAACCGCGGCGCCGGGCGCCGAATTTGCGCCACCGGGAACGGCCGCGCCGCGGAATGTCCGCTTGCGCATCCAGCATGCGCAAGGCGTCCATGATATCGTCCCAACGCACGGTCCGCCCCACGGGCGTGATGCGCAGTTCCGGCGCCGCCTCGACGGCGCAGGCATCGGATGCCCACGAGGCCAAGATGGCGCGCTTCTCGTTCAGGGTGAGATCCTTATCGCGCACCACATCCAGCGGATGGGCGAAGGCATTGGCGGGGTGCAGAAGCGCGTCGAAGTCGAAACGGTTCTCGCGTGCAAGAGACGGTTTGTTCGCAGAGTGATCCATGGCGGTTCTCCATCGTCCGCGGGTCCGGCACGGCCGGTCGCGGCCGTGCCGTTGCCGCAGGAGACTCTCGTTGGGACGCTTAGGCGGCCCTTGAATGCTCGATGGTGCGGACTTTGTCGTCGCTGACGGCCTTGCCGCTCGCAATCTCGATGCGGCGCGGCTTCATCGCCTCCGGCAGTTCGCGCACGAGGTCGATCTGAAGCAGACCATTATCAAGCGATGCGCTCACGACCTCGACGTAGTCGGCCAGATTGAAGCGCCGCTCGAACGATCGCCCAGCGATGCCACGGTAAAGATATTCGCCGTTGTCCTGCTTCTGCTCGGCCCGGCCGGCGATCGCCAGCACGTTCTGGTCAACGGTGACGCTGATCTGTTCGGGCGTGAAACCGGCGACCGCCAGCGAGATGCGATAGCCGTTCTCACCGGTGCGTATGATGTTGCAGGGCGGATACTGGTCCTCCGGCTCGACGCGGAGGCTCTGATCGACGAGGTCGAAAAGGCGGTCGAAGCCGATGCTCGTCCGCCAGAAGGGATCGAGGTTCAGGGTTCTCATAGCCACATCCTCATTGAGCAACATGGGAATGAGCAGCGCGCCGGACACCCGCCAGCGCCCGCACCGGGCCCTTAAAGCGCCCGGCGGCCAACGAGGTAGGATGACCGAGGAAGATTTCAAGAGGCGGCGTAACGTCTCGCTGCCGGCCGCTAAGCTATTGACGCATAAGAATGTCGGGAGGGTCAGAGCAGACCGAGCTTGGCGCCGGCCTTGAGGAACCGCTGCGGGTCGACCGGCTCGTCGTTGATGCGCGTTTCGTAGTGCAGGTGAGGGCCGGTGGAGCGGCCGGTCGAGCCGATGCGGCCGATAATCTGGCCTATCCGCACCTGCTGGCCGACTTTGACTTCGATGGCGGAGAGATGGCCGTAACGGGTGGCGAAGCCGTGGCCGTGCTCGATCTCGACCATGTTGCCATAGCCGCCTTCGCGTCCGGCGACCGAGACTTTTCCGGAGGCCGTTGCATAGACCGGATCGCCGGTGTCGCCGCGCATGTCGAGGCCGGTATGCATCGCCGGCCGCCGAAGAAACGGATCGAGACGCACGCCGAAGGTCGAGGACAGTTCGATCTCGCCCGTAATCGGTTTACGCACGGGCACCGTGGTCAGGGTGTTGGTGTAACGGTCGAGCTGCGCTTTGGCGACATTGATACGATAGATCTGGCGTTCGAAGTCGCCGGCCGTCGGGTGCAGCGGCTTCACCGGCACGAACGGGCCGCCGACGCCGCGCGCCGGCGCCTTGCCGACATTGACGCCGAGTTCACTGAGAACGCTGTGCAGACGTGCGGCTTTGCCTTCGACGCGATCTTCGGCTTCGGACAGGGCGGTGGTCTGGCGCTTCTCGACCTTGTCGAGCGAGAGCGAGACGCGCGCCAGCGTGCCTTCGAGGCCGCCGGCCTTGGCACGGCTCAGCGTACGGGCGTCGTCGGTCGCCGCATCGCGCCACTGCAACTGGTCCGGCGGCGCCATGAAGGTCATGCTTTCGCCGGTCAGCGACGAGGAGCGGAGCTTTGGCGCAGGCGCTTCCGGTGTCGGCTGCGTGCGCGCGGGCTTGACCGTGCCGGTGGTGAGCGAGTCGGCGGTGAGAGAATTGGTGCGCTGTTCGAGCGTCGCCTGGCGCTTCAGCAGCGCATTGAGCTTCTGTTCGAATTGTTCTTGGTCCAGCAATTGCCGGCTGGTGATGCGGTCGACCTGCGCGCGCAACTCGGCGATGCGGTCTTCGTAAGCGAACTGCATCTCGGCCTGGCGGCCGATCAAGCGGGTGAGCACGTCCTCGCGGAAAGCGAAATAGGTGCCGGTCGCGATCGACCATACCGCCATCACCACCAATGTGCCGACCACGATCCAGAAGGCCACCGGCCCGATGCGCACCTGCCGCCCATGATGGGTCAACGTGTAGTCGTGCGAGGCGCGCGGGACCTGCCGCGACATGGCAGCGGCAGTTAAGGGACGGGCGCGGGCCGCCTGGATATGCGGGTGATGGGACGAATAGGACGAGTACGACATCGACGCTCCACAAGGGCGCCGCCGGCGCGAACGCGCGACGGAACCAACGCGTCGATATCAATCCGATATGGTTAAGAATCCCGTAAGGCGATTCGGTTGTGAATATAATTCTCTCGTCAGGTCAGTGGATTACCGGTTCCGCAGGTAACGCGCGGCTCAGAGCGCACGCGCGGCCGCGAGGACGTCATCGGCATGGCCCTCGACCTTCACTTTCGGCCAGACCTTGGCGATGCGGCCGGTCTTGTCGATCAGGAGAGTCTTGCGGATGACGCCCATGAACTTACGCCCGTACAGGGACTTCTCGCCCCAGGCGCCATAGGCGGCGAGCATTTCCTTCGCCTCGTCCGAGGCGAGGGGGATGGTCAGCTGATGCTTGTCGCGGAACTTGTCCTGGGCCGCGACCGGGTCGGCGGAGACCCCGAGAATTTCGGTGTCGGCTTTGGCAAAGGCCGCACGCAACTTGGAGAAGGCAATGGACTCTTTTGTGCAACCGGGCGTGTTAGCCTTGGGATAGAAATAGAGGACCAGATTGCGCCCCTTGAAGTCCTTCAGTGAAACCGTCCCGCCGCCGTCGCGCGGCAGCGTAAAGGCTGGGGCTTTTTCGCCCGGCTCGAGTTCATCGGCCAAGTGCTTTCCATCCTTGGATTTTTTCGCCATGCGCCTTCCTTTCGTCGCTTTCCGCCGGTCAATGTCGGCATGCCATTTGCGCCTCTGGGGCGCAACGGGGCGGGGGCTCCGACGGGCAGTCATTCTTGTGCAAGGCGCGGGCGCTTTCGTCGGACCGGAGCGATCAGACCGTAGGGCATGAAAGGCAGGGAGCAGCGACACCGGAGCGAGAAGACCGCGCATCTGCCCCGCGCCCTTGAGGGGGTGCTCGGGGGGTGCAGTCTTGTCCGCGATGCATTGCTCTGGTTCTGCCTGCATCCTTGGCTGCGCCGCTTCGTCGTCGGGGTCGGCGTTCTGGTCGTGCTGCTCGCCCTGGGCCTCGGCGGTCTGTGGTGGCGACTGAGCAACGGGCCGATCGAACTCGATATCGTGACGCCCTGGCTCAAGGCGGCGATCGAACAGAATTTTGGCGGCAAGCACACTGTTACCGTCGGCGGCACGCAGATCGAGCGTGACGAGAACGGCCACACCTCGCTGCGTCTGCGCGACATCGTCGTGCGCGATACCGATGGCACCGTGGTCGCCAGCGCACCCAAGGCCGAAGTCGGCATCTCCGGCCGCAGTCTTTTGTCAGGCGAGTTGCGCGCGTCCAGCCTCAATCTGGTCGGCGCTGAAATGTCGGTCCGCATCGAAACCGACGGCGGCGTCACCGTCTTCGCGGGGGCGGACAAGCGGCCGATCGCGACCGCAGCGCCGCCGTTGACGCCGCCGCCGCCGCCGACACCGGCGGACCCCGCCGTCGGGGCGAGCCCGGCGGTCAAGACCGGCCTGCAGGAGTTCGCCGAAGCGCTCGCTTTCGTCGACAATGTCGGCAGCGGCGACCTCGACGATCTGCGCCAGATCGGCCTCAAGGACGGCCGCCTCGTGGTCGAGGACCAGCGCAACGGCAAACGGCTGAGCTTCGAGCGCATCAATGTGAGCCTGACGCGCCCGAGCCAGGGCGGCATCATCTTCAAGATCGAGTCCGCCAGCCCCGAGCGGCCGTGGAATCTGACCGCCGCCATGCGCCCGCTCGAGGACGGCGTCCGCGCCGTCGGCATCGAGGCGCGGCGGATCTCGACCCGCGACATTCTGCTGGCGCTGCGGCTCAACGACGATTCCGTCGATGCGGATCTGCCGCTGTCGGCCAGCATCCGCGCCGAAATCGCGGCCAATGGCATGCCGCAGATGATCCAGGGGCAACTGCTCGCCGATGCGGGCACGATCGCCGATCACGCCGACGAGCGGCGCAACATCCATCTCGACCGCGCCGAATTCCGTCTCAATTGGGACGCGCGCCGCAAGAGCCTGATCGTGCCGTTCCAGATCCAGGCCGACGGCAATCAGTTCACCATGCGGGCGACGGTGGAAGCGCCCGCCGAGGGCAGCACCGCCTGGACGATGACGCTCGCCCGCGGCGACGCGGTGATCGATCCGATCATCTTCGGCGCAAACCAGCACGATCAGGAAAGTCTGGCGCTCAACCGCGCCAATGCGCGCCTGCGCATCGATCCGGCGCGCAAGCGCATCGATCTGGAGCAGGGCGATTTCCGCCGCATCGATACGCGGCCCTCGCTCAACTTCGGCGTCGCCGTCACCGGCAGCTTCGACTTCTCCACACCCGATCCGCAGCTCGCCTTCGGCGTCGCCGCCAACCGCATGCCGATCGCGGTGATGAAGCGCGTCTGGCCCGTCTTCGCGGCGACGGATGTGCGCAGCTGGGTGCTCGATCACATTTCGAGCGGCACCGTCGAACGCATCCTGATCGCCGGTAATGCGCCTCTGTCGCAATACGACGAGAAGGGCCCGCCGATGGCGGAGGAGGCGTTGTCGGTCGACGTCGAGACCAGCGACACCACGTTGAAACCGGTCCCGGACCTGCCGGCGATCCGCGACGCCGACCTGACCGTGCGTATCACCGGCGGTAGCGCCAGCGTCAATCTCGGCCGCGGCACCATCGATGTCGACCAGGGGCGCAAGCTCAACATCGCGAGCGGCGTGTTCGAAATAGCCGACACGCATCAGAAGCCGTCGAAGGCGCGTGCCACCTTCCGCATCGACGGCACGGTTCCGGCGGCGGCGGCCTTCCTGTCGAGCGATGCCATGCGGCAAACCATCGGCCTTTCGCTCGATCCCGCCTCCAGCCGCGGCACTCTCGCCGCGCAGGTCGCGATCAATTTCCTGATTGGCAAGACGGCGCCACCCAATTCGCTGAGCTATGTCGTCAATGCCGATCTCACCAATTTCGCGGCCGACAAGCTGCTGATGGGGCAGAAGATCGAAGCCGCCGCGCTCAAGGTGGTCGCCTCCAGCGACGCTTACCAGATCAAGGGCGACGTCAAGATCAACGGGACACCGGCCTCGATCGAGGTCCGCAAGCAGAAGCGCGATGCCGACGCCGAGCTCAAGCTTACGGCGACGCTGGATGAAGCCGCCCGCAAACGGTTGGGACTCGATCTTGGCAGCGCGCTGGTCGGCGGCATGCCGATCAGGCTCATCGGCCGTGTCGGCGACAACGTCACCGACGAGCGCATGACCGTCGATGCCGATCTGACGCCGGTGAAGATCGACAATCTGCTGCCGGGCTGGACGAAGGGGGCGGGCAAGGCGGCACGCGCGACCTTCACGCTGATCAAGTCGGCGAAGAGCATGCGCTTCGAGGATCTGCTCATCGACGGAAACGGCGCCAATGTGAAGGGCGCGCTCGAAGTCGACAATAGCGGCGACCTGATGAACGCCAACTTCCCGGTGTTCAGCCTGTCGGAGGGCGACAAGGTCACGGTGAAGGCCGATCGCGGCAACGACAATGTGCTGCGCGTCGTCGTGCGCGGCGACGTCTATGACGGCCGCGGCTTCGTCAAGGCGTCGATGGCCGGCTCCAGCGAAAAGAGCAAGTCCAAGTCGCCCGACATCGATCTCGATATCAAGATCGGCACGGTCGCCGGTCACAACGGCGAAACGTTGCGCGGACTCGATCTCAAGCTCGGGCGCCGCAACGGCAACATTCGCAGCTTGTCGATGAGTTCCAAGATCGGCCGCGACTCGCCTTTGATCGGCGATCTGCGGCTGCGGGCGCGCGACAACCATCAGGTCGTTTATCTCGAGACCGACGATGCCGGTGCGCTGTTCCGCTTCACCGACATGTATCCGCGCATGTTCGGCGGCCAGATGTGGGTGGCGATGGACCCGCCGAACGCCGAGCAGACGCCGCAGTTCGGCACCTTGTTCATCCGCAATTTCGTCGTGCGCGGCGAGCCGGCGCTCGACAGCGTGGTGTCGAACGCGCCGAACGGGTCAGGCAAGGGCTCGGTCGATTTCAGCGAGATGCGCGCCGACTTCACGCGCTCGACGGGCAAGATGTCGATCCGCGACGGCATCGTGCGCGGACCGCTGGTCGGCGCCACCGTCGAAGGCAACATCGACTACGTGCGCGACGAGGTGCATCTGCGCGGCACCTTCGTCCCGTTCTACGGCCTCAACAACATGTTCGGGCAGATCCCGATCGTCGGGCTGTTCCTTGGCGGCGGCAGCAATGAGGGTCTCGTCGGCATCGCTTACGAGGCGACCGGACCGCCCGGCGCGCCGCGCTTGATGGTCAATCCGGTGACGGCCATCGCGCCCGGTTTGTTGCGCAAGTTCATTCCGTCACCGGGTTCGTTCGATCCGAGCTTCGTGCCGCCCGCGCCGACGAGGTGACGAGCAGGTAGGGTGCGCAAAGGCGCGCTTGCGCCGTGCGCACGTCCGACGTCGTGCCACGCACTCAGCGTCATGCCCGGGCTTGACCCGGGCATCCATGAAGCTTCGCCAATTCTGAGAGCCGTACGTACCGCACCGGTGGTTGCACGGCTTCATGGATTGCCGGGTCAAGCCCGGCAATGACCGCGGGGGAGAGGCCGGCTCGCCAAGACTCTCACGTCGGCTTGAGCAGTATATGTTTCTTCTTGCCGAGCGAGAGCTTGATCACGCCTTCGGGCGTCAGGTCCTTCGCCGACAACGTCGACTTTTCGTCGGTGACGGTAACATCGTTCACCTTGAGACCGCCTGCTTTAATCCGTCGACGAGCTTCACTCGTCGATGACACCAACGTAGACGAAACGAAGGCGTTCAGTACGCGCAACAAACCGGGCGCGATGGCCGTCACCGGATTGACCATCAACCGCGGTGGGCCGGTCGCGCAAGTTCATTCCGTCGCCGGGCTCATTCGATCCGAGCTTCGTGCCGCCGGCGCCGACGCGGTGAGCTTAAGGTTGCAAAGGCGTGTCGACAATGCAGGGCGCGGCCACGCACTCAGCGTCATGCCCGGGCTTGACCCGGGCATCCATGAAGCTTCTCCAATTCTGAGAGCCGTACGTTCCGCACCGGTGGTTGCACGGCTTCATGGATTGCCGGGTCAAGCCCGGCAATGACCGCGGGGGGAGAGGCCGGCTGGCCAAGACTCTCACGTCGGCTTGAGCAGTATATGTTTCTTTTTGCCGAGCGAGAGCTTGATCACGCCTTCGGGCGTCAGGTCCTTCGCCGACAACGTCGACTTTTCGTCGCTGACGGTGACGTCGTTGACCTTCAAGCCGCCGGCCTTGATCTGACGGCGGGCGTCGCCGTTCGACGACACGAGCCCCGTCTTCTCGGCGAAGGCGACGAGCACACCAATGCCGTTATCGAGCTCCGCGCGCGCGATCTCGATCGTCGGCAGGCTCTCGGCGAGCGCGCCTTCCTCGAAGGTCTTGCGCGCGGTCTCGGCCGCTTGCTCGGCGGCCTCGCGGCCGTGCATCAGCGCGGTCGCTTCCGTCGCCAGCACCTTCTTGGCCTCGTTGAGTTCGGCGCCCTTGAGCGCGCCGAGCCTGGCGATCTCGTCGAGCGGCAGGATCGTGAACAGCTTGAGGAAGCGCGTGACGTCGCCGTCCTCGGTGTTGCGCCAGAACTGCCAGTAGCCGTACGGGCTGACGAGATCGGCATTGAGCCACACCGCGCCGGCCGCGGTCTTGCCCATCTTGGCGCCGGAGGCGGTGGTGATCAGCGGTGCCGTCAGCGCGAACAGATGCGCATTGTTCATGCGGCGTCCGAGATCGATACCGTTGACGATGTTGCCCCACTGATCGGAGCCGCCCATCTGCAGCGTGCAGCCGTAACGCTTGTTCAGTTCGACGAAGTCGTAGGCCTGGAGGATCATGTAGTTGAATTCCAGGAACGACAGTTCGTGCTGACGCTCGAGCCGCAGCTTCACCGAGTCGAACGACAGCATGCGGTTGACCGAGAAGTGCCGGCCGACGTCGCGCAGGAAGTCGATGTAATTGAGCGTATTCAGCCAGTCCGCATTGTTGGCCATGACGGCGTTGCCGCCTTCGGCCTCGAACTTGAGGAACTTGGAGAACGTCTTGCGGATCGAGGCGAGGTTCTCGTTGATGACCTCGTTGGTCAGCACGCGGCGCGTCTCGTCCTTGCCGGACGGATCGCCGACGCGCGTGGTGCCGCCACCCATCAGCGCGATCGGCCGGTGGCCGGTCTGCTGCAGCCAATAGAGCATCATGGTCGGCAGCAGATGGCCGATGTGCAGCGAGGGCGCCGTGCAGTCGTAGCCAATATAGGCCGTGATCGTGCCTTCCATGGCACGCTGATCCAAAATCTCCGGCTCGGAGACCTGGTGGATGAAGCCACGCTCGGCAAGAATGTTAAGAAATTCAGACTTATAGGCGCTCATAGACGTCACTCGGCAGGCGGGTCGCTTCCCTCGGGCGGGTGGTGTAACAGGTCCAGGGCTGGATTCAACCGACGGGACGGTCGTTTTGGGGGCTGGGGTGGTGCGGGCGATCGGGCTGATGAGCGGCACCTCGCTCGACGGCGTCGACGTGGCCTTGATCGAGACCGACGGCGAACGGATCGCGGCCTTCGGGCCGGTCGGCTACCGGCCTTATTCCGAAAGCGAGCGGGATCTCCTGCGGGCGGCGCTCGCCGAGGGCGCCAAACTCAACGACCGCTGGGCGCGGCCGGGTGTGCTGAAAGAGGCCGAGGCCTTCGTCACCGCGGCGCATGCGGAAGCGGTCGAGACGTTTCTGCGCGACAACAGCATCGCCGACGTCGACATTGTCGGCTTCCACGGCCAGACCGTGATCCATCGCCCCGAATTGCGCCTCACGGTACAGATCGGCGACGGCCCGGCGCTGGCGCGCCGGTTGAAGCTGCCGGTCGCGTACGATTTCCGCGCCGCCGACGTCGCCGCCGGCGGACAGGGCGCGCCGCTGGTGCCGATCTTCCATCAGGCTTTGGCCCGCGGACTCTCGCATGCGCATCCGATGGCGGTGTTGAACGTCGGCGGCGTCGCCAATGTCACGTGGGTCGACGGTGGCGACCCGGTCGCTTGCGACACCGGACCGGGCAATGCGCTGATCGACGACTTCATGCGCGCGCGCACCGGCCTGCCGCTCGATCGCGATGGCGATCAGGCATCGCGCGGCCGCGTGGACGAAACGTTCGTTGCGCGCGTGCTCGATCATCCGTTCTTCGATCAGCATTGCCCGAAGTCGCTCGACCGCAATGCCTTTGCTTTCGCCAATATCGACCTGCCGGGTTTCACCGTCGCGGACGGCGCGGCGACTTTGTCGGCGCTTACGGCGGCGAGCGTGGCGCGTGTCGTGCCGCATCTGCCGGCGACGCCGAAATCGTGGATCGTCTGCGGCGGCGGCGCGCACAACCCGACATTGATGCGTATGTTGACCGAGCGGCTCGCACCGGCGACGGTGGAAACCGCCAATGCGGTCGGCTGGTCGGCGGATTCGATCGAGGCGCAGGCTTTCGCTTATCTTGCCGTGCGCACGCTCAACGATCTGCCGATCACATTTCCAAAAACAACCGGCGCGCCGCAACCGATGAGCGGCGGCGTCGTTGCAAGACCATAAGCATAGTGGAGGCCGTAAGGATGAAGAGTTTCGATTTGACCGGACGCATCGCGTTCGTCACCGGCGGCAATGGCGGCATTGGGCTCGGCATGGCCGAGGGCCTGGCGGCCGCCGGCGCGACCGTGGTGATCGCCGGTCGCGACAAGAGCAAGGCGGAAGCGGCGCTGAAGGCGTTGCGCGCGCATGGCGGTGAAGCCGATTTCGCGACGCTCGACGTCGTCAGCGAGCAGTCCTGCAAGGATACGATCGGGCAGGTGGCGTCACGCTTCGGCCGGCTCGATATCCTGATCAACAATGCCGGGACGTCCGTGCGCAAGGCGCCGGAGCAGGTCACCGCCGCCGAATGGCATCAGGTGATCGATACCAATCTCACCAGCGCGCTGCTGTGTTCGCAAGCGGCGTACCCGCACATGGCGAAGGCCGGCGGGGGCAAGATCATCAATACCGGTTCGGTGATGTCGATCCTGGCGTCGGGATGGAGTGCGCCTTATGCCGCGAGCAAGGGCGGCATCGTCCAGCTTGCGCGGTCGTTGGCGGTCGCCTGGGCGAAGGACAACATCCAGGTCAACACCATCCTGCCGGGTTGGATCGACACCGATATGTCGCGCGGCGCCCGCAAGCAGGTCGAGGGGCTCGACGAGCGCGTCCTGGCGCGGACCCCGGCCGCGCGCTGGGGCAAGCCGGAAGACTTCGCCGGCATCGCCGTGTTCCTGGCGTCGGCCGCGTCGGACTTCGTCACCGGCACGGCCATTCCGATCGACGGTGGTTATACGGTGCAGATGTGAGGTGATGTCGTCCCGGCCAAGCGAGCCTTCGCGAGCGCGAGCCGGGACCCATACGCCGCAGCCTTTCGATAAGGCATAGAGTAGGGTCCCCGCCTTGGCGGGGACGACAGATCAGGGTAGGGACGACGGATTGTCCGATAACGACCGGCTCAGGCCGCCGGCTTGCGCTCGGGGGTCTTGAGCCGCTTGTCGAGATATTGACCGATCGAGGTCAGCAGCGGCTCGACCTTGCCGTCGAAGAAGTGGTTGGCGCCGGGCAGCACCTTTTGCTCGATGACGATGCCCTTCTGCGTCTTCAGCTTCTCGACCAGCGTGTTCACGTCCTTGGCCGGCACCACCGCGTCCTTGTCGCCGTGAATGATCAGGCCCGACGACGGGCAGGGGGCGAGGAACGAGAAGTCGTAGAGGTTGGCCGGCGGCGCGATCGAGATGAAGCCCTCGATCTCCGGGCGGCGCATCAGCAGCTGCATGCCGATCCAGGCGCCGAACGAGAAGCCGGCGATCCAGCAGCTCTTGGCTTCCGGATTGATGGTCTGCGCCCAGTCGAGCGCGGCGGCGGCGTCCGACAGCTCGCCGGTGCCGTGGTCGAACGAACCCTGGCTGCGGCCGACGCCGCGGAAGTTGAAGCGCAGCGCCGAGAAGCCGCGGTGCACGAACTGATAGTAGAGCTGGTAGATGATCTGGTGGTTCATCGTGCCGCCGAACTGCGGATGCGGGTGCAGCACGATCGCGATCGGCGCGTTCTTCTGGCGGGCAGGATGGTACCGGCCCTCGATGCGACCGGCGGGACCCGTAAAGATGACTTCAGGCATTCTGAATAACCTCGAACCAAGCTGCCGCTATATCTAGTGTCGGCATTCGATGGGCACCACATCCGGGCAAAGCCCGGGCGACGGCGGTAAGACCGGTCTCAGATTAGAATTATTCTAATTATATGATTTCCAGTGTTCACCGTCGCAACACAGGCTATAAGCTGCCTGGATCGGAACGACGGCTTCTAGCATGAAGGCCAGGGCAAAAAGCAAGCTTTTTGCGGGGCCTAGGAGCCGAACGGTAATTTGGTACTGGCAGGCGGTATGAGCGAGCGGGCTTACTTTGACTGGAACGCGACGGCGCCGCTGCGAGCGGTAGCCCGCGATGCCATGGTCGAAGCGCTGGCCGAGGGTGGCAACGCGTCCTCCGTCCATGCCGAGGGCCGCGCCGCCCGCGGACGCCTGGAAAAGGCACGGGCCCAGGTCGCCGCGCTGGTCGGCGCCGACGCGAAGAGCGTCATTTTCACGAGCGGCGCGACCGAGGCGAACGCCCTGGCCCTGACGCCGGCGCTGGAAGCCGGCGGCCGCAAGGCGCCGCGCGACCGGCTGTTCGTGTCAGCCGTCGAGCATCCGTCCGTGCTGGCCGGCGGCCGCTTTGCGCCGGAGCAGATCGACACCCTACCGGTCGATGCGAACGGTCTCGTCGATCTCGACGCCCTGACGGCCATGCTCGCCAAGGCCGAGCGCCCGCTGGTCTCGGTGCTTCTCGCCAATAACGAGACCGGCGTCATCCAGCCCATCCGCGTCATCGCCGACATTGTGCATGCCGCAAACGGCCTGCTGCATGTCGATGCCGTGCAGGGCGCCGGCCGCATTCCGTGCGACATGGCCGCGCTCGGCGCCGACTTGCTCAGCCTGTCCTCGCACAAGCTCGGCGGCCCGCAAGGCGCCGGCGCGCTGGTGCGCCGAAGCGACATCCATATGGCCGACCCGCTGATCCGGGGCGGCGGTCAGGAGCGGGGCTACCGCGCCGGCACCGAGAATGTTCCGGCGCTCGCCGGATTCGGCGCCGCCGCCGAAGCCGCCCGAACCGCGCGCGAGGGTGACTCGGTCCGCATGGCCGCGTTGCGCGATCGGCTGGAAGACGGCATCACGGCCGCAACGCCGGAGGCCGTCATCTTCGGCGCCGCCGCGCCGCGCCTGCCAAATACGAGCCTCGTCGCGGTTCCCGGCCTCAAGGCCGAGACCGCACTAATCGCCTTCGATCTCAAGGGCATAGCCTTGTCGTCAGGCTCTGCCTGCTCGTCCGGCAAGGTGCAGGCCTCGCATGTGCTGGCGGCGATGGGCGTGGAACCGGCGCTGGCTTCCGGCGCCCTGCGCATTTCGCTCGGCTGGGAGACCGCCGAAACAGATGTCGAAAAGCTGCTAACTGCTTGGAATACGGTGGTTTCGACCTTACTTAAGAGACAACCGAACATCGCCGCCTGAGGCGGTATCACCCCGGAACCGATCGCGACGAACGAAGCGAACCGACCATAACCGACAAATCCAACCCGCGGTCCTTGCAACCGTGAGCGGAGGGAAGAATGCCGGCTGTACAAGAGACCGTCGATCAGGTCCGCCTTATCGACGTCGACCAGTATAAGTATGGATTCGAGACTGTCATCGAATCCGAGAAGGCCGAAAAGGGCCTGACCGAAGACACCGTCCGGTTCATCTCGGGCAAGAAGAACGAGCCGGAGTGGATGCTCCAGTGGCGGCTCGAGGCGTTTCGCCGTTGGCTGACCATGCGCGAGCCGACCTGGGCGCGCGTGAAGTATCCGAAGATCGATTATCAGGACATCTATTACTACGCCGCGCCGAAGCAGAAGGCGGGGCCGACGTCGCTCGACGAGGTCGATCCGGAGATTCTCAAGACCTACGAGAAGCTCGGCATTCCGCTGAAGGAGCAGGAGATCCTCGCCGGCGTGCGCAAGCAGGGCGAGCCTTCGACGCTCGACGACGACGAGATGACGGGCGGCGAAGCGCGCGGCCGCGTCGCGGTCGACGCCGTGTTCGACTCGGTGTCGGTCGCCACCACCTTCAAGGATGAACTGAAGAAGGCCGGCGTGATCTTCATGCCGATCTCGGAGGCGATCCGCGAGCATCCCGACCTGATCAAGAAGTATCTCGGCTCGGTCGTGCCGACCTCCGACAACTTCTTCGCGACGCTGAACTCGGCGGTGTTCTCCGACGGCTCGTTCGTCTACGTGCCGGAGGGCGTGCGCTGCCCGATGGAGCTGTCGACCTATTTCCGCATCAACGAGAAGAACACCGGCCAGTTCGAGCGCACGCTGATCATCGCCGACAAGGGTGCTTACGTCTCGTATCTGGAAGGCTGCACGGCGCCGATGCGCGACGAGAACCAGCTTCATGCCGCGGTGGTCGAGCTTGTCGCGCTCGACGATGCCGAGATCAAGTATTCGACGGTGCAGAACTGGTATCCGGGCGATGCCAACGGCAAGGGCGGCATCTTCAACTTCGTCACCAAGCGCGGCGACTGCCGCGGTGCGCGCTCGAAGATTTCGTGGACGCAGGTCGAGACTGGCTCGGCGATCACCTGGAAATATCCGAGCTGCATCCTGCGCGGCGACAATTCGCGCGGCGAGTTCTATTCGATCGCCATCTCGAACGGCTATCAGCAGGTCGATAGCGGCACCAAGATGATCCATCTCGGCAAGAACACGACGAGCCGGATCATCTCCAAGGGCATCTCGGCGGGCCGCTCGAACAACACCTATCGCGGGCTCGTTTCGGCGCATCGCCGCGCGACCGGCGCGCGCAACTTCACCAACTGTGACTCGCTGCTGATCGGCAACGAATGCGGCGCGCATACGGTGCCGTATATCGAGGCGAAGAATTCGTCGGCGACCTTCGAGCACGAGGCCACCACCTCGAAGATCTCGGAAGAGATGCTGTTCTATTGCCAGAGTCGCGGCATGTCGGCGGAAGAGGCGACGGCGCTCGTCGTCAACGGCTTCGTCAAGGACGTGTTGCAGCAGTTGCCGATGGAGTTCGCGGTCGAAGCGCAGAAGCTGATTTCGATCTCGCTCGAGGGGTCGGTTGGATAAGTCGCGGGCCGTCATCCTTCGAGGCGCGTAAGAACGCGCACCTCAGGATGACGGGTCAGAGGTTGTGCCGTCATCCTGAGGTGCGAGCGAAGCGAGCCTCGAAGGATGGCGGCCTCGAAGAAAGAGATGTTTGATGTCGTTGCTTGAAATCAAAAACCTGCATGCCGAGGTCGAGGGCAAGAAGATCCTCAACGGCCTGACGCTGACCATCGAGAAGGGTCAGGTCGCGGCCATCATGGGGCCGAACGGCTCGGGCAAATCGACGCTCGCTTACGTGCTCGCCGGCAAACCCGGCTATCAGGTCACGTCGGGCGAAGTGCTGCTCGACGGCGAGAACATCCTCGGCATGGCGCCGGACGAGCGCGCGGCCAAGGGCGTGTTCCTGGCCTTCCAGTATCCGGTCGAAGTGCCGGGCGTCGCCACCATGACGTTTCTGCGCACCGCGCTGAACGCGCAGCGCAAGCTGCGCGGCGAGGGCGAACTGTCGACGCCGGCTTTCATGAAGCTGGTGCGCGATACTTCGGCCAAGCTCGGCGTCAGCCAGGAGCATCTGCGCCGCGCAGTGAATGTCGGCTTCTCCGGCGGCGAGAAGAAGCGCAACGAGATTCTGCAGATGGCGGTGCTCGAGCCGCGGCTTGCTGTGCTCGACGAGACCGATAGCGGTCTCGACATCGACGCGCTCAAGGTGGTGTCGGAAGGCGTCAATCGGCTGCGCTCGCCGGAGCGTTCGATGATCGTCATCACGCACTATCAGCGGCTATTGAACTACATCGTGCCGGATGTCGTGCACGTGCTGGCCAAGGGCCGCGTTGTGAAGACCGGCGGCAAGGAACTGGCGCTCGAGCTCGAGGCCAAGGGCTATGCCGAGTTCGTAGGCGAGGCGGCGTAATGCAATGGCGTGCCACTTTCACGGCGTCATGCCCGGTCTTGTGCCGGGCATCCACGCCTTACTTTTCTAAGCCGATCAAGACGTGGATGGCCGGGACAAGCCCGGCCATGACGACTGAGAGGTTTGCGCACGATGGCTGACGTCACTCCAATCAAGACTCCTGCCGAGCAGGCGCTGAGCGCGGCTTTCGCGGCCGCGCGCGCGAAGCTGCCGGGCGAAGGCGCGCTCGCCGCGCTGCGCGAGGATGCGATCCGCGCTTTCGAGGCGCGTGGCCTGCCGCACCGGCGCGTGGAAGAGTGGAAATACACCGATCTGCGGGCGCTGCTGCGCGAGGCCAATCCACTGGCGCCGGCGCCCGATGCGGCGGCGAAGGCGCGCGGCAAAGAGGCGGGGGAAGTTCTCGCCGGGGTCGAGACGCGCAAGCTCGTCTTCGTCGATGGCGCCTTCGTGCCGGAATTGTCCGACCTGACGGCGGAGCCGGGATTGACCGTCGGCTCGCTCGCCGATGCGCTTGCCAAGGGCGACGCGCTGCTGACGCAGCATCTCGGCAAGACCTATCCGACCGACGATGTCGCGGTGGCGCTCAACACCGCCTTCATGGGCGATGGCGCGGTGATCCGCATTGCCGCCGGCGCCGAGATCAAGCGGCCGATCCATCTCGTTTTCGCCGCCGGCTCCGATACGCCGAGCGCCGCTTTCGTGCGATCGCTGATCGTGGTGGAGAAGGGCGCAAAGGTTGTGATCATCGAGGATCACGACAGCGCCAATACGCAAGTCAACGCCGCGCTCGAACTGATCGTCGGTGACGAGGCGCAGGTCGACTATCTCAAGCTCACGCAGGCGCGCGCGGTGCATGTGGCGAGCCTGCTCGCCAAGGTCGGCGCACGCGCGCTGTTCCGCGGCTTTGCGTTCACCGCCGACTCGAGCGTCGTGCGCAATCAGAGCTTCGTGCATTTTGCCGGCGAGAACAGCCATGCCGCCATCCGCGGCGTCAGCCTGTTGGCCGGCAAGGAGCATGTCGATACGACGCTGATGATCCGTCACGCCGCGCGCGGCTGCGAGAGTCGCGAATTGTTCAAGACGGTGCTCGACGATGAGAGCCATGGCGTGTTCCAGGGCAAGATCGTGGTCGAGCCGCACGCGCAGAAGACCGATGCGCGGATGATGACGCGGGCGCTTCTCTTGTCCGACACGGCGGAAGCCGACAACAAGCCGGAGCTGGAGATCTTCGCCGACGACGTGGCCTGCGGCCACGGCGCCACGGCCGGTGCGCTCGATCTGGGTCTCAAGTTCTATCTGATGTCGCGCGGCATCTCCGAGAAGGAGGCCGAGGCGCTGCTGATCCAGGCTTTCATCGGCGAGGCGGTGGAGGAGGTGGCGCAGGAAGGCTTGCGTGACGCGCTCATGGCCGCGGCGGTGAAGTGGCTGGAGGCGCGGCGATGAGGCGGTCCCCTTGCTCCATTCGTCCCCGCGAAAGCGGGGACCCAGCGCGGCGGATCGAAACGCTCTGCGTGTGGCCCGTGGGTTCCCGCTTGCGCGGGAACGAACGGGTGAGTGGCCGCTCCGAAGGAAAGTCGTGACATGCACCCGGCAGTGAGTAACGGCTCCTACGACGTCGCCAAGATACGCGCCGATTTCCCGGCGCTGGCGATGTCCGTCTATGGCAAGCCGCTTGTCTATCTCGACAATGCCGCCTCGGCGCAGAAGCCGCAGAGCGTGCTCGACCGGCTGACCAAGGCCTATACCTACGAATACGCCAACGTGCATCGCGGCCTGCACTTCCTCGCCAACGAAGCGACCGAGGCCTATGAGGGCGCGCGCGAGAAGGTGCGCGCCTTCGTCAATGCGTCGCGCACCGAGGAGATCATCTTCACGCGCAACGCCACCGAGGCGATCAACCTCGTCGCCTATACGTTCGGCAAGGAGCGTATCAAGGAAGGCGACGAGATCGTGCTCTCGATCATGGAGCACCATTCCAATATCGTCCCCTGGCATTTCCTGCGCGAGCGTTACGGCGCGGTGATCAAGTGGGCGCCCGTCGACGACGAAGGCAATTTCCTCTTCGAGGAATTCGAAAAGCTGCTTGGCCCGCGCACCAAGATGGTGGCGATCACGCAGATGTCGAATGCGCTCGGCACGGCCGTCCCGGTCAAGGACGTGGTGAAGGCGGCGCATGCGCGCGGTATTCCGGTGCTGGTCGACGGCGCGCAGGGGTCGGTGCATCTCGACGTCGACGTGCAGGACCTCGACTGCGACTTCTACGTCATGACCGGCCATAAGCTGTACGGCCCGACCGGCATCGGCGTGCTCTACGGCAAGTACGCGCATTTGGCCGCCATGCCGCCGTTCAACGGCGGCGGCGAGATGATCAAAGAGGTGGGGCAGGACGTCGTCACCTACGGTGATCCGCCGTACAAGTTCGAGGCCGGCACCCCGGCGATCGTGCAGGCGATCGGGCTCGGCGCGGCGCTCGACTACATCCAGTCGATCGGCAAGGCGCGCATTCGCGCGCATGAGCACGCGCTGGTCGCCTATGCGCACGAGAAGCTCGGCGCCATCAACTCGTTGCGCATCTTCGGCCAGGCCAAGGGCAAAGGGCCGATCGTCTCGTTCGAGCTGAAGGGCGCGCATCCGCACGATGTCGCGACCATCATCGACCGTTCCGGCGTCGCCGTGCGCGCCGGCACGCATTGCACGATGCCGTTGCTCGCCCGCTTCGGCGTGACCGCGACCTGCCGGGCTTCGTTCGCTCTCTACAACACCAAGGAGGAGATCGACGTGCTCGCCGCGTCGCTCCTCAAGGCGCAGGAATTCTTCGCATGACCGAAGAGACCACCGTCACCCGGCAGACCGCCGACACGCCGGCCGCCGTCGAGAAGCCGCCCCAGAACGCCGCGGTTTCCGCGTCGTCGGCGCTGCCGCAGGCCGAGCTCGATCAGCTCACCGACAACATCGTCGGCGCGCTCAAGACCGTGTTCGACCCGGAGATCCCCGCCGACATCTACGAGCTCGGCCTGATCTACCGCGTCGATATCGCCGACGACCGCACGGTCAAGATCGATATGTCGCTGACCTCGCCCAACTGCCCGTCGGCGCAGGAACTGCCGATCATGGTCGAGAACGCCGTGTCGAGCGTGCCCGGCGTGAAGGAAACCAAAGTCGACGTGGTGTGGGATCCGCCGTGGGACCCGAGCCGGATGTCGGACGAAGCCCGACTCGTGCTCAATATGTGGTGACGTGGATGCCGAAGCTGGATCGCGTGCTGGAAACCTGCCTCTACGTCGACGACCTGGAGCGGGCTGCCCGGTTTTATGAAGAGGTGTTGGATTTGCCGCGCCTTGATGGCGATGAGACCCGGTTCCGTGCCTATGACGTTGGCGGACAGAGTGTGCTGTTGTTGTTCCTCCGCGGCGGCACGCTGAAGCCGGTGACGCTGTCGGGCGGCACGGTGCCGCCGCACGACGGCAGCGGGCCGCTGCATTTCGCCTTCGGTGTGGCGGCTGATGCGCTGCCGGCCTGGGAGCAGCGCCTGAGCGACCATGGCATCGCCGTGGAGAGCACAGTTGATTGGCCGCGCGGCGGCCGCAGCATCTATGTGCGTGATCCGGATGGGCACGCCGTCGAGTTCGCCACGCGCGGGCTATGGTCGACGTACTGAGAGGCACCGAGCTTTAACGAAGACGCTTGAGTGACTACTTGAACTTTGAGCGACGATCTGCCGGGCCTTTAACCCGGTCGGAGAGGAGAGCGGAATGGCTACTGCAAGACCTCGACCCCAGGTGATGCGGCTGACGGAAGCGGCCGCCGCGCGTATCAAGGACGTGATGAGCCGCGCCGACAGGCCGGTCGCGGGCGTGCGCGTCGGCGTCAAGAATGGCGGCTGCGCCGGCATGGAATACACCATGGAATATGCCGACGAGATCAAGCCGACCGACGAGGTGGTCGAGGACAAGGGCGTCAAGCTCCTGATCGATCCCAAGGCGGTGCTGTTCCTGCTCGGCACCGAGATGGACTTCAAGACCGAGAAGCTGTCGGCGCAATTCGTCTTCAACAATCCGAACCAGACCTCGGCCTGCGGCTGCGGCGAGTCCGTGCAGATCACGCCGGCGAGCGAGCAGGCCGTCGGCGCCCGCTGAGCCGTGGACGCCGACTTCATCCGCGATCTGTTCCGGGAGTTCGGCGCGGTCCAGATTCGCCGCATGTTCGGCGGCGCCGGATTGTGGGCGGACGACGTGATGTTCGCGCTGATCACGCGCGACGTCATCTACCTCAAGGCGGATGACGAGAGCATCGCCGCCTTCGAGGCCGAGGCCTGCACTCCCTTCAGCTACACGACTAAGAACGGGCGCCACACGCTGACCTCGTACTGGCGGCTGCCGGAGCGGCTTTACGACGATCCGGAAGAACTCGCCGTCTGGGCGCGGCGGGCCCTTGGCGTCGCGCGCGCCAAAGCCGTCGGCAAGAAGGCTGCAGGCAAGAAGGCCGGCGGCCAGGCGCGGTCCGCTGCGAAAGCCGGCGTCAACAGCAAGCGCGCGAAGACGACCAAAACAGCGGCCAAAAAAGCAGCCAGGAGCGCTGCCAAGAAGACGACCAGGAAAGCTGCCAAGAAGACGACCAGGAAAGCTGCCGAGCGAACGGCGACAGCCAACGTCGGGCAAAAAAAATTTGATCGTATCGCCCTGGGCTGTGAACGGCGGACCATCTTACCTTGACTGGACGGCGCCTCTGCCACGGAATGCCGCGGGGCGAGGTCGAGGCTTATGGCGTGGCGGTTATTGTTGTTGGCGTTGCTGGTCGCCGCCTGCGCCGGCGGTTCTGCGGCGGCCAAAAGCGGGCCATCCGGCAAAAACACGCAGTTGTCCTGTAAAAAGTCCGACGACAAAGGCGCGGGCGCCAAGGCCGCGGTCTCGGACGACGATGAAGACGATGAGGATGAGGGGGACGACGATGAGGGCGTCCGCTTCGAGGTCGCCGGCGCCTGCGCCAAGGTGACCGGCGGCGTCTCCTACACCTATCAGCAGGCGAGCCAGACGGCGTCCGGACTGCCGGTCTTCGTCAACAGCAACGGCACGGTGACCGCCGGCTCTTTCTCGAACACGGTCTCCGCCAATATCGGCCTCGAGATGACGCGCGCGACGCCGGTCGGCGCGCTCAAGACGACCGTCTCGGCTGACTGGTCCAAGGCGACCGGCGACGGCACACAGAACGGCAGCGGCAAGGTTTCCGGCTGGAGCGCCGGCCTCGACAACAAGCTCGGCCTATTGACGGTCGGCTACACCGGCACGCTGATGAGCTTCTGGGAAGGCGACTTTCTGACCACCGCCAACGCGCCGGGGCGATCGGCGAGCATGATCGTCTACGAATACAAGCTCGATGAGCACAACACGCTCGCCGCCGGCCTGGAGGCGAACCTGCCGACCACGCCGCAGACCTACACCGGCATCCAAAGCTTCGACTTGTCCGATCCGGTCTACACCTTGCGCTGGCGCCATGAGCGCGACGACTTCACGCTCCACCTCTCCGGCGTCCTGCGCCGGGCGAATTTCACGCAGTCGCCGCTGGCGCCGTTCTTCCCCGACACGGCGACCGTGCGCACCGGCTGGGGCGTCAGCGCCGGTGTGAAGCTGCCGTTCAAGTTTGTCGGCGAGGACGATGAATTCAACACGCAGTGGACCTACACGTCCGACGCCTCGTCTTATCTCGGCATCAGTACCGATCTGACGATGTACCAACACACGGTGCGCAGCCTCGCGCCCACCACCGGTTGGAGCGCGGTGGGCGGCTATCATCACGTCTGGTCGGATCAGTTCGAGTCGAACGCCTTCGCCAGCTTCGTGTCGCTGGAGGCGAACCTGCTGCTCGCCAGCCCGCGGGCGCGCAGCCTGCGCACCGGCATCAACCTGTTCTGGAAGCCGATCGACCACCTCAAATTCGGTATCGAATTCGGCACCGTCGACATGCAGCTCGAGCCGAATGGCATCCGCGGCATTTTCGATGGCGGTGGCGGGCGGGCTTATATCGGCGTGTTTTCGGTCGCGGCCGAGCTGTAGCGCTCAGGCTACCTGGGCCGAGACCGCGCCGGCGACCTCGGGATCGGTCTCGCACATCACGCGGTTGCGGCCGTGCCGCTTGGCGGAATAGAGGCAGTTGTCGGTCCGTTCGATCAGCGACTGGATCGTGTCGCCTTTGCGCAAAGTGGCGACGCCGATCGAAATGGTGACGCGGCCGAGATGCTCGCCGGTCGAGCGCTTCATCAGTTCCTTGGTCATCACCGCGCGGCGGATGTGATCGGCGACGGTGATCGCCGAACGCAGCACCGTGTTGGGTAAGATGATGGCAAACTCCTCGCCGCCGTAACGGGCCGCGGTATCCTGGCCTTTGACGTTCTGCTTCACCGACATGGCCACGAGCCGCAGCACCTGGTCGCCGGTCAGATGGCCGAAGTTGTCGTTGAACGTCTTGAAGTGATCGATGTCCGTCATCATCAACGACAGCGGCTCGTTCTTGGTGTGCGCGTCGACAATGGCGCGATCGAGCGAGGTGTCGAAGAATTTGCGGTTGGCGAGCTGGGTGAGGGGGTCGGTCAGGCTCTCGGTGCGTACCGCCTCAAGATTCTCCTGCAACTCGTTGATTTCCTGCTTGGAAGCGTTGAGGCGCTCTTCCAGCTTCTGGTTGGAGACTTCCATCTCCTTCGCCGTCTGCACCAGGCTTTCCACGATCGCGCGCAGACCCTCGCGATCCTTGGAGTTGCCGATCTTCTCGCTCATGTCGACGAGGCTCTCGGTGTAGCTGTTGGCCGAGCCGGCGGCGGCGTCAATCATCGCCATCACTTGCTCGATCTCACCCATCACCTGATTGCCGACGGTATCGATCCGATCGGTGAGGCGCGTCGGCGACAAATAGTCGTTGTAAATGCGCTCGAGATCGGCGTCTGACAAAGCGCCGTTCTGCTGCAGCAGTTCGTTGATCTGATGGTTCAACGACGGGTGATAACCCGTGGCATAAGCATACCAAATTTCGTAATTGCGGGGTGTTGCCGCTTGCCGCAAGGCCTTGATCTGGCCGAGAGCAATATCAGCGAACGCCATCGTGCGCTCGTGCTCGTCGGCATGACCGGCCATTGCAGACCCCCAAAACTTAGGCGGCAGCTGGAAACGTGTTTAGGCGCGCGCCACCCCCGTTGGCAGCGTCGCGTCCAGCTACGTCAACGGTAGGTGAGGGAAGTGAACGACCGGTAAACTCGGAACCGGCTGCGCCCGAAACATTGTTCTTAGTTGCAAGCGCCCCGGTTTTCGGCGGTGTCGTCAGGCTTTGATCGACACCGGCCGCAGCAGGAAGGCCGGCAGATGGCTCATGTCCGGCTCGTCGTGATCGCGTTGCGGACGCGAGCGCGGTGCGCGCGCCGGATCCGGATGCTGACGTCGCGGTTGCGGCGTGCGGTCGCGCCGGTGTTCGCCGCGGGAGCGCTCTTCGCGCGGCGGGCGAGCTTCGACGGGCGCGTCCCCCTCGGTCGCGACGGTCGCACTCTTTTCCATCCAGGGGATGGTCATATTGGTCAGTTTTTCGATGGCGGCGACCGACTTGCTGTCGGCGGGAGCGACAATGGTGATCGCCGTGCCGAGCTTGCCGGCGCGACCGGTGCGGCCGATACGGTGAACGTAGTCGTCCGCATGATGCGGCACATCGAAGTTGAAGACGTGGCTCACGTCCGGAATGTCGAGGCCACGCGCGGCAACGTCGGACGCGATCAGGAGCTTGGCTTCGCCCTTGCGGAAGGCGTCGAGCGCGGCGGTGCGGGCGGATTGGTCCAGATCGCCGTGCAGTGCCACCGCGTTGAACTTGTGGCGGACCAAGGACTTGTGCAGCAGCGCGACCTCGCGCTTGCGATTGCAGAAAATGATCGCGTTCTTGAAGTTCTCGGCGCCACGGATCAGGCGGCGCAGCGTCTCGCGCTTTTCGTGCGGATCGCGGCCCGTGTGGCACAACAGCTGCGTGATGGTCGCCGCGGCGGTGGCCGGGCGGGACACTTCCACACGCACCGGATTGTGCAGGAAGGTGTCGGCGATACGTTGGATTTCCGGCGGCATGGTCGCCGTGAAGAACAAGGTCTGGCGCGTGAAAGGCACCAGCTTGCCGATGCGCTCGATGTCAGGGATGAAGCCCATGTCGAGCATGCGGTCGGCTTCGTCGATGATCAGCAATTCGCAGGCCGACAGCAAAAGGCGTCCACGCTCGAAATGATCGAGCAGGCGCCCGGGCGTTGCGATCAGCACGTCGACGCCGCGCAACAGCTTGGCATCCTGATCGTCGAAGGAGACGCCGCCGATGATGAGGGCGACGTTGAGCTTGCTGTTTTTGCCGTATTTTTCGAAGTTCTCGGCGACCTGCGCCGCGAGTTCGCGCGTCGGTTCGAGGATCAGCGTGCGCGGCATGCGGGCGCGGGCACGGCCCTGTTCGAGCTGCGTAAGCATCGGCAGGACGAACGCGGCGGTCTTGCCGGTGCCGGTCTGCGCAATGCCGAGCACATCGCGGCGCGCGAGAACGTGCGGGATGGCTTGTTCTTGGATCGGAGTGGGCTGCTTGTAGCCGGCCGCTTCGATGGCGGCGAGAACCTTGGCGGATAGGCCGAGTTGAGAAAAGGACATAAAGCCTCAGGGCGAGACCGTTCCGGGTCACCGCGCCGGACGAATGAAAACCAGTTGCTTTGCGCGGGGGACGGTCGAATCTTTGTCGTCTGACCGGTTGCCTGGAACATAGGCCCGATAGCTCCAAAGTCAACCTTCCGCAGTGCAATAAGCCGTATTAATTCTTAATCTTTTCGCGCGTGAGGAGAGAAAATGCCGCTTCCAGTACCACTTTTGCTCGTTCCCGGCCTGCTGTGCAGCGCGCGTCTCTATGCGCCGCAGGTCGCAGCCCTCTGGCCGCGCGGCCCGGTCATGGTCGCCGATCATCTGCGTGACGCCGATGTGACGGCGATCGCCGCGCGTATTCTCGCGCATGCGCCGCCGCGCTTCGCGCTCGCCGGGCTTTCGATGGGTGGCTACATCGCCTTCGCCATGATGCGGCAAGCGCCGGAGCGCATCGTCAAACTGGCGCTGCTCGACACCTCGGCGCGACCCGACACACCGGAGCAAAGCGCCGTGCGCGAGAAGTTCATCGCCATGGCGGAGGCGGGCAGACTATCCGAGGTCGTGGATACGCTGGCGCCGCGGCTCGTGCACAAGAGCCGGCACGGCGATGCGGCCTTGGTGCGCGTGATACGGGACATGGCGGATGACACCGGCGTGACGGCCTTCGTGCAGCAGGAGCGGGCGATCATCACGCGGCCTGACTCGCGGCCGCTGTTGGCGTCGATCGCGTGCGCGACCTTGGTGCTGGTCGGAGAGGGCGACGAACTGACGCCGCCGGCGCTGGCGCAAGAGATGGCCGCCGGCATCGGCGGCTCGCGGTTGGTCGTTGTTCCAGGCAGCGGCCATCTCTCGACGCTGGAACAGCCGGATGCGGTGAACGCGGCGCTGGGAGAGTGGCTCGACCAATAGGGCACTGCGGAGGGAATATCCGGCGCTTGCTGGTGCGAGGCTCACCTCGGCGCTTTCCGCCGCCTTTCAAAACGCTGCGCCGTTGTCGATAATGCGCCCATGAATCAGCCGATGAATCAGACGCGTGACACCGCCGGCGTTATTGCGCCGCCGCCGCTCTTGGCGCTTGCCGCCATTGTCCTTGGGCTCCTGCTCGATTGGATCGCGCCGGCCTATGTGCTGACCATCATGCTGTCGTGGGGCACGCGGCTGCTGCTCGGCCTTGAATTGATGGCCGCGGGTGTGGCGCTCATCTATGCCGCGCAGAAAGCCTTCCGCGCCGCGCATACCCATGTCGAGCCGTGGAAGCCGTCGACCGCGATCGTGACGACCGGCATTTTCGCCTGGCTGCGGAACCCGATGTATGTGGGGGGCCTGGCCGTGCTGCTCGGCCTCGCGGTGCTGCTCGCGTCGGACTGGATGGTGGTGATGACGGTCGTCACCGGGCTCATTCTGCATTTCGGCGTCGTTAAACGCGAAGAGCGCTATCTTGCGGCCAAATTTGGCGACGTCTATCGCCGTTACTGCGCCGCGGTGCCGCGTTACGGCTGGCCCGGCTGAAAACGTTCCAGGCTTTCCCGGCTTTGTCCCTTGGCTGCTTCCCGGGCTGCTCCCTATAGAGCGCAAAGAAACGTTCTGGGAGGAACATCGGATGCGCACGCAAGTCGGCATCGTCGGCGCGGGCCCGTCGGGCCTGATGCTGTCTCATCTTCTGAGTCTGGCGGGTATCGAGTCGATCGTCATCGAAGATCGTTCGCGCAGTTACTGCGAGAACCGCGTACGCGCCGGCCTGATGGAAAACTGGGTCGCGCAGATGCTGATCGATACCGGCGTCGGCGAGCGCCTCAAGCGCGAGGCGATGGTGCATGACGGCATTTTCCTCGCCTTCAACAACGAAGCGCACAAGCTCGATTTCACCAAGCTGATCGACAAGCACGTCTACATCTACGACCAGAAGGAAGTGGTGACCGACCTGATCGCGCATCGGCTGGCGCATGGCGGGCAGATCCTGTTCGAGGTGCAGAACGTCAGTGTGCACGATTTCGCCGGCGCGAGCGGCAAGCCGACGATCCGTTTCACGCATCAGGGCAAGGCCGAGACGATCGAGTGCGATTTCATCGCCGGCTGCGACGGCTTCCACGGCATCTGCCGCCCGAGCCTGCCGGAAGGCTCCTGGACTGGCTACGACCGCGTCTATCCGTTCGGCTGGCTCGGCATCCTGTCGGAATCGCCGCCGCCGGAGAAGGAACTGATCTACGCCTACCACGAGAACGGCTTCGCGCTGTTCTCGATGCGCGGACCCGACCTGTCGCGGCTCTATCTGCAGGTCAAGCCGGACGAGGACATCGAGGCTTGGTCCGAGGACCGCATCTGGGAGGAACTCGATACGCGGCTGCAGGGCGTACGGCCGCTCAAGCGCGGCAAGATCCTGCAGAAGGGCATCACGCCGATGCGCAGCTATGTCGCCGAGCCGATGCAATACGGCCGCATGTTCCTCGCGGGCGACGCCGCGCACATCGTGCCGCCGACCGGCGCCAAGGGCATGAACCTCGCGATGGCGGACGTGCGTGTTCTGGCGCGCGCCTTCGAGGCGTTCTTCCGCAAGCACGAGACGGCGCTGCTGGAGCGCTATTCCACCACGGTGCTCAAGCGCGTGTGGAAGGGACAGCGGTTCTCCTGGTGGATGACGCAGATGCTGCACCGGGTGCATGGCGGCGAGTACGCCGCCTTCGACATGAAGCGCCAACTCGCCGAGCTCGATTATGTGGCGAGCTCGGAGGCGGCTTCGACATCGCTCGCGGAAAACTACGCCGGCCTGCCGATCGATTGACTGCGCTTTTCAACGCTTGTTCGGAACGGTCGGCCGACGTTAAGTTGGCCGGCCGTTTTCGTTCCAGAGGTCGCATGCCCAAACGTTCCGCCCCCTTGCCCAAGCGTGCGCCGCGCCGCACGCAGGAAGAGCGCCGGCGCGAGACCCGCGAGGCCGTTCTCAAGGCCGCGATGACCGTGCTGATCGAGGACGGCTATGAGAAGTTCACGGCGACGCGCGTCGCCAAGGCCGCCGGCGTGTCGCGCGGCGCGCAGGAAAACTATTTCCGCACCAAGAACGATCTCATCGTCGCCGCCACGCGCTACACGCTGATGCAGGCGGCGGAGCAGGCGCGGGTGCTCGCCGCGCGCAAGGCGCGGTCCGCCGATCCGATCGCCGCGTTTCTCGCCAATTCGAAGTCATTCTGTTTCAGCCCGACCTATTTGGCGCTGATGGAGATGGTCACGGTGTCGCGGCGCAATCCGGCGCTGGCGAAGATGAACACGCCGGTGGTGCGCGAGTTCCGCAACGTCCTCGACACGATCTGGATCGATGCGCTGTGCGAGGCGGGATACGAGCGGCAGAGCGTCCAGTCCTTCGTCAAGGCGACGCACTATCTGCTGCGCGGCATGGCCTTCGCGTCGATGTGGCAGTCGCCGAAATCCGAATATCCCGCCATTCTCGAGGATTGGCACAGCATCGGCCGGCAGCAGCTGAAACGGGCCTAGCGGCGGGCTTTTCTGTCCATCTAACAAATAAGCATCGCTGCTTATTTCTGCCTTGCCTCGGGTGGACAGCGCGGCTAGTGTCCGCGGCCAAGAAACACCGGCCGCGCGATAACGGGCGAGAGCGCCGGCGGCCGCAGGGAGACGGATCATGGCGGCAGGCACCGAAGGCAAATTGCGCACGCAGGTGGGCATCATCGGGGCGGGGCCGGCCGGGCTCATGCTGGCGCGCCTGTTGCGCCTCGCCGGCATCGACTCGATCATCATCGAGAACCGCAGCGAAGAGTACATCTACAATCGCATCCGCGCCGGGCTCCTGGAGCACTGGTCGGCCGATGTGTTGACCGAGATCGGCGTCGGCGAGCGCATGGCGCGCGAGGGCGTGCTGCACTGGGGCAACTACATCGGCATCAACGGCGAGCTGCACCGGCTCGATTTCCAGAAGCTCGTCAACAAGCGCGTCACCATCTACGGCCAGCAGGAGGTGGTGAAGGATCTCGTGGCGCGCCGCCGCGCCGACGGCGGCGACCTGTTGTTCGAGGTCGACGATGTCAGCGTGCACGACATCACCTCGGAGCGGCCGACGATCCGCTTCACGCACGAGGGCAAGGCGAAGGAGATCGCATGCGATTTCATCGCCGGCTGCGACGGTTTCCACGGCATCTGCCGGCCGAGCTTCCCGGAAGGCGTGCTCAAGGTGTTCGAGCGGGAATATCCGTTCGGCTGGGTCGGCATCCTTACCGAGAGCCCGCCGCCGGACCACGAACTGATCTACAACTACACCGACCGCGGCTTCGCGCTTTACACCATGCGCTCGATGTCCGTGGCGCGGCTGTATCTGCAGTGCGACCACGACGACGACATCGCCAACTGGCCGGACAACCGCATCTGGGACGAACTGCACACGCGGCTCGGCGGCGCGCGCGAACTCAAGGAAGGCAAGATGCTGCAGAAGGGCATCACGCCGATGCGCAGCTTCGTCGCCGAACCGATGCAGTACGGCCGCCTGTTCCTGGCCGGCGACGCCGCGCATATCGTGCCGCCGACCGGCGCCAAGGGCATGAACCTCGCCTTCGCCGACGTCGTGTTCATGTCGCGCGCCTTGTCGGCCTTCTACAAGAACAAGCGCACCGATCTGATCGAGAATTATTCCGCGACGTGCCTGCGGCGCGTGTGGAAGGCGCAGCGCTTCTCCTGGTGGATGACGCAGATCATGCACCGCTTCCCGGACGAGACCGCGTTCGACCATCGCCGCCAATTGGCCGAGCTCGATTACCTGACGAGTTCGGAGGCCGCCTCGACGTCGCTGGCCGAGCAGTATGTCGGCCTGCCGATGGACTAAGAAGCCATCTGAATTGGAGTGTAGGCTTCTCCGCCGTCATGGCCGGGCTTGTCCCGGCCATCCACGTTCTTGTTCCGGCCTTAAGACGTGGATGCCCGGCACAAGGCCGGGCATGACGACAAGAGTGGCGATGGACTAACCCTTCAGCACGTCGCGCAGGGGGCGGGTAAGTAGGGCGATGACGAGGCCGGCGGCGCCGGAGAGCGCGGCGAGCAGCAGGAAAAAGCTGCCGTGGGTCATGCTCGACCACAACGTGCCGAGATAACCGGCGAGAAAATTGCCGGCGAAGCTGGTCGCCAGCCACACGCCCATCAGCATCGATAGCAGCGAAGTGGGCGCGACCTTGGTCACCAGCGACAGGCTGGTGGGCGAGAGATAGATCTCGCCGACGGTGAGGACCGCGAAGAAGCCCAGAAGCCAGAGCCAGCTCGCCTGGCCGCCGCCCGTATCGGTGGCCGCGGCGTACATGACCAGCCAGGACGCCGCGTTGAGCAGACAGCCGATGGCGAGCTTCGTCACCGTCGAGGGCTCGCGCGCGCCCTGGCGCCGCCAAAGAGCGAGGATGAACGGCGTGAACACGAAGATCATCAGCGGATTGAAGGATTGAAACCAGGTGACTGGAATGTCGAAAGCCAACAGCAGCAGATCGATGTGGCGGTCGGTCTGCTGGTCCGCCCACAAGGTGATCGTGTTGCCCTGCTGTTCGTAGGTCGCCCAGAAGAGGCTGACCGGCAGGAACAGGATGAGCAGCGCAATGATAGCCCGCCATGACTGCGCGTCCAGCGGCGGCGATGCATCGCGCTTGGCAAAGGCGTCGGGCGGCAGGTAGGGCGTGGCGAAGAGATAGATGACCAGCGAGAGCGTCATGCCGACGCCCGCGGCGGCGAAGCCGTAGTGCCAGCCGTAAAGCTCGCCGAGCGTGCCGCAGATGAAGGGCGTGAGGAATGCGCCGAGATTGATGCCGACGTAGAAGATGGAGAAGGCGCGGTCGCGGCGCGGATCGCCTTGCGCGTAGAGGGCGCCGACCTGCGTCGAGATGTTCGGCTTGAACGCGCCATTGCCGAGGATCAGCACGCCGAGCGCGAACAGAAACAGAGGCTCGAAGGCCATCATGAAATGGCCGACCGCCATCAAGGCCGCGCCGGCGAGCACCATGCGGCGCTGGCCGAAGACGCGGTCGGCCAAAAGCCCGCCGGCGATCGGCGTCAGGTAAACGAGGCCGGCGTAGAAGCCGTAGATCTGCGAGGCGAAAGGTTGGGCAGCGAGTGGGCCGAAGACGACTTCGAGCGCCTGCTTGAAGGCGGCCAGGCCCCAGACCTGCGCCATGCGCTCAGGATCGAGCAGATGCTTGAGCATGTAGAGTACGAGCAGCGAGCGCATCCCGTAATACGAGAACCGCTCCCACATCTCGGTGGCGAACAGGTAGGGCAGGGCACGCGGATGGCCCAGCACCTCTCGGGCAACCGCGGTCGGCTGATTTGCGCGCATTGAAAACGACGTCGGCAGCATGGGGCTAACCCGGCCCTGCGGCGAGATTAGCATTTCCGCCGGCTGCGTCATCGGTGTAGTCTCCCCGCCAAGTCCGACACAGGACGCAAAGGTGGAAACGACAATGACGAGACGACGTATTTTGGCCTGCGCGCTGGGTGGCCTGCTGCTGGCCGCCACGGGGGCTGCGGCGCAGGATTATCCGACCCGGCCGATTCGCTTTATCGTGGGGTTCGCCGCGGGCGGCGGCAACGACTTGTTCGCCCGGCTGGTCGTGGCCAAGTTTCAGGAACAGACCGGCTACACCGCCGTGGTCGAAAATAAGGCCGGCGCTGGCGGCCGCATTTCGTCCGAATACGTCGCCAAGCAGGCGCCGGATGGCTACACGGTGCTCGTCGGCGCCACAGGGCAGATGTCGATCGCCTCGGCGATTTATCCGAACCTCAATTATAACGCGGTCACGAGCTTCATCCCGCTCAACATGATCGCGTCATTCCCCCTGGTTATGACGGTGCCGGCCAATCATCCCGCCAAGACCGTGAAGGAACTGGTGGAGTGGGCGAAGGCGCATCCGGACAAGGCGAATTATGGTTCGTCGTCGCCGGCCTTCACGATCACCACCGAGTTGTTCAAGCTCAAGACCGGCGCGCCGGCGGTGGCGATTCCGTTCAAGAGCAGCAATGCCTCTGTGCTGTGCGTGATGGCAGGCGACTGTCTGCTGACCATCGGCGACGGCCCGCCGGCGATTCCGTTGATCACGAGCGGTAAGGTTCGTGCGCTCGCCGTGACCGGCAGCGAGCGTTCGCCGGAACTGCCCGACGTGCCGAGCATGGCGGAGGCGGGCTATCCGGACGTGAACATCAAGTTGTGGAGCGGCTTCTTCGTCCCGGCCGGGACGCCTGCGCCGATCGTGCAGAAGCTCACCGCCGATCTTGGTCGGGCGCTGGCGGATCCGGCGGTCCAGAACGGCCTCAAGAAAATGGCGACGACGCCCGGCGGACCGACCGGCGATGCGTTCAAGAAGGTCATCGAGGCCGACATCAAGTCGTTCTCCGATGTCGTGAAGGCGGCCAATCTGAAGTTCGACGAATAGTCTCATACAATTGTCTTAGGGACAGCGCCGCGTACCGATTGCCGGTACGCGGCGCGCTGCTATGGTGCTCCCCGTTCTTGCCGCAGGGGAGTAAGTGAGTGCGTCTGCTGGTTGCGGTATTGCTGTGTTGTGCTGCGTTCGTTTCGCCTGCCGCTGCCCAGACGGAGCAGCAAACCGAGTCCTCCGAAGCCGCCAAGGCCCAGCCGGAAACGCTGGAGGAACTCTATAAGCAGCTCGATTTGTTCGGTGCCTGGGCGGCCGATTGCACGCAGGCGCCATCGCCCGCCAATCCGCACGTCAACATCGCATCGCCTGCCGAAGGCCTCGTGATCGAGTTGCACGATCTCGGGCCGGGCTACGCCGCGAACCAATACAGCGTCCTTACCGCCAATCCGCAGAGCGGCAATCGTCTGACCGTCGAGATGTTGTTCCAGCCGGGCGCGCCGAACGAGGAGCGTCAGACGCTGGTCTTCCAGTTGGGCAACGGGACCCGCCGCACCATGTTCAACCAGCCGCAGGGTGGGGCACCGCGGGTGAAGGACGGTGTCGTCGTCGGCCGTAACATCAAGACGCCGACGCTGAAGAAGTGCCTGTAGGATATGCAAAGGCGCGCTAACGTGCGCCGCACTTGCTCCAGTTTTCCCCACGGTCATTGCCGGGCTCGACCCGGCAATCCACGACGCCGTGCATCGCGGCACAACCGAACGTACGGCTCCTATGCATGGAGACTCGTCATGGATGCCCGGGTCAAGCCCGGGCATGACACTGTGCGCGTGGTGTCGCCGAAGCCACGTGCTCGATCTCCGCGACGTGCCGGCGGGGACCCAGACGCTGCCGTCTAGCGAGAGGCCACGGCGTACGGTCCCGGGCGTGAAGCCTACACGTCCAGCAGTTCTTCCGCCGCGAACTCTGCCTTTTCCTGGATGAATTCGAAGCGCGCTTCGGCCTTGTTGCCCATCAGCCGCTCGACCGCGGTATCGGTCGGTTTGCGCTCTTCCTCGACGAGCTTGACGCGGAGCAGTGTGCGCTTGCTCGGATCCATGGTCGTCTCTTTGAGCTGCGCCGCCATCATCTCGCCGAGGCCTTTGAAGCGGGAGACCTCGACCTTGGCGTTGGCATTGAACTCGCTCTTGAGCAGCACGTCCTTGTGCGCGTCGTTGCGCGCATAGGCGATCTTGCCGCCGTGCTGCAGCCGATAGAGCGGCGGCACCGCGAGATAGAGCCGGCCAGAGTCGATCAGTTGCGGCATCTGCCGGTAGAAGAACGTGATCAGCAGCGAAGCGATGTGCGCGCCGTCGACGTCGGCGTCGGTCATGATGATGACCTTCTCGTAGCGCAGATCGTCGGTCTTGAAGTGGGAGCCGGTGCCGACGCCGAGCGCCTGGATCAGGTCGGCGAGCTGGGCATTCTGCGCCAGCTTGTCCTTGCCGGCCGACGCGACGTTGAGGATCTTGCCGCGCAGCGGCAGCACCGCCTGGGTGCGGCGATCGCGCGCCTGCTTGGCCGAGCCGCCGGCCGAGTCACCTTCGACGATGAAGATTTCCGAGCCTTCGGACGCCGAATTGGTGCAGTCGGCGAGCTTGCCGGGCAGGCGCAGCTTGCGCACCGCGGTCTTGCGGGCGATGTCCTTTTCCTGACGGCGGCGGATGCGTTCGTCGGCGCGCTCGATGATGAAGTCGAGCAGCTTGTTGGCCTGCATTGGATTGCCGGCGAGCCAATGGTCGAACGGATCCTTGATCGCCTGCTCGACGACGCGCTGCGCTTCGGCGGTCGCGAGGCGGTCCTTCGTCTGGCCCTGGAATTCCGGCTCGCGGACGAACACCGACAGCATGCAGCCGACGCCCGTCATCACGTCTTCGCTGGTGACCGGTCCGACCTGCTTCTCCTTGCCGACACGCGCGGCGTGGTCCTTCAGGCCGCGCAGCAGGGCGGAGCGCAGGCCGGACTCGTGCGTGCCGCCATCGGGCGTCGGCACCGTGTTGCAGTAGGAGTTGATGAAGCCGTCGGTGTCGGCGGACCAGGCGACCGCCCATTCGACGGCGCCGGCGCGGCCGGCCTTGCCGGACGAGCCGGTGAAGATATCCGGATGCACCAGCGTCGCGCCTTCGAAGCTGGTGGCGAGATAGTCCTTCAGGCCTTCGGCGAAGTGGAACGTCGCTTCCTCGGGCACGTCGCTGCCGTGCAGCAGCTCCGGCGCGCAATGCCAGCGGATCTCGACGCCGCCGAACAGATAGGCCTTCGAGCGCGACATCTTGAACAGGCGCTCGGGCTTGAAGTGCGCCTTGGCGCCGAAGATCTGCGGGTCGGGCTTGAAGCGCACGCGCGTGCCGCGCTTGTTCGGCGCGCGGCCGACTTTCTCGAGCTTGCCCTTGGGATGACCGCGCTCGAACGCCATGTGGTACTGCGTCTGCTCGCGCCAGACGTCGACCTCCAGCCGCTCCGAGAGCGCATTGGTGACCGACACGCCGACGCCGTGCAGACCGCCGGAGGTCTCGTAGACCTCAGAGTCGAATTTGCCGCCGGCGTGCAGCGTGCACATGATCACTTCCAGCGCCGACTTGTTCTTGAACTTCGGATGGTTGTCGACCGGCATGCCGCGGCCGTTGTCGGTCACCGAGACAAAGCCGTCCTTGTCGAGTTCGACGTCGATCCAGTCGGCATGGCCGGCGAGGGCCTCGTCCATGGCGTTGTCGATCACCTCGGCGAAGAGGTGGTGCATCGCCTTCTCGTCGGTGCCGCCGATATACATGCCGGGGCGCCGCCGCACCGGCTCGAGCCCCTCCAGCACCTCGATGTGCTTGGCCGAATAGCCGCCGTCTCCCGCTCCCCGCGCCGGCTTGTTCCGGGAGGCGGGGGTCGCCTTGTCCCCGCCAGCTGCGAACAGGTCGGGGTTTTGGGCGTTTTTCTTGTTGGTTGCAGACTTGGCCATTCCAAACCTTCAGATAGGAGCGTCGCGAATCACTTGCCACCCACTATGCCACGCCGCGCCGGGCGGGCGTTCATCGCGGGGAGGGGGTGTCTGCCCGGGGGCCAAGGCAAGAGCAAGGCAGCCCGTGGATAGCCGGCGGCCGCATGCTATAGGGGGCAGCGGGGGCCGTGCCCTCTTTCCGCCGCAACCAAAGCGGCCGGGCCGTGTTAATGCGGGGCCTCTCCCGAGGCGACCAAGGAACAGACGATGGATGCCCCCAGTGCGGTGAGAGGCCAGCGGTCGAATGGCCTGGATGACACGCCGTTGCGGCGCGATCCGTGGGCCTTTGCCACCCAGCTGGCGCTGATCGGTATTTTCATCCTGCTGTTCATCGGCTTCCTCCAGCTGGCCCGGTTTGTCTTCCTCCCGGTCGTCGCCGCCGCGGTCATCGGCATCCTGATGGGGCCGATTTCCGACCGGGCGGCCGCGCGCGGGGTGCCGCAGCCGCTGAGCGCGCTGCTTCTCGTCCTCCTGCTGGTCGGCATTCTGTCGCTTCTGATCCTGGTTCTCGCCGCCCCGGTATCGGACTGGGTCGGCAAGGCGCCGGAGATCGGCGCCCGGCTCAAGGACAAGCTGTGGCTGCTCGATTATCCGATCCAGGCCATGCGTGACCTGCGGGACGTGCTCAATCCCGGCGGCGACCATTCGGCGCCGCTCGATTTCGGCATTTCGAACCTGATCCAGCCGGCGCTCGGCCTGCTCACGCCGGCCATCGGTTTTGTGACGCCGGCCATCGGGCAACTGCTGATCTTCCTCGGCACGCTGTTCTTCTTCGTCTCCGCGCGCGTGCAATTGCGGCGCGGCATCGTGCTCTTGCTGCCCAACGGCGATGCGCGCCTGCGCGGCTTGCGGGTCATCCACGACGCCGAAGCAAATCTCACGGCCTATTTCGCAACCGTCAGCGTCATCTACTTCGCCGAAGGCGTGCTCGTCGCGTTGGCCTCGTCGATCATCGGCTTGCCCAATGCGGTGGCGTGGGGCGCGCTGACCTTCGTGCTCAGCTTCATCCCCTACCTTGGGCCGGGCGCCGTCATTATTATTCTGTTCAGCGTCGGGGTCATTCATTTCCCCTCGATCACGCACGCGCTGATCGCCCCGATCGTCTACATCGTGATGGCGACGGTCGAAGGCAACTTCATCACGCCCGCGGTGGTCGGGCGGCGGCTGACGCTGACACCGCTGGCGGTCTTTCTGTCGCTGGTGTTCTGGGCATGGCTGTGGGGACCGATCGGCGCATTTCTGGCGACGCCGCTGCTGACGATCGGCCTGGTGGTCGCCGGTCAGCTCTTTCCGAGCGACAAGCCGGTGCTGCCGGAGTGAGGGCTCGGACAAAATGCCGCCCGCGCTGGCACGCCCGACGGCGGCGCGTTAGATAGGCCTCCAGGCGCGGGACGCGACGCACGATTTCAATGGAAGCCATCCACCTCTACTTCGAACACGTCGTCGACTTTGCGCGCCAGAACGCAGCCTGGGCGCCGGCGGTGATGTTCGCGCTTGCCTTCGCGGAGTCGCTCGCCTTCATCTCGCTGCTGGTGCCGGCCTGGGGCGCCTTGGTGGCGATCGGCGCGCTCATCGGCACGAGCGGCATCAGCTTTTGGCCGGTGTGGATCGGCGCCGCGCTCGGCGCGGCATGCGGCGACTGGCTTTCCTACTGGATAGGCCAGAAGCTCGAATACTCCGTCGCGCATATGTGGCCGCTGTCGCGCCATCCCCAATTGATCCCGCGCGGCGAAGCTTTCGTGAAGAAGTGGGGCGCGCTCGGCATTTTCATCGGCCGCTTCTTCGGTCCGCTGCGCGCCGCGGTGCCGCTGGTCGCCGGCATTTTCGAGATGCCGTATTGGCGCTTCCAGTTGGCGAATTTCAGCTCGGCCTTCGTCTGGGCGGCCGTGCTTTTGACGCTCGGCGACGGCATTTCGAAAGTATGGGCCTGGGCGGCGAGCTGACGGCCACGGTGAAAAGCCCCGCCGACGGCATCGGCGGGGCGGGGTGTTGACACAGCAATCCGCTATTTCAGCGCTGCGGCACCGGCCTGTGAGATCGTGTCGTCCTGCGATCCGGTCCCACCGGAAACGCCGATCGCGCCGACGATCTTGCCGTTCACGATGAGCGGATTGCCGCCGCGCGAAGCGATCACATCATCCAGAGTCGCGAGGTAAGTGAAGTAGTTGCCCTTGGCCATGAGGCGTTCGAAGACCAAGGTCGGCCGGCGATATTTCGCGGCCGTGCGGGCCTTATGCGCCGACACCGTCACGGAAGCGTATTGGCAGTTATCGCCTTTCTGGAAATAGACGAGATCGCCGCTCGGGCTGACAATGGCGATGCAGAATGCGCCATTCCATTTGCGGTTGGTCTCTTCCGCCGCCGCGGCCGCCGCTACTTTCTTCGCGGTATCGAGATTGATCGGTTCGCCGTAAGGCATCGTGAACGGCACCGTATCGGGCACGTTTTCATTCGGGTTGTTCGGATCGGCCGGCACTTGAGCCAATGCCGTCGTGACGCAGATGGCGACGAGGCTGAGCGCAGCGGCCGGTGTGGTGAAACGACGCATCTATTCCTCCCCAAACTTTTTGTTATGCCGGTTGGTGTGACCGGCCTGTTCGTACCCGTTAGCGACGTGTCGCGGTCTCGGGCACGTGACGCTATCGCGTCGCTCTCTCGGGGCGCCGTAAAATCGTTGTAAAAGCTGTGGTCAGATACAGGTCTTAGTATCGACGTCTTCACGCCGATTTCAACGCGCGAAAGAGGAATAGGCAGTAAGCACGTTGTTGGCGGCGGGACGCGACGCGCGCCGTCGCCCGGCTATCGGAATCTCAAAACCCAGAAACGCTGGAGGATCTCATGCAGATCGATCGTCGTTCGGCCCTGTTGGGCACCGCCGCTGTCGCGGCGGCAGGTTTGCCATCCTTATCGCCGGCGCATGCACAGAGCGCTGATAACGGCATAACGGGCGTTTATCGGTACAAGTTCGGTGATGGCGAGATCGTGCAGGTGTTCGACGGTTCGCGCACCTTTCCGATGCCGGACAACTTCGTCGCCAACGTCGCGAAGGATCAGGCCGCGGCGGCCTATGAGGCGCTGTATATGCCAAAAGGGCAGGTGACGATCACCTTCAGTCCGTTGGTCGTGAAGTCCGGCGGTAAGACCATCGCAATCGATACCGGCAACGGGCTCGGCGCGTTTGCGGCCACCAAGGGCGCCGTCGGTAATATGCGTGCCAACATGGCGGCGGCCGGCATCGATCCGAAGTCCGTCGATATCGTGCTGATCTCGCATTTCCACGGCGATCACATCGGCGGCCTCAAGAATGCCGATGGCACACCGGCGTTTCCGAATGCCGAGATCAAAGTGCCCGCGGCCGAATGGGCGTTCTGGACGGATGAGGCCAACCAGAGCAAGGCCAACGCCGCCAACAAGGGCAACTTCGCCAATGTGAAGAAGACGTTCGACGGTCTCACGCCGACGCAATTCGAGGCCGGCAAGGAAGTCGCGCCCGGCATCGTCTCGGTTGCGACGCCCGGTCATACGCCGGGACATGTGTCCTTCATTCTCGGCGCCGGCTCAAAGCAACTGGCGGTGCAGGGCGACGTCACCAATCATCCGGGCGTGTTCATGCGCAATCCCGGCTGGCATCTGATGTTCGATAACGAAGCCGCCGTGGCGGAAGCGACGCGCCGCAAGCTCTACGACATGGCGCTCGCCGACAAGATGCCGGTCATCGGCTATCACTTCCCGTTCCCCTCGGCCGGCTATGTCGAGAAGGATGGCACCGGCTATCGGCTGGTGCAGGTGCACGCCCTGACCTGAGGGGCCTTTGAAAAAAATTTTGCGAAAGGCCGCCGGTCCCGGCGGCCTTTTTCATGTGGGACGGCCGCGCGCCGGCGCCGAAAATCCAGACAAGTCATGCGGTTCCATTATGCCGCCGATTTCCGGTAAATATTGTCCACAGGCACAACGTTAACGGGTTTATAGAAAAGTTATGTGATCGACGTAAGCATATTGAAATACCTCAATACTAACCTCCGAGTGTCAGGTTGATTGAGCACAACTGCTCTGGAGGTAAAAAACAATGTCTTCTGTCGCTCGTTTTCTGAAGTGCGAATCCGGCGCCACCGCGATCGAATACGGGCTGATCGCCGCCGGTATCGCCGTCGTCATCATCGGCACGCTGCAGGCGATCGGTACGAATCTGACCGCCAAGTTCGATCTCGTCAAAGACGGCCTCAAGTAAGAGAGGCTACCGTCGCGATGCGATGAGGGCCTGGAGGTTCGAATATCCAATCCTTTCATCTTGGACACATCGCGATCGGTGGGCCCTGGCAAGTGCACGCTCCCTGCCAGGGCCCATTTCTTTTTCCTGCGATCCTCGCAACGAGGCCGCTTCTATCGCGGCATTGAGCGCGCCTCTGCCCCTCATGCCGTTACTACTGCCGCTGCGCCGCGGCGTATTACGCTGACCCATCGCGCTTGAGCCTGTTGAGGTGAAGCATGGTCGCGGCAAGACACATTCTGCTCGCCTGCATTGTCGCGCTTGCTTTGGGCGGCGGCGGCTTACCCGTCCAGGCTCAGGCATTACCGCGTGTTGCTGTGCTGGCCACTGGCGGCACCATCGCTGGCAGCGGATCGGGCGGCGGCATCGGTTATCAAGCCGGCAAGGTAAGCGCGCAGGACCTGATCGCCGCGGTGCCCGGCATCGACAAGCTCGCGCAGATCTCGGCCGAACAGGTGTCCTCGATCGGCTCGCAGGACATGAACGATACCGTGTGGTTCACGCTGGCGCGCCGCATAGACGACCTCCTCGGTAAAGGCGAGGCCGATGCCGTCGTCGTCACCCATGGCACCGACACCATGGAGGAGACGGCCTTTTTCCTGGCCAACGTGCTCCGCACGGACAAACCGGTGGTGCTGGTTGGTTCGATGCGGCCGTCGACCGCGATCAGCGCTGACGGGCCGGCCAATCTCTATGAAGCGGTGAAGGTCGCGACATCCGACGGCGCCAAGGGCCGCGGCGTGCTGGTCGTGCTCAATGACACGATCCACGCGGCGCGTCTGGTGCAGAAGACCAACACCACCAGCGTCGAGACTTTCCAATCGCCGAACGGCGGACCGGCCGGTTACGTCGATCCGGCCTCGGTGCGGTTCGTTCAGCCGGTGGCGCCGCGCGCGACCAAGCTTTACACCTTGCCGGCGCAGCCACCGCTGCCGCGGGTCGAGATCGTCTATGCGCATGCCGGCATGGACGCCGCCGCCATCGACGACGCCGTCAAACGTGGCGCCAAGGGCATCGTGCTCGCCGGCGTCGGCGACGGCAATGCCAGCAAGGCGGCGATCGATGCCTTGGCCGCCGCCGCCCAACAGGGCGTCGTGGTGATCCGCGCCTCGCGCGTCGGCTCGGGCTTCGTCAATCGCAATGTCGAGGTCGATGACGACAAGCTCGGCTTTGCCGTCTCGCTCGATCTCAACCCGCAGAAGGCGCGGGTGCTCGCCCAGTTGCTCATCGCCAACGGCGTGACACAGCCGGCCGCTGTGCAGGAAGCGGTTGGGGCGGGCCGCTATTAAGGTGGCTCGTCCGCCGCGGCTCCGAGAGGGACCGTTGACCCGCCGCGGAACCCGCCCTATATCGCCGTCCATGACGACCGCGCTCCCAGCTCTGGCAGTCCGCCGCCGCCGTGCCACCCCGGCACGGGCGCGCCGCTAGTCGTCGTCACCCGTGCCGCCGGAGAGGGCGGTACTTGAACGTGACAGCCGTTTCCTTCATCCGGTAAGTCGAAATCGCTCCTTCGGGGGCAAGTGGGCCGGCTTTTGCCGGCGATGAAGGGAAGAAGACCATGGCCAGCAAAGCGAAAGTGGGCGTCCTCGGCGCCTCGGGTTACACCGGCTCCGAGCTGGTGCGCATGTTGCTGCGCCATCCGCGCGTCGAGATCGCGCTGCTGACCGCCGAGCGGAGCGCCGGCAAGCAGATGCGGGAGGTGTTCCCGCAGTTCTCGCCCTATGAGCTGCCGACTTTGGTCGCGCTCGAAAGCGTCGACTGGGCGGCGTCCGGCCTCGATCTGATCTTCTGCGCGCTGCCGCATGCGACCACCCAGAAGGTGATCAAGGCGATCTTCGCTGCGGCGCCGTCGGCGAAGATCGTCGACCTGTCGGCCGATTTCCGGCTCGCCGATACGGCTGCCTATGCCAAGTGGTACGGCCACGAGCACCTCGCGCCCGAGCTGCAGCAGCAGGCGGTGTACGGGCTGGTCGAGATCCACCGGCGCGACATCAAGAAAGCGCAGCTCATCGCCAATCCCGGCTGCTACACCAGCTGCGCCGAGTTGCCGCTGATCCCCTTGATCAAGGCCAAGGCCATCGAACTCGACGACATCGTCATCGACGCCAAGTCGGGCATGACCGGGGCAGGGCGCGCGGCCAAGGAAGCGATGCTGTTCTCGGAGGTGTCGGAAGGCTTCAACGCCTATGGCGTCGGCCATCACCGGCACATGGCCGAGCTCGACCAGGAATTCTCGCGCGCCGCCGGCAAGGAGGTGGTCGTCTCCTTCACGCCGCACCTGCTGCCGATGAACCGCGGCATCCTCTCGACCATCTACGTGCGTGGCCGGCGCGGCAAGACGCCGGAAGAACTTCACGAGATACTTTTGAAGTTCTACGCGAAGGAGCCGTTTGTCCACGTGCTGCCGTTCGGCGAGACGCCGCATACCCGGCACGTGCGCGGTTCCAACATGACTTTCATCGGCGTTGCCAAGGATCGCGTGCCGGGCAAGGCGATCATCATTGCGGCGTTGGACAACCTGGTGAAGGGCGCTTCCGGCCAGGCGATCCAGAACATGAACCTGGTCATGGGCTGGCCGGAGACGACCGGCATCGATCAGGTGGCGCTGTTTCCGTGAATCGGCGGCTGCACTAGGCTCCGTCTTTCCGGACTTCGCTTTCATATCTCTCCCCTGGCAGGGGGAGGGATAAGAAGCCCGGCACGACGGAGCATGTAATGTTCGACGTCCAGAACCAGCCGCCGCCGCTCGAGGGCTATAACCTGTTCGAGGGCGACGCCGTGTTGCGCGCGGCCGTGGCGCGCGAAGGAGCCGGTTGGGCGGAGCGCGATCTCGGCCAATTGGGCGCCACTTTCGGCAAGCCGACGACCCTAAACGCCGGCTTTGCTGCAAACAAATTTCCTCCACAACTCAATAGCTTCGACCGATTTGGTCATCGTCTCGATGAAGTTGAATTCCACCCGGCCTGGCACGAACTGCTGACGCTCGCGCTCGATGCCGGACTGCATTCGAGCCCCTGGGCTGACCCGAAGCCCGGCGCGCACGTCGCCCGCGCCGCCGGCACCTACATGCTGGCCCAGGTCGAGAGCGGCGTTTATTGCCCGATCGCCATGACCTACGGCTCGGTGCCGACCTTGCGCCAGTCGCCCGCCATCGCCGAGGCCTGGCTGCCGCTGATCTTTGGCCGCCGCTACGACAAGCGCTTCATGCCGGCGCGGGAGAAGAACGCCGTGCTGCTCGGCATGGGCATGACCGAGAACCAGGGCGGCTCGGACCTGCGCAGCAACGAGACCCGTGCCGAACCGGCGGGCGACGGCACCTTCCGTCTGCACGGCCACAAGTGGTTCATGTCGGCGCCGATGTGCGACGCCTTCCTGGTGCTGGCGCAAGCGCCGAAGGGGCTGAGCTGTTTCCTGATGCCGCGCTGGACCCCGGACGGCGTGCGCAACGCGGTGCACATCAACCGGCTCAAGGACAAGCTCGGCAACAAGTCCAATGCCTCGAGCGAGGTGGAGTTCTTCGGTGCCTATGCCGAGCTGATCGGCGAGGAGGGGCGCGGCATCCCGACCGTCATCGAGATGGCCAACTACACGCGCCTTGACTGCTGTATCGGTTCATCCGGCCTGATGCGGCAGGCGGTGGCGCAGGCCGTGCACCACGCGCGCTATCGCTCGGCCTTCCAGAAGAAGCTGATCGACCAGCCGCTGATGACCAACGTCCTTGCCGACATGGCGCTCGAATGCGAGGCGGCGACCGTGCTGACCATGCGCCTCGCGCGGGCCTATGACGAGAGCGACGAGGCTTCGCTCGCCTTGCGCCGCGTGGTGACGCCGGCGGCGAAGTTCTGGATCTGCAAGCGCACGCCTTCTCTCACAGTCGAGGCGATGGAGGTGCTCGGCGGCTCCGGCTACATCGAGGAAAGCATCATGCCGCGGCTCTACCGCGAGGCGCCGGTGAACTCGATCTGGGAAGGGTCCGGCAACGTCATGTGCCTCGATGTGTTGCGCGCGCTCGGCCGCACGCCGACCATCGGCGACGTGCTCAAGCGCGAATTGGACGACGGTGGCGACGCGCGGCTGAAGGCGTTCAATGCGCGGCTGTTCGCGCGGCTGACCGGCGCCGAGCGTAATGACGAGGCGCAGGCGCGCGCGCTGGTGCGCGCGCTGGTGCTGGCGTTGCAGGCGGCGCTGCTGGTCAAGCATGCACCGGCCGCTGTGGCCGATGCCTTCTGTGCCTCGCGGCTGTCGGGCGAGGAGGGGGGCGCCTTTGGCCTGCTGCCACGCGGTCTCGATATGCGGGCGATCGCCGAGCGCGCGGCGCCAGGTCTCGGCCCCGCCGCTTAAGATCGGCGCGCTCAGACGATCCCGAACACCGCCAGCGCCAGCACCGCCTGGCAGACGAAGCCGACGGCGAAGGCGAGCGTGCGCACGACCGGAATGCCGAGCGCGTAGACGATCGCGTGCGCCAGCCGCGCCCAGAAATAGACAGCGCAGGCAATCACCGTCGCCGGGGTCGAGTGGCCGATATTATCGAGGATCAGCACCAGCGGCGCGAAGATCACGAGATTGTCGACCGCATTCGTGTGCGCGAAGTACAGCCGCTGCGCCCAGGCCGACTGCGGTTTGTCGTCGCGCGAGGGGTTGGCCATACATCCCATCACGCCGCGTACCTTCATGCGGTCGAGAACATAGGGAAGCCACAACAGCCCGGTCAGGACGACCGTCAGCGTCAGCCACAGCAGTTCCTTCGTCATCTCCGGCGACTCCTTGCGCTCAAGCGAGACGGGCAACTCTAGGGGAAGCCTCCGCCGTTGCAAGCTGCGGACTTGTTGCCGACGTTCGCGGTGTCATACTCGCCTTCAAGACAGAAGAACCGCATTTCAGGGATAGGAAACACGGGAGGAGGCCATGAGCAACCGCGGCAATGCGGAGGCGTTCGCCGCCGCGCCGACCACCACGGGCAATGTCGCCGTCAGCCGGCCGCAGAACGGCGCGGAATACCTCGAGTCGTTGGACGACGGCCGCGAGGTCTTCATTTATGGCGAGCGGGTAAAGAAAGTCACCGCGCATCCCGCCTTCCGCAACACCTCGCGTATGGTCGCCCGTCTCTACGACGCGCTGCACGACGACAAGCACAAAGACAAGATCCTGGTGCCGACCGACACCGGCAACGGTGGCATGACCCATGCCTTCTTCAAGGCGCCGAAGACGCCCGAAGAGTTGCTCGCCGGCCGCACCGCCATCGCCGAATGGGCGAAGCTCACTTACGGCTGGCTCGGCCGCGCGCCCGACTATAAGGCGGCTTTCCTCGCGACGCTCGGCGCCAATGCCGACTTCTACGATCCGTACCAGGCGAACGCCAAGCGTTGGTACAAGTACAGCCAGGAGCGCGTGCCCTTCGTCAATCACGCCATCATCCATCCGCCGGTCGATCGCGACAAACCGCCGAACGAAGTCGCCGATGTCTGCTGTCACGTCGAGAAGGAGACCGACAAAGGCATCATCGTCTCCGGCGCCAAGGTGGTGGCGACCGGCTCGGTGCTGACCAACTACACCTTCGTGGCGCATCACGGCTTGATTCCGGTGCAGGACAAGAACTTCGCCGTCGTGTTCATGGTGCCGACCAATACGCCGGGCGTGAAGTTCATCTGTCGCACGTCGTACGAGATGCAGGCGACGGTGATGGGCTCGCCCTTCGACTATCCCTTGTCGAGCCGGGTCGACGAGAACGACGCCGTCTTCATCATGGACAAGGTGCTGGTGCCTTGGGAGAACGTGTTCGTGTACGGGGACGTCGAGAAGGCCAACAACTTCTTCCCGCGCACCGGCTTCCTGCCGCGCTTCGTCGTGCATGGCTGCACGCGGCTGGCCGTCAAGCTCGACTTCATCGCGGGACTGCTGCTCAAGGCCACGGAAGCCGCCGGCACCAAGGATTACCGTGGCGTGCAGGCCAATGTCGGCGAGGTGATCGCCTGGCGCAATCTGTTCTGGGCGCTGTCGGACGCCATGGTGCGCGATCCCAAACCCTGGATCGGCGGCTATCTGCTGCCCAACATGGACCCAGGCAACGCCTACGCCATCATCGCCACCATCGCTTATTCCAAGATCAAGTACATCATCGAGCAGACGGTGGCGTCCGGGCTCATCTACCTCAACTCGCATGCGAGCGACTTCAAGAATCCCGAGATCAGACCCTATCTCGATCGCTATATGCGCGGCTCCAACGGCTACAACGCCGAGGAGCGCGTCAAGCTCATGAAGCTCTTGTGGGACACTCTCGGCACCGAGTTCGGCGGGCGGCACGAGCTTTACGAGATCAATTACGGCGGCTCAACCGAGGAAATCAGGCGTTATTGCCTGTTCGGCGCCCAAGCCTCCGGCAATGCCGACCGGTTCAAGGGCTTCGCCGAGCAGTGCATGGCCGAATACGACCTGGACGGCTGGCGGGTGCCGGACCTTACGGATCCGGGCGAACTGAGCTATCACGTGGGCAGAGGCCCATAGTGGTGCGTGCGACCGGCGACCAGGACAGGACAGCATGAACGTACAGGGCGAGACCGCCTTCGACAGCAAATTGTTCCGGCGGGTGATGGGACGCTTCGCGTCGGGCGTGACGGTCATCACCACGGAGGTCGAGGGGGCGGTGCGCGGCATGACCGCCAACGCCTTCATGTCGGGCTCGCTGACGCCGCCTTTGTGCATCATCTCGGTCGCCAAGAAGGCGCGCATGCACGACGCGCTGCAGAACTCCGGCCATTTCGGCGTCAGCATCCTGGCGCAGGGGCAGGAGTCCGTCAGTCAGCATTTCGCCGGTCAGGGCGCGGCCGATCCCGATCTGTTGTTCGAGCACATGCACGGCATTCCGGTGCTGGCGCATGTGAGCGCGGCGATCGCGTCGAAGGTCGCTGCCGTTCACGACTGCGGCGACCACACGATCTTCATCGGCCATATCGTCGGCCTGCGCGACGACGAGCGCACGCCGCTTCTCTATTACGCGGGCAAGTACGCGGTGGTTCATCCCAAGAAGGAACTGCCGGCCGACCCGTCGATCGATTTTTGGGAACTGCCGCCGGAATAGGTAAGGGCGCCGGCAACGACCGGCGCTCCTCTACTGAATGGTGATATGCCGGCTCTTGATCACGCCGGCCCAGAGTTCGGTCTCGCGCTTGATGCGAGCCGCGAACACGTCCGGGCCCTCGATCATGACGCTCAGGCCTTGCGTCAGCAACTTTTCCTGCAAGGCGGGCGCGGTCAGCACGTCCTTGGTCACGGCAAAGAGCGCATCGCGCACGTCGGTCGGAATCGCCTTCGGCGCGAGCATGCCGTACCACGACGTCACGTCGATGCCCGCCACACCGGCTTCGGCCAAGGTCGGCACGTCGGGCACCAGCGGGCTGCGCGCCGCGGTGGTCATCGCCAGCGCCACGACGGTGTTGGCCTTGATGGAGGAGAGCGCCGCCGGCAGATTGGTGGCGAGCACGTCGATATGGCCGCCGAGCAGATCGCCGAGCGCTTGCGACGAACCACGATAAGGCACGTGGATCATGTCGACGCCGGTCTTCTCCTTGAGCAACTCCATTGCGAGGTGAAGCTGGCTGCCGACGCCCGGCGAGCCGTAGGTGATGCGGCCGCTCTTGGCTTTGGCGATGAGCTCCTGGATCGACTTAACGCCGAGCTGCGGCGCGACCACGATCACGTTCGGCGCGCTTGCCAGCATGGTGACCGGCGCGAAATCGCGTTCGACGTCGAACGGCAGATTGCTCATCAACGTCGGATTGATCGTGAGATTGCCCGCGGGGATCAGCAGCAGCGTCGTGCCATCCGGGGCGGCCTTGCGGACGGCCTCGATGCCGATATTGCCGGCGCCGCCGGTCTTGTTCTCGACGATGACCGTCACACCGCTGCGGGCCTGATATTCATGCGCCAGAAGCCGTCCGAGCACGTCGACCGGACCGCCGGCGCTGAACGGCACGATCAGCGTGATCGGCCGTTGCGGGAACGCCGCCGGCGTCGTCTCGGCGCCGGCCGGCAAGATCGGCAGCAGGGTGGTGGAGGCCAACAGGCCGAGCGCGGTACGGCGGCTCAGACGAGCCGCCGCCGAGGTATTCCCAGTCACGTTCAGAGTTTCCCTGCCTGCTGCAACTCGGTGAGCTGCATGCGCGCCTGCTGCGCCAGATAGCGCCGCATGCGGATGATGCCGGCATCGTGCTGGTAGAGCATCTCGTGCTTCTCGAGGCCCGGCTTCAGGCCGTCGAGGATTTCACGGTCTTGCTCGAGGACGTGCCAATGGCGCTCCTCGATGTTGGTCTTGTAGAGGAAGCGCCACACGTCGCGCTGCCAGCCCGAGACCTTGCGCACGCGCCAGAAGAACACGCACATCTTGTCCGTATCGATCGGCGTGCCGAAGCCGATGATGGCGAAGTTGCCGCCGGGACCGCCGGCCGGCGGGTAGGGGATTTCAAGGCGCACATAGAGCGCGTTGTCGTCGACGAGTTCGCTCCAGTCGAAGTTGACGTCGCGCTGGCCGGTCTTCTCGAAGAAGAAGCCTTTCGGCGTGTCGCGCGTGGCGAACTGCGCCTTGGTGTCGCCCTGGTACATGGTGTGCGAGACGGCGTGGAGATAGGTGCCGTGCATCGGGTCCATGAGGTTGTCGAAGGCATAGCGCCACGGCGTGCCCCAGTCCGCGTAGCACAGGAAGTTCGAGTATTCCGGCGAGGAGAGCTGCTCCGGCGGCGTGAACGGCGGCGCCTCTTCATGCAGGGCATCGCCGAACCAGACGAAGATCGCGTTGGCAAGCTCGAAGCTCGGATAGGTCTTCACCGCCTTCTTGCCTTCGAGCGGGCAGCCGGGCTGTCCCGGCACCGCCAGCACCTTGCCGTCGGGACCGACTTCGACGCCGTGGTAGTTACAGCGTAGGCGGTCACCCTCGTTGATGCCGCGCGACAGCGGCACCGCGCGGTGCGGACAGCGATCGGCTTGCACGCGGATGGTGCCCGTGGCGTCGCGCCAGAGCACGAGCTTCTCGCCGAGGCGGGTGATGCCGAGCGGCTTGCCGCCGGTCTCGACGAAGCGCGACGGCAAGATCGGATACCAGCGATTGCGCAGGCCGGTGCTGAGATAAGCCTGCACCTGCTGGTCGGTCGGCGCCGGCTTGGCCGGGGTGGTCGCGGCGGGGCGTTCGAGCGTGGTCGTGGCCATCGGATCAGGCTCCCAGTTCGCGCATCAGCGCGGTGAAATTCTCAGGCGTCCAGTCGGCGCCATTGGGCGGACGCACGCGCGTGCCGTTGAGACCGGCGACGACTTCGTCGAGTTCGCGCGCGCCTTTGACGAAGACGCTCTCGATCGCATTGGCGAGTTCCTTCTGCCACTGCGTCGGCTCGTGCGTGCGCGTCTGGTGCGGATCGAGAGAGGGATATTGATAGTCAGGCATGCGTGGCTCCTAACGTGCTCTTATTGTGTGGCGCCGTCCGAGGGCGTGCGCCGCGCGCCGATCACAGCGATCGCGTCGACCTCTACCAGAAGGTCCGGCGCGACCAGTTCATTGACGCCGATCAAAGTCGAACACGGCATCGGCTCGGCAAAGACCTCGCGCCGCGCTGCGCTGACCTCGGCCTTGCGGCTCATGTCGCGCAGATAAACCGTCAGCTTCACGACGCCTGCGGCGTCGCCACCGGCCGCCCGGATCAAAGCGAGCACACGCTTGAGCGCTTCGCGCGTCTGCTCCAGCACCGAGGCGCCGCCGACCGGACCTTGCGGCGAGCCGGCGTGCTGACCGGAAATATGAATTGTATCGCCGGCCAGCAAGCAGTTCGAGAATAGCCCCGGCGGCGGCTCGGGCACAGCCGGGGCCGTCACGTGGCGGATGGTCGGCGCGGTCACGGCTGCCCCCCGACCGTCGGCGTGTCGCCGACCGTGATCGTCATCAGATCGCGGCCGACCTGCAACGGACCGTCGTAGACGGTGCGCGTGCGGGCGATCAGATCGTCGACACGCGCGTCGCCGTTGAGGCCGATGTGGCTGTAGACGGCGAGCTTCGGCCGCGCCTCGGCGAACACCTGGCCGGCGGCCTCAGGCGAGGCGAGATGCTTGTAGATCGCCTGATAGGCAGGGACCTTCTGCAGCAGCGCATTGGGGATCACAGTCACGCAATGCACGAGCACGTCGGCGCCTTTGGCCTGGCGGACGACCTCCGCGCTGTAGCGGGTGTCGCCCGACAGGACGACGGCATGGCCGCCATATTCGATCTTGTAGCCGTAGGACGGCGTGACGAGCGGGCCGTGGTCGTTGAGGAAGGACGTCACCTTCACGCCATCGGCCTCGTACATCAGGCCCGGCGGCTTCTCATGCACGTCGAAGGCGATGCCGGCCTCGGGATCCTTTTCGTCTTCCTTGCGGATCTCGATGTCGCGCGTGAAGGCTTCGGTCAGACCTTTGGTCAGCTTGAGCAGACCCGGCGGCCCATAGATCGCCATTGCATGATTGCGCTGGCCGTAAGGCGGGCGCAGCCAGCCCGTCAGCCACAAATCGGGCAATCCGTTGAGATGGTCCGAATGAAAGTGCGTGAGGAAGTGGGCGTTGATGCTGCCGAAGGGGATGTGCAGCTGCGCGAGGCGGATGGTGACGCCGCGGCCGAAATCGAACACTAGTCTTTGGCTGCCGGCTTCGATCAAGGTGCTGTTGCCGAAGCGCTCCGGCGAGGGCACGGGCGTTCCGGTGCCGAGCAGCGTCACGCGGAAGACGCCGTCGGCCGCCATCGCCGGCGCGGCGCCGAAGAGCAGCGCCGCCAATAAGACGACCGACTTGACCTGCATCTTTCGCGTGAAGTCGAGCATTGCGGGTGTCCTGCCTTACAGTTTGCCCGCCGCCTGCAGGGCGGCGAGTTGCTTGCGTGTCTCCTGCGCCAGATGGCGGCGCAGGCGGATCAGGCCGGCGTCGTGCTGGTACAGCATCTCGTTCTTCTCGATGCCGGGCTTGCAGCCCTCCAGCATCTCGCGGTCCTGCTCGAGCACCGCCCAGTGCCGCGCCTCGATCTTGGTCCTGTAGAGGAAGCGCCAGGTATCGCGCTCCCAGCCCGACACCTTGCGCACGCGCCAGAAGAAGCAGGCGGTGTGGCTGTCGTCGATCGGCGTACCGAAGGAGATGATGGCGAAGTTGCCGCCGGGACCGGCCGAGGGCGGGTAGGGGATTTCGAGGCGCACGAACAGCGCGTTGTCGTCGACCAGTTCGCTCCAGTCGAAGTTGACGTCGCGCTGGCCTTCCTTCTCGAAGAAGAAGCCGGTCGGTGTGTCGCGGGTGACGAAGTGCGCCTTGGTGTCGCCCTGGTACATGGTGTGCGAGACGGCATGCAGAAACGTGCCGTGCATCGGGTCCATGTTGTTGTCGTAGAGGAAGCGCCAGTGCGTCTCCCAGTCGGCGTAGCACAGCATCTGCGAATATTCGGGCGCGACGAGCTGCGGCGGCGACACGAATTCGGCCGGTGTTTCGTTGAGCGCATCGCCGAACCACACGAAGATCGCGCCGGCGATCTCCTGCGACGGATAGGTCTTGACCGCCTTCTTGCCTTCGAGCGGGCAGCCCGGCTGGCCCGGCACCGCCAATACGGTGCCGTCGGGACCGACCTCGACGCCGTGATAGTTGCAGCGCAGGCGGTCGCCCTCGTTGATGCCGCGCGACAGCGGCACGGCGCGATGCGGGCAGCGGTCGGTCTGCACGCGGATGATGCCCTTGCCGTCGCGCCAGACGACCAGCGGCTCGCCGAGACGGGTCAGGCCGAGCGGCTTGTCGCCTATAGCGACCAGACGCGACGGCAGGATCGGCCACCAGCGGTTCCGGACGCCAGTGAGTAGTGCGCCCTGGATCTGCTGATCGGTCAGCGTGGGGGCGGTGGCCGGCGGCTTGGTGACGACGTTCATGATCTTGCTCCCGTCACGCCCCGAGTTCGCGCATCAGCGCCGTATACTTCTCCGCCGTCCAGTCGCCGCCGCCCGGCGGCCGCACGCGCGAGCCGTTGAGCCCCGCGATGAGTTCATCGAGCGACTGGCCGCCCTTGGCGAAGATGCCTTCGATCGCGGCGGCCAACTCCATCTGCCACGCGGTCGGCTCGGCCTCGCGCGTCTGATGCGCGCTCAGATAGGGATATTGATAGCGGCTCATGACTTGTCACCCCGCTGGTCGTCCCGCTTGGCTTGCCATTCGCGCTTCAGGCGCTCGCGCACCGGCACGAAGTCGTAGGTAGGGAAGAACTCTGTCGTGAACACGCCCCAGGCGCTGCGCTCGATTTCGATGTTGATCTTGTTGAGCAGGTGGGGCGGGAAGCGCAACGTCACGATCTGGCCGATGCCCATCGCCACGGTCCAGCTCACGACCTCGCAGCCTTCCGGCGGGAAGCGGTCCCACCAAGCCCGCTCGGCGAGCTTGCTTTGGATCTGATCGATGTTCTGCGACTGATCATGCTTGAGAAAGATCGTCAGCATGATCTTTTCTTCGTCGGCCATCGGATCGTCCTTTTTCGTCCTGCGTCAGATGTCGAGCACCAGCCGTCCGCTCTTCGCGCGCGACACGCAGGTCATCATCGTCTGATTGGCGGCGCGCTCGGACGACGACAGGATGCTGTCGCGGTGGTCGATGTCGCCGGAGATCACGCGCACCTCGCAGGTGCCGCAAATGCCTTGCTCGCAGGAGCGCGGGATATCGATGCCGGCTTCGGTGAGCACGTCGAGGATCGACTTATCGGGCGGCACCGTCACGGTCAGGCCGGAGCGCTCGCATACGACCTCGAACGCGCCGCTGACTTCGTCTTCCGGCCGCGCGCGCGGCGCGAACCACTCGAAATGCACGGTGCCTTCCGGCCACGCGGCGGTTGCTTCCTCGACCGCGAGCATCAGCTTCTCGGGGCCGCAACAGTAGATGACCGCGTCCTTCTCCACCGCGGTCAGCCGCTGCGCGACGTCGAGCCGCGTGCCGGCTTCGGACGCGTGCAGGGAGAGTTCGCCGCCGAGCTTCTTGATCTCGTTGAGGAACGGCGCGTCTTCGTTACGCTTGTTGCAGTAGAGCAGGGTGAAGGAGCCGTGCTTGGCGCTCACTTCGCGCATCATCGGGATGAAGGGCGTGACGCCGATGCCGCCCGCGACGAAGATGTAGTGCTTGGCCTCGACGAGCGGGAAATTGTTGCGCGGCGCGCTGACGGTGACGAGATCGCCGGGGCGGAGCTTGCGATGGACATAGCCCGACGACATGCCGCCCGAGACCGCGCGGATGCCGAGCCGGTAATGCGACAGGTCGTTGGGATCGCCGCACAGCGAATATTGCCGCAACGTGCCGTCGGGCAGCTTCAGATCGATATGCGCGCCGGGCTCGAACGCCGGCAATGCGCCGCCATCGGGCGCGGCGAGCTCGAGCGACAGCACGCCCGGCGCCTCCCAGATCAGCGCGCGTACGCGCGCCTCGAAGGTCTGTTCGCCCGCACGTGGTGCCGTCATGGTCACAGGCTCAGTCAACTCCGCCACGTCCGCCATCCTCGATCCTCACAACGCGCTTTTGGCCCAAGGATGGGGTGCTTCGCTCAGATCGCAATACAGCGACTTCTGCGCCATCCAGGCCCGGATGCCTTCGCGGCCCTTCTCGCGGCCGAGACCGGAATCCTTGGTGCCGCCGAACGGCGTCGAAATCGAGAACTGCTTGTAGGTGTTGATCCACACCGTGCCGGTGTCGATCGCGCGCGCGATCCGCCACGCCTTGGGGAAGTCGCGGGTGTAGATGCCGCAGGCGAGGCCGTAGCTGTTGTCGTTCGATTGGGCGACGAGATCGTCCTCGTTGTCGAACGGCAGCACAGCAAGCACCGGACCGAACACTTCCTCACGGCATAACCGGCTGTCGTTGCCGAGACCGGCGATGATGGTCGGACGATAATAGGTACCGTCGGCATAGCCGGTGCCGGTGGGGCGCTCGCCGCCGGTCAGCACCTTGCCGCCGTCTTCGCGGGCGCGCTTGACGTGGCCCTCGACCTCGTCGCGATGCTTCGGCCGGATCAGCGGGGCGACTTGTGTCGTCGCTTCGAACGGATGGCCGACGCGCAGCCGCTCGGTCGCCGCGACCAGCTTGGCAACGAACGCATCGTAGATCGATCGCTCGACGAACAGGCGCGAGCCGGCGATGCAGGACTGCCCGGTCGAGGAGAACACGCCGAACATCACGCCGGCGACGGCAAGATCGAGATCGGCGTCGGCGAAGACGATGGTCGGCGACTTGCCGCCCAGTTCGAGCGACACCGGCATCAGCTTGTCGGCGGCCTTGCGCGCAATATCGCGGCCCGTCTCGGTGCCGCCGGTGAAGGACACCTTGCGGATGGCCGGATGCGTCACCAGCCGTTCGCCGACGATTGCGCCCGCGCCGGGCAAGGTCGAGAATAGGCCTTTCGGCAGGCCGGCCTCGTCGATGATGCGCGCGAGTTCGAGACAGACCAGCGGGCTCCAGGACGACGGCTTGAGCAGGATGGCGTTGCCGGCGGCGAGCGCGGGCGCGACCTTCTGCGCGTCGGAGGCGATCGGCGAATTCCACGGCGTGATGCCGGCGGTGACGCCGAGCGGCTCGTAGACCGACATGGTCAGGTAGTTGCCGCGCGCGGGGGTGAGGGCGTCTTCCGCCGTCTCGAGCGCCGCCGCCATATAGCGGAAGGTGCCGGCGGCGCTGAGCGCCAGGGCGCGCGTTTCGGTCAGGGTCTTGCCGGTGTCGCGCGACTGCACATGCGAGATGCGGTCGGCGTTGCGGGCGATGCCTTCCGAGATCTTGTAAAGGAACGTCGCGCGTTCATGCGGCAGCAGCTTGCGCCACTTGGGATCGTTGACCGCTTCCTGTGCGCGCGCGATGGCGAGGTCGGTGTCCTCCAGCGAGGCGCCGGCCAGCTTGGTGTTGACCGAGCCGTCGGCCGGGAAGTTGGACGCGATCTCGGCGCCACCGCCGCGACGCCATTCGCCGCCGATATACAGCTTGTCCTGGAAGGTGACGGCCTGGTCCATCAGGAATTCCCCGCGGCGCCGGCCGGCGGGCCGGCAAAGCTCTGGCTGAACGGGCCGATCGCGACCATGTCGATTTCGATCAGGCGCGGGCCCTTGGTGGCGAGCGCGCGGTCGAAGGCGGCCTCGAACTGCGCAATGTCGGCGATGCGTTCGTGCGGCAGGCCGACCGCCTGGGCGATGAGCGCGAAGTCCGGCGTCAGGATGTTGGAATAGACGTGACGGCTGCCGTACTGCGCGTCCTGGATGTTGCGGATGACGCCGTAGCCTTTGTCGTTCATCAGCACGAACACCATGTCGGCCTGCATCTCGACCGCGGTGGCGAACTCGCCGATCATCAATTGCGCGCCGCCGTCGCCGAGCAGCGTCACGGTCTTGGCAGGCCCACCGGCCAAAGCCGCACCGATGCCCATGGCGATGCCTTGGCCGATGCCGCCGCCGAGCGCATGCACGCCCAAGTGGGGCGCGGCGATGCGCACATAACGGTTGCCGAAGGTGCTGTTGGAGATGGTGACGTCGCGCACCCAAGGGTGGCCGTTCTTGAACACACGATCGCGGATCGTGTCGGCGAGCGCGCTATAGGGGCCGAGGCCGTTGCGCAGCGTCGCTTCGGCGCGGGCGCGCGCGGCGCCGATATCGGCAAGGAAGGTCGCGTCGGCGTCGAGCTTGGCGGGCAGCCGCGCGAGAAGGCCCTCGAGCGCGAGCTCCGCGTCGGCGTCGATGAACATGTCGACCGGATAATTGCGCGCGGCCTGCGTCGGATCGGCGTCGATCTGGACGATCGGCGGCAGCGGCATGCGGTTGTTCTGGGTTTCGTTGCCGCGCAGGCGCGAGCCGACCACGATCAGAAGATCGGTGCGGGCATAGATCTCCATCGCCTCGCGCGTCATGTTGAAAGCGCCGAGGCTGTGCGGATGATCCTCCGGCACGACGGCGCGGCCGTTGGTCGAGGTGACGATGCCGAAGCCGCGATCGGCGAGGGCGGTCGCCGCTTCCGCCGCGCCCCGCGCGCCGCCGCCGAGCCACAGCATCGGCCGCTTGGCCTTGCGCACGCGTTCGGCCAGAACATCGAGCTGCGCGCTGTCGGCGTCGCGGCGTACCGCTGGCGGCATGCCATTCAGCGTGCGCAGCGGCACCATGCTGCGTTGGACGTCGACCGGAATCTCCAGGGTCACGGGCCCGCTCGGCGCGCTGATGGCTTCGCGCGCCGCGGCGACGAGCGTGTCGATGGCGGCGGCCGGCTCCCAGACGCGCAGATAGCACTTGCTGATCGCCTTCAGCATGTCCGGCTGACGCGGCACGTCATGGATGGCGGCGCGATCGCGGTCGGCGAATTCGCGGTCGACCTGCGTGGTGATATGCAGCACCGGCGAACCGGCGGTGAGGGCTTCGACCTGCGAGCCGGCGGCGTTACCCGCCGCGGTGCCGGTCGAGGTGATGGCGACGCCGAGCGAGCGCGACACACGGGCGTAAGCGTCGGCCATGTTCATGGCGCCGGCTTCGCCGCGCGCTGGCACGAAGCGGATGCGGCCATGGCGCGCGATCGCGTCGAGGATCGGCATGTTATGAATCGAGATCACCCCGAACACGGTGGTGACGCCCATGTCGGCGAGGGCGCGTGCGATGGCGTCGCCGACCGGTTCGCTCTGAAGCGCATGGGTCGGTGGTGAGGCGCGCTCGGCGGTGATGACGGAGAATTTCATGGCCTTCGTTGCCCGGTCCTAGATAAAGCGCGAAACGCCGCCCGAGATTTCGAGGCTGGCGCCGGTGATGTAGCTGGCGGCTTGTGAGCCGAGGAAGACGATGGCGCGGGCGGGCTCTTCAGGTTCGCCCAGCCGCTGCAACGGGATCTTCTTGTCGCGCGCAAGCGCGCCGTACCACGCTTCGCGCGTCTGCGTTTTGTCGGTGCGCGCTTCGAAGCGGCGCTGCCACTGACCGCTATCGACGAGGCCGATCAGGATCGTGTTGACGCGGATGTGCGGTGCGAACTCGGTCGCGAGCGACTTGAGCAGGTTCTGCACGCCCGCGCGCGCCGCCGAGGTGCAGACCATGTGCGCCTCGGGCTGCAGCGACAGCAGCGAATTGACCGCGACGATGGCCGGCGCCGGCGCCGCGTCGAGCAGCGGCTTGAAGGCGCGGATCGGCAGGATCTGGCTGAAGAACTTGAGATCGAGCTCCTCGCGCCATTGCGCGTCGGTGGTGTTGGCGAAGGTCGAGACGCGGCCCTGACCGGCATTGTTGACAAGCAAATCGAGCTTGCTGCCGCCCCAGGCCGCGACTTTGTCGGCGAAGGCTTTCACCGCGTCGGCGTTCAGCACATCGCAGACTTCGGCGAGGGCCGCGCCCGGCTTAATGGCGTCGAGCTTTTCCTTGGCGGCGGCGAGGCGCGCGGCATCGCGGCCGCAGATGGCGACGCGGGCGCCTTCGGCGATGAGGATTTTCGCCGTGGCCAAGCCGATGCCCGAGCTTCCGCCCGTGACCACCGCGACGCTGTTGCTCAGTCCCAAGTCCAAAGCCGTACCCTCAATTTGCGACGGGCGACGATGTACGCCGCGAACGATCGACCGCTCTCGCTTCGGCGCGCGCGGCGGTCGCGCCGTGCCAGCCGAGCCGTTGCGAAATCTCGGCCGCCGCGGTTTGCACCTGCGCGCCAATCTGCGTGTGGCGCGCGGTGCCGGCGAAGTCGGCGGCATGGCCGCTCACATTGAGCGCGGCAATCGGCGTGCCGGTCGCGTCGAAGATCGCGGCCGCGACCGAACTGATGCCGGCTTCGTAGTTGCCGTCGCTCCAGGCGAGGCCGGCGATGCGGTCGGCGTCGAGTTGGGCGTGCAGCTGCGCCAAGGTTACCGAGGTATGCGGCGTCACTGCCTTGAGCACCGCGCCGGCATACATGCGATCGACGCGGTCGGGCGGCATATGCGCGAGCATGATGCGGCCCATATTGGCGGCGTGCGCGGGCAGGCGGCTGCCGATGCGGATATTGCTGGCGAAAGCGTGGTTCGGTACGCGGCGCACGATGTAGACGATCTCGAGGCCATCGAGCACGCCGAGATGGGCGGAGAGGCTCAGGTTCTCGGCGAGCCGCGTCAGCACCGGCACCGAGATCTGCACCAGGTCCTCGGAGAAGAAGGCCTGCGCCGTGATGCCGATGAGGCCGACGCCGATGCGCCAACCCTGGCCCTCGGGCCGCGGCTCGATGAAGCGTTCGGCTTCCAGCGTGTGCAACAGGCGTAGCAATGTGGTGCGGTTGATGCCGAGCTCGCGCGCCGTGCGCGACATGTTGGTGACGCGATCGCCCTCGGCGATATGGCGCAGCAGACGCGCGGCACGTTGCACCGGCGGCGAAATGTAAAGGCCGTCGTCGCGCTCTTCCGTTTCGGCGGCGTGCTTTTCAGCCATGGCCGGCCTCGATCAGTTCGGCAAGCAGCGCCGCGACGGCCGCCGGATTTTCTTGCGGCATGGCGTGACCGGTGCCCGCGATCTCGTGATAGCCGGCGCCGTTCGGCAGTGCATCGTAGGTCGCGCGGGCGTTGGCGGGCGGCGTGATGACGTCCTCGGCACCGACGGCGACGAGTGTGGGCGCGGTGATCTGTGCCGCGTCGGCCAGCAAATCGCCGGCGCCGAGCGCGCGCACGGCCTGTGCGTAACCGGGCGGATTGACCGCCGCCATGGCCTCGCGCACGGAGGCGAGCACCTGCGGCTTGCGTTCGGGCTCGAACACGAGGCGCGCCGCACGCTGCGCGGCGAACGCTTCGGGGCCGAGCGTCTCGATCTCGTCGATGCGGGCCTGCACCTTGGGCGGCAGCGTTTCGCCCGGGGCGATCTTGTAGCCGAGCGCGGGCGACAACAGCGCGAGCGACGCAACGCGCGAGGGATAGAGCGTCGCAAAGCTCGCCGCGAACAGGCAGCCGAGCGAGTGACCGGCCAGCACGATCCGCGTCAGGCCGAGCCCATCGAGCAGCTTGGCGAGGGCCTGGGCATAATCGCGCGGGGTGGGGGCGGCAACGGTCAGCGGCTGCGACGTCGCGTAGCCTGGCGCATTCCAGGCGATGACGTCGAGCGCCGGCGGCAGCGCCGCCATCAACCCGGTGTAGCTCTTGGCGTTGCTGCCGATGCCGTGCAGCAGCACCAGCGGCAAGCCCGCGCCACCCCGGGCGGGGCGACGCAGGAAGCCGATGCCGGCGACATAGCCGGGCGTCGCGCGCGCGATGTCGGCGGCGATCGTCATGGCTGCGGACGGCTCTCCGATGCGCGCGGCACATAGTGCAGCACGCGGGTTTCGATGGCGGTGACGGCCCAGTACATGACGATGCCGATCACGGTGAGCAGACCGATGGCATCGAACACCATCGCCGTGTTGGCCTGGCCCTGACCGAAGCTGATGAGATAGCCGAGGCCGATCTCGCCGCCGACCAGCTCACCGACCGTGATGCCGATGACGGCGAGCGTCGCGCCGATGCGCAGGCCGGCCATCAGGTTCGGCATCGAGTAGGGCAGCATGACCTTCATGAATATCTTTGCCTTGCTCATGTTGTAGGCGCGGGCGAGGTTGACCAGATCGCGGTCCATCACCCGCATCGCCTGCAGCACGTTCACCAGGATCGGGAAGAACACGACCAGGATCGTCACGATCAGCTTGGGCCAGGCGTTGTAGCCGAACCACAAGATGAACAGCGGCGCGAAGGCGACCTTCGGCGCGATCTGCAGCGCCAGGATATAAGGCGACAGCACCTTCTCCCAGGTCGGCAGCAGGCCGAGCGCGTAGCCGACAACGGCGCCGAGCAGGCCACCGAGCACGAAGCCGAGGATCGACATCGACGCGGTCGAGATGAAGTGCTTGAGCAGGTTCTCCTGGAACCACATGCGCACCATCTCGCTCGACAAATCGGTGACGCGCGGGATGATGTATTTCGGCACGCCGAGCGCCGGCGGTAGATATTGCCACGCGACCAGAACGATGATCGCGACGGCGAGGCTGGCGAGCGGCACCGCGGCGCCGCGCCGCCAGAGACCCCGCGCCAGTATGGCGCGGGGCGAGAGGCGGTCTTGGACCGAGGGCGTCGCCTCGTTGGACATCGCGGTGCTCATGGTTCTTACTTGACGAAGTCGTTGGTGTAGAGATCTTCCACCGGCACGGCCTTCTGGATGATCTGGTTCTCGACGTAGAACTTCTGCACGGTCGCGAGACGCTTCGGATCGAAGGTGCCGAGCGCGGAGGCGGGCTCCGTGGCGTAGACGTCCTTCACGTAGCGGCCGAGAATTTCCTTGAGATAGGCTTCCTTGCCGGCGTGCTGCGGCACCGCGGCGACGTAGTCCTTCACCGCGGAATCCTGGTCGGCCATGCAATCGCGCACCGCCTGCAGCACCGCATGCACGAAGCCGCGCACCGCTTCCGGACGCTCCTTAATGAATTTGTCGGAGGAGAGGATGGCCTGCGCCATGGCGGGGAAGGTCTTCTCGACGTCGAAGTAGTCGAGGGCGACGCCGCCCTTCTCGATGTCGATCGCCCATTCCGGCGTCGCCATGATGCCGTCGAGTGACTTGGCAATCATGAGCTGCGTGACCCCGGCCGGACCGACGGCCTGGATCTCGAGCTGGTCGCGCTTGATGCCGTTGGCGGCGAGCACCGCGAGCAGGGCGTAGTAGCCGGTGTCCTGATAGCCGATGACGCCGAGCTTCTTGCCGACGAGGTCCTTCGGCGACTTGACGTTGCTCTCCTTGCGCGTGACCAGCTTGAACAAGGGATGCGAGCCGAGCTGCGCCACCGCGCGCACCGGCAGATCGTTCGGGCGCACGATCATCGATGTCTCGCCAAGGCCGCCGCCGAGATCGGCGTTGCCGACGCCGACCTGCTTGGCGACGTCAGCGCCGCCGCGGCCGGTCTGGAAGGTCACTTCGAGGTTGTTCTTGGTGAAATAGCCGCGCTTGAGCGCGAGCTGGAAGGGCAGGAAGGCGGGCAGGAAGCCCGGCGCCGGAAAGAGATAGGTGACCTTTTCCGGCGCGGCAAAAGCCGGACGAATAGCGGCAGCGGCAACAAGACCGCCGAGGGCGGTACGACGCGTGATCAGCATATCAATTAACTCCCCTGGTGCTGTGAGGCCGGACGTCAGTCACGCCGAGCATCGGTTGTAATAGATCGTTCTCGAAGCGGTTCACGGCGGCCATCAGATCGGCTCCGCCATGCGTGCGTAGAAATCGTCGACGTCTTTCTGCGCGCCGGCCTGCATCCGCGTGTTTCGGATTTGCGACGCCGCGGCGTCTTCGATCGCGCCGGCTTCGCCGACGCGGCGCGAGGCGTCCTGCACGAACTTGCAGCGTTCGAAACGGCGCTGGCCGAAAGCATCGAGCGTCGCCGGAATGTCGGAAGCGTCGCCCAACATGTCGGCGAGCACGATGGCGTCCTCGAGCGCCATGGCGCCGCCCTGACCCATGAACGGCGAGGACGAGTGCGCGGCATCGCCGATCAGAACGGCGCGGCCGCGGCTCCAGGGCAGGGGCAGGTGCACTTCCTCGACCGAGGTGTAGAAGACCTGCGCGGCATCGGTGATTTCGGCGAGCAGCGCTTCGGCCGGGCCTTTGAATGCCGCGAACTTCACGCGCATCTCCTGCGCCCAGGTGTCGCGCGCATAGAACGGCTTGCCGGGCTCGCGCGTCGTGCCGAACATATAGAGCTGGTCGCGGCTGATCGGCATGATGCCGAGGCGGATGCCAACGCCCATCATCATAATCTTCTGATCGATGCTCGCCGGCTTCTTGTGCATCGAGCGCCAGACGCCGAAGCCGGTGTAGGTCGGCTCCAGCGCGCCGAACAAGAGCGTGCGAATCTGCGAGCGGATGCCGTCGGCGCCGACGAGGACGTCGCAGGTCATGGTGCTGCCGTCCGACAAGGTAACGCTGGCGGCGCGCGTCGCATCGCCGGTTTCGACAGCCGTCACCGTGGTGCCGAGCCGGACGTCGACGCCGAGCGCCGCGACGGCGCCTGCCAGAATGCGGTGCAGCTCGGCGCGACGCATGCCGACGATGGCCGGAATGCGGTCGCCGATGCCGGGATAAAGCGTGCGCGTGATGGCCTTGCCGTCGGCCGCGAGATAGAGATTGCCGCCGTCGGGGCTCACCCAGCCGCTGGCGCAGATGTCGTCGAGCACGCCGAGCCCGTCGAGCGCGGCAAGGCCGTTGCTGTAGATGAACAGGCCCGAGCTCAGCGGCGCCCACTGCGCCTCGCGCTCGATCAACGTCGTCGTCATGCCACGGCGGGCGAGTGCGATCGCGAGCGCCGAGCCCGCAATGCCGCCACCGATGATGACGACGCGTCGGTTCATGCGTCTTCCCGCGTGTCGATGTGCAGCGAGTGGAAGAGATGCTTGACGATCTCGCCGGCGCGCGGCGTCGCGACGCGCGCGATCGGGTTGTCGCGGTCGGGCAGACCGACCTCGATTTCCTCGACGATGCGGCCCGGCCGGTCGCTCATCACCAGGATGCGGTCGGACATCGCCACGGCTTCCGAGAGGTCGTGCGTGATCAGCAGCGTGGTCAGGCCCGAACTGGCGATGGTGCCGGCAAAACTCTTTTGCAGCACCAGCTTGGTCTGGGCGTCGAGCGCGGAGAAGGGCTCGTCAAGCAGCACCACATCGGGGTCGATGGCGAGTGTGCGGGCGAGGGCCGCGCGCTGCCGCTGGCCGCCGGAGATTTGATAGGGGTAACGGTCGGCGAATTCGGTCAGCCGGCAGCGCTCCAATTCGCGCATCGCGCGCTGGCGCCGCTCGGACCCGCTCATCTTGCGCGCCTCGAGGCCGAACTCGACGTTGTGCAGCACCGTGCGCCAGGGCAGCAGCAGATCCTTCTGCAGCATGAAGCCGACGCTGGAATTCGGGCCGGAGACCTCGACGCCGTTGAGCGCGACGCGGCCCTCGCTCGGCCGGTCGAGACCGGCGACGAGATTGAGCAGCGTGCTCTTGCCGCAGCCGGACGGTCCGACGATGGAGACGAATTCGCTCCGGCGGACGTCGAAGGAAAGATTGCGGACCGCGGTGAAGGGCGGTGCGCCAACGGTGCGCCCCGGAAAGCGGCGGGCGACGTCCTGTAACTCCAATACCTGCGTAGCTGTAGACGCCACCGCGGAGCTCCCCGTCGAATTGTTCGTATATGAACTATGAGTTCGTACTTTCGACAGTTCAATCCTGAACAAGCGTCAGAGTCAATCCTTCATCAGCGCCAAATTTTGTGCAGTGCATGCATGCGGAGAGAGCAAAATGCCGCAGTGCGTATGGATTATTGGAAGAGCGTTATCGAAGGAGGGGGCGACCGGAAACGATATATCCCTGGGCTGCGCGCGCTTTTCGCTTTTCGACGGATGTTTTATTTGATATATTGTGTTTAGCATATAAAACATCGGCGAGCGTCCGTAGCTTCATGGTCAAGAGCCGCGACAAAGTGACCGCGTCGAAGGGGGCAAAATCGGCCCCCGCCGCGGACCTGTCCGACCGCTATCTCGTGCCGGCGCTGATCCGCGGTCTGAATATCCTGCAGGAGCTGTCCGGCGAGCGGCGGCGGTTGACGCTGTCGGAAGTGGCGGCGGCGCTGGGCGTCACACGCTCATCGGCCTATCGGCTGCTGTTTACGCTCGGCCATATGGGCTTTGTCGCCTTCGACGCCGACACCAAGACCTACGCGCTGGGACCGCAGGTGCTGCAGCTCGGCTACGGTTATCTCGCCTCGCGCGACCTGGTCGAGGTCGCCATGCCGCATCTCGTGCGCTTGCGGGACCGCACCGGCTGGTCGGCGCATCTCGGCGAACTGCACGGCCGCGACGTCGTTTATCTTGCCCGCGTCGCGACGCGCCGCTCGATCGCCTCCACGGTCCATGTCGGCACACGCCTGCCGGCGCGGTCGACGACCATGGGCCGCATTCTGCTGTCCGGCTTGTCGGCGGATGAGGTGAGGGAGCTTTACCGCGACGAGCCTTTCGCCGGCGGTGGCGTCTCGCTCGAGAGCTTCATTCAGCAACTGGCCGGCGATCAGGAAGCCGGCGCGGTGGTGCAGAACTCGGCCTATGAACCCGGTGTTGCCAGCATCGCGGCGCCGATCCGCGACATGACCGGGCACATCATCGCCGCCATCAACATTTCCGCAGTCGCGCTGCTCACCAACGATGGCGAGCTCAACGGCCCGTTGCGGGCCGAAGTGCTCGCGGCGGCGGACGCCATTTCACGCGACCTCGGCCATCAGGCCGACGGTTCGGAAACCAAGGACCTCAGCCGCAGGTCCGCACGATAAGACAGGCACAAACGAGAGGAGTTGAGACATGGACGACGTGACCCGCCCGAACCAGCGTTCCTGGGACCGCCCGGAAGGCGCGAGCTTCGAAGACTGGATGAAGACCCGCATCGCCCGCGTGAGCGACCGGCCTTATGACTGGAACGCGCTCAAGTTTCAGGCCGACTTCGATCCGAAGTATCGCCGCGCGCAGAAGCGCTTCATCGGCACCGGCGGCACCGGCGTGAAGAGCGACACCAACGTCATTCCGGCCGAGCACTTTACGCTCTCCAACATGATCATCCCCGCCGGCGGCGAGGGCCCGATGCATCTGCACGTCGACGCCGAAGAGGTGTTCTTCGTGTTGCGCGGCAAGATCAAGGTCATGGTCGAGAAGGACGGCGAGTACTTCGAGGCCATCCTCGGCGAGCGCGATTGCATCTCGGTGCCGCCGGGTGTCTATCGCGGCGAGATCAATATCGGCGAAGAGGACGCGATCATGATGGTCATGATCGGTTCGCCCAAGCCGATCACGCCGACGTATCCGGCGGATCATCCGCTGGCGAAGATCAAGCGCTGATCTAGCACCGGCGCGCCGGACCAGGGAGTTGTAATCCGGCCCGGCGCGCCGTCGATTGTTTAAGTTGATCGGCCTGCGACTATTATCCGCGCGCCGACTGCAGGGGAGAATTCGATGTCGCTGATGGGTATCGATGCCGTCGTGTTCGGCGTCGCCGACATGGCCGAATCCAAACGCTTTCTCGAGGACTGGGGCCTGACACAGGTCTCGGCGACCGCGGACAAGCTGATTTACCGCACGCGCGACGGCGCCGAGGCGATCGTGCGGCCGATGGAGGCCGCCGATCTGCCGCCGGCGATCGAGGCCGGCAAGACGGTGCGCGAAGTCATCTGGGGCGCGGCCAACGAGCAGGAGCTCGAGGCGACGCTGAAGAATTTGCGCGGGCTCGACAGCTTTCAGGTCGGCGCCGACGGTCTGCCGCGGGTGAAAGATCCGAACGGCATGAGCCTTGCGTTCCGGGTGTCGAAGCGCACGCCGGTCACCGTGCAGCCGACCATGCCGAACGCGCCGGGCTCGCATAACCGCGTCAATTCGCGCTCGCCGATCCACACGCAAGCGCATCCGATCAACATCGGTCACGTCGTGCTGTTCGCCAACGACTTCGCGGCGATGCGGGCCTTCTACACCGAGAAGCTCGGCTTCCACATCAGCGACGAATATCCGGGCCATGGCGTGTTCATGCGCTGCCAGAAGGTCGGCGATCACCACAACACCTTCGTGCTCAACCGTCCCGGCAAGCCGGGCATCAACCACGTCGCCTTCACCGTCACCGACATTCACGAGGTGATCGGCGGCGGCATCGCGATGAGCAAGAAGGGCTGGAAGACGGAGATCGGCCCCGGCCGGCATCCGATCTCCTCGGCCTATTTCTGGTACTTCGAAAATCCGCTGGCGGCGCCGCTCGAATATTACGCCGACGAGGACTACTGCACCGAAGACTGGAAGCCGCAGACCTTCGAGCGCAAGCCGGAACTGTTCGCCGAATGGGCGATCGCCGGCGGCATCGACGGCAACACGCGCCGCCAGGCGCAGGGCATCGACAAGAGCGGCCGCGGCCACGCCTAAGGAGCAATGTCGTGACCCCGGACGTGCGGCGCATCGTGGCGGTTGAGGCGCATCGGCGGCGGTCCGGCCGCTGTCCGGTGCGCGTGCATTCGCTCGGCACCGGCGAGACCTTCGAGATCAAGCCGACGGCGGACGGCTTCGTCGACGTGACGACGGGGCTCTCGGTGCGCTCGAACGGCAACGACATTGTCGTGCCGACCGGCGCGATCGAGCTCAAACTGGTCGGCGACGTGTTCTTCGAAGGCGTCGAGCGGGCGAGCGGCGAGCCGTTCTCCGGCCGCGCCGGCGGCGGTTCGTCGGTCACGCTCTATGACCGCGATCGCAACGATTATTTCCAATACGCGGTGGTCGCCGAAGGCGATGCCACCTGAAGGACGACCATGACGCAGCGCTTTAGCGGCAAACGCATTGTGATCACCGGGGCGGGGCGCGGCTTGGGCTTCGCCTTCGCCGAACGTCTGGCGCGGGAAGGCGCCAGCGTGATCATCGCCGAGATCGACGAGGCTCTGGGCCATGAGGCCGAGAAGGCGCTGAAGGCGCAAGGCCTCGATGCCCGCTTCGTGCAGACGGATATCTCATCGGAAGCCTCGGTTGCCGCGCTGGCGAAGGCATCGGTGGAAGGTGTCGACGGCATTCATGGCGTCGTTGCCAATGCCGGCTGGGCCAACAATGTCGGCGGCAAGCTCTATGACGAGATCACGCCGGACGTCTGGGATCGTATGATGGCGATCAACGTGCGCGGCACCTGGCTCACCATTCGCGCGCTCGGACCTTTGGTGAAGAACGGCGGCGCGATCGTCACGTTGTCGTCCGACACGATCTATTGGGGCGCGCCCAAGCTGTTGCACTACGTCACCAGCAAGTCGGCGATCGTCGGCATGACGCGCTCGCTCGCGCGCGAGTTCGGCGAGCGCATGATCCGCGTCAACTGCCTGTTGCCCGGCCTGACGAAGGTCGAGGCAACGAAGGACATCCCCGAGACGCGCTGGAACGACTACGCCGAGCGCACCATTCTCAAGCGCACGCAGCAGCCCGACGATCTCGACGGCGTCGTGGCGTTCCTATTGTCCGACGATTCCAAATTCATCACCGGCCAGACGCTCGCCGTCGACGGTGGTTTCTCGATGCACTGATATCGGAGGGGAAGTCATGGCGAAGTTGAAGATCGGCATCAATGGTGGCGGCATCGGCGGCCTCGCGGCGGCGATCGCGCTGCGCAAGGCGGGCCACGACGTCGAGGTCTACGAGCAGGCGACGAACTACAGCCGCATCGGCGCCGACATCAATCTGACGCCGAACGCGGTCCGGGCGGCCAAGAGCCTCGGCGTGTTCGAGGCGCTGAGCGAGACGGCGGCGCGGCCGACGCATCGCATCAGCCGCATGTGGGATACCGGCGAGGAGACGTCGCGCCTCGCCATGGCGGAAGAGGCCGAGCAGAAGTATGGCGCGCCGCAACTCACCATCCATCGCGCCGACATCCTCGATGCCTTGCGCCGGGAAGTGCCGGAGGAATGTGTGTTGCTCGGCCACCGCGTCACGGCGGTCGACACCTCGGGCGACAAGCCGATCGTTCGGTTCGAGAACGGCACCTCGCGCGTCGTCGACGTGCTGGTGGGCGCTGACGGCATCCATTCGATGACGCGCACGGCGCTGTTCGGTCCGGAGAAGCCGAGCTTCACCGGGCTCGTCTCGTATCGCGCGGTGTTCGACCGCGCGAAGGTGGCCGACCTGCCGAACTTGGACGCCTTCACCAAATGGTGGGGCCCGACGCCCGATCTGCAGATCGTCACGTTCCCGCTGAACAAGGGCAAGGAGATCTTCGTCTTCGCCACCACGGCGCAGGACGACTGGCGCCACGAGTCCTGGACCATGCCGGGCGATGTCGCGGAGCTGCGCAAGGCCTACGCCAACTTCCATCCGCAAGCGCGGGCGCTGCTCGATGCCGCCGAGAGCGTCACCAAATCGGCGCTCTATATCCGCGATCCGCTGCCCGTCTGGTCGGTCGGCCGCGTTACGCTGCTGGGCGATGCCTGCCATCCGATGGTGCCGTTCATGGCGCAGGGCGCCTGCATGGCGATCGAGGATGCGGTGGTGCTCGGCCGCGCGCTGACGGGTGTGACCGATGCCGGTGTGCCGGATGCGCTCAAGCGCTACGAAGAGGCGCGCAAGGAGCGCACCGCGCGCGTGCAGATCGGCTCGCGCGGCAACGAGTGGCTCAAGCAGGGCGGCAATGCCGACTGGGTCTACGCCTACGACGCGACCGCGGTGCCGCTCGACAAGGCGGCGTAACGCACAAACCGTTCGTCCCCGCGAAAGCGGGGAGCCGGCGCAAAAAAGCAGCTCTCATAGAGGCGCCCTGGATTCCCGCTTGCGCGGGGATCGACGGAGATTAGGACTGCGACCGACGCACTCAGGCCGCCTCGATGCGGAAGGATTGCGCGCCTTCCCACAACACCTTCTTGCCGAGCCTGGGTAGGTCGTCGTGGTTGCCGGTGATGGTGATGAAGTGATTGCCGGCGAGCTGGCCGACCTTGCTGGCGAAATGCACGCCGCCGTAACCGAGCAGGATCTCGGTCTCGCTGATGCCGCCCGGATAAACGATGAGATGCCCGGGCGCCGGATAGCTCGTCTGGTTCTCGGCCGGAATCTTGAAATCGGTATCGCCGAGCGGGATCCAGACCGCTTCACCGCTCCAGCGCACGTGGATCACGCGCTCGCTGTAGGGCAGGAGCTTGCGGAAGATCTCGCAGGTCTTGGGCGCGAGCGCCGTTTCGAAACGGGCAGGGAAGGTGAACGGGCCGGCGATGATGCGCAGGTCGGACATTTCAGGCTCCTTGGCTGACCCAAGGCTGTAGAGGGCTGCGCGGCAAACTGCAACGGCTGCCTCTCCCCGCGGTCATTGCCGGGCATAGCCCGTCGAAGACAGGCGTGAACGCCTTTACGACCCGGCAATCCATGAGGCCGCGCATCACGGCATAACCGAACGTACGGTCCTCATGCGTGGAGGCTCATCGTGGATGCCCGGGTCGAGCCCGGGCATGACGCCGCAAAATGTGAGCAGTCCGCGCCTATTCCAGGAGCTACTGCAGGAACGAGAAGAAGCCGCGCTCAGTGCCGGTCCCGGTGACTTCGGCCTTCTCGGCGGTTTGCGGTTTGCTCTTTTTCTTGGCGAGCTTGTCGGCGAGCGCCTGGTCGCGATCCTTGCGCGCGGCGTGCTTGCGGTGGAGCGGGGCCTTCGGCGCGTCTTCCTTCGCGGCCGCCGCCGACCCTTCGACCACGCGCGGCCAGCCTTGGCCGGCCTGCGCCACCGCCGTGTCCGGCTTGGGCGGGAGCGCTTTGGGCCGCTCCCCCGGCGGCACGGCCTGAACGATCTTGTAGCCGCGCTCCTTGAGCTCCTTCAGCAGCATCGGCACCGCCATCGCCGTGGCCGGATGGATGTCGTGCAGCAGCAGCACGCCGCGATGGTCGCGCGCCTCGATGCGCTGAAGCGCCAAGCGCACGATATCCTTGGCCGTGACGCCGCGACGCCAGTCGTCGGCGACTTCGTCGGCGCTCCACACCGCGACGGACCGTTCGGCGAGGTAGCTCTCGGCGGTGTTGCTGCGGGAAAGACCGGGGATACGGAAGAACGGCGCAACCGCATTGGGATTGCCGAGCGCCGCCGTCACACGAGCGATGCCGCCATTCACCTCGTCGGCCACTTGCTCCTCGCTCATGTTGCGGAAGCTGAAGGGGTGACTGAGGCTGTGCGTGCCGATGACGTGGCCTTCATTGAAAATGCGGCGCACCGTGTCCGGATAGGTCTGCGCCATGCGCCCCACCAGGAAATACGTGGCCTTCACGCAGTTCTGGGCGAGGACGTCGAGAATGCGATTGGTGTAGGTCGGCAGCGGGCCGTCGTCGAAGGTGATGACCACCTCATGGTCTTCGAGCGGCAACGTCGTGCGGTATTGGATTCTGCCGATGCGCGGCAGTTCGGCCGGGTCGACGGTGATGGTGCGGCTGGTGCCGATCGCGTCGGGATTGCCGGGGCACACCTCGGTTGCTTCCGCCGGCAGCATTCCGCCTGCCAGGCAAACTAAAGCGACCGCCAAATAGCGCATGAATCCCCGCCTTCTCCGCGCCCCCGCGCGACGCCGTCCTTGAGAGAACCAGTGGTAGGGAAGACCATATAAACCAAAGATGAACGGCCGCACCCGATCCACAAATATTTGGATCTCTCCACAATCTCACAGTGTTAAGCCGGAAAATAAAAGGCTCAGTTGAGCGCGTTGGTATGCGCCGGCGGCACCACATGAACGATGCTGAAGCCGCGGCGCTTCAACTCGCGCAGGAAGGCCGGCAGCATATGGGCGGTCTGCGCTTTGGTGTCGTGAAACAGCACGATGCCGCGGCCGATCTTCTCGACGCGGGCGACGATCAGCGCAAGTTCCTGCTCGGGCGTCATGGCCACCCAGTCGCTCGCCCAAGCATCGGCACCGAACACGACGATGCCTCGATCGTTCAGACGGTCGAGCAGGGCATCGGTGGCGGCAAAGCCCGGGAACCGGAAGAATGGCGTCGTCGGCCGGTTGCGGCGTTCGCCGTAGATCGCAAATTCGTCGGCGGCAATGCCGCGGTTGATCTCGGCCTCGGCCTTGTCGATTGGCATGCGATCGAGCAGGGGATGCGCATAGGTGTGATGACCGACGCTGTGCCCCTCCGCGATTTCGCGCCTTGCGAGCGCGGGGTGGGCTTCGGCGTTGCGGCCGACCAGGAAGAAGGTGGCGCGCACGCATTCGCGCTTGAGGGCGTCCAGAACCTTGGGCGTGGTGCCGGGCCAGGGGCCGTCGTCGAAGGTGAGCACCAACTCCTTCGCCTGCAACGGCAAGGTCTGCGGGAAATGCTTGCGGCCGACGCGCGGCCAACTCTTGGCGTCGACCTCGATGGTGCGCGCGGTGCCGAGCGCCTGCGGGTTGCCTGGACACGGCTCCGCGGCTGCCGTCCATGGCATGAGGATGATCGCGAAGGCGAGGGCGATGAAGCGGGTCATGAGACGCGCAATTGACCGCAACGGATAGCGTGTCGCAAGCGACGATTTCGTGACGCAGCATTGTCTTTATCGTTTGCGGGCACGGGAGTCGCAGCGTACAAGCGGCGCAATTCCCCTCCCGCACGCGTCAAGGCAGATCGGCATGCTCGACAATCAGACCGACACGCCGGCCTTGCGCGACGAAGAGGGCGGCGTCCGGCCCGACTTCATCGAAGCTGTCTCCGAAGCCATCGATGGCGGCAATGTGCAGGCCCTGCGCGACCTTGTCGGCGACCTGCACGAGGCCGATCTCGGCGCCGTCATCGAGGCGATCGAGCCCGACAAACGGCCGCGGCTCGTCGAACTGCTCGGTATCGATTTCGACTTCACGGCGCTGACCGAAGTCGACGATACCGTGCGCGAGGAAATCCTCGAGGAACTGCAGCCGCGCACCGTGGCGGAAGGCGTACGCGAGCTCGAGGCCGACGACGCGGTTGCCATTCTCCAGGATCTGCCGAGCGAGGACCGCGCCGAAATTCTCGATCAACTGCCGGTCATGGAGCGCGTCGCGCTCGCCCGCAGCCTTGAATATCCGGAAGCGTCCGCCGGCCGGCGGATGCAGACCGATTTCATCGCCGTGCCGCACAGTTGGAACGTCGGTCGGACGATTGACTACATGCGCGAGACGGCCGAACTGCCCGAGCGCTTCTACGAGGTCTATGTCGTCGACGATGCCCGTAAGTTCGTCGGCGCCGTGCCGCTCGACCGATTGCTGCGCTCGAAACGCCCGGTGCCGATCGCCGACCTGATGGAGGATGAGCGGCCGCTCATCAAAGCCGATCAGGAGCAGGAGGAGGTCGCCCGGCTATTCCAGCGCTACAACTGGGTCGCGGCCCCGGTGCTGGACACGGAAGGGCGTCTTGTCGGCGTGATCACCTTCGACGACGTCGCGGACGTCATCCAGGAGGAGGCCGAAGAGGTCATCAAGGCGCTCGGCGGCGTACGGCCCGACGAAGAGTTGTCGGATCGCGTTTGGTACATCGCGCGCAGCCGCTTCAACTGGCTGCTGGTCAATCTGGCGACGGCGTTCCTGGCGTCCTCGGTGCTGGGCTTGTTCGAGGAGCAATTGCAGCAGATGGTGGCTTTGGCCGTGCTGGCGCCGATCGTGGCAAGCCAAGGCGGCAATGCCACGACCCAGACCATGACCGTCGCCGTACGCGCATTGGCCACGCGCGAACTGGTCGACGCCAATGCCAAGCGGGTCATCCTGCGTGAGTTGCTGGTCGGGTTCCTCAACGGCATCGCCTTTGCGGCGATCACGGGTGTTGCCGCCTATGTCTGGTTCAAGGTGCCGGGGCTCGGCATCGTCATCGGCCTGGCCATGATCTGCAACCTGGTCGCGGCCGCGCTCGGCGGCATCCTCATCCCGCTGGCGCTGCATCGGATGAAGCTCGATCCGGCGGTCGCTTCCAGTCCCTTCGTGACCACGGTCACCGACGTGGTCGGGTTCTTCTCCTTCTTGGCCATCGCCACGGTCTGGTTCGGGCTTCGCTGACCCGTTTTGGTTACCGTTCGTTCACCGTGTTTCCTGACCCGGCATTAATGCTAAATGTCTAACTCTGGAACCTGTGTATCCGCGTGCGTGGAATGGTTCCGTGGAAGGCGAGGCTAAACGGCAAGCGGCAGGCGCAAAGCGCGGACGACCGGCGAATTTTCGCCTCGTCGTGCTTTTTGCATGTCTTTCCCTTGGATTGGGCGCGGTGGCCATGGCTGCCGGGTACGGCTTCGCGCGCCAGAGCGATGACCGACTGTTGGCCGAGCAGCGGGCGTCGCTCCGGGCGGCGACGGCGGAATTCCGGGCCGTGTTCGGGCAAGGCGGCGAGATCGACCCGCGCTTTGTGCGCATGGTCGAGCAGGGCGCCGGCATCCGCGGGCTGAAATTCGAGAGCGATCCGCCCCCGGGGCCGTTCGAGTCGCAGCCCGTGATGGATACGCAGGGGCGCATCGCCGGCTTCTTCACCTGGCAGCGCTCGCGGCCGATGACGCAAATGATGAACCGGCTGATGCCGGGCATCGGCGCCATCACTTTGCTTCTGCTGACCTTCGCCGGCGTCTTCATGTTCCAACTCGTACGCGCGCGCCGCGCGCTGGCGGTCAGCGAGGAAGTGGCCCGTCGGGCCGGCGACGTAGATAAGCTGACCGGTCTGCCGAACCACGCCAAGACGCTCGAGCTGCTCGACCTGGCGCTGGCTGAACGGGAAGAGGGCGAGGTGACGACCTTCGCGCTGATCCAGCTCGACGGCATGGAAGACATCACCGCGCATCTCGGCGTGCTGGGCAGCGATGAACTGATCGACGCGGTGGCAAAGCGGCTGAAGGACTCGCTGCCGCCGCAGGCGACCTGCGGCCGGATCGGCAGCAACGAATTCGCCGTGGCCTTGACCGCCGCCGAGGTGATCGACGCCGAATACATCGTACGCGGCGCGCTCGAAGCGGTCATGCGTCCGCATTGGATCGACACGGTGGTCCGCGTCAGCGCGCATGCCGGCTTTGCGCAGGCGCCGGCGCATGCCGGGACGCGCGGCGAACTCGTGCGCCGCGCCGAACTTGCCGTCCGTGCCGCCGCCAAGAAGGGGCCGGGCGCGCTAGTCGCGTTCGAGCCGGCGATCGACACGATCTCCAACGACCAGCGCTTCATCCATCGCGAGTTGCCCCGCGCGCTCAGCGCCAACGAGCTGGAGCTGCATTACCAGCCGATCGTCACCGCGAGTGGGGGCAAAATCGTCGGCGTCGAGGCGCTGTTGCGCTGGACCCATGCGACGCGCGGGCCGATCCCGCCGGCGACGTTCATCCCGGTGGCCGAGCAGATGGGCCTGATGGATACGTTGGGCGCCTTCGTGCTGCGCCGCGCGCTGCAGGAGACCAAGCGCTGGCCCGACCTCTATGTCGCCGTCAACCTGTCGCCATTGCAGGTGCGCGACCGCGCCATCATCGATCTCGTGCGCACCTCTCTCGAGGAGAGCGGCGTGCCGCCGCAGCGGCTGATGCTGGAGATCACCGAGGGCGTGCTGATCGACAACCCGGACGAGATGGTCAAGCGCATCGAGGACTTGCACGGCCTCGGCGTGCGCATCGCGCTCGACGATTTCGGCTCCGGCTATTCCAATCTCGGCTACCTGCAGCGCTTCCCGCTCGACAAGCTGAAGATCGACCGCAGCTTCGTCCTTGCCCTCGGCACGTCGGCGAATGGCGGCGTGCTCATCCAGGCCATCGTCGCGCTCGGACGTGCCCTCGGCCTCTCGACCACGGTCGAGGGCGTCGAAACCGAGCAGCAGCGTGTGCTGCTGCGGCTTGCCGGCTGCGATGAGATGCAGGGCTATCTGTTCGCCAAGCCGGCACCGGCCAAAGCCATCGACAAGCTCCTTGCGCAGGCCAAGCAGGCGGGCGAGCCGCCCGCCGCGAAGTCGCTGACAGCCTGAAGCGCCGCCGGCGCTCAGGTCAGAAACGCGTTGCTGTAGAGGTCCTCGACCGGGGCTGCCGACGCGATGATGTTGTTCTTCAAATAGAATGCCTGCACCTTCGCGAGCCGCGCGGGATCGAAGCGGCCGAGCGCGGATGCCGGCTCGGTCCGATAGACGTCGGTGACATAGCGGCGCAAAACCCGCTCCATTTCCGCCCCTTTGCCTTGGTGCTGCGGCACGGCGGCGACGAAGTCGCGCGCGCAGGATGCCGGATCGGCGATGCAGTCGCGCAAAGCCTGCATCATGGCCTTGACGACGCCGCCGACCAAAGCGGGGCGCTCCTTGATAATCTTGTCCGACGCGACGATGGCCTGGGCCATCGCCGGAAAGACGTTGTCGATCCTGAAGTAATCGAGCGCGACGCCGGCCGTCTCGATGGCGTCCGACCATTCGGCGACCGCCACGATGCCGTCCAGCGACTGCGCGATCATCAACTGGGTGACACCGGCCGGGCCGACCGACTGAACCTCGACGTCGTCGCGTTTGATGCCATTCGCCGCCAGCACCGCGAGCAGGGCATAGTAGCCGGTGTCCTGATAGCCGATAACGCCGAGCTTCTTGCCGCGCAGGTCGGCTAGGGTCTTCACGCCGGCGGCCTTGCGCGTCACGATCTGGAACAACGGCTGCTGGCCGAGAAGCGCCACGCCGCGCACGGCAAGCCCGTTCGGGCGCACGATCATCGAGGTCTCGCCGAGCCCGCCGCCGATATCGGCATTGCCGACCGCGACCTGCTTGGCGACTTCGACCGCGCCACGCGCGGTCTGCACTTCGAGTTCGATGTTCTGCGCGGCGAAGTAGCCGCGCTTCTGCGCAACGTGGAACGGGATGAAGGCGGGCAGCGAGCTCGGCGCGGGAAACAGATAGCGCGCTTTTTCCGGCGCCGACCACGCGGGGCGTATGGCCGTTGCGGCGATCAGTGCACCGAGTGCGGTTCTTCTCGTCAAACGGACGGACATGTCATGCTCCTTGGTCGTCTGGAGATGGACCGGCGAATGCGTTTCAGGCGGCGAGCAGCGCTTTGACCTGCGGCCACACGTCGATGCCGCGCTTTTTCAATTCGTCGTCATAGGCGTTCGAGCGGAAAGCCGTGATCGCAGTCTCGAAGCTCGGCCGCGCCTGCATGGCCGCGAACCATCGGGCGACCGCCGGACTGTCCGCCCACATGCCGTCGAGGCCAAGCCGATCGAGCCGCGTGATGTAGGGAATGATGGCGATGTCGGCCAAAGAGAACGTCTCGCCGGCGAGCCATGCCGATTGCGACAAGGCCTTTTCCATCTCGGTGATGACCTTCTTGTGCAGCAGCACGGCATCCTTCACGAACGGCGCTTCGAATTCCTGCTCGATGATCTGCCGCTGTCTTGCCGCGCGCGCCCGGTCGGGAAGCTTCTTGAGCCGCTCTTCCCATTCGTGCGGGTCGTGGTTCTGCCGAAGCTGATGCACGAAGGCCGAGGCATAGGTGACGGAGGCACAGGCGATGTGGAGACCTTCGTCCGGGACCTTGGTCCAAGTGCGCATCTTGGCGCGGGCGAGCGCCGCTTGCGGGCGGAGCGGCCGATCGGGGAAAACATCTTCGATGTATTCGAGGATCACCGTCGATTCCGCGATCGGCACGCCGTCGTGCACCAAGACAGGCACCAGTCCGCGCGGATTGATCTTCAGAAACTCCGGCGACAGATGTTCCTGCTTCATCAGGTCGACTTCGCGACCGTCCCAGGCGATGCCTTTCTCGTCGAGCGCGACACGGATCTTTTGGGCGCAGACCGAGATATTATGGTGATAGAGGACGAGCATGGGGTCACCCGCGCGGAAAGTTTGTTGCCATCTGGTCGACGCTAGCGCCGGGCCGGCGCTTCCAATAGCCAAGGCGGCGGCCTATGATTAATTCCAGACTGGAATAGATCGGCGAGAGGTCTGGGCGATGAATCTGCTGGAAAGCCTGCGGGCGTTCATGCGCGTCGCCGAATACGGCAACTTCTCGCGCGCCGCCAAGCAGATCGGCGTCACGCAATCGAACCTGAGCAAACAGGTCGCCGCGCTCGAGGAGCATCTCGACGTGCGGCTTCTGAGCCGCACCACGCGGCGGCTGAAATTGACGGCGGAGGGCGTGACCTATCTGCGTTACGCCCGCCGCATCCTCGATTACGTCGAGGAGGCCGAAGGCCAGGTCGGCCGGTCCAAGAGCACGGCATCGGGTCTCGTGCGCGTCGGCAGCCCTTACGCCTTCGCGCAACGCCATCTCGTCGAGCGCGTGGGGCGGTTGCTGGACCGCTATCCGCGCATGAAGATCGAGATCGCGGTAAGCGATCTGACGCCGAGCCTCATCGAGCAGGAGATCGACATCGCGGTGCGGCTCGGCGAGTTGTCCGGCGATCTTGTCGGCAAACGGATCGGCACCGCCTCGCGCGTCGCGGTCGCGTCACCGGGCTACCTCAAGCGTTGCGGCACGCCGAAGACGCCGGACGACCTCGCGCGCCATGAATGTCTGGTCTTCACCAATCCGACCATCGACCGCGGCTGGACCTTCGATTGGCCGGACGGCCGCACGACCATCAATGTCTCCGGCAGCTTCCGCTCGAATAGCGCTCAGCTCATCAAGGAGGCGTGTCTGGCCGGCCGGGGCATCGCCGTGATGCCGGAATGGCTGTTCGATCAGCCGCTGCGGAGCGGCGAACTGGTCCGGGTGCTGCGCAAGTTCGAGCCGCAAGGCATCCCGGTATCGCTCGTCCACACGTCGCGGCGCTATGTGCCGTTCAAGACGCGCGTCGTCTTCGATTTTCTGTTTGCCGAGCTGCGCAAGGAATTGAATCGCGCCGCCGTGGAGGCGGCGGGCTAGGGCGGCGGCGGCTGCCGCCCAAGAAAATTTGCATTTGCCGGCGGCTTGATATGATCGCGCCACGGCCCGGCCGGGCGCAGTCCAGTGAGGCAGGAATGATTCCGAATACGTGGTCAGGCTTTGATTTCGGGCTCGGCGAGGACGCCGACATGTTGCGCAAGACCGTTGCGGATTTCGCGCGCGACACCATCGCGCAGCGTGCCGACGAGATCGACCGCAGCAACATGTTTCCCCGCGAGCTGTGGCCGCAGATGGGCGCGTTGGGTCTCCACGGCATCACGGTGGAGGAGGAGTACGGCGGTTCGGGGCTCGGCTATCTCAGCCATTGCGTGGCGATGGAGGAAGTCTCGCGTGCCTCCGCCGCGGTCGGGCTGTCTTATGGCGCGCATTCCAATCTCTGCGTCAATCAGTTGCGCCGCAATGGCACCGAGGCGCAGAAGCGCAAATATCTGCCCAAGCTCGTCTCCGGCGAGCATGTCGGCGCGCTGGCGATGTCGGAGCCGGGCGCCGGCTCTGACGTCGTGTCGATGCGAACGCGCGCCGACAAGGTCGGCGACCGCTACGTGCTCAACGGCTCGAAGATGTGGATCACCAACGGTCCGGTCGCCGACACCTTGGTGATCTACGCCAAGACCGACCGCACCGCGGGCGCGCGCGGCATCACCGCCTTCATCGTCGAGAAGGGCTTCAAGGGCTTCGAACCGGCGCAGAAGCTCGACAAGCTCGGCATGCGCGGCTCCGATACATCGGAACTCGTGTTCACCGATTGCGAGGTGCCGGAGGAGAACGTGCTCGGCGCCGTCGGCAACGGCGTCAACGTGTTGATGTCGGGCCTCGACTACGAGCGCGTGGTGCTCGCGGCCGGCCCCCTCGGCATCATGCAGGCCTGTATGGACGTGGTGATCCCTTACGTGCACCAGCGCCAGCAGTTCGGTCAGGCGATCGGCCGCTTCCAGCTCATCCAGGCCAAGATCGCCGACATGTATGTGACGATGAATTCGGCGAAGGCTTACGTCTACGCCGTCGCGCGCGCCTGCGACGAAGGGCGCACGACCCGCGAGGACGCGGCGGGCGCCATTCTCTACGCCGCCGAAAAGGCGACCTGGATGGCGCTCGAGGCGATCCAGTGCCTGGGCGGCAACGGCTACATCAACGACTTCTCGACGGGACGCCTGTTGCGCGACGCCAAGCTTTACGAGATCGGCGCGGGCACGAGCGAGATCCGCCGCATGCTGATCGGCCGGGAGATATTCGAGAACACGCGCTAGTTCTCATTAACTTTTGACTATCCCGAATCGCCTAGGCCTCTGACCGACCCATCGTCGATGGAGCGAGGCATGATGCGGGTGCGGTTGAAGGCCGACGGACGGATCGTCGAAATCCTGTCCGACGGCAGTGAGAAGGCGATCGAGTACAAGGACCCGGCGGTCTTCGTCCGCTATGTGCGGGCACGCTGCGGGCTCACCCAGGCGGCCTTTGCCGAGAAGATCGAAGTGCCGCTCGAGACCGTCCGCAATTGGGAGCAGGGCAAGCGCTCGCCGCGCGGTCCGGCCCGTGCACTGCTCAAGCTGATCGATCGCGCGCCCGAGGTTGCTTTCGCGGCGCTCGGCGGAAGCCGCTGACCCGCGCTTGGCATTGGGGGAGATACCCCCGTTGGCAGCTCCGTAGCGGCGGGGCATGCTCCCGGCCGCCACGCACATGAGCAGGTAGGCAGGGAGACAACCAATGAATGTCGTCGTCGCGCACGGCGCCCAAATTCCGACCATCGGCCTGGGGACCATGACCCTCAAGGACGACGTCTGTGTTCAAGCGGTGAAAACGGCGCTGCAGCTTGGATATCGCCATCTCGACACCGCCGCTTTCTACGGCAACGAAAAGGAAAATGGCGAGGGCCTAAGCCAGTCCGGCGTGAAGCGCGACGATGTGTTCATCACCACCAAGGTGCGTCAGGAGAACCTGATGCCCGACGACTTCCAGCGGTCGCTCGACCAAAGCCTGGCGAACCTGCAACTCCCTTACGTCGACCTCCTGCTGATCCACTGGAATAACGCCGAGGTGCCGTTCAAGCTGTCGGTCGGCGCGCTGTGCAAGGCCAAGAAGGACGGCAAGGCCAAGCATATCGGCGTCGCCAATTTCACCACCGCCATGCTGGACGAAGCGTGGGCGGTGACGACGGAGCCGCTCGTGTGCAACCAGATCGAGATGCACCCGTTCCTCAACCAGGACAAAGTGCTGGCGGGTTGCAACAGGCATGGCATGGCGGTGGTCGCCTATTGCCCGATCGCGCGCGGCAAGGTGCCGGGCGCCGAGGTGTTGGAGCGTATCGGCCAGGCGCACAACAAGTCGTCGGCCCAGGTGTCGCTGCGCTATCTGGTGCAGCGTGGCGTGGTGGCCATTCCGCGCACGGCGACGCCGGCGCATCTCCAGCAGAACCTCGACGTGTTCGATTTCACGCTCAGCGACGCCGAAATGGCGGAGCTGAAAAAGCTCAATGACACCAACATGCGCGTCGTCAATCCGCCGCACGCGCCGAAATGGGATACGCCTTGATGCGGGCGTTGCTGGTCGCCTTGGCCGTTGCCACGTTTGCCGCCGGTCCGTGGCCGGCGGAGGCGGCGCAACCGTCCAAGTTCGCGGCGAAGGACTCGGCCGAGATCCAGGATTGCATCAAGTCGAAGCCGGGCAAGGAAGAGGCCTGCATCGGCATCGTCTCCGAGCCTTGCCTCAATCGCGACGAGACGAAGTCGACGGCCGATATGAACGCATGCGTCGATCGTGAGCTGGCCGTCTGGGACGACATCCTGAACGAGACCTTCCGGCGCCTGCGCGACAAGCTCGACGCGCAACAGAAGGAGAAGCTGCGCGACATGCAGCGCGCCTGGATCGTGTCGAAAGAGAAGACGTGTGCGTTCTACTGGGACTATTTCCAGGGAACCATGGCGAGCCCGATGGCCGCCTCGTGCGTTAACAGGGAGACGGCCCGGCGGGCACTGTTCCTGCTCGGGTTCCTCGTGGACGCAGACAGCAGCAAATAGCCGGAGTGGTCATGCAAACGGTCGAGGCCAAGGGTTTCAAGATTCCCATCGTCGGGTTGGGCACCTGGATGTTGCGCGGCCGCGAATGCGCGCGGCTGACCGAACAGGCGATCCGCATCGGCTATCGCCACATCGATACCGCCCAGATGTACGACAACGAGCGTGACGTGGGCGAGGGCGTGCGCGCCTCCGGCAAGCGCAGCGAGGTGATGGTCACCACCAAGGTGCAGCCGACCAATCTGGCGCCGCACGATCTCGAGCGATCGGTCAAGGAGAGCCTGGCGAAACTCAGGCTCGATCACATCGACCTGTTGCTGATCCATTGGCCGAACCCGCGCGTGCCGCTCGCCGAGACGCTCGGCGCGATGGCGAAGATGCGTGACGCCGGCTACACACGCGAAATCGGCGTGTCGAATTTCACCGTTGCGCTGCTCGAGGAAGCGACCAAGATTTCGTCCGCACCGCTCGTCTGCAATCAGATCGAGTGCCATCCGTTTCTCGACCAGAGCAAAGTGATCGCCGCCTGCCGCCAGCTCGGCATGGCGGTGGTCGCCTATAGCCCGATCGCGCGCGGCAACGCCAAGGGCGACGCCGTGCTGGAGCGGATCGCCAAAGCGCACGGCAAGAGTGCGGCGCAGGTGTCGCTCCGCTATCTCGTGCAGCAGAACATCGTCGTCATTCCGCGCACCAGTAAAGTGGAGCGGCTGGAAGAGAATATCGCGCTGTTCGACTTCGCGCTCTCCGAGGCCGAAATGGCCGACATCGCCGCGCTCGGCGGACGACGCGAGCGCATCGTCGACTGGTCCTATTCGCCGAAATGGGATTAGAAAAACGCCAGTGACTCACACCCGGTGCCGGCCTGGAAGCTCGCCTTCCAGCGCCGCGCCGGAATGTCGATGACATGCACCGAGCCGTCGCCCTGGCAGGCGACGAACAGCTCGTCGCCGCGGAAGGCCATGTCCATCGGTTGTTCGCCGACCTTGATCGCCGTTTGTGTTTTGAAATCCGGCGAGATGAGGCTGACCGTGCCGCTGTTCAGGCTGGTGACGCCGAGGAGGCTGAAGTCCGGGCGATAGCGCGCGATTTGCGCCGCCTTCGGCACATCGGTCAGGGTCACGGTTTTGCGCACGCGCTCGCTCTTGGTGTCGATCAGGAACAGCACGGGGTCGACGTCGGAAACGGTGACCAGCGTTTCGCCGTCGCCGGAGATGGCGATGCCGGCGAGGGGCTGCGGCGTCTTGATCTTGCCGAGGAGCTTGCGGGCCGGCAGGTCGATCACCGATACCTCGCCGTCTTCCTCGTTCTCGGTGTAGAGCCGCTTCCCGTCGGGCGCGATGATCAGGCGATGCGCGTTGGTCGAGTCGGAGCCGATGGTATCGACCACGGTGTTGGTCTTGGGGTCGATCACCACCACCACGGCGCTGTTCTCGCAAGTGATGTAGATGAGCCCGTCGGGACCGAGCTTGAGCGTGTGCGGAGCGATATGCGGCCGCAGGTCGATGTCGGTGAGATGCGTCTCGTTGCGGAGATCGAAGACGCACAATGTGTGGCCGGGATTTGGATTGCGGCCGTGGATGCCGTCGCCAAAGATCGGCACATAAGCGCGGCCCATCTCCGGGATCACCAGCAATTCGTGCACGGTACGCTGGAAGCCCTCGAGTACCTTCCTTGTCGCGTAGGTCTGGGCGTCCAGGAACAGAACCTTGCAGCCCATTTTGTCGACAGCGATCAGCCCTCGGCTGCTCATTTTTATGCCTTGCTTGTTTGTTTCCCCACCCTCCATTAGCACGAAGCCCGCCAACCCATGTAACGAGGAACGATGACCATCGGCTCCGACACCGCGCTCGTCCTGTTCTCCGGCGGGCAAGACTCCACGGTTTGCCTGGCCTGGGCGCTCGAACGCTTTTCGCGGGTGGAAACCGTCGGCTTCGACTACGGCCAGCGCCATGCGATCGAGCTGTCGGTACGCAACAGCCTGCGCGAGAAGATGGCCGCGCTCGATCCGGCCTGGGCGATGCGCCTGGGGGAAGACCATCTGGTGAAAATCGACGCGCTCGCCGCCATCTCGGAGACGGCGCTGACGCGCGACACCGCCATCGAGATCGCCGACAACGGCCTGCCGACGACCTTCGTGCCCGGCCGCAACCTGCTGTTCCTCGGCTTCGCTGGGGCCATCGCGTACCGGCGCGGCGCCCGCCATCTGGTCGCCGGCATGTGCGAGACCGACTATTCCGGCTATCCGGACTGCCGCGACGACACCATCAAGGCCATGCAGCTTGCCTTGACCCTCGGCCTTGACAAGCGGGTAACCATCCATACGCCGCTGATGTGGATCGACAAGGCGGAGACCTTCGCGCTGGCGGAGGAACTGGGCGGGGAGGTCTTTCTCGACCTCGTTGTCGAGGAAAGCCATAGCTGCTACCTGGGCGACCGCAGCCGGCGCCATGCCTGGGGCTATGGCTGCGGCACCTGTCCGGCCTGCCAGTTGCGGGCGCAGGGCTTTGCCAAATTCATGCGCGAACGAGAAACGACGAAATGACGAACGAACGACGCAGGATCCTGGAGGGCGCGGTATTCCTCGTCCTGTTCTGCCTCACCATCCCGGCCGCCAACTGGATGATCGGCAATGTGGGAACCGTGTGTACGCGGAGCGGCCCTTGTCTGGTGCCGGTCGCGCCCGGTCTGATGGCGCCCTCCGGCGTCCTCATGGTGGGTTTGGCCCTGGTCCTGCGCGATCTGGTGCAACGGCGGCTTGGCGTAGAGTTCGGCGTCGCCGCGATCATCGCCGGCGCCGTCATTTCAGCCGGTGTCGCGCCGGGCGCGTTGGTGATCGCTTCGGCGGCCGCCTTCCTGCTCTCGGAGTTCGCCGATTTCGCCGTCTACACGCCGCTGGCCCGCCGCCGGCTGGTGCTGGCCGTCCTGGCCTCGAGCGTGGTCGGCTTGGTGGTCGACTCCATCGTGTTCCTGTGGCTTGCCTTCGGTTCGCTCGACTTTCTCGCCGGCCAGGTGGTGGGCAAGTTCTGGATGGTGCTGCTGGCGCTGCCGCTGGTGGCCTATTTGCGCCGCCGCGACGAGCGGCTTGGCCTGACGATCGCCTGAGGTTTCCCAATGACCGCGACATTGGACGCGCTGCGCACCATCACCACCGGCACCATCACCACGATGCTGCTGAAGAAGGGCATTCGCCACGCCTGGATGAAGGGGGCGATGCCGTTCGGCTTCTCCGGCAAGCGCGTCGTGGGACCGGCCTTCACGTTGCGCTTCGTTCCGGTGCGTGAAGATCTCGCGACCCCGGAAAGCTGGATGAAGCCGATCTCGACGCGTGGTGCGATCGAAGCGATGCCGGCGGACTGCGTCGTCGTCGCCGATGCCATGGGCATTACCGGCGCCGGCATCTTCGGCGACATCCTGTGCATGCGCATGGTCAAGCGCGGCGTCACCGCGCTGATCACCGACGGCGTCATGCGCGACAAGCACGGCGTGCTCGCGACCAACCTGCCGGTCTGGTGCCAGGGTGTTGCCGCGCCGGCGTCGGTGAACCAGCTCACCTTCGTCGGCTGGAACGAACCGATCGGCTGCGGCGGCTGCGCGATCTTTCCCGGCGACATCATCGTCGCCGATGACGACGGCGCGGTGGTGATCCCGAAGGACCTCGCCGATTTCGTTGCCACCGAAGGCGCCGAGCACGAGTTGCTGGAAAGCTGGCTGGTGCAGGAAGTGGAGAAGGGCGAGCAGCTTCTCGGCCTCTATCCGCCCAACGAAGAAAACAAGAAGCGCTACGAGGCCTGGAAAAAGGCGCGCTGATGTTCTTCGTTTTATCGAAGACGATCGGCTTTCTCCTTCTTCCTTCCAATCTGCTTATTCTGTGCGGCGTCGTCGGCGCCGCGTTGTTGCTCACACCGTGGCGGCGGCTCGGCGCCTGGCTCGCGGGTGGCAGCGTCGTCCTGGTCGCGCTATTGTCGTTGCTGCCGGTGGGCGCGCTCTTGCTGTCGACGCTCGAGAGCCGTTTTCCACCCTGGCGGCCGACCGAGGGCGCCCCTGACGGCATCGTCGTGCTCGGCGGCGCATTCAATACCGACCATTCTCGCGCCTATGGCGTGCCGATGCTCAACAGCGACGCCGGCCGCCTGGTCGCGCTCGCCAAGCTTGCGCGCGATTATCCGAACGCGCGGATCGTCTACACCGGCGGCGACGCCAGCCTGCTCGGCAATGGCGAACCGGAAGCGGATTTCGTCTATCCGCTGCTCGACGCGCTCGGCGTGCCGCGGAGCCGGGTGATGCTCGAGAGCAAATCGCGCAACACGCAGGAGAACGCGGTTCTGACCAAGCAATTGGTCCAGCCGAAAGCGGGTGAACGCTGGCTGCTGGTGACGTCCGCGTTCCATATGCCGCGGGCGATCGGCTGCTTCCGCAAAGCGGGCTTCGACGTCGAGGCTTATCCGGCCAACTGGTACACGCTGCCGAGCGGCGAATGGGAGTTCAAACGCAGCGTTTCGTCAGGCCTGCGCGTGCTCGATCTCGCCGTGCACGAATGGCTGGGTCTGATTGCATACCGGCTGACCGGCAAGACCGACGCGTTGCTGCCGTCGCCCTAGCGCTTGCGCGCCTTCTTGCAGAACACTTCGTACACCGCACCGATCACGATGTGCGCTTCCTCGCTGGCGAGCGTGTAGTAGATCGTCTTACCCTCGCGTCGCGTCGACACCAGACCGTCGGCGCGCAGCCGCGCTAGTTGTTGCGATACGGTCGGCTGCCGCAGCTTGAGCAAGTCCTCCAGTTCGCTCACGGACTTCTCGCCCTCGGCGAGGAAGCAGAGGATCATCAGCCGGCTTTCATGCGCGAGCGCCTTGAGGAAGTCGCTGGCGCGCTTGGCATTGCCCACCATGCGGTCGAAGTCGTGCGGACGTTCGCGGCTCTCGAGTTGCAACGTCATGGGGGCTCCGGGGCCGTCAAAGGCGCCAAACTACAGACGATCGGACGGGCTAATGCAACCCCGGTCGCGCTGAAACCGGCACGGACCTGACGACGCGGGCTTCCGCATCAACCGAACTGGAGCGCCATCAGCGTATCAAGCGACCGCAATTCGTTCAGCGCGCGGCGCAGCCGGACGGCGTCGCGTGCCGTCGCAGCCTCTGAGAGCAGCGCCAGGTTTGCCTTGGCGTTGTCGATGAGGTGGCGGAATGCCGGATCGTCCCTGACCGGGCCGGCGATGGCGTCGCAATGCGTGAGTGTGTCGCCATAGCGCTTGGCCTTGTCCGTGAGATCGGCGGTGTCGCCTTTGACGACATCGGGGGCGTGCTCCTCAAAGGCGGCGAGCGCTTCCATTGCGCTATTGGCATCGCGCACGCAGTCGGCGAGCACGACGATGCCGGCCGACTTGCGTAGGTCATAGAGGTTGTCGCGTATGCCGAGGAGGGCGGTGCGCGCGACATCGGGACGGCCGAATTTGAGCATCATGTCGGCGGAGATGAGGCGCGTCGCGACGTCCGTCATCACCGTCGTATAGAGCGCGCTGTTCTTGAACGCGTCGGGCCGCTTGCGCTCGCTCACCTGCCGCCACGCCGCGCGCAGACGGTTGAGCTCCAATTCAGCGAGTTCGACGTTGCGGTTCTCCAGCGCGCCGATGGCGGCGCGGTTCTGTTTGCCGACGGCATCGATGGCGGCGCTGAAATCGTCGTCGGCGGCGAAAGCCGCGGCCGCGAGCAGGAACAGCATCAGCAAGGCTTGAGCTGCGCGCATTGAAGCACCGTCTACGAGGCCACCGGCGGGCTGCCTACGCGACTATAGGCGTCGGCGGCCGCGCGGGCGAGCAGCCTTGCGGTGCGCAGCCGGAATGGCGGTCCTGCTTTGCCTCACGCGGTCATTTCCCTTAAGACAGAGCGCTACCAGAAACATTAATAACCGGAACGCTCCATGGCCAAACTGAACCTCTCCGTCGCGGTCGGTCCTTACGATCGCACGCGGGCGCTGATCGATGGCACCGTTAAGATCGACGGGGTCGAGCCTGTCTGCATGACGCTGCCGCCGGAGGAAATCTTCTTTCGCGCGCTGCGTCACACCGAGTTCGACATCTGCGAATTGTCGCTGTCGAGTTTCACCCTGAAGACGTCGCAGGGCGGGGGGCCTTACGTCGGCGTGCCGTGCTTCGTGTCACGCGCGTTCCGCCACAATGCCATCTGGGTGCGCACCGACCGCATCAAGAAGCCGCAGGACCTCAAGGGCAAGAAGGTCGGCCTGCCTGAATGGCAGCTCACGGCGAACGTCTGGGCTCGCGCCGTCCTCGAGGACGATTTCGGCGTGAAGTCGTCCGACATCCAGTGGGTGCGGGGCGGCATCGCCAGTGCCGACCGTCCGGAGAAGATCAAGGTTTCGCTGCCGCCGGGCGTGCAGATGGAAGACGCGCCGGCCGGCAAGTCGATCTCGGCGCTGCTCGCGGAAGGTGCCATCGACGGCTTCATCGCGCCGCGCGCGCCGGCATTGCCGCGCAACACGCCGAATGTCGGTTATCTGTTTCCCGATCCGATCGTCGCGGCGCAGGACTATTTCAAGCGCACAGGCATCTTCCCGATCATGCATTTGGTCGGCGTGCGCCGCACCATCGTCGAGCAGCATCCGTGGCTGCCGGCGGCGGTGTTCAAGGCCTTCTCGCAGGCCAAGGATGTGGCGCTGGAGGCGCTGGAGGACGCGTCCGCCAGCAAGGTGACCTTGCCGTTCATGGAGGAGCGCGTCGCCGAAGCGCGCGCCACGATGGGCGACGACTTCTGGTCGTATGGCCTGGAGGCGAACCGCAAGACGCTCGAGAACTTCCTCAAGCACCATCATGCGCAAGGTTTGTCCTCGCGCCTCGTCAAGCCGGAGGAACTGTTCCATCCCGGCACGCACGAGCAGTTCAAGATTTGACAAGACCTATGTCATCGCCCGCGAAAGCGGGCGATGACATTTTCACCGGATATGTGGACCGGATGCCCCGTTCTTGCGGGGCATGACGATTGCAGGGCCGACGCACCGTTAGCGGCGGATGGTGTGCAATCCGCCCAGGCGCCCAACCAGCGCATTGGCGCCGATCGCCAGCACGAACAGCACGATCAGCATCGCGTACATGCGCGGCATATCGAAGACGCTGTAGGCCTGGATGATCAGAAAGCCGATGCCTTTATTGGACAGCTTGGTTTCGGCAAGCAGCGTACCGATCAGCGCGACGCCCAGGCCCAGCCGGATGCCGTTGATGATCGGATGGCGCATCGCCGGCAGGTAGATCTTCCACACGGTCTGCCACGTGTTGGCGCGGAAGCTCTTGCCGACCTTGATCAGCACCTTGTCGATCTGGCGCATGCCGGCCGCGGCGGACAGTGCCACCGGAAAGAAGCACGACAGGACGCCGAGCGCGATCTTCGAGCCGGGACCGACGCCGAACCACATGATCATAATCGGGAAGAAGATGATCTTGGGCGTCGGGCCGAGATAATAGAGATAGGGCTCGTAAGCCTTCGCCAGGAACCTGTTCGAGCCGAGCACAATGCCGACCGCGAGGCCCGAGACGCCGCCGATGGCGAGCGCCGCGGCGATCTCGCCCGCGGTTACGCCGAGGTTGAAGTAGTAGTCGGCGTGCAGCAAGAGGTCGGCGAGAGCTTTGCCGATCGCCAGCCACGACGGCACGACGTCGCGGTACAGCCAGCCCGAACGGGACAGCAGTTCCCAGCCGGCGAGGAACGCCAGAATGATGGCGACGCGCAGCAGCGTCACCGGCGAAAACATCGGCGCTGCCGGCGCCGTGCGGGTCAGTCGACCGGTCTCAGCCATCGTTCGGCCTTTTCCAAGAACATGAAGAACACGACGCTCACCAGGATGACGAAGCAGATCGCCGCGTAAGTGCCGGGGAGGTCGTAACGCTCGGCCAGATCGTTGATGAGCTGGCCGAGGCCGCCATAGTTGATCAAGAATTCGACGCCGACGATGTTGATCAGCGCGAAGATCAGCCCCAGCCGCACGCCGACGAACATCGTCGGCAGCGCGGCAGGAAACATGATCTTCCAGAATTGCTGCGAGCCGGTGAGATTGAAGCTCTTGCCGACGTTGATCAGCACCTTGCGCGTGCCCGACAGACCTTCGAGCGTCTTGAGAACCACCGGCGACAGCGCGGCGACGAAGCCGATCATGATGATGGTCCAGGCCGAGCGGCCGAAGATCACCATGAACAACGGATAAGCCAGTACGACGGGCGCCGCGGCGAGCGCGGCGACCCAGGTCTCGACCGCCTGCTGCAACAGCTTGTAGCGATAGAGCAGCACGCCACCGGCCACGCCGAAGACGGTGATCATCACGCCGGCGACGAAGCATTCGCCAAGCGTAAAGAAGAAGCGGCTGACGACATGCTCTTCGGTCAGGACGCGGCCGAAGCTGCCGATGATCTCGGACGGCGGCGGCACGATGAAGCGATTGATGAGGCCCGCCTGGATCAGGCCTTCGAGCGCGGCAAAGAAGACGACGACGGTCCCGATGCCGAGCGCGGCCGGCATCCAGTCGTAGACGGAGCGGCGACGGGCTGCGGCGCTCATGAGCCGGATGCTCCGTGCAGGTGCTCTTCTTCGTCCTGAAGGCCGCGGCTCGCTTCTTCGCGCAGGTCGTTCCAGATCTCTGCGACATAGCGGCCGAACGCTTCGCTGCCGACGATTTCGGACGTGCGCGGACGCGGCAGGTCGATATCGACGATGCGCTTCACCTTGCCGGGCCGGTAGGTCATCACCAGGATGCGGTCGGACATCTGCACCGCCTCGGTGATGTTGTGAGTGATGAGCAGGGTGGTCTGCTGCAGCTGCTGCTGGATCTGCAGCACCTTGTCGCCGAGCAAGAGGCGGGTCTGTTCGTCGAGCGCGGCGAAGGGCTCGTCCATCAGCAGGATCTTCGGCTCGGAGGCGAGCGTCCGCGCCAGCGACACGCGCTGCCGCATGCCGCCCGACAGTTCACCCGGAAAGCGGTTCTCGAAGCCGTCGAGGCCGACCATCTTGATGAAGGTCCGTGCCTTCTCGATGCGCTTGGCCTTCGGCAGGCCGATCAGCTCGAGCGGGAAGCAGACATTGTCGATGACCGTGCGCCAGGGGAAGGTCGACTCCTCCTGGAACACCATGCCGATCGACTTGTGCGGCCCGTCGATGGTCTCACCACCGACTTCGACCGAGCCCTGATGATGCGTGAGCAGGCCGCCGATGACGTTGAACAGACTCGACTTGCCGCAGCCGGACGGACCGATGACCGACAGGAACTCGCCCTGGCGCACGTTGAACGAGACATTATCGACCGCCGTGATCGGGCCCTCGGCCGTCTCGAAGCGGACGATGACGTCCTTGGCGACCAGGATGTCGTTTCGCGTTGAAGAAGGAGAAAGCATCGCTTCGCGTTCCTATTCGGTCTAGTCGCTTTTGCGAGTCATTACGGCGGTCATCGCCGCAGTGTAACCGGGTTCGACGCGCACATCGACGACGACGACGTTGCCGGCCTCGACTTCGGCGATCGCCTTCTCGAAGGTCGGCGTCAGGTCGCTGATTTCGGTCACCGGGCCGAAGCCGACCGCGCCTTGCGCGCGCGCCATGCTGGCGAGGTCGATATCCGGTTCGGAAATGCGCTGTCCGACCCAACGGTTCTCCACCGGCCGGTTGCGCATGCGCGCAACGCGCTCCTGATGCAGCTCATCGTTGAAGAAGGAGCGGTTATTGGCGACGACGATCAGCAGCGGGATCTTGTAATGCGCAGCGGTCCACAAGGCGGTGACGCCCATCAGGAAGTCGCCATCGCCGCAGACGGCGACCGGCAGGCGGCCGGAGCCCTTGAGCGCCAAGGCCGCGCCGACCGAGATGCCGGGCCCGCCGCCAATGCCGCCGCCGGCATCGCTGCCGAGATAATCGAGCGGATGGCGGAACGGCCAGCTCGCGCCGTTCCACGACAGCGACACATGCGTCAGCGAGGCGGGACGGTCGCCGACGGCGCGGCGCAGATGATCGGCAAGGTGATCGACGGTGAGTTTGTCGGTGCCGAGCTTCGGGAACTCCTTCGGCGCGCTCGCGGGCGCCGGCGCGCTGCCGGAGCCGAGCGCGTCGACGAGCGCCGCGACCGCGGCGTCGGGCTCGCAGGCAATCATCAGATCGACCGGTGGCAGCGCCTGATAGTCCATGCTCCAGCCGTTATGGAGCTGATGGTCGACCGAGACCTGGATCACCTTGGCCTTCGGCGCACCGCCCGCGTGTCTGAAGGTGCCGGCGAGATCGAGCCAATCGAGGCTGACGATGACGTCGGCGTTGCGGATCGCCTCCTGGCCCTCGGGGAGCGGCGCGATATTGCCCGGCGCGGCGACGTGCAGCGGATGGTCGGTCGGGAAGGACGCTGCGATCTTCAGATCGGTGAGCACGCGCGCACCGAGCCGCTCCGCGAGCGCGACGCGTTGTTTCCACGCCTCGACGCTGCGCGACGTGCGGCCGCACAGGATCACCGCGTTCTTGGCGTTGCGCAGCAACCCGGCCGCTTGCGCGATCAGGTCGGGCGGGGCGGCGCCGCCGACCGGCGGCATGTAGCGCTTGGTCTCGATCGGCGCGATCGGCTCTTCGAGTTTGCCTTCCTGCACCTCGGCATCGAGGTTGATGTAGGTCGGCCCACGCGGCGCGGTGTTGGCGATCCAGGTCGCCCGCAGGATGGCTTCGCGCGCGGCGGCAGGCGAGGCGGGCTGATCGTCCCACTTGCTGTAGCCGCGCAGCAGCGCGCCTTGGTCGCGCGCGGTGTGGATCCAGTCGATCCAGGGCCGGCGCTTCGCCGCATCCACGGGGCCGGTGGCGCCCAAGATCAGCATCGGCATGCGGTCGCACCAGGCGTTGAACACGGCCATGGTGGCGTGCATCAGGCCGACATTGGAGTGCACCGCCGCCGCCATCGCCTTGCCGGTAACCTTGGCATAGCCATGCGCGATGGCGACCGCCGCTTCCTCGTGCAGGCACAGCAGCATCTGCGGCTTGTCGTTGCCAAGGTAGTTTACAAGGCTGTCGTGCAGGCCGCGATAGCTCGCGCCCGGGTTGAGGGCGATATAGGGAATGTCCGTCGCGCGCAGCGCGTCGGCGATGATATCGCTGCCGAAGGCTGGCGCGTTCACGCCGGCCGGGACCGGACGGTCGATGGCGGCGATGTCGTTTGACGCATGGGTCTTCGCCGCCGGCGCTGGGCGGTTGGCAGAATTCGACATGTGAAATGCTTTCCGACTTGCTTGCAAAAGGCCGGTACGACGTTTCTCCGTCGACCCACTGCCGGCCCACTTCTCTCCCTATTGGCGTGCGGGTTGGGTCCCGCCTGTCGTCCTTGGCGTCGGACTATAGACTTTGACATTAGCGCATATAAGCCGCTAAATGCGAACCACATTGTTGCATCAGAATAAACAATAAGACGCGACTCGAGGACGCGGGGTGGATCGATTTCGCACTATGGAAAGCTTCGTGCGCGTGGTGCGCGCGGGCTCCTTCACCACCGCCGCCAGTCAGCTCGGCCTGTCGCGCGCGCTCGTGTCGCGCCACGTGGGTGAATTGGAAGCGCGGCTCGGCGTTCGGCTGCTCAATCGCTCGACGCGTTCCTTGAGTTTGACGGAGGAGGGCGCGTCTTATCTGGAATTCTGCGAGCAGGTTTTTCGCGACATCGAATCCAACGAACGGGCGATGGTGCGCACGCGGCTCGAGCCGGCCGGCACATTGAAGATGCTCGCGCCGAAGTCGTTCGGCACCGCGCACCTGTCCAACGCGGTGATCGCTTTCGCCAAAGCTCAACCGCGCCTGCGCGTGTCGTTGCTACTGGAGAACACGCCGTATCGCGGCAGCTACGATTTTTCCGAACGCGGGCTCGATGTCGTGCTCTCCTTTTCACCGCCTGGCCCGCCATCGGCGGGCGCGCCAGGCTCTTCTCTCGTCGAGCACCCGGTCGCGACGCTGGATTGGACGTTGTGCGCATCGCCTGACTATCTCGCGGAGGCGGGTGCACCGAAAACCCCTGCGGATCTGAGTGAGCATGCCTGTCTGGTGCACGTCGACACAGCGCCGAACGACAGCATCTGGCGGTTCGAAGGAACTGGTGGTCCGGTTTCCGTGAAAGTGCGCGGCGCGTTCTTGTCGAACAGTGCGGCTGCCTTGGCGAGAGCCGCGGAGGCCGGGCTCGGTATCACACTCATCCCGGCTTACGCGGTCCGTGAGCAGATTGCCGAGGGCACCTTGCAGACCGTCCTGCCGGACTTTCACGTGCCGCCACGGCCGCTGCTCGCGGTCTATCCGCGCACGCCCGCAATACCGCGCAAGGTGCAGGCCTTCGTCGAATTTCTCACGGGCTGGATGGCGGAGCACGCGCTTGACAGCGTTGTGACGCCGCACTAGTCGCAGCTTCGATCCTGCGGCGGAGGATTTGTCGGGAATCCAGGCGCCGCGTTTGAACTGCGGACTCTCATTCAGGGCGCCGCCCGGCACGCCTTTGCCTAGATTTGCCTAGAGCGGTGCCGTGTCACGCAAACCCATTATCGCCGGCCCCGCGCTTGTTCTTGCCGCCGGTTTCCTCGTGCTGTTCATTGCCGGCGGGTCGCGTTTCGCTGTCGGCTTGACGCTGCGTCCGATCGTCGACGATCTCGGCTGGGATCGTAGCGATATCGGACTTGCCGTCGCGGTATTTCAATTTGTCTCGGCCGGCGCGACCTTCGTCGCCGGCCAATTGGCGGACCGCACGGGTCTGCGGCTTGTGCTCGGGGGCGGGCTGGTCGTCTGCGGCATTGGCATCGGGCTGATGAGCTTCATGGTGGCGCCGTGGCAAGCCTTGCTGCTGTACGGCGTCATTTACGCCTTGGGCAACGGCGCCGCGTCCATGAGCCCGGTCGGCGTGATGGTAACGCGGGCCTTTCCGACGCGCGCCGGCTTTGCCAACGCCGTCGCCATGTCCGGCATGAGCGTCGGGCAACTCATGACGATTGCCGTGCTGGCCGCCGCGCTCACGCTGATGTCCTGGCAGTCGATCTATCTCTGGCTCGGCGTGGCGCACATCGTGCTGGTGCCGATGCTGCTGCTCATGATCCCGCGAAAGCAATCGGCACACGCGCCATCGGCCAGGTCGGATGGCGGGCTCAATATCCTTGCCGCGGCCAAGGGGCGCCAGTTCTGGCTGCTGCTCGTCATCTACGCCATCTGCGGCTTCGACGATTTCTTCGTGACCACGCATGTCGTTGCCTTCTCGCAGGACCGCGGCGTCGATGCATTCCTCGCCGGCAATTTGCTGGCGGTGATGGGCCTGACCGGCCTCATCGGCGTCGTTGCGGGCGGCGCATTCAGCGACCGTTTCGGCCCGGTGTGGCCGACGGCGATTGCCTTTGCCGCGCGTATCGTCGTGTTCGCGCTCGTGATGATCGATCAGTCGCCATTGTCGATCGCAATCTTTGCGCTCGTGTTCGGCGCCACGTTCCTGGTGACGGCGCCGCTCACCATCGTCTTCGTTGCCGAGAGCTTCGGCATGCGCCATCTCGGCGCGCTCACCGGCTTTATCACGATGGTGCACCAGGTCTTCGGCGGCCTCGGCGCCTATCTCGGTGCGGCCCTGTTCGACAGCACGAAAAGCTACGATGCGGCGTTTCTTGTCATGCTGGCGGCATCGGCCGTCGCCCTGGTGCTGACATTGATGCTGAAGCGGCCGGCCGCGCATGCCGGCGCGGCCGCCTAGCGCATCTGGCGCAGCTGAGCCAACAGCTTCAGTCCGGCATAACCGTCGGGGTCGATGCCGTTCTTCTTTTGAAAGGCGACAATGGCGCGCACGGTGTCGGAGCCGGTGCGTCCGTCGATGCCGTCGGTCTTGAAACCCTGTTCGTTCAAGCGGCGCTGGATCTCCTTGACCTCGTCGATGGTCGGGATGCGTTCGCCGCCGGGGAAGTGCTGGCGGAAGCCGCCATTGCCGCGGATGAGGTCGCCGAGATGGACGAGCGCCAGCGTGTAGTTGGACGATGGATTGTAGGAATAGACGGCGCGGAAATTTGGTCCGACGAGGAAGGCCGGGCCGCCGGCGACGGGCAGCCACAGCTTGGCTTGATCGTGCGGCCGCGGGAACGCCGCGCCGTCGGCACGCGTGACGCCGAGCTCGTGCCATTTCGCGTAACTGCGCCAGGTGCGATTATTGGCGAGCCGGGCATGGCCGGCGGGAATCTTCACCTCGTAGCCCCAGGCTTCGCCGCGCCGCCATTTGCCGCGTTCGACGAGGTAGCGCGCCGTGCCGGCCAGGGCATCGTCCGGCTTACCGAAGGGATTGATGCGGCCGTCGCGATCGTAGTCGACGCCGACATGCAGCCACACCTCCGGCATCCATTGCGTATGTCCCATGGCGCCGGCCCACGAGCCGATCATCTCGGACGGTTGCGCCCATTTACGGTCGACGATGAGCAGCGCGTTGAGCAGTTCGGATTCCCAATATTTACGGCGGCGCGGTTCGCCATAGGCGAGTGCGGCCAATGACGGGATGATCGGCCGCATGTATTTCGGATTGTCGATGACGTCGCCGTAGGACGACTCCATGCCCCATAGACCGAGCAGCACGTAACGGTCGACGCCGTAGTCTTTCTCCACGCGCGCCAAGAGGCTGGCATGTTCCTTGGCCCGCTGCTTGCCTGTGATGACGCGCCAATCCGAACAGCGGCGATTGATGTATTGCCAGGTCTGTTCGGTGAACTCGGGCTGCTTGCGAAACTGCTCGTAGACGGCGGTATCGGGCTCGAGCCGGCCCATCACGCGGTCGTAGGTTTCCTCGGAGATGCCACGCGCGATGGCGCGCGCCCGGAAGGCTTGCACCCAACGCTCGAAAGCGGCGGAACGTGCCCAGGCTGGAACGGACCACGTCAAGCCGGCGGCGATGGCGGTACCCAGCACCGTACGGCGGTTCACCGAGGGGAGGCGGGAGATTCGCGTCATGGCGTCATTCTAGACGCCATGGGTCGCCAAACAATCGCGACGGCCACACGCAAGATGCCGCAGCGGCAGCCCTGAAACCCCCGCTGGCGGCCAGCGGGGACTTTCAAGCGTGCGGCCGTCAGCGCAGCGAAACGCCGCCGCCCGTCACATAGCCCGCGCCTTCGACGCGCGGATCGATCCGTCTCGATGAAGGCGCTGCGCGCGGAATGGGCGTACGCACCCGCTCGGCGCTGGCATAGCTTTCGGAACCGTCGGTCCGAGCCTGGTATGCCCCGTGTTGCTGATATGCCTGATAAGCGGGCGCGCCGAAATCGACGCCAGCCGTCGCGCCCATGGTCTGCGCGAATGCGCCGGTGCTCGCGATCGTCATAGCGCTCGCAACGAGCGCCGTCTTTATCCGTGTCATGGCAATGATCCTCTACAAGGCCACACGGCGGTGGGACCACCGCTCGTTGCGATTTGACATGGAGAGGGGCGCGCACAACGGCTAGGTCGCCATCGATCACGCATCAGCACAAAGCAGTGATCGGACTATTCGTCCGCCGTGTGCGAGCGCTTGCGGCGGCGCCGAATGCGACGCTTGCGCGGTTTTTTCTCTTTGCTGGAGGTCGCACGATGCGGCTGCGACTCCGCACGCTCTTTGGCGCCGATCTGTGCAGGCTTCGGCTCAGGCAATTTTGCAGGCACGAGCGCATCCTTCGCGCCGTCGGCCATCGCATTTCCCTGTTCCGCGGTCGGCACGCGCACGATGCCCGGCTGCAGGATCACGGGCGCCACCGTGGCGACGGGCGGCTCCGGATCGCCGGTCTTGATCTCGGTGCCGCGTGCGCCGATGAGCCGCTCGTACGCGGCAACCAAAGTCATGTAGGGATTGACGAAGACCCAGCCGATCCTGGTCGGCACTTGCATGTCGAAATGCAGGTGATTGGTCGTGCCGCGTTCGTACTCATTGTAATTCGCGACGAGGCCGATGCGTTCGCCGGCCTTCACCGTGCGGCCGCTGAGCACGCCGTCGGCGTCGAGGCGTTTGGGGCTCATATGCATGTAGCGCACGCGCATATGCGTGTCGGCCGTGTTGATGAACAGGAACACCGCTTCCTGCTTGGGCGCGCGCAGCAGCATGCCGTCATGCGCGGCCACGACGTCGTGCCGATAGGGCTCGCAGCGGTCGGCGCCCTGGTTGATCTGCGCGCAATTGCTCGGGCGAATGTCCTGGCCCTGATGGCCCTGGCCCGCGGGGCATTGACCAACGTCGAAATTGCGGTGTTCGCAGAAATTGTCGCGCCATGGATAGGAGTAGTTGCGGCCGGCCGATTCATCGAACACCAAAGGCAGGCCGTTCACCTTGCATGAATAGCTCATGCCCTTGCGGCCGAGCCGGCGCGGCGAGCGGCCGGTGAAGTCGCAATCGCCCCAGTTGTTGAACGACTGCGAGTTCGCGAAGGCGGGCGGCTCCTTTATCGGAAAGCGCAGGCGCGCATAGACCGTGTAGTCGGTGCGGCCCGGTACGTCCGGGCGGCGGCCGGATCCCGGGATGAGCGAGCCGGGGCTGAAGTAAGTGAAGTCGGATGATATTTGATCCGGCCTGACGATCGGTGGCGGCTCGACGGCCGGTCCGGCGGCCGCGGGATTGCCGCCGGCCAGCTTGAGCGCGCGCAGGAAGCGCTCGGCGACGCGGTCGGCCTGCTTACAAGAGAGGATCCGCGGCCGCGGGCGGATGTCGCGGCAGTAGATCGCCGCGACGTAAGTCACGCCGAAGCGTGAGAAGCTGTAGCGCACATAGAATTCGTGAAGGGTGCGCGTGATGCCGGGGAACAGCGCGTCGAGTTCCTTGACCGGCTGGCCTTCGGGCAGCGCCGGGCCGTCGAGATCGTAGGTGAAGCGCAGACCCGACATCAGCACATAGACGGGGTCGCGATAGCGGATGTCGGAAAGATCGGCGGTGTCGGCGGTGCGCAGCGAGAAGACGGCGTCGTACCCGGCGGGGCCGGATTGGAAGAAGCCGGTCGGCCGAAAGCCGGCGAGGGTTTCCTTGTCGAACGGCAGCAGGACCGGGACACTGCTCTTGTCGATGCCGGTGAAGCGTGTCGCGGCCGCGGCATTGAGCGCGTCCAGCCCGTCAGGCGCATTGGCGGCGGCCATCTGCCAATCGGGCTCGGCGACCGCCAGGCGCGGTACCGTCATCTCGTCCGCCGCCGCGGCGGCAGCGGTCAGCAGCGCCAGAATGAGGACGATGGCGCGTGTCAAAGCGGGTCCCTCGTTTTGCCCGCTCCCCCGGGGCCGTGAAGTGCTTGGCCCCGGAACTTAGATTGCTCGGCCCCTCGGATACAAGGGAGGGGGCCCGAGGCTGTGCGCAAGGACGGGCAATGCCGGCCGTCGCGTGACCGGCCGCTAGCGCTGGGCGATACCGGCCTGTTTGATCACGCGCGCCCACTTGGCGACGTCGCTGACGATGCGTTCGTGCAATGCCTCGGGCGACATGCTGCGCGCGTCCATGCCGGCCTCGCTGGAGAACTTCTGCACCTGGGGCGACTTGAGTGCCTCGTCGACCGCGCGATTGAGCGTACGCACGATCTCGTCCGGCGTGCCTTTGCGCACGGCAAGGCCGTTCCAACTGGTCACCTCGTAATCGGGCACACCGCTCTCGGCGACAGTCGGTATGTTGGGCAGATTGGCCGCACGCTCCTTGCCGGTCGTCGCGAGGACCGTGACCTGATTGTTCTGGATCGGCGATTGGAAGCCGACGAAGTATTCGAATGCGACATCGACATCGCCCCGGAGGACCGCGTTCGCGAGATCCGGCGTCGTCTTGTACGGGATCACGGCGACATCGATGCCGGCGAGAAGCTGGAACAAGACCGCCGATAGGTTCTGCGCGCTGCCGGCGTTGATGGTGCCGAAGTTGATGGTGCCGGGCTTTGCCTTCGCGGCGGCGATCAGGTCCTGGATGGTTTTGAACTTCGAGTCGGCCTTGGTGACGATCACCAGGCCGTACGAGGCCGTGGTCGAGATCGGCGTGAAGTCGTTCTCGAGGTCATAGGGCAGCTTCTTGAACAACGCCTTGGCGATGGTGAGGCCGCCGCCGATCATGGTCATCGTGTAACCGTCGGCGGGCGCTTGTTCGGTCGCCTGCATGCCGAGCACGCCAGCCGCCCCCGGACGGTTTTCGATGAAGAACTGCTGGCCGAACTTCTTGCTCAGATTGTCCGCGACCATGCGCATGGTCACGTCGGCGATGCCGCCGGGGCCGTAAGGAACGATGATGCGGACCGGCTTCGATGGATAGGTCTCGGCCGCGACGGGCCGCGACGCAAATGCGCCGAGCGACAGACTCAGAACGAGCGCGGCGCCCGCAAGTCGCGCGAGCGTCGGTCGCGCGAACTTCGATCGCGAACGCGTCGATGTGTGCAATGACAGCATGATTCCTCCATTCACTATGGCCGATTGCGACGGCTTCGTTTGTCGGCTTCTTGGACGTCGTCAGATGCGCATGGCATCGCCCAACAGGGCGACCGTTTCGGCGAATATCTCATCGACCGTCAACGGCCGCGGCAGCAGCTTCTGTTGTTCGCAATAATGCAGCACCGTCTCGAGACCGCGGCGGTTGGCTTCGATGCCGATGGCGGTCATGCGCGGCGTTGATTTTGCCGGTGGCTCCGCCTGCACGATCGCGCGCCACAGGTCCTTGATCGCTTGCGGGTTGGCGCGCGCGGCGTCCTTGCGCACCACGATCATATGATTGATCGGGATGACGCTGTGTTTCGCGTACCAGTCCTTGGCGGCGTTCTCGGGATCGGGGATCACCGGCACGAGGTCGGGATCGTCCGGCAGATCGTTGCCGAGGATGGCGGCATCGATATCGCCGGCGCGCAGGAGATCGACGAGCTTGCTGCCGGCCGGTGCGGGCTCGACCCAGGCCGGGTTGCGATACTCGGCCACATGCGCGCCCTCCTGCGTCACCCAGCGCACCGCGTCGGGCGCGACGCCATAGTCGTTTTGCAGGATGCCGCGCAGCCAGACGCCGGTCGTCTGCGTATAGGCGCGAACGCCGATCCGGCGTCCCGGCAAATCGGCGACGCCGAGGGCAGGGCTTTGCCGCCGCGCGATCAGACAGCGCTGCTGGAAGCGCGCGGCGACGGTCACGGGCAACAACAGCAGCGGTTTGTCATAGGCGAGCGCTTGCAACGCCGTGACGATCGCCATCTCGCTGACGTCGAACTTCTGCTCGCGCGCCATCGGCGCGAAGGCGCGGTGGATCGGAGAGACCTCAGCGAAATTGAGATCGAGGCCGGAAATGGCGGCGGCCGCCGCAGGCAGGCGCTCGCGCCAGGCCTTGGCGCCGATCACCGTCGTCAGGGCTGTCATGCCGCGGCTCCCTCGCGGTTCAGCGCCGGATAGAGACGGCGCGCGGTCTTGCCGAAGATGGCGGCGCGGTCGCTTTCGGTCAGGCAGGCGAGGGCCTGTTTGGTCTCATCGAGCAGATGCGACATGGTGCCGGCATGGGCCGGGAAGTTCGAGCCGTAAGCGATGCGGTCGGCGCCGAACGCCGCGACGATCTTCGGGAAGAAAGCCTCGGGCGTCGAAGCACCGGCGCTCGCTTCCTCCACCGTCCTCGTTGTCAGCTTGAGGAAGAGGTTGGGATAGCGGGCGAGGTCGAACAGCCATTGCGCGCCGGCGTAGGGCGCCCCGTCCGACAGGTTCACACGGCCGAGATGGTCGAGCACGATCGGCACCGTGCGGAAGCGCTCCAGCAACTGCTGCAGCTGCGCCGCGCCTTCGGGGCGCATCTGGATGCAGACGGGCAGGTTGATCGCTTCGGCGCGCTCCCAGATCGGGAAGGTCTTGGGATCGGCGAGCCAGCCGGCCTGGCCGGGGCTCGTGCTGCCGGTGGTGAACAGGCGCATGCCGGTCAGGCCGGCCTGCGTCCAATGATCGAACTTTGCGGCGGCATCGGGCGCGAACAGGTCGATCGAGAACACGCCGGTGAAACGGTCCGGATACTTGGCGACGGAGTCCGCGAGGTATGAGTTGTCGTAGCCATAAGCGGTCGAGGCGTGCACGACCGCCGACTGCGCCACGCCGGCGGCGTCCATGGCCGCGATCAGCGCCTCGGCGCTGGTCGGCCGCGTGCGCGACCAGTCCGATTGCTTGCCGCCGAGCGGCGCCAATGGATAGCGCGCGGTGTCGGATGAGATGACGTGCGTGTGGATGTCGACGATGTCGGCCACGGCCAAGGCGTACCTCCGGTTTCTTTTTGTCGCCCGCCATTAAGCGCCTGCGCGCCACGCGCGGCCAATTCCAATCGTGGCCGCGGTCATAACTTTTTGCTAAGCCGCTGCGATGAAACAGCCGTCCGAATACCGCCTGCCGCGCCTCAGCCGCCTGCGTGCGTTCGAAGGCGTGCGCGTTGCCGGCGCCATGAGCGGCGCGGCGAACCGCCTGCATCTCACGCAGCCGGCAATCACCCGTGCGATCCGCGCGTTGGAGCGCGACCTGCGCGTGACGCTGTTCAAGCGCGCCGCCGGCGGCAGTTTTCTCACCGCCGAGGGCGCGCTGTTCGGGCGCCGTGCCGGGCGTTTCTTTGCACAACTGAATGCCGCCGTGGCCCATGCGCTAGGCGCCGGTGCCGATCGTGACGACGTGGCGCGGCTGACGCGCAAGGTCAGCGACGGTCACATCCATACGCTGCTCGCCATCGCGAAGGCCGGCAATTTTCGCCGCGCCGCGCAGGCCCTGAGGATCGCCGAGCCGACATTGCATCGCGCCGCGCGTGCGCTCGAGCGGCTGCTCGGCGTCTCGCTCTACCGGATGCAGGCCGGTGGCATTGGGCTATCGCCTGCCGGCGCGGAACTGGCGCGCCGCTTCGCCGTGGCCGGTATCGAGATCAAAGCGGGCTTGGATGAACTCGCGTCGCAGCGCGGTGCCGCCGCGACGACCATGACCATCGGCATTCTGGTTCTCGCGCCGAAACGCCTGTTGTCGTCAGCGACGGAGAAGGTTCTGGAGAGCCATCAGAAGGCGCGTTTGACGCTGCGCGAAGCGAGCTATCAGGAACTCGTCCATGAACTGCGCAATGGCAGCATCGACGTGATCGTCGGTGCGCTGCGTGCGCCGCCGCCGTTCGGCGACCTGCAGGAAGAGCCGCTGTTCGAGGATCCTTATTGCGTGGTGTGCCGCCGTCATCATCCACTCGCGCGCGTGAAGCGGCCGCGACGCGCCGATCTGCGCGCCTATGACTGGATATTCCCGACCGCGTCGCTGCCGCGCCGCGCGGTGCTCGACGATCTCATCGATAAATGGCGGCTCTCGGGCCGTGTCCAGATCGAGACCGATTCGCTGGGCGCGGTGACGTCAATGCTGGCGGTCAGCGACCGGCTGAGCCTTCTGCCGCGCGGCTATGTCTTCGGCGAGGATCGTTCGACGCAGCTCAAGATCTTGGATGTGCCGGTGCCCCATGTGCGCCGCATGGTGGGGCTGACAACGCGGCGCGACTGGCTGCCGACCGCGCTGCATGCCGCGTTCGTCGATCGTCTGCGCGATGTTTCGCAGGTGCACGGGGCAGCCGCCGCGTCAAAATGAAATGGCCGGGCAGGGCCCGGCCATCGCGCGCGATCTAGGTGAACGGAGCGGGGCTCAGTCCTTGGCGCGCTCGACATAGGAGCCGTCGGCCGTGTTCACCACGACGCGGGTGCCGGTGACGATGTGCGTCGGCACCATGGTGCGGACGCCGTTCGACAGCATCGCCGGCTTGAACGAGCCCGACGCGGTCTGGCCCTTCACCACCGGCTCGGTGTCGGTGATTTCGAGGGTCACCTTCTGCGGGATCTCCATCGACACCGCGATGCCTTCGTGGATGGCGAGGCTGACGATCATGCCTTCCTGAAGATAGGGCGCGTAGTCGCCGACGACGTCGGCGGGAACCTGGAGTTGCTCATAGTTCTCCTGGTTCATGAAGTGGAAGCCGTCGCCGTCCTGGTAGAGATAGGAGAACTCGTGGTCTTCCACGTGGGCGCGCTCGACCTGGTCGGTCGTCTTGTAGCGCTGCTGGGTCTTCACGCCGTCCGAAATGCGGCGCATATCGATCTGCGTGGTCGGCGTGCCCTTGCCGGGGTGGAAGCTTTCCGCATTGAGGACCACATAGAGCTTGCCGTCGAGGTCGACGATGTTGCCCTTGCGGATTTGGCTGGCGATAACCTTCACGACGAGAATCCTTGATCTGGGACGATTTTCGGGGCGCACCATAGCGATCTTCTCGCCCATTACCAGCCTTTCCGCCGGGCTGATTTTGTTGAGGTAAAGGCCGTTTCCGAGGTCGAATTGCGCGAATCCATCCCATTCTGGCTGCCCGGGCCGCATGCCGCCCGCAGACCGTACCTCGCGGCCCGTGGCCGGATCGCGGCCGCGCTGCGCGGCTGGTTCGCCGGTTCCGGCTTCATCGAGGTCGAAACGGCGACCCTGCAGGTCTCGCCCGGTAACGAGACGCACCTGCATGCCTTCGCTACGGACCTGGTCGGGCCGGGCGGGGAGCATGAGACGCTCTACTTGCGTACCTCGCCGGAGTTCGCCTGCAAAAAGCTATTGGCCGCCGGCGAGACCCGCATCTTCGATTTTGCCCGCGTGTTCCGTAACCGCGAGCGCACGGCGCTGCATCATCCCGAATTCACGATGCTCGAATGGTACCGCGCCAACGAGAGCTACGAGACGCTGATGGACGATTGCGCCGCGCTGCTGGCGGAGGCGGCGCGCGCGGCCGGCGCCACGCAGCTCACCTATCGCGGCAAGACCGCCGATCCCTTCGCCGCGCCGGAACGCATCACCGTGGCGGAAGCCTTCGACCGCTACGCCGGTGTCGATCTCCTCGCGACCATTACCGGCGCGCAGGGCGACCGCGATGCGCTGGCGGCGGCGACGGTGGCCGCCGGCATTCAGATCGCCGACGACGACACCTGGGGCGACATCTTCAGCCGCGTCATTGTCGAGAAGGTCGACCCGCATCTCGGCATGGGTCGCGCCACCATATTGTACGAATATCCGCTGCCGCAGGCGGCGCTGGCACGCGCCAAGCCCGGCGGCGACAAGGTCGCCGAGCGTTTCGAGATCTATGCCTGCGGTGTCGAACTCGGCAACGCCTTCGGCGAACTGACCGATGTCGCCGAACAGCGCACGCGCTTTGCCGAGGCCATGGCCGAGAAGCAGCGCCTCTATGGCGAGCGCTATCCGGTGGACGAGGACTTTCTGGCCGCCCTGGCGCAGATGCCGCAGGCCGCCGGAATCGCGTTGGGTTTTGACCGGCTGGTGATGCTGGCGACGGGCGCGAGCCGCATCGATCAGGTGATATGGACGCCCGTCGTCGATCTGTGACGGCGGGAAGGAGAGACGATGATGGACGCAAAAGTGCAGACGTTGCGCAATCCGACGCAGCTCTGCGAGCATGGGCTGGCTTCGCCCGCGCAGTTGCCGGCGCTCGAAGCGGTCGCCGCGCGCTATGCCGTTGCGGTGACGCCCGCGCTGGAAGCACTGATCGACCATGCCGACCCGCACGATCCGATCGCGCGGCAGTTCGTGCCCGACGCCGCCGAACTCGACCACAGGCCGGAGGAACTCGCCGATCCGATCGGCGACGATGCGCATGCGCCGGTCGAGGGCATCGTGCATCGCTATCCCGATCGCGTGCTGCTGAAGCTCACCCATGTCTGCGCGGTCTATTGCCGCTTCTGCTTCCGCCGCGAGATGGTCGGCCCGAACAAGCCGAACGCCTTGGCACCGGAAGCGCTGGCGCGCGCGCTCGATTACATCCGCAGCGATGCCAATATCTGGGAGGTGATCCTCACCGGCGGCGATCCGCTGGTGCTGTCGCCGCGGCGCTTGCGCGCGGTGATGACCGCGTTGGCGGCCATCGATCATGTGAAGGTCGCGCGCATCCACACGCGCGTGCCGGTCGCCGATCCCGCACGCATCACGCCCGATCTGGTGCGCGCGATGAAGGCGAGCGGCAAGGCGACCTACGTTGCCGTGCACGTCAATCATGCGCGCGAACTGAGCGACGCGGTGCGCGAGGGGCTTGCCCGCATGGCCGATGCCGGCATGCCGCTGTTGTCGCAGACGGTGCTGCTGAAGGGCGTCAACGACACGCCGGAGACTTTGGGCGCTCTCATGCGCGCGCTCGTCGAATGCCGGGTGAAGCCTTATTACCTGCATCACGGCGATCTCGCCCCCGGCACCAGCCATCTGCGCACGGATATCGCAACGGGGCAGCAGCTGATGCGCGACCTGCACGGCCGCTTCTCGGGGCTCTGCCAGCCGACCTATGTGCTCGATATTCCGGGCGGCCACGGCAAGTCGCCGGTCGGGCCGGTCTATCTGACGTCGAGCGGCGAAGGCGATGCCGTGGTCGAAGATTTCAACGGCCGCTCGCACATCTATCCGCCGCGCTGAACGCTCCGCCGCGCCGATCCTGGCCCTCGCTGCGTTGCACTACGTAGTATTCCGTATCGGCGGGGCCGTCCAATTAGATTGACAGTATACGGTCGAAATGCTTCGATAATTGAACGTATGCTGTCAAACTGGAGTCGCGCTGATCAAGGCGCGGCCGGAAGCGGAGGAGAGGCCATGCCCCATCGTCAAGGTGCGAAGTCGTCCGTCGTTGTTGCCGGCGGCGGTATTGGCGGGTTGGCCGCGGCGCTCGGCCTGGCGCGCAAGGGCTGCCGTGTCACCGTGCTCGAACAGGCCGAGAAGTTCGGCGAGATCGGTGCCGGTATCCAGATCGGACCCAACGCGTTTCACGCCATGGACTATCTCGGCATCGGCGATGTCGGCCGCGCACGGGCGGTCTATGTCGACGCGCTGATCATGATGGATGGCATGACCGGCGAGCAGGTGTTCTACGGGCCGTTGGGCGATGCCTTCCGCAAATATTGCGGCAATCCTTATGCCGTGATCCATCGCGCCGATCTGCACGGCGCCTTTCTCGACGCCTGCCGCGCGCACGAACTGATCACCTTGGTCAACAAGGAGCGGGTGATCGCCTGCGAGAACACGGCGTCCGGCGCCAAGGTGGTGACCGCGGCCGGCAACACCTACGAGGCCGATGCCGTCATCGGCGCCGACGGGGTGCGGTCCAAGGTGCGCGAGCACGTGACGGCCGGTGCGAACGATCCGCTGCGCGTCTCCGGCCACGTCGCCTATCGCGCCGTGTTGCCGATCGAGCAGATGCCGGAGGATCTGCGCTGGAACGCGGCGACATTGTGGGCGGGTCCCAAGTGCCACATGGTGCATTATCCGCTGCAGGGCTGGCGCAGCTTCAATCTGGTGGCGACCTTCGTCACCGACCAGGCGAACGTCGGCAGCAACGAGCCGGGCACGCGCGAGGAGGTGCTCAGCCGCTTCGCCCACATAGTGCCGAAGGCGCGCAAGCTCTTGGAAGTGCCGACCGAATGGCGACGCTGGGTGCTGGGCGATCGCGATCCGATCCCGAACTGGGTCGACGGGCGCATCGCGCTGCTCGGCGACGCCGCGCATCCGACCTATCAATACTTCGCGCAAGGCGCCTGCATGGCGATGGAAGACGCGGTGTGCCTTGCCGACAAGGTCGAGAAGACCGGCGGCGATGTCGCGGCCGCCTTCCAGGCCTATCAGGAGGAGCGCATTCCGCGCGCTTATCGCGTCGTGCTTTCGTCGCGCGAACTCGGCCGCATCTATCACGCCGACGGCGTCGAGCGGCTCGTGCGCAACGCCTGGCTCAAGACCAAGACGCCGGAGCAGTTCTATTCGAGCGTGGCCTGGATCTATGGCGGCAACGGCCTGACCGGTGCCGGCCAGCAGCGTGCCGCAGCCTAAGCCCAACGAACAAGCCGGTGGAGGAAGCCCAATGAGCGCGCTCGGTACGTTGAGCGAATTGCCCGCGTCCTATGTCGAAGGGCTCGCGGCGAAGAACCTGGTGCCGTTGTGGCCGAGCCTGCGCAAGGCATTGCCGCACGGCGCGCCGTTCCGCCGCACGCAGCCGGTCGTCTGGCACTATGCCGACGTGCGGCCGCGCCTCATCGAAGCCGGTGAGCTGACGCCGATCGAAAAGGCCGAGCGTCGGGTGCTGGTGCTCGCCAACCCTGGCCTCGGTCTTGAGAACATGCAGGCGACGCCCTCGATCTATATCGGTCTGCAACTCATCCTGCCGCGCGAGACCGCGCCCAATCACCGGCACACGCCGAGCGCGGTGCGTTTCGTCGTCGAAGGCGAGGGCGGCTACACCATCGTCGACGGCGAGAAGCTGCCGATGGAGCGCGGCGACCTGATCCTGACGCCGTCGTTGCTGTGGCACGAACATCGCCACGAGGGCACGGGCCCGGTGATCTGGCTCGATGCGCTCGATCTGCCGACGGTGTTCGCGCAGGAAGCGTCTTATGCGCTCGAAGGGCCGCCGCAGACCGTGCGCAACCAGCCGGACAGTTCGCAGACGCATTATCGGCGCGCCGGCCTTGTGCCCTACCGCGCCTTGAGTGGGCCGCGCGCCAACTATCCTCTGCTGCGCTATCCGTGGCGGGACGTGCGCGAGGCGCTGCTGGCAATGGCAGCCGTCACCGAGGCCTCGGAGATGGTGCATCTTGCTTATGTTAATCCCGAGACCGGAGCCGAGTGTCTGCCGGTGCTGGGCTTCTCGGCGATCATGTTGCGGCCGGGCGAGGCCGCGGCGCCGGCACGCCGGTCGGCCTCGGCGGTGCTGCATGTGGTCGAGGGCGCGGTGGACGCCGAGGTGGATGGCGTCAGCTTGAGCGCCGATGCCAGCGACACCTTGGCTGTGCCGACGCACGCCAAGATCCGCATCGCCAATCGCTCGACGCAGAAGCCGGCCTTCCTGTTCCAGGTCGACGATGCGCCGATGCAGCGCAAGCTCGGTTTCTTCGAAGTCTTCCACTAGGGCCTATCCGACCGCTTTTGCTTTTCGCGGCAATGTCCGGTACCAACCGGGCATTGCAGGCGGGAGCGCCGGCTGGCGGAGCCGATTGATGCGATTAAAGGATTTGCATTCAAAGCCGGGGCATCTCATCCGGCGGGCGCAGCAGATTGCGGTGGCGATCTTCATGGAAGAATGCGCCGCTTTCGACCTTACGCCGGTGCAGTACGCGGCTCTGGTTGCCATCCGCGAGAATCCGGGCACCGACGCTACCCGGCTTTCGGCGACCATCGCCTTCGATCGCTCGACGCTTGGCAATGTGCTGGAGCGGCTGGAGGCGCGCAAGCTGGTGACGCGCTATGCCTCGCCCGAGGACAAACGCATCAAGGTCCTCAAGCTGTCGGCGTCCGGTACTGCGCTGGTGAAGCGGGCGGAGGCGGCCGTGCTACGCGCGCAGGATCGCATCCTCGAGCCACTGAAGCCGGCCGACCGGGACCGGCTGGTGGAACTGTTGGAGCAGCTTGTCGAGTTGAACAACGAAGCGTCGCGGGTGCCGCAGCGGCTGGCAGGCTGACCGGACACGCGTGACGTGACGGCGCGCGTCAGTAGCGGAGCGCCAGCAGGTCGACGACGGCGGCGGCCAAAACCACGACGGCGAAGCATACGAACACAACGGCGACCGCCGCCTGCGCGAAATAGCTCGCGTCACGCCGCAGCATCTCACCGATATTCCAGCCTTTGATGACCATGATCGTCCGCTCCCTCCGTGCCTTGGGGAGTACAACGCGACCATAGCCCTGGCGGCCGACGGTAAATGTAACTTCTACGTTAAGAATCCCTTGCGGCGCGTATGCCTGCTATTCCGATGGTGCGGTTCGCCGGTTCCGAAGGGTGATGGAGCGGTGAAGGCGGCTTCTTGCCCGGGGAGCGGCGATCATCGAGAGACGAGTTCCATCCCTTTACCGCTCATTGAGCAGCTTCCGCTAAAAGCCGGTGGGGGGCTGTATGTCGGACCTTGTGTTGTCGCGGGGCGTGCGAGGGATATTGCTGTCGCTGCAGAATGCGGCGGCCGACACGACGACCGTGCAGAACCGTCTGGCGACCGGCAAGAAGGTCAACAGCGCGCTCGACAAGCCGTCGAGTTACTTCACCGCGAGGGCGCTGGATGCCCGCGCCGGCGACCTGAGCGCACTGGTCGACCGCGTGAGCCAGTCGCTGGAGACGCTGAAGGCGGCCAGCACCGGCATCGGCGGCATCGTCAAGCTCGTGCAGGCGGCGAAGTCGCTGGCCCTCCAGGCGCGGCAGGCGCCGCTGGCGCAGACGAGCTACGACGCGATCGCACAGACCGGCTCGACCGACATCAGCGGCGAGACGGTCGGCAGCGTCACGGGCAATGTCGACGTGTCCGGTGCGTTTCAGGCGAATATCAGCGGGCTGAAGATCCAGGTCGGCGCCACGACCTATACGGTGGCCGCGCCGGCCGGCAACGTCGGTACCAATACGATCATCAACGCCATCAACAGCACCGCGGGATTGAATGGCGCGGTGCGCGCCTCGCTCGATGCCAGCGGCACATTCGTCAAGCTCACCGCGACCAGCAGCGACACCAGCTTTCAGGTGCTCTCATCGGCGGCGGCGACAGCGGTCGGCATCGATGGCTTGAGCGGCACTTCGACCAACCTGTTGCAGGCGGTCGGCGGTTTGTCCGGCACGAGCATGACGGTGCAGGCCAATGGCGGCGGCGCCAAGACGGTGGCCTTCGGCACCGGCGCCGGCCAGATCTCGACGCTTGCCGAATTGCAGAGCGCGCTCGGCGGCGTCGGCGTCTCGGCATCGTTGAACGGAACAGGTCTGAGCATTGGCGTGCCAGGCACCGTCGCCCATGCCAATTCGCTGACGACCAGCGGCAGCGCACTGGCCGTGCTCGGCCTGCCGGCCGCCGGCACGGACTACGGCACGGTGAATGCGCCGACGCCGGATCCGATCCGGGCCGCAGCCCAGGAACAATATAATGCGCTGCTGCAGCAGATCGATCAGATGGCGGGCGACGCGTCGTTCGGCGGCATCAATCTCCTCAACGGTGATAGCCTTGTCACAACCTTCAACGAAAGCGGCAGCAGTACGCTGACGGTGTCGGGTTTTGGCGTGAGCGCGGGCGGACTCAATCTGACAGCGGCGTCCGGCAACGACTTTCAATCGAATGGCGTGATCGACGGCCTCATGCCGGGCCTCGATGCCGCGCTCGCGACTTTACGTCAGCAGGCGGCGAGTCTCGGCGCCAATCTCGGCACACTGCAGATACGGCAAACCTTCACCAACAATATGATCAACACGCTGCAAGGCGCTGCTGACGGCCTCGTGCTCGCCGACACCAACGAGGAGGGGGCTAATCTGCTCGCGTTGCAGACGCGGCAGGGCCTGGCACTCACGGCGTTGTCGCTGTCGACCCAGGGCGACCAGACGGTGCTGCAGTTGTTTCGTTAGGCGCGCTTCGGCTTGGGCGGGAAGGTCGCGATCGTCCGCTTCGTCAGCGCGCGCGCGAAACTCGACAGGGCGGGGGAGACCGAGCGCCCGGCCGGCGTAATCAGCACGATGTCGCGCGTGATGGTCGGGTTTGCCATTGGCACGGCGGCGATCGCGCCCTGGCGCATCGCCACGCGCGCATACGTCGGCAGCACGGCGATGCCCAATCCCGCTTCGACCATCGCCAGCGCGGTCGTCACGTGCGACACCTCATGCGTGATCGTCATGCCGATCTGCGCGGTTTCGCAGCCGAGCTCCACCAGCAGGCGAATGCCGCTGTCGCGGGTGAGCGTCACCAACGGCTGGTTCTCCAACTCGCTCCAGTTGATGCGCTTCTTCTTCGCCAAAGGATGAGAGAGCGGGCAGAACAGCGCCAGACTATCGCTCGTCACCGGCGTCGAGACGATGCCATCCTCACCGGCACGAAAGGTGCCGAAGCCGCAATCGACGGTGCCGGAGCGGACCTGCGCGACAATCTCGTCGGCGCCCGCTTCCACGACCGTGATTTGGATGCCGGGGAACTCGGCTCGGAAGTCGGCAATTGCCCAGGGCAGGATCGCGCCCGCGAGCAGAGGCGGCGTCGCGATCGTCACCTTGCCGCGCTTGCGGGTGGCGAGTTCATGCGCATGGCGCGCGGCCAGCTCCAGGTCTTCGACGATCTTGGCGGCGGTGTTGCGAAACTCGCGGCCGCCTTCGGTCAGTTCGACGCGGCGGGTGGTGCGGTCGAACAGGCGGATGCCGAGCTCGCTCTCGAGATCGCGCACATGCTGCGACAGCGCCGGTTGCGCCACATGCAACCGCTCCGCGGCGCGCGTGAAGCTGCCGCATTCGGCGACTTTCAGAAAAGCTTCGATTTGGCGGATGGTGATGTTCACGAGGCGGCTCTTACTTATAAGTATTGCATATCAATAGATACGAATAAACGACATTGTCATATAGACAAATTAGTCCCGTAATCGGCAGCTGAATGAAATTCGATCCCGATTCAGCGCCCATGAATGCTCCGTTTCAGGCGAAGGCCCCAGACCGCGGCACCGCAGCCGATCCGGCATGGATCGGCCGCGACGTGCGCCGGGTGGAGGATGCTGCGCTTGTTACCGGCCGGGGCCGGTTTATCGGCGATCTAACGCCGCCCGACTGTTTGCATCTGGAGTTCTTTCGCAGCCCCTATGCACGCGGGCAGATCACCCACATCGATATTGCCGCGGCGCGGGCGCATCCGGGCGTGGTTGCGGTATTGACGGCCGCCGATTTGGCAGGCGCCGGACGTGCGGCGGTCAACGGGCTGGTCGACGGCCTCAAACTGGCGCCGTTCACGCTGCTGGCCGGGGATGCCGTCGAGGCCGTCGGGCAGCCGGTCGTTGCGATCGTTGCCACCTCGGCAGAGGCTGCACGTGACGCAGCAGCCACCGTCGATATCGTTGTCGAGAGTTCTGTCCTGCGCGGCCGTTCGCCCGAGAATGCCGCTTTCACCGAAACATGGTCGTCCGGCGCGAGCGCGCAAGCCTTTGCCGAGGCGGCGCACGTTGTCCGGGTCGATATCGACTATCCGCGGCTTGCACCGATGGCGCTCGAGCCGCGCGGCGCGCTCGCCGTCTGGGACGATGACGGTCTGACGGTGTGGCTGCCGACGCAGGCGCCCCATCGCGCCCGCATCGATCTCGCCGACGTGCTGGGCATGCCGCAGGAGCAGATCCGCGTCATCGCGCCCGACGTCGGCGGCGCCTTCGGCGGCAAGGCTTCGCTCTACCCCGAAGACGCTGTGGTCGCTTGGGCCGCGCGCGCGTTACGCAAGCCGGTGAAGTGGGCCGCCAGCCGCGGCGACGATTTCCTGGCCGCCACGCATGGCCGCGGCGGTCGTACCGAGGCGGCGCTTGCACTTGCGAACGACGGCCGCGTCCTGGCGCTCCGCGCGCAGCTGTCGTTTCCGCTCGGGCATTGGATGCCCTACAGCAGTGTGGTGCCGGGCCGGAACGCGGCGCGCATTCTCCCCGGGCCTTATCGCGTCGACAATGTCGATATCGAACTCACCGGCTATCTCGCGAGCACGGCCGCCATCGGCATCTATCGCGGCGCCGGCCGGCCGGAAGCCTGCATGGTGATGGAGCGGTTGATGGATCGCGCCGCCGCAGTGCTCGGCGTCGATCCGCTCGAGTTGCGCCGGCGCAATCTCATTGCGCCGGCTGCCTTTCCCTACACGACGCCGACGGGCCAGGTTCTTGACTCCGGCGACTATCCGGCCTTGCTCGCCAAGGCGGAAAAGCAATCGTCTTATGCCGAGCTTTGCCGCGAGCGGACGCGTCGCCGCAAGCGCGGCGAGATCGTCGGCGTCGGGACGGCCCTCTATGTCGAGCCGTGCGGGCAAGGCTGGGAAAGCGCCCGGATCGGTCTTGCGACAGACGGCACGATCGTCCTCGCCACAGGCAGCAGCGCGCAGGGGCAGGGGCGCGAGACGGCCTATGCGCAAATCGTTTGCGACGTGCTCAAGACGCCGTTCGACTCCGTGCGTGTGTTGCATGGCGATACGCGCACGACGCCGGCCGGCATCGGCGCGCTGGCGAGCCGCGGCACGCCGATCGGCGGCAGCGCCGTATTGCGCGCGACGCAAGCATTTCTCGACAAGGCGTTCGGCATCGCACGCGACTTGCTCGCGTGTGCGGACGCACCGCTCGAAGCCGTCGCGGACGGCGTTGTCGTGCGTGCTGGTGACGGGCGTCATGCATCGTGGACGGACATTGCGCGCCATGCGATCGCCAAAGGCATTGACCTGGCCGAAGGCTTGGCGCTGACAACGACCGAAGTCTACGAGGCGGCTGGCGAGGCCTGGAGCAGCGGTTGTTGCGTCGCCGCCGTTTCGGTCGACGCCGACACGGGCGAACTGACCGTCGAACAGGTGACTTGGATCGACGACGCCGGGGTTGTGATCAATCCCATGCTGGTCGAGGGCCAGTTGCGTGGCGGTTTCGCGCAAGGCATTGGTGCGGTGATGAGCGAGCGCATCGTCTACGACGAAGAAGGGCAGTTGCTGACCGCCTCGTTGATGGACTACGGCATTCCGCGTGCGGGCGACATTCCGCCGCTTGTCATAGACAAGCTGCCGGCGGTTTCGCCGGCGAATGCTCTCGGCGCCAAGGGTGTCGGCGAGGCGGGTTGTATCGGGCCACCGGCGGCGATCATGAACGCCGCGGTCGACGCCTTGTCGCCTTTCGGCGTGACCCATCTCGACATTCCGCTTACGAGCGAGACAATCTGGCGCGCCCTCGAGACGCATCGGCATTCAAATATGAACACTACCGGCAGGAGAGAAACATGAAACTCGGGCGTCTGCAGGCTTTCAATTTCAACAAATGGATCGACGAGCATCAGCATCTGCTTAAACCGCCGGTCGGCAACCAGCAGGTCTGGAAGGATGCCGATCTGATGGTCACCGTGGTCGGCGGCCCGAACCGGCGCACCGATTTCCACGACGATCCGGTCGAGGAGTTCTTCTACCAGTTGCGCGGCAACATGGTGCTGAAGGTCGTCGACAACGGCGAGCACTACGACGTGCCGATCCGCGAGGGCGATATCTTCATGTTGCCGCCGCATGTGCGCCATTCGCCGCAGCGTCCGATGGAAGGCTCCGTCGGGCTGGTGGTCGAACCGCATCGCCCGGATGGGTTGCTCGACGGCTTCGAATGGTACTGCTTCAACTGTCAGGGGCTGGTGCATCGCACGGAAGTCGACCTCGGCGACATCGTCGCGGATCTGCCGAAGGTGTACAGCGCCTTCTACGCCGACGAGAAGGCGCGCACCTGTCCGCACTGCGGCACCTTGCATCCTGGCAAGGAGCCACCGGCAGGCTGGGTGACGCTGCCGTAACCGCCACTCGTTTGTTACATCGCAACCGCGCGGCCCTCACGCTGGAAGGGCCGCGCCAGAAGCCAAATAAGGGAATGTGTTGATGCTGTCGTCGCGTGCTTTCGTTTTCTCTGCTCTCGTGCTCGGGAGCTTGGCTTCGGCGTTTCCCGCCGCGGCCCAATCGCCGGTCAAGATCGGTTTCATCACCACTTTGTCGGGACCGGCGGGATATCTCGGGCAGGACGTGCGCGACGGCTTCAATCTTTTGGTCAAGAAGCAGGACGGCAAGTTGGGCGGCGCGCCGGTCGACGTGCTGGTCGAGGACGACGGCCTCAAGCCCGGGCAGGGCAAGCAGATCGCCGAGCGCATGCTCAAGAACGAGAAGATCAAGCTCATCACCGGCCTCATCTTTTCGAACGTGGCCAGCGCGGTGGTGCCGGATGCGCTCGATGCCGGGGCGATCGTCATCAGCCCGAACGCGGGTCCGTCCGAATTCGCCGGCAAGGAATGCAACCGCAATTACTTCGTGATGTCGTGGCTGACCGACACGATGCAGGGCAGCGCCGGCCGTAACGCGACGGAACTCGGTTACAAGCGCGCTTTCGTGCTGGCGCCGAACTATGCCGCCGGCAAGGATGCGATCGCGGGCTTCAAACGCTTCTTCAAAGGTGAGATTGTCGGCGAGGTCTATACGCGGCTCGACCAGACCGACTACGCCGCCGAGATGGCGCAAATTCGCGCGGCCAAGCCGGATGTCGTGTTTCAATTCCACCCGGGCGGGCTGGGCATCAGCTTCCTGCGGCAGTATCAGCAGGCCGGTCTTCTCAGCACCATTCCGATGGTGCTGGCCGAGCCGTCGATGGACCACGCGATCCTGAAGGCGGTGGGCGATGCCGCGCTCGGCCTCAATGTCTCGGGGCACTGGAACGCCGATCTCGACAACGCCACCAACAAAGAGTTCGTTGCCGCGTTCACGAAGGCCTATGGCCGTGTGCCGACGATGTATGCCGCCCAGGGCTACGACACCGCGCTGGCGATCGATGCCGCGCTCAAGCAGACCGGCGGCAAGATCGACGACGCGGCCGCTTTCCGCACGGCGATGCTGAAGGCGGATTTCCACGCGACGCGCGGCAGCTTCAAGTTCGGCGCCAATCAGCACCCGGTGCAGGACTGGTACGCCATGAAGGTCGAGAAGGATGCCTCCGGCGCGCTCACGCTCAAGACGACGGGCAAGATCATGAGCAATTACGTCGATCCCTTCGCGGCGCAGTGCAAACTGTGAGCGCGGCCAGCAATGCGAATCGCGCTGTGATCGAACAGTCCCAGCGCGACGTCCTCGGCTTCGATGTGCACAGCCTGCACATCGGGCCGTACCGCATTCATCGCATCGCCGACATGGACCGTGTGAAGTGGCCGGCGACCGCAATGTTCCGGGCGATGACAGGTGATGCCCTGGTGCGGGCGGCGGCCAATACGCCCGCCGGCATGATCGACGTGGCGGAAGAGGGCCTGCTGCTCAGCTTCAACTCCTACGTCGTCGAGACGCCGGACGCGTTGGTGCTGGTCGATGCCGGCATCGGCAATGACAAGGATCGTCCCGATCGCCCGCGTTGGCATAAGCGGACGAGCAAATTTCTCGATGCGTTGGCGGCGATGTCGTTTACGCCGGAGCGCTTCGACATCGTCATCAACACGCATCTGCACGCAGACCACGTCGGCTGGAACACGGTGCTCAAAGACGGCGCCTGGGTGCCGGCCTTTCCACGGGCGCGTTACGTGACTCCGGAAGGCGAACTGGCGCATTGGGGCAAGCTTTACGAGACCCAGGGCGTCGAGACGTTGCACGGCGCTTATGCCGACAGCGTCGCGCCGCTGGTCGAACGCGGTCGGTTGGAGACGGTGGCAACGCCGAGCGAGATCGCGCCGGGCATCTCGCTCGAGCCGGCGCATGGGCATTCGCCGGGCATGGCGGTCGTACGACTTAAGGCGGAGGACACGGAAGTATTGTTCCTGGCGGACGCCGTTCACCACCCGCTGCAATTGAGCGATCCGGAGACAACATCGAATTTCTGTCAGGACCCGGCGATGGCCAATGCCACGCGCCGCCGTCTGCTCGACGATTGTGTGGCCCGTGGCACAATCGTTGCACCGTATCATTTTCCAACGCCGGTATTCGGCCGCTTCGAGCGGGCCAGCGCGGGCTATACGTACGTGCCGCTTTGACGTAGGCCTTGCGCATGGAATGACAGGTGCCGGGTAAGACTATCATCAGAGGGGACTATCGATGCGAGTTGCTTCACTAGCGTGCGCCGCTGCGATGACTTTGGCCGCCGGGGCGGGGGCCTTGGCGCAAACGCCGCTCAAGGTCGGCTTCATCACCACGCTGTCGGGCCCGGGCGGCTATCTCGGCCAGGATATCCGCGACGCCTTCAATCTCGCGATCAAGATGCAGGGCGGCAAGCTCGGCGGCGTTCCGGTCGAAGTCGTGGTGGAAGACGACGGCCTCAAGCCGGGGCAGGGCAAGCAGATCGCCGACAAGATGCTCAAGAACGACAAGATCAAGTTGTTCACGGGCATCGTGTTCTCGAACGTGTCCGGCGCCGTCGTGCCGGACGTGCTGGACGCCGGCGGCATCTACGTGAGCCCCAACGCGGCGCCCTCGACCTTCTCCGGCAAGGGCTGCAACAAGAACTACTATGTGATCTCCTGGCAGAACGACAGCCTGCACGAAAGCGCCGGCCAGAACGCGACCGAGCTCGGCTTCAAGACGGCCTTCATCCTCGCGCCGAACTATCAGGCCGGTAAGGACGCGCTCGCCGGCTTCAAGCGCTTCTTCAAGGGCAAGATCGTCGGCGAGATCTACACTAAGCTCGACCAGACGGATTTCTCCGCCGAACTCGCGCAGATCCGCGCCGCCAAGCCCGAGATGGTGTTCCAGTTCCAGCCGGGCGGCCTCGGCATCGCCTTCCTGCGTCAGTATCAGCAGGCCAACCTGAACACCGAGATTCCGATGGTGGTCGCCGAGCCATCGCTCGATGCCGTGACCCTGAAGGCGGTCGGGGACGCCGCGCTCGGCCTGAACGTGACCGCGCACTGGAACGCCGACTTTGACAATGCCGCCAACAAAGAGTTCATGGCGGCATGGACCAAGGAGTACAACCGTCCGCCGACCTACTATGCGGCCCAGGGCTACGACACGGCGCTCGCCATCGGCGCGGCGTTGAAGGAGACCGGCGGCAAGGTCGACGATACGGACGCTTTCCGCAAGGCGATGCTGAAAGCGGACTTCAAGTCGGTGCGCGGCAACTTCAAGTTCGGCCCCAACCAGCATCCCGTTCAGGACTGGTACGCGCTGAAAGTGGAGAAGGGCGCGGACGGTGCGCCGCACCTCAACACCAAGCGCAAGATCATGTCGGCCTACGGCGACTCTTTCGCCAAAGACTGCAAGCTCTGATCGCTTAAGGTCAGGCCGGCTTCAATCGGATCGATAAGACATGCTTGTTCTGGAGCAGATCCTCAACGGCATCCAATTCGGCATCGCGCTGTTTCTGATGTCGGCCGGCCTGACGCTCATCTTCGGCATCATGGGTGTGATCAATCTCACCCATGGTTCGCTCTATATGGTCGGCGCCTATGCTGCTGCGATCGTCGCCGCCAAGACCGGCTCGGCGCTCTTGGCGCTGCTCGCGGGTCTTGCCGGTGCGGCGGTGGCCGGCGTCGTCATCGAGGCGCTGGTGATCCGACGCCTTTATGCGCGCGATCATCTCGATCAGGTGCTCGCGACTTTCGCGCTCATCCTCATCATCAATCAGACGGCCACAATGCTGTTCGGCCGACAGCCGCTGTTCGTGGCGATGCCGCCGGCGCTGTCGCATTCGGTGACGCTGCTGCCCGGGCTCGTCTATCCCGTCTACCGCCTGGTGGTGATCGGCGTCGGACTGCTGGTCGCCATCGGACTTGCCTTGCTCATCAACCGCACGCGCATCGGCATGCTGGTGCGCGCCGGCGCCACCAGCCGCGAGATGGTGCGGGCGCTCGGCGTCGATATCCGGCTGCTCTATACGGTCGTGTTCGGGCTCGGCGCGCTGCTGGCGGGCCTTGCCGGCGCGATGGCGGGCCCGATCATCGCTGTGCAGGTCGGCATGGGTGAGCAGATCCTCATCCTCGCCTTCGTGGTCGTGGTCATTGGCGGCGTCGGCTCCGTGCGCGGCGCTTTCTACGGCGCCTTGCTGGCGGGCTTGATTGATACCTTGCTGCGCGCCTTCCTGCCGGGGCTGCTGCGTCAGGTCATGACCGGCTCCGGCGCCGATGCGCTTGGGGCGGGGCTCTCTTCCATGGGCGTCTATCTGTTGATGGCGATCGTTCTCTTGCTGAGGCCCAAGGGCCTGTTCGTGAAGCAGTCATGACCAGCGAGGCTCTCCACGCATCCACGGCGGCGAAGCCGTCAATGGCCTGGCGCTGGCTGCTCGCGGCGATCGTTGCGGCGCTGCTGGTCGCGTTGCCTTTCGCTGTCCGATCGTTCGGCTATGAATCCTTCACCGGTCTGGCGACACAGGTGCTGATCTACGGCATCGCCGCGCTCAGCCTGAATCTCATCTTGGGCTACGGCGGCATGGTCAGCTTCGGCCACGCGGCGTTCTTCGGCGTCGGCGCCTATGCCGTCGGCATTCTCTATTATCACATGGCCGACGATAGCCTGTTCCTCGGCCTGGTTCCGGGCACCGACGCGATGCTGGTTACCTTGCCGGCCGCGATGATCGTGGCTGGGCTGGTGGCGGCGATCATCGGGGCCTTCTCGCTGCGCACCGGCGGCGTGCAGTTCATCATGATCACGCTCGCCTTCGCGCAGATGCTGTTCTTCCTGTTCGTATCGCTCGACACCTATGGCGGCGACGACGGCCTGATCATGCGCCGGCGCGACGTGCTGCCGTTCCTCGACACCCGCGATCCGACGACGTTCTATTATCTGTGCCTTGCGGCCGCGGCGCTGTGGCTGGGAGTCACCTATTGTTTGGTGCGGTCGCGCTTCGGCTTCGTGCTCAACGGCATGCGGCAGAACGAAAATCGCATGGCGGCGATGGGCTATGCGCCTTATCCCTACAAGCTGGTCGCCTTCGTCATCGCCGGCATGGGGGCAGGGCTCGCCGGTGCTCTCATGGCCAACTATCTGCGCTTTGCCAGCCCCGACATGCTGCATTGGACCAAATCGGGCGAGCTGATGATGATGGTCATTCTCGGTGGCGCGGGCACGTTGTTCGGGCCGCTCTTGGGCGCGGCGGCGCTGGTGATCCTGGAAGCGGTGCTGACGGCCTATACCGAGAACTGGCAGCTCCCGCTCGGCATCATCCTCTTGGCCATCGTGCTGTTCTCGCATGGCGGCATCGTCGCGCTCGTCCGCCGCTTTCTGCCGGACAAGCCATGACCGCGCCGCTCCTCGACGTTCAAGGTTTAAGCAAGCGGTTCGGCGGCCTGACGGCCACCGACTCGGTCGATCTCACGCTGCCGGAAGGCGAGCTGCACGCGCTCATCGGCCCGAACGGCGCTGGCAAGACCACCTTGATCAGCCAGCTTGTCGGTGCGTTGCCGCATGACTCCGGCTCCATCAAGCTCGCCGGCGAGGAGATCGGTCAACTGCCGGTGTGGAAGCGGGTGCACCGCGGGCTCGGCCGGACCTTCCAGATCACGCAGTTGCTGCCGGACTTCACGGCGCTCGATACTGTCATGCTGGCGGTGCAATCGCGGCACGGTCACAGCTTCCGCTTCTTCGCCGATGCGCGGCGCAACCGCGCCATCCGCACCGAGGCCGCGCAGTATCTCGATCAAGTGGGCCTTGCGCCGCGCGCGCAGGCCCGCGTCGGCGATCTCGCCCAGGGCGAGCGCAAGCAGCTCGAGCTTGCGGCCGCGCTCGCCGGCAAGCCGCGTCTGCTGTTGCTCGACGAGCCGATGGCGGGCCTCGGCACGGCGGAAAGCCAGCAGATGATCGGCCAGCTTGCCGCGCTCAAGGGCAAGATCACCATGCTGATCGTCGAGCACGACATGGAGGCCGTGTTCACTTTGGCCGACCGCGTCTCGGTGCTGGTCTACGGCAAGGTCATCGCGCAAGGCGATGTCGAGGCGATCAAGAACAACGAGGACGTGCGCACGGCCTATCTCGGCGAGGGGGACGTCTGATGCTGCAGCTTTCCCACGTCGAGGCCGCGTACGGCACGAGCCAGGTGTTGTTCGACGTCAACCTCGAGGTGCCGCAGGGCAAGATCGTCACGCTGCTCGGCCGCAATGGCATGGGCAAGACGACGACCGTGCGTTCGATCATGGGCCAGCTGCCGAACAAGCAGGGCATCCGTTTCGACGGCGCCGACATTTGCGGCGAGACGCCGGACGCGATCGCGCGGCGCGGCATCGGCCTCGTGCCGGAAGGCCGCATCGTGTTTCCGACGCTGACGGTGCGTGAGAACCTGGTGGCGACGGCGGCGAACCGTTCGCGCAACGCGCAAGGCTGGACGCTCGAACGCATCTATCAGTTGTTCCCGCGCTTGCAGGAACGTCACGGCCAATTGGCGCAGACGCTGTCCGGCGGCGAGCAGCAGATGCTGGCCATCGGCCGCGCGCTGATGACCAATCCGAAGCTGTTGATCCTGGATGAGGCGACCGAGGGACTGGCGCCGGTGATCCGCGGCGAGATCTGGCGCTGCATCGAGGCGCTGAAGGCCGCCGGGCAATCGATTCTGTTGATCGACAAGAATCTGCATGTGCTCAAGCGCGTGGCGGACTATCACTACATCCTCGAAAAGGGACGCACGGTGTGGAGCGGCGACAGCGCCGCCCTGACGCGCGACGCGGAGACGGTCTATCGCTATGTCGGGCTCTGAAAATGTGATCGAGGTGGTCGGCGCCTCCACCGCGGCCGATCCAATCAATGCCGTGCGCGATGCGCTCAGCGAGGCGGCCAAGACGCTCGGCGCCGCCGGCTGCGGACCGCAGCACATGACCGCGATGCGCTGGGAGGCGGCCGCGCCGCTGCGCTTCCATCCGTCACGGCACGAGATCGAGCTGGCGCAGCGCGAGGTCTTCGCCGGCTTTCGGGTGCCGGTGACGCTCAAGCGCGCCAAGGATGTCGCAGGCTTGCGCGCGGTGCTCCAAGCCAGGAAACCGGCAAGCGCGCCGGGCACCGATGCGGTGTATCGCGGCTACGCGCCGATGCAGCTCGCGCGCGAATACAGCCCGCGTTTCCAGACCGACATGAACGTGCTGTTCAAGGCCTGGAGCGCGGAAGGCGAGGGCTTCCGCGCCCGCTTTCCGGGTCTCGATCTCACCTACGGGCCCGGCCGTTATGAGGCCTTCGATATCTTCCTGCCCGCGGGCGTCGAGAAGCCGCCGGTCTGGGTCTTCGTGCATGGCGGCTATTGGCAGGCCTCCGATAAGAATCAGCACGCGCATCTCGCCAAAGGGATGTTGGAAGCGGGCTTCGCCGTGGTGATGGCCAATTACGGCCTCGCGCCGGAAAACGCGCTCGCCAACATCGTGGCGCAGAACACGCGCCTCCTGGCCTATCTCGTCGAGCAGGCCGACAGCCTCGGCATCGACGCCAGCCGCCTGCACATCGCCGGGCACTCCGCCGGCGGCCATATTGCCGGCATGATCGCCACGCGCGGCGCCGCGCCGACATTGCGTTCGGCGCTGCTGCTGTCGGGGGTGTTCGACCTCGAGCCGCTCACGTTCCTGCCGATGGGCGGCATCCTCAAGCTTACCCCTGAACTGGTCGCCGACTTGTCGCCGCTGCGTCTGCCGGCGCCGAAGGGCGTCAAGATCGGCGTCGCCGTCGGCTCGGAGGAGAGCGACGAGTTCAAGCGCCAGTCGCGGGAGATGGCGACGCTGTGGGGTGCGCCGGAGTCGCTGATCGTGCCAGGCCATCACTTCAGCATGCTGGAAGGGCTCAACGGCGGCGCGCTGCTCGATCTCGCGCTGTCGCTGACGAAGGCCTAAGCGCAGCGGCCGCCTGGCCGCTACGCTTTGTCCTGGCCGCGATGCTTGTGCTTCTTCGGCTTCTTGCCGAAGGCGGGCTTGGCAAAGGGCGCGCCATCCTGACGCCGGGCCTGACCCGCATGAGCCGGCTTGTGCTCGTGCCGCTGCTTCTTGTCGAAGCTCTTCTTCTTGTCGAAGCCGTGCTTCTTATCGAACCCCTGCTTCTTGTCGTCGAAGCCCGGTTTCTTGCCGAAGTCGGATTTCTTCTCGAACTTGGCCGTCTTATCGCGGAAGCGCTCGTCGTGATGCTTGCGCGGCTTGTCGTAACGCGGCTTTTCATTCCGGCGGGTGTCGCCATCATGTGGCTTGCCGGCGCTCGCGGCGTTATCGGCGGGCTTGTCGGCTGGCGCTTCACCGCGCGGACCGTCCGCCAACTGCTCGATGCGGATGTTCTCTTCTTTGTCGGGAACGGCGACCTTGGCGGCAAATTCCGCGGCCGCCTTGGCCGAGATCTCGATTTCGGTGATGGCCTCGTAAATCCGGATCGCGCCGATGTCGTTCCGGCTGATGCCGCCGCGGCGGCAGATCATCGGCAAGAGCCAGCGCGCTTCGGCATTCTTGCGGCGGCCGATACTGGCGCGGAACCAGACGCTGCCGCCTTCCAGGCCGCGGCGAAAGCCGGTTCGTTGTCCCGGCTTCGGTCCGCGCTCGTCGTCGGCGCGTTCGGGGCGCGGCCCGCGTCGATCGCCACGGTCCTCGCGTGAACGCGTTTTGTCGTAATCGCGTCCCTGGCCGGGATCGGCGATGTCTTCGGGCGAGGGCAGGCGCGCGCGATAAAGCCGCGCCAGCGCCGCCGCGATCTCTTCCGCAGAGCGCTCGGCCAGCAGGGCGCGCGCCAGCGTTTGATCCTCCTCGGTCGCCTCCTGCGTGAAGACGGGATCCTGCAGCATGCGCTGCTGATCGAGCTTGCGGATTTCCTCGGCCTGCGGCGCGGCGCCCCAGATGGGTTCGACGCCGATCTGGTCGAGCATCCGTTCGGTGCGGCGGCGGCGTGCGGGCGGCACGAGCACCACGCTCACGCCTTTCCGGCCCGCGCGGCCGGTGCGGCCGGAGCGATGCTGCAGCACTTCGGCGTCGTTCGGCAGCTCGGCGTGAATCACGAGGCCGAGGTTCGGCAAATCGATGCCGCGCGCGGCGACGTCGGTGGCGACGCAGATGCGCGCCCGTCCGTCGCGCAGCGCCTGAAGCGCATGCGTGCGCTCGCCTTGGGTCAGTTCGCCCGACAGCGCCACGACGGAAAAGCCACGCTCGAGCAATGCTGCCTGCAGATGGTTGACCGCGCTGCGCGTGTTGCAGAAGACGATCGCGCCCGGCGATTCGAAATAGCGCAGCACGTTGACGACCGCGTGCTCGACCTCGTGCGCGGCGATCCGGATGGCGCGATACTCGATGTCGGCATGGCCGCCGTCGCCGGCGGCGACTTCGATGCGCAACGCGTCCTTTTGATATTGCTTGGCCAGCGCGACGATGCCGCGTGGCAAGGTCGCCGAGAACAGCAGCGTGCGGCGCGCCTCCGGCGTCGTCTTGAGGATCAGCTCCAGGTCCTCGCGAAAGCCGAGATCGAGCATCTCGTCGGCCTCGTCGAGGACGACGGCCTTCAATTCCGAGACGTCGAGGCGTCCGCGCCGCAGGTGATCGCACAGCCGGCCAGGCGTGCCGACGACGATGTGGGCACCGAGTTCGAGCTCGCGCTGCTCGCGACGCGGGTCCATGCCGCCGACGCAGGAGACGACGCGCGCGTCGGTGTAGTGATAGAGCCAGGCGAGTTCGCGCTGCACCTGCAGGGCAAGCTCACGAGTCGGCGCGACGACGAGGGCCAGCGGCTTGGCGGCCCGTGCGAAGCGGTCCGCGCCGGCCAGAAGATCCGCCGCAACCGCCAGTCCATAGGCGACGGTTTTGCCCGAGCCGGTTTGTGCCGAGACCAACAGATCGCGGCCGGCGGCCGTGTCGGCCAGCACCGCCGTCTGAACCGGCGTTGCCTCGGTGTAGTTGCGCTCGGCCAGGGCGCGGGCGAGCGGGGGATTTGCGGGCAGGAATGTCACGAAAGTAAGCCTTTAACTGGTTGCCGTATCGACGAGGCAACCCATGGATCGCCGGTGGCGTCCGCGGTTTGGAAATAAGGGGACGTACGGCGGGCTTCAATCGCGGGCAGACAGACCGCGATTGATGGCGTTCGCTTTGTACGCAAATGGCGCGCCCTAGGGGATTCGAACCCCTGTTACCGCCGTGAAAGGGCGGTGTCCTAGGCCTCTAGACGAAGGGCGCGGGATGCCGCCGGCGGCAGGCGCCGGCAGCAGGATGGCGGCTGTATAAAGAGCTTCGCCCGGCCGGGCAAGCGAGCCGGTGGTGGAAATTTTCCGGGCCGGCCTCCCGGTTACCAATGCCCGGTGTTGGCCATCGATTTCCAGGGCTCCTGCGGCGGCAGGGGATTCCCTTTCTGGAGCAACTCGATCGAATGCTTGTCGGGTGAGCGCACGAAGGCCATGACGCCGTCGCGCGGGGGGCGGTTGATGGTGACGCCCGCCTTCATCAGCCGGTCGCAGGTCGCGTAAATGTCGTCGACCTCATAGGCGAGGTGGCCGAAGAATCGCGCCTCGCCATAGTCCTCGCTATCCCAGTTGTAGGTGAGTTCCACCTCCGGGCCAGGCCGGCCGGCCTTCTTGGCGATCTCAAGCGCCGCGTCGTCCTGCGGCGCAGCCAGGAATACCAGGGTGTAGCGGTTCTTCTCGTCGACCCGCCGCCGGGTCTCGATCAGACCGAGTTTGTTGACGTAAAAATCGAGCGCGGCGTCGAGATTGCGCACGCGCAACATGGTGTGCAGATATCGCATTGACTGGACCTCACGAACGTCGGGCGGTCATGCCGGCCCGCCAGGACTTATATAGCAATGATCGCTCCCGATCTTGACACCGCCGTCGCCGAATTGAGCGAGATGATCGCGGAGGCGGAGGCCATCCTGCCGTTCACCGGCGCCGGCATCTCGACCGAGTGCGGTATCCCGGATTTTCGCTCGCCCGGCGGGCTGTGGACAAAGAACCGGCCGATCCCCTTTGACGAATTTCTCGCCAGCCAGGACATGCGCGACGAATCCTGGCGGCGGCGCTTCGCCATCGACGCGACCTTCGGGGCGGCCAGACCGGGCCGCGGCCATAGCGCGCTCGCCAGCCTTTATCGCAGCGGTAAAGTTCCGGCCGTGGTGACGCAGAACATCGACAATTTGCATCAAGCTTCGGGCATCGCCCCGCAAGATGTGGTGGAGCTGCACGGTAACACCACTTACGCCCTCTGCCTCGAATGTGAGCGGCGCTACGAATTGGAATGGATCAAAGAACAGTTCGACGCCAACGGACAGCACGCGCCGGATTGTACCTGCGGCGGCTTCATCAAGACCGCGACCGTATCGTTCGGGCAATCCATGCCCGCTGCTGCGATGCAACGTGCTGAAGATTTGACCAAACGTTGCGACCTGTTCCTCGCGGTCGGTTCGTCACTCGTGGTGTGGCCGGCGGCGGGCTTCCCCTTGATGGCAAAGCGCAATGGCGCTTCGCTCGTCATCATCAATCGCGATCCCACGGAGTTCGACGAGATCGCCGATCTCGTCGTTCGTCATGACATCGGTGACGTGCTGGGACCCTTCATTCAGCACTGATTCGCAATGCTTTCCGAGTGGAACAGAGTTGTGCGCAAGCATATTTTGCACTTTGCGGCTATGCGCGCGGTGTTATCGTTCTTTTAGAGATTCGACGAAGCGCTCTTGAAGAGGCGCCAGAAAAGCGGCGGCGTTGCGGCGTCATGGCGTCGGACGGGATTGAATCAAAAATGCCTGCGACAACATTTCGGCCAGGAACGGTCAGAGATACAGAAATCGTCGACGAAACGGCGACGAACCTTGTTGAGATGACGGGGGTCATCAAATGGTTCGACGTCGCGAAGGGCTTCGGTTTCATCATTCCTGACAATGGTATGGCGGACGTGCTTTTGCACGTGACCTGCTTGCGCCGCGACGGTTATCAAACCGCATACGAGGGCGCGCGCATCGTCGCGGAGGTGCTGGTCCGGCCGAAGGGCCTGCAGTGCTTCCGCATCATCTCGATGGACGAGTCGACGGCGATCCATCCGGCGCAGATGCCGCCGCCGCGCACCCATGTGACCGTCACCCCGACGAGCGGCCTCGAGCGCGCGGTGGTGAAGTGGTTCAATCGGCTGCGGGGCTTCGGCTTCCTGACGCGGGGTGAGGGCACGGAGGACATCTTCGTCCACATGGAGACCTTGCGCCGCTTCGGCCTGACCGAGCTGCGCCCGGGTCAGACCGTGCTGGTGCGCTTCGGGCCTGGGCCGAAGGGCCTGATGGCCGCGGAGGTCCGCCCGGACGGTGGCTCGCTCGGACCGGCGTCGCACTGAGCGCGCTCACCGAGTTGTCAGTTGCCGGCTCCGGCGCGGCCGCGTAAAGGCGATGCCATGCGTATCCTCCGCTGGCTCTCTCTCGTTCTCCTTGCTGTTATGTGGGCGACCGCGCCCGCTCGGTCCGCCGAGCGGGACACGGTGGAGATCGCCACGAAGTCCGGCGTGCACGCCTTCTCGGTCGAACTGGCTGCCACCGAGGCGGAGCGCGAGAAGGGGCTGATGTACCGCAAGTCGCTGCCGGAGGGGCAGGGCATGCTGTTCGACTTCCACCGCGACCAGGAAGTCGGCTTCTGGATGAAGAACACCTATATCCCGCTCGATATGATCTTCATCCGCGGCGATGGCCGAATTTTGCGGATCGCCGAAAACACCGAGCCGCTATCGGAAAAGATCGTGCCGTCGAACGGGCCGGTCCGGGCGGTGCTGGAGGTGATCGGCGGAACCGCCCGCAAATTGGGCATCGCCCCCGGCGACCGGGTCGCGGGTTCTATCTTCAAGGGCCGCTAGGTCGCTTGCTGGCCGGCGGCGGGCCGTGTATCGAGCGTCCCTGAGACCGGCGGAGCGTAGCGCAGTCTGGTAGCGCATCTGGTTTGGGACCAGAGGGTCGCAGGTTCGAATCCTGCCGCTCCGACCATCTCCACCCGTCATCCTTCCAGAGATCGGCCGATTGCCCGCGTCGCGGGTCAAGCGCACGCGTTCTTTTCCCGTTCCGCCTCTTTCAGCCGCGCATAGACCCGGTCCGGCCGCAGCGGCAGGCGATGGAAGCGCACGCCGGTCGCGTCCCGCAGGGCATTGGCCAAAGCGGCGGCGACCGGGTTGTACGGGCTCTCGCTCATCGATTTGGCGCCGAGCGGGCCGAGGCTGTCATAGGTGTCGGCGAACAGCACTTCGGTCCGCGGCACGTCGCCGAAGGCGGGCAGGTGATAGGTGCGGAAGCTGGGCGTCGTCACCTTGCCGTCGGCATCGATGATGACTTCCTCGAACAGCGCCGCGCCCAAGGCCTGCGCCACGCCGCCTTCGATCTGGCCACGGCACTGCATCGGGTTGATGACGCGGCCGGCGTCCGCCGCCTGCACGCTCTTGAGGATTCGGATCTCGCCGGTGGCAGGGTTCACCGCGATGCGGAAGCCGTGGACGTTGAAAGCCACCGAGCGCGGCGTGCCGCCGGAATGACCGCTGGCCGACAGGCTGACGCCGGCCGCCGTGGCCGCCGCCTGCAGCTTGGTCAGCACGAGCGGGGTGCCACCGCACATCACCACGTCGCCGTTCAGCGTGCAGCTTTCGCGCGGCGCGCCGGTGTGGCTGGCGGCAAAATCGAGAATCGTGTCGCGCAAGGCTTGCGCGGCCGCCTCGGTCGCCTTGCCGGCGACGACCGTGCCGGTGCTGCCGTAAGCGCCGGTATCGTGGCCCCCATGCACCGTGTCCGACGGCCGCAGCCTGAACGCCGAGGGCGGCGCGCCGAGCAGGGTCGCGGCGATCTGCTTGTGCACCGTCGCCGTGCCGTTGCCGAACTCGGCGGTGCCGACCGTCAGCGTGTAGCGGCCGTCCGCATCGAGCGACACGACGCTGTCCGAGATATGCCCGCCGGGCGGCACGGTGTTGATCATGGTCAGCGCCATGCCGGTGCCGGTCAGCCAGTCGGCGGCGGGAGGCGTCAAGCCCGCGTCGTTCTTCAGCGCGGCCTCGGCAAGATCGAGACACTGGTCGAGGCCATAGCTGCCGTAGACCACGTCCGCGTGCGGATGCGGCGACAGCGCCAGCATCGGATCGCCGGGTTTGACGACGTTGCGGCGGCGGACCTCGAACGGATCCAAGCCGAGCAGGCGCGCGACTTCGTCCATCGCCTGCTCGACGGCAAAATTCGACTGCGGCAGGCCATAGCCGCGGAACGCGCCGGCCGGCAGCGTATTCGTATAGGCCGCGACGCCGGTGATCTTCTTGTTCGGGCAACGATAGACCGCGATCACCTCGGAGCAGGCATGTGCCAGCACGGCCTTGGCGTGATTGCCATAGGCGCCGGTGTTGGAGACGATATCGAGCTTGATGGCGGTGAGGGTGCCGTCGCGCTTGGCGCCGATCTTGACCCGGGTGCGCATCGGATGGCGCGTCGTGGCGCCGACGAACTGCTCCGTGCGCGTGAATTCGAGCTTGACCGGCCGGCGCAGCTTGAGCGCGGCCAGCGCCACCACGTCCTCGACCAACATTTCCTGTTTGGCGCCGAAACCGCCGCCGACGCGCTCGCAGAACACGCGCACTTTGTCGCGATCGAGCCCGAACACGTGCGCGAGTTCGTTGCGCGTCAGGAACGGCACCTGCGTCGAGGAGCGGACGGTCAGGCCGTTGTCGTCGCACCAGGCGATGGCGCTGAGTGTCTCGAGATGGGCGTGCTGGATGCGTGGCGTTTCGAAGCTGCCTTCGTACACGACGTCGGCCTCGGCGAAGCCTTGGACGACATCGCCAAATCCGCCGTCGAACTGCGCGACGATGTTGCGCGCCGGGTCTTCGATGCGCGCGTCCGCGGGCCTGTCGGCGTGTAGGAGCGGCGCGCCGGGGCGTATCGCCTCCTCGGGGTCGAACACGGCCGGCAATATCTCGTAATCGACGATCAGCCGGCGGCAGCCTTCCTCGGCGGCGGCGTCGGTGTCGGCGACGACGGCGGCAACGCGCTGCCCGATAAACCGCACCACATCGTCGAGCACGAATGTATCGTCGCAATCCGTGGTGCGGATTTCATGCCGGGCGCTCGAGAAAGGCACATTGGGCGAATCCTCGTGCGTGAATACGGCCCGCACGCCGGGCACCGCCAGCGCGGCCGTCTTGTCGATCGAGCGGATGCGCGCATGCGGATAAGGCGACCGCACGAGTTTCATATGCAAGAGGCCGTCGATCGCGACATCGAGCGTGTAACGGGCCTTGCCGGTGACAACATCGGGGCCGGCCGGCGCGGGCACGTTGTGGCCGCAGCCGGCGCCGGGCGCTTCGGCCTCGATATTGTTGGCGCCGGCGAAGGCGTCGCCGATGCTGCGATAACCGGTACAGCGGCAGAGATTGCCCTTGAGCGCCCAGCCTAGATCGTGACGCTGCGCCTGGTTGAGCGAGGCCGCCGTCATGATCATGCCGGCGGTGCAGAAGCCGCATTGGAAGGCCTGCGCGTCGAGAAAGGCGCGCTGCATCGGATGCAGGTCGTTGCCTTTGGCGAGGCCCTCGATGGTGGTCACCTCGCGACCTTCGGCGCGGAAGGCCGGCGTCAGGCAACTGTGCACCGGGTCGCCGTCGACATAGACGGTGCAGGCGCCGCAGTCGCCGGCATCGCAGCCTTTCTTCACCCCGAACCAGCCGAGCTGGCGCAGGAATGTGCGCAGGCATTGCCCCGCCGCGGGCTGTTCGGAAAACGTCTTGCCGTTGACGGTGAAGCTCATCGCGCACCTGTCAGTTCAGCGCAAATTTCTTCGGCGAAGGTGAGGGTCATCGCGCGCCGCCAATCCGGCGCGCCGTGTACATCGTTGTAGTAGGCGCCCGCCGGCACCTCATCTTCAATGCGGGCACGCAGAGCCGCGGCCGAAGGCATCGTCTCGAAGGCGAGCCGCACCGGGTGCGGCGTCGACGCCGTGATGGTGAGGGTGAAAGCGTCGCTGTCTGTCGTGCGCGTGCCGATGAGCAGCGCCGCCGAGCGTCCAAGCGGGGACAGCGAAATCTGGCGGAAGGCGGTGCGCCGCGTCATGGCCGCGCTCGGCAGCTCGATCTGCCGCAGCAACTCGCCCGGTTGGAGCACATTGCGCTGCGGCCCGAGCACGAAGTCGATGACTGGCACGCGCCGCTCGCCGCCATCCGACGACCAGATGACGCATTCGCCATCGAGCGCGGTGGTGAGGGAGATCATCGGGCCGGCCGGCAGGGACATGCACAGATTGCCGCCGACAGTCGCCATGTTCCAGATCTTGAAGGAAGCGAGGAAAGCGCGGCAGCACTGCTCGATCAGCGGCTTCACCGTCCACGGGGCGGGTAACGCGACGCTCTCGAGTTGCGCAATGGTGCAGGTCGCGGCGATCGTCAGGCCCGCCGGCGTTGCCTGCAGCGGGGCGAGCCGGAGGCCTGGCAAATCGATCAGTCGCTTGAGATGGGGCTGCGGCTCCGAGAACAGCCAAGTGCCGCCCGCGAGATAGGCGTCGCCCTCCCGCCAAGCCGGCAATTCGGCGCGTTCCGAGGGCCGCATCACTTCCGTGATTGTGTTCAGGTCCATACCCGCACCCATGCAAGAATGTGGCCGCGACTTTGCCTGTCCCTGTATGTTCGCCGGGTTAATGGGAGCTGCCAAATGAGCGAAGCGCTCTGGATCAAGGACCCTCTGGCGATCTTGGCCGATGGCGCCGAGCGCGGCGTCGTGGTCGCCGACGGCCGGATCGTCGAATTGGTCGGGATGGGCAGGGAGCCGAGAACGCCGACTGGGACGTACGACGCGGGCGAGCACGTGGTGCTCCCAGGTTTGATCAACACCCACCACCATTTCTATCAGACGCTCACCCGCGCGCTGCCGGCCGCGCTCGACCGCGAACTGTTTCCCTGGCTCAAGGCGCTCTATCCGGTATGGGCAAAGCTGACGCCTGAGGCGCTCGATGCCGCGGTGACCGTGGCGATGGCCGAACTGATGCTGTCGGGCTGCACCACCACGACCGACCATCATTATGTGTTTCCAAACGGGCTGGAAGACGGCGTCGACATCGAGGTGGCGGCCGCCAAGCGTCTCGGTCTGCGCGTCTTGTTGACGCGCGGCTCGATGAACCTGTCGGAGCGCGACGGCGGCCTGCCGCCCGACAGCGTCGTGCAGGACGAGGATACGATCCTTGCTGACAGCGAACGCGTCGTCTCGCGTTTCCATGAGCGCGGCGAGGCGGCGATGGTGCAGGTGGCCCTGGCGCCGTGCTCGCCGTTTTCGGTGACGACGTCGCTGATGCGCGCGACTGCCGAGCTTGCCGACAAACTCGACGTGCGCCTGCATACGCATTTGGCCGAAACCGAGGACGAGGATCGCTTCTGCGACAGTCTCTATGGCTGCCGGCCGCTCGATTATCTCGAGCGATGCGGCTGGTTGTCGAGCCGCGTCTGGCTGGCACACGGCGTCCACTTCCAGGCCGAGGAGATGCCGCGCATGGCCAGAGCGGGGATCAGCGTCAGCCATTGTGCGTGCAGCAATCAAGTGCTCGGCTCAGGCACGTGCCGGGTGTGCGAACTGGAAGCGGCCGGCGTGAAGGTCGGTCTCGGCGTCGACGGCTCGGCGTCGAATGACGGTTCGAACCTGATGCAGGAGGTGCGCGCGGCGTTCCTGGTGCAGCGGGCGCGCTACGGCGTCTCGAAAGTCAGCCACAAGGATGCGCTGCGGTGGGCGACGCAAGGCTCGGCGGCGTGCGTTGGACGGCCTGAGCTTGGTGAGATCGCCGTCGGCAAGCGCGCCGATTTTGCGTTATTCAAGCTCGACGAGTTGCGCTTCTCCGGCGCCGGCGATCCGCTCGCGGCACTCGTGCTGTGCGGCGCGCATCGCGCCGACCGCGTCATGGTCGACGGCCGTTGGACGGTCGAGAACGGCGTCATTCCCGGTCTCGATCTTGCCGCCCTGATGCGCCGTCATAACGAGGCGGCGCGCAAGCTGCGGGGGTAGCGGTCTCATACGCGCTGACCGCTGGGCTTTCTTATCCCTCCCCCGCTTGCGGGGGAGGGTGCGAGCGCAAGCGAGTCGGGTGGGGGTCTTCGCAATCGGGATGTGACCCCACCCCCGGCGCTACGCGCCGGACCCTCCCTTTCAGGGGAGGGATAAGGCGACGCCGCTCACTTGCCTGGGAATTTGTCGTCCACGCCCTTCACATAGAAGTTCATGCCGAGGATCTGGCCGGCATCGAGATGCGTGCCGCCTTTGCACTCGACGGGTTTGCCGTCCTGGCCGAGGACAGGGCACTTGAACGGATGCAGCGTGCCGGCGACGATCGCCGCCTCCGTGTCCTGCGCCATCTTCTTCACATCGTCGGGCATGTTGGTGTAGGGCGCCATCATGACCATCTTTTCTTTCAGGCCGTCCCAGGTGTCTTCGGCCTTCCATTTCCCGTCGAGCTTGGCTTTCACCTGGCGCACGTAATAGGGCGCCCAATTGTTGATGATGGCGGTGAGCTGGGTCTTCGGGCCGAACTTGCTCATGTCGGAGTCCTGGCCGAAGGCGTAGATGCCGCGCTGCGCCGCGACCTGCATGGCGGCCGGGCTGTCCGTGTGCTGCATGATGATGTCCGCCCCCTGATCGATCAGCGCTTTGGCGGCATCGGCTTCCTTGCCCGGATCGAACCAGGTGTTCACCCAGATGATCTTGATCTTGATGTTCGGATTGACGGTCTGCGCGCCGAGCATGGTGGCGTTGATGCCCGAGATCACTTCGGGGATCGGGAACGAGCCGATATAGCCGAGCACGCCGGTCTTCGACATCTTGGCGGCGATGATGCCCTGGATGTAGCGGCCTTCATAGAAGCGGCCCGAATAGATCCCGAGGTTGTCCGCGCGCTTGTAGCCGGTGGCATGCTCGAAATCGATTTTCGGATACTTCTTGGCGACCTTCACCGTCGGGTCCATGTAGCCGAACGACGTCGTGAAGATAAGCTGATGGCCGGTGCGGGCGAGTTGCTCGATCGAGCGCTCGGAGTCCGGACCTTCGCTGACGTTCTCGAGATAGGTTGTCTCGATCTTGTCACCGAACTCTTTGACGATGGTCTGACGGCCGACTTCGTGCTGGTAGGTCCAGCCGAAATCGCCCACCGGGCCGACATAGATGAAGCCGACCTTCAGTTTTTCCGCGGCGGATACGGGCAGCGCGGTCGCGGCGGCCGCCAGCACGGCGACGGCGGTGACGAGTAGCTTTTTCATGGGATCACTCCGGTTAGAATCTCAACGATCGGGGACGAACGCCATTCCAAGCGATGCAGGCGCGGCCGATCCGGCGCTAGCGCGCGTCCGCGAAATCAAGACGAGGACGATAACAGTAGCGAGGTAGGGTAGCGACGACATCAGTTGCGAGGGAATGCCGATGCCGGCGCCTTGCGCATGAAGCTGCAAGATCGATACCGCTCCGAACAGGTAAGCTCCGGCGACCAGGCGGAGCGGCCGCCAGGACGCGAAGACGACGAGCGCCAGGGCGATCCAGCCGCGGCCTGCGGTCATGCCGGGAATGAAGAAGGGCGTGTAGGCGAGCGGCAGATAGGCGCCGCCAAGTCCGGCGCAGGCGCCGCCGAACAGCACGGCGTAGAAGCGCACCTTGAGCACCGGATAGCCGAGCGCATGCGCCGAGGCATGATTGTCGCCGATGGCGCGAAGGATGAGCCCGGCACGGGTGCGATAGAGAAACCACCAGATGCCGGCGATCAGCAGGATCGAGAAGTAAACGAAGCCGTCCTGATTGAAGACGATGCGCCCGAGCGCCGGCAGGTCGGAGAGTCCGGGAACGTAAAGATGCGGCGCCGGGTTGATGCGCTCGCCGACGAAGCCGGCGCCGATGAGGCCGGATAGGCCGATGCCAAGGATGGTGAGCGCGAGGCCGGTCGCCACCTGGTTGACGGCGAGGCCAAGCGTCAGCACGGCGAAGATGGCTGACATCGCGACGCCGGCGGCGATGCCGAACAGGGCGCCGATGAAAGTCGAGCCGGTGAGCCAGGCGCCGGCAAAACCACAGGCGGCACCCATGATCATCATGCCTTCGGCGCCGAGATTGAGCACGCCGGATCGCTCGACGACCAATTCGCCGGCGGCCGCCAGCAACAACGGCGTGGAGGCGGCGATAACCGAGAGGACGATGGCTTCAAACAGGCCCATGGGCGGCCTTTCGCGAAGAGCCGATGAGGCGGATGCGGTAGAGGATCATGGAGTCGCAGGCGAGCACGTAGAACAGCAGGATGCCCTGAAACACCTTCGTGAGGTCGAGCGGCAGCTTCATCGAGATCTGCGCGCCTTCGCCGCCGATGAAGGTGAGGGCGAGGAACAGTCCGGCGACGAGGATGCCGATCGGATTGAGCCGGCCAAGGAACGCGACGATGATCGCGGTGAAGCCGTAACCCGGTGAGATGCCGGGCTGCAGATGGCCGACCGGCCCCGCCACTTCGATGATTCCGGCTAGCCCGGCAAGCGCGCCGGACACGGCGAATGTGAACAACACCAGCTGGTTGGCATTGAAGCCGGCGAAGCGCGCGGCCTTCGGCGCGGCGCCGACGACGCGGATCTCGAAACCCTTGATGGTGCGGCCGAGCAGTACGGCGGCACCGATCACCACGATCAGCGCAACGAGCGCGCCGGCATGGAGGCGGCTGCCTTCGACCAAGGTCGGCATCGTGGCGACCGGGTCGAACTCGGCGGTGGTGGGGAAGTTCATGCCCTTGGGATCGCGCCAGGGGCCGCGCACCAAATAGTCCATCAACAGATCGGCGACATAGACCAGCATCAGGCTGGTGAGGATTTCGCTGGCGCCGAAGCGCACCTTGCAGAGCGCCGGAATGAGCGCGTAGAGCGCGCCGCCGGCGGCGCCGAGCACGAGCATCGCCGGCAGCACCCACGGTCCGGCGCCGGTTCCGTTGGTGATGACGGCGAGCCAGGAGCCGCACACCGCGCCGATGATGAATTGGCCTTCGGCGCCGATGTTCCAGACATTGGCGAGATAGCAGAGCGACAAGCCGACCGCGATCATCACCAGGGGCGAGGCTTTCACCACCAACTCCTGCAACGCGTAGGAGTCGGTCAGCGGCTCGATGAAATAGACCCACAAAGCGGCGAGTGGGTTCTTGCCCATGACCGCCACCAGGATCGACATGGTGACGAGGGTGAGGGCGATCGCGAGCAGCGGCGAGGCGATCGCGATCAAGGTCGAGCGCTCGGCGCGCCGCTCAAGCACCAGCTGCATGCGCGGCCTCCCGTTCATCGATCGCCGGTGCGTCGCCAGTCTTGGCGCCACCCATCAGCAGGCCGAGCTTTTCGCGCGTGGCGTCCTGCGCCGTCAGCGGCGCGGACAACGTGCCGTGATACATGACGGCGACGCGGTCGGCGATCTCGGCGAGTTCGTCGAGGTCCTGGCTGATCACCAGCACCGCGGCGCCGCGACCCGACAGATCGAGCAGCGCCTGACGGATGGTGGCGGCGGCGCCGGCATCGACGCCCCAGGTCGGCTGGCTGACGACCAGCACGCCCGGCTCGCGCAGGATTTCCCGGCCGACGACGAACTTTTGCAGATTGCCGCCGGAAAGGCTGACCGCTTCGGGGTCGCGCTTGGCTTTGCGCACGTCGAAGGCTTGTGTGGTCTTGTCGACGGTCGCCAAAGTCGCGAGCTTGTCGATGAAGCCGTGCTTGACCATGCCGCTCGCGGCGTGGCCGGTCAGCAATGCGTTCTCCGACAGCTTCATGCGCGGTGCCGTGCCGTGCCCCAGCCGCTCCTCCGGCACGAAGGCAGCGCCGAGGCGGCGGCGTTCTGTGATCGTCATCACGCCGGCGCCGTTGCCGTCGATGATTACCGCGCCTTCGTTGTCGGTGCGCCGCTCTCCCGAAAGCGCCGCGAACAGCTCGTCCTGGCCGTTGCCGGCGACGCCGGCGAGGCCGAATATCTCGCCGCCTTTGACCTCGAAGGAAATGTCTTGCAGCGCGACGCCGTGCGGATCGTCCGGCTTCATCGAGAGATGGTTCACGACCAGCCGCGGCACGGTGGTGGCGCGCGCGGACTTCGGCTTCACCGCCGCGATGTCGGCGCCGACCATCATCCGGGCAAGCGACGCCGCGGTTTCCTGGCGCGGATCGCAGGTCGCGACCTTCTTGCCGCCGCGCAGGATGGTGGCGCTGTCGCAGAGCCGCTTCACCTCTTCCAATTTGTGGCTGATGTAGAGGATGGCGCGTCCTTCCTCCTTGAGCCGCTCGAGCACCACGAATAACTGGTCGGCCTCCTGCGGCGTCAGCACGGCCGTCGGCTCGTCCAGGATGAGCAGTTTCGGGTTCTGCATCAGCATGCGCACGATCTCGATGCGCTGACGCTCGCCGACCGAGAGCCGCCACACCTCGCGCTTGGGATCGAGTGGCAGGCCGTAATCGCGCGACACCTGCGCCAGCCGCGCCGACATCGCCGCAAAGCTCTCGGAGCCGTCGAGACCCAGGGCGATGTTCTCCGCGACCGTCAGATTGTCGAACAGCGAGAAATGCTGGAACACCATGTCGATGCCGCGCGTGCGCGCATCGGAAGGGCCGGCGAGCACCATCGGCTGCCCCATCCAGCGCAGTTCGCCGGCGGTCGGTTCGATCAGGCCGTAGATGATCTTGACCAGGGTCGACTTGCCGGCGCCGTTCTCGCCGAGGAGGGCGTGGATCGTGCGGGGATAGAGGTCGAGGTCGACCGCATCATTCGCGAGAAAGTTGCCGTAACGCTTGGTGATGCCGATGGCTTGCAGCAGCGGACGGTCGCCGGACGGGCCGTGCAACGACGCAACATCCATGACGGCAGGAGCCTCGACGTTTACGAGTTAGGCAATCTCATAGTGTGACAAAAGAGACGGCATTAGAAGACGTGAAATTGCGGCAACAGCCGCCTAATCCACTGGCAACATGCACCAAATCGTAGCAATGCGCTAAACCGGGCAGAACGAACCTGCGGGTCTTCGCCGACGGTCCGCCCCGGGGACGTCATCGTGGCGGGACATGTTGCCGCAGGGTCACAGCGGCAAGACATTGTGTGCAGCGCCACAACCTCTGCTCGTTTTTTGTACAGCGCCGTCTCTTTGGGACAGGAGGCCGAAAATTGCTTCACGCCGAGCGACCGTCGTACGGAATTACCTTAGATAGATTCATACGATAGGCGCCGCTCTAGATCGGTCGTCGCTAACACCCAATGCATGTAAAGGTGGCTCGTCTCGGCGCATGCACGCCGAAATAAGCAGCGTCGATTGCGGAATCTTCGCGCTTCCCCCGCGCAACGGCTGTGACAGTTTTTTGTCGCCGGGAGTCTTCGTTGGGGGTCAAACTATGTTTCTTCGAACAGCGATGCTCGCCGGTATGCTCACGGCGGCGGCGGTCGGCGTTGCAAGCGCGGCCGATATGGCGACCAAAGCGCCGGTGCTGAAGGCGCCGGCGGAGCTCCCGTTCTTCTTCGTCAACGACAATTCGATCAGCTACCACTACGAATTCCTCGCCACCAATCCCGGCGCCGGCAAGACGCCGAAACATGTGCTCAGCTTCACGCATTTCGACGTGTGGAAGTACGGCACGAATTTCATCAACATCGACTGGCTCAAAGCCACCAGCATGCAGACGCCGACGCTCGATGGCGGCGCTCCGTATACCGAGATCTACGGCTTCTTCCGCAGCACCTTCGGCTTCAACGAGGTCTTCAACACCAAAGCCTTCTCCTATGGTCCGCTGACCAATGTATCGCTGATGGTCGGCGCCGATCTCAACACCGACAACACGCAGCTCGGCTCGGCCAAGCGGTCCATCGAAGCGGGTATCCAGTTCAGTTTCGCGATGCCCTACAAGGGCTTCTTGAACGTGACGCCGACTGTCTACAAGGAATGGCAGCACGACGGGTTCAACGGGATTACGCCCGGCACGACAAATCCGTCAGGCAATGTCGACTTCAACACGACTTGGGGCTTCGAATGGCTCTATGTGCAGCCGCTCGGTTTCATGCCGTCCTGGCTGCCGCTGACCTATAAGTTCTTCGGCACCATTCACGGGCCGAAGGGAATGGGTGAGCCGGCCGGCAGCGCGGGCCTCGAACGCACGACCGAATACTACCTGCAGCAGAACCTCAGCCTCGATGTCGGTCCGTGGCTCGGGCTGCGCCCGAACATGTACTCGGTCTGGGGCGGCTATCGCTACTGGGTGAACAAGTTCGGCATCGATCCGAAGCAGCCCTTCGGCAACTTCACGGCCACCACCGAAAGCACGTGGCTCCTCGGCGCAACGGTGGCGTTCTAACGAACTTGCGCGCTTGAACCTGACTACGCCGGCCGCACGCGGCCGGCGTTTCTTTCTGCCGGGGGTGGGTGCTCTGAGTTAGGGGAGGCGCATGCCGCAAGCACTGCAGGCTCCCTCTCCCCTGTGGGGAGAGGGTTGGGGTGAGGGGGGTATGACTCTCGGAGTTGGTAACCCCTCACCCGACGCGCTTATGCGCGTCGACCTCTCCCTATGGGAGAGGTGAAGAGAGCGTGCGGCGATTTAATCCAAAGCTATGACTCTCTAGCTGCCGCGATAGGTCGAGTAGCTCCACGGCGTGACCAGCAGCGGCACGTGATAGTGCCCCTCCGGCTCCGCCACGGAGAAACGGAGCGGCACGATGCCAAGGAACGGCGGGTCGGGAAGGCTGATGCCACGATCGGCGAAATAAGTGGCGACGTCGAAGCGCAGTTCGTAGACGCCGATCGGCACCGGCCGGCCGCCGATCAAGGGCGCATCGGTGCGGCCGTCGCTGTTGGTTATTCCGCGCGCGACGAAGCGGCTGTCGCCAGACGCCGATAATTCCCACAGCTCCACGACGACGCCTTTGGCGGGATGGCCCGCATGCGTGTCGAGCACGTGGGTGGAGATGCGGCCCGCTACTTTGAGCTTGTCGTCCGCCGCGACCGCCTGGTCGAGCCGCAGCGCCGCGATGCGGAATATCTCGGTGAGGGCGGTGGCCAACTCCTCGTCCGCGCTATGCGCAAGCCGCCGCTCGAAGGCCCGCAGGATCGAGTCTTTCGTGTGTCGCCGCACACAGACGATGAAAGGAAAGCCGAAGCGCGCCTTGTACGCATCGTTGAGCCGATGGAAGCGCGCATAATCCGCGTCGCTCAGCCGGTCGAGGCCGGCGCTCATCTGCTCGCTGGTCGAGGCGGCGGTGAGTTCGCCGGCGCGCGCCGCCTTGCCGGCGAGATCGGGATGGGCTTTGACCAGCGCCAACTGCTTATCGGCGGAGGCGCCCCGCACGGCGCCGATCATCGCGTCGTGCAGCGCCAGCAGGCTGGCGAACGGCCGCTGCGCGACGACCGCCTCGGCGATCCAGGGAGAGTGCTCGTAGATGCCGGCGAGGGCGGCGACGAAGTCCGTGGCGGGCGCGGTGTTGAGGGCGGCAAGGTTGTGTGGTGTCATTGGCCGGTCGTGCGTGAATTCGCGGCATGATAGCGGGCGATGCGCGAGGAGGCCAAGGCCGCACCGTGTCTGCAACCTTTTCTGTCACCAGCAGTTTCATAACCCGGGCCAATCAACTTCGCGAAGCCGATGAAGCTGTTCGAGTGCCAGCATTGCGGCCAGCCGCTCTACTTCGAAAATACGCGCTGCGAGAGCTGCGGGCATAAGCTCGGCTATCTGCCGGGCCGTGGGACCGTGACTGCGCTCGAGGACGACAATGGCGTTTGGCGTGCTTTGGCCGACCCCGATGGGCGCTATCGCTACTGCGCCAACGCCGAACACGAGGTGTGCAACTGGCTGGTCGCCGCCGATAGCGATGAGCAATTCTGCGCGGCCTGCCGCCATAACCGCACCATTCCCGATCTGTCCGTGCCGCAGAACCTCTTCAATTGGCGCAAGATCGAAACGGCAAAACATCGGCTGTTCTATTCGCTGTTGCGCTTGAAGTTGCCGCTGGGCGGCCAAGCCGGCGATGCCAATGGCTTGATTTTCGACTTCAAGTCGGCGGCCGGCGAGCCGGTGATGACGGGTCACGCCAATGGCGTGATCACGATCAATATCGCCGAAGCCGACGACGCCGAACGCGAGCGTGCCCGTCACGCGCTCGGCGAGCCCTACCGTACGCTGCTCGGGCACTTCCGGCACGAAATTGCGCACTATTACTGGGATCAATTGATCAAGGATAAGCCGGTCATCACCGAATTCCGTCAGCTCTTCGGCGATGAAACGATCGACTACGGTGAGTCGCTGAAGCGACACTACGACAACGGCCCGCCGCCGGATTGGAACGAGCACTTCGTCACCGCTTATGCCAGCAGTCATCCGTGGGAGGATTTCGCCGAGACCTGGGCGCACTACTTCCACATGGTGGATACCTTGGAGACCGCCAAGGCTTTTGGTCTGCGCGTGCGGCCGCGCGTGACCATGGGGGCAGAACTTGCCACCGCGGTCGATTTCGATCCGCACGAGGTCGAGATGGAGCGCATCGTCGATGCCTGGCTGCCGCTGACTTTCGCGGTCAACTCGATCAACCGCAGCATGGGGGTGCCGGATCTTTATCCTTTCGTGTTGGCGCCGACGGTCATCGTGAAGCTGGCTTTCATCCATGCGCTCATCCACGGCGCCCATGGTTCGGCCGATGCGGCGGCGCCCGAGGAGCCGCTGCGCGCGGTCGTCGCGGGACTAAAGCGAGCCGTTGCCGCGCCGGAGCCGACCCAATAAGCTGATACAAAAGACGAAATCCGGCTGGCGGCGGTTCCGCCGCCGTCGCAACAGTGTCGCTTGGCGGCCTGAAACTTGCTTCTCTTATCAAGCCCGTTTGGGTCCGGCGGAGAAGTCCAAGGCATGTCAATTCAAGTCAGTCTCAGGCACGTCACGCGCTACCTCTACGACCGTCCGGTCGCGCTCGGGCCACAGGTCGTGCGCCTGCGGCCGGCGCCGCACACGCGTACGACCATCTTGAGTTATTCGCTGAAGGTGACGCCGAGCCAGCATTTCGTGAACTGGCAGCAGGATCCGAACGGCAATTGGTTGGCGCGCTTCGTCTTCCCCGAACGCACACGCGAGTTCTCGGTTACCGTCGATCTGACCGCCGACATGTCGGTCGTCAATCCGTTCGATTTCTTTGTCGAACCCTTCGCGACCGATTTTCCCTTCGATTACCCGGCGGAATTCGCCGAGGAATTGGCGCCGTATCTGGTGAAGGAGCCGCTCGGGCCGCGGCTTGAAGCCTTTCTCGCCTCGGTACCGCGCGGAAAGCAGAACACCACAGACTTCCTGGTCGCTCTCAATCAACGCCTTCAGCACGAGATACGGTATCTCGTGCGCATGGAGCCGGGCGTTCAGACACCGGAAGAAACGCTCGCTTGCGCGTCCGGCTCGTGCCGCGACAGCGCGTGGCTGCTGGTGCAGGCGTTACGCCATCTCGGCTTCGCCGCGCGGTTTGTCTCCGGCTACCTCATCCAGTTGAAGCCCGATATCGCGGCACTCGACGGTCCGGCTGGCGCGGCAGAGGACTTCACCGATCTGCATGCCTGGTGCGAAGTCTATCTACCCGGCGCTGGCTGGATCGGTCTCGATCCGACGTCCGGCTTGCTGACGGGCGAGGGGCATCTGCCGCTCGCCGCCACGCCGCATTATCGCGCGGCGGCGCCGATCAGCGGCGGCGTCGAGGCCGCCAAGGTCGACTTCGCCTTCGAGATGAAGGTGACGCGCATCAACGAAAAGCCGCGCGTGACCTTCCCGTTTTCCGACGCGGCGTGGAAAGCGCTCGATGCGCTGGGCGAGAAGGTCGATGCCGATCTTGCTACCCACAACGTACGGCTCACCATGGGCGGCGAGCCGACCTTCGTGTCGATCGACGACTACCAATCCGCGGAGTGGAATACGGCGGCGCTCGGGCCGACTAAGCGTCAGTTAGCCGATACGCTGATCCGTAAGTTGCGCGACCGTTTCGCGCCGGGCGGCATGCTGCATTACGGCCAGGGCAAATGGTATCCGGGCGAAGAGCTGCCGCGCTGGGCGCTGTCGCTGATCTGGCGCAAGGACGGTAAGCCGCTCTGGCAGGATGCCGCCCTCGTCGCAGCCAAGCCGCGCACGCAGCCGCCGTCGGCGCCCGATGCGCAGCGCTTTACGGAAGTGCTTGCCGGCAAACTGGGTCTCACGCGCGATTACGTGCAGCCGGCCTTCGAGGATCCGGCCGATCGTCTGTTGAAGGAAGGCGCGCTGCCGCCGAATGTCGACCCGGCCGATCCCAAGATCGACGACCCGGTCGAGCGCGCGCGGATCATGCGCGAGTTCGAACGGCCTTTGTCGGTGCCGACCGGCTACGTGCTGCCGGTGCAGCGTTGGGGCGCGCTGGGTGCGGGCGGTGGCTGGTTCAGCGAGATCTGGCAGACGCGGCGCCAGCGGTTGTTCCTGCTGCCGGGGGATTCACCGATCGGCTTCCGTCTGCCGCTGAAGTCGCTGCCTTATCTGCGCCCATTCGAGGAGCCGTTGCCGGCGCCTGCCGATCCTTTCGATGAGCCGCGGCCTTTGCCGGACGCTGCGGCGCTGGCCCGCAGCTTCGCCGTTTCGACGGCCTATGCTGCGGCGCTGTCGCCGCAGGCGCGCATGGCCGAGCCGGCCGGGTATAGCGGCGGCTCGGGCGGCTGGCCGGTGCGCACCGCGCTGACGATCGAGCCGCGCGATGGTCAGCTCTGCGTGTTCATGCCGCCGACCGAGCGGCTCGACGATTATGTCGCCCTGCTGGGTGCTGTCGAGGCGACCGCGGCCGAACTCGATCTGCCGGTGCATATCGAAGGCTATCTGCCGCCGCCCGATCCGCGGCTGAACGTGATCAAGGTGACGCCCGACCCCGGGGTCATCGAAGTGAACGTGCATCCGGCCGCGTCGTGGCGCGAAGCGGTCGACATCACGCGCACGCTTTACGACGAGGCGCGGCTGTCGCGGCTCGGCACCGACAAGTTCATGACCGACGGGCGGCATACCGGCACCGGTGGCGGCAACCACGTCGTGCTCGGCGGTGAGATGCCGGCCGACAGTCCGTTCCTGCGCCGGCCCGATCTGCTGAAGAGCCTGGTGCTGTATTTCCAGCGCCATCCGTCGCTGTCCTATCTGTTCTCCGGTCTGTTCATCGGCCCGACCAGCCAGGCGCCGCGGATGGACGAAGCGCGCCACGATCTGTTGTACGAGCTCGAGATCGCGATGGGCCTGGTGCCGCCGCCGAATGCCGGCGAAGCTCCGCGGCCGTGGCTGGTGGACCGGCTGTTTCGCAACTTGCTGGTCGACGTCACCGGCAACACGCACCGCGCCGAGATCTGCATCGACAAACTGTTCTCGCCGGATGGACCGACCGGACGCCTGGGTCTTGTCGAATTCCGTTCTTTCGAGATGCCGCCCGATGCGCGCATGAGCCTCGCGCAACAGCTCCTGTTGCGCGCGCTGGTCGCCTGGTTCTGGCGCGAGCCGCAGCAGGGACAATTGGTGCGGTGGGGCACGACGCTGCACGACCGCTTCATGCTCGGCCATTTCGTCTGGCAGGATTTCCTCGGCGTGCTCGCCGATCTTTCGCACGCCGGTTATCCGTTCGATCCGGTCTGGTTCGAGGCGCAGCGCGAATTCCGCTTCCCGTTCTACGGCAGCGTCACCCATGGCGGCGTCGAACTCGAACTGCGTCACGCGCTCGAGCCCTGGCATGTGCTGGGCGAAGAGAGCGTCGCGGGCGGCACGACGCGCTTCGTCGACTCCTCGGTCGAGCGCTTGCAGGTGAGGGTGGATGGCCTCAATCCTGCCCGCCACGCGGTGACGTGCAATGGCCGCCGCATGCCGCTCACGCCGACCGGGCGCAGCGGCGAATTCGTCGCGGGCGTGCGGTTCAAGGCCTGGGCGCTCGCCGCGGCGTTGCAACCCACGGTTCCTGTGCAGGCGCCGCTCACTTTCGATATCTATGACGCCTGGAATGGCCGCTCCTTGGGCGGCTGCGTGTATCACGTCGCCCACCCGGGCGGCCGCAACTACGAGACTTTCCCCGTGAACTCCTACGAAGCCCAGGCCCGCCGGCTCGCCCGGTTCGAAGCGCGTGGCCACACCCCCGGCGCCTTCACGATTCCCGCGGAAGAACGCTCGCTCGAATACCCGACGACCCTCGACCTGCGGCGTCCGACTCAGATGTGATGCCGCGATGACCTCGCCCGAGAACGCCGCGGCGCCGCCTGGCGAGCTGGAAAGCCTGCTGTCGGGCTACTACTGCCCGCTGCCGCGAAATTTCGATGAGATGATGGACCATGCGGGCCACGTGCGCCCGCATTGGCGGCCGTTCCTGCAGATGCTCGCCGACCTCGGGCCGGACGAGGTCAACCGGCGCTTTGCGGCGGCCGACCGTCATTTGCGCGACTCCGGCGTCTTCTACCGGGTTTACGAGGACCCGGCCGGCGCGGTGCGGCCGTGGCCGCTGTCGCATGTGCCGCTGATCATCGATGCCACCGAATGGCAGGAGTTGCAGGCTGGCCTCGTTCAGCGCGCGGAGCTGCTCGAAGCCATCCTCGGCGACATCTACGGCCCGGCCGAGTTCATTCGCGACGGCCGGCTGCCGGCGCCGGTCGTTGCCGGCAACCCGGAATTTCTGCGGCCGATGGTCGGCGTCGAGCCGCCAGGTGGCGCCCATCTGCGTTTCTACGGCGTCGATGTCGGCCGCTCGCCGGACGGACGCTGGTGGGTGCTGGGCGATCGCACCCAGGCGCCGTCCGGCGCCGGCTATGCCCTGGAAAACCGGCTGGCGCTGTCGCGCGCCATGCCGGACATCTACCGCGACTTGCGCGTCGAGCGCGTGGCGCCGTTTTTTCAAGCCTTCCAGATGGAGCTGTCCTCGCTCAACCGGCAGGACGACAGCCGCGTCTGCGTGCTCACGCCCGGACCGCTGAACGAGACCTATTTCGAGCACGCTTATCTCGCGCGTTACCTCGGGTTTCTTTTGGTCGAAGGCGAAGATCTCACGGTACGCCCCGACGGCGTTTTCATCCGCACCGTCTCCGGGCTCAAGCGCGCGGAAGTGCTGCTGCGCCGGCTTGATGCCGACTTCGCCGATCCACTCGAACTGTCGGCACGCTCGCGTCTCGGCGTGCCGGGCCTGATGCAGGCGATCCGCGACGGCAACGTCGTCGTCGCCAACAGCCTCGGTGCGGGCGTGATGGAAGCGCGCGCGATGCTCAGCTTCCTGCCGGCGCTGGCGCCGATCCTGACCGGTAAGGACCTCGCATTGCCGAACGTCGCCACTTGGTGGCTGGGCGATCCGAGCGTACGCGAGGACGTGATCGAGCGGCTCGACGATCTCGTGATTGCCTGTGCGTTCAACCGCGATCTGCCGCCGCCATTCAACCGGCCTTACGTGCTCGGCAAGCAGTTGGACGACGCGGGCCGCGCGGCGATGATCGAAGCGATCGGCCGCCGCGGCATCGACTTTGTGGCGCAGGAAGCGGTGACGCTGTCGACAACGCCCGTATGGGATAATGGCAAGCTGGTGCCGCGTCCGTTCAGCCTGCGGCTGCTGCTGGCCCGCACCAGCGACGGCTGGCGGGTGATGCCGGGTGGCTTCGTGCGCATCGCCGACGACATCGACGCGCGTGCGGTCAGCCTTCAGCGCGGCGGGCGCACCGCCGATGCCTGGGTGGTCTCCGACAAGCCGGTCGCGCACCTGACGCTGTTGCCGGCGCCCGATCGCGTGGCCATCAATCGTTCGACCGGACCGCTGCCGAGTAGGGCCGCCGCCAATCTGTTCTGGCTCGGACGTTACGTCGAGCGCGCGGAGGCGACGTTGCGGTTGGTGCGTGCGCTCGTGAGCCGGTCGACCGAGAGCGATGAGGCTTTGAGCGCGGTCTGCGCCAGCATCACGGCGCTGCTGGCGAGCTGGGACGCCGTTGCGCCCGACATGCTCAGCGTCAAGCCGGCGCTGGTCGCATCGGCCGCGATGCAAAGTCGCGATCTTTACGGTGCGTTGCCCGCGCTGACGGGGGCGGCCGAGGCCGCCGCGTCGGTGATCCGCGACCGCTTCTCGCCGGATGCCTGGCGTGCTCTGACCGAGCTGTCGAATCTGATCAGCACGCCGCTGGAACAGGGGCCGGCCGAAAGCGCCATGTTTGAAAGGGTTGATGGCGCGCTCCGTATCGTCGCTTCGTTCTCGGGATTGGCGCAGGAGAACATGAGCCAGGCGGTCGGCTGGCGCTATCTCGAGCTCGGCCGCCGTCTGGAGCGCGCACTCGCGACCTCGCGTTTCGTGCGCCAGTTCGCTTTTGGCGAACGGCTGGACGGAGCGCTCGATTGTCTGCTTGAACTCGCAGACAGCCAGATCACGTATCGTCTGCGTTATGTGATGGTGGCGGCGCGAGCGCCAGTCATCGATCTGGTCGTGCTCGATCCGAACAATCCGCGTTCCATCGTCTATCAACTGGCGCGCATCGAAACGCATCTCGCCGCATTGCCGCGGCGTGGACAAGACGGCCGGCTGTCACCCCCGGAGCAGGTGGCATCGGCGCTGGCGACCAGGATCCGTACATCCGACGCCACGGCGATCGATGCGAACGACCTGATCGAGATCGAGAATGCGCTGATGAAACTGTCGGACCTGATCGGGTCCAACTACTTCACCGCGCGCGAACGTTCGGAAGCAGCCTGGGAAGCGCTCGAATGATCTACGACGTGCGCCAGGTCACGACCTATCATTACGACTCCGCGGTCACCGACGCGCACCACGCGCTGCGGCTGACACCGATCGATCGCCCGGGGCAGCGCGTGCACGCCGCCGCGCTCGACGTCACGCCGGCGCCTGTCGAGCGCCGCGAAGGCCGCGACTTCTTTGGCAACCGAGTCACCTGGATCAAGCTCGAGCAGCAGCATGATGTGCTCAGCGTGCGTGTCGCCGCGCGTATTGTCGTCGAGCCGCCGCAGCAGCCGGGCGAGACGCCGGCGTGGGAGGAGGTGCGGGAGGCCGCCGTACGCTGCACCGATTTCAGCCCGGAAGCGCCCGCACATTTCCTGTTCGCCAGCCGCGTGGTCTCGCTCGATCCTGAGATCCGCGAATATGCGGCCGCGAGTTTTCCCGAAGGGCGGCCGGTGCTTGAAGGCGCGGTCGATCTGATGGGCCGCATCAAGGCCGACTTCGTCTACGAGGTTGGTGCGACGACGGCGACCACCACGCCGCCGATGTCATTCGCGCTGCGGCGTGGCGTCTGCCAGGACTTCTCGCACGTGATGATCTCGGGGCTGCGCTCGCTTGGGCTGCCGGCCGCTTACGTGAGCGGCTATCTGCGCACGGCGCGACCGGGCGACGAAGTCAAGCTGGAGGGCGCCGACGCCATGCACGCGTGGGTGCTGGTGTGGTGCGGGGACGAGGCGGGCTGGATCGGGCTCGATCCGACCAACGACATGCCGGCGGGCACCGATCATCTCGTGCTCGCCATCGGCCGCGATTATGCCGATGTGGCACCGATCGACGGCGTTATTGTCGCCGCCGGCGGACAGCGCCTCGAAGTCGCCGTGCAGGTAACGCCGGTCGGCTGAGGCTTGCCGCGCGAACGTGCGGCGAAATGCCGAGTATAAAGCACAAGGTGCCGAGTAAATCGCTCCGAACCCTTCGGCGTCCGGTGGTGCAGGCGTATAGAGATGCGACCATGACGGGAATATCAGGACTACGACAGAGTAGTTCCAAGTAATAGAAAAATAGTGTTTTCGAACGCGACGACAATTTACCGGACACGCAAGACCGCCGTTCTGGTCATGAGTGTGCACTGCGGCAAAAAGAACGTATTGAAATCACTGATGATATGCCCTTCGTTATTTCTTGTGATGCAAAGTGCATAAATTATGATTTTTGCTTGCCTCGATACGGTCGTTACGACAAAATTTACATGAAATTTATGCCTGTACTTGTGCTCAAGGACAACCAATCGGTGTCGCCGGCATGCGGTCTCGGCGATGATGAGCTCGAGGCAGGAACTCCTGCGTTAGTGTGTGATTACGGCTATGCCGACTGTTGTGTTGTCAGTTCCTTTCGTACGTCAGGCCGTGTGTCCCACCGGCCGCAGGAAGACTGACTATTTCGATTCAACGCAACGCGGCTTTCTCCTCGAAGTGCGCTGCTCCGGCGGCAAGACCTATTACCAGCGATACACCGATGAGCGTGGCCGCGAGCGCCAGTACAAAATCGGCCCCGCCGACGTCGTCTCCCTCGATCAGGCGCGGCGGAAGGCCAAGCAGATCGTTGCCGAGGCGCTGCTGGGCGCCGACCCGCAGCAAAAGCGGCGCGAGCTGCGCGCCGTCCCCTTGCTCAGGGATTTCGTCGCCGAGCGCTATTTGCCCTACGTGCAAACCTACAAGAACAGCTGGTCGACCGACGAGACGGTTCTGCGCATTCACATCCTGCCGAAGCTCGGCGCGTTGGCACTCGACGAGATCAAAACCGACGCCATCACCGATCTGATCAATCGCATGCGCGAGGATGGTTACGCGGCCGGCACGATGAACCGCGTGATCGTCATCCTGCGCTACATCTATAATCTCGCCCGCAAGTGGAAGGTGCCCGGTGGGCTGGAGAATCCGGCCGCCGGCTTGACCGCCGGGCCCGACGTGCAGCGCAACCGCTTCCTCAGCGAGGAGGAGGCGGAAGCTTTGATGCGCGCGATCCATGCCGATGAGAACCGCACGGCGGCGCGGTGCATCATGTTGCTGCTGTTGACCGGTGCGCGCCGGAACGAAGTCACCTTCGCGAAGTGGGACTACATCGACTGGAAGAACAAGACGCTTCTGGTGCCGAAGTCGAAATCGGGCCGCGCCCGCGTCGTGGCGCTGAACCAGTCGGCGATCGCGCTGCTGACGTCGACGCCGCGGATGGAAGGCAATCCGTACATCTTCCCGTCGCCGGTGAACGGCAAGCCATCGCCGTCGTTGTTCTTTCCTTGGGATCGCATCCGCAAGCGGGCAGGGCTCGAGGATGTCCGTCTCCACGACCTGCGTCATTCGTTCGCGAGCTTCCTCGTCAACCGCGGCGTCTCGCTCTATGTCGTGCAGGGCCTGCTGGGGCATCTGCACGCGCGCACGACACAGCGTTACGCGCATCTGACGCAGGAGACGCTCATCGGCGCGGCCGACCTCATCCAGGAGGTCGTGACGTTTCCAGGTGTCGAGCGGCGCGCCGAGACGGCCGCACCGGTGGCGGATTTCCCGCCGGCCGCACAACAAACGACCTAAGCACAACTCCTCTCTTCGTGACGTCACCGCGCGAACTGCCACCGGCAGTCGGCGCCGCTGACGCGCGTCTGCATTCTTAAACTTTACCGAAAATTCATCCCTTGAACGCCAACGTTGCGAACGCATTCGCGCGCCGCAAGCGCGCGATTTTGCGCCGTTTTTAAAGGCGACCTACGCCATACCTATTTCGCTCAGCCAGTTCGTAAGGTCCACGCGCGGCGAAAGTCGATTGCATTCCGGAGCTTGAGTTTTCCGCCGACCCACGAGAGCCCCAGAAGGTCGAGATGCCTTTGCGGGCGATGGTGGACATTGGCGAACCTAGAAAATCCACCATTCTTGGGATTGCAGCGCGGTGATGCACGCAATCCCTCCAGTACGTGAAGATTTGCAGCCTGTACGGCGTCGGGTTCTACTACATCCCCGGCACCGACATGTGCGTGAAGATTGGTGGCTGGGTCCGTTCGGAATATTCGTACGGCGGCAACGGCAACTTCGCGTGGGGCTGGGCGAACGGTAACGTCAACAACCGTACGACCAACAACAGCGTGTTCCGCGCCCGCGGTTACATCACCGCCGACGCGCGCAACCAGACCGAATACGGCACCGTCCGCGCTTACTTGGCGGTCGGCGTTTCGGAAAACGACACGGGTGCGAACACCTCGTCGAACACGTTCAGCGCCAACCGCGCCTTCATCCAGTGGGCCGGCTTCACCTTCGGCCGCGCGCAGTCGTTCTACGACTTCTACTCGTCGCCGGCGACCTCGTACTGGGGTGCGTTCCCGTCGTCGGACAGCGGCGATCCGGGCTGGCTGGTCTGGGGCTACACCGCGCAGTTCGGCAACGGTCTGTCGGCCACGATCTCGGCTGAAGAGCGTCGCATGACCTCGATCGTCGGTGGCACCTCGACCGTGACCTCGGCGTTCCCGGGCGCGTACGGCGGCTTCCAGGCGCCGGACATCGTCGCCAACCTGCGCGTCGACCAGGCTTGGGGTTCGGCCCAGATCATGGGCGCGATGCACGAAGTCAACGCGCTCTACTACGCTGCGGCTCCTGGCTCGGGTCACCCGGGCGACAAGTGGGGCTTCGCGGTCGGCGCCGGCATCAAGCTGAACGCGCCGATGATCGGCAAGGGCGACTACCTGCAAGCCCAAGTCAACTACACCCAGGGCGCTCTGCGTTATACGTTCATGACGCCGAACTCCAACTGGGGCAAGGTTGACGGCTCGGGCATGGGCTTCGGCTTCCTGACCGACGGCGTGTACTCGGCCACCGGCACGACCGACCTCCAGCTGACCACGGCTTGGAACGTCAACGCGGCCTACGAGCACTTCTGGAATGCCCGTTGGCGCACGTCGCTCTATGGCGGTTATGCTGCCACGAGCTACAACTCGACCGCGAACAACATCCTCTGCACCGGTTCGCCGTCGACCGTTCTCGCCGGTTGCGACATGAACTGGAAGACCTGGTGGGTCGGTTCGCGTACCCAGTGGAACGTCACGTCTGACTTCTACCTCGGTGTCGACGTGCTGTACTCCAAGCTCCAGAGCGCGACCGCTCCGGCTGGCTTCGTGCCGGCGACGGCTCCGGCCGGTGTCACCAGCATCAAGGACATCGACAACTGGGCCGTCCGTCTGCGTGCGCACAAGGACTTCTATCCCTGATCGCTTAACCGCGATTTCTTGGATAACCGAACCCCGGCGGGCAACCGCCGGGGTTTTGTTTTTGGCGCCTTGCCTTTGCGCCGCCGGCGTGGCACGGCCGGACCGTCAGCGAACCCTCCGCCGAGTGCCGAGCCACAGTGACATCCAAACGATCGTCTTCTGGCCAACCCCGACCTCTGCCGCCGCCGGCGGCCCGCGCTTTTGAGGAGGCGATGGCCGCGCTCCAGAGCGGCCGGCTCGACGATGCCGAGCGCCTCTATCGCAAGGTCCTGAAAGCGGAGTCGAAGCACTTTCCCGCGCTCGTCATGCTCGGGCTCGTCTGCGCACAGCAGGGGCGTCTGGTGGAGGCGGAGGGGCTGTTGCGCGAGGCGCTCACGGTGCACCCGGGCGATCCCGGCGCGCAGTTCAACCACGCCAACGTGCTGCTGGCGATGCAACGCCACGACGAGGCCTTCGCCGCCTTCGGGCGGGCGCTGGCGCTCCACCCGGCGATCCCGGAGGCGCACCTCAACCGCGGCGGCATTCTCATGATGCGCCAGCAGCCGCGGGATGCGATCGCCTGTTTCGACGCGGCCTTGCAGATCAATCCGCGCTACGCCGAGGCGCATTGCAACCGCGGCAATGCGTTGGAAGCGCTCGGCCGGCCTGACGAGGCGCTCGCGAGCTACGACCGCGCGATCGCTCTCAATCCGCAGCAGCCGGAGTTTCACGCCAGCCGTGCCAACATCCTGCACCGCTTGCGCCAGAACGATGAGGCGCTCGCCGCGCTGGCGAAGGCGATCGCGCTGCAGCCGCAGCATCCCGGCCTGCACCTCAACCGCGCCAACATCCTGCTCGATCTCAAGCGCTTCGACGAAGCCTTCGCCGCCTACGATCAGGCGTTTCGCCTCGATCCCAATCTGGATTACCTCGAGGGCGATCGTTTCTTTGCCAAAATGATGATCTGCGACTGGACGGATCTGGCGGCAGAGAACGCGCATCTCGTCGCGGGCGTCGCGGCGGCGCGCCCCGTGTCGAGGCCGTTCGCATTTCTGACCGCGCAGGCCCCGGCGGCGGCGCAGATTCAGTGCGCTAATATGTTCGCCGACCGCGATTACCCCGCGCGACCGCCGCTATGGCGCGGCGAACGCTACGATCACCAACGGATCCGCATCGCTTATCTGTCCGCCGACTACCGCGAGCACCCGGTCGCCATCCTGCTGGCCGGCCTGTTCGAGCGGCACGACCGCAGCCGCTTCGAGACGATGGCGGTGTCGTTCGGCGCCGCGGGCAACTCGCCGATGCGGCAGCGGTTGATGGGCGCTTTCGATCGCTTCCTCGATGTGCACGACAAAAGCGACGGCGATGTCGCGCAGCTGCTGCGCGACATGGAGATCGATATCGCGGTCGACCTCATGGGGCCGACGCAGAACGCACGTCCCGGCATTCTGGCGCATCGGCCCGCGCCGGTTCAGGTCCTGTATCTTGGTTATGCCGGCAGCAGCGGCGCGCCTTACGTCGACTATCTGCTGGCGGATCGCGTCGTCATTCCCGAAGCGGAGCGGGAGCTGTTTCGCGAGCGGATCGTCTATCTGCCCGACAGCTTCATGGGCGCGGATTCGTCGCGCGCCATCGCGGCGGCGACGCCGACGCGGGCGGAGGAGGGGCTGCCGCCGAGCGGATTTGTGTTCTGCGCCTTCAACAACAGTTACAAGCTCGGCCCGCTGATCTTTGATGTTTGGATGGCGCTGCTGAACGAGGTCCCGGGCAGCGTGCTGTGGCTCTCGGGCAGCAACGAGAGTGCCGAACGCCGCCTGCGTGCGGCGGCGCAGGCGCGCGGCGTCGCGCCCGAACGGCTCGTCTTCGCGCGGCGCGTCGCGCGCAACGAAGACCATCTGGCGCGGCATCGGCTGGCCGATCTTTATCTCGATACCTTGCCGATCAACGCACATTCGACCGCGAACGACGCCTTGTGGGCGGGGCTTCCGGTCCTGACCTGCCGTGGCGGCACGTTTGGCAGCCGCGTGGCGGCGAGCTTGCTGACCGCTGTCGGATTGCCCGAACTCGTTACGGACAATCTCGCCGACTACACAGCACTGGCGCTCAAGCTCGCGCGCGACCCGGACCTGCTGTCCTCGCTGCGCGGCACGCTCGCGGCCAACCGCAACCGGTCGCCGCTTTTCGATACCGCGCGCTTCACGCGGCACATTGAGGCGGCGTACTTGACGATGTGGCAGCGCGCGCAGCGTGGCGAGCCGCCGTCGCCCTTTAGCGTGCCGCCGCGGGAATAGCGCGCTCGCATCGCGCCACGAAATCGGCGATCCGGCCGATCACGTCGGGCTCGACCAGCAGCGGCGTGTGACCCTGGTCGGGCACTTCGAGCGTCTCCAGGTCCGGACGCCGCGCCTGCATCGCTTCCACGGTGGCCGGCATCAGAAGATCGGAGTTTTCGCCGCGGATCACCATGACCGGCACGTGGGCGAGGGCGTCGAACTGCGGCCACAGCGGCGGCAGCGGCTTGTCGAAGTTGACGCCTTCCATGGTCTTGGCGAGCTTGACGTCGTAGGTCGGCACCAGCCGGCCGTGCTCTTCCTTGAAGCCGCGCCGCGCCGCGGCCAGCCAATCCTCGGATGTGAGCTTGGGAAACTGCGCGCTGAACAAGCGGCGCAGAATCTCCGCGCCTTCTTCGAAATCGCGCGGCTGCGGCAGTTTGCCGACATAGCCCTTGATCCGCATGAGCCCCTTCGGCTCGATCACGGGGCCGATGTCGTTGAGCACCGCGCCGGCGATCGCCGTCGGCCGCAGCACCGCGAGCAGCATAGTCAGGATGCCGCCGCGGGAGGTGCCGATGAACACCGCCGGCATGGCGTCGAGTGCGGCGAGAACCGCCAGCACATCGGCGAGTTCGACATGAAAGTCGTAGTGCGAAGGATCGCGGTCGTAGTCGGACAGACCGCGGCCGCGATAATCGAGCGCCAGCACGCGCCGGGGTGTCGCGGCATCGCCGGCCAATGATCGGGCCAGCACGTCGAAATCGGCGGCCGTGCGGGCAAGGCCCGGCAGGCAGACGACGGTGGCTTCCGCGCTGCGCGGACCATAGCAGCGCACGTGCAGCTTCAGGCCGTCGGGTGCGGAGATGAACGTGCTGACGGCGTCGCTCATGAGGGCCTTCGATGTGGGAACGATGGAGCGGGGTTTAGAAGCGGAAGCTGTTCTAGTTAGTGCGTATTTTCATCCGCTCATTCCCGCGAAAGCGGGAATCCAGCGATGGGTCCGCGCTTTCGCGGGGGGTGAACGGATACAGGATAATCGATGTTATGCGAGCGGCAACGCCGTTAGTTCGAATTGCCGCGCTTGAGATCGGCCTCGATCACCAGCCGGCTGCTGCCGCCGAAGCGGGCGCGGTAGATCTGCAGGTTTTCCATGATCCGTTGCACGTAGTTGCGTGTCTCGGCGATCGGGATGCGCTCGACCCAGTCGACCGGATCGACGCGCGGGTCGCGCGGATCGCCATAAGCGGCGACCCACTGACGCACGCGGCCGCGGCCGGCGTTGTAGCCGGCGAAGGTCATGATGTAGGAGCCGTTGTACTGCGACAGCAGCATCGACAGTTCGGCCGCGCCCATCTGCACGTTGTAGATCGGGTCGCTCAGCAGCCGCGCTTTGTTATAGGCGACCTTGAAGCGCTTGGCCGTATCCTGCGCCGACGCCGGCGTCACCTGCATCAGCCCCATCGCCTTGGCGATGGAGACGACCTTCTGATTGAAGTGGCTTTCCTGGCGCGCGATCGAGTAGGCGACCGCGTCCTCGATGGCCGGCGCGATCGGCGTGTAGTGCGGCAGCCCGACCACCGGATAAGCGTAGTAGTCGAGCGGCAGGCCGCGACCGAGCGCGCCTTTGCCGAGCAGGAGCATGGCGCGGCCGTCGCGATGCTTGGCGGCGAGTTCGCCCAGCGCCGCGAGGCCGGCGACGTCGGTCGCGGTCTCGCCGAGTTCGGCATAGATCGAGGCGAGCATGTCGCGCTCGTCGAGCGCGTAAAGAATTTCCGCCGCGCGGACGACTTCGAGGTTGCTGAGCAGGTTACGATCGTGGGTCGTGAAGGTCGGCGGGCCGCGCAGGCCGAGGTCGGAAAGCCCGAGCTGGGCGCGCGCGAGCTGGCCGTAATAGGTCGCCGAGTGCACGGCGGCGGCTTCGTAGAAAGCCTTGGCCTGGGCGCGCTGACCCATGGCCTCCGCGGCGCGGCCCTGCCAATAGCCACCGCGCGCCAGCGCATGCGGATTGGTCGTGCCGTCGTCGATGTGGGCGAAATGCTGCGCGGCGGTCTTGGGATCGTGCAGATAGCGCAGCGCGATCCAGCCGGCGGTGAAGTGCTGGTCGACGCGGTAATTGCCTTTGTGCGCCGGCGCGGCATCGCGCGCCACGCGATAGGCGGTCTGCGCGTCCTGGTCGTCGAGCAGCTTGCGCACGACGAGGCGGCGTTCGACCCACCACTGATCTGGATCGACGACGGACTCCCGGTCGCGCGGCGCGGCGAGGATCGCCCGCGCGGCTTCTTCCGGCTGGTCGTTCTTGCGCAGCCACTGCGCGCGCGAGAACAGATAGCCGGCGTCGCCGCGCGCCGAGCTCGGCACGGAGTCGAGCAGGGCCTTGGCGTTGCTGGCGCGCTTGATGACGGCGGCGCGCGCGCGCGCGATCAGCAGTTCGTTGCCGCCGAGCCGTTCGGCCTCGCGCATGCCGGCTTCCACGTCGTCGTCGTAGAAGCGCTGATCCATGCGGATCTTGTGATCGGCGCGCGTGAGCAGGTCGCCGAACATGTCGAGCACGCGGGCTTCGACGTCGGCGCTGCAGTCGTCGTATCGCCAGGCGTAGCGCACGAGCGCCGCGGCGCCGTCGCGATCGCCCTGGGCGAGCAGCGCGCGCGCCAGCACATAGCGGCCCTTCGCGGTGGTCGGCTTCGACCGCGCAAAGAAGGCGCGCACGGTGCTGTCGTCGAGCTTGTCGTTCCACAGCGCGTTCTCGGCACGGCGGCGGAACAAGGCCGAATGCGGCCAGGCCGGATTGGCTTCGACGAACGCGGCGTAGCGCTGGAAGCTCGGCCTGGTGTTGTCAGACCGCAGGATCATCCACTCGGCGAGCTTGCGGGCGACCGGATCGGACAGCTGACGCGCGGCGGCGTCGGCATCCGCTTCCTTGCCCTTGCGCGTCGCCTCCAGCACACGCTTGAGCGTGGCGATGTCGGCGGGCGATGTGGCGGTGGAGGCGGCAACCGCGAACGGACCCGCGGTCGGCCGGACCAGCGGTTGGAAGGTCGCCCGGCTGGCGAACATGGCGCCGCGCACGCCGACATTGGCCTGCGCATAGGACGTCATCTCGGGCGCGGCGGCCGATGGGCGGTGACGGGGTAGGGGTGTCTGGGCGGCAACGTGGGGAGCGCTGACGGCGGCCGGTGCGCGAACCACGCTGGGAGCGCCGATGGCGGGGCGAGGCCGGGGCAGGGGAACTTTGCTCGTTGCGGCCAGGACCGGGCCGGCGCTGATGGCGCCCGCAAGCACGAGAGATAAACGAGCCACTCTCATGGCTTTTCGATCAAGCACGTCCCTGTAACCCCTCTGCGGTTCCCGGTCAGTCCGACTCAGAAAGGGAATCACACCCCCATTAGGCCAACATGGTTGACGAAAAAATACCGGGCTGAATGCTAGCCCGGATGCCTAGCGGCGGACAGGGGCAAAAGCGGGGCGGATCGCACCTTTCCCGGCGGAGCCTTAAGGGCTTTCATCGCCGCCGCCGACCCGATATCTATGGTCCTCTTATCTCTTTACCGGAGTGGACGCATCATGACCGCCAAGACGAGCTTTCGAGGCTCCTTTACCGCCCTCGTCACGCCGTTCAAGAACGGCGCGGTCGATGAAAAAGCCTTCCGCGACCTGGTCGACTGGCAGATCGCCGAAGGCACCAACGGTCTGGTGCCGGTCGGCACGACGGGCGAGAGCCCGACTTTGTCGCACGACGAGCACAAGCGCGTGGTGGAGTGGTGCGTCGATCAGGCGCGGCGGCGCGTGCCGGTGATTGCCGGCGCCGGGTCGAACTCGACCGCCGAGGCGATCGACTTCTCCAAGCACGCCGAGAAGGCGGGGGCCGACGCCGTGCTCATCGTGACGCCGTACTACAACAAGCCGACGCAGGAAGGGCTCTATCAGCACTTCAAGGCGATCAACGATGCCATCGGCATTCCGATCCTGATCTACAACATTCCGGGACGGTCGGTGATCGACATGTCGGTCGACACCATGAAGCGGCTTTATGAGCTCAAGAACATCGCCGGCGTGAAGGACGCCACCGCCAACGTGCTGCGCGTGTCGCAGCAGCGCGCGGTCATCGGCGAGGACTTCAACCAGCTCTCGGGCGAAGACGGCACCTGCCTCGGCTTCATGGCGCATGGCGGCCACGGCTGCATCTCGGTGACGTCGAACGTGGCGCCGCGGCTCTGCGCCGAATTCCAGAGCGCGTGCCTGAAGGGCGACTACGCCACCGCGCTCAAGCTGCAGGACAAGCTGCTGCCGCTGCACCAGAACCTGTTCATCGAGACCAACCCGTCGCCGGCCAAGTACGCGCTGTCGGTGCTTGGCAAGATGTCGGACGATGTGCGCCTGCCGATGGTGCCGCTGTCGGAGAAGTCGAAGGCCGCCGTGCGTGAGGCCATGGTCCACGCTGGCCTGATCAACTGAAGCTGGAATAGGGGCGCCACAATGCCGGTGTTGGACGACTTCAAGAAATTCGCGCTGAAAGGCAACGTCATCGATCTCGCCATCGGCGTGATCATCGGCGCGGCCTTCGGCAGCATCGTGTCCTCGCTGGTCGGCGACGTCATCATGCCGGTGATCGGCGCCGTCACCGGCGGCCTCGACTTTTCGAACTACTACATCCCGCTGTCCTCCAAGGTCACAGCCGACACGCTGGTCGAGGCGAAAAAGCAAGGCGCTGTATTGGCTTACGGGAGCTTTCTCACCGTAACGCTTAACTTCATCATCATTGCCTGGGTGCTGTTCATGGCAATCCGGGCGATCGGCACGGTGATGAAGAAAGAGGAGGCGAAGCCGACGCCGCCGACCAAGCAAGAAGAACTGCTGACCGAGATCCGCGATCTCTTGAAGGCGCGCACCTGAGCGCTGATATTCCTTACCCATGTCTGCAAAACCTGAGCGCCGGTTCAAGGTGGTCGCCGAGAACCGAAGGGCGCGTTTCAACTATGAGATCGGAGATACCGTCGAGGCCGGCATTGCGCTGACTGGCAGCGAGGTGAAATCTTTGCGCTCGGGCAAGGCGACGATTGCCGAGTCCTACGCCGACGCCAAAGGCGGGGAGATCTGGCTCGTCAACGCCAACATTCCCGAGTACCAGCAGGCCGGACCCTACAACAATCATGCGCCGAAGCGGCCGCGCAAGCTGCTGCTGCACGAGCGCGAGATCGACAAGATGGCCGCCGCGGTCGAGCGCGAAGGCATGACCATCGTGCCGCTCAAGCTTTACTTCAACGAGCGCGGGCGGGCGAAGGTCGAGCTCGCGGTCGCGCGCGGCAAGAAGCTGCACGACAAGCGCGAGACCGAGAAGAAGCGGTCCTGGGATCGCGAGAAGAGCCGGCTGATGCGGCTCAAGGGCTAGGCCCTCGCGCGCTAGAGGGGATCGACGATCTGATCGAGTTCGGTGTGCACCGCTTGCCCCAAGTGGCAGCGGTGGCCTTCGCCGGCCTGCAACAGCGCGCGGGCTTCTTCCGGGCTGCTGGCGTCAACGCACCATTCCTCGACGCGCGTGACGAGCATGGTCGCGTGATAGGTTTTGACAGTCTTCTTGGCAGTCGTCTTGGCAGTTGTCTTGCGGCTCATGGTCCGTGAACACGCGAATCAGCCGCCGTGTTCCGTCGGCGCGTTGCGCTCCTCCTGGCGCGGCGCAGGAGGAGCGGTTCCGCGCGGCCTGCGAGGCGCTGCTTACTCGATCACGCCGCAGGCGATGCGGCCGCCGGCATCGCCGGTCGGATCGGTCTTATAGTCGTCCTTGCCGGCGTGGATGATCACCGCCGAGCCGTCGGCGTCGTAGACCGAGTTCGGCTTGCCCTTCTCGAGCGTGATGTTGGTGTTGAGAATCTCGACGGTCAGGTCGCCGCTCTGCGGGATGTGGAGGTTGGGCATGTCGCCGGCGTGCTGGCCTTCGGGCGACATCATGCCGTGCTTGTGGTTGGCGGGATTGAAGTGACCGCCGGCCGAGGTGAATGGCGGTTCGCACTTGCCGACGGCGTGCACGTGAAACGCATGCTCGCCCGGCGGCAGTCCCTTCACCGACACATTGATCAGCACGCCTTGCCGCGTCTGCGTCAGGTTCACCGAGCCGACTTCCTTGCCCTCGGCATTCTTGAGCGGCGCGGAGGCGCTCTGCGCGGCGGCCGGCAAGGCCGCGCCGGTGCAGAACACGGCGGTCAGCAGACCGAATGCGAAATGACGGTGGAATTGCATGATGTCGCTCCCTGGGTTGGGTCGTCGTTCTTGATCGCTAATGTGACCGAAGGCAAGGGCGGTACGCCTTGACCTTCGGCCGCATTCACGTTGCCGTGACCAGATGAGCCGGGAGAGCCGCCTATGCCGCCAACCAAACTCGATCATTGCGTCATCCATGTTTCCAACTGGGAACGCTCCAACAAGTTCTACGCCGATGTGCTCGGCGCGGAGCTCGTGTCGCGGCCGGCCGGCTGGGCCTATCGCTTCGGCGACAAGCAGCTCAACGTGCACGGGCCCGGCGTGACGCCGGCGGAGGTCGCGCGGCTGCCGGTGCAGCCCGGCAACAGCGACCTGTGCTTCGAATGGGACGGCCCGATCGCCGATGCGGTGGCGCATCTCAAGGCGCAGGGCATCGCCATCGAACGTGGCCCGCTGCAGCGCTTCGGCGCCAAGGGGCCGGGGACGAGCGTCTATTTCCGCGATCCCGACGGTTCCCTGATGGAGTTCATGTCGTATCGCGGCTGAGGCGGCTGCGCTAAAATGTTCGCTTCCCAAGGGAGGCGACGATGAGCGAAGCACCAGGAATGCACAATCCGCTGGATTTGCCGGCGGACATTCCGGCGCCGGAGGACGACGGCGGGGCCGACCATCTGACCGGTCTGCGGCTGCCCGATCTCGCGCTGCCGGCCACCGACGGCAGCGAGGTCAACCTGTCGCGGCTCTCCGGCCGCACGGTGATCTACATCTATCCGCGCACCGGCGTGCCGGGACAGGCTTTGCCCGAGGGCTGGGACGAGATCCCCGGCGCGCGCGGCTGCACGCCGCAGTCCTGCGCCTTCCGCGATCATCATGACGAATTGCGCGCGCTCGGCGTCGCCCAGCTCTATGGGTTGTCGACGCAGGATACGCTCTATCAGCAGGAGGCGGCGGAGCGGCTGCATCTGCCGTTTCCGGTTCTGTCGGACGAACGCCTGGCCTTCACCACCGCGCTGACATTGCCGACCTTCGGCGTCGCCGGCATGACGCTGCTCAAGCGTATGGCCCTCGTCGTCGACGAGGGCATCATCAGCAAGGTGTTCTATCCGGTGTTTCCGCCGGACAAGAATGCTGAAGAGGTGATCGCCTGGATTCAGGCGTCGCGCGCGTGATCCCGAAGAGCGGGGACGGTTTTTCGGTCGCGATCATGCGCCATCCAAAAAGCCCCGTACCGCTTTGAACACATCGCGGAACATCTCGGGCGTCAGCACGCCGGTGTTCGTGTTGTAGCGCGAGCAGTGATAGCTCGAGAACAGCGCCAGATCGCCGATCGTGTGCTTGCCGCCATGCTTGAAGGCGTGCGCCGATCCCTTGGCGCCGAGCGCGACCACCGTCGATTCATGGGCAATGCGGCCGAGCGCGACCAGCGCCTTGAGCTTCGGCATCTCGGCGATGGTCGCCTTCAGGTAATCGCGGCAGGTGTTGATCTCGATCGGTAGCGGCTTGTTCTCGGGCGGCACACACCGCACCGCATTGGTGATGCGGCAGTCGGTCAGCGTCAGCCCGTCGTCAGGATCCGCCTTGTATTCGCCGCGCGCGAAGCCGTAGCGCAGCAGCGTTTCGTAGAGCAGCACGCCGGCATAGTCGCCGGTGAACGGCCGGCCGGTGCGGTTGGCGCCTTGAACGCCCGGTGCGAGACCGACGATCAGGACGCGCGCCTTCTCCGGTCCGAAGGAGGGGACCGGCGCGTTGAACCACGTCGGCTCCTTCTTGCGCCACGCTTTGCGGAATTCGACCAGCCGCGGACAGCGCGGACAATCGCGCCCCGGCATCCCTGCGGTGCCCCCCATGGCCGCAGGCTATTCGTAGGACTCGTCGTCGTCCACCGGCGCGCCGGCACCGGCCCGCTGCGGCGGCGCGGTCGAGCGCTGCAGGAATTGCGGCGTATGGCCGGGCTCGCGGTCGTCGCGCGGGCCGCGCGGCTCGCGCGCCGGCCGCTCGGACGGCTCGCGTCCGATCTTGGTCTGCAACGTCACGATGTCGGTGAAGATGTCGGCCTGGCGGCGCAGTTCGTCGGCGACCATCGGCGGCTGAGTCGTGACCGTCGAGATCACGGTGACGCGTACGCCCTTGCGCTGCACGGCTTCAACGAGACGCGTGAAATCGCCGTCGCCCGAAAACAACACCATCTGGTCGATGTGGCTGGCGATCTCCATGGCATCGACCGCGAGTTCGATGTCCATGTTGCCCTTCACCTTGCGGCGGCCGGTCTGATCGACGAATTCCTTCGTCGCTTTGGTGACGACCGAATAACCGTTGTAGTCGAGCCAATCGATGAGCGGACGGATCGAGGAGTATTCCTGATCTTCGATCACCGCGGTGTAATAGAACGCACGCAGCAGATAGCCGCGCGACTGGAACTCGCGCAGCAGCTTCTTGTAATCGATGTCGAACCCGAGAGATTTTGCCGTCGCGTAGAGATTAGCGCCATCAATGAACAATGCGATTTTTTCACCGGGAACGGTCATGTCGGTTCTCACAATCCTTGCAATTCGAGTCGCGGAAGTCGGAATTTAGAAGGCCGGGACCTGTCGTCCGCCGGCGCGCCATGAGCGCGGGTCGTGCAAAGTTGGGCACGCGTTACGGAACGGCGGATGGCAGCCTCGATCAACGTATTTGGCACCCACGCAAACACGCCCTTACGGCGAAAATTCGCCCTGGGCCGCCTGTCTGCAATCGAAGTTCGGTAACAGACGGTTGCGGCCAAACCAAGACAAAAATGCTTGAAATTTCGCGCGATAGGGGATAGCTACCGGCTGTTTCCAGGACATTGTTCCACGAAGGAGTGACGAGCCGATGGCCCGTGTCACCGTAGAAGATTGCATCGACAAGGTTGAGAACCGCTTCGACCTCGTGCTGCTCGCGAGCCATCGCGCGCGTATGATCTCGTCCGGTTCGCAGATCACGCTCGATCGCGACAACGACAAGAACCCCGTCGTGGCGCTGCGCGAGATCGCCGAGACGACCGTATCGCCGGGCGATCTGAAGGAAGACCTGATCCACAGCCTGCAGAAATACGTCGAGGTCGACGAGCCCGAGCCCGAGGTGCCGCTGATCGGCGCGGGTGCCGGCGCGGGCGTCGAGGCCGACGATACCGAAGTCACCGCCGACCGCATGACCGAAGAGGAACTGCTCAAGGGCCTCGAGGGTCTGGCGCCGCCGGAAGAGGTACCGGAAGAGGACGGCGAGTAAGCCGCGCCCCTGACGGCATAAACATTTTTTAACGGCCCGGCCTTAGCGCCGGGCCGTCTGCTTTTTGTCAACCAGAACGCTCAAAGCCTTGCGACCGCAGGGATTCGACGTGATATCTGTAATTACGACAGAGATCGCGGCAAACGCTCGTTAACCAAGGAGCCGCGGTCCGATAGGCAGGTATGATGCGTCCGCGTCCCGATCTTCCGCGCATGCAGAAGCAGGCTCCCATCCGGGCGCCGCTCGGGGCCGTTGCCGTTCCGGCGCAGGACAAGCCGGCCGCGCCGCCGCCGCGTAAGCCGCAGATGATGCGGCAGTACGACCTGATCGAGCGGGTCAGGGCCTACAACCCGAACACCGACGAGGCGCTGCTCAACCGCGCCTATGTCTACGCCATGAAGGCGCATGGCGATCAGCGCCGCGCCTCGGGCGACCCGTACTTCTCGCATCCGCTCGAAGTGGCGGCGATCCTGACCGACCTCAAGCTCGACGACGCCACCATCGCGGCGGCGCTGCTGCACGACACGATCGAGGATACCGCCGCCACCCGGGCCGAGATCGATCAGCTGTTCGGCCCCGATATCGGCCGGCTGGTCGAGGGCCTGACCAAGCTCAAGAAGCTCGACCTCGTCACCAAAGAAGCCAAGCAGGCCGAGAACCTGCGCAAGCTGCTGCTGGCCATCGCCGACGACGTGCGCGTGCTGCTGATCAAGCTCGCCGATCGCCTGCACAACATGCGCACGCTGCATTACATGCGCGAGGCGTCGCGCCGGCGGACGGCGGACGAGACGCTGGAGATCTATGCGCCGCTCGCCGGCCGCATGGGCATGCATGAGCTGCGCGAGGAACTCGACGACCTCGCATTCCGTGAGCTCTATCCCGACGCCTATGCGGTCGTGACCGCGCGTCTCAACGCGTTGGAAGACAAGAGCCGCGTTCTCATTACGGAAATCGAAAGCCAGCTGACGAAGAAGCTTTCCGACCGCGGCATCGACGCGGTGGTGAAGGGCAGGCGCAAGCGCGCTTATTCGATCTGGCGCAAGATGGAGCGCAAGTCGGTCGGCTTCGAACAGCTGTCCGACATCTTCGGCTTCCGCGTCATCGTGAAGACGATGGCCGACTGCTACCAGGCGCTTGGCATCGTGCACACGACCTGGCCGACCGTGCCCGGCCGCTTCAAGGACTACATCTCGACGCCGAAGGCGAACGACTATCGCTCGATCCACACCACGGTGATCGGCCCCGGCAAGCAACGCGTCGAGCTGCAGATCCGCACGCGCGAGATGCACGAGATCGCTGAATACGGCATCGCCGCGCATGCGCTCTACAAGGACGGCGCCGGCTCGCCGACCGAACTCCTGTCGCGCGAGTCGACGGCCTATGCCTGGCTGCGCCGCACCATCGAGCTGCTGGCCGAAGGCTCGAACCCTGAGGAGTTCCTCGAGCACACCAAGCTCGAACTGTTCCACGATCAGGTGTTCTGCTTCACGCCGAAGGGCAAGCTGATCGCGCTGCCGCGCAAGGCGACGCCGATCGACTTTGCCTATGCGGTGCATACCGACGTCGGCAACACGGCCGTCGGCTGCAAGATCAACGGCAAGATTGCGCCGCTCACCTCCGAACTGCTCAACGGCGACGAGGTCGAGGTGCTGGTGTCGAAGGCGCAGCTGGCGCCGCCGGCGGCCTGGGAGTCGCTGGTCGTCACCGGCAAGGCGCGCGCCGCCATCCGCCGCGCCACCCGCGTCGCGGTGCGCAACCAATATGCCGGCCTCGGCCGCCGCATCGTCGAGCGCCTGTTCCACCGCGCCAAGATCGCCTATTCCGACGAGAAGCTCACCGGCGCGTTGCCGCGCCTTGCGCGCTCGTCGATCGAGGAGGTGATGGCGGCGGTCGGGCGCAGCGAACTGAAGGCTTCCGACGTCGCCCGCGCGATGTATCCCGACTACCGCGAAGAGCGGGCCGCCGCGATGGCGGCGCGACCGAAGCGCGCGGAAAGCGGCTGGTTCGGCCTCAAGAAGCTCACCTCGGTCAAGTTCAAGGTGCCGGACAGCGACACCGGCGCGGCGATCCCCATCCGCGGCATCAACAGCGATCTGCCGATCCGCTTCGCGCCCAATGGCGGCGCCGTCCCGGGCGACCGGATCGTCGGCATTGTCGCGCCGGGCGAGGGCATCACCATCTATCCGATCCAGTCGCCGGCCTTGAGCGAGTTCGAGGATCATCCCGAGCGCTGGCTCGACGTGCGCTGGGACGCGGACGAGACGACGCCGCGCCGCTTCCCCGCGCGCATCGCCGTGCAATCGGTGAACGAGCCGGGCTCGCTGGCGCAGATCGCGCAAGTGATCGCCGAGAACGACGGCAATATCGACAACATCAACATGTCGCGGCGCGCGCCGGACTTCACCGACGTGACCATCGATCTCGAGGTCTACGACCTCAAGCATCTCACCGCGATCCTCGCGCAACTGCGCGCCAAGCCGATGGTGGCGAAAGCCGAGCGCGTGAACGGGTAAGTTCGCATGAGCAACCGCATCCGTCTGGGCGTCAACGTCGACCACGTCGCCACCATCCGCAACGCGCGCGGCGGGCGGCATCCCGATCCGGTGCGCGCGGCCAAGCTCGCCATCGCGGCCGGTGCGGACGGCATCACCGCGCATTTGCGCGAAGACCGTCGCCATATCCGCGACGACGACATGGCGCGGCTCAAGTCCGAGATCGACAAGCCGCTCAATTTCGAAATGGCGGCGACCGAGGAGATGGTACGCATCGCGCTTCACACTAAGCCGCATGCCGTCTGTCTCGTGCCGGAGAAGCGCGAGGAGCGCACGACGGAAGGCGGGCTCGACGTGGTCGGGCAGGCGGCGTCGCTGAAGCCGGCGGTGCATGCGCTCAAGCACGCCGGCATCCGCGTGTCGCTGTTCATCGCGGCGGCGCCGGCGCAGATCGAGATGGCGGCCGAGATCGGCGCGCCGGTGATCGAGATCCATACCGGGGCGTGGTGCGATGCGCTGGCCGAGGGCCGGCACACCGAAGCGGAGGCCGAGTGGCAGCTCATCCGCGCCGGCGCCTTGCTCGCCCAAAGCGTCGGCCTGGAAGTGCATGCCGGTCACGGCCTCGATTACGCGACCGCCGAAACCATTGCCGCGTTGCCGCAGATCGTCGAACTGAACATCGGTCATTTTCTGATCGGGGAGGCCGTGTTCGAGGGCCTGGCCGAGACCGTGCGGTTCATGCGCGCCGCCATGGACCGGGGACGCCGGCAGATCGCGGGCGCCGCGCTCAAGGAAAAAGCATGATCATTGGGCTGGGCTCCGACCTCTGCGACGCGCGCCGCATCGAGAAGGTGCTCGAACGGCATGGCGACCGCTTCCTCGATCGCATCTTTACGCCCGCCGAACGCGCCAAGGCCGAGCGCCGCGCCAACCGGGTCGAGACCTATGCCAAGCGCTTCGCGGCCAAGGAGGCCTGCGCCAAGGCGCTCGGCACCGGCTTTCGCAAGGGCGTGTTCTTCCGCGACATGGGGGTGATCAACCTGCCGTCCGGACGGCCCACCATGAAGCTCACCGGTGGGGCGCTGGCGCGCCTCAAGGCGATCACGCCGCCCGGCTACCAGGCGACCATCGACGTGTCGCTGACCGACGAAGGGCCGACCGCCCAGGCCATCGTCATCATTTCGGCCGTCCCCGCCACGTCTGGTTGAGGCCAGAACATCAAGTTTGCCAAAAGGTTATGCGTAGGTTGGGGCGATCTTCGTTGCGCCCCTTCGGGTGAGCGGCTACAAGACCGCCGGGTGCGGTTGCCGAAAGGCGGGACAAGAGGCCGATGAGCGTGACATCCGGAACCAAGCGGAAAGAGGGCGGTTTTTCCGAGACCGTTAAGGTCATTTTCCATGCCCTGATCATCGCCCTGGTGATCCGGACCTTCCTGTTTCAGCCGTTCAACATCCCGTCCGGCTCGATGAAGGCGACGCTGCTGGTCGGCGACTACCTGTTCGTCTCGAAATACTCCTACGGCTACAGCCAGTACTCGCTGCCGCTGTCGCCGCCGTTGTTCTCGGGGCGCATTCCGGGCGGCATGACGCCTGAGCGCGGCGACGTCGTCGTCTTCCGGCTGCCCAAGGACACCTCGACCGATTACATCAAGCGCGTGATCGGTCTGCCCGGCGACAAGATCCAGGTCATCGATGGGGTCGTGAACATCAACGGCGTGCCGATCAAGCGCGAGCGCGCGCCGGACTTCATCGAGAACGAAGAGGGCGTGCGCGAGCAGCCGGTGAAGCGCTGGAAGGAAACGCTGCCGAACGGCGTGAGCTATTACACGCTCGATCTGGTCGACAACGGCTTCGCCGACAACACCCAGGTCTACACCGTGCCGCCCGGCAACTACTTCATGATGGGCGACAACCGCGATAACTCGACGGACAGCCGTTTCCTGTCGCAGGTCGGCTACGTGCCGTTCGAGAACATCGTCGGCAAGGCGCAGATCATCTTCTTCTCGGTCTATGAGGGCGAGCGCGCCTGGCAGTTCTGGCGCTGGCCGGTGTCGGTCCGTTGGAACAGGTTGTTCACGATCGTAAGATGAGCCGGAAGTCGGCCAAGGATAAGGAACGCGCGGCTCTCGAGGAGCGGATCGGTTACGCGTTCACCGACAAGGAGCTGCTGGAGCGCGCGCTCACGCACATCTCCGCGCTCGCCGGCGGCAACCGCAATGCCAGCTATCAGCGCTTGGAGTTTCTCGGCGATCACGTGCTCGGGCTCGTGATCTCGGACATGCTCTACAAGTCGTTCCCGCGCGCCAATGAGGGCGAGCTGTCGCGCCGCCTGTCCGATCTGGTGCGCAAGGAAACCTGCGCCGAGGTCGCGCGCGTCATGGATATCGGTCCCGCGCTCAAGCTCGGCTCGTCGGAGTCGCATGCCGGCGGCCGGCTGCGCGCGACCATCCTCGCCGATGCCTGCGAGGGGCTTGTCGGGGCCGTGTTTCTCGACGGCGGCTATGCCGCGGCCGAGGCGCTGGTCGATCGTTTCTGGCGCGAGCGCATGCTCAAGCCGCTGCGCCCGTTGCGCGATCCCAAGACTTTGCTGCAGGAATGGGCGCAAGGGCGCGGCCTGCCGGCGCCGGCCTACAAGGAGGTCGAGCGCACCGGGCCACATCACGATCCGGAATTTCGCGTGTCGGTGAGTTTGCCAGACCGGCCGACGGCGGAAGGCATCGGATCCTCCAAGCGGGCGGCGGAGCAGGCGGCAGCAGCCGCCATGCTCGCGCGCGTCGGCATTGCCGCGGACAAACTCGATGGCTGAACAATTCGCGCCGGAAGGCGATTCCCGTTGCGGCTTCGTCGCGCTGATCGGCGCGCCGAATGCCGGCAAGTCGACGCTGCTCAACGCGCTGGTCGGCTCCAAGGTCACGATCGTTTCGCACAAAGTGCAGACGACGCGGGCGCTCATTCGCGGCATCGCCGTCGAGGACAAGGCGCAGCTCATCTTCGTCGATACGCCGGGCATCTTCTCGCCGAAGCGTCGGCTCGACCGCGCCATGGTGACGACCGCCTGGAGCGGCGCGCACGAAGCCGATCTGGTGGCCGTGCTGATCGATGCGCGCAAGGGCATCGACGAGGAAGCCGAGGCGTTGCTCGATCGGCTCGCCGACGTGAAGGGCGAGAAGATCCTCATCCTCAACAAGGTCGATCTGACGGCCAAGGAAGCGCTGCTCAAGCTGACGCAGGTCGCCAACGAGAAATCGAAGTTCGAAGCCACCTTCATGGTGTCGGCGCTGACCGGCGACGGCGTCGCCGATTTGAAGCGCTGGCTGGCGGGGCGCATGCCGCTCGGGCCGTGGCTCTACCCGGCGGACCAGATCTCGGAAGCGCCGATGCGGCAGCTCGCGGCCGAGATCACGCGCGAGAAACTGTTCGAGCGGCTGCACCAGGAATTGCCGTATCACTCGACGGTCGAAACCGATCAATGGAAGGAATTGCGCGGCAACGCCGTGCGCATCGAGCAGACGATCTATGTCGAGCGCGAAAGCCAGCGCAAGATCGTGCTCGGCAAGGGCGGGGCGGCGATCAAGGCGATCGGCGAAGCCTCGCGCCGCGAGATCGAAAAGATCACCGAGGGCAAGGTGCACCTGTTCCTGTTCGTGAAGGTGCGCGAAGGCTGGGGCGAGGACCCCGAGCGCTACCGCGCGATGGGCCTGGAGTTTCCGAAGGAGTGATGTGTCGTCCCCGCGAAGGCGGGGACCCATACGCCGCAGCGTTTCCTTGTGGCACGGAATAAATTGTCTTTTGGTCGAGAATACGCGCCGTCGTTAGCTCAGGGGTTATGGGTCCCCGCCTTCGCGGGGACGACAATAACATGCAATGGACCGATGAAGGCATCGTGCTGGGCGTCAAAAGGCACGGGGAGGCGAACGCCATCCTCGACCTGATGACGCGGGCGCAGAGTATTATGCGCTGCGTGACTACCGTTTTTGCCCGCGGATATCACCCCGCAACAGCGCAATAATGACACCGCAAACGAAGCAGGCTCCGAAAATTATCCAAAAGCGCGTTATCCAAGTGTCCTGCGATTGATTAATAAAGAAAGTCACAGGCCCGTATTGATGGCGAACAGGATGTTCGGAATCGGTAATCTTGTGGACGTCCGTTGTTGCCAACCATGCTGTAAGCAGCATTGCTGCGAGCATCGCGAGAAAGCTCGCGACGAGGAAGGTGTACTGAACAGACTTCCAAATCTTCATGTTTGGCCTCGCGCACTTGGAGTATCGTTCAAATTTGGCAGCGAAAGGTAAAGTCAGGCCAGTAAATGCAATGGACCGATGAAGGCATCGTGCTGGGGGTCAAAAGGCACGGGGAGGCGAATGCCATCCTCGACCTGATGACGCGCGAGCACGGGCGTCATCTCGGCATGGTGCGCGGCGGGACCGGCTCGCGCCTGCGACCGATCCTGCAGCCGGGCAACCGCGTCAGCGCGACCTGGCGCGCGCGGCTCGACGAGCATCTCGGCGCGTATACGGTCGAGGCGCTGGATCTGCGTGCCGCCAAGTTCTTTGGCGCGCAGCATGCCATCTATGGTCTTTCCCATCTGTCGGCGTTGATGCGCCTTCTGCCGGAGCGGGATCCGCACGAGGGGCTGTACGCGATCCTCGACGAGATGCTCGATCATCTCGACGATGCGGCGGCGATCGCGCCGGCGGTGGTGCGGTTCGAGTTGCAGCTTCTGTCCGAACTCGGCTTCGGACTCGATCTCGAGCAATGCGTCGCGACCGGCGCGACGGACGAACTCGATTACGTGTCGCCGAAATCGGGACGGGCGGTGTCGCGTACGGCGGGGACGCCCTATGCCGACCGCATGTTGCGGCTGCCGGCTTTCCTGCGCGATCAGGAGGCGGAGCCGGAAGGGCGCGATGTCGCCGACGGCTTCGTACTGACCGGCTTCTTCCTCAATCGCTATGTGTTGGAGCCGCGCGGTCTGCTGCTCGGCGACGAGCGCGCGCATTTCATCGCCGCGCTGGCGAGGGCGTTGTCGAACGCTGCTTGACGAAGCGCGCAAAAAAAACGGCCCGGCGATCGCCGGGCCGTTCTGTGTACGATTGATTCCGATTACCACACGCGGCGGCAGACGCGCTCCCAACGGCAGCGGCGGCCGTAGGGCGTGGGGCGGCATACGCGCACGTTACGGCAGCGCACAGCCACGTCCTGCAGCAGCGAGCTCGCGTTGAGGCCTTGGCTCAGGCCGCTGGCAGGGGCGGCGGGAGCCGCGGAAGCGCCGGTGGTAGCGGCAAAGCCGAGACCGAGAGCCACCAGGGCCGACAGAGCGATCATGCGCATCTTCTTTTTCCTCTCAGTTGAGCGTTGGTCCTCCCCGGATCGGCGACCCGGTCTCCCAACAACGACGTCCACCGTATTATTCGATCAGGGCCGGCCCTACGGCGAGGCCGGCCGCGACGCACGAGGTTACAAGAGTCTTCGTCACGTTGCCGTTACCAGCGGCGGTAATGCCGATAGCCGTAACCGCGATAGCCGCGATAGTAGGGGCGGCCATAGTAGTACGGACGGCCATAATAGCGCGGATAGGTGTTGGTGCAGAACCGCCGCCAGCCGCAGCCATAGGGGCCGCAGCGCCAGACGCGGCGGCAGACATAGGCCACGTCCTGGGCCAGCCCTGTGGCATCCACCGCGGCCGCGATGCCGGCCGGCGTGGACACGGTCATGGCCTCGGCCCGGCTAGGTGCCAGCGAGCCCGCGGCGAAGATCGCGAGGGTCGCGGCGATGGCGAGTACAATACGTCGCATTGCTTCCTCCATTTACGTCCCGGCATCCCGCGGAACGTCTGTTCCCGATAACGTGACGGAACCCAGTAAGTTCTCAAATTACCATTGAAAATTAGAAGATTGGATGGCTGGCCCGTTCATCACTTGTTCATCCGGGATCGGCGCAGTAGCTAGTCCACCATGGCTAAAAGAGTGATTCCCCCTCCAGAAGACGGCAAGGTCGAGGACGTCGCGTTGCGCGAGGCGCTCGAGGAGCGCTACCTGGCGTATGCGCTCTCGACCATCATGAACCGCGCGCTGCCGGATGCGCGCGACGGTCTCAAGCCGGTGCACCGCCGCATCCTCTATGGCATGCGTCTGTTGCGCCTCGATCCGGGCGCCGCGTTCAAGAAGTCGGCCAAGGTCGTCGGCGACGTGATGGGTAACTTCCATCCGCACGGCGACCAGGCGATCTACGACGCGCTGGTGCGCCTGTCGCAGGACTTCGCCCAGCGTTATCCGCTGGTCGACGGGCAGGGCAATTTCGGCAACATCGACGGCGATAATCCCGCCGCCATGCGTTACACCGAGGCACGGCTCACCGAGGTCGCGCGCCTGCTGATCGACGGCATCGACGAGGATGCGGTCGATTTCCGCGCCACCTATGACGGCACCAGCGAAGAGCCGGTGGTGCTGCCGGCGGCGTTTCCGAATCTGCTCGCCAACGGCTCGCAAGGCATCGCCGTCGGCATGGCGACGTCGATCCCGCCGCACAATGCCGCCGAGCTGTGCGACGCGGCGCTGCATCTGATCGACAATCCGAATGCGCGCGGCAAGACGCTGCTGAAATACGTCAAGGGTCCGGACTTCCCGACCGGCGGCATCATCGTCGACGGTCATGACTCGATCGCCGAGGCCTACACCACCGGCCGCGGCTCGTTCCGCGTGCGCGCGCGCTGGAAGGTGGAAGAGGGCAACCGCGGGACCTGGGTGATCGTCATCACCGAGATCCCGTGGCTGGTGCAGAAATCGCGCCTCGTCGAGAAGCTCGCCGAGCTGATCAACGAGAAGAAGCTGCCGCTCGTCGCCGACGTGCGCGATGAATCGGCGGAAGACGTCCGTCTCGTCATCGAGCCGCGCGCGCGCACGGTCGATGCCGAACTGCTGATGGAATCGTTGTTCAAGCTCACCGAGCTCGAAAGCCGCATTCCGCTCAACATGAACGTGCTGGTGAAGGGCCGCGTGCCGAAGGTGCTCGGCCTTGCCGAAGCGCTGCGCGAATGGCTCGACCACCGCCGCGAGGTGCTGATCCGCCGGTCGAAGCATCGCCAGGCGGAGATCGAGCACCGCCTGGAAGTGCTCGGCGGCTATCTCGTCGCCTATCTGAACCTCGACAAGGTCATTAAGATCATCCGCACCGAGGACGAGCCCAAGCCCGTCCTGATGAAGACGTTCAACCTGACCGACGTCCAGGCCGACGCCATCCTCAACATGCGGCTGCGCAACTTGCGCAAGCTCGAGGAGATGGAGATCCGCGGCGAGGACAAGGCGCTGCGCGACGAACTCAAGAAGCTCAAGGCGCTGCTTGGCTCCGAGGAGCAGCAGTGGCAGGCGGTCGGCGCGCAGATCAAGGAGATCCGCGAGAAGTTCGGCCCCAAGACCGAGATCGGCAAGCGCCGCACGACCTTCGGCGAAGCGCCGGCGCATGACGTCGCGGCGATCGAAGAAGCCATGGTCATCCGCGAGCCGATCACGGTGGTCGTGTCGGAGAAGGGCTGGATCCGCGCGCTGCGCGGCCACGTCGCCGATCTGTCCGGCGTCGCCTTCAAGCAGGACGACTCGCTGAAGTTCGCCTTTCCGACGGAGAACACGGCCAAGGTCCTCATCTTCGGCTCGAACGGGCGCTTCTACACCATCGACGCGCAGAAGCTCCCGGGCGGCCGTGGTCACGGCGAGCCGGTGCGACTGTTCATCGATCTCGAGGACGCCGATGTCGTTGCCGCGATGGCCTATCAGGGCGACCGCAAATTCCTGGTCGTGAGCTACGACGGCAACGGCTTCATCGTGCCGGAAAGCGAAGTGCTCGGCACGACGCGCAAGGGCAAGCAGGTGTTGAACCTGAAGGCGCCGGACAAGGCTGCGGCGTTGACCGTCGCCGATGGCGAACTGGTCGCGGCGGTCGGCGAAAACCGCAAGATGGTGATCTTCGGTATCGAGCAGGTGCCGGAGATGACCAAGGGCCGCGGCGTGCGCCTGCAGCGTTATCTGCAGAAGGGCCTGTCGGACATCTGCGTCTTCCGCGCCGAAGTGGGCCTGACCTGGACCACGGGGGCAGGGCGCTCCTTCACGCTGCCGCTCAAGGAGCTGAAGGAATGGCGCGGCAACCGCGCCGACGCCGGCAAGATCGCGCCCAAGGGCTTCCCCAAGAGCAACAAGTTCATCGCGTCGCCCACCGCGAAGGCGAGCGAGGATTAGACGGCGGCGCCTCCCAATCCCTCCCCGCTTGCGGGGAGGGTGGCGAGCGAAAGCGAGCCGGCGGGGCGAGTAAACATCTTGAGCGCGACCCCACCCCGATCGCGCTTTGCGCGATCGACCCTCCCCTTTCAGGGGAGGGAAAAGCGCGCGCCTCACGTTGCCACGAACAACAGCGCGCGATCCGACTTCTCCAGCAATGACGCCGCGGTATCGCCGAAGAACAGACCTTCGCCGGGGCGGCGGCCGACGCCGAGCACGACAAGATTGGCGCGGCGGCGGTGCATTTCCTTGACGATCGCTTCGTCGGCCGCGATGTCGGCGCGCACGGTGGTCTTGATCTCGACGCCGTAAGTGTCCGCCAACTTGGCGATGTCCTTGAGGATCGCTTCTTCGTTGCGGCGCGAGCGTTTCTTGGTGCGCGCGCTCGGGGCGACATAGAGCGCGGTGATCGATGCGCGGCTGGCGCGCGCGATGGTGATCGCGACTTCGGCGGCGCGGCGCGAAACTTCGGTGCCGTTCACCGGCACGAGAATGCTCATGCGGCCGCGTAGCGGGTCCTTGAGGAGATCGCCGCGGGCATCGGCGACGGCGAGCGGGCCTTGGAAGCCGGCGGCGAGATTGGTGATGTCGTCGCTGAACTCGTTTTTGCGGACGACCGGCTTGTTCAACCCCATCAGCATCAGGTCGTAGCCTTTCTCGGCTTCTTCCGCGATGTGCTCGGCATTCGGCGCGGCTTTCACGGCGGTGCTGATGTCGAGCTTGAGATCGCTCTTTTCCTTCTCTTCGTCCTCCTTCGACAACCGGCTGCGTTCGGCTACGGCCTGAATGGTTTCGGCGGCCTGCTTGGCCTTCTCATCGGCCTCGGCGGCCGCCGACTTGCTGCGCGTCTTGGTGGGCTCGATGTGCATGACGGTGGTCGGCATCGCATTGTGACCGGCGAGGATGCCGCCGATGCGCGTGACGAACTTGCCGTTGGCGCTGTCGTCGACGGCGATGAGCAGCCGCTCGAGATGGGACACGAAACCGCGTGCCTCCATGTCCTCGCGCTCGAGGCGCTCCTTTTCCTCCTTGCGCATCGGAATGCGGGAGAGGGCCCAGCGCAAGGTCGGCGGCATGGCCATCGTGGTGATCACCGCCATGGCGACGATCATCGTGAAGAGATCCTGGTTCAGCGCGCCCATCGACAGGCCGACGGTGGCGATGATCACCTCGGTCGAGCCGCGCGCATTCATGCCGCAGGCGAGGGCGAAGCCTTCGCGCTTGGTGAGGCCGCCCAGTTCGGCGCCGACGAAGGCGCCGCCGAATTTGCCGACGCTGGCGATGACGATCAGGCCGGTCGTGAGCAGCGCCACCTGCGGGTTGGCGAGGATGGAGAGGTCGGCCGACAGGCCGGCGATGCCGAAGAACACCGGCGCGAAGAACGCGGTGATCAGGCCGCGCAGCTGTTCGTCGATATGCTTGGTGAGGATCGGCGATTCACCGACCAGAATGCCGGCGACGAAGGCGCCGAGCACCGTGTGCACGCCGATCAGATGCGTGATCAGCGCCATCACGCTCATGATCACCAGGATGGCGGTGATGACGGCGAATTCGCTGACGAAGGTGTCGTTCACCCAGCGGATGGCGAAGAACACCAGGCGCCGGCCGATGGTGAAGCTCGCCACCATGAACAGGATGGTGCCTATCACGCTCTGCGCGACCGACAGCGGCTCGATCGCGCCGTGCAAAGCGAGGCTGAAGATCACCGAGACGATGATCCAGCCGATCGAGTCGTCGATGATGGCGGAAGCGAGGATCACCTGGCCGACCACGCGGCGCATGAAGTTCATCTCGCGAATGACGACGGCGACGATCTTCACCGAGGCGATGGCGAGGGCCGTGCCGAGGAAGAGGGACGTGATCAGCCGCTTTTCCGGATCGGGCAGCAGCGAGTCCGGCAGCATCTCGCCGAGCGCCACGCCGCACGCGAAGGGCACGATGATGCCCATGACCGAGGCGTAGACCGAGGCCCGGCCGGTCTGACGCACCAGCTTGAGATCGGTCTCCATGCCGGTGAGCAGCAACAGCAGCAGGACGCCGAACTGCGAAACGCCTTCGATCATCGCCTTCTGTTCAGGCGTCTTGGGAAAGATCATGTGCTGCAGGTCGGGCGCGATCAGGCCAAAGAACGACGGCCCGAGCAGCAGGCCGGCGACGAGCTGGCCCATGACCGCAGGCTGGCCCCAGCGCAGCATCAGTTCGCCGAGCAGGCGGCCGACGATCATCAGCGCCACGACCTCGACGATGAAAATGACCTCCGAGGGGCCTTTGGAGGCTTCGCCAGTGGGGGCGGCGGCCCAGGCTGGGGCTGCCACGAGAGCCGCGAGCGCCAATGCCCACAGCCATCTGATTTTCGGTCCGCTCACGCGCGGTGTCCCTCCGAGCCCTCTGGATTCGAGCGTCTGACAACCCGGTTCCATCGCAGAGGTTCCAGCCTGGAACAGGAGCGGCCGGCGTGGAAAGGGTCCGAATCGGAGCTTCGGCTTTCTTTTTTGCCACGGTTGGCCCCAGGCCGCTTGACGGTTCCCGTCGGCACTGCCAGATTTCTTTTTGCAACTAAGTTGCAACTGCAGAAAACCGATGGCGTTAAGTCTGGGCACATGCGATGACCGTTTCGAGTGAAACTGCCAAGGGTCCCTTCAATCCCATGTCCGGCAATAGCGAAACGGGCTGGCGCACGGCCTCCGGTGCCGAGCGGCCGAGCCTGTCCGAGGTGCATGCCAGCGTTGCCGTCCCGTGGCATGGCTCCTGGGTGCGCCGGCTGATTGCCTTCTCGGGGCCGGGCTACATGGTCTCGGTCGGCTATATGGACCCCGGCAACTGGGCGACCGATCTCGCCGGTGGATCGAAGTTCGGCTACACGCTGCTCGCGGTCATCATGATTTCCAATCTGATGGCCATCCTGTTGCAGGCACTGTCGGCCCGTCTCGGGATCGCCACCGGCCGCGACCTCGCCCAGGCCTGCCGCGACGCCTATCCGCGGCCGGTCGGCTTCGTGCTCTGGATCGCCTGCGAGTTGGCGATCATCGCCTGCGACCTCGCGGAGGTGATCGGCACCGCCATTGCCTTGAACCTGCTGTTCGGCATTCCGTTGATCGGCGGCGCGCTGATCACGGCGCTCGACGCGTTTCTCGTGCTGCTGCTGATGAGCAAAGGCTTCCGTTTCCTCGAGGCCTTCATCGTCGCGCTGTTGATCATCATCTCCGGGTGCTTTGCCGCGCAGATCGCCATGGCGGCGCCGCCGATCGCTGCCGTGCTCGGCGGTTTCGTGCCGTCGCCGCAAATCGTCACCAACCCCGAGATGCTCTACATCGCCATCGGCATCCTCGGCGCCACGGTGATGCCGCATAACCTCTACCTGCATTCGTCGATCGTGCAGACGCGCCAGTACGAGCGGACCGACGAGGGGAAGGGGCAGGCCATCCGCTGGGCGACCGTGGACTCCACCATCGCCCTGATGCTGGCGCTGTTCGTCAACGCAGCCATTCTCATCGTCGCGGCCGCGGTCTTCCATGCGCACGGCAAGGAGGTGACGGAGATCGAGCAGGCCTATGCGTTGATGTCGCCGCTCCTCGGCGTCGGCATCGCGTCGGTGCTGTTCGCGATCGCGCTGCTCGCCTCGGGCCTGAACTCCACCGTCACGGCGACGCTCGCCGGGCAGATCGTGATGGAAGGCTTTCTGCGCATTCGCCTGCCGCATTGGATGCGGCGCCTGATCACGCGCGCCATCGCCATCGTGCCGGTGGTTATCGTGACCGCGATCTATGGCGAGAGCGGCACCGGCAAGCTGCTGATCTTCAGTCAGGTGATCCTGTCGATGCAGCTGCCCTTCGCCGTGATCCCGCTGGTCATGTTCACGACCGATGCGCGGAAGATGGGCCGCTTCGCGATCCCGCGTCCGGTCGCGGTTCTGGCGTGGATCGTCGCGGCGCTGATCGTCGTGCTGAACGTGAAGCTGCTGATCGACACGGTTTCAGGCTGAAGGCTATTTATCGACCCGCATCCAGCCCGCCGGCATCAGCCGTTCCTGCGGCAAGAAGCGGCCCTTGTAATCCATCTTGCGCGAGCCCGAGACCCAGTAGCCCAAATAGACGTAGGGCAGGCCCATCTTCAGGGCGCGCTGGATGTGATCGAGGATCATGAAGGTGCCGAGCGAGCGGTCGGCCTCGGCCGGGTCGAAGAACGAGTAGACCATCGACAGCCCGTCGCTCAGCACGTCGGTGAGCGCGACGGCGACGATCTCGCCTTGTCCGCGCCCGGTGATGCCGCTATCGGGGCCGCGCCGGCGATATTCCACCACGCGGGTGTCGACGTGGCTGTCCTCGATCATCATCGCGTAGTCGAGCACGGTCATGTCGGCCATGCCGCCGTCGCGGTGGCGCGCGTCGAGATAGCCGCGGAAGACGGAATACTGTTCGGAGGTCGGCGTCGGCGAGCGCATGTCGCCGATCAGGTCGCTGTTGCGATCGACCAGGCGCCGCATGTTGCGCGACGGCTTGAACTCGGCCGCAATCACCCGCACCGAGATGCAGGCGCGGCAGCTCTCGCAGGCCGGGCGATAGGCGATCGACTGGCTGCGGCGGAAGCCGCCATGGGTGAGCAGGTCGTTGAGCTCGCCGGCGCGCTCGCCCACCAGATGCGTGAACACCTTGCGCTCTTCCTGGCCGGGCAAATACGGGCAGGGCGAAGGCGCCGTGAGGTAGAACTGCGGTGTATCGCGCGAATGTTGGGTCACGCGTCAAACCATTTCATTGGCGGAAGGTAAGGTTCGCACAAGCGCTCCTCCCATTGCCCCACGATTCGGGTAGCATCGCGCGGTATAGTCGTGCCGTCAAAGGTCGTCATGCGGCGCCGTAACCCGGGTTCCCTGTTCTTAGCATGGCGGCCCGCTCGGAGTTGTTAATGACCACCGTGCCGAGCACGATGTCGTGGAGTAGCCGCCGCCGGTCGTTGAAGAAGGCGACCAGGAGGATGAACGGCGTCAGCGCCGAAATCGAGACCCAGAAGACGATGGCGTGCACCGCGCCGAGCACGAAATAAGCGGGCGCGCCGTACCAGGTGCGCATCTCCAGATTCATCACGCGCATGCCGATCGTCGCCGAGCGCGGGCTGCCCAAGGTCGCGCCGAAATAGATCAGCGCCCACACCACCGTGGCGGGCGGCAGCAGCCAGTAGAGCGCGAAACCGAGCCCGAGCGTGACGAGGCCGAAGGCGAAGATAAACATCGCCGCCAGCACCACGGGGATGGCGATGAGGACGAAGTCGATGACGAAGGCGACGATGCGGCGCGCCAGCACGCCCTCGAACAGTTCGGGGTTGCGGATCGGATCGTAAGCGTGCGGTTTGATATCGATCGGCATGGCACCAACCCCCTCGCGCCTGGAGCCATTAAGATAGGGCTGGAAAAGAGGCGCCGCCAGGGCGGTTGCGCACTGGCCGATGGCCCCCGCGTGCGGCATGGTGCGCCGATCTGGAGGTCCCCGTGCTGCCCGTGACGCTTGCCGATATCGAAGAAGCCCGCCGCGTTCTCAAGGACGCGGTGGTGCACACCCCCATGTTGCCGGCGCCGAAGCTGTCGGCGCTGACGGGCGCGGAGGTCTTCGTCAAATACGAAAATTTCCAGATCACCAACTCGTTCAAGGATCGCGGCGCGCTGGTCAAGCTGGCCTCGCTGAGCGCGGCCGAGCGGGCGCGCGGCGTGGTGGCCATGTCGGCCGGCAACCATGCCCAGTCCGTCGCTTATCACGCGGCGCGGCTGCATATTCCGGCGACCATCGTCATGCCGGTCACCACGCCCTTCGTGAAGCTGGCGGCGACGCGTTCCCACGGCGCCGACGTCGTCCTGCACGGCGAAACCGTCAACGAAGCGCAGGAGCGCGTCGGCGAACTGGTGCGGGAGAAGGGCTATGTCGAGGTGCACCCTTACGCCGATCCGCGCATCATCGCCGGGCAGGGCACCATCGCGCTCGAGATGCTCGAAGAGTTCGGCGAACTCGATTGCCTCGTCATCCCGATCGGCGGCGGCGGCCTGATCGGCGGCAATGCCGTCGCCGCCAAGGCCTTGCGGCCGGACATCGAGATCGTCGGCGTCGAATGCGCGCTGTATCCCTCGATGTGGAATGCGGTGCGCGGCGACAACCGGCCCGCGGGCGGATCGACCTTGGCCGAGGGCATCGCGGTCAAGAGCGTCAGCGGGCTGACCGTGTCGATCGTGCGCGAGCTCGTCGACGATCTGCTGCTCGTCGGCGAGCCCGACCTGGAGCGGGCCGTGAATGCGTACACCACCTTGCAGAAGACGGTGGCCGAAGGCGCGGGCGCGGCCGGGCTCGCCGCGCTGCTCGCTTATCCCGAGCGCTTCCGCGGCAAGCGGGTGGGGCTCATTCTTTCAGGCGCCAATATCGATCCGCGCATTCTCGCCTCCATCACCGTGCGCGAGCTCGAGCGCGAACACCGCATCGTCTCGTTCCGCCTGAGCATCCCCGACCGGCCCGGCACGCTCGGCCTCATCGCCACGCGCCTCGGCGCGCTCGGCGCCAACATCCTCGAGGTCGAACACAAGCGGCTGCTGCTCGACGTGCCGGCCAAGGGCGCCAAGCTCGACGTCACCATCGAGACGCGCGATGCCGCGCACGCCAACGAGATTTTGACGGCGCTGGCGGCCGACGGTTACCAGCCGGCGCCGATCGACGGCGGCGCGGGCATCGAGTGACGCCGGCGCGCGTTCTTTCTCCGTTTCGAGGCTGCGCGGGAATATGGTTGCTGACATCGCTTGCCTGGATGAAAGAACGATCCATGTCGGAGGATGTTATTTCCCCGCGACACGGTGAGGCGGATGCCGCTTGCGCCGTCGCGCCGATCGGCGACATGTTTGTTGCCCGCGCCTCCACGTCGCCATTTGGCATAGCCATCGCGCCAGAGCGCGCGTTGCGAGCATAGGCCTTCGCCGAAACGGCTCGGCCGGCGAATGATATTCAGCCTTTGACAGCAGGCATTTCGGTACACATGTCTGGCGTCAAATGTTTCGTGAATCGTCGCTTTCCCTTCTCGATCTGCCGCTCGTCCCATCGGACAGCGCTCATGACCTGCCGCCCGACACGGCGTCGCAGGCAAGTGCGTTGGCGCATGCAATGGCGGCGCTGTCGCCGCCGGAGCGGCTCGCTCTGCTGCGCCGTGAGCTGCCGGGGCGGCTGGTCTTCACGCACGGCTTCGGCATCGAAGGCCAGTTGCTCTTCCATTGGATCTGCACGCAGGACCTCGATATCGACGTCGTCACCATCGACACCGGGCGGCTGTTTCCCGAAACCTACGAATTGTGGAGCGCGACAGAGGCGCGTTACGGCCGCCGCATCCGCGCCATTTATCCCGACGGCGCGGCGCTCGAGCGTCTGGTCGCGCGCGACGGCGCATATGGGTTCTATGAGTCGGTCGAGGCGCGTCACGCCTGCTGCGATGTGCGCAAGGTGAAGCCTCTCGACCAGGCGCTGGCCGGCGCGCGGGCGTGGCTGACCGGCGTGCGCGCCGATCAGACCGGCACGCGTCATGCCGCGAGCCTCGCCGATGTCGACGCCAGCCGCGATCTGATCAAGGTCAATCCGCTGCTGGATTGGACGCGGGCCCGCGTCCTGGCGGAAGTCGCCGCGCACGACGTGCCGATCAACGCGCTCCACGCGCGCGGTTTCGCCTCGATCGGCTGCGAGCCCTGTACGCGCGCCATCAAGCCAGGCGAGCCCGAGCGCAATGGCCGCTGGTGGTGGGAAGCGAATGGCAGCCGCGAATGCGGCCTGCATCTGCCGCGCCGCGCGGGGTGAGGGCCACACGCCCGTTCGTCGCCGCGAAAGCGGGGACCCAGCCCCCGTAGGGTGGGCAAAGGCGCGTTAGCCCCGTGCCCACGCGGATATTTGCCAAATGCGCGAGAGTGATGCGTGCGCACGGCGTGCGCAAAAGCGCGCGCCTTTACGCACCCTACGGCCGTGCCCTCCGGGCCGGCCGCGTTACGCCGCCGAAGATTGCGTCTGCGCCGCCGCGCCGCGCGCCGCGTTCAGATGCTGCAGCGTCGGATCGCTCTCGTGCACGGCGACGATGTTGATGCCGGCATCGATCGGCTGATAACCGCGCGCGGTGAGCCAGGCGCTCAGCGCCTCGCGTCCCGTCTTGATCTGCTCGATCAGCAAAATCGGATGGCAGCGTTCGATCGTCTCGCGCGCGCCTTCCAGCGCCTCCATCTCCATGCCTTCGATGTCGAGCTTGATGAGGTCGACCCGCGGCAGCTTCATGTCGTCGAGCGCCAGCTGCTGCACCGGCACCAGCTTGCCGGAGGAATAGTCGATGGGCTGGCCGATGAATTCGTTGTCGGGGCGCTGGCGCAATTCGAGGCTGCCGAAGCTCGACGCCTTGAGGTAGTCCGGCTCCGGAATGCTCATCACGCCCGAGACCGACGACACCGCCGCGTGCATGGCGACGGCGTTGAAAGCGTTGTTGATCGCGATATTGCCGGCGAGGGCGTAATAGATGCGCTCCTGCGCTTCGATCGCGACCACCGAGCCCCAGCCGGTCATGGCCGTCGCCCATTCGACCGTGTGCACGCCGATATTGGCGCCGCAGTCGATGGCCACCGCGCCGTCGCCGAAGAAGCGCCGCCGCATTTCCAGGAGCTGCACCGCCAGTTCCACCTCGACCGGGTCGAAGCAGGCCTGCTCGAGCAGCTGATGTCCGACGCCCACGCCGATGCCGTCTTGGATGCGGTAATCGAACCGATTGATGATCATGGTCCCGTGGTTCGACGAGGCGAGCACGAACGCGAGCTTGCGTCCGACATTGCGCATGAAGGCGCTCCTTACGGCAGAAAATTGCAGAGACGCGGCGGGCACAGGGACGCGTTACGGCACGGGCGATGACAGCGCCAGCATGCGAATCGTGTGCACGAGCTTAGTCGCAGGTACATATGTCCGCCAGCGCATAAAGCTGCGCCGTTCGCGCGCTTCGGCTGGCAGAATACCGATGCCGCTCCGACGATTCGCGTATCCCGCCAGCCGCCGACGCCAACAAGCGCACCTGTCATGAACGCCGCCGCCTCGAAATTGTCGCTCGCCCTCGACCGCGCGCTGCAGGCCTATCGCGGCGGCCGACTCGCCGAAGCCGAAGAGGTCTGCCTCAAGATCGTCGCGACCAAGCGCAACTTCTTCGATGCCCTTTACGTGCTGGCGGTGGTGCAGGCGGCCGCCGGCCGGAACGAGGAGGCGGTCGCGAACTACAACAAGGCGCTCGCCGTGCAGCCCAGGCACGCCGAGGCGCTGTCGAACCGGGGCAACGCGCTGAAGGCGCTGGGCCGTTTCGACGAAGCGCTGGCGAGCTACGAGAAGGCGCTGGCGCTGCAGCCCAACTACGCGACCGGCCATTCCAATCGCGGCGCCGTGTTGTCGGACATGAAGCGGTTGCCGGAGGCGCTCGCCGCGTTCGAGCGGGCGCTCGCCCTGCAGCCAGATCACATCGAGGCCCTCTACAATCACGGCCACGTCCTGCACGGCCTCGGCCGGTTCGAGCAGGCGATCGCCAGCTACGACCGCGTGCTCGCGCTGCGGCCCGCTTTGGCCGCCGCTTATGTCAATCGCGCCAATTCGCTCAATGAGCTCAAACGTCACGCCGAGGCGCTGGCGAGTTGCGACCGCGCGCTGGCGACGCAGCCGAACTTCGTCGAGGCGCACGTCAATCGCGGCATGGCCCTCCATGCGCTCGAGCGTCACGACGACGCGATGGCGGCCTTCGATCGCGCGCTGGCGCTTGCGCCCGATTATCCCGCGGCCTGGTACAATCGCGGTGCGACGTTGCACGCGCTCCAGCGCTACGACGACGCGGTCGCGAGCTATGACCGTGCCGTCGCGCTCAAGCCGGACTACGCCGCGGCCTATTCCAACCGCGGCGCAAGCCTCTACGAGATGATGCGCTTTGACGAGGCGCTGGCGAGCTACGACCGCGCCGTCGAGGCCGATCCCGCGTTCCCCGATGCGCATTGGAACGAGGCGTCGCTGCGTCTGCTGCTGGGCGACTTGAAGCGCGGCTTCGCCGAATACGAATGGCGCTGGACCTATGAGCGTCTGGCGCCGGCCAAGCGCGACTACCCGCAGCCGCTCTGGCGTGGCGAGGATATCGCCGGCCGCACGCTGCTGCTCTACAGCGAGCAGGGCTTCGGCGATACCCTCCAGTTCTGCCGCTATGCGCCGCTGGCGGCGGCGCGGGGCGCGCGCGTCGTGCTCGAGGTCGAACCGCAGGTCGAGCGGCTGATGCGCTCGCTGCCCGGCGTGGAGGTCGTGCTCAAGGGCAGCGCGCCGTCGGCTTTCGACTTCCATTGCCCGCTGATGAGCTTGGCACACGCCTTCGGCACCGAACTCGCCACCGTGCCGGCGGATGTCCCGTATCTCAGCGCGCCGCCAGCATTGGCGGCAGCGTGGGCGGCGCGCCTGCCGCAGGACGGCCGTCGCAAGATCGGTCTGTGCTGGTCGGGCAATGCCGCGCATCTGCGCGACAAGGAGCGCTCGATCGCGTTCGAGGTGCTGGCGCCGCTGCTGGGCGCCGATGCGACCTTCGTCGTCGTGCAGAAGGATGTGCGCGACGCCGATGCGGCATTATTGGCGGCGCGCGGCGACGTGCGTCAGGTCGGCGAACTGCTCGGCGACTTCGCCGACACGGCGGCGATGCTGTCGCAGCTCGATCTGGTCATCACCGTCGATACCAGCATCGCGCATCTCGCCGGTGCGCTCGGCCGGCCGGTGTGGGTGCTGCTGCCGCGCATCCCCGATTGGCGTTGGCTGCTGAACCGCGCCGACAGTCCCTGGTATCCGACCGCGCGGCTGTTCCGCCAGGAGGACGGCGCAGGCTGGGCGCCGGTGATCGCCCGCGTGCGTGCGGCGTTGGACCAAATCGGATCGTAGCGTGCGCAAAGGTGCGCGCTTGCGCGTCGTGCGCACGTCGTCTCTGCGCGTGGGCTTCGCTGCGCTCAGCCCACCCTACGTTCGACTCCCGACCACGCCCCGGAATGACGGGTTAGCGCTGTATCGCCCGCCACACGCGCTCTGGCGTCGCCGGCATCTCGATATGCGTGACGCCGAATTCCGCAAGCGCATCGACGATGGCGTTGCTGACCGCGGGCATCGCGCCGACCGCGCCGGCTTCGCCCGCGCCCTTGACGCCGAGCGGATTGGTCGGCGTCGGCGCCGGGCAGCTCTCGACCTCCATATCGGGGAAGTCGTGCGCATGCGGCATGGCGTAGTCCTGGAACGAGGCCGTCACGAGCTGACCGGAGGCGTCGAAGTGGATGTCCTCCATCAGCACCTGGCCGGCGCCCTGAGCGATGCCGCCGTGGATCTGCCCGTGCAGCAGCTTGGGATTGAGCACGGTGCCGACGTCGTCGACGACGTTGTAGCGCACGATGTCGGTCTTGCCGGTCTCCGGATCGATCTCGACCTCGCAGATGTGGCAGCCGTTCGGATAGTTGGCGACCGGCGCGGTGTAGATCGCGTTGGCGAGAAGGCCGGGCTCCATGCCTTTGGGCACGTTCTTCGGCTCGAGCGCGGCCGCGGCCAGTTCCTTGATCGTCAGCGTGCGGTTCGTCTTGGTCGACGAGAACACGCCTTCGTCGAACTTGAGGTCCGCTTCCTCGATCTGCAGCATATGCGCGGCGATCGCCCGCGCCTTGGTGACGATCTTCTCGGTGGCGAGATGGAAGGCGGATCCCGCCAGACTCGATGAGCGCGAGCCGCCGGTGCCTTCGCCGAAGAACACTTCGTCGGTATCGCCCTGAATGTAATAGGCCTCGTTGGGATCGAGGCCGAGGCGGTCGCAGACCAGTTGCTTGAACACGGTCTCGTGGCCCTGGCCCTGGCTGTTGGAGCCTGAGAACAGCGTCGCCGTGCCGGACTTGTCGATGCGCACCTCGGCGCCTTCGAGGCTGGCCGCGCCGGCGCGCTCGATGGTGTAGGAGAGGCCGAGGCCGCGCAGCTTGCCGCGCTTCTGCGCCTCCGCCTTGCGCGCGGCAAAGCCCTTCACGTCGGCCATCTCGACCGCCATGTCGGTGGCCTTTTCGAAATCGCCGCTGTCATAGGTGAAGGTGAGGGCGGTCTTGTAGGGCATGGCGCTCGGCGTGATGAAATTGCGCTTGCGCAGCTCGACGCCGTCGATGCCGAGTTGGCGCGCGGCGAGATCGACCATGCGCTCGATGACGAAGGCGGCTTCGGGCCGGCCGTTGCCGCGATAGGGCCTTACCGGATTGGTGTGCGTGTAGACGGCGGTGATGTCGACGTGGATCGCCGGCGTGCGATAGACGCCGGCCAATGTCCCGGCATTGAGCACGAAGGCCGGCGTCGCGGTCTGCAGATAGGCGCCGATCGCGGCGATGGTCTGCACGCGCAGTCCGAGGAACATGCCGTCTTTGTCGAGCGCGAGCTCGGCCGTCGTGATGTTGTCGCGCGCCTGCGCGTCGGACAGGAATGCTTCCGTGCGCGTCGAAATCCACTTCACCGGCCGGCCGGTGAGCTTCGAGGCCAGCAGCACCAGCGGCGTCTCGTTAAAGATCGGCGACTTCATGCCGAACGAGCCGCCGGTATCGCCGGTGACGATGCGGATCTTGCTCTCCGGCACGCGCATCACCTGGGCGAGCTCGGTGCGCGTCGGATGCGGCCGCTGCATCGGGCCGTAGAAGGTGTAGCGCCCGTCCGCGGCATTGTAGTGGCCCGCCGCGCCGCGCGGCTCCATCGTCGCGGCGGTGACGCGGTTGATCACGAACTCGCCTTTGACGACATGCGCAGCGTTGGCGAAGGCGGCATCGGTCGCGGCCTTGTCGCCGATCAGCTCGACGAAGCAGATGTTATCGGGCGCATCCGCCCACACCTTCGGCGTGCCGGGCTTGGGCGCCTCGGCGGTGGAGACAACCGCGGGCAGCTCGTCATAGTCGACGACGACCATCTCGGCCGCGTCCTGCGCCTGCGCGACGGTCTCGGCGACCACGAAAGCGACGGCGTCGCCGACCCAGCGCACATGCGTCTCGGCAAGGATCGGATAACGCGGCTTGTACATCGGCGTGCCGTCGCGCCGCTTGAGGCCGCCGGGCACGGGAATGTCGGCAAGGCCCGCGGCTTTGATATCGGCGGCGGTCAGCACGGCCAGCACGCCCGGCGCGGCCTTGGCGGCCGTGGTGTCGATGCCGACGATCTTGGCGTGCGCATGCTGGGCGCGCACGACGACACCGTGCGCCATGCCCGGCAGCTTGAGATCGTCGATGTAACGCCCGCCGCCTCGGAGCAGGCGGGGATCCTCGAAACGCGATACGCCCTGACCGACGGCGAACTCACCCATGGTACGTTTCCAATGTTTATGTGGAGTGATCTATCAGCCGTTCGTCCCCGCGAAAGCGGGGACCCAGGGCAATTTGTAATGGTGAAGCTTTTTGACTCTGGGTTCCCGCTTACGCGGGAACGAACGGAGATTGGGCAGGCGGCCCATTCCTACGATTGATGTTTCAATTTCTCCGCCACGCGCGGGGCGAAGTAGGTGAGCACGCCGTCGCAGCCGGCGCGCTTGAAGCCGATGATGCTCTCCATCATCGCGCGTTCGCCGTCGAGCCAGCCGTTCTGCACCGCCGCCATGATCATGGCGTATTCGCCGGACACCTGATAGGCGAAGGTCGGCATGCCGAACGTCTCCTTCACCCGGCGCACGATGTCGAGATAGGGCATGCCGGGCTTGACCATGATCATGTCGGCGCCCTCGGCGATGTCGAGCGCGACCTCGCGCAATGCCTCGTCGGAGTTGCCCGGGTCCATCTGATAGGTGCGCTTGTCGCCGCTGAGCGTCTTGGCCGAGCCGACAGCGTCGCGGAACGGACCGTAGAACGCCGACGCGTATTTCGCCGCATAGGCCATGATCGAAACGTCGAGGAAGCCGGCATGGTCGAGCGCCTTGCGGATCGCGCCGACGCGGCCGTCCATCATGTCCGACGGCGCGATGATGTCGCAGCCGGCCTCGGCCTGCACCAGCGCCTGCCTGACCAGCACGGCGACGCTCTCGTCGTTGAGGATGACGCCGTCCTTGATCAGCCCGTCATGGCCGTGGCTGGTGAAGGGATCGAGCGCGACGTCACAGAGCACGCCGATGTCCGGCGCCTCTTTCTTGATGGCGCGGATGGCGCGGCAGACGAGATTGTCCGCGTTGAGCGCTTCGCTGCCTGTCTCGTCGCGCAGGGACGGGTTGGTGTAGGGGAACAGCGCGATGCAGGGGATGTTGAGCGCGGCGGCGCGCGCGGCCTCGCGCGCGATCAGGTCGACGGACAGTCGCTCGACGCCCGGCATCGAGGCGACCGGCTGGCGCGCATTGTCGCCATCCATCACGAACATCGGCCAGATCAGATCGTCGGTGGTGACGACGTTCTCGCGCACCATGCGCCGCGTCCAGTCGGCGCGCCGGTTGCGCCGCATGCGCACCGTGAGATCGAGGGCGGGGGTCTGTGCGTCGCGGGCCTCCGGTTCGATCGGCGTGAAACCGATCGAGCGCTGCAAGGGCCGGCCGAATTTGATTGCCATGGGATTGTCTCCTGGCGCCGTTTTAGCGGGTTGGGGCGCCCGGCGCTACCGGGGGAGACCCGACGCCGCCGCTTAGCTGACCAATGTATAGTGCAGTCATTCCGGGGCGCGAGCACAGCTCGCGAACCCGGAATCCAGCCACATTGATTTGCGTCGGGCCGCTGGATTCCGGATCGCCGCCATAGCGCGTCGAAGACGCGCGTGAACGCGCTTATGGCGGCGTCCGGAATGACGGAAGCGGCTTACCCGGTCTGCGGCGTTGTCATTGCCGCGCGCAGCTCCATCTCGGCGTCGGCTTCGAGGCTGTCGCGATCGCGGTAGATCGAGGCGACCGCCAGGATGCGGCCGTCCTTGCGGTAGCGCACCAGACAGTCGCGCTGCATCACGTCGCCGTCGATCTCGATCTTGTCCCATTTCTCGGCGTGGCCGACATAGTTGATCGGCACGTCGTAATGCTGGCTCCAGAAGAAGGGCACGGCGCGGAACGGCGCCGGCTGGCCGAGCATGTTGAGCGCGGCGATCTGCCCCTGGCGCTCGGCCACCACCCAGTGCTCGACGCGGATGCGCTCGCCGCTGATCGGATCGGGCCAGCGCGCGATGTCGCCGGCGGCATAGATGCCGGCAGCGCTGGTTTGCAGGTGTTCGTCGACGCTCACGCCACGGTCGACGGCGAGGCCGGCCTTTTCGGCCAAGGCAAGCCGCGGCCGCACGCCGATGCCGACCACGACCAGGTCGGCCGGCAGCGGGCTGCCGGCCTTGAGCGTCACCTTGTCGCCATCGATGGCGGTGACGCCGTTCTCGAGATGGAAGATGACGCCATGCTCTTCGTGCAAGGCGCGCACGAAGTCGCCAAGCTCCGGCCCGAACACGCGCTCGAGCGGGCGCTTGTCGGGCGCGACGACATGCACCTCGATATCGCGGGCGCGCAGGGCGGCCGCCGCCTCGAGGCCGATGAAACTCGCGCCGATGACCACGGCGCGTGTCGCGCTCTTGGCCTTGTCGACGATCGCGCGGCTGTCGTCGAACGAGCGCAGCAGATGCACATGCGGCAGATCGGCGCCGGGAATTTGCAGACGCACCGGCTCGGCGCCGGTCGCCAGCAGCAGTTTGTCGAACGACACCGTCGTACCGTCGCCGAGCGTCACGGTGCGCGCGGCGGGATCGAGCGCGGTCGCCTCGGTCTTCAGCTTCAAGGTGATCTTGTTCTCGGCGTACCATTCGTCGGGCCGCAGCGGCACCCAGTCGTCCGGCGCGCTGCCGGCGAGATAATCCTTCGACAGGTTCGGCCGGTCGACCGGCGCGACGTCGTCGTTGGAGATCATGGTGATGGCGCCGGCAAAGCCGCGCCGCCGCATCATCTCCGCCGCGGCAAAGGCCGCCGCGCCGCCGCCGACGATGACGAAGTGCTCGGCCGGCGTGCCGATCGTTTTCGGCGGCGGAACCTTCTTGCGCGCGCCGACCGTGATGCGGCCGTCGCGTTCCTCCACCTGCCAGCAGGGCAGCGGGCTGAGCGCCGGGGCGGCGAGGGCCTCGCCGCTGCGCAGATCGAAGCAGGCGTGGTGCCAGGGGCAGCGGATGGTGTCGCCGACGGCGAGGCCTTCGGCCAGCGGACCATGATAATGCGTGCATTCGGCGCCGACGGCCGACACGCCGCCACTGTGCCGCACCAGGATGACGGCCTCGTCGCCGACGTGGCCCTTGAGAATGGCGCCTTCGGCGAGAGCGGCCGAGGCAACGCCCTGCGCGAGATCCGGGCCCTTCTGGTTCGCGTCGTCCTGCGCCATCCGCGCGTCCTCCACTGCAAAATGAGCCTAACACCGATTGCCGCGCCCGGCCGGTTGCCCCGGCGGGGCTGCCCTTGCTAAGCGGGTGAGGCGAAGGGGAGTTCCATGGACTTCGACCTCACCGAAGAGCAGCACGCGTTTCAGGCGACCGCGCGGGGCTTCGCCCGCGACGAGATGATGCCCTATGTGCGTGACTGGGATGAGAACGAGACCTTCCCCGAAGCGGCGCTGCGCAAGGCGGCCGCGCTCGGCTTCGGCGGCATCTATGTGCGCGAGGATGTCGGCGGGTCGGCGCTGAACCGGCTCGACGCCGCCATCATCTTCGAGGAACTGGCGCAGGGGTGCACATCGACGGCGGCCTACATCTCCATCCACAACATGGTGGCGTGGATGATCGATGCCTACGGCAGCGAGGAACTGCGGCAGAAACATCTGCCCAAGCTCTGTTCGATGGAGAACTTCGCCAGCTATTGCCTCACCGAACCCGGCGCCGGCTCGGACGCCGCGAGCCTCACCACCAAGGCGCGTCGCGACGGCGACGTCTATGTGCTCGACGGCGCCAAGGCCTTCATCTCCGGCGGCGGCCGCTCCGACGTCTATCTCGTCATGGCGCGCACCGGCGAGGGCGGCCCCCGCGGCATCTCGTCGATCCTGGTCGAGAAGGGCACACCGGGACTTTCTTTCGGCGCGCAGGAGAAGAAGCTCGGCTGGAAGACGCAGCCGACAGCGATGGTGATGTTCGAGAACTGCCGCGTGCCGGTCTCGAACCGCGTCGGCAAGGAAGGCGAGGGCTTCAAGATCGCCATGGCCGGGCTCGACGGCGGCCGCCTCAACATCGGCGCCTGTTCGCTCGGCGGCGCGCAATTCTGCCTCGACCGCACCATCGACTACATGAAGGAGCGCAAGCAGTTCGGCACGCGGCTTGCCGACTTCCAGGCCTTGCAGTTCCGCATGGCCGATTACGCGACCGAGCTCGATGCGGCGCGCTTATTGTTGCACCGCGCCGCGGTCGCCGTCGGCAACAAGGAGGGCCACGCGACGCGGCTCGCCGCGCAGGCCAAGCGCCTCGCCACCGACACCGGCTTCGACGTCGTCAACGGCTGTTTGCAGATGCACGGCGGCTACGGCTATCTGCGCGATCATCCGATCGAGCGCGTGCTGCGCGACGTGCGCGTGCACCAGATCCTCGAGGGCACGAACGAGATCATGCGCCTGATCGTCTCACGCGCGATGTTGGGGAATTGAGATCTAATGGAAATGCATTTCGGTTCGGCGCTCTTCAACCCTCCCCCCGCGCAGCGGCGGGGAGGGTCGGATCGCAATCGCGTGCGATTGCGATCCGGGGCGGGGGGCGCCTTTGCTTTCGCTCATTCGCGCAATCGCAGCGCCGCTTGCCCCCCACCCCTGACCCCTCCCCACCACGCGCAAGAGCGCGCGGGGGGAGGGGAACACAAGGCGTCGCAATGACGTCCGACATCCTCTTCTCCCGCCGCGGGGCCGCGGGTCTCATCACGCTCAACCGGCCAAAGGCGCTCAATGCGCTCAACCGCGGCATGGTGCTGGCCATGCGCGCGCAGCTCGAAGCGTGGGCGAGCGACGACGCGGTCACGCGCGTGATCGTCACCGGCGCCGGCGAGCGCGCCTTCTGCGCCGGCGGCGATATCCGCGCGCTCTACGATCTCGGCCAGGCTGGGCGCCACGCCGACGCACTCAAATTCTGGGCCGACGAATATCCGCTCAACACGCTGATCAAGAATTACCGCAAGCCCTACATCGCGCTGATCGACGGCATTGCCATGGGCGGCGGCATCGGCGTGTCGGTGCACGGCTCGCACCGCGTCGCCGGCGATCGCTGCTCCTTCGCCATGCCGGAGGTGGGCATCGGCTTCTTCCCGGATGTCGGCGCCACCTGGTTCCTGCCGCGCATGCCCGGCGAGACCGGCGCCTATTGCGCGCTGACCGGCGAGCGCTTCAACGCCGCCGACGGCGTCGCCTGCGGGCTGGCGACGCATCGCGTCCCCTCCGAGCGCTTCCCGAAGCTGATCGAGGCCCTGACCGGCACGGTCTCGGTCGATGCCGTGCTCGGCGCCTTCGCCGAGCCGGCGGGCGAGGGGCCCGTCGTGACGCACAAGGCGGCGATCGACCGGCTGTTCAAAGGCGACACGGTGGAGGGCATACTCGCCGCGCTCGACCGGGAGGCGCAATCCACAGGCGCGGACGCCGCATGGGCGGCCAAGACGGCCGCCACCATACGGACCAAATCGCCGACCAGTTTGAAACTCGCTTTGGCGCAGGTGCGCCGCGGCGCGACTTATGATTTCGTCACCTGCATGCGCACCGAATTCCGCATCGTGTCGCGCATCATCCACGATGAAGACTTCTACGAAGGTGTTCGCGCGGTGCTGGTCGACAAGGACAATACCCCGCGCTGGAGCCCGGCCTCGCTCGCCGACGTGAGCGACGCCGAGATCGAGCGTCATTTCGCCGCCCTGCCCGAAGGAGATCTTCCCCTGTCATGATCGATCGCGTCGAAACCGACGACCTGCGCAACCTCGAACCCGTGCACGAGCACGAGGACGAGGGACCCGGCCGCTGGACCAAGCGGCTGGTGCTGTTCCTGCGCGTGATGGCCGGCCTCGCCATGCTCAAGGGCCTGTATCACTGGTCGCGCGTCGTCGGCATCGGCGTCGGCGAGGACCTGTTCGAATATCATTCGATCGCCTGGCAGACGGCGACCATCTTCTTTGCCGTGATCGATCTCGTCGCCGCGGTCGGCCTGTGGCTCGCCGCCGCTTGGGGCGCGGTGATCTGGCTGATGTCGATCGCCTCCATGCTCGCCGTGGAAATATTTTTCCCGCAGGTGTTCGGCGGCGGTCTGGTGACCGGCTTTCTGGAATTCGCGCTGCTCGCGATTTATCTGTTGCTTGCCGTCAAGGCGGCGCAGGAAGCGCCGCCGTGATCAGAACATAACCAACAGGAGAGGGACGTCATGGCGCGCATCGGTTTCATCGGCTTGGGCAATATGGGGCTGCCGATGGCGCAGAACCTCATCAAGGCCGGCCACCAGGTCGAAGGCGTCGACGTCAATCCGGCTTCGGTCGAGAAGCTCAAAGCCGCGGGCGGCACCGGCGTCGAAACCGCGAAGGTCGCCGCGGCGCGCGCCGACGTCGTCATCACCATGCTGCCCTCCGGCAAGGAGGTGCGCGACATCTATCTCGGCGTGAACGGCATCGTCGAGAACGCCAATCCCGGCACCTTGCTGATCGACTGCTCCACCATCGACGTCGAGACTGCGCGCGCGGTCGCGCGCGAAGCCGAGACGCACGACCTGTTGATGATCGACGCGCCGGTGTCCGGCGGCGTCGGCGGCGCCAGCGGCGGCACGCTCACCTTCATGGTCGGCGGTCCGACGCAGGCATTCGTGCGCGCGCAATCGATCCTGGAGAAGATGGGCAAGACCATCGTGCATGCCGGCGGGGCAGGGAACGGCCAGGCGGCGAAGATCTGCAACAACATGATCCTCGGCATCTCGATGATCGCGGTGTCGGAAGCCTTCGTGCTCGCCGAGAAGCTCGGCCTCGAACATCAGAAGCTGTTCGACATCGCGTCGAAGTCGTCGGGCCAGTGCTGGTCGCTCACGAGCTATTGCCCGGTGCCGGGCCCGGTGCCGACATCGCCGGCGAACCGCGATTATCAGCCGGGCTTCACCGCCGCGATGATGCTGAAGGATCTCAAGCTGTCGCAGGAAGCGGCCAAGGCCGCCGGCGCGCGCACCGAGCTCGGCGCGGACGCGACGAAACTTTACTCACACTATGTTGAAAGCGGCGAGGCGGGCCGCGATTTCTCCGGGATCATAAGGTTTATGCGCGGGTAACCATCGCGTTGTTCCATGGCGCGCGGTTGCCACATTCTCCGTCGTGCCCGGGCTTGTCCCGGGCATCCACGCCTTTTCCGGAGTAAAACGGCGCTGCAAGACGCGTCACGCACGGCGCGCGACCCATCGAGGTGAATCGAATCTTTCCGCGAGCGTTTCAATTTGAGGCGAGGAACGAAGCGTTCACCGTTTCAAATAAACCTAATATTGATGCTGTTATTTAAGCCGTTTTTAGATCGTGCTGCGTAGGTTCGCGTCATGCTGGAACGAGGAAAACAGGGCCTCGTTACCGGGGACGTGAAGACAATAAATAGTAAGGGGCGTTGAACATGAAAGCCGTTGCCAAGACGGTCGAGCCCGCCGAACGTGAGGCGCGCTTTGATCACATCCGACCGCTGTATCTCGAAGCCTTGACTCTCGTCGAGCGTCTGCATCGCCGGCTGCTCGACGTGATCAAGGACGAGTTCGACCGCCGCGGTCGTTCCGACATCAACTCGGTGCAGGCGCTGCTGCTGTACAACATCGGCGACAAGGAGCTCACCGCGGGCGAGCTGCGCACGCGCGGCTACTACCTCGGCTCGAACGTGTCGTACAACTTGAAGAAGCTCGTCGAGATGGGCTTCCTCGACCATCAGCGTTCGCGCGTCGATCGCCGTTCGGTCCGCATCAAGCTGACCGACAAGGGCCGTGAAGTGCGCGACATCGTCGAGACGCTCTATCAGAAGCACGTGCGCACGGTCGAGCAGGTGGGCGGCATCACCGCCGACGAGTTCTCGACGCTCAACAAATCGCTGCATCGGCTCGAGCGCTTCTGGACCGATCAGATCCTGTATCGGCTCTAACCCTTCAACGCGTACCGGCGGAAGACTTGCCCCGGCTGCTCTCGGAGCGGCCGGGGTTTTGTCGTTGGCAAGGACGCCGGTCGCCGCGCTGGCCGTTGATATCGACGGGGCGGCCGGATCGGCCCGACAGCCCCGGGCCTCAATGCTGCGCCGGCCGCGTATCGCCGAAGCTGCGCTCCAGCGCCAGCGCTTCCTCGATATCGGCGCAGGGCACGGCGGTGGTCGTGTAGCGCGCCAGTTCCTCGTCCGAGGCGCCCGGCACCAGCGGCTTGCCCTTGATCAGATAGGTGTCGAAGCCGCGCGGCGTCCCATCCGGGTAGAGCGCGAACACGATCTCGTGCGACTCGATGGCCTCGCGCAGCGCCTCGGCGGGCGCCGGCGCGGCGGCGAAGCGGGCGAGGTTGTCCCGCGCCATTTCCAGAAGTTCGGCATTGGTCATGACGCTCCCATACGTCAGATCGCCGGCGAAGGCGAGTTGGCGGTGATGCGGGGGGGATGCGGTGAGGCGTCGGTGGGGTGGGAATGCGGGGGCGATGCGGTGAAGCGTCGGTGAGGGTGATGAGGCGGCGATGATGCGTTGGTGATGCGGCGGTGAGGCGGGGCAATCCGAGGTCTGTCTGGCGGCCTCGGCCGGCGACATCAGCGGCGACGTGTTCGCGGCGCTCAACAAATCGCGACACCGGCTCGCGCGGTTGTGGACAGACCAGATTCTTTATCGCCTCTAACCCATCAACGCGTACCGGCGGAAGACTTGGCTCGGCTGCTCCTGGAGCGGCCGAGGTTTTGTCGTGTCTGGCGAACTACGCGGCGCTCTGCGCGTGGCCGGGGTGTTGCCCTGCGCGTTGAGGTAGGATCAAGAGACAGCCGAGAATGAAGGCGGCGATCACTGCCGATGCGATCGGACGGCTCAAAGCGAGGCCGCCGTCCTGCAGGGGCTTGTCGAGAAAGTCGCCGACCGTCGCGCCGAGCGGCCGTGTGAGGATAAAAGCTGCCCAGAACAGCGACACGCGCGAAACGTTGGTGAGGTAATAGAGCGCGATCACGACAACCAGCCCGAAGGCAAAGACAAGCGCGCCGTCGCCGTAGCCGAGGCCGCCGGTGTCGGCCGCCCAGTCGCCGAGCGCGGTGCCTAAGGTCTGTGAGACGGTGATCGCCGCCCAATAGAACGCTTCGGTCTTCGGCGTCGACACGGTGTTCACCGAGATCGAGCCTTGCGACCGGTACCAGAGGCCGAGTGTCGCCAGCAGGCAGACGAGCAGCAGCGTCGTGCCGCCCGTGTAGCCAATGCCGAGCGAGCGATCGGCGAAATCTGCCATGGTTGTGCCGAAGGTCGTCGAGGCGATGATGGTCGCCCAGTACAGAAAGGGACGAAATCTCTTCGCCGCGATTTGGAGGAGAACGAGCACGACGAGCAGCACCAGAAACAGGGCGGTGCCGGCGAGATAGCCCCAATTCAGCGACATCGTGACGGTGTCGCCGCCGGTCTCGCCCAGCGTCGTCGCGGCGATCTTGATGATCCAGAAGACGAGAGTGACTTCCGGAACCTTGCTCAGTGTTGAACGCGTCGGGTCCTGCATGGGCGGACGCCTCCAATGGTGATCTGCACCTCGTCGCGTCGCCCCACTGCTTAGCAAGCGAAAGGATGTGGCCGATTTGTGAGGAGCTGTGAGTAGCGCCAGCGATAGGTGTCAACGCCGCCGCCACGGCCGGGTAAGAGAAAACCCAAAACACCCAATAGACCCAACATATTGCGGCATGCCGGGCCCGCCATCCTATCCCTTGGCGCTGCCGTCCCGATATGCTATTTCGCGCCCTTGAATCCTGACTTTTCCCAGTACGGGCGCCGCTGGCCGCCAGCCCCGGCGCCAGGAGATCGCAATGTCGGCCACATCCAGCCCCAAGCCCGTCAGCGACAGCGAGGCCTTTTTCACCGCCTCCGTGCGCGACACCGATCCGGAAATCGCGGAAGCCATCGGCCTGGAGCTCGGTCGCCAGCGCGACGAGATCGAGCTGATCGCCTCGGAGAACATCGTCTCCCGCGCGGTGCTGGAAGCGCAGGGCTCGGTGCTCACCAACAAGTACGCCGAAGGCCTGCCGGGTAAGCGCTATTACGGCGGCTGCCAGTTCGTCGACATCGCCGAGAAGCTGGCGATCGAGCGCGTCACCAAGCTGTTCGGCTGCAAGTTCGCCAACGTGCAGCCGCATTCGGGCGCGTCGGCCAATGCCGAGGTGTTCTTCGCGCTGATGCAGCCGGGCGACACCTTCATGGGCCTCAACCTCGCCGCCGGCGGCCATCTTTCGCACGGCATGGCGATCAACATGTCGGGCAAGTGGTTCAAGCCGGTGCCGTACAGCGTGCGCAAGGAAGACCAGCGCATCGACATGGACGAGGTGGAGAAGCTCGCCAAGGAGCACAAGCCGAAGGTCATCATCGCCGGCGGCTCGGCCTATCCGCGCATCATCGATTTCAAGCGCTTCCGCGAGATCGCCGATGAAGTCGGCGCTTATTTGATGGTCGACATGGCGCACTTTGCCGGTCTCGTCGCCGGCGGCGCGCATCCCTCGCCATTCCCGCACGCGCATGTGGTGACCACCACGACGCACAAGACGCTGCGCGGTCCGCGCGGCGGCGTGATCCTCACCAACGAGGAAGACCTCGCCAAGAAGATCAACTCGGCGGTGTTCCCCGGCATGCAGGGCGGCCCGCTGATGCACGTCATCGCGGCGAAGGCGGTGGCCTTCGGCGAGGCGCTGCGGCCGAGCTTCAAGGTCTACGCCAAGAACGTGGTCGAGAACGCCAAGGCGCTGGCCGAGAACCTCAAGTCGCACGGCCTCGACATCGTCTCCGGCGGCACCGACACGCATCTGATGCTGGTCGATCTGCGGCCCAAGCGGCTCACCGGCAAGGTCGCCGAGATCGCGCTCGGCCGCGCCCACATCACCTGCAACAAGAACGGCATCCCGTTCGATCCCGAGAAGCCGACGATCACGTCCGGCATCCGCCTCGGCACGCCGGCGGGCACGACCCGCGGCTTCGGCGTCGCCGAGTTCAAGCAGATCGGCGACATGATCAGCGAGGTGCTCGACGTGCTGTCGCAGAAGGGCGTCGAGGAAGACACCCTGGTTGAAGGCACCGTGCGCGAGAAGGTGAAGACGCTGCTGACGCGGTTCCCGATCTACAACTGATGAGGGGCGTGAGGGCATTTCAGTCGTCATGCCCGGCCTTGTGCCGGGCATCCACGCCTTCACGGCGGATGCAAAAGATAAAGACGTGGATGGCCGGGACGAGCCCGGCCATGACGGCGTGGGAGGGGGGAAGGTGATGCGCTGCCCGAGCTGCGGAAGTCTGGACACACAGGTGAAGGACTCGCGGCCAACCGAAGACTCCTCGGTGATCCGCCGCCGTCGCGTCTGTCTCGCCTGCAATTTCCGTTTCACCACGTTCGAGCGCGTGCAATTGCGCGAGCTCACCGTCATCAAGCGCAACGGCCGCCGCGTGCCGTTCGACCGCGACAAGCTGCTGCGGTCGGTGCAGGTGGCGCTGCGCAAGCGCTCGGTCGATCCCGAGCGCATCGAGCAGGAAGTCTCCAAGATCGTGCGCGAGCTTGAGAGCCTGGGCGAGAACGAGGTGACGTCCGAAACCATCGGGGAAACGGTGATGGAGCACTTGCGCAACATCGACGACGTTGCCTATGTGCGCTTTGCCTCGGTCTATCGCAATTTCCGCGAAGCCAAGGATTTCCGCGCCGCTCTCGACGAATTGTCGGAAGACGGCAAGCCCATCGTACCGGCCGAACGCAAGTGAGTTTCCGCATCGCGAGCCACACGCCGCAGCCTTTCCCTCCCCCCGCGAGCACTTGCGAGCGGTGGGGAGGGTCGGCAGCGAAGCTGCCGGGGTGGGGGGCTTTAGCGACGCTTGAACGAAATTCCCCCCACCCCCGACCCCTCCCCACCGCTCCGCTTTGCTACGCGGGGGGAGGGGAGCGCACACGCTTTGCCAAGACATGACGACAGACACCCCCATCACCACTGAAGACGAACGTTTCATGCGCCTCGCGCTCGCGCTCGGGCGCCGCGGGCTCGGCAACACCTGGCCGAACCCGGCCGTCGGTGCCGTCGTCGTCAAGGACGGCGTCGTGCTCGGCCGCGGTTGGACGCAACCCGGCGGCCGGCCGCATGCCGAGACCGAAGCGCTGCGCCGCGCCAAGCGTTCGGCGCGCGGCGCGACGCTCTACGTCACGCTCGAGCCGTGCTCGCACGAAGGCAAGACGCCGCCTTGCGCCGACGCCGTCATCCAGGCCGGCATCAAGCGCGTCGTCTCGGCGCTGGAAGATCCCAACCCGGAAGTCGCCGGGCAGGGCTACGCCAAGCTGCGCGAGAGCGGCATCCAGGTCGATACCGGCCTGCTGGCCGACGAAGCGCGGCTCGCGCATGCCGGCCACATCGCCAAGATCACGCAAGCGCGGCCGCATGTGCTGTTGAAGATGGCGCTCTCGTCCGACGACAAGGTCGGCTACGCCGGCAACAAGCGCGCCTTCATCACCGGCGACGAGGCGCAGGCCCGTGTGCACATGATGCGCGCGATGAGCGACGCCGTGCTCACCGGCATCGGCACCGTGCTGGCGGACAATCCGCAGCTCACCTGCCGTCTGCCCGGCATGTTCGAGCGCTCGCCGATCCGCGTCGTGCTCGACGCGAAATTGCAGACGCCGCTGTCGCTCGGCGTGCTGTCGACCGTGCGTGAGACGCCGACCTGGATTTTCTGCGCGACCAGCGCCTCCGAGGTCGCCGAGGACATCCTCGTGCACAAGGGCGCGAAGGTGTTCCGCGTGCCGGAGACCGACGGCAAGCTCGATCTCGGCGAAGTGCTCAAGGCGCTGGCCGGCGAGGGCATCACGCGGCTGATGGTCGAGGCGGGTCCCCGCGTCGCCGCCAGCTTCGTCGGCGCGGGCCTTGTCGACGAGGTCGCTTTGCTGCGCTCGCCCAAGCCGCTCGGCGAGGGCCTCGACGCGCTCGCCGACATGCCGCTGTCCGCGCTCACCGAAGGCATGCGCGAAGGCGACACCGAGCAGGTCGGCCCTGATACTCTCACCTGGTACGAGAAGGCGTGATGATCCTATCGACCGTTCGTTCCCGCGAAAGCGGGGACCCAGGGGCAAAGAGTTCTGAGTCTGAATTCCGGGCTCTGGATTCCCGCTTTCGCGGGAATGAACGGAGAATGTGATGTTCACAGGCATTGTCACCGACGTCGGCGAGATCCGTAGCGTCGAGGCGCGCGCCAACAATCTGCACCGGCTCACCATCTTCACGCGCTATCCGCGCGAGGAGCTCGTGGATGGCGCATCGATCGCCTGCAACGGCGTCTGCCTGACGGTGACCGGCAAGGGCGAGGAGGGCGGCCGCGCCTATTTCGCCGCCGATGCGGCGGACGAGACGCTGCGCATCACCACCGCGCAGCGGTGGCGCGAGGGCGGCAAGCTCAATCTCGAGCGGCCGCTGAAAGTCGGCGACGAACTCGGCGGCCACATGGTCGCGGGCCACGTCGACGGCATCGCCACGGTGATCGCGCGCGAGGACATGACCGACATGGCGCGCATCGTGTTCCAGGCGCCGCCGGACCTGTCGCGCTTCATCGCGCCGAAGGGCTCGGTCGCGCTCGACGGCATTTCGCTGACGGTGAATGCGGTCGAGGGCGACACCTTCTCGGTGCTGATCATTCCGCACACGCTCGCGGTGACGACATTCGGCGCGCTGAAGAAGGGCGACGACGTCAATCTCGAGGTCGATACCATGGCCCGCTACGCCGCGCGGCTGATGGGAAAGTGAGCCGTCACCCTGAGGTGCTCGGCGCGTAGCGGCGAGCCTCGAAGGGCGACGGCGGGCAATCACTGTGGCCGTCATCCTTCGAGGCTCGCCGCAAGTGCGGCTCGCACCTCAGGATGACGGTGAGAGCCCTTGTTCACACCGCGCTCGCTTGCTACACGCCGCGCTCAATCAGGAACGAGACTTCATGGCCAAAGCCCGGCGCAAGACCGCCCCCGTCACCAAATCCGCCGAGAAGCCGGCCAAGCGCGAAGCGCCGCCGCATATCGTGGTCGTGGAAGCGCGCTATTACGATAATTTCGCCGACATGCTGCTCGAGGGTGCCAAGCGCGTGCTGGACGAGGCGGGCGCGACCTATGATGTCGTGACCGTGCCCGGCGCGCTGGAAGTCCCCGGCGCCATCGCCATCGCCGTCGATGCGGCCGCGGCGAAGAAGGCGCCCTATGACGGCGCGGTGGCGCTCGGCTGCGTGGTGCAGGGCGAGACCTATCACTTCGAGATCGTGTCGAATGAATCCGCGCGCGGCCTGATGGACCTCACCATCCAGCGCAAGCTGCCGGTCGGCAACGGGATCCTCACCGTCGACACCGAGGCGCAGGCGCATGCCCGTCTCGGCGGCGCGCAGGGTCACAAGGGCGAGGACGCCGCCCGCGCCGCGCTCGCGGTCGTCCGGCTCAAACGCGACCTGGGTAGCAAATAATGGCACGCGCGCCGCAACCGGGCGACAAGGAAGCGCGCAAGGCCAATAAGCGTGGCGCGGCCCGGCTGGCCGCCGTGCAGGCGCTCTACCAGATGGACATGGCCGGCACCGGCCTCAACGACATCCTCGCCGAGTTCGAGAGCCACTGGCTCGGCCGTGAGGTCGAGGGCGCGCAGTATCTGCCGGCGGAGGCCGCGTTCTTCCGCGACATCGTTTCCGGCGTCGTGCGTGAGCAGCGCGCGCTCGATCCGCTCATCGACGAAGCGTTGCAGAGCGGCTGGCCGCTCAAGCGCATCGAGGCCGTGCTGCGCGCGGCGTTGCGCGCCGGCTGCTACGAGTTGAAGGACCGCCGCGACGTGCCGGCGCGCGTCGTCATCTCGGAATATGCCGACGTCGCCTCGGCCTTCGTCGAGCGCGACGAGACCGGCATGGTCAATGCGGTGCTCGACCTCATCGCGCGCAAGCTCCGCGCGGATGAGTTCACGCCGGGGTGAGCCGATGTCTTCGCCCGACGACAAACTGTCGGCCGAGGAACGCCTGATCGCGCATTACTTCAAGCCGGTCGCGACGCATCCCGGCGCGCTCGGCCTTGCCGACGACGCCGCCTTCGTCACGCCGCCGCCGGGGCACGATCTCGTGCTCAAGACCGACGGCGCCATCGCCGGCGTGCACTTCTTTCCCGAGGACGATGCGAGCACGGTCGCGCGCAAGGTGCTGCGCATGAACCTGTCGGACATCGCCGCCAAGGGAGCCAGGCCGCTCGGCTTCCTGGTCTCGGTCGCGCTGCCCCGCGACATCGATATGGCGTGGGTCGAGCGCTTCGCGCAGGGCCTCAAGGCGGATGCCGAGGCTTACGGCTGTCCGCTGTTCGGCGGCGACACCGACAAGACGCCAGGGCCGATCACGATCTCGGTCGGCATGTTCGGCATCGTGCCGACGGGCACGATGGTGCGCCGGGCAGGGGCAAGGCCCGGCGATCTCATTTTCGTCACCGGCACCATCGGCGATGCCGCGCTCGGCCTGAAGCTGCGCTTGGGCGCCGATTGGATGCTCGATGCCGGGCAGCGCGAGCACCTGCTGTCGCGCTATCTGCTGCCGCAGCCGCGCAACGCGGCGGCCGAGGCCGTGCGCACGCATTGCTCCGCGGCGATGGACGTGTCCGACGGCCTTGCCGGCGATCTGACCAAGCTCGTCCGCGTCTCGGGCGTCGCCGCCACCGTCGAAGCGGCAAAGGTTCCGCTGTCCGGCGCCGCGCGCGCGGCGATCGCCGCCGATCCGGCGATGCTGGAGACCGCGCTCACCGGCGGCGACGATTTCGAGATCCTCTGCACCGTGCCGCCGGACCGTGCCGCGGGCTTCCGCGCCGCGGCGCAAACGGCCGGCGTCGCCGTCACCGAGATCGGCGCTGTCGCGGTGGGCGAAGGCGCGCGTTTTCTCGATGCGCAAGGCGCGCCTCTCGCCTTCCAGCGCCTGTCGTTCAGCCATTTCTGAGCGCGGGGGCCGCTCGCGTCCGGCAACGGCCGGGTGCTATAACGCGCCGACTGGGGCAATGAGGAAACACCGATGCACGACATGACGGCGAAAAAAGAAGCGGCGTTCGTCGCCGCCGGGCCGCATCCGAACTTCGCCAAGTGGCACAAGCTGTTCCCGACGACCGCCTGGCTGCGCGAGCAGGCGCCGCGCAACGTGCCGCGCTTCTCGTTCGAATACGGCGACACCGGCGCCGGCAACGATATCGGCATCGCGCACAACTGGGCCGCCTTCGACAACATCAAGATCGTGCCGCGATACGGCGTCACCAACACGCTGCCGCCGGTCGATGTCGATCTGTTCGGCACGCGCTATGCGGCGCCAGTCGGCATCGCGCCGATGGGCGGTCCGGCGCTGGTATGGCCCGGCGCCGACCTGCTGATGGCCAAGGCCGCGCAGCGCGTGCGCATTCCCTATACGCTCGGCGTCGCCGGCGGCGCGACGATCGAAGAGATCGCGCGCGTCGCGCCCGACGTGTTCTGGCTGCAGCTCTATCGCTTCTATCGCAACGAGCACGCCATCGGCCTCGACCTGGTGCGCCGCGCGCACGATGCCGGCGTGAAGGTGCTCACGCTCACGCTCGACGTGCCGGTGCGCACGACGCGCTCGCGCGAGACCTATGCGGGTCTGGCGAACGAATTCAAACCGAACGCGCGCATGATCCGCGAGATGCTGGTGCGGCCGAAATGGCTGATGGCGCTGCTGCGCAACGGTTATCCGCGCTTCGCCACCATCGGCCCTTACGCCAACAGCACCAAGACCAACGAGATCATCCGCTTCGCGCGGCAGAACATGGGCGGCGCCTTCAACTGGGACGAGGTCGCGCGTTATCGCGACGCCTGGAAGGGGCCGATGACGGTGAAGGGCATCCTGCATCCGCACGATGCCGAGAAGGCGGTGTCGCTCGGCGTCGACGGCATCTGGATCTCGAACCATGGCGGCCGTCAGATCGAGGCGCTGGTGCCGTCGATCGATGCGCTGCCGGGCATCGTCGCCGCGGTCGGCAAGAAGGCGACCATCCTGCTCGACAGCGGCGTGCGCTCCGGCCAGGACGTCTTGCGCGCCGTCGCGCTCGGCGCCGACTGCGCCTTCGCCGGCAAGTCGTTCCTGTGGGCGGTGGCGGCGCTCGGCGACGAGGGCGCGGAGCAGCTGGTCGATCTCTACATCGACGAATTGCGCGCCTCGCTGGGCCAGATCGGCGCGCTGTCGCTCGCCGAAGCGCGCGAGGCGACCATCCTGCATCCCGGGGCGATCAAGTTCTGAGCTGGATGACCGCTGTATGGTGGGTTAGGCGCGCCGCGCCGTAACGCACCATCGAAACGTGCGGCAAATTCGGTCGGTGGGTTACGCGCCTTCGGCGCTAACCCACCCTACGACGTGCAAGGCAAGCCCGGCGACGCAAGCCCGGCTTCTTTCCCTCCCCCCCGCGAAGCGGTGGGGAGGGTCAGTTTGCAATCGCTTGCGATTGCAAACTGGGGTGGGGGGCTTTTCGGGGCCAGGTAGATTTTTCGCCCCCACCCCCGACCCCTCCCCACACGCGCGAAGTGCGCGCGGGGGAGGGGAGAGAAGCAGCCCTGCGCCCCGGGCAGTAGCTCCATTCTCCAAATCCGGCTAAGCGGAGAACGGCTTTTACCGGGAGAGCCTCGCAATGTCGGCGGTCGCTGAACCGATACAACACGCGGTCGCTGACGACCGCCTGGCGCGCCGCAACGCGCTGATCCTGTCGGCCGCGCAGGCCCTCGCCGGCGGTAATAACACCGTCATCGTCTCGACCACCGCCATTCTCGGCGGCATGCTGGCGCCGGAAAAAGGACTGGCAACGTTGCCCATCACCGGCATGGTCATGGGCATGTGGCTCGGCACGCTGCCCGTGGGCGCGCTCGCCCGCCGCTTTGGCCGGCGCACCGCGCTGCAGGTCGGTTCCTTCTTCGGCATCCTCTCGGGCTTCGTCTCTTACGCCGCGGTGATGCAGAACAGCTTCTGGGTGCTGATCCTCGGCACGTTCTGCGGCGGCCTCTATGCCGCAGCGCACCAATCGTACCGCTTTGCGGCAGCCGATACCGCGAGCGAGAAATTCCGCGCCAAGGCGGTGTCGTGGGTTCTGGCCGGCGGCATCTTTGCCGCGGTGATCGGGCCGCAGCTCGTCATCTTCACCAAGGATCTGATGGCGCCGCATCTGTTCGCCGCGAGCTTCATCGGCCAGTCGATCTGCGCGCTGCTCGCCGCCGTCGTGCTGCAGTTCGTGCGCATCCCGCGGCCCGTGGCCAGAGCAGGCGCCGCGCCGTCGCGGCCGCTGCCGGAGATCATCTGCAATCCGCGCTTCGTCGTCGCCGCCGCCTGCGGCATGGCCAGCTACGCGCTGATGAATCTAGTGATGACGTCGGCGCCGCTGGCGATGGTCGGCTGCGGTCATTCCGTGACCGACGCGGCGCTCGGCATCCAGTGGCACGTGCTGGCGATGTATGGCCCGAGCTTCTTCACCGGCGGCCTGATCAACCGCTTCGGCACCGAGCGCGTCACCGGCATCGGCCTCGTGTTGATCGCGCTCACCGCGGCGATCGCGATCTCCGGCACCAGCGTCATGCATTTCTGGTGGGCGCTGATCGCGCTCGGCGTCGGCTGGAATTTCGCTTTCATCGGCGCCACCACCATGGTGACCCGGTGCCACCATGCCGGCGAGCGCAACAAGGTGCAGGCCTTCAACGACTTCCTGGTGTTCGGCTCGATGGCGATATCGTCCTTCTCCTCCGGTCAGATGTTGGCCGCGTTCGGATGGGACGTGCTCAATCTGATGCTGGTGCCGTTCGTCGTCGCCGCCGCCGGGCTGCTGGCCTGGCTGCACTGGCGCACGCGACCTGCGATGGTGTGAAGAAACCGCGCGCGCAACGCAACGTCACGTCGCCCTTGAACAGCCGGTGCGAAAGCACCGTGGCCGCAGAGCGGTCGCGGTAAAATAGCGATCATTGGTATGATCGTAACTGCGTCTACCTCCATCGAGGTATCGCCGCGAATACATCCCGTGATCTATTGATCGCGTCGATGTTCCGCGTGCCGAGGCGTGCAATCGCACCGCAAGAAATCGCGCATCCGGATCATAAAGACGTCGTGCGTTTCGTCGCCGTTTGGCGGCGGCCGCGAGATCACGTGGGGGGAATTGGATGTCGGCAAGACGCTTGGTAACCGCCTTGGCCTGCACGGCCGCCGCTTTGTTCGTCCATGCGGCGCAGGCCCAAACGCAGCAGTCCGCGCCGCCGCCGAACATCGTCTATATCCTGGCCGACGATCTCGGCTGGAAGGATGTCGGTTTCCACGGCTCCGACATCAAGACACCGAACATCGACAAGCTCGCCGAAACGGGCGCGCGCCTCGAACAGTTCTATGCGCAGCAAATGTGCACGCCGACGCGCGCGGCTTTCATGACCGGCCGCTATCCGTTCCGCTACGGCATGCAGACCTTGGTCATTCCGGCGTCGATGAACTACGGCTTGCCGACCGACGAACGGCTGCTGCCGCAGGCGCTCAAGCAGGCCGGCTACACCACGGCGCTGATCGGCAAATGGCATCTCGGCCACGCCGACCGCAAATTCTGGCCGACCCAACGCGGCTTCGATTATCACTACGGCGCGTTGCTCGGCGAGATCGACTATTACAAGCATACGGTCGGCGGCAAGACGGACTGGTTCAAGAACGAGAAGGTGCTGAACGAGAAGGGCTATGCGACGACGCTGCTCGGCGACGAGGCGGTGCGTTACATCGACCGGCAGAGCCAGCAGAAGCCCTTCTTCCTCTATCTCGCTTTCACGGCGCCGCACACGCCGTTCCAGGTGCCGCAGAACTATCTCGACATGTATAAGTCGATCGGCGACGCCAATCGCCGCTCCTATGCGGCGATGGTCACCGCGATGGACGACCAGATCGGCCGCGTGATGGCCGAATTGCAGAAGCGCGGCCTGCGCGACAACACGATCGTCGTCTTTCACAGCGACAATGGCGGCAACCTGAATCCGCAGGCGAGCGGCGAGACCGAGGTTCACGGCAAGCTGCCGGCGGACAACGGTCCCTATCGCGGCGGCAAGGGCGATCTCTATGAGGGCGGCACGCGTGTCGTGTCGCTCGTCAACTGGCCCGGCAAGATCAAGCCCGGCGTCGTCGATCAGATGATGCACGTGGTCGACTGGTATCCGACCTTCGTGAAGCTCGCCGGCGGCACACTGGACAAGGGCAAGCCGCTCGACGGTCTCGATATGTGGCCGACGCTGAGCGAGGGTAAGCCTTCGCCGCGGCACGAGGTCGTCTACAATATCGAGATATTCCGCGGCGCCGTGCGCGAGGACGACTGGAAACTGTTCTGGCGGGCGACGTTGCCCTCGACGCTCGAGCTCTACAATCTCGCCAACGATCCGGGCGAGAAGAACAACGTCGCCGCGCAGAACCCCGACAAGGTGGACGCACTGCAAAAGCGGATCAACACGCTCGGCGGCGAGATGCAGAAATCGCTGCTGCTGCAGGCGCTGTTCAAGCAGATCATGAAGCAGAGCGTCGGGCAGGCGCCGCTGTTGCCGAACGAGGACGGCTTCTACGAGACGGTGGACTAAGGCAATTTCCGGCCAGGTTGAAACACTGTCCGTTCATTCCCGCCACCTTTAGTGCGCAAGTCGGCCCCGCTTTCGCGGGGGCGAGCGGAATGTGAGGCGATAGCTAAACGAGATACGCTCTAGGGGCGGGGGTTTATGTCCCGGTGTCGGCACGCCGCCACACCGGGAAGGGATCCTCGAGCCTTGCCCATGCGGCCGGGTGCATGCCGGGTTTGCCGGAGACGAGGCACGCATCGAGCCGCGCGCGCAGCGCCGCCTCGTCCATGCCGCTGCCGATGAAGACGATCTCCTGCCGGCGGTCGCCGTAGATCTCGTTCCAGTTCTTCTTGAGGTGCGCGCGCCATTCCACCTGGCGCGGCCAGCGCTCATGCGGGATCGCCGCCCACCACAGGCCCATGGCCTCGTTGCGCACGATCGCGCCGGCCTGGCTCAGTTCGCCGACCCAGTCCGGCCGGGTCGCGATCCAGAAATGGCCCTTGGCGCGGATCACGCCCGGCCAGTTCTCCTGCAGGAAGGCATGAAACTTCGCCGGTTCGAACGGCCGCCGGGCGCGATAGACGAAGTTGCTGACGCCGTATTCCTCGGTCTCCGGCCTGTGCTCGGCAAAGCCATACAGTTCCTTGAACCAGGTCGGATGCTGCTGCGCCTTCTCGAAGTCGAACTTGCCGGTGTCGAGCACGCGCTCGAACGGTACCTTGGCGAAGTCGCTTTCGACGATGTCGCAATCGGGATTGAGCGCGCGCACGATCTGGCGGGCGGCCTAGCGCTGCGCCGGCTTGGCGTCGTTGAACTTGTTGAGGATGACGACATCGGCGAATTCGATCTGCTCGACCAGCAGATCGACCAAGGTGCGCTTGTCGTCCGGTCCGAGCGACTCGCCGCGTTGCTTGAGGAAGTCGGTCGAGGCGTAGTCCTTGAGCAGATTGACCGTGTCGACCACGGTCACCATGGTGTCGAGCGTGGCCACGTCGGAGAGGCTGTCGCCGGCCTCGTCGCGGAAGTCGAAGGTGGCGGCGACCGGCAGCGGTTCTGAAATGCCCGTCGATTCGATCAGCAGATAATCGAAGCGACCGGCCGCGGCGAGCGCGCGGACTTCCTTGAGCAGGTCGTCGCGCAAGGTGCAGCAGATGCAGCCATTGGTCATTTCGACCAGCGTCTCATTCGTCCGCGACAGGTTCGCAGTGCCATTGCGGATCAGATCCGCGTCGATGTTCACCTCGCTCATGTCGTTCACAATCACCGCCACACGCATGCCGTGGCGGTTGTTGAGCACGTGATTCATCAGCGTTGTTTTTCCGGCGCCAAGGAAACCGGAAAGCACGGTCACGGGGAGCTTCTGCATCGGCATTGGAGTCCATTGTCGGGGCGGGATTATTGGCGGGAAGGGACGGAGGCCTCGAGGCAGCCGGCGAACATCGCCAGGATGCGGGCGGCATGTTCGGGACCGTAGGAGCCGGCGAGACGGGGGATGGCTTCGATGATGAGCACCGCCGCCAGCGTTATGTCGGGGAGGCCGGCCGCTTCGGCGTGGGCGAGCGCCGAGCGAACGAGGTCTTGCGCTTCCTCGAAGCGCGGCGGTCGCTGCATCGGCGCAATATCGTCCGACGCTTCGAGCATGGCATCGCGGAGACGTCGCATGGGTCCTGCCTGAGATAATGTTGTATGTAATGTTATAACATTACAATGATGGCAAGAAGAAGATGGGGGGCCGATACCGGACCGGTCGACGGGAAGGGTGCGCCAATATTCCTATCGAATATTGCTAAATATTCCCCGATAGAATATAGTCCTCATGTCCGGTTCGCTTGAGGGCGCTGTCATGAGGCGTGATGAGGGCGGAGCCGGATGCGGCGCTCGCGGGTCGGGAGACGAACGCATCTCCTGACGCTCGAGCGGCGGCGGCCACCGCCCGGGGGCACTAAGACCCCCTGCGAGGAGCTCGCTGACACCGAGGACCCACACCACTTGCGATGGGCCTCCGTTGAAAGCGCGGCCCGCCGTTGGAAGACGCCGCGATGGCGCGCCGAGAGGCGCCCGTGCTTCGGCAACGAAGCGCGGTCTTACGACCAACGTCGCGCCGCTCGGCGCGCCGTCTCCCTCTCATTTGAGAGGGCGAAAGGAATAGGGGCGTACCCGGCGCCTGCCAAACAATACGGGCGGCGGAGCTTTGGCGCTCTGAACGGCAACACGGTAGTCGCTTGCGCGCATCGATCGAACCGCCGTGCAAACCTGGTTATGGGCGCCTTTTCCGCGTTGCGCTCGTGCCGCGTTTTTGGCTTAATTCGGCCGCTTCGGTCGGGGTGAAGCGCAATAAACGGCGGCCATCCTCGACGCTCCCTGGGCTACGGCGGGAGCGTTCTTCTTCCGCCAAAGCTCCGAACAATAAGACATTGAGGAAATGGCCCCATGACTACACTGTGGCTCATCGTTGCGTGCGGTGCGCTTGCGATCTTGTACGGTATCTGGGCGACGATGTCGGTGCTCAGCGCCGACCAAGGCACTGCCCGGATGCAGGAGATTTCGGCCGCCGTCCGTGAAGGCGCACAGGCTTATCTCCGCCGCCAATACACCACCATCGGCATCGTCGGCGTGGTGATCTTCGTCATCATCGGCGTCACGCTCGGCTGGCTGGTCGCGCTCGGCTTTGCCGTCGGCGCCATCCTGTCCGGCGTTGCCGGCTTCATCGGCATGAACGTGTCGGTGCGCGCCAACGTCCGCACCGCGCAGGCGGCGACCAAGTCGCTGGCCGGCGGTCTCGACATCGCCTTCAAGGCCGGCGCCATCACCGGCATGCTGGTCGCAGGTCTGGCGCTGCTCGGCGTCACGATCTACTTCGGCTTTCTCACCGGCACCCGCGGCCTGGCGCCCGACAACCGCACGGTGATCGACGCCATCGTCGCGCTCGGCTTCGGCGCGTCGCTGATCTCGATCTTCGCCCGTCTCGGCGGCGGCATCTTCACCAAGGGTGCGGACGTCGGCGGCGACATGGTCGGTAAGGTCGAGGCCGGCATTCCGGAAGACGATCCGCGCAACCCGGCGACCATCGCCGACAACGTGGGCGACAACGTCGGCGACTGCGCCGGCATGGCGGCCGACTTGTTCGAGACCTACGCCGTGACCACGGTCGCGACCATGGTGCTCGCGGCCATCTTCTTCAAAGGCACGGCGCTGCTGTTGCCGATGATGATCCTGCCGCTCGCCATCGGCGGCGTCTGCATCATCACCTCGATCATCGGCACCTTCTTCGTGAAGCTGCCGGCGTCGCAGTCGATCATGGGCGCGCTGTACCGCGGCCTGATCGTCACCGGCATCCTGTCGCTGATCGGCATTGCCGGCGTCATCGCCTACGCGTTGCCGCAGGGCTTCGCCACTGCGCTGACCTCGGAAGGCAAGACCTATACCGGCATGACGCTGTTCCTGTGCGGCGTCGTCGGCCTGGTGGTCACCGGCCTGATCATCTGGATCACCGAGTACTACACCGGCACCGACTATCGCCCGGTGAAGTCGATCGCCCAGGCCTCGGTCACCGGCCACGGCACCAACGTGATCCAGGGCCTCGCCGTCTCGATGGAGGCGACCGCGCTACCCGCGCTCGTCATCATCGCCGGCATCCTGGTCACCTACAGCCTGGCCGGCCTGTTCGGCATCGCCATCGCCGTCACCACGATGCTGGCGCTCGCCGGCATGATCGTCGCGCTCGACGCCTTCGGTCCGGTCACCGACAATGCCGGCGGCATTGCCGAAATGGCCGGGCTGCCGAAGGAAGTGCGCAAGTCGACCGACGCGCTCGACGCGGTCGGCAACACCACCAAGGCGATCACCAAGGGCTACGCCATCGGTTCGGCCGGCCTCGGCGCATTGGTGCTGTTCGCGGCCTATAACCAGGACCTCGACTACTTCACCAAGACCGGCGCGGGCTACTTCCAGGGCGTCACGCTCGACTTCTCCTTGAAGAACCCCTACGTCGTCGTCGGTCTCTTGTTCGGGGGTCTGCTGCCGTATCTGTTCGCGGCGTTCGGCATGACCGCCGTGGGCCGTGCCGCCCAGTCGATCGTCGAGGAAGTGCGCCGGCAGTTCCGCGAAGACCCCGGCATCATGAAGGGCACGTCGAAGCCGAACTACAGCCGCGCGGTCGACCTGCTGACCAAGTCGGCGATCAAGGAAATGATCATCCCGTCGCTGCTGCCGGTGCTGTCGCCGATCGTCTGCTACTTCGTGATCTATCTGGTCGCGGGTGGCGGTGCGGCCGGCAAGTCGGCGGGCTTCTCGGCCCTCGGCGCCATGCTGCTCGGCGTGATCGTGACCGGCCTCTTCGTCGCCATCTCGATGACCTCCGGCGGCGGCGCCTGGGACAACGCCAAGAAGTACATCGAGGACGGCCACTTCGGCGGCAAGGGCTCGGATGCCCATAAGGCCGCGGTGACCGGCGACACCGTCGGCGATCCCTACAAGGACACGGCGGGCCCGGCCGTGAACCCGATGATCAAGATCACCAACATCGTCGCGTTGTTGCTGCTCGCGATCCTCGCGCACTAAGCTGGGCGACCGGCCGAAAATGAAAAGGGCCCGCGCGACGCGGGCCCTTTTTGCATCGGTGCTTGAGCGCTTAGCTGCGCGGCGCGATCGGGCCGACGCCGATGTTGCGGAAGATGTTGCGGATGTAGCTGAGTTCCTGGCCGCCGGTCGGGGTGGTCTGCGAGTAGAAGTCGAACAGCTTGCCGTCCTTCATGCCGTAATTGGCGAGCTTGGTGACGCGGCGGTCCTTGTCGAAATAGACCGCGATGACGCGCTGATCGACGACGCCGTAGGGCATGAAGGCCGCCGAGCGCTTGGCCGTCTGCGAGATGTAATAGAAGGCTTCGCCGCTTACGGTCGCGACGGTGGAGGGGGTGCCGAGCACGATCAGCACCTGGTCCTGGCTGGCGCCGATCGGAATCTGTTCGAGCGCGCCCTCGGGAAGCACGTAGCCGCGCTGAAGCGTCTCGGTGGTGCTGCCGCAGCCGGCGAGGGCAAGCGCGCCCACGAGCGCCAGCGCCAGACGAGAGTGACGAAAGTTCATGCGACCGGGCTTCCTCATTTCGACCTTGCATCCGGCGGGGCGTTGACGTACCCGGCGACTAAAGTCGCGCTCAACCCCGAACGGACAATGATATTTCCCCTGTTCCGCCGCAACCGGCGGGCCGACACCATTTCCGCCCTGTATGGCATGATCGTGGCGCAGGCGCGAATGCCGAGCTTTTACCAGGACTTCGTGGTTGCGGACACCATTAATGGGCGTTTCGACCTGCTGGTTCTCCACCTCGTTCTGGTGATCGAGCGGCTGAACCGGGAGGAGGGGGTGCGCGACTTGGCGCAGGGGCTGTTCGACCGCTTCTGCCGCGACATGGACGACAACCTGCGGGAAATCGGCATTGCCGACCTGAAGGTGCCCAAGGAGATGCGAAAGATGGGCCAGGCCTTTTATGGCCGGGCGCAGGCCTATCAGGCGGCTCTGGCGACGCCGGACAACGCGGCCTTGGTGGAGACGCTGGTGCGCAATATCTATGCCGGGTCAGCCCCCTCAGCTGCGGTGACGGACCGGCTCGCGGCCTATGTGCGGGACGCCATCCGGGCACTGGACACACAGGAGACGTCGGCGCTTGAATCCGGAAAATTGCATCTGCCGGATCCGGCCCGAAGTTTTGCCGTAGCTTGAGATGACGGCAGCAAGAGATTGAAGATCATGGATAAAGCATCTCATCCTTGGAGCGTTCCGGTGGCCGTCGAGGACATCCCGGAAACCGGGCTGCATCTCGAAATCGAGGCGCCGGACACCGTTCGTGCCGCCATTGCCGCGCTTGCTGGACTGCGCGAGGTCAAGCAGCTCTCGGCGGTGTTCGATCTCGCCCGGCGCGGTGCTGGCGTGCAGGTGGACGGCGCGATCACCGGCAGGATCGGCCAGACCTGCGTCGTCACCCTCGAGCCCATCGAGAACGATGTGGTCGAGACCGTGGATTTGCGCTTCACGCCGCAGACGGCGGCCGAGGAGGATCTCGAAACCGCGGCGCTCGCCGGCAGCGACGACGAGGACGCGCCCGAGCCGCTCATCGGCGGCAAGGTCGACCTCGGCGAACTGGCGACCGAGTTCCTCATGCTCGGCATCGATCCCTATCCGCGCAAACCGGGGGCGGAATTCGCGCCGCCGAAGGTTGAGGAGCCCGGCACGCACCCGTTTGCCGCGCTCGAGGCTCTTAAGAAGCGGCCAGGCGGCGGAAATACTTGAGCTATCCACATCCGCCTTGTCACGCGCGGCCGAGCCGCTATGGTCGCGCCGTGCTTACCCGCCTGACGACGACCCTCCTGTTGGCGCTCTACCGGACGCCGCCAAGGACGCCTTATGTCCGATAAAGTCCGTATCGCACTCGACGCCATGGGCGGCGATCATGGCCCCTCGGTTATTCTGCCGGGTGCGGACATCGCGCTCATGCGGCATCCCGATGTCGAATTTCTGCTGTTCGGCGACACCGCCCAGCTCAATCCGGTGCTCGATGGGTTGCCGCGGCTGAAGGCCGCCTCCAAGGTTACCCATACCGACGTTGCCATCCGCATGGACGACAAGCCGAGCCAGGCGTTGCGCTATGGCCGCTGGAAATCGTCGATGTGGCTGACGCTCGACGCCGTCAAGAAAGGGGAGGCCGACGTTGCCGTCTCCGCCGGCAATACCGGCGCCTTGATGGCCATGTCCCGCTTCAATCTGAAGATGCTGGAAGGAATCGAGCGGCCGGCCATCGCCGCGCTGTGGCCGACGCTGAAGGGCGAGTCGATCGTGCTCGACGTTGGCGCCTCCATCGGGGCCGACGAGTCGCATCTTATCAATCTTGCCGCCATGGGCAGCGCCATGGCCCGCGTGCTGTTCGACATCGAGCGGCCGACCGTCGGGCTGCTGAACATCGGCGTCGAAGAAGTGAAGGGTCTGGAGCAGGTCCGCGAAGCGGGCCGCATTTTGCGCGAGACGCCGTCGCTCGATTTCGACTATCACGGCTTCGTCGAGGGCGACGACATCGGCAAGGGTGTCGTGGACGTGGTTGTCACCGAGGGATTCGCCGGCAATATCGCGCTGAAGACCGCCGAGGGTACGGCGCACCAGCTCGCGTCTTATTTGCGGGCGGCGATGAACCGAACCTGGGCCTCGCGTCTCGGTTATCTGTTCGCCCGCGCGGCCTTCCAGGCTCTTCGCGAGAAGATGGATCCGCGCAAGGCCAATGGCGGGGTCTTCCTCGGCCTCAACGGCATTGTCATCAAGAGCCATGGCGGGGCCGACGCCGAAGGCACGGCCGCCGCCATCGATATGGGTTACGACATGGTGCGATATAAGCTGCTCGCCAAGATCGGGCAGTCGATGGAACGAGACCTGCAAGCGAGGTCCGCGCAGATTGCGACCGGAGCGGCCTCGTGAGTGTCCTGCGCTCCGTCGTTTTGGGCTGCGGCAGCTACCTGCCGAGCCGAATCCTGAGCAATGACGAATTGGCGCGATCGGTCGACACGACCGATGAGTGGATCGTGCAGCGCACCGGTATCCGCGAACGCCATATCGCCGCGCCGGGCGAGGTGACCTCCGACCTCGCCATCAACGCCGCGCGCGCGGCGCTCGCGCATGCGCATGTCGAGGCCTCATCGATCGACCTGATCGTGCTCGGCACCTCGACCCCCGACCAGACTTTTCCCGCGACCGCGGTGACGGTGCAAGCCGGCCTCGGCATCACGCAAGGCGCCGCCTTCGACCTTCAGGCCGTCTGCTCCGGCTTTGTCTATGCCTTGCAGGTGACCGACGCGCTGCTGCGCTCGGGCAGCTACAAGCGGGCGCTGGTGATCGGCGCGGAGACCTTCTCGCGCATCCTCGATTGGAACGACCGCACGACCTGCGTGCTGTTCGGCGATGGCGCCGGGGCGGTGGTCCTGGAAGCGCAGGAGCAGCCGGGAACCACCGAGGACCGCGGCATTCTCACCACGCACTTGCGCTCCGACGGCCGCCACAAGTCCAAGCTGTATGTCGACGGCGGTGTCTCTTCGACGCAGACCGTCGGTCATTTGCGCATGGAGGGTCGCGAGGTGTTCAAGCACGCCGTGGCCATGATTACCGACGTGATCTACGACGCCTTCAATGCCACGGGCACCAGCGCCGCCGATATCGACTGGTTTGTGCCGCACCAGGCCAACAAGCGCATCATCGACGGTTCGGCCCATAAGCTTGGTATTTCGCCGGAAAAGGTCGTCATGACGGTCGATCGCCACGGCAACACCTCCGCCGCGTCGATCCCGCTTGCTTTGGCCGATGCGGTTGCCGATCGCCGGATCAAGCGCGGGAATCTCATTCTTCTCGAGGCCATGGGCGGCGGGTTCACCTGGGGTTCGGCGCTATTGCGCTGGTAATTGCGGTTCGGCGGCTACGAAATGCGGCCGGGACGCTAAGTGCCTGCAAAATTTCACGTTCCCGGGTTGACCCATCCGGAACATGCTAATATCGTAGATTATTCAGCGAGATACCTTCCCCGGGGGGCAGGGCAGGCGATGACTGGAAAGACAGTGACGCGTGCGGACCTGTGCGAGGCGGTCTACCAAAAGGTGGGCCTCTCACGCACGGAATCCTCGGCATTGGTGGAATTGGTCCTGAAGGAGATCACCGACTGCCTCGAGCGGGGCGAGACGGTAAAGCTTTCCTCCTTTGGATCCTTCGTCGTGCGCAAGAAAGGCCAGCGCATCGGCCGCAACCCGAAGACCGGCAAGGAAGTGCCGATTTCGCCGCGCCGGGTGATGGTGTTCAAGCCGTCGGCGATTTTGAAACAGCGCATTAACGGCCACGACGTCCCCGACGAAGCGTAAGGCCACAATCGCTTCCCCGACTCAGGTTACAGTTAAACGTTCACGTGAGCGGAGGTCGTGCCTTGGACGAGAAGGCGCCTGACGCATTTCGCACCATCAGCGAAGCGGCGGAAGAGCTCGATCTGCCGCAGCATGTGCTGCGCTTCTGGGAAAGCCGCTTCCGCGAGATCAAGCCGATGAAGCGCGGCGGCGGCCGCCGCTATTATCGTCCCGAGGACATCGACCTCCTGCGCGGCATCCGCCATCTGTTGTACGGCGAGGGCTATACGATCCGCGGCGTGCAGCGGATTTTGCGCGAGCAGGGTATCAAGTTCGTCCAGACCGTGTGGGAAGAGGGCGCGCCGCAACCGCCGCACGGCAATGCTGACGAGGACGAGGAGATCGCTGAAGAGGCCGCATCCGCCGCCGAGATGCTGGAAGAGGAAAGCGGCCTTTCGGGCAAGCTCTCGTCGCTGATCGGTCGCGATCTCGGTGACCGGCATGACGATGTGACGGCGCGCCGTGAGCCGCCGATGCACGCGGCGCCGATGCCGCGCCTCGAGCCGGAGGATCGCGTCCAGCATCGGCCGATGCTGGAGGACGACGCCGAGCCTGAGGTGTCTGTGGCAATGCCCGTCGCACCGGTCGTGTCGTCCGTAGCGCCGGCCCCAACGGCCGCGGCCGTCGCGCCTGTTGTTTTCAACAGCGAGGAGCTCGGCCGGCTGCAGGCGGCGCTGAACGAGTTGGTCGAGTGCCGCAAGCTGATCGAGCTCGCGGTCGCGCGCCCGGAGTAGACGTTCGCGCGCTCTCTGCTCTTGTCGAATTCTGCACAATGCGGAGCGCTTTTCGCCCCGTGGCGCACATTGGCGGCTCATGTACAATCGCGCGACTTGGTCGCGAGGACGGGGCATGCGGCAGGCGGCGGCGAAAGTTCTGATGGCCATTGTCATGGCCACGGTGACGGCGTCGATGGTACGTGCCCAGATTGCGCCGCCGCCGCCACCACCACCGCCGCCGCCGGTCGTAACCCCGACCCCCACAGCGCCCGCGCCGCAGACGCCGCCGCCGCGCGCCAGTCAGCCGATCACGCCGCTCGGCTGGTACGTCATGGGCGGAATTGCCTGTGCGGCTGCGGCGCCGATCGCCGGCACCATCATTCTCGGGCGCGAAATGACCGCTGCCGAGGTCGGTCGTTCGACGCTCGGCTGCTTCCTCGGTCCCGTCGGCTGGGTGATCGGGCCGATGCTGTTTCCGGACGCACCGGTGACGACGGCCGGGCAGCCGCCGCAGGGACCGCGGCCGCCGCGCGCCGCCAACCGTGGCGGCAACCGTAACATCAGCATTCCGCCGGCAAGCGAGACGCGCTTCGTGCGCAATGAGATCTTGCTGCAGGTCGACGCAAATCTGTCCGAGCAGGCTTTGGCGCGCATCGCCGCGCGGCTGCAACTGACGCGCCTCGAGACGCAGAGCTTCACGCTGACATCGCGCACGCTGCAGCGCTGGCGCATCGACGGCAACCGCTCGGTGGCGCAGACATTGCGGCTGCTCGCGCGTTATCGCGGCATCGTCGCCGCGCAGCCCAATTATGTGTACGGGCTGACGCAGGCCGCGCAGGCCGCGCCGACCGACGCCGGCGCGCAATATGTCGTCGGCAAGCTGCGTCTCACCGAAGCGCATCGCATCACCAGCGGCGACAATGTGCTGGTGGCGGTCGTCGACTCGCGCGTCGATACGCAGCATCCCGACCTCGCCGGTGTGATCGCCGGTGAATACGACGCGCTCGGCGGCACATCGAAGCCGCATGCGCATGGCACGGCCATGGCCGGCGCCATCGCCGCGCATTCCAAGCTCATCGGCGTCGCGCCGAAAGTGCGGCTGCTGGCGATCCGCACCTTTGCCGGCGAGGGCGAGAGCGCGCAGGGCACGACCTTCAACATCCTCAAGGGCATCGACTGGGCTGCGGCGCAGGGCGCGCGCATCGTCAATATGAGCTTCGCCGGTCCGGCGGATGCGATGTTGCGTGAGTTGCTGTCGAAGGCGAGCGCGCGCGGCATCGTGTTGATCGCGGCCGTCGGCAATGACGGCCCGCGCGCGCCGCCGCTGTATCCTGCCGCCGACCGCCATGTGATCGGCGTGACGGCGACCGACGCCGAGGACAAGCTGATGCCGCAGGCCAACCGGGGAGCGCAGGTGGCGGTGGCGGCGCCCGGCGTCGATGTGCTCGCGGCGGCGCCGGATGGCGCGTACGCCATGACATCGGGAACGTCGGTCGCGGCCGCGCATGCGAGCGGCGTCGCGGCGCTGCTCTTGGCGGTCAAACCGGACCTGGGGCCGTTAGCGCTGCGGCAGACGCTGGTCCGCTCGGCGCGGCGCGTGCCCGGCAAGCCGGCCGACGTCGGCGCGGGCGTCGTCGACGCGCTCGGCGCGGTGGAAGCGGTGGGGCGGTAAGGTGTTGTGGCGGTGCGGGAATAATGGTCGGGGCGGCGGGATTCGAACCCACGACCTCTTGTCCCCCAGACAAGCGCGCTAACCGGGCTGCGCCACGCCCCGACCGGAACGGCGCGGACTATAGGGATGCACCTTTCGCGGCGCAACCTTTCAGCGGCCGTGGCGGCGATCTATCCCTCGGTTCGGCCCGCGGCGGCGATCCGGAACGGTCCGCGGACCATGTAGGACACGTACAGCGCGCCGCCGGCGATGTAGACGATGGCGTAGCCGGCGATGAAGCCGGTGATGCCGAGCCCGGCGCCGACCACGATGGCCGTCATCGCCGCCATGGCGATCACCAGGAAGGTGGCGACCCGCGCGATCTCGTGGAAGAAGCCGAGATGCAAAAGCAGGTTGTTTGCGACGTTCTGCGCCAGATTGGCGAGCAGCAGGACCACCAGGATCAAGGTGACCTCGTGCGGGATGGTGGCCGCGTTGCCGAGCAGGATCGCGAACAGACGGTCGCCGGCCACCAGCAACAGCGCACAGAGGATGACGGTCGGGATAGCACAGAGTATGGCCGAGGTGAGGGTCGCCTTCTTCAAGGTCGACACGTCGCGCGCGGCGTAGGCGCGTGTCTGCTGCGGCACCACGGGGTCGAGGCCAGCCGCGTAGATCAGCGTCGCGCCACGGAACACCTTGAACACAGTGTCCAGGATGATCATCGGCGCACCGAGGCCGAAGGCCGCCGGCACGATCATGTAGGGGAAATTGTACACGGTGAGTTCGCCGGCCGCGTAATTGCCGCTGCGCAAGAGCTCGCGCCTGTTCTCGTGCCAGAAGCGTTTGAGCGCCGCCGAAGCGCCGCGCAGCTTCAAGAGTAGCGCCTGCTTGTGGACGAGGCGCTTGATCGCGACCGCCAGCAGCACGAACCACAGGCCGTTGGCGAGCACAAGAAAAGCGGGGAGCGGTAAGCCGATCAGCATCGCCAGCATCAGTAAGATATGACCGATGCGGCGGATCGCCTCGAGCCCTTCGAAATGGACATATTCATCGACGGCGGCGCTGACATTGCGCAGCGGATACCAGACGAGGTTAAGCGCCGCGAAGCTGAAGAACAGCGAGAACTCGACCGCGTCGAGCAGCGGCACGGTAGGCCGCCGCAACATTACCGTGAGGCAGATGAGGGTGCAGAGCGCGACCAGCACGGCATAGGTGATGACGACGGCGGTCGATTGCGCGGCGATACCCGCATCCTTGGCGCCGGCAATGTAGAGCGCGCGCTGGCGCACGTAGAGGATCTTGGCCGCGCCGAGATCGAACAGCCACAGTGACATGCCGAGCGAACCGACGAGGATGTAAAGCGAAAAATCCTGCGCATCGAGCACGCGCGCAAACACGAAAGTTTGAACTAAACCGAACGCGACGGCAGCCGCGGCGGTCGAAGCCCGCAGGACGAGGAAGCGCAGCGACATCAGGCTGCCGAGCAGCCGGAGCGGTCGCCGCAACGCGGATTTCTGGTCGATCGTCGATATGTCCACACCCATGCCGATACAATAATCGGCGCCCCGCTGCATTCGCTTAATGAGCATGGTGAACAGAGTCTCAAGTCGATCGCGAAAAGTCGAAACGACCGTATTTCCCGGGATTAAGGGAAAATTGGGCGGAGCGATTTAAGGTGCGCACGCAATTTGGGACTGGCGGACAAGCAATGGATGCGACGGTAAAAGCGCTCGATGAGACGCGCGGCGCAGCGGACGGGAATGTTCCCGTCGTCAGCGTCGTCGTTCCGTGCTTCAACGGCGGTCGCTTTCTCGACGGCTTGATGGCCTCGCTCGATCGTCAGACCTTGCGCGCCTTCGAGACCATCATCGTTAACGACGGCTCGACCGACGAAGCGACGCTGCGAAAGCTCGCTACGTTCGAAGGCCGCGCGCGTATCATCCATCAAAACAATCGCGGTCTGTCGGCCGCGCGCAATGCCGGCATCGCGGCGGCGCGCTGCGAATTCGTCGCGGTGCTCGATTGCGACGACACCTTCGAGCCGCCGTTTCTGGAAGAGGCATCTGCGTTGCTGCGGAGCGCGCCAAAGGAGGTCGCGGTGGCGGTCAGCCATCTGCGTCTCGTCGGCGCGGTGCAGGGCCTGGTCGAGCGCTACTTCAATCCGTTCGATCTTCTGTTCACCAACACGATGCACTCGGGCGTGATGGTGCGCAAAGCGTCGTGGCAGGCGGTAGGCGGCTACGACGAGACCATGCTGCAGGGTTACGAGGATTGGGAGTTCTACCTGCGGCTTTCGCTGGCCGGCTACCGCGCCGTCGAAATCCCGAAGTACTATTACAATTATGCGCTGGCGACCGGTGGCATGCTGCTCGGACGCTCCTCGCAGGTTCACGCCGCGCTCTGGCGATCGATGCGTGCCAAGCACGCGGCGCATTACACGCCGCTCGCCATCGTCAGGCGGTGGCGGACGGCGCGCGGCGACAACAGCCACGTATCGCTCGCGAAAGCATTCATTGTCCTGGGTCTGGCGAAGATGCTGCCCGATGCCTGGTACAGCCGTCTGATCATGGAACACCGTCGCCGCAAGCTGCTCGAGGGGCGTTTGCCGACGGATGCAGGCCCTGTGAGCTACGACTATCCCGGTGTCGACGGCACCGTCAGCCACAGCCGATAGGCCGAACGTTAAGACCGATTTTGAAGGCACGCAGTTGCCGAGATGGAGAGTAAGAGCATGGCATACACGTCTACGACCCCTGCGTCCGTGCCGGTCAAGCGCCTGAGCTTCGATCGCGCTATCCGCAAGATTTTCCCGTCGACCTCGAAGCTGACGTTCAACCCGCTGTTCAAGGCGATGGTGAACGCGACCGACGTCGTGCCGCGCATGGTCTGGCCCGAGTTCCGCGACCTGCCGCCGAACCATCTGCGCATCCGCATCGGCGTGGGCAATCGCATCTTCAACAACCAGACCCACTTCCTGGTGCACGCGCGCGATTTCTGGATGTTCGTGTTCACGGAAAGGCTGGCCAACGCCAACTCGAACGTTCTCGACATCGGTTCGGGCTGTGGCCGCTGGGCGCACTGGTTGCGCGACTACAATTTCCGTGGGCGCCGATTCACCGGCACTTATGTCGGCATCGATATCGACGGCGAGGCGATCGCCTGGTGCGAGCAGCACTACGACAAGGAGCGCTTCCGCTTCCATCACTCGACGCATGCGAGCGTGTCGTACAATCAAAAGGGCGAGGCCAAGCTGTACCAGATCCCGGAGCCGGAAGGCACCATGGACCTCGTCGTGTCGAACTCGCTGCTGACGCACGTGCTGGAAACCGAGCTCGAGAACTACATCGCCGAAAGCTATCGCGTGCTGCGGTCCGGCGGCGCGATCATGCACTCGCATTTCAACCTCGACTATCCGCCGGCGAGCTACGGCACGCGCCACACCTTCCAGCACAGCATCGGCAACGCCTACGTCGAGTCGATGGCCCAGCCGGAGGCCGCGGTCGCCTATCGCACCGAATACCTGTTCAAGGTCTGCCGTGCGGTCGGCTTCAAGGATTGCGAGATCGTGCACATGCCGGGCGGCGCCCAGCATCAGCCGATCCTGCTGGCGAAGAAGTGACGGCGCCAGCCGTCGGCGGCTTCAGTGAGGAAGCGCACAATCTATCAGGTGTCATGGCCGGGCTCGTCCCGGCCATTTCATTTAAGGCGGATGGGATTTGTCTACGGGAAGGCACGGCGATGCCTTCCTGATCGGGGTTACCGGGACAAAGCCGGTGACCGCAAATACGCCGGCTGGCGCGCCTCGCGGAACGTCGCCGCCGCAAGGCCCCAGATGATGCCCAGCAGCAGGAAGAAGTGGCGCCAATGGTCCGTGTCGATCACGAAGCCCTCGGCCACCTCTCCGATGAACACGGCGACGGCGGTGATCATGTAGGGCTGCCACGGTGCGCGTACAAAGGCGCAGCGTAATCCGACGAGGATGGTCGTTATCAGCAGCAGGAAATAGGCCATCGCGCCGACCCAGCCGTAGACCAGGAAGGCCTGCAGATAGACGTTGTGCTGCTGGAGGCCGTGGACGCGCGCGAACTCGAACGGGCCCATGCCGTTCGGGAAGTTCAGGATCGAGGACAGCGCGATCTCCTGCAGCCGGAAGCGGCCGCCGGAGCCGACGTCGTAGGATTGGATGAGCTGCGCGCGTTCCTTGAACATGCCGCCGATGGCGTCGAACGACAGCAACAGCACCAGCAGGGCGGCGAGCGCCGCCGCCGCGATCGCCGTCAGCGTGATGATGCGCAGCCGCGTCTTGTGATCGGGTGCGGTCAATACCGCGAGCGCGAGCATGACCGTGATCGATACGCCGAAGTGAAACCAGGCGCCGCGCGAGAAGCTCAACAGCAGGCCGAACAGGATAGTGCCCGCGACGAGCAGGTCGGTCAGCGCGATGCGGCGGACGAGCAGACGTTCGAGCGTGATCAAGGCCGGCCAGATGAGGAAGGGGCCGAACACGTTCGGGTCTTTGAAGGCGCCGTTGGCGCGGCCGATCTTGGCGAACAATTCAGCCGCACCGGGGAATACATTGAGGTAGCCGATGGCGCCAAGCACCGCGGCAAAGCACGCCGTGCTCACATAGGCGACACGCATCACGGTGAGGCGCGGCATCGTATTGGTGGAAAACAGGCAGGCAAAGATGAGTGCCGCGACGGCGAGATAGACCGATGTCGCCGCATATTGCAGCGTCTTTTCGTATTCGAGCACGCGCAACAGCGAGCTCATGCCCGACATGTTCCAGATCAGCAGCAGGGCGAACGGCACGATCAGCGTACGGTTGAAGCGTACGCCGGCGATCACGCAGGCCACGGCCAGAACGCCCATCAACCCGTCGTGCGGCGAGGGCTCGATGAACGCGACGGAACTCGCGAACACCGTGATGAACAGAACAACGAGCAGGATACGTTCGGAAAGCGGGGTCGCGACCGGCCGCGGAATGGAATAGGGGCCGCTTATTCCGGCATATGCCGGCGTCCAGGCGCGGCCAGGGGCGGGCGCGTAGCTATTGGGGCCGCGGATGCCCGCGGGGGGCGGCATGACCGCGGCACGTGCTTGCGCCGACGGCATATTCGGCGCGGCCGCCGGCACCGCCATATCGCGGGCGGTGATCAATACGCGTTCTCGGTCTTGAGCAGCGAGCCGGGCGTGCGCCACAGGATCATGAGGTCGAAAAGCACCGACCAGTTTTCGATGTAGTAGAGGTCGTGTTCGACGCGCTTCTGGATCTTCTCGTGCGTGTCGGTCTCGCCGCGCCAGCCGTTGATCTGCGCCCAACCGGTGATGCCGGGCTTGACGCGATGCCGCGCGAAATAGCCGTCGACGGCTTCGTCGTAAAGGCGCGCCTCGGCCTTGGCGTTGACGGCATGCGGACGCGGGCCGACCAGCGACAGGTTGCCCTTGATGACGACATTGATGAGTTGCGGCAGCTCGTCGAGGCTGGTCTTGCGGATGAAGCGGCCGACCTTGGTGACGCGCGGGTCGTCCTTGGTGACGAGCTTGGCCGCGGTCGCGTCGGTCTTGTCGGTGTACATCGAGCGGAACTTGTAGACCTCGATGAGGTCGTTGTTGAAGCCGTAGCGCTTCTGCTTGAAGAACACCGGACCCTTGCTGTCGAGCTTGATGGCGATCGCGACGGCCGCCATGATCGGCAGGGCCGCGATCAGCATCAGGCCGCCGATGATCTTGTCGAACAACCACTTCATCACGACGTCCCAGTCCGCGATGGGACGGTCGAAGACGTCGATGACAGGCACGTTGCCGATGTAGGAGTAGGAGCGCGGCCGGAATTGCAGTTTGTTGGTGTGCGCGGCGAGGCGAATGTCGAGCGGCAGCACCCAGAGCTTCTTCAGCATCTGGAGGATGCGGCCTTCCGCCGAGATCGGCAGCGAGAAAATGACGAGATCGACGCGCGTGCGCCGGCCGAATTCGACGAGGTCGCTGACGCTGCCGAGCTTCGGCTCGCCGGCGCATGTCGCGGCGCTGCGGTCGTCGCCGCGGTCGTCGAACAGGCCGATAATCTCGATGCCGGCATCCTTCTGCCGGCGCAGGTCCTCGATCACGCTCTCGCCGGGCTTGCCGCCGCCGACAATGACGGTGCGGCGGGTGAGGCGGCCTTCGCGCGTCCACTTGCGGACGGCGTAATAGAGCGCTTTGCGCGAGGCGACCAGAGCGAGGATGCCGACCATGTAATAGCCGCCGAGCCAGACGCGCGAATACATGTCGCCGGCCTTGGCGAAAAACGACGCGCCGATGGTGATCAGGAACACGATCGACCAAGCCGAAGCCATGCGCATGTATTGCTTTTCGAGACCGCGGAAGGCCTGCACCTGATAGATGTCGGCGACCTGGAAGGCGAGCGTCGACAGGACCGCGACCACGAAGGACGCGATCAGGTAACGCCAGAACAGCGGCTCGAACGGCGCGACATACGCGCCATAGAGAGCCATGCCGACAAGGACGATGAGCGCGAACTCGCCCATACGGACGATGCCGGCGAGGACGATCGGCGACATCGGGGTGGGCATCGGCTTGGCCGCGACGGCCAAGGCGGCCGCACTAAGGCCGGGCGAACTGGCGTTGGAACGCGACGCGCCGGACCGCACATGCTCGAGAACGGCTGCAGCGTCGGGGGCGCTCAACGAGGAATGCACATCGATGTCGGTCATGACGTGACGCCACACATACGGAGCGCCGCAGGCGCGCGGCCGGTGCCGAGCCAGGGAGCCTTACTAATTCGCGGAAATTTCTAGGGAAAAACTCTCAAAAAAGGCTTATCGGGATTGCTGAAAATGTATTAACGGCGGCCCTTGAGGCGCAGGTTTTCGAGCGCCTCGCCATAGGCCGCGAGCACACCGTCGACCATCGTGTCGACCGAAAAAGCGGAGGCGACGCGCTCGCGCAGTCCGGCGGTCACCTCGGCGGTGGTTTCAGGGCGATTGAGAGCGCATTCGATTGCGGCAGCCATCGCGGCGGCATCGCCGGGCGGCACCAGGCGGTCGGCCAATGGGCCGTAAATCTCAGGGACGCCGCCGACGCGTGTCGCTACCAGCGGCTTGCCGGCGGCGGCGGTCTCCAGCACGACATAGGGCAGGGACTCCGCGCGGGAGGCCATCACCATGAGACGGCCGCGCGCGAGCGCCTGTCGCCCGGGCATGGCACCGGGCAGGCGCACCGCCTGTGTCAGGCCGAGCCGTGCGACCTGGGCTTCGAGCATGGCGCGATCGGGGCCGTCACCGACCAAGGTCGCGGTCACCGGGCGGCCTTTGGCGTGCAGCAGGGCGATGGCGTCAATCAACGTATCGACGCCTTTGACCCATTGCCGCAGTTCGCCGAGGAACACGATGTCGGTCGCGTCGTTGGCGACCGGCACCGGCTCGAACTCCTGGCACGAAACGCCGTTGTGCACGACACGCACGAGGCCGTGCGGCGCGGCGATCTTGCGGCGAAAGACGTCGGCGCTGAAGGCACTTTCGAATAGATAGAGGTCGCCGCCCAGCATCAGCAGGCGTTCGGTGCCGAGATAGAAGCGGCCGGCCAGATTGTCGTTGTTGAACAGCAGGCTGCCGCCATGCGGCGTGTAGGCGCGAACGGCGCGGCGCTGATTGAAAGCGAGCCGCGCATACGTGCCGCCCTTGGCGCCGTGGCCATGCACGACGTCGGCGTTGACCTCGGCGACGCGCCGCATGACGCGCAGCAAGGTACCCATGTCGCTGGGGCCGGCGTGACGCCGCATCGGCACGCGCATCAGCCCGAGCGCGAGCGACGGTTCGAGGCTTGCGAGAAGTTCCGCGGCACGCGGACCGCCCGTGCTGCTATCGGCAATGAGGCCGACGCGATGGCCACGCGCGGCTTGTTCGCGCGCGAGATCCTGCACATGCCGGAACAGCCCGCCCACCGGGGCGCGGAACACGTGCAGGATGTTCAGCGGAGTCATTGTCAAAAACCTCGTCGGCCCTTCTGGCCGGCGCGTGCGAAATCGGAACCGCGATTGCAGATACAAAAAGTTACGCGCTGATTACGCGGCGTCCTGGTTAACAACGGATAACCAAAGTGACGAATTGTGGGATGATGACACCTTGTCGCTCCGAAGTTAACGCGGAAGCAACCTTAATGGTTTGTGATCACGACGTTGCCGTAGAGCTGTGTGTCCGGAGTAGACATGTTTTTCCGTCGGAAGTCGAAAGTGAATGCCGCCCCGCCGGCTCCGGTGGCGGCTCCGTATGTACCCAGCGGTGAGCCCGATCTGCGCGGTTTAGGCCGCGTTCTCTGGCAAAAGCGGGCGCTGATCGGCGGTGTGACCCTGGTGGCCGCGGGCGCTGCATTCCTCGTCGTCAATGCGATCACGCCGCGCTATCGCTCCGAATCGCGAATCCTTTTGGAGACGCGGGAGAACGTGTTCTTGCGCGCCGAGGCCGACAAGAACAACGCCGACCGTACGACCATCGACGCCGAAGCGGTGGCGAGCCAGATCCAGGTCGTGTTGTCGCGCGATCTTGCCCGCCAGGTGATTCAGAAGGAGGGGCTCGCCGACAATCCGGAATTCGATTCGGGCGGCAGCCTGCGCGCCATCCTCGGTCTGTTCGGCATCGGCCGCGATCCGAGCGCGATGACCAAGGAAGAGCGCACGCTCGAGGCCTATTACGAACGCATCAATGTCTCGTCGGTGGAGAAGTCGCGGGTGATCGCGGTCGATTTCTCGTCGGCTAACGCCGATCTTGCCGCGCGCGTGGCCAACACTATCGCCGAAACTTATCTGAGCATGCAGCAGACGGCGAAGCAGGATCAGACGCGCGCTGCGGGCAACTGGCTGGCCGGCGAAATCGACAAGATGCGAAAGAAGGTCGAGGAGGCCGAGGCTAAGGTCGAAGACTATCGGTCGCGCTCTAATCTGTTCCTCGGCGCCAACAACACGCTGTTGCCGACGCAGCAGCTCACGGATCTTAACGCGCAGATCGCGGCGGCGCGCGGTCAGAAAGCAGACCTGGAAGCGCGTGCCAAACAATTGCGCGAGATGATTCGCAGCGGCAAGCCGATCGAGTCCGCCGATATCGCCAACTCCGACGCCATGCGCCGCTTGATCGAACAGCGCATCGCTTTGCGCTCGCAGCTTGCCGAGCAGTCGACGACCTTGCTCGATCAGCATCCGCGCATCAAGGAATTGCGGGCGCAGATCGCCGAAGTCGATCGCCAGATCAGGACGGAAGGCGAGCGCCTGGCGCGTCAGCTCGACAACGATGCGCAGCTTGCGGGCGACCGGCTCGACTCGCTCACCGCCAGCATCGATCAGGTCAAGCGCCTGGCGTCGCAGACCAACGAGCAGGACGTACAGTTGCGCGCGCTCGAGCGCGAGGCCAAGACGCAGCGCGACCTGTTGGAGTCGTATCTGTCCAAATATCGCGAGGCGTCCGCCCGCGACAACATCAACGCCGCGCCGCCGGAAGCGCGGATCATTTCGCGCGCCAGCGCCGCACTCAAGCCGGCCTATCCGAAGAAGCTGCAGACCGTGCTGATTGCCGCCTTCGCCGGCTTCGCTCTGTCTGCGGGCTTCACCGTGACCGGCGCGCTGCTGTCGGCGCCGACGCCATCGCCTTATGCCTATGGTTATGGTCCCGCCGCCTATGCCGCGCCGGGCTATGAGCCGACCATGGCTGCGCCGCCGGTGCAGCCAGTGCCGCCGATGGCCGCCCAACAGTTTGCTCCGCCGCCACCGATGCCGATGCAGCCGGTGCCGCCACCGATGCCGACAATGCCGCACGTCTCGTCGCCGTCGCTAACGCCGATGGCGGCTGCGCCGGCGATGGCCGCAACCGCAGCACCGGCGATGGCGCCATTGCCGGTGAGCACGGTCGAGCAGATCGCCAGCAGCCTGCGCACGGGCGGCGACACCGGCCGTCGTGTGACCGTCGTCGGCACGACGCGCAATGTCGGCACCACATATGCGGCGATCACGCTGGCACGCGCGCTGGCGCAGGAGGCCAACGTCATTCTGGTCGATCTTGCGTTCGGTGCGCCGAATCTGTCGGTCATCTCCACCGACCCGAATGCGCCAGGTCTTGCCGAACTCGTGCGCGGCACGGCGTCGTTCGGCGATATCATCACCCGCGACCAGTATTCCACGGTTCATCTGATCGCGACCGGTAACGTCGATCGCGACGGCCCGATGCTGACGGCTTCGCCAATGTTGGCGACGGTGATCGAGGCGCTGGTGCGCAGCTACGACCACATCGTTCTCGATATCGGCTCTGCGGCCGATATCGCGGTCGAGCGCTTTGCGCCGCTGGCGCAGCGCGCCGTGCTCGTCGCGGCCGATCCGGCCAATCCGTCGACACGGGCGGCGCGCGAGCGGCTGATGCTGGCTGGCTTTGCCGATGTCGCCGTGCTGACCGGCGTCAGCGCGGCTGTCGCGGCATAAGAGTCGTTACTAGATTTGCGGCTTGAGCCGTGCGCGCAGGCGGCGTGCACGGCCGACCAGTGACCACAGCATTGGCTGTTGTTTGACGACGCGCTTGACGACGGCGCTACCGCGAAAAGCGAAAGCGAGCAGGGTCCCTGCGGGCGTCAGCGGCAGATAATTGTCAAACAGCGGCTCGGCGTCTTCGCAGAACAGGTTCTTGTAGCGGGACTCGCCGATGCCGAGATCGAACGTTTCGAGGCCGCGCTCGCAGCATTGGCGCACGAGATTGACGATCAATTGTTCGCCCGGACTCTCGACCGCGTAGCGACCCGGCAGGATCGAGTTGAACATGGCGCAGAAGCGCCCGCCGCCGACGATGCCGCCCATGGTGGCGACGATGATGTTGTCGACGGAGAGCGCGTAGAGCTCGATCACAGGCTCGCCGTCATCGAGACGTTCGGTCGTCGCTGCCTCGATGAAGCGCCGCACGCCAGGTTCCGCGAACACGTCGGATACGCCGATCGCACGCATGCGCGCGCTCTTCTGCTTGAAGAATGCGTCGAGCACACGTCGGATCTCGTTCGGGCATTCGACGCGGCCGAAGTGAACCGTGCCGAGCTCCGCGAGCGCGCGTTCCTTCTTGCGCATCTTCTTGCGCGCGTTCGCATTGGTGCGCGCGCGCAGCAGCGCGTCGAAGTCGGGGGTAAGGCTGCCGGAAAAGCCGAAATTGGCGGAGCGCTGGTACGGCAGGAGGGCCAGCGGGTTTGTGGCACCGGTCCAAGTCAGCGGCTGGTTCATCAGCACCAGGAGGTCGGCGTGGCCGCGGAGCTGGCGAATGACCCTCTTCAACTCGGGCGCACCGACGCGCCCGGCAAGTTCCCGCCGCCACAATCCCATGTTGAAGTTGGCGTGCTTGCCGCCGAGGAATTCCGCGACCCGCAGGCCGCCGAGCCGCCGGATGCCAAGGGGCAGCAGAAAGAGCGGCGCATCGTCCGCGTTGAAACCGGCCACGATGAGCGGCGCGACGCCTTCGGCGGTACCCACGTGCGCCTGCCACGCTCTGAGGAAGTCATAGCGCTGATAAGGCGTGCGAAGGCGGTCGCCGCACTCCAGGGCGCGCCAGGCGGGTTCCGCCGCTTCAAAGGTCTCGAACACCGTCACCCGCGACACGTCGAGGTCGCGCACCGGTAAAAACCGGTCCTCGGCGGGCGGGATGCGCATCGCAACGACGTTCATGGTGTCCAATACGTGTGTGAGGGTGGGTCACAGCGTCGCAAAGAATTCTCAATAAAGATTTGAAACACTAAGGTGTTTTTGGCACTAGGCTTTTAAGAAACATGGCTAATTTGAAGAAAACCATCATCCGCTCGGGGCTGGAGACGCTCTATTTCAGTGGCCTTCATCACTGGTTGCGCCCGGTGGTGGGCGGCGTCGGCTCGATCCTGACCCTGCATCATGTTCGGCCGCCGCGCCCTGATGCGTTTCAGCCCAACCGGCTGCTGGAGATCTCGCCGAAGTTTTTCGAGCGGCTGCTGCGGCGGCTCAACCGCGCCCGCATCGATGTGATCTCGCTCGACGAGATGCACCGCCGTTTCATCGAAGGCGACTTCAAGCGCCGCTTCGTCGTCATCACCTTCGACGACGGGTATCGGGACCTCAAGGAGTGGGCCTATCCGGTCCTGAAGAAATACGAGATGCCGTTTGCGCTTTATATCGCGACCAGCTTTCCCGACCGCCTCGGCGAATTGTGGTGGGTGGCGCTCGAAGCGGTGATCGCGCAGAACGACCGTATCGGTCTCGTCATCAACGGTAAGGAGCAATTCTTCTCCTGCCGCTCGGTGCGTGAGAAGCGCGAGGTGTACGACGCGCTCTACGGCTATTTGCGCAGCTTGAAAACCGAGGAGGAGGTGCGCAAGACGGTGCGCGACCTCTGCGCCTGCTACAAGGTCGACATTGCGGCGTTCTGCCGCGACCTTTGCATGGATTGGAGCGAGATCGCCGAACTCGCCGACGATCCGCTGTGCACCATCGGTGCGCACACGGTGACGCATCCGATGCTGATGAAGGTGCCGAACGACGCCGCGGTGCGCTCCGAGATGGAGATGAGCCGCTCGGTGTTGGAGGCGGCGCTCGGCAAGCGGCCGGAGCATCTGGCCTATCCGGTCGGCGATCCGACCTCGGCGGGGCCGCGCGAGTTCCGCATCGCGGCGGAGCTCGGCTTCAAGACGGCGGTGACGACGCGGCCCGGCGTGTTGTTCAAGGCGCACCGCGACCATTTGACCGCGCTGCCGCGCATCTCCGTCAATGGCGAGTTCCAGCAGCAGCGCTATGTGAAGGTGCTGATGTCCGGCGCCGGAACGGCGCTGTGGAACGGCTTCCGTCGCGTCAACGCGGCTTAGGATCGCCGGGGCGCGGCCGCGCCATCCACGAAATAATCGGCATCGCCGGCAGCACCCAGCCAAGGCCGGCCACGACGTAATAGATCGTCGCCACCCAGCCGTTGATGTTGGTCAGGGCCGATTGCGCCAGCGCCATGGCGACCAGGGCCCAGACGCAAACCAGCGTCAGAAGCGCGACGGCGCCGATCAGTTTGCGAAGGCGAGGGTGCATGACAGGGTCTCTCGGCGGTCATTTGCGATGCTCGGCGAGGGTCTATATGGTCCGCGCCGCCTCCGGCAAGCAAGCATGCGATGACCGATTTGACCGACACCTCCCATACGCGCGCCGTGCGGCTGTGGCTGCTCTGCGCCGCCGCCATGATTTTCCTGACGCTGATCGTCGGCGGGGCGACCCGCCTGACCGAAAGCGGGCTGTCCATCGTCGAATGGAAGCCGGTGACCGGCGTTCTGCCGCCGCTGAGTGACGACGCTTGGCAGGCGGAGTTCACCAAGTACCAGGCCATCCCCCAGTACCAGCAGATCAACAAGGGCATGAGCCTTGGTGAGTTCAAAACCATCTTCTGGTGGGAGTGGTCGCACCGCTTCCTGGCGCGCAGCACTGGCGCCGTATTTCTGTTGCCGTTTCTGTTCTTCCTCTGGCGCGGCTGGATTCCGAAGGCGCTGACGTGGCGGCTGTGGGGCATCTTCGCCGGCGGCGCGGCGCTGGGCGCGGTCGGCTGGTGGATGGTGTCGTCGGGGCTCGTCGGCTCCGGACGCGTCAGCGTGTCGCAATATCGGCTCGCCTTCCATCTGACGCTCGCCTGCGCGATTTACGCCGCCATCGTCTGGACCGCGCAACAGCTCAGTCCGAAGCGTGCCAGCGAGGCGCCGCCGCGTCTGCGTGGTCTTGCCGTCGTGCTGGTCGTGCTTGTCCTAATGCAGATCTATCTGGGTGCGCTGGTGGCCGGGCTCGATGCCGGCCTGGTCTTCAACACCTGGCCGCTGATCGACGGGGCGCTCGTGCCGGACGCGCAGCGCCTGTGGTTCATTGCGCCGGCATGGCGCAATCTGTTCGAGAATACGCTGACGGTGCAGTTCAACCATCGCATGCTGGCTTATGCGATCTGGCTGCTGGTGATGTTCCACGCCTACGATGCCTGGCGTTTCGGGCGCGAGAAGCGAAGTGCGTTTCTGCTCGCCGGTCTCGTCACGCTCCAGGCCGCGCTCGGCATCGTCACATTGTTGCATCAGGCGCCGCTTACGCTGGCCCTCATGCATCAGATGTTGGCGATCATCGTCTTCACCGTCTCGATCGTGCACGCCGAACGGCTGGCGCATCGCGAGCCGTTCAAAGTGCCCGGCGGCGCCGTCGTGGAGCAGGGCGCATGATCGACGTCCGCAACGAGGGGGCCGTTGCCGTGCTGACGATGACGCACGGCAAAGCCAACGCGTTGGACGTCGAATTCTGCACGGCGCTCGCCGACCGGTTCGATGCGCTGCGCGGCGAGGCCGCCAAGGCGGTGATCCTCACCGCCGAGGGCAAGATATTTTCCGCCGGTGTCGATCTGAAGCGGTTGAGCGATGAAGGCCCGGTCTATGTGCGCCGATTTCTACCGGCACTGCACCGGCTTTATGAAGCCGTGTTCTTCCATCCCAAGCCGGTGGTCGCGGCGCTGAACGGCCACGCCATCGCCGGCGGCTGCGTGCTTGCGGCTTGTGCCGATCGACGCGTCATGGCGCAGGGCACGGCGCGTGTCGGCACCACCGAGCTCCTTGTCGGCGTGCCATTGCCGGCGCTGGCGTTCGAGGTGGTGCGCAGCGTCGTGCCGGAGCGCTTCCTCCCCGAGGTGATCTACAGCGGCGCCACTTACGATACCGACATGGCGCTCGAGCGCGGTTGGATCGACGAAGTGGTCGAAGCCGAAGACCTCATGGAAGACGCGCTGGCGGTGGCCGAGGAATTGGCCGAGCTCTCGCCGGCCGCCTTCGCGCTCACCAAGCAGCAACTGCGCATGCCGGTGCGCGAACGTCTCGACAGGGACCGCGCCGCGATCGAGGCCGCGGCCACCGAAATTTGGTGTGCCGACGACACGCTCAAGCGGGTCGCCGATTACGTCGCCAAGACGCTGCGGAAGTAAGGCAGCCGCGCTATCGCGGCTCAATCGCAAAATCATACGCGTTGCCGTTATCCGCGGCCGAATACGAGAAGTGCCACCATTCGCGCTTGTAGTTCACCAAGCCCTGGCGCCGCATGGCGTTCAGCAAGACGTCGCGGTTGGCGCGTTGCTGCGGCGTGATCAAGCCGTCCTGCGTGTGGCTCGTCGTATCGAAGCAATCGAAGCCCGTGCCCATGTCGAGGCTGTTGTCGGGCGCGCGGGTCGCGCTCGTGCAGGCGCCGTAGCGAAGCGTGGCGTCGTAAGGCGGCTGCTGCGAGCCCTGCGGCACCACGGTGAGATCGATGGCGACGCCGCGCGAATGCGCCGAGTGGCTGGCGATGTAACCGAGTGCAAACAGGCGGCTCTTTTGCAGGCGCGGATGGAAACGGCTGGTGTCGGGCAGGGCGTTAGGATCGTGCGCCCACCGCGCCATGGCCGTGACGGCGCGTGTTGGCCGATAGCAGTCGTAGACCTTCAGCGACAGGTTCTGCCGCGTCAGTTCCGCCTGCACGCGTTTGAGCGCTTCCGCGGCCGCCCGGCGTAAGGCGCACTCGGCCGCATTGTAGCCGGGCAGCGCATGGCCGGTGAAATTGTTCTCACCGGCATAGCGCATGTCCTGCGCGATACTCGGATCGATGTTGTGCAAGTAGACGAAGCCATCGGGCAGGCGGGTTTGATCCCTGCCTTGGGCCTGCGCGGCCCAAGGCGTCAGCGTAAGAGCGAACAGTGCGAAAAGCGAAGGCTTCACGCCCCCAACGCCTGCTCGAGGTCCGCGATGATGTCTTCCTTGTCCTCGAGCCCGATCGACAGACGCACCACGTCCGGCCCGGCGCCCGCTTGCACCTTTTGCGCGTCGGAGAGCTGTTTATGCGTGGTGGAGGCGGGATGGATGATGAGCGAGCGCGTGTCGCCGATATTGGCGAGATGCGAGAATAGCTTCACGTTCGACACCAGCTTCACGCCGGCGTCGTAACCGCCCTTGAGGCCGAACGTGAACAACGCGCCCGCACCCTTCGGCGCGTATTTCTTCGCTAGCGCGTGATACTTGTCGCTGGGCAAGCCCGGATAGCTCACCCACGCCACCTCCGGCCGCTTCGCCAGCCACTCGGCGACGGCCAACGCGTTCTCGGAATGGCGCTGCATCCGCAGCGGCAGCGTTTCGATGCCGGTGATGATCAGGAAGGCGTTGAACGGCGACAGCGCCGGGCCGAGATCGCGCAAGCCGAGCACACGGCAGGCGATGGCGAAGGCGAAATTGCCGAAGGTCTCGTGCAGCACGATGCCGGAATATTCCGGCCGCGGCTCAGACAGCATCGGATACTTCTTGTCGCGCGACCAGTTGAAGGTGCCAGCATCAACGATCATGCCGCCGATCGAGTTGCCGTGGCCGCCGAGGAACTTCGTGAGCGAATGGACCACCACGTCGGCGCCGTAGTCGATCGGCTTGCACAGATAGGGGGTTGCCAATGTGTTGTCGACGATAAGCGGCACGCCCGCCTTGCGGGCGATATTGGCGATCGCTTCGATGTCGGTGACGATACCGCCCGGATTGGCGATCGACTCGATGAAGATGGCCTTGGTCTTCGGTGTGATCGCCTTCTCGAACGTCGAGATATCGTCCGGATCGGCCCAGACCACGTTCCAACCGAAGTTCTTGAACGAGTGGTTGAACTGGTTGATCGAGCCGCCGTAGAGCTTCTTGGAGGCGACGAATTCGTCGCCCGACGTCATCAGCGTGTGCAGCACGAGAACCTGCGCGGCATGGCCGGAGGCGACCGCCAGCCCCGCGGTGCCGCCTTCAAGCGCGGCGACGCGCTCTTCGAGCACGGCGCAGGTCGGATTGCCGATGCGGGTGTAGATGTTGCCGAAGGTCTGCAGGCCGAACAGCGCGGCGGCATGGTCGACGTCGTCGAAAACGTAGGACGTCGTCTGATAGATCGGCGTCGCGCGTGCGCCTGTCGTCGGGTCGGGCTTGGCGCCCGCGTGAATCGAAAGCGTCGCAAAACCTGGAATGCGTTCGGCCTCGGCCATGAAATCCCCCGTTTGAACAAAACGGGCGTTCCCGGCCCGCCATCAGGCGGGATTAAGGGGGCGGGCCGGCCTCTCGTCAAGGCGGCGGCGCGGCCATGTGCAAATTCAGAAATTTGATCCAAGCGCTGGTGCGCCCGAAGTGCTTTTCTTCTCGCTTGTCGGCGCGCCGTCGGACGACCTCGATTTGGCTCCGCGACGCCCCGCAGATGCTGCGGCTCGGAAATTACAAGCCAGTCTCATCGCCCCTTAGTCGCTGCTCTCTTTGAGGCTCATGCGCTGCACCCCTTTACCGAGTGTCTGCGGGCGTCGCGAGGAGAGGGTGCGCGAGTTTACGCCGATCCAAGAGATTTCGGTCGACAGCCGGCCGTATTCTATTTTCGGACAGCGGTTCATGACCACTTTGATGCCGTTGTCCTCGGCAAGCTTGGCCGCCTCGTCATTGCGAACGGTGAGCTGCATCCAGATCACCTGCGGTTTGGGCGCGAGCGTGAGTGCTTCTTGAACCACCGCCAGCACGTGCTCGGACGCGCGGAAGATATCGACCATGTCGATGGGTTCAGGGACGTCGCTCAACGAGGCGTAGACCTTGTGCCCCAGCACCTCTTTGCCGGCATGCCCCGGATTGACGGGAAAGACCCGGTAGCCGCGCTCGATCAGATATTTGAACACGAAGTAACTGGGCCGGCTTTCTTTCGGGGAGAAGCCGACCATGGCGATGGTCTTTACGGTGTTCAGGATGCCGCGGATGTAGGCGTCGGGGTATGTGTCGTGGTTCATGGTGGCCTTTCCGGGTGGCCACATTATCACAATTGCGAGACCGAAAGTAAAAGCGCAGCGTTTTCGCTTCAGTCGGCCGGTTGCGGGCCCTTTCCGGCAGGATTGCGGACGGGAGCGACGCAAGAAAGACAATCTCGTTTGCTGCCATTGCCATGCCGAGGCACGCAGGCGTCGGCCTGCACAAGCAAAGGAGACACTCTATGTGTGACTACAGTCTACACGGTGTCGCGTCTCGCCCCGCCCGGGTGGGCGATAAGCTGGTATCGACCAGTTTTCGCAACTCGATCACGCGCGGCTTTGCGGCAAGCGGGCAGCCGGACGTGGCGGTCTGCCTGATGCCGGGCACGGAGCTGGCCTTTGACGGCGACGTCGAGGGACATGTTTTGCTGCAAGGCGGAGCCATGAGGAACTTCGGGCAGAAAGTTGCTCGTTTCCGGCAGGTGAACCTCGAAAACCCGGTCGCACATCACGACGCGATCGAGTTTCCCAACGGCGAGACCATTCTCGTGACGAACCTTCGTGAAGGCCAAACGGCGACAGTGTTGCAATTGCCGTCAAGCGGCCAGACCGTGCACGAAGAGCCGGAACAGCCGGCGGTCTCGACGCAGGAAAACCTGATCATCTCGAACGCTTAAAGCCTTCGGATGATCGGATCGCCCGAGCCGTTGTCAGGCCTGCGGCTCGGGTGGCGTGGATCTGGATGACTGCGCGAGCAAGGCGCGCAGGCGCGCATTCTCTGCCTGCAATTCTTCCATCTTGCTGCGCGCCGTGGCGAACGCTTCTTCAATCTCCGCTTCGGTGAACCGCGTCGTGATGTGCTGCGAGCAGTTGACGTCCCATGCATCGACGGTGAAGAGGATCGCGCGCTCGGGCTTGGCGCCATAGCCGGCATCGAACAACTTCTCGACCAGCGCCGGGTCGCCTTCGACCATGCGTGCATGACCCCAGATCTTGATGCGCTGGCGGCGCGCGGGGTCGAGCAGGAAGAGATAAGCGCGGTCGTTCTCCGACAGATTGGCCAGCGTGATGTATTGCCGGTTGCCGCGATAATCGGCGAAGCCCAAGGTCTTTTCGTCGATGACCTTGATGAAGCCCTTCGGTCCGCCCCGGTGCTGGATGTATGGCGCGCCATCCGCCGTGGCGGTGGCGAGAAATGCGGTGTCCTGCTCGGCGATGAAGGCGGCAAGCTCCGGCGTCACTTTATCGGGAAAGCCTTCGGCGACGCGTTGCGCGTAGGCCCGCGCCGAGCCGCGCTCGGCCTGCGCCTTCTGTACGGCCGGGGTGAAAACGAGAGCGCTGTTGTTTGCATTCGTCATGGTCTGAGGTCCCAATCAGCATGACGGGTCCGGCGCTCAGGCCGAACCCGTCGCAATCGATAAGGCGTCAGGCAGCGTGCGCCAGTTTAGCGGCCGGCGGAAAGTCGAGCTCGGTGTCGGCCGTGAGGTTGAGATAGTTGGTGAAGACATTCAGCGCGACCGCGGCAATGACTTCCAGAATCTCGGCGTCGCTGACCGAGGCGGTGCGCGCTGCGGCGATGTCGGCGTCGGTAGCGCGGCCGTGGGTCTCGACCAGCCGCCGGGTCAGCGCGACGATGCCGGCCGTACGCGTATCGAACGGCGTGCCAGCGCGGGCGGCGGCGATGTCGGCCGCGCTAAGGCCAGCGCCCGTGCCGAGCAGGGAATGGGCGGCCAGGCAATAGTCGCAGCCGTTGGCCTGGGCGACGGCGAGCGCAATCTGCTCGTGCAGTTTGGCGCCGAGCAGGCCACCTGACAGCGCCCCGCCAAAGCCGAGATAGGCGGCGAGCACGCTCGGGTTGGTCGCCATCACGCGCATCATGTTCGGCGTAGCGCCGAGCTTCTTCTGCACGCCCTCGAGCAGGGCCTTGGCGGCGGGTTGGGCGGCGGCGGGGTCGATCGGGGAAATACGGGTCATTTTGGTTTCCGGACGAAATGAGCCGGGTCGGCTCGGACATTCGGAAACATGGACTGTTTCGCATTCAGATATAATTGCGATAAAGTGAAAGACATTATTGCAGAACATGGAATTATCGTATGGACCGCATCGCCAGCATGGCCGTGTTCGTCGCCGTGGCGGAAACCGGCAGCTTCGCCGGCGCGGCGCGCCGGCTGCGCCGCTCGCCAGCCGCAGTGACTCGCGCGGTCGCCGAACTGGAACAGGTGCTCGCCGTGCGCCTGCTCGATCGCACCACCCGGGCGGTGAGCCTGACCGACGCCGGCGAGCGCTATCTGCCCGGCGCCAGGCGGTTGCTCGCCGATCTGGTCGAAGTTGAGCAATCGGCGACGGGGCTCGGCAGCGCGCCGCGCGGTGAATTGCGCGTGACGGCGCCGATTGTGTTCGGCCGCCGCCATGTGCTGCCGCTGGTGACCGAATTTCTCGGTCGCTATCCTGACATGAACGTGCGGCTCGAACTGACGGATCGCCCGGTCGATCTCATCGAAGAAGGGCTCGATGTCGCGATCCGAATCGGGGAACTGCCGAGCTCGACGGCGATCGCGACGCGCGTCGGATCGGTGCGGCGCGTGACGGTCGCAGCTCCGGCTTATCTTGCACGCCGCGGCGCGCCCGCTGCGCCGGACGAACTCGCCGCCCACGACGTGATTGCCTTTGTCGGACTCGAAGGTTTCGAACGCTGGCGGTTCCGTGACAATGAAAGGACCGTCGAGGTGGCGATCCGCCCGCGCATGATCGTCAACACGGCCGAAGCGGCCATCGACGTCGCATTGACCGGCTTCGGCATTACGCGCGTGTTGAGCTATCAGGCGGCCGATCTGATTGTCGGCAAGTCTCTGGTACGGCTGCTGCCTGCTTACGAGAACGAGCCGGCGCCGGTGCACTTGCTCTATCCGCAAGGGCGATACCCGGCGCCGAAGCTGCGCGCGTTTCTCGATCTTGTCGCGCCGCGGCTGCGTCAGACGTGTGAGCAGATCGCTACGATGCTAGGCGATGCGGCGGACTGACGATGAATTGATGCGCCTCGATACGGGCACGCCCGCCCCAGCCGTGAACAGCCGGAGCGGGGCAGGTGCCGGGACGCCGCTGGGGGCTTACTTCTTGGCGTCGGCGACCACCTTCTTGCAGGCGGCTGACAGCTTGTCGGTGTTTTTGGCGAGACAGGCGAGCACGCGGCCACCGCCGGGCATCGTGCCCTTGCAGAACTGGTCGTAATCGCCCTTGCACGCCGCGCGCTGCCCCGCGGTGAAGTCCTGCGCGTTCGCGGCTGTAAACGAAAAGGCCAGCGCGCCGAAGGCCAGCGCGAAGGTGACGGTGCGGATCATTGGTTTTCCCCCTGATAACGTAAGGTCATTCGGATGACCGGCAGACGACACGATCGGCCGGTCGCGTTCAATTGGAGAAATTTGACCGCAAATTCTTCCAGCGGCGCTCAGGCGTTCGGGCGCTTCGCAAAGGCGGCCAAAGGACCGATGGCAACAATGCCGGTTGCGACCGATACGAGGGTCGTAAACGCAATATCGTCGGGGCAGGGCAGGCCGCATTGAGTCAGCGCGATGCCGACGAAACCGGCCGACAGGGCCAGACCCCAAGCCGTACCAGCCACAATGCCGCGCAGGACAACGGCGCGATCGACATGTAGAGCAAGAACAGCCGACATCAGCGATCCTCCCAGGTTGGCTTGCGCTTCTCGATGAAGGCGCAGATGCCTTCCTCGGCATCGCGCGCCATCATGTTTTCAGTCATCACTTCGGATGCATAGGCATAAGCCTCGGCAAGGCCGAGTTCGCGCTGCCGATAGAAGGCTTCCTTGCCGATCTTCACGGTGTGGGACGATTTTGCTGCTATCTGCTTGGCGAGCGCAACGGCAACCGCGCGTTCCTCGCCGGGTGCGACCACGCGATTGACGAGACCCATCGCGGCGGCGCGATCGGCTTCGATCATCTCGCCGGTGAGCAACATCTCCATGGCATGCTTCGGTGCGACATTGCGTGACAGCGCGACCATGGGTGTCGAGCAGAACAGGCCGATATCGACCCCGGGCGTCGCGAACCTCGCGGCCTCCGAAGCAACGGCAAGATCGCAGCTCGCGACGAGCTGGCATCCGGCCGCGGTGGCGACGCCTTGTACCGCGGCGATCACCGGCTGCGGCAGGTTGACGATCTTCTGCATCATGGCGCTGCAGGTCGTCATGATGTGCTTGAAATAGGCGCGGCCGCCGTCGGCGTCGGTACGCCGGGACGTCAGTTCTTTCAGATCGTGCCCTGCCGAAAAAGCCACGCCATTGGCGGCTAAAACGATGGCGCGGATGCTTTTATCGGTCGCGATGTCATCGAAGGTGATGAACAGCGCGTTGAGCAGGTCTTCCGACAGGCTGTTGCGCGCGGCCGGGCGGTTGAGCGTGAGAATCGCGATCGAATCATCCTGCTCGCGCAGGAGAACTGCGTCGACAGCGCGGGCATCGGTTTGGATGTTCATGGGCCGATACTTACTCCGGTGGCGTATGCTTGCAAGCGGTCGGAACAGGGCGCCTGCCTACGCATTGTTTGCAGCGGAGGTATGACGATGGCGAAGAAACGCAAATCATCTGCCCGCAAGAAGACAAAGACAAAACGCCGCTGGTCGCAACGTGTGACAGAGACGAGCGACGCATTGACGCTCGACAAAGGCGTGTTCGTGAAGGGCAGTCCAAAAGCGATTGCACGTTCGCTCAAGCGGTCGGCGGAACATAGCCACCGGCGCAAGTCGTCGCCGTATCGATCCGCCATGTCGATGCTTACTTTTTACATCAACCGTGGTGGAAAGGGGCTTTCCAAGACCCGCCGGCACACCTTGGAAAAAGCGAAGGACGAGTTGCGGGCGCTTTACGGCAAGGATTGAATGCCCCCGGGTTTGCCGGCCGTGCCGGTCAAGAACAAGGTGGGGGTGAAAGTCCATGCGGCCATCCGTGATGACCGCCGAGGAGATCGGCAAGCTGCTGCACGAGGAGTTTCCGCAAGCCTTCTACCCAGGCTGCGGTCTGACCCTCGAAGACATCCATTACGGTGACGTGCGGGTACGGCGGGATTTCCACGAGGATCACATCCGGCCTGGTGGTACGATCTCGGGACCGACGATGATGGAACTGGCCGATTTCGCCATGTACGTGGCGGTGTTCTCCGCGATCGGTCCGCAGCCGCTGGCGGTCACGACCAATCTCAACATCAATTTCCTACGCAAGCCCACCCAGGCCGACCTCATCGCCCATGCCCGGCTCATGAAGGTCGGTAAAAGGCTGGCGGTCGGGGAGGTGACGCTCTATTCCGATGGCTCTGATGAGCCCGTCGCGCATGTCACCTCCACCTATTCAATCCCTGCTTCCCGATGATTAGATCAAGGTAACTAATTACCTATTTAATAAGTGACTGAAAACGTTGTAGAAAATGTAGCGATCTGGCGTTGACCGGTAGCGGGGGGTCGGGTACACGTTCGCCACGTCGCGCGGGCAGGCCTCGCGCGTTTATCCCCAAGGATTTGTCATGAAGACCTATTCGGCCAAAGCCGCCGACATTGAGAAGAAGTGGGTGACCATCGACGCCTCCGGGCTCGTGGTTGGCCGGCTCGCCTCGATCGTGGCCATGCGCCTGCGCGGCAAGCACAAGCCCAGCTACACCCCCCATGTCGACGACGGCGACAACGTCATCGTCATCAACGCCGCCAAGGTCGTCTTCACCGGCCGCAAGCGCGAGAAAAAAGTCTATCACCATCACACCGGTTTCATCGGTGGCATCAAGGAGCGTACGGCCCGCTCGATCCTCGAGGGCCGCTTCCCTGAGCGCATCGTCGAGAAGGCGGTTGAGCGTATGTTGCCGCGCGGGCCGCTCGGCCGCGTGCAGCTCGGAAATCTGCGCGTCTATCCGGGCGCCGAGCATCCGCACGAAGCGCAGAAGCCGGAAAAGCTGGATGTCGGTGCAATGAACCGCAAGAACGTGAGGAGTGCCTGATCGTGGCCGAGACCGTACAGTCGCTGGAAGGTTTGGCCGGGCTCAAGACGGCTGCTCCCGAAGGTCCCAAATACGAGAAGAAGGTCGACGCCCAGGGCCGCGCTTATGCGACCGGCAAGCGTAAGAATGCGGTTGCCCGCGTCTGGATCAAGCCGGGCTCCGGCAAGATCGAGGTCAACACGCGCACGATCGAAGTCTTCTTCGCGCGTCCCGTCCTGCGCATGCTGATTCAGCAGCCGCTGGTCGCAGCCGGCCGCTCGGGGCAATACGACGTGATCTGCACCGTTTCGGGCGGCGGACTGTCGGGCCAGGCCGGCGCGGTGCGCCACGGCCTTGCCAAGGCGCTCACGCTGTTCGAGCCGGAACTGCGCAGCGCGCTCAAGCGCGGCGGCTTCCTCACCCGCGACTCGCGCGTGGTCGAGCGTAAGAAGTACGGCCGTGCCAAGGCTCGTCGTTCCTTCCAGTTCTCGAAGCGCTAGGCGAGAGCTTCGCATTGTTGCCAAAAGGGCGCGCTTCGGCGCGCCCTTTTTTATTGCGCCAAAGGATTCACTGCATTGCGTGTATCGTGTTTACGACTCGGCAATGTTGCCGTGCACAAAACTTGGCGCGGTAACTCCACCCCAATCTTATGTTGATTACATCCGGCGTGGGGCGGCGGGTGGTGGACCTCGTTTGATGTATTTGGACATTCCAACGTTGGCCGTGGTGACGGTATTCGTCACGGCGCTTCTCGGCATATTGCTTATCTTCGCAAGTCTGCAGAATCGCGCCGTCCGTGCGCCGCGGCTGTGGGGCCTCGCCTTCGTGCTCGCCGCAGCCGGCATGGCGCTGGTCATCGTGCGCGGTCAGGTGCCTGATTGGCTGTCCATTCAAATCGCCAATGCTCTCGTGCTGACGGGCCTCGGCCTGATCTGGGTTGGCGCCCGTCTCTTTGACGGCCGGCCGCCGCAGTTCTTGCTGATCATGCCCGCGCCAGCGCTATGGTTCGTTGCCTGCGCCGTCCCGGCGATCGGCAATGACATTAACCTGCGCACCATCGTCGCGTCGGCCTTGAGTGCGGTGCTCGCTATTGTCGCCGCTGCAGAGATCTGGCGCGGGCGCGCCGAGCCATTGCTGTCGCGTTGGCCGACCGTTGTGACTTTGATCGCGTACGGCGGCGCTATGCTTGTGCGCATTCCGTTGACGCTTACCGTTCCGCAGCCGGACGGTGAACATCAGACCATTGCCAGCGCTCTCTATCCTTTGGTGGCTTTCGGCACCCTGATGTTTACCGTGGTTCTGGCGTTCCTGCTGCTCAACATGAGCAAGGAACGCACCGAGCTGCGGCATAAGACGGCGTCATTGATTGATCCCTTGTGCGGCGTGTCGAACCGCCGCGCCTTCCTCGCCGGGGCAGAGCGATTGATCGCGCAGCAGCGCGTCGACGGCACGCCGCTCGCGATGCTGCTGTTCGACCTCGATCATTTCAAGACCATCAACGATCATCTCGGCCACGCGGCCGGCGACGATGTGCTGAGAGCGTTTGCGATTGAAGCGACGCGCACGCTCGGAGCCGGCGTTCTGTTCGGCCGTATCGGCGGTGAGGAATTTGCGGCGTTGATGCCGGCCCGTTCTGTCGGGGAGGCCGCCGCGGTCGCCGAGCGCTTACGACGCAATTTTGTGGTGGCGGCGCATGCTCAGTTCGACATAGGCATCGTCACGCCCACCGTTTCGACCGGCGTGGCGCTGGGTTGCGATCAACACGTATCGGTCGCCGGTCTGATGGCGCAGGCCGACCGCGCCCTCTACCGCGCCAAGGCAAACGGTCGCAATCGCGTGGAGAGCGCTACCACAGAGGCCATCATGCCACCGGCCCCCAACGTCGAGGACATGGAGCGTCGCGTCTGGCGCAAGGTGTCCGCCCGCGCCTGAGCGGCGTGGGACGGCGATCTTTTCGAATTCAGGGCAGTTTTTCATCGAAGGGTAACGAAGGCCGCAAGCGTTCCGGCACGTTTGCTGACGTAGCTTTCTCGCGCGCCATTCGGGCATCCAGTACGGATGCGATGGCGGCAGGGGCCAAGAATGCTAGCCGCGGCCGGTGCGCACGGTTCTTCCCTCGATATCCCAACTCTTCTCATCGTCGCCGTGAGCCTGGCGACACTGCTGGGGCTGTTCCTCATTCTGGCCTGGGCGCAGCAGCGTGAGGTGCGCGCACTCGCGTGGTGGGGCTCGGCCTATCTCATCGGCGCATCGTCTATGGCGATGTGGAATACGTCGACGCCGGCGCTCGACATGCCGCGCGCGGTACCCGAGGCGCTTACCTTCCTTGCCTGCGGCATGATCTGGAGCGGCGTGCGGCTGTTTCACGGCCGGCGCATCACGCCGCTCGGCACTTGCGGGGGCGCGCTCGGCTGGCTCATCGTCAATCTCTTTACGGCGCTGCAAGTCGGTAGTGTGACCCGTATCGCCTTGGCCACATCGGTGGTCGCGGCTTACACCTTCGTCATCGCCTTCGAGCTCTGGCGCGAGCGCCGCAAATCGATGTTCTCGCGTTTCGCCGCGTTCGTCGTGCCGTCGCTGCACGCTGCGATCTTTCTAATGCCGATCGGCATCCGCGCCCTGTTGCCGGCCTTCGCGCCCGCTTGGATTACTTTGCTGGCGCTGGAAGCGATCATCTATGGCGTCGGCACGGCCTTCATCGTGCTGCTGATGGTCAAGGATCATCACGTGCATATCTATCGCCACGCGGCGACCACCGATGCGCTCACCGGCCTTTTGAACCGTCGCGCCTTCATGGAGCATGCGCGCGATCTGTGCGCGGTGCGCGGCCGCCGCCGTGAGCCCGTGACGCTGTTGATGTTCGATCTCGATAAGTTCAAGTCGATCAACGACACCTACGGCCATGGCGTCGGCGACGACGTGTTGCGCATATTCGGGCAGATAGCAGGCTCGAGCATGCGCGCGACCGACATCGTGGCGCGCCTCGGCGGCGAAGAGTTCGCTGCCATCCTGCCTGGCGACATGGAGGTTGCCCACAAGGTGGCCGAACGGGTGCGCACTAATTTCGAGGTCGCGGGCAAAGTGGTGGGCGAGTATGCGATCGGCGGTACCGTCTCGATCGGGGCGGCCACATCGCATGCCGCGGTGACCGACGTCGATGCGCTGATCAACCGGGCCGATGAAGCGCTTTACAAAGCCAAGCGCAACGGCCGCAATCGTGTGGAAGCTGCCGACGATCTGCCGGCGCCCGAGAGCGCTGACCTGGAGGAGAGAGGCAAGATCGCGTATTTCCCCATCCGCAAACGGGCCGCGCGGCGGACGCAAGCTGCGACCGCGTGACCCGCGCGCGTCGGTAACAGGACATTTACCATGCTGGCGCTATCGTTCGGCCATGTCACGGATGTCGCTTGCCGGCCGCACGGCCCCAGAAACGATTACGCTTGAAGCTTATGCCGAGCGTGCGGGCACTGCGCTTGCCTGCGCCTTCTCGAACTCGGCGGAATTCGACGCCGCGCTGATCGCGGCACGCCGCGCCGCCGGCGTCTATGGTCCGAAGCGGCAACGCCGGCAGATGCTGATGACGGTGTCCGGCGTTGTCGCCGGCCTTGCCGTGCTCGCCGTTTCGATCCTGCTGATCGGCTGACAACTCCTTTGCTCAAAAGAAAAAGGGCGCTCTCCGGAGAGAGCGCCCATCGAGTTGCTTGGGAAGCAAGGAGGTCAGTCGGGCCTCAGGCCGCAGCAGCCTTCGCGCCCGTCGGCACTTCCGAGATGGTCTTCAGGATCTGCGACGCGATCTGGTAGGGATCGCCCATGGAGTTCGGGCGACGATCTTCCAGATAGCCCTTGTAGCCATTGTTGACGAACGAGTGCGGCACGCGGATCGAGGCGCCGCGATCGGCCACGCCGTAGCTGAACTTGTTCCACGGCGCCGTCTCGTGCTTGCCGGTCAGACGCTTATCGTTGTCCGGACCGTACACCGCGATGTGCTGATCGAGGTTCTTCTCGAACTGCTTCATCAGTGATTCGAAATAGTCCTTACCGCCGACTTCGCGCATATGCTTGGTCGAGAAGTTCGAGTGCATGCCCGAACCGTTCCAGTCGGTGTCGCCGAGCGGCTTGCAATGCCATTCGATGTCGATGCCGTACTTCTCGGTCAGGCGCATCATGATGTAGCGGGCCATCCACATCTGGTCGGCGGCGGTTTTGGAGCCCTTGCCGAAGATCTGGAATTCCCACTGGCCCTTCGCCACTTCGGCGTTGATGCCTTCATGGTTGATGCCGGCCGCGAGGCAGAGGTCGAGATGTTCTTCGACGATCTGGCGTGCAACCGAGCCGACGTTCTTGTAGCCGACGCCGGTGTAGTAGGGGCCTTGCGGCGCCGGGTAACCTTCCGTCGGGAAGCCGAGCGGACGGCCGTCCTTGTAGAAGAAGTACTCCTGCTCGAAGCCGAACCATGCGCCTTCATCGTCGAGGATGGTCGCGCGCTTGTTCGACGGGTGCGGCGTGACGCCATCCGGCATCATGACTTCGCACATGACGAGCACGCCATTGGTGCGCGTGGCGTCGGGGAAGACCGCGACTGGCTTGAGCACGCAGTCCGACGAGTGGCCTTCGGCCTGCTGGGTCGACGAGCCGTCGAAGCCCCAGAGCGGAAGCTGCTCCAGCGTCGGGAAGTAGTCGAATTCTTTGATCTGAGTTTTGCCACGCAGGTTCGGGACCGGCGTGTAGCCGTCGAGCCATATGTACTCGAGCTTGTACTTTGCCATGCGATTCTCTCGTTAGCTGATGACGCGAGGTGGGATACGTTTGCGTACCTCAGCCGCCGACGGCTCCCGGCCGCCAACGTCCGGACGATTTCAAGCAGGAAACGTGCCAGTCCGGGCGCGATCCGCTGGACTTGGTTTGCGCCAAAAACGCTGTTGTTTTTCAGGGCAAGGACAGCGAGTGCCGTTGGTCGGCCTAGTGCTCCGGTCCCGTGCAGTCGCAAAATATGCTCAAAATATAGTCAAACGATTATTTGATGTGCGTCTTTGCGTAGAATCAAGAACCCTCGCGCTATATGGGAATTATACGAGACGAACATTGCGAGCGTGCGGCACGACAGAAGGAGCCGAACCATGACGACCAATGTGCATCGCGAGTCGGCAAAGATCTACGCGTTCCCCGCGCGCGGTCGCTTCGCGTCAGGTGCGTCTTACGAACGGCCTTCAACGGACGACAAGAGAATGGTGCCATCGCGCGCCGTTGCCGCGGCGCTGGGAAGCGCTTGGTATCACGAAGAGGCCCTGCGGGACGCTGACCGGACTCGTAAAAACTAGGTCTGAAGCGAGCCTCAGGCGCCGAAGATGGACCAGCCGAGGCGCTTGGTCAGCGCCTCGAGTGCGACGCGCCCAAGGTGCGAGTTTCCGTTGGCGTCGAGACCGGGCGACCATACGGCAATCGACGCCTTCCCGGGCGCGATCGCCAGGATGCCTCCGCCCACGCCGCTCTTGCCAGGCAGACCGACCCGATACGCGAACTCGCCTGAACCATCGTAGTGCCCGCACGTCAGCATGATGGCGTTGATGCGCCGCGCCCGCTCGGCCTGGACCACCGACAAACCGGTCGAGGGATTTCGGCCATTGTAGGCGAGAAATCGGCCGGCCATCGCCAACTGCCGGCACGACATGGCAATGGCGCAGTGATGAAAATAAACCCCCAGCGTGTAGTCCACGGGATTATCCAAGACGCCGAACGACTTCATGTAATTGGCGAGCGCGGCGTTGCGGAAGCCGGTCCGCTGCTCCGAGGCTGCGACCGCCTCGTCGATGGCGATCGAACTGTCCTCGGCGAGGAATTGCATAAAGCGCAGGATATCACCCAGCGCTTCGCGTGGCTGATGGCCGGATAGAATCAGATCGGTGACGGCGATCGCGCCCGCATTGATGAAAGGATTGCGTGGCCGGCCGCGCTCGTATTCGAGTTGCACAACCGAGTTGAAGGGGCTGCCGGAGGGCTCGCGGCCGACGCGCTCCCACAGGCGATCGCCAACCCTGCCCAGCGCGAGGGTCAGGGTGAACACCTTCGAGATGCTTTGAATGGAGAAGGGGACGTCGGCATCGCCGCCCACAGCGACATTGTCGTCGGCGTCGATGACGACGAGGCCGAACTGGCCGGCATCGACGCGCGCCAGCTCCGGAATGTAGCTCGCCACGTCGCCGCGGTCCGGCCGCTCGCGCATCTCCTCGGCGATCTCACGAACGACTTGCTCGATAGCGCTCACAGGGCAGTTTTGATCCCATTCAGGTCCGGCATTTCCGGTGCGCCTGCATACGGCATGGCTGACATCGTTGCATAGTGCCCGACGTTCTTGGTGAAAGCATCTTTGGTGCCATATTGGTACTGGTAGCCATAGGCCCGGGTTAGCGCCGAGCCGTCGACCGCGAGCGGGTAGGAGTACGATCGCCACACGCCGCGAGCGGTTGGAATGCGGCCACGGGTGCCGTGCCAGGCGAGAAGGAATGCAAGGCGGATCAGATACGGATGGACTTTGATCAGTCTTTTCTGAAAGGCTGCGGCGACCTCACGGGCGGTCATCGGCTCGTCCGGCGGGCTGACGTTGAACCTGCTGTAGGCCGAAAGCAGCGTGCCGAAGGCCAGCATGAGGACGACGGCGCTCAGATCGTCTTCGTGCACGAATTGCCGGCACCACTGCGGCGTCACCGGAATGAGGTTCATCAGCAGCGTTACGAGGCGCGCGACCGGAGAACCCTTGAAGCTGCCGTTCAGCGCCGACTGCAGTCCGAACAGCGACGCCCGGCTGCGTCCGCGCGGGCCGGTGACCGCGGCCGGACGCAGGACTGCGACTTGCTTGGTCTTATCGCTCTCTGCGAACCGCTGTTCCAGATGCTGTTCGGCAATGCGTTTCTCTTCGGCGTAGCCAAAGTCGGTCGGGCGGAAAGGAGCCTCTTCGGTGAAGCGCTGCGCGATGCTGTTGTCGGCGCGCGCGCCGTAGCTCGCCACCGTCGAGAAATGGATCAGCTTTTTCACCGACGGCGCCGCGAAGGCAAAATCGAAGACCGCGTCGCTGCCGGCGATATTGCTGCTATTTGCGGGACCGTAGGGCTCGCGAATGCGCCAGGCCGTATGCACGACAATGTCAGGGCGGGCGGCTCCCGCCGCCACTTGCCATGCGGGTTCGGCCGTATTGCCGATAATCCAGATCAGTTTCGGATTGCTGCGGAGCGCCTCGGGCATCGGTTTGAGGTCGACGCCGATAATGCTCTCGACGTCGCTTCGTTCCGACATGCGGTCGCAAAGCATCGTGCCGATATAGCCGGCGGCGCCGGTGATCAGGATGCGGTGGGCCATAGGCATTCACGCGCCATTGGGGAGGCCCGGACGACGGGCCAAGCGCCGGCACCGTAACGTCCCGGTCTAAATCCGAGGTAAAGGCGCGAGACTTCACGGCGCAGCAAGCGCGCGGGCGACCAACATCTTGCAATAGGTGGAGGTGAGCGCGACCCCGCCATAGAGAATGCGGTACATGATCGGCGCGACGATGAGGTCGATGAGGTCATTGACCGGCGGCGCGGTCTCGCCCCGGTCGGCGGCGCGGACACTGATCGTCGTGAGTTGGTCGATGGTGTAGCCGCAGCAGGTGCAGGCGTTCGCCGCGTTTGAGGCATCGCCGCAGACGTCGCGGATCATGGCGCGGCCGACATCGGATGACATCTCCTCCATGAACTGCTCGCTCCAGGCTTCGAGGTCGCCCGTGAGGGTACCGGTGTCGAGCGGGCTGCCAATCGGGCGCAGACGTTTGACGGCAACATCGGCCATCAACTCAGACAGGCCGCCCCAGCGCCGGTAGATCGTCGAGGGCGTCACGCCCGCCCGTGCGGCGATCAGCGGGACGGTCAGCTCGTCGCGGTCCATCTCGCTTGTCAGGGCCTCGACGGCCTGGTGAACCGAGGCCTGGATGCGGGCACTACGACCGCCGAAGCGTCTTTCCTTGCCGGACATGGCCCTGATGAACCGTTTTTGACGCCTCACGGACTCGTGAGCGCCGGTGGCAAATGTCGCTAATGCAAAATATTTGCGTTAGTGACGCGAATAACCTATCTGCTAAGTCCAATATTTAGCGTTTAGGTGCCGCATGTCCAGTCTCCACATCGGATCTGAGTCCCGTCCGCCCCGCTCCCGCGCGACCTTGGCCTTCGCCGCCGCGGGCCTCACCACGGTATTCGCTGCCTCCAGCGCGCCGACGCCCCTTTATCGGCTGTATCAGGATCACTGGAGCATGGCGCCGGTGATGCTGACCGTGATCTTTGCGCTGTATGCGCTGGGGATGCTGGTGGCCCTTCTGACGGTGGGATCATTATCGGACCACATCGGCCGCAAGAGGGTGATCCTCGGCTCGCTGATCCTCAATCTCGCGTCGCTCGCCTTGTTTATGGTCGCAACCTCGCCGCATTGGCTGATCGGCGCGCGACTGTTGCAGGGCTTCGCCACCGGCATCGCAGTGACCGCGCTCGGCGCCCAGCTTCTCGACGTCGAACGCCAACGGGGCCCGATGATCAACGCGATCGCGCCATTGACTGGCATGGCGCTTGGCGCGCTCGGCTCAGGGATCCTGGTCGCTTACGCGCCGGCGCCCTTCGAACTCGTCTATGGCCTGCTGGCGCTCGTCTACGCCGTGCAGGTCGTGGTGGTGATGGCCTGGATCCCGGAGACGGTCGCGCCGCGGCCTGGCGCCTGGGCTTCGCTACGGCCGCAGATCGTGGTGCCGGCGCGGGCGCGGACGATGCTGCTAACGATCACACCGGCGAATATCGCAATCTGGGCGCTCGGCGGTTTCTATCTGTCACTGATGCCGTCTTTGATCCGCACGGCGACTGGCCTGACCTCGCCGATGATCGGCGGCGTCGTCGTCGCGGCGCTGACCCTAAGCGGCGGCATCGCGATCCTCGCTTTGCGGCTCCGCCACTCCCGTCAGATATTGATGATCGGCACCACCGTCTTGTCGCTCGGCGTCGCCGTGACCTTGTGGGGCGTGCATCGTCATTCGATCCCGTGGATGCTCGCGGGCACATTGATCGCCGGCTTCGGTTGGGGCGGCGGCTTCTTCGGTAGCATGCGCGCGGTGATGCCGCTCGCCGAAGCGCACGAGCGGGGCGCGCTGCTCGCGGCACTCTATGTCGAGAGCTATCTCGCCTTCAGCCTGCCGGCGATAGCCGTCGGCTTTGCGGCGCCGCTGCTCGGCCTTGAGGCGGCGAGTTACATCTATGGCGGCGCCGTCATCGTCCTGTCGCTGATTTCGCTCGCGGCTGCCATGGCGGCCCATCGGCATGAGCGGCTCTGCACCGCCTGAGGGCACACGGCCGATGATTTCAGGCTGTGACCTTAGGCGGACGCGGCGGCGCCCTTGAGCAGGCCGAGCTCGACCAAGCTTTGCGCGGTGGCGACGATCGCTTCCTCGCTGGAGCGCGGCGCCCATTGCAGCAGGCGTCGTGCCTTTTCGTTGGTGGCGCCCTTCTTTTTGCCGAGTTCCGGCAGGATCAGGCGCGCGGCCGGATCGAACAGCGCGACGACTCTCATGAGCCAGTCAGGCAGTTGGCGCGTCGGCACCTTCCGCGCGTTCGTACCCATACGATTTCTCAGAACCATGGCGACGTCTTGCATCGACAGGATGTTGTCCGCGATGGCGAGGAAGCGCTCGCCCTTGGCCGCCGCATGCGTCATGGCGCGCAAATGGAGATCGGCGACGTCGCGCACGTCGACGACGCCGAAATAGAGGCGCGGACATGCGGGCAGGCTGCCGCTCATCAGGCGCTGGATCAGGAGGATCGAGGGCGACATGTCGCTCGTCAGAAGCGGCCCGAACACGGCGACCGGGTTGACGACGCAAAGCTCGAGGCCCTTGCCTTCGCGGGCGATGAAGTCCCATGCGGCGCGTTCAGCCAACGTCTTGGATTTGGCGTAAGCGGAGACATCAGTGCCATCCAGGTTGGTCCAGTCGGTTTCGTCGTACGGCATGGTGCGCTGCTCGTGCCCGTAGCCAATCGCGGCGAAGGACGAGGTCATCACCACGCGCTTGACGCCGGCGTCGCGCGCGGCGCGCAGCACGCGCAACGTGCCATCGCGTGCCGGGATGATGAGCTCGTCCTCGTTCTTGGGGATGCCAGGCGGAAAGGGCGAAGCGACGTGCAGGACATAGTCGCAGCCGGCGGCCGCTTCCGACCAGCCGGGATCGTATTGCAGATCGGCGGCAACGAATGAGAGGCGGTCTTCCGGATCGGTGCCCGCTTGCTTCAATAATGCGCGCACGTCACCTTCACGCTGCGGGTTGCGGACGGTGGTACGGACTCGATGGCCGGCCGACAAAAGCTGCAGGATGCACTGGCTGCCGATAAAGCCAGATCCGCCGGTCACCAAAACGACGCTCATGGGCACTCCATTGCCGTTGGTCACGCCGTTGCTTAGATGGCGTGAACCTTCATACTCTGGAGGCAGAGATCGTCCGTTCGACGGTGCTTATCAAGTACGCTGAAAAATGAGACCTGGTATGGAAAATCATACTATCGAGCAATCTGCCGACGCATGCGCCGACTGCCATCTGCCGACCGACGAGGATGTCGTCGCGTTCCTGAACGCCATTCGCGCATTCTCCGGCAAATGGAAGGTCCGCATCCTCTGCTTGTTGGTCGATGGACCTGGCCGCTTCGGTGAATTGCGGCGTGCGTTGCCCGGCGTCACGCAACAGATGTTAACGATGCAGTTGCGCGAGCTGGAGCAAAGCGGGCTTGTGCTGCGCACCGCCTTTGCCGAAGTTCCGCCGCGCGTCGAGTACGAACTGACCGAGGCGGCTTACGCCTTGCAACCGATGTTCAATGGATTGGTCGCGTGGTCGCTCAGGTACCGCGTGTCCGTGCGGAGCGAGAAAGCGAAGTCGCAAAAGAAAACGGGCGCTTCCTTTGAGGGAAGCGCCCGGTGAGTAGACCTCGCTTGGGAGCGAAGGTTTGGAGGAACCTTAAGCCGAGTAATACATCTCGAACTCGACCGGATGCGGAGTGTGCTCGAAGCGAATGACTTCGGTCATCTTCAGCTCGATGTAGCTGTCGATGAAGTCGTCGTCGAACACGCCGCCGGCCTTGAGGAACTCGCGGTCCTTGTCGAGGCTCTCGAGCGCTTCACGCAAGCTGCCGCAGACGGTCGGGATCTGCTTCAGCTCGGCGGGCGGCAGGTCGTAGAGATCCTTGTCCATCGCTTCGCCGGGGTGGAGCTTGTTCTTGACGCCGTCGAGGCCGGCCATCAGCAGCGCCGCGAAGCCGAGATACGGGTTGGCGAGCGGGTCGGGGAAGCGGACCTCGACGCGCTTGGCCTTCGGGCTCTCGGTGTAGGGGATGCGGCATGAGGCCGAACGGTTGCGCGCCGAATAAGCGAGCAGCACCGGCGCCTCGAACCCCGGCACCAGACGCTTGTAGGAGTTGGTGGTCGGATTGGTGAAGGCGTTGATGGCCTTGGCGTGCTTGATGACGCCCGCGATGTAGGAGAGGCAGATGTCCGAGAGGCCGGCATACTTGTCGCCGGCGAAAATCGGCTTGCCGTCCTTCCAGATCGACTGGTGGCAGTGCATGCCCGAGCCGTTGTCGCCATAAACCGGCTTCGGCATGAAGGTCGCGGTCTTGCCGTAGATCTGGGCGACCTGCTGGATGCAGTACTTATAGATCTGCAGCTGGTCGGCCATCACGGTGAGCGGCGAGAACTTGAGGCCGAGCTCGTGCTGGGCCGAGGCCACTTCGTGGTGATGCTTTTCAACCTTGGCGCCCATCTTCGCCATGGCCGCGAGCATTTCCGAACGCATGTCCTGCGCCGAATCCTGCGGCGGGACGGGGAAGTAGCCCTTCTTGATGCCGATGCGGTGGCCGAGATTGCCGCCCTCGTAATCGGTATCCGAATTGGTCGGCAGCTCGATGGAGTCGAGCTTGAAGCCGGTATTGTAGGGATCGGCCTTGTACTTGACGTCGTCGAACACGAAGAACTCGGCTTCCGGTCCGAAATAGATCACGTCGCCGATGCCCATCGACTTGACCAGCGCTTCCGCCTTCTTGGCCATGCCGCGCGGATCGCGGTTGTAGGGTTCGCCCGTGGTCGGCTCGAGCACGTCGCACACCAGAACGAGCGTCGTTTCCGCGAAGAACGGATCGATGCAAGCCGAAGCGGGGTCGGGCATCAGGCACATGTCGGATTCGTTGATCGCCTTCCAGCCGGCGATCGAGGAACCGTCGAACATGATGCCTTCGGCGAAGGTGTCTTCCTCGATCATGGTGACGTCGAAGGTGACGTGCTGCCACTTGCCACGCGGATCGGTGAAGCGGAAGTCGACGTACTTCACGTCGTCATCCTTGATCATCTTCATGACTTCTTTGGCTGTCGTCATGGGCTTTGCATCCCCCTTTTTACGGATGGCTAGCGGTTAGCTGAAAAACGAAGCGGCCGCTAGATGGCGTCGACCCCGGATTCGCCTGTTCTGATGCGAATTGCTTCTTCGATGTTGGAAACGAAGATTTTTCCATCGCCGATCCTGCCGGTTTGGGCGGCGCGGCGGATCGCGTCGATCGCCTTCTCCACCATTTCGTCGCCAAGCACGACTTCGATCTTCACCTTGGGGAGAAAGTCGACGACATATTCGGCGCCGCGATAGAGCTCGGTGTGTCCTTTCTGCCGGCCGAAGCCCTTGGCTTCGGTCACGGTGATGCCTTGGAGCCCGACTTCCTGCAAAGCCTCCTTCACCTCATCGAGCTTGAAGGGTTTGATGATGGCTTCGATTTTCTTCATCGCTTTCCTTTCCCCAGACCGGTCGGGGCGGCCGCACGGGGCCGCGCTTCCGGTTAGCAGGTCTTGTGCCAAGCCATTGAGACGCGCAAAGCGTCACGGGATCAATAGGTTGAGCCAGTTTGGTAGGGTGGTATGCGTTCCCGAAGTCGTGTCGCGTCTATTTAATAGGCTGTTTGCCTATTAAATAGACCGTCCAATCGGCGCATGTTTAGGCATGCGTATGCATGGAGTGGCTTCGATTGAAATTGTTCCTTTTCAATCCGGGCGTTAGGCTCGCTCCATGATTGAGCTTCTGACCACAGTGGAGATGGGCGAGGCGGATCGGTTGGCTGGTGCGCGCGGAGCAGCCGGCGCGGATTTGATGGAGAGCGCGGGCCTCGCCGTCGCCGATCGGGTGGTGGCGATGCTGCAGGGACGGCCGGTCACGGTCGTCGCGGGGACTGGCAATAACGGCGGCGACGGTTTCGTGGCGGCGCGTCTTCTCCAGTCGCGTGGCCACGCCGTGCGGCTGCTGCTGGTCGGTGATCGGGGCAAGCTGAAGGGCGACGCCGCCGCCGCGGCCGGGCGGTGGCAGGGGCCCGTCGAGGCGGCGACGCCCGAGCGCCTCGGCAACACGCCCGGCGTCATAGTCGACGCGCTGTTCGGGGCCGGGCTCGACCGTCCCGTCGAAGGCCTGCCGCGCGCCATGATCGAAGCCATGAATGCGTCCGGCGCGCCGGTTGTCGCCGTCGATCTGCCGAGCGGCATCAACGGCACCACCGGCACGGTCATGGGCGCCGCCGTCGAAGCCGTACACACGGTGACCTTCTTCCGGCTCAAGCCCGGCCATGTGCTGCTGCCGGGGCGGCTGCACTGCGGCGACCTGACCGTCGCCGACATCGGCATTCCCGCGGATGTTCTGGCCGAGATCAAGCCGCGCGCCTTCCTGAATCGCCCGGCACTATGGTCTGGCGTCTTTCCGGTGCCGAAGCCGGAGGGACACAAATATGGCCGTGGCCACGCCGTGGTCGTATCGGGCGGTCTCTCGTTCGGCGGGGCGGCGCGTCTTGCCGCCCGCGGGGCGCTGCGGGCGGGGGCGGGGCTTGCGACCCTTGCCACGCCGCGCGAGGCCCTGGCGGTGCAGGCGGCCGCGAACCTCGCCATCATGGTCCGCCCGGTCGACGGCGCCGAGGAGCTTAGGGGCTTCCTGTCCGACACGCGGCACAACGCCATGGTGCTTGGCCCGGGCGGGGGCGTCGGGGCGCCGATGCGGGCGCAGGTGCTGGCCGCGCTGGCGAGCGAGGCGGCGGTGGTGCTGGACGCCGACGCGCTCACCAGCTTCGCCGACAGTGCCGACGACCTGTTTTCGGCCATCGGCAAGCGCGCCGGGCGAGCCGTCATCCTGACGCCACATAGCGGTGAATTTGATAGGTTATTTAAAGAGATAAAGAAAAATCTGAAAGTTATAGGTAAACTTGATCAAGCGCGTGCGGCGGCGCGCCTGAGTGGCGCTGTTGTCTTGTTCAAGGGCGCCGACACGGTGGTCGCCGCGCCGGATGGGCGCACGTCCATCGCCGACAACGCGCCGCCTTATCTGGCGACGGCCGGCGCCGGCGACGTCCTGGCGGGGATGATTGCCGGGCTGCTCGCCCAGCACATGCCGGCTTTCGAGGCCGCCAGCGCGGCCGTCTGGCTGCATGGCGAGGCGGCGGCCGCGTTCGGTCCGGGGCTGATTTCCGAAGACCTGCCGGACGCGTTACCGGCCGTTTACCGGCGGCTGTTCGCCGCCCTCGGGGCCGCGTCCCCCGGTCCGCGCAAAACCTTGTGACGCGGCGAAAAGACCCCAAATTTTTGCTGCAGGCCGAACCCTCCATGATATAAGCCGCGCCGCTCGTTCGAGGCGGCCGCTGCGGCTTGCCTTGTCGGGTATCGGCGCGTTAAGCCCTGCCGATTGCGGCGCAGGATGTTTTCCTGCGGTGCCCTTTGCGGGCGTGGCGGAATTGGTAGACGCGCGGGATTTAGGTTCCCGTGTCGCAAGACGTGGGGGTTCGAGCCCCTCCGCCCGCACCAGGCCAAGGGCTCGTAATGACGTTCGCGGGCGTTGGTCCCGTATTCCGACACGAGTGGCGCGTGCGGCTTAATGGTGAGCCGATGCGACGCGAGTGCAAGCAGAGAAAAGTGTGGTCATGCAGGTTACCGAAACGCTCTCCGACGGTCTCAAGCGCGAATACAAGGTGGTCGTTCCGGCCTCCGAGCTCGACGCAAAGGTCAACGCCCGGTTGGATGAGCTGAAAGCGCGCGTCCAGATTCCCGGCTTCCGTCCGGGCAAGGTGCCGGTGTCTCACCTCAAGCGCCTCTACGGCCGCGCCACCATGGCCGAGGTGATCGAGAACGCCGTCCGCGAGGCCAACAACCAGATCGTGTCCGAGCGCGGCTACAAGCTCGCTGCCGACCCGAAGGTGACATTGCCGACGGAAGAGGGCGCCGTTCAGAGCCTGATCGATGGCAAGAGCGACCTCGACTACACGATGGCGATCGAAATCGTGCCGCCGATCACGCTCGGCGATTTCAAGACCATCAAGCTCACCAAGCTGACCAGCGACGTCACCGACGAAGAAGTCGATACCGCTCTGCAGCGCATCGTCGATCAGAACAGGCCGTTCGCGCCGAAGGCGGAAGGCGAGAAGGCCGCGCAGGGCGACCGCGTGGTGATCTCCTACGCCGGCTCGATCAACGGCGAGGCCTTCGAAGGCGGCACGTCGGACGAGGCGCCGGTGCTGATCGGCTCCAACACCTTCATCCCGGGCTTCGAGGAAGGGCTTGTCGGCATCGCCAATGGCGAGACGCGCACGCTCAAGGTCAAATTCCCCGAGCACTATCAGGCCGAGCACCTTGCCGGTAAGGACGCCGAGTTCGTCGTCACTGCCAAGGCGATCGAGACCCCCGGTGCGGTCGAGCTCAACGACGATTTCGCCAAGACGCTCGGCCTCGAATCGATCGCCAAGCTGCGCGAAGTGGTCAAGGAAAGCCTCGGGCGCGAGCACAGCGGCATGAGCCGGCAGAAGCTCAAGCGCGGGCTGCTCGACCAGCTCGACAAGATGCACAAGTTCGATCCGCCGCCGTCGCTGGTGGAGGAGGAGTTCAACCGCGTCTGGAAGTCCGTGCTCCAGGAGATGGAGACCGAGAAGAAGACGTTCGAAGACGAGAACACCACCGAAGAGAAGGCCAAGGCCGAGTATCAGGCCATTGCCGAGCGCCGCGTGCGCCTGGGTCTCGTTCTTGCGGAGATCGGCGAGAAGAACAATATCACCGTCACTGACGAGGAATTGAACCGCGCCGTGATGGAGCGCGTGCGTCAATTCCCGGGTCAGGAGCAGCGCGTCTACGAATATTTCCGCAAGACCCCGGAAGCCGTCGCCGGTTTGCGGGCGCCGATTTTCGAGGAGAAGGTGGTCGACTTCCTGCTGGAGCTCGCCAGCGTCACCGAAAACAAGGTGTCGCGCGAGGAGCTTTACAAGGAAGACGAGGCGGCTGCCGCTTAAGGGGGCGTACACCTTGCGGTAAGGCAGGGGCGCAAATAGATCATCGCCGCGCGGCCGGAAGGCTAAGCTCGTTCTAGCCTTCCGTGATTCGCGTCTAAGGAGCCGGTATGAAAGACCCCGTCGAAACTTATATGAACCTCGTCCCCATGGTGGTCGAGCAGACCAACCGGGGCGAGCGCGCCTACGACATTTTTTCGCGGCTCCTGAAGGAACGCATCATCTTCATCACCGGACCGATCGAAGATGGCATGTCGACCTTGGTGGTGGCGCAGCTTCTCTTCCTGGAAGCTGAGAACCCCAAGAAGGAAATTTCGATGTACATCAACTCGCCCGGCGGGGTGGTGACGTCGGGCATGGCGATCTACGACACCATGCAATTCATTCGTCCGGTCGTGTCGACGCTGTGCATCGGTCAGGCCGCTTCGATGGGCTCGCTGTTGCTCGCGGCCGGCGCCAAGGACATGCGCTTTGCCTTGCCGAACGCACGTATCATGGTGCACCAGCCGTCCGGCGGCTTCCAGGGCCAGGCGACCGACATCATGCTGCACGCGCAGGAAATTCTGAACCTGAAGAAGCGGCTGAACGAGATCTATGTCCACCACACCGGACAGTCGCTGAAGAAGATCGAAGACGCGCTCGAGCGTGATTATTTTCTCACGGCCGAGGCGGCTCGGGACTTCGGACTGGTCGATAAAGTGATCGACAAGCGGCCGGAAGAGATGATGGGCAAGTCCGTCTGAGGGGTCTCGGACGGTTCCCGTCAGGCGGCGAAGGTGCGAAAATCGCCTTCGTTGCCTCGGCAATACCGCTTTTGCACGCTGAAATGCGACGTTATCGTTAATCGATTCTTGATTATCACGTCGTTAGCATGCTTCGCTTAGGGTTGGGGGATTGGGCGTGCGGGCCCGTCCAGGTACCTGGGCCGCCGTGTCGGAGTTCCGGCGCGAAATTTGCTTCGCTCGTGGCGTAGAGGTGTAGGTAACTTTTAGCCCGCTACCAAAGCAGCTGACGAGCGCGTGTGACGGAGAATGGAATGAGCAAAGTTGGCGGTAGCGACTCCAAGAACACTCTCTATTGCTCGTTCTGCGGCAAGAGCCAGCATGAGGTGCGTAAGCTCATTGCTGGGCCGACAGTCTTCATCTGCGACGAGTGTGTTGAACTCTGCATGGACATCATTCGCGAGGAGAACAAATCCTCGCTCGTGAAGTCGCGCGACGGTATCCCGACCCCGAAGGAGATCCGCAAGGTTCTCGACGACTACGTCATCGGTCAGGACCACGCCAAGAAGGTGCTCTCGGTCGCGGTTCACAATCACTACAAGCGCCTCAACCATCAGGCCAAGCACAACGACGTCGAACTCGCGAAGTCGAACATCCTGCTGATCGGGCCGACCGGATCGGGCAAGACGTTGCTCGCGCAGACGCTCGCGCGCATCCTCGACGTGCCGTTCACGATGGCCGATGCGACCACGCTCACCGAAGCCGGCTATGTCGGCGAGGATGTGGAGAACATCATCCTCAAGCTGCTGCAGGCGGCCGACTACAACGTCGAGCGCGCGCAGCGCGGCATCGTCTACATCGACGAAATCGACAAGATCTCGCGCAAATCCGACAATCCGTCGATCACGCGCGATGTGTCGGGCGAGGGCGTGCAGCAGGCGCTCCTGAAGATCATGGAAGGCACCGTTGCGTCGGTGCCGCCGCAGGGCGGTCGCAAGCATCCCCAGCAGGAGTTCCTGCAGGTCGACACGACCAACATCCTCTTCATCTGCGGTGGCGCTTTTGCCGGCCTCGACAAGATCATCTCGGCGCGCGGCAAATCGACCTCAATCGGCTTTGCCGCCAGGGTCTCGGCGCCGGAAGATCGCCGACAGGGCGAAATCTTCCGCGAGGTCGAGCCCGAGGATCTTCTGAAGTACGGTCTGATCCCTGAGTTCGTCGGCCGCTTGCCGGTGGTCGCCACGCTCGAGGATCTCGACGAGACGTCGCTCAAGAAGATTCTGGTCGAGCCGAAGAACGCGCTGGTGAAGCAGTATCAGCGTCTGTTCGAAATGGAGTCGATCGATCTCACGCTCGCGGAAGAGGCGCTTGGCGCCATCGCCCGCAAGGCGATCGAACGCAAGACCGGTGCACGCGGCCTGCGCTCCATCATGGAGGGCATCCTGCTTGACACCATGTTCGACCTCCCGAGCCTCGAGGGCGTGGAAGAGGTGGTCATCTCCAAGGAAGTGGTCGAGGGGACCGCGCGTCCGCTCTACATCTATGCCGACCGCAGCGACCGGACGGCGGAACCAGGCAGCGCCAGCGCCTGACGCCCGAAAGCCTTCAGACGGCGGGTTCCCGTATGCCGGGGAAAACCCGCCGTCTCGTGCTTTGCGCGATACGATCGGACAAGAATCGGACAGACTCGGCGCAAATTTCGCTGACTTGCGGACCCCGAGTGGTCGGCATACGTATTGTATCCGAAAAGAACTGGCGTACGATTCATAGTTCCGATCGGGTGAGGTTTCGCACCCGCGAAAGCGCGACGGGCAGCCAGTTGGCCCTTCGCCGCCTTACCCGGACTTTCCGGCACCGTCTGGCGGGGCCACGCTGTGGGCCGCTCACGACGGGGGCACAACAACAAGGATCAAGGCCATGACGACCAAGCCACGACCTCCGCTGCAACCGGGCGAGACCCGGGCCTATCCGGTGCTGCCGCTGCGCGACATCGTGGTGTTTCCGCACATGATCGTTCCGCTCTTTGTCGGCCGTGAAAAGTCGATCAAGGCGCTGGAAGAGGTGATGCGCTCCGACACCTTCATTCTGCTCGCCACGCAGAAGAATGCATCCGACGACGATCCGGCGACCGACGCGATCTTCGAAGTCGGTACGCTGGCGAGCGTGTTGCAGCTTCTCAAGCTGCCCGACGGCACCGTGAAGGTGCTGGTCGAAGGCGCGGCGCGCGCGAAGGTGCTCAAGTACACCGACCGTAACGACTACTACGAAGCCGATGCGACGGCGATCGCCGACGATCTCGGCGAGCGCGTCGAGGCGGAAGCCATGGCGCGTTCGGTGGTCAACGAGTTCGAGAACTATGTGAAGCTCAATAAGAAGGTGTCGCCGGAAGTCGTCGGCGTGGTCCAGCAGATCGAGGACTATGCCAAGCTTGCCGACACCGTCGCTTCGCATCTCGCCGTCAAGATTCCCGACAAGCAGGACATCCTGGAGACGCCGTCCGTCACCGAACGCCTGGAGAAGGTGCTCGGTCTGATGGAGAGCGAGATCTCCGTGTTGCAGGTGGAGAAGCGCATCCGGACCCGCGTCAAGCGGCAGATGGAGAAGACGCAGCGCGAGTACTACCTCAACGAACAGATGAAGGCGATCCAGAAGGAGCTCGGCGACGAGGAAGGCCGCGACGAGCTTCAGGAGCTGGAAGACAAGATCAAGAAGACCAAGCTCTCCAAGGAAGCCCGCGAGAAGGCCACGCACGAACTCAAGAAGCTCCGTCAGATGTCGCCGATGTCTGCCGAGGCGACGGTCGTGCGCAACTATCTCGACTGGCTGCTCTCGATCCCGTGGGGCAAGAAGAGCAAGGTCAAGAAGGATCTCACCGCCGCCGAGATGGTGCTCGATGCCGATCACTATGGCCTGGAGAAGGTCAAGGAGCGCATCGTCGAGTATCTCGCCGTGCAGCAGCGCGCCAACAAGCTGACCGGCCCGATCCTGTGCCTCGTCGGCCCTCCGGGCGTCGGCAAGACCTCGCTCGGCAAGTCGATCGCCAAGGCGACCGGCCGTGAGTTCGTGCGCGTGTCGCTCGGCGGCGTGCGCGACGAGGCCGAGATCCGCGGTCACCGCCGCACCTATATCGGCTCGATGCCCGGCAAGATCATCCAGTCGATGCGCAAGGCCAAGACGTCGAACCCGCTGTTCCTGCTCGACGAGATCGACAAGATGGGCGCCGACTTCCGCGGCGACCCGTCCTCGGCTCTGCTCGAGGTGCTCGATCCGGAGCAGAACGGCACGTTCGCCGACCACTACCTCGAGGTCGAGTACGACCTCTCCAACGTGATGTTCATCACCACGGCCAACACGCTGAATATCCCTGGCCCGCTGATGGACCGCATGGAGATCATCCGCATCGCCGGTTACACGGAGGATGAGAAGGTCGAGATCGCGCGCAAGCATCTGATCCCGCACGCGGTCGCCAAGCACGGCCTCGAGAAGCAGGAATGGTCGATCGACGACGAGGCGCTCATCACGCTGATCCGCCGCTATACGCGGGAAGCGGGCGTGCGCAACCTCGAGCGTGAGCTCTCCAACCTGGCCCGCAAGGCCGTGAAGGAGCTGATGACCTCGAAGAAGAAGACGATCGCCGTCACCGCCGCCAACCTCGCAGATTACCTCGGTGTGCCGAAGTATCGCTACGGTGAGGTGGAGGCCGACGATCTCGTCGGCGTCGTCACCGGTCTCGCCTGGACCGACGTGGGCGGCGAGCTGCTCACCATCGAAGGCACGTCGATGCCGGGCAAGGGTCGCATGACCGTCACCGGCAACCTGCGCGACGTGATGAAGGAGTCGATATCGGCGGCGGCGTCCTACGTGCGCTCGCGCGCGGTCGCCTTCGGCATCGAGCCGCCGCTGTTCGACCGCAAGGACATCCACGTGCACGTGCCGGAAGGCGCGACGCCCAAGGACGGTCCGTCGGCGGGCGTCGCGATGGTGACATCGATCGTCTCGGTGATGACCGGCATTCCGGTGCGCAAGGATGTCGCCATGACCGGCGAGATCACGCTGCGCGGCCGCGTGCTGCCGATCGGCGGCCTCAAGGAGAAGCTGCTGGCTGCTGCCCGCGGCGGCATCAAGACGGTGCTGATCCCGGAAGAGAACGCGAAGGACCTGGTCGAGATCTCCGATACGATCAAGAAGAACCTCGAGATCGTTCCGGTCTCGCGCATGGACGAAGTGCTGGCGCGTGCGCTGACGCGCAAGCCCGAGCCGATCGAATGGGACGAGGCGAGCGCGAAGCTCGTGACGTCCGACGCCGGTGCCGAGGAAGAAGGCTCCGGGCTGACGGCGCACTGATCCAGGCCGACATTGAAGACAAAAACGGCGCCGCAAGGCGCCGTTTTTCTTTAGGGATTGCGCCCGAGGCCGGTCAGGCGCTATTGGCGTGTCGATGGGCGATTAGCTCAGTTGGTAGAGCGCCTCCTTTACACGGAGGATGTCGGCGGTTCGAGTCCGTCATCGCCCACCATCGGCCTGAAGCGCCGATGACGCCGGCCTGTCGTGGTGTCGGCTGCCTTGTGCGCCGCGACTTGGTTTGCCTTACCTCGTGGCCTTTTGCCGGATCCACAGCGCGGCCATGCCCACGATCGCCACCGCACCACCCACCCAATACGGCGCGCTGATGCTCATGGGCGACAGGATCGCAGGGGCCAGCGGCCCGAGCATCCGCGCGAGCGACTGCTGCGCTTGATTGGCGCCTTGGACGCGTCCTTGAGCGTCAGGCGGCGCAGCATTGGCGATGATTTCGCTCATCGCCGGTTGAAACAGGCCGTCGCCCAGGGTGAACACGAAGATGGATGCGGCCAGAAACTCGATCCTGGGGACGAAGACGAGGCTGGCGATCATCGCAAAGCCGACGGCGTTGATGGCGAGGCCGAGGCGCGTCAGCATGCGCGATCCGAGGCGTGGCAGCAGCACCCGTGTGAGCAGCCCCTGGCTCACGATGTCCATGACGCCGACGCCGAAGAGCGTCCAGCCGATACTTGTCGTTCCGAATTGCAGGACGTCTTTGAGATAGACGGACAGATTGCTCTGAAGCATGGCGCCCGCAAAGAAGAAGCAGAACGCGGCGAAGAAAGGCACGCGCAAGTTCGCGTAGCGCAGAACGCCGGCGAGTTGGCCGAGAGGGTTCAACTGCCGCCATTGCCAAGGCCCCGGCGGTTTGTCGCGGGCAACGCTCTCCGGCAAAGCGATGTAAACCCAAAACGCGCACAGGACCGTGATCGCAGCCGCGACGAACAACGGCATCGTCGGCGACAGCGCCCCTAAGAATCCGCCGGCCACCGGTCCGAACATGAAGCCGAAGCCCGCGACCGCGCCGAGCAGGCCGTAGATGCGGCCGCGCTCGGCGGGCGCATGCGTGTCGGCAATATAGGCGAAGATGGTGCTGATATTGCCGGCCGTCAGGCCGTCGACGATGCGGCCAAGAAACAGCACCCAAAGCGCGCCGCCCATGCCGAAGATGACGTAGCCGATGGCGGAGCCGATCAGCGACAGGAGAAGAACAGGCCGTCGTCCGAAACGGTCGCTCAACGCGCCAAGAACCGGGGCGGCGGCGAACGCGCACAGGGCGAAGACGGAGACGATCAATCCGACGTAAAGTCCGACACGGTCGGGCGGCACATAGCGGCCGACGAGAAACGGGATCACCGGCAAAATCAACGTGAAGCCGGTGACGTTCAGGAACAGTGTAACGGCGATGACTGCGACCGAACCGCGGCGCGGTGCGTCTGGATTTTCGACACTGATGTCGACCATGGAATGGGCTCCGAGGTTAAGGTCCGCCCGGAGCAGTGTGTCGGCTGACAACCCACGCGGACGAACCGGCGGCACAGCAGAGCTGCGCCGGGGACCGTCGGGGGTTCGACAGGCTCGCCGCATGCGGCGAAGCGAGGAACAGAGCCTCCGTTAACCGGAGGGGCGTGGGCCTACCCATTACCACGCCTGCCTTTTTCGACATGCGAGAATTATATCGTGCGACTTTCTCGCGCAAGGGCGCCTGTGTCCGCCGAAGTGACGGGGCCGCGGAAAGAGACCGTTGTTCATCAGCGGTCGCTCTGGTTCTCAGGTTGGCGCTTTCAGGCCGGCCGTGATGAAGCGCACGAGTTGCACGATCATGGCTTTGGCATCGGCGGTGTCGGCGGTGCCTTCCGACAAGCGCCGCAGGCGATAGCCGCGCGAGCCGTCGAGCAGGATGTGCATCAGCGCGCCGATCATGAAGTCGTAGCACCAGAACAATGTCGCGCGATCCCGAGCGGGCATGACGCGGGCGAGGGCGGAGACGAAGCGCATCGCGACCTGATCGGTCTCCTCCGACATCGCCTGATCGACGAATTGCTGCCGCAGCGCGAAGGTCAGAACGAGCACGCGGGCATAATGCCGATCCCAATCGTGCGAGCCCATGCAGGCTTCGACCGTCGGCTCGACCATCGCACGGACGACGTCCTCGACCGTGAAGTCGCCACGCGCCTCGACCGCGGCGAGGGCGGCGAAACGCTTCTCGTTCAACGGGGCGATCACCGAACGGATCGCCTGTTTGATGAGCTGCTCCTTGGCGCCGAAGTAGTAGCTGATGGCGGCCGGATTGGCCTCGGCCCGCTCCGCGATGTCGCGCACCGTGACCTCAGAGAACCCTCGCTCCGCGAACAACGTAATCGCGCTGTCGAGAATACGGGCCTGAGTGGCCGTTTCCGGCCGCTCCCGGGCGGCCTCCCGCATCAGCGCGGGCCTTTTCGTCATAGTGGGTCGCCTTCCGAACCAGATTGACAAACGATACCTTAAATGCTTGTTTCATACAAACGTATAAAACACTTGTTTAAGAGGACTCGAGGATGGCGCAGGATGCCCTGCCGTTCGGCTGGCCGGACGGACGACCGCTCGCAATTTCCGTCAGCGTGATGCTCGAAGGGTGGACGGACGATGCCGCGCCCGGCATCGGGCCGATGGGCAATCCGTTGCGCGCAGGCGTCTACGACACGCAGGCGAAGTCCTGGTCCGAATACGGCGCAAAGACGGGTGCGTGGCGGCTGCTCGATGTGCTTGCCGACACGAAGACGCAGGCGGTGTTCTACGTCAGCGGCATCCTCGCCGAACGCAATCCCGACCTGATGAAGGCGATCGTGCAACAGGGGCACATCATCGCCGCGCACTCCTGGTCGCAACACATCATTCCGGCCTATCAAAGCCGCCAGGAAGAGCTCACCGACCTCAAGCGCTGCATCGACGTGCTGCAGAAGACGTCGGGCATGCGGCCGCAAGGCTGGATCAGCCCGCGCGCGACGCCGAGCCTCAACACGCCGGAACTGCTGGCGGGCGAGGGGATGACCTGGCTCGCCGATGCTTTCGACCGTGATCTGCCTTACGTCGTCGATACCGCGAAGGGACCAGTCGTTGCGATCCCGTTCACCATGGAGGTCAACGACTTCCCGCTCTGCATCCGTTACGGCAACGAGCCGGACATGTTCGTCCGCGTGCTCAAGTCCATGCTCGACGGCTGGAGCGAGATCCGCTCGCCCGCCGCGTCTCTCGATATCACGGCGCATGCGCATGTGTTCGGTCGTCCGGCCGGTGCCATGGCGTTCAAGGCAGCGATCAAGCTGGCGCAGGAAAGCCGGTACGCGTGGATGACGCAGCACGCGCATCTGACCGATCTCGCGATGAAGAACGGCAAGGCCTGAAGGCGATGCGCTTCGTCAGCTACATCGCCGACAGTAAGCCCGGCTTCGGTCTCGCGACCGAGGCCGGCATCGTCGATCTGGCGGCGCGGCTGGGCGTACCATCGTTGCGCGCGCTGCTCGAAGGGGCAGGCGTGGCGGCGGCGGCGCCCTTCGCCGCGCAGAAGGCCGACCGGACGCTCGACAGCGTGACCTTGCTGCCGGTCATTCCCGACTGCGCGCATTGCTACTGCGTCGGCGTCAACTACGAGGACCATCTGCGCGAAGTGCAGGCTGCTGGTGTCGCGCGGCCGCGGCCAAAGCAGCCGTCGCTGTTCATCCGCTATCCGGAGACGTTCGTCGCCCACGGCGAGCCTCTGGTCATGCCGAAGGTCTCGAACGATTTCGACTACGAGGCCGAGTTGGCGATCATCGTCGGCAAGGGCGGCCGTTACATTGCGCGCGAAGACGCCATGGCCCATGTCGCGGGCTATTCCTGTTTCAACGACGGCAGCGTGCGCGACTGGCAGTTTCATTCCAGCCAGGTCACATCGGGAAAGAATTTTGTCGGCACCGGCGCCTTTGGGCCCTGGATGGTCACACCCGACGAGGTGGGCGATGTCGGCAAGCTCGCCATCAGCCTGACGGTGAACGGCACGGTCCTGCAGGATGGCAACACCTCGGACCTGTTGTTCGGCGTGGCCGAGATCGTCAGTTACGCGTCCGCTTTCCTGCCGTTGAAGGCGGGCGATGTCATCGCCACCGGCACGCCGGCCGGCGTCGGCTTCTCGCGCAAGCCGCCGATCTTCTTGAAGCCCGGCGACGTCTGCGATGTGCGCATCGAGCGCATCGGCACATTGCGCAACACCGTCGTCAAAGCCGCTGAGTGAGGGGATGATGCGCGACCGCGCCATCCCGGAAAGGACCTGACATGCTGACGCTTTACAACGCCGCGCACTCGACCTGCAGCCAGAAGGTGCGCATCTGCCTTGCCGAAAAGAAGCTGCCGTTCAAGGACGTGAAGCTCGATATCGGCAAGGCGAAAGAGCATCTGCGTCCGGAATATCTCAAGATCAATCCGAACGGCGTGGTGCCGACACTGGTCGACGACGATGAGATCATCGTCGATTCCAGCGTGATCTGCGAATATCTCGAGGAGCGTTACCCCGAGGTGCGGCTGTCGCCGGAGAATCTCGCCGACCGGGCGCGTATGCGCGCCTGGATGCGGTTCCTCGAAGAAGTGCCGACGGCGGCGGTGCGTGTGCCGTCATTCAACATGGGCTTCCTGCCGCGCTACGAAGGCATGGACCGCAAGACCTTCGAAGGCGTGGAGTCCGATGTCCGGCCGATCCGCAAGCAGTTCTATCGCCGCATGGGGCCGCAGGGCTTCAAGAAAGAGGACGTCGAAGCCTCGTACGAGCAGATCGCCAATACGTGTTCGCGCATGAATGCGGCGCTCGAGAAGGGCCCTTGGCTGCTCGGTGAGCAATACACGCTCGCCGACATCATCGTGGCGCCGCTGATCGACCGCATGGCCGACCTCGGCATGGACACCATCTGGAACGAGAAGTTTCCGCGCGTCGCCGATTGGTACGAGCGGATGAAGGCCCGTCCGGCTTTCCAGCAGACATTCTATCCCGGGGCGAGGATGTCGGAGTTCCTGCCTCTCGCGCCGGCCATCAAGGAGGAAACAACAAAATGACAAAACGGCTTCAGTTGATTGCGGCGGCGGTCGGCCTGGCGGCCCTGGCGGCGCCGGCCTTCGCCGACTCTTATCCGTCGCGGCCGATTACGCTTGTTGTGCCATTTCCGGCCGGCGGCCCGGTCGATACGACAAGCCGCATCGTTGCGGACAAGATGAAGGATGCGCTGGGGCAGACGGTCATCGTCGAGAACGTCGGCGGCGCGGCCGGCGGCCTCGCGGCGGCGCGCGTCGCCCGCGCCGCTCCCGACGGCTACACGATCATGACCGGGATCTGGGGAACCCACGTCGCCAACAGCGCGATCTACAAGCTGCCTTACGATGTGAAGGACGACTTCACGCCGATCGCGCTGGTGTCGGTCAATCCGCTGCTCATCGTGTCCAGCAAGAAGACGCCGGCCACCAATCTGAAAGAGCTGATCGCCTGGCTGAAGGCAAATCCCGGTAAGGCGACGCAGGGCACCTCGGGTGTCGGCAGCGTCGGGCACGTCGGCGGCGTCTTCTTCGAGAAGATGACGGGCGTGAAATACAACTATGTGCCTTACCGCGGGCTCGCGCCGGCGATGCAGGATCTCGCGGCGGGCAACATCGATCTGATGTTCGATACGCCCGCGACCTCGCTGCCGCACGTCAAAGCCGGCACCATTCGCGCCTATGCGGTGACGGCCAAGAAGCGGCTCGAATCGGCGCCGGACATTCCGACGGTCGATGAAGCGGGGTTGCCCGGTCTTTACATCTCGACCTGGACGGCCTTCTTCGGACCGAAGGGGATGGACAAAGAGGTCGTTGCCAAGCTCGAGGCGGCGGCGAAAAAGGCCCTGGCCGATCCGGACGTCAAGAAGCGACTCGCCAATGTCGGCCAGGATGTCTATCCGCCGGAGGAGCAGTCGGCGGCCTATCTCGCCAAGTTCCAGGACGAAGAACTCAAGAAGTGGACGCCCATCATCAAGGACGCCAACATCAAGGTCGAGTGACCGAGGCGGCGCGCGGGCGGCTATAGTCCGCGCGCCATTCGCCCTCAGGCTTGTTCTTCCCAGATCGTCGCCAGGTGCACGATGGTGCGCACGGCGGCTTCCATGTCCTGAACGCTGACCCATTCGAGCCGCGAGTGGAAGGCGTGTTCGCCGGCGAAGACGTTGGGGCAGGGCAGGCCCATGAAGGACAGGCGTGAGCCGTCGGTGCCGCCGCGGATGCTGTTCTTGATCGGCGCGAGGCCGGCGCGGTGCACCGCCTCCATCGCATTGGCGACCACCTGCGGATGACGCTCGAGCACCTGCCGCATGTTGCGGTACTGCTCGGTGACTTTCATGCGATAGCTCGAGCGCGGGAAGTCCTTGAGCGCGGTTTTGACCGCGCGCTCCAGCACCGCCGCTTTGTCCTTCAGCCCTTCATCGGTGAAGTCGCGCAGAATGAATTTGAGCGTGGCGCCGTCGAGCGCGGCTTCGACGCCGTGCGGATGCACGAAGCCTTCGCGGTCTTCCGTCGTCTCCGGCGAGCAGGTGTCCCTGGGCAGGTTGTCGATGATGCGGGCGGCGATCTTGATCGCGTTCTCCATCTTGCCTTTGGCAAAGCCGGGATGCGCGCTGACGCCCTGGATGGTGACGACCGCGGCATCGGCCGAGAAGGTCTCGTCCTCCACCGTGCCGGCGCTCTCGCCGTCGATGGTATAGGCGAAGTCGGCGGAGAGCCGTTTCAGATCGGCCTTGTCGACGCCGCGGCCGATCTCCTCGTCGGGCGTGAACAACACCTTGATGGTGCCGTGCTTGATCTCGGGATGGGCGACGAGGAAACGCATGGCATCGACGATCTCGGCGACGCCGGCCTTGTTGTCGGCGCCGAGCAGCGTTGTGCCGTCCGTGGTGACGATGTCGTTGCCGATCTGCTTGGCGAGGGCGGGATGCTCGGCGGCGCGGATGACCTGCGCCGGATCGCCCGGCAGGACGATGTCGCCGCCCTGGTAGTTGCGCACGATCTGCGGCTTCACACCGGCGCCGCTGCAGTCGGGCGAGGTGTCCATGTGCGAGCAGAAGCAGAGCACCGGCACCGTCTTGGCGCTGGTCGCCGGCAGCGTCGCGTAGACGTAGCCGTTGTCGTCCATGTCGGCGTCGGCAAGGCCGATCTCGCGCAGCTCCGTGACCAGCAGCCGGCCGAGATTCTTCTGTTTCTCGGTCGACGGCGTCGTCGGCGAATCGGGGTCGGATTGGGTGTCGATCGTCACATAGCGCAGGAAGCGCTCGAGGACGGTGTGGTCGAAGGCGGGGAAGGCTGGCACCGCGTCTCTCCAGGCTCGTGTGTCCCCCATAAATGCGCGGCAGGCTGCCAAGGCAAGAGGGCCTGGGGCCGATCAATGCCCATCGCGGTGACGATGACGGAACGCCGCCGCTTTGGCCCGGTTGCCGCACAGCGCCTGACTGCACCAGCGGCGCCGGTGCGACTTGGTGCGGTCGTAGAACCATAACGTGCACTGCTCGCCTTCGCAGCGGCGCACCAGCGCGAGATCGCCGTGACAGAGGAGGTCGGCGATCGCGGCGGCCAGCGGCGCCAGCAGGGCTTGCGCATCGTCCACCGGCCGGACGCTGACGGTCTTGAAGCCGTCCGATGTCGGCTCGACGCGCTGGAAGGTCGCGCCGCGCGCGAGCAACGCATTCAGCCGCTTGAGGTCGGACGGAGCCATGGCGCCGCGCCCCTTGGCCTTCACCCGCTCGAGTACGCCACGGAACCACTCACGCAATTCGATCGCGTCCTTTGCAGCGCCGTCGAGCGCCGCGCGCTCGAAGCGCGGCGGCTTGTCGATGACGGCGGCCGTCTTGAGCCACTCCAGGAATGCCTCGCCTGAACTCAGCCATTCGACGCGGCCACCGCGCGCCGTGGCGGTCGTGTTCAGGAAATCGAGCGCCAGGTGGTCGCCAAGCGCCGGCCAGGGCGCCGCGCCGGCGGGTTCGGCGTCGTCGGCTGGCACGGGGTGCGGGGTGGGGCTCATGCGAACTCCTCGATCACGAAGCGGTGATAACCGGCAATCGGCGCGTTGACAAGTTATGCGCAACAAGTAACCAATAAAATAGAAAAACAAAGGTTACTCATTCCGAGAGCCTGAGCGAGAGCGGAGAACTGCCTTATGCACTTCCGGACCGTGGGCGTGGACGGCGTCGACATTTTCTACCGCGAGGCCGGTGAGGCGGGCCGCCCGGTTATCCTGCTACTGCATGGTTTCCCGTCGGCCGGGCACATGTTCCGCGACCTGATCCCGGAACTGGCGGACGATTTTCACGTCATCGCGCCGGACCTGCCGGGCTTCGGCCAGTCGGCGCAGCCGTCGCGCGATACCTTCACCTACAGCTTTGCCAATCTGGCAAAGGTGATGGCTCGCTTCACCGAGGTGATCGGTCTCGATCGCTTCGCGCTCTATGTGTTCGATTACGGCGCGCCGGTCGGCTTCCGGCTGGCGAGCCGTCATCCCGAGCGCATAACCGCGATCGTGTCGCAGAACGGCAATGCCTATGTCGAAGGATTGAGTGACGGTTGGAATCCGATTCGCGCCTATTGGGAATCGCCGACGCTCGATAATCGCAACGCGTTGCGCGGTTTTCTGACGCCGGAGACGACGCTCTTTCAATATACGCATGGCGTGCCGGATCCGGCGACGGTGTCGCCGGACGGCCGCAGCCTCGACGACTTCTATCTGGCACGGCCCGGCAATGCCGACATCCAGCTCGATCTGATGCTCGATTACCAGTCGAACATCGAGGCGTATCCGAGCTTCCACGATTACTTCAGGAAGCACAGCCCGCCGTTTATCGCACTGTGGGGCCGTAACGATCCATTCTTCCTGCCGGCGGGAGCGGAGGCTTTCAAACGCGATCTGCCACAGGCCGAAGTGCGTTTCTTCGACACCGGGCATTTCGCCCTCGAGACGCATGCAGCGGAAATCGGCGCAGCGATCCGCGAATTCCTGCCGCGCCGCTAGCCGGAATCAAGACGACGGGCGCGAGCTTCGGCTTGGCGCCCGTCGTTACCATCGCCGAGATTGCGCTCAGGCGACAGCGCTTCCCCTCTTCGCCGGCGCGCCCCGTAAGGGGCGGCGCAAGAGCTCGGCGCAGGCGACGCCGAGGAGCGCAGCGCCGCCGCCGATGACATGATGGCGTTGTACGGGCTCGCCGAGGAACGCGATCGCAGCCAACGCCGTGAGTACCGGCAGCAGGTTCATGAAGGCGGCGCAGCGGCTGGGGCCGAGAAGGTGCACGCCGCGCAGCCAGAAGAAGGGCAGCACGACCGATGCAAGGCCGCCCGCATAAGCGATGAGCGGCAGGGTCGCGCCGTTCAACGCACGCATCGGCGCCGGCGTGGCAAGGAACGCGGGAAACATGATCGCCAGCGCGCAGATCGCCTGCATATAGGTCGATTGCCAGCCCGCAACGGGAAGATCCCAGCGCTTCAGCAGCACACCGTAAAGCGCGTAACCCAAAGCCGCGATGAACATAAGAGGATCGCCGAGGTGCACGCCTTCGCGCACCATCGCGCCGGGATCGCCGGCGCTCACCAGGTAGACAAGCCCTGCCAGCGACAGCACGCCGCCACCGACCATCCCGATGGTCGGCTGTTCCTTCAGCAGCAAAGCGCTCAGGGCCACCGTCAATAGCGGTGTCAGCGCCGTAAACACCGCCATGTTTGTCGCGGTTGTGCTCTCCGCGGCAAGATAAGACAGGCTTTGGAACAGGCACATCGCCAGAAAGCCGAGGATGGCCAACTGTCCGAGATTCGGCCAGATGATCGCACGATTGCGCCATGCCGGCACGGCGACGAATGTGCTCATTAAGAGCACGGCTAAGGCAAGACGATAGAAGGTGATCGCCTCGGGTCCGATCGTGTGCGCGGACAGTCTCGAGACGATGACATTTCCGGACCAAAGGACGATTGCGAAAAAGGGATAGAGGAAAGCGAATTTACTTTTCATGGGCTTCGGCTCTGAACGTCGTTGACGAGGTTCCGGCGTATCGCTTTCCGATCAGTCCGTATCGCTCTACTGTGACCTTGGATGTAGAGATTGGGACATGCTCGACGACCTCTCCACGCGGTACTTGGAATTCCACGACACGGATCGCGCGCTGGCGGCGATGGAGGTGGATTATCCCGACGGCACTTCCACCGGCCTTCATGCCCATCCACGCGGACAGCTTCTTTATGCGATCGAGGGCGTGATGATCGTGCGCTCGGCGGCCGGCACGTGGGTCGTGCCGCCCAATCGAGCGCTGTGGATCGTTGCCGGCCTAGAGCACGACGTCCGCATGTCCGGCGCGGTCAAGATTCGGACGGTTTTCATCGATGCGCGGAAGATCGGCAACCTTCCCGCGAAAAGCTGCGTCATCAACGTATCCGCGCTGCTGCGCGAACTCATCGTCGCGGCCGTCCAGGTGCCGGCCGACTACCAAGAGGACAGCCGGGACGATCGGGTCATGCGGCTGTTGGTGGACGAGCTTCGGGAATCGGATGTGTTGCCGTTGCACCTGCCGCTGCCGCGCGACCCGCGGCTCAAGTCGATCTGCCAGGCATTGATCGATCACCCGGCCGATTCGTCGACCGCCGATCAGTGGGGTGAGCGACTGAACGTGACGGCGAAAACGGTGCATCGGCTCTTCGTCAAAGAAACCGGAATGACTTTCGCGCAATGGCGCGAACAAGCGCGCCTGTTGTTCGCCCTTCGCAGAATTGCGAGCGGCGAGCGGATTATCGATGTCGCCTTCGATTGCGGTTATGCCAGTCAGAGCGCATTCACGGCGATGTTTCGACGCCATTTTGGGGCGCCGCCGTCGGCCTTCTATCGCTAGACCGGCGAGCATCGCGGGCAGGCGGCTGACTATCCCAGGCGGAAAACAAAACGGCAGGCGGGAGCCATCGCTCCGCGCCTGCCGCGAATCTTCTCTTCCCCGGAGGGTCGACCGCTGTGCGGTCAGATCGCTTCCTTCAGCTCCTTGGCGGCGCGGAAGGCCACTTTCTTGGAAGCCTTGATCTGAATCTGCTCGCCGGTTGCCGGATTACGGCCGACGCGCGCGGCGCGCTTGCGGACCTGCAGGATGCCCAGGCCGCCGATACGGATCTTCTCGCCCTTCTTCAGGTGTTTCACGATGTTGTCGACGAGATCGCCGAGTACGGTCTCTGCCTGCTTCTTCGGAATTTCGTGCGTATCCGCGAGCGCGGCAGCCAAATGCTTCAGGGTGACCGTAGCCGGAGTCGCTGTCTTTCCAGGTGTAGCCATCGTTGGGACCCTCCTGTCGAATCCGCGGCGCACGGCGTGACGCCGGGCGCCCGTGCCCGCATTAGACGATTCGGGGGCGTTATGCCCATCGATTTGTCGCATAAAATAAGGCTTTTTCGCAAATCGATGACAGTCCTACGAGGAGTTCTTGACTTAAGGTCGAGCCCCCTATAACTCCTGCGCCACGCCCGCGGGGGCGTAGCTCAGTTGGTTAGAGCGCTGCCCTGTCACGGCAGAGGCCGCGGGTTCGAGTCCCGTCGCTCCCGCCATTTTATCAAGCACTTAGCCCATATTTCGGGCCCCTAGTGGGGGGCGTGCCACATGTCCGCTGACACCCCCACGGCCGGCGTCCTGGCGCTTCTCTTCGATGTCTTCGGCACCCTGGTTGACTGGCGCGCGTCGGTTGCGCGCGAGGCCGAGCGCATCCTGGCGCCGCTCGGGCACCGCCTCGACTGGGCGGCCTTCGCCGACGCCTGGCGGGCCGAGTACCAGCCGGGGATGGAAGAGGTACGCGCCGGCCGAATCCCGTTCTCGAAGCTCGATGTGCTGCACCGCAGGAATCTCGAGCGGTTCGCGCCGCGTTTCGGGCTCGTCGGCCTGCCTGACACGGTGCTGCACGAGTTGACACTTGCCTGGCACCGGCTCGATGCCTGGCCGGAGGTGCCGGCGGCGCTCGCGCGGCTCAAGCGCAAGTTCCTGATCGCGCCGTGCTCGAACGGCAATATCTCGCTGATGGTCGATCTCGCCCGGCGTAATGGCTTGCCATGGGATGCGATTCTCGGCGCCGAGGTCGCGGGCGACTACAAGCCGAAACCGCGGGTCTATCTCGCGGCCTGTGAGGCGCTCGATCTGAGACCTGAGCAATGCATGATGGTCGCCGCGCATTCGCATGATCTCGCATCCGCCGCGCAATGCGGTTTGCGCACGGGCCACATTGCGCGGCCGAACGAGTACGGGCCGGGCAAGGGCGAGCGGGCGCCGACGGTGCCGGTCGATGTGATCGGGCAGGGGCTCGACGAGATCGCTGCCAAGCTGCAAGCCTGAACGCGAGGATGATCGCGCGGCGCCGGTGAGCGCGGCCGGAACACGGGTTTGTGAGCGAACTTCTGTCTTCTCTCTCCGGTTCACAATCGTGCAACGATGGAGAAGACAGTGATCAAAAAGATGATGTTGAGCGCGGCGCTCGTCTTCGCGGCGACGACCTTCGCAAACGCACAAAGCCTACCGAACTACGGCGCCAACGCGCCGGCCAACGTCGACAGCTACGGCAAACCGTATAGCGGCGCGAAGCCGCTACCCCAGCGCCGCGGCTATCGCGCTTACGGCTATGTACACGGGCATCACTATGACCGCGGGCACCGCCGTCACCATCGCTCTTATCGCTATTATCGGTGACGGCGCTTTCGCGGCGGGCGCTTAGCCCTTGTAGACGGGCGCGGGTTGCGAGAACCAGCCCGCGAGGATGTGGTAAACCATCATGTAGTTCTTCTGCTGGAAGCTGGCGTGCGAGATGCCGGACATGACGGTGAACTGCTTGTCCGGGTTGGGCAGCTTGGCGAAGAACTTCATGAGGTCGTCCATCGACGCGATGCCGTCGTGCTCGCCGCGCATGATCAGCGTCGGCGCTTGGATTTTCGCCGGATCGACGACCGGCAGCTTCGAGCACATGTCGACATAGGTGCCGGTCGGCACCGAGTCATCGAGCGCGCACACCGCCTCGGCGAAGGCTTCGATCACGTGACGCTCGGCCGTGTCGGGATGGTCGCGGTCGAAGACCGAATGGATGAAGGCCTTATTCATCGGTCGCCGGTTTTTGCCGATGAAGTCCGGCAGCTTCTTGCGGCGCTGCTCGAGCGTCGGCGAGCCTTCGCCGGTCCACACCATCGCATCGAGCGCAAGCCGCGCCACCATCTCGGGATGGCGCTCGGCAAAAAGCGCCGCGCGGAGCGCGCCGGACGAAATGCCGTAGACGAGCAGGGGACGCGCGCCGCGCAGCTTCTGGATATACAGCGCCGCCGCGTAGCAGTCGTCGGCGCCCATCGAGATCGGCGCGTTGTTGTCGCGTTCCTTGGTCGAGCGGCCGTAGCCTTCCATATCGACCGCCCAGCAATCGAAGCCGCGCTTGGCGAAATGATCCATCGCCGAGGAATCCGGCCGACCGGGAACTTGCAGATCGAAGGTCGGCTGCCCGGCCATGGAGGAGCCGTGAACGAACAGCACCGTGCCTTTCGTCGCCGCCGGATCGCCGACATATTTCTCGAACAGGAACAGCTTTACGCCGCCGTCCTTGGTGGTCCAGTGATCCTCGGCCTTGATGACCGCCTGCATCATTTCGTTCATCGTTTCCCCGTGACGCGTTTTCGCGCACTTGCGTTGCGTGGTTTGGCGAAGCGACGGTAAGTCAATGCCAGCGCTGCCGCCAGGGGGGTGTCTCACAACACGGGGAGTTGCCTTGCGACTCGCGCGCGGCGGCGTCTTAAATCGAAAACGGCGCTGAGCCGCGGCAACCCGAATGGAAGAAGACGTGACCCAATTTGGCACGATACGCCGTTCGCGGCCGGCAAGGTTTGGTGTTGCCGTCTGTGCGTCGGCGGTGTTGCTGTGCGGTCTGATCGGACCGGCCTCCGCCGATTGGTTCTGGCGCTACGACGATGGCGGCTATGAACAGGAGGCGCCGCCGGCGCCGCAAGTCCGCAAGCGTCACAAGCCGAAGCACAAAGTCACGCAAGAGAAGAAGCAAAGCGTGCCGCCGGGGCCGCTGCAGATCGTCGTGTCGATCGCCAAACAGCGGGCGACTCTGTTCGCCAACGACGTTCCTGTCGGGGAGGCGCCGATCTCGACAGGCGTGCCCGGCCATCCGACGCCGATGGGCGTGTTCTCGGTGATCGCCAGGTCGCGCTATCACAGTTCGAACATCTATAGCGGCGCGCCGATGCCCTACATGCAGCGCATCACCTGGTCGGGCATCGCCTTGCATCAGGGACCGCTGCCGGGCTTCCCGGCATCGCATGGCTGTATCCGCCTGCCTGAAGCTTTCGCGGTGAAGCTGTGGGGACTGTCGAAGCTCGGTATGCGCGTCGTCATCACACGCGATCAGGTCGTGCCGGTGCGGTTCGCCGATGCACATCTGATTGCGCCGAAGCCGGTGCAGGATGTCACGGGTACGGCGGTGGCCGCCGCGACCGAAGAGTTGGCGGCAGCCGCGGGGGCCAACAAGCCAGCCGATGCGCCCAAGCCGGCAGCGCGGCCGAAGCCGAAACCGCCGGTGCAGGCCTTCATCAGCCGCAAGGAAGGCAAGATCTACGTGCGGCAGGGCTTCGAGCCGCTGTTCGACGCGCCCGTCACCATCGCACAGCCGGACGAGCCCTGGGGCACGCACGTCTTCACGGTCACCGATATCAAGGATGGCAACGCGCTGTGGACGGCCCTGACCATTCCCAGTGGCTACGCGCAGAAGCCGGGTAAGCAGAAGATGTCGGCGAAGACGCGGGAGCGGCTGGAGAAACGCGCCGCCGATCTCGCCAAGACGCCGACCGCGGCGCAGGCGCTCGCGCGGTTCGAACTGCCGCCCGATGCGACCGCGCGCCTCGGCGAACTGTTGGCGGTCGGATCGTCGCTGATCGTGTCCGACAATGCGCTGAGCGACGAAACCGGCGCCGAGACCGGCTTCATTGTTCTGACCCAGTAGCCTGCCCGGCGGTCAGTTGATCGGCCGGATGTGATTGTCGGCGATCACCTTGGCCCATTTGTCGACCTGGGCCTTCATGAACGACGCGAATTCCGGCTGGCTCATCACCATCGGCGATGCGCCTTGCTTCTCCCAGGCGGCCTTGATGGCCGGCCGCTGCACGATCTTGGTGATCTCACGGTTGAGCTTTTCGACGATCGGCGCCGGGGTGCCGGCGGGGGCCATCAGGCCGACCCAGAGCGTGGCCTGGAAACCCGGTACGCCGGCCTCGGCGAGGGTCGGGACGTCCGGCAGGGTCGGAGAGCGTTGCGCGCCGCTCGTCCCCAGGGCGCGGACCATGCCGGCCTGGATCATCGGGGCCATAGTCGGCACGCTGTCGAAGAGAAGCTGGATCTGCCCGCTCAGGATGTCGTTGCGGGCGCCGGTCGAGCCTTTGTACGGCACGTGGATGATATCCACGCCAGTCAGGTTCCGCAGCAGCTCGCCGGCCATGTGATAGTTCGACCCCGGCCCTGACGAGCCATAATTGAGGGTGCCCGGCTTGGCGCGGGCGAGCGCCAGCAGCTCGCCCAGGGTCTTTGCCGGCACGGAGGGGTGGACCACCAGGACGAGGTCGCTGTCCATCAGTGGCGCCACCGGCACCAGGTCCTGCATGAGGTGGTAGGGCCGGCGGGCATACAGTGTCTCGTTGACCGTCTGGGTGCCCGACACCATGAGCAGCGTGTAACCGTCGGGGGCGGCCTTCGCGACGAGATCGGTGCCGATCGTGGTGCCGGCGCCGGGGCGATTCTCCAGCACGAAGGGCTCGTGGAGCGCTTTGTGCAGTTCCTCGGCGATCGCGCGCGTGAAGACATCGGTCGGACCGCCAGCGCCGAACGGCACGATGATTTTCACGGGACGGGACGGGTAATCGTCGGCGTATGCCGCCGTTGACGTCAGCAGGCCTGCTGCGACGAGCAGGGCTGCGACGGATCGCAGGATTGCCATGCGTTTCCTCGGGCTTATTTGTTTGTGACGGGCGCCCAGCGCGAACTATCGAACCCGGCGGAAAAGCCGTCAATCATGCAACAACGCGGTCCCGCTCTGCGGGCCGTGCGACCCTCGTGGATGCAGCCTAAGGACGGCTTGCCTCCCTTTGTGCGTTGCGTTAAGCCTCCCGCGCTCCCGTCCTTGAGCCATTCCAAACTAAACAAGGGCGTTTTGTGTGGTTTCACGGCGCCTCTCCGGCTGCCGAGCAGTCCAGGGCGGGCGTATTTCCGGGTTGGGCGGGCTATACGCTTGAGGTCGCCATGAGCGCATTGCTGCTGGATTATCTTCCGCTGGTCATCTTCATCGGCGTTTCGCTCGTGATCGGCCTCGCGCTGCTGATCGCGCCGTTCATCGTCGCCTATCAGCAGCCGGATCCGGAAAAGCTGTCGGCTTACGAGTGCGGCTTCAACGCGTTCGACGACGCGCGCATGAAGTTCGACGTGCGCTTCTATCTCGTCGCCATCCTTTTCATCATCTTCGACCTGGAAGTCGCCTTCCTGTTCCCCTGGGCCGTGGCCTTCAAGGAGGTCGGCCTGTTCGGCTTCTGGTCGATGATGATTTTCCTGGGCGTCCTGACCATCGGCTTCATATATGAGTGGAGGAAGGGGGCGCTGGAATGGGATTGAAGTCATGACTCTGGTCGCACCCGCACCCAAAGGCATTCTCGATCCGTCGACCGGTAAGCCGATCGGGTCCGACGACTCGTTTTTCGCCGGCGTGAACGCCGAATTGTCCGACAAGGGCTTCATCGTCACGGCCGCCGACGACCTCATCACCTGGGCCCGTACCGGCTCGCTGATGTGGATGACGTTCGGCTTGGCCTGCTGCGCCGTCGAAATGATGCAGATGTCGATGCCGCGTTACGACGCCGAGCGCTTCGGCTTCGCGCCGCGCGCCAGCCCGCGCCAGTCCGACGTGATGATCGTCGCCGGCACGCTGACCAACAAGATGGCGCCCGCGCTCCGCAAGGTCTACGACCAGATGCCGGAGCCTCGCTACGTCATCTCGATGGGCTCCTGCGCCAATGGCGGCGGCTATTATCACTACTCCTATTCGGTGGTCCGCGGCTGCGACCGCATCGTGCCCGTCGACATCTACGTGCCCGGTTGTCCGCCGACCGCCGAGGCGCTGCTGTACGGCGTGATGCTGCTGCAGAAGAAGATTCGCCGCACCGGCACGATCGAGCGGTAAGCGTCATGCAGATGGCCGGCATCCCGTTCGGAACGACAGACTGGGCCAGCGTCGAGGCGACGACGCATCAAGGCGATTCCGGGACGGCGACCTGGCGTACGCGTCAGTTCGGCGATATCCGGGTGCGCCTCGTCGACTACTCGCCCGGTTACGTGTCGGACCACTGGTGCGAGAAGGGCCACATCCTGTTCTGCGTTGACGGTGAGCTCACCACCAACCTCAAGGATGGCCGCGCCTTCACGCTCAAGCCGGGCATGAGTTACCAGGTGGCCGATGGAATCGACGCCCATCGGTCCCAGACAGCGCATGGCGCGCGCCTCTTTATCGTGGACTGACATGCAAGACACGCTCGACAACCTCGGCCACGCGATCAAGACGGCATTGCCGTCGGCGATCATGGGTCACGAAGTGGCGCATGGCGAATTGACCGTGCTGGCCCGCGCGGCCGATGTCGTGAAGGTCGCGACCTTCCTCCGCGACGACCCGGCCTGCCAGTTCGTCTGCATCATCGACGTCACCGCCATCGATTGGCCGGGCCGCGAGCAGCGCTTCGATGTCGTCTATCACTTCCTGTCGCCGCGGCTGAATCAGCGCATCCGGCTCAAGGTGCAGACCGACGAGGTCACGCCGGTGCCGTCGCTGATCGACGTGTTCAGGGGCGCCGACTGGTTCGAGCGCGAGACTTACGATCTCTATGGCGTGCTGTTCACCGGCCATCCGGATATGCGCCGAATCCTCACCGATTACGGCTTCCAGGGGCATCCGCTGCGCAAGGATTTCCCGCTGACCGGCTTCGTCGAGGTGCGCTGGGACGACGAGCAGAAGCGCGTCGTCTACGACAAGGTTCAGCTCGCGCAGGAATTCCGCAACTTCGACTTCCTCTCGCCGTGGGAAGGCACCGACTACGTGCTGCCGGGCGACGAAAAAGCGAAGACCGAGGGTAAGGGCTCGTAATGGCCGAAACCGCGCTCCGCAACTTCACCATCAACTTCGGGCCGCAGCATCCGGCCGCGCACGGCGTGTTGCGCCTCGTGCTGGAACTCGACGGCGAAATCGTCGAGCGCGTCGATCCGCATATCGGCTTGCTTCATCGCGGCACCGAGAAGCTGATCGAGGCCAAGACCTATACGCAGGCGGTGCCGTATTTCGACCGGCTCGACTACGTCGCGCCGATGAACCAGGAGCACGCTTTCTGCCTGGCGGTCGAAAAGCTCCTGGGCATCGAGGTACCCAAGCGCGCGCAGCTCATCCGCGTTCTGTACTCCGAGATCGGCCGCATCCTGTCGCATCTCTTGAACGTCACCACACAGGCGATGGACGTCGGCGCGCTCACCCCGCCGCTGTGGGGCTTCGAAGAGCGCGAGAAGCTGATGGTGTTTTATGAGCGCGCCTCCGGCTCGCGCATGCACGCCAACTACTTCCGGCCGGGCGGGGTGCATCAGGACCTGCCGGCCAAGCTGATCGACGATATCGACGCTTGGTGCGATCCGTTCCTGAAGGTCGTCGACGATCTCGACGCGCTGCTCACCGGTAACCGCATCTTCAAGCAGCGCAACGTCGATATCGGCGTCGTGTCGCTGCAGGACGCCTGGAACTGGGGCTTCTCCGGCGTGATGGTGCGCGGCTCGGGCGCGGCCTGGGACCTGCGCAAGTCGCAGCCTTACGAATGCTACGCCGAGCTCGAATTCGACATTCCGATCGGCAAGAACGGCGACTGCTTCGACCGCTATCTCATCCGCATGGAAGAGATGCGCCAGTCGATCAAGATCATGAAGCAGTGCATCGCCAAGCTGCGCTCGCCTGAGGGCCAAGGGCGCGTGCAGGTCGACGACCACAAGATCGTGCCGCCCAAGCGGGGTGAGATGAAGCGTTCGATGGAAGCGCTCATCCATCACTTCAAGCTCTTCACCGAGGGCTATCACGTGCCGGCCGGCGAAGTGTACGCGGCTGTCGAAGCGCCCAAGGGCGAGTTCGGGGTCTATCTCGTCTCCGACGGCACCAATAAGCCGTACAAGTGCAAGATCCGCGCGCCGGGATTCGCGCATCTGCAGGCCATGGATTTTCTCTGCAAGGGTCACATGCTCGCTGACGTCTCCGCCATCCTCGGCTCCCTCGATATCGTGTTCGGGGAGGTCGACCGATGAGCGTCCGCCGTCTCGCGCCGCCGGAGCAGCAGCCGAAAGAGTTCTCCTTCACCAAGGAGAATGTCGACTGGGCCAAGGCGACCATCGCGAAATATCCGGAAGGCCGGCAGTTCTCGGCTGTCATCCCGCTGTTGATGCGCGCCCAGGAGCAGATCGGCGGCTGGCTGCCGCAGAAGGCGATCGAGCGCGTCGCCGACATGCTCGGCATGCCCTACATTCGCGCGCTCGAGATCGCGACTTTCTATACGCAATTCCAACTGGCACCGGTCGGGCGCAAGGCGCATATCCAGGTCTGCGGCACGACGCCGTGCATGCTGCGCGGCGCCGGCGAACTGATCAAAGTCTGCCAGCACCGTATCCACCACGATCCCTTCCACCTGTCGGAAGATGGCAACCTCTCCTGGGAGGAAGTCGAGTGCGCGGGCGCCTGCGTGAACGCGCCGATGGCGCAGGTGCACAAGGACGTCTACGAGGATCTGACGCCTGAGAGCTTCGAGAAGATCATCGATGCGCTGGCGCGCGGCGAGAAGCCGAAGACGGGTCCGCAGATCGGCCGGCGAAGCTCCGAGCCGGTGTCCGGTTTGACAAGCCTGACCGATCCGTCGCTGTTCGACGGTTCGATGGTCGGGCAGGGCGCCGGCCTTGCGGCCGCACGCGCGGCGGTGGCCAGCCGGCAGGCGCCGGCTCCAGCCGCCGATGCGCCGGCCAAGCCGCCGGCGGCGCCGGCAGTGAAGGCCGAGGGCGAAGCCGACCGCGAGAAGGTCGGCGGCAAGCCGACCAGCGGCAAGAAGGGTAAGTGAGGCGCGGACGATGCTTTCGGACAAGGACCGCATCTTCACCAACATCTACGGTCACCACGATTGGGGCCTCGATGGCGCGCGCAAGCGCGGCTCCTGGGATGGCACGAAGGTCATTCTCGACGCCGGGCGCGACTGGATCATCGACCAGATGAAGGCGTCGGGCCTGCGCGGCCGTGGCGGTGCCGGCTTCCCGACGGGTCTGAAATGGTCGTTCATGCCGAAGCAGATCGGCGAGCGGCCGCATTACCTTGTCGTCAACGCCGACGAATCCGAGCCGGGCACCTGCAAAGACCGCGAGATCATGCGGCACGATCCGCATCATCTCGTCGAGGGCTGCCTGATCGCGGGCTTCGCCATGGGCGCGCACACCGCCTACATCTACGTGCGCGGCGAGTTCATCAACGAACGCGAGAATCTGCAGGCGGCGGTCGATCAGGCCTATGCGGCCAATCTGATCGGCAAGAACAACGTGCACGGCTGGGATTTCGATATCATCGTGCACCACGGCGCCGGCGCCTATATCTGCGGCGAAGAGACCGCCCTGCTCGAAAGCCTCGAAGGCAAGAAGGGCCAGCCGCGCCTCAAGCCGCCATTCCCGGCCAATGTCGGTCTCTATGGCTGCCCGACGACGGTGAACAACGTCGAGTCGATCGCGGTGGCGCCGACCATCTTGCGGCGCGGCGCGTCGTGGTTCGCCGGCATCGGCCGGGCGAACAATGTCGGCACCAAGCTGTTCGGCATCTCCGGCCACGTGAACACGCCCTGCATCGTCGAAGAGGCGATGGGCATTCCGTTCAAGGAACTGATCGAGAAGCACGGCGGCGGCGTCCGCGGCGGCTGGGACAATCTCCTCGCCATCATCCCCGGCGGCGCCTCCTGTCCGATCATTCCGGCCGCCGATTGCGCTGACCTGATCATGGACTTCGACGGCACGCGCGCGGCGAAGTCGAGCTTGGGCACTGCCGGCGTCCTCGTGATGGACAAGTCGACGGATGTCGTCCGCGCCATCGCGCGCATCTCGTACTTCTTCAAGCACGAAAGCTGCGGCCAGTGCACGCCGTGCCGCGAGGGCACCGGCTGGATGTGGCGCGTGCTGTCGCGCATGGCCGAGGGCCGCGCGCAGAAGCGCGAGATCGACATGCTGCTGGACGTCACCAAGCAGGTCGAAGGCCACACCATCTGCGCGCTCGGCGACGCGGCGGCTTGGCCGATCCAGGGCCTGATCCGGCATTTCCGACCCGAGATCGAAGCGCGCATCGACCGGTATGCGGCCAATCCGCATTCCGAGCCGGTTGCCGAGGCGGCGGAGTAGGCGATGACCGAGGCGCGCCATCAATTCTGGAAGACGGCGCGTTGCGGCGCGCCCAGCGAGCACGCGGCATGACAAAAGTTATCATCGACGGCCAGGAGATCGACGTTCCGCCGGAGTACACGCTGCTCCAGGCGTGCGAAGCGGCGGGTGCGGAGATTCCGCGTTTCTGCTTCCATGAGCGGCTGTCGATCGCCGGCAATTGCCGCATGTGCCTCATCGAGGTGAAAGGTGGCCCGCCGAAGCCGGTCGCGTCCTGCGCCCAGAACGTGCGCGACCTGCGGCCTGGCCCCAACGGTGAGCCGCCGGAGATGTTCACCAAGACGCCGATGGTGAAGAAGGCGCGCGAAGGCGTGATGGAGTTCCTGCTGATCAACCATCCGCTCGATTGCCCGATCTGCGATCAGGGCGGCGAGTGCGATCTGCAGGACCAGGCCATGGCCTATGGCGTCGACTCCTCGCGCTATGCCGAGAACAAGCGCGCGGTCGAGGACAAGTATATCGGCCCGCTGGTGAAGACGATCATGACGCGGTGCATCCACTGCACGCGCTGCGTCCGCTTCACCACGGAGGTCGCCGGCGTCAACGAGCTCGGCGCCATCGGCCGCGGCGAGGACATGGAGATCACGACCTATCTCGAGCACGCGATGACGTCGGAGCTGCAGTCCAACGTCGTCGATCTGTGCCCGGTCGGCGCGCTCACCTCCAAGCCTTACGCTTTCACCGCGCGCTCGTGGGAGCTCGGCAAGACGCAGTCGATCGACGTGATGGATGCGGTCGGCTCGGCCATCCGCGTCGATACGCGCGGCCGCGAAGTGCTGCGCATCCTGCCGCGCAACAACGACGCGGTGAACGAGGAGTGGATCTCCGACAAGACCCGCCACGTCGTCGACGGCCTGCGCACGCAGCGGCTCGACCAGCCGTATGTGCGCGTCAATGGCCGCCTTGCGCCGGCCTCGTGGAAGGAAGCCTTCGCGGTCATCGCCAACAAGGTGAAGGCGACGAACGCCAACAAGATCGGCGCCATCGTCGGCGATCTCGCCGGCGTGGAGGAGATGTTCGCGCTCAAGGATCTGATGGGCCGCCTCGGCAGCGCTAATATCGACGCGCGTCAGGACGGTGCGCCGTTCCATCCCAAGCACGGCCGCGCTTCGTATCTGTTCAACGCCACCATCGCCGGCATCGAGCAGGCCGATGCGCTGCTGATCATCGGCGCCAATCCGCGCCGCGAGGCGGCGGTGCTCAACGCGCGCATTCGCAAGCGCTGGCGTCAGGGCAACTTCCCGATCGCGCTGATCGGCGAGCAGGCCGATCTGACCTACGCTTACGACTATCTCGGCGCCGGCGCGGAGACGCTGGCTGGTGTCGCCGCTAGCAAGTTCGGCGAGACGCTGAAGGCGGCGAAGAATCCGCTGATCATCCTCGGCGCCGGCGCTCTGGCGCGCGCCGATGGCGCGGCGCTGCTGGCGCTCGCCGCCAAGGTCGCGGCCGATATCGGCGCGACGAAGGACGGCTGGAACGGCTTCTCGGTACTGCACACGGCGGCCTCGCGCGTCGGCGCGCTCGATCTCGGCCTGGTGCCGGGCGAGGGCGGCAAGACCGCGCACGAACTCGCCAACGGTCAGGCGGATGTGGTGTTCCTGCTCGGCGCCGACGAGATCGACGTGAAGCCGGGCGCCTTCGTCGTCTATATCGGCACGCACGGCGATCGCGGCGCGCACCGCGCCGACGTCATCCTGCCGGGCGCGGCCTATCCGGAGAAGTCGGCGATCTACGTCAACACCGAAGGCCGCGTGCAACTGGCCAACCGCGCCGCGTTCCCGCCGGGCGATGCCCGCGAGGACTGGGCGATCCTGCGCGCGCTGTCGGACGTGCTCGGCGTGAAGCTGCCGTACGACTCGCTCGGCGCGCTGCGTCAGCTGATGTTCGCCGCGCATCCGCATTTGATGCGCCTCGACCAGATCGAGACCGGCGACATCGCGCACATCGGCTCGCTCGCCAAGCTCGGCGGCGCGCCGGACAAAGCGCCGCTGCGCTCGCCGGTCACCGACTTCTATTTCACCAACCCGATCGCCCGTGCCTCCGCCATCATGGCGGAATGCTCGGCCCTGGCGAACGCGGCCCACAAGACCGCGGCGGAGTAGGGATGATGGACTTCTTCTGGACCTATCTCTGGCCTCTGATCATCATCGTCGCGCAGTCGCTGCTGATGCTGGTGCTGCTGCTGGTGGCGATCGCTTACGTGCTGCTCGCCGACCGCAAGATCTGGGCGGCGGTTCAGCTCCGGCGCGGCCCCAACGTGGTTGGGCCGTGGGGCCTGTTCCAGTCCTTCGCCGACTTGCTCAAGTTCGTGCTGAAGGAGCCGGTCATTCCGGCGGGCGCCAACAAAGGCGTGTTCCTGCTGGCGCCGCTCGTCTCCTGCGTGCTCGCGCTCGCCGCCTGGGCGGTGATGCCGGTGAATGCCGGCTGGGTGATCGCCAACATCAATGTCGGCATTCTCTACATCTTCGCGATTTCCTCGCTCGGCGTGTACGGCATCATCATGGCCGGCTGGGCGTCGAACTCGAAGTATCCGTTCCTCGCCGCGCTGCGCTCCGCCGCGCAGATGGTGTCGTACGAAGTCTCGATCGGCTTCGTCATCATCACCGTGCTGCTGTGCGCCGGTTCGCTGAACCTGTCGGCGATCGTCGAGGCGCAGGATTCGAAGTGGGGTCTGCTCGGCTGGTACTGGCTGCCGCTGCTGCCGATGTTCGTCGTGTTCTTCATTTCGGCGCTCGCCGAGACGAACCGCCCGCCCTTCGATCTCGTCGAAGCGGAGTCCGAGCTCGTCGCCGGCTTCATGGTCGAGTACGGCTCGACCCCGTACATGATGTTCATGCTGGGCGAGTACGTCGCCATCGCCACGATGTGCGCCATGGGCACGATCCTGTTCCTCGGCGGCTGGCTGCCGCCGGTGCCGTTCGCGCCGTTCACCTGGGTGCCGGGCGTGATCTGGTTCGTGCTCAAGGCTCTGTTCATGTTCTTCCTGTTCGCCATGGCCAAGGCCATGGTGCCGCGCTATCGCTACGACCAACTGATGCGGCTCGGCTGGAAGGTGTTTCTACCGCTGTCGCTCGCCATGGTCGTTATTGTCGCCGGTGTGCTGCAATACGGCGGCTTGGCGATGCAGGCGGTGAAGTGAGGTCGCTATGAGACTCGTCGGCGCCGCCAAGGCCCTGTTCCTCTGGGAGTTCGTGACCGGCTTCGTGCTGGCCATGCGCTATTTCTTCAGGCCCAAGGCCACGCTCAATTATCCGTTCGAGAAGAACCCGATTTCGCCGCGCTTCCGCGGCGAGCACGCGCTGCGCCGTTATCCTAACGGCGAAGAGCGCTGCATCGCCTGCAAGCTGTGCGAGGCGATCTGCCCGGCGCAGGCGATCACGATCGAGGCGGGGCCGCGCCGCAACGACGGCACGCGCCGCACGACCCGCTATGACATCGACATGGTGAAGTGCATCTACTGCGGCCTCTGCCAGGAGGCTTGCCCGGTGGACGCCATCGTCGAGGGGCCGAACTTCGAGTTCGCCACCGAGACGCGCGAGGAGCTCTATTACGACAAGGAGCGCCTGCTCGCGAACGGCGATCGCTGGGAGCGCGAGATCGCCAAGAACATCGCGCTCGACGCGCCTTATAGGTGATTTGGAGATGAGCAAGGCGTTGCCAAGCATTCAGCGTCATGGCCGGGCTCGTCCCGGCCATCCACGCCTTTCTTTGTTGATCGCTCGTAAGACGTGGATGCCCGGCACAAGGCCGGGCATGACGGCGGAGAGCGTGGAGCTTTGTTCATGATCGCCGCGCTCTTCTTCTACCTCTTCGCCGGCATCTGCGTCGCGAGCGCCTTCATGGTGATCGCGTCGAAGAACCCGGTGCATTCGGTGCTCTATCTCATCCTGGCCTTCGTCAACGCGGCGGGCCTGTTCGTCATGATGGGCGCCGAGTTCCTGGCGATGATCCTGATCGTCGTCTATGTCGGCGCCGTCGCCGTGCTCTTCCTGTTCGTCGTCATGATGCTCGACGTCGACTTCGCGCAGCTCAAGCAGGGCGCGCTGCAGTATCTGCCCGTCGGCCTGCTGATCGGCGGCATCTTCCTCGCCGAGCTTGTGCTGGTCGTGGGCGCCTGGGCAATCGGTCCGGGCGTGCCGACGGCCATCACCGCGCCGATCCCGGCCAACGTGACGAACACGCAGGCGCTCGGCCTCGTGCTCTACACCAAATACGTCTACTTCTTCGAAGCGGCGGGTATGATCCTCCTGGTCGCCATGGTCGGCGCCATCGTGCTGACGCTGCGCCACAAGGAGCGGGTCAAGCGCCAGAGCATCCCGGTGCAGAACGCGCGCACGCCGGCGACCGCGATTGAAGTCGTCAAGGTCAAGACCGGCCAGGGCCTGGGGAGCAACGTATGACGATCGGCCTCGGTCATTATCTCAGCGTCGCCGCGATCCTGTTCACGCTCGGGATCTTCGGCATCTTCCTGAACCGGAAGAACGTCATCATCATCCTGATGTCCGTCGAGCTCATCCTGCTGTCGGTCAACATCAACCTCGTGGCGTTCTCGACCCATTTGGGCGACATCGTCGGCCAGGTCTTCGCGCTGTTCGTGCTCACGGTCGCCGCGGCGGAAGCCGCCATCGGCCTCGCTATCCTCGTGGTCTTCTTCCGCAACCGCGGCTCGATCGCGGTCGAAGACATCAATCTGATGAAGGGCTGACGGGCTAATGTACCAGGCCATCGTTTTCCTTCCGCTGCTCGGCGCGATCCTGGCCGGCCTGATCGCGATCATTGGCGCGCGCGGCCGCTTCCCGGGGCAGGGGCCCGCGCCGGACGACGGCAGCCACGCCGTTCACCACGCCGCGCACGATGCGCACCACGGCGATGAAGCGCATGGCCACGACGACCATGGCCATGGCCCGGTCGAGCCTGCGGCCGTCGGCTCCCGCACGGCCGAGCTGATCACCACGACGCTCTTGATGATCTCGATGGTGCTGTCGTGGATCGCGCTGGTGCAGGTCGGCTTCGGCGGCCAGGACATCCGCGAGCCGTTGATGCCGTGGATCGTCGCCGGCGACCTGAAGGTCGACTGGGTCCTGCGCATCGACACGCTGACCGCCGTGATGCTCGTGGTGGTGAACTCGGTCTCCGCCTTCGTGCACCTCTATTCGATGGGCTACATGCACGAGGAGCCGTACCGGCCGCGCTTCTTCGCCTATCTGTCGCTGTTCACCTTCGCCATGCTGATGCTGGTGACCTCCGACAATCTGGTGCAGATGTTCTTCGGCTGGGAAGGCGTGGGTCTCGCCAGCTATCTGCTGATCGGCTTCTGGTACCAGAAGCCCGAAGCCTGCGCCGCCGCCATCAAGGCCTTCGTCGTTAACCGCGTCGGCGACTTCGGCTTCGCGCTCGGCATCTTCTCGATCTTCTATCTCACCGGCGCGATCGACTTCGACACGGCCTTCGCGCAGGCGCCGTCGCTGGTCGGCAAGACCATCCTGTTCTTCGGCTGGCACGTCGACGCGCTGACGCTGACCTGTCTGCTGCTGTTCATGGGCGCCATGGGCAAGTCGGCGCAGTTCCTGCTGCACACCTGGCTGCCGGACGCCATGGAAGGCCCGACGCCGGTCTCCGCGCTGATCCATGCAGCGACCATGGTCACCGCCGGCGTGTTCATGGTGGCGCGCCTGTCGCCGCTGTTCGAACTCTCGCCGAACGCGCAGACCTTCGTGACCTTCATCGGCGCCACCACGGCAATCTTCGCGGCCACCATCGGTCTCGTGCAGAACGACATCAAGCGCATCGTCGCTTATTCGACCTGCTCGCAGCTCGGCTACATGTTCGTGGCGATGGGGGTGGGCGGCTACTCGATCGGCATGTTCCACCTGTTCACGCACGCCTTCTTCAAGGCACTGCTGTTTCTCGGCTCGGGCTCGGTGATCCACGCGATGCACCACGAGCAGGACATCCGGAACATGGGTGGCCTGAAGGACCGCATCCCGTTCACTTACGCGGTGATGATCGTCGGCACGCTGGCGCTCACCGGTTTCCCGCTCACCGCCGGCTACTTCTCCAAGGACGCCATCATCGAGGCGGCCTATGTCGGCAAGAACCCAATGGCGCTCTATGCCTTCGCCTGCGTGGTGGTGGCGGCGCTGCTGACCTCGTTCTATTCCTGGCGCCTGGTGTTCAAGACCTTCCACGGCGAGCCGCACGACCGGCAGCACTGGAAGGACGCGCACGAGAGCCCGCTGGTGATGCTGATCCCGCTCGCCTTTCTGGCGATCGGCTCGTTCGCCGCCGGCTTCCCGTTCAAGGAGATCTTCGCCGGCCACGGTGTCGAGCACTTCTTCCGCGGCTCGCTGACCTTCGGCAAGGACAACCACATCCTCGAGGAGATGCACCACATCCCGCTCGGCATCACGACCTTGCCGACGGTGATGATGGCGGTCGGCTTCGTCATCGCCTGGGTGTTCTACATCAAGCGTCCGGACATCCCCGTCGAGCTCGCGCGCCAGCATCGGCCGCTGTACCTGTTCCTGCTCAACAAGTGGTACTTCGACGAGCTGTATGACGTGATCTTCGTGCGCCCGGTGAAGTGGCTCGGCCGCACATTGTGGAAGCGCGGCGACGGCTGGCTGATCGACGGCTTCGGTCCGGACGGCGTATCGGCCCGGGTGCTCGACATCACGCGCGGTGTCGTGCGGCTGCAGACCGGCTACCTCTATCACTATGCGTTCGCCATGCTGATCGGCGCGGCGCTGCTGATCACCTGGTTCATGTTCTCGGTGCACTAACGGGCGGATGCGACTTTGATGACCCTCAATTGGCCGATCCTCTCCGTCACCACCTTCCTGCCGGTGCTGGGCGCCGTGCTCATCATGCTGCTCGTGCGCGGCAATGAAGGGCTCGCCAAAGGCACCGCGCGGTGGATCGCGTTCTGGACCACGCTCGTCACGTTCGGCGTGTCGCTGCTGCTGGTGAAGGACTTCGATGCCTCGTCCGCCGAATTCCAGTTCGTCGAGAGGCACGACTGGCTGGGCGTCGCGTCCTACCACATGGGCGTCGACGGTATTTCGCTGCCCTTCGTCATCCTCACGACGGCGCTGATGCCCCTGTGCATCATGGCGAGCTGGGTGTCGGTGCAGAAGCGCGTCAAGGAATACATGATCGCGTTCCTGGTGCTCGAGACCTTGATGATCGGCACCTTCTCGGCGCTCGACCTCGTCCTGTTCTATCTGTTCTTCGAGGGCGGCCTGATCCCGATGTTCCTGATCATCGGCGTCTGGGGCGGGCCGCGCCGTGTCTACGCCTCGTTCAAGTTCTTCCTCTACACGCTGCTCGGCTCGGTCCTGATGCTGCTCGCCATCATGGCGATGTACTGGCAGGCCGGCACGACCGACATCACCGTGCTTCTCAAGCACGGCTTCCCGTCGGGTCTGCAGCAGTGGGCGTGGCTGGCATTCTTTGCCTCCTTCGCTGTGAAGATGCCGATGTGGCCGGTGCACACGTGGCTGCCGGACGCGCACGTCGAGGCGCCGACCGCGGGCTCGGTGATCCTCGCGGCCATCCTGCTGAAGATGGGCGGCTACGGCTTCCTGCGCTTCTCGCTGCCGATGTTCCCGGAGGCGAGCCATTACTTCGCGCCGTTCGTCTTTACGCTCTCGGTCGTCGCCATCGTCTATACCTCGCTGGTGGCGCTGATGCAGGAGGACGTGAAGAAGCTGATCGCCTATTCGTCCGTGGCGCACATGGGCTTCGTGACCATGGGCATCTTCGCGGCGACGACGCAGGGCGTCGCCGGCGGCATCTTCCAGATGATCTCGCACGGTATCGTCTCGGGCGCGCTCTTCCTGTGCGTCGGCGTCGTCTACGACCGGCTGCACACGCGCGAGATCGCCGCCTATGGTGGCCTCGTGAACCGCATGCCGGTCTATGCCTTGATCTTCATGCTGTTCACCATGGCCAATGTCGGCCTGCCGGGCACCTCGGGCTTCGTCGGCGAATTCCTGGCGCTGATCGGCACCTTCAAGGCCAACATCCAGGTCGCCACCATCGCCACGCTGGGCGTCATCCTGTCGGCGGCGTATGCATTGTGGCTCTACCGCAAGATGATCTTCGGCAAGCTCCGGCCGGGCCTCGAAAGCATGAAGGACATCGGCTGGCGCGAGGCGGTGATCTTCGCGCCGCTCGTGGTGCTGACCATCCTGTTCGGCGTCGCGCCTAAGCCCGTGCTCGACATGTCGGCGGCGTCCGTCGCCCAGTTGCTCGACGGCTACAACAAGGCCATCGCTGTCAAGAAGACGGCCGAAGCCGTCCCGCCCCAAGCTCCGACCGCAGGCATCGCGCAATGAACGAGTTGACGACCCTGAACGCTTACGCGCCGCTTCTGCCGGAGATCGTCCTGGCCTGCGGCGCCATGCTGATGCTGATGTTCGGCGCCTTCGCCGGCGAGCGCAGCGCGAATTTCGTCAACGGCCTTTCGATCCTGATCCTGATCGTCGCCGGGGCGGCGGTCGTCTGGCTGCCCGGCGGAAAGACGACCATGTTCGGCGGCAGCTTCATCATCGACGATTATGCGCGCTTCCTGAAGCTGCTTGCGATCACCGGTTCGGCCGGCGCGTTGCTGCTGTCGCTGAACTTCCTCACGCGCGAGAAGCTGCAGAAGTTCGAATACGGCGCGCTGTTCCTCCTGTCGACGCTCGGCATGCTGATGCTGATCTCGGCCGGCGATCTCCTGGCGCTCTATCTCGGCCTCGAGCTGATGAGCCTTGCGCTTTACGTGGTCGCGGCGTCCAACCGCGACAGCGTCAAGTCGACCGAAGCGGGCCTCAAATACTTCGTCCTCGGCGCGCTGTCTTCGGGCATGCTCCTCTATGGGGCGTCGCTGATTTACGGCTTCACCGGCACGATCGGCTTCGCCGGCATCGCCAAGGCGACGATGAGCGGCCCGAACGTCGGCTTGATCTTCGGCCTCGTGTTCCTGTTCGCCGGCTTCTGCTTCAAGATCTCGGCGGTGCCGTTCCACATGTGGACGCCCGACGTCTATGAAGGCTCGCCGTCGCCGGTCACCGCTTTCTTCGCTTCGGCGCCGAAGGTCGCCGGCATCGCCATCTTCGTGCGCGCCGCCGTGACCGCGTTCCCCGGCATTGTCCACGAATGGCAGCAGATCGTGGTGTTCGTCGCGATCGCCTCCATGGCGCTCGGTTCGTTCGCCGCCATCGGCCAGCGCAACTTGAAGCGCCTGTTGGCCTATTCGTCGATCGGCCACATGGGCTTCGCGCTGGTCGGCTTGGCAGCCGGCACGCCCGAGGGCGTGCAAGGCGTGCTGATCTATATCTCGATCTACGTGGCGATGACGCTCGGCTCCTTCGCCGTGGTCATCAGCATGCGCCGCGACGGCGTCATGGTCGAGAACATCAACGATCTCGCCGGCCTGTCGCGCACGCATCCGACGATGGCGTTCTTCTTCGGCATGCTGCTGTTCTCGCTGGCCGGCATTCCGCCGCTCGCGGGCTTCTTCGCGAAGTACTACGTGTTCCTGGCCGCCATCAAAGCGGGCCTGTTCACGCTGGCCGTGCTCGGCGTCCTGGCGAGCGTCGTGGGCGCCTATTACTACCTGTTGATCGTCAAGATCATGTACTTCGACGAGCCGGTGAAGGGCTTCGAGCCGATGCCGATGCTGCTGCGCCTCGTGCTCGGCGTGGCGGGCCTCGCGAACCTGTTGTTCTTCGCCTATCCGGCGCCGCTGGTCGGCGCGGCGACGGCGGCGGCGAAATCGCTCTTTTGATGTGATCCCCCGAGGGGCGATCGCGCCCGCGCGTGATCCCGAAAAGTGGATACCGGTTTTCGGATAAGATCACGCGCTGAAAAACGAGATGAACCGCGAAGCCACGGACCTGGCGGGGGTCCGACACGTGACTTACGAAACGCTCGGCTCGACCAATGCCGAGGCGCTGGCGCGTGCGCGTGCCGGCGAGGGTGGTCCTTTGTGGATCACGACCCGCACCCAATTGGCCGGACGCGGCCGGCGCGGCAGCGCCTGGGTGTCCGAACCCGGCAATCTCTACGCCACTTTGTTGCTCACCGAGCCGTCCCCCAAGGATCTCGCGCCGCAATTGGCGTTCGTGACGGCGCTGGCGGTGCACGACGCGGTCGCCGAATGCGCGCCGCAACTCGGGCCTATGCTCAGCGTGAAGTGGCCGAACGACCTGTTGCTCGGCGGCAAGAAGCTCGCCGGTATCCTGATCGAGGGTGAGAGCGATCCGCGGTTCGCCGTGGCGATCGGCATCGGCGTGAACTGCGCGCATCATCCGGCCGACACGCGCTATCCGGCAACCGACCTGGCGGCCGCCGGCGCCATCGTCGCGCCCGGCCATCTTGCCGGCGTGTTGTCCGCCGCCATGCAGCGCCGGCTGGCGCAGTGGCAGCGCGGTGAGCGCTTTGCATCGATACGGACCGACTGGCTCAAACGCGCCGCCAATCTCGGTCGCGACATTCAAGTGCGCTTGCCCGAGCGCGAACTGACCGGGCGTTTCGAAGGAGTGGATGAATTGGGTCGCTTGCTGCTGCAGGGTCCGTCGGGGCCGACCGTGGTCACCGCCGGTGAAGTTTTCGGGCTAGGAGCATCCTGATGGCGCGCGGACAGCAAGAATTGGTGTTCGCGCCGCTTGGCGGCGTCGGCGAGATCGGCATGAACCTGTCGATCTACGGCCTCGGCCCCGAGAACCGGCGCCAATGGCTCGCGGTCGATGTCGGCGTCTCCTTCGCGGCGGAGGAGCATCTGCCGGGCGTCGACCTCATTTTGCCGGACATCCGTTTTCTGGAATCCGAACGCAAGAACCTCGCCGGCATCGTCATCACCCATGCGCACGAAGATCATTTCGGCGCGCTGTTCGAGCTGTGGCCGAAGCTGAAGGTGCCGGCCTATGCGACGCCGTTCACGGCGGCGATGATCGAGGCCAAGCGCCGTGGCGAACCGGGTGCACCGGAGATCGAAGTGAAGACGATCCCGGTCGGCGGTCGCTTCACGGCCGGACCGTTCGACGTCGAACTGGTCACCGTCGCGCATTCGATCCCCGAAGCCAATGCGCTGATCATCCGCACGCCGCTCGGCAACGTGCTGCATACCGGCGATTGGAAGATCGATCCGACGCCGATCCTCAACGATCCGACCGATGAGAAGAAGCTGCGCGCGTTCGGCGAGGAGGGGTGCCTGGCGCTGATCGGCGACTCCACCAACGCCATCCGCGAAGGCCGCTCGCCGTCGGAGGCCGACGTCGCCAAGACGCTGACCGAGATCATCGGCAACGCGCGCGGGCGCGTCGCCGTCACCACCTTCGCGTCGAATGTGGCGCGGCTGCGCGCCGTGGCGGAGGCCGCGCGCACGGTCGGCCGCGAGGTCGTCGTGGTCGGCCGGGCGATGGAGCGCGTCGGCTTGATCGCGCGCGAACTCGGCTATTTCGATGGCATTCCGGATTTCCGGCCGATGGATGCCTACGGCTATCTGCCGCCCGACAGAGTGGTGGCGCTGTGCACGGGCAGTCAGGGCGAACCGCGCGCGGCGCTCTCGCGCATCGCCGAGGACCAGCATCCGGAAGTCACGCTGTCGAGGGGCGACACCGTGATCTATTCGGCGCGGACCATTCCCGGCAACGAGAAGGCGGTCGGCCGCGTCATCAACGGCCTGATCAACCAGGGCATCGAGGTCATCACCGACCGGACGCATCTTGTGCACGTGTCCGGACATCCGCGCCGGGCCGAAGTCGAGATGCTGCTCGGTTGGGTCAAGCCGAAGATGGTGCTGCCGGTGCACGGCGAGGCCCTGCATTTGAACGAGCACGGCAAGCTTGCCCGCCAGTGCGGCGTGAAGACCGTGCTCCAGTGCCGCAACGGCGATCTGATGCGGCTGGCGCCCGATCCCGGTCTGATCGACGAGGTGCCGGCGGGCCGCATCTACAAAGACGGCTGGCTGCTGGTCGACGCGCAGGCGCGCACCGTCGCGGATCGCCGGCGCTTGAGCTTTGCCGGCGCGGTGTCGGTCGCCGTGGCGCTGAGCGAGAAGGGCGAGATGATCGACGATCCGTCGGTCGATCTCATCGGTATCCCCGAGCGCGATCGCGAAGGGGCGTTGCTGCACGAGCTCGTCGTCGACGCCGTGCACGAGACCTACGATTCACTGCCGCGCGCCAAAAGGCGCGATCCCGACACCGTCGCCGAAGCGATGCGTCGCGCGGTGCGCGCGCGTGTCGCCGAGCGTTGGGGCAAGAAGCCGATGTGCTATGTGCATGTCTTGGCGGTATGATGAAAATTATTCGTCATTCCGGGGCGCGAGCGTTAGCGAGCGAACCCGGAATCCAGAAGCTTTGGCTCGATTCCGGGTTCGCGCTTTCAGCGCGCCCGGAATGACTGACTTTAGATTGGCGGCTATCATCGCGCGCCGGAATGAGGTGAGGGAAACATGATCGGCCGTCTCAATCACGTTGCCATTGCTGTGCGCGACATCGCCAAAGCGTCGGCTGTCTATCGCGATACCTTGGGCGCGGAGGTGTCCGAGAAGGTGGCGCAGCCCGATCACGGCGTCTCCACCGTGTTTATCCATCTGCCGAATACGAAGATCGAGCTGTTGGAGCCGCTGGGCGAGGGATCGCCGATCGCGAAATTCCTCGACAAGAATCCCGACGGCGGCATCCATCACGTCTGCTACGAGGTCGATGACATCAAAGCCGCGCGCGACAAGCTGAAGGCCGATGGCGCGCGTGTGCTCGGCGATGGCGAGCCGAAGATCGGCGCGCACGGCAAGCCGGTGCTGTTTCTGCATCCGAAGGATTTCTGCGGCACGCTCGTCGAGCTCGAGCAGGCGTAAGGAAAAACACACGTCATGAGTATCACCACCGTTATCGCCATCTACTTCGTGCTGTGGTGGGTGGTGTTGTTCGCCGTCCTGCCGTGGGGGATCCGCAGCCAGCACGAGAGCGGCGAAGAGATCGCCCCGGGCACCGATCCGGGCGCACCTGCGGCGCACGTCATCGGCCGCAAGTTGCTTTGGACGACGATCTACACCAGCGTGATCTTCGCGATCCTCTACGTGCTGTACACGCAGAATCTCATTCCGTTCGATTGGCTGGGCGCGATTTCAACGCCGCCGCGTCAGCAATAACGCCGGAGCGTCGCGCAAAAAAAAAGAGCAGGGCGCCTTGGCCCTGCTCAACTTATTTTATGTCCCTCGTCCTCGACTCTTATTGCTTGAAGCTTCGATCGAGGCGGCAGCGGTTTTATCGCGCCAAGGACTTACTTCCCTCCCAAGACTTGGACCGCATTGTTGGAGCCGGTCTTGTTGCCGGAATCTCCAGTCACACGGACATGTGAAGAGGCTAGCTGAACAAAAACGCACTGTCATCAGGAATTGACGAGTCAGCGTGCGATAACGATCGGCGCATCGAGCACGATTTTGGAACCCTCACGCGGCGTTATAGTCAGCCGCACGGTCCAAACGCCGTCTTGCGTACAATCCACGTTGCTGACTCGCCATGTGCCGTCGTCTTCTCGCACTGCAACATGCTCGATTGTTGAGCGTGCGTTTTTATTCGGCGGCTCGAGTGCCACCGTAACGGCGCGAGCGGCTAATTCGCTCATGTCATCGCGCCAGAGACGCGTACCAATTTCGACACGACCGACGCGACCAGGGTTGATCGTGACGTCGGCCATCGCCGCCGCGGTGTGTATGTGAACGAACGTAGCGTCGTCCGGGATGGTGCTCGTGGTGGAGTGGGCGTGGCCGCCGGGGGGCAACGTGCCTATGACTGCAACGAGGGCGAGGACCGCGAGGCCCAGGCCGGTTTCGGCAAGCGTGTTGCGACCAAGGGCCGTCCGCGCGCGGGCTGAAGGAAGCGCCGGCGTCAGGCGGAAACGGTTGACCGCGGCAAAGGCCAGCATCGCGGCGAAAAGAACGAGCTTGAGCGTGAGCCGCTGGCCGTATTCGGTATACAGAAGGTCCCGCGTGCCGCTCAGCAGGTAGCAGCTGTTGATAATCCCGCTGCCGAGGAGCGTCGCGACGGAGACGACCGCGAGCTGAGAAAACCGGCGCGTGGTCCAAACGATGCGGTCGTCGGCGTGCGGATCGCCGGGCGCTTCCCGCAGCGACAGCAGGAAGGCCGGCAGGCCGCCCAGCCACGCCCCGGCGGCCAGGAGATGCAGCGCGTCGGCCGTGATCGCGCCATAGCCCGCCGGACCGGGCAAGGCGCCGGCGTGGCCGGTCAGGGCGGGCAGGGCGACGAAGCCGAGCGCCAGGACGCCCTGAAGCGGTCGTGCGCGGGCCAAAGGCACCAAAAGCGCCAGGAGCACGGCGAGCAGCAGCCGGACCGCCGCCACCTGACCGAAGCGGATATCGGTGACCACCGGCCAGGCGCCGCCCGGCGTCACTTCCGCAATGGGAACGCCGAGGACGTCGGCTGCCACCAGCGCCAGCCATGCGAGGCCAGAAAGCACCGCTAGCGCCAACGCCACAAGCGCAAGGAGGCGCAGGCGACGATCGAGGGCGGCCGGGATCGGCCGGGGCACGAGCAGGGCAAACCAGATCGTGCCGCCGGCCGTCAGCGTCGCGGCGAAGTGGACCAAGCGCGCCAGGATCAGCGGTTCCATCGCGACCTCGCCCGGGACGTCACCTGGGCCCTCACGGACCGACGCGGAAGGTGAAGTCGCCCTGCGAGCGATGCGTATCGACCGAGAGCACGCGCCATTTCACGGTGTAGGTCCCGGCGGCGAGCGGCTTGAGCTTGACCCGCAATTGCGCCGTGTTGCCGGGTACGGCGGCCGCCGCGCCGTCCTGCACCGCGGCGCCTTTGGCGTCGCGCACCTCGATGCTGCTGAATTTCGGCTCCACGGCTTCGGTGAACCAGAGCATCACCTCCGGCGGCGGCTCCTTCAGCGCCGTGCCGGCCGCCGGTGTCGAACGGTCGAGATGGGCATGCGCGAAGGCAGCGACCGGTGCCATCAAGGCACCGGCGCAGACGAGGGCGAAAGAAACAGAACGCAAGCGTCGCATGTCAGCCTCACTTCTTCGGGGTCAGCATAACGCCCGGCGCCGGATCGCCGAGGTGAGCATCGGGCTTGTCGGCCGCCGGCACCTCGACCCACTGATGCTCGCCGCGTTCGCAGGTCTGCACCACCGGGAAATAGAGCATGCGCCCGGGTGTGAGGTCACCGGCGATAAACGCCGACAGCACGAACTCGTCGTAGAACGCGTCGGGCAGGTTGCCGCCGCTCCAGGTCACGGTCGTCACGCCTTCGGAGAAAGTCGCGCCGTGATAGAAGCTGTAGGTCTTGGCATAAGGGCCGCGCATCGTCGCGATCTGCCAGCCGGGCTTGACCATCGGCTTCACCGCGATGACGCCTTCCGGAATGCGCACCGTGAGCCGCACGGTCGACGATTGGTCGCAGCCATGCGGCACGCGGAACACCGCCTTGTAGGGGGCGCCGACCGGTGCCTCTGCCTGTTCGAGGGTGACGTGTGCGGCAGCGGAAGCCGCAACGAGTGCAAGCGATGCGGCGAGCGCAAGTTTTGTTATCGTGACTTTCATGATCTTCCTCGTTGTCAATGATGATGCGGCGGGTGGCCGCCATGGTCGTCCATGGTGACCAGCCCTTCGAAGCGCCCGAACATGGCGATGCGTTCGGGTGCGATCTTGCTTTCGGCGTCGCTTAACGCTGCGATCAGTGACTGGGCGTGGTCGTCAGATAATCCGGCCATCCGCAGCGCTTCGCTTGTCGTGAGTTGATCGCCGGCGCAAAGCACAATGGCCCAGACGCCGTTCTTGCGACGGAGCAGAGCCCGCCCGCCCATGTCTGCTTGCGTCCAACCTGCGATCGCATGATCGGCGACGATCACGACCGGCGCGACGGTGAGTGGTGCGTCAGGCTTGTCGAATTGCGCCATCATGACGTGCTGGATCGCTTGGCTATCCGCGTTGCGGGCCGTCTCGGCGCCCGCGGAGTTGGCGGCGAGGAGCGTTGCGACGACAAGCAGGAGTCTCATGAGCATCATGCTTCCTCCCTACAGCTTGAAGCGCAGGCCGGCGAAGATGCTGCGGCCATTGCCCGGGTTGTACAGACGCGAGCCTGCATTGGCGCGGTCGATGACGCTGGTCGCGGCGATGTACGTCGTGTCGGCGAGGTTGCGCGCTTCGATGTAGGCGCTGACATTCTTGCCGTCGTCGTAGACGGCGCGCAGGCCCCACAGCATGTAGGACGCGGTCGTCATCGTGTTGGCGCTGTCGACGAAATAATCGCTCGGCACCCATTCGATATTCGGACCGAACGAGATGCCGGAGGGATGCTTGTAGAGCAGCTCCGCCCGCAGATAATGCGGCGGCGCGCCCGGCAACCGGTTGTTGCCGAAGGTGGCGTCGTTGTCATACCGGAAGTCGTTGTAGGTGTAGGCGGCGTTGAGCCAGATCTTGTCGCGCGCCGTCAGCGTGTCCTTGAGAAGGGCGACGCCGAAGCCGAGCTCGAGGCCCTGGTGCACCGTGCGGTCGGCATTGGTGACGTTGCAGTTTCCGAAGGAGTTGGTGAAGCACTGCAGCTCGTTGCGGATCTCGGCGCGGTAGAGCGCCACGTCCCAGGTGAAGTCCGGCCGCCGGCCGCGCGTGCCGATTTCGTAGGTCGTCGCCGTCTGCGCCTTGATGTCGTACCACGGCACGGTGCTGCCCTGGCCTTCGCCGAAGCTCGGGGCTTCGCCGCTGCGCGAGACATTCGCGAAGACTTGTGTGTCGCGTGCCGGCTCCCACAGGACGCCGACTTTCGGGCTCCAGAGGTCGAAGGTGGCGCGGCCGGCAAGATCGCCCTCGATGGTGTAGTTCACAGTCTGCTGGCGCACCGCGTGCAGATACTGCGTGCCGGCGACGAGCGCGACCGACGGCACGACGTAGAACGCGTTCTCGAAATAGGCCGTGTAGTTCTCCGGGGTCTGCGTCAGCGACTTGGTCTTGATGCCTTTGTTGCCGCCGGTGTTGACGTACTGATCGGCATCGATGGTGCCGTTGAGGACGTTGATGCCGAAGGTGAAGCGGTTGCGATGGCCGGCGAGCGGGGCCTCGTGGACCAGCCGCCCGAAGCCGCCATAATCGCGGTAGCGGTAGTCGAGCCATTCGTAGATCGGATGCATCAAATGGCGGTCGATGCCGTACAGGCCGACGTCGACGGTCGTGTCGCCGAAGCGCAGGGTTGTCTTGTTGGCGACCCGCGCGGTGTCGATGTTGCGCTGCCAGTCGTTGTTGACGTTGTCGGTCCAGGCCTTTTGCGGATTGCTCAGCGCCGACGCCTTGTCGACCTCGCCGGGGATGCGCTGGCGGACGCGGTTGAAGTTCAGATAGAACCGCGTCTCGATGTCGGGCGTGAACTGATAGCCGAAATTGGCGCTCGCGCGCTGGCCGTGGCCGCCGCTGTGATCGCGATAACCGTCGCCGGTGAAGTTCGAGCCGGTGACGAAGAAGTCGAACGGCCCGTAGGCTTTGCCGGAACTCATCTGCTCGCGCAGATAACCGTAGCTGCCGCCGTCGATGCGGCTTTCGAACACGCTCGCGTCACGCCCCGTCGGCGTGACGAAGTTGATGGCGCCGCCGAGCGCGTTGGCGCCGAAGCGCAGCGCATTGGCCCCCTTATAGACCTCGACATAACGGTAGGCGGTCGGGTCGATTTCCTGGAAGTCGCCGTAGCCGTCCGAGGTGTTGATCGGAATGCCGTCCATCAGCAGCTGCGTCGAGCGCAGATGGAAGTTGCGCGACAGCCCTGAGCCGCGGATCGAGAATCGCGCGTCGTCGCCCCATTTCGGTTGGGCCCAGACGCCCGGCGTGTAGTCCACAATGTCCTTGATGGTGCGGGCCGCGGTGTCCTTGAACGCCGTGTCGGGCACGACTTCGACGGCGCCGGGCGTCTGCTCGACGGCGCGGCGCGCGGCTTCGGTGCCGGGTGAGGTCAGCGCGCCAGGCGAGCCGACGACAATCTCCGGAATCTGAACGGCATCTTGGGCTTTGGCATTGTGCGGCCAGCAGGCCGCGACAAGCGCCATCGCACCGAGATAGCGGTGCACGGCGAGGGAACGAGAGATGGGGCAGGCGACATCAAACGCACGCGTTGCGCGCGCGCGGCCACGAGGGCTCGGGCGAGACATGGAAACGGTCCTTGCAACAACAGAAACGGGAAGGGCGGCCGTGACGGCCGCGGGACTTCACGCCTGTTGCGGCGGACCTCGGGCGAGCTTGGGATCGGACGTGAGGCCGTCACGTTGCGGCAGGCTGACGGGGCTCAGAAGCGCAATGACGCGCTCCGGCAAAAGCCGCCCGAGCAGAACGACATCCGGCTCGGCCGCCGGGCCCGTGGCGCTGCAGAGGTTGCAGTGATCGCAGGCCGAGGTCGGTTTGGACAGCGGCGCACCGGGCGTCGTATCGGACGCGACGTCCGCCGGGCTGGGGCTGTGGCAGATCACCAGGAACGGATCGACGGAATTGCCGCCGCCGGCCAAGGCCATTGCGGGCGCGGCAAGCGCCCACAGCATGGTGTGCATGGCGACCGCGAAGATCGCCAGCATCATCACGCTTGTTTTAAGCCGTTGCCGCAAACCCGCGACTCCGTGTTGCCACTGGTCTTGGAAAGTCCGCCGCGAAGACCGCGGCGGCCGAGACGTTAGTTGAAAGACCCTATGCTGACTAGCACCGCCCGACGAAGCTCTCACATTTTATACCGCAGGCCGGCATACACCGCACGCCCGGTCCCCGGATTGAAGATCTCCGATGCGGCATTGGCGCTCCCGGCCACGGCGACGCTCGATATATAGCGCGTATCGAACAGATTGCGCGCTTCGAGATAACCGGACCAGCCTTTGCCGCTGTCGTAGCCGATCTTGAAGTTCAGGACCGCGTACGGATCGACCGTCAAGGAGTTGGTGTTATCGGCGTAGTAGCCTTGCGGCACCCACTCGACATTCGGTCCGACATAGAAGCCGCTCGGTTGCTTGTAGAGCACCTCCGCACGGATGTAATGCGAGGGCACTCCCGGAAGCCGGTTGTTGCCGTAGCGAGCATCTCCATCGAAGAAGAAATCGCTGTAGGTGTAAGCGAGGTTGAACCAGAAGCGATCATTCTGGGCGAAGACCGATTTGAGGAACGCAACGCCGCCCCCGAGTTCGATCCCCTGATGCACGGTCCGGTCGGCGTTGACGATCGTACAAGGTGCCCACGGTGCCGTTGTCAAACACTGCAGTTCGTTCTTGACGTCGGACCGGTAGAGAGAGATGTCCCACGTGATATCCGGCCGGCGGCCGCGCGTGCCGATCTCGTATGTGGTCGCCGTCTGGGCGCTGAGGTCGGAGCTGGACGCGCCCGCGAACGTGTTCGCGTCGAAGGTCGGCACTTCGCCGCTCCGAGATACGTTGCCGAACACCTGCCATGTCGCATCGACGTCCCAGAGCAGGCCAACCTTTGGGCTGAAGATGTTGTAGGTGCGCCGCCCGGATTGGTCGCCGTCCGACAAGAAGCGGTCCTGCTGGTCGCGGACCGCGTAGAGGAACTGCCCGCCGGTGACGAGCGCTACATTCTGCAGGAAGTAAAACGAGTTCTCCGCGTAGGCGGAGACATTCTGCGACTTCCAAAGATAAGACGCCGCCAGCGCGCCTTTCACGGCCCCGCCGGGATTTTGATAGTAGTTTATGTCGATGTCGCCATTGTGCACATTGACGCCGGCGACCAGACGGTTCCGATGACCGCCGATGATGCGGTCATCGGTCGCGCGCGCGAAGCCGCCATAGTCGTACGCCGTAAAGTCGAGCCACTGATAGATCGGATGCATCACGTGGCGGTCGAGGCCGAAAATGCCCAAGTCCACCGTGGTGGAATCGAAGCGCAACGTCGTTTTGTTGGACAGACGCAGCGAGTCGATGTTGCGCTGCTGGTCCTGCTGAACGAACGTGGGATTGGCGGCGCGCGGCGAATTCAGCGCCGTGTCTTTCGTGACCTCGCCCGGCAGCTGGGCGCGCCATCGGTCCGCATTCACATAGAAGCGTGTTTCGGCGCTGGGTGAGAATTGATAGCCGAAGTTGGCGTTCAGCCGTTCGGAATCGGTTCTGCTGTGTTCGCGATATCCGTCTTCGCGTTGTGCCGATCCGGTGAGGAACCAGTCGTAAGGACCGCTCGATCCGCCGGTCGCGGCCTGGCTGCGAACGAAGCCGAACGATCCGGTATCGATCCGGCCGTCGAAGACGGTCGCGTCGCGCCCCGTCGGCATGACGAAATTGATGGCGCCCCCGAGTGCGTTGGCCCCGTAGCGTAGGGCGTTGGCGCCTTTATAGACCTCCGTGTACCGGTAGGCGGTCGGATCGATCTCGAACAGATCGAACAACCCGTCGGCGGTGTTGAGCGGGATGCCGTCCATATAAATGTTGATGCCGCGGTTGCCGTAAGCGCGCGACAGGCCCGAGCCGCGGATCGAGAGTCGGCCATCGGGTCCCCACCGCGGCTGCACCAGGACGCCCGGCACCCAGCCGACGATGTCCTTGATCGTATTCGCCGGGCCGTTCTTGACGGCGGTGTCCGGCACGACCTCGACCCCGCCAGGCGTTTGCTCGATGGCGCGGCGGGCTTCTTCGGTGTTGGGCACGGTTAGAGCGCCGGGTGCGCCGACCACGATCTCAGGAATCTGCACACTGTCTTGCGCGCGGACGGCCGCTGGCAGACCGGTCGCGACGACGGCAGACAAAGCGCACAGCAGTTTCAGGCGGACTGTAGATTGGGAGAATGCGGGGCAGGCGACATCAAACGCACGCGTTGCGCGCGCGCGGCCACGAGGGCTCGGGCGAGACATGGATACGGTCCTTGCAACAACAGAATCGGGAAGGGCGGCCGTGACGGCCGCGGGACTTCACGCCTGTTGCGGCGGACCTCGGGCGAGCTTGGGATCGGACGTGAGGCCGTCACGTTGCGGCAGGCTGACGGGGCTGAGGAGCGCAATGACGCGCTCCGGCAAAAGCCGCCCGAGCAGCACGACATCCGGCTCGGCCGCAGGGCCCGTGGCGCTGCAGAGGTTGCAGTGATCGCAGGCCGAGGTCGGTTTGGACAGCGGCGCACCGGGCGTCGTATCGGCCGCGACGTCCGCCGGGCTGGGGCTGTGGCAGATCACCAGGAACGGGTCGATAGAATCGGCGCTGCCGGCCAAGGCCATTGCTGGCGCGGCAAGCGCCCACAGCATGGTGTGCACGGCGACCGCGAAGATCGCCAGCATCGTCACGCTTGTTTTCAGCCGTTGCCGCAAGCCGCCGCCCCAAAACTCATCCATCGCGGCTCGCTTTAAACAGAAAGGCGGCACGCGTCATCCCTCAGCGTGGTCAGCTTAAGGCAAACTTAACCCGTTAGCCATCATGGTAAATGCATCGTGAACATGCGGATTGGCGGGGTCCCCAGGGGCGTGCGCTTAAGTCCGCCGGGGGAAGTTTCTTCAATGTGCGGATTTGCGGTGGCCGTCGGTTGGCCTGAAGCCGAAAGCGTGGTCAAGCAGCTGATTCAGGGAATCCTTCATCGCGGTGACGTCACCGACCCGGTTCTAAGTCCCAATTCGACCACGGCGATGGGCACGCGCCGGCTGCGCATCGTCGATGCCGCGCATGGCACGCAGCCGCAGATTTCGTTCAACGGGCGTCTGGCGCTGTCCTTCAACGGCGAGATCTATAACCACGTCGCGCTGCGGCAGGAGCTCGAAAGCCTCGGCGTGCCGTTCCGCACCCATTCCGACACCGAAGTGCTCGCCAATGCGCTGCAGGCCTGGGGCCCGCTGGCGCTCGAGCGCCTCAATGGCATGTACGCCTTCGTCGCCGTCGATCTCGCCACCGGCGAGTTCCTCGCCGCGCGCGATCCGTTCGGCGTCAAGCCGCTCTATGTGATTCAGTCCGACACCGGCTTCGTCTTCTGCTCGGAGATGCGGCCGCTGCTCGACACCATCGAGCAGGGCGATGTGATGCTGCTGCCGCCGGGCTATGCGCTGGCGCGCAAAGCCTGCGTGCAGTTCAAATCGCCGGTCTATCCGCGCACCGAGACGCCGGTCGCCAACGATCCGAAGGCGCTCGACCGCATTCTCGCCGAAGCCGTGCACACGCGTCTGCCGCCCGATCTGCCGGTGGCGACCTTGTTCAGCGGCGGCATCGACTCGACCTTGGTCGCGCATTACGCGCGGCAGCTGCGTCCCGAGATGCCGGGCTATTTCATCGGCAGTACCAATGCGCCGGACTTCCGTTATGCGGCCGAATACGCGGCGAAGACGGGATTCGACTTGCGCATCATCCCGTTCGATGCGGAGAGCGACGAGGTCTTCGCGCAGATCGACGAGGCGGTCGCCGCGGCGGAGTCTTTCGAGCCGAACCTTATCCGCGGCGCCGTGTGCTCGTTGAAGGTGTCGGAGCGCATGCAGGCCGACGGCTTCCGCGTGGCGCTGTGCGGGGAGGGCGCCGATGAATTGTTCTGCGGCTATCCGCCGCTCGAAGTCGCCTTCGACGCGCGGGACCCGCAGGCGCGGACGATGCGCGAGGACGTGTTGGGGCTCATGCACCGCGTGAGTCTGCAACGTGTCGACCGCTGCTCGATGCGCTACGGCATCGAAACGCGCGAGCCGTTCCTCGATCCGAACGTGGTCAATTATGCGCTCGGCCTGGACCCGTCAGCGCTGGTGCGCGATCTGCGCGGCCTGGCTACCGGCAAGATGCCGCTGCGCGATCTCTACGACCTCTATCCCGACGCGCTGCCGGCCTCGATCCGCGACCGCACCAAGGTGTTGTTCAGCGAGGGCGCCGGCCTCGACGTCAGTCCGAGCAATTCGCCGTGGAAGCAGCGCTTCGAAGCGGCGATCTCGGACAGCGACTTCCTCGACGGCCGGATCGAATACGCGCCCTTCAACATCCAGACCAAGGAAGAGCTCTATTACCTGCGCAAGCTCGCCCAGGTCATGGATGTGACGCGGGTGCCGCATCTGCGCGGGCGCGCCTGGATTTCGGTATCGATCGCGCATCATGCCGAGCGACTGAAGAAGTACGCCTACGCGCTTTGATCCTCCTCCCGTCGCGCGGATGAGCCAACGGGGCGGCGCTTCGGCCCGGCCCGTTGGCCCCGCCCAGGCGACGCCGAGTGCCCCGCGGCCCGCCCGGCACTTGCCTTTCCCCGGCCGATCCGCTTTGTCTGGCGGGACTTAAAAGCCCTCAAATCCGACGGATACCATGCGCCTTTCCCGCTATTTCCTGCCCATCCTGCGCGAAGCGCCGCGCGAAGCCGAGATCGTCTCGCACCGCCTGATGCTGCGCGCCGGCATGTTGCGCCAGGAGTCGGCCGGTATTTACGCCTTCCTGCCGCTGGGCCTGCGGGTGCTCAACAAGATCTGCGCGATCGTGCGCGAGGAGCAGAATCGCTCCGGCGCCATCGAGCTGTTGATGCCGACGATCCAGTCCGCCGAGCTGTGGCGCGAGAGCGGCCGCTACGAGGCCTATGGCAAGGAAATGCTGCGCATCGAGGACCGGCACGAGCGCGAGATGCTGTTCGGTCCGACCAACGAGGAAATGATCACGGAGATCTTCCGCGCCTATGTGCGCTCCTACAAGGATCTGCCGCTCAACCTCTACCACATCCAGTGGAAATTCCGCGACGAGGTGCGCCCGCGCTTCGGCCTGATGCGCGGCCGCGAATTCCTGATGAAGGACGCGTATTCCTTCGACTTCGATCAGGCGGGCGCCGAGCATTCCTACAACAAGATGTTCGTCGCTTATCTGCGCACCTTCGCGCGCATGGGCCTCAAGGCGATCCCGATGCGTGCCGATACCGGACCGATCGGCGGCAACCTGTCGCACGAGTTCATCATCCTGGCGTCGACCGGCGAGTCCGAGGTGTTCTGCCACAAGGACTACCTCGAGATGGCGGTGCCGCCGGCGGACGTTAATTTCGACGACGTCGACGGGCTGAAGCAGATTTTCGGCCAGTGGACGGCGCAATACGCCGCGACGTCCGACATGCACGAGGCGGCCGAGTTCGCCAAGGTGCCGGCCGACAAGCAGGTGTCGGCGCGCGGCATCGAGGTCGGTCACATCTTCTATTTCGGCACGAAGTATTCCGAGCCGATGAAGGCCGTGGTGGCCGGCCCGGACGGCAAGGAGACGCCGATCCATGGCGGTTCCTACGGCATCGGCCCGAGCCGCCTCGTCGCCGCCATCATCGAGGCGTCGCACGACGACGCCGGCATCATCTGGCCGGAGCCGGTGGCGCCGTTCAAGGTGGCGCTGCTCAACCTCAAGCAGGGCGATGCGGCGACCGACGGCGCCTGCGAGCAGATGTACCAGGAACTGACCGCCAAGGGTGTCGAGGTGCTCTATCACGACCGTGACGAGCGGCCGGGCGCCAAGTTCGCCACCGCCGACCTGATCGGCCTGCCGTGGCAGGTGATGATCGGCCCGCGCGGCCTCGCCGAGGGCAAGGTCGAGGTCAAGAAGCGCGCCGACGGCTCGAAGGAGCTGATGAGCCCCGCTGCGGCGGTGGATTTGCTGACGAAGTAGTTCTTTCCCTGCCCCCGCGAAGCGGTGGGGAGGGTCGGTCTGCAATCGCTGACGATTGCAGACCGGGGTGGGGGGCTTTTGTTTCGAAGACCTCGCGCGCCGTTTGAATTGCCCCCACCCCCAACCCCTCCCCACACTCGCTTCGCTCGTGGGGGAGGCGAGAAGTGAAAAATCCTGTGCGCTGCCAAATACTTTTCCGCGACCGGCGCCCACGAAAGCGCCCGAATCGTGTGAAAACCCGTGATCCGGGACCAAGAACACGATGACCGAACCCAACGGGACGCGGCCCTTTTCCCCGTTCGAATGGATGCTGTCGCTGCGCTACCTCAGGGCGCGGCGCAAGGAAGGATTCATCTCGGTCATTGCCGGGTTCTCCTTCCTCGGCATCATGCTGGGCGTTGCCACGCTCATCATCGTCATGGCGGTGATGAACGGCTTCCGCAAAGAGCTCCTCGACAAGATCCTCGGCCTCAACGGCCATCTCCTGATCCAGCCGCTGGAAAAGCCGCTGACCGACTGGGAGGAGGTCGCCGCCCGCATCAACGGCGTGAAGGGCGTCAAGGTGGCCGCGCCGATCGTCGAAGGCCAGGCGCTGGCGTCCTCGCCGTTCAACGCCGGCGGCGTGCTGGTGCGCGGCATCCGGCTGATGGACCTGGAGAAGCTGTCCTCCGTCATCAACAATATCAAGCAGGGCTCGCTCGGCGGCTTCGACGAGGGGCAGGGCGTCGCCATCGGGCGGCGTCTCGCCGACCAGCTTTCGCTGCGCGCCGGGGATAACATCACGCTCGTCGCGCCGCGCGGCGCGGTGACGCCGATGGGCACGACGCCGCGCATCAAGGTCTACAAGATCGCCGCGGTGTTCGAGATCGGCATGTCGGAATACGACAGCGCCATGGTGTTCATGCCGCTGAAGGAGGCGCAGGCCTATTTCAACCGCGCCGGCGACGTGACCGCCATCGAGGTCTACACCGACAATCCGGACAACGTCGTCGCCTATCGGGAGGCGGTGCAGAAAGCCGCGCAGCGACCGATCTTCATCATCGATTGGCGCCAGCGCAACGCGACCTTCTTCAATGCGCTGCAGGTCGAGCGCAACGTGATGTTCCTGATCCTCACGCTGATCGTGCTGGTGGCGGCGCTCAACATCGTCTCCGGCCTGATCATGCTGGTGAAAGATAAAGGCCAGGACATCGCCATCTTGCGCACGATGGGGGCCTCGCAAGGCTCGATCATGCGTGTGTTCCTCATCACCGGTGCCGCGATCGGTGTGGTCGGCACCCTGGTGGGCTTCCTGCTTGGCCTCCTGATCTGCGCCAATGTCGAGAGCATCCGCCAGTTCCTGTCCTGGCTCACCAGCACCGAAATCTTCGATCCGACGATCTATTTCCTGTCGAAGCTGCCCGCCGATGTCGATGTCGGCGAGACCAGCGCCGTCGTGGTGATGGCGCTGGTCCTGTCGTTCCTCGCCACGCTCTACCCGTCGTGGCGGGCCGCGCGCCTCGATCCGGTGGAGGCGATGCGTTATGAGTGAGACGATCGTGGCGCCGGAGGCGGGAGCCCAGACGTCCGACGAGGAAGTGCCCGTCCTCTTCCTGCACGGTGTCGAACGGCATTATCAGCAGGGCGATGCCACGCTGAACATTCTCAACGGTGCGGAACTGGCGATCTGGGCCGGGCAATCGGTGGCGCTGGTCGCGCCGTCGGGCGCCGGCAAGTCGACGCTGCTGCACATCGCCGGTCTGCTCGAGCATCCGGACCACGGCGAGGTCTATATCGACGGGCGCGCCACGGCGATCCTGCCGGACTCGGAGCGCACCCGCATCCGCCGCAACGAGATCGGCTTCGTTTACCAGTTTCACCGGTTGCTGCCCGAGTTCTCGGCGCTGGAGAACGTGATCATGCCGCAGATGATCCGCGGCCTGTCCAAGAGCGAGGCGGCCAAGCGCGCGACCGAACTGCTCGGCTATCTCGGCCTCAAGAACCGGCTCACCCATCGTCCGGCGGAGTTGTCGGGCGGCGAGCAGCAGCGCGTCGCCATCGCCCGCGCGGTCGCCAATGCACCGCGCATCCTTCTCGCTGACGAGCCGACCGGCAACCTCGACGTTCACACCGCCGAGCACGTGTTCAACGCGCTGCACCAGCTCGTGCGCGCCTCCGGCCTCGCCACCATCATCGCCACCCACAACATGGAGCTCGCCGCCCGCATGGACCGGCGCGTGACGTTGCAGGAGGGCAAAGTGGTGGAGATGGAGTGACCGCCGATCACTCTTTCGGAGTGACGTGTGCGATACGTCTCCGTGCAGACCGGTTGTTGGAAGCTGTTGAAGAGGAGGCCGTCCGAAGACGGCCTCTCAACCTCAGAGCTTCATCAGGAAAAGAATTTCGGTAAAGGCGGGCCGATTGTCGATCGTGAAAGTCTGGCCGCCGGTTGCCGGGTTGTGGCCGCTGCTCCAAGGCGTGTTGCCCCAGTGGTAATCGCTGCCTTTGCGGCCGTCTTCCGCAACGGTGATGCTGTTTTGATCGGTGCCACCCGAATGTCCCACTTGGCCGATCGACGCCGCGCCACGTAGGAACTTGCCGATCAAATTCGGCGTCCCATTAGCACCGTCGCAGATCGCCCAACCGTGAGGAATGGATCCCGACGTGCCGTACCATGCGATAATTGCGCCTTTCGGCATGTCATGATGTTCGTCTGACATTTCTCCCCCCTTTTTGGTTCTTGCGCTCGCCACGTTAGGAGGGAAGTGCAGGGTTGATAAGTATATTTTGTGCAACTTTTGCGTATGTCCGTCCGCGCTTCCGCCCCCGCTCCATCATTCCCATCCACATCATGGCGCTCGCCGCCCGCATGGAGCGGCGCGTGACCTTGCGGGAAGGCAAAGTGGTGGAGATGGAGTGACCGCCGTCAGCCCTGGCGGAAATAGGGACGATTCTTCAGCTTCAGCATGACGACCGGGTAGGCCATCAGCAGCGCCCCGGCGGCGAAAGCCGCGATGGCGACGCCGAGGCTCAGGCGCCCCTCGTTGTGCGCCTGCCAGAACATGGCGATGCCGAGCGGGTAGAAGAACAGGATCGCGGTCGACAGGCCCGGCGAGTAGCGTCCCTTCGTGCGCGCGAACGGCAACACGTGGAAGAAGGTGGCGTTGATCAGCATCAGCGCTGCGTAAGTGAGCGGGCCGAGCGCAAAGCGCGGCGCCAATTCGGCCTGCGCGAAGCCGAGCACCACGACGACGGCATTGGTGACGTAGAAGTCGGTCCATTCGACCGGCAGGCCGATCACCGCGCGCGCCCAGTTGCGCCAGTCGAGGACGAATTCCTCGAGGATATGCGCGGCGTAAGCGGCAAGCGCGAGCCAGGCGAGGTCGGGGAGGGACATGGCCCCAACCTAATGCGATTCGCGCGGGACCGTGGCGACCCGCGCTTCCGCCGGTCGTCGCAACACACCGGCGAGGTGGAAAGTGCGGGATTTCTCCGAGGATAGCGGGTGCTAGCTCTCGCCGTTAACGGCTGATTCACCCTTTGGGCGGCGACGCTTGACTCAAGAACAGAAGAAGAACTATGTTCTCTGTACGTTCTTAGTGGAGGCCGTCATGATCAAAGCCGTGATCCAGGAAGCTGCTGCCCTCGCGTCCCTCTCGCTGTTCGTTGGCATGATCGCCATCTGGTCGCACGTCCTGGGGGCGCTGTAGCGCTCGTTCCGTAGCGTCGCGTTGCGTTGTTGCCAGTGGTGTAACCCGCGTTGGTCATGACCGGACCTGAGGGCGCGTCCCCGAGCGCCCGAGGCCGGCATGACGGGAACTGTCCGGGCCGTTCATCCTTCGAGGCTCGCCCGTCGGGCCCGCACCTCAGGATGACGGGGATAGATTGGGGGTCGGGTGGACTTACGAGACCTCGATCCCCACTGTGGGTGTCCAAGAGGAATCACCCCAAGTTACAGGCAGATATGGCCGACCTGAACTTCGTGCACCTGCACGTGCACTCGTCCTATTCGCTGCTCGAAGGCGCGCTGCCGGTCGGCAAGCTGGCGGAACTCGCCAAAGCCGACAAGCAGCCGGCGCTGGCGCTCACCGACACCGACAACATGTTCGGCGGGCTGGAGTTCTCCGAGAAGCTCACGGGCTATGGCATCCAGCCGATCGTCGGCTGCGCGCTGGCCATCGATTTCGGCGATGTCGAGCATGGCGGCCGCGGCGGGCCGGTCACGCCCGAGCGTTCGCGCATCGTGCTGCTCGCCGCGCGCGAGGAGGGCTACCGCAGCCTGATGCGGCTCAATTCGCGCGCGTTCCTCGAGTCGCCGCCGAACGAGCCGCCGCGCATCAAGCTCGACTGGCTGCAGGGTGAATCGGCGGGGCTCATCGCCTTGACCGGGGGACCGGGCGGTCCGCTCGACTACGCGATCGCGGCCGGACAGGGCCATCTCGCCGGCACACGGCTCGAGTCGCTGATGGCGCTGTTTGGCGACCGGCTCTATGTCGAGCTGCAACGCCATGGCATGGCCAACGAACGGCGGGCCGAGCCGGTGCTGCTCGATCTGGCCTACAGTAAAGGCCTGCCGCTTGTTGCGACCAACGAGCCGTATTTCGCGACGGTCGCCGACTACGAGGCGCATGACGGCCTGATCTGCATCGCCGAGGGCAAGCTGATCGCCGAGTCCGAGCGGCGCCAGCTCACGCCGGAGCACCGCTTCAAGACCCGCGCGGAGATGACGGCGTTGTTCGCCGATCTGCCGGAGGCTTTGGCGTCGACGATCGAGATCGCCGAGCGCTGCGCTTTCCGCCCGCGCACACACAAGCCGATCCTGCCGCGCTTCTCGCCAGACGAGGACGAGGCCGCGGTGCTGCGCAAAGAGGCCGAGGAAGGGCTCGCGCATCGCATCGCGACCGCCGGTCTTGCCGAAGGCGTGAGCGAAGAGGACTACCGCAAGCGCCTCGACTTCGAACTCAACGTCATCGAGCGCATGAAGTATCCCGGCTACTTCCTGATCGTGTCGGACTTCATCAAATGGGCGAAGGCGCACGGCATTCCGGTCGGGCCGGGCCGCGGCTCCGGCGCAGGTTCGCTGGTCGCTTATGCGCTGACCATCACCGACCTCGATCCGCTGCGGTTCAACCTGCTGTTCGAGCGCTTCCTCAATCCGGAACGCGTGTCGATGCCGGACTTCGACATCGACTTCTGCCAGGACCGCCGCGACGAGGTGATCCGCTACGTGCAGGAGCGCTACGGCCGCGATCAGGTGGCGCAGATCATCACCTTCGGTACCTTGCAGGCGCGCGGCGTGCTGCGCGACGTCGGCCGCGTGTTGCAGATGCCGTACGGCCAGGTCGACAAGCTCTGCAAACTGGTACCGCAGAACCCGGCCAATCCGATCAGCCTCGCCAAGGCCATCGAAGACGAGCCGAAGCTGCAGGCGGAGGCCGAGGCCGAGCCGGTGGTCAAGCGCGCCTTCGACATCGCCAAGAAGCTCGAAGGGCTGAACCGCCACGCCTCGACGCACGCCGCCGGCATCGTCATCGGCGACCGGCCGCTGTCCGAACTCGTGCCGCTCTACCGCGACCCGAAGTCGGACATGCCGGTCACCCAGTTCAACATGAAGTGGGTGGAGCAGGCAGGCCTTGTGAAGTTCGACTTCCTCGGCCTCAAGACCCTGACGGTGCTGCAGACGGCGGTGGCGCTGATCAAGCGGCGCGGCATCGACATCGATCTCGGCCATATCCCGCTCGACGACAAAGCGAGCTACGAGATGCTGGCGCGGGCCGAAACGGTCGGTGTGTTCCAGCTGGAAAGCGCCGGCATGCGCCGCGCGCTGCTCGACATGAAGCCGGACCGGTTCACCGACATCATCGCGCTGGTCGCGCTCTATCGACCGGGTCCGATGGCCAACATCCCGACCTATTGCGCGCGCAAGCACGGGCTGGAAGAGCCGGACTACATCCACCCGAAGCTGGAGCCGGTGCTGAAGGAAACCTTCGGCGTCATCGTCTACCAGGAACAGGTGATGCAGGCCGCGCAGTTGCTGGCCGGCTACTCGCTCGGCGAAGCCGACTTGCTGCGCCGCGCCATGGGCAAGAAGATCCGCAAGGAGATGGAGGCGCAGCGCGCCCGTTTCGTGTCCGGCTGCACCGAGCGCGGCATCGACAAGGCGCAAGCCGACGCCATCTTCGACCTGCTCGAGCGCTTCGCCGAATACGGCTTCAACAAGAGCCACGCCGCCGCTTACGCGCTGGTCGCCTATCAGACGGCGTATCTGAAGGCGAATTTTCCGGTGGAGTTTTTGGCGGCGACCATGACGCTCGATACCGGCAACACCGACAAGCTGTCGGAATTCCGCGCCGAGGCCGAGCGTCTCGGCATCAAGATCGATCCGCCGTCGGTCAACCGCTCGCATGTCGCCTTCGAGGTCGATGGCAACACGATCATCTACGCGCTCGCCGCGCTCAAGGGCGTCGGCAAGCAGGCGGTCGAGACCATCATCGAGGCGCGCAGCGCGAAGCCTTTTGCCGACCTTGCCGATTTTGCCGAGCGCATCAATCCGCGCGCGGTCAATAAGCGCGTGCTGGAGAGCTTGGCCGCCGCCGGCGCCTTCGACGACTTCGAGCGCAACCGCGCGCGTGTCTTCGCCGGCATGGATGTCGTGCTGGGGCGCGCGCAGCGTGCGCATGAGGGCGCGTCGATCGGCCAGAGCGAATTGTTCGGCGGCGGTGGCCAGCGCGAACCGATCGCGCTGCCGAATGTCGATCCGTGGCTGCCGGCGGAACGCCTGCGCCGCGAATACGAGGCCATCGGCTTCTTCCTGTCCGGCCATCCGCTCGACGATTATGCCGGCGTGCTCAAGAAAATGCGGGTGCAGCCCTGGGCCGAGTTCGCCCGCGCGGTGAAGAATGGCGCCACGGCCGGCAAGGTCGCGGCCACCGTCGTGTCGCGGCAGGAACGGCGCACCAAGACCGGCAACAAGATGGGCATCTTCGGCCTGTCGGACCCGACCGGCCATTTCGAGGCGATCGTCTTCTCCGAAGGGCTCGCCGAATATCGCGACCTGCTGGAGCCGGGCGCGGCGGTGCTGCTCGTGCTGGCGGCGGAAGTGCAGGGCGACGAGGTGCGCTGCCGTATCCAGACGGCCGAGCCGCTCGACGCGGCCGCGGCCAGCATGCAGAAGGGCCTGCGCGTGTTCTTGCGCGACGGCGCACCCTTGGAGCAGGTCGCGAAACGCCTCGAGCCGGCGCCGGCGCGCGCGAGCGGGGCCGGCGAGGTGAGCATGATCCTGCTGCTGGGTCAGGGCACCGAGGTGGAGGTGAAGCTGCCCGGCGGCTTCAAGGTCACGCCGCAGATCGCCGGCGCGATCAAGGCCGTGCCCGGCGTCGTCACCGTCGAAGCCTTATGAGCGCCATCACGTCTTGCTGATTGGCGGCCGTCAGGCCGCGACGGTATTGTGCCGCGGCATTGCCGTGCCGCCGCGCGGGTGTAATCCATACAATCACAGGAAGGGGGCCGGGTGTCCGCCGAAAGCTCGAATCATTGGCTCAGCCGTCCGGTCGATCCCACCTTCGATCACTCTCTCGGACCCGACAACGCGCCGATCACCCTCGTCGAATACGGCAGTTACGCCTGTCCTCATTGCCGCGCTGCAAACGACCGCATCGCAGAGGCGCGCGACCGGCTCGGCGATCGCCTGCGCTACGTCTTCCGGCACCGGCCCGTCACGGGCAGCGATCTCGCTCGCCGCGCGGCGGAACTCGCGGAGCGGGCCAGCGACAGCGAGCATTTCTGGCGTGTCCACGTCACCTTGATGACGCGGTCGGAGGCGCTGACGGAGGACGATCTCGTCGCGGCAGCCCGCGAACTCGAACTGCCGTTCGACGACGTCGGGGCGGAGGAGATCGCGCAACGCGCGCATGAGCGTGTCGAGGCGGATGTCGTGAGCGCCCGCGCGAGCGGCGTGATTATCACGCCGACCTTCTTCATCAATGGCCGGCGCTACGACGGCCCCTGGGACGAGTCGTCATTCGCCGATGCGATGTTCGGCACGCTCGGGCATCGCGTGCGATCGGCGGCGCTCGATTTCGCCGGCTGGGCGCCGTCGTCGGGCGTGCTGCTGTTGGTGGCGACGCTGCTCGCGGTGGGGCTCACCAATTCGGCGCTGGGGCCCGGCTTCGACGGGCTGTGGAAGGAATATCTCGGCATCACGTTGGGCGATGCCGCGTTTCGCATGTCGCTGCTGCATTGGATCAACGATGCACTGTTGACCATCTTCTTCTTGGTGGTTGGCTTGGAGATCAAGCGCGAATTTACGGTCGGCCATCTTGCGAGCTTACGATCTGCGGCGCTGCCGATCGCCGCGGCCATCGGCGGCATGGTGGTCCCGGCTGCGCTCTACGCGCTGCTGATCCCGGACGGCCCCTGGGCCTATGGCTGGGGCGTGCCGATGGCGACGGACACGGCCTTCGCCATCGCGCTGATCGTCATGCTGGGCCACCGTGTACCGGTCGAGTTGCGCATCTTCCTGACGGCCGCGGCCATCGTCGACGACATCGGATCGATCGGCGTCGTTGCCGTGTTCTACTCAGGCGCGTTGGACCTGAACTATCTAGCTGCCGCGGGCGCTGTGACCGTGGCGTTGGCGTTGCTCAACCGCGCGCGTGTCTACAGCGTCGCGCCTTATGCCTGGCTCGGCATCCTCTTGTGGGCCTTCGTCCATGCCGGCGGGTTGCATGCGACATTGGCCGGTGTCGTGCTGGCGCTGTTCATTCCGACGCGGCCGCCGGCCAACCTGAAGTCGTTGATGATCCAGGCCAACACGATCGTCGCCGCGGAGGCCAAGCATACCGGGGAGGCGTTGCGGCAGGGACCGTCGACGGCGGCGATCCGCGCGCTTGATGCCATTTACAACCGGTTGGAGTCGCCGGCCGATCGACTGCTGCGTCACGCGGGCGCGCGTTCGAGCTACGTGGTGCTGCCGCTGTTCGCACTGGCCAACGCCGGCGTCGCTATCAGGGGTGACGTGTTGCAGGGCCACGAACCGTTGATGCTCGCCATCATCGCCGGCCTAGTGATCGGCAAGCCGCTCGGACTGATTGCGGCCTCGGCGCTGGCTGTGTGGTTGCGCTTGGCCGTCAAGCCGGCGGAGTATTCCTGGCGCCAACTCGCCGGTGCGGGGGCGCTGGCCGGCATCGGCTTCACGATGTCGCTGTTCATCGCCGGCCAGGCGTTTCAGGTCGAGAGCGATTTTGCCGCGGCCAAGATCGCGGTGTTCGCCGCCTCGATACTGTCCGCCGTGGTGGGCGTGGCCATCCTGTGGGCGGCACCGAAGCCGGAGCGTGAAAACGAAAGCGAGGGTGAGGCCGTGCCCGCACCGCTCGCCGGGTAGGGGGCGATTGCCGCTAGCCTAGCCCCGCGGTCGCCTAGCGGCCTTCGATATCGAGGTCGACATAGACCGGCACGTGGTCGGATGGCTTCTCCCAGCCGCGCACGTGCTTGTCGATGCCGGCGTCGACGAGGTGATCGGCCGCCTGTGGCGACATCAACAAATGGTCGATGCGAATGCCGTCGTTCTTCTGGAAGGCGCCGGCCTGGTAATCCCAGAAGGTGAAAAGGCCGTCGGAATCGCTGACCGCCCGCACGGCGTCGGTGAAGCCGAGATTCATCAAGGATCTGAATTTTTCGCGGGTCTTCGGCAGGAAGAGCGCGTCGTTGACCCAGGCCTCCGGCCGCTTGGCATCGGCGGGCGTCGGGATGACGTTGTAGTCGCCGCACAGCAGGAGCGGTTCTTCCAGCTTGAGCCGCTCACGTGCAAAGTTAGTAAGGCGGTCCATCCAATTGATTTTATAGGTATATTTTTCGGTCGTCGGCGGGTTGCCGTTGGGTAGGTAGAGGCTCACCACGCGCAGGACGCCGGTCTTGGTCGATACCAGCGCTTCGAGAAAGCGCGCCTGCACGTCGCCGTCGTCGCCGATCAGGCCGGGAGCGACCTCGTCGAAGGGCAGCTTGGAAAGTAGCGCAACACCGTTGAAGGTCTTCTGGCCGTGGACTGCGACATTGTAGCCCAGCGCCTCCAGGGGCTCGCGCGGAAAGGCATCGTCCACGCACTTGATTTCCTGCAGGCAGACGATGTCTGGCTCCCGCTCTTTGAGCCAAGCCACGAGGTGATCGAGGCGTTGGCGGACTGAGTTGACGTTCCAGGTGGCGATACGCATGCGATTTGACGTCCGGCGGGCGCGAATAGGGGCAGGTGGCGCTGTGTTTACCAGCGCGCGCAGGGATATGCACTCTGCGGCGTTAATATGCTAAGACAACGGCCGGCACGGCTCCTGAACGCGGGGACAGAAGATCGGCCACGGAAAAGGGGAAATCCGGGGCTGGGCTAACAGGGTCCGGAACGAAGATTGCCGATGAACAAAAAGAAGCTGTGGTTGGGGGTCGCGGTGCTCGCTTTGGTGGGCGCCGCCGTAGCGACGCGTGGCATGTGGAAATCTGATGGCGTCACGGCGCGCTCGCCAGGACAGGCGGCGCGTGTGGTGCCTGTGGAGATTGCCAGCGCCGAACGCAAGAAAATGCCGGTGCGGCTCAGCGCCCTCGGTACGGTGACGCCGATCGCGAGCGTCGCCATCAAGGCGCGGCTGGAGACGGAGATCACCGCGGTCCATTTCAGCGACGGCAGCCTTGTGAAGAAAGGCGACCTGTTGTTCACGCTCGATTGCCGGCAGATCGAGGCCGACATGAAGCGTGTCCAAGCGGTGATCGACGGCGCCGCCGCGACGCTGGAGCAGGGGCTGCGCGACGTCGACCGCTATACGGAATTGGCGTCCCGCAACGCGACGCCCATCGTCACGCTCAACAATGCGCAGACCTCGGTCAACGTGTCGCGCGCGACGGCCGAATCGAACCGCGCCCAACTCGAAAATCTCAAGGTCCAGCTCGGCTACTGCACGATCCGCGCGCCGATCACCGGCCGCATCAGCATGGCCAATGTGAAGGTCGGCAACTTCGTCCGTCCGGCCGACACCTCGCCATTGGCGACAATCATCCAAGTCTCGCCGATCTATGTGAGCTTCGCCGTCCCGCAGAAGAATCTGCCGGATATCCGGCAGGCCATCGCCGCCGAGACCGCCACGCTCGAAGCCGTCATCCCGGGCGACACCAGGCGTGCCGGCGGGTCCGTCACCATGATCGAGAACACGGTCGATGCCGCCACCGGCATGGCGATGATCCGCGCCACGATGCCGAACGCCGACGAACTGCTTTGGCCGGGCACCTTGGTGAATACCGAGATGACCATGCGGGTCGAGGACGCCGTGGCGGTGCCGTCGAGCGCGGTGCAGATCAGCCAGACCGGCAACTTCGTATTCGTCGTCAAGGATGGTGCCGCCAAGATCCAGCCGGTCACGGTCGAGCGGCAGGTCGGTTCGGAGTCGGTGGTCAGCAGTGGGCTATCGGGCGGAGAAACTGTGGTGACCGACGGCCAGTTGCTGCTGTCGGACGGAACGCGCGTCAATCCACGTCCGATCAAGTCCGCCGCAGGCACCTGAGCCATGAACCTTTCCGAGCTCTGTATCCGCCGCCCGGTGTTGACGACGCTGATGACGGCGTCGCTGATCGTGTTCGGCATTTTCGGCTATCGGCTTCTGCCGGTGGCGGCGCTGCCGGCCGTCGATTTCCCGACGATCCAGATCACCGCCACGTTGCCGGGTGCGAGCCCCGAGACCATGGCCGCCTCGGTCGCCTCGCCGATCGAGCGTCAGCTCTCGACGATCGCCGGCATTTCCTCGATGTCTTCGTCGTCCGCGCTGGGCACGACGCAGATCACGATCCAGTTCGACCTCGGCCGCAGCATCGATGGCGCGGCGCTCGATGTTCAGACCGCGCTGTCGGTTGCGCAGCGTCGGCTGCCGATCGAAATGACGACGCCGCCGTCTTTCCGAAAGGTCAATCCGGGCGACTTCCCGGTGATCTTCCTCAGCCTGCGCTCGGATACGATCCCGCTGTCGGTGATCAACGACTATGCCGAGACGCTGCTCGCCCCGCAGCTCTCGCAGCTTCCGGGCGTCGCGCAGGTTCTGGTCTACGGCGCGCAGAAGTTCGCCGTCCGCGTCCAGGTCGATCCGGCGGCGGCGGCGGCGCGTAACATCTCGCTCGACGACATTCGCACGGTGGTCGCCAAGGCCAATTCGTCGGCGCCCGTCGGCACGTTGCAGGGCCCGCGCGAGGCGATCACGCTGCTCGCCACCGGCGCGATGAACAAGGCCGAAGCCTATCGCGACGTCACCATCACCTACCGCAACGGCGCGCCGATCAAGCTCAGCGAAGTGGCGAACGTGATCGACAGCGTCGAGAACGACCGGGTCGCGACCTGGTTCAATGACGCGCGTGCCATCGTGCTTGCCGTGCAGCGCCAGCCCGACGCCAACACCGTCGAGGTCGTCGACATGGTGCGCGGCAAGCTGCCGCAGATGCGCGCCCAGGTGCCGCCGTCCATCCGGATGGAGCCGCTGTTCGACCGCTCGCTGTCGGTCCGCGACGCCGTTTACGACGTGCAGGAGACGCTCGGCATCGCGATCGCGCTGGTGATCATGGTGATCTTCCTGTTCCTGCGAAAGGTATCGGCGACCCTTATTCCGGCTCTGGCTGTGCCGGTGTCGCTCGTCGGCACCTTCGCGGCGATGTATGCGTTCGGGTTCTCGATCAACAACATGACGCTGCTCGCCCTGACCTTGTCGGTCGGCTTCGTGGTCGACGACGCCATCGTCATGCTCGAGAACATCGTGCGGCACATCGAAGGCGGCATGCGCCCGTTCGAGGCGGCGCTGAAAGGGTCTCGCGAGATCGGTTTCACCATCGTCTCGATCACTTTCTCGCTGATCGCCGTGTTCATTCCGGTGCTGCTGATGGGCGGCATGGTCGGCCGCGTGTTCCGGGAGTTCGCCGTCACCATCGCCGTGGCCATCGTGGTCTCGGGCTTCGTATCCTTGACCTTGACGCCGATGCTGTGCGCGCGCGTGCTCAAGGGGCATCACGGCGAGGAGAAGCAGAACTTCGTGCTGCGCGGCTTCGAACGCATGTTCGAGGCTTGGCTGAGCGGCTACGAGAAGTCGCTCGATTGGGTGCTGCGCTTCAAGTCGGTGATGCTGGTGGTCACGCTCGCCACCATCGCCGGCACGGTGTACCTCTACATGGCGGTGCCGAAGGGCTTCTTCCCGACCGAGGACACCGGCTACCTCATCGGCATCACCGAAGGTAAGACCGACATCTCCTTTGCCGCCATGTCCGAGCACCAGCGCAAGGTGGCGGATATCGTGCGCGCCGACCCGGCTGTGGCCTATGTGAATTCGACGGTCGGGACGGGCGGCCCCAACACCGTCGGCAACAGCGGCCGCATGTTGGTGGCGCTCAAGCCGCGCAACGAGCGCGACAACCTGCAAACGATCATCGGACGCCTGCGCCGCAATGCCAACGTCGTGGCCGGCATGCAGATCTTCTTCCAGCCGATCCAGAACATCAATCTCGGCGGACGGCTGAACAAGAGCCAGTATCAGTACACGTTGCAATCCAACGACACCGAGGCGCTCTATCGCATCACGCCGCAATTGCGTGACAAGATCGCGCAATTGCCGGGCCTGCTCGACGTCACCACCGACCTCTACGTGAAGAACCCGCAGGTCACGGTCGAGGTCGATCGCGAAAAGGCCGGCGTCTATGGCGTGACCATCGATCAGGTGCGCCAGGAGCTCTACAACGCCTTCGGCTCGCGTCAGGTGGCGACGATCTACACGCCGGCCAACGACTATCAGGTCATCCTCGAAAGTCAGCCCGAGTTCCGGGCCGACGCAAACGATCTCAGCCGCATCTATCTCAAGACCACGAACGGCACGGTCGTGCCCTTGTCGGCGGTGACCCGCTTCGTGCGTTCGGTCGGACCGCTGCAGATCAATCACCAGGGGCAGCAGCCGGCGGTGACGATCTCGTTCAACCTAGCGCCGGGCTATTCGCTCGGCGACGCGGTCAGCGCGATCCAACGGCTGGAACGCGACGAGAACCTGCCGGCCAGCATCGCCACCAGCTTCCAAGGCACCACGCAGGTGTTCCAGGAGGCGCAGAAGGGCCAGTTCGTCCTGGTGCTGGCGGCGATCTTCGCCGCTTACGTCGTGCTCGGCATTCTGTACGAAAGCTTCATCCACCCGATCACCATCATCTCCGGCCTGCCGTCGGCGGGCATCGGCGCGATCCTGACCTTGATGTTGTTCAGGATGGACCTGTCGGTGATCGCGATGATCGGCATCGTCATGCTGGTCGGCATCGTCAAAAAAAACGCGATCATGATGATCGACTTCGCGCTCGAGCGGCGCCGCGTGGGGCTCTCGGCCGAGGCGGCGATCCGCGAAGCCTGTCTGCTGCGCTTCCGGCCGATCATGATGACGACCTTTGCCGCGATCTTCGGCACGCTGCCGATCGCGCTGGGCACCGGCGCCGGCGCCGAGTTGCGCCAGCCGCTCGGCGTTGCCGTTGTCGGCGGCCTCTGCCTGTCGCAGTTGCTGACGCTCTACATCACGCCGGTGATCTACCTCTACCTCGACGGCGTCGACCGGCTGCTCAAGCGCCGGCTCGAGCCGCAGCTCGAAGAGGTGCCGGACGCGCCGACGGCCGTCGCGGCGGAGTAGGCCGCGGGCGGCCGGGCAGGGCGCCGCTTCTGGCACGGTAGTTGCTCTCGTTTCTACCGTTCTGCAACGGAGAAACGGCCATGCGTGGAGCTCGGATTGTTGCCGCTGCGGTTTTGTTGCTGACCGGCGTGCAGGCGCAGGCCGACAACTGGCCGACCAAGCCGATCCGCGTGATTATTCCCTTTGGCGCCGGCAGTGCGACCGACGTCATCCCGCGCATCGTGCTCGACAAGATGTCGGCTCAGCTCGGCCAGCCGATCGTGGTCGAGAACAGGGGCGGCGCCGGCGGCACGCTCGGGACCGCCATGGTCGCCAAGGCGGACCCAGACGGCTACACGCTGTTGGCGACGTCGTCCGCGCATACGATCGCGCCGGCGCTGTATCCCAACCTGAGTTACGACGCCGGCCGTGATTTCACGGCGGTCGGCGTGATGGGCAGCGTGCCGAACGTCCTCATCGTGGCGCCGTCGTTGGGCGTCAAGACGGTGCAGGAGTTCGTCGCCATGGCCAAGAAAAAGCCCGGCGCCGTCAGCTTCGCGTCGCTCGGCGTCGGCTCGGCGGTGCACATGAGCGCCGAGCGATTCCGCCTTAGCGCCGGTTACGAGGCGGTGCATGTGCCGTTCAAGGGCGGCGCCGATGCGCTGACCGAGGTGATGGCCGGCCGCGTCGACTATTACTTCTGTCCGATCGCGACGGCGCTGCCGTTCATTCAGGACGGCAAGCTCCTGGCGCTCGCCGTCAGCAGCCCGACGCGCGCGGCCGCGCTGCCCGATGTGCCGACCACATTGGAGGCGGGCTTTCCGAACAGCGATTACACGTTCTGGATCGGCATGTTCGCGCCGGCCAAGACACCGAAGGATATCGTCGCCAAGCTCAATGCCGAGATCGCCAAAGCAGTGGCGTCGCCCGATGTGAAGGCGAAACTGACGACGCTTGGCGTGTCGACGGATGTGGTAACGCCGGCGCAGTACGATGCGCTCGTGAAGAACGAGTTCGGCACCTACGCGACCTTCGCCAAGACCGCAGGCATGAAGGTCAACTAGGGGCGCGGTTGCGCTGGTCCGCTACGGCCGGCTCGCTGCGATCAAGGCGACCCGCCGCTGGGTGACGCTAGTCTGGCCTCAGAGCGCGAAGCTGGTGCCGCAGCCGCAGGAGGCGGTGGCGTTCGGATTCTTGATCTTGAACGAGGCGCCGATCAGGTCCTCGACGAAGTCGATCTCGGACCCGCTCATGAAGTTCACCGACACCGGGTCGATCAGCACGACGGCGCCATCGCGCGCGATGACGAGGTCGTCGTCGGCCTTGGCGCGATCCATGTCGAACTTGTACTGGAAGCCGGAGCAGCCGCCGCCCTCGACGGAAACGCGCAACATCGTGCCTTCCGGCTCGGCTTTGAGGATTTCGCCGATCCGTTTGGCTGCCCGCTCACTGACGGTCACGCCTTCAGCCGCTGTTTCGCTCATCGCCTGCGTCATGGGCCCGGTCTCCTGGGCTTGCCGTCTTGCAACTCGATACTATTGGCAGAAGCCCTGCTGGATAGTTAAGTGCGCCCCCCGGTAAGGTCAATGCGCGGCCGGCTGATCCCTGACATGGGAATGCCGGGGTTCGGACCAGATCGTGCGCTAATCCGAATCGCTCAGGCGGGCAAAAGGCTGACATGGCAATTTCGACCCCGATCGCACGTGCGCCCTATGCGGCCGATCCCGCCCAGAGTCGCGGACGCCGTTTCAGCGAGCCGCAAAGCGCCTCTCGCAACGATTTCCGGCGGGACTGCGATCGCATCATCCACTCGGCCGCGTTCCGGCGGCTGGCGCATAAGACGCAGGTTTTCGTCTATCACGAGGGCGACCACTACCGGACCCGGCTCACGCACACCCTGGAAGTGGTCCAGATTGCCCGCTCGCTCGCAAGGGCGCTCGGGCTCGACGAGGACCTCGCGGAGTGTCTGGCGCTGGCGCACGACCTCGGCCATTCGCCGTTCGGCCATGCCGGCGAACGGGCGCTCGACGCCTGCGTGAGCGCCTATGGCGGCTTCGACCACAACGCGCAGGCGCTGCGCATCGTGACCGATCTCGAGCGGCGGTATGCGGATTTCGACGGGCTCAATCTGACCTGGGAGACGCTGGAAGGGCTGGTCAAGCACAACGGGCCGCTGTTGACGCACGACGGCAAGCCCACCGCGCGCTACGCCGAACATGGCGTTCCGGCGCCGATCATCGCTTACAGCAACCTTCAGGATCTCGAGCTGTGGTCGTTCGCTTCCGCCGAGGCACAAGTCGCGGCGATCGCCGACGACATCGCCTATGACGCGCACGACATCGACGACGGCCTGCGCGCCGGCCTTTTCGGTCTCGACGACATCGCGACGGTGCCGTTGATCGGCGACATCCGCGCCGAGATCGATGCACGCCATCCCAAGCTCGACGACAGCCGCCGCGTGCACGAAGTGCTGCGCCGGATCATCACGCGCATGATCGAGGATGTGACGACGGAAAGCCGTCATCGCGTGGCGGCGCTGGCACCCCGCATGAGTGCGGACGTGCGCCGTGCGCCGCACGCCATTATCGCTTTCTCCGAGGCCATGACGACGGCCGACAAGAACATCAAAGGCTTTCTCTATCCGCGCATGTACCGCCACAAATGGGTCATGCAGGTGATGGGCGATGCCGAGCGCGTGGTGCGCGAGCTGTTTGGTCACTACGGTGCGAACCCCGCCGATCTGCCGGCGGAATGGGGCGAGGGCCTGGAGCGCATGGGCGAAAGCGGCCGCGCGCGCCGCATCGCCGACTATATCGCCGGCATGACCGACCGCTATGCGTTGGTCGAGCACGCCCGTTACTTCAAGGACACACCGGAACTTCGTTAGCGCGATCGGGTTCCCCTTGCGATCAAGCGAATTTGACATCGCGTTGATCGCCGGGCGGCGGCGGCATCATTTAGGACTGAGCCGCCGCGTTCGTCGGCAAGGCCGGCAAAACATCACAAGGAACTCGTACATGGCGCTTCGTTCGGATTCGCATCCCGCTCTTTCGGCATTGGACGGCGTCGCCGCCAATACATCGGATGCGTTGCTTCTGATCGGCCGCATCATGCTCGGACTCATCTTCGTGCGCAGCGGCTTCGGCAAGATGCTCGACATTGGCGCGTTTGCCGCCGGCTTGCCGGCGCGCGGCGTGCCGATGTTCTTTGGCTACATCGCCGCCCCTGTGGAATTCTTCGGCGGCCTTGCGCTTATTCTCGGCTTCGCGACCCGTTATTTTGCCGTGCTGCTTTTCGTCTTCACCGTGGTCGCGACTTTGACCTCGCACCGCTATTGGGAGTTCACCGACGCCGCGATGCGTCGCATACAGGACGGCAATTTCTACAAGAATGTCTCGATCCTCGGCGGCTTCGTCCTGCTGTTCGTGGCGGGTGGTGGACGGTTCGGGCTCGACGGCTGGTTGCGGCCGCGCGCCTGACGACGCGTCTACGACGGCGCGTGTTCCTGCGCTAAGGTCCGGCCATGTCCGGCCAAGACCTCACCTGGATCGAGATGGCGGCGGAGACCACCGCCGCGGTCGAGAATCTGACGGCGAACGACGAAGTCTTCGCGCTGCTCGCCGGCGCGGTCTACGTGCTGCATCAGGATACGCTGCGCGCCTGCGCCGTCGACATGGCGCGGGCGGACGACACGGCGCAGGCCGCCGCCATCGACGCCGCGCAGCCGACACCGCTCGGCGATTTCAACGCGCGTGTCGCCACGACGATGAGTGCCCTGCAAGCGATCGAACGCGCGAACCGTGGCGTGCTGACACAGGCCGCGCTGCCCGGCGCCGATGCGACCACCGCTCACATCCATCGCTCGCTGGCTCATTTGCGGCTGACGGCCGCCCGTCTATGGCTGCTGACGCTGCAAGCGCGGGCAGGGGACGAAGGCGGTGCCGGCTTGCGCGTGGGTGTCGCCGGACTTTGGACCAGGCTCGAAACGGTACCGCGCGAGCGCTTGGCCGAAGGTGCGCGCGTCTTCGTCGGGACGTACTACACCAATATTCGCAGCGAGCCGCTCGATCTTGCCGCCTGGCCGCTGAACCCTTAGTCGCGTCGACGCGATAGATCAGCGCGGCGCTTTCTTCAGCACGTCCTCGATCGCCATGGCGACGGTGCGATCTTGGTTGGCCTTGCAATAAACGATCAGCTTCGGAATGGCCGCCTTCGTCGCGGCGATATTGAGAGCAGCCTTCTTCGCCTGGCCATTGTACCAGCCGACGTACCAGGTGCCGAGAAACGCGGCGTCTTCCTGCGAGGCATCGGCCAGTTGTCCGCAGGTCAGGGTCTGCGCGTCGATGTCGCCTTTGGCGTCGGCGTACTTCGCGACGTCAATCGCGGTTTGCGCGGCGGGTACGAGGTTCGCCGGGCATTGCTGTTCAAGCTCGGAGACGACGTTCATGCCCATGATGCTCATGTTGGGCGTGAAGGTCGCTCCCTGATTGACGCTGTAACTGGTGCCCGGGCCGGGCAGGCGGACATTCCGCGCCGCGGTCCAAGAGCCGTCTGCGTTCTTAATGAAGGCATCGCAGGGGAAATTGCTCTGAGCTTGCGCCACGGCGCAAAGCGCGACGACAAGCACGGCGGCGGTCAACAAACGGCGGAGCATGGCGGTTGTCCCGGACGGAGATCGATCTCCGCTCGGGTGACCTGCAAGCCGCGTGCCGGATAGCGGCGTTCAGAAGCTCTCGACGATAAGCCGGCCGATCTCGGCGTGCACCGCCTCGCGATCCTTCAGCGGCGCCTTGCTGCTCGTGTAGTAGATCGCGGCGAGCAGCGGCGCGCGCTGCGGCGGCCGCAATATGGCGATGGTATTGGTGCTGCCGTTCGGGCCGGTCCCGGTCTTGTCGCCGACGCGCCACGTCGCCGGCACGCCCGCGCGCAGCCGCTCGCGTCCGGTTTGAGCCGCCACCATCCAATCCTCGAGCCGCTGCCGCGACACCGGCGATAGGGCGTCGCCGACCAGGATCGCCTGGAGATCGCCGACCATGGCGCGCGGCGAGGTGGTGTCACGCGGATCGCCGGCCGGCACCGTGTTCAACGCCGGCTCCATGCGGTCGAGACGCGTGAGCATGTCGCCGAGCGAATGCGCATAGGCCGTCACAGCCTGCGGTCCGCCGAGATGGTTGAGAAGAAGATTGGCGGCCGTGTTGTCGCTCCAGACCACTGCGGCGGCGCACAAAGCGGCAACGCTCAAGCGGCCGCTGGCGACATGCTGTTTGGCGACGGGCGCATAGTCGAGAAGATCCTTGTCGCCGTAATCGATCTCGTGGTCGAGACGCGTCTTGCCGTCATCGACGCGCTTGAGCACCGCGGCCGCCAGAAGAAACTTGAAAGTGCTGCACATCGGGAAACGTTCGTCGGCGCGATGGGCAAGCTGCGCCTGGCTGCCGGTGTCGCGCACGAACACACCGAGCCGGCCGCCATGTTGGTGCTCGAGGGCGCGGAGCTTGGTCTCGGCCGGCGTCGACGTCCCGGTCGGTGTCACGGCGAACGCCGATGCCGAGATGAACGGCATTGAGACGGCGGCGCCAAGCAGCGCGTGACGGCGGGTGATGGGGCGAGACATGCGAATCCTCCGGCGGGGCGGGGGCGTGCATCCCAGCCGAATGCGGCAACAATCGGTAAGGGAGGGCGCATTGTGCACCGTCGGCGACGGCCTGGCGGCGGTCATACCTTTGACTCAGCACCCGGAATCCATTACCGGCAGCGCCAAGATGGCAGCCAGAGCGAAGCGCAAAAAGGCGAAGACCGCGTCGGCCAAGACGCGGACGAAAGCGGCTGCGCGCAAGGCGAAGGCCAAGCGCCCGGCAAACAAGCGCACGGCAAAGAAGACTGCGAGCAAGCGGGCGAAGACCAAGGCCTCCGCCAAGCGGGCGCCTCAGCGCAAGTCCGCCCGCAGGGCCACGCCGGCGCGCGGCAAGGCCAAGACTGGCAAGAAGCCCGTGAAGAAGCCTGCGACGAAGTCGGCCGCCAAGGCTACGCCAGCATCCGCCGCAAAAGCGCCGCCTAAGTCTGACCTGTCCAAGTCTAAGCTGACGGCGCAATCGAAGTCTCAGCCCAAAGTTTTGCCGAAGGCGCAGGCCAAATCCGGCCCGAGCAAATCCCGCCTCGCGAAGACCGCGCCCAAATCCGGGCCGTCGGCTGCTGCGAAAACAGCGGCCAAGCCTTCAACGCCATTACCCGCCGCTCCACAACAGGCCTCGTCCGTGACCTCCGTGCCATCTTCGGCTGCCGCTCCGCGGCTTCATCTCTTCGCGGACATGCTGGGGCGTGTGCGCGCCGCGGTCGCGCCGCTGGCGCCCGGCGCCGATCTTACCCGCGTGGTGGTCGAGCCGCCGAAGGATGCCAGTCACGGCGATATGGCGACCAACGCCGCCATGGTGCTCGCCAAGGATGCGCGCAAGAATCCGCGTGAACTGGCCGAGGCCATTGCGACCGCCTTGCGGTCCGATGCGCTGGTCGAGAAGGTCGACGTCGCCGGCCCGGGCTTCATCAACCTGACGCTCAAGCCGCATGTGTGGGGCGAGGCGCTGCACCAGGCCCTGGCGGCCGGCAACGACTTCGGCCGCAGCGAACTCGGCGGCGGCGTTCCGGTCAACGTCGAATACGTGTCGGCCAATCCGACGGGACCGCTGCATGTCGGTCATTGCCGCGGCGCCGTGTTCGGCGATGCGCTGGCGAGCCTCTTGGCCTTCGCCGGCTTCAAGGTGACGCGCGAGTATTACATCAACGATGCCGGCGCGCAGGTCGACGTGCTCGCGCGCTCGGCCTATCTGCGCTACCTCGAAGCGCTCGGCGAAACCATCACCATTCCGGATGGCCTTTATCCCGGCGATTACCTGAAGGAATGCGGCCAGGAGCTCGCCCGCGATTACGCGCAGGAGCTCAAGCAGATGCCGGAAGCCGAGTGGCTGCCGATCGTGCGCCGCCGCGCCACCGATATGATGATGGCCGAGATCCGCAACGACCTGATGCGGCTCGCCATCGTGCCCGACGTGTTCTTCTCGGAGCGCTCGCTCATCGAAGGCGAGGAGCCCGATCCGTTCGCGCCAGCGGCCGAGCATCACGTGGTCGTCGACCGCGTGGCCGAGACGATCGACTCGCTGCGGGCGCAGGGACACGTCTATGAAGGACGACTGCCGCCGCCCAAGAGCGGCGCGGTGGAAGATTGGGAAGACCGCGAGCAAACGCTGTTCCGCTCGACCGCCTTCGGCGACGACGTCGACCGGCCGCTGAAGAAGTCGGACGGCAGCTACACCTATTTCGCCACCGACATTGCCTATCACAAGACCAAGCTCGACCGCGGCTTCTCGCATCTCATCGACGTGTGGGGCGCGGACCACGGCGGCTACGTCAAGCGCATGCAGGCGGCGGTCAAGGCGCTGGGCGGCGCCAAGGCCGATCTCGATGTCAAGCTGGTGCAACTCGTGAAGCTCTTGCGCGCGGGCGAGCCGGTGAAGATGTCCAAGCGCGCCGGCGACTTCATCACCTTGCGTGAGGTGGTGGACGAGGTCGGGCGCTCGGCCGTGCGCTTCGACATGCTCTTCCGCAAGAACGACGCGCCGCTCGATTTCGACCTCGCCAAGGTCATCGAGCATTCACGCGACAACCCGGTATTTTACGTCCAGTACGGTCACGCCCGCGGCGAGTCCATCTTCCGCAACGCCCGCGCCGAGCTGGCGGACCTGCCGGCGGACCGCGCGGCGCGGGTTGCGTGGCTGCAGGATGCGGACCTCTCGCAGCTCGACGACGCGGGGGAACAAGCCATTTTACGCCGTATCGCCGTGTACCCGCGGCTCATCGAGGCGGCGGCCCTGGCCCACGAACCGCACCGGGTTGCATTCTACCTCTATGAATTAGCGAGCGAATTTCACGCGCATTGGACACGCGGAAAAGACTTGCCTCATTTACGCTTCATTATCCAGAATGATCCACAAAAGACCAAGGCGAGGCTCGCTTTGGTTCAGGGGATCGTCACCGTACTCGCCTCGGGCCTCGCGCTGCTCGGGGTCGAAGCGCCGGAAGAAATGCGTTAGGCCTCGCCTGCTAGGCCGAGCATGATGATGCGGCCATACGCGAGCGGACGAGAATACGCGCAAACAATCTACCGGGGACAGAATGGCGGACGATTATAGTCAGCGACCCTACCGCTCTAGCGAATCCATTGCCCGCGCCGGCCAGGCGAAGGCGCCCAGTGCCGCGTCTGGCACGGATCCGTTGGCGGAACTTGCAAGGCTGATCGGGCAAAGCGATCCGTTCGGCGAATTTGGTCGCGAGAATGCGCGCCGGGCTGCCGAGCAGCAGCATGCTCAGCTGCAACAGGCGGAGCCGGCACCGGTTTATGCGCAGGCTCCCCTAGTCGCGCCCGCGGCGCCGGTCGAGGACTACGCGGCGCACGAGCATCAAGCCTATCAGGATTACGCGGCGCAGCCGCAGCAGGGTTATGACCCGCAGCAGCACGGCTATGACCCGCAGGAATACGGGCACGTCGCGCAAGGTTACGGCCAGCCTGAGTACGATCCCGCCGCCTATGCCGATCGTAACGCGGAAGGCTTCCAGCAGGGCGCGGTGCCGGCCTATCTGACGCACGGTCAGTACGATCCGAACAATCCGCCCTACGGTGCCGAGGAGCAGGACTTCTACGACGACGAGCCGCCAGCCAAGCGGCGGATGAGCATCATGGTCGTCGCCGGCGTCTTCGCATTGGCCGTCGTCGGCGCCGCCGGCGCTTTTGGCTATCGCGCGGTGTTCGGCTCGTCCGGCATCAGCGGCCCGCCGCCGGTGATCAAGGCGGAAGCGTCGCCGAGCAAAGTCGTGCCGGCATCGGCGTCCAAGGACGCGCAGTCGAACAAGATCATCACGGACCGCGTCGGCTCGCAGGGCGAGAAGCTCGTCTCCCGCGAGGAGAAGCCGGTCGACAACGTTCCGCTCGCGCTCGACAGCGCGACGGGGTCGGCCAGCACCGAGCCGAAGAAGGTTCGCACCATCGCCATCACGCCGGACTCGCAGGGCAACCCGGTCGTCGCCGATGCCGTGCCGCTGTCGGCATCCGCCGCGCCTCTTGCGCTCGTGCCTGAGCAGCCGATGCGGCAGGTGCAGACGCAGCGCGTGACGACCACGGCGCCGGCCCCCGCCGCGGCGGCCGAGCCCACGCCGTATCCGGCGGCGCCGTCGCGTCCCGCGCCGCCGCAGCAGGCCGCTGCACCGGCTCCGGCACCGAGCAATGCGCCGCTCTCGCTGAATCCGAACGCCGCGCCGCCGGCCCGGACGCAGCAGCCGGCCCGCACGGCCTCTTTGACCCCCAGCCGGGCGGCGCCGAGCGGTACCGCCTACGGTGTTCAGGTCACCTCGCAACGGAGCGAGGCGGAAGCCGAGGCTGCGTTCCGCGCCCTGGTTGGCAAGTATGGGGCGCAACTCGGCGGTAAACCGCACTTCATCCACAGGGTCGATCTCGGCGCCAAAGGCACCTATTACCGTGCCCTGGTCGGTCCTTTTGCCAGCGGAAACGAGGCGACCGAGGTGTGTTCCAGCCTGAAAGCCGCCGGCGGGCAGTGCATCATCCAAAGGAATTAGGGGCCCGCAGGGTTGCCCCGGTCTTCGGCGCGGGCTAATTCGCGTCGATGACGGCGCGCGCATTCATCACCGGTCTGGCCGGTCTCACGATTTCCGCCAATGAGCGCGCCTTTCTTCGCGAGGCGGCTCCTTGGGGGCTGATCGTCTTTAAGCGCAACATCAGCACGCCTGAGCAACTAATTGATCTTACGAGTGCTTTCCGCGACGTGGTCGGATGGGAAGCGCCGGTTCTGGTCGATCAGGAGGGCGGCCGGGTGCAGCGGCTTGGCCCGCCGCACTGGCCGGCCTATCCGCCCGGCGCGCGCTACGGCGAACTCTATGACCGCGATCCGGCCTCTGGCCTCGCCGCCGCCAAATTGGCAGGGCATCTGATCGCGGCCGACCTGCGGGCGGTGGGAATCGACGTCGACTGCCTGCCGATCGCGGACGTTCCCGTGTCCGGCGGCGACCCGGTCATCGGCGACCGGGCCTATGGCACCGAGCCGGGCAAGGTCGCCTCGATCGCCGCGGCGGTGGCGCAGGGCCTGATGGCCGGCGGCGTCCTGCCGGTGCTCAAGCATCTGCCCGGACATGGCCGCGCGACGGCCGACAGCCACCACAAGCTGCCGGTGGTGGATACCGACCGTGGAACTCTGGAAGCGACGGATTTCGCGGCCTTCCGGCCCCTGGCGGGATTGCCGCTCGGTATGACCGCACATGTTGTGTTTAGCGCGATCGACCCCATCGATCCGGCCACAACTTCGGTCACAATGGTGCAACAAGTGATTCGCGGCTTCATCGGGTTCCGGGGCCTGCTGATGAGTGACGATGTGTCGATGAACGCCCTGTCGGGCAGCATTGCGGAGCGCAGCAGCGCCTCGCTTGCGGCCGGCTGCGACATCGTCCTGCACTGCAACGGCAAGCTCGACGAGATGATGCAGGTCGCATCGGTCGCGCCTTTGCTGTCGGGCGATGCGGCGCGGCGCGCCGACGCGGCGCTCATGGCGCGCAGCGCGCCGGAAGAGTTCGACATTGCCGCCGCGCGCAAGATCTTCAACGAGATGATCGGCGGCAACGCCCAGGAACGGATGACCTCATGAGTGCCGCCGAGTTTCCCGCCCTCGAGACCGATCGCAGCGACGCCGAACCGGCGATGATCGTCGACGTCGAAGGCTATGAAGGGCCGCTCGATCTGCTCCTGGTGCTCGCGCGTCAGCAGAAGGTCGATCTTGCCAAGATCTCGATCCTGGCGCTCGCGGACCAGTATCTCGGTTTCGTCGAAGCGGCGCGTAAGCTGCGGCTCGAACTGGCCGCCGACTATCTCGTGATGGCGGCGTGGCTCGCTTATCTGAAATCGCGTCTGCTGTTGCCGGAAGCGGCGCCGGGCGAGGGGCCGAGCGCCGAGGACATGGCGCTGGCTTTGGCCAACCGGTTGCGCCGCCTCGAAGCGATCCGCGAAGCCGCCAACAAGCTGATGGAGCGGCCGCAGCTCGGCCGCGATGTCTATCCGCGCGGCGCGCCGGAGCCGATCGCCGAAGTGAAGCAGCCGGAATGGACGGCGACGCTCTACGATCTGCTGTCGGCTTACGCCGTGCAGCGCCAGCGCACCGCGCTGTCGCGCGTGCGTTTCAAGAAGCGCAATGTGTGGTCGCTCGCCGAAGCGCGCGCGACGCTCGAGCGGATGATCGGCACGTCGACCGACTGGTCGCGCATCGATCAGTTCCTCATCAGTTACGTGGTGGAGCCGACGCAGGCGGCGACGGTGTTTGCCTCGTCTTTCGCATCCGCGCTGGAGTTGGTGCGCGAAGGCGTCGCCGAGATCCACCAGAAGGACTCGTTCTCGCCAATCTTTATGCGCAAGCGAGTTGCTGTGAACGGCGGCCCCATCGCGCGTGACGCGTAAAGCCGGCGCCGTTACAAAAGAAGACGTACAAGGAGACGTTGTCGATGCCGAGTGCAGCTCCAAAGCTCGAGGTCGTTCACGCTGATGAGCCGGCGGCGCAGCCTATGGCCGAGCAACCGACCGAGCCGCAGGCGCGTCCCGAAGCGCTCCGTCTTCTGGAGGCGCTGCTGTTTGCCGCCGCCGAGCCACTCGACGAAGCGACGCTCGCCAAGCAGTTGCCGAACGACGTGAACGTCAAGGAGATGCTCGCGCTTCTCGAGACGGAATACGCGACGCGTGGCGTCAATCTCGTGCGCATCGGCCGCAAGTGGATGTTCCGCACGGCTTCCGATCTCTCGTGGCTGCTGACCAAGCACACGGTGGAGAGCCGCAAGCTGTCGCGCGCGGCGATCGAGACCTTGGCGATCATCGCCTATCACCAGCCCGTGACGCGCGCCGAGATCGAAGAGATCCGCGGCGTGCAGACGGCCGGCGGCACGCTCGACGTGCTGCTCAAGACCGGCTGGATCCGCCCGCGCGGGCGCCGCAAGGTGCCGGGCCGGCCGATCACCTACGGCACCACGGACGAGTTCCTGACGCATTTCGGTCTGGAGGAGGTCAGCGACCTGCCGGGCCTCGAGGAACTCAAGGGCGCGGGCCTGCTCGAAGGCGGCCTGCCGACGGGCTTCGCGGTGCCGGTCCCGTCCGACGATTCGACGCTGCGAGACGACGAGGACCCGCTCGAGCCGGGCGATCTCGACCTGGCGCTGGCGCCGGCGGTCGAGAACGCGGAAGGCGAGGCTGGCGCGGAGGCGGAGACCGCCGCCGACGATACTGCCGAGGCCGAAGCGGTGCTCGAGGTGGACGCCGAAGCGGTGCTCGAAGTCGAGGCCGAAGCGGTTCTTGAGGTCGAGGACGAAGCGGTCCTCGAGGTAGAGGACGAGGCAGCCGACGAGGCCTCCCAAGCGGTGTCCGACGAAGCATCTTCGGACGACGAAGCCGCCGACGAGGCGCCAAGCGAAGACGAGGGCGGGAAGTAACGCGTCCTGGTCCGGCTTTGGACGCGTTCAGCGCCGAAATCACGGTAAATTCCACCAGTTAGGACGATCCGGGCGACAATCCGTCATCCGGAAGTCCTTGTTTTTGCCGTGTCCGGGGCCTAGTTTCTAAAGCGAAAAACAGGCGGGGCGCGCTTCATGAAGCGTCTTGCGGAGGGTTAGCCGATGGGTTCGCTGAGTATCTGGCACTGGATGATCGTCATCGTGGTCGTGCTCCTGCTGTTCGGCCGGGGCAAGATTTCCGATCTGATGGGCGACGTTGCCGGTGGCATCAAAGCCTTCAAGAAGGGCATGGCCGAAGACGACACGCCGAAGGCCGAGCCGCCGAAGAGCATCGAGACTGCGGGTGCCCCGCCGAAGACCGAAACCGAGCGCCGCGCCGAAGGTGTGCGCTCCTAAAGCGAGAGCGGTTCGCGGGGGCGCGTTAGGGCCGACGCCGCGGCGTTATGTGTGCCGCGGGGGAAGTTGAGCTAATCCATGTTCGATATCGGGTGGGGCGAGCTCGTCGTCATCGGCGTCGTTGCGCTAGTCGCGATCGGCCCGAAGGAGCTGCCGGGCGTGCTCCGTTCGCTCGGCCAGTGGATGGGCAAAATCCGCCGCATGTCGGCGGAATTCCAGAGCCAGTTCCAGGAAGCTCTGCGCGAAGCCGAGGTCGCCGACCTGCGCAAGGAAGCCGAGGACATCAAGAGCTCGGTCTCGAGCTTCGCGCATTACGATCCGCTCGCCGATACATCGCCCCCTTCGACGCACACCGAAACGCCTTCCGAAGCCACACCACCCGAAGCCACGCCGCCGGAAGCAACGCCGACGACCGGGCCGGAGAGCGCGTTGCCGGCACCGGCCGAGCAGCATGTCGACGTGCCGCTGCCTGATCCTCCGGCGCCCGTGACGAGCGCCGATTTCTCGCCCGAAGCCGCGACCGAGCCGCCACCGGCCAAGAGCGCGGGAGGCGGGGTATGACGCACGAGGACATCGAGGCGACCAAAGCGCCGTTGATGGAGCACCTGATCGAGCTGCGCTCGCGGCTCATCAAGGCGCTGCTCGGATTCGGCGTCGCCTTCGCGATCTGCTTCGTCTTCGCCAAGGACATCTACAACATCCTCGTCTGGCCTTTCGTCTGGATCGCCGGTCCGGAGAACTCCAAGTTCATCTACACCGCGCTGCTCGAATATTTCGTCACGCAGCTCAAGCTGGCAATGTTCGGCGCGGCCTTCCTGTCGTTCCCGATCGTGGCGAGCCAGATCTACATGTTCGTCGCGCCCGGTCTTTACCGGCATGAGCGGCGCGCTTTCCTGCCGTACTTGATCGCGACGCCGTTCTTCTTCGCGCTCGGCGCGGCGGTCGTCTATTTCCTCGTGCTGCCGATGCTGGTGCGTTTCTCGCTCGGCATGCAGCAGGCGGGCACCGCGACGGAGGCCTCCATCGCGCTGATGCCGAAGGTCGGCGAGTATCTCTCGCTGATGATGTCGCTGGTGCTGGCCTTCGGCGTGGCCTTCCAGCTGCCGGTGATCCTCACGCTGCTCGGCCGCATCGGCATCATCACGTCCGATCAGCTCAAGAGCAAACGGCGCTATTTCATCGTCGGCGCCTTCGTGCTCGCCGCGGTGCTGACGCCGCCCGATGTGATCAGCCAGATGTCGCTCGCCGTGCCGCTGCTGCTGCTCTACGAGGGCTCGATCTGGTCGGTGCGCATGGTCGAACGCAAGGCGCGGGCCGAGGCGGCGGCGAAAGCCGCAAGCGCGGCGGAAACGCCGGCGAACTGAGCGGTTGCGGCGTTCGCAACTGGCTCAAGATTGACAATCTACATTATCGATTTGTTGACGCTGTTAACGGCGCGCTCGCCGTTTAATTTTTCGTTGGGGGATTGGCCTGTATGCATATGTCTGGGACGTCCGCGGACCCGGTGAGATTTTGGTGCGCGGCTAAGTAGGAAGTGTGCGATGACCGGGGAAGCCGAAGTACTGCTTTCCGAACTCAACGGCGTGCTGCGCACCGTGTCGCGGACTCGTCATATCGAGATGCTGCGCCAGGTCGCCAACCTGTTCCTGTCGAACGCGCCGATCTACACGGCCGAGCAGCGTGAAGTGTTCGACGTCGTGATCAAGCGGCTCGCGCAGAACGTTTCCTCACGCGACCTCATCGATCTCAGCGGCCGCCTCGCCGCCATGGATGCGGCGCCGGCCGACACCGTCGCCCAGCTTTCGGCGAGCGACGATATCGCGGTCTCCGGGCCGATCCTCGAAAAGTCGAATGTCCTCACCGACAACGATCTCATCGGCATCGCCAAGACCAAGAGCCAGAACCACCTGATGGCGATTGCCAACCGCCGCCACATCAACGCGATCGTCACCGACGTGCTGGTCGATCGCGGCGACAGTGCCGTGAAGCAGAAGGTGCTGACCAACGAGGGGGCCGAGATTTCCGAGTTCGGCTTTGCCTGCCTCGTGAGCGCCGCCAGCAAGGACAGGAAGCTGGCCGAGATCGTTGCCAAGCGGGACGATGTGCCCGCCGAGCTGCAGTCCTTCCTGAGCGTCGCCCTGGCGTCCTGAGCCCGAATTCGAGCGTCCGGCACGGCGCCCCAGGCCGGGCTTGACTCCGTCATGCCCGGCTTTATGCCGGGCATCCACCCTTGGATATTTCCAAGCAGAAATGACGTGGGTGGCCGGGACTAGCCCGGCCATGACAATGGGCGCCTGCCATGTACGACATCAAATCGATCCGTGAGAACCCCGAGGCTTTCGACCGGGGCATGGCGCGCCGGCCCAACCTGAAGCCTGACGAGAAGGAGCGTTTCTCGTCGAAATTCCTCCTGGCGCTGGACGAGAAGCGCCGCGCCGCGATCACCGCCTTCGAGCAGGCGCAGGCGCGCCGCAACGCCGCCTCCAAGGAAGTCGGCGAGGCGAAGAAAGCCAAGGACGAGGCGCGCGCTGCCGCGCTGATGGCCGAGGTCGCCGAGCTCAAGACGACGATGCCGGCGCTCGAGGACGAGGCGAAGAAGCTGGCGGCCGAAGTCGACGCGGTGCTGGCGTGGATTCCCAATACGCCGCTCGACGAGGTGCCGGAGGGTGCCGACGAGCACGGCAATGTCGAATACCGGCGCCATGGCGAGAAGCGCGATTATGCCTTCGCGCCGAAGCAGCATTTCGAGCTGGGCGAGGCGCTCGGTCAGATGGACTTCGAGCGCGCCGCCAAATTGTCCGGCGCGCGTTTCGTCGTGCTGCAGAAGAGCGTGGCGCGGCTCGAGCGCGCACTCGGGCAATTCTTCCTCGACACGCATACGCAGGAGCACGGCTACACCGAAGTCAATCCGCCGTTGCTGGTGCGCGATGAGGTGATGTTCGGCACCGCGCAATTGCCGAAATTTGAGGACGATCAGTTTTGGGCGGTGAGCGGCGAAGTATTCGCGAACAACGCCGCAGCAAGCGACATGAAGGGCAATCGGTGGGGCATGATTCCCACCGCCGAAGTGCCGCTGACCAATCTCGTGCGCGAGTCGATCCTCAGCGAAGACGAACTGCCGCTGCGGCTCACCGCGCTGACGCCGTGCTTCCGCGCCGAGGCGGGCGCGGCCGGGCGCGACACGCGCGGCATGATCCGCCAGCACCAATTCACCAAGGTGGAACTGGTCTCGATCACCGCGCCGGAGAAGTCCAGGGAAGAGCACGAGCGCATGCTCGCTTGCGCCGAAGCGGTGCTGAAGAAGCTCGACCTGCATTACCGTGTCGTCACGCTGTGCACCGGCGACATGGGCTTTGCCTCGCAGAAGACCTACGACATCGAGGTGTGGCTGCCGGGGCAGGGCATGTTCCGCGAGATTTCCTCGTGCTCGGTGTGCGGCGACTTCCAGGCGCGGCGCATGAACGCGCGCTATCGGGCCAAGGACAACAAGCCGACCTTCGTGCACACGCTCAACGGTTCCGGCGTCGCCGTCGGCCGCGCGCTGATCGCGGTGATGGAAAATTATCAACAGGAAGACGGCTCGATTGTCGTGCCGGATGCACTCAAGCCCTATATGGGCGGCCTGACGAAGATCGAGAAAGTGAAGTGATCAAATCTCTCTCCGTCATCCTGAGGTGCCCGCCGCAGGCGGGCCTCGAAGGATGAACGGCCGGGACCTTGAAAGAATTGGCCGTCGCCCTTCGAGGCGCGCTTCGCGCGCACCTCAGGGTGACGGATCGACGAAACGGCAAGTGGTAAGGAAATAGATGCGCATTCTTGTCACCAACGACGACGGCATTCACGCGCCGGGCCTTGCCGCCTGCGAGGAGATCGCGCGCGCGCTCTCCGACGACGTATGGGTCGTTGCGCCCGAGACCGATCAATCGGGCGTCTCGCATTCGCTGTCGCTCAACGATCCGTTGCGCTTGCGCGAGGCGAGCGAGCGTCACTTCGCCGTGCGCGGCACGCCGACCGACTGCGTCATCATGGGCGTGCGCCACATCATGCCGGAGAAGCCGGATCTCGTGCTCTCGGGCGTGAACCGCGGCCGCAACGCGGCCGAGGACGTGACCTATTCGGGCACGGTCGCCGGCGCGATGGAGGGCACCGTGCTCGGCATTCCCTCGTTCGCGCTATCGCAGGCTTACTCGTTCGCGACCAAACGCATGCCGCCTTGGGAATGCGCGATCAAGCACGCGCCCGGCGTCATCCGCCGCGTGCTCGAAACCGGCATGCCGAAGGACGTGCTCGTGAATGTGAACTTCCCCGATTGCGCGCCGGAGGAGGTCGCCGGCATCGCCGTCGCCGTGCAGGGCAAGCGCGATCAGGAGCTGCTGCGCATCGACGCCCGCCAGGACGGGCGCGGCAATCCCTATTACTGGATCGCGTTCGGCCGCGGCGGCGTTTCCGGCGCGACACCCGGCAGCGATCTCGCGGCCTTGAGCGAGAACCGAATCTCGGTGACGCCGCTGCGGCTCGATCTCACCGACGAGCCGTTCATGACCAAGCTCGCGGCTGTGTTCAGCTGAGTGTCGTCACTGGCGACGATGTATTGACCCGGTCCCGTCATACTGAGGTGCGAGCCGCGTGGGCGGCGAGCCTCGAAGGATGAATGGCCGCGGCACATCGGCTGCCAATCTCGGGCGAGCCTGAGATCGGTGGCCGTCGCCTTTCGAGGCGCGCCTTCGGCGCGCACCTCAGGGTGACGGGTTTGATGCCGTGCGAGTGAGTGGCTTACGTCTAAGCCGCCGTTGCGAGCATGTTGGCCAGCGTCTCCTTCAGACGCTCGGCCTGGAACGGCTTCTGCAGCGCCGGACGCGCGCGGTAATGCGCGGGCAGGGAGCCTTCGCCGTAACCGGTGACGAAGACGAACGGCAGGCCGCGTTCGGCGAGGATGTCGGCGACCGGGAATATCTCTTGTCCATCGAGATTGACGTCGAGGATGGCCGCTTGGAAGTTGCCGGTGGAGGCGTGCTCGCGCGCTTCCTTAATGGTGCCGACAGCCGCGGTTACGCTGTAGCCGAGATCGGTCAGCATATCCTCCAGCAACATCCTGATGAGGTACTCGTCCTCGACTACCAGTAAGTTTGCCATCGAGGCTTCGGTCATCGCGCGCTCCCCGCATGCCGCATTTAAGTCTGACATAGGTCATTCGGTTCCAACCGAATTTATCCTAGCCTGTGTGCAACGTGATAAAAATAGCCGTGAAGAGGGGCCACACTTTGTCGGACGGACCGCGAAATCGCCAGGACGTCGGCCGCATGGAATTCCTGTTGACCTTGCGCCGGCGGGGAATCAGCGATGCGGCCGTGTTGCGGGCCATGGACGAAGTGCCGCGGGAGCGTTTCGTCGACGCGGACATGGTCGGAAATGCCTATGTCGATCAGGCCCTCCCGATCGCCTGCGGGCAGACCATCAGCCAGCCTTATGTGGTCGCCTACATGACCGAGCAGCTCGGCCTGCGGCCGCAGGACCGGGTGCTCGAGGTCGGGACGGGCTCGGGTTACCAGGCGGCGGTGCTATCGCGGCTGGCGCAGCAGGTGGTGAGCATCGAGCGCTACCGCACGCTCGCCGACAAGGCGAAAGAGCGCCTCGCGGCCCTTGGTTACGACAATGTCGACGTGATCGTCGGCGACGGCCTGGAAGGTGCGCCTGATCGCGCCCCCTTCGACCGTATTATCGTCACGGCGGCCGGCAGCACAGTGCCTCAGGCTTTGGTCGATCAGCTGACCGAGGGCGGCGTCATGGTGTTACCGCTCGGGTCTCCCAACGGGCCGCAGCAAATCGTGCGGCTGACCAAAGGCGAGGGTGGAACTCTCGAACGCCACGACCTGATTGCCGTGCGTTTTGTGCCGCTTTTGCCCGGCAAAGCGCGGGAACTGTGACGTATTTGTCGTTCCGCCCGTCGGCTATCTAACAATTTGGTAGCGTTAAAGGCTTTTTTACGCGCGGCTGTTTAATTCGAACTCTACCGTTAATGCGTATGAGTGAGTAACCACATGCCGCGCCCCACCGTGCCTTATCGGTCGCATGTCTGGCCGCGTGTCGCAGTCCTTGTGGCGGCCGGTATCGGTCTCGCCGGTTGTGCGGACTCCGCGCGTTTTGACTCCAATCCCTACGCCTCGAATCGGCAGGCGCCATCACGGTCGGAGACGACCGGTTCGATCGGCGGCAACCGGCCCATGTATCGGCCGGCCGTCGAATCGCAGCCTTTGCCGGCGCCGAGCCGCCCGGCGACGGTCGCCGCGAGCCCGAGCTACTCGTCCGGCGGCGGCTACGCCTCGGGCAGCAGCTACGGCTCCGGTGGCGGTTATGCCTCCGGCAGCGCCGGTCTCGGCACCTACCGGCCGAGTGCACCGGTCGCGAGCGACGTCACGGGCTCCGTGCAGGCGCCGCCGCCAGCGCCGCCGCCGCCGGCCGGTCATTGGACCTGGGACGGCGGACGGCCGGTCACGGTCGGCCGCGGCGAGACGGTCGAGACCATCGCCCGCCGGTATGGCGTGCCGGCCTCGGCCATCATGCAGACCAACAACGTTTCGAGCCCGACGGCCGTGCGCCCGGGCCAGCGTCTCGTGATTCCGCGTTATGTGAACGGCGCCACGGCGCAGGCGCCGTCCGCGCCCGTCCAATCACATGTTGCGGCCGTTCAGCCCGCTCCGGCGCCGGCCCCCGTCGCGCCGCGCGTCGCCGCCGGCGATCAGGTTCATGTCGTGCAGCCGGGTGAGAGCCTCATCGGCTTGTCGCGCCGCTACAACGTGCCGCTGTCGACGTTGGCGAAGGCCAATCACGTGCCGGTCTATCACAAGGTGGCCATGGGCGACCGCGTGACCATTCCGGGCGCCGCGCGCACCCAGGCCGCAATGCAGCGGCCCGCGCCGGTGCAACAACCGGCCACGCAGGTGGCGTCCGCGACGCCCGCTTGGCCGCAGCCGGCGCAACCGGCCGCACAGCCGCCGCGCGTTGCCGCGCCGGCCGTCGCCAAGGTCCAGACCGTGCCCGTGGAAACGGCGCGCATTGCCACCGAAGCGCCGGCGGCTGAAAGCGTTGTGAAGCAGGCGGAAGCGACGGGCGCGATGCCATCGTTCCGCTGGCCGGTGAAGGGCCGCATCATTGCCGGCTTCGGTCAGAGTGCCAATGGCGGCACCAATGACGGCATCAATCTCGCCGTGCCGGAAGGCACGCCGGTGAAGGCCGCCGAGGATGGCGTGGTCGCTTATGCCGGCAACGAGCTCAAGGGCTATGGCAATCTCGTGCTCGTGCGTCACTCGAACGGCTTTGTGTCCGCGTATGCCAATGCGAGCCAGCTGCTCGTGAAGCGCGGCGACAGCGTCAAGCGTGGGCAGACGATCGCCCATGCCGGCCAGACCGGCAACGTGACCTCGCCGCAGTTGCATTTCGAGATCCGCAAGGGCTCGACCCCGGTCGACCCGACGAAATATCTCGGCAACATCTAAAACGCGCGCCGCTGACGCGATTGATTACGGCCTGGCCTTGTTGCCAGGCCGTAATGCTTTTGGGCGTTCAGATCGCTTGGAAGTTCGCCGCCTTGAGCAAATCGGCATTGCGATCGCGATAACTTCGCGCGAACGCTTCGAACTGCGGCGGCGTTTCGGTCACGGCGGCGACGCCGATCTTGGTGAGCTTGCCTTCGCCGTCGAGCGTGCGAACGGCTTCGTTGATCGCCCCGTTTAGGTCCGCGGTTAAGTCAGCGGGCAATTTCTTCGGCCCCCACACGCCGTACCAGGACGAGTGATCCATTCCATTGAGGCCGCTCTCGGCCATGGTCGGGATTTCCGGCGCCAGTGCCGTCCGCTTCGCTGTCGTGACGGCGAGGCCTTTGACCTGCTTGGCTCTGGCCAGAGGCAACAAGGCAAGAACCGGATCGATCAGCAGTTGGATGTGGCCGCCGGCGACGTCATTCAACGCCGGTGCCGTGCCGCGATAGGGGTTGATCAGCAGATTGAGACCTGCAAGCCGGTTGAAATCGAGCTCGGCCAGATGGCCGGGCGCGCCGAGCGCGGAGGTGCCAAAGGTCCATTTGTCCTGGCCCTTGCGTGCTTCCGCGATCAACTCCGCGATCGTATTTGCCGCGATCTTCGGCGATGCCACCAGCAGCATCGGTGCTTCGCCAACGCGAGCGATGGAGGTGAAGTCGGCGATCGGATCGTATGGCGCGCTCTTCATGACCTGCTGCGCCATGACATGCGTTCCGGCCGAGAACAGCAGCGTCGTGCCGTCGGGCTCGGCGTTGAGTGTCTGATGTGCGCCAATGGAGCCGTTTGCGCCGGGCCTGTTCTCGACGACCACCGTAAGCCCGTTTTTCTGTCGCAGTTCTTCGGCCAGCAGACGTGCGAAGACATCGACACCGCCGCCGGCTGCGAACGGCACGATGAGGCGAATGGGGCGATCGGGAAGTTTTCGTGGTTGTGCGAAGCTCGGGGCCGTCACGAGTGCGGCGGAAGCCGCTGCAATGGACGACAGTAAGAATCGACGGCGCGCAATCGGCGAGCCCATCGCGCGTGCGAACGAACGATCTGCATTGCGTGCAGGCATCATCTTCCTCCCATGACTTTATTGTTGCTTCGGCGGAGCGGATTTTCCGCTCCGCCGTTTTGTCGCGATAGCTTTAGGCGGCGCGCGCCGCCGACCGGCCGACAAGACCGGCCGATCGGAGCGCATCGGCGATTTCGACCTCCGCGCCGGGCGGGAGCGGCAGCAGCGGCGAGCGAACGGTCGCGTGCTCGAGGATGCCGCGCGCAACGAGTCCGTGCTTCAGCGCCACGGTACCTTCCATGTGCGAGCCGCGATGGTAGACGGTGCGTGTCACCGGCAGCAGCTTGTCATGGATGGCGCGGGCTTTCGCATAGTCCTTGGCCTTTCCGGCGGCGATCATCTCGATGAGCGGCTCCGGGGTCAGACTGCCGTAGCCGACCAGCGCACCGTCAACGTCGAACATCGTGTGCAGCAGATATTCGTCGTGGCAGGTGAGAAGCTGGAGATTCGGTCGCTCGCGACGGACCACCGGGATTTCAGTGTCCCAACGGCGCATATTACGCACGCCGTTCTTCATCGCGAACACGCCGGGCTGGGCGGCAATATCGAGCTGGGTTTCGAGATTATAGGTCGCCTTGGTGGCGTCGGGGTATTGGAAGAGAATGAGCGGCAGACCGCTCTCTTGATAGATGGCGCGATAGCGATCTTGCGGCGCGCCCTTCTGATAGCCGAAGCGCAACCAGCCGTGCGACGGATAAACGAGGCCTGCCTCGGCGCCGGCCTTGACCGCGCGCTTTGCTTCGAGCGCCGCGACCTTCGTGCCTTCGAGCGTGATACCGGCGATGACCGGGATCTTGCCGTCGACCGATTTGACGAAGCTCTCAATAACCGCGCACTGCTCGTCTGGGCTCATGAACGTGCCTTCGCCGGCGTGCCCGAGCACGACCAGGCCTTTGACGCCCTCGAAGCTGCCGAGCCAGGAGCCTAGCCGCTGGATGGCGGCGTGGTCGACGTCGCCGTCGCGGGTGAAGGGGGTGACGGGGGCGGGGACGAGGCCTCTGAGATCCAGCGCTTCCATGTGGGTTTCCTCCGTTGGAATGGTCTTTGCGGATCGTCCGCGTGGACGGCCGGATGGCGGTCCGCGGATCGGTCGCCAAAACCCTAGGCCGAAGCCAACTCATATCTGAAGACTCAGAGCGGATATTTCAGCTATACTTAATATGATATAGCTGGAGATCGCCCGTGGATTACGCCGCCTGGAAGCTGTTCGTCGATGCCGCCGAACTCGGCAGCCTCAGCAAGGTCGCGCTGGCCTATGGCACCAGCCAGCCGCACATCAGCCGGCGCATCAGCGAACTGGAGCAGGAGTGCGGTGGCCGGCTGTTTCAGCGTACCGGTCGCGGCGTGGCCCTCACCGAGCTCGGCCAGCGGATTGCGCCGCAGGTCCGCGCCTGGATGGCCAGCACCGAACAGTTGGCGAGCGATGTACGCGCGTCAGCCGGCACGCCGATCGGCAAGGTGCGTTTGGGCAGTCTGCCCTCCACGGCGCATCCGCTTGTCAGTACGCTCTACAAGCGGCTGAAGGAGCAATACCCGCTCATTCAGCTCGCGGTGCGGGAAGGGCAAGGGTCGCAGCTGGAAACCTGGCTCGAGGACGGCACCGTCGATCTGGCCATCCTTTACCGCACCAGCGGCGAGCCGAAGGGTGGCGACGTCTATCTGGTCGAAACGTCGACCTATCTCGTCAGTGCGGCCGGCGACCCATTAACCGCGCGACCGACCGTCCCGTTTTCGGCGCTGAACAATCTGCCGCTGGTGCTGTTCTGCCGCCCGAGCAGCTGGCGCAATTACCTTGAACAGGTCAGCGGCCAGCATGGCTTCTCGCTCAATGTCGCGCTGGAGGCGGACTCGCTGCGCCTGCAAACTCAGATCGTCTCCGAGGGCGGCATGTACGCGCTGCTCGGGCCTTACGCCGTGAGCGGCGCGTCGCACGAGTGTCGGCTTCAGTCCGCCAAGCTTGTCGATCCGGTCATCACGCGTCACATCGCGCTGGCCATGTCGCGCCATGGCACCATGACGCTGGCCTGCCGTACGGTCATGCAGGTTGCCCGTGAAATCGTGCGATCGGGCTCCGCCGGCCTGCGCCGGACGTAGCCGCAATGACGCGGCCAAATCCGGCACAGCGGAAATACTGGCTCAGCTCAAAGCCACGCCCAGCCGGCCGGCGAGGTCCTGGATGAACTGCCAAGCGACGCGGCCCGAGCGTGAGCCGCGGGTCGTCGACCATTCGAGCGCGTCGCGACGCAGTTCTTCGGCGTCCGCCTTGATCTTGTAGTGCGTGACGTAGCTGTCGATCATCGCCAGGTATTCGTCCTGGCTGCAGCGGTGGAAACCGAGCCACAGGCCGAAACGATCCGACAGCGACACCTTTTCCTCGACCGCTTCGCCCGGATTGATTCCGGTCGAGCGCTCGTTCTCGATCATGTCGCGCGAGAGCAGGTGGCGCCGATTCGACGTCGCGTAGAAGATCACGTTGTCGGGGCGGCCTTCGATGCCGCCTTCGAGCACGGCCTTGAGCGATTTGTAGCTCGTGTCGTCGGCGTCGAAGGAGAGGTCGTCGCAGAAGACGATGAAGCGATAGCGCGAGCCGCGCATCAGCGCCATCAGCTCGGGCAGGCTCTCGATGTCCTCGCGATGAATCTCGACGAGCTTGAGCGGCCCGTCATTGCGGCCTCCCGCCAGTTGCGCATTCACCGTGGCGTGCGACGCCTTCACCAGCGACGACTTGCCCATGCCGCGCGCGCCCCACAGCAACGCGTTGTTGGCCGGCAGCCCCTTGGCGAAACGCTCGGTGTTCTCAATGAGCGTGTCGCGCACGCGATCGACGCCTTTTAAGAGCGACATCTCGACGCGGTTGACGCGCGGCACCGGCGCGAGCCGGCCGTCCGGGTGCCAGATGAAGGCATCGGCGGCAGCGAGGTCGGGCAGTGCCTTCGCCTTCGGCGCCAGCCGCTCGAGGGCGTTGGCGATGCGCTCGAGCACGTCGGCGCTGGCCAGAGCATCGGCTTTGCCATTGCTGGCAGGCTTGGCGGACGTCTTGGCGGATTGCTTGGCGGACGCCTTGGGCGCCGCTTTAGGCTTCGATTTGGAGGATTTCGACTTGGCCATGGGGACATTCTTTCGAGAATGACGCTGCTCTTAGCGGGCGGGGGGTGTGGACGGCAAGGGCGCCTGGAAAAGGCCCCAATCGGCGGCTTTGGCAGGGCCGTGCGGCGTTGCTTTTGACCGGGCGGCGGTTATAGTCCCGCGCAAATTTAGGCGGTGGCGGCGGGTTTTAGGCCCGGCCGGCGCGGCACGGCCAGAACCGGAACGAGGATCTCCAACGATGTTTACGACGCCCGCTTTTGCCCAGGGATCGCTGTTCGGGGGCGCCGGCGGCGAGGGCGGCATGATCATGTCGCTCCTGCCATTCGTCCTGATCTTCGTGATCATGTACTTCCTGATCCTGCGTCCGCAGCAGAAGCGCGTGAAGACGCATCAGGAAATGGTCAAGAATGTCCGCCGCGGCGACACCGTCATCACCAATGGCGGTCTCGTCGGCAAGGTCACCAAGGTGATCGACGACGATCAGGTCGAGATCGAAATCGCCGACGGCGTGAAGATTCGGCAGATGCGGCAGATGCTCACCGACGTGCGCTCCAAGGGCGAGCCCGTGAAAGAGGATGCCGCGGCGAGCTGAGCGGCTTCCTCGTAGTTCTTCAATCGAAGTCGAGACGTCATGTTATATTTTACCCGGTGGAAGGCGGCGGCGATCGTTCTGACGGCGCTCGTCGTCTGCCTGTTTGCCGTGCCCAACTTTTTTCCGTCTTCGGTTGTCGAGAGCTGGCCGAAGTGGGCGCAGCGCCACATCGTGCTGGGCCTCGACCTGCAAGGCGGCTCGCACATCCTTCTGGAAGTCGACAGCAAGGCCGTCCGGCGCGAGAAGCTTGAGTCGCTGCGTGACGACGTGCGCCGCACGTTGCGCGACGGCCGCATCGGCTATACCGGCCTTGCCGTGCGCGGCAACAGCGTGGAAGTGCGCGTTCGCGATGCCGCCAGCGTCGATCAGGCGTTGACCAAGCTGCGCACACTGTCGCAGCCGCTCGGCGGTATCCTGAGCGCGACCGGCCAGAGCAGCCTCGACATCACGCGTGACAACGACCTTATCCGGCTCACCGTCACCGAGCCGGCGATCATCGAGCGCGTGCGGCAATCGGTCGATCAGTCGATCCAGATCATCGAGCGCCGCGTCAACGAGCTTGGCACCGTCGAGCCCTTGATTCAGCGCGAAGGCACCGACCGCATCCTGGTGCAGGTCCCGGGCCTGCAGGACCCGACCCGCCTCAAGCAACTCCTCGGCAAGACCGCCAAGCTCGACTTCCGCATGGTGGACACCTCGATCCCGGCCGAGCAGGCGCAGGGCCGCGTGCCGCCGGATGACGATCTGCTCTACAGCAGCACCGGCCAGCCGAAGACGCCTTATCTGATCGAGAAGCGCGTTTTGGTCTCCGGCGCCGATCTGACGGACGCGCAGCCGGGCTTCGACCAGCGCACCTCCGAACCGATCGTCAGCTTCCGCTTCAACACGTCGGGTGCGCGCAAGTTCGCCGAGGCGACGCAGCAGAACGTCGGCAAGCCCTTCGCCATCGTGCTCGATAACGAGGTGATCTCGGCGCCGGTGATCCGCGAGCCGATTCTTGGCGGCTCCGGGCAGATCTCCGGCAACTTCACCGTGCAGAGCGCCAACGACCTGGCGATTCTGTTGCGCGCCGGCGCGCTGCCGGCGCCGCTGACCATCATCGAGGAGCGCACCGTCGGTCCCGGCCTCGGCCAGGATTCGATCGCCAAGGGCAAGCTGTCGTCCTATGTCGGCGCCGCGCTCGTCATCATCTTCATGCTCGTGACTTATGGCCTGTTCGGCCTGTTCGCGAACATCGCCGTGGCGGTCAACGTCGCCATGATCTTCGGCATCCTGTCGCTGCTCAACGCCACGCTGACCTTGCCCGGTATCGCCGGCATCGTGCTCACCGTCGGCATCGCGGTCGACTCGAACGTGCTGATCTACGAACGCATCCGTGAAGAGGTGCGGGCGGGGCGCACGCCGATCAACGCCATCGATGCGGGCTTCTCGCGCGCGCTGGCGACGATTCTCGACTCCAACATCACGACCTTCATCGCCGCCGCCGTGCTGTTCTACATCGGCACGGGCCCGGTGCGCGGCTTCGCCGTGACGTTCGGCATCGGCATCCTCACCACGGTTTTCACCGCCTTCACGCTGACGCGGCTCATCGTCGCCTATTGGGTACGCTGGTGGCGTCCCAAGAGCGTTCCGATCTAAGGGGAGCTGCCGTTGCGCCTGCTTCGTATCGTTCCGGACGACACCAAATTCGACTTTATGCGCTTCAGGCGCATAAGCTTTCCTATTTCGGCGATCGCTTCGATCCTGGCCATTTCTCTCTACTTCTTCCACGGCCTGAACTTCGGCATCGACTTCAAGGGCGGCCTGCTCATCGAAGTGCAGACCAAGTCGGGCGCGGCGGCCGATCTCGGCGGCATGCGCACGACGCTGGGCGGCCTCGGCCTCGGCGAGGTGCAGCTTCAGGAGTTTGGCGCGCCGAACGACGTGTTGATCCGCATTGCCGAGCAGCCGGGCGGCGATGCCGCGCAGCAGGTGGCGGTGCAGAAGGTGCGCACGGCGCTTGGCGACTCCGTCGAGTACCGGCGCGTCGAGGTCGTCGGTCCGCGCGTGTCGGGCGAGCTGTTGTCCTACGGCGTGATCGGTCTCGGCCTCGCGATCCTGGGCATCCTGATCTATCTGTGGTTCCGCTTCGAATGGCAGTTCGCGCTCGGCGCCATGATCGCCAACGTGCACGACATCGTGCTGACCATCGGCTTCATGTCGGTGACGCAGATCGACTTCGATCTGACCAGCATCGCGGCGCTGCTGACCATTCTCGGCTATTCGCTCAACGACACGGTCGTCATCTACGACCGTATCCGCGAGATGCTGCGGCGCTACAAGAAGATGCCGATGCCGGAGCTGCTCAACGGCGCGATCAATCAGACCTTGTCCCGCTCGGTCATCACCCACTTGACGGTGTCGCTCGCCTTGCTGGCGCTGTTCCTGTTCGGCGGCCAGGCCATCCACTCCTTCACCGCGACCATGCTGTTCGGCGTGGTGCTGGTCGGCACCTACACCTCGGTGTTCATCGCGTCGCCGATCCTCATCTATCTCGGCGTCGGCCGGGGCACCGACGCCCTGACCGGCCCGGCGTCCAAAGACAGCAAGCCGTAACGGCCTGTCCCGCTCGTCCCCGCGAAAGCAGGGACCCAGCGCGCAAATTGCGGCGTTATTGATTGTGATTCTGGATTTCCGCTGGCGCGGGAATGAGCGGAGTGTGGGGCGCTGTCGGCTCCTTGACGATGATGACGGATATCGAAACCCCGCATCTGCCGCGTCCGGCGCTGATCGACGCCTACGGCAATGGCGGCTTTCGCTTCGGCGGGATGTCGCATCGCGGTTCGCTGTTGTGTTTTCCCGACGGCATCTGGGCTTGGCCGGTGACCGGCCTGAGCGAATTGACGACGTCGTCGCTCGAGGCGGCTTTCGCCCGGGCGGAACGTCTCGACTTCTTCCTGATCGGCGGGGGCCGCGATCCGTGGGTGCTGCCGGAGCGGCTGCGCGACCGTTTCGCGCGCGCATCCTTGACCGTGGACGCGATGCCGACCGGCGCGGCGGTGCGCACCTGGAATATCCTGCTCGCGGAGAACCGCAGGGTCGGCGCGGCGCTGATCGCGGTGGATTGAGCGCGGCGCGAGAGTGATCCGATGAAAAGCAATTTCGATCACTGCGCGGCGCTGGTGCGCGAGACCGACCGCGACCGCTATCTCGCGACATTGTTCGCGCCGGAGGCGAGGCGCGAAGGCTTGTTCGCGCTCTATGCGTTCAACGGCGAGATCGCGCGCGTGCGCGACGTGGCGCGCGAGCCGATGCCGGGCGAAATTCGGCTGCAATGGTGGCGCGAAGTCCTCGAAGGCAAGCGCGACGGCGAGGCGGCCGCGCATCCCGTGGCGGCCGCGCTCATGGCCACGGTGAAGCGTCACAAGCTGTCGCAAGAAACGCTGATCGCGCTGATCGATGCGCGTACCTTCGATCTCTACGACGATCCGTTTCCGACGCTCGACGATCTCGACAATTACGCGGTGCTCACCTGGAGCGCGCTGCTGTCTTTGGCGGCGCAAATCCTCGGCGCGGCGAATGAGGCGAGCGGCATTCTCCTGCGCCATGCCGGCATCGCATTGGCCATCGATCATCTGCTGCTGTCGCTGCCGCGGCACGCGTCAAGGCACCAGCTTTATGTGCCGTTGGAGGTGCTGCAACGTCACGGCGCCAAGAGCGACGAGTTGTTTGCCGGGCATGACAGCGAGCAACTGAAAGCCGCGCTGGCCGAGCTGCGGCGTCATGCCCGCCGGCAATTGCACGCGGCGATGATGGAAGCGGGGCAGGTGCCGGTGCAGCTGATGCCGGCCTTGCTGCCGCTTGCGCTGGTCGGGCCGCAGCTCGCGCGTATGGATCGGCGCGGCTATGAGCCGTTCCGGCCCGAGCCTTTGTCGCGGCTGCGGCGGCAGTGGTTGCTGTGGCGGGCGGCGCGGGATCCGAAGCGGATATTTGCGGTGTGATTGCTGTCGTTCCGGGCGACTGAGCGTAGCGAAGGAGGCCCGGGACCCATACGCCGCAGTCTACCGAGAGGGCACGGCGTATGGGCCCCCGCCTTCGTGGGGGCGACAGAAGTGCTACTCCGCCGCCGCCTTTGTCTGTGCGCCGATCCAGGTCCCAAGATCGGTCAGCGCGCGCCGGCTGATCGCGCTCTTCTTGGCGAGCTCCCGTGCCTTGGCGCGGCCGAGCTTGCTCTTGCGGTCGAATTCCGGCGGCTCGGCGAGCGGCGGAAACAGTCCGAAGTTGACGTTCATCGGCTGGAAGGACGACGGGCCGCTGACGATGGTCTCGATGTGACCGCCGGTGATGTGCGCCAGAACGGCGCCATGCGCGGTCGTCGGCGGCGGCGGTGCGAGTTGCTCGCCGCGCCGTTCGGCGGCGGCAAAGCGCCCGGCCATCAGGCCGACGGCGGCGCTCTCGACATAGCCTTCGCAGCCGGTGATCTGGCCGGCGAAGCGCCAGCGCGTGTTGGCTTTCAGCCGCAGCGTGGTGTCGAGCAGCTTCGGCGCGTTGATGAAGGTGTTGCGGTGCAGGCCGCCGAGCCGTGCGAATTCGGCATTCTGCAGCCCCGGGATGGTGCGGAAGACGCGCACTTGTTCGGCATGCTTCAGCTTGGTCTGGAAGCCGACCATGTTGTACAGCGTGCCGAGTTTGTTGTCCTGGCGCAGCTGCACGACCGCATGGGGCTTCACGTCGGGCTGATGCGGATTGGTCAGCCCGATCGGCTTCATCGGCCCGTAGCGCAAGGTCTCGCGGCCGCGCTCGGCCATCACCTCGACCGGCAGACAGCCGTCGAAATAGGGCGTCGCCGCTTCCCATTCCTTGAACACGGTCTTGTCGCCGGTGATCAGCGCGTCGACGAACGCTTCGTATTGCTCGCGGGTGAGCGGGCAGTTGATGTAGTCGGCGCCGGAGCCGCCCGGACCGGCCTTGTCGTAGCGCGACTGGAACCAGGCCTGCGTCATATCGATCGAGTCGCGATGCACGATCGGCGCGATCGCATCGAAGAAAGCGAGCTGATCCTGGCCCGTCAATTCACGGATACTGGCGGCGAGGTCGGGCGAGGTGAGGGGCCCTGTCGCGATGATGACGCTGTCCCAATCATCGCGCGGCCGCGCGATCTCGCCGCGCTCGATCGTGATGAGCGGATGCGACGTGAGCGCTTGCGTGACCGCGTCGGAGAAACCGTCGCGATCGACCGCGAGCGCGCCGCCGGCGGGCACCTGATTGGCATCGCCGGCGCGCATGATCAGCGAGCCGAGACGGCGCATCTCCTCATGCAGCAGCCCGACGGCGTTGTGCTCGGCATCGTCGGAACGGAAGGAGTTCGAGCACACGAGCTCGGCGAGGCCATCCGTCTTGTGCGCGTCTGTGGAGCGCTCGGGGCGCATCTCGTGCAACACGACGGGGATACCGTTCTGCGCGAGTTGCCACGCGGCCTCGGAACCGGCCAATCCACCGCCGATCACGTGCACTGCTTGTAATTCGTCTCTCGTCATTCGATGATGAATAGGTCGTCGCTGCCACGGCGGCAATGGTTGAGTAGTAACGGGTTCCGTCATGCGCGTATCGCCCCGGCTTGTGGGATTGGCCTCCGTTCTGTGGGCCCTGGCATCGCCATTTGCATTTGCCGGCACCGCCGACGTCGTCGCCGCCACCTTCGACGCCTATTCCGTCGTCGCGCCGACGCCGGAGCGCGTGATCGTCTGCCACGGCTTCGGCTGCAAGTACCGGTCGGAGGTGGCGCTCTCGGCGGCGGACCGCGCCAAGCTCGCCCAGATCATGGCCGGCGGGAAAGGCTCGGCCGTGGCCGAGCGTCAGGCGATCGCCGGGGCTTGGGCCTGGTTCGACAAGCGGATCGCGACGGACGCCGGGACGCGCAATCACGTCGCCGCGGCGGGCGCCCAGTATATGTTCGACGCCAACCAGTTCGACTGCGTTGACGCCAGCCGCAACACGACGAGCCTGCTGCTGGTCCTCGACCAGCTCGGGCTGCTGCGGTTCCACGCCGTGGACGTGCCGAAGTCGCGCGGCGCCTTCATCGACGGGCGGCCGTTCCACTACACGGCGGTGCTGCGCGAAAAGGCGAACGGGATCGAGTGGGCGGTCGATTCCTGGACCCGGGCCTACGGCCAGCCGGCCGAGGTGATGACGCTGGCGCGCTGGCTGTCGAGCTGACACCCCCGAAAACGAAAACGCCCGCGTCGAGGCGGGCGTTTGCTGTCGTCAGATAGCGGAAGCGTTAGGCGTCGTGCGCCGCGCTCCAGGCCACGCGCGGGATGTCCGAACGGCTGATGCCGAGGTCGGCCAACTCGCGATCGCCGAGCCGATTCAGCTCGTTGAGGCTCTGGTTGTAGCGCTTCCATTCACGGATGAAGCGAACAATGTGGGCAAGCATGGGAAGCTCTCTCTATTCTCTGGCCGGCCCTCTCTGGCGCCGGCGAACTCCGTTGCGCGCAACATAGGCATATCGTGCTGCAGGAGTAGGCATTATGTTGCGCTGCAGCTATTCACAAAATGCATACGTGATCACATTGATTATTAAGGGAAAATTTGAAAAATGACAGAATGATTATCGCTTCCGGCGGTCGGGCACTTCGCATCTGCAACAGGAAGTGAGAGATCACGGCGCCAGATGACCCATATTCGTTCTCGATCGATGGGATTCGGAAAACGACGCGCCAAAAAATCAGGCAATCGGGTCGATTGAGTACCTTTCGAGCAAATCAGAGCCAGGCGGCCCCATGCGCCTACCGCATGGTTCACTGTTAGGGCCTCAGTCGGCGGCCCGTCGCCCGTATTCGCACGCAAAATGGTATAGAGGGATGCCGAAAGAGGGGGACTTCGATGCCGAGAGCCTTGGGTGCCGCAGCGCTGCTGTCGATCAGTTTCTGGCTGGCTGGGAGTGCGCCGGTCTTGGCCGCCGAGGTCAAGGTGCTGACCACCGGCGCCTTCAAGCAGATGGTCTTGACGCTCGTTCCCGATTTCGAGCGGCAGAGCGGCCATAAGGTGGTGGTCGACAACGACACGGCGGGCGCCGTCAAAAAGCGCATCGAAGGCGGCGAGGTGTTCGATGTCGCGGTGATCACGCCGGGCGCCATCGACGCGCTTGCAGCCGAAGGGAAGATCGCCGCCGGCAGCCGCGTCGACTTGGCGCGTGTCGGGGTCGGCGTCATGGTGCGGGACGGTGCGGCCAAGCCCGATGTCGCCACCCTTGACGCCTTCAAGGAAGTGCTGCTGAAGGCCAAGAGCGTCGCCTACATCGATCCGGCGAGCGGCGGATCGAGCGGCATCTATCTCGACAAGCTGTTCGAACGTCTCGGCGTGGCGCAAGAGGTGCGCGCCAAGGCCAAGTTGAAGAAGGGCGGTTACGTCGCGGATCTGCTGTTGAACGGTCAGGCCGAACTCGGCCTGCATCAGATCAGCGAGATCGTGCCGGTGAAAGGCGTCACGCTGGTCGGGCCCTTGCCCAAGGAAATCCAGAACTACACGACCTATTCCGCCGGTGTGTCGGCGGCGAGCGACAAGAAGGATATCGGCCAAGCCTTGATCAAAGCCTTTACCAGTCCGGCCGCAGCGGCGGTGCTGAAGGAAAAGGGCATGGAGCCGGCGAGCTGAGGGCTTGCGCCTTGTCACATGCACTGCGTGAGCGGGGGTTGGATCGGCGCATCGTCATCACGGCCCTCGGCGTTGCGCAGATCCTGGCCTGGGGCAGTTCGTTCTATTTCCCCGCTGTCTTCGCGGCGCCGATCGTACGCGACACCGGTTGGTCGCTGGGCTTTGTGGTCGGCGGCACATCGTTGGGACTGCTGGTCGCCGGGCTGATCTCGCCGCAAGTCGGACGGCTGATCGATCGCCATGGCGGGCGGCCGGTGCTGCTGGCGAGTTCGCTGCTGTATGCGGCGGGGCTTACCGGCGTCGGGCTGGCGCCGAACCTGCCGGCGTACCTCCTTTCATGGGTCGTGATCGGCTTCGGCATGGGCACAGGGCTTTACGACGCCGTCTTTGCCGCGCTCGGCCGTCTTTATGGCAGCGACGCCCGTGCGCCGATCACCAATCTGACCTTGTTCGGCGGCTTCGCCAGCACGGTTTGCTGGCCGCTCAGCGCCTTCATGATCGATCATCTCGGCTGGCGCAGCGCCTGCTTCGTTTACGCCGGTCTGCATCTGCTGATCGCGTTACCGCTGCAGATGGCCGTGCTGCGCGGCGATACCAAAGCATCGCCGGTCGCCGCCGCCGAAGGCGCCGCGCCACCGACCGCCCGCGCGAACGAAGGTTTGATCTTTGCGATCCTGGCCGTTGTTCTGTCGATCGCCGCCGGCATCGGCTCGACCGTGATCGTGCATCTGATGCTGTTTCTGGAAGCGCGCGGCGTCGAGCTCGCCGTCGCGGTCGGCCTCGGCACTTTGTTCGGGCCGGCGCAAGTCGGCGCGCGCATCGTCGAACGTCTCTTCGGCAACCGTTATCACCCGATCTGGACGATGGTCGCGTCGTGCCTGCTGATGGCGATCGGGCTGGCGCTGCTCATGGCGCACTTTCCCGTGCTGGCGCTGGTGATCCTGCTGTATGGCGCCGGCTACGGCATTTCGTGGATCGGGCGGGGGACGCTGCCGCTCGCGCTGTTCGGCCCGATCCGCTTTCCACGCCTGATGGGGAAGCTCGCTTTTCCGAGCCTGATCGTTCAGGCCCTGGCGCCGTCAGCAGGTGCCTTGCTCATCGAGCGCGTCGGGGCGAATGCAACCATCGGCGTGCTGACCGTCTTGGCCCTGGTCAATATCGGCCTCATCGCCGCGCTGTGGCGGCTCTGCCGAACCGAGACTAGCGTGCCGTGACGACAGCAACGTCGACAGGATTGTCTTGCTCGCTTTGCGCCGAGCTGAGGGAAAGAGCGAGGCCGAGCAAAGCGAGTGCGAAAATGCTGATGGCAAACCGAATGAGGATCATGACACGTACCGTTCTGAAATGATCAACGTCGCCATTGAACACGCTCGAGGCAACAACCGTTATGATGTATGTCAAAATACCGCCAAGCCTTGTGAAAGCATGACGATATGATTTTGCCTTTGCAGATGCTCTATTTCGAAGACCTCTCGGTGGGCATGACCGAGACGCTGCGCAAGACGATCGAATCGTCCGATGTCGTCGGCTTTGCCGAGGTGACCGGCGACCGTAACCCGATCCACCTGTCGGAGCATTTCGCGGCGCAGACGCCGTTCGGCACGCGCATCGCTCACGGCCTCTATACCGCCAGCCTGATCTCGGCGGTGCTCGGCACGCGGCTGCCGGGGCCGGGCGCCGTCTACATTTCGCAAACGCTGAACTTCCAGGCGCCGGTCAAAATCGGCGACACCGTCGAAGTGAAAGTCACGGTCGCGGAGCTGATGCCGGAACGGCGTCGCGCGCGGCTCGAATGCACATGCAGCGTCGATGGCGAAGTCGTTCTCCACGGCGAAGCCTGGGTGAAGGTGCCGTCGAAAGAAGGGGGCGGGCGTCCGATGCCGCGCGTGTAGCGGCGACGGACGCCGTCGGCCGAACGAAAAAGGCTTGCCGCTTATAGGCCTGGCTTCAGGCCGAACACGCAGCGACGGCTTCCATCGGGGCGACGGCAGATCGTCAACTGACCGTCCGGAGGCGACACGGGCATGGCTTCATCGTAAGGCACAAGCTCGCCGTCGATCATCCATCCTTGCGCGTTCGATCTGATCTGCGAATAGCTTTTGCAATCGTAATCGCCGCAGCACCACTCGCCGGCGGCATTCTTGAAGCCGCCGCGATTGATCCAACTGTCGTGTGCAAAAGCAGAAAAGCTGAACAGGGTCGCCGACACAATCACCAGATTACGAAGCCAGGGTTTCGACATAAGTGGCCTCCTCGGCGCATCGCCGCGTGTGTGACCAGCCCTTTCCCCTGTGGCGTGCTGCCGTCGTCCGGCTCATCGGCAGTTCGTAACGCGCAACCTTGTGATCGGTTGTGACGAATCGAACAATGCAAACAATGTTAGTACGTTCCACGGCTTTGGAAAGGTAGAATTGTGCAATGCGGAACTGGCGTAAAATCAAGCAAAATAGCGCAATATCTCGACATAATACCGCGCGCGCCAGCGCGCGTGTGCATGATGGCCGACATTCCTAGGGAGCCCGTGCCGTGAGTTCTGACTGGGCGTTATGGCGCGACCGACGCGGTCGCGTGTCGGCCTTGCGCATCCTGGCGCTTGCCTTGCTTTTGTTTCCGATCGCCAAGGCGGTGTTCGACGTACAGGACATCGTTCAGGGCGCGCGTCCGCTCAACGATGTCATTCATCGCACCGGGTTCTGGACGCTGGTGTTCCTGGCCGTCACCTTGGCGATCACGCCGTTGCGGTCCATCGCGCGCTACGGACAATTGATCGACGTGCGCCGTATGTTGGGCGTCGGCACCTTCTGTTACGCCGCGACACATATAGCGTTGTATGTCGCCGATCAGAGCTACGACGTCGTCAAGATCGTGCACGAAATCACGCATCGCGTTTACCTGATCATCGGCATGACCGCGCTGCTTGGCCTTGCGGTGCTGGCGATCACGTCGACGGACGGAATGATCCGCCGGATCGGGCCGTTGCGGTGGCGCCGCTTGCATCAGGCGATCTACGGCATCGCGCTGCTGGCGATCGTCCATTACTTCCAACAGACCAAGGCGGATGTGACCGTACCCGTGTTCGTCGCGAGCCTGTTCGGCTGGCTCATCGGCTATCGCATCGTGGCGTGGTGGCAGGACCGGACCGAATTGTCGACGTTGAGCTTGCTCGCACTATCGGTAACGGTTGCGCTGCTCACCTTCGCGGGCGAGGCCATTGGGATCGGACTGGCGTTCGGAGTGTCGCCATTGCGGATCTTGGATACGGTGTTCGATTTTGACGCCGGCATCCGACCGGGTTGGCAAGTGCTGGCGGCGGGACTGGCCGTGCTCGTCCTCGACTTGGTGCGCGCGCGCTGGAACGGCCGCCGGACGCGTCCGCGTCCTATCGCTGTGCCGCCGTGAAGACCATTGGGCTTACGTCTTCTTGGCCGTCAAATCTTGCGGCTGTCGTAGGCCCAATGCAGCAAGGCCTGTCGTTGCCGCCGGCGGCACAGGAGTTCGCCGGGCTCGCAGTTCTTTCTGATCTGCGCGACATCCCGACGGATCGCCTTCCAGCGCTTGATCTGCCGGGCATCCTCGTCCGGCATGCGGCGGCCCATGTAGTAACGGCAGTACCATTGAAACCAGCCGCGCGGATCGTCGGGATGAATCCAGCCCTTGCGCTTCCACTCCGATAAGGGCTGGCTGGCATCGATGCCGAAAAAGTTGAGGGCGCAGTCGCGCTCCGCCTTGGCAAATTTGGCGCGGGTGAACCAGCTCTTGGGAAACTCGCGCCGGCAGTCCGTCATGTACTTGCCGCAGAACACCCCGAGCGCCAGCATTTGAGCCGGCGTCAGATCCGGCGTGAATTCGGGCGCGAAGCCGCGTCCGGCGGGTGCCGTCAACGTATAGCGATAGCCCTTCTGCATCTTGTCATTGACGGTGACGACACGCCGGCGCATCGGTCGCTCTTTGTCCAATCGTTATGTCTGTTGCTGCGTAATCTTTTCTGCCGTTGTCGCGCGGCAATTTAAGCGCGCAAGTCGGCGTACTCGGGATGTTTGTCCATATAGGAAGCGACGAACGGGCACAGCGGCTTGACTTTCGACCCTTCGGCACGCGCGATATCGAGCACTCCACGCACCAGCTTGGAGCCGATGCCACGCCCATTGAGCTCCTGGGGCACCTCGGTATGAAGAATCGTCAGCAGCGTTCCCTCGCGCCGATAAGTGGAGAATGCGGTGTGGCCGTCGAGGTCGAGCTCGAAACGATGGCGGGCGGCATTGTCGTGGACGTCGTTGGACATGGTCACATTCTCGGCATGGGTCTAGACTAGCAACAAGCTCGTCGTTCTTGAACGTTTTGACAAGGTCCCGCCATGCCGGATTTGACGCTCTATCATGCCACCCCCTCGCGTTCGTCGGTCGTTTTGTGGATGCTGGAGGAGATCGGCGAACCGTATGACATCCATCTCTTGAGCCTCAGCGCGGGCGATAACCTCAAGCCGGATTATCTTGCGGTCAATCCGATGGGCAAAGTGCCGGCCTTGTCTCATAACGGCACGGTCATCACCGAGGTGGCGGCGATCTGCACCTATCTCGCCGACGCGTTTCCGCAGAAGAATCTGGCCGTACCGATCGGCACGCCGCGGCGCGGCGTCTATCTCAAGTGGCTGTTCTTCGGCCCGGGTTGTCTCGAACCGGCGGTGATCGACCGGGCTGCGCCGCGCAAAGAGGCGCCGCGGCGGGCCATGCTCGGCTATGGCGATTTCGACACCACGATGGACGTGATCGCCAAGGCGGTCGAAAAGGGCCCGTGGCTGATGGGCGAGCAATTCACTGCTGCGGACGTCGTCATTGGCGCCAACATCCGCTGGGCCACGATCTTCAAGCTCATTCCCGAGCGCAAGGAGTTCGTCGATTATGCCGCGCGGATCGCCGCGCGGCCGGCGGCACAGCGTGCCGAGGCCAAGGACAAGGAACTCGCGGGCTGAACCAAACCGTCGTGGGGCGCGACCAAACAGCATGAAAAAGCACATTGCGGTCCTTGCCGCCATTTGTATGACGGCTGTCGTCGCGTCTCGCGTGGCGGCGGCGACGCCGGAAGATGCCTACATCGCCGCGCGCGACGCGGCGATTGCCGCCATGAAGGCGTTGCCCGCGGGCGACGACGATGACGCCACGCGCAAGCGCGAGGAGGCGGCTCGCACCGATCTGACCGGCCGGCTGCAGGCGATCATCGGCCCCATCGCGATCAAAGGCCTCGATGGTCAGGCGCGGTCGAACATCGAGACCTTGTTCGAAGGCGATCAAGGTTTCGGTACGCTCGACGGCTTGGTATTCGGCGCCGTGGATGGCCCTCTGCAGGTGGTCGTCACGACCGAGGGCCTGCTGCGGCGCTGGCTCGTCGGCCATCGGCAATGGTGGGGCGACAAGGGGGCGCGCATGCCGCGGAGCTTGGCCGCGGCGGCTGCGACCAACGCCTTCTACACTCAAGCCATCAGCACCGACGCGGCAGTGACGAAGTTCGTTGCATTGCCGGTCATGAAGCCGGATGAGGCGACGTTCGCCTTTGCCATGCTTGCCGCGCGCTCCCAAGACGCCGTGCCGGCCAAGGCGGACGAGGTGTTCGTCACCGTTTCTTATGGCGGCCGCGTCTATCTTGCGTGTGGCAAGGCCAGCGCCGCCATCGGTCCCATTGGAGTCTGCGAACGCATCCGTCGCGAGTCTCAAACCAAGTCGGAGGCGGAGCAGGCGAAAGATGAGCGGGATTTCCTGCGCTGCTTTGCCGAGCGGGCGCCGCGCGAGCCGGCCTTCGGCACGGCGCTCAAAGATGCGCAGGATCTGATCGGGCGCCTGCCGCGCTGACGCCTCACGCCATATCGAGCACGACGCGGCCGTCGATGGTGCCCTTGGTCATGGCGTCGAAGATATCGTTGATGTCTTCGAGCTTGCGCGTGGTCACCGTCGTTTTCACCTTGCCTTCGGCGGCGAAGGCGAGCGCCTCGACGAGGTCCTTGCGCGTGCCGACGATCGAGCCGCGCACGGTGATGCGCTTGAGCACGACATCGAAGATCGGCGTCGGGAAATCGCCTGGCGGCAAGCCGACAAGGCCGACAGTGCCGCGGCGGCGGGTCATCGCGATGGCCTGACCGAAAGCGGCGTTCGACACGGCCGTGACCAGGACGCCGTGCGCGCCGCCGCCGGTTTCCCTGATCACTTTGGCGACCGCGTCCTCGGTCTTGGCGTTGGCGGTGACGTCGGCCCCAAGCTTGCGGGCCAAAGCGAGCTTGTCGTCGGCGACATCGATGGCGGCGACATGCAGGCCCATGGCCTTCGCATATTGCACGGCGACATGGCCGAGACCGCCGATGCCGGAGATGGCGACCCATTCGCCGGGCTTGGCCTCGGTCTCCTTGAGACCCTTATAAGTGGTGACGCCGGCGCACAGGATTGGCGCCATGGCGATGAGATCGGCGCCCTTCGGGATGCGGCCGACATAGGCCGCGGCTGCCAGCACGTAATCGGCATAGCCGCCGTCGACGCTGTAGCCGGTGTTGTGCTGGCTCTCGCACACGGTCTCCCAGCCGCTCGTGCAGTATTCGCAGCAGCCGCAGGCATCGTGCAGCCAGGGCACGCCGACGATATCGCCTTCCTTGAGGCCGAGCACGCCTTTGCCGACCTTGGCGACGGTGCCGATGGCTTCGTGTCCCGGAATGAAGGGCGGATTGGGTTTCACCGGCCAGTCGCCGTTCGCCGCGTGCAGATCGGTGTGGCAGACGCCGCTGGCGCGCACTTTCACGAGCACTTCACCGAGGCCCGGTTCGGGAACTTTGACTTCTTCGATGGTGAGAGGCTTGCCGAAGCTCCGGACGACGGCGGCTTTCATCATGTTGGCCATGCGCTGCTCCCGTGGATTGCCCGCGTGTCACATCACGATACCGGGCCGCCCACCTTGCGCTGGATCAATCGTCGCGTTCGCGCGCCATGCCAGAAGCATAGCGCGACGCGAAGGAACTCGGACGATGACGAAGAAGCTTGATTGGACGCCCGACACCAGCCTGCCGACCGGCAAGGGCGCGACGGTGCAGCGTTTCACCGCCACCGACGGCAAGAACAAACTAGAGATCGACACGGCGCCGTGGGGCGAGGGCGATCTCACCATCAACGGCGCCAAGCGCGCGCATGTCGAGAACGAGAAGACGGCGCAGCGCGCGTTCCGCGATCTCGACGCGCTGGCGGAGCGTTTCGAGCAGGAAGGCGAATAGGCGCGGCGATCAATCGTTTTCGACCGCCTTGAGCCACAACGCGTGACGCGCGGTTTCGCGGTTGCTGCAGGTCGCGTAGATCGTGCGCGCCACCGTGCCGCCTTCGTAGCGCAGGCCTTCGATATCGCAGGCTTTGGCGCGCCAGGTTTCCCACGCCGTTTCCATATCGTCGATCAGCGTCGCGCCCGAGACGGGGTGGGTGAGGCGGGTCTGCGGCGGCCGGTTATAAGGCTGCACCGGCGACTGGCCTGCGGGCCCTTCGCGCAGCGCTTTCAGGCTCGCGTCGATCATGGCCTGCCACACCGCCCGTTCGCGTGCGGCGCATCGTTCCTGGCCCGGCGTCGAGCCCGGGGGGAAGGCATCGTTCGGCTCGGCCGGCGCATCGGTGCACGGCTGATAGACGATGCCGATGCAGCGTTCCGGCCGGTCGGCTTCGCGCTTGAGGCAGGTCTCGATCGCAGCGCGATCCTCGGCCTTCGGCGGCTCCTGCGCCCAAGCCGCGCTGGATGCCGCGCTGGATGCTGCGGCGATGACAAAAACAAAAGCGAGCGGCTTCATTCCGGGTCTGACCCTTCGGTGATCGACGTCACGCGCACGGCAAGCTGTTTGTTGTTCTCGCTCAGGCGCAGCACGATGTCGAACGGCTTTTCCGGTCCCTCTTTCGGCACCCACATGGTGACGCGAAAACGGATGACGCCGTCGTTGCCGATGGTGAGGTTGTCGCGACCGAAGACGGAGAACACCCAGTTCTCGGACAAGGCTTTGGGCAGCTTCAGCTTCGCGCGCACCGCCGGCTCGACGATCTTCAGCAAATCGATGACGGCCGGGCTGGCGGCGCGGAGCGCATAAAGCTCGAAGGCGCCGGTGTTGAAACGCAGCTGCATCGCGCGCACGGCGAGGGTGCCGTCCGGCGACCAGCTCACATCCTCGCTGCGGCGGTTGGCGTGGCTGTCGCCGTTGTTCCAATAGCCGGTCGTGCTCTTGGCGAGCACCGCGCCGTCCTTGAGCCGCACCAGCAGCAATTCGAGCGTCTCGTCTTCCGGCTCGTCGCGCGGGGCGGCGCGGGGGGTGCGCCAGGCAAAGCCGCGCTCACGCGTCGGCGAGAGCGTATCGGCGATGATGCGCGCGGCGCCCGGGCCCGCGCCACAGGTCAGGCCCTCGAACGCGTCGGGCCGACACGGGCCCATGTCGGCGCGGGCGCGGCCGGCAAAGGCGATCGCCGCGGCGACGATGACGACACAGGCGATGGCCGCGACGATGGCGTCGCGCAGCGGATCGATTTCGTCGGACATGAGGCCCCCGCGGCCGATATGAGCACGCTTCGTCCCCTTTGTCGTGGCGAGGGCGGCAGCGGTTCATGGGCTCGGCGGCAGTGGCGGCAGCCTCAGACCGGGCGCGACGGCGCGTCCGACAGCGGCGAGCGCTCGGCGACAAGGCGCTTGCGCAGCTTGCCGCTGACGCGCGGCGCGACCAGCCAGCACAACGGCGCGGTGATGAGCGCGCTGCCGATCATGCTGAACAGCATCCAATAGCCGGCGTGGACGTTGAGCGTCGGCGACAACATCACGACATAGACGACGACGGTGAACACCGCGACGTTGAGCGTCGTGAAGAACAGCATCGCGACCTGGGCACGAATTCCGATTCCGCTCTGCATCGGCAGCCTTCCGTTTCTTCCCCTCGAGGCGGGCAGGGTCCCGCTCTTGTCTCGTTCGACACGGTGTTGCGAATGATGAGCGAAACAAGTTCCCAAACGCAACCAAATTGCGCCGCCGATACCGCCGAAAAGTTGCTGCGATGCACAGTCGTTGCGACCGCAACCGTTTGTGCGGTGAGCGTGCAGCAAACGGCCGACGCGGCGGGGTAGGGGCGGTGCGGCACAGCGGCCCGCACGGCGCGGCCGGCGCGTGGAACGCGGGGCGCGCCATCGCCGTTGGCCCTGCGAACCACGGGAGACACAGAGACAATGCCGACCCAAGCAGAAATCCAGGCGCGCTTCTGGAGCGCGTTGAAATCCGACATGACGATGATGATCGGCCTCGACGGCGTCGAGGACGGCCACGCCCGGCCGATGACGGCGCAGCTCGACGGCGAGCGCAGTCCGATCTGGTTCTTCACCACCAAGGACAATGCGCTGGTGCAGAACCTCGCGCGCGGCAACCGCGCCATCGCGACCTTTGCCTCCAAGGGCCACGACATCTTCGCCACCGTGCATGGCACGCTGCGCGTCGACACCGATCGCGCCACCATCGACAGGCTGTGGAACCGCTATGTCGCCGCGTGGTTCGAGGGCGGCAAGGACGACCCCAAGCTGGCGCTGCTGCGGCTCGACGCCGAGCGCGCCGAGATCTGGGTGGACGCCTCGAGCCTGGTGGCCGGCATCAAGATGTTGTTCGGCGCCGACCCGAAGGAAGACGTCAAGGACAAGGTGGCCGAGGTGGCGCTGCGCTGACGCGCGGCGCCACGGCGGGCGCTTACGAGTCCGTGCCATGCGCCGCGCGCGCCTGGTGCGGACGCGGCTTCGCTGGCGCGACCGACCACGGCAAGGGCGTCAGGCCGAAGCGCCGACGCCAGGCGATCAGCGCATCGATGGCGCGGCGCTGTTCGCCGCGCAGCTTGAGCGGATCCTCGCCAGCGACGTGCGCATCGAGACAGAGGCGCATGCCGGCGATCGCGTCGTCCGGCACGCGGTCCATGGTGAAGCGATAGCAGGCGACATGGCGGCCGCGGCAGCGACACGCGCGCAGGCACGCGGCGTTGTCGCAGAACAGCCACAGCGCATAGTGATCGGACAGCCAGCGCCGCGCGGCGCACACGTCAGGATCGTCCGAGAAGGGCACCGTCACCGGCGGCGGCGGCGCATTGAGCTTGCGCTCGAGCTGGTCGATGGCTGTGCGGGTGACGCGCACGAGCCCGTCGTAGAGTTCATCGAGCGCGGCGTTGGTTTTGGCATTGGCCATGGCGGCCGGTTTCGTCGTGGTGGTCATGGCGGGCGTGCTCCATCGTTCTCGCGGCGCGTTCGCGCCCGAGCTTTGCTGCGGTGGCCCTCGCCGAAACAGGCGGCGAGGGGAGTAGACCCCCGCGAAAACGCGAGGGGGACGGCGCGCCGAGAGGGCGCGACGTAGTCGTTCGGCGCGCGGTCATCGCGGACAAGCTTGCGCAGTCCGCGCAAGCAAGCCGTCGACCGCGCGGCGCCTTTCGGCGCGCCGTCCGGCGACTTGTCGGCGTCGGGCCGCGCTTTCAACGGAGGCCTCGCAAAGTCCCGAGGCACTCGGTGTCAGCCGGCTCCCGGCAGGGGGTCTTAGTGCCCCCGGCAAAGCAGTTTGCGTTTGCGCAAACTGCGTAAACTTGTTTGCGCTTGCCCGACGCCGCCCGAGCGCGTGGCTAGCGAGGCCACGCCCGCGGGCGCCGGCCCGGACCCCACGAGCCGGCGCAACCGGTTCGCGTCCCTCATGGGACCGAGCGGAGAGGATTTTAAGTTAAGCTAGGAAGATGGGGATAAATAATTTTTCGGAAGATCAAGCGGCTGAAAGCGCGGGGGAATTTGCGGGAAAGTGTGCGCGGGGGCGCGCATGTGCGAGCTGCGCGGGCCAGCCACGCAGCGCGAGTTCGCTCCGCCTCATCCTGAGGAGCCCGCCGAAGCGTCAGCGAGGGCGGGCGTCTCGAAGGATGGGCGGCCTCATGCATCGAGACGCGCTGCTTCGCAGCGCTCCTCAGCATGAGGGGCTGAGTTCATACCGACCCCGATTTCGCTGCGCTCCATCCGGGCTACAATCGCGCTGTTGACTCGCAAAGGACATCGTCGTGGCGTGGAAGGCTCGCACCGTCAAACTGCCGGCGCCGTATCTCAAGCGCGTCTGGCTCGAACCCGAGCGGGTGAGCGAGAAGGAGGCCTATCCGTTCTGCCTGCCGTTCCTGCGCGACGGCTTCGAGCTCGATTTCGATCATGCCATCACCATCATCGTCGGCGAGAACGGCACCGGCAAATCGACGCTGCTCGAAGGCATTGCCGCGCTCGCCGGATACGATGAGGCGGGCGGCGGCAAGGGCTATCGGCCGATCGACCATTCGCAGGCGCTGGAGAAGATGGGCGGCGCGTTGTCGAAGGCGCTGCGCGCAAGCTGGCTGCCGAAGATCACCAATGGCTGGTTCTTCCGCGCCGAGAGCTTCTTCACCGTGGCGCGCTATCTCGACGAAGCGGCGCGCGAGCCGTTGAGCGGCCCGCCTCCCGACTTCCTGTCGCACTCGCACGGCGAAGGCTTCCTGCGCTTCTTTCAGGAGCGCTGCCAACGCCAGGGCATCTTCATCTTCGACGAGCCGGAATCGGCGTTGTCGCCGTCACGGCAGATCGAGTTCTTGAAGCTGCTGCGCGCGATGGAGCGCTCGGGCATCTGCCAGGTGATCATGGCGACGCATGCGCCGCTGCTGATGGCTTATCCGAAGGCGCGGCTTTTGGAATTGACGCCCGCCGGCCTCGCGCCGGTCCGCGTGCGGGACACGGAGCATTTCCGGACGCTGCGGGAGTTCTGGCGCGATCCGGATGGGTTTGTGGAGGAGGTTTTGGGGGAGTAAGTGGAAAAGCCGATGGGGCCAGCCAAGCCTCCAATTTGCCCTATGGGCTTGTGGGCAACCTGCCGCCTCACTTCGTTTGATGTCGTCGGGTAAAGAAAAGTTGTGTAAGATTCTCTGGCAACCTTGAGGAGGTCTGCCTTGACCAAGCTTTTGGGTGCGCCCGAAAACCTTCATGAGTGAAGGATAACCACGGCTCCCGGGACGAAAACCTAGATGGGTAGGTAGGAGCACTCTCAAAACGTGGGACTCAAAGAAGCTCATCCCGCTAAAGGGATACTTAGATGGCCTGAGGCCAGGATAATGGTCGGACGCCCATCAGACGGTTATTATCCACGGAGCCCGGTCACCATGCCGGGCTCCTGCATTTATGGACATTAGAGCGGGTTAGCAGGACGCGTAATAAAGGCTTGCCATCCAATATACGAATTAATGGCATTTCAGAAGCTGGGGGCATGTCAAATGCGGGTTGTAACGACATGGATGTATTTCGACACTTCTGAAGTAAAGGGAGAGCGATCATTCCACCGCCCGCGCGGTCGAGGAGAAGAGCCTGAGCCAGGAATCGGAGTGGCATGGTTTGGCGGCGACACGACAACGCTTGGAGAAATCAACAATCTAAAAATCTTCCGGCATCTACCAGGGTCGCGCGGCGAGCAGCCGCTTACAGAAGATTTTTTTCGGGACTGCCTGGATCTTTTTTTAATGGACGCAGAAGAGTTCGAATTTTCCCGACCTGAGCGTTCGCTCAAAAATTCTGAGATCGTCGATTACCTTCTTGCGCAGCCTATCGTTATCGAGCGCTCGCCACCTATCCACCTTACCCTTAAGGGACTGCTCAATTCCACTAACCTCCCAGTCTGGATCGGCACGTACATGGGCTGGAGTGTCGCGCCAGAGCATTCCGTTCTTCTATTCGTTACGGTGCCCGGCGGTGTTATTGTTGTGGGCTCCGCCGCCGCAATAGCTGATGCTCTCGGTGCAGGTCTCAGCAAGTCCATGAAGCGGTTATTTCGAAGTCGATAATGCTGTCAAAGGAGAGACCCACCGAATTCAAGACGAGCGACAGAAGGCAAACTCACTAACCCGCTTTAGCGCCCGTCGATCTCAACTGTTGGAACGCCTTCCGGCGGCATTCGTCTTCGAATTTGTTCGAATATGAGCGCGGTCGAATGTCGATGCCAAGCCCAAAGGGCCAAAAGGACGAGACCAATAATAAAACCTAAAACTGCTACGACGACAAAAACAATAAATGTTCTCGAAGATTGAATTTCGGTTGTTAGGAGCGTGACTAGGAAACTTATTGCGATTGAAAGCAGAAAAATTGCAAAGTTTAGAAAGAGCGATTCTGGCGAACCCCGTTCCAATATTTGTAGCTCGGTTTCGGATATTTCATAGATATCTAAACGCTCAATCCGGCCTCGTCGCACAGCGGGCAAAAAACCAGATTGATCTTGACTTGCCATTAAGCGGCTCGGTGCGTCTGAACTGAGGCACTTACTGAGCCTGCGTAGCCTCCTAAATCTATAACGAGATGCCAATGGCCAGGCCGTGGCGGCGCAAGCCGCACTGGTGATCGCTTTGCTAATCCACCGAAATAACTATGGCGAAGCCCGCGTTTGTAATTCGAGAAATTGGTGTCATCCAAGAGAAGGACATTCGCTTGCTTGTCCAATGTAACTTCAACAACTTCGCCCGATCCCAAATTCAAGTCATAATGTAAGAAGTTCATGGCGACCTCACATTAGGAGTCGTGGTTGCAGAAATTATACGACACTACTCCGCTGCTTCCATCCCCTTCTTCCGCTTCCCCACGATTTTTCGCTCCAGCACCGGCTTCAAGAACTGTCCGGTATAGCTGCGCTTCGCCTTGACGATGTCCTCGGGCGTGCCGGCCGCGACGATCTCGCCGCCGCCGTCGCCGCCTTCGGGCCCGAGGTCGATCACCCAGTCGGCGGTCTTGATCACTTCGAGATTGTGCTCGATCACCACCACGGTGTTGCCCTGGTCGGTGAGCTCGTGCAGCACCTCAAGCAGCTTCGCCACGTCGTGAAAGTGAAGACCGGTCGTCGGCTCGTCGAGAATGTACAACGTGCGGCCGGTCGCGCGCTTTGACAGCTCCTTGGCGAGCTTGACGCGCTGCGCCTCGCCGCCGGAGAGCGTCGTCGCCTGCTGGCCGACATGGATGTAGTCGAGGCCGACGCGGTGCAGCAGCGCCAGCACGTCGCGCACGCGCGGCACCGCCTTGAAGAACTCGAGCGCTTCTTCCACCGTCATGTCGAGCACGTCGGCGATCGACTTGCCCTTGAACAGGACGTCGAGCGTCTCGCGGTTGTAGCGCTTGCCCTTGCAGACGTCGCAGGTGACGTAGACGTCGGGCAGGAAGTGCATCTCGATCTTGATGACGCCGTCGCCCTGGCAGGCCTCGCAGCGGCCGCCCTTGACGTTGAAGGAGAAGCGCCCGGGCTCGTAGCCGCGCGCCTTGGCTTCGGGCAGCGCCGCGAACCATTCGCGGATCGGCGTGAAGGCGCCGGTATAGGTCGCGGGGTTCGAGCGCGGCGTGCGGCCGATCGGCGACTGGTCGATGTCGATGATCTTGTCGATGTGCTCGAGGCCCTCGATCTTGTCGTGCGGGGCGGGGGCGAGCGAGGCGCCGTTGAGCTTGCGCGCGACCGAATTGTAGAGCGTGTCGATCAGCAGCGTCGACTTGCCGCCGCCGGAGACGCCGGTGACGGTCGTGAACAGGCCGAGCGGGATCTCGGCGGTGACGTTCTTGAGGTTGTTGCCGCGGGCGTTGACGACCTTGATCATGCGGCGCGGATCGGGCTTGCGCCGGTCGGGCACCGGCACGCCGAGCTCGCCGGAGAGATATTTGCCGGTCCATGATTTCGGCGCGGCGATGAGGTCCGGCACCTTGCCGGCGGCGATGACGTGGCCGCCATGGATGCCGGCGCCGGGGCCGATGTCGAGCACGTAATCGGCCTCGCGGATCGCGTCCTCGTCGTGCTCGACGACGATGACGGTGTTGCCGAGGTCGCGCAGGCGCTTGAGGGTTTCGAGCAGCATGGCGTTGTCGCGCTGGTGCAGGCCGATCGACGGCTCGTCGAGCACATACAGAACGCCGGTGAGGCCGGAGCCGATCTGCGAGGCGAGGCGAATGCGCTGGCTCTCGCCGCCGGACAAGGTGCCGGAGGCGCGGGCGAGGGTGAGATAATCGAGGCCGACGTCGACCAGGAATTTCAGGCGGTCGCGGATCTCCTTGAGGATGCGCGTCGCGATTTCCATCTGCTTGGCGGTCAGCGTCTTCGGCAGTTCGCCGACCCATTCGCCCGCCTTGCGGATCGACAGGTCCGAGATCTCGGCGATGTTCTTGCCGGCGATCTTGACGCACAACGCCTCGGGCTTGAGGCGCGCGCCGTGGCACATCTTGCACGGCACGTCGGTGAAGTACTTCTGCAGCTCCTCGCGCGCCCACTCGCTCTCGGTTTCCTTGAAGCGGCGTTCGAGATTGGTGATGACGCCCTCGAACGGCTTCTTGGTGGTGTAGCCGCGCATGCCGTCGTCGTAGACGAACTTGATCTCGTCGTCGCCCGAACCGTAGAGGATCGCCTCCTGCGTCTTCTTGCCGAGGTCCTTCCACTTGGTGTCGAGCGTGAACTTGTAGTGCTTGCCGAGCGCTTCCAAGGTCTGCGTGTAATAAGGCGACGACGACTTCGACCACGGCGCGATGGCGCCTTTGCCGACCTTGGCGTCCTTGTCGGGAATGACGAGGTCGGCGTCGATGTGCTGCTCGAGGCCGAGGCCGCCGCATTCCGGGCAGGCGCCGAACGGGTTGTTGAACGAGAACAGCCGCGGCTCGATCTCCGGAATGGTGAAGCCGGAAACGGGGCAGGCGAACTTCTCGGAGAAGATCAGCCGCTCGGCATTGGCGTTGCGGCCGCGGTTGGCGGCCGCGCCGCTCGCCTTGGAGTCGGCAAGCTCGACCACGGCGAGGCCGTCGGCGAGCTTGAGGCACTGCTCGAGCGAATCCGCGAGCCGCGCGCCGATATCGCCGCGCACGACCAGGCGGTCCACCACCACGTCGATGTCGTGGGTGAACTTCTTGTCGAGCGGCTTCACCTCCTGAATTTCATGGAAGGCGCCGTCGATCTTCACGCGCTGATAGCCCTTGCGCATGAACTCGGCGAGTTCCTTCTTGTACTCGCCCTTGCGGCCGCGCACGACCGGCGCCAGCACATAGATGCGCGTGCCTTCCGGCAAAGCGAGCACGCGGTCGACCATCTGCGACACGGTCTGGCTTTCGATCGGCAGGCCGGTCGCCGGCGAGTAGGGCGTGCCGACGCGCGCCCACAACAGGCGCATGTAGTCGTAGATCTCGGTGACGGTGCCGACGGTCGAGCGCGGATTCTTCGACGTCGTCTTCTGCTCGATGGAGATGGCGGGCGACAGGCCGTCGATCTGGTCGACGTCCGGCTTCTGCATCATCTCGAGGAACTGCCGCGCGTAGGCCGACAGCGACTCGACGTAACGGCGCTGGCCCTCGGCATAGATGGTGTCGAAGGCGAGCGACGACTTGCCGGAACCCGACAGGCCGGTGAACACCACCAGCTGATCGCGCGGGATCGTCACATCGACGTTCTTGAGATTGTGCTCCCGGGCGCCGCGGATGGTGATGGCGCGGGCGTCGCGGGCGGCTTTCGCCGCTTTGGCGTTCTTGTCGAACAGGTCGTTCATGAAGACGTCAGTCGCTGTAAGGGGTTGAGCCGGCGGAGCAAAAGGCCGCCGCCCGGCAATGGCCGGCGCGGCAAAGGCGATCAGTCTGAGAGCGGAACATAGGAAGAACCGTGACGCTTCGCCAGCCCGCCATGCGCGCTATTTCGGTGCTGGGGACAAGTGGGGAATCGCGCCGCAACACCGTGCCGCCGGCAGCGACGGAACCGGTGAGTTCCACGCACGGAAATAGTGAAAATTCGCGGTAATCCCGTAAGGTGTTAGTGCACCAGGATCGATAGGCTGTTGGTGCAGTCGTTGGGAATAGATTGGAATGGGAATGCCGGAAGCCGGGTCGCCTGCCGCAAGCACCGTCGACATCCCTCAACAATCGAAAGTCCGCACACGACGATCTCCCCCTGCGCCAATCATCGTCGACCGCCAACGCCTTCTAACGAGCGCTTCGATCGCGGTGCTCACGGCGCTCTCCGCCGGGTCGGCGTCGGCGCAAGCGTGGAACGGCAATACCAGCAGCGACTGGACCAACGGCGCCAACTGGTCAGGCGGCACGGTGCCGACCAGCCCGACCGCGGTGACCGTCGACTCGGTCAATCCGGCAGTGCTCGGCATCGGCGGCGCCGCAAGCGGTTCGACCGGCAATCTATACGTCGGCGAGACATCGGCCGGCAGTCTCACCATTCAGAACGGCAGCACGCTTACGAGCCTTGGAAGCTTCCGCATCGGTGGCGGCGGCGGCACCGGCACGGTGACGGTGACCGGCGCCGGATCGCAATGGACGGCCACCGGCCTCGCGCTCAGCATCGGCGGCACCGGACGGGGAATCCTGAACGTCGAGGACGGCGCTACCGTCACCGCCAGCGGCGGCATGTCGCTCGGCAACACCGGCGGCGTCGGCACGCTCAACGTCAGCAATGCCACGATCGCATCGCAGAGCCTGAGCGTGGGCGCGGGCTCCCAAGTCAACTTCGACAACGCCACCTACCGCGCGACACGTAGCAGCGGCGTGTGGATCGGCACCGGCCCCGGCACGCTCAACATCGCGGCGGGCGGGCTGACGCTCGACAGCGTCGGCTTCACGGTGTCCGCCTTGCGCGAACTCAGCGGCGTCGGCGCATTGACCAAGACAGGGACCGGCATCCTCAACCTGACGACAAGCAACTCCTATACGGGCCGGACTGTGATCGATCAGGGCACGCTGGCGCTGCGCGCCAACAGCTCGATCGCGGCCTCGAGCGGCGTGACCGCCAACGGCACTTTCGATATTTCACCGCTGACGGCAGCCGGCACCGACATTCAGAGCCTGAGCGGCAGCGGCGTCGTCACCATGGGCGCCAAGAATCTGACGATCACCAACGCCAACGATACGTTCGCCGGCACATTCAACGGCACCGGCGTGCTGACGATCGCCGGCGGCAAGGAGATCCTGAGCGGTGATAATTCGGCGTTTGGCGGATCGACGCTCGTTCAGGGCGGCACGCTGGCGATCAACGGCATTCTCGGCGGCCCGATGAGCGTGCTGTCCGGCGGCCGGCTGCAAGGCATCGGCACGGTCGGCGATACGACCAATGCCGGCGTCATCGCGCCGGGCAACTCGATCGGCACGCTGACCATCGCCGGCAACTACACCGGCAATGGCGGCACGCTGCAGATCGAGTCGGTCCTTGGCGGCGATGCGTCGCCGACCGACAAGCTGGTCGTCACCGGCAACACGGCGGGCAGCACGTTTGTACGTGTGACGAACGTAGGCGGCACGGGTGCGCAGACCACCGAAGGCATCAAGATCGTCGATGTCGGCGGCGCCTCGAACGGCACCTTTGCGCTTCAGGGTGACTACGTGATCCAAGGCCAGCAGGCCGTGGTCGGTGGCGCCTATGCTTATACGCTGCAGAAGAACGGCGTCTCGACGCCGGCCGATGGCGATTGGTATCTGCGCTCGAGCCTGGTCAATCCGCCAGCCGCTGCGCCGGCCGGTCCGCTCTATCAGCCTGGCGTGCCGCTCTATGAATCCTACGGCCAGATCCTGCTCGGCATGAACGGCCTGTCGACCTTTCGCCAGCGCATCGGCGACCGCTACAGCGGTGCGGGCGATGTTGCCGCGCCGACGCGCGTCCAGGCGCCATCGCCGGTGTGGGCGCGTGTCGAAGGCCAGCACACCAAGATGACGCCGTCGAACACGACGGGCTCGAGCTACACCGCAGATCAGATGAAGCTGCAAAGCGGTTTCGACGGCCTCGCCTTTGCCAACCGCTTCGGCCAACTGATCTTCGGCATCTCGGCGCACTACACGACGCTGACGTCCGACATCAAGTCGTTCTACGGCAACGGCAAGATCAACGTCGAAGGCGCCGGCATCGGCGGCTCGCTGACCTGGTTCGGCGACAACGGCTTCTATGTCGACGGTCAGTCGCAGGTGACCTGGTACAAGTCCGATCTGTCATCCGATCTCGCCGGCACCGTGGCGGGCAACAAGTGGGGCTACGGCTACGCGGTCGGCGCCGAAGGTGGCCGGCGCGTGCCGATCGGCGGCGCCTTCTCGCTGACGCCGCAGGCGCAACTGACCTATTCGTCGGTCAACTTCGACGGCTTCAACGATCGATTCGGCGCGCATGTGTCGAATGACCGTGCCAGGAGCTTGTTGGGGCGCGCCGGTCTGTCGCTCGATCATCAACGCGTCGGGCAGGGCGGCGACGGCCGAACGACGCGCTCGGACATCTACGGCATCGCCAATCTCTATTATGAGTTCCTGAACGGCGCGGTCGTGGATGTCGCGGGCACGAAGTTCGCCAGCGCCACGGATCGCTTGTGGGGCGGTGTCGGCGTCGGTGGCAATTATCGCTGGGCGGGCGACAAGTACGCCGTCTATGGCGAAGTGTCGTTCAACACCAGCCTCGCCAATGCGGGCGACAACTACGCGTACAAGGGCACGGTCGGCTTCCGCGCCAAGTGGTGAGCGGCGCGCCGCCAACGGAACCGCAAACGAACAACGGAACCGCAAAAGAAAAAGGCCGGCGCGAGGCCGGCCTTTCCCACATTACGAAAGTGGCTTCGGCTTAGAAGCGATAGTTCAGGCCGAGGCGGGCGACGTTGTAGTGATAGTCGCCGGTCGAGACGTTGACGCCACCGAAGTTGAGGTCGACGCTCTTGGCGTTGACGTACAGGTACTCGGCCTTGACGCTCCACGGACCCGCGAAGGCCCATTCCACGCCGCCGCCGACGGTCCAACCCGAACCCCACTTATCGGACGAGATCGAGCCGCCCGGGCCGGTGAGCGAAACCTTGGTGTCGCTGTAAGCGAAACCGCCGGTGCCGTACACCATGAAGCGATCCCAGGCGTAGCCGAGGCGGGCGCGCACGGTGCCGAAGGCCGGAACCTTCGCGTCGCCGGTGATGCCGCCGCCGAGGTCGGCGCTGTTCTTGATCGAGGTGCCCTGGATATCGGCTTCGAGGCCGAGCACGAACGGGCTGCCAGCAGCCTGCCAGTTGTAACCGATCTGGCCGCCGCCGACGACGCCGCTGGCCTTGCCGAAGTTCGAGTTGGCATCGGACCAGCCGCCGCCGAGGTTCACGCCGACATAGAGGCCGGTCCAGTTGTAGAGCGGCGCATACATCGGAGCCTTGGCAGGCATCGCCTCACGACGCGGGAGGTCGGCCGCGGAAGCGGCGGTGGCGAAGCCCAGCACGGCGACAGCGGCGCCAAGTGCAGTGAAAGAACGCATGGAAATTCTCCGGAAGTTCAGACAAGGACGGTTCGTCTCGAACCGTCGCGGTGCCACACTAATACGCAAGTCCCGACAAAATGCTGTAGCTTTTCGGTCACTCACGTCATCCGAATTGATTTGGATTTGAGTTACTTAATGAGTCCTTTACAGCGGGCGCGCGATGGAACTTTGGAACTTGTCATTTGTGAGTTCCGCCAAAAATTTCTTTAGACATCCACAACTGTTTTCATTGCGAGTGGCCGTGCGATTCTGCGAGCGAACACGAAATCGTGTTTGAGCCGTTATCGCCGTCGGACGCATCGATAGAAACGCGGAGGCGCTTGCAACGCCTCCGCGTCGGCTTCGATCAAGCCTTGATGAACTTGAGGACGTCGGCGTTGAACTTGTCGGGGTCGACCTGGGCGAGGCCGTGCGGCGCGCCCTCGTAGATCTTCAGCTCCGCGCCCTTGACGATCTTCGCGCTCTTCTCGGCTGACGCCGCGATCGGCACGATCTGGTCGTCGCTGCCGTGGATGACGAGCGTCGGCTTGTCGATCTTCTTGAGGTCCTCGGTGTAGTCGACTTCCGAGAACTCGTGGACGCAGTCGTATTCGCCCTTGATGCTGCCGGCCATGCCCATCAGCCAGAAGCTCTCACGCAGACCTTCGCTGATCTTCGCGCCCGGACGGTTGAAGCCGTAGAAGGGCATCGTCAGGTCTTTGAAGAACTGCGAGCGGTTGGTCGCCGTGCCCTTGCGGATCGAGTCGAAGACCTCGAGCGGCGTGCCTTCGGGGTTGTTCGCGGTCTTGAGCATCAGCGGCGGGACAGCGCCGACGAGCACGACCTTGGCAACGCGGCTGGTGCCGTGGCGGCCGATGTAGTGGACGACTTCACCACCACCGGTCGAATGGCCGATCAGCACGACATTTTTCAGCTCGAGCTTCTCGATCAGTTCGGCGAGATCGTCCGCGTACTGATCCATGTTGTTGCCGTTCCACGGCTGATCCGACGCGCCGTGACCGCGGCGGTCGTGAGCGATGACGCGATAGCCGTTCTGACCGAAGAACAGCATCTGCGCGTCCCACGCGTCGCCGGCCAAAGGCCAACCGTGCGAGAACAGGATCGGCTGGCCTTTGCCCCAGTCTTTGTAAGCGATCTTGGTTCCGTCCTTGGTGGTGATCGAAGTCATCAGAGGTGCTCCATGGTTGGTCTGCGGGTGGGAGGTCGGTGCGGCGTCGACCGTTGCCGGTAGGGCGAGCGAGGCAGCGAGTGCGCTGCCGGCAACGAGGGCGTCGCGGCGGGTCAGGGAGGTGCGAGCTTGCGGGTCCTGGGCCATACGGCGCTCCTTCAGGGCGGAAGTGCCCGACGATTAGATCGCAGGCGATCTAATCGTGCACGATATAAAAGGCGATGCCCCGGCCGAGTCAAGCGCTTGCGATTTAAGCGTGCGCGATTTATATTTTCGTCATAAAACGGGAAACGCGAAGGTGTGGAGGATAGGTATGGCGGTTCGGTCTAAAGCGAAGCCGCAGGATCATCTCGATCTCGATGAATTCCTATGCTTTTCGATCTATTCGGTCGGTCACGCCTTCAATCAGTTCTACCGGCCGGTGCTCGACAAACTCGGCCTGACCTATCCGCAATATCTGACGATGGTTGCGCTGTGGTCGAAGGACGAACAGACGGTCAAGGAGATCGGGCAGTCGCTGTTTCTCGAGTCGAACACGCTGACGCCGATGCTGAAGCGGCTCGAGGCGCTCGGCTACGTCAAGCGGGCGCGCGACACCGAGGACGAACGGCAGGTGCGCATCTGCCTGACCAAGGAGGGGCGGGCGCTGCGTGCCAAGGCGGCCGCAATCCCCGAATGCGTGCTCGATGCGCTGGGCGCCTCGCCGGAGCAGCTCGGCCGGCTGCAGAAGGAATTGTCGGTCATTCGCGACCGGCTGCTGGCGAAGGCGTCGTAAGGCGTCGCGCGCCACGCCGCTCGCATGGCCTGCGAGATACCTTACGCGTCGATATAGGCCGCGAGTTCGTCCGGATGGCCTTTGGGAAAGGCCGCCTTCAAATGGTCCAGGAAGGCTGAGACGCGCGCGTTCAGCAGCCGCCGCGACGGATAGAGCGTCCACAGCGCGATCTCCGGTCCTTCGACATCGCCCCAATGCACCAGCGTGCCCGCGGCAAGATCGCGACCGACCAACGAGATCGGAAGTCGCGCGGCGCCGACGCCCGCGCGCGCGGCATCGCGGACCATGACCAGCGATGACAGGCGAAGGACGGGATCGACGGCGATACGCAGTCGTCCCGCCGGCGACACGATATCCCAGCTTGCACTGCGATCGCCGGTTCCGCGCACGACAGCCGGAACAGTTTGATTGTCCGTTGGCCGCGTCAGGGCGGGGCTCGCGACGACGACGAGCCGATCGCGCAGGAAGATGCGGCCGACCAGGCTTTGGTCGGGCGCCGGATTAACGCGAATGGCCAGATCGTAGCCTTCTTCGATCAGGTCGACCGCCCGGTCCTCGGTCGTGATCTCGAGCCGCACCTCGGGATATTTCAGCGCGAAGGCGGCAGCGAGTTTGCCCATCGCTGTCTGCGAGAACAGCAGAGGCGCGCTGATGCGCAAGGTGCCGCGGGGTTTGTCGCCGCCGGAGGCGATCGCGGCGGCCGTCTCGTCGAGCTCGGTCAGCAGTGCCGCCGTCCGCGCAAATAGGGCGCGGCCTTCCTCGGTAAGCTTCAGCGCGCGGGCGCCGCGCTCGAACAGCCGCAGGTCGAGTGCGGCCTCCAGCTCCGCCACCCGTCGGGACAGGGTCGCTTTGGGGCGGCCGGCGGCGCGGGCCGCGCTTCCGAACCCGCCGTGCCGCGCGACGAGATTGAAATCGGCGAGAGCCAGGAGATCCATAGTGTTCCACTAGTGAGACGGTCTGTCCAAATATACCGTCTATCGGACCGAATTTGGATCGGCAATTTACGGGATGTCTTTTGACCCCAACCCCGGAGTGATCCCATGACCATCCTCGTTACCGGCGCCACCGGCCGTGTCGGCCGCAAAGTCGTCCAGCAACTCGTCACGCGCGGCGCCGCCGTACGCGTCCTCGTCCGCGATCCGGCGAAGGCCGACTTTCCGGCCGGCGTTGAAATCGCGACAGGCGAGCTGCTCGACATCGACGCGCTGCGGGCCGCCTTCGCCGGCGTGAAGACGCTGTTTTTGCTCAATGCGGTGGCGGGCGATGAATTCACCCAGGCCCTCGTCGCCCTGAACGTCGCTCGCGAGGCGGGCATCGAGCGCGTCGTCTATCTCTCCGTGATCCACGCCGATCGCTTCGTGAATGTGCCGCATTTCGCGGTGAAGTCGGGCGCCGAGCGGATGATCGAGCAGATGGGCTTCAGCGCCACGATCCTGCGTCCGACCTACTTCATCGACAACGAACTCATGATCAAAGACGTCATCGTCAATCACGGCGTCTATCCGATGCCGATCGGCAGCAAAGGCGTGGCCATGGTCGATGCCCGTGACATCGCCGAGGTCGCCGCGCTCGAACTGATCCGCCGCGACCAGGCGCCGGCCAAGCTGCCGCTCGAGACGATCAATCTGGTCGGGCCGGACACTCTGACGGGTCCGGCGGTGGCCGCCGTTTGGACCGCTGTCCTGGGCCGTGCGGTCGTCTATGGCGGTGACGATCCCGGCGCGTTCGAGCAGAATCTGGCGACCTTCATGCCAAAGTGGATGGCCTATGAGATGCGCCTGATGGCCGAGCGGTATGTGAGTGACGGCATGATCCCGGAGCCGGGCGACGTTGAGCGTCTGACGAAGATGCTGGGCCGGCCGCTGCATTCCTATCGCAACTTCGCGGCCGAGGTCGCCGCCTCGGCCTAAGGCCCGCGCGACGCTCACCATTTGGACCGGCGGCCAGCCTACTCGCTCGCCGCTGGTCTCTTTATAATCATTCTAAGTTATTGATTTATTTGTATTTACTTGACGGCGCGGGGGCGCAGACGCAAATAAAGACATCGTTTCGCGAAAGATCAGACCGATGTCCTGCAACGGTGACCACGCCACGCCGTCCGAAATCTTTCTGCTGGGCCAGGCGCCACGCGGGTTTCGCGGCCATATCGAAGCGATCGTGGTGACCGACAATGCGTCGGGCCTGGCGGTGGACGAACTCGAGCGCCGTCTGATCGAGCTTGGCTTCACCGAAGGCGCGCATATCGAAATCCTGCATGAGGGCGCCATCGGACGCGACCCCATTGCCGTGCGCGTCAACAACGCCACCGTGGCGCTGCGCCGCCGTGAAGCGATGGCGATCCGGGTAGTGTGATCGGATAAAACATGACTGCTGTCGTTGCCGGTACGGGCATTCGACGTTTCGCCCTCATCGGAACGCCGAACAGCGGGAAGACCGCTCTCTTCAACGCACTGACGGGCAGCCGGCAGAAGGTTGCCAATTATCCCGGCGTCACGGTCGAGCGTAAGACCGGCGCGCTGACGACGCCGTCGGGCCGCAGCGTCAACATCGTCGATCTGCCCGGCACCTATTCGTTGCGCGCCCGCTCGCCCGACGAAGAAGTGACGCGCGACGTCGTGCTCGGCCGCTTCAAGGCGGAAGAGGCGCCCGACCTGCTGCTCTGCGTCGCCGACGCCACCAATCTGCGCCTGTCGCTGCGCCTGATCCTCGAGCTCAAGCGGGTGGGGCGGCCGCTGCTGCTCGTGCTCAACATGATCGACATCGCCAAACGGCGCGGCGTCGAGATCGACACCGACCTGTTGTCGCGCGAGCTCGGCGTGCCGGTGGTCACCGCGGCCGCGGTGCGGCGCGGCGGCACCGAGGATCTGTTGTCGCGGCTCGATGCTATCGCCTCGCTCGAAGGCCTGCAGCCGTCGTCCGACCCGAACTGGCATGCGCCGACCACCGGCGACCTGCGGGCCGGCCAGCGCGAGGCCGACCGCATCATCAAGCTCGCGGTGAAGCATCCGGCCAAGCCGGACACGCTGACGACGCGGCTCGATGCCGTGCTGCTGCATCCGGTGTTCGGGCTGATCTTCCTGCTGGTGCTGCTGTTCGTGATGTTCCAGGCGGTGTTCACCTGGGCCCAGCCGCTGATGGATCTGATCGAAGCCGGCTTCGATGGATTGGGCGGCTTGGTGCAGGCTTACGTGCCCGACGGCCTGCTGCAGAGCTTCCTCAAGGACGGCGTCATATCGGGCGTCGGCAGCGTTCTCGTCTTTCTGCCGCAGATCCTGATCCTGTTCCTGTTCATCCTGCTCTTGGAAGATCTCGGCTACATGGCGCGGGCCGCGTTCCTCATGGACCGCATCATGGGCGGCGCCGGCCTGCACGGCCGCGCTTTCATCCCGCTGCTGTCGAGCTTTGCCTGCGCCATTCCGGGCATCATGGCGACGCGCGTCATCGACAATCCGCGCGACCGGCTGACCACCATCCTGGTGGCGCCGCTGATGACCTGTTCGGCGCGCATTCCGGTCTACACGCTGATCATCGCTGCCTTCATTCCGAACAAGCCGGTGCTCGGCTTCTTCGGCCTGCAGGGCCTCGTCATGTTCGGGCTTTACGCGGCGGGCATCGTCAGCGCGCTCGCCGTGTCGGCGATCGCCAAGTTCGTGTTCTGGCGCGACGATCCGACGCCGCCCTTCATGCTCGAGCTGCCCGACTACAAGCTGCCGCGGCCGCGCAGCGTGGTGATGGGCCTGTATATGCGCGCCAAGATGTTCCTGACGCGCGCCGGCACCACGATCTTCTCGATGATGGTGCTGATCTGGTTCCTGGCCTCGTTCCCGCGGCCGCCGGCCGGCGCGACCGATCCGGCCATCGACTACAGTCTGGCGTCCATCATTGGCCATGCGATCGAGCCGCTGCTCGCGCCGATCGGCTTCAACTGGCAGATTGCCGTGGCGCTGATCCCCGGCATGGCGGCGCGTGAAGTCGCGGTCGCCGCGCTCGGCACCGTCTATTCGATCGAAGGCGGCAAGGAAGCCGCCGAGCAGATCGGGCAGGCGCTGGCGAACAAGTGGACGTTGGCGACGGCGCTGGCGATGCTCGCCTGGTACGTGTTCGCGCCGCAATGCGCCTCGACCCTGGCGGTGATCAAGCGCGAGACCGCGAGCTGGAAGTGGATGTGGGTCACCTTCTTCTACATGCTCGCGCTCGCCTATCTCGCGGCCTTCGCCACCTATCACGTGGCGGTCGCGTTCGGAGCGGGCTGAGGCGGCGCGCATCCGCGCCGCCCCGATGTTTGCCGCCGATCCTTACGCGCCGGAGACCAGACGCAGGTTCGGACCGTCCGACTGCTTGCCGGCGGCCGGCAGGTTGGGGAACAGGTCGTCCGGCTGCGCCTTGATGTGCGCGACGATATCCGCTGCCGGCACCACGTCGGCGTACTTGGCGTGCATGTCGCACAAGTTGATGGCGTGGCTCGCCTGCGAACGATCGAAGCAGCCGTCCTCGGCCACGGCGACGCGGTAGTTCAGGCTGAAGGCGTCGAGCACCGTGGCGCGCACGCAGCCCGACGTCGTCGTGCCGGTGACGATGACGCTGTCGCAGCCGAGCAGGGTCAGGTAGCTCGCGAGGTTGCTGCCGAAGAAGCCCGACGGCTTCTGCTTGAGCACCACGAGATCCTGCTGCGCCGGCGCGATGGCGGAGACGATCGCGTTGGCATCGAGGTTCTGCTGCGGGCGCGGCGCGGATTCGGCGGTCCGGTTGTTCTTCCACGACCAACTGCCGGCATCCCAGTTGTCGGCGCGCACGACGCCGGTCGTGAAGATCACCGGCATCTTGCGGTCGTGGAAGACGTCGATCAGGTCCCGGATCTTGGCGATCGCGTCCCAGCTTTCTTCACCGCAGGAATTGGCCCAGCGCTTGATCGACTCCAGGATCGGCTCCGGTCTGTCGCCGGCGAAGCCATAGCTGACGTCGATCACGAGAAGCGCCGGACGCTTGCCGTAGCCGGCGTGCGTGCCGTAGCCCGAGGCGGCGAAGACCTTCTTGTCGCGCTCGGTGAGGAAGGCGTCCCAGATGCGGGGCTTTGAAGTGTCCGTCATGGCGATTTCCTTAAGTCGTTTAACCGTTGGCGGCGGTCGCGAGCCGCGGCGCCGTGCCCTTGGGCAGGTCGTACATGTCCGACGGCAAGATCTCGAAGAACGATAGCACCTCGGCCGTCTTCACGACATCGGCGTATTTGGCGTTCATGTCGCAGAGATTGATCGCGTGGCTGGCCTGCGAGCGGTCGAAGCAGCCTTCCTCGGCCACCGCGATGCGGTAGTTCAGGCTGAAGGCGTCGAGCACCGTGGCGCGCACGCAGCCCGACGTCGTCGTGCCGGTGACGATGACGCTGTCGCAGCCGAGCAGCGTCAGGTAGCTCGCCATGTTGGTGCCGAAGAAGCCGGACGGCTTCTGCTTGTAGATGACGATGTCCTGCGGCGCCGGCGCGATCTCGTCGACGATCTGGTTGCCGTCGAGATTGCTCATCGGCACCTGCGGCCGCTCGCTCGAGCGCTTGTTCTTCCAGCTCCACGAGCCGGAGTCCCAGTTGTCCTCGCGGCGCACGCCGGTCGTGTAGATGACCGGAATGCCTTTGCCGTGCGCCTTGTCGATGAGCGACTTGATCGATGCCACCGCCGGCCAGCTTTCCTCGCCGCAGGAATTGCGCCAGCGCTTGATCGATTCCAGGATCGGCTCGGGTTTGTCGCCGCAAAAGGCGTAGTTCACGTCGATCACGAGCAGCGCCGGACGTTTGCCGAAGCCGCCCCGCGTGCCGTAACCGGACGCCTCGAAGACGGCCTTGTCGCGTTCGGTGAGAAACTGGTTCCAGATCGGCTCCGACATCACGGCATCTCCCTTCCAACGTTGACTTCCAATTTCCGCATTACTTGTTCGCCTGCTTCATCGCCTTGACGAACTGCATATCGATGATGTCGTCGAAGGCGACATCCTGCTTGAGCAGGCCGGCGTTGCGCACGACACTCTGCGCGGTCGTCCAGGCTTCGGGCTCGACCATGCCGTCCTTGCTCCAGATGCTGTCGGCGAAGGACCGGTTGAGCGTCGCCCTGAGATCCTCGGCCGCCATCGTCGGGAACTCCTGCTTGGCGATCGCCACCGCTTCGTCGTGGTGCGCGTAGGTGAACGCGAGCCCCTTGATCACATTCTTGACGAAGGCCGCGACGACCTTCGGCTCATTCTGAATCGAATCCAGCCGCACGTTCAACGTCGAATATGCGTAGGGCCCGAGTTCCTTCGGGACGTTGTAGATCGGCTCTTCCCAGATGCCCTCGACCACGCCGCGCGTCAGCATCGGCTCGGTGGTGACGCCGATCTCGCCGGCGCCGGCTTTCACCGCGGCGACTTCCGCGCCATTGGCCATTTCCTTCAAGGTCACGTCCTTGCCCGGCGTGAGGTTCCATTTCGCCAGCAGAAAGCGGGTGATCGAATTCGGCGTACCGCCAAAGAAGCTGACGGCGATCGTCTTGCCCTTGATGAAATCGGCGAGCGACTGGCCGCTCGCCGGCTGCAAGCCCTTCTTGGCGACGAGATAGACATTGCCGCGATCGACGACATTGACCACGGCGCGCAGCTCGGCGCCCTTGAGCTTGGCGAAGGCATCATGCTCGGGGCCGCCGATGAAGGCGAAAGCCTGCTTGCTGAGCACGGCGTTGGTGTGCGCGGCTCCGCCTTGCAGGGTTGCGACTTTCACGTCGAGGCCGTCTTCCTTGAAGAAGCCTTTGCGGATGGCGACGTAAAGCGGCAGATAGCCGGTGCTGTGTACCGGCTCCGCGACGAGCAGACTCGTCTGGGCGTGAGCCGGCGCGGCGACGGTCGCGATGGCGGAGGCGGCGCCGGCCACGAGACCGAGAAGACGCTGGCGGAGTGTGATCTGCATCTGAGGGTTTCTCCTGTTGTCGTCACGAACGATACGCAAGAACCGGAGACCTCAGCGGTCGACACCCTTGCGAAGCACTTTCTCGATCCAGCCGACGATGACGTACATGACCATCGACAGCGTCGCGAGCACGAGCACGGCGACCCAGACGAGCGAAATCTCGTAGGTCGAGCCTGCGTAGAGAATGGTGCGGCCGAGGCCGTGCTCGGAAGCGACGAACTCGCCGACGATCGAGCCGGTCAAAGCGAGCCCGATGTTGACGCGCAGGATCGAAATGATCCAAGGCACGCACGAGGGAACGACAAGCTTGCTGAAGACCTGCCAGCGGCTGGCGCCGATCGAGTAGAACAGGCGCTCCTGATCCTTGTCGACCGCGCGCACGCCGGCATAGGCCGTCAGCGTCGACACCACGATCGTCAGCGCGATGGCGATCGCCACCTTTGAGCCGATCCCCATGCCGAAGACCAGGACGATCAGCGGCGCCAGCGCCAGCTTCGGGATGGATTCGAGGCAGACCACGTAAGGCTGCATGACGCGCGCGTAGTTCGGCGACCACCAGAACGACATGCCGAGCAGGGCGCCCGCGACCGTGCCCAATACGAAGCCGATCAGCGTCGACTCGAAGGTGTAAACGATATCGGTGAACGCGTTGCCTTCGGTGAAGAAGACGACCAGCGTCGACCAGATGGTGCTTGGCTGCGACCAGAAGAACGGATCGATCACTTTGAGGTCGGCGGCAACTTCCCACAGGGCGAGCAGCGCGACGAAAATGCCGAACTGCGCTGCCGCGATCACCGCCGGCGGCCAATTCTTTTGCACCGGCAATCTGCGCACGACCCGGCGCTGGCGTGTCGGCGTTGCGGGCATCGCGCGGTCGCGCGTGGCATTCATGACGGTGTCGGTGAGGGCCTTGGTGTTCATCGTCCCGCTATACTCCGCGTGTTGGCCGGTGCATCGTCAGGCCGCGACCGGTTCGGGATCGAGCGGCGCATCCGCTTCGCCATGCAGTAGGTCGAGGCAATACTTCTTCATGGCCACGAAGCGCGGCGTGCTGACGACCGAACGGTCGCGCGGCCGCGGTAGGTCGACCGGCATGATGTCGACGACACGGCCGGGCCGGCTGGCCATGACGTAGATGTCGTCGGACAGGAACACGGCTTCCTCGACGTCATGCGTGACGAAGATGACGGTGCGGCCGAAGTCCTCGAACAGTTGCAGCAGCCATTCCTGCATCTGCGCCTTGGTCTGCGCATCGAGCGCGCCGAACGGCTCGTCGAGCAGCACGACGTCGGTATCGATCAGCAGGGTGCGCAGAAGGGCCGCGCGCTGGCGCATGCCGCCGGACAGCGCTGACGGATGGCTGTGTTCGAAGCCGCCGAGGCCGTAGCGCTGCAGCAGCGGCAGCGCGCGCTCGCGCGCTTCTTTCATCGGCACGCCGCGGATCTCCATGCCGAGGGCGACATTGTCGACAACCGTGCGCCACGGCAGCAGCAGATCTTTCTGCAGCATATAAGCGACGCGGCCGATCGTGCCGGTGGCGTTGTCGCCATCGATCAGCACGTTGCCCGTGGTCGGCAATTGCAGGCCGGCGACGATGTTGAAAATGGTGCTCTTGCCGCAGCCGGAGGGACCGATCACTGAGACGAAACGGCCGGCGGGAACTTTGATGTCAACCGGTGCGAGTGCGGTGAAGGATTGGCCGGCACGCTCGAACACCATCGAGACATTGTCGAGGAGAAGGCGAGGTTGCTTGTCCACAATAGCCCTCCGTCATTCCAAAAGCCGGGGGCGCCTTTCACGCGCAGTCTGTGTCAGGGGTCCGCGGTCCGGTAGAGCAAGCATGCATCGTGCCAGACGCAATGGATGCGCTAACCACCCCGGCTGAAACGCTTTTCATTCTCTGGCGAGGATGGTGCGCCGGAACCCGGCGGCTGGCGTGCTCAAAGATCGACCGTGCTGTCGGGCACTGTGCACGGTTTCGTGGCGCGGCCTCAGTGAGTGGATCGCGGCGCTCGTCGGCAGGAGAGGGTGTTGTCGCGGGGGACCGCGTTGGCGATCATCAAAGCGAAAAGGCCGGCATTCACGCCGGCCTCTTGCTGCATCTTTGCGCACCACGCGGGCCGCATCTCCCGCGGGGCACGACGGTTGTTCAGAAGCGGTAGTTCACGCCGGCGCGGACGAGGTTCGTCTTGTAGGATACGTTGGTGTCGACGCCGCAGACGTCGGCGCCGCAGGTGATCTTGCCGAGATCGGCATAGAGATATTCGAGCTTCGCCGACCAGGGACCGCTGAAGGCCCATTCGACGCCGGCGCCGGCCGTCCAGCCGAACTGCGTCTTGTTGACCGAGCCGCCGAAGTTCGGCGTCGCCTTGATGTTGCCGAAGGCGCCGCCGCCGGTGATGTAGGGCAGGAAGCGATCGATGGCGAAGCCGATGCGGCCGCGCGCGGTGCCGAACCAAGTGTTCTTGCTTTCGCAGTTGTTCGGACCGGTGCATACGGTGCCGTTGGCACCGGCTTGGCTCGAGCCGCTGATCCAGGTGGCGTCGATATCGCCTTCGAGACCGAAGACGAAGTTGCCAGTCTGGATGTTGTAGCCCAGCGTGCCGCCGACCATGGCGCCTTTTGCATTCAGGCTGACGTTGCCCATGGGGGTGTTGTTCCAGTCGCTGTGCCCCCAGGCGTAGCCGCCGTTGATACCGAGATAGAAGCCGGTCCAGGTGAAGACCGGGGCAACATAGACCGGCGCCTTGTAGACCGGGCGGGGGATGTCGGCCGCGAACGATGGTACCGCCGCCGCCGCCGCCAGCACCGCCGCCGCGCACGCCGAGAGAATTCCACGTTTCATATTTGACCTCCTATGAGTTCTTCGATCGAAAAGGACAACTCATACTGGTAGCGGGAACTTATATGTTGTGGATGATTCGCGCTGTGGCTATTGCGCAACAGCGAATTGTATTTTCTCAATCGAATCAATTGCATAAATAGTTAACGCAACCGCGAACAAAAAAAGAACATGACTTGGCTTTAAAGGCACGGTACAACCGCGTCGCCACCCCGGAAGCTGCTGTGGATTAGGCGCAATCCGGCTTGCCGCCCGGACGGCGGGGTCTAGGGTGAAAAGTTAATTTTGGGCCTCGTCCACGGCGGGAGAGGCCATAACCGGCGGCCGCTGCCGATCTCGTCCAACGGGAGACGGAAGCCGCGGCCGCCCCTCGGAGAGCATCATGGCTGGTAGCGTCAACAAGGTCATTCTGGTCGGCAATCTGGGCGCCGACCCTGAGGTCCGCCGGACCCAGGACGGCCGGCCCATCGTCAACCTGCGCATCGCGACGTCCGAGACGTGGCGGGACAAGGCGACCGGCGAGCGCAAGGAAAAGACCGAGTGGCATCGTGTCGTCATCTTCAGCGAAGGGCTCGCCAAGGTGGCCGAGCAATATCTGAAGAAGGGCTCGAAGGTTTATCTCGAGGGCGCACTGCAGACGCGCAAGTGGCAGGATAAGGACGGGCAGGACCGCTACTCGACCGAGGTCGTGCTGCAGGGCTTCAATTCCAACCTCACCATGCTCGACGGCCGTTCGGGTGGCGGCAGCAGCGGCGGCGGCGACTTCGGCGGCAGCGACGATTTCGGCTCGAGCGGACCGAGCGGCGGCGGTGGCCAGCGCCGGCAGCCGGCGATGGCCGGCGGCGGCGGTGGTGGCCGCCGCGACGACATGGACGACGAGATTCCGTTCTGAGCCGCGGCGTAAAGCGGGCGCCGACAACACGCATAAAATCGCAAAGAGCTCAGGCCCGTCCCGCACAGGGGCGGGCCTGATGCATTGGGCTGTGCTGCGGCGCTCGATTGAAGCAACGCGTGGTTGCGTGCTTAGATGGGGCGGGCTCGCGCGGTTTTGCGCGCGCCGATCCGGGAGGGCAATCATGTTACGTCAAGGTCTGGCTATCGCGCTCGGCGCGGGCCTGCTGGTCGGCATGGTCGGTCATGCCGATGCGGCCAAGAAGAAACGCGCCGACGACGGTACGATTACGTTGTCGGGCTGCGCGCGGTTTTGGCCGCCGTTCTGCACGGTGCTCAGCACAGGTGCGCAAAGCTATTCATTGATCGGCGCCGTGCCGGCCGTACCGGTGAATACCGGCGTGACGGTCGTCGGCGTTAAGAGCGGCGATGTTTCGTTGTGCTTCGGCACACCGGTCCGCGTCGTGCGCTGGCGGCCCAACAAGATGCGTTGTCCGGCGATGTAGGGGCGGGGCGCTCCCCCGAACTTTGCGAAGCGATGGCCGCGCTGCCGCGCAGCGCGGGGCTTTGCGTTGCGCCGGCGGCAACCGAATGTCCTCGTCGGTTTCAGTGGGCAAGAAGCGGAAGACATGCGGAATACGCTGTGATGGCGTCATTCCGGGGCTCCGACGTGCCGGAATGACGGAGTCCTTTTGATCTGGCACAGTGGTTGCCAACAACGGCCGTCAACAGCGACCGCTCGACGGCGGCCATCCACGATCCATTCAGGACTTCGTCATGCCCACATTGGCCAGCGCCCTGTTGCAGGGGCTCAAAGATCATGGCGCCCGGGAAATCTTCGGCATCCCGGGCGACTTCGTGTTGCCGCTCTACAAGGTGATCGAAGAGAGCAACATCCTGCCGCACTACGAACTGAGCCACGAGCCCGGCGTCGGCTTCGCCGCCGATGCGGCCGCGCGCTACCACGCCGGTCTCGGCGTTGCCGTCGTCACCTATGGCGCCGGCGCCTTCAACACGGTCAATGCGATCGCCGGCGCGTATGCCGAGCGTTCGCCCGTGGTGCTGATCGCGGGCGCGCCGGGCGCGCGCGAGCGCAGCAGCGGCTTCATGCTGCATCATCAGGCGCGCACGGTCGACACGCAGTTCGCCGTGCTCAAGGAAGTCACCTGCGACCAGGCCGTGTTGAACGATGCCGCGACCGCGCCGGCCGAGATCGCGCGCGTGCTGCGCAGCGCGCGCGAGCGCTCGCTGCCGGTCTATATCGAATTCCCGCGCGACATGGTGGCGGCGCCTTGCGAGGAAGTGCCCGTTTTGCCGCGCACGGAGGCCGATCCGGATGCATTGGCCGAATGCGCCGACGAGATCGTGGCGCGGCTGAAGACGGCGAAGTCGGCGGCCATCATCGTCGATATCGAGATCAGGCGTTACGGCGTCGAGGAGCAGGTGGCGCAGCTCGCGCGCAAGCTCGGGCTGCCGGTGGTGACGACCTTCATGGGCCGGGGCCTCATGGAGAATGCGCCGGATGTGGTCGCCGGCACGTATTTGAGCGCGGCCGGCGACGAGAGCATCAACCGCCTGGTCGAGGATGCGGACGCCTTGCTGCTGCTCGGCGTCATTCTCTCCGACACCAACTTCGCGCTGTCGCAGCGGGTGCTCGATCCGCGCCACACCATGCTGGCGATCGACCGCGAGGTACGCATCGGCCATCATGTCTATCATGAGATGCCGCTCGAGGCGTTGATCGGCGCTTTGATCGCGCGGGCGGGGACGGGCCGGACGCGCAAGGCGCTCGCGCGCGGCGCGATGCGCTATCCGCGCGATCTCAAGGCCGACGACACGGCGATCATGCCGTCCGATATCGCCGCCGCGATCAACGACCTGTTCGACAAGCATGGGCCGATGCCGATGACCGCCGATATCGGCGATTGCCTGTTCACGGCGATGGAGATCGAGAACACGGCGCTCGCCGCGCCGGGCTATTACGCCGGCATGGGCTTTGGCGTGCCGGCCGGCATTGGCGTCGCCGCCGCGACAGGCCGGCGGCCCTTGATCCTGGTCGGTGACGGCGCCTTCCAGATGACGGGCTGGGAGCTCGGCAACTGCCAGCGCTACGGGCTCGATCCGATCGTGGTGCTGTTCAACAACTGCAGCTGGGAAATGTTGCGCGCGTTCCAGCCGGAGTCGGCTTTCAACAATCTCAGCGACTGGCACTTCGCCGACATCGCCAAGTCGATCGGCGGACATGGCGAGCGCGTCGCGACGCGGCGGCAACTGGTCGAGGCGCTCGATGCGGCGGTCAAGCGGCGCGGCAAGTTCTCGCTGGTCGAGGTAATGCTGCCGCGCGGCGTCACCTCCGACACGCTGGCGCGCTTCGTCTCCGGCTTCAAAGCCGCGCGCGAGAAGAAAGCGTAGGCGATCGGGGGCTTCGCATGTGGACGCAATTGCGCGGCCTAGCGCCGCGCCGAAAGCACCGACAAAGCCGTCGCGCAGAACGCAACAAAGGTGATGAGCGCGCCGGCGGCGTGCGACATCTCCCACTTCCACCGCAGCGCCTCCCAGCCGGCGGGAATGGCGGTCCAATTCTCGGTTGCCACATTGGCCGGATAGGTGAAAGCGAAGAAGACGGCGAGACTCGCCGCCATGCACACGAACGCCAGCACCGCGAACGCGAAAGCAGGACCTTGGCCGCGCGTCGCGATGGCCAGCGTAAGGTTGGCGAGGAGTGCAGCGATCGTCACGGTGCCGAGCAACGCCCAGCCGCGATAGATGGTCTGCACGATGAAGTAATCCGTCTCCGCCAGTTCCATCTTGTTGGCCAGTTCCAACAGATGCGCACCGGCTGGCACCAACGCCAGCGTGGTCAAGACCAGGGCCAGGAACTGAATATATTTCATCTGAGGTTCTCGCGGCGGCAACTAGCGAGATCAACAGGCGTCGGCCGGTCGGGTTCCTGTCGGCCGTTGCGCCTCAGTGCGCGCGGCGGCGGGTATTGAGGCGGCTCGCCAACACCTTGTCGATGCGGCGGCCGTCGAGATCGACGACCTCGAAGGTCCAGCCATGCGCGGTGACGCTTTCGCCGGTCGTCGGAATGCGGCCGAGCTCGGCCAGGACGAAACCGGCCACGGTCTCGTAGTCGCGGTGCTGCGGCAGTGTGAGGCCCAAGAGATCGGCCATCTCGTCGGCGGGCAGCGAGCCCGACAGCAGCCACGAGCCGTCGCCGCGGCGGAAGGCTTCCGGCGCCTCGGTGTCGGCCTTGAAGGCGCCGACGATCACTTCCATGAGGTCGGCCGGCGTGATGATGCCTTCGAAGTGGCCGTATTCGTCGTGCACCAGCGCGACCGGCACCGGCGCCTCGCGCAGTATCGCGAGGACGTCGAGCGCATCGGCGGTGTCGTGCACGATCGGCGCGGGGCACACGAAGTCGCGCGCGCTCACGCTCTTGATGAGGTTCTCGTCGTTGAGGATGGCGGCGAGCAGATCGCGCGTCTGCACGACGCCGACCATGGTGTCGACGTCTTCGCCCGCCGGCAGCCGCGAATGCTTGCTGTCGATAAGGGTGCGGCGGATCGTGTCCCAATCGGCGTTGAGATCGATCCACTCGACGTCGGTGCGCGGCGTCAGCACGCCGGCAACCGAGCGGTCGCCGAGCCGCATCACGCCGGCAATCATCTTGCGCTCGTCGGCGGCGATGACGCCGGCGCTTTCGGCTTCGGCGATGACGGTCTTGATCTCCTCGTCGGAGACGCCGTCTTCTTTCGGCGCGTCCTCGCCGAGCACGCGCAGCAGCAGGCGGCCCGACGTGTTGAGCAGCCACACCAGCGGTTTGGCAAAGCGGGCCAGGACCGTCATGGCCGGCGCGACGCGGACCGCGACGCGTTCCGGATTGCGCAGCGCGACCTGCTTCGGCACCAATTCGCCGACGATCAGCGACAGATAGGTGATCAACGCGACGACGATGCCGACGCCGGCCGGGTCGGCGATGAAGCGGGGCAGGCCGGCGGCGGTGAGCATCTCGCTGAGCCGCAGGCCAAGGGTGGCGCCGGAAAAGGCGCCCGAGACGACGCCGACCAAGGTAATGCCGATCTGCACGGTCGATAGGAAGCGGCCGGGGTCGGCCGCCAACGCAACGGCCTGGCGCGCGCCGGCAACCTCGCGGTCGGCCAGCGCCCGCAGCCGCGCCTGACGCGACGAGACGATCGCCAGTTCCGACATCGCCAGCAGGCCGTTGATGACGGTCAGCGCCAGGACGATGACGATCTCGATATAGACCATGTCTCTATTCCAGTGGGGTCAGGCGGCGATTGCGAGCCGCGCGCCGTCGATGACGTATTGCACCGCCAGCGCGGCGAGGATGACGCCGAGCAGGCGCGACAGCACGATGTTGCCGGTGACGCCGAGCCAGCGGCCGATACGGCTTGCGGCGAAGAAGGCGAGGAAGCACAGCGCGACCACGACCGCGATGACGAGAAGCAGCAATGTGAGCCGCACCGGATCGCCGCTGGCGCGGCCGGCGAGCAGCACTGTCGCGGTGATGGCGCCGGGGCCGGCCATCAGCGGAATGGCGAGCGGGAAGGCGGCGATGTTGCGCACATGCTCTTCGATCGCTTCCTCGGCCTGCTGCGTCTGCCGCACCGTGCGCACGCCGAACACCATTTCGGCGGCGATGTAGAACAGCAGCAGGCCGCCGGCGATGCGGAACGCGGGCAGGCCGATCGACAGCGAGCGCAGCAGCCAATCGCCGACGAGCGCGCTGCCGGCGAGGATCGCCGCGGCGATGACGCAGGCACGCAGCGCCACCGCGCGGCGGGCGGGCTGGGGCAAGCCCTCGGTGATGCCGATGAAGGCCGGCACCAGCCCGATGGGGTCGACGACCACCGCCAGGGTGACGAGCGCGGGAACGAGGAAATCGAACGGCATGGCGATGCCGAACCTAGCGGTTTTGCGGCCGTCGCGGGCGGCAAAAATGGCCGCAGGCACGCGCTTTCGGCGGGGCCTTCGGCCGCGCTTAAAAACCTAGCGTAAGCTATTGAAAAATCGCCAGGAATAACCACATTCGGGAGGTGTTTTGAGGTGGCCTTGCCGCCGTGAATCAGCTACAAAACCGGGTCGCTTAAGGCACCTTTCAGGAAGCCATCTTGTCCGATAACGAAACTCCCAAATCGGGGGGTGATCAGCCCTCCGATGTCCGCCCCGTCTCCATCACCGAAGAGATGAAGCGTTCGTACCTCGATTACGCCATGAGCGTGATCGTGTCGCGAGCGCTGCCCGACGTGCGCGACGGCTTGAAGCCGGTGCACCGGCGCATCCTCTATTCGATGCACGAGCAAGGCCATACGCCGGACAAGAAGTATGTGAAGTCCTCGCGCGTCGTCGGCGACGTGATGGGTAAATATCACCCGCACGGCGACCAGGCGATCTACGACGCCCTGGTGCGCATGGCGCAGGACTTCTCGATGCGCCTCGAGCTGATCGACGGGCAGGGCAATTTCGGCTCTGTCGACGGCGATCCGCCGGCGGCCATGCGATACACCGAATGTAAGCTCGAGCGTTCGGCGATGTCGCTGCTCGACGACATCGACAAGGACACCGTCAACTTCCAGGACAACTACGACGGCCACGAGCAGGAGCCCGTCGTCCTGCCGGCGCGTTTCCCCAATCTCCTGGTCAACGGCGCGGGCGGCATCGCCGTCGGCATGGCGACCAACATTCCGCCGCACAATCTCGGCGAGGTGATCGACGCCTGCTCGGCGCTGATCGACGATCCGGCTTTGTCGATCGACGATCTCAACAACATCGTGCCGGGCCCGGACTTCCCGACCGGCGGCATCATTCTCGGCAAAGCCGGCATCCGCAGCGCCTATCACACCGGCCGCGGCTCGATCATCATGCGCGGCAAGGTCGGCTTCGAAACCGTTCGCAAGGAACGCGAAGCGATCATCATCTCCGAGATTCCGTATCAGGTGAACAAGGCCTCGATGGTCGAGCGCATTGCCGAACTGGTGCGCGAGAAGAAGATCGAGGGCATCTCGGATCTGCGCGACGAGTCGGACCGCGACGGCTACCGCGTCGTCATCGAGCTCAAGCGCGATGCCGAGCGCGAGGTGGTGCTGAACCAGCTCTATCGCTTCACGCCGCTGCAATCGTCGTTCGGTTGCAACATGGTGGCGCTCGACGGCGGCCGGCCGCTGACGATGAACCTGAAGGACATGCTCAGCGCCTTCATCGCGTTCCGCGAAGAGGTGGTGTCGCGGCGCACCAAGTTCCTGCTCAACAAAGCGCGCGACCGGGCGCACATCTTGGTCGGCCTCGCCATCGCCGTCGCCAATATCGACGAGGTGATCCGGCTGATCCGCGCCTCGCGCGACGCCAAGGAGGCGCGCGAAGCCTTGATGGCGCGCGACTGGCCGGCCAAGGACATGATCAACATGGTGCTGCTCATCGACGACCCGCGTCACCGCGTGTCGGACGAGGGCACGACGCGCCTGTCGGCTGAGCAGGCGCAGGCGATCCTCGATCTGCGCCTGCAGCGCCTCACGGCTCTCGGCCGCGACGAGATCAGGGAAGAACTGGACAAGCTCGCCGCCGAGATCGCCGACTATCTCGACATCCTGCGCTCGCGCGCGCGCATCCAGGGCATCATCAAGGACGAGATGGCGAAGGTGAAGGCGGAGTTCGCCACGCCCCGCCGCACCGTGATCGCCGAGCAGGAATCCGAGGTCGAGGACGAGGACCTGATCCAGCGCGAGGACATGGTCATCACCGTGTCCCACCTCGGCTACATCAAGCGCGTGCCGCTCTCGACCTATCGTTCGCAGAAGCGCGGCGGCAAGGGCCGCTCCGGCATGCAGACGCGCGAGGAGGATTTCGTCTCGCGGCTGTTTGTGGCCAACACGCACACGCCGGTGCTGTTCTTCTCGTCCGCCGGCCAGGTCTACAAGGAAAAGGTCTGGCGGCTGCCGCTGGCGGCGCCGCAGGCGCGCGGCAAGGCGCTGATCAACATCCTGCCGCTCGATCCCGGCGAGACCATCACGACCATCATGCCGCTGCCCGAGGACGAAAAGACCTGGGCCGAACTCGACGTGATGTTCGCCACCACCAAGGGCACGGTCCGCCGCAACAAGCTGTCGGACTTCGTCGACGTGCGCCGCTCCGGCATCATCGCGATGAAGCTTGCGCCGGGCGAGGGCATCGTCGACGTGCAGATCTGCACCGAGAAGGACGACGTGCTGCTGACCACCGCGGGCGGCCAGTGCATCCGCTTCCCGGTGCCGGAAGTGCGCGTCTTCACCGGCCGCACGTCGATGGGCGTGCGCGGCATCGCGCTCGACGGCGACAACCGGGTCATCTCGCTGTCGATCCTGCGCCATCTCGAGGTCACCGCCGACGAGCGCGCGGCCTATCTCAAGCGCGCCAGCGCCATCCGGCGCGGCACCGGCGCGGAAGTCGAGGCGGGCGCGGCGCCGGTCGAGGCCGAGGAGGCACCGGAGATCGCCGACAGCGGCAATATCGAGCTCGGCGAGCAGCGTTACGTCGAGCTCTCGGCGGCCGAGCAGTTCGTGCTCACTTTGTCGGAGCGCGGCTTCGGCAAGCGCACGTCCTCGTTCGAGTATCGGACCACGGGCCGCGGCGGCAAAGGCATCGTCGGCATGTCGCTCACGACCAAGACCGGCAAGATCGTCGGTTCGTTCCCGGTCGAGGAAAGCGATCAGGTCATGCTGGTCACCGATGCGGGCAAGCTCATCCGCACCACGGTCGCCGGCATCCGCATCGCCGGACGCTCGACGCAAGGCGTCATCGTGCTCAACACCGCCGAGGACGAACGCGTGGTGTCGGTCGAGCGCTTGAGCGAGGAAGAGAGCGAGTAGGGCACTGTCATGCCCCGCGAAAGCGGGGCATCCAGTAGCCACGGCGCTGATGAAGATCATGGGAGCCGGTGATTGCTGGATCGCCCGCTTTCGCGGGCGATGACAGCAGAAACTGGAGGCCACGATGAACACCCAACTCTTCTCCGCCTTCCTGCTCATCACCCTGATCCTGGTGCTCACGCCGGGGCCGATCGTCACGCTCGTCATCTCGACCGGGGCGACGCGCGGCACGCGGGCGGCGCTGATGACGGTCGCGGGTTCGACCGTCGGCAATGCCGTGCTGATTTCGGCGATCGCCTTCGGCCTCAACATCGTCATCGAATACACCGCGGCGATCTTCGAAGTGCTGCGCTGGGCCGGCGCGGCTTACCTCATCTATCTCGGCATCCAGGCGTGGCGGCATGCGGGGCGCGACGTCGCGCTCACGACGGCGCCGAGCCACGGCGTCTATTTCCGCCGCGGTTTCTTCGTCGCCATCTCCAATCCGAAGACCATCGCCTTCTTCACGGCCTTCCTGCCGCAGTTCATCGATGCGACCCTGCCGGCCGGGCATCAGCTCGTGGTGATGTGCGTGGTGTCGGTGCTCATGGCCGGCGTCACCGACAGTGGCTGGGCGCTGATGGCGGCGGCGGGCCGCAACTTCTTCCTGCGCAAGGCCAATGCCAAGCTGCTCGGCCGTCTGTCGGGCCTCGCGCTGATCGGCGGCGGCGTCTGGCTGTCGCTGGCACGACGGCCGGGATAGCGTGTTTGAGGTGATTTAAGCGCGGAGCAATCTATGGAAGAGATGCCAAAAAAGTCGCGGGCGTTTATTGAGGGCGAATGTCTGAAGAAAATCGCCAAGGCTTGGCCCTCTAACGATGTTCAGCGCGTGGAGATCGAGCGCCTCTATCCCGAGGGCACCGGTCCAAACTGGCGCATTCGAGCGATGCATCCGAGTCTTCCGCCGATGGCCGAAAGTGAAATCCTGAGCCAAGTGGCGCATCTTAATCAGAGTTGGGCGTTGGAGGACGAGTGACTTGTTCGAGTCGAACTCGGCGTGAGACGCGGCACAGCGTTTGACCCGTCATCCTGAGGCGGCGGCCGCAGGCCGCCCTCGAAGGATGAACGGCCAAGACCTGAAAAGATTTGGCCGTCGCCCTTCGAGGCTCGCCGCTGCGCGGCTCGCACCTCAGGGTGACGGCTTTGGCGCTTTAGCCGTGGCCAGAAGGCCGGGTTAAACCGGTGATGTCGCCCGCCGATACAACACCAGCAACGCCACCAGCAGCACGCCGGCCGAGAGGCCGAGCGACCAGTGGATGCCGATCGCCGATCCGGCGACGCCGACCGTGATGCCGCTGAAGGCGCGCATGCCGAGACCGGCCATGTTGTACAGGCCGACGACGTGGCCGCGCATGTCGACGGGCGCGTTCAATTGCACCAAGGCCTGCGCCATGGTGTTGAACGACAATTCGAAGAAGCCGGCCGAGAACAACAGCACGATCGCCGCCGCGTAATGCGACACCGTCGCGAAGGCGAGCAGGGACAGGCTCCACAGAATGGCGAGCAGGATCGCCGTGCGTGCCGTCGGCTTGAGACGTCCCCAGGCCTCGAGCGCAAGCCCCGCGAGCAGCGCGCCGGCGGCGTCCGCCGCCAGCAGGATGCTGTAGGACACGCCGGGATCGCCGTGGCCGAGATCCTCGGCGAAGCCCGGCATCTGCGCGCTGTAGGCATTGCCGACGAGGAACGACGTCATGCCGGCGAGCAGCGTCATCGAGGTCAGAACGCGATACGGGCCGATGGCGCGGATGGTGTCGACGATGTCGGCGAAGCCGCGCACGGCCATGCGTTTGGCCGCGGCGCCTTTCTCGCTGGTCGGCGCCCAGAACAGCCAGATCAGCATCGGGAAATAGAACAGAGTGTTGACGATGATGCCGTGCGAGGGGCCGAGCGAGAGCATGATGGCGCCGCCGACGGCCGGGCCGACCAGCACGCCGAGATAGCGCGCCATCGCGTTCATGCGCACCGCGCTCGGCAGGCCGGCGGGGCCGACGATGTCGTACAGCAGCAACTGGTTCGGCGTCTGCCACAACACGCCGGCGCAGCCGTGGATGACGAGCAGCACCATGGCCGCCGACATGGTCAACGTGTCGGTGATGAACAGGATCCCCCAGCCGGTCGAGGCCACGATGAACAGCAGCATGCCGCACTGGATGATGCGGCGCGGATCGAAGCGGTCGGCCAAAGCGCCGACCGCGACCGAGAACAGCAGGAACGGCAGCCAGTGCGACAGCACGGCAAAGCCGGCCAGCGCCGGCGAATGGAATTTCTGGAAGACGACCCAGTAGCTGATCACGTGCTCGATATTGTCGGCCATCATCGCCAGCACGAACGACGCGAATTGCAGCCGATAGGCGGGCGACTTCATCGCCGCGAACGAACTGGACGCGGCCGCGGGGCTCTTCGGACTTTGGAAGTTCAAGGGATCACCTGGGTCGGACGGCACGATGCGATCGCTGTGCCGCCGGCGCGGCATCCGATCGACTGGCGTGGGCTCGTTGTGGCGCGAGCCTCTTACGCTCGTTCAGGCGCGGAGATAGCCGGGCTGTCCAACAGGGGCAACAAGCGCTGGGCGTTTTGGCCGCCTTGCAGAGCTGATCTGCGTGTCCGCGCGGCGGAGTCTTGGACCGGCACCTCTTGGAGGCTGACGTTCGGAGACCGCCTCAAAGCGCTTCCGATGGAAATCAGCACCTCCGGTCCAAGGACCGTCATGCCCGGCCTTGTGCCGGGCATCCACGAGCCCTTATGCGAGGTGTTAAAGACGTGGATGGCCGGGACAAGCCCGGCCATGACGCGGAGAGCCCGTGCCGCTTCGTTTACTCGTTGCCACGTTTGTCCGTCGTCACCAGGCGGACCTTGGCATTGCCGACCGCTGTGCCGGCGCAGGTGTTGTAGGGCCAGGGCGCCTGCGTGCAGGACTTCAGCGCGGCTTCTTCCTTTTGCGGCAGCGGGCCGGCGCTGACCGGACCGTTGGCCGGAGCCGAGAATACGGTGACCATGGCCGCGACGGCGGCGGCGGTCAGGATGGCGGAAACGGTTTTCAGCATGATAGCGCCCCTTGTTCGATTGCCCGAACATTGGTCGTGACACCCGGCCTGCGGGTTCAACGGCGTCCGGGGCTAAAAGTTCGCCCGGGCGGGGCGGGGTGCCTTGCCCGGGAACAAGGGCCGGGTTAGACCGGCGCGCATGCCGAGAACCGCCCTTTACGCAGGCTCTTTCGACCCGGTGACCAACGGCCACATCGATGTGGTCCGTAACGCCGTCAGGCTCGCCGACCGGCTGGTGCTCGCCATCGGCGTGCACCCCGGCAAGGTGCCGCTGTTCACCGCCGAGGAACGCCTGGCGATGCTCGAGGAGACCTGCGGGCCGCTCGCCAAGGCCGCCCAGTGCGAGCTCACCTGCATCACCTTCACCGGGCTGGTCGTGAACACCGCGGTGAAGGAGGGGGCCACGGTCCTCGTCCGCGGGCTGCGCGACGGTACGGACTTCAATTACGAAATGCAGATGGCGGGAATGAACGAGACCATGGCGCCGTCGGTGCAGACGGTGTTCCTGCCGGCCTCTCCCTTGGTGCGCCCGATCACCGCCACATTGGTACGTCAGATCGCGGGCATGGGCGGTGACGTTTCCGCCTTCGTTCCGGCGACGGTCGCTGCGCGCCTGAAGCAGAAATTCGCCGGCCGCGCCGGCGCCTGATTTCCCCTGACACGAGGATGACGATGCAAAGCCGCCGCTTGATCCTGACGCTCGCTTTGTCGCTGTTTGCCGGCGCGATCGCCGCGCCCGCCGTCGCGCAAGAGGCCGCCGCGCCCGCGACCTACAAGGTCAAGTTCGACACCACCAAGGGCTCCTTCGTCGTGCAGGTGAACCGCGATTGGGCGCCGCTCGGCGCCGACCGCTTCTACAATCTGGTCAAGAGCGGCTTCTACGACGACGTGCGCTTCTTCCGCGTCATCTCCGGCTTCATGGTGCAGTTCGGCATCAACGGCAATCCGAACACGATGGCGCAGTGGCGCGACAAGCCGGTCAAGGACGATCCGGTCAAGCAGAGCAACAAGCGCGGCTACATCACCTTCGCGATGGCGGGACCGAACACCCGCACCAGCCAGGTGTTCGTCAACTTCGTCGACAACACCAATCTCGATCAGATGGGCTTTGCGCCGTTCGGCCGCGTGATCTCCGGCATGGACGTCGTCGACAAGCTCAACGCCGAATACGGCGAGGGCGCGCCGCGCGGCCGCGGTCCCGACCAGAGCCGCATGCAGCGCGAGGGCAATGCGTATCTCGCCAAGGATTTCCCGCGCCTCGACTACGTGAAGAAGGCGACGATCGTTCAGTAGCTGTCGTCATCGGGCAGGCGCGACGCGCCGTGACCGGTGATCCCGTTTCGTCGGGCACAGCGCCTTCATACGCGGGATGGCCGGCATAGAGTCGGCCATGACAATTGAAACCCAAGGAGAATTGAAATGGCCAAGCCGGAAGATACCCTGACGCTCGAAACCACCCAGGGCCCTGTGGTGATCGAGATGCGTCCCGACCTCGCGCCCGGTCACGTCGCGCGCATCAAGGAACTGGTGAAGGACGGCTTCTACGATGGCATCGTCTTCCATCGCGTGATCGACGGCTTCATGGCGCAGACCGGCTGCCCGCAGGGCACCGGCACCGGCGGCTCGGGCAAGAAGCTCAAGGCCGAGTTCAATGCCGAGCCGCATGTGCGCGGCACCGTCTCGATGGCGCGCGCGGCCAACCCGGATTCGGGCGACAGCCAGTTCTTCATCTGCTTCGACGACGCCCGCTTTCTCGACAAGCAGTACACCGTCTGGGGCAAGGTGATCTCCGGCATGGAGAACGTCGACAAGATCAAGCGCGGCGAGCCGGTGCAGGACCCCGACAAGATCGTCAAGGCGACGATGGGGGCGTAAGGCCTTCACACCGCCGAAAGCAACGTCATGGCCGGGCTTTGTCCCGGCCATGTTCGTTTTGGGTTGCTCAATGCGTGGTGAGATTGGCGTGTAAGGCACAGCATTCGCCCGCTCGTCCCCGCGCACGGACATCGGGATTACCCGATGTCCGTCGTTTTGTTTTCTGCTTCAATCGCGGCTCACGCCGGCGTGGGCTTCTGCACCGGCGAGACGATATCCGTATCGGCGGCGATGGTGCGGTTCCGCCCCGCGGCTTTGGCCTGGTACAGCCGGCGGTCGGCGCGGGCGAGAAACGGCTGAAACGGCTCGCCTGATTGGTGCTCGGCGATGCCGAAGCTTGCCGTAATCTGCCCCGGCGACGGCAGAAACGGAAAATGCGTGCCGGCGAGACCCCGGCGCAGCCGTTCGGCGAACAGATAGGCGCCGCTGCTGGGCGATCCCGGCAACAGGATCGCGAATTCCTCACCGCCGATGCGTCCCACCACGTCGGCGCTACGCGCGGTACGGCGCAGAAGCTCACCGAACGCGGTCAACACGTGGTCGCCCGCCGCATGGCCGTGACGGTCGTTGATCTGCTTGAAGGCATCGAGATCGCAGGCGACCAGCGAGCATGGCTTGCGCCAGTCCTGCGCGATGATCGCTTCGGCGCGGGCCTCGAAGGCGCGGCGGTTCAGAACGCCGGTCAGGCCGTCGACATCGCGCTCGCGCCGCAGGTCGTCAATGACATCGGACAAGGCAGCGGCGAGCAGGGCGGCCGCCAGAGCGGCGCCCAACACCGCCAGCGAAAGATGCAGCATGTGCCAGAACAGTGACGCCCCGAAGGCCAACGCCGTGGCGGGCGCCTGCGTGCCGATGGTTAGCGCCGTGCGCGGGAAGAAGTGCAGCGCGAAAACGAAGAGCGTCCAGAACAGCACGCGATCGATCGCACGAGCTCTCATCAGCGGCGTCAGGTAGAAGACGGCCGTCAGCAGAATGGCGCCGTAGCTGAAGTTCTGGATGTACACGCGCACCAGCGTGCTCGGCACGATGTGAGAGAAGTACCACAGGCCGCCCATGATCGCGGCCAGGAACACCAGGTCGAGCGCGAGCCCGAAGCGCCGACCGCTACGGCGCAGGATGCCCTCGGCCGCGAGCAGCACGGCCGTGGTGTAGAACAGCCCGGACATCAGGGCGTTCGGCTGTGTTCGCGGCGGCCAATAAAAGACCTGCACCATGACGCCGAGCGCGAACAAGGCAGGGGCGGCGGCGAGCAGGAGCAGATAATGGCGCTTTCTTTCGATGGCCCAGGCCCACAGGAAAGACAGCCCGAACACGCACAGGATGCCCGGGCCGATCAGGGCCATCGTCACTCTGGCTGTGGGCTCGTCCAATGTCGTCTCCTGCGGCCAATCGGGCCGAACTCACAGCAGCGACATTGATAAACGCCTAAATTGTGTCTGACACTTTGCACTGTCGGCGGTCGCGTTCGCCGGCCTTGAATGTGCGCGCCCCGACCGGCATGGAAGGGCATGCGTACTGATCTGTTCGATTTCGACCTCCCGGCTGACCGCATTGCCCTGCGGCCCGTGCACCCGCGCGACGCCGCCCGGCTGCTGGTGGTGCGGCCTCATGCTCCGGTCGCCCCCGAGCAAGCGGGGGCCCAGAGAAGCGAGGTTGGCGCGGGTGGCCCCTGGGTCCCCGCTTTCGCGGGGACGAACGGAGAGGTTCTCGAGGACCGGCATATCCGCGACCTGCCGGACCTGCTCGCGCCCGGCGACTGCCTGGTGGTCAACGACAGCAAGGTCATCGCCGCGCGCCTCAAGGGGCGGCGGATCGGCCGGGGCGATACGGAACCCGGCATCGAGGCGACCTTACACAAGCGGCTCGACGGCTCGACCTGGAAGGCCTTCATCCTCGGCGCCAAGAAGGTCCAGGTCGGGGACACGCTGCGCTTTGGCGACGAGGGCAAGGTCTGCTTCCTCGGTCAGCTCGATGCTAAAGTTTCACATAAAGATGAAGGAGGTGAGGTAACCATTTCATTTTCCTTCCATGGCCCGATCCTGGACCAGGCCATTGCCGAGCGCGGCGACCTGCCGCTGCCGCCTTACATCGCCTCCAAGCGCAAGCCGGACGATCAGGACCGCGCCGACTATCAGACGGTCTTCGCCCACGAGGAAGGCTCCGTGGCGGCCCCGACCGCCGGGCTGCACTTCACCGAGGACCTGCTGGCGCGGCTGACGGCGCGCGGCGTGGCGGTCCACAAGGTGACCCTCCACGTCGGCGCGGGCACCTTCCTGCCGGTCAAGGCGGACGACACGGCCGAGCACAAGATGCATTCGGAGTTCGCCATCCTGCCGGCCGAGGTCGCCGACGCGCTCAACGCCGCCCGGGCCAAAGGCGGGCGGATCGTGGCGGTCGGCTCGACGGCCATGCGGACATTGGAAAGCGCGGCCGGAGACGACGGGCGCCTCAGGCCGTTCGCCGCCGACACCGACATCTTCATCACGCCGGGCTATCGCTTCAAGGCGGTCGACCTGATGCTGACCAACTTCCACCTGCCGCGCTCGACCCTGTTCATGCTGGTGTCCGCCTTCTCGGGGCGCGAGACCATGCAGCGGGCCTACCGCCATGCGATCGAAACCGGCTACAGGTTCTACTCCTACGGCGACGCCTGTTTGTTGTTCCCCCAACCGTCATTCCGGGACAGCGCGTAGCGCTGGACCCGGAATCCAGCGGCGCGGTACAGCGGTTCTGGATTCCGGGTTCGCTCGCTGACGCTCGCGCCCCGGAATGACAGAGAAAATGATGACCGACCCCTTCACCTTCACCCTCAAGACCACCGACGGCATGGCCCGGCGCGGGCAGTTCGTCGCGCCGCATGGCGTGGTGCAGACGCCGGCCTTCATGCCGGTCGGCACTGCCGGCACGGTGAAAGGGTTGCATCCTGAGGACGTCGCCGACACCGGCGCCGAGATCGTGCTCGGCAACACCTATCACCTGATGCTGCGGCCGGGACCGGAGCGCGTCGCCGCGCTCGGCGGCCTGCATAAGTTCATGAACTGGCAAAAGCCGATCCTGACGGACTCGGGCGGTTTCCAGGTCATGTCGCTCGCGACCTTGCGCAAGCTGACCGAGAAGGCGGTCACTTTCCGCTCGCACATCGACGGCACGATGTTCGAACTCTCGCCGGAGCGCTCGATCGAGATCCAGGCGCTGCTCGGGGCCGACATCTCGATGCAACTCGACGAGTGTCTGAAGCTGCCGGCCGCCCGAGAGGAAATCCAACGCGCGATGGCGCTGTCATTGCGCTGGGCCGAGCGCTCGCGGCGCGCCTTCGAGGCGCGCAACGCGACCGGCTACGCGCTGTTCGGCATCGTGCAGGGCGGCGACGACATCCCGCTGCGGCAAGAGAGCGCGCGCGAGCTCATCGACATCGGCTTCGAAGGCTATGCCATCGGCGGCCTCGCGGTCGGCGAACCGCAGGCGGTGATGCTCAAGGTGGTCGAGGAGACGACGCCGGTGCTGCCGGCCGAGCGGCCGCGCTATCTGATGGGCGTCGGCACGCCGCATGATCTTTTGGAAGCGGTGAAGCGCGGCGTCGATATGTTCGACTGCGTGATGCCGACGCGCAACGGCCGCCACGGCATGGCCTTCACGCGCTTCGGCTCGATCAACCTGTCGAACGCGCGCCACGCCGACGATCCGCGTCCGCTCGACGAGGCGAGCCCGCATCCGGCCGCGCGCACATACTCGCGCGCCTATCTGCATCACCTCATCAAGGCCAACGAGATCCTCGGCCAGGTGCTGCTTTCGACCATCAACATCGCCTACTACCAGGCGCTGATGGCCGGCATGCGCGCGGCGATCGAGGAGGGCCGTTTCGCCGACTTCTACGCCGGCACGATGGCGGGCTGGAAAGGCGGCGACATTCCGCCGCTGAGCTGAGCCGCACGCGAAACCTTTCTCGGCCTCATCCTGAGGAGCGCTGCGCAGCAGCGCGTCTCGAAGGATGGGGCCGCCCTCGATCCTTCGAGACGCCCTCGCTTCGCTCGGGCTCCTCAGGATGAGGGCCGGAGTTAAGTATCGAACCAGCGGCTACTTCCGCTTCGCCATCGGCTTGGCCACCTCACGCGCGCAGTCGATGAACAGCTGCGCCACCGGGCTCAGCGTGCGGGTGCGGAGGGTAACGATGCCGTTGGCCACGGGCGCGATCGGCAATCGAACCGGCAACGCTTTGATCTCCGGGCGCTGCGGCGCGATTTTCAAGGCGTCATCATGGAAGATGGTGATGAAGCGCCCGCTGGTCAGCAGGCTCATCCGCACCTCGGGCGACATGGTCACCACGGTCGTCCGGGGATAAGCGAGCCCGCTCTTGCGAAACGCTTCCGAATAGATCGGCCCCAGCGCGCTTTCGGGCGGCGGCAGCACCCATTGTTCGTTCATCAATTCGGCAAGCTCGATCCGGCGCCGTTTGACCAGCGGATTGTCGGCGCCCGCCGCGACGACATAGGACGTCTCGTAGAGCGCTTCGAACGTGAATTGATCGTCGTTGAACAGGTCGAGGCGCGGCACGATCAGAAGGTCGAGATTTCGCTCGGTCAGCTCGCGGTGCAGGGTTTCGACCTGCGTCGCCACCACATGGAACACCATGCGCGGATGATGCCGCGACAGCCGGCCGATGATGGCTGCGATGAAACCGGCGGCGAGCGGCGTGATGCTGCCGATGCGCACTTCGCCCGCCGTCGGGTCGGCGAGAAACTCGATGTTCTTGACCGCCTGATACAGCTCGTCGAACGCGGCTTCGCCGCCGTCGAGCAGGGCGCGGCCATACGGCGTCAGCTCGATGCCTTGCGGATTGCGGTCGAGCAGCCGTACGCCGACGGCACTTTCGAGGTCGGCGATCGACCGGGAGACGGCGGGCTGCGTGGTGTTGAGCAGCGTGGCGGCTTTGCGCATGCTGCCGGCCTGCACGACCGTCATCAGGATGTGCAGGTCCTGGAGCTTGATCCGGCGGCCGATCCGATCGCTCAACTGCATCGCCGATACCCTATCGCAACATTGGTATAACTATATCAGGAATTAGCATTGTCCCGGCATCACCGCATCCGCTATTTGTCCGCGCGGACGGTGGAACAGCCGCCGGCCAAGAGGGCGTTTTCTCCTGCCTTTGCGGCTCTGAGGGACGCCTTGCACGCCCACGCCGTCGTATTTTGCCAGTAATGGCGCGGCTTATCTCCACGACGGCGCTGTGCAAATCGAACGCACCCGAGTTGAGGAAACCGCCCGTATGACCGTCGATCCGAGCTTTCTCGCGAAGCGCCGCAAGCCGGCCTTCAAGCTGCCGCCGGGGGCGACCGACGCGCATTGCCACGTGTTCGGGCCGGGGGACAAATTCCCCTATGCGCCCAACCGTCGGTACACGCCGGAAGACGCGCCGAAGGAGATGCTGCGGGCGCTGCATGACTATCTGGGCATTTCCCGCGCGGTGATCGTGCAGGCGAGCTGCCACGGCATCGACAACAGCGCGATGATGGATTGCCTCGCTTCCGACCCGAAACGCTATCGCGGCGTCGCCATCGTCGACGACACCTTCACCGACAAGGATTTCGACAAGCTGCATGAAGGCGGCGTGCGCGGCGTGCGCTTCAACTTCATCAAGCATCTCGGCGGCACGCCGGACATGGACGTGTTCTACAAGGTGATCGATCGCATCAAGGGCCGGGGCTGGCATGTCGTGCTGCATCTCGGCGGCGCCGACATCATCCCGAACATGGAGACGATCAAGAAGCTGCCGCTGACCTTCGTCATCGACCACATGGGCCGCGTGCCGGCCAAGGACGGGCTCGATCAGGCGCCGTTCAAGGCGCTGATGGAGCTGGCCAAGCTCGACAATTGTTGGATCAAGGTCTGCGGCGCCGAGCGCATCGATTTTCCGCCTTACGACAAGGCGGTGCCGATCGCCCACGCGATCATCGAGGCGCTGCCGACGCGGACGATGTGGGGCACCGATTTCCCGCATCCCAATGCGTCGCACGAAGCCGACGAGGGCGAACTCGTCGATCTCCTGCCGAAATTCGCCGATGCTGCGGCACTTCAGCGCGTGCTGGTCGACAATCCGGCGCGGCTCTACAATTTCGATTAAACGTCAAACGTAGTCAGTAAAGGAAAGCCCGGGATGATGAACTATTTCAAAGGGACGCGGCTGTCGCGTCGGCTTGTCGTGTCGAGTTTGGCGATCGCCGCCGCACTCGCGATCGCGCCGCTGCAGAGCGCGCAGGCCAAGTGGCCGGAGCGGCCGATCCGCCTGGTGCTGCCGTTCGGCGCAGGCGGCGTCGCCGACGTCACCGCGCGCATCGTCGCGGAAAAGCTTTCCGACAAGCTCGGCGAGCGCGTCGTGATCGAGAACCAGCCGGGCCCCGGCGGCATCAACGCCGCGCGCACCGTTGTGACGGCGCAGCCGGACGGCTACACGCTCGGGCTTCTGAGCAACGGCACCGCGATCTCGGTCGGTCTGTTCAACAAGCTGCCCTTCGATCCGGTCAAGCAGTTCGACATGGTGTCGCTGGTCGGCACCTTCGATCTGGTATTCGCCGTCGACGCCAACGGCCCGTACAAGACGCTGGGCGATTTCGTGAAGGCCGCCAAGGCCGAGCCGGGCAAGCTCAATGTCGGCACCATCGCCGTCGGCTCGACGCAGAACCTCGGCGGAGAACTGTTCAAGTCGACCGCAAACGCCGACTTCCAGATCGTGCCTTACAAGAACTCGCCGGACATCGTCGTCGCGCTGCTGCGCAATGACGTGCAGCTGATGGTGGATTTCCCGCCGTCGATCCAAGGCCAGGTCAACGACAAGAAAATCCGCATTCTGGCCAGCTCGGGGCTGAAGCGCTCGCCGTTCCTGCCGGACGTTCCGACCGTGGCGGAGTCGGGTTTCCCCGGCTACGACGCGACCTCGTGGAACGGCATCTTCGCGCCCAAGGGCACGCCGAAGGAAGTCATCGACACGCTCAACAAGGCGATCAACGAGGTCGTGGCGATGCCGGACGTGAAGGAGAAGTTCGCGATGCTCGGCGTGACGGCGCAAGGCAGCACGCCGGATGAAGTGATGAAGCGTCTGACGGACGACATCAAGAAGTGGGACGCCGTCATCGCCAAGGCGGGCATTCCGAAGAAGTAAGGTCGGTTTTCGGCTGACGAAAAGTAAAAGGCCGGCGCGCGACGCCGGCCTTTTTTTGTTCCGCCGCCGCGAAGCGAGAGCCGGGTGGCACGGACACCGGCGAGCCTCTATGCTCGCCCCATCAAAGAAACGAATATTCGGGCGGGGCGCGTAAAGGAGCGATGATGACAAGAAAAACACGATCGATCGCCGTGGTTGGTGCCGGCATGGGCGGCCTCGCGGTCGCCGCCACGCTGCGGCAGGTCGGGTTCGACGTTCAGGTCTACGAGCAGGCCACGCGTTTCGGCCGCATCGGCGCCGGCATCCAGATGATGCCGAACTCGATGAAAGTGCTGCGCGGCATCGGCGTCGAGGAGCGGCTGCGAAAAATCGCCTTCGCGCCGTATTCGCATCTCAACCGCGATGCCTATAGCGGGGAGGTGCTGCGCGAGCTGCCGATGCCCGACACGCTCTATGGCGCGCCCTATCTGTGCATGCATCGCGCCGACCTGCACGAAGCACTGGCCTCGGTGCTGCCGGACGACATTATCCATCTCAACAAGAAGCTCGCGGGCCTCGACCAGAAGAGCGGGCAGGTGACCTTGTCGTTTGCGGACGGCAGCAAGGCGACCGCCGACGCGGTCATTGGTGCCGATGGCGTGCACTCGCTGGTGCGCGACATCATCGTCGGCCCCGATGTGCCGATCCACAAAGGCCGCATCGCCTATCGTGCGGTGTTCGACGCCAGCCTGATGGGCGGCTTCGACATCGGCCCCTCGCGCACCAAATGGTGGGGCAAGGACCGGCACATCGTCATCTATTACATCACGCGCGCGAAGAGCGAGCTTTACTTCGTCACCAGCGTGCCGGAATCGGCCGAGTGGATGACGAAGGAGTCGTGGTCGGCGAAGGGGGACGTCACGGAACTGCGCGCCGCCTACGAGACGTTCCACCAGGATGTGCGCAACGTGCTCAATGCCTGCCCCGACTGCCACAAATGGGCGATCCTCGAACGCGAGCCGCTGCCGCATTGGAGCGACGGCCGCGTCGTGCTGCTCGGGGACAGCGCCCATCCGATGACGCCTTATATGGCGCAGGGCGCTGCCACCTCGATCGAGGACGCGGCGGTGCTGGCGCGCTGCCTCAAGGACGTCGACGGTGACGACATCGAGGGCGCCTTCAAGCGCTACGAGGCGCATCGCAAGCCGCGCACGTCGGTCATTCAAGCCATCTCCAGCGCCAATAGCTGGATGCAGGGCGGCGACGCCGACACGAGCTGGCTCTACGGCTACGATGCCTGGGGCGCCGATCTCGACCGGCCGGCCTCCAATCCGCAGGCGAAGGCGGCTTGAGTTAACCTCCCCCCGCGAAGCGGCGGGGAGGGTCGATTTGCATTCGCCCGCGATTGCAAATCGGGGTGGGGCGCTTATTAGGTTTCGCGCGCGATTTTCTTCCCCCCACCCCCGACCCCTCCCCACCGCTCGCAAGAGCTCGCGGGGGGAGGGGAGACACGAGCCCCCATGGACTGGTCGCGTCCGGTCGATCTCTATTGCGAGCGGACCGATCCGTCCTTCTGGGCGGAGCCGGTCAATGCCGTCACCAATGCGTCGTTCCTGATTGCGGCGGCCATTGCCTTCATCCAGTGGCAGCGCAAGGGCGAGCGCGACTGGCCGGTGCTGCTGCTCGTCGTCATCACCGCCGTGATCGGCGTCGGCTCGTTCATCTTCCACACGGTGGCGACACGCGGCGCCGCGCTGTTCGACACCATTCCGATCGCCGTGTTCATCTACGGCTATCTGTTCTTCGCTTTGCGGCGTTATCTCGGGCTGTCGCTGATGATGGCGGCGGCGCTGCTCATCGCGTTTCTGGCGGCCACCTACGCGGAAGCCGCCATCGTGCCGCGCGGCGCGCTCAACGGCTCGCACGCTTATCTGCCGGCGCTTGGCGCCACTTTCGTAATCGGATTTCTGACGCTCCAGCGCCGCGCCGGTCCGCTGATCATCGCCGCCGGCGTGACGATCGCGCTCTCGCTGACGTTCCGCAGCATCGACATGGCGGTGTGCGAGAGTTTCCCGCTCGGCACGCACTTCCTGTGGCACAGCCTGAACGGGCTGGGCCTCTATCTGCTGCTGCGGGCCGCCCTGCTGGACAAGGCGGCCGCGCCGGTCACGAAGGCGGGCTAGCCGCGAAGGTCGTTACGGACCGCCGTAGAGCCAGGCGATGCCGTCGTAAGACGCTTCTTCGGAGCGGCCGGCGAGCATCATGTCGCGCAGCTCGGCGGCCGGGCCGCGGGCGTGATAGAACTCGCCATAGACGCGCGCCATGATCTGCACGCGCGCTGTGCGCAGATAGCGCTCCTGCTGATAGTCGAGGAAGGCGGCCTTCACGTCGTTGGGCTTGGCCGCGATCTTGTCGGCGAGCACCACCGCGTCCTCGGTCGCCATGCAGGCGCCTTGCGCGAGATATTGCAGCATCGGATGCGCGGCATCGCCGAGCAAAGTGACGTTGCCCTGAGTCCAGTTCTTCACCGGCTCGCGGTCGCAGAGAACCCACATGCGCCAGGTCTCGATGCGCTCGAGCAGGCGCAGCACTTCCGGCACCTGCATCTTGAAGTGCTGCCACAGCAGATCCTTGCTGCCTTCGGCGTCCCAGCCTTCCTCGTAATGGTCGGAGTGGAAGACGGCGACGAGATTGAACAGCTCGCCGCGGCGCAAGGGATAGTGCACGAAATGGGTGCGGGGACCGGCCCACAGCACCACCTCCGGGCGCCACAGATCGTCCGGCACCTGATCGCGGCGCAGCACGGCGCGATAGGCGATGTGGCCCGATACGCGCGGCTTGCCGTCGTTGACGATGCGCTCGCGCGTGTTCGACCACATGCCGTCGGCGCCGATCAGCGCGCGGCCTTCGACCTGCTCGCCGTTATTGAGCCTGACGGTGACGCGGTCGCCGTGATCGGTGTAATCCTCGACGCGGCGGCTGGTCTCGAGCGTGATCAGGTCGTTGTCCTGGCATGCCTTCAGGAACGTGCCGTGGATGTCGGCGCGATGCGTGACGGCGTAGGGCTGGTTGCCGAAGCGCTTTTGAAAGGCTTCGCTGAGCGGCACCGCCGTGATCAGCTTGCCGGTGAGGGCGTCGCGCATTTCCTGCGCGGGCGGCACGTGCGCGTCGGCGAGCACGGCGTCCTTGAGGCCGATCTTCTCCAGCATGCGGAAGATGTTCGGTCCGAGCTGAATGCCGGCGCCGACCTCGCGGAACTCATCGGCCTGCTCGAACAGGCGTACCGGAAAGCCTTTCTGAGCGAGCGCATAGGCGGCGATCAATCCGCCGATGCCGCCGCCGGAAATCAGGAAGGGGGCCGATCCGTTACCACGCGCCATGGGAGTTCCTCAGTATGCTGTCAATTATGGGGGCGGACCATAATGCGTTCCGCCGGCAAAGCAAGGCGTCCGGCCCATAAAAAAGCCCGCCGGCAGGCGGCGGGCAAGCGGTGACGTGAATCCGCGAATCGAACGGCGATCTATTTCTGCACTTGGCCGCGAATCTCGCCGGCTGTGTGCGCTGCGGTATGGACGTTCACGTAGAGCCGGCCCGCCAGGAGGTCGGAGGCTTGCGCGTCGGTGAGCGTCGCGGAGCCTTCGAAGGGGCTCGAACCGGCGCCCGTGATCGGAACCTGGATGCCGCCGTTCTTGCCGGGCTCGCCGGCGTGGAAATGGGCGGCGACGGCAGGGCCGGTCAGGTTGGAATAGCTGCCTTTCCAGGTGAGTTTCTTGGTCGCCGTGTCGTAGGCGGCGGTCAAAGAGCCCGTCGCCGGGCTGTCGTTCGGCGGCACCTCATTGGCGGCTTTGAGATCGGCCTTGAGGTTGATCGTTTCCGCCGCAGCGGGGGCTGCGGCGCTCAGCACGGCGAGAAAGGCGAGGGCGGCCACGCGGGGGCGGCGAATCGAGACGGTCATTGGTGTTCTCCCCAGTTTATTTTGCACTGCACGCAGGACAACACCGTACACGAAACTCTATTCCGTCGCCTCGCTTACAACGGCTCCAAATTAATGACCGTGGACGACGCTTCGCCGCAGGCGTCGCATTCCCAATGATGGCGAATCTCGTCGCCTTCGACGAACTCGGAGGAAACCGGCGCAACCATCCAATCGCCGCAATGCGGACAACGGGCCGGGCTCGCGAAAGCGCGGATCGAGGAGAGAGTCGAAAGGTGGCACTCGTATTGAAGCTGCATGTCTCTGCCTCCTGGCGGTGTCGCTATGAACCCCCGCTCACAGTGAGGAATAGAGGCGCATCGTGGCGTCGCAGAGACGGAAGCGTGAAAGTGTGGTGGCCGGTCGACTAAGGTTTCGTGACAGAATGTATACGCGTCAGCGACACGCGGTTTGCGGCGCCACGCGCATTCAACGAATCATTTCAAAAGTGTAAGCGCGCGGCCTCGGGCGCATAAAAAATGGATCAACGCAGCGGCCGTTCGGCCGGCCTTCATCACTGTACCGTGAACAGCATCACGGTGCGGGCGGACGACACGACGAAGTTCGCCGCGCAAAGGAATGCCATGATGCGGTTGATCCATTTCATGTCGATCATCATGGCGCTGCCGCTCAATTCGCTGGGACGCAGCTTTATAGCTCCAGAGCGGTGTCGAGACGGTTAAAGGCGCCACCATCGCGCGACGCAATGCTGCCCTGCTCGGGAACAGCGCAATAGCCAACATCAACCAGCAAGAACGCACGTGCGGCTCGCGCGTTGTCGGACCATGTGTGCGGCCGGGGGGCGGTCAACAAGCGGCCGGCTGCAACGGCCGGCGCCGGGACACAGATGATAGGGACGAGGACAATGAGCAAATTGATGGTTGCCATGGCGCTGACCATGGCGGTGGCGACGCCGACACTCGGGTTTGCCGCGCAGGGTTACAAGGCACGGGCGCAGGCGCCCGCGCGCTACAACGACGTGAGCATCGACAACGCACGGATGTCGCAAGAGCGCGCTCAAGCCATCCGGGATTGCACGGGCGTCGAGCAGAAGATGGGCAGCCAGTCGACCTGGGGCGTGCAGCAGTTGACGGTTTATCGCGACTGCATGACCCAGCACGGTCAGGCCGAGTGAATCGCTGAGCGATCGGGCGTGGCGCGCCATCGCCACGCCTGACAGGAATGCCGGCCTCCCGGGTGATCTTGCCTCCCCCGCCACACCGCCCGGCGCTGGCACCCGCCCTCAGGGGCCGACGCTTGCCGCCGGTTCCTGGGGGCGGGTACTTGTCTACCAATGCCGTCCGAGACGGCCTGGGCGCGGTCCCATCCCGCAAACCTCGACCGCGACGCCAGAATGTCGTGATTTTCGACGCCGCGGCGGTCGTGGTCGGTTGTCGGATGGCGACGTGCAGTGCTAGCCACTGGCCCGACACCTTTTGAAATGGAGCGGCGGGACATGTCGAAAGAGGCCATGCGGGCGGAAGCCGAGCGGCTGATCAAAGAGGCACTGGCGAAGAACAGCGTGTCGGTGACACGCGGCGCGACTCGGATCGAAACCAAGTGCGGCAAGTGCGGTGCCGTCAATCGCGTCACGGCGGAAGCGGGCGAGACCCGCGTCGAATACAAGTGCAAGGAATGCGGCCATAAGCAGAAGGCGATCTAAGCCTTCTGAGCGTGCGGTGTGCCGATCGGTCTGCGATCGATGCTGCCGCGACGCTCCAGGTCCGGCGCCGCTTGATGCGCCGGCTCTACCTTGCGCGACCAGGCGCGCTAGATCAGATCCTGCTCAACCAACTTGAGAAGATCGCGGCGGGGACGGCGTGCCTGTTCGTACAGAGCCGCGCCTTGATCGCCGCCGGCATTGATCAGGTCTTCCTTCTCACAGGTTGACGCGATCGTCAGCGACAGGCTCAGGAGATGCGCGTGGCCGCGGCAGTAGACCGCGAGCAATGCGCGCGTGAACGGCGGGATGGTCTTCACCAGCTCGCGCAGGCCTTGCGGATGTGTCCGGTAAAGATCGCCCAGCAGGCTCTCGGGAACGGGGCAGGGTTCTTCTTGACGCTGAAATTGCATTGCACTCTCCAACGATCATGAAGATGCAAGCAAAGAGGTTAAGGTCGTGTAAAGGTTTTGACCTAGCGCCCCGCCAACAGCGCGGACATCATTCACTTTATCAATCTGCTTGTGTGATTTTCGTCGATTGCTGAGAAAGTCTGGGCCCGCTGCGTAAGATAATTTTAATTCGGCCGTCGCTCAATCTGCGCGTGAGGAATGCGAATGACGGAAGCAGTTTCGCGCGCGACGGTTGAGGCGTTTTACGAAGCGTATATGTCGCGCGATCCCGAACGGATCGGCACTTTTCTGGACGGCGACGTCGAGTGGCATGTGGGCGGCCCGGTGGACGTCATGGCCGTGTGCGGTGCCTGGCGCGGCAAGGCCGCGGTGATCGACCGCTTCAGGAACCAGGTGCCCAAGATCATCCAGTTCAAGAAGCTCGACATCGAGGCACTGTTGGTCGACGGCGGCACGAGCGCGATGTTCGGGCGCGTCTCCTCGATCCATCGGGCGACCGGACGCATCATCAATCATCGCGTCTCGCATCTCGCGCGCTATCGCGACGGCAAGGTCACGCATTTCCGCGTCATCAACGATTCGCTGGACGCGGCCGAGCAGTTCGTCGGTCATCGCATCGACCTGAACAGCGATCCCGACGGTGCAGGCGGCCTGATCGCGGTGTAAGCGCGGTCAGCGCAGCGCCTTCGCCTCCTGGCGGCGCCGGGTGAGGATGAACTCGGTATAGCCGTTCGGCTGCGTGCGCCCTTCGAAGATCAGATCACAGGCGGCCTTGAACGCCGGGCCGTCGAAGCCTGGCGCCATCGCTTTGTAATGCGCGTCGCCGGCGTTCTGCCGGTCGACGACGGCGGCCATGCGCTTGAGCGTCGCCATCACCTGCGCCTCGTTGGTGACGCCGTGCAGCAGCCAGTTGGCGATGTGCTGGCTGGAGATGCGCAAGGTGGCGCGGTCTTCCATCAGGCCGACGTCGTGGATGTCCGGCACCTTCGAGCAGCCGACGCCCTGGTCGATCCAGCGCACGACATAGCCGAGGATGCCCTGGCAGTTGTTGTCGAGCTCCTGCTGCACTTCGTCCGGCGCCCAGTTCGAGGCCGCGACCGGAATGGTCAGCAGGTCGGCGAGTTTGGCCGGCGCACGCCCGGCGATCTCGCGCTGACGAGCGGCGACATCGACGGCGTGATAGTGCAAGGCATGGAGCGTGGCGGCGGTCGGCGAGGGCACCCAGGCGGTGTTGGCGCCGGCCCGCGGGTGGCCGATTTTCTGCGCCAGCATGTCGGCCATCTTGTCCGGCGCCGCCCACATGCCTTTGCCGATCTGCGCCTTGCCGGGCAGGCCGCAGGCGAGCCCCACGTCGACGTTGTTGTCCTCGTAGGCCTTGATCCAGGCGGTGTTCTTCATGTCGTTCTTGCGCACCATCGGACCCGCTTCGATCGAGGTGTGGATCTCGTCGCCGGTGCGGTCGAGGAAGCCGGTGTTGATGAAGACGATGCGATGGCGCGCGGCGCCGATACAGGCCTTGAGGTTGAGGGTCGTGCGCCGTTCCTCGTCCATGATGCCCATCTTCACCGTGTGGCGCGGCAGCCCGACCAGCTCCTCGACCCGGGCAAACAGTTCGTCCGCCAGCGCGACCTCGTCGGCGCCGTGCATCTTCGGCTTGACGATATAGATCGAGCCGGTGCGGCTGTTGCGGAACGGCCGGTCGCCGGGTTTCAGGTCGCGCGCGCCGATCAGCACGCTGACGGCGGCATCGAGAAACGTTTCCGGGATTTGCGCGCCAGCCTCGTCGAGCACGATATCGGTCATCATGTGATGGCCGACATTGCGGATCAGCATCAGGCTGCGGCCGGGCAGTGTGCGTTCGCCGCCTTGCGGCGCCCGATAGGTGCGGTCTTGCGACAGGCTGCGCTCGACCGTACGGCCGCCTTTCTCGAACGTCGCCTTGAGCGTGCCGTCGGTCAGCATCAGCCAGTTGCGGTAGATCTCGACCTTGTCCTCGGCATCGACCGCGGCGACCGAGTCCTCCATGTCCATGATGGTCGTGACCGCCGCCTCGAGAATGACATCGGCGACGCCGGCCTTGTCCTCGCGGCCGATCTGGTGCGCGCGGTCGATCTCTATCTCGAAATGCAGGCCGTGATGGGCGAGCAGCACCGCGTCCGGCGCGGCGGCATCGCCGCGATAGCCGGCAACCTGCTTCGGATCGCGCAAGCCCGTGAGCGCACCGCCCTCAAGCTCGGCGACGAGCGCGCCATTCTCAATGCGATAGGCGGTCGCCGCCGCGTGCGAGCCCTCGCGCAGTGGCGCGGCCTCATCGAGGAACAGCTTGGCGCGCGCGATCACCGCCGCGCCGCGCTTGGGATTGTACGCACGCCCGCGCGCGAGGCCATCGTCGTCCGGGATCGCGTCGGTGCCGTAGAGCGCGTCGTAGAGACTGCCCCAGCGCGCATTGGCGGCGTTGAGCGCGTAGCGCGCGTTCGACATCGGCACGACGAGCTGCGGCCCGGCGATATGCGCCATCTCGTCGTCGACGTTCTTCGTCTCGGCAATCACAGCGCCCCCGTCCGGCGCGAGATAGCCGATCTCGGTGAGGAAGGCCTGATAGGCGTTCATATCGATGGGCTTGCCGCGCCGCTCGCGATGCCAGGCATCGATCGCCGCCTGCAGCCGGTCGCGCTCGGCCAGCAGCGCCCGGTTCTTCGGACCGAGATCACGGAGGATGGCGGCAAAGCCGGACCAGAAGGCGTGTGGCGATTGGCCTGAGCCGGCAAGCGCCTCGGCGACGAAATCGGCGAGAATCCGGGCGGGCTTCAAGCCGCCCACGGTAACGCGGTCCATCGAGCGTGTGCTCCTCTCCCTGGCCTGGCTTAGACGCCATTATGAGCCGTGGGGTTCCCTTATCATAAGGGGCGAGCGGGCAGCGCCGGCAAATGGCCGATGTCCCGGAAGGCGGTACGTTTAATGCGTATTATCCGTGCGCCGGGCAGGGAACCGGGATCTCCCGACGAAGGCCATCCGAGCGCTATTTCACGGTTCATCTGTAAAACAATCAATAACCGATCGATAATGCGAAAGCCCTTTGATAATACGATATGGTCGTATTATCTCATTTTCCCGATTTGCACAGTTTACTATGCTAGATTGTTTTCGGGCGCGCAGGGTATTCGTAGTATATTTATATATTCTATAGGTTGTATATTTATGGAAGTAATCTGCCTGCTAGGGGGCGGCAACATGGTTACGAGCCAAGAAACGGCAGTTTATATTGCCGATATGATTTACCAGTTGGCGCACTTAGCGTCTGGCAACCGGCAACCTGACCTTGAGCAACTTCTTCGAATTGCGGAATTGGAAGCGAGGTGTTCGATCCCCTCTGACAATGCAAAGTCAGCGTAACAGCGCCGTGTGGGTTACTTCTTACGGCGCATGGTGCCGCGCCGGCTTATCGCTTTCCTTACCTCCGAGACCGCACCATCCTCGCGGATCATGAGGTCTTCGATTGTGCGGCCGGCAGCTAGCGCCGCGACCATCCAGCGAGGCCGCAAGCCGCGCCCCGACCACGTTTCCTCGGGATTGTCGGGATTCCTGAACTGCGGCGGGACCTTACCGAATTTCGGCGACCGAGCCATCGGGCTCACCGCATCGCCGGCCTTTGCAGGGCGATCAGAAAAGCGGTTGAGCCGCTCGAGCTTCATCTCGAGCGCACGCCGCTCGCTCTCTATCTGTTTGGAAATCGCGGCGTCGACCTGATCGCGAAGTTCTAAAAGCTCGTCGAATGAAAGCGTCTTTAAATTGATCGAAGGCATAGGGGGCCCGAATGATCTCTGCCGAACGTCAGTGCTTGTCATTTCTTCTCGCCTCGAAGGCAATAGACCAACGGGTGTGATGCCCCGCGCATTGCTACCGTCGTAAAATATATCCAAACAACGCGTCACAAAATTCTTGTAAAATGTGGCGTGAACTTGTCGGCGCCGGGCGGTATACAGGCCCAACCTCGCCCAAACGCCGGCGCAGGCCGCTATTCCTTGACCGCGCCGGTCATGGCCGCGACGTAGTGCTCGACGAAGAAGGCGTAGAGGATCACGAGTGGCAGGGAGCCGACCAAGGCGCCGGCCATCAACGAGCCCCAGCGATAGATATCGCCGTCGACGAATTCGTTGACGATGGCCACGGGCACCGTCTTGTTCGGCGTCGAGGACAGGAAGGTCAGCGCGTAGATGAACTCGTTCCAGCACAGCGTAAAGCAGAAGATGAAGGCCGAGATCAGGCCCGGCACCGCGAGCGGCAGCACGATCTTGAGCAGGATCTGCCAGCGCGAGGCGCCGTCGATCAGCGCGCACTCCTCGAGCTCGAACGGGATGGTCTTGAAATAGCCCATCAAGAGCCAAGTCGAAAACGGGATCAGGATGGTCGGATAGGTGAGAATGAGCGCAAAGGGCGTGTCGAACAGGCCATACTGGAACACCACCGACGACAGGGGAATGAACAGGATCGAGGGCGGCACCAGATAAGCCAGGAAGATAAGGATGCCGGCGTAAGGCGCGCCCTTGAAGCGGATGCGCACGATGGCATAGGCGGCGAGCACGCTCGCGACGATGGAGAGGAACGTCGCCGCCACGGCGATGAACATCGTGTTCCACAGCCACAGCGGATACTGCGTCTCGAACAACAGTTTGTAGATGTGTTTGAAGGTCGGCGTCCAGGTCCAGAACGGGCTGACGCGGTCCATGTCGAGCAACTGGTCGTCCGGTTTGATCGCGGTGAGCGCCATCCAATAGAACGGAAACAGCAGCACGATAAGGATGAGGCCGAGCGGCAGATAGAGCGTCACCAGCCTGCGCGGCAGGGTTTGCAGATAGGCCATGCCCTCGGAATGGTCCGCGAGCGCCTCGGCCTTCAACGCTCTGCCGGGCCGGACGAGTTTGGAGGCGAAGGTTTCCGTCATTCACTGCGCCTCTTTTCGCCGCGCGCCGTTCACGCCCTGGTGCCTCTCAATCATTCGTCTCTCCCTGTTGCCACTTGCGCCGTTGCAGGCCGAACCAGGACAACAGGATGGCCGCGAGCAGAAACGGGATCATCGCGGTGGAAATCGCCGCGCCTTCACCGAGCTGGCCGCCGATGATGGCGCGCTGATAGGAAAGGGTCGCCATCAGATGCGTGGCGTTGACCGGGCCGCCGCGCGTCAGCACCCAGATCAGCTGGAAATCGGTGAAGGTGAACAGCACCGAGAAGGTCATCACCACGGCGATGATCGGCGTCAGCAGCGGGAAGGTGACGTGGCGGAAGATCTGCCAGCGGTTCGCGCCGTCGATCGTGGCGGCTTCGTAGAGCGACGGCGAAACGGTCTGCAGACCCGCCAGCAGCGTGATGGCGACGAAGGGGATGCCGCGCCAGATGTTGGCGAAGATCGTCGACCAGCGCGCGTTCCAGGTATCGCCGAGGAAGTTGATGTTGCCGTCGATCAGGCCGAGGTGGCGCAAGGTCCACGATACGATCGAGAACTGCGCGTCGTAGATCCACCAGAAGGCGATCGCCGACAGAACGGTCGGCACGATGAACGGAATAAGGACGACGGCGCGGATGATCGCCTTGAACGGCATCCGCTCGTTGAGCAGCAGCGCGAGATAGAGGCCGATGCCGAACTTCACCACGCTGGCGACGACGGTGTAGAGCAGCGTGTTGAAGACCGAGAGCCAGAAGACGTTGTCGTCCCAGAGCCATTCGTAGTTCTCCAGGCCGACGAAAATGCCGCTGCGGCCGATCTTGGCGTCGGTGAACGACAGCCAGACGCCAAGTCCGAGCGGATAGGCCAGGAACAGGATGAGAAAGGCGGCCGCCGGCAGCATGAACCACAGGCCGAGCCAGTTGCGGTTGCTTTTGAGTCGCGTCCAGGCCGACGCCCGCGCGGCCGTGGATTGAACTTGCGAAAGGGCGATATTTGCCACGCGCGGCTGTTCCCCTCTTTGCGCGAGCCGATGTGGGTGGCGCACGCGGCGCCACCCACGGGTCACTTCAGGTGCGGTAGATGCGTTTCAACTGCCGCTCGGCATTGCGCATCGCTGTCTTGGCGTCGTCCTTGCCGGCGCAGAAGCCCGCGAACATGTCGAGGATGACATAGTCGGAGATCGCGGCGGCCGCCTTTTCGCCGTTCGAGCCGAGGCCGCCGGCGGTCAACGAGCGTTTGGCGACGTCGCGGTAGGGCGTGCGCTTCGGGTCTTCGGTCCAGACCGGATTGCTATCGAAGGCGTTGAGACAATGCGTCAGATAGCCTTGCGCCGCGGCGATCCACGGATTGAAGTTATCCGCCTCCAGCATGTAGGCAATCAGCGCTTTGCTCGCCTGCGGATACTTGGTGTAGCCCATCGCCAGGATCGGGAACATCAGGTGCAGTTCGGTCGGCTTACCGGCCGGCCCCACGGGGAAGTAGGCGTGGTTCATGTCGTCGGCGATGTGCTTCTTCGACGGGTCCTTGGTGGCGGCGACATAGATGGAGATGCCGTTATTGGTCCAATGGATCTCCTCCCCGAGGAACGCCTTGTTGTTGAATGCGTCGTTCCATGACGCGACGCCTGGCACCATGTTCTCGTATAGCGCCTTGGCGTAATTGAGCGCTTTCTCGGTCTCCGGCGAGTTGATGGTGACCTTGTCGTCCTTGTCGACATGCTGGCCGCCATGTGCCCACAGGCACCAATAGACCCAGGTGTTGCCGTCGCCCGGCGCATGGCCGAGCGCGAAACCGCCCGGCGTGTTGTTCTTCTTCATCGCCTTGACGTATTCGAGAAACGCGTCGGTCGTCGTCGGGAATGTGGAGAAGCCGGCCTTCTGCGAGGCGGCCAGGCGGTAGTTCATCAGGCTGCCGGTGTAGCAAATTGGAATACCGACCCACTTGTTGCCTTCCTTGCCGTACTTCACGGCGCTGTCGACCCAGCCGCCGTACTTTTTGCCGAGATAGTCGGCGACGTCGGTAACGTCGAGCACCTTGGTCGGGAACAGGTGCGGCAGTGAATAGAGCCCCCAGAAGAGGTCCGGCCCGGCGCCGGTATTGGCGGCGACAGAGGCCTTGGGCTGCACGTCCTCGTAGGACTCCCGGCTGATCGTGATCTTGACGCCGGTCGCCTTGGTGAAGGCATCCATGAGAGCGACAAACTTGTCGTCCTCCGCCTGCACGAAATACTTCCAGCGCAGGATCGAGAGCTGCGCATCCTTCTCGGGCTTCCACGGCGCGCTTTGCGCCCAGGCTTTGCTCCATTCGAGCAGAGCCGGGCCGGTCAAAGCCGCGGTGGCCGCCGCAGCGGTGCCCGCCTTGAGCAACGTACGGCGATCGAATGTCGTCATGGTCGTTTCTCCCGGTTGCGGTTCATTTTTTAATTGTCGAGCCGCTGCCCCGATTGCGCATCGAACAGGTGCGCAAGCTTGGGATCGGCTTTCAGCCGGATCTTGTCGCCCGGCTTGAATTGATGGCGTTCGCGGAAAACGGCGATGATGTCCTGTTGGCCGAGCTTGGCGACCACTTGCAGTTCCGAGCCGGTCGGCTCGACCACCTGCACCTGCATCTCGGCGCCGTCGTCGGCGAGCGTGAAGTGCTCCGGCCGCACGCCGAACACGGCCGGCTGGCCATCGCTGCCGCGCGGCGCGGTGTCGATCGCGAAGCTCGCGCCGGCCTCGGCTTGGAAGACCGCGCTGCCATTGGCGCGGATGCTGCCGTTGATCATGTTCATCGCCGGCGAGCCGATGAAGCCGGCCACGAACAGATTGTTCGGCCTGTCGTAGAGGTCGAGCGGCGCGCCGATCTGTTCCACCAGACCGTCGTGCATGACCACGATCTTGTCGGCCATGGTCATGGCTTCGATCTGGTCGTGCGTGACATAGACGGTCGTGGTCTTCAGCCGCTGATGCAACTCCTTGATTTCCGTGCGCATCTGCACGCGCAGCTTGGCGTCGAGGTTGGACAGCGGCTCGTCGAACAGGAACACCTGCGGATCGCGCACGATGGCGCGGCCCATGGCGACGCGCTGCCGCTGGCCGCCGGAGAGCTGACGCGGATAGCGGTCGAGCAAATTGGTCAAGCCGAGGATGCCGGCGGCGCGATTGACGCGTTGCGCAATCTCCTGCTTCGGCGCGCCGCGCAATCGCATCGAAAACGCCATGTTTTCGGCAACCGTCATGTGCGGATAGAGCGCGTAGTTTTGGAACACCATCGCGATGTCGCGCTCTTTGGGCGGCAGATGGTTCACCACGCGGTCGCCAATACTGATTTCGCCGGCCGTGATGTTCTCAAGGCCGGCGATCATACGGAGGAGGGTGGTCTTGCCGCAGCCCGAGGGACCGACGAGCACCACGAACTCGCCGTCCCGAATGGAAACGTTGACGCCATGAATGACGTTGACGGAACCGAACGCCTTGCGGACATCGCGTATCGCGACCGACGCCATGCATTCCTCCCTGTCGGCGAGCATAGGCCTTGGCTTTGCGCCAATGTGCTTGGCCCCATCGGGGCTGCTCGCGTCAGTTGAGGATCATCCGCCTTCCACGGCGCGAAAATCAAGTCCGTTATTAGTCGAACACGCGCGGCGCCTAAATCGCCATGCCGCCGTCAACGAGATGCGGCTGTCCGGTGATGTAGCTGGCTTCGTCCGATGCCAGAAATACCGCGAGTGCGGCCACTTCCTGCGCGGTGCCGAGGCGGCCCATCGGCTGACGCGCGACGAAATTCTGCCGCACTTCGGCGAGCGGCTTGCCGGTCTGCTGAGCGACGGCGACGACACGGTCTTCGAAAGACGGAGATACGATGGTTCCCGGGCATATCGCATTGCAGCGAATGCCTTTGGTGATGAAATCGGCCGCGACGGCTTTGGTCAGCCCGATCACGGCCGCCTTGGTCGCGCCGTAGACGTAGCGATTGGGCAGACCTTTGATCGATGACACGCCCGACGACATGTTGATGATCGACCCACGGCCGCTGTCCAGCATCGCCGGCAGGAAGGCCTTGATGGTGCGGTGCATGGATTTGACGTTGAGGTCGAAGGAAAAATCCCAGTCTTTTTCCGTGCACTCCAGCACTGTGCCCTGGTGCACGTAGCCGGCGACATTGGCGAGAATGTCGAGCGCGCCGAATTCGTCGGTGACGGCTTTTGCGAAGGCATTGACGGCGTCCGTCGAGCGCACGTCAAGCGCCGCCGTCTTCACAGCGTCCATACCCGCAAGCTTGTCGATGGCAGCATCGGTCGCGATCACGCGGGCGCCTTCGGCCGCGAAGCGTTCCGCGATGGCGCGGCCGATGCCCTGACCGGCGGCGGTCACCAGCGCGAGCTTGCCCTGCAGTCGTCCCGCCATGGTCGCTCTCCCGGACAATATTTTCGTACGACTTTAATGCATCGCGCCGCCGGCACAAGAACGCTGCACGACAAGGCGCGTTCAGGCCGAGGCGTAATAGGCAAGGAGCTCCTGGCCGTCCTTGGCGAGCCAATCGGCCACGCCGGCCATGTAGCCGGCAATCCTGCCCGACGGCGTGACGAGATACGTGAGCGGCATGCCGTAGATGGGAAGCCGCCCGGGGTTATCGGTCGACTTGTTGGCGAGCCGTCCTTCCGGATCGAGATAGATAGGGAGCGCGCGGATCGCCGCCTTCTGCAGATAACGTTTCACCTGTTGCCGGTCCGTCTTGTCGATGGAGACCGCCGCGACATTGACGCGGCCGCCGGCTACGTTTTGCAGCCGTTCGAGCAAGGGCAGATCGACACGGCAGGCCTCGCACCAGGTCGCCCAGATGTTGACCAGAAGTATCTTCCCCGGCGTCGGCGCGAGCGTCGCCGGCTTTCCGTTGATATCGGTCAGCGAGACGGGCGGGAGGATCTTGGACGGCCGGACGATGATGAATTGATGCCGTGCTGTCTCAAAGACCGGCGGCCGATCGTCGCTTTGCGCGAGGCCGGGGCGGGAGAGGAACGGCAGCACCGCCGAGCCCAAAAGCGAAGCCAATGTGGACCGGCGCGATAAATGAGGGGGACGGTCATCCATGACGATAGCGGCAGCCGCTTCTTGTGCTTCGACCGTGCGATTTCGTCCCGGAGGACGGACCGCGAAGCGCCTCGTAGACGCGGTTGAAGGCAATCGTGTGGCCTGTCCCGCCACGAACGGCGATGGACCCGACCCCAGGCGTGGATCAGGGCACAATCGGACATGCTCCGAGCACGCGGGCTCGTCGATTGTCGTCGTGCGCGTCAGTGGTTGTCGCGCGGAATGCCGCTCGTCTGCGCCACGCGCTGATATTTGACCGCCGGCTTGAGCACCATGCCGTCCGCGAGTTGATCGACCATGCCGCGCTGGATCTCCTGCCACGGCGTCTGGCTGGGCGGATATTTGTAACCGCCGCGCTTCTGCAAAGCGGCGCGGCGTTCCGCCAGTTCTTCGGCTGAGATCAGGATGTCGGCCGTGCCTTTGTTGAGGTCGATGCGGACGCGGTCGCCGGTCTTCAGCAAAGCGAGTCCGCCATTGGCGGCCGCTTCCGGCGAGGCGTTGAGGATCGACGGCGAACCCGACGTGCCCGACTGACGTCCGTCGCCGATGCAGGGCAGGGAGGTGATGCCTTTTTTGATCAGCGCCGCCGGCGGCTGCATGTTCACGACTTCGGCCGAGCCGGGATAGCCGATGGCGCCGGCGCCGCGGATGAAGAGCAAGGTACGCTCGTCGATCTTCAGGGCCGGGTCGTCGATGCGGTGATGATAGTCCTCCGGGCCGTCGAAAACGACGGCCCGGCCTTCGAACGCATTCGGATCCTTCGGATCGTCAAGGAAACGGTGGCGGAAGTCTTCCGAGATCACGCTCGTCTTCATGATCGCGGAATCGAACAGGTTGCCGTGCAGGACCTTGAAACCGGCCTGCTGCTTCATCGGTGCCTTGTACGGCTTGATCACCTTCTCGTCTTGCGACGTCGCCCGTTTGACGTTCTCGGCCATCGTTTTGCCGTTGATGGTCAGCGCCTCGCCATGGATACGCTTGGCCTTGAGGAGTTCGTGCATCACCGCCGGCAGGCCGCCCGCGCGGAAATACTCCTCGCCGAGATACTCGCCGGCCGGCTGCATGTTCACGAGAAGCGGCACGTCGTAGCCGATCTTCTCCCAGTCCTCGATGCCGAGCTTGACGCCGATATGGCGGGCGATCGCATTGATGTGGACCGGTGCATTGGTCGAACCGCCGATCGCGGTGCAGGCGACGATGGTGTTTTCGAAGGCCTTGCGGGTCAGGATGTCGGACGGCTTGAGGTCCTCATGGACGATTTCGACCGCGCGCACGCCGGTCGCATAGGCAATCTGGCCGCGCTCGCGATAAGGCGCTGGGATCGCGGCGCAGCCGGGCAGCGACATGCCCAGCGCCTCAGCCAGCGCGTTCATGGTCGAGGCCGTGCCCATCGTGTTGCAATGCCCCACGGACGGCGCCGAGGCCGCGGCGATGTTGAGGAAATCCTCATCGTCGATGCGACCGGCGGCGAGTTCCTCGCGCGCCTTCCATACGGCCATGCCCGAGCCGCAGCGTTCACCCTTCCACCAGCCGTTCAGCATCGGCCCACCGGACAGGACGATAGCCGGGATGTTTACCGTGGCGGCAGCCATCAGGCAGGCCGGCGTGGTCTTGTCGCAGCCGGTCATCAGCACGACGCCGTCGAGCGGATAGCCGTAGAGCACTTCGACAAGGCCGAGATAGGCTAGGTTGCGGTCGAGCGCCGCGGTTGGCCGTTTGCCGGTTTCCTGGATCGGATGGACCGGGAATTCGAAGGCGATGCCGCCGGCGGTGCGGATGCCCTCGCGCACGCGCTGCGCCAGTTCGATGTGATGACGGTTGCAGGGGGAGAGGTCTGAGCCGGTCTGTGCGATGCCGATGATCGGCTTGCCCGAGCGCAGCTCGGCTGGCGTCAGACCGAAATTGAGATAGCGCTCAAGGTAGAGCGCCGTCATGCCGGGATTGTCGGGGTTATCGAACCAGAGCTGAGAGCGGAGCTGGCGGCCGGATTTCTTGTGGCCCGACCTAGCACGCGCTTTGCGGCTCATGGCGATTTCTCCCTGAGGCTTTTGCGGCCATCAAAGCGGCTTTCCGCGCCCGCAGCAATATGGGGAGGTGGCTTTGCGGAATTAGAGTTGGTGAGCGCGCTGGGACTCGAACCCAGGACCTACTGATTAAAAGTCAGTTGCTCTACCGCCTGAGCTACGCGCTCGTCACCAAGGTCGCATGAGACCTGCCCAGTGCCCCGGAAGGCGGTTCCGAGACCGGTCGGGCGCGCCCCGCGGAAGCAAGACGCCCTCAACAGCCGTCCCGGACCGAGGCCCGGCGCCCGGGCTCATGCGTCCCGGCTGTGTAGGGGGGCCGACTAGCGCGGTCAATAGTCGCCTGCCGCATTCTTCACCTCGGCTTATCCCTCTCGATTTGTTAGACTAAGCCGTGTCGCGGCGGCCCCGGCCGCCATCCGGAGGTGCCCTGTAATGCCCATCGTCAACCGCGTCGCCGACCTTCATGCCGACATCACCGCCTGGCGGCGCGACCTGCACGCCCATCCGGAACTGCTCTACGAGGTGCACCGGACGGCCGCGGCGGTCGCTGAGAAGCTGAAGGCCTTCGGCTGCGACGAGGTCGTCACCGGCATCGGCCGCACCGGCGTCGTCGGCGTCATCCGCGGCCGCAAGGGCCGGGAGGGCGAGGGCCGGACCATCGGTCTGCGCGCCGACATGGACGCGCTGCCGATCGAGGAGGCGACCGGTCTGTCCTACAAGTCGACGGTACCGGGCAAGATGCACGCCTGCGGCCACGATGGCCACACGGCCATGCTGCTCGGGGCCGCGCGCTACCTGGCCGAGACGCGCAATTTCGAAGGCACCGCGGTCGTCATCTTCCAGCCGGCCGAGGAAGGTGGCGCCGGCGGCAAGGCGATGGTCGAGGACGGGTTGATGACCCGCTTTGGCATCGACGAGGTCTACGGCATGCACAACTACCCGGGCATGCCGGTCGGCTCGTTCGGACTGCGCGCCGGCCCGATCATGGCCGCGGCCGATTACATCACCATCGACATCGAGGGCGTCGGCGCCCACGCGGCGCGGCCACATCTCGGCGTCGACACGGTACTCGTCGGCGCTCACATTATCACCGCCATCCAGTCGATCGCGTCACGCAACGTCGATCCGCTGAAGTCGGCTGTCGTCTCGATCACCATGGTGCGCGCCGGCACCGCCGACAATGTCATCCCGCAGACCGTACAGCTGCGCGGCACGGCGCGCAGCCTGGAGGAGGGCGTGCGCGAGCTCATCGAAAAGCGGCTGCACATGGTCGTGGAGAGCACGGCCGCCGCCTTCGGTGCCAAGGCCAAGCTCACCTATCGCCGCAACTACCCGGTGCTGGTGAACCACGAGCGCGAAACCGATTATGCCGCCGCCGTGGCGATGGAAGTGGCCGGGGTCAAGCATGTCGATACTGCCCTGGCGCCGATGATGGGGGCCGAAGACTTCTCCTTCATGCTCAATGAGCGCCCCGGCGCCTTCATCTGGGTCGGCAACGGCAACAGCGCCGGGCTGCATCACCCGGAATACAACTTCAACGACGACACCATTCCCTACGGCACGTCATATTGGGTGAAGCTGGTCGAGACGCGGCTGGCGGGCTGACGGCTCGGCCAATCCGCGTTCGAGGCACGCGCACAGCCTCTCTCCATCATCTTGAAGTGCGAGTCCGCGGCGCGCGCCGCGACGGCTGACGGGCATTGAGCCATCGTCCGTCGGGCCGCTGACAAGCACTACCGGCCATGGCGGGGGGAAGGCTGTCGCCTTCAAGGCTCGGCGGTTGCCCGCCGCGTCCCCTCACAGGGGCGCGGATCGAGGACTGTCTGCTGTCGCGTGAAGCCTACGGTACCAGCTCGCGCTGTTCCTGAACGGGCGCGGGAGCCGGCTTCACCAGCGCCGAACGGCGCGGCAGCAGCGCGGCAAAGCGCGCCTCGAGCGCCTGCCAGGTGGCAAAGTCGTTGAGCGAGGAACGCTCGAGCAACGCCATCAGCACCGCGGCGACGAACGGCAGGCTCTGGATCACCAGCACGACGGCGAAGATGTTGATCTCGCGCACGCCCTTGTCGTTGGTGCCGACAAGCGTCAGAGCGCCGACGATCAACAGGCCCGCCAAAATCGCTTCCCAGAACGCCGGGAATTCCGTCGACTTGCGCTTGCCGCCCTTATCGGTACGCACGAAGGGCAGGTGGTCCTTGATGAAGCCCATCGCGACCGCATGCGCCACCGTCAACTGCACGGACATCGCGGCGAACATGGACGCGAACATCTGCCGCTTATTGGTGCGCACGCGCAAACGATAGAGCGTGAGGAAGTGCAGCAGTGACACCGCGAAGCTCGCGACGATCGGAATGGTCAGAACGCGGTCCGGCACGGCGATGTCGAGGAAGGCGACGACCGGCACCCACAGGATGTTCAGGATCGCGACCACGACGCCGAGCGATTCCGCACCGAGCCAGTTCAGCCAGCCGAGCAGGAATTCGCGCTTCTGCTCGCGGTTGAGCCGGCTCGCGCCCGGCAGGAACCGCCGCCAATGCTTCTTGACGATCTGGAAGCCGCCATAGGCCCAACGGTCGCGCTGCTTCTTGAAGGACTCGAAGGTGTCCGGCAGCAGACCATGGCCGTAGCGCTTGTTGGTGTAGTGCGCCTGCCAGCCGAGTTCGAGAATGGTGAGGCCGAGATCGGTATCCTCGCAGATGGTGTCGCTCGACCAGCCGCCGGCGGCCTCCATCGCGGTGCGCCGGATGAGGCACATCGTGCCGTGCACGATGATGGCGTTGACCTCGTTCCGCTGCACCATGCCGATGTCGAAGAAGCCGGCATATTCCGCGTTCATGGCGTGATGCATCACGCTGCGGCGATCGTCGCGGTGATCCTGCGGCGCCTGGATGAGGCCGACATTCGGATCGGCGAACAGCGGCACCAGGTCCTTCAACCAATCGGGCTGCACGACATAATCGGCGTCGATGACGCCGATTACTTCGGCGTCTGCCGCCGTGTGCACCATGGCAAGGCGGAGCGCGCCGGCCTTGAAGCCTTGCAGGTTGTCGGCGCGCACGAACTTGAAGCGCGGGCCGAGCACGCGGCAGTGCTCTTCGATCGGCATCCACAGCGCCGGATCGGGCGTGTTGTTGATGACGACGACGCATTCGTAGTTCGGGTAGTCGAGCCGCGCCAGCGCGTCGAGCGTCTGCTTGAGCATCTCCGGCGGCTCGCGATAGGCCGGGATGTGGATCGACACCTTGGGCGCATGATCGGGCGCGAGCGGCGGCGACTGCACCAGCCGCGCCGGCTTGCGGCCGAACGCGATCACCGCGATTTCCTCGATGCGCGCGAATGCGATCACGATCAGCGGAATCAAGAGCACGGTGCCGAGCGCCAAGGCGAAGGCTGCGCCGGGAACGAAGTAGTGCCCGTTCCAGTAGGCGAACACCGCCGCAAACCACGCGCCGACGACGTTGGCCGCGGCCGCCAGCGGCACCGCCTGCCAGAAGGTCACGCCGGCCATCGTCACGATGGGCAGGGACAGCAGGAGGCCGATAAGCAGGGCGATACCGGCGAGCCGCCAATGATCCGGGTTCGTGATCGGGCCGGTCCAGGAGAACTTGGCCTCACGGTTGGCGTCGTAGATCCCCCAGTAAGGGCCGACGCCACCTTCGAAGATCTTCCAGGGTTGGTCGATGGCTTCGACGATGTTGTAGTCGATGCCATAGGCTTCCGCCCGGGTGACGAAGTCGCGCAGCGCAACCGCCTGTTCGATGCGGCCCGGATTGGCGCCTTGCAGGTTATAGCCGGCGGTCGGCCAGCCGAACTCGGCGATGACGATGCGCTTACCGGGATAGAGGCGGCGCAAATACTCGTAGCCGCCGATCGCGCTCTCGACGGCGTTCTTCTCCGGCACGCCTTCCCAGTAGGGCAGAACGTGGACGGCGATGTAGTCGACGGCCGAGACCAGCTCGGGATGATCGCGCCAGACGCTCCAGATTTCGCCGGTCGTGACCGGCACGCTGGTCTGCCGCTTCACCCGCTGGATCATCTTGATCAGCCGGGCAACGCCGATGTCTTCCCGCGCCCGTTCGAGCTTTTCGGGGGTGTCGGCAGCGGCGAGCCGCTCTCGCTCGCTGGGTTCGAGCGTCTCGCCGGCGGTCGGCAAAAACTCGCCGCGGTAAATGGTTTCGTTGCCGACGACGATGCTCGAGACGTTGCTGTGACGCTTGGCCATCTCGACGACGGAAGCGATTTCGCGCTCGGTGCGGTTCTTATCCTTGTCGACCCAGGCGCCGGCCGTCACCCGCAGCCCGAACTCGGAGGCGATGCCCGGCACCAACTCCTGACCACCGGTGGCCGAATACAAGCGGATGGCCTTGGTAACGGGGGCCAGCAGCTTCATATCCTTGCGGATCTGCTCCGGCTTCGCCCGACCGCCCTTGTTGGGATCGGTGGAGGCGTCGTAGGGGGCATAGGAAACACTGGCCAATTGGCCTTCGAAATTGGGGGCCTGCACGGTATCACGTGTCATGGCCCACAATCCGGCATGCACGCACGCCACGAGGGCGACCACGGCAGCAACGGTGCGCATCGGACTCAATACCAAATGGGGCAGGGTGGCAGAGCCCTGAGCCCGTCCCCTGGGCTCAGCCGGAGCTTAGTTTGCTGGGCAGCAAAATAGCGCGGCATCAGGCAAGGAATCAAATAGTCGGCGCTCATGGCGAATCCTAGGCGGCGCGCGTGACGGGATGACGAATTATTCGCTCGCACGCCAACGCGATCAGCGGGGAGTCGTTCCGGTAGCGGGTGCGGCAGGCGGCTGCGCCGCCGCTGCGGCCGGGGCGGGCTCCATCCCGGGGTCGAGCCAGCAGGCGTGGACCCGGCCATTCAAGCTTTCCTGCTGCTTGGGATCGATGTTTCCCTGGCGAACGAGGCAGCGAAAAGTGGCCTGAATGTGCGCGCTCGGGCAACCGAAGCGGTCGTACAGGTCGAGGTGGCGGAAAGCCGTGTCGAGATCGTCGCGCCAGAGCAGGCTGACGACCCGGCGTCCAAGCCAGACGCATTCCGGATTGCCGGCGGGGCCGGTCAGAGCCTGGCTCGCCTCGGCGATCTCGTCGATCTTCTTCTGGCTCTCTTTATTGGCGTTCTGCGCGTCGGCGGCAGCCGGCTTCTGCTGTTCCGGCGGCTTGGCCGGCGCTGGCCCACTTTGGGCAAAAGCCGGAGCAGCGGTGAACGTGAACGCAACCGCGCAAAGCACGGGTAGGACCTGACGCAACGTCGAAAGTAACGGCATTTTCCCGCCGGTGTTGTGAGAGACGCCCCCGCGTCCCCGTGCCGGCTAGCTGTGCCGCCGGAATGGGACGCTAATGCGGCGCTTATTATTGATCGCCGGTCGACCCGGCTTGGTTTTGTGGTGAGCCCCGAACCCTAGACTTGGACCTAGACTTGAGCCGCTTGAACCTGGAGCCGAACCAAGAGCTTGGCTCGGGTGGCCTCCGGATTCAACGTCCGGAACCGCACAATAAAACCTTGGCCTTAACAAAGTTGATTTGTCCAGCGTCTCGACGCTCCTGCGCGAAAAACACCGCTTCCCAATGCCCGCTTGGCAGCACCGCGGGCCCACGATAAGCGGGGTATGCGATTTCCCACCTACCAGCGCGGATTCTTCGATGCGTTTCGGTCTCGCCTGCCTCGCCATCGCGGCGGTGGTCATTGCTGGAATCTGGACCTGGCTCGGTGCGCCGGCGCTGACGCCGCATTTCCCATGGCAGGCCGGTGAAAAGCTATACTGCATTTCGTACGCACCGTTCCGCGGCAGCCAAACGCCACTCGATCCGACGACGCGCATCTCCGCCGCGCAGATCGATGAGGATCTCACGCGGCTGGCGCAGATCAGCAACTGCGTCCGCACGTATTCGACCGACTACGGTCTCGACCAGATCGCCGGCATCGCCGCTCGCCATGGTCTGAAGGTGCTGCAGGGGCTTTGGCTGTCGAGCCACCCAGAGAAGAACCGCGAGCAGATCGACACCGCCGTCGCTCTCGCTAATCGGTACCCCGACACGATCCGCGCCGTCGTTGTCGGCAACGAGGTGCTGCTGCGTGGCGAGCTGTCGGCAACCGACCTCACCACCATCATACGTGAGGTCAAGGCGAAGGTGCGGGTGGCGGTCACCTATGCCGACGTCTGGGAGTTCTGGATGCGCAATCGCGACGTTGCGAGCGCGGTCGACTTCATCACCATCCATATCCTGCCTTACTGGGAGGACATTCCCGTGCCTGCGTCGGAGGCGGCCACCCATGTCCGCACCATCCGGCAGCAAGTGGTCGATGCGTTTCCGGGCAAGGAGGTCATCATCGGCGAGGTCGGCTGGCCGAGCGCCGGCCGCATGCGTGAGGGCGCATTGCCATCGCGCGCGAACCAGGCGCGCGTGATCCAGGATGTGCTCGACGTGGCCAAGACGGGCAACTTCAAGGTCAATGTGATCGAGGCCTTCGATGCGCCGTGGAAACGCGCGCTGGAAGGCACGGTCGGCGGTCACTGGGGCCTGTTCGATGACGCCAGTCGCAGCCTGAAATACCCCGGCAAGACGGTCTCCAACCATCCTTACTGGCAGTGGCAGGCGGCCGGCGGCGTCGTGCTCGCCATCCTGATCTTCGTGGTCGCCATCGTCACCCGGGGTAAAGATGCCGAGCCCCGCGCTTGGCTTGCCGTGACGCTCAATGCGATCGCGGCCGGCGTGCTGGTGGGCTGGGCGGTCGAAAATGCGCCGGTCGAGAGCCTCGGCGTCGGCGGCTGGGTCCGCTCCCTGGCCATGATCGCGGTGGCCGTCGTGAGCCCCTTCGTCCTCACGCGAGGCGTCATGAAGGCGGTACCGATGCCGGCGCTGGCACGCCTTTTCGGTCCGGTGGAATGGCGAACCTCCGACCGGCTGGCGCAGGTAATGGCCGGCGTGCTGGTCGCGACCTTGCTGCTCGGTCTGCTGGTCGCGCTCGGGCTGGTCTTCGATCCGCGCTACCGGGACTTTCCGTTCGCACCGATGACGGCGGCAATTGTCCCGCTCCTGACGCATAGTTTGGTCGTGCGCCGGGCCGAGGGCAGGCGCGGCGCCGCCGAGATCGGCGGCACCATCCTGCTCGCGCTATCGGTGATCTACATCGTGCCGAATGAGAGCCTGGCCAATTGGCAATCGCTGTGGCTGTGCGCGACCTTCGCCGCTTTGGCGCTTACTCTGTGGCGGGTGCGCGGCGTGCCAGGCTGAGCAGCAGCAGGCCGACCGCCAGCGCCGAAAACTGGGCGTTATAGAGCACGACACCCATGCTGGCCGCCGCGAGGGCGAGCGCGAATAAGAACAATGATGGCCGGATGAGATTGAGGGCCGCGACGATGAGCGCGGCAACGCCGAAAACCGAGTTGGTGAACAGCGCGATCGCAATCCGGCGCGAATAGCACAGCCACGTGTTCAAGCCGGCCTGGCAGGCAAGGCCGACGGTCGAGTTCTCGACGGCGAGATAGCGCATGTAGAGCGCGTAACCGAGCGAACAAAAGCCGATGATCAGCAACCAGTTTGTCGCGCGCGCGCTGGGCAGGAAGAGTTTCATGCGATGAATTATGCCGCGCTTGGCGCGCGGCGGCAATCAGCGCTGCACGACCGCATCGCCGTTGAACTTTGCCGCATGGCAGGCAACGTGCGATGCCACAAAACGGGCACAGACCTGACGAGCCGCGGCGAAGTTTGGCATCGGGCCAACCACCAGGCGCAGATTCTCGGTCTTACCTTGCTTCTGATCGCGCACGGCGATCGGCTGCAGACCCGTCAGCAAGGGCCCGAGATTGGCTTTGATCGCCGTCCAGCGCTCGCGCAGCGCGTCCATGTCGCGGGCGCCGCCGAGGTCGATGCCGTACTCGACCTTGGTCGCCGTCTGCGCCGGCTCCTCGGTCAGCGCCGCGATCGGCTTGGGCGCGGTCGGAACGTCGCGGGTCTCCAGCTTCGCCGCCTGAGCGGGCTCGGCCGGCGCCGCTGCAGCAGTGGCCGGTGCCCAGCCGCCGATGCTGCCGGTCACGCCCGGCATGGCCAGCGGATCAATCGTCGGGATGGCGGGTGTCGGAGCAGCCGGTGTTGGTGCTGGCGTCGTCGTCACAGCAGCCACCTGCGGCGGCGGTGACGGCGGCGCGGCTGGCGTGGCAGCGGCATGCTGCTTGATGGAACTGGTGACGTCTTCCAGATGCCGCTCGAGCGTCGCCAAGCGGCCGGTGAGGCGCTCGCGGTCGGCGGCAAGGCTGCGGATCTCGGCCTGCAAGCGCAACGTCTCGGGGTCGGGCTCCGGCGGACGCGGCGGCACTTCGGCCACCACGGTCGGCGTTGGCGCGGCTTCGCTGAAAAACGCCTCGATACGGGTTTGGCCGAGATCCGACTGAACCGTCATGGCGAGCGCGGCCACGGCGATGATTGCCGATCCGCCCCAGCCGCAAAGCCGCCAGACGGCATCGCGATCCGGCGGGCGAACCGCGCCGGTTGGCAGGCTACGCGTTTGGGCAGCGACGGTCGGCGCCATTGGCGGCTCCAGGGATCCCGAATCAGATATCTTTGAAAACATTAACAGAATCCGGCAGAATGCGCTTGTGATGTGGCGTGCCAAAAGGTGAATGCCGCTGCTCTTTTGTCTGCCGGACACCTCGGCTATGGGGTGATGCCACCCCTCACCACCAAGAGCCCTTCCGAATGTCTTCAAGAACTTGTCTTGCGATCGTGCTGGCGGCGGGCGAGGGGACGCGCATGAAGTCGTCGATGCCGAAGGTGCTGCACGCCATCGGCGGGCGCCCGCTCATCGACCACGTCCTGACCGCCGCGATACAGGCCGGCGGCGCCGAAATCGCGGTCGTTGTCGGCCCCGACCATGGCGCGGTCGAGAAGGAGGCGAAGCGCGTCGCCCCGCAGGCCGCCGTCTTCCAGCAACGCGAGCGTCTGGGCACCGCGCACGCCGTTCTGTCCGCGCGCGCCGCGATCGCGAAAGGCGCCGACGATGTGCTGGTGATGTTCGGCGATACGCCGCTGATCCGCAGCGAAACGCTCGCGGCGCTGCGCGAAGCGCTCGCCAAAGGAGCGGCGGTGGCGGTCCTCGGCTTCAGACCGGCCGATCCGACCGGTTATGGCCGGCTGGTCATGAACGGCAACGAACTCCTCGCCATCCGCGAGGAAAAGGACGCCAGCGCCGACGAGCGTGCCATCGCCTTCTGCAACGGCGGCCTGATGGCGCTGGCCGGCGCGCAGGCGCTGACGATCTTGGACCGCATCGGCAATGCCAACGCCAAGGGCGAGTACTATCTGACCGATGCCGTCGCCATCGCCCGCGACATGGGGCTGAAGACGGCGGCGATCGAAACCTCGGAGGACGACGTGCGCGGCATCAACACCAAAGCGCAACTCGCCGAAGCCGAAGCAGTGTTGCAGAAGCGCTTGCGGCTGGCGGCCATGGACGCCGGCGTGACGCTGGTCGCGCCGGAGACGGTATTCCTGTCGGCCGACACCAAGCTCGGAAAGGACGTGGTGATAGAGCCCAACGTCGTGTTCGGGCCCGGCGTCACGGTGGAGGAGGGGGCGGTGATCCGCGCCTTCTCGCATCTGGAGGGCGCGCGCGTCGGCAAAGGGGCGCGCGTCGGACCTTTCGCGCGACTGCGTCCGGGCGCGGTGCTCGGCACCGACGTCCACATCGGCAACTTCGTCGAGGTGAAGGCGGCAACCATCGAGGACGGCGCCAAGGCCAACCATCTTGCCTATATCGGCGACGCGCATGTCGGGGCGGCCTCGAATATCGGCGCCGGCACCATCACCTGCAATTATGACGGCGTCGCCAAGCACCGCACCGAGATCGGCAAGGGCACCTTCATCGGCTCGAATTCGTCGCTCGTCGCCCCTGTTAAGATCGGCGACGGTGCTTATGTCGGTTCGGGCTCGGTCGTCACCCAGGACGTGCCGGCGGATTCGCTCGCTATCGGACGGGCGAAGCAGACGGTTAAGGAAGGATGGGTGAAGCGCTTGCGCGAGGTGCAGGCCTTGGGCAAGAACGCGGCCGCTGAGAAGCCGTAAAGCCCGCGTGTTAAGGATGCGGGCCGCGCTGCTGATACACGGCGCAACGCCTTGTGATTTCCATAAAACGCAAAGCCACGGCTAAACGATCATCAGGTTCAACGGGGGCCGTCCAAGCGGATGTGCGGGATCGTCGGAATTCTGGGCACCGAACCGGTGGCCGCTCACTTGGTCGACGCGCTCAAGCGTCTCGAATATCGCGGCTACGACTCCGCCGGTGTCGCGACGCTCGACCATGGCAAGCTCGGCCGCCGTCGCGCCAAGGGCAAGCTCTCCGCGCTCGACAAGCGGCTCGACCAAGAGCCGCTGCCCGGCAATGTCGGCATCGGTCATACGCGCTGGGCGACGCACGGCCGTCCGACCGAAGACAATGCGCATCCGCATGCGACCGACCGCGTGGCGGTCGTCCATAACGGCATCATCGAAAACTTCCGCGAGCTGCGCGAGAAGCTCATCGCCGAAGGCTGCAAATTCACGAGCGAGACCGACACCGAAGTGGTGGCGCACCTCGTGACGCAGGAGCTCAAGCGCGGCAAGACGCCGATGGAGGCCGTATCGGCCTCGCTCAAGCAGTTGCGCGGCGCCTTCGCGCTCGCTTTCCTGTTCGCGGGCGAAGACGATCTCCTGATCGGCGCCCGCCGCGGCTCGCCGCTCGCCATCGGTTACGGCCGGGGCGAGATGTATCTCGGCTCCGATGCGATCGCGCTGGCGCCATTCACCGACACCGTGAGCTATCTCGAGGACGGCGACTGGGTCGTGCTGACGCGCAAGACCGTCCAGGTGCGCGACGCGAACGACAAGCTTGTCGAGCGTCCGACCATCAAGTCGATGGCCTCGGCCATGCTGGTGGACAAGGGCAACCACAAGCATTTCATGGCCAAGGAGATCCACGAGCAGCCGGAAGTGGTCGGCCATACGCTCGCGCACTACATCGACATGGTGCATGAGCGCGTCGCGCTGCCGAGTGAGATGCCGTTCGACTGGAAGAAGCTCAAGCGTTTGTCGATCTCGGCCTGCGGCACCGCCTTTTACGCCGGGCTCGTCGCCAAGTACTGGTTCGAGCGCTTCGCCAAGCTGCCGGTCGAAATCGATATCGCGTCCGAGTTCCGCTATCGCGACGCTCCGCTGGAGGAGGGCGATCTCGCCATCTTCATCTCCCAGTCGGGCGAGACCGCCGACACGCTGGCGTCGCTGCGCTACGCCAAGGAGCACAAGCTGCACGTGCTGTCTGTGGTCAACGTGCCGACCTCGACCATCGCCCGCGACAGCGACGTGGTGATGCCGACATTGGCCGGCCCGGAAATCGGCGTTGCGTCGACCAAGGCTTTCACCTGTCAGCTCGCGGTGCTCGCCTGTCTCGCCATCGCCGCGGGCCGGGCACGCGGCGAGTTGAGCGAGGCTGACGAGCAGAAGCTCGTGCATGCGCTGATCGAGGTGCCGCGTCTGATGACGCAGGCGCTGACGCTCGAGCCGCAGATCGAGAAGCTGGCGGTCGAGCTCTCCAAGACGCGTGACGTGCTTTATCTCGGCCGCGGCACCAGCTTTCCGATCGCGCTCGAAGGCGCGCTCAAGCTCAAGGAAATCTCCTACATCCACGCCGAAGGCTACGCCGCCGGCGAGCTCAAGCACGGACCGATCGCGCTGATCGACGAAAAGATGCCGGTGATCGTCATCGCGCCGCACGACCGCGTGTTCGACAAGACGGTGTCGAACATGCAGGAGGTGGCCGCGCGCGGCGGGCGGATCATTCTCGTCACGGATCCGAAAGGTTCGCAGGAATCGACCATCGATTCCGCGCACACATTGACCCTGCCGGAGATGGCCTCGACCGTGACGCCGCTGGTTTATGCCGTGCCGGTGCAGCTCATGGCCTACCACACGGCGGCCGTGATCGGCACCGACGTCGACCAGCCACGCAACCTCGCGAAATCCGTCACGGTGGAATAGACTGCGGCCTATGGCCGATCTGGACCCCAAGCTGGGCGAAGCGCTTGTCGCCGACATCGAGAAGGCGGCGGCGCCGCCGCATCACGGCTTCATGGCGCGAATCCGCAATTATTTCCTCACCGGGCTCGTGGTCGCGGGGCCACTGGCGGTCACGGCCTGGCTGGTCTGGACCGTCGTCAACTGGGTCGACGACGTGGTGCGCCCCTTTATTCCGGCCACCTATCGTCCGGAGAGCTATCTGCCCTGGCCGATCCCGGGAACCGGCCTGATCGTCGCCATCGCCGCGCTGACGCTGCTCGGCTTTCTCACCGCCAATCTGGTCGGACGCACCTTGGTCGAATTCGGCGAAGGGCTGTTGAGCCGCATGCCGATCGTGAGGCCAATCTACAAAACGATGAAGCAGATTTTCGAGACCTTGTTCTCGAAGACGGGCTCGAGCTTCCGCAAGGTGGCGCTGGTGGAATTCCCCGGCCCGGGCATGTGGTCGCTCGTTTTTCTGTCGCACCCGCCCGGCGAGACCATGGCGACGCAACTGCCCGAAGGCGAGCACGTGTCCGCGTTCATGCCATGCACGCCCAACCCGACCACGGGTTTCTTTTTCTATGTGGCGCGCAAGCGCCTGATCGAACTCGACATCAGCGTCGAAACCGCCATGACGCTGATCATGTCCGCCGGCATGGTGCAGACCGACGCGGATCAGCAGAAAAAGCTGGCGCAGTTGGCCGCGACCGCGCGGGCGGCGCAGATCGAGCGGAAGACTGAAGACGTGAGCTGAGTTCGTTTATCGATGCAACACTCCGGGGGGAGACGATGAACTTTCAAGAGGCAATCAAATCCGGCTTCCGTAACTACCTGACCTTTTCCGGCCGGGCGCCACGCTCGGAGTTTTGGTTCTGGGTCTTGTTCGAGGTCCTGGTGTCGATCGTCGCCAACATCCTCGATGTGGCGATCTTTCCGTTCAGCGACGTATCGCCTCTCAACGCCATCGTTTCGGTCGCCCTGTTCCTGCCGAGCCTGGCGGTGTCAGTCCGCCGTCTGCACGATATCGACCGCACCGGCTGGTGGGTGCTCATCTCGCTCACCGTCATCGGCGTCGTGCTGCTGCTCATCTGGAACTGTCTGCGCGGCACCATCGGCGCCAATCGCTTCGGCCCCGATCCGCTGGCGGGTCAGGCCCCCTGACGGTATCGGCCGACGGCGCTCTTCCGTGAGCGCCGTTGGCGTCAGAACAATCGCCCGTATCAGATCGACATTTCCTGCTCGGTCGGCACGCGACCGTGCGGCGTCAACTGATTGACGACTTCGGGCAGGTGCTGGCTGAGACCGGCAAGAAGCTCATCGCGCGACATTCCGGTTTGTGCCGTCAGCGCATCGATGCGGTCGGCGCCCAGCGCATTCGCGAGATCGTCCGGCGAAATGGTCTGGTTCGGTTCGTTGCTGACCCAGGACTTCGCGACGTCGCCTTGGCCGCTCTGTTGAAGCTGCTTGAGCAAATCGTTCAGACCGCCGCTCAAAACGCTGCCGGCGGCGCCGCCTGCGAGCAGGCCGCCCAAACCGCCTTGCAATAAGTTGCCGAGGCCGCCCGCACCGCTGCCACCTAGCAAGCCGCCCAGGCCGCCGTTCAGCAGACTGCCAAGATCGCCGCCGCCTTGGCCCGGCGCCGCCGCAGGGCCGGCACTTTGATTAGCCGCCGCAGGGCCGGCACTTTGATTAGAGGTCGAAGGCGCAGCACCCGGCTGATTGGTGAAGTGCTTCACCGCCTTGTAAGCGAGCAGACCGAGGATCGCCATCGTGATCGGCGACATGCCGCCGCTTGCGGTATTAGGCTCTCTTTGGCCGCGCGGTCCATTCTGCATCCCGTTGAGCACATCAAGCAGACCCATAAGCGCCTCCTGTTGAAGGTTATGCAGAGTAGTTACCGCCTGTGTCAGGGCAATGGCACAGCGATGCGCGGGCCCAAAGCCGAGCCACGCGAAAAGTTCCCCGCTCTTTGAGAAATAATGGTCACGCGGAACGGGTACGGTCCGCTAGACTACTTACGATGTGGTCAGGACGGACGGACCAACATGAACATCATTTGGATAATCGTTATCGGGTTCATTGCCGGTGTGATCGCACGCTGGCTGACGCCCGGCCCCAATCCCATGGGTTTCATCGTCACGACCGTGCTCGGCATCGCCGGCGCGTTCGTTGCCACTTTCATCGGCCAGTCGATTGGCTGGTACCGCCTCGATCAAGGCGCCGGCTTGGTCGGCGCCACCGTGGGCGCCGTCATTGTCCTTTTCATCTGGAATCGGATCGCGGTGAAACGCCAAAGCTGAGCAACGCGAACTTAATCGACATCGTTTTCGTCGGCGTTTCGTTATGGCGGGCCGCACCGAGCGTCGTTCTGTCTGTCTGCGCGCTTATCACAAAGGAGAGGATCAATGAGCATCTTCGGAAACATCATGTCGGCGATTTTCGGATCGAGCAGCGCCAAAGCGGCGCAGCCCGCGGCGGCGCCAGCTTCGAGCGGCGGCGCGGCGGCAGGGACCGCGACCATGCCTCAGGTCGATGTCGCGGCGGTGCTGAGCGATATCGCATCCAAGAACAAGGAGAAGCTCGATTGGCGCAAGTCGATCGTCGACCTGATGAAGCTTCTCGGCTTGGACAGCAGCCTCTCGGCGCGCAAGGAGCTCGCCAAGGAACTGGGCTATACCGGCGACACGAACGACTCCGCCACCATGAACGTCTGGCTGCATAAGCAGGTCATGCAAAAGCTCGCCGAGAACGGCGGCAAGGTGCCGGACGATCTCAAGCACTGAGCGAACCGGCAGGCGAAGTCATCCGGCGCGGATCAGCTTGATGGCTTCGTCCTTGCCGAACAGATAGAGCAGGTGGCGCAGCGCTTCGCCCCGTTCGGTCTGTAGCTGGGGGTCGCGCGACAGGATCAGCGCCGCGTCGTCGCGCGCGGCGCCGAGATATTTGCCGTGCACCTCGAGGCGGGCGACGGCAAAGCCCGGCACGCCGCTTTGCCGCGTGCCGAGCAGATCGCCTTCGCCGCGCAGACGCAAATCCTCCTCGGCGATACGGAAGCCGTCTTCCGTCTCGCGCAGGATCGCGAGCCGCGCCTTGGCCGTTTCGCCGAGCGGCGCCTTGAACAGCAAGAGGCACGTCGATTTGCCGGTGCCGCGGCCGACGCGGCCGCGCAACTGATGGATCTGTGCGAGGCCGAAGCGCTCGGCGTGCTCGATGACGATGATGGTCGCTTCCGGCACGTCGACGCCGACCTCGATCACCGTGGTGGCGACGAGCAGCTGCGATTGCCCCGACGCAAAGCGCGCCATGGCGGCATCCTTGTCGGCGCCTTTCATCTGGCCGTGCACGAGATCGACCTTGTCGCCGAACTTCTGGCGCAGCTCCTCGTAGCGTTGCTGCGCGGCGGCCAGATCGCTCTTCTCGGATTCCTCGACCAGCGGGCAGACCCAGTAAGCGCGTTTGCCTTCGCCGATGGCGCGGCCGATGGCGTCCTCGACCTCTTCGAGGCGGTCGAGCGGCACCGTGCGGGTATCGATCGGCTGACGGCCGGCGGGCTTCTCGCGCAGTTCCGAGATGTCCATGTCGCCGAAGTAAGTGAGCACGAGCGTGCGCGGGATCGGCGTCGCGGTGAGCACGAGAACATCGACGGCGTCGCCCTTCTGCGTCAGCGCCAGGCGCTGGTGCACGCCGAAACGGTGCTGCTCGTCGACCACGGCCAGTGCGAGATCGTGGAAGGCGACGTCATCCTGGAACAGCGCATGCGTGCCGACGATAAGATCGAGGTCGCCGAGCACCAGGCGGTCGAGGATCTCCTTGCGCGTGGCGCCGCGCTCGCGGCCGGTGAGCAGCGCGACGCGGATACCGGCGGCTTCCGCCAGGGGCGCGATGGTCTTGAGATGCTGGCGAGCGAGGATCTCGGTCGGTGCCATGAAGGCCGCCTGCCGGCCGGCCTCGATCACGGTCGCGGCCGCCGAGAAAGCGACCACGGTCTTGCCCGAGCCGACATCGCCTTGCAGCAGCCGCAGCATGCGATGCGGCTTGGCGAGGTCGGTGGTGATGTCGTCGACCGCCTTCTGCTGCGAATGCGTCAGGGTGTAAGGCAGCGCCTTGAGGATGCGCGCGCGCAGGCGGCCTTCGCTGGACGTGCCGCGGCCGGCGATGCGGCGCATATGCGCGCGCACCAGAGCGAGCGCGAGCTGGCCGGCGAGCAGTTCGTCGTAAGCGAGCCTGATCCAGGCGAGGCTTTCGGGCGCGAGGTCGTGCGGCTCGTGCGGCCGGTGCACGGCGCGCAGCGCGTCGGCGAAGGCGGGCAGGCGCTCGCGCGACACCCAGGCCGCGTCCTGCCATTCCGGCAACGGCGGCAGTTTGCCGAGCGCGCCTTCCATGGCGCGGCGCACATTGCCGAGCGCCAGGCCTTCGGTCAGCGGATAGACCGGTTCGACCAGCGGCAGCGTCGCAAAGCCCTGCTCGTCGACGACGCGGTCGGGATGCACCATCTGCAACATGCCGTCGTAGAACTCCGCGGTGCCCGAGACGTAGCGCGTCTCGCCGACCGGCAGCAGCTTCTCGAGGTAGTCGGGCCGCGCGCTGAAATACGTGAGCGTCAGCGTGACGCCGGTGTCGTCGCTGGTGACGATGCGGTAGGGCGCGCGCGGCCGGTTGCGCGGCGCGGGGCGATGCTCCTCCACCTGCACGGCGACCGTGACGACCTGGCCGGGCAGAACCTCGTTCAGCTTCGGCCGCGCGCGGCGGTCGATGGCGCCCGTGGGCAGGTGCAGCAGCAGATCGACGACGCGCGGCATGTCGCGCTCGAGCAGCTTCGCGTACAGCCGCTCGAGCTTGGGACCGACGCCGGGCAGGCTGGTCACCGAGGCGAACAGGGGACTAAGGACAGCGGGACGCATGGATCAATCGACGCCGGTACCGGGGGTGCTGTAGGACTTAAGGCGAACGGTGATTCTAGGACACTTCTTCAGATTCGGGGGCAGGGTAAGGTGGTTGTACGGTCAGGTCTCGCACTCGTTTTCGCGTTGTTTTCCCTCCTGGCGCCGGCGCAGGCGCAGGACTATCCGAACCGGCCCATTACCATGGTCGTCGCCGCCGCGGCGGGCGGCCCGATCGACGTGTTCGGCCGCATCTTCGCGGAAAAGCTCTCCGACAAGCTCGGCCAGCGGGTCGTGATCGAGAACGTCGGCGGCGGCGGCGGCACCGTCGGCGGCCAGAAGGTCGCCCGCGCCACCCCCGACGGCTACACGGTGCTGCTCGGCACCGTCGCGACCCACACCAATCCGACGCTGCTCGTCGACAAGCCGCCTTACGACCCGGTCGCCGACTTCACGCCGGTGGCGCTGGTGTCGGAAATCCCGCTGGTGCTCATCACCCGCAAGGACTTCCCGGCCAATACGTTGAAGGAATTCGTCGCCTACGCCAAGGCGAACCAGAGCAAGATGAACTACGGCTCGGCCGGCGTCGGTTCCGCCGCGCATCTCGGCTGCGTGATGCTCGACAATGCGATGGGCACCCACATCCAGCACGTGCCGTATCGCGGCACGTCGCTGGCGATGCAAGACCTCGTCTCCGGCCGGCTCGACTTCCTGTGCGAGATTGCGGTGACCGCCGTGCAGAACATCAATGCCGGCACGGTGAAAGGCATCGCCGTGCTGTCGCCGAACCGCTCGCCGGTGCTGCCGAACATCCCGACCGCGGCGGAGGAGGGGCTTCCGTCCGTCCAGGCCTACACCTGGACCGCGCTGTTCCTGCCCAAGGACACGCCGGCCCCGATCGCCGCCAAGCTGCAGAAGGCCGCCGCGGAGACCATGGACACGCCCGGCCTGAAGGAGGAGATGGAGAAGCTCGCGGCGACCTTCGTTGCGCCGGAGCGGCGCTCGTCGGCCTATCTCGGCCAGTTCGTGAAAGACGAACTGACGAAGTGGGGCAACGCCATGCGCGCCAGCGGCGTCATCCCGAAGTAGCGACGCGCGCTGTCGAGGCGAACACGTCCTTGGCCGCGAACAAACCATTCAGGGCCGCCGGGAAACCGGCATAGACCGCCATCTGCATGATCACCTCGACGATTTCCTCGCGGCTCAAGCCGACGTTCAAGCCCGCTTCGATGTGAACCTTCAATTGCGGGGCCGCGTTGCCCATCGCCGTCAGGGCGGCGATGGTGGCAATCTCGCGGGCCCGCAGGTCGAGGCCGGGACGGCTGTAAATATCGCCGAACGGAAATTCGAGAATGTAGCGCGCGAAATCCGGAGCGATATCGGCCAAAGACGCGATGACCTTGTTGCCGGCCTCGCCATCAATTTCAGCGAGCGCGCGCTTGCCGCGTTCGAGGCGGCTTTCGCTGTTGTCTTGACCGTGCTGCGTCATGTTCTCCCGTCCTTTGTTGCAAGCCGGCGTAACCGGCGATCTTGGTGTCGAGGACAAGAAGACAGGCGTGCAGATCGGCCACATGAGCGCGGACGCGCTCGCGGTGCTGTTCGAGCAACTCGCGACGCTGCGCCTCGGTACCGGCGCCGCGTTGCCACAGGACCGCGTAACGCAGCATCTCTCGGATCGGCATTCCGGTCGTCTTCAAACGATCGAGAAATTCGATCCAACTCAGAATCGATGCGTCATAGTTTCTTTGACCCGATGGATCCCTGTACGCGCGGGGAACCAGCCCGATCCGCTCATAATAACGGATGGTGTGGGCCGATAGTCCTGATCGCTTCGCCAGTTCGCCAATCTTCACGAGCGCGTTCTTTCGCCACGACGCAGCCGAGGCTAGGGGTTAGAGCGCACTCTAAGTCAATAGACAAAAAGCGTCGCTCGTCCCTCATGCGCGGCGGCACCCGCGCTGGCGAGGTTATTCCGAAGCAGGCGCCCCCATCTCGCAGCGTCGCGCTTGCGCGGCGCTTTCGGCTGCCATATATCGGGCTTCGGTCGGCAGCTCACCGAGGCATCGCCACCCCTCCCGAGGGGCGCTAAACCTGCCATCTTCTCGTTTCGACTGACACCCTTATCCCGTGCCACGTCGCAAGCTGGCGATCACGACAGTCCTCATTGGACGCGGCACGTCGAGGATAAGCCATGTCGAGACAAGCCCTTCCGTTCTTCGCGGACGATGTATCCAACTTCGCGCGCGCCCTCAGGCGAGAGCTCACGCAATCGGACCAAGAGAATGCCGCTGCGCCCAGCCATCTGACCTTGCTGAACATGGTGGCGCGCGCCGGCGGCTACCAGAACTTCCAGCACTTCCGCGCCCAGGCGATGGCGCGCCAGCAGCTCGATCACGCGTCGCCGGGACCGGCCACGGAACCCGCCGACTTCGTCGCGGTCGGCCGCCTGGCGCGGTACTTCGACGGCGAGGGGCGTCTTGCCCGTTGGCCGTCCAAGTACAGCCATCGCGTGTTGTGCCTGTGGGTGTTGTGGTCGCGGCTCGAGCCCCGGCGCGTCTACACCGAGGCTGAGATCAATCGCGCGCTGGATGAGCAGCATCTGTTCGGTGACTACGCGCTGCTGCGGCGTGACCTGTGCGATGAGAGCCTCATGACGCGCACTGTCGATGGCCGGGAATACCGGCGTGTCGAGCAGACGCCGCCGGCCACGCCGCTCGCGTTGATCCGGCACCTTGCCCAGCGTCTGCCGGCGTAACCACACTGCGTCATGCCCGGCCTTGTGCGGGGCATCCACGGCTGCGGTCTCTTGTGTTTCGCCAAGAGGTGTGGATGGCCGCGACATAGGGGCATAGCCCGTCTTCGACGGGCTATGCCCGGCCATGACAAATCAAAAGGCGCACTCTATATAACGCCCGCCCGGCCCGTCCGGGTTTTCGGCGTTGGAGACAAGCGTGACCACAGGCACCCAGATTTCGAGTGAAGGGCTGGACCCGCGCCGGCGGCGGCTCTTGTTCCGTGCCTGGCATCGCGGCATCCGCGAGATGGACTACATCATCGGCCGCTTCGCCGACGCCCACCTGACCGTTCTGAACGATTCGGAACTCGACACGTTCGAGAGTTGGCTGGAAATCCCCGATCAGCAGATGTTCGCCTGGGTGAACGGCTCGGAGCCCACGCCGGCCGAGGTTGACGGCCCGCTGTTCCGGCGCCTCTGCGACTTCCACAGTAAAGGCCTGACGACCCCGTGACTGTTTCCGTGAAATCTCCCGCCGAGGCGCTCAAGCCCGGCAAGGCGCTGACTTTGGCGCAGGTCGCCGACGGCGCCGAAGGCCTGGTGCTGTCCGACCTCGCGCGTTCGATCGCCGCGAAGCCGAACGCACCCGCGATCTCGCTCGCTGTCGTCTGCCGCGACGGCCAGCGCATGGCGGCGCTGTCGCGCGCGCTGGCGTTCTTCGGGCCCGATCTCGAGATCATGGAGTTCCCGGCCTGGGACTGCTTGCCCTACGACCGCGTGTCGCCGAACGCCGCCGTGGTCGCGCAGCGCATGACGGCGCTGTCGCGTCTCGTGCGCACCAAGGGCCGCGATAAGCCGTCCGTTCTGCTGACCACCATCAACGCGGCGTCGCAGCGCGTGCCGGCGCGCGAATTCGTCGCGACGCATGCGCTCTCGGTCGCGCCCGGCAATGTCACGGGCATGGCCAGCATCGTCGAATGGCTCGAGCTCAATGGCTACCTGCGCGCCTCGACCGTGCGCGAGCCGGGCGAATACGCCGTGCGCGGCGGCATCCTCGATCTGTTTCCGCCGGGCATGGACATGCCGGTGCGGCTCGATTTCTTCGGCGACGCGCTTGAGACGATCAAGACCTTCGATCCGCAGACGCAGCTTTCCGAACTGCCGATGCGCGGGCTCGATCTCGTGCCGGTGGCGGAGTTCCAACTCGTCACCGAGACCATCCGCCGTTTCCGCACCGGTTACATCGAGCAGTTCGGCGTCGCGTCGCCCGACGATCTTCTCTACCAGTCGGTGAGCGAAGGCCGCCGCCATCCCGGCATGGAGCATTGGTTGCCGTTGTTCCAGACGTCGATGGAAACGCTGTTCGACTATCTGCCGGGCACGCCGCTGGCGCTCGAACATCTCGACGAGGACGCCGCGCACGAGCGCTTCGCGCAGATCGCCGACTATTACGATGCACGCGTCGAGGCGTTGAAGCAGGGCGTGCTGCCGCCCTACAAGCCGCTGCCGCCGAACAAGCTCTATCTCACGGAAGACGAATGGCGCGCTCAGCTCGACCGAGCGGCACGGGCGCGGCTCACGCCTTTCGCCGAGCCGGAAGGCGCCGGCGTCATCGATGTCGGCGCCCATGCCGGGCACAACTTCTCGGCCGAACGCAATGACCCCAAGGCCAATGTGTTCGAGGCGGTGGCCAAGCACGTGATGGGATTGCAGAGCGCCGGCAAGCGCGTCGCCATCGCCCTGTGGAGCGAAGGCGCGCGCGAGCGCATGTCGACCGTGCTCGGCGACCACAAGCTGCACAATCTGCAATCGGTTTCTTCCTGGCCGCAGGCTTTGGCGCTGCCCAAATCCATTATCGCGCTCGGCGTGCTCGGCATAGAAGCCGGATTCGAGACCGGCGACACCGCGATCATCAGCGAGCAGGACATCCTCGGCGACCGCCTGGTGCGGCCGCGCCGGGCGCAACGCCGCGCCGAGAACTTTATCGCCGAAGCGACCAGCCTCGCGCCGGGCGATCTCGTCGTGCACGTCGATCACGGCATCGGCCGTTTCGTCGGCCTGCAGGCGATCGAGGCTGCGGGCGCGCCGCACGACTGCCTCGAAATCCACTATGCCGATGCGGCCAAGCTGTATCTGCCGGTCGAGAACGTCGATCTTCTGTCGCGCTATGGCTCGGAAGAGACCAATGTCGAGCTCGACCGCCTAGGCGGCGGCAGCTGGCAGGCGCGCAAAGCCAAGATGAAGGCGCGCATCCTCGCCATCGCCGGCGATCTGATCAAGATCGCCGCCGAACGGCAGTTGCGCGAAGCGCCCAAGATCACCGTCACCCCCGGCGCCTATGACGAATTCTGCGCCGGCTTCCCTTACGAAGAGACCGAAGACCAACTCACTGCGATCGACGCGGCGCTTGGCGACCTCGCCAAGGGCCGGCCGATGGACCGGCTGGTGTGCGGCGACGTCGGCTTCGGCAAGACCGAAGTCGCGCTGCGCGCGGCATTCGACGTCGCCATCAACGGCAAGCAGGTGGCGGTCATCGTGCCGACGACCTTGCTCGCGCGGCAGCACTTCAAGACATTCTCCGAACGCTTCCGCGGCTTCCCGGTGAACGTGGCGCAGGCTTCGCGTCTGGTGACGGCCAAGGAGCTTGCCGAGACCAAAGCCGGCCTGGCCGCCGGTACCGTCGACATCGTCGTCGGCACGCACGCGCTGCTCGGCCGTGGCATCAAGTTCAAGGACCTCGGCCTGCTGATCGTCGACGAGGAGCAGCATTTCGGCGTCACCCACAAGGAGAAGCTCAAGACGTTGCGCTCCGAGGTGCACGTGCTGACGCTGTCGGCGACGCCGATCCCGCGCACCTTGCAACTCGCGCTCACCGGCGTGCGCGACCTGTCGATCATCGCGTCGCCGCCGGTCGATCGTCTGGCGGTGCGCACCTTCGTCTCGCCGTTCGATCCGGTCACGGTGCGGGAAGCGCTGTTGCGCGAGAAATACCGCGGCGGCCAGTCCTTCTATGTCTGTCCGCGCATCGAGGATCTCGCCGGCGCCAAGGACTTCCTGGAAAAGAACGTACCGGAAGTGCGCGTCGCCGTGGCGCACGGCCAGATGCCGCCGACCGTGCTCGACGACATCATGTCCGCCTTCTACGACGGCAAGTTCGACGTGCTGCTGTCGACCACCATCGTCGAGTCGGGCCTCGACATTCCGCGCGCGAACACCTTGATCGTGCATCGCGCCGACATGTTCGGTCTGTCGCAGCTCTATCAGCTGCGCGGCCGGGTGGGGCGCTCGAAGCTGCGCGCCTATGCGCTGTTCACGCTGCCGGCGCAGAAGTCGATCACGCCGCAGGCCGAGCGCCGCCTCAAGGTGCTGCAGTCGCTCGACACGCTCGGCGCCGGCTTCCAGGTGGCGACGCACGATCTTGACATCCGCGGCGCCGGCAACCTGCTCGGCGAAGAGCAGTCCGGCCACATCAAGGAAGTCGGCTTCGAGCTCTATCAGCAGATGTTGGAAGAGGCGGTGGCGAGCCTCAAGGCCGGCATCACCGCGCCGGTCGAGGACCGCTGGGCGCCGCAGATCACCATCGGCACGCCGCTGCTCATTCCGGAGGACTACGTCGCCGATCTGTCGGTGCGGCTCGCGCTGTATCGTCGTTTGGCCGATATGGACGAAGAGGGCGAGATCGACTCCTTCGCGGCCGAACTGGTCGACCGTTTCGGCAAATTGCCGAAGGAAGTCGACGCCCTGTTGCAGGTCGTCGGCATCAAGGCGCTGTCGCGCAAGGCCAATATCGAGAAGGTCGACGCCGGCCCGAAGGGCGTGGTGCTCGCCTTCCGCGACAATCAGTTCGCCAATCCGGAAGGTCTCATCGGCTTCATCCGCGAATACGGCCCCGACGCCAAGATCCGCAACGACAAGAACGGTCAGCGGCTGGTCCTGCTCGACGATTGGGAGACGCCGGAAGCGCGGCTAAAGGGCACGGCGGCCATCCTGCGGCGGCTGGCCAAGATCGCCGGGCAGGCCAAGGCGGCGTGATGCGATACCCCGTCCTGAGGAGCGTGCGCAGCACGCCTCTCGATGGACGAGGGCGCCGAGCCCCATCCCGCGAGACGCGGCCTGACGGCCCGTCCTCAGGATGAGGCAGGGCTAATGCGGCATCCTCAGCACCGGCTTGATCGTCGCGCCGGACACTGAATCCTCCGCCGCCTGATTGATGTCGGCGAGATCGTAAGTCGTGATCATCCGCTCGATCGGAAAGCGGCCGGCCATGATGTGGTCGGCGAGCAGCGGGATGAACTCTCGCGGCACGCTGTCGCCCTGGATGACGCCGCGCACGATGCGGCCCTGTTGCAGGAACGGCATTTCGAACGAAACGTCGGTGCCGTTGCGTGCGCTGCCGAGCACGATGCAGGCGCCGGCATACATCAGGCATTCGATCGCTTCGCGCGTCACCGTGGCGATCGCCGATGTGTCGATCGCGAAGCGAACGCCGCCGCCGGTGAGCTTGCGAATGTCGTCGACGACATTGACGCGGCCCGAGTGATCTATCACGTGCGTGGCGCCGAGCTCGCGTGCCAGTGCCAAGCGGTTCTGCCGCACGTCGACGGCGATGATCGGATCGCAGCCGGCGATCTTCGCCGCCATCAGCGCCGAGAGCCCCACGCCGCCGACGCCGAACACGGCAAGGCTGTCGCCCGGCTTGGGCCGGCACACATTGAGCACTGCCCCGGCGCCGGTCTGGCCGCCGCACGCGAGCGGCCCGAGGATATCGAGCGGCGCGTCATCGCGCACCTTCACCGCGAAGCGCTCGTTGGCAATGCTGAAGTTGCCGAAAGATGACTGCTGAAAGAACGAGCCGTAGATGGGCGCGCCGTCGAGGCTGTGCAGCGTCGAGCCGTCGGCGCGCGAGCCGCCCATCTTCAGTTCCTGAACCGTGAGGCAGTAGCTCTGGCGTTCGCCGATGCAATTCGGACACGTGCCGCAAAATGGGTACGACATCACCACGTGATCGCCGGGCCTGAACTTGGTGACGCCCTTGCCGATGGCGCGCACAATGCCGGCGCCTTCGTGGCCGAACACGGCGGGCAGGGGCGTGCCATAATAGCCGTCGCGGCCGTGCAGATCGGTCTGGCACATGCCGGAGGCGACGACCTCGACCAGCAGTTCATCGTCGCGCGGGTCGGTGAGATCGATCGTCTCGACCGCGAAGGCGCCGAAACGCTCGCGGGCGACGGCGGCGGTGATCTTCATGGCCGGTCTTATTCGGCGGCTTCCGCGCGCGCGATGCGCTCGATCGCCTCGGCGAGATACTCCGGTGACTGCGCGCCGGAAACGGCGAAGCGTCCGCCGAAGATGAAACAGGGCACGCCCTGGATGCCGGCCTCCTTGGCCGTTTCGGCTTCCCGTGTCACCTCTTCGACATCCAGCTCGCTGTTGAGCGCGGCGCGCACGTCTTCCGGATCGAGACCGATGTCGGCCGCGGCCTGGACCAGCACCGCCTCGTTGGTGAGGTCGGCGCCTTCCGTGAAATAGAGATCCATCAGCCGCTGCTTCATGTCGGCGGCCTTGCCGATGCCCGACGCCCAACGGATCAGCCGGTGCGCGTCGATCGTGTTCGGCTGGCTGCTGATCTTGTCGATCGCATAGACGAGCCCTTCCTGCGCGGCGGCGGCCGCGACGCGCTGGGCGATGTCCTTGTAGGCGGCCGGCGAGCCGAACTTGGTGGTGAGGTATTGCTCGCGCGAGATGCCCTCGCGCGGAATCCAGTCATTGAGGAAATACGGCCGCCAATGCACCTCGACCGGAATGTCCGGCTTCAAGGCGATCGCCTGTTCCAGCCGGCGTTTGCCGATGAAGCACCACGGGCAGACCACATCGGACACGACATCGATGCGGACAGGCGGACGGTCGGACATGGCGAGCTCCCTGTTGGAGCTAAGGTAGGACGCCCGCTACTCGGCCGCAACCATGCGGCTGCCCATGACGCGCTGCATCAGGCTGTCGATGGTATCACCGGTTTTCAGCGTGGCGAGCGTCACATTGGTGATGACGGTATCGCGCACGGCACCGCCCATGGCGTTCTTGAGCGCGCTGGCAATGCGGCGCACGACCACATGGGCCGCGCGCAGATCGGTGTGCGTGAAGGCGATCAGGATCGCGCCGTCTTCGTCGCGCGTCGCGAAGTCGATATCGCGAATGAGCTTCGTCACCAGCCGCGCCGTGTCCAGGCCGGCGCGCGCGTCGGGCATGCCTTCGAACGCGAAGCGCGCGATCGACAACGCCTGGCTGCGGTCGGCCGCGGCCTCGATCGCCTGCGCGAGATCCTGGCAGAAGGCCTCCGGCGCATGCAGGCCTGTCTCGGGATCGAACAGGCCGCCGGCTTCGAGCGACTTCAGCATGCGCTTGAGGCGTTCCTCGAAGGCATAGAGCCGCACCAGCGGCATCATGCGCGCGACGAGACGCGCCGGGTCGCCGTCGACGTGATCGATGTTCGGCAGCACGTCGGCGAACGTGCGCGAGACGTCGCCGATCACCGCCACCGGAATATCGCGGAAGCGCGTGTCCTGCGCGAGCACGGTGAGGAAAGCCTCTACCATGCGCGGCGAGAAGCCGTCGCCGACGACGATGCCGCTGATGTCGCGGGCGTTGAGATGCCGGGCCGCGGTTTCGACGCTCAGCGCACCGATCATCTTAACGCGTTCGCCCATGGCGACGCTGAGTCCCGGATAAAGCGGGCCGCGGCCGGCGATCAGCACGGTCGCGTCTTCGAGTGCATCGTGCTCCGGCAGGCCGAGCGAATTGCCGCCTTCGGAGACGAACAATTCGAGCCGGCGCAGCACGGTCTCGTGCAACGCGCGCACGCGCAGCGCCGATTGCAGGCGGCGCACCAGATGCGCGCGCGGCAGCGAGATATCGGCGGGCAGCGCGATCGGCAGCGCCGGCTCGCTGCCGGCATCGCACAGCGCCACCGTCGGCACGATCGGTCCCTGGGCGGTCGCGATCTGCAGGCAGAGCATGCGGGCCGCCGCCTCGCTCGGCGCCGGGCCGGGCTCGGCGATCACCACGGCCGCGGGCTTCACCGACACGAAGGCGGTCGGCGCGTCGGCCCAATTGGCTTCGACAATGGGGAAAGCGCCAGCGGCGCCCAAGGCTTCAACAACATCCGGCGCCGGCACCTCGGCGACGACGACCAGCGGACCCTGCAGCGACATGAACGCACGCTTACATGATAAGAACTAGGCGCAACTCTAACGGAGCGCCTGTTAATGCCGCGTCAACGACGTTGGACGATGGCGATCAGGCGGCGTCCGCCGTCTTGCGCCGGCGGAAGGCACCGGACACAAGCGGGTTGAAGCCCAAAGCCTGCAGGAAAGCGCTGGTACGATCGCGGCCATGGCCGGCGAGGCGCTGGCCGAGCAGGGCGTCCGGCACCGTCGTCAGCGTGGCCTGCGCGTCCACTTTCACCACCCGCGCCTCGATCTCGGCGGCGCGGAAGCTGTAGCCGCCGACACTCGCCAAGCCGTCGGCGGTGCCGGTGATGACAACGCTCTCGCCGTCCTCGGTGGGCCGGCAGATAAAGCCCGTGCGCACGAAGCCATCTTCTTCGGGCGCGAAGAACGCGCTCCCGCTTCCCTCGATGCCGGGCGGGAAGGCCGCCTTGGGCACCATGGTCCCTCGGACCGCCAAAGTGCCGGCTTTGGTGCGCATCGTCTCAAGGACCGTCGGGCCGCGGCCGGCACCGCGCGGCGCATGCACCACGCCGAGCGGGATGGCGGCAGGCATACCGTCATCGCCGCGCCTGCCGGCGCAGACCGCGATATCGCCGAAACAGGCGATGTCGGTCACGGCCGCCGCGCCTTCCCAGGGCGTCGCCGTCGCCATGCGCTCCGGCGTGCGCCACAGCGACAGGACGTGCCAGAACCCTTCCAACTCTCCCGTCTCGGCCAGCGGTGTGAGAACCGGGCCCGGCACGACAAGCGCGCCGCCGTCAACGGCCGCGCACTGCGCCGCGAAAGCCTCTTCGTCGAAGCCGTGATGCAGATGCAAAGTGCCGCCGCTCAACAGCCAGGGCATCAGCGTCGCGCAGAGGCCGCCGAAGGTCGATGCCGGAATGGTCGACAGCAAAGCGACGTCCGAGGGCAGGCCGCTTTCGAGGAAAACGGCGAGGCCGCCCGCGATCAGTTCGGCGTGATTGCGCGCCAGCGCGGCGTAGCCCTGCGAGCCGACTTCGAAGGTGATGACCGCGACATGCGCCGCCGGATGCTCGATCCGCGACGCGTCGACAAGCTCGCCGGGCGCGGACTCGAACACATCGTCGAGCGGCACCACGCCGTCAGGCAGATCGCTGCCGAACGAGCAGACATGGCGCACCGGAAACAGCTCGGCCGCAACGTGCATGGCGATCTCGACATGCGCATAGGCGCCAATGCGGCCGGTGGTGATGACCGCCTTGGGACCGAGCGGCAGCAGCGCGTTCACCATCTCCTGCTGACGCCACAGCACCGGCAGCGGCACCGCGATCATCCCGGCGCGCAGCACGCCGAGCAGCGCGATGATGCTTTCGACCGTGTTGCCGAGTTGGATGGCGACGATGGAGTCGTTCATCAGCCCGAGGCCGCGCAGGCGCGCCGCTACGCCAGAGATCGCACGGTCGGCTTCGGCAAAGGTCAGCCGGCGCGGCGCACGGTCGGCGCGGTTCGGCGCATCGCACAGCGCCAGAACGTCCGGCCGGCGCACGCCCGCGCGGCGGAAAAGACCGTCGAGCGTGTCGAGATCGGTATCGACCGAAGCGCCGTCGCCCAGGATCATGCGGACACCCTCATTGCACGGCCCCCTTCGCCCACCACGTCTCCGGCAAATAGCCGAACAGCGACGTGCGCTCGGGATGCGCGATCTTCGACCAGCGCGCGACCCATTGCACCGGCGGATAGTAAAGCGGGATTACATAGAAGCCCGACAGCAGCACGCGATCGAGCGCGCGCGTCGCCGCGACGAAGTCCTCGCGCGTCGTGGCGCTGAGCATCGCGGCGATCATGGTGTCCACGGCTTTCGATTTGACGCCCATGTAATTGCGGCTGCCTTGTTGATCGGCCGCCGCCGAGCCCCAATAGAAGAACTGTTCGTTGCCGGGGGAGAGCGATTGCTCCCAACGATATTCCATCATGTCGAAATCGAAGGCGATGCGCCGCCGCTCGAATTGCGTCGCGTCCACCGTGCGCACTCGCGCCTCGATGCCGGCACGCTTGAGGCTGCGGCTATAAGCGAGCGCGAGCCGCTCCTGATCGCGCGTCGTCGTGAGGATTTCGAAACTGAAAGGCCGGCCGCTTGCCTTGTGCACGAGTTCGGTGCCTTTGAGGGCGTAGCCTGCCTCGGCGAACAACGCGAAGGCCCGCCGTAACGTCGAACGGTCGCGTCCCGAGCCGTCGGTCACCGGCGGCGCCCAGGTGCCCTGCATGATGTCGTCGCGCACCGTGCCGGGGAACGGCGCGAGCAGTTCGCGCTCACGCGCATTCGCCGGATGGCCGTGGGCGGAGAGATCGCAGCCGTCGAAATAGCTGGCCGTGCGCTTATAGAGATCGAAGAAATAGGTGTGATTGATCCACTCGAAATCGAAGAGTTGGAGCAAGGCCTCGCGCACGCGCACATCGGCAAAGAGCGGCCGGCGCGTGTTGAAGGTGAGGCCCTGCATGCCCTTGGGCAGACCGTAGGGGAATTCCTCCTTGAGCGCGCGGCCATCCCGCAGCGCGGGAAAATCGTAAGCCGTCCGCCAGCGCCCGGGATCAGTCTCGACACGCACGTCGTAGAGACCTTTCTTGAAGGCTTCGAAATGCGTGTTGCCGTCGCGATAGTAATCGACGCGGATCTGATCGAAATTCCACAGGCCGCGGTTGATCGGCAGATCGCGGCCCCAATAGTTCGGGTTGCGCTTGAAGGTCACGCTCTCGCCGGGCCGCACGGCGCTCACCGTGTAAGGACCGCTGCCGAGGAGGGGCGTAAAGCTCGTATCCTCGAACGTCGCCGGATCGACGGCATGTTTCGCGATGATCGGCATCAGCCCGATGATCAGCGGCAGTTCGCGATCGTCCGCGGCCGACAGATCGAAGCGCACGGTGCGCTCGTCGAGCGCTTCCACCTTGCTCGCCTTGGCATAATAGAGCCGGAAGTTGGGGCGGCCGCGATCGCGCAAGGTCTCCCAGGAAAAGATGATGTCGGCCGGCGTCACCGGTCTGCCGTCGGCAAAGCGTGCCGCGGGGTTGAGCCGAAACGTGACGTAGGTCCGCGCGTCGTCCGTCTCGACGCTCTCGGCCAGCAATCCATAGAGCGTGAACGGCTCGTCATAGCCGCGCGCAAGCAGGCTCTCGATCACATAGCCGCGCATATAGGCGGCCGGGATGCCCTTCACGATGAACGGATTGAGACTGTCAAATGTACCGAGCACGCCTTGAACGAGCTGGCCGCCTTTCGGCGCCGCCGGATTGGCGTAAGTCGGCGCGGAAAAGTCCGAGGGCCAAGCCGGCGCGCCGTGCATCGCGATGGCATGGTTCGCGCGCGGCGAGGCGGCGACGCCACCGAACGGACAGGCCGCCGCCAGCGTCCCGAGCACGACTGTGCGCCGCGACAAATGCCACGGCGCCGCATCCTTGGAGAGGAGATCGAGCGCGTACACGAGGGTCGATTGCGATTCGTTTCCGATGGTCCGAATTTATCACAGGGGCCGCTGGCGAATGGTCATTTTCGCCCCATTCGTGGCTTTATCGCGGGACGGAATTCGGCTATCAGGCTGCGGGCCTGAGGGGTCACGCTCCCGCCGTATTTGGCACGGAGAGAGCCGGCTGAGGGCGACCGGCCGAGGGTCCGCGCACGGCCTCCGGGCGAGTTAAGAACATAAGGATTACGCAATGGATCATCGGATCGCATCGGCCCGGCCGCTGGGTCGGGCGTTGACCGTCACTTTGGCTGCCGCCGGCCTTCTGGCCGTCGCCGCGCCGGGTGCATTTGCTCAGGCGCAGAAGCCGCCGGCGGGCCGCCCCGCGGCACCGGCCGCGCAGCCACAGCAGCCCGCTCAAGCGCCGCAGCAACAGGCCGGCGATCAGCCGCAGCTGATGTACTCGCCCTGGATGAAGGTCTGCGGCAAGGGTCCGGACACCGGCGGCAAGCAGGTCTGCGTCGTCACCAAGGACGGCCGTCTCGAAAACGGCATGCCGGTCGCGATCGTGCAGCTCTTCGAGCCGGAAGGCGAGCAGAAGGTGCTGCGGATTACCGTTCCGCTCGGCATGCAGCTCGCGCACGGCACACGCGTGATCATCGACCAGAACCAGCCGCAGCAGTCGCCCTACAAGATCTGCTTCCCGGTCGGCTGCATGGCCGATTATCCGGTCACCGACGATCTGATCGCCAAGATGAAGAAGGGTCAGAACATCGTCGTTCAGGCGATCAACATGCAGGGCACGCCGATCAGCCTGCCGCTGCCGCTGAACGATTTCGCCAAGGCTTATGACGGTCCGCCGACCGATCCGAAGGCGTTCGAAGAGCAGCAGCGCAAGCTGCAGGAAGAGCTGCAGAAGAAAGCCGACGAAGCGCGCAAGAAGCTGGAAGGCGCGCAGGGTTCCGCCGCCCCGGCTGCGCCGGCGGCTCCCGCGCAGAAGAAGTAAGCGCTTCGACGCGATCGAAATGCGAAAGGCGCGGCTTCGGCCGCGCCTTTTTCGTTTTTCGTTGGACCCGTCGCCCTTCGAGGGCGGCCTTCGGCCGCCACCTCAGGATGACGGGACTAGCTCGGAATGAAGGGCTGAGTGTCGGTCAATGCAGCTGGCTGTCGCGCGGGATGTAGCCGCCGTCATCGTCCCAATCGAAGACGTCGGCGATATCGGGATGACGGACCGGCTTGCCGGAATTGTCGGGCAGCAGGTTCTGCTCCGAGACGTAGGCGACGTATTCCGTCTCGTCGTTCTCGGCATACAGATGATAGAACGGCTGGTCCTTGCTCGGCCGGATCTCCGCCGGAATGGACTCCCACCACTCCTCGGTGTTGTTGAACACCGGATCGATGTCGAAAATCACGCCACGGAACGAGAACAGGCGGTGCTTGACCACCTGACCGATATTGAACTTGGCGTTGCGCATCTTGCTCATGGCCACACCAGATAGTCCAACATCGTGGCGGGCGCTAGACGGCTACAGCCCATATCGCGCGCCCATCTCCGGGTCCTTGGCCGCGACCAATTTAGCGAGGTCCAGCAACACCTTGGCCTGTTTCCAGGTGGCGTCGTCCTGCATCTTGCCGTCGATCATGACGGCGCCCGCGCCGTCGGGCATGGCCTCGACGATCTTCTTGGCGAAGGCGACCTCGGCCGGATCGGGCGAGAATACGTTCTTGGCGATGGCGATCTGCGACGGGTGCAGCGTCCAGGCGCCCAGGCACCCCATGAGGAAGGCATTGCGGAATTGGGCCTCGCAGGCGGCGAGGTCGGCGAAATCGCCGAATGGGCCGTAGAAGGCCTTGATGCCAGCGGCGGCGCAGGCGTCGACCATCTTGGCGGTGGTGTAGTGCCAGAGATCCTGCTGATAGGCGGCGCGGGGGGCGTCGGGCGTAGCCGGTGCGGCATCGGCCAGGACCTTGTACTCCGGGTGTCCGCCGCCGACGCGCGTCGTCTTCATCGCCCGCGAGGCGGCAAGGTCGGCCGGGCCGAGGCTCATGCCGTGCATGCGCGGCGACGCCGACGCGATCGCCTCGACATTATTGACGCCCTGCGCCGTCTCCAGGATGGCGTGGATGAGGATCGGCTTCTTGATCTGGTGGCGCGCCTCGAGCTGCGCCAGCAACTGATCGAGATAGTGGATGTCCCACGGCCCATCGACCTTGGGCAGCATGATGACGTCGAGCTTGTCGCCGACGGCGCCGACGATCTCGGTCACGTCGTCCAGCACCCAGGGCGAATTGAGCGCGTTGATGCGCGTCCACAGCCCGGTGGCGCCGAAATCGGTCGCCTTCGCCATCGCGATGAAGCCGGCCCGGGCAGCCGCCTTGGCCTCGACCGGGATGGCGTCTTCGAGGTTGCCGAGCACCACGTCGACCTGTTTGACCATCTCCGGCACGCGCGCCCGCAGCTTTTCCATGTGCGGCGGCACGAAGTGGATCATGCGCTCCAGCCGCACCGGCAGCTCACGCAAGGGGGCCGGGGCGCCGATGGCGAGGGGGGCGAAAAACTGGCGGGGAAGCTTCACCGGTGAGGTCCTTCCAAAACGCAAGCCTGCCGTTTAGAGGAATGCAAAGGCCACGCCAAGTAGCTAGGAAGTAGCGACGAACTAGCTAGGACGTGGCGACACTACCGGCCCGGGGGCCGGCCGGGACCTTCCGCGCATGCTCGACGTCGTCAATTTAGCGCTGCCGTTCTTCGGCCTGATCCTCGTCGGTTTCGTCTGCGGCAAGCTCAAGCAAATCCCGGACACGGCGCTGGGTTGGATGAATTTCTTCATCATCTACGTCACGCTGCCGGCGCTGTTCTTCCGCATCCTGGCGCAGACGCCGCTGGAGCAGCTTGCCCGCATCGAGTTCGTCATCGCGACCACGCTCTCGACCTTCTGCGCCTTCGTCATTTCCTTCGCGATCGGCATGGCGCTGCGCCACCGCAGCATCGCGGAGGCGACCATTGCGGGCCTTGCCGGCGGCTACGGCAATATCGGCTACATGGGGCCGGGTCTCGCGCTGGCGACGCTCGGCGCGCAGGCGGCCGGACCCGTGGCGCTGATCTTCTGCTTCGACACACTGCTGCTGTTCTCGCTGGTGCCGTTCATGATGGCGCTCGCCAATCCGCAGCAGTCGAGCATCGGCGCCACCGCCTTCGACGTGCTCAAGCGCATCGTCACGCATCCGCTGGTGCTGTCGACGGCCGCCGGCGTGGCGTCGGCGGCGATCCATTTCGAGCCGCCGGTCGCGCTCGACCGCCTCCTGCAGTTCTTGCAGAATGCCGCCGCGCCCTGCGCGCTGTTCACCTTGGGCGTCACCGTGGCGCTGCGACCGCTGAAGAAGATGCCGTGGGAAGTGCCGTTCCTGGTGCTGGTGAAACTCACGCTGCACCCGGTCATCGTTTTCGTGATGCTGTCCGTGTTCGGCCCGTTCGACAAGACCTGGATCGACGCCGCGGTGCTGATGGCGGCGCTGCCGCCGGCGCTCAATGTGTTCGTGTTCGCGCGCCAATACGACACCTGGGTCGAGCAGGCGTCGAGCGCGGTGCTGATCGGCACCTTGGTGTCGGTCGTGACGCTCACCAGCGTCATGTGGCTGGTGAAGACGCATAACCTGCCGCCCTTGTTGTGGTGACGCGCATGCAGCCGTTGTCGGGTCTGCTCGTTCTGGACTTCACGACGTTGCTGCCGGGGCCGCTTGCGACCTTGATGCTGGCGGAAGCCGGCGCCGAGGTGATCAAGATCGAGCGGCCGGGCGGCGAGGACATGCGCCGCTTTCCGCCGCAGTTCGACGGCGAGGGTGCGGCCTACGCGCTGCTCAATCGCGGCAAGCAAGGGCTGACGCTCGACCTGAAAAGCGAGGCCGATCGCGCGAAGCTCAAGCCGCTGATCGCGCGCACCGATATTCTCGTCGAGCAGTTTCGTCCCGGCGTGATGGCGCGGCTGGGCCTCGGCTACGACGAGGTCGCCACGCTCAATCGGAAGCTGATCTATTGCTCGATCTCCGGCTACGGCCAAGCAGGCCCGCGCGCCGATGAGGCCGGCCACGATCTGAATTACATCGCCGCGACCGGCTTGCTCGATCTGCAGCCGGGGCCGATCGAGCGTCCGGTGGTGCCGCCGATGCTGGCGGCCGACATTGGCGGCGGCAGCTTTCCCGCGGTGATCAACATCCTCCTGGCGCTGCGGGCGCGCGACCAAAGCGGGCAGGGTTGTCATCTCGACATCGCCATGACCGATGCGATGTTCACCTTCGGCTGGTACGCGCTGGCGCTGGGCGCGGCGAGCGGCCGCTTCCCGAAGCCGGGCGAGTTGATGCTCGCCGGCGGCTCACCGCGCTATCAGCTTTATCCGACCAAAGACGGCCGCATCGTCGCCTGCGGTGCGCTGGAGCAAAAGTTCTGGCTCGCCTTCGCGCAGGCGATTGGTCTTGCACCGGACTATGTTGACGACACGCGCGATCCTGAGGCCACGCGCGAGGCCGTTGCGAAGTTGATCGCGGCGCGCACCGCCGACGAATGGCGCCCGCTGCTGGCGCAAGCCGATTGCTGCGCCACCATCGTCACGCCGCTCGAGGAGGCGCTACGCGATCCGCATTTCGTGGAACGCGGCCTGTTCGCGCATGAGGTCGAGGTCGGTCACGCCAAGACACTGCCGGCGATCCCGGTTCCGATCGCGCCGCAGTTTCGCGGGAAGCCGGGAACGAAGAAGGCGCCCTGATGACTCGTCATGGCCGGGCTTGTCCCGGCCATCCACGACCTGCTTGTTGAAGCGCATCTAAGGAAGGCGTGGATGCCCGGCACAAGGCCGGGCATGACGGGAGAGTCAAAGCATCTCCCCTCGCATCAGCCTTGGCTCCGCGCCACGCGGGGCGATGCCTTCGCGCATGACGGCACGGCGCAACGGGCCGATGCGGTCGATCATGTAGACGCCGAGGCCGCGCAGCGCCTGCGCCGGCAACAGGTCCGAAAGCAAAGTGCGGTTGAGGGCGTTGATGGCCATGGTCCGGCTCGTCACGTCGCCGCGGCGTTTACGCTCGTAGACCGCGAGTACGTCATCGCCGCCGATGTCGCGGCCGTGGCGCTCGGCATCGACGGCAAGCTCGGCAATGGTGGCGGCATCGCGCAGGCCGAGGTTCAGACCCTGGGCGCCGATCGGCGGCACCACATGCGCGGCCTCGCCGACGAGGGCGATGCGATGCGCACCGAAGCTGCGCGCGGTCGCGACCGACAGCGGAAACAGGCCGCGGCCGGGTTCGACTTCGACCTTGCCGAGGATTGAATGCGCGGCGTGCTCGATCTCCTCCGAAAGGGCATCGTCGTCCATCGCCGCCAGTTCCTCGGCGTCCATCGGGTCCAAGACCCAGACCAGACTCGAGCGCCTGCCGGGCAGCGGCACGAGCGTAAAGGGCCCGGTCGGCGTGTGGAATTCCGTCGACGTTTCCAAGTGTTCACGGGAGTGCTTCAAGCAGACCGTGAGGGCGACCTGGGGATAGCGGCGGGTTTGCAGGTCGATGCCGGCGGCTTCTCGGCACAGGGAGCCACGGCCATCGGCGCCGACCACCAAGGGGGCCCGCAGCACCTCGCCGTTGTCCAGCGTGACGGCCACGCCGTCCGCTTCTGACTCGACCGCGACAACCGCGACGTCCATCAGCCGCAGATGGGGCAGAGCCCGGGCGCGCTGCTCGAGCGCCGCCAAGAGGTCCTGGTTGACGATGTTGTGGCCGAAGGCGTCGCGCTCGAGTTCATAGGCCTCGAACTTGGCCTCCGGGGCGCGCCAGAGCCGGCCGGTGTCGTCGACGATGCGCAAGGTGCGCAGCGGCGCCGTCTTCTCCTCGCAGAGTTCCCAGACCCCGAGCGCCTCCAGGGCCGTCACGGAGCCGCCGAGCAGGGCGGTGGTGCGGTTATCGGATCTGTCCGGCCGCTTGCCGGCCAGAACCGTATCGAGGCCGCCCTGCGCCAGCGCAAGGGCGGCGGTGAGGCCGGCGGGGCCGCCGCCGACCACGATCACCTGGGCGCTATTGGGGGTGTTTTTGTCCGGCATCAAAGGCTTAGACTCCGTTCCGCGCTAGCCGATTAGCACGCTGCGCCGGTCGCAACCATCGGGGATGCCCCGGATGGCGCCGCCCGGCGTTGGTAGGCTATGCACGGCGGAAGGACGATTCCGTGACCGAGACCACCCGCGAACCGCTTGCGCATCTGCCTCCGGCCGAGGGCCGCTTGGGCAGCGTGCTCGCGCGGCCGAAGGCCATCGCAGCGTTCTGCGTCGTCGCGCTCACCGTGCTCGGCTGGGCCTATCTCGCGGTGCTGACAGCCGGGGCCGCCGATCCCTTGAGCGCGTTCGACGCGCTGTGCCGGGCCATGGCCGATACATCGTCCGGGTTCAGCGGCGCGGCGCTCATCGCCCTGATGTGGGGCGCCATGACGCTGGCGATGATGCTGCCGAGCGCCGCGCCGATGATCTTCACCTATGCCGAGATCGCCGACACCGCCGCCAAGAAAGGCGAGCGCATCGTGTCGCCCTTCGTGCTGGCCGGCGGCTATCTCACGATCTGGTTCGCGATCGCGGCCGGCGCGACCTTGGCGCAGATCGGCCTGACGCGCGTCGCGCTGCTCGACACCGGCATGGCCTCCGCCAGCGGGCTGTTCTCCGGCGCCATCTTCCTGACAGCCGGCGTCTATCAGTTCAGCGCGCTCAAGCATGCCTGTCTCACGCAATGCCAGCGGCCGTTCCCGTTCTTCTTCGCCAATTGGGCGACGACGACAGCGGGCGTCTACAAACTCGGCCTGCGGCAGGGGCTTTATTGCCTCGGCTGCTGCTGGGCGATGATGGGCGTCATGTTCGCCGTCGGCCTGATGAATGTCATCTGGATGGCCGGCCTCGGCATCGTCATGACCGTCGAGAAGATGGGCACCGGCCGCAAGTTCACGCACGCCGTCGGCGTGGTGTTGATCGCGGCGGGAATTGCCTTCATCGTCGTAGCCTTCGCCGCCCATTGGCCGATCCGCGCGGCTTAAGCTACAAATCAAGAAAAGACCGGGAGGAAGCGTGACCGAAGCGTGGACCTTGAAAGGCGAGATGACGCTGTCGTGCAGCTGCACGGTGTTCTGTCCCTGCGTGCTCTCGCTCGGCGAACACCCGCCGACCGAAGACCGCTGCCAGACCTGGGCCGGCATCCGCATCGACGACGGCCAGTTCGACAATGTCGATCTCTCCGGCATCAATCTCGGCTTGATGATGGACCTGCCGGGCATCATGGCGCGGGGCAACTGGACGGCCGCGTTGTTCATCGACGACAAGGCGCCGATCCAGGCGGTGAAGGGACTCACCCGCATCTTTACCGGCCGCGTCGGCGGCACCACGCATCTCTTGTCGATCCTGGTCGGCCAGTTCCTCGGCGTGCATCAGGTGCCGATCACCTACGAGACGCAGGGCGATACGCGGCTCATCAGCCTCGACAAATATGGCGGCGGCGCCATCACGCCCGTGAAGGGCAAGGAGCAGGGCGACAACGTCGTCATCCGCAACAGCCAATATTGGATCGGCCCCGACGTCATCGTCGCCAAGTCGGAGAAGTCGCGCTTCCGCGGCTTCGGCCGCAATTGGAACCTCGGCGGCCGTTCGGCCGAGATCGTCAAGCTCAATTGGGGCAACCGGTAAGTGCCGACCTTCGCGCGCGTCCGCGCTTACGCCGTCCATATCCTGACCGCCAGCGGCGCCGCCTTCGCGCTGATGGCCATGGTGTTCGCCACCGGCGGCCATTGGGAAGCGATGTTCGTCTGCCTCGGCCTTGCCCTCGTGGTCGACGGGGTCGACGGGCCGTTGGCGCGCGAGTTCAAGGTGGCCGAACTGTTGCCGCGCTGGTCGGGCGACACGCTCGACCTCGTCGTCGACTTCACCACCTATGTGTTCGTGCCGGCCTATGCCATCGCGGCGAGCGGGCTGTTGCCGGTGTGGTTCGAACTGGCCGCCGGCATCATCGTCGTCATCTGCGGCGCGCTCTATTTCGCCGACCGCGACATGAAGACCGACGACAACTATTTCCGCGGCTTTCCGGCGCTCTGGAATCTCGCGGCCTTTTATCTCTACATTCTGCAGCCGCCCGGATGGGCGGGCGTCACCTTGATCCTGGCGCTGGCGGTGCTCAGCTTCGTGCCGTTCAAATTCGTTCACCCCGTGCGCGTTCGCCATCTGCGGCTGCTCAACATCGCGCTGCTGATCGTGTGGGCCGCGCTGGCGCTGGTCGCGGTCTTCGCGGGGCTCAACCCCGGGCCTTATGTCGTCTGGACGCTGGTGCTGATCGCCGTCTACTTCTGTCTCGTCGGTCTGTTTCGGCCTGCCGCGCAAGACCTATAAGAAAACCGGAGGGGACTCATGACACGACCCGTGCTTCTCATTGCCGGCGGCAGCCGCGGCATCGGCGCCGCCACGGCAAAGCGCGCCGGCGAACGCGGCTACGATGTCGCCATCAACTACAAGAGCAACGCCAATGCCGCCGCCGACGTCGTCGCCTCTGTGAAGAAAGCCGGGGGAAAAGCGCTCGCCATTCAAGGCGACATGGCGAGCGAGGCCGATATCGCCCGTGTGTTCGGAGAGACGGCGCAGGCGCTCGGCCCCGTCACGCACTTCGTGCACTCGTCCGGCATCATCGGGCCTTATTCGCGGCTCGACGAAGCGGACGCGACGATGATGCGGGAGGTGTTCGAGGTGAACACCTTGGGCGCGATCCTGTGCCTGCGCGAATGCGCGCGGCATATGTCGACCAAGCACGGCGGCAAGGGTGGCGCGGTGGTGATGCTCTCGTCGATGGCGGCCACCATCGGCGGCGCCGGCGAATGCGTCTGGTACGCCGCCGCCAAAGGCGCGGTCGATTCCATGGTCATCGGCATGAGCCGCGAAGTCGCGAAAGAGGGCATGCGCGTCAATGCCGTCACCCCCGGCGTCATCGACACCGACATCCAGCCGGCCGGCCGCATCGAGCGGGTCGGACCGATCCTGCCGATGGGCCGCCCCGGCGAAGCGCACGAGGTTGCGGAAGCGATTCTGTTCTTGCTGTCGGACGCGGCATCCTATGTGAACGGCGCGAACTTGCGAGTGTCCGGCGCGCGCTGACATTTCCGTGCGGCGTCTCGACACGCCGCGCATGTTCCTTGCTTTTTGGCCGGGCCGCATTGTCCGTTGCCGAGACGAATGATGCACTTCCTTCCATAAGGGGAGGAAAAAACATGAAACGTCCTGTGGTTTTGATCGTCGGCGGCAGTCGCGGCATCGGCGCGGCAACGGCGCGGATGGCAGCGCGTGCCGGTTACGATGTCGCGGTGAGTTTCAAGAGCGACGGCAACGCGGCGGCGGCCGTGGTCAATGAGGCGATCGCCGCCGGCGGACGCGCCGTCGCCATCAAGGCGAACGCGGTCACCGAAAGTGAGATCGAACGGATGTTCGACGATGCGGCGGCGGCGCTTGGAGCGATCGGCCACGTCGTGCACAGCGCCGGCATCGTCGGCAAGAACGCGCGGCTCGACCGTGCCAGCGCCGAGACCATCCGCGAGGTCATCGACGTCAATCTTTTCGGCGGGCTGTTGTGCGCGCGCGCCGCGGCGCGTCGCATGTCACGCGCGAGCGGCGGCGAGGGCGGCGCGATCGTGCTGCTCTCCTCGGTGGCCGCCGTCACCGGGGCACCGAACGAGTATGTTTGTTACGCCGCGGCGAAAGCCGGCATCGAAGCAGCCACGCGCGGCCTCGCGCGCGAACTGGCCAAGGAAGGCGTGCGAGTGAATTGCCTGCGGCCCGGCACCACGGACACGGACATCCATGAGCCCGGCAGGCTTGCACGCGTGACGCCGCTATTGCCAATGGGGCGGCCGGGGCAGCCCGACGAGATCGCGGCGGGCATCCTGTTCCTCCTGTCGCCCGCGGCGTCCTATGTGAATGGCGCGGTGCTCAGCGTGTCCGGCGGCATCTGAAGGCATGAACGGACCCGGCTTGCGCTCCGGCCCGCGCCGCCTATGATCCGCGCCGAATTTGTTCGCCAGAACAAGTCTTCAAGGGGTGAAACATGGTCGCAGCAGTCCGCGTTCATAAACACGGCGGTCCGGAAGTCCTGACGTTCGAGGACGTCGAGGTACCGGCGCCCGGTCAGGGCCAGATCAAGATCAAGCAATACGCCAGCGGCGTGAACTTCATCGACACTTACTTCCGTTCCGGTCTCTATCAGTCGCCGGTCGGCATGCCATTCGTCGCCGGCAACGAAGGCGCGGGCGAGGTGATCGCGGTCGGCCCCGGCGTGACCGATCTCAAGGTCGGCGACCGCGTTGCTTACGTCGTGGCGCTCGGCGGTTATTCGGCCGAACGCCTGCTGCCGGCCGAGCGCGCCGTGAAGCTGCCGGACAACATCGGCTACGAGCAGGCGGCCGGCATGATGCTCAAGGGCATGACCGCGCAATATCTGCTCAACCGCACCTTCAAGGTCGGCAAGGGCACGACCGTGTTGATGCACGCGGCGGACGGCGGCGTCGGCCTCATCCTGTGCCAATGGGCGAACCATCTCGGCGCGACGGTCATTGGCACCGTCGGCTCGAAGGAAAAGGCGGAGCTCGCCAAGAAGAACGGCTGCCACCACACGATCCTCTATCGCGACGAGAACTTCGTCGATCGCGTGAAGGAGATCACCGGCGGCAAGCTCTGCGACGTCGTCTATGACGGCATCGGCGCGTCGACCTTCCCGGCCTCGCTCGACTGCATCCGTCCGCTCGGCTACTTCGTCAGCTTCGGTTCGGCGTCGGGGCCGATCAAGGCCTTCGACATCAACATGCTACAGTTCAAGGGCTCGCTGTTCGCGACCCGGCCGACGCTCAACCACTACGCCGCCAAACGCGAGGACCTCGTGTCGATCGCCTCGGACCTGTTTGACAAGGTCGGATCGGGCGCGGTGAAGATCCCGGTCAACCAGAAGTTCGCCCTCAAGGACGCCCGCCAGGCACATGAGCACCTGGAAGGCCGCGAGACCACAGGCTCGACCATCCTGATCCCGTAGCCGGCGGAAATCGTAATATTTTTCAACGGGTCATGGCCGGGCTAGTCCCGGCCATTGGCTTTCGGTAGGCATGGTCCTTGCCTCTCGGAGACGGAGTCGGCGGGATGAGCCCGCCGTCGCCCACCACGTTGGATCCCATGCCGCGCACGCCACTCGCCCCCCTCGATCAGGTCTCGCGTTTACCGCTCCGCTCCCCTTCGAAGCGGGGAGGCTGAGCCATGGACGTCTTTCTGGGCGAATGGGCGAACCTGCTGATCCGTTGGATGCATCTGGTCGTCGGCATCGGCTGGATCGGCACCTCATTCTACTTCATGGCGCTCGATTACTCGCTGAACAAGCTCGGCCAGAAGCAGGGCGTGCTCGGCACCGCCTGGCAGGTGCATGGCGGCGGCTTCTACTTCGTCGAGAAGTACACGGTGGCGCCGCCGCAACTGCCCGAGACGCTGCACTGGTTCAAATGGGAGGCCTATCTCACCTGGGTCTCGGGCTTCGGCCTGCTCATCGTGCAGTATTACATCCATGCGCGCTCGTACCTGATCGACCCATCGGTGCTGCCGCTGACACCGTGGCAGGCGATCGGCATCTCGCTCGGTTCGATCCTGGCCGGCTGGGCGATCTATGAAGGCCTGTGCCGCTCGCCGATCGGACAGAACACGACCATTCTGGCGATCTGCTTCTTCGCGCTGATCATGGGCGCGGCGGTATTCTACACCCACGTGTTCTCGGCGCGCGGCGCCTTCCTGCATGTCGGCGCGCTCACCGGCAGCATCATGGCGACCAACGTCTTCGCGGTGATCATCCCCAACCAGAAGAAGATGATCGCGCAGATGATCCAGGGCAAGACGCCCGATCCGTATTACGGCATGGTCGGCAAGCAGCGCTCGACGCACAACAACTACCTGACGCTGCCGGTGCTGGTGATGATGGTGTCGCCGCACTATCCGTTCCTGTCGGCGCATCCGCATGCCTGGCTGGTGGTGGCGCTGATCCTGATCGCCGGCGCCAGCATCCGGCACTACCTCAACCGCGTCGACGCCGGCGACGATTGGAAGAACTACGGCTGGACTGCGCCGGTCGCCGTCGGTGCCTTGATGATCGCGATCTTCGTCACCGCGCCGCGCTCGAGCGGCGGCGGCGCGGCCGTCTCGGATGCCGAGGTGCTGGCCGTCACGCAAAAGCACTGCGTCATGTGCCATGCGGCCAAGCCAACGCACGAGGGCTTCACGGAAGCGCCCAAGAACATCACGCTCGATAACATTGCCAGCCTCAGGCAGTATGCCGCGCAAATCTACGTCCAGGCGGTCCAAACCAATGCGATGCCGCTCGGTAACGAGACCGGCATGACGCAGGAGGAGCGCGATGCGCTTGGCCGCTGGGTGAACGCGCAGAAATGAGCGAAGACATCCAACCGTGGGGCCGCGTATCGACGCTGCTGCTGGCCGCCGCCGTAATGGTGGCGGCGCAAATCATCGCCTTCACGGCGCTGCTGTCGCTCTTCGGCATGAGCTTGTCGAGTCACGGCGACATCGGCGGCGACGGCGTCTCGGTGACGCTGCTGATCCTGATCTCGACGCCGGTGCAGATCACGATGCTGATGCTGCTCGCGGCCCGGCGCGGCAATCCGCTTGATTATCTCGCGCTCGTCGTGCCCAAGCGCGGCGACGTGATCTTCGGCGTGCTGGCGATCATTGCACTGATCGTCGTCGCCGACGCGGTGAGCTGGCTGGCCGACCGCGACTTGGTGACGCCGTTCCAAACCGCGATCTATCGTACCGCCGATGCCGCTGGCTGGCTGCCGCTGTTGTGGTTCGCGGTCGTCATCGGGGCGCCGGCCGGTGAAGAACTGCTGTTCCGCGGTTTCCTCTTTCGCGGCTGGCTGCGCAAGCCGACCGACACCTGGGCCGTGATCGCCATCACCGCCGGCCTGTTCGCGCTGATGCACGTGCAATACGACTGGTTCGTAATGGGGCAGGTGTTCATCTTCGGCCTGCTGCTCGGCTTCATGCGCTGGGCCTCGGGCTCGGTCTTGTTGACGATGTTGCTTCACGCCATCATCAATTTCGAAGGCATGCTCGAAACCTGGATCAGCTTGAATGTCTGAGGTCGATGCCGCCCAACTCGGCGCGCGCGCCGAGGCGATGATCAAGGCGCTCGGCGCGATCTCGGCCGAGCCGGGCCGGCTGGTGCGCCTGTTTCTGACGCCCGAACATCGCCGCGCCGCCGATCTCGTCGCCGGTTGGATGCGCGAGGCGGGGCTGACGGTCTCCGAAGACGCGCTCGGCACGGTGCGCGGCAGCATCGGGCAGGGGCCGCGCCTCTTGATCGGCTCGCATATCGACACCGTCATCGACGCCGGCCAATACGACGGACCGCTCGGCGTCATCGCCGGCATCCTCGCGGTGTCGCATTTCGGCGGCAAGCCGCCGCTGCCGATCGACGTGCTGGCCTTCGGCGACGAGGAGGGCTCGCGCTTTCCGGCGACCATGGCGTCGTCCTCGGCCTGCGCTGGGGTGTTCGATACCGGCACGCTGGGTCTCGCCGATCGCAAGGGCGTCACCCTGGCCGAGGCCATCAAGGCCTATGGCAAGAACCCGGACGACATCGCCAAGGCGGCCTATCGCAAGGACGAGGTGCGCGCTTACGCCGAAGTGCATATCGAGCAGGGGCCTCTGCTCGAATTCGACGGCGAACCGCTCGGCGTCGTCACCGGCATCGTCGGCCAGAGCCGCTGGCGTGTCACGGTGACGGGCGAGGCGGGCCATGCCGGCACGGTGCCAATGCGGATGCGCCGCGATGCGCTCGCCGGCGCCGCCGAGATGGCCCTGATGATCGAGCGCGTCGGCAGGGACAATGCGGCGAGCCACATGGTGGCGACGGTTGGCCGCTTCGACGTCTCGCCGGGCGCGACCAACATCATCCCAGCTTCGGTGACGTTCACCATCGATCTGCGCGACCTCGACGACCGCCTGCGCCAGTCAGCCATCGACACCATCCGCCGCGAGGCGCGCGCCGTCGCCGAAAAACGCGATCTCGGCGTCATCTTCGAAGTGTTCCATGACGCTGCGGCGGTCGCCTCCGACGGCAAGCTGCAGCAGCATTTTGCCGATGCAATCACGGCGCTCGGCCACAAGCCCATGCGGTTGCCGTCCGGAGCCGGTCACGACGCGCAGACCATGGCGCAGCTCTGTCCATCCGCGATGATGTTCGTGCGTTGCCGCCGCGGCATCAGCCATAACCCGGCGGAGTATGCGAGCCCGGCCGACATGGGGCTCGCGGTCGCGGCCCTCATTCGATTTATCGAGCGCTTCGCGTCACAGTAGCGCGGCGATGCGCGCGAAGGCCGGATGCTGCGTGAGGCCGCCGGGCAGCCGCGGCAGGCCGATCACGGGCGTTGCATCCGTGAAGCGCGTGAGGCTTGCGACCGTTTCGTCGAGCTCGACCGGATTGCGTTCGCTCTCGCTCACCACGATGGCCGCGACTTTCAGCTTGCGTTGCGTCAGCACGTCGAGCGCCGTGAGCGTGTGGCTGATGGTGCCGAGATAGCCGCCGACCACGAGGATGAGCGGGATGCCGAGCGTGGCCATCCAGTCCAGCACCGTGCGCTGGCCGTCGATCGGAACCATGATGCCGCCGACGCCCTCGATGAACAGCATGCCCTTGTTGCCCTCGACCGCCGCGCGGCTGAAGCCGACCAGCGCGTCGAAGTCGATCGGCCGGTTCTCGCGCGCCGCCGCAAGGTCCGGCGACAGCGGCGCACGAAAGCGCCATGGCGCCATCGCGGCGATTTCTTCGGCATTGGTCTCCCTGCCGAGCGCCTTCAACAGCACGGCCGGATCGCTCGTCGTTTCCGTCGAGGAGTCGTAGCCACTGACCACCGGCTTGAGCGCCTCGACCGATTGGCCCGCCTCGCGCAGATAGCGGATCAGCCCGGCGGTGACGAAGGTCTTGCCGATATCCGTGCCGGTCGAGGTGACGAAATAAGCGCTCATGTTCAGGCCAAAATCCGCGTGCGCACGATGTCGGCGAGCCGTTCGATCTCGTCCATCGGGTGCTGCGCGGTGAAAGTGAGACGCAGGCGCGCGGTGCCTTGCGGCACCGTTGGCGGACGGATCGGCGCGACGAGGAAGCCTTCCTCCATCAGCAGACGCGACGCACTGAGCGCAGCGTCGGCTTCGCCGATGACGATGGGCACGATCGGGCTTTGGGCATCCGGCAGGCCGAGGCTCGCGGTGAAGACTTTCGCCTTCTGGACCGGCGCCGCGGCATAAGCCGGCTCGCGTTCGATAAGATCGAGCGCGGCAATCGCCGCCGCCACGGCGGAGGGCGGCAGGCCGGTCGAATAGACCAAGGTCCGCGCGCGGTTGCGCATCAGCTCGATCACCGGCGCGGAGGCGCAGAGATAACCACCATAGGCACCGATCGCCTTCGACAAGGTGCCCATCTGCAAGGGCACCGGCACGTGCGCATTGCCCATGAAGCTCGAGCCGCGGCCGCCGCCGATCACGCCGATGCCGTGCGCGTCGTCGCTCATCAGCCAGGCATCGTATTCCTCGCCCAGCGCTTGCAACGCTTCGAGCGGCGCCAGATCGCCGTCCATCGAGAACACGCCATCGGTGACGATAAGCGCGTGGTCGTGCGCGGCGCGATGTTCGGCGAGCAGCTCACGCGCATGCGCGACGTCGTTGTGGCGGAACTTGAGGACGCGCCCGCGCGACAGCTGCGTACCGGCGAACAGGCAGTTGTGCGCGAGTTCGTCAATCACGATCAGCCCGTCCGGCCCGATCAGCACCGGGATGATGCCGGAGTTGGCGAGATAGCCAGAGCCGAACACGACGGCGGCTTCCGTCTGCTTCACCTGCGCCAGCCGCGTTTCCAACTCCGCATACAGGGGATGATTGCCGGTGATCAGCCGCGAGGCGCCGGAACCGGCTCCGTAACGGTCAATGGCCGCCTTGGCCGCGGCCTTGATCGCCGGATGTTGGGTGAGGTTGAGATAATCGTTGCACGAGAACGACAGCAGCCGCTTGCCGCCGCGCTCGACGAAGATGCCGTCCTCGCGAAAGGTATCGGTCAGGCCGCGGCGCAAACTGCGGCTTTCAAGCTGGTCCAGTTTCTCTTGCGCGAAGGCGTCGAGCGAGTGCATCAGGACTACGTGTACACGTGACGGAGGGGTCCTTTGGACCCACGGGCGGGCGAGGTCAAGGACGCGGATGGCGGAAGATACCAGCAAAAGCAAGGCGGCGCCGGAATGGTATCGGGCGGGCCTGCCGCACATCTGGCTGCCTTACGCGCAGATGAAGACGGCGCCGGCACCGCTGCCAGTCGTCCGCACCGCCGGCAGCCGCATCGTGCTCGCCGACGGGCGCGAACTGATTGACGGCATCGCGAGCTGGTGGACCGCCTGTCACGGCTACAACCATCCGCACATCCGCGCCGCTGTCGCGCGCCAGATGGCCGACATGCCGCATGTGATGTTCGGCGGGCTGGTGCATGAGCAGGCGCTGACCTTGGCGCGCCGGCTGGCGGCCATGCTGCCCGGCGATCTGACGCGCGTGTTTTTCTCCGACTCCGGTTCGGTCTCCGTCGAAGTCGCGATGAAGATGGCGGTGCAGTACTGGCTCAACCGCGGCGTCCGCGCCAAGACCACCTTCGTCGCGTTCAAAGGCGGCTATCACGGCGACACCACCGGGACGATGGCCGTGTGCGATCCCGACGAAGGCATGCATGCGCTGTTTGCCGGATTGCTGCCGCAACACATCATCGCCGACTTGCCGGACACCGAGGAGCATGCCGCCGCGCTCGATGCGCTGCTCGCGCGCGCACACGGCACGATCGCCGGCATCCTCGTCGAGCCGCTGGTGCAGGGCGCCGGCGGCATGAAGTTTCACGACGCCGGGACCTTGCGCCGCCTGCGCGCGCTCGCCGACAAATACGAACTGCTGTTGATCTTCGACGAGATCTTCACGGGCTTTGGCCGCACCGGCGCGATGTTCGCGTGCGAAGCTGCGGGTGTCACGCCTGACATCGTCACCTTGTCGAAGGCACTCACCGGCGGCACGCTGCCGCTCGCGGCGACGATCGCGACGTCGACGGTGTTCGACGCCTTCTGGTCCGACGATCCGCAGAAGGCGCTCATGCACGGGCCGACCTTCATGGCCAACGCGCTCGCCTGCGCCGCGGCCAATGCCTCACTCGATCTGTTCGAGCGCGAGCCGCGGCTCGATCAGGTGGCCCGGATCGCGGCCGCGCTGGAGGAGGGTCTCGCACCGGCGCGTGAGTTTCTGCGGGTGAAAGACGTCCGTGTGAAAGGCGCCATCGGCGTCGTCGAACTCGACCGCATCGACGATGTCTCCGCGCTGCGCGCGCACTTTGTCGGCGAGGGCGTGTTCGTACGGCCCTTCGGCAACATCGTTTATCTCGCTCCCGCCTTCACAATCGCCCAGGATGAGCTAAACACGCTCACAAGCGCCGTGCTGAAAGTCGTGCGCAGTTTGTAGGGCGAGGAAGCGACATGGGTGACTACACCGGACCGGTGATCGATACGCACCATCACATCTGGCTGCGCAAGGACGTGCCTTGGCTGGCCGAGCCGCCGATCCCGCGCATGTTCGGCGACTATTTCGGCATCCGCCGCGACTATCCGGTCGAAGAGTTCATGCAGGACGTGACGCCGCAGGGCGTTACCAAGTCGGTGCACGTCACCGCCAATTGGGGCCGGCCGCTCGACGAGACGCGCTGGCTCCAAGCGCAAGCGGACAAGCACGGTTTTCCGCACGGAATCGTCGCTCAGGTGGACCTTGCCGATCCGGACATCGAGGCACAGCTCAAGGCGCACAAGCAGTTTCCGAATGTGCGCGGCGTGCGGCAGATGCTCTATTGGGACCCGCTGCCGGTGCGCCAGGCGGTGCCGCGCCCGGACTACTGCAACGCGCCGGAATTCCACCGCGGCTTCGCGCTGCTGGAAAAGTACGACCTCAGCTTCGAACTGCAGGTCTATGCGCCGCAAGCCGGCTATGCGGTCGAGCTGATCAAAGCCTTTCCGAATGTGCGCATGATCCTGGTGCACGCCGGCATGCTGACCGACCGCACATCGGAAGCCATCGACACGTGGCGCCACGCGCTCACGGCCATGGCCGCGTTTCCGAACATGCATGTGAAGCTGTCCGGCCTCGGCATGTATAGCGGCGGCCTGACCCTGCCGCAGGGGCGGCAAGTGATCCGCGATGCCATCCAGATCTTCGGCGTGGCGCGCACGATCTACGGCAGCAATTTCCCGCTCGAGAAGCTGCACGCGAGCTACGCCGACTTCTTCGGCATCTATCGCAAAGTGCTGTCAGAATATACCGACGCCGAACAGCGCGCGGTATTGCACGACAACGCGGTGAGGTTTTACCGCGTCTGATGCGTAGTTTGCCGGAGCGTCCGGTTGATGCAGATCAACGGCGGCTCTTTGTAGTTTCGTTCTAGTGCGCTCATCGGTTCAACGATGGAGACGATGATGCGCACGTTGATAATCAAGGCGCTCGCCGCGGCCGCCGTCACGGCCGCATTGTTGGCGCCGGCGCCGCGCGCCGAAGCGATGACGCCGGCGCGGATCGCGGCCGCGGCCGACATGGTCAATCATGTCGAAAAGGCGCGGGTGGTGCGGGTCTGCCGGCGGGTTTGGAACGGCTGGACCTGGATCACGCGCTGCCGCTGGGTGAATGTCTATTCCGGGCCGTACTACGGTCCGAACGGGCCTTACTATTATCGCGGCTATCGCTATCGCCGCTGGTAATACACACTGTCTAAAGCGCGGACGGTCGTGGCGGGCGCACGACCGTCACGCTGCAGGTGGCTTCCGCGGCGACCTTCGCCGAGACGCTGCCGAGCAGCTTACGCACGACGGACGCTTGGCGCGCGCCGATCAGAATGTGATCGACGCGGTTGTTCTCGGCGAATTCCAGGATGGCGGCGGCCGGATCGACCGCTTCCAGCACATGCACCGTCAGCCGCCGCTCGTCGAGCTCGAGCGGCGCCGCCCAATGACGCAAGCCGACGAGGCGGTCGATCTGCTTGCTGTGGCCTTGCGCGTCGAGCGTGGTGTCGAGCGCGATACGGCCGAGCCGGCGCACGTTCAGACACGCGAGCCGCGCCGACGGCAGCATCGCTAGCAGGCGCTGCGCCGACAGACGGAGCGCGTCGTTGACGCCTGCGGGCTCGGCCTCCAGGTCGATTGCCACCGCCACGATCGGCGCCGAGTGAAGCTGCGCGCTGACCGGGGCCTTGCCGCGCGGCGCCTTCAGGTCGGTGTTGAAACGCCGGCGCAAGGCGACGGTCCACGGATCGCGCGTCAGGCGTTCGGCGCGCTGCGTCAGCTTCACCTGATCGGGATGAGCAAGGTCGAAGGCAAGCTGGGCCGCTGTCGGATAGCGCCACGCCGGCTCGATCTCCAGACACTTGAGCACGATTTCCTGCAGCCAAAGCGGATAGTCTTCGCGCAATTGGCGCGGCGGAGGCGGATCGCGCCACAGGCGCCGCCGCATGCCGCGCAGGCTCTCGCTCTCGCCGAAAGGCCGTTGGCCCGTCGAGAAAAAATAGAGCAGCACGCCGAGCGCGAACAGATCGCTGCGCGGATCGTTGCGGATGTCGCGCAATTGCTCCGGCGACATATAGGGTGCGGTGCCGAAGGGGACGCGGAATTCCTCCTGCATCAAATCGGGCAGTTGCTCGTGATGCGACAGACCGTAGTCGAGCAATACCGCTTCGTCGGTTGCGCGAAACATGATGTTGCTCGGCTTGATATCGAGATGCACGACATGCTGCCGGTGCAGATCGTCGAGCGCGGTTGCGATCTTGACACCGATGTCGGCGACCTCGGCGTAGGGCAGGGGCAGGTCGCCGAGACGGGACAGGAGCGATTTGCCGGTGATCTGCTCCATCACGATATAGGGCTGCACCGCGAAGTCGCCGACGCCGAAGCATTTCGGCACATGCGGGCCCAACAGGCGCGGCACGATCATCTGCTCCATCTCGAAGGAGACGACGGCCGCGGGATCGGCGCCTTCGGCGATATGCGGCACCTTCATCAGCATCGGCGTTTCGATGTCGCCGCGCGTGACCCGCCACAAGGTCGCCATGCCGCCGCGATGGACCGGCTCTTCGAGACGAAAGCCGTCGATCACCGATCCGGCTGCGAGCAGCGGCTTGACCATGTCTCACATCCCGCGGAACAGCCGCTCGGCCAGCCAGACCGGCAGGCCCGCTTTGCGGATTCGATCGGCGGCGGTGTCGACATCGTAAGCCGCACGGCAATAGGTCAATTCGCGCCTGTCGGTGTCGAGCAGCGCGTAAGCGGCGGCCGGATTGCCGTCACGCGGCTGACCGACCGCGCCGAGCACCGCGAGCCAGCGTCGCCCCGGCAGCAACGGAATGGCGACGTCGGTGACCGGCGTGAAGGCGGTCATCTTCGCCGTCGCGGAAAGGCTGTACAGCGCCGGTTGGTGGATATGACCGCAGAAGGTCACTTGCGCATCGGTGGCCATCAGGCTGCGCGAGGCCTCGACCGTGCTTTGCACGTAGATCCATTTCGCCGGATCGCTGGCGTCGGCATGAACATAGAGACGGTCGCCGTCGCGTTGCGTCATCGGCAAGGTCGTCAAAAAGTGGCGCTCGGCCACGCCCAACACGCCGCGGGTCCATTCCAGCGCCACTTCGGCCTCGAGATTCATCGAGCCGCTCGGCGTCTCGACAGCCTGATCGTGATTGCCCCGGACGGCCTGTGCGCCATCGGCGACGAGGGCCATCACCGTTTCCGTAGTCCAAATCGGATCGGCGCCGTAACCGACGTAGTCGCCGAGCAGCACGTATCGTTCCGCGCCGCGCTCGCGCGCCTGGGCGAGGCAGGCTTCGAAGGCCTGCCGGTTGGCGTGGATGTCGGCGAAGAAGGCGATCAACACGGCAAGGTCCCGGATTTGGCAAGCATGGCGCCATAGCGGCACCGGAACATGATCTTTGTCAAACGCCGCGCGCGGGCCGATGCCGTTACAATTCGCCACCTCACTGAAACAAATTTCAACGCAATCGCCGTACGGCCGCACATTTGCTGATCGAAAACCCCGCACGTCATCACGAGAGGAGAGCAGACGATGCGAATTTCGGTCACGGCGGCGGTACTGGCGGCAAGCCTTGCGACCGGCGGTATCGGTCTCGCGGTGCGCGCCGCCGCGAACGACGGTGTGGCCCTGCCGGCGAAGGACCAGGCGCGACTGCCCTCGAGCGAGGTTGCGGCTGCGGGCCATGATTATGGGACGGCCCTGATCCAATTGGCCCAGGTCGCGCGCCCGCAACTGCCGGAAGGCGCCCGGCCCATGCCGCCGGACGCAGGCATGCGGCCGATGCCGGCCGGCCCAATGCGCGAAGACGGCGAGCCCTTCGGCCCACCGCCGCCGATGGCCCGCCATCGGCCTCAACCGCTGCCGCCGACGCGCGCGGCCTGCGAGGAGCGTATGGCCCGCCATGCGGCGATGGTCGGCTACATCAAGAGCAAGTTGCAGCTGCAAGGCGCGCAGAAAGACGCGTGGCGCAAGATCGAGGACGCGGCCGACCCCGCGGTCGCCAAGCTGCATCAAATCTGCGCGCTGCTGCCGGTGCAGCCAGGCCCGCCGCCGGCGCTGCCAGACGCCATCGAGTTTGCCGGCAAGCAGTCGGCGGCGCGTGCCGAACTTCTGCAGGCGGTGAGCGGACCGATGCGCGCGCTCTACGACACGCTGTCGGCCGACCAGAAAGCCGCGCTCGTGCCACCGATGCCGCGGCTACACGGACCTTTCTGACCTCTCCGCTACCGCCCCCCACGCTTGGGTAGCGGAGTGGGCGACCGCGGCGCGGCCCGCCGCGGTCGTCTCTCTTTTTTGGAAGCAGTTAGAAGCCGACGACGGTGCCGTGCAGGTCGTAGGCGTCGGCGCGCTCGATCTTCACGGTCGCGATTTCACCGACACGCAACGGCCGGCGGCTCGCGATATAGACGGCGCCATCGATCTCCGGCGCGTCGGCCATCGAGCGGCCTTTCGATACGGTCGGGCCAACTTCGTCGATGATGACCTGCTGGCGTGTGCCGACCTTGCGCTTGAGGCGCCGCGCCGAGATCTTCTGCTGCGCCTGCATGAAGCGATGCCAGCGCTCTTCCTTGACCTCTTCCGGCACCGCTTCCGCCAGATCGTTGGCCGGCGCGCCCTTGACCGGTTCGTACTTGAAGCAGCCCACGCGATCGAGCGCGGCTTCGTCGAGCCATTGCAGCAGGTACTCGAAATCCTGCTCGGTCTCGCCGGGGAAACCGACGATGAAGGTCGAGCGCAACGTCAGGTCCGGACAGATCTCGCGCCAGCGCGTAATGCGATCGAGCGTCTTCTGCTCGGCGGCGGGGCGCTTCATGCGCTTCAACACATCGGGCGACGCATGCTGGAACGGGATGTCGAGATAAGGCAGCACCTTCTTGTCGGCCATCAGTTCGATGACCTCGTCGACATGCGGGTAGGGATAAACGTAGTGCAGCCGCACCCAAACGCCGAGTTCGCCGAGCGCGCGCGAAAGATCGATGAATTTGGCGCGCACGTCCCGGTCGCGCCACTGGCTGGCGGCGTATTTGAGATCGACGCCGTAGGCCGAGGTGTCCTGTGAGATCACCAGCAGCTCTTTGACGCCGGCGTTCACCAGCTTCTCGGCTTCGCGCAGCACGTCGGCGGCGGGGCGCGACACGAGATCGCCGCGCAGCTTCGGAATGATGCAGAAGGAGCAGCGGTTGTTGCAGCCTTCGGAAATCTTCAAATAGGCGTAGTGCCGTGGCGTCAGCTTGATGCCTTCCGGCGGCACCAGGTCGATGAAGGGATCGTGCTTGGGCGGCACGGCTTTGTGCACGGCCGCGAGCACGCTCTCGTAGGCCTGCGGCCCGGTGATCGCCAGCACGTCGGGATAGGCCGCCGTGATGTTCTCCGGTTCGGCGCCCATGCAGCCGGTGACGATGACCTTGCCGTTCTCCTTCAGCGCCGCGCCGATGGCACCGAGCGACTCGGCCTTGGCACTGTCGAGAAAACCGCAGGTGTTGACGATGACGAGATCGGAGCCCTGGTGCTGGCGCGTGAGCTCATAACCCTCCGCGCGCAGGCGCGTGATGATGCGCTCCGAATCGACCAGCGCCTTCGGGCAGCCGAGCGAAACGAAGCTCACCTTGGGGGCGGCGGTGTCGGTATTTTTGTCGGGATCCAGCATACGGGGAGGGACGTAGAGGCGAACCCGGCAGAAAGCAAGGCAGAGGACCCGTCATCCTGAGGTCCGAGCGTAGCGCCCCCCGAGGATGAACGGCCAATGAGGCGCCATCACCCTTCGAGGACCGCCACCTCAGGGGGACGGCCTACCGGTTCCTCAGCGCCTCGGCCTCTTCGTAGAACTTCTTTTCCCAGGCCTTCTGGTTGTCCAAGCCCTCGCGGATGAAGGGCGTGAACACCGCCAGATTCAGCAGCAGCCAGTTGAGGAAATTGGCCGGGAACCGCAGCGGCTTGCGGAAATCGACGAACAGCACCACCCGCGTATGGGGCGTCCTGTTCCAGGCCTCGTGCTCGAAGGCGTCGTCGAAGATCACGGCCTCGCCCTCGCGCCAGCGGTAGACCTCATGCTCGACCCGGATGCCGAGCTCTTCGCGCGGCTCGGGGATGATCAGGCCGAGATGCAGCCGCAGCACGCCGTTATAGGGCCCCCGATGCGCGGGCAGGTGCTTGCCCGGCTCGAGGATCGAATACATCACCGTGATGAGGCCGGGGATGTTCTGGCAGGCGGCCCAGGTCTGCGGGCAGGCCTTGATGTTATTCTCGGAGCTGAAGCCATAACCGCAGAGGAAGAACGTCTTCCAGCCGCGGTCCTGGCTGATCGTGGCCACGTCGGCCGACAGCTCATGGAAGCCGGGCAGGTCGTCCTTGCGCGTCAGCACCCGCTCGAGTTCGGCCCGGATGGCCGGATAAGCCGCTTCGACTTTGCTCGCCCACGGGAAGACCGCCTTGTCGTAGATCGGCGGATTGCCGACCTTGCTGAACTGCACGTTCATGCGCTCGACGAAGGCGACGATGCGCATGAAGATGCGCGTGATCAGACTCGGCCGGCCCATCGGCTTGATGCCGTCGGTGCCGAAGCGCTGGGCCGGCGGATTGGTGTCTTGTTGCGCGATGGTGGTCACCCGGCATGCTCCTAAACGGGACGAGTCCCTGTCGGACATCGTACTGTCACAATAGCAATTGGCCTGAATCGAGGAAAGTTTGTGGCACGGGAACCGTCGGCGTGAAGCCGCCCATGGGCCGCACCACCAGCCGGGGTGTCGTCGCATATGTCCACTACACTTGAATAGTCGGCTTCAAGCCGATGCGGACTGAATTCGGGCGTTGCCGGCGCGGCTCCAAACATGCCGTTGCGCGACTTGTCCATTCTTGCTCATCTTCGCATGGCAAGATCCGCATGAACGCCAGGATCACCGGCATGCGGGCGGTCGAGGCGGCGACGACGCCTTTCGACGGTCCGCGTCCGTCCATCCACATGTGCGGATCACCGTGCGCGCGGTGGGCGAATAAGGTGGTCTGTGGCTCGGCCAGGCGCTAATGTGCCACATCCAAAGGAATCCGCCGTGGCCCGTATCATCCTCCTGGCCTTGCTCGCCGCCGTCATCGGCATCGCCTTCAGTCCGGCGAACGCGGCGGACATGAAAGTGTCCTCACCGACGACGCAGCCGGAGATCTGGCGCTACAACCGCCACAGCGATGTGTTGCCGTTCCCGCGCAGCCGCCGTTCCCAGGCCGTCTATGCCTCCGACGCCTGTTGGGCGGAGTGCCAATCGTTCTGCACCTGGAACGAGGCGGCCTGCCTGCAAGTGGATGCGCAAGGGCGCTGCCTGCGTGTCACCGACAGCTGCGATCGTTCGTGCCAGCGCGACTGCCGCACGCGAGGCGGGCCGTTCGTGTCCTTCGACGTGCTGCTAGGCGACTGACGGGAAGCCGTCACTCTGTCTGCGCCAGCCGCTCCGGGTCGAGCGCCGTCCGCGCGAAGGCGAAGAGCAGCAGGCAAAAGGCCGCGAAGGCCAGACAGAAGACGACGACCGCGGACGCAAGACCGACATGGTCGGCGAGATAGCCGACGCCGAGGATCGGCGCGATCGTCCCGAGATAGGCGATGCTCAGAAACGTCGCCAGGATGCCGGCGTGATGCTCCTGCCGTGCGACGGTGTTGATCACGACGAGCCCGGACATGAAGATGAGGCCGTGGCCGACGCCGATGGTGACGATGGCGACGATGAAGAGGACCGGGCCGCCGGTCTCCATCGCGGCCGCCAGCAGCAACACGCCCGCCGTCATCACGCACAGCGCGATCGGCAGGCATCGCCGCGGCGGCAGGCGCCGCGCCGGCAGCTGAACCAAGGCCGAGCACAGCAGCACCGCGCCGATGGCCGTGCCGCTGACCGCCGGCCCGTGCCAGGGCAGCAACGCGCCGAGGAATGACGGCGCCAGCGCCGCCAGCAGGCTGAACAGCGCGAAGGCCGAGAAGGTCGAAAAGGACGCGACGAGAAAGCCCGGGCGCGCGCCGGCGTGGGGAAAGCCGAGCTTCGGCAGCAACGACAGCCTCGCGCCGACACGGACGGGCAGCGCCGTGCGCACGAAGCAAAGCCCGACCAGAATGATGGCGATCGCCACGATGACGACGAGGTAGGGCGTCACGAGCGGCGCGGGGGCGAACTGCGCGACGAGGCCCGCGACCAGGGGGCCGGCCCCGAAGCCGGCCATGGTCGTCATGGAGGCGACCAGTGGCGCGCGGCGCGGCCCGCCCGGTTCGATCTGGAGGAGGCCGGTCGTTCCCGCCGTCGTGATCATGCCGGAGGCGATGCCTATCAACGTTCGTCCGACGCTCAACGTCGCGACACCGTCGGCGACCGCGGACGCGCCAAGGCCGAGCAGCACGATCACCAGGGCCGCCCGCAGGACGATCACCGGCCCGATATGGTTGGAGAGGCGGCCGAGGCACAGGAAGGCGGCCAGCACACCCACCATGTAGACGACAAAGATGACCGTCGTCGTCGAATGCGGAATGCGCCAAGCCTGCTCGTAGAGCGGATAGAGCGGGCTGGCGAGGCCTGTCCCCATGGCGCCCGCCGCAAGCGACAGCGCCACGATGATGAAAGGCAGCCACGACGCCGTGCGGGTATTGGCCACAACGTGGAATCCTTGATCGGATGTTAGGCAGAGCTCGACCGCAGCCCACGGCCGACTTTAGAAGGCGCCGCGAGGCCGCCCGGAGCGCTTTGTTGACGGTTTATAAATGACCGATAAGTCATTTATAAACTCGGGCGCGCCTTTGCAAGTCGGGAGGAGAGCCGATGGTGGCCAAACAGCAGGCGAAAGCGCCGCCGCGCAAGGCGGCCGCGCGAACGCGCGGACCGAGCCCGGAAAAGACGGCCCGGACGCGCGCGGCGATCATTAAGGCGGCGATGGCCGAATTCCTGGAATGCGGCTTTGCCGCCGCGACCATGGCGGGAATCGCGCGGCGGGCTGGCCTCGCCAAGGGCACGGCCTATCTCTACTTCGACACCAAGGAAGCGCTGTTCACCGGCATCGTCCGCGACGTGATCACCAACCCGCTCGATGAGGCGCAACAGCAGGAGATCGGGCCGCAGGAGAAGGTGGCGGATTATTTCCGGCGCACGCTTCTACCGGCGGTGCGGAATATCGAGACCGGTGGCCGTGCCGCCGTCGCGCGTCTGGTCGTCGCCGAGGGCGCGCACTTCCCGTTCCTCGCCGATGTCTATCGGCGCCAAGCCTACGATCCGCTACTCGCGCACATCCGCCGATTTGCGCAAATCGCTCGCGAGCGCGGCGAACTCAAGAACGACACACTGGTGCGTCATCCGCATCTCCTCATTGCGCCGCTTTGGATCGGCATGATCAACAACGGCATCATGGACCCGTCGCATCCGATCGATATCGGCGCGTTGTTCGAGGCGCAGATCGCGCAGTGCTTCGGCACGGCCGCGCCCCGCGTGCCCGGCTAAGAGGCGCGCGCGCAGCCATGCAGCAGGGTGTCGATCGCCGCGTCGATCCACCGCTCGACCTCCGGCCAAGCCGGCTTTTCGCCCATCAGCGCGCGATAGAGTGCATTGGTGACGATCATGTCGTGGAATTGGATCGCGAGAATGTCTGGAGCAACTGGCCGTAACTCGCCGCTCCGCTGTTTGGCGGCGATAAAAGCGGCGATGGCTGCGCGCGAGCGGCCAGGGCCGCTTTCGAACCAGACGCGGGCAAGCTCTGGAAAGCGGCCGGATACGGCGATGATGAGGCGCTGGAAGGCGATGTGACGGTCCTCGAGCAATGTGCGCATCAATGTCGCGCCGAGGACCCGCAGACCATCCGCCGGCCCCAAGCGCGAGACATCGAGCTGGTTGAAGGCGATAAGAAAATTCGTGCACATCTGCTGCACGCTTTCGCTGAGCAGCCCTTCCTTGCCGCCAAACGTCTTGTAGACGCTCGTCTTCGATCCGCCGACGACCCGGACGACTTCATCGATCGTCACGGCATCGTAGCCCTGCGCGAGAAAGAGGTCGGTCGCCGTGTCGACGATCTTGTCGCGCCGCGCAAGGCCTTTCGAGGTTGCACGCGAAGCGGAGGCGTCTCTTTCGTCTGCGATCATGTCATATCGCTCCGTCGTCATTTCTTCGGATGCGCGTGATGGTGCGCCGGACGAAAGGCACGCCGATCGACGTGCTGACTGTAAAGCAGGCTCGCGATCACCAGAACCACGCCACCCGCTTGGACCGGGCTCGGAACAAAGCTTCGAAACGCGGCGTCGAGAATGAAAGCTGTGACCGGGGTGAGCAGAAAGAACGGTGCGACGTGAGCGGCGCCCGCGCCTTCGATGGCTTTGAACCACAGGACGAAGGCGAGAGCGGTGATGAATAGGCCGAGGACGACGAAGCCCACAACATTCAAAGCGGTAATGCCGGCCGGCAGGTCGGAGCAGACGATGGCGGCGACGCTCAACTCAACGCCGGCAACGAGCAACTGCCACGCCGTAAAACCGATCAGCGATCGCGGGCGTCCCCACTTGTGCACCAGCAAGCCACCGAGCGCCACGGAAAGAGCGCTGCCGAGGGCCGCGGCAACGCCGATCAAATCGATGCCGGCATTGCTCTTCAGCACGACCATGGCCACGCCGACGGCGCCCACGGCGACCGCAGCGATCTTGGTCACGGCCGGGATCGCGCCGAGCACGGGCCACGCGAGCAGAACCATGAAAAGCGGGCCGAGCGCCTGAAAGGTCGCCGCGACACCGCCTGGCAGGCGGATGGCGGCGACGAACAACAGGCCGAAGAACAAACCGCTGTTCAGCGTGCCGAGAATGACGATCCGCAGCCACCAGTCCCTCGGCGGCAATTCGCGGACGAACACGAGCAGAGGCAGACCGCCAGCCAGGCCGCGCACCGCGCCGATGAAAATGGGATTGTGCGGCAGCATGGTCGTGGTGGTGATGTAGGTGAAGCCCCAGAGGATCGTGGCCCCGGCGGCAAAGATTTTCGGATTCATAACGGTCCTGCAGAAGTCGGATGCAGGGCTCTATCATTTTGTACGCTATCGTATCAATTACGTACTTAGTCGTACATTTACGACATGCATGAAGCGCGTGCGATGCCGTCCAAACCGGTATCGGGCTAGACAAGCGGTCTCATTCCCGTGATGGGAGCAACGACGGCGCGCCTGCCCGGACGAAGGGGCATGCTAGGGCCGAGGCTTGGCAGCCGCCGAGACTAGGCGCCGGGCTTTTTTCTTTCAGCTGGCTTCTTCGCCGGCGGCTTCGGTGCCGGCGGCAGCGGCGAATAGGCGTCCGGACAACGGTCGACGGCGACGACCTCGCGAAGGTCGCTCACCTTCTCATTGGCATAGAAGATGGCGTAGATCTTTCCGTCCTGCAGTTTGACGCAGGCGAACCAGTCGTAAAGCTGCGGCGGCTGCGTGGCCTTCAGCTGCGAGATAAGGGCGCCCTGCGTTGCTAACTTCGGATAGTTCACGAGGAACCGCGTCGCCTGCGCGACGTAGTCCGCCGGTGCCGGCGAGGGCTGCAGCGGCGGCACCGCCGAGCACCCCGACAGGACGAGAGCAAATACGATTGGTGTGAGGCGCATGGGTGACGGGTCTCGTGCAGGTCGGCGTCGTCGCTTGATAGCCCATCCGACCGGCAATCTGCCAGCGGCGCTTGCCTGGCGTCGTCCGACCTTCCGACTCGGCTCTCCTTCGCGACCGACTGAGGCGCGCGCCGTGTGTCGAGTTCCGACATCGATCAATTCAGCATTCGGCCGCTGCACGGCAATATCCGCGCAGGCTATCGAGAAGACGCCTCGCCGCTCATCCAAGAGAGATTGCCGGGCCGAGCGACCGAATCCGCTCATGCGCGTTGCGCCGCTCGCGCATGGCTTTTCCGTCGCCGCGTGCGCCTCTTGAGCGGTCTTGTGCTCGTCATGCAGGCGTACATTGCGCCGCAAGGCTCCGTCCGCTGTGGCGATGCAGGAAAGCGGACGAAGCGCGCTCTTTAGCGGGCGATTGCCGTTCGGATCGACTGCTCAACGGGCGAATAAATGCCGTCTTGTCGATCAATGCAGATCGGCTCCCGGGGGATGAGCGGAGGCTGTGCAAGGAAGCGCGGCTCGGTCCCGCGATGGCGCTGCGCGGCATGCACGAGAAAGGGATGGCACAGATACACGGTGCCGGCTTCACCGACGGCGAATACCTCCGGCCGACCGGACGACGCTGCGAATCCGTCCGCCGCGAGTTCCCGAAGCGTCAACCCCGCTTCGCCCGCAGGCGCGAGTTGGCGGGCGATATCAAGATGCGAGCCCATGCGGATCCGCGTCGGCGCATCGTAGGGGCCGACATCGGAGAATAGGAACAACATCAGCAATGCGCGTCCCTTGCTGGAGATGTTGGCTCGCCATTCCATGAAGTCGGGATCATCGCCGAAACTCATGTCGACATGCCAACCAACGTCCCCTGGGTTTTCTGATGACGGAAAGCGGACCGGGAAGGTGCCGAGCGCGACACACGGCAGCCAGCGACCGGGGCCGACGAGCTGATCGAACGCGTTATGCAGTAGTGGCGTGTTCGCCGCGTCCCGGAACGGAGGCTGACCGAACTGGCCGAGGCGGACGACCGGTCGCGTCCAGGTCGCGCGGTTATCCGGGTCACAGCCCGTGGCCGGCCATAGAATGGATCGCGCCGCTTTGGCCGTCGGCCTGCTGAATGCGGCATTGATGCGAACAAAGCCGTCGCGAACGAACGATTCGATGTCTGCCGCGCTCAGCGCGTGCATGGGTTCAGGTTTCATGGAGGTTCTCTCAACGACGCAGATCAATGGGCGGCGGTCGATGGCCGCGCCCGACGAAGCCGAAATGTCCCGGTCAGATCAGCGGGAATGCGGCGGCGCGATTGAGAGTGATGAACTTCATACGATGATGATTAGGCATTCACGCGCGAGAGAGAAAGGCGACCGAATGGCGCAGATTGGACGCAAGCTGTAGCAGCTGCTGCTATTTCAGGAAGCGAAACGGCGCTGGCGGAAGGGGTGGGAAATAGGAGCTATTTAAAATCAATTACTTAGGACGATTTCGGCGCAGCTACCCATCCTGCTACCCATCCTCGGCAACGAGAGCGTCGCCCGTATCGCTTAAGAAGATTGGCCGATCGCGACTTGTCGATCGTGCAACGTGTGGACATCCGGTAGGCACTTGGGTCGCTTCAGCACTAGCCACCGCGGCTCTGGGCCTATTCCAAAGACTGGGGACTCCTGGCTAGGCGCATCGCCCATGTGCGCGAGCGCTCTTCCTGCAATTCGCGTTCAGCTAAAAGCTTACGATAAAACCTGTCTCGTCGATTGAGCCAGACTGTGTCTTGCCAATCTATCAAGTAATAGACGCCACCACCTGCCGTTACAGTGAACACAAAAATTGCGAAACCTGCCGACTCGGGACCCGCCCCAGTCACTGTCGAGAAGACCATCAGCATCATGTACACAGCCGTTCCGCAAAAGACGGCCGTGATGAGCGGATTCAGGTTTGAGCGAGGGCCAGCCAGCTCGGCTGCAAGCCGGTCCAGCTCTGCCTGCTCTTTGGGATGCAGCATCGTCGCCCTCGCAGCAGTCGGTCAAATGCTTTGATAATGACCGGCGGCGAGCTACTTTAGCGCTACGTGAGCAGCTATTGCAATCGCCCACGCATCTCCCATTTGAACTACGTGCAGTCTTCGAGCGAGCTAAAGCGAGCGCGACGATTATAACGTTAGGCATCTCGCCTATCGGTAGAAATGCGGTTTGCTCCCCAGGGCTCTTCAGTACGACGATCCACAATTCTTCGGCAGCCGAGCTTGAACTTGAACGGGTCGTCTTTGCCGCCAGGAAGTCTCTTTCTCCAAGGATCTACAATGCCATGGGCCTTGTCCTCCACGCGTTTAATCTTGGCGATCGTTGGGGCGTCATAGGTGTCCGTCTTGAAGCGCGACATTCAGTGACCAAGGCGGCACAGTTCTCAAGGCTGTTGTCGCGCGAAATGGCGTCCGGATTGATGTGCTCGTAGCGGATGCGGCCGTAGGTGAGGGGGCGGCCGCACGGCTCCTTGAAAATGTGCGGCATCAGGTGGCACTCGCACGTGGCCACCCCGTCGACCTTTGAGTGCTCGTATGCCTGCCGCTGGGTGGATCATGAGCGTCTGGCGATGTGTTATTGAATTCATCGCCAATAAATTTTCGTTTCTCAACGGCACTTGCAGCGGGTGCCCGCCCGCGTTGCAGCGGGCGGGGGCGTTTGCTCAATCAGATCGCGCCCGCGAAGGCGACACGGAGCTTCGAAAGGAAGTCCGAAAACGCTCGGCCATTGACGAGGAAGCCGTCGCCATCTCGACGAGCAAGATCGGCCCAATATTCGAGATAGGCGTCAAGCGACGCTCGGGTCGTCGGTCGCGCTGCCCAAAGAGCGGTGCGATGCTCGTCCTCAGCGTCCGAGAGTTGGTCTATCACATCGTCGGGCCCTGCAATGGCTGCGAAGGCTGCGCGATGCGCGGCGATCAACCGCGGTGTTTCATCATCGGCCGGAGGCTCTGTGCGGTCGGCGCTCGGCAGCGCTGAAAGCAATTCAAAAACGCTGCGCCGCAATGTTCTGATGAAGATCTGGGTTTCCTCATCGTCGCCGAACATCACTTCGTCAAACGACCATTCGACAACATAGTTCAAATATGCCGCAAGTCCCTCGGGCGTAGTGGGTGTAGTGTTCGCCAACGCTGCGCGGGCGGCTCGCGATCGATTGACAGCGGCAACCATCTCGGGAGTGCGATAATCGCCAGGAGCGCAAGCACGCTTTTCGCCGCGCTCACTCATCTCGTCCTCGATCCGGCACCGTGCAAAAAATGCTTCATAAGCAGAACGATCTTGCTGAATAGCCGCGAAAATCGGGTCGCTTTCCGAGGGGCTGAGGGCTTCGTCTTGGACGACGATCGATGCTGAACCGACGCGCGAGATTGTGAGAATGTCGCGCCGGATCGACGGCCACCACTCGTCATCAACGTCATCGGCCCATGCAAGTAGCTTAAGCGCCAGAACTTTAGCGCGAAGTCCGTCGAGTGTACGAGCCGGTGTGTCATAGACCACCCGGCCGACCTCCTGCATCTCGTCCCAGATTTCGTCGAATTCATCTTCTGCCGTATATACGCCGCACCGTTCATCGAGTTCGACTTGTCGATCTCGCTGCATCCGATGGATCGCCGTGCGCGCATCGGAAGTGTCCCGCTCCCAGACCGCGAGCGGATGTTTATCCGACAACACTTTCATCTCTGCGTTCGTAATACGCTGCCATAGATCCGCATACTCCGACGGGGGCTCCGGTTCCGGAGGCAGTGGCGGAAGCTGTGACTCGGCTGCCTTAACGCGAGCGCGAGTCTTGCTGCATGCGTCGTCTGCCGTCTTGAGGCGCCTTCGTAGCGATTTCAGTCGACTGATGAAAGAAAGCAACTTCTCGTCCGGGTGGATTTCGGTAGACGCCGGCGAGAGGTTCGGTGGCGCGGCCATGGCAGAGGCAGACGCAAGCGACGCAACAGACACAACGGTGTTCATTAGAAAACCCCTACGCGAACTGGTTACAGGTGCACGGCCGGCGGCCGCGGCGACATTCTCGACAGGGTTCGGGGGTGGAGTAGTGGTCTCGTGCGCACAGGCGGGTAGCGCCTGGGCGTCTGCTCGTGCTGGTGACGTCATGTGATGCTCGCTGGTTTCGGCTTTCCACAGCCGTCGCCGGTAGCGGACCGGCAGCCGGGGGTTGGAAACCTGCCAGCGAGACAGGTCGGCGGCTTTTAGCTTTCGCCTGGACATGGCGCACCGCCCCCGGCCATAATGGCCGTGGTCGGGCGCCCGCCAAGGCGTCCTACTGCGCTAGGAGCCGCCAAGGCCCCATGCGCCTCGGCAGCTTCAACGGCGCTAACCGTGAGCGTGCCTATCGCTGGTCCGGGTTTCCACACCCGCGGACAGATTCTCTGATTTGCGAAAGTCGCGCAAGCCCCTGTGGAAGCAGGGGTCGCGCCTTTGCGCGTGCGGCGACCGATGCGATGTCGCCGCTACACGGTTCAGCTTGAGCCGTGTGCGGGTCGAGGCGGCCATTGCCGCTCGCTTCAGGGGCACGTGCGTCGCAGAACGTGAGCGGAATGGCGACGTGGAACGCGTCTAGAGTGGATTGGAGCAGGAAGCTCTCTACCTGGCGTCAGATACTCAGGATGCTCGCGAAAGTTCGACAAATTCACGTCGTCGGCCTGACGCCAGATCGCGCCGTAGGGCGCACCCAGTTTTGGTTGGCGGGCGGCACGCGCCACTATTCTCGCTTTGCCAGGGCTTTTGTCAGCACAACGCGACATTTTCCGACGGTCGATCGGCCGACATGAACGGCCGGCCGTGCATGCCGTCGCAAGATCGCCCCGAGACCACACAAGGTGTGCGACGACGCGGCGCTGGAGAAATTCACGACTGATCCGCAGTGAACGATTTTCATCGCCGCTTGCGGCAGGGCGCGCGGATGCGCTGGTCGATGGAAGGTTATGGGCAGCCGCTCTCAATGCTGCCTATCGATGGCGGGACGCTGAGGCGACCAGCGACACATGACAATCCTGCGGATTCGTCGCCGATGAAGGCGAGCAAGTGATAGGCAGCCGTCCTGATCACCTCAGCATCGCCGGGACGGAGATCGCGGCCGGACAAGCAGTTGGTTTCGATGGTTACGACATCGTCCCCGTTTCGGGCCACTGTGACAGCCCACGTATCGGTCATTGTCGCTGTGCGTTTCTTCAAGGCAGTGTTTCCTCCTACCGCGTGCTCAAGCCGGGATCGTTTGCCGTGAGCTTCTACGGCTGGAACGTCGCGGACAAGTTCATCGCGGCGTGGCGCGCGGCGGGTTGCCGCGACTAAATCGGCCGACAACGAACTAATCAGACATTTTCGGGCGAAGGGTCTCATGTCCAATATCAACTGGGGAACTATGTCTTCTAGCATTATTCCGACCTATGGCAACTACAGTGGCGCGAACTATACCGGAGGCCAAATTGGTGGAAACGATACGAGCGTGCCGCCAGTCGATGCGCTATTACGCTGTTCGTATTGTGTTGTCGGCCGACCAAGTGGCACGCCTAGAGGGCCTCAAGATAGTGCCGGGTATGCCGGTGGAAGCATTCATCCAGACTGAGATGCGGTCAGTTATATCGTATCTGACAAAGCCTCTCAGAGATCAAATTGAGAAAGCGTTTCGAGAAAGATAGGGCGGTGTCCTCTGATGTGGGGTCACTGCGGCAATGTCAGCCTAGTCGATGGTCGCGCCGTTGACCGGCTCCGCCGGTAGGCGGGCGCCTACGGCGCGGCGAGATCTCGCTCTAGCGTCAACCCCTCAATTTTGAGGGTTACGGTTGAATCGCACCTGGCCGAGCATCCCCCGGGGAGTCTTGCCATCGGGGGACGGCATGCTTGACGTGCACATCATCACCAGTGCCAACCGGCATCTTTATCAGCGCGAGCTGGACGAGCACCACCAGATACGCCACCGCATCTACATCGAGGAGCTGCGCTGGCCAGGGCTGACGCCGCGCAGCGACAACCGCGAATACGACCAGTTCGACACCGATGACACGGTCTATTTGCTGGGGCTCGAGGCCGGCCGCGTGGTTGGCGGTCTGCGACTCGTGCCGACGACGGGACCGCATCTGATTGGCGACGTGTTTGCGCGCTTCGCCGAGCAGAGAGGCGTGCCGCGCGCGCCGTCCATTGCCGAGTGGACGCGGATATTCGTTGTGCCCGAGCGGCGCGAGGAGCACACGGGCTCCAAGATCGGCAGCACGGTCATTGCCTCGATGATCGACTACGGGCTCCGTGAAGGCCTGTCGGGCATCTCCGTGCTGATGAACACCTTCTGGCTGCCTAAGTTCTTGAACTACGGCTGGCGGGTACGGGCGCTCGGCCTGCCGGATGTGCACGAGGGCGAATGGCTGGTTGCCGTGTTGATTGATGTCACGTCCGAGGCGCTTGCTGGCATCCGCGCTGATCGCGGCCTTGAGCATCGCTCCGCGTTGGTGCAGCGCGGTCCCGTTCGTCCATTCATCCCGGGGGCGAGACATGTCCCAGCCGTCGCCTGATGACCGCGAAATTGAGCTGCACGCGATCGACATCGTGCGGGACATCCTCGCTCGGGCGGGTACGCTGCCGCGCTTGATGGAGGTCCATTACCTGATGCAGGAGCCGGACCTATTTGAGATCGTAAGGTGTATGACGGCATTGCCGGACAAGGAACGCGCGAAACTGCTGCAGTTCTTCGAGAAGCATGGGATGCTTTCGCGTCTTCGTGTCCGCGAGGTGGGCGGAAGAGCGTTGCACTTGGAGTATGACAAGCAGCCGTTGCAGCGAACGGTGCAAGCAATCACCAGAGTTCTATAGCCGTTATGGGCCATATGAGATTCCGCGTTACCTTCCATTCGAAAAAAAAGATCTGAAGGATGCTTGGGCATCGATCGACGACGACGTTGGGGCGGAGCTTTCTTGGGCACAAGGCGCCTACATTTTTTCACTCAGGAACGGCAGGAATTACAAACCTCTGTACGTCGGCATTACTAAGCATCAAGGATTCCGTGCCGAAGTTTTCAACCCGACTAACAAAGTCAAGATTCTGCGCGACTGGGCTGACATGAAAGGCACCTTGATCTTGCACCTTCTTGCGAAGCCAAAAGGCGTGCACAATGGTTTTTCAGTCGGGATCAGTGAGGAATGGCTAAGGTCCTTAGAGGTCTTGCTGATATTTATGTGTCGACGCAAGAACTCCAAGCTGTCCAACAAAATGCACACGAAACTCTTGGACGGCATCGGTATTGACGGCATAACAAATACGACTAAGAAGCTCGGCAAGCCTCGCGGCGCTGTCGCAACGCTTCGGAATGCTCTCTGGTGGTAAGCCGGCTACCGACCCCGGCATGTCCGACCTTTGCGGCCGTTTCTATGTCCCGGCCTGCGGTGACGATCCCTTGCGCGATATGGCACCCCTCGCCGGGGGCAGTCGGTCCCGCGTCCCGCCTTTGGCGGCGCTATGCTGACGCTCCTGCGGCTACCCTTTCTCCGGTCTCGGGGCTGGCAATTGGCTCCGCGCCGTTCGCCAAATGCCCTCTTTATGAAGAGCATTAGCGCTGCCTGAGCGCCGGCATTGCGGAGCGTGATGTCAGCCGCCGCAGGATGTGATCCAGCGTCGGTATGCGGTGAGAGGCCGTCCTCCATGCGATGTATTCGAACATCGATATTGGGCCGATCGTCCGCTTAAGTTGGGGAAATGAGACAAAGACGCGCTCTTCCTTCAGCTTGTCTGCGGCATTGAAGGCGGCATCTACCGCGCTGTCCGTGATTGAAACCTGAGCGGTGCGTCCGCTGGGGAATATGATGGCGAGCACGGCGTCCTTCTTGACCGCCGTGAGGAAGAAGACAAATCCGGCGGGGACTCTGAAGGGCTTGAGCGACAAGTCCTGAAGGTTAGTGAAATAGGTTTTCATTCGGACGGTCGGCGATGCGGTGTCCAGGTTTGACCTCCTGGTTTGCAGAAGCCTGCGCAGCGTGGCGGTGTGTTGCAGGTCGCCGTACTCCGGGCCGAAGAGGGAATGACCAAAGCCGATTGCCAGCTTTGCGAGGAACCGGACGTCAAATAGGAGGTCCATCGGCACGCGGTTGTTGAGCGGCTTTTGCGTGTCAATAACAGTTCTGATTGCAGCCCGCTCTGCCTGTGCTTCCGGATCTTTTCTGCAAAACCGGCCCTTGATGCGCTTGCTCGGCAGTTGGTGTTCCAGATCGGTCTCCGTGCCGAGAAAGATAGGCTCGCCGTGGAAATGGCTCTGGACCGACCTCATGTTCGACAAGAACCAATAGGGGTGCTCGGAGGCAAGGAACGAATAAACGCGGCCTGTTTTCTCGCGGCGGCGTCGGACCGGATCGCCGCCCGCAAAGGTGTCGAAGTCTTCGCCGTGATCCTCGTGGATGTGCCACGCGGTGCCTCCGTCGGGCGCCAGCCATACCTCGGCGACTTCGCCGTCCTCGAGGGCGAGGTTGCGGTTCAGGCCGAAATAAATGAGGGGAAAGACGTTGCCCGAGTCTGGGGCGTAGTCGAAGCACGATTCCCACGCATTGTACTCGACGGAATTTTGAAAGAATGCCTTTGCGACCGGCGCGTCAACGTATCGGCCGAAGATTGAGTTGCACCGCTGGCATACGTCGCGGGTGACCGCTTCTTTGCAATCGGAGGAGCCGCCCATAAACTGAGGGATAATATGCTCCTCAGAAAACTCGTTGTCGGGCTTGATCTCACAACAATAAATGCAGGTTCTGCTTTCCATTTCGTGACGGTCAATCAAGTTGCAATGAATGTGGCCATCCTAACTCAAATGCCGTCACATGGGAAAAGTCCTCCTGAATAATAGCGTTTGCCCGGCTCACATAAGAGTCGGAAGGGGCGCTGCCCCTCGCGCGCGCAAGCCGTCTCCCAAGCTTCCGCGCTTCGCTTGTGCAGCATGGGAGCCCCTCGGCTATGCGCTTGCTACCCCCGCTCTTCGCCAGAGGGGCAGGGTTGCAGGGCAACCTTTGTCGGACAGATTGGCGGAAATTCGCGCAGAAGATATGCACGCCTTCGTGCATTTCGACCACAGCATCGATTGGGAAGCCTTCGAGCTTGTGCTGGAGGTGGTCCGATGAGCCCTCTCGTCTGGTGCCCGCGCAACACCGTGGTCCACGGTGATTGCGTGGAGGTCATGCGCCGGATGGCGTCCGCTTCGGCGGACTTCATCCTTACCGACCCGCCATATCTGGTCCGCTATCGATCACGTGATGGCCGGACCGTGCGCAACGACGATAACAGCGTGTGGCTTGAGCCGGCCTTCGCGGAAATGTAAACTCCGCAATGCGGGCAGCCGTGCACCCATTCATTGCCGATCTTCTTCGACGTCCAGCCTTCGGCCTTGGCGGCCGGCCAGACCTCTTGCCAGTCGTCGCCGTCCCCTTCGATGCTGTTGCCATCAAAGGTCTCATCACAGCTATCGCATTCAATGACGATGCGGCCGCCTTGGCGATCGATCATGCCGCCGCTCCTAGTTGTGTTCCGGCGAGCAGTTCGTCCGCCCACGGCGACATCGCGACGAAGCCCTGCCGCGGGTAATCGATCAGCCGCCTCGAAAAAGCGCAGTCCTGCAACGAGAAGATACGTGCCGCATTTGCGGACAGATAAGATATTTCATACGTGAGAATAGGCACATGACCGATAAGGCTGGCGATTTCATCCGACACAATTGGCCGGTGATCGCCGCGCTCGCGGCGGCATTGATCGCTTGGGGAACGTCGACCGCTCAGCTCGCTGGGCTCGCCGCCAGCAATGATCGCGTGCTGACCAAGCTGGACCGGCAGAATGACGCCCTCAGCGAAATCCGGGCCAACGTCTCCGGCATCCAGGCTGGCAGCCTTGCGCAGGGCTCCCGCGTGGCCGACCTGGAGATCCGGCTGCGCTCGCTCGAGGCCAGGCGGCAGTGATGAGCGGAGTGCTTGTCACGCGTGATGGCCTGACCGCCTAACCTTTCTCCCCAGCCTGGTATCCGCCCGGCAACTCATCCGCCCTCGGCCGCGCGCCGGGGGCGGATTTTTTGCGTTTGAGGGGGTCAGGAGGGGCCGGGCGGGCGCGGAGCCGCCGCCGGAGATTCGCTAAATTGGGGTCCGCCGAGGGATTGTCGCGGCGCCTCCGAAATAACGCATTGGCGGCCTTCCTATTGAATGGTTATTAGGGACCACATGCGCGCCCGCGCCGACGAGGCCTCCAATGCCGCCCCCGTATCGCCGACCACACCACCACGAGCGTGTCGCCAATATCGAAAGCATGAAGCGCGCCTGGGAGGCCGAGGCCGACGCGCTGGCCACCGTGCGCGAGTTTAACGTCCGGATAACGGAAAAGCGCGACGTCTGGTTCTGGCCGACGATCGCCGCCGCGCTGACGGCAAAACACGCGTGGGTGACCATCGTCTGCGATAGCTGCGGCGGCCTCACCGACCTGGACCTGCGCATGAAGCCGCGTGACCCCGAAGCTTCGATTCGGGTCGTTCTGCGCGACGTCCGCTGCCCGCGTTGCAACGGCCACGGCCGGCCGCGCATCGTCGGGCTGGCGCAGTCGCCAGCCCGATAGTGCGACCATGTGCAATCTCTACTTCGACCAAAGGGCAGGCGCGATCGTGCGCCCACGCGCGCGACGCGAAAGGCAACCTTTTTCGCACTGCAATAACGATTTAAATTCGAACCTTTGCACGGGCGCGTTATTATCCCCGCAGAGTACCTGGGCGTGCGTGGCTGAGAGACCCTGACGTGGTCCCGCCTGACGAACAGGGAGGGGACCATGCCGCACACGCAATCCGAATCCAGCCGACGATCCGAAATCGACCGGCCTCTTTGCCCGCAGTGCGGATCGGAGATGTGGCTCGCCCACATTCGTCCCGATGGACCGGGAAAGGAATATCGGACGTTCAATTGCCCCGTGTGTGAAATCTCGACGGGCGACAGCGATCTTATACGGCAAATGAGCCTTAAACAGCCTCCCAAGCGCGATTGAGCCGCCCGAGTTCGCGACCTCTTCCTCGCGGGCGCAAGGTGTAGGCGGCGATCATTGCCGAGCTCGAGGGGCGGCCGCTTCCGTTGGCGCCTTGCTCAAGCCAAAGCTTCAAACTCCACCTTTACGATATCCCCCTCGCGCCAAACCGCTCGGCACTGTCGGCTGCTTTTGCCGAATCCGGGAAGCTGCAAAGCAAACGAATCTGGGAGGATTACGTCTGGCGCCTTGATGAACGCTCCTCTCCACGTCAGGTCGCACACCATGCAGCGCACCGGTTCCCCCTGGCCTGTTTCAATGTACGCGCTGATTTCCGTCGCCGGGGGGGCGAAGCCGTCGCGAGGGGAACGGTATTATGGTCATTCCGCCGCACTAGCATTTCATTATAAACGCCGCGTTGAGAAAAGCGCTTAACGCATCGTTCCCGCCTTTGATAAACTAAGGTGGAATGGGATTAGGAGGCGCACACCTCATCATCACCATCGTAGGCACCTTCTGTGGCGTTGGCGGTTGACAGACCCATTTTGCTTCAGGCTTCAATATTTCAATATGGAATGGCAGCATGGTTCGGCTTGAATTTCGCCTTCTCCTCGAGGAGATAGCTGAACATCATCGGCACGTCGTGAATGTCAGCCGGACCTTGGTCGATACCGTCCAATGCTCCCGCAAGCTTATCCTTGAGTCTCGCGAGCTCATCGCACGTGTCGAGAATGTATTGCGTGGGCTTTAGCGAAGGCCGTTCAACGACGAGAGCCTTGCATGATGGTTCTTTAGCAACTACGATTTGATCGTGGATGGATTGTTTTTCGCGCTGATGTAGGGCGATGTATCTCGTAACTCAAAAGCCCGGGAGTTTCGGCGCCCACGACGTGCTTGCGTGCAAGCTGTGTGATGGCCAAATGCTGTTGACGCGTCGGTCGCCGCATCCGAAGTTAGGCCCGAAGTACGAAGAACAGCGGTTCACCTGTGGGCGATGCGGGCACGCGGCGATAAGGTCCGTTGACGCTGATGGGGCGCTATTTCAAGACGGGGCGTGACTTAAATGCTGCCGCTCTCCGTCACCTGTCGCCCCTGCGCAAAATGCCCATGTCCGAAATGCCCTAGCGCGAGCGGCTATGGAGCGAATCCCACATTGCATTCGGAATGGCACCGCTGGCGTACAGGAACGCAAATACACGTATCGCCGACGATAGATGGTTGGGGCCTCGCGAGAACTCAATGTGATTCAATAGCGTCGACAGTTTCACTCCGTGTTCCATCGCCGCTGCTCTCACCGACATCCAGAACGGCTCTTCAAGCGACACACTGGTCCGTCTTCCATTGATGGAGACCGAACGCTTCTTTATAGCGTTCGAGGGGTCCCCAAGTGCTTGCGTCGCCGAATGCATGACCGTTTCGGTTGGCATGGGCCGAGTGAACCTTGCGGTTACGAGTGAAGGAAGAGCATAGTACGGCTGTCGACACCGGTCCAGATGGCGAACATACATGCTGTGCCTCTTAGGCTAAGACGGCGGCTTTATTCGAATGACGTTTACCGAGTAATGGCCATAGCTCGCGGCGGCTCCCTTAGGTCGCTTTCCTGAATTGGAGGACAGCTCTATTGCGGATGATATTTTTGCTCGGCGGCTTATTATTGCTTGCGTCATCTGCGTTGGCTGCCGACGCCCGATTGCTCGCGAATCTTAGGCGCCTGGATCCGTCTCTTAGGCTCGAACAGATATGCGATCTCGAAGCAATGAACCAGCTCAGTCGCCGAGGCTTTGACGCAGACCGGGCAAAGTCAAATGTTAGCGTTAGTCCAATTCACAATGGCGACATCTTAATCGCCAACGGTGCAGCATTCCGCTCTCGAGGAAATTGGTATCACCTGTCATTTGTCTGCGTAGGCACCCCAGACCATCTACATGTAAAATCGTTTCGGTACATGATCGGGCGCATGATCCCGCAGTCGAAGTGGTCGTCACTTGATTTGTGGCGGTGACAAGGTCCTCTATGAGCCGTGGCCTAAAGAGGTGGCGGGCGTTCCCGCTTTCGCCCCAAGCTCGCGCAATCCAAGTGCAGCTCTCGGTTCATGGTGACTTCCGTGTTGCCAATTAGTGCGACGGGAGGTTTGGGCAGCCTTGATGTGCGGGGGCCTGATCACTCCGGCCTAGTATATCGGCGCGGCTGGCCATCAGAGCTTGAACTTCTGCTTCCCGATCGTGATCGTGCCCTCGGCGGGCGACGCCTGACGGACGGCGGTAGCGAATTCGATCGCATTATCGAGTTCGAGCTTCACGCCGGCGGCGTTCATGTCGGGGGAGGCGGGATGCTTATGGGTCACCTTCAGTTCGATCGTGACGTCAGCGGTTTTGGTGGCCGGTGGGGTGGTGGTGCTCATAGTGGCTTTCCGTTCCACAAGGCTGCGGGCGACGCGAGGACGGGACGTATCCGAGCCCATAGGCCGGCGGCATCTTCGTATTCAGATTTCGGAGGGACGGCGGCAAGCCCGTGCTCGCGCTGTATCTTCTTCCCAAGTTCATGGTCCCGATCCCATGAAGCAAGTTCACAAAGGGCGCGTAGCGCGAGCGGCTCGGGGTTTTCGGGCAAGTCGCGGAACGTCTTAATCAGAGCGTGGCGCAGGTCGATCTCCCAAGCCAATTCTCGGCGAAGATCGTCCAGCGAGAGGGAATTGATGTAGTTCATATCGGGCATTGTTTACTCCTGTTCAGTCGTGGTCCCGGCATTTAGAGGACGAAGCGCGAATCGATTGCGCGCAACGTGCTGGCGTCAGGCGCCTTATGCTCTTGTAATTCGCGCTCAAACTCAGTGTTGTCCTCCTTGCGGTGGACCTGAACGATGGTGATGTAGGCGACGAACGGCACACCGCTCTCGGTGACACCCTCCCATACGCGCGCTTGGAGGGTGGCGCAGGCGCAAGTCGGATCGGAGATCGAGACGACACGGTCGGTGGATTGGATGGTGGCTTTCATGAAGGCCTCTCAGAAGAACAGCGACGCATCGGCACGAACGCGGCCTTGCGACGGATAGGTCATGAAACCCATATCTTTGAGCTTCACGATCGCCGCCTTGACCTTGTTCGTGTGGATCGAATAGCCGCAGGCGGCCGCGAGCTCCTCGCGCGTACAGTCCTCGGGGTAGATCGATGTCAGATGAGCGAGGAGCTTATCGGTCGGCTCCCCGAGGATGGCGGTGATGCGCGCCCGCATTTCCGCAGCATCTCGCGGCACGTCGACAGGGATCGCTCGAGCGCTGCCGGCATCGGTAAGCTTGAGCGTGCCGGTGCCGTACTCGATCAGACCGTCGTTCTTTAGGGCGACGATAGCGGCCTTCACCTTGTTGGTATGCAGGCTGTACCGGGCCATGAGTGCGACAAGCTCTCGGGCCGGATCAGTGACGCCTAACGCTCTCAGCTCGGCGAGGGCGTTGAGGAGCTTCTGTTCGTAGGAGCCATCGCGGCCATCAGAAAAGCCCTCGCCGGTCGGCAATTGGCCCGGAACGACGATCGGGGTAGCCGGCTTGGCAGGAGACGGCGATCGGGGCGCGACGGTCGGCGTGGGGCGGGGAGCCGCTTCGGGCGGCGGTGCATAGATGGGCTTTAGAGCGTCCTTGTCGCGCATCAGCGCTTTCAGACGCTCGGCCGTGGCCATCCGGAAGACTTCGATTGCGCCCTTCGCTGTCGAATTCATCTGATCGACATCGGTCTGAATTGCCGCAAGGGCTTCGGCGACATGAGCCTTCGCGTTCCTGATCGCCTCTGTCTTGGCCCGCTCAAATCCCCGTTTTTCCGCCGCCTTGGTGGTAGCGTTATCCGCCATCTGCTTGCTTGCGTCTTGGTTTATGAGCTTCTCGAGTGCCGCCTTCTGCGCAAGTAACGTAGAGATTTCCGCGCGCAGTTTCTTCGGGTCGTTGGCCTTCGCCTCGCTCTCGACCGCCACGAGCCGCCCTTTAAGGCTGCTGAGATCAAGGGGCTTGAGTGCGGCCGTGCGCTTCACTTTTTCGCCGCGCTTTGGCGTGCGTGAGCTATCGAAAGTCTCCTTCTGCGGAAACTTCGCGGTGGTGAGCACGCTGCGGCCGGGCAGCCAGACCACGCCTTGACCGATCTGGAGCGTCGGCAGGGCATCCTTGATCGCCTTGCCTTGCGCCTTGTCGGCTTGCCCTTCGATCCAGCTATCGAGGGCATCGCGATCTTGCGAAGCGGTGAGTTTGAACGCCAACAAGCCGTCGACCTGGCTGAGGACGTTCTTGTTCAGCACCGCCGGCCGCTGCGAGATCAGCCAGGGGATGAAGCCCTTAACGCGGCCGCGGCGGACGATGTTTTCCATGTGGCCGAGCAGGGTCTCGTCTCCGCCGGCCGGCTTTTGCGGAGCGAACAGGTCAGCCTCGTCGACGACCAGGTGGAAGGGCTCACCAGAGGCCTTGCGATAGAGCGTTTCGAGGAACGCGGTCATGAACCGGCGCTCGGCTGCCTTCGAACCAAGTTCGCGCAGGTCCAGAATGCAGCTCTCAGCCATGGTGGCAGCGGTCTCGCCGATCAACGCGCCGGCGTGCTCGGTCAGCGGAAGGTCGCCGCGCGGGCCGCCAAAGATGACCACGTTGTAGGGCGACGCGTGCTTGCCGTCGGCGGTGAGACGCAGGCCCCACCAAACGCCGAGCGGGTCGACGATGACGACGCGGGCCTTCTTCGACAGCAAGCGCTCGACAGCGACGCCGGCATTGTAGGTCTTGCCGCTGCCAGACGTGCCCAGGAAGCCAAGGCGATCGTCCAGCGCTGCACTCGGTATGGGATGGCTCATATTTTCCTCGTTAAAGTTGGGCAACGCCGAGCAAAAGGCGTTTCGGATCGACGCCCTCGGGCATCGGGACGGGACGCACCTTGGAGATCGAGAGGAACCGACGGAAGGAACAGACGTAGACCGACGAATACTGGCTAAAAGCTCGCCATCGCGCTTTTGCGGCCGTCTCTGCGCCGAAGATGATTGGCGAATAGCCGTCTACTTTGACTTCGAATGCCCTCATGCCGTGCCTCTGACCTGTCACGCGTGACACTTCACTCCGCCGCTTCGGACGTCGCGGCCTCTTCGTTCAAAAGATCGAACAGTGACGGCGTTGCCGCCTTCTCCTCGGCCGCGCGGCAATGCGCCACGCCGTCCCGGAAATAGTCCGGATTGAGCTCGATGCCGTGGCCCCGGCGTTTCTGCAGGATGGCGCAGTAGGGAACGGTCATGAGTCCGCCGAAGGGGTCGAGCACCAGCTCGCCCGGCTGCGTGTATTGCGCGATCGCTCGATCGACGATGTCGAAGGGCAGGGGGCAGAGGTGCTTTTCCTTGCCCTTGGCCGCTTGGATCGTGTTGAGCGACCGCATACGCGTGACGTCGGTCAGAACGTCGGGATGCCAAGAGTGCGCAGGGATCAGCGCGAAGTCGGAGGGCAATTTCTTGGCGCCTTCCAATGCCTCCGCGCAGGCGACGTGGTGCTCGAAGTCGTATGTTTGCGCGAGCGAGAACTCCCGCCACTTCTGGAAGATGCCCTTGTAGGGCAAGGCTGCCAGCTCTGACGGTGTGAGGAAGCGGTTGCCCTTCGATCGGCCGAAGCCGGCCGCGTCGAGCTGCCAGCGCGCGCGCGTGTAGTCCTCCTTGGTCTTGACCACCGGCTCGTCCGCATAGCCGCGCGAGCGATCGCTCTGCGGCTTGCGGAAGAGGTGCAGGTATTCCGGCAGGCCGAAGCCCATGCGGGTGCCGTCCTTGCATTGCTCGGTCCAGCCGAGCCGATAGGTCTGATTGTTCTCCCGCACCACATCGGTGACGATGGTTTTGGTCCCCAGGTACGCGAAGCCATGCGCCATGTAGTGCATGAGCGTGCGGGCGCCGAACGGGGCTACAGTCTGGAAACCGAGGCCCGATCGGGAGCCTTCGACGATGCGGTCCTTGCAGTGGACCGCGAAGACTCGTCCGGGTTTGAGCACCCGCAGCAGCTCGGGGCTCAGAAAGCCCATCTGCCGGAAGAAGTGCTCATCATCATCGGTGTGGCCGAAATCCCGATAGCTCGGGGTGTACTCATATTGCGTCGAGAACGGGATCGACGTCATGATGAAGTCGACCGTGTTCTCCGGCATGCGCCGCAGCTCGTCGACGCAGTCGTTATGGACGCACGTGAAGGCTTGCCCTTTCACTTCGACGCGGTTCACCTCCATCGTGCGGGTGAGCACCGATTGCACTGCGAGCTGGGTCAGCCCGTATTCGCGGATCAGGGCCGACATGCGCGCGGCTTGTTCCTCGTAGCGGCGCCAATTGTCCTGCAGCGTGCGCACCACCTCGCGCTCAGCCTCGGTGAAGATGAAGTCGAGGCGCACCGCCTTCGGCTTCTTCCTCGGGAAGCCCTTGAACGTCTGGCCGTACCGCTGGAGGCGGTGCACCGCCTGGATGATGTCCTTGAACTTCCACCCGATGCCGACAAAGACCGCCCACCAGCAGTGAAATTGAAAGTTCGGCCCGGAGCCGATCATCATCGGCTTGCCGGCCAGCTCCTGGATGCGGCCTTCGGCGAAGTCGACGAGGGCGGTCTCGCGCTCGTCGAGAGGCTGGGAGCCATAGACCGTGACCGCCGACGGCACAGCCTTCTCGATCGCCTTCCGCTCCGCCTCGAGGTCGTGCCAGAGGATGCGATGCGCCTTCGGCGCCTCGGCCCGGATTTCCTGCATCTTTGCGATGCGCGCCGGCAGGCTGTCCCGCTTTTCCTTCGCCGAGCCCTGCACGCCGGCGGCGGAATCCTTCAGAAGCCGCATTTGGCCGTCGGCCTCGGCGCCGGCGTCGCGGTGGTCGGTCGGGACCTCATGCCAACGGATATCGAGCGGCGGTAGGTCGTAGCCTTCGTCCGAGAACGATTTGTCGACGTCCGACGGCTTCTGGATGAAGAGCGCCCACGAGGCCACCCACAGCCAAAATTCCTGCTCCTTGTGGGGGTGGATCGTCAGTTCGTCCGCGCGCTCGCTGTTGCGCTTGAAGAAGCGTGTGCGCGCCTGTCCGACGTCCATGATGTCGAGATAGCCGGCAAAGGCGAGCAACTCGGAATAGTCCCGAGGATCCGGCGTGGCGGTCCCGACGTGCCGATATGCGACCTCCTTGGCGCGCTCCGCATACGTCCAGAACGTCTTGGTGTTCATGTTGCGGAGGATGTCGCCTTCGTCGAACGTGGTCCCTCCGAAGCGGCGCGGATCGATCTTGCCCTCGCGCACGCTTTCGACGTTGGTGAGGTTGATCGCCTCGCGATCGAGGTCCTTGTCCTCGCGGATGAAATTGAGCTTCACCGCGTGCTTGCCGGTGAACCACTTCTCGGCATCCTTGAAGAACGAGAGGCGGGCGCCGAGCGGCAACGTGATCAGCGTTGGTGCGCGCGTGTGGCGCGCGGTGAGCCGCATCATTTCGAGGTGCCATGTCGTCTTCTGCGTGCCGAAGCGCGAGAACAGCGCGCGGCGGCCACCGGCGAGGCCCCATTGCACAGCCACCTTGATGTGCGGCTTGAGCGCGGGGTTGATCTCGGCCGGGTCAACGTCGAAGCCGGCGCGCGGCGCGACCTTGACCTTCTCCTCGAGGAAGGTGGTGTAGGCGTCCTTGTCGGCGGCCGGCGCCGGCGTGTCGCCGCGGCGGGGCAGAAAGGCGGGGAGCTCGAGCGGTTCGGTGGTCATAGCGCACCCCCCGCCAGCAGCCGCGCGACGAATGGCGATAGGGTGATCCAAGCTGTGACGAGCACGCCCAAGGACCAACCGATGGTGAAGATGGTCCAGTAGCCGTATTGGCGCGGCGGAGGCGCCGGCGTTGGCATGACCACAGCGCCTGGCCCACCCACGGGGGCGGACGCGTCCAGGTCGCTACTGGCAGCCGCCGCTGGCGCTGGCGGGAGCGGACTAGGCGTCGGCACCGGCGTCGGCGAAGGCGGACCGAGCGTCGGCGCAGGCGCCGGCGGGGTCTGACCGGGCGTCGGCGATGCCGCCTGCTCATCCGCGCGAAGCGGCCAAGCCGTTGGCGTCTTGAGCGCGCCCGCGACGCGATCGGCGACCGCAAAGGCGAACTTGGCCGTCTCTTCCGATCCCTCGAACCGGACGAGCGCATTGAAGCATCCGTCGATGATGCCGCGAGCATGTTCGGCCGTAGCATCCTTGCCCCAATTCGAGGCGGCAACGAGCAACTGGCCTTCGTTGGCCATCATGATGTCGGAGCGCTTGCTCATTCGGCGCCCCCGAGCTTTTCCCAGCAGCCGAGGCAGATGGGGGCAGGGCCTTTTGGCGCGCTGGCGCGGTGCACGATCGCGGTGCTGCACTTGCAGCAGGTCGTGAAGATCTCGTGATCGTCGGGAGCGGGCGGCAGCCGGGGCACGCCGGCGTTCGTGCAGATCAGGAAGTCGGCGTTTTCGGCCTGCGTGTTGGTGAGCACGCGGGCGACCTGGCGCAGCGGATGGTCCGCCGGCCACTCGGCATCGGTGCGAGTGGTGATAGCGTTGATGAACTTCGGCATCACACCACCCGCAAGCGGCCGAGGTGGTAGAGCGCAGCAAGTACGGGAGCGAGCGGGCTTTCAGAATCGCCCCCTCGGCTTACCCGGTCGTTGCCCCGGTTGCGGCGGGGGATGTCAGAATCGGAAGTTGTAATTTCAATGGGTTGGTGCAGGTTCGAATCCTGCCGCTCCGACCATCTCCATCCGTCATCCTTCCAGAGATCGGCCGATTGCCCGCGTCGCGGGTCAAGCGCGCGCGTTCTTTTCCCGTTCCGCCTCTTTCAGCCGCGCATAGACCCGGTCCGGCCGCAGCGGCAGGCGATGGAAGCGCACGCCGGTTGCGTCCCGTAGGGTATTGGCCAACGCGGCGGCAACCGGGTTGTACGAGCTCTCGCTCATCGATTTGGCGCCGAGTGGGCCGAGGCTGTGCACTTCGGTCCGCGGCACGTCGCCGAAGGCGGGCAGGTGATAGGTGCGGAAGCTGGTGGTCGTCACCTTGCCGTCGGCGTCGATGATGACTTCCTCGAACAGCGCCGCGCCCATGGCCTGCGCCACGCCGCCTTCGATCTGGCCACGGCACTGCATCGGGTTGATGACGCGGCCGGCGTCCGCCGCCTGGAGCGGCGACTGTCCCGCTGGCGATATTCTCGATCTCGTCTATGACGGCACGCGCTTTCAGCTCGTGTCGATTTTCGCTGGTATCGCATCGGGCGGTTCACCGACGTTGTCGCCGGGCGATAGCGTCGTTGTCGATCCGGTCACGGCTCTGCCTGAGCAGGCCCGCAAGAAAGTCGCTGTTGCCGGCACAAATCGCACTTTCGTTGCGGGTGATCGCGGCAAGTTCGTGTATCGCACGAACGGCGGATCGGCCATGGTCGACACGCTGCCGTCGAGCGGTCTTGTGGCGGGATGGGTCACGACCGTTAAGAACGGGCACGCGGCGGGGCAGGGGGCGCTTACGATCAATCCGGCGGGCGGCCTGCTTATCGAGGGGGGGCGTCCTTCCTCGTCAATCCCGGCGCTTCGGTGACGATCAGCTACGACGGCACCGGGTTCATTTCGATGAACGAGACGGTCGTCAACAAGACATTCGGCGGGATGTCGAATGGTAACGTTATTACGGCCTTCACCGTTCGGACCGACATCGGGATTTTTGCCGTTTGCAACGGGTCGGTTTCGTCACTTGCGCAGAATGTGAGTGCCCACGTCACACTTCCATTCAGTTACGGCACGGCCTCCTACACAATCTCGCACATGATCGTTGGCGCTACGATGTCGGGGCCGGCGGCAATTAGCGGCAACAAGTCGACGTCCGGATTCGATATCCAGAACCTCTCGCCGCAGGCGGGCAACATCAACGTTGAATGGCATACGGTAGGAGCACTGTGATGACTAGCTGTCGACGTCGCGCCGAAAGGTGTCTGCAAGGGCTCGCTTGCCGGCACAGTGATGGCGCTGACCGCATTTCCGACCGGCTGTCTCGCGGTGGTCTCCTGGAAATCAATGGCAACGGCTCTCTAGCGCGCTATCATTGCGAAAGCCGCACGATCCGTGGCCGGCCGTGACCATTGCACCGCGGGCATTTGACCTCGCGAAGCACGGCGCGGATCGAGACCTCCGCCGGGCGTGGCTTCATCCTCAGATCCAAATCGGTCGTGCTATCGCAGCTCTCGCACAGGATCGTCACCCACGGATGCTTTGCTGTGATGGCCGCCGCGATCGTGGGCCATGCCCATATTGGCCGGCCTTGCTCACGCCGAACATTGAAGGCCAGCACCATTTCGCGCGCGTCGGCTTCAGCCTCCCATGCACGCTGCATCGCTTCCGTGGTCTTGACGCGTTCGTGGTGGTGAGGGCGGCGGTATTGTTCGGGCACTACTCGCCCCTCGGTGCTTGTAGAAGTTGCGTCATTCGGTACCGGGCGCCTTCTCTCGACAAGAGGGATAGCGCTAGAAATCGTGGACAGTGGCCGTGGGGCGATCTCGCCACACGCCTATCACAGGCGCGACAGGCCAGGCCCAAGATCCAGAGGGAAACACGGCTCGGCCATGGGCAGACGTTAACGTATGTCATCCCACGGGTTATGCGGAGGCGGTGACCAGGAAGCATCATGGCAGGCTCTCTCTGCGGCGCGGCGCACTCGCTCCGCGACGTCGCTTAAGCTCTCCGGTGTCGGAGCGGCAAGTCGCCCCCTCCCAGTGCCGGCTCCAGCAACCGGCCAACTCCTCACATACGCCTTGACCTCTTCCCATTCGTAGAGCGCGATGCCCTTGCATTTGCGCGGACGGGGCAGCAGGCCCGCAGACACGTACTCGTGGATCGTCGTTTCCCCAAGGCAGAGGTGTTTCGCCAGAGTTTTGACGTCTTGGAAGGGAGGCGGATAGGGAAGGGTCATTGCACTCGATCTCGTCATACCTATCCATTCACGCGCGCGAAAGCGGCCCCGGAGGGGGCTTGCTCTTCGCTGCCAAATCGCGTGAAATGTTCGTGGGTGTGGAAACCCGGACTAGTGAGCGGTTGACGGATTGGCGTCCGTCCCGATTTGCGCCGTGAGCCTTGGCGGGCTCTATGCGCTGGTCGCGCCTTGGCGGGCGCGCTGACCTGGCCATTATGGCCGGGAGCGGTGCGCCATGTCCAGCCGAAAGGTAAAAGCCGCCGACCCGTCTCACTAGCGGGTTTCCAACTCCCGGCTGCCGGTCCGCCACCGGCGCGGCTGTGGAAAGCCGAAACTAGTGAGCATCACATGACGTCACTCGCACGAGCAGACGGCCAGGCGCTACCCGCCTGTGCGTCTAAGCCCAGTACTCCATCACGAACCGCTGTCGAATATGTCGACGCGGCTGTCGGCCGCTCGCCCGTAACTAGTTCGCGTAGGAGTTTTCTAATGAATAGCGTTGTATCTGCTGCCTCGCTTGCGTCTGCCGCCGCCATTCCAAACGGTGTGCTCGCCGATCCGAACAAATCCCCTGACCCTGCCTTTGCGGCAATCGAGCGATATCGCGAAGCGCGCCGCGCGCTAGCGGAGGACGTCAAAAACTTCCCGGGGCGCGACGTCGATGAAGATCTTACCGCCGACGAGATCGAGGCCGTCGACGAAATGCTTTTGACGAGGCCGGCAACATTGCAGGGTTGCGCCGCGCTGCTTCGAGAAATCGCAGCCGCCGCAGAAAATATGGGAGTCCCCCTGTTTGATAACTTCGGCGGCATCGATGATGCTGGCCGAGACTTTTTGCCGATGCTCGCCGCCTTTATTGAGGCCACGGCGTCCGGCGGGACGGCGGTGCGGTCATGACAACATCGCATCACATAACAACGGATAACGTAATCGAATTCCGGCCGCGCGAACGCGCCGGGCAGGTGCCAGCGCGTGAATTCCAGCGTCCTAAAGATTCCGGTTCGGAAGCTTTACCGCGCATGGGCGGGGCCGGCCCGCGGAGTTTCCGATCCGGAAACTTTAGCTCGCGATCTGCCGATCGGCCGACAAAATACGATGGGCCGCTCATTGGCGAGGGTTCGCCAGTGCACGCGCGTTGGGACCGCTGGCGCAAGGCCTCGATGAGGCTCGAATATCTGCGGCGGCTTTCCGCCGCCGCATCGACGGCATGGTGCCTATATCATCAATACGGCATGAAAGACTGCGAGTGGTTGGCCAAACAAGAGCGCGGTGCCGACGCGTCTTCCGGTGATCTGGCCGACAGCATCAAAGAGGCCGAGAAGGATCTGATTCTCACGCCGGTCATGCACAAGGCGGACCTCGAATATAAACGGAAGCTCATCGCGGATTTCGATCCTGCAAAGTTCGGGCTTTCGTCCAAGCGAATCGCAGCCGTGCTTGCTGCCGATGAGGCATTTCTCGCCATTCCGCCGCGCCTCCGGCCGCGCGCCCTGGCCACCGGGAAGGTGGTGCGGTCATGAGCGGCGAGCTGATCGAACTGACCGGCGCCCGTGCGCCGAAGAAACCCGCTATCGCCGAATCGAGCGCGCGCGATCTCAACGACCCCCGTTACTGGATCGAGCCGACCCTCGCGCCGTCGTTCGTCTCGAACCTTCGCCCCTACGTCACCAGGGCGCGCGGGCTCGCAACCGTCATGTTTGCGGCGATCGAGCAAGGGCTACCTTATGACAGCGACAGCGCTGCGCCTCAGGCGATCGTACAGGTGAAAATCTGTGTGCCTGAGGGATTGCTGCAGGACGTCGCCATTGGGCTGGCCACGGCGGCCGGCGCGGGCCTTGTCGATGGCGAGGAAGTGGAGGACGGCGATCATGCTTGATAGCCCGCTTGATCCCGCCTGCACGGCTGACACCTTCTGCGAGGGTATAGGCAACATCACGCGCCGCGGCGACAATTTCCGTGTCACTTGCGTCGCCGAACGAGAGCGAGACGGCGAGGTCGAGCGGCTGGTCGTCGCGCACCTCGTATGGTCTCGGGACGATCTGGCGACGGCGATACGCCAGATGCAGGCCGCCTTGGACGGTCGTCCCTTCATGTCGGCCATCCGGCCGGCTGAGAACGTGACGCTGTGCTGACCGCTGACATGGCAAAGCGAGACGCGTGGCGCGTGCCGCCACCAAAGCCGGAGGCGCTCTACGGCGTGATTTGGCGCGAGGCCGAAACCGCAATCCGTGACACGTTTCGAGCTCATCCGGAGCACTTGACGACGAAGGGCCGGCACGCGGCCCAAACATCCCTCGCCAAACGGGTTACGGGCAGGGTGGTAGCGCTGCTGAGGCGCCGTGGCGTCAAGATACCCAATGATGATGGGGGGATTTCCGGCCTGTTGTAGATCGCGCGGCGGCGATCTTCAGTTAGGGTCGCCATTCTGGCGACTCTAACTGGGGAAATTAGCCAGATGAACGAGCGACAAATTGTCGTTAGCTGATCTTCGGGGGTTTGCCGGTTGGCCCGTATTCATTTTGGATCGTATTGGTGGTTTTCACTGTGACCACATGTATCGCAAGTGAAAGTCCGCTGGAGAACACCTAGCGCTCCGAAGGTGGGGTCGAGCCGCGATGCTGTTACCTTCATCCGACCTTCATTGCAGATAGGACAAACGTTGCCGGCTTTCCGCGTCACGTGCGTGGCGGAACGTGAGCGAGACGGCGATCTCGAGCGTGGATGCCGTTTCAGCGCGCCTGCACACCGAAAATCCGTATGCAGGCTTTATCGCGCACGACCAAATGAATGGCTTTGAAGAGCCAATACATTGATGGGCACATTCCGCGTGACCTACAAAGTCCGGCCGTCGCGTCGGGCTTTTGCTGGAGCGAGCGACTCATGTGTCGTCGGAGGATCAAGCGGCAGATTTGCCGCTTGAGGCCAGCGCCCGACAAATTGTCGCTTGCTGCGGTTCATTCGTTCTGCTGAGGATGTAAAGCCGTCGCAGACGCAGCACTCCTACCACCGGCTGCGATCAGCCGTAGAATTCCTCGACTACAATGATCCCGGAGCCGCCAGTGCTGCCGGGATTTGCACCGCTGCCCCCGCCGCCAGCGCCACCCGCACCCACCACGTAGGGATAGGTTGCCGCCGGCGACGTGATGTAAAACACGACTCCCTCACCGCCACCGCCGCCGCCGGCACCACCCACACTGGCCGCCGAAGAGCTTGCGCCCCCGCCGCCGGCACCCGTGTTGGGCGTCCCTGCATTGTTGTTGCCGCCGATCGACCCAAAGGGGCCGCTGCCGCCTGAGCCGCCGGTACCGGTCACGGAAGGCGCGCCGACCGTACCGCTATTACCCGTCGAGCCGCTGATTCTGCTGATCAGCGTGCCAATGCCATTGGTACCGCCAGAGCCGCCCAAGCCAGCCGGACCCGGCGGGGGCGTATTGGTGGCACTGCCAGCCGTGCCTGGGTTCACGGTCCATGCGCCAAAGCTCGACGCGGTCCCATTCGACGCGTTGGTTGGCGTGCCGCCTGCGGCGCCGCCGCCACCAGCGCCGGCGCTCATCTGCACGCGCAAGCGCGTCGCCCCGAGCGGTCTTGTATAGGTGCCAGCTCCCGACGTGAGCCGGGTTACGGTCGGCTGCGCCGTCGTGAGCCGGTCGTAATACCAAACGCCGGCCGTTCCAGCGTCCGTGTAGATGTAAACCGAAGAGCCCGGCGGAATGACGAACGAAACCCCCGACGCCTGACCGACCACGCTATCGTTGGAATCGATGACGAACGTCACCGCGTTCGTGGCGGCGCCCGGGAGCGCCCACACGTAAAACCCAAAACCCGGAAACAGTGTATTGGCTCGCGGAAGCGTGAAGCTGATGGGCCCCGTCGCGGCGTAGCGCTTCAGATCATAGGTTTGATCGACCGTCTGGTTTGAGGCAACTGCGATCGGCAGCGTGTTAACGCGCACATTGCCGGCGCCATCGGTCTCGAGCCCGGACCCGATACCCTGTGTCGCGATAGCACCGAGCCCAAAGGCAGCGCGCCCGAGCGGCAGTGTCGCCGCGTTGACGACCGGCTGCATGGCCGAAGAGATGGAGCCCGTTGCAGGCAGCGTGCACGCGATGATGTTGTTGCCCGTGCCATCGCCGCAAAGGCCTTGATTGGCCATCTGCGCCGCGGGCGGGAGTGGCAGAGGCGGCGTCGTATTCGCGATATTGGCGACGATCGCGCGGCCGATATGTTCATTGATCTGCTGACCCTGCATCACGCCGGTATCGAGGCCGGTTTCAGCGCCCTTGCCGAGCGTCGCGATCGAGGCCAGATTCTGCAGCGTGATCGCCTGCGTCAGCGGCAATGTTCGATAAATCGTGAGCGTCGTGCCGGCTGCGATAGGCGTCCCACTGGGGTTATAGGTGACAGTCCCGCCAAGCCCCCAGATCGCACCCTGCACCGGCGCGTTCAGCACGAGCTGATATTGGGTGGTGCCGCTGCCCTGGATGAGAACGGTTTGATTGCCGCCGGCATCGGTGTAGACGACGCTGATATAGGCCGCTGCGACACCGATAAAGTTGAACGAGAACTGCGTCGTGTGGCCATCGCCGAGCACGATGCTCTTGTTGATCTGCAAGTTTACCGTAGCGCGCGCTGGCTTCAAAGAGCCAGAGTACGTCAGGGCGAACGCGATCGCGAACGCGCACAACGGCGCGAACAAACCGCGCATGGGGTGACGACGCCTAGTCATCTTGACTGTCCTTTTCGCTAGCGTGGAATGACACGCGGTTGACCGACGCGACCGACTAGGCAGCTATTGGTATAGCGAGTAACCGCTGACCACGCCCCCCGTGCGGATTGGGGCTGACGTGCAAGTGCCGATAGCCGGGTCACGCAGCGTCACGGTCGTGCCGGACACTCCCGCCACAACGTTGCCGTTGGCGATGCATGCGCCTTTGAAGCTCAGCGTCACGCCAGTCTGGGAGGATGTCGTCGGGTGGCTAAGCCCGACCGTGGTGCCTGAGACAGAGCTCACCGTAGTGCCAGCCGCGATTCCGGGGCCTAGTAGGGGCGACCCCACAGTCATAAATCCGCTGCTGCTGACCGTGATGGATGAGACACCGGATGAGAATGTCGCGGTCTTATCGGCAGACCCATTGATGGACTGTCCCACGGCTATACCGCAACCCGCGCACGCGGCAGTGACCGAGGTAGATCCAGCCGTCGTATTGGCGCTGGTCGTCACTACGCCCAATGTTCCGGGGAAGTAAGGAATGCCCTGTAGGCCCGTATCGATATTGCTCTGCTTTACGATTTGAAATGGATACGAGACGGTGTTGCCCATGCACGCGGCGCTAAAGGTGATTGCCTGGGCATTAATCGACGAAATATCGTTAGAGAAGATGAAGCCCGACCAATAGAATGGGAAGCCGTTGCAGGTGACGTTAATGGTGTTGCTCGGATTGCCATTGGTGGCGAAGTAGCCGCCTGTCGGCGAGTTGCCGAGATCGATAAAGTCCTGACCGCCGCCGCCGAACTGGACCGTTACGCCACTGCCCGACGTCGAGGTTACGCACCCCGGCGATGTGATGCAGCTGAAATTGACCGTCGTGCCAGCGACGCTCGTCACATAGGCGCCGGCCGGAATGCCAGCACCGACCACTCCCTCGTACGGGACGATGCTTGTCGCGCTCGAGACAGTGATCGAGGAGGCGCCCGAAGAGAAGTTCGCCGATACGGTACCGATATTTGGGTTGATCGTGAAGTCGTTGCGAAACTCGACATAGCCGCCAAAGTTGATGGTAACCGCGTTGAACGGATTGACAGTAAACCCGAAAGTCACGCCCGCACCGAAGATCAGGCTGCTGCCCTGGCCAACGACGAACATATCGTTGCCTTGGAACGCGTTTCCGACGATCGCGCCGAGCATGGTGCATTTGTAGTTCTGCACCATCAGCTGCGCGCCGTACGCGATACCAATGCAGTAGCCGGCGTTAGGCGCTGGCGAGAACGTAGTGTTTGTTGAAAACCCGTTGATGATCAGCCGAGTCGCGCCAGTCAGTCCGACGAATGGACCCATGATCTGCACGCTGTCGGTATAAGGACCGTCGTCGTCGGTCTGCACCGTCACGACCTGGCCGCCGAGATCATACCCGGATTGCAGCATGGCCAGTACATGACTGACCGTGCGGCATGGACTCGCGGCCGTGCACGGATTCGAGTCTGAACCGGCCAGTGCGACATGAAAGGTTGTTGCCGTCGTGAGAAGCGTACGGCCACTGCTCGCATTGACGCAGGTGGACGTTCCGCTCGTATCAATGGTACCGATCGCTTGCCCCAGCGGACAGGTCACGGATTTGACACCGCCGATCGTCGCCGCTTGCGCGGGCTGGATATTAAGACTGCCGCCCGACGTGCCGAGGCCGGTGCCGATCGCAAGTGAGTACAGAGGGCCTGGCGAAACGCCGTTGAGCTTCGTGCAGGCCACGATACCGCCGGCGACGATGGTGCAATCGCCGGACATTGGCACCGCCGCGGCGACGTTCGAGGCATTGCCGACAAGAATATAGCTCTGTGTAAGCGGAATGGTCGAACCGCCAGCGAACGCGTTTTGCACGAATTCAGTCGAGGCACACGCGTTCGTAATGTCGCCATTCGGCATGGTGGGGCAGGTGACATTCTGCGCCGACGCGGACCCAATTACGGCGACAACAATCACACCGATGGATAGGAGGATGCTAGCAGCCGTTTTGACCGTAGATTTAGAGGAGGACATTCCGCGACTCCGGATCGTCACGCTCTTGCGTGACCGGACATCGCGCCGTGACCGACGTTCCTGCGCCGGGGTGGAAGGCCAAAGGATTAGGCTCGAAGTGGCCAGCCTCGAGTACAAGCAACGCTTTAGTCAGCGATCGAGAGAGGCGTTACCTTAATGGTGAGAATGCTGTGCTCTTTGGGACCGTTACTTCGGTCCCACAGGTTCCCAAAAACGTCGACGCTGACGAGGCTGTGCGGACTGTCGGGCGGTAGCGCCATAATCGCCGCCTGCACAAAGTCTGCGGCACCCGCCAATTCTGCGCGTCGCAACTCCACGATCCGGATTGCATCAGCCTTCGACCGGCTCACGAACTGCACGGCGATGCTCTCGGCTGAAGCAGACGTGCCCATCGTGAGCAAAGTCAGAGCGGTGAGAAGAAGTTTTCGCATCGTATATCCCTTCGGGCATTAATCGTTGTTCTCGGCTCACTCAGTACCGACAACGCGCGTCAGCCGCCGATTTTGCGGACGCCGCCAACGTCGATGCCGGCGGGGATGGCGGGCGCGAACGGTCCCGTGCTGTTGTTGGCCATCAGCATCACCGGCGCGCTCGACCTGGCGTGCTGCGCGGAAGGGGATGGTTCGGGTGCCCGCGGCGGCACACGCGCCTCGAGCACCGCGACGCGTTCTTCGAGGAGTGCCATCCTTTCGCCGAGGCGCGCGATCTCGCTGAGCTCGGCCACTCGCTTTGCTTCGGCTTCGCATGAGACGCGGGCAGCTTGGGCTTCTACTTCCTTGACGATCCACTCGCGCTCCTCGCAAAGCGCGTCGAGTTCCGCCGGCGGAAGACGCTCGATCATTCGAAGACCAAACCCGCGGACCTTCGCCTGAGGATCGAGACGGAGGATTGTCGCCTTGGCCGAATCGTATCGCGCGACGAGCGCGCGGAAGGGAGAAAGCGCCTCCAAATTGCGCCGCTCAACCTCGGCAGCGATATCGGAAACATCGTTGATCGGCTTGATCGTCGGTATTCTGCCAAATCTACTCATCAGCCATGTCCGGGTTGTGAGGCCGCCTATCGCGGATGCCCGGGACTATGCGCCGAGAAAATTTCGGCGCCTAATTTCGTCGCCGCTGACGATTTAATTTTTTGACGAATTTCGCGTCACGAACCGGCCGGGGCAAGTGAGACGCCTTGTTTAGGTGAAACACCCCCCCCACCAGACGCGCGCCATCGCGTTTCAATTCTTACTGACAGGATCAGGAAATTCTGGTCGAAAACAAAGGCAATTATCGTTCGTAGAGAACAAAACCAAGAGCCATACTCCCATTACACACATCTTAAAAAGTCCCTCGTAAAATCCGCAGCCATTCGCGTTTCCCTTCAGGTCAGAAACGATCAATGTCTCGGGAACGTTACGCAACCTGCTAAACTCTGCGTTTGAGATAGGGTAGAGGGGCAGAGCTTCCGCGGCTCTGCTAACCCCTTGATGCAAGGCAAACTGCCACACAGCATTAATGTAGGCATAGTCGGGACGTTCAACCGCTGCCTTGCAGGCAGCATCGGCCGCATCTGCATTGACCGTTGCTAGGCGTCCTAAGAATTCCTCGTTCGCGCGATTGTGAGTAGCCGCAATGCGCTTGAGCTGATCATGCTGATCCGATACGACACCCTGTCGCCTATCGCGGTATGTCATCACTGCTGGTGCCTTTGACAGCCGAGGGATCAGACACAGAAGGCTCGGTCGGCGCCGCCAATTCCTCGATAACCTCGAGCAGAGCGACTTTGTCTTCGAACGTGATTTGCTCAAGCTGCCGCTGCGCTGCCCCCCAGCGCTCCAACAATTCCGGCGCGGCGCCAACTTGGTGTCGATCAAGGAACGCGCCGATCGAGCGCATTAGCGTCGCGATCGCCGCTTCCTTTGAGACCAGCTTCAACTCGGCGACGGTCCCATCCTCATGGAAACGAACCGACGAGATAGCCGCGCCTTGATCACGGCTGAGCTTCGTCAGTGATTTCAATTTCGGCGGGTTGCCGGCCTCAGGCGAGGTGGCGGCCTCGAAGAAGTCGACAACATTCGCTTCGGCAGCGGGTAGCAAGCAGGATTGGAGGTATTGAACGCTTAAGCCAGCACTCACCTTGAACTCACTGCGCAATTCTTCAATCCGAGCAGCAACTTCCGGATTCTGCGCCAGCTTGGCGCCGTTCGGGCGCGCCCATTGCTCCGCCGAGCGGAAGCCGGCCAGCCTATACGCGCGATCGACGGGCGTCATCGATGCAACTTCAACGGCAAAGCGCTCGCGGCGGGGATTGCGTAGCTTCGGCATCGGATCCATCGACAGTAGATTCGTCACAGGCACAGCTTAATCCATTCCGCAAGCGCATAACAGTGAATGAAGCAGGAGATTCCACCGAGTTCTGTTGCCGCGATTCCAGATCGCCACAATGTCGTCACCACCTCAAGAACCGTGACTGCTTTTGGCGTCGTCATGCGGATCGGTCATAGCCGGCCAAGCGCGGCTGTCGCGGTTGCTCCCCGACCCCAGCGGCAACACTTTGCACCCCCCAGGGAGGGCCACGTATAATATGCGCTTTCGATGAGGCATTCCGATGGCGTTGACTCCCCTGGCTGTTGCTCGGGCACAGCTGCTAACTGCAATCGATCTCTTCGTTGCCGACATGGACCCGGTGTCAGTGCAATCCCTTGCAGGGAACGCGCGAGAGATCCTCGAGGACCTATGCCGATATGCAAACGTAGAGCCCATGACTGAGCTCTTGCTCGCCGATCATCCCGGGAAACCGAAGAGAGACATCTACGCAGCGATGAACCTCTACCGCAATTGTTTCAAGCATGTCGGCACGACAGAGGCGGAGAGGGCAGACGATCAGCTCACGTTAGACCAGTTCGATGACACCAAGAACGACTACCTGCTCTACATCTGCATCGAAGATTATCTTCGTCTTAGACACTCGTCGCCGATCCCAATGCAGATATTCCACGCTTGGTTCTGTGCTTGTCACGCTCACCTGCTTATGTCGCAGGCCCAGGCCCAGAAGTTGCTCGATCTCTTTCCGGGTATTCAGACGATGACGCGCGATCAGCAGAAACGAGGCTTAGCCGGCTGTATCCAACAGTTTTCATCGCATTCCGAATTGCTCGCACATCCGGAGACCGAAGTGTCCTTCACCGAGTAGCCGAATGCTCAGTGGTGAAGGTTTGTTGCGAAGGACATAGGCGAAGCCGTCCCGATGCTGATGCATCGAGACGCTTCCTATGCCCTTGCGATCGGATGCTCAGCGGAGCCAGGCCCGTCGCTTCGGACCCTGTGCTGCTGATGGCGAGCGCACAGGTCGCGTCTACTTGCGGCGACAATCCATCTCGCCGGCAGCCGCCCTCACGCTCAAGGCCGGGCTATACCTTGGCTGCGTCCCACGGTAGGCAGGCTCACTGATGCGCTGCCGCCGTTAACCGACCAGCGCAACCGAACTCACACATCGAATAGAGGTCAGCCTGACGGCGTTAGGCGCGGCATCACGGCAGCGAGTCGGTCACGCATTGTGGCGCAGTGCTCGGCGCTCCAGTCGATCAACGGCTCGGCGATAAGCAGTTTGCGCAGCGTTTCCGCGCGATGCTTGACCCGCCACATTTCGACGAGCGCGACCCGCCGCAACTCGGCGGGGGCAGGGCGCCAATGGTAGTCATACGGCTTCCCGTCTTCGTTCTCGCCGCATTCGCCCCGATACCATCGTCGCGCCGCTGCAGCGACAGCCCAGGTCGGCACGTCCTCGAGCGCCGCCTGGAAGGCCTCGCCGGCTGCCTCAGCGCCGGCTTCATTCTGTTGCGCCGACGGCAGCGCCAGCATCAGCTTTGTGATGATGATGAGGGTCTGGCCCTCCCACTCACCGCTTTCGAGTGGCGTCTGCGCGCAAAGGGCGTCGAGATTTTCGACGTGCTTCTCGATCTCAGCGCGTTCGGCGGGGTTCAAGGTCAAGTTCGACGGGAGCGTTGGTAGCGTCCGATACTTGCCGTCCGGTCCCGGCTGCACCTCGTCTCTCATCGATTCGACGCGCGAGGCGGCCCATGCCGGCAAGGATGGCATCCGATCCGGTCGGCGCACGTCTGGTAGGGGAATGGGTTGAGGGCCTATGGCCCTGAGAGTAGGAACGGCCATAGCCTTTCTCCTGCGCGTTGATGATCCAATTGCGCCACGTCGCCGCCCAGTCGCGTTTCGTTGCGCCGGCGCCGCACTTGGCGGTCCAGTAATTCGTGAATTTCTCGGCCTCGGCCGCGATCTGCGTGTTGGCCAGGCCCCGGTCTCGGGCAAAGGCGATATCGGACGCAGATGGCCGCCAGTCGGTCGGAAGGCGCGTGCCGCGCGGCTCGCTGGTCCGCTCCTTGGCAGGTATGAGCGCCCGCTTTGACGCTCGTTCCAAGGCCTCGACGAGCCGCACGGCGTCGGCCGGAGTACCACCACGATCAAAGTGCGCCTGCAGCTCGGCGGCGATCGGCGTCTCCGAACGCTCCGTCATGGCATCACCTCCGAGCCAAACGGACGTGGGGCAGGGGTGCCGCACGCGTCGGAGGATAACTCGTTGCTCGACAAGCTGCCGGTTCCGCGGTCGCGGTTCTTTGCGTGATGGCGGTCAACACCTTCGCGCTGTCGATGCTTCACCTTCGGGTCCGCCATCGCGATGGCCGTCGCCCTGCTGATCTTTTCGCGGACCTCAGGCCGTGCCATGCGAGCCTTCGTCAAGACTGCGTGCGTAGCGCGACGGGTAGGATCCGCCCAGAATGCGATCAGCCGTCGGCGCAGACGTTCGCGCGTCTCGGGAGAGTGGGGTTTTCGCTTGGGCTTGTATTTCATGGTGCCGCTCGTTCAGCGGAAGCATAAGCGTTTGTAACGAACGCGACCTGCTCCGCGTTGATGTCGGCTCTGACGCGGTCGTCCCGAAGTGGTGGCACGTCTCTTTCGAACCGAGGCTGCCCGGGGACGTCCGGTGCCTTACAAACATCGCTGGGATGAGAAACGAGTTTGTCTTGGACTTCGCCGGTCGATGGATCGAAGGTAATGGCCGCGCCGGCGGCCTCCGTCGGGCACTCGGCTTTGATCACCGGATGCGCGGTGAAGCGCTCACGGTCTCCTTCGCGCTCGAGCGCCTTGCGCTGGCCCGGCGGGATCCAGAACAGCCTCGTTGCGCCTGTATGACCCTTGAGCCATACCACCCAGCAGTATGCCGTCATGGTGTCGCCATCCGGTTCCCAGCGGCCCATGTGCAACGGAATGCGCTCGGAGAAGAGCGCCACAATCGCGGGGGGATTCGGCGCGAATAGATTGTTGAACCGGTTCACTGTCTCAAGCCATTGCCAGCGCACGAACATCGCGACGCCGACGCGAGCGTGGCCCAAAGCACGCAGGGCGAACTCTTCAGCCTTATTGAAAGGTGGGTTGGTGATGATCCAATCCGCATAGGGATGCTCGGCATCATCGGCCAGGAAGTCGGCGAGATGGTCGGCGTAGCCGTATTCGTGGACGTCGGACGCGATCACGTTTGCGAAATATTCGCGGAGAACTTCGGCAATGTGTCCGTCACCGGCGGCGGGCTCCCGCGCTGTCCGGCAGTGGACGTCGCCGCGGCAGTCGATTTGTGGAAACACCTTCTCTATCAGAGCGCGCGTGCCCCACGGGGGCGTTGGCGAAAAGTCGAGGCTGTCATTCGGCTCGGTACGGCGATGGGCGACGGCACCCGCGCCATTGACCGGCCCACGCTCTGGCGGCGGCTTCAGGACGTTGATTGAATGCTTTTCTGGGTGCTGTTCCGCATAGGCGCGGCAGCGTGCGACGAGACGTCGATAACTATCTCCGTCGATCTTAGCGATCGCTTGATCTTCAGAGGACTCGTTTGCTGTGACCTGAAGATCATCCAGCGTTAGGGGCGGTAAACTATCATTCGAGGATGATAGTTTCTGTTTGCGACCTTCCTTGAGCCGTCCCTCTTGCTTTAGCTGAAGCAGAAGCTCGCCACGACGGCGCTTCGCCTGCACTCGGATTTCCAGAGCATCGAGCTCGAGCTTTCGATTCCTTACACGTCGTCCGTATTCCCGCACGGCCGCGGCCTTGTCGATCCAATCGGTCACTTCGTCGACCGTCTTAGCCTCAGCAATGGCCCGGCAGGCGGCGTCGTACTTGAGGAGCGCGGTCACTTCCGGCCCCCCGCTTGCGCTAAGACATCGTCATTGCAACTGCTCGGCCCGGCGAGGGCCGGGTCAATGAGCATCCGCACAGTATCGCCGCAGAGAGGCCGGCGCAGTCCGCAATAGGGCAGTGCGTCCCTTTGCGAATTTGCGCGCTGGCGCGTATCAAAATGTTGTGCGAAGAGGGGCTCAGCGTAATTGCCGGCACTTATCATGAACTGGTTTCCATAAGTCTGAATGCCGAGAATGTGGTGGCCGTTTGCCACCATATGCCGCACCGACGCGTTAATTCGCCCGCTGACTAGGGGGAGCGGCTTCGTCGCCCGCGACGAGCGCCAGCAGTGACGGCACCAGCACCAAACGGCGACGTCTCACCGTGGTCGATTTAAGACGACCTGCGGCGATCTCTTCGTAAATTGTGGTGCGGCTTAGCCCTGTGACTGCACAGGCCTGCAGGATTGTGCAGGTTAGGCGTTCGGCAAACGGGATTTCCTCGGAAGCGGACGCGCTCGCGCACTGTTGCGGGTTCATCGTCTTAGTCCTCGTAATGCAGCCGCCTATCGCGGATGCCCGGGACCATGCGCCGAGAAAATTTCGGCACCTAATTTCGTCGCCGCTGACGATTTAATTTTTTGACGAATTTATTGGCCGCGTATAGTCGCCACCCTTCCCCTGCGTGGCGCTTCGTATTTATCTCCTTGAATTTCCTTGAAATAATCCTGGTATATTTTTTTAAATCTTCTGTGGGAGACTCCAGTGAGAAACCCCATCTCATAGAGGTTCTTCAGGCAACCCTCTTGGTCTTTACCGGAGCGCTTCTCCTTAGCCTTCGCACGATGATGTAAATAAATTGCGTTTCTAACTTCTTTGACCCGCTCTGGGGCCAATCGGACTTTGCCGCCAGCTGAGACCGTCTGGTTATATTCGTCGGACGCAGCCACCTTCAGCTCTTGCCCATTCGACTCGCAAAGCGGAGGCGATGTCGCGCGCGTTACTCCATGTATCTTCTGGTAAATGATTTCAAACTGTAGTTCGTTGATTCCAAGAAGGCCGCCGGCATCCATGAGTTTGATGTAGCATTCTTTTTGCGCGGCCCCATCCTTATGCTTGGGATACGCCTCTTCGAATAGTTTGATCGCTTTTTCTACCTGCTCCTCCGTCCACTTCTCTTGTTCTTTTCTCTGCTCGTTTGCCTCTCCGAACGGCAGGTCTCCAGCATGCGTAGGTTCTTCTATTACTTGAGGGGTTTCACCGTTCCGAGCGACGCGATTGTGCGCCGAATCCGCTGGCACCTGTTCAGAAATTCGCGACTGCTGGATGGCGTCTTGGTCCCGATTGTTCAACCACCTCAGAACGGATTCTCGCGGGAATAGAGCGTCCCAGGAAAATGCCTCCGCTGCACCTCGCGAGTCATCGGACAATTTGGCCCAAGCCAATGGTGATATCGGCCCGCTTTGATTCGAGGCTTCAAGCTTCCCTGATTGAAGCGCGACAAGCACCGTTCGCCACGCAGCAACTGCGTTTATACCGTCCAACTGCATTGGACCATTGTATCGCACCTGCCTCGACCAAATTGACCTCCAGCACCGGTATGCAGATGACCCCTCTTGGTCCCAAAGAAGCCCCATGTACGCTTCTCTCGTTGCTCGAGAGGGGCCACTGGAGAGATCAAAGGTGGAAACAACGAGCCGCCCATTGGGCCAAATTAGCTGCGCGAGTACCGGCCCTAGTCTCCAGAAAGGCCGCTCAAATAGTCTGTCGACGAAAGCGCGCTCTTCTATTTCTGCTTCACGCCGTTGAATGTCGCCCTCGGTTTTCTGTATCGCGCTGACTTCCTGCGGACTACGAAGCCACGGGAAATCGTAGGCACCACGTCTCACCACTGCAAAGTTTGCGGTCATCGCATTGCCCGTCCAGATCTTTGGCGTGTCGTTCCCATGAACGAGACGACCGAACCCGGCTGCACCAGGGTGTCACAGTAGGTTGCCCAGGCACGCATTAGCCGACGACGCTTTTCGAAAAGATCGCCGCGCCGATATGCCGCCTCCACCTCATCATCGATCTTATGCGCCAAGGCCATTTCGGTGACGATGTTCTCGTGCCGCGTCGTCTCTGCCGCCCAGTCCTTGAAAGTGCTACGAAAGCCATGGACGGTTAGCTTCGGCCGCATGTCTCGAAGCAGTTCGAGCATCGCCATATTCGAAAGCGGGCCACCGCGCGGGCTTCGGAACAAAGCTCCCTCACCAGGTAGACCACCCATTTCTTTGATGATCTCGATCGCGCGATCGCACAATGGCACGCGATGCTCACGCCCGCTCTTGGTACGGATAGCCGGCACCGTCCAAATTCTCTGCTTGAGATCGATCTCACCGGGCAACGCTCCGATGACTTCATTCGTGCGCGCAACTGTCAGGATCAAGAATTCAAGCGCGCGGGCGGACATGCCATCTCGTTTGCGCAGATCCACGATGAAGCTCGCGATGTCGGAGTAGGGGAGCGCCGCTCGGTGCCGAACCGTCGCAACTCTACGCCTAGGCGGTAGCAGATGATCCAAGTGCCCTTTCCACCGAGCAGGGTTTTCTCCTGTCCGATATCCACGGACACGTGCCCAATCCAAGATCTTCTCGATCCGGCCGCGCACGCGGTTCGCCGTTTCGGTTTTTGTGCTCCAGATCGGCTCGAGCGCCTTCAATATGAGGGTCGTTGTGACGTCGTCGATACCAATGTCGCCGAAAACTGGAAACGCATACGTTTCAAGCGACGTTGACCATTGGGCCGCATGTTTTGGATTTCGCCAGCCGGAACGGTGCGCCTTGATGTACTGGTTCGCAGCCTCCTCGAACTTCACGACATCAACGGACGCTGCTTGTCTGAGGCTGCGTGCGCGTTCTCTCTCTACAATCGGATCCAAGCCATCTGAGCAAAGTCGGCGGCACTCTCGCGCTGCGGCGCGAGCATCCGCTAGTGAGAGTGCCGTAAGAGGCCCCAGGCCCATCTCGCGTCGGCGACCGCGAAGTCGGTACCGGTATATCCAGGAACGCGCAGTCTCGCCCGTGACCTGCAGATAAAGGCCGCCGCCGTCAGGATACATGCCGGGCGTCGTCGCTCGTGCGACTTGAAGCGCTGTCAGCCGTTCGACCGTCCTGGCCATCCGTACCCGCCCAGCTACCCACCCGAATCATGCGGATTATGGCGAACTCACGCGGACGCTGAAACACAACGGACGAAAAATTAAACAGGTTTTTCAGTACCTTCGTCGACGGTCGTGCACATTGGCGGACGGCGGCGGACGTGCTGCTGGCGGAAGGGGTGGGATTCGAACCCACGGTGGGCTTGCACCCACGCCGGTTTTCAAGACCGGTGCCTTAAACCACTCGGCCACCCTTCCGTCGCATGAACTGCTGAACAACCCGGTTCGCCCCCGCCGGAAACCGGCGCGGCGTCCCGGTCGCTCCCGAGGCCGTCGATATGCACCGGCGACGCGTAAAAGGGAAGCCGCTGCGTTGCAAGTTCCCCGTTACGCGCCGCGGCTAAGCCGACGATAGACCGCTCTGACCTGTTCTCGCAGCCACACGTGGGCGCTGTTACGATCGTTGCGCAATTGCCAGACCATGTGCGTGGCGACCGTTCCCAATTCCGCCGGTATCGCCCGCATCTCCAAACCGAATGAGCTGACCAAGGCGCGCGCGGCGAGTTTCGTGAAGACGCCGACCATGTCGCCGTCCTGTAGGAGACGCGGAATCGCCGTAAAGTTGCTCACCGTCACAAGCGCCCGACGGCGCAGCCCGAGTGTCGCAAGAAGGTCGTCGAATATCTGCGTTCGGCCGCCGGTGGCGCTGACGACCACGTGCGGAAACGACAGAACGGCGTCGATCGACAATCGCCGCCGCGCCTTGGCGAGCGGATGCCCACGGCGCATTACGCAGAGCAAGGGCTCGCGGTACAACAATTCGCCTTTCAGATGTGAGGGCAGGTCTTCGCTCCAACCGAGCAGGAGATCGATCCGCTCGTCATTGAGCATCGCGAGGGCCTGGCTTCGATCGGCGGTGGTGACGTCCAGGCTCATCTTCGGCGCGAACCGCTGCAGGCGCGCCGCAAGGGACGGGACGACGGCAAGCGTCAGCCGGTCGGGCGCGCTGATGCGCAAGACATCGGTGGCCGACCGCGGATCGAAATCGGTGGTCTTCAGGACCGACGTCTCGACGATGGCCATGACTTCGCGCAGCGGCGCCTTCAAGGCTTCCGCGCGCGGCGTCAGCGTGAAGCCGCCGGCGCCCCGCACCAACAAATCGTCGTCGAGCGCTTCGCGCAAACGGTGCAGCGCGTTGCTGACGGCAGGCTGCGAGCGGCCGAGCGTCTGCGCCGCCCGCGTCACCTGCTGTTCCGATAGCAGCACGTGGAGCGTCTTGAGCAGATTGAAATCCAGATCGGCGAGACTTTGAGGCACCGGCGGAGTATCCGTTTTGTGAATGTCTATATTCTCTGTATCAATTTGACAAATATCGGACACCGCTCCTAGTGGCCTCGTAAATGCGTGGGGCAGCCAGGAACGCGCTCGGCACCACGCCTAACGTTTGGGGAGGATCAGGATGCTGACGCGTCGCACCGCGCTTACCGCCGCCATTTCGCTGGCGGCCGGTGCCAGCATGGGAGCCGCGCGCGCCGCGGCCCCCTTAGTTCGTACGGGCGCGCCCGGCTTTTATCGTTATTCGGTCGGCGGCTTCGAAGTGACCGTCGTCAACGACGGCGTCAGCCGCATGCCGATCGGCGACGGCTTCGTCAGCAACGTCCCGACCGCCGACGTGAAGGCAGCGCTCTCGGCGTTGTTCATGGATCCGAACATCTACGCGGGTCCGTATAATCCGATCTTCGTTAATACCGGTTCGAAGCTGGTTCTGATCGATACTGGCACCGGCGAAGGTGCGTTTCGCGCGAGCAATGGCCTCAACGGCCGGATGCAGTCGACATTGAGCGCGGCCGGGATCGACCCGGCGGCCGTGGATGCCGTGATCATCTCTCACTATCACGGCGATCACATCAATGGTTTGCTGCGCGCGGACGGCAGCCCTGCCTTTCCGAATGCCGAGGTACTGGTGCCTGCGCGCGAGCATCAATTCTGGTTCGATGACGGCGAAGTCGGCCGCGCCAAAAATCCGCGCGTAGCGGACGGCGCCAAGAACGTGCGCCGCGTCATCGCGGGCGCCATCCTCAAGCGTCTTCGTACTTACGAATGGGATGCCGATGTCGTCCCCGGCATCCGCGCGGTCGGAACACCAGGCCACACGCCGGGACATACGTCGCTCGTCCTCAGTTCGGAAGGCAAACAGATCTTCGTTCAGGGCGACGTCACGCATGCGCCGTTCTTGTTCGCCCGCCATCCTGACTGGCATTTCATGCTCGATGTCGACGCTGTTGCGGCGCAGGCGACGCGTCATAAGATTTACGACATGCTCGTCGCCGAACGCATGCTGGTGCAGGGTTTCCACTATCCGTTCCCCGCGCTCGGTCATGTCGAACGCGAGGGCGATGGATATCGCGAAGTTCTGGTGCCGTGGAATACGACTCTGTAAAGGATCTGTTTTCCCATGTTTGATAAAGCGATTACGACGCTCCTGCCGCGGCTGAATGGCCGCGCGAGCCGCCGCGAGTTTCTGCGCACTGCCGGCGGCATCGCCGCGCTCACAGCCATGCCGTCGGCTTTGCTCGCCGACCAATATCCTTCGCGCAACGTGACCTTCGTCGTGCCGTTCCCACCGGGCGGCACGCCCGACATTCTCACGCGTCTGCTCGGCCGCAAGCTCGGCGAAGTTTATGGCCGCACCTTCGTCATCGAAAACCGCGGCGGAGCAGGAGGCTCCATCGCCGCGGAAGCCGTCGCCCGAGCGGCCGCCGACGGCTACACCTTGATGATGGGCCACATCGGAACGCTGGCGGTGAACGTCAGCATTTACCCGAAGCTGGCATACGATCCGCGCCGCAGCTTTGTGCCGGTCAGCTCCGTCGCCAAGGTCAACAACCTGCTGGTGGTCAATCCCTCGCTGCCGGTCAACTCGGTCGCGGAGTTGATCGACTATGCGCGCAAGAACCCGAAGAAGCTGAACTATTCATCCGGCGGCAACGGCAGCGCCGCTCATATCGCCATGGCTGCCTTCGCCGACGCTGCCAAGATCGAGATGACGCACGTTCCTTATCGCGGCACCGCGCCGTCCGTGACCGATCTGCTAGCCGGCCAAGTACAGTTGACGATGACCGGCACACCCGCAGTCATCGGCCACGTGCATGCCGGCAAGCTACGTGCGCTCGGTCTCTCCGGCCTGAAGCGGCTCGCGTCCGAGCCGAACATTCCAACGATTGCCGAAACGCTCCCCGGCTTCGAGGCCAACCAGTGGTACGGCGTCGTCGCACCAGCCGGGACGCCCGACGCAATCGTACGGCAGTTGAATGAGGACATTCGTAAGGCAATGTCCGCGCCCGATGTCGTCGATCTGCTCGCGCGTGATGGTGCCGAGGTCTGGGTGGGCTCGCCGGAAGAATTCCGTGCCTACATCGCGCAGGAAATCGATCGCTGGGCCGATTTGGTCCATCGTGCGAATATCCGCGTCGACTGATAGGCGGTAGGAAGCGGACGTTCGTCGCTCGATATCTGCCTCATCGGAGGAGTCCATCATGCAGCTCAAATTATTGTTCGCCGCCTTAGGTCTTCTGCTGACAGCCGTTCGCGCGGACGCCGAAACGTTCCCGACAAAGCCGGTGCACATTCTCGTGCCTTATGCGCCGGGCGGCGCGGTTGACATTCTTGCGCGCACACTGGGACAGGCGCTGTCGAAGAGCTGGGGCAAACTCCCGGTCGTGGAGAACCGGCCGGGCGCTGGCGGCATCATCGCCTCGCAGGCACTCACGCAGGCCGCGCCGGACGGTTACACGCTGATCCTGGTGGCGAGCGGACATCCGCTCAATCAATTCATCTATCCGAAGCTGCCTTACGACACCTTCAAGGACTTCGCGGCGATCACGGAAGTAGCGGCTTCGCCATTGGTGATTGCGGTCGCCAAGGACAGTCCGATGAAGAACCTCCAGGACATCCTGTCGGCCGCGCGCGCGAAGCCGGATGCACTCTCATACGGCATGTCGGGTGTCGGCACATCGGCGCATCTCGCCGGAGAGCTCTTGAACTATATGGCGAAAGTGAAGATCACAGCCATTCCGTATAAGGGCGGCGCGCCCGCCTTGACGGCCGTGATGTCTGGCGAAGTGCCGATGAGCATCAATCCGCTGGCGGAGGTAATCGGACAGGTGCAGAGCGGCACGGTGCGGGCCGTCGCGGTGACGACGGCACAACGTTCGGATGTGCTGCCGAATGTGCCGACCGTCGCGCAATCCGGCGTGCCGGGTTACGACACCGCGGTGTGGTGGGGCTTGCTGGGGCCGGCTGGAATGCCGGCCGAACTCAGCGCGAAGATACAGCAGGACGTCGCCGCCGCGCTGCGCGATCCGAGCGTCGTTGAGTACTTGAAGAAGACCGGATCGAGCCCCGTCGGAAGTTCGCCGCAAGCTTTCGACGCCTACATGCGTGCCGAGGCCGACAAATGGGGCCCGGTCATCAAGAACGCCAACATCAAGGCGCAGTAAGGGAGGCGAACATGAAGGCGCCGAATGTTGCACGGCTCGCGTCGGCCCTCGTTGCGCTGTTACTTGCCGTCTCGGCTCACGCCGCTGACGCCGACTTTCAGCAAGTGCTTGCGCCTTCCGGCAAGCTCAGGGCTGCGCTCTATCCGGGCACGCCGACATCCGTCGTCGATACGAAAGAAGCCCAGCCGCGGGGCGTCGGCTACGAACTTGGCCGCGCGCTCGCATCCAAGCTCGGCGTGCCGTACGAACCGGTGATCTACGCGAAGAACAGCGAAGTGCTCGAGGCCGTGAAGACCGGCAAGGCCGATGTCGCCTTCACCAATGCGTCGCCGGCGCGGCAGAAGGAAATGGATTTCGGGCCGGCTTATCTGCTCATCGAACTCGGCTATCTCGTTCCCGCCAACTCAGCCGTGAAGACGTCGGCAGACGTCGACGAGAAGGGACGAAAGATCGGCGTCACCGCCAACAGCACGTCGGACGCGACCCTGTCGCGCACGCTCAAGAACGCCGAGGTCGTGCGTGCGCCGACCGTCGGCGCGGGTGCGGAGATGCTGGCCGCCGGCAAGATCGACGCATTCGCCACCAACAAGGCGACGCTGTTCAAGATGGCCGAGAAAGTCCCGGGATCGCATGTCCTGTCCGATCGCTGGGGTGAAGAGCATCATGCCATCGCCCGGCCGCATGGGCGCGACCAAGGCGCTGACTTCATCAACGCCTTCACCAAGGAGGCGCTCGCCTCGGGACTTGTCAAAGACGCCATGGACCGGGCCGGCCTCAAGGGCGCGATCCCCGCAACACCATAGCTGCAAGGGCAGGGAAGGCCGCGAGCGGCTGGTTCGAAAGTCAGACTCGGCACGCCCTTGCAAGGGCGCAGTCGCTTCTGTATCCGAGCAATCGTTAACCGAAGCCGCCGCTCGGCGCCCCCCCTGGAACGGTTCATTTACCACGGGACCCACAGGGCGGTTTCCCAAGCGGCTCGTTCGGGCTATTCTGTACGTCTCGCAGGGGATTTAGGTCAGCAGGATGGGTTTTGGGGGGATCGGCCAGGTTAGCCGCGTCGCACGCCTGTTTGCGCTGGGCGCACTCGGGCTCACCCTGGCCAATTGCTCCGGCGGCACCTCCAGCAAGCTCGACCCCAAATGGGGCGTGGCGGCCAGCCCGCGCGTGATCGAACCGGGTCAGCCCGTGCCGAAAGGCGGCGGCGTCTACCGCGTCGGCAAGCCTTATACGGTCGCCGGGCGCGTCTATGTCCCGGAAGAGGACCCCCATTACACGGCCGTCGGTCTCGCCTCGTGGTATGGCGACGACTTCCACGGCCGCTACACCGCCAATGGCGAGATTTTCGACAAGGAATCGATCTCGGCGGCGCATCCGACATTGCCGCTGCCGTCCTATGTCCGCGTCACGAACCTCAGCAACAAGCGCTCGATCGTCGTGCGCGTGAACGACCGCGGGCCCTATGTCGGCAACCGCCTCATCGATCTGTCGCACAAGACGGCGGACTTGCTCGGCTTCCATGGCCGAGGCGTCGCCAAGGTGAAGGTCGATTATATCGGCCGCGCGCCGCTCGAGGGGTCGGACGACCGCAAGCTGGTGGCCACGCTGCGCGAGGGCGCGCCGGCGCAAGCGCCGGTGATGGTCGCCTCGGCCGGCAAGAACTTTGCGCCGGCCTATTTCGATTCGCGGCCGATGTCCCAGATGGCCGCGCGTGCGCCGGCTTTGCCGCCGGAACGGCCGTATCGGCTGGGCGACGAGAGCGAGCATCGGACGGTGACCGCCGCCGCCGTGCCGGCCCGCACCAACCCGGATTTCGCGCTGGCCTCGACCCGCTCCGTCGATTCGGTGCCGGCGGAGCGTATGGCGGCGCCGACCTCGGCCTATGCAGCGCCGGCCGTCGAGAGCCGCAGCGGCTTTATGAGCGGCCGCGGCCTTTACTGAGCCGCATTTTTTCGCCACATCATTGCCATTGTCCCCGCCGGGCGCGATCGCTTCCGGCGATATGAGCATTTGACGATGGCCCTTGGCTTGAAGATCGCACGCGTGGCTGTTGCGGCGCTGGTGACGGCCGGTCTGCTGGCGAGCCCGGTGCTGGCCCAGCGCGGCCGCGATGCGACCGCCCAGCCGAAGAAGGACGAGCCGCAGATCACGGCGCCGCATGCGATCCTGATCGACGCCGAGAACGGCGGCGTGCTTTACGAGCGCGATCCCGACAAACTCATCTTTCCCGCCTCGCTCGCCAAGCTGATGACGGCCGAATACGTCTTCCACGAGATCAAGGAAGGCCGCATCAAGCTCACCGACGAATATCCGGTCAGCGAGAACGCCTGGCGCAAGGGCGGGGCGCCCTCCGGCACCTCGACCATGTTCGCGGCGCTGCATAGCCGCGTCAGCGTCGACGATCTGCTCAAGGGGCTCGCGATCCAATCGGCCAACGACGCCTGCATCGTGCTTGCCGAAGCCATTGCCGGTAGCGAGGCCGAGTTCGCCGCCAAGATGACGCAGCGTGCGCGGCAAATCGGTTTGACGCAGTCGGTCTTCACCAATTCGAACGGCTTGCCCGATCCCGGCACCAAGGTGACGACGCGCGAACTCGCGACACTCGCGCGCGAAATCATCCTGAACTATCCCGAGTTCTACAAGTATTTCGGCGAGCCGGAATTCACCTGGAACAAGATCCGCCAGCACAACCGCAACCCGCTTTTGCCGATGGGCATCGGCGCCGATGGCCTCAAGACCGGTTTCACCAAGGACGCGGGCTACGGTCTGGTCGGCTCCGCGGTGCAGAACGATCTGCGGCTCATCGTCGTGGTCAACGGCCTCAAGACGCCGAAGGAGCGCGCCGAGGAAGCCAAGAAGCTCCTCGAGTGGGGCTTCAAGAGCTTCGAGCAGCGCCTGCTGTTCGCCGACGGCCAGGAGATCGGCGCGGCCAAGGTCTATGGCGGCGCGTCTGGCCGCGTGCCGCTGGTCGCGACCGGCGCGGTCAAGGTGATGATGCCGAAGGCCGGTGGCGATAAGCTGATCGCGCGCATTGCTTATACCGGGCCGGTGCCGGCGCCCGTCACCGCCGGTCAGCAGATCGGCAGCCTGAAAGTCTGGCGCAACGACAAGCTCGTGCTTACGCAGCCTTTGAAGGCGACCGAGAGCGTCGCCAAGGGCTCGCTGTCGCAACGGGCCCTGGATGCGGTGACCGAGTTGGTCATCGCCCTGTTCCGCTCGGGGGCGGAGCGGTTATGATTGTGTTGTCATTCCGGGACGGCCCCAACGGGTCCGCGCGAAGCGTGGCCCGATGGCAGGCTCCGGGCCGGACCCGGAATCCGGCCATAAGGAGAGAACATATTGCTGGATTCCGGGTTCGCTCGCTGTGCTCGCGCCCCGGAATGACGGGAGTCTGAATGCGCGGACATTTCATCACCTTCGAAGGCGGGGAGGGCAGCGGCAAGTCCACCCATGCCGCGACGCTCGCGGCGCAGCTGAAGGCGCGCGGCGTCGAGGTGGTGCTGACGCGCGAGCCGGGCGGCTCGCCCGGCGCCGAGGTGATCCGCCACATCATCCTCTCCGGCATCGCCAAGCCGCTCGGCGCCGAGACCGAGGCGATCCTGTTCGCCGCGGCCCGTGACGATCACGTCAAAAGCACCATCCGCCCGGCCTTGGAAGCGGGCAAATGGGTGATCTGCGACCGCTTCATCGACTCCACCCGCGTGTATCAAGGGGTGCTCGGCAAGGTCGACGCCAAGCTGATCCGCGGGCTCGAGCGCGTCACGGTCGGGGGGTGCTTTCCCGAGTTGACCTTCATGCTCGACGTGCCGGCGCCGGTCGGGCTCGCGCGCGCCAAGACGCGGCGCGGCAATGCAGGTGCCGATCGCTTCGAGGCGGAGTCAGTCGAATTCCACGAGCATCTGCGCAGTGCTTACCGCGCGCTCGCCGATCGTGAGCCCAAGCGCATCATCGTGATCGACGGCCGCGCGCCGCGCGAGGTGGTGGCCGAACGCATCTGGACCACCGTGCAGCAGCGCTTTGGCGCCGCGCTCGATCGGCCCACGGCCGAGGCGGTCACGCCGTGAGCGAAGCGAGCGACGACGACCTGCCGCATCCGCGCGCGACCAATGTCCTGTTCGGCCACGCCGACGCCGAGCGCGCGCTGCTCGATGCCTATAAGAGCGGCCGCGTGCCGCATGCCTGGCTGATCGGCGGCCCGCCCGGCATTGGCAAGGCGACGCTCGCTTACCGCTTCGCGCGCTTCGTGCTGGCGCATCCCGATCCGCAGGCGGCCGAGGTGCAGAATGCGACTTCGCTCGCCGTCGATCCCGACAATCCGGTCGCGCATCGCATTGCCGCACAGGCGCAAGGCGACTTGCTCGCGCTCGAGCGCGTGATCAACGAGCAGACCGGCAAGCTGTACACGGTGATCCGTGTCGATGACGTCCGGCGCACGGTGTCGTTCTTCGGCTCGACCGCGGGCGAGGGCGGCTGGCGCATCGCGATCGTCGACTCGGTCGACGATCTCCAGCGCGAAGGCGCCAATGCGCTGTTGAAAGTGCTGGAGGAGCCGCCGGCGCGCACATTGCTTCTCCTGGTGAGCCACGCGCCGGGCCGCGTGCTGGCCACCATCCGCTCGCGCTGCCGGCGCCTGTTGCTGCGGCCGCTCGACGAAGCCGATGTGGTCGCCGCCGCAGCGGCGGCCGGCGGGCGCAGCGCGGACGACCCCGAACTCTTGGAAGCGGCGCGCGCGGCGGGCGGCAGCGTCGCGCGCACGCTTGCGCTGCTCGACGGCGCAGCGCTCGGTCTGCGCCAGCGCGTGCTCGACCTTATCGCGCAGTTGCCGAATCCGGATCCGCGCGCGCTGCACGCGCTCGGCGATGCGCTCGGCGGCACCGATCCGGCGACGCTCGAAACCTTCATGGACCTGGTGAACGATTGGCTGTCGTCGCGGCTGACGGACGCAACGCAAGATAAGCGGCGTTTGGCGGCGGTGGCCGAGACCTGGGACAAGGTCAATCGCGCGGCGCGCGACGTCGAAATCTACAATCTCGAGCGCAAACCGCTGGTGTTCAACGTCTTCGGCGCGCTCAGCGACACCGCGCGGGCGTAATCGCTCAAGCCTTCAGGCGCCAGAAGGCGACCGTCATCCAGCCGATCGAAGTGCCGAGGAAGGCGCCCGCGATCATGTCGCTAATGAAATGGAAATCGGCGCCGATCAGCCCAACCACGACCGCCGCGACGGCCAGCGCGTAAAGCGGTCGCCCCTTCGGCAGCATGATCCACGGCACCGAGACCAGTGCGCAGATCGCTGCGGTGTGGCCGGAGGGGAAGGAGCCGTAGCCAGCGCCGCCATGGAAGAAGTTGAAACCGTAGACGCCGTCGCGGATGAAGGACGGATTGTTCTGCACGAAGGTCTCGGGCCAGGTTCGGCCGAACACGTATTTGAGTTCGCTCTTCGTGATCTCCGTCACCAGCACGCTGATGCTGGTCAGCACAGCGACGGTACCGACATGCGCGAGCGGGCGTCCGCTCAACACCCACAACCCTGCAGCGAAGAACGCAACACAAGCCAGCGGCGCGAGCGGCTCCGGGATGTAAGTCAGTGTCGCGAAGGTGCCCTGATACGCGTGGTAGGCGTAGGCCATCTGTGCGACCGGCCGGTCGAGCCACAGATACGAGCCCGCGCCAACCACCGCCGTCGCGGCCAAGCTCGCGCTCCACGTACCGATCGCCCGCATACCCACCCCGCGTCAAGACGGCGCAGTTGTGGCGGGAAGAACGGACGATCGCAATAGCGTTCTACATAGGCCGCATCGACGGCCGTGGCGGCTCGTGTTCGGCCTTGCGCTCGAACTCTTCGGCCAGCTGACGCAGGGCTTCAGCGACGAAGGGATCGGCTTGGTCGGTGGCGCTGCGGCGGCAATGTTCTGCTTGGCTGAGAAGATACTGTTGAGCGGTCATTGGGCGGGTTCCGGTTTGCCGGGACGTTTTTGTTCGCCCCCAACAACGCCAAGGCCCGCCCTCGGTTCCTGACGGAACCTACCACTCAGTAACCGCGGCGACGCACTTTTTTGGCGGCCTTGCGGGCAGCGTAACGCGCATCGCGTGCAGCCTTCTGCTCAGCCAGCAGGCGCGTTTCGGCTTCCGCCTTCTCGGCGGCAATCATCGCTTCCAACGCCTCGGCTTCACGGCGGGCGACCTCGGCACGTTCGGCTTCGATGGCGGCCAGACGGGCGAGTTCAGCCTCGCGGGCCTTCTTCTCGGCATCACGGACGGCCTGGCGAGCCAAGCGGGCTTCGTGAATGGCCTGGCGCTTGGCGCGCTGCTCTTCCACCGCCGGATCGACGGCAGCGGCACGGAACTTCTCGAGCATCGCTTTCTTGACGGCAGCAGCATCGCGGCGACGCTGCTCGATATCGGGGGTACTGAAGGCAGCCATTGATTCTCCTCGTGACGGGCTTCAACCAGCCATATCGCCCGTCACGGCGTCATGTTCAACCTCCGGAGGGCCGCTGCCCTCCGGAAATTGTATCAAATAACGGTATCGGCCGGTGACAGCCTAAATCTTTGCCTCCTCGAAGGCCTGCACCCACATCGCGCAGATGCCGGAGCGCACGATGTCCTCGTGCGTGAACGAGACCACCGGCACGGGCAGGTTCTGGCGCGCGATCATGTCGATCACCACGCGCAGGCCGCTGTCGGCGGCGAGGTCGCACTGGCTGACGTCGCCGTTGATGACGACGGTGCAGTCGTCGCCGATGCGGGTGAGGAAGGTCTTGATCTCCGCCGGCGTGCAGTTCTGCGCCTCGTCGAGCAGCACGAAGGAATTCTTCCACGAGCGTCCGCGCATCACTTCGAACGGCACCATCTCGATCGAGCCGTTCTTCAGCGCGATGTCGAAGGCCGCCTTGCCGATACGGTCCTTGATCGCATCGGTTACCGGGACGGCCCAGGGCGCGAACTTGTCCTGCAACGAGCCTGGGAAGAAGCCGAGGGAGCGGCCGCATGGGACATTCGGCCGCGTCAGGATGATCCGGTCGATGCGGCGGTTGCGGTAGAGGTCGGCGGCATGGGTCGCGGCGACCCAGGTCTTGCCGGTGCCCGCGGGCCCGAGAACGATGACCTGGGGCGACCTGCGAAGAGCGTCGAGGTAGTCGGCCTGGGTAGGGTTGAGCGCCCTGATCGGCGGCAGGGAACGCTCGGTCTCGAATTTATCCTGAAAGTTTATGATCTCCGCGGATCCAAGCATACGTTCATGACGGCGCTTTTTCTTCGCGAGGTTCTTACCCAAGGGCCTGATCCTTTCGGTGGACTTAAGGTGAGTTGCAAACGCCAACAGCCCGCGAACGCCGAACTCGGACAAGGCCGAGAGCGGGCGCGCGGGTACAACAGGTGCTGTAAGAGGGAGGGGCTGATCGGCGGCCGCAAGGCGGGCATTCGGGGTTCTGTGGGTCCCGACTGACACCTATCGATCCGTAAGGTACGAACCGCCATAGCCAAGAAGCTAGTCGATTCGGGTGACGGAATTCTAAAAATTATTGCGGTGCACGCGTACTTCCGGGCGAGTGCCCGGCGACGCTAGTTCCGCTGCAGGCCGCAATATTGCTGTGTGCCGTTGTCCCAGCAGCCGGTCCGTTTGCAGACGGCGCTACGCTGGCCGCACGTGGTGATGCATGCCGACAGGTTGGCCTTGATCGCGACCTTGTTGCAGACCGCGATGCATGTCTGCTCTTCGCCGCTGCAGCGCATGGCGGCCGCGTGGATGGTCGTCGCGCCCAAAAGGGCTCCCAACAGCGTGACCGCGGCAAGCACCGTGAGACGAATTCCGGACATGCGCATCACCTTTCGCTCCACTCAGATTCCGAATCGCGACACCATCGCCGCGACACACTGGGCATGCCGCGCGACGCCCGCAAGGCGGGCTCGCCACAGGCATGCAGGATCATCTGAGTTCCGCGCCACCCGCCGATTTAACGGCTAGCTTTTCGCTACGTCTGGCCTAGATTCAAACCACGGGGCCGCAGTCGGCACGCCAGGGAATGTCACGATCACCCGATGCGCCGGCGCAAATATAATTTCCGATTCCACCTTGGCGTGCTCGGCGCATTGACCGCCGTGCCGTTCATTCTGGCCGGTGCCGTACTGGCGGTCGTCTATGTCAATGCCCAGCGGCAAGCGATCGAGCATGACCTCGTCAGCGCGGCCAGGGATCTGTCCAACGCGGTCGATCGGCAGATCGATGGCGGTCTGGTCACCCTTCGCACGCTCGCCTTTGCCAAGACTCTCGAGCAGAGCGACCTCGGCAATTTCTATTCTCAGGCGGCGCGCATCGCCGGCATCTTCCCCGGCAGCGTGGTGACGTTGCGCCGGGCGGACGGCCAGCAACTCGTCAACACCGCCTTCGCTTGGGGAAGCCCGTTGCCGAGCTCGCTTGAGCCTGGCCTCAGGGAGAGCGACGAAAAGGCGCTGAAAAGTGGCCAACCGGTGGTGTCGGATATCTACGCGTCGAGCACCACGGGTCAGCACTACGTCATGGTGGAGTTGCCGATCACGTTCGACGGCACACCGCATCTGCTTGGCCTGGCCTTGCGGCCGGAGTCGATTTTGCAACTGATCGACCAGAGCAGTGCCGTTCGCCCGGACTGGCTCGTGATCGTCCTTGACGCGAGCCGCCGCGTGCTCGCGCGCACGCGCGATCATGATGGCTTCGTCGGGCGTAATGCCAGCGACGGTTTCGTCCAGAAACTGTCAGGCACCGAGGGGGTGGTGTCGTCCACGACTCTCGACGGCACCGATGTGCTGGACGGTTATTACAAATCCCCCCTGACAAACTGGACCGTTGTTACGGCGGCGCCGCTGTCCTCGATCAATCGGTCCGTGCGCGAAGCCGCGCTCGCGATCGCTGCCGCTGGGGCGCTCGGCCTCGTCTGTTCGCTGCTGTTCGCCGTGCTGTACAGCCGCTACATCACGCCGCCGATCTGGCGCCTGCGCAATGACGCGTTGGCCCTGAGCCGGCGCGAACGTGTGACCGCCTTCAACACCGGCATCACCGAGCTCAATGCCGTGAGCGATACGCTGGCCAATGCCTCTGTCTCCCTTCGCCGCGACGAAGAGGCCAAGGGCCAGATGATCAAGGAGCTCAATCACCGGGTGAAGAACTCGCTTGCGACGGTGCTCTCGATCGCCAGACAGACCGCCGCCAAGGCCGACAATTTCACCGAGTTCTTCGACGCGTTCTCCGGCCGGCTGGTGGCGCTGTCGCAGTCGCACGATGCCTTGAGCGAGGGCGAGTGGGTGGAGGCCGATGCCCGCGAGTTGGTCCAGCGCGTTTGCGTCAGCGTCGCCGGGGCCGACCGGATTGCCGCCAAGGGGCCGCCGGTGCCGCTCTATCCGCGCGCGGCGCTCACGCTCGGCATGGTGCTGCACGAACTGTGCACCAATGCCTCAAAGTATGGCGCGCTGTCCCGGCCCGAGGGCGCGATCACGATCGAATGGTCCGTGCTGCCGCATGCGCCGGGCGGCGCGACATTTAAGTTGGACTGGATCGAGCAGGGCGGTCCGCCGGTCGAGGCGCCACAAAAGAAGAGCTTCGGCACGCGTTTCATCAACGACAGCATCCGGCACGAACTGAGCGGTTCAGCCGACTTCGATTTCCGGCCGCAGGGACTGCACTTCCAGTGCCGGTTCCCGCTGCGGCGCCCGGATGCGCGGCCTGTCGAGACGAACCGGGCCGGTGCTTAACCGCGACTTAACCCTAATCGCTGCAATCTTAGCGACATCAAACGCGCGGGCGCGGGCGACGCCATCGCTGTAACACTTGATCCTAAGTTGCGTGAGTATGCCGGCAGCGGTCGCGACGTTCCCTGAAGTCGAAGCCTTCGACACCCGAGCCCTCGTCACAGCCACCGTGAACGGGGCGCGATGGACGGTACGTAGCCTTGCGCTGGGCCTCAGCGCGGCCGCCGCGGTTGGCGTCTGGGCCACCTGCGCAACAGTCGGCGGCGTCTGGATGGTCACATCGACGCTCTCGAGCCACATCAACGGTCCCACGCAAGCGCCAGCCGGCACGACGATGTTCGCCGGAACGCAGTTCGTGGCGCTTGCCGGGTCAGCCGATCAGCGGATCTCGCCACGTGCGCCGGAACTGACGCTCGATGCAAAAGTCGCGCGGGCGAGGGCGCTGGTCGTCGAACTCGCGGCGGCGATGCCACCGGCACCGCTGAAACCGATGGAAGTCGCCGCGGTCGCGCCGACCGCGCACGCTAAGGCGCCGCCGGCGCCACGCATCGAGCAGATACCGCTGCCGCATCCAGCGCCCGCCCGCCCCGAGGCGGTCGCCGAACGACAGACACAGCCCGCGCCGCAGGCCGAGCCGGCCCCACCGGTGCCCGTCGCCGCACCGAAGGTCGCGGCGCCGCAAGTCGTAGCGCCGGCCCCCGAACCCGCGCCGCCGAAGATCGCCGCGCTGCCACGCGCGGAAACCAAACAGCCGACAACGGTCGACGGTCGGACCGCCGTCTACGACATCTCGGCCAGCACCGTGTACATGCCGAACGGTGCGCGGCTCGAGGCGCATTCCGGTATCGGCGAGAAGATGGATAACCCGCGCTACATCCACGTGCGCATGCGCGGCCCGACGCCGCCGAACGTCTACAAGCTGACCATGCGCGAGCAGCTGTTTCACGGCGTGCGCGCCATCCGCTTGAACCCCACGGACGAGCGCAAGATGTTCGGCCGCGACGGCATGCTGGCACACACCTACATGCTCGGCCCGAGCGGCCAATCAAACGGCTGCGTGTCGTTCAGGGACTACGACAAATTCCTGCGCGCCTTCCTGAATGGGGAGGTGGACCGCCTCGTGGTCGTCGACAGCCTCAACGGCGCGCCGCCCGTCCACGTGGCACGCGCGGGCCGCGCGCCCTCCGCCAGCATCTTCGCATCGAGCGAACCGATCGACCGCGCCAAGGGCACCTGGTAGGCGCTCGCTTGCCCGGCCCCGGAGGCGTTGCTACCTAACCGTTTGACTCGTCACGGCCGGCTTGTTTCGGCCATCCGCGCCCTTGAAAACGCTTCATTTTCAAGCTGGATGGCCGGGCGAGGCGGCCCTGCCACCTCATTATACGGAAAACCACCGGGTGGACGGGCGTTTTGCCCAGCGCCCGCCCGGGAAAGCATCATGGCCGCGAAGACCCCGTTCTACATCACCACCGCGATTTCCTACCCCAATGGCGCGCCGCACATCGGCCACGCCTATGAAGCGGTCGCGACCGACGCCATTGCCCGCTTCAAGCGGCTCGACGGCTTCGACGTCTTCTTCCTGACCGGCACCGACGAGCACGGCCAGAAGATGATGCAGACGGCGGCCAAGGAGGGGCTGACGGCGCGCCAGTTGCGCGACCGCAACGTGCCGCTGTTCGAGAAGATGGTCGAGCGGCTCGAGTGCTCGAACGACGACTTCATCCATACGACGGAAGAGCGCCATCACCGTGCCTCCCAGGCCATCTGGGAAGCGATGGAGAAGAACGGCGACATCTACCTGTCGAAATATGCCGGTTGGTACTCGGTGCGCGACGAGGCCTATTACGCCGAGGACGAGACGCACCTCAACGAGCACGGCAAGCGCATCGCCACCAAGACCGGCACGCCGGTCGAGTGGGTGGAGGAGGAGAGCTATTTCTTCCGCCTCTCCGCCTACCGGCAGAAGCTCCTGGACCTCTACGAAAAGGTCCCCGAGTTCGTGCGTCCGCGCGAACGGCTCAACGAGGTCGCGAGCTTCGTCAAAGGCGGCCTGCAGGACCTGTCGATCTCCCGCACGACCTTCGACTGGGGCGTGAAGGTGCCTGGCAACGACAAGCACATCATGTATGTGTGGGTCGACGCGCTGACCAATTACATCACCGCGGTCGACTATCCGAACGAGACCGAGAAATTCAAACGCTACTGGCCCGCCGATCTGCACGTGATCGGCAAGGATATCGTGCGCTTCCACGCGGTCTACTGGCCGGCCTTCCTGATGTCGGCCGGTCTGGCCGTCCCCAAGGGAATCTTCTCGCACGGCTTTCTGTTCAACCGCGGTGAGAAGATGTCGAAGTCGACCGGCAACGTGGTCGACGTCTTCACGATGACCGACACCTATGGCGTCGACCAGTTCCGCTATTTCTTCCTGCGCGAGGTGCCGTTCGGCCAGGACGGAAATTACAACCACGAGGCCATCGTCAACCGCATCAATGCGGATCTGGCCAACGACCTCGGCAACCTGGCGCAGCGTTCGCTGTCGATGATCGGCAAGGCCTTCGGCGGCGTGCTGCCGACGCCGGGCGCCTTCACGGCGGAGGATCAGGCGATACTGGCCGCGGCCGATGCGATGATCACCACGGCGCGCGAGCAGATGAAGTCCTATCAGCTCCACCACGTGCTCAATTCGGTATGGACCGTGGTGGCGGAGGCCAACCGCTATTTCGCCGGCGAAGCGCCTTGGGCCAAGGCCAAGACCGATCCAGAGCGGCAGGGGACGATCCTCTACGTCACCGCCGAGGTGCTGCGGCAAGTCGCCATCCTGGCGCAGCCTTTCGTGCCCTCGTCGGCCGGCAAGCTGCTCGACATTCTGGCGATCCCGGCCGGCGAGCGTGGCTTCGACGCGCTGGGGACGCGGATCAAAGCGGGCACCACATTGCCGCCGCCGGCTCCTGTGTTCCCCCGCTATATCGAGGCGGAGGCGGGCGAGGCTGCCCCGGCCAAGGACAAGAAAGACAAGAAGAAGGGCCAGTCCTGACGATGCTGGTGGACAGCCACTGCCATCTCGACTTTCCGGACTTCGCCGCGGAGCTCGACGCCATCGTCGCGCGTGCTAAGGCGGCCGGGGTGGCGCGCCTCGTCACCATCTCAACCCGGGTGAAGAAGCACGCGCAGCTTATTGCGATTGCAGAGAAATTCCCCGAAGTTTTCTGTTCTGTCGGCACCCATCCGCACCATGCGGACGAGGAGATGGACATCGACGCGGGAGCCCTGATCGCCATCGCGCAGCATCCCAAGGTCGTGGCCATCGGCGAGGCGGGACTCGACTATCATTACGACACCGGGCCGCGCGAGAACCAGGCGAAGAGCTTCCGCCAACATATTGAGGCAGCGCGAAAAACGGGCCTGCCGCTGGTCATTCATGCGCGCGACGCCGACGCCGATATGGCGCAGATCCTGAAGGAGGAGGCCGCCCGCGGCCCCTTCAAGGCCGTCCTGCACTGTTTCACCGCCGGCCGCGAGCTGGCGTTCACGGCGGTCGAGCTCGGCCACTACATCGGCTTCACCGGCATCCTGACCTTCAAGAATTCCGAAAACCTGCGCCAGATCGCCAAGGACCTGCCGGCCGACCGACTTCTCATTGAAACAGACTCGCCGTATCTCGCGCCCGTGCCGTACCGCGGCAAGCGCTGCGAGCCGGCTTATGTCGCCGAGACCGCTAAGATGCTGGCTTCCGTGCGTGGCGTCAGCCCGGCCGAGATTGCCCGGCAGACCACCGAAAACTTCCATCGACTTTTCAATAAAGTCCCACAAGCCATTGAAATAGCAGCATGAGCGTCACCTTCACGATCCTCGGCTGCGGTTCGTCCATGGGCGTGCCGCGTGTGGCGCTGGGCTGGGGCGATTGCGACCCGAATAACCCGAAGAACCGCCGCCGCCGTTGCTCGCTGCTGATGACGCGGACCAACGACGAGGGGCACAAGACCCAGGTGCTGGTCGATTGCTCGCCCGACCTCCGCAACCAGCTGCTCGACGCTGAGGTCCAATGGCTGGACGGCGTGCTCATCACCCACGAGCACGCCGACCACACGCACGGCCTCGACGACCTGCGGCCGCTGTTCGTCCATAAGCGCCGCCGGGTCGACGTCTATCTCGACGAGCCGACCTCACGGGCCATGCACGCCCGCTTCGGCTATTGCTTCATGACGCCGCCCGGCAGCGAATATCCGCCGATCGCGCATGAGCGGCGCCTGACCCCCGGCCATAAGGTCACGATTTCAGGGCAGGGTGGCGATATCGAAGTCCTGCCGGTGCTGCAGGAGCACGGCGATATCCCGTCGCTCGGCTTTCGCGTCGGCAACGTGGCCTACTCGCCGGACATCAAGAATCTGCCCGAGCAAAGCCTGCCGCTGATGCAAGGCCTCGACGTCTGGGTGGTCGACGCACTGCGCAAGGCGCCGCATCCGAGCCACTTCAATCTGGACGAAACGCTGTACTGGATCGACCGCGTGAAGCCCAGGCGCGCCATTCTGACCGACCTGCACACGGACATGGACTATGCCGCGCTGCGCGCCAGCCTGCCGCCGCATATCGAGCCGGCTTACGACGGCATGACGTTCGAGCGCTGAGCGTCCGGGTCTTGCCCGGGGCCGCGGCAATGACGACGATTTTAGCGAAATCGACGTCGAAACCCGGCCCATTGGGCTGGGTCTTGCTGGTCCAGAGCCAGATCTGGGTATCAGTATATATTCCATAATATGTCTTATGCGAATCGGGCTTGGACTTTCGGGTATCGCCACGATGACAGCTGCCGCCCTTGCCGCCATTCTCGGCGCGTCGCCGCCGTCCAGCCTTGAGGCCTGCGCTTGAGTTCCGATCAGACGACACCGCGAAGCACCGGCCGCATCGTTGGCATTGCCTCGGTCATCTGGGCCACCTCGATCTTCCTCAGCCGACTGCTCGGGCTCGTGCGCGAGCAGATCGTCGGCCGGACCCTCGGCGCCACGCGCGAGGCCGATCTGTACTTTGCCAGCTTCACGCTGCCGGACTTCCTGAACTACCTGCTGGCGGCCGGCGCGCTCTCGATCGTCTTCATTCCGATCTTCATCGAGCATCTCCGCGAAAGCGGCAGCGAGCGAGCCTGGCAGGCCTTCAGCGCCACGGCGAACTTCATCGCGGTCGCGAGCCTGGTCGGCATCGCGGTCCTGTCGGTGTTTGCTGGGCCCTTGGCCGATGTCGTCGCGCCGGGCTTCACGCCGGCGGAGATGGGACAGCTCGTCCGGCTGATCCGCATCGTGCTGCCGGCGCAGTTCTTCCTCATCGTCGGCGGGCTCATGTCGGCGGCGCTGCAATCGCACGATCGCCATTTCCTCCCGGCCATGGCGCCGCTCGTCTATTCGCTGGGCATCATCGTCGGCGGTCTGGTCGGTGCGCCGCTGGGCTGGGGCGCCGAGGGCTTCGCCTGGGGCGTGCTCGCCGGCGCCGCCTGCGGTCCGTTCCTGCTGCCGCTGATCGGCTGTCTGCGCATGCAGATGACATGGCGGCCGATCTTCTCGCCGACGAACCCCGATCTCATCCGCTATCTGAAGCTGTCGTTGCCGATCATGATCGGCTTTTCGATCGTCGCCGTCGACGAATGGATCACCAAGAACCAGGCTTCGTATCTGGCGGAAGGGACCCTCTCCTATCTTCAGTACGCACGCACGCTGATGAAAGTGCCGATGGGCATCTTCGGCATGGCCGCAGGCGTTGCGTCCTATCCGACGATCACGCGCCTGGTGACGGCGGGCAATATCGTCGAAGCCTATGCGGTGCTGGCGCGCGCTGTGCGCATCACGCTGCTGCTGACGTTCGCCGCGCAGGTCGTGGTCACGCTGTGCGGGTTCGAATTCGCTTATCTCATCTGGGGCTATCTCTCGCATCGTTTCGTCGAAACCGACGCGCGGAACGTCGCGGCGGTGCTGAGCCTCCTGTGTCTCGGCCTTGCCGGATGGTCGGCGCAGACTTTGGTCAGCCGCGGCTTCTACGCCCTGGGCAATACATGGCTGCCGACCCTGGTCGGCACCGCCGTCGCCTTCAGCGCGGTACCGATCTACGTGGTGCTGCGTAAACATTGGGGCGCCGAAGGCCTGGCCGTCGCGAGCGCTATCGCCATCCTGATCTATGTGTTCCTGCTCGGCGGATTGCAGTACCGGCGTTTCGTCCGCGAGGCCGCCAAGCATGGCGGCACGCTCGCCGGCACGCCCGGCATTCTCGATGCGGCCGTCAGAATGGCCGTTGCCACCGCTATCGCCATCGGCCTCGGACTGGCAGCGCGCCCCTACGCGCTTGACCATCTGCCGGGCACGGCACTCGTGCCACTGCTCGCGCGTATCGCCCTGCTCTCGCTGCTCGGTCTCAGCGTCTACGCCCTCATCGCCCGCCTCCTCGGCGTGCGCGAACTATCGGATGCGGCGCGCCTCCTGCTGCGCCGCAAGCGCGCGTCAGCCCAATAGCGCCGGCAGCCAGGTCGCAACCGCCGGCACCAGCACGATCAGACCGAGCAGCAACAGGCTCATGATGATGTACGGCACCACGGCGCGGAAGATATCGCCCATGGTGACCTGTGGCGGCGCGACGCCGCGCATGGTCATGAGCAACAGGCCATGTGGCGGCAGCAGCAACCCGAGCTGCATGCAGATGAGGTACAGAACGCCGAACCAGACCAGATCGAGGTCGAGCCGCTGCACGATCGGCATGAACACCGGCAGTGTGATCAGCATCATGCTGACCTGATCGACAAAGACGCCGAGGAAGATCAACAGCAGCAGCATGCCGGCGAGGATCATGCCCGGCGACAGGCCGTGGCCCAGGATGGCCGAGACGATGCCTTCGGTGGCGCCGGAGAAGCTGAGGATCTGGGAGAAGGTCGTGGCGCCGAGGATGATGAACAGGATCATCGCCGAGATGATCATCGTGCCCTTGAGCGCCGTCATCAGCGCCTTGATGGTCAACACGCGGTAGCCGGCCGCGAGCGCCATGGTGGCGATCGCGCCGAGCGCGGCGGACTCTGTCGGCGTCGCCAAGCCACCCGACATGGCGCCAACCACGACGACGAAGATCGAGATCAGCGGGATGACGTAAAGGACGAGAAGTTCATATTTCGCCCAGCCGTGCCGCTCCTCGATTTTGGCGGCCGGCGCGAGCTTTGGATTGAGCAGCACGCGCACGACGATGTAGCCGACAAAGGCAACGCTGAGGATGAGGCCCGGTACGACGCCGCCGATCAAGAGTTTGGAGATCGAGATGCCGGACAGCGAACCGAGCAGCACGGTCAAAGCGGACGGCGGGATCAACATGTCGACGGCGCCGATCGCCATGATCGGCCCCGTGGCCATGACCGGATTGTAGCCGCGCGACAGCATCACCGGCAGCATCAAGGAGCCGAGCATGGCCGTGGTGGCGATGGTCGAGCCGGAGATGGCCGAGAACACTGTACCGGCGACGACGGCCACGACGGCCAGCCTCCCCGGCACTTGGCTGATGAGGCGCTCGATGCCTTCGATCACCTTCAGCGCGAGGCCGGTGTGAAACAGGATCTCGCCCATCAGCACGAACAGCGGAATGGGCGTAAGCGAAAAGCTCGACACCGCGACGACGCTGTTGCGCACGATCTGTTCGATGCCGACGGCGCCGCCGAGATAGAGCGAGGCGCCGATCAAGTTGACCGCGAGGAAGGTGAAGGCGACCGGAATGCCCATGAACAGGAGGACGGTCGAGCCTCCGAGCAACAACAGGGCCGCAGCCTGCCACGACATCATCATTTGAATTCAGCCTTTAGGAAGCCGACGTTGCGTCGGCGCGCGGTCCCCGCTCCGCCAGCGCCAGGAAGCGCATGCGGAAGATGAACTCGATCGCCACCATCAAAAAGCACACCGGCATCGGCGCGAAGATCCACCACTCCGGCAGAACCAGGGTCTTGATCGACACCGAACCGGCGGCATAGCTCGCATAAGTGACGATGACGCCGTACCAGACGAAGTAGGCGCAGCAGATGATGCCGATGACGTCGCCGATCCATTCGAAGCACCAGGCGATGCGCGGCGGGATCACGCGCAGCAGGATGTCGACGCGGATGTGCTGCCCGCGCCGCAGCAGGCCGGGCGCGGCGAGAATGGTGGTCAGGTAGAGACCGTATTCGGACAATTCGTTGCTCGGGGGAATGCCGCCTAACCCGACATTGCGCAGCAAAACGTCGAAGCCGGTCAGGAAGGTCATGCCCAGGAGCAGCACGCAAGCGATCGCCAGCATGCCGTCGAGCAAGCGGCCGTACCAATCAGAAAGCCGCTCCATTGTTACCTCTCCCGCACCTGCCGTCATCGTCCCCGAAAGCGGACGATCCAGTACTCACCGCCTTCGCGTTAGGCGGCATCAGATCCATACTCCCGCTCGTCCCCGCGAAAGCGGGGACCCAGCGCCGAACGAGCCCTATTTCAAAGACCGCGCTGGATTCCCGATTTCGCGGGAATGAACGGAGAGTATCCCCAGGTAATCACGAACCGACTCAATTCGCCTTCGAGAAGAAGCCGCGCAGCTTCGGACCATGCTCCGGGCTCTGCCGGATGATGCCGGCCCAACCGGCCTCATAGGCCTTGTCGAGGAAGAGCTTGGTGTTGGCGGCATCGAACTTGATCGCTTCGATGCCCGCTTTGGCCTGCTTCTCGGTATCCTCGGCGTTGAGCTTGGCGAACTCGGCGACGCCTTCCTTCTCGGCTTCTTCGCCCGCCTTCTGCAGAATAGCCTTCTGCTGCGGCGTCAGCTTGTCCCAGGTGGTCTTGTTGACCAGCGCCGAAACCTCCGCGGTGTAAAAGCCCGGATCGACGCGGTACTTGGTCTTCTCGTGCCAGCCGAGATCGAAGATGCCGGTGATCGGCCAGCCGTAACCGTCGACCACGCCGCGCTCCAGCGCGGTGTACACTTCGCCCGGCGCGGTCTGCACGACGGTCGCGCCCTGCGCCTGGAAGAAGTCGCGATAGACCGGCGTGATGCGCAGCTTGAGGCCAGCCATGTCGGGGCCGGTGATCTTCTTGTTCAGATAAAGATGAAACGGATTGTCGCCGACGAAGTTCGCCAGGAAGATCGCGTTCATCTTCTGCGCGTAGATGGCGGCCATGTAGTCGAAGCCGCCGTTCTTGCGCACTTCGGCCATCGGCACCTGCCGCAGCTTCCAGGCGTCCGCTTCCGGCATCACGTTCGTGTAGAAGGCGCCGGTGACGTTGGCGATATCGACCACGCCGTTCTTGAGCGCATTGCCCACCTCGAACGGCGGCATCGCCTTCGGCCCGCCGATGTAGTTGATGCGGATGATGCCCTTGCCCGTCTCATTCACGCGCTCGATGAAACGTTCAAAACCACGCGAATAAGTTGTCTTCTCGGCAAAGGACGTGACGGCCCGCAAGGTGACTTCCTGCGCGAGCGCGGCGCCCGACAGTCCGAATAAAGCAAGTGTGGTGAGCGCTGCGAGTTTGCGCATGGTTTCCCCTTCAGTGTTTGAATTTTTAGCGCGGCGAACCCACGCACAATTGGGCGAAAGTGTGGACTGCCAAGTATCGCAAGGTCAATCCCGCCCACATGAAATCCCGCCGCTGCGAACTATGTTTCCGACGGTGCCGGCGTCGGTCGATCACCCCGCCAGCATCTTCGCAACCATGAAGCCGGAGCCGGCGCCGACGCCAGCGCCCGGCCAGGTCGACGCGCCGCAAAGATAGAGACCGTCGACTGGGGTCTTGTAGCGCGACCAGCCGAACACCGGCCGGAAGACGAAATTCTGATCGAGGTGATGACTGCCCGAAAGATTGTCGCCGCCGATCAGATTCGGATTTTCACGCTCGATATCGAGCGGGGAGAAAACCGCGCCGCCGAGAATCTTGCCGGACAGGCCCGGCGCATAGCTTTCGAGCAATGCGAGCACGCGCGCGGCATAAAGCTCCTTGGCTTCGTCCCAATGGGTCGCGCCGATCTCGCCGGCGGCATCGCCGCGGATCGCGGCCGGCAGCACCCGCACCTGAACCCACAGCACATGGTTGCCTTCCGGCGCGCGTGAAGGATCGATGGCGGTCGGCTGGCCAACCACCAGCACCGGCTCACGCGGCAACAGGCCGGAGCACGCCTCCGTATAAGCGGAGGCCATGGCCTCGAAGCTTGGTGCGAGATGCACGTAAGCAAACTTCTTGAGCTGTTTGCCCGCCTTCCAATCCGGCAGGCTCGACAGCGCGAGATGGATCATCATCGTGCCCGGCCCGGCGCGGAAAGCCGCGACCTTGGCATCGAACGCGGTGCGCTCGGTATCGGCCGCCAGCAATCGGCCAAAGACGAGCTTGGGATGAGCGTTGGCGATGATCGCCCGCTTGGCCGAAAAAACCTCGCCGCCGGAAAGGCGCACCGACGTGGCACGGCCGCCCGAGGTTTCGATGCGTTCGACAGCGCGGCCGAGATGCAGTTCGCCTCCCAGCGACGTCAGGGTGCTCACCAGCGCATTGACGACGGTTGCCGCGCCGCCCTGCCCCAGCGCCATGCCGAAGCTCTGATTGGCCATCGATTCCAGATATGGAAACAGCGCGCCGCCGGCCACATCCGGGCCGAAGTCGAGATGCAGGCCCCAAGAGGCCATCATGACTTTCAGCTTTTCGTTCTCGAAATGCGCGTCGAGGAAATCGCGCGGCGACGAGAGGACGAGCCGCGCCAACGCGCCGATCCCGGCCATGCGCTTGGCGCGGTAGACGCCCCACAACGCTTTTACCGAGCCCCATGACGGCATCGGCGCCCCAAGCAGCGCGAAGATGTGCGGCGCGTCCTGCGCGAAGTCCGCGAACATCTTGCACCAAGCCTCGGCGTCGCGCGGCGACAAGGCCGCGATGCGCTTGGCCGTAGTCTCGAGATCGGTGCTTACGCCGAGCCACGTACCGTCGGCAAAAGCGCTGGAGAAGGTGTCGGTCGCACCGACAAGGCCGAGACCGTTCTCGATCAGCGTATCCTTATAGGCCGCAAAGAACGGCGAGCCGGCGAACATGCTCAGATTGGTGGCGAACAGGTCGTGCTTGAAGCCCGGCAGCGTGACTTCGCGCGTCTTGACCGCGCCGCCGGCCTCTTTGGCCTGCTCGACCACAGCCACTTTCCAGCCCTTGGCGGCCAGATGCACCGCGGCGGCAAGGCCATTATGGCCGGCGCCGACGACGATGGCGTCATAGGTGGTCATGCTCAGTCCCAGGTCCCCAGCTCGATAGCCGTCATTCCGGGACGATGCGGAGTATCGGACCCGGAATCCAGCAGCATTGTCGTTGACCGTGACCGGATTCCGGGTTCGCGCGCAAGCGCGCGCCCCGGAATGACCGTTATCTCTTCAAGACCACGCCCGCCTTCTCGCGATCCCACGTCGCCGCGGTCCGGCCACGCTCCCGCAACTTGAACTTCTGCACCTTGCCGTTTTCCGTGCGCGGCAGGCTGTCGACGAATTCCACAAACCGCGGGATGGCGAAGTACGACATCTTGCCTTCGCAGAAGCGAACCATCTCCTCCTCGGTGGCAGTGGCGCCGTCCTTGAGGATGATCGCCGCCATCACCTCGTCCTCGGCGAGGTCGGACGACACCGGGAATATCGCCGCGAGCGCGACCGCCGGATGGCGGATCAGCACCTGCTCGACCTCGAAGGACGAGATGTTCTCGCCGCGGCGGCGGATCGCGTCCTTCATGCGATCCATGAAACGGTAATAGCCGTCGGCATCGCGTACGACGCGATCGCCGGTGTGAAGCCAGAGATTGCGCCAGGCCTCGACCGTCTTCTCGGGCATGGCGAAGTAACCGGTGGCGAAGCCGAACGGATGATCGCAGCGCAAGATCAGTTCGCCCGGCGTGCCGTCCGGCACCTCCTCATCGTTGTCGTCGACGATGCGCGCTTCCATGCCCGGCACCAGTTTGCCCATGGTGCCCGGCTTCCGGTCGTCGACATAGGAAGCCATGATCAGGTTGCTCTCGGTCGAGCCGTAGCCGTCGAGCAGGACGACGCCGGTGCGCTCGGTGAACTCGGCGTGGTAGTTGCCGGGCACCCCGGGCGCCAGCGCGACGCGCACCTTGTGCGCCTTTTCCGCCGGCGACGGCGCGCGCGACAACAGCATCGGCACCATGGCGCCGAGCAGATACGTCACCGTCGCGCCGGATTTCTCCAGCGCCGGCCAGAAGCCGGACACGGAGAACTTCGGCTCGGCCACTTGCGTCGCGCCATGCAGCAGCGCCTGGAAGAAGCAGTTGAGCGCGTTGGTGTGAAACAACGGCAGCGGCGTGTGCAAGACGTCGCCCGCCCGCACGCCGAGCTGCCATCCGGTATAGAGAGCCCACCAGAAATATTGCGCGTGCGGACAGCAGACGCCTTTCGACAGGCCCGTGGTGCCGGATGTGTAGAGGATGGTGAAGAGATCGCCCGGCGCGATGGTCGCGGCCGGCGCGGCGACCGTTGCCGGCGGCAAGGCGTCGATCGGGATCGGCTTCGCGGCCGGCGCGGCCTTCGGCGTGCCGATCAGCCAAATGCGTTCGAGCGGCAAGGCCGAAAAGTCCAGACCTTCCAGCGCCTCGATAAACTCAGCATCGACGGCGAGGATCTTGGCGCCGGAATTGCCCAGCATGTGCTGAAGCTGGAAGCCGCGCGAGGCGGCGTTGATCGGCACCGACACCGCACCGATCCAGGCCGCGCCGAGCACGAGCTGCATGATCTCGGGCTTGTTGCCGCAGATGATCGCGACGCGGTCGCCGCGCGCGATGCCGTGCGCCGCGAGAAGGCCGCCGGTGCGCGCGGCGATATCGACCGTCTCGGCATAGGTCCAGCGCGTTTCACCGCAGGCGAACAATGTCCGGTCGCCGTACTGCGCCGCCTGCATGCGCAGCATGTCAGGCACGTTGCGGCGCTCCGGCGGAAACGCCTTGGTCAGCGTCAGATCGAGCTCGCGAGTCTGCAACATGAGCTACTTCGAGGCGATGAGGGCGAGAACACGAAGCGGGCTGCCGGAGCCCTGCTTGATCTTCAACGGCGCGGCGACGACGACGGCGCCCTTGGCCGGCAGCTGATCGAGGTTGGTCAGGCACTGCAGGCCATACCGGCCCTTGCCGTGCATGAAGAAATGCGCCGGGAACGGCGGATTGAACAGATGCGCCTGTCCCGCATCCGTACCGATGGTCTCGGTGCCGAAGCCGAGCACGTCACGTTCCTCGACCAGCCACTTCACCGCCTCGGCGGCGGGGCCCGGCGTGTGCGCCCCATCCTCCTTTAGATTGGCGTAGGCCTTGTAATCGCGCTTCGACCAGTCGGTGCGCAGGAAGACCCAACTGCCCGCCTCGATGCGGCCGTGCTGCTTCTCCCAGGATTCGATACGCTCCACAGTCAGCAGGAAATCGGGATCGGCCGTCGAGTCGGCCGAGCAGTCGATCACGCAGACCGGCGCGATGAACTTCTCCGGCGCAATGGTGTCGACGGCGTTGTTCGGCAGATCCTTGCCGGACACCCAATGGATCGGCGCGTCGAAATGCGTGCCGGTGTGCTCGCCGACGGTGAAGTTGTTCCAGTACCAAGCCGGGCCGCGCTCGTCGTAACGCGAAATCTCCTCCAGGCGGAACGGCGCGCATTGGCCGAACTCGGGCGGCAGCGCGATGATCGGAAATTCCGGAGAGAGCGTCTGCGTCAGATCGACGACGCGGATCGCACCGGACGACACCGCTTTGGCAAAGGAGAGAAGATCGGGAGCACTCATCTGACAGTCCTTATTCGCCGAGCTCGCGCTCGAGCGCCTTGGGATTAACGGCGAGCCGCGCGCGGATATCTTGCGCGACGTCACCGACGAAAACATCTTCCGTGCCCTTGCGCAGGGCGTCGATCACCGCCTTGGCGAGCGCTGACGGCGCGACCTTCGGTGGCGGCACGGTCTGGTACCATTCGGTCTCGAGCGGACCGGCAAAAGCATTGACCACCTTCACACCGCCCCCGCGCAGTTCGGCCCGCAGGCTTTGCCCCGCCGACAGGCACGCGGCTTCCACGGCCGAGAAGACGCCGTAAGCGGGCCAGGCGGCCAGCGCATGCACCGACAACAGATTGACGAAAGCGGCGGCCGAGTTGACGCCATCGGCGCCGCGCATGCGCAGCACCGGCCCGAACGCCTGCGCGAGACGCAGCAGGCCGAAATAGCGCAGCTCCATCGCGTCGCGCGCGTCGCTCAGACCGTGACCCACGACTCCGCCGGCGCGGACATGCTCCGCGGTGTTGACGACGATATCGACACGGCCGCCGATCTGCTGCGCCAGTTCCGTCACCGAATTGCTGTCGGTGAGATCGAGCGGCACGATTTCGACGCCTGCGAGCGCGCGCAGCTTGTCCTCACCGGGAAACGGCTTCCAGCTGTTGTCGATGCCGACGAAGACGAGCGACGCGCCGGCATCGACCAGCGCCTTCGCCAGCGCCTGCCCGAGCGGCCCGCGGCCGTCGGTGACGAGCGCGCGCCGGAATTTGGGATCGCAGGTCATTTCACGTAACGCCGGATCGTCGGCCATGTTGGGTGTGTCCTCCTGCGGCAGCGCGAACATCACCGGCGCGCCGCCGCGGTCGAGCTTGAGATCGAGACGCACGCGCGCCTTCGGCATCACGTCGCCGTGCAGATACGCGACCGCGGTCGGACCGGCATCGAGCTTGACGAGGCCAATGCGGCGCGGCGGCCGTTCGCGGAAATAAGGCTCCGGCGAAATGTGCACCGTCGTCTCGCTGAGCACCGTGCCGTTCCGGTCGACATCCTTGAACGGCAGCTTCGGCGACAGACACGACGGACAGGCTTCGCGCGGCGGATAGGCGACCGTGCCGCATTCGCCGCACACCTGAAGCATGAAGCGGCCCTCGGCCGCTGCGGCGGTGAGGCCCTGCGCCGTGCGGCTGCGCGCTTGCGGCGGCAGCAGCGGCGCGCGGGTGCGCGCCAGCGGGTTCTTGCGTTTGGGCCGGGCCAGCGGTTCGGTCATGTCGGCCTCGCCAGGATCGCCGCGGCCGATGACAGGCCGCGGTCGTAATTGATCATGCCGAAGCCGGAGACGAGGCCGAGCTTCGCATTGGGCACCTGCGCGCCCAGCGCCGCGCCGGTCAGTTGCCGGATGGCTTCGACCACGCCGAGATGACCGCCGGCGGCACCCGCCTGCCCGACCGACAACTGGCCGCCGGAGGTGTTGTGCGGAAAGTCGCCGTCATTGGTGAAAGAGTGGCTGCGCACGAAATCCGGGCCCTCGCCTTTCTTGCAGAAGCCCAGATCCTCGAACTGCATCATCGAGATCACAGGATAGTCGTCGTAAGTCTCGACGAAATCGATATCGGTCGGCTTCACCCCGGCCATCGCCCACAGCTCGTCGATATCCACCACCCAACCGCCGCGCACCTGAACGGGATCGTCGCCGAATGCGTTGTGGCGTTCGATGGTGGACAGCAGACGAACCCAAGGCAGGCCAAGCGACTGGGCGGTTTCCTCGCGGCACACCAGAAACGCTTCCGCCCCGGCGCACGGCATCACGCAATCGAACAGATGGATCGGATCGGCGATCGGTCGCGCCCCCATATAGGCGTCCAGGGTCAGCGGCGACTTCATCAGCGCGTACGGATAGGACAACGCATTCTCGCGCTGCGCCACGCAGATCTTGCCGAAGTCCTCGCGCTTGGCGCCGTACGTGTCCATGTAATTGCGGGCGATCATCGCGAAGCTCGCATTGGCGCCGCCGGCGGCATACGGATAAACCGCGTCCTGCGCGAAGCGCGAGAAATGCGCGAGCGTCTTGCGGAAGCTGTCGACGTGGTTGGTGTCGCCGGCCACGCAGGCGACGATATCCGCGTCACCGGCCTGCACGGCTCGCGCGGCGCGGCGCAATGACACGACAGCGGCAGCGCCACCCAACGGCACGCTGTCCAGCCAACGCGGCGACAGACCGAAATGCTGCGTCAAGCCGATGGCGCTATCCGGCGCCAGCGTGAAGCTGGATATCGACAGGCCATCGATATCCTTCACGCTCAGACCCGAACCTTTGACAAGCGCCCGCAACGCACGGCCGATCCACCACTGGGCGCTGTTGGTCGAATAGCGCCGATACGGAACGGTCACCGGCAGGCACAAGACCACGCCGTCATAAGCTTTGCGGGTGCCCCGGCCCACCGTCATTTCATGCGTCCTCGGCTGCTCCGCGCAAGGTATCGAAGCGGCCGTCGAGATAAACGAGCGGCACGATGCGCTCGCGCCATAGCTCGATCGCGGTCACGCGCCCGATGAACACGGTATGCGAGTCGACGTCGATCTTCTGCATCACCTCGCAATCGAAGCTCGCGAGCGAGCCAATCAGCGCCGGCGCCGCTGTGACCAGCGTCGTCCATTCGCGTCCGTCGAAGCGGGTCGCGCGCTCCGTCGCCGACGAAAAGCGGCGTGCCAGATCGTCGTCGGTTTCGGCCAGCAGATTGACGCAGAAGAAGCCGGCGCGCCCGATGATGGCGTGCGTCGTAGCGGTGCGATTGACGCAAACCAGCAGCGTCGGCGGATCGGCCGACACCGAGCAAACCGACGTCGCCGCCATGCCGTGGCGCTCGCCGTTCTCGGCGGTGGTGATGATCGATACGCCGGAGGCCAGCCGCCGCATGCCGCGCTTGAAGAGATTGCTGTCGAGGCTCACCGGTAGCCTCCCCGGAAGAACAGCAGCGGCTCGCCATCGGGTCGACCGACGTAATCGACCAGCCGGCCGATGGCGATGATGGTGTTGTGGCGCTCGATCGTCTCCTCAAGCACGCAGTCGAGCGCACCGATGGCGTCGTTGAAGACTGGCGCGCCGGTGGTGAGCGTGCCCCACGCCCCCGGCGCAAAGCGATCGGCGCCACGTTTGTCGGTCTTGCCGCCGAACATGTCGGATACCGCCTCGGCGCCACGCGGCAGGTAATTGATGGCGAAGTGCTTGCCCTGCTCGACAGCGGCCAACGTCGAGGTCCGCTTGTCGATGCTCACCATCAGCATCGGCGGATCGGCACACAGATGCGTGGCCGATAGCGCGAGGAAGCCGGACGGCCCCTCCGCGCCCTGCGCCGTCACCACGGCGACCGCCGAGGCGCGCACCCCGATGGCGCGCCAGAACGTCTTCACATCAATGGTCTTCGTGCCCGAGCCGGGCTTCGGCGCGTCGTCAGTCATGGCTCTCCCCATCGTCGGCGCGGTTGGGCGCCCGAGACCGGTTCCACCGCTTGACGGTGCGGGCCCGGCGGATATGATGGAAACAGTATACTGTCGACGGTCGACAGAGCAACAGTCCTGCCGCCCGATTTACAGCCTGGAGAACCCCGCCGATGTCGGCTGCCGCCCCGGACCTGCAACGTGCGCCCTCGTTGGCGGAGCAGATCTATCAGCGGCTGCGTTTCCAGGCCCGTGCCGGCGCCTTCGAGCCGGGCGAGCGGCTCGTTGAATCGAACTTGGCGACGCAACTCGCGGTGTCGCGCTCGCCCGTGCGGGAAGCCTTGAGCCGGCTGACCGCCGACGGCCTGCTGGAGATGCGCAGCGGCGGCTTCTACGTTGCGATGCCGACGCCGCGGGACATGGCCGAGATCTTCGAGATGCGAAGGTTGCTCGAGCCGACGGCGGCGCGTCAGGTCGCGCGCGAAAAATCGGCTGAGCTGGTCGTTGAACTGACGGCCGCGTTCGACCGCACGCGCGCCGCCAACGAAGGCGGCGACTTCGCCACCTTCACCGACGCGAATTACAGTTTCCGCGCCCTGTGGGTCGCGCGCGTCGCCAATCGGCGTCTGCGCGAAACCATTCTGCGCTTCGACGATCAGGCTGGATTCGTCCGCCGTACGACCTTGATCCGCGCCGACGCCCGCATCGAGGTGATCGCGCTGCTCCAGGATTTCATCACCGCTTTCAAGACCGGCGACGAGGACATCGCCACCAAAGCCACGAACGCGTTCATCGACGGCGCCGAGCGGCATTACCGCGACGTCGCGCACTCCTTCTCGTAACTCCCGACCAGCACAGGCATCACGACCATGACCAATCCCATGCGCGGCCCGAACAAATTCAAGCTCGGCCTCTTCTCGATGAATTGCGACGGCGGCCTGGCGCTGACCAAGGTGCCGGAGCGCTGGCCGGCGACCTGGCCCGATATCGTCGCGGCCGCGCAGATGGCCGACAAGGCCGGGCTCGAATTCATCCTGCCGATCGCGCGCTGGAAGGGCTTCGGCGGTGAAATGAACAGCCGCGAATGGGCGTTCGAGACCTTCTCCTTCGCCTCCGGCCTGTCCGGCGTCACGCAGAACATCGCACTGTTCGCGACCGTGCACGTGCCGATGGTGCATCCTGTGTTCGCGGCGAAGGCGCTCACCACGCTCGATCACGCCTCCAACGGCCGCGCCGGCTTCAACATCGTCTGCGGCTGGAATCCTGAAGAATTCGGCATGTTCGGCCTGCCGATGATCGAGAACCGCTACGACCAGGGGCTCGAATGGTTCGAGATCATCCAGAAGATCTACACCGCGCCTGAACCGTTCGATTACGACGGCCAGTTCTACAAGCTCAAGGCCGTGTCGGGCAAACCGGCGCCGATCCAGACGCCGCGGCCGATCACGCTCAACGCCGCCTTCTCCCCGCCGGGCCGCGAATTCGCCGCCAAGGCCGCCGACTATCTGTTCACGACCTTCGTCGAGATCGAGAAAGGCCGCGAACACATCGATGACATGAAGAAGCGCGCCGCCGTGACGGGCCGCGATGTCGGCGTGTTCACCACCTGCTCGGTCGTCTGCCGGCCGAGCCAGGCGGAAGCCGAGGACTACTTCGAACATTACGCGGTGACGATGGCCGACACGGAAAGCGTCGATCATTACATGGGGCAGAAGGAGAAGTTCTCCGGCTCGCACGAGCCCGAGGCCTACCGTTTGCACCGCAAGCGCTTCGCGGGCGGCGCGGGCGGCTATCCGCTGGTCGGCACGCCGGAGCACATCGCCTCCGAAATGGTGAAGATGAGCAAGGTCGGCTTTGCCGGCACGGCCCTGTCCTTCGTCAACTACAAGAACGAACTGCCCTACTTCATCAGCCATGTGCTGCCGCTGTTGCGCGAGGCTGGGTTGCGGCAGGCCTGATCGCGATCACCGTTTTGCCGCGCGCGTGCCCCTGCTCCGACAGGCGGTGCGCCGCGGCGAAATCGGAGAACGGCAACACGTGCTCGACGACCGGCTTGAGCCGGCCCGCCTCGACGAGCGCCAGCAACGCCGCCAGCGCCTGAGGATCGGGCAGCACCTGCGCCATCTTCACCGACACGCCGTATTCGGTGCCGCGATCTTCATAGGGTTCGGCCGAAAGGCACACCAATGTGCCGCCCTTGCGCAGGACGGCATAGCTGCGCCGGTGCACATCGCCGCCCATCGTGTCGAACACCACGTCCAACCCTGAGACGCGATTCTCGAATTTCTCGGTGTCGTAAGGGATGACGACATTGGCCCCGAGCGCACGCACGTAATCCGCGTTGCGCGCCGAGCACGTGGCGAACACCTCGGCGCCGCGGGCCCGCGCGATCTGCACCGCCAAGGTGCCGACGCCGCCGGCCGCCGCATGGATCAGCACGCGCGTGCCGGGACCGATCCCGGCTGCCGTGACCAGCGCCGCCCAGGCGCTCAGGCCGGCCAGAGGCAACGCGGCGGCGTCCGTGAACGACAGGCTGTCCGGAATCTTCACCGCCAGCGGTGCCGGCAGGACGATCTGCTCGGCCCAGGCACCGACGCCGCGCGCGGCGAGGAAACAGATGCGCTCGCCGACGCGTGCCGGATCGACACCCTCGCCCACGGCGCTGATGACGCCCGCGCCGTCGCGGCCGGTGATCATCGGCAGCTTGGCGGGGAACACGCCTTTCAGCATGCCCGACCGAATCTTCCAGTCGATCGGGTTGATGCTGCCGGCATACACATCGATCAACACCTCACCGGCGGCCGGCACCGGCGCCGGAATGCGCTTGGCCTGCAGCACGTCGGCCGAGCCGTAGTCGGAGAATTGGATCGCGAGAATGTCAGGCATTGGCGGCCATTGCTTGTTGCCGCGTGCTCTCACCCTCGACGGGTTGCGGCTTCCAGATTGCGGAGGGATCGTCCGGCGGCACCGCCGCCAGAAGCGTGCGCGTGTAAGCATGCTGCGGATCGGCGAACACCTCCGCCGTCGGACCACTCTCGACCACTTCACCGCGATACATCACCAGCACGCGATCGCAGAGATAGCGAACGACGGACAGATCGTGCGAGATGAACAACATCGAGAAGTGCCGCTCGCGCCGCAGGCGCAGCAGCAGATTGAGCAGTTGTGCCTGGACGGAGACGTCAAGACCGGACACGATCTCGTCCGCGACCAGGATATTCGGCGCGACGCACAGCGCGCGGGCGATGTTGACGCGCTGCTTCTGCCCGCCCGAGAGCTGCGATGGAAACCGGGTCGCCGCTTCCGGCGGCAGGCCGATCTCGGACAACAAGGCTTCGGCGCGCGCCAGCCGCTCTTGCCAATCGCCCTCGCCCACGGCCTCCATTGCCTGCGTGACGATGCTTGCCACCTTGCGACGCGGATTGAGCGCCGATTGAGGATCCTGAAATGCCAACTGCACATGGGCGCGCTGATGCGCCTGCGCGGCCTTGCTGCCGTCGGTCACATCGCGGCCGGCGATCGTGAGAGCACCCGCCGTCGGCATCTCGAGCCCGCACATCATGCGCGCGACCGTGCTCTTGCCGCTACCGCTTTCGCCGACGATGCCGATGAACTCGTTCTGATGCAGCGTGAAGCTGACATCCTTGACGGCGGCGAAGTCGCTGTGACGGAAGAAACCGCTGGAGGTGCGGAAGATCTTGGTCAACCCCTCCGCCTTCAAGAGCGGCTCGCCCATCATCGGCGCGCCGACATCGACCAAAGCCGGCGCGGCAATGGTCGGCGTCGTCTCGCTGCGCAGGCAGGCGGCGAGATGGCCCTTATCGGCTTCGACATAAGGCGGCCGGGCCGTCGTGCACGCCTCCATCACGACGGGACAGCGCGGCGCGAACAGACAACCATTGATGCCCTTGAGCGTGCTCAAACCTGGCATGCGCTCCGGCAACGCATAGAGCCCGCGCCCGGCCCCGCTCATCGACGGATTGGAAAGCTGCAGGCAGCGCGTATAGGGGTGCGCCGGCCTGGCAAAGACTTCGCGGGCCGGACCGTATTCGACCGGCCGCCCGGCATAGAGCACCATGATGTGATCGCAGATCTGCGCCGCGAGGCGCAGGTCGTGGGTGATGAAGACGACGCTCGTGCCCTCGTTCTGCTGCATCTCGGCGATGAGCTGAACGATGCGCGCCTGAATGGTGACATCGAGCGCGGTGGTCGGCTCATCGGCGATCAGCAGCTTCGGCTTGCTGGCGAAAGCCATGGCGATCAGCACGCGCTGGCACATGCCGCCCGAAAGCTGATGCGGATATTTGGCCAGCAGCTCCGCCGGCCGCGACAGATGCACCGCCGCGAGCATGTCGATGGCGCGCGCGCGGCGCTGCCGGCGGCTGCCGACCCTCAGCCGCGCCAGATGCTCGTCGATCTGCTGGCCGATGGTCAGCACTGGGTTGAGACCGGAGAGCGGCTCCTGCGGCACGAAGGCGATCTCACGGCCGAGCAGTTCGCGCCGGCTTTCGGCCGGCATGCGCACGAGGTCCTGGCCGTCGAACATCAGCTCGCCGCCCGAAACCGCAAAGCCCGACGGCAGAAGCTGCGCGACGGTGCGGCCGATCATCGACTTGCCGGCGCCGGATTCGCCGACGAGACCGAGGATTTTCCCCGCCGGCAGCGAGAAGTTCAGCTCCTGGATCACCGGCACGGTGCCGCCCAGAAGGGCGGCGCTGACGGCGAGGTCTTTGGCGATCAACATGTCCATCGTCACACCCGCTGCGTCGCCGTTACGCGCACGTCGAGGGTGCGGCGCAGGCCGTCACCGAGCATGTTGAAGCCGAACACCGCGAAGAAAATGGCCAGGATCGGGAAGATGAGGTTCCAGGGATTGTCATAGATGTATTGCCGCGAGTCCGCGATCATTTGGCCCCACGCGGGCGTGTCCGCCGATACGCTCATGCCGACGAAAGAAAGAATAGCCTCGACGATCACCGCGATGCCCATTTCCAGGCTGACCAGCGTGATCAGCAGCGGCAATGTCGCCGGCACAATCTCGCGCGTGATCGTGCGCCAATGCGAGAAGCCGAGAAGACGCGCGGCGGATATGTAATCGCGGCGGGCGACGACCATCACCTCGGCGCGCAGCACGCGGCAGAATCGCGTCCAGTCCACCACGATGATGGCGAGGATGACATTGCGCAGGCCGACGCCGAGGCCAACCATGAGAATGAGCGACAGCACGACCGGTGGAAACGACATCCAGACATCGACCGCGCGGCTGATCAATGCGTCGATGCGGCCGCCGAAATAACCGGCGATGTAGGCCAATACGGCCCCGAGCAGCATGGCGCCAAACGACGCAAAGACCGCGACCGTCATCGCGACGCGCGCGCCATAGATGAGCCGCGAGAGCACGTCGCGGCCGAGACTGTCGGTGCCGAGCAGATGCGCGGCATCCCCACCCGCCGTCCACACCGGCGGCAGCAAGGTCGCGATCAAGTCCTGGTCGTTGGGATCGTGCGGCGCCAGATACGGCGCGAACAGCGCGCAAATGCAGATGACGATGATGATCGCGAGGCCGGCGATGACGCGGGCGGAACGCAGCCAGGGCGGCAGGTGCATCATCACCGGATCCTCAGCTTCGGATTCAACACGAGATAGAACGTGTCGACCACGGTGTTGATGATGAGCACGACGAGACAGTAAGCGAGCCCGACCGCCTGGATGATCGGCAGGTCGGCATTGCGCACGGCATCGACCATGAGGTTGCCGAGGCCGGGATAGGAGTAGATCACTTCGACAAGCAGCGTGCCGCCGAACAGGAAGCCGAACTGCACGCCCATCAGGCTCAAGGTGGGCAGGATCGCGTTCTTGAGCGCATGGCGCACAAGAATGCGCCGCTCGGACAGGCCGCGCAGGCGGGCGAGATGGATGTAGTCTTCCTGATAGACGTCGATCAGGCTCGAGCGCAACACGCGCATGATCGTCGGCGAAAAGGCGATACCGAGCGCGAAACACGGCAGGATCATGTGCTGCAACGCGCTCCAGAAGACGTCCGGTCGGCCGGCGGTGAGCGAATCGAACAGCAGGAAGCCGGTGCCCGTCGGCATGCGCATGTCCGGGTCGATACGACCGGTGAACGGCAGCGCCTGCAAGGCAACGCCGAACAGCAGGATGAAGAACAAGCTCCAGAGAAATTCCGGAATCGACAGCAGGAAGATCGAACCGAAATCCAGCGCCGGCTCCTTGCGCGTGCCACGCACGTGAAACAACACGAGACCGCCGACGATGCCGAGGATCGAGGCGATGATCATCGACAGCACGGCCAGCTCGATCGTCGCCGGCAAAGTGTCGAGCACGAGGCCGAGCACGCCACGGCGGAAATGAATCGAGGTGCCGAAATCGCCGTGCAGGACCTGCGACAGCCAGATCAGATATTGCTGCGGCAGCGGCTGATCGAGCCCCATCTCGCGGCGCTTGGCCTCGATCTCCGCGATGGTCGCTGTTGGCGGCATCGACATCGCCGCCGGATCGACCGGCAGCACATGCAGCACCAGGAACAACAGCAGCGACACGATCAGCAGGATGAAGACCGAGACCGCTAGCCGCCGCCCGATCAACGGGACGATCGAAGAAAACATCCGGGGAGCCTATTCATCGGGACCGTCGCGCCCCCTCTTCCGGCCGCGCCCGCGCGCGGCCGAGACCTGAATGTCCTCGCCATCCGGCGAGGCTAACGATGGTCTTACGACCAGTTCATCGTGCTGCCGAGAATCCAGCCGTTGGCGTATTTCTCGTAGGAGAGCTTCTTCTTGCGCACCACGGTGATCACGGTCTGCAGCACCGGGATCGAGGCGCCCATTTCCACCGCGGTCTTGGCAAGCTCTCGCCAACCTTCGATGCGCGCCTTTTCGTCGGTCGTGGCCATCAACTTGCTGATGGTGGCGCCGAGCGTCTGATCCTTCCAGGCCGAGAACGGCATGGTTGGGCTGAGCAGAAAGCCCGCGAAGATCTCCGGATCGCCCGACGCGTTGTCCCAGCTATACAGCGTCACATCCGGCAGCTTGGCGGCGCGATTGAGCTCGAAATACTTGGCGTATTCGATGGTCTCGATCTCGGCGTCGATGCCGACCTTCTTCCACATCTGCTGGATGGCGCGGGCGACGTCGTAGTCGCTCGGAAAGTGGCCGTTGGTGGTGCCGAGCTTGAGCTTGGCCGGCTTGTCGACGCTGTAGCCCGACTTGGCGAGCAGTTGCTTGGCCAGTTCCGGATCGTAGGCGAATTTATAGCCCGGAATGTCACCGGAAGAGCCCGGCGAGACGGGAAGCGATACCGGGACGGCGGCCCCGCCATAGAACGCCTTCGACAGCGCGGCCTTGTCGATCGCATGATGCGCCGCCAGACGGATATTCGCGTCGGCAAAGCCCTGATCATTGCGGCACTGTAGAAGGATGACGCGCGTAATCGGGTTGATCTCGCCGGCAAGGTTCGGCTCTCGCTGCAGGCGCGAGACTTCGCGCACCGGCACATTGATGGTGAGATCGACCTGCCCCGATTGGATGGCCGCGACGCGGGCCGACGGATCCTTGATGATCTCGAAGGTTACACGCTTGAGCTTCGGCTTCGGGCCCCAGTAGCTGTCGTTACGCTCGAGCACGATGCGCGCATTGAGCTGATATTCGACCAGTTTGTAGGGGCCGGTGCCGATCGGCTTTTCGCGGAATTTCTCGACGCCCACCTCTTCCATGTACTTCTTCGGCACCACGTAGCTGCCGAGGAAGGCCATCCAGTTGGGCAAGGTCGGCGACGGCGAGGACAGCTTGATGGTCGCCTTGGTCGGCGACTCGACGACAATGTCGGTCACCTTGCGATAGGAGTTCTTGGTGTCGACAGCGTGGCCCGCCTTGATGCGTTCGAAGAAGGTGTAGCGGAAGTCTTCCGCCGTCATTTTGTCGCCGTTGTGGAACGTGACGTCGTCGCGCAGTTCAACGGCCAGCGAGAGACCGTCGGGGGAAAACTCCCACTTCTTCACCAGCTTCGGAATGAGATTGAGCTTGGTGTCCTGATCGATCGGCTGATCGAACACCAGCTTGAACATCGGCTGCGAGTCGGGGCTGAAGCGCTGGTTCGGATCCCAGGACGGCACGTCGCTCGGCCAGCCGATGGTCACGGCATCGGCGGTCTGCGCGAGAACGACCGCGCTGTCCAACAAGGCCGAGCCGCCGGCCATGGACGCGGCCAACATCTGCAGGACTGTCCGGCGTTCGATCTCGATCGTCATCAGTTTTCCCCTCGCTGTTCTCACCCGCTCGCTTGCGCGATGCCATTCGGCCGATGCCCTCGGTTACGCGACGGGGCACCCGAAATTATTTGAAGCCTAAAATGGATACAGTTTGCCCGCAACTGCCAAGCGGCCGTTTGAGGGGGATATTTTGGGCAAGCGCCGCCTCTTGGGCGGGCAAACTCAGCCAGCGTGCCGCGTCCGCTGCATCGCAAAATGAGTCACCGCGCCGCTGAAGGCCGGAAACTCGCGGTAATGTCGCCGCAGCTCTTCACGCACCGGCGACTGCATCGAGGTATTCAAGTGCTCAATGCTGTCGAACACGACTTCATTGCCAATCAGATAGTCGGCATCGGTCACACTCGGATGCCGGAGATCGTCGAGCGGAAGATAACACATGATGGCGCGGATGTTCGGCAGTTCTCCCTGCGTCACCGGATGCGTGGCGATATAGTTCGCACGGAAGGCCTCTTCGTCCTCGGCCGGCCGTCGATACCGGACCACGTAAGACAATGGCGCCGCGAGCGGGGCCGGTTCGGTGCCGCCCGCTATGGGATAATACAGCCGCTCCATGGCGGCGCCGGTCGCCGACACGCCCGCGGGCAATGTGCCGATTGCGCCGGCCATATCGTCAATCGCCGCGGCGAGTGCGGCACGGCTGCCGAACTCCGCGACGATGATCATCGACGGCCCATGGCCGTCGTTATTGTAAGGATCGGCGGCGGTGCCGCCCGATCCGACATAGGTGTCGAGACTGACGAGACCCGGCAGCTTCGCCAAGGCGCCGCGCGGGCCGCGCGCAAACCAATCGCTCAACGAAGCGCCCGCGCCGGACGGGCCCTGCAACGTGATTTCATAGACCCAGCTCATCGATCACCCACGCATTTGACGCATTCAAGCGCAACGTCCATCGACCCGCGCAATGCTTTATGCTTAAAATATTCGTCCTCGGCCGCGGTCGCGTCAAGCGCGACAATGGATCGATGGCATCGTCGAGAGTGAAGACATGAACGAAAGCAGTGTTCCCGCCGGCGCCAGTCCCCTCGCCGCCGTCGGCCAAGTCATCGAAGCGTTGCGAGCCCGCTGGCCCGACCGCGTCTCCACCTCGGAGGCGCTGCGCCGGCAGCACGCGAACACCTTCACCTGGCATCGGCCGCAATTGCCCGATGCCGTGGTTTTCGCGCATACGACCGAAGACGTGCAGGAGATCGTGCGTCTGTGCGCCGCAAATCAAATACCGATCATCCCGTTCGGCACCGGCACCTCGCTCGAAGGGCAGATCAATGCGCCCTATGGCGGCATTTCGATCGACCTGTCGCCGATGAAGGAAATTCTCGCCGTGTTTCCGGGCGACCTGTCCTGCACGGTACAGGCCGGCGTCACGCGCAAGCAACTCAACGACTATCTACGCGATCAGGGCCTGTTCTTTCCCATCGATCCGGGCGCCGACGCCTCCATCGGCGGCATGGCCGCGACGCGCGCCTCCGGCACCAATGCGGTGCGCTACGGCACGATGCGCGAGAACGTATTGTCGCTGACGGCGGTGATGCCGGATGGCCGGATCGTCCGCACGGCGCGGCGCGCGCGCAAATCGGCCGCCGGCTACGATCTCACCCGCCTGCTCGTCGGCTCGGAAGGCACGCTCGGCATCATCACCGAGGTGACCTTAAAACTGCACGGCATTCCCGAGACCATTGCCGCCGCCGTCTGTCCGTTCGAGACGCTGCAAGGCGCCTGCGACACCGCTATTGCCGCGATCCAAAGCGGCATTCCGATCGCGCGTGTCGAACTGCTCGACGAGTTGCAGATCAAGGCCTGCAATGTCTATTCGAAGCTGACGCTGACAGAAGCGCCGACTCTGTTCGTGGAATTTCACGGCAGCCAGGCGGGCGTCGACGAACAGGTGGCGCTGTTCCAAACCATCGCCGGCGACAACGGCAGCCGCGACTTCCAATGGTCGACCAAGCCGGAGGAACGCACCAAGCTCTGGCAGGCGCGCCATGACGCCGCCTTTTCGTGCATGGTGCTCAAGCCCGGCGCGAACGTTCTGCCGACCGATGTCTGCGTGCCGATCTCGCGGCTGGCCGAATGCGTGCTCGAGACCAAGGACGATCTCGCCCGCCGCAATCTGTTCGGGCCGATCGTCGGTCACGTCGGCGATGGCAACTTCCACGTCGCGGTGCTGTTCGACCGCGACGACGCCGACGAGGTGAAGCGGGTCAAATCCTTCTCCAAGGCGTTGGCGCACCGGGCCATCGCCATGGATGGCACCTGCACCGGCGAGCACGGCGTCGGCCAGGGCAAGATGGCGTATCTCGATGCCGAATACGGCGAGGCGCTCGACCTCATGCGCGCCGTCAAGCGCGCGGTCGACCCCGATAACATCATGAATCCAGGGAAGATTTTCACGCTCTAGGAGCCGGGCATGGCGCCTATGCCGCCGCCGGCTTGGCTTGCCCGTGATACTGGATACAATATCCTGAATCGCAATCGACAGTTTAGCAATGACAGACGACACTCTTGACGGGCGCGCGCCCCTGCCCCTGCGGCCGAACTCACTCCGCGAGCAGATCCGCGAGTCCATCCGCACCCAGCTTCAGCACGGCGAGATCGGACCGGAGGATCGGCTGGTCGACGTCGACATCGCCAACAAGCTCGGCGTGTCGCGCATGCCGGTGCGCGAGGCGCTGCTGCAACTGGTGAACGAAGGCTATCTCGTCGGCACCACGCGCGGCTTCGTGCTGCCGACTTTGTCGCTCAAGGACATCAAGGACATCTTCGAGGTGCGCAAGCTGCTGGAGCCGCGCGCCGCCGCCAACGCCGCGCGCAATCTGACGGCGGAGAGCGAAGCGGCGCTGCGGGAAGCGCTCGCACGCGCCAAGAAAGCGCATGCTGTGCGCGACTTCGACGAACTCGCCGCCGCCAATCGGCTGTTCCGCGCCACCTGGCTTGCGGCCGAGCCGAACTGGCGCATGGCCGCGACGATCCAGCGCTTTGTCGACCAGGTTCAGATCGTGCGGCTCGGCACGCTGGACGATCCGGAGACACAGGACATCGTGGTCGAGGGGCTGGAGAAAATCGTCAACGCGTTCATTCGCCGCGATGCCGCGGCGGTGGAGGCGCTGATGATGGCCTTCATCCTCGACGCCGAGCGCAGCTTCTTCACCGGCCACGCCAAACGACAGCAGCCGGATTTGGCGCACGAGCGCCGGACCGGCGCCTGACGCCCTTCTCGAGGAATCCCATTTTGACCGACAACGAGACGCCTCTGCGCCGCCGCCTCGGCCGGCAGCCGCTCGCGGCTTTGTGGATGTCGGTCGGTTCGCCGACGATCGTCGAGCTGTCGCGCCAGGCGCGCGCCGACGTGATCGTGATCGACATGCAGCACGGCCTGTGGGATCGCGCCACGCTCGAACAGGCTGTCGGTGCGGTCGCGCCCGGCACGCCGGCGCTGGTGCGCGTCGGTGAGAACGCGCCGCTCGCGATCGGCCAGGCGCTCGATGCCGGTGCCGAGGGCGTCATCGTGCCGCTCGTGGAAAGCGCCGAGGAAGCCGCGCAGGCTGTAGCCGCCGCGCGTTTTCCGCCGCACGGCAACCGCTCGGGCGGCGGCGTGCGCCCGCTGGCGACCGGTTTCATCGATTACTGTGTCGCCGCCAATGAGCGCACCGTCGTCGGCGTGATGATCGAGACCGCGCGCGGCGTGAAGAAAGCGGCGGAGATCGCGGCCACGCCCGGCGTCGATTTCGTGCTGATCGGCACCGGCGATCTGATGCTGTCGCTCGGCACGACGGACACGGACGGCGCCTGCCGCAGTGTGCTCAAGGCTTGTCAGAAAGCCGGCATCGCCTGCGCGATCTATACGATGAATGCCGACGCGGCCGCGAAACGCGCCGCCGAGGGCTATGCGCTCGTGACGGTCGCGAGCGACATCGACGTCATCATCCACGGCTTCGGCAGCGCCGTGCAGCAATTCCGCAAGGCCGCGCCAGCCAAGGCGAAGTCCCGTACGGGCAAAACCTGAGCGCCAAACTCCGCTCATTCCCGCGCAAGCGGGAATTCAGCGCGACTTGACGAGTATGCGCCTCATCGCTGGGTCCCCGCTTTCGCGGGGACGAGCGGACAACTAACAGACTCAGCTTTGGGGCCGCCGCTCCAACCACGTCGGATCGATCACCGGCAGCGGGATGGCGTCGATGAGCGTGCGCGTGTAGGCGTCCTGCGGCGCCGCGAAGACGCGCTCGCATGCGCCCTGCTCGACCACGCGGCCGCCCGCGAGCACGTAGACGCGATCGCAGACCGCGCGCACGACCGACAGATCGTGGCTGATGAAAGCCATCGACAGATGCAGGTCGCGCTTGAGCTGACCGAGCAACTGAAGAACCTGCGCCTGCGTCGATACATCGAGCCCGGACACGATCTCGTCGGCGAGCACGAAGTCCGGCTCGAGCACGACGGCGCGGGCAATACCGACACGCTGGCGCTGACCGCCGGACAGTTCATGCGGATAACGCTCGAGCGCCGCGAGCGGCAGGCCGACACGGTCGAGCACCGCGCGCACGCGCGTCTCCGCCTCGGTGCGGCTCTTCGCCAAGCCGTGCAGCAGCAAGGGGCCGGTGAGGATGCTTCGGATGGTGCGCCGCGGATTGAGCGAGGACATCGGGTCCTGGAAGATCATCTGCATGCGCCGCCGCAGCGGCCGCATCGCCTCCTCCGACAGACCGGTGATTTCCTGGCCCTCGAAATGGATCGAGCCGCTGCTCGGCCGCACCAGCCCGAGCAGCGCGCGGCCGAGCGTCGTCTTGCCCGAGCCTGACTCGCCGACAATGCCGACCGTCTCGCCGCGGCCGATCGTCAGATCGACGCCGTGCAGCACGGGCTTCGGCTCCAGGCGCTTGCCGAAGATGCCGCGTTGCTCGTAGGCGACCGTAACGCCGCGCGCATCGATCAGCCCTTCAGCCATGGGCGGCATCCTGGATATGGTCATTCCGGCCGAGCGAGCATCGCGAGCGAGAGCCGGAATCCAGTAACCCGCGATCGTTCGTTACGGGCAGACAGGGGTTACTGGATTCCGGGTTCGTCCGCCTTCGCCCTGCGGGCTTCGGCGTCCGCCCCGGAATGACAGAGAAAGCAAGCGCGCTCCTCGTCATGGCTGCACCTCACGATCGAACGCGGCGATCTCCGCGCGGCAGGCGGCGAACACGGCTTCCGGTACCGGCGCGAGACCGCGTCCGGGCTCATCGTAACGGGGGCAAGCCGCCATCAGCGCCTTTGTGTAAGCGTGCCGCGGCTGGTCGAGCAGGTCGCGCACGAGGCCCTGCTCCATCACTTTGCCCATGTAGAGCAAGGTTGCGCGATCGCAGATCTGTGCCACCACGCCGAGATCGTGCGTGACGAAGACGACGCCGGTACCGTGCCGCTCCTGCATATTGCGGATGAGGCGCAGGATCTGCTTCTGCACGGTGACGTCGAGCGCGGTGGTCGGTTCGTCCGCGATCACCAGCTTCGGTTCGAGCGCGAAGGCCGCGGCGATGAGCACGCGCTGGCGCATGCCGCCCGACAGCTCGTGCGGAAAGCTGCGCATGACGCGCGCCGGTTCGCGCATCTGCACCTCTTCGAGCAACTGCAAAGCGCGCTCATGCGCCTGCTTGGCGCTCATGCCCTTCCACAAGCGCAGGCCGTCGGTGAGTTGCGCCTCGATGCGGCGGCCGGGATTGAGCGCCGTCAGCGGATCCTGCGGGATCAGCGACACCGCCGGCCCGAGCTTGCGTCGGAGCGCCGCCGGGTCGAGCTTGAGCAGGTCTTCGCCCTCGAGCGCGATGCTGCCGCCGGTGATGCGGATGCCGTGCGGCAGGATGCCGAGAATGGCCTTGGCGATGGTCGACTTGCCGGCGCCGCTTTCGCCGACCAGGCCATGCACTTCGCCGCGGCCGATCTCGAGCGATACGTCGCGCAGCACCGGCATGTGGCGCTTGCCGCCGATGACGGCGGTCAGGTGCGATACGGTTAGAAGCGGCGTACTCATCGCTGCATCACCGGATCGAGCGCGCGGCGCAAGCCATCGCCGAGCTGATTGAAGGCAAGCACGGTCAGGAACAGCGCCGTCAGCGGCGCCGCGAATACCCACCAAGCCTGATAGATGATCTGCCGGCCTTGCGCGATCATGCCGCCCCAGGTCGGCGTGTCCGACGACACCGACAGGCCGACGAAGGACAAGATCGCCTCGACGATCACGGCGATGCCCATCTCCAAGGTCAGCAACGCCAGCAGCACCGGCGCGACGTTCGGCAGTATCTCGCGAAACAGGATCGCCAACCGAGAGAAACCGAGCGTGCGCGCGGCGGTGACGTAGTCGGCCTGCGCCTGCGCCATGGTCTCCGCGCGCACCACGCGGGCAAAGCGGGTCCAGTCGATGATGGCGATGGCGGCGATGACGGAGGTAACGCCCGAGCCCATGATGGCGACGACCAGGATCGACAGCAGCACCGGCGGGAACGCCATCCAGATCTCGATCAAACGCGAGACAATGGCGTCGATGACGCCGCCGTAATAGCCGGCGAGCATGCCAAGCAGCGTCCCGGCCACGGCGGCGAGGATCGCCGCAACGAAGGCGACGGTAAGCGCGACGCGCGTGCCGTAGATCAGGCGCGAGAGCACGTCGCGGCCGAGATCGTCGGTGCCGAGAATGAAGCTCGCGTCGTGCTCGGCGAAACCGATCGGCGGCAAGGTGCCGGACATGAGGTCCTGCGCCAGCGGATCATGCGGCGCGACGAACGGCGCCAGGAACGCCAATACGATCAGAAACAGGATAAAGCCGCCGCCCCAGACGACCTTGGGCTGCGCGAGCAACGCACGCACGGTCTTGGCCAGGCGGCTTGGCGCGGCGTCGGCGCGCGGCGTGGTGCCAGCAACATCAGCCATGGCGCAGCCGCGGGTTCAGACCAACGACCGCAAGATCGACCGCGAGGTTGACCAGGATGAACAAAGCGCCGAACACCAGCACGAGCCCCTGAATGAGCGGCAGATCGCGGTTGATCACCGCATCGATCGCCATCGAGCCAATGCCCGGATAAGCGAAGATGCGTTCGACGATGACGGTGCCGCCGATCAAGAAGGTGAACTGCACGCCGGTCAGCGCCAAAGTCGGCCCGACCGCATTGCGCAGCGCCTCGCCGACGACGAGGCGCAGTTCCGACATGCCCTTCACCCGCGCCAGCAGCACGTAGTCCTGCACCATGGCTTCGCTCAGACCGTCCTTGAGGATGCGGGCGATCACCGCGGCGAGCGGCAATGCGAGGGCCAGCACCGGCATGGTCATGTGCGCGATGAGATCGCCGGCGAGCGCGAAACGGCCGGTGAGCACACTCTCGGTCAGATAAAAGCGCGTGACGAACGGCCCGCTGACCGCCGGATCCATGCGGCCGGACAAAGGCAGCACCGGCCACAAGACGCCGAGCAACAACACGAAGGCGAGCGCCCAGACGAAATCCGGCACGGCCAGCAGCAGGCCGTTGACGCCGTCGAGCACGGCTTCCCCGGTCCGCCGTCGCAACAAGGTGCCGGCGACGGCAACCGCCCCGCCGACCAGCACCGCGACGGTGCAAGCAAGCCCGGCGAGCTCGAGCGTCGCCGGCAGGCGCTCAGCCAGCAGTTCGAGCACGTCGCGGCGCAGCGAGATCGAGACGCCGAAGTCGCCCCGCACGACGCCGGCGAGCCAGATGCCGAACTGCACCAGCAGCGGTTGATCGAGCCCGTAGCGCGCGCGCAGATCGGCGATATCGGCTGCGCTCGCACCGGCTCCGATCATCATGGCGACGGGATCGCCCGGCGCGACACGGAGCAACAGGAAGACGACCACCGCGACGCCGAAAAGCGTCACGATGGCCATGACGGCCCGCTTTGCCAGAACCGAAGCGATCATTGACAGGCAACTAAGTCGCGGCTGGTCCGAATCCAACAGACATCGCCCCACACACTCCGCTCATTCCCGCGCAACCGGGAATCCAGGGCCACATGCATATAGGCTCGTTGCACGGCTCCTGGGTCCCCGCCTTGGCGGGGACGAACGGAGAGAGAAATCATCGCCCCGTCAAGCCTTCTTCACAAGCGTCGGCTGCATCGCACCGGAGATGTTCGGCGTAACCTTCAGCTCGGCCTTGAACACGATCGGCTGCACGTATTGCAGCAACGGGATCACCGCGCCCTGCTCCGCGATATATTTTTCCGCCGCCTTGTAGCCGGCGATGCGCTTCTTCTCGTCCGGCTCGCCCCACAGCGGTCCGATCTTGGCGTCGACGTCGGGCGTCTTCCAGCTTGAGTGCGGCGACATCGAAAACATCGCGTGGCCGGTCGAGGTCGATGGATCGCCGATGGCATTGCCCCAGTTGTAGAAGGCGAAGGGCGCCAGCTTATGCGAAGTGCGCAGCTCGAAATGCTTGGCAACCTCGTAAACTTCGATCTGCGCGTCGATGCCGATCTTGCGCCACATGCCGACGATCGCCTGGATCATCTCGTAGTCTTTCGGCTTGAGGCCGCGCGTCGTCTGAATCGTGGTCTTGTATGGCTTGTCGGGGCCGAAGCCGGCCGACTTCATCAAGGCGGCCGCCTTCTTCTCGTCGTAGCCGACCTTGATGGTCGGGTCGTAAGCCTCGTATTCCGGCGCCTGCAACGTATCGATCGGCACGCCGTAGCCGCGCAGCAGCCGCTTCACGATCGCCTGCTTGTCGATGGCGTGATGCGCGGCGAGGCGCACGTCCTTCGGGATATTGGCGTCGTTGTTGATGAAGATCATGCCGATGTCGGAGATCGGCGTGGCGACGCCGGCCAAACCCTTCTTGGCCTTCAGGCGGTCATATTCCTCGTAGGGAATTTCCAGCGTCAGATCGGACGAACCGCTTTCGATCTCGGCGACGCGGCTGGTGGCATCGGTGACGAACTTGAACACCACGGTCTCGAAGGCCGGCTTGCCGCCCCAATATTTCGGATTGGCCTTGAGCCGCAGGAAGGCGTTGCCCTGATACTCGTCGACCATATACGGGCCGGTGCCGATCGGCTTCTTTTCGAAGCCTTCAGCGCCGACCTTTTCGTAATAGGCCTTCGGCAGCACGTAGCCGGTGAGGAAGGCCATCCACTTGAACAGCGCGGGGTCGAACTGCTTGGCATCAGCCGTGACGCGCTTGCCTTCGGTCTTGAAGTTGCCGAGCGTGCCCCAGATGAATTGGATCGGATTGCCGGTCTTCGCATCGCCGGCGCGTTGCAACGACCACGCAACGTCTTCCGCTGTGAACGGCGAACCGTCGTGCCAGGTCACGCCTTCGCGCACGTCCATCCAGATCGACTTCTTGTCGTCGCTCCAGCCCCAGGCCGTGAGCAATCCGGGCTCGAAGGCGAGGTTCGGCTTCTGCGCGATGAACTGGTCGAACACCGAGCGATAGATCGCCTGGATGGTCGGGTTGACGGCGGACGGGCCGACCGTCGGATCGAACGCAGGCAAGTTGACGTTGAAGGCGATGGTCAGCGTGTTGCCGACTGCCGCGCCGGCAAAGCCGTTCGGGCCGATCAGGCCGGCAATCAGGCCGCCCGCGCCGAGCGCGAGCGTGTCACGACGAGTGGGCTTGAACATGGGATCCCCCTTGCGCTGCAATCCGACGGCAAAACTCTACGCTCTGCCGACGGCAACCGTCGAATATTTTAAGCCTAAAAGAAACACCGAACGGCGCCAAGACGATTATTGCAGCATCCGCCGCCGCGAATGCTGCAAAGCTTGGCAACCCGCGGCCCGGACAAACGCTCAGGCAATATCTTGCGCCAGCAGAAATCCGGAGCCGCCACCGAGACCTGGGCCCGGATGCGTCGATGCACCGATATGGTAGAGCCCCGGCACATGCGTCTTGTGATTCACCGACGACTTGAACGGCCGCCACAGGAAGAACTGATCGAGCCCGCAGAAGCCGCCATAGGGATCGCCGCCGACCAGGTTGACGTTCATCGCCGCGAGGTCGGCCGGCGAATAGGTGCGGCGCACCATCACGCCGTCGCGGAAGTTCTCGATGTGCTGTGCGAGGATCGCCTCGACGCGATCGGCATAGGCCTCGCGCAACGCCTCGGTCCACGTGCCGTCCGCTGGTATGTCGATTTCGTTCGCCGCATCGCCTTTGACGACGCGCGGCGCCTCGGGCAATTGCAGCCAGAGGATCGCCTTGCCCTCCGGGGCCCGCGAGGGATCGAGGGCCGTGGGCTGGCCGACGCAAATGGTGGGCACCGCCGGTAGCAAGCCGCGTTCGCATTCGTTGCTGGCGCGCGAGACGCCATCGAGCCCGGGCGTGAGATGCAGCAGCGCCACCTTGCCCAGTTCCGGATGCTTCCAGCGTGGCGGCGCCGACAATGCGTAGTGGATCTGCATGTCGCCTTTGCCGTAGCGGAAGCGCGACAGGCCGACACTGACATCTTCCGGCAGCGGCCGATCTTTCAGAAAGCGCCGGTAAAGTTGATCTGGCGCGACCGAGCAGATGACGCCCTGCGCGGCCGACAGACGGCCCCCGCCGACAAGCTGCACGCCGGTTGCCCGGCCCGCGCGATCCAACTCCACCCGTTCGACGTCGGCGCCGGTTCGAATACTGCCGCCTTGATCCGCAATCAGCTTCGCGAAGGCGTCGAGCAGATTTTGCGCCCCGCCCTTCACGATCGGCGCGCCCGCCGCCTCCAGCGCGAATCCGATGACCTTCACCATCTCGCCGCCATAGGCGCTCTCGGGCCCGATGCCGCAATGCAGCACCCATGGCGCAAACAGAGCCCGCACAACGTCGGATGAATAGCGCGTTTCCAGATGCGCGCGGCCGCTGGCCAAAGCTTCGCCGAAGAATGTCGCGAGCCCGCGCAGTCCCCGTCGCCATGCCTCACGCGCAATCAACTTTGCCGTCGGCCACGACCACAGCGAGCCCCCAAGCAGGCCGAAGACGAAACCGGCGTTGGCGCCGAATTGCTGCATTTCGGCATCGAAGGTTCCGCCGTCGCCGGGCGCCAGCGCCTCGAACTGCGCGATATTGCGCGCCCGATCTTTCGACAGCACGGCGTAGCGCCCGTCCGGCATCAGGACACCGGTCGGCGTTTCGCTGTCGCAGAAGGCCAGGCCGCGCTCGATGAGCTTGGGACCCAGCGCGGCAAAGGCCGGCGACGTGACGAACAACACGAACGTCGTCGCCATCACATCATGCGTGAAGGCGGGGGCAGTGATGGCGTCGGTGCGTATACAGCCGCCGATGCGCTCGTTGCGCTCGAGCACCAGGACCTTGCGGCCTTTGGCGCCGAGCATGGCCGCGCACACCAGCGCGTTGATGCCGCTGCCGACGACGATGTAGTCCGCGTCGCTCATGGAACCGCTGCCCGCTCCGCCTCGCAGGTGTCATGCCCCGCGTCCGCCGATGCGGACGCTGACGGTCGTCAAACGCTGCGCAGCCTTAGCCCGCGACCAGAGCCAGCACGCGCAGCGGCGAGCCCGACCCCTTCTCGATCTTCAGCGGCGGCGTGATCAGCAGCGCGCCAGTCGGCGGCAGCTGGTCGAGATTGGTGAGGCTGGCAAGGCCGAGCTTCTTGGCGCCGTGCATCAGATTGTGCGCCGGGAACGCCGGCTCGAAGGCGAAGGCCTGGCCGTGGTCGGTGCCGACCGCTTCCACGCCCCAACCGTTGACGTTGCGCTCCTTGACCAGGAACGTGATCGCCGCCGTCGAAGGGCCCGGCGTGTGCGGGCCGTCCTCTTTCATATTGAGGAACTTCTCCGGGTCGGTGCGCTTCGACCAATCGGTGCGCATCAGCACCCACGCGCCATCCGGGATACGGCCATATTTGGCCTCCCAGGCCTGGATGTGCGACGGCTCCATCACGAACTTCTCGTCCGCCGCTGCTTCCTTGCTCATGTCGATCACGACCGCGGGCGCAACGAAGCGTTGCACCGGCAGCGTGTCGGTGAAGCCGTCGGCGTAATGCTGGCCCGTCACCCAGTGCACCGGCGCGTCGAAATGCGTCCCCGTATGCTCGCCCATCGAGATGTTGTTCCAGTACCAGCCCGGCCCACGATCGTCGTAATGCGAGATTTCCTCGATCGAGAACGGCTTGGAATTGGCAAGCGGCGGCGGCAGCGCGATCACCGGCGTCGACGCGCGCAAGGTCTGGGAGAGATCGATGACGCGGATGGAGTTGCTGACGATGGCAGCCGCCAGTTGGTTCAAGAGGGACGCGGACATCGGATGGGCTCCTTGCGCTGATTGTCCCGCCACGCCGGCGCAGGGCACGCCGGCGCGAAAATTATTTTAGGGTTGAAATATTATCGGCGCCGGGGATAGTGTCAATTGTCGTGGAACTCGAAAAGCTTCGACGCTGATGCTTGTGCAAGCGCCTTGCCGGAGGCGCAGCGCGGCATCGACAGCGCATTCGCTTTGGGAGTAGAAATTCGCGACGGCGATCGGCGGCATCCCGGCCTGCGCCGATCCTCCTCAATCCCCGAAAGGCCGGAAGCTCGCGAATGAGCGGAGAGCGTCATGGCGGAACGGTCCTTTGCAAAGGAAGTCCGGGATCTCGAACTCGGAGCCGGTGAGGAATTTCGCGGCGAAGGCATCCTCGCGTTGACCAAGGCGTTGCTGCAATCGGGCGTCGGTTATGTCGGCGGCTATCAGGGCGCGCCGATCTCGCATCTGATGGACGTACTCAACGACGCTCAGGACACGCTGAACAAGCTCGGCGTGCAGTTCTCCAACTCGGCCTCGGAAGCCGCCGCCGCCGCGTCGCTGGCCGCCTCGGTGATGTATCCGATCCGCGGCGCCGTCACCTTCAAGGCACCGGTCGGCGTCAACGTCGCGTCCGACGCGCTCGCCAACCTCACCTCCGGCGGCGTCACCGGCGGCGCTCTCATCATCATCGGCGAGGACTATGGCGAAGGCTCCTCGATCATGCAGGAGCGCTCTCATTCCTTCGCGATGAAGTCGCAGATCTGGCTGCTCGACCCGCGCCCCAATCTCGAGTCCATCGTCAAGTCCGTCGAGGACGGCTTCGAGCTCTCGGAAGTTTCGAACACACCGGTGATGCTGGAAGTGCGCATCCGCGCCTGCCACGTGCACGGCTCGTTCATCGCCAAGGACAATAAGCCGCCGGCCTTCACGTTGCAGCAGGCGTTGCAGGCTCCGGTGCGCGACACTAGCCGGATCGTGCTGCCGCCCGCCTCCTATCTGCACGAGAAGGAGAAGATCGAGCAGCGCTGGCCGAACGCGGTGAAGTTCATCAAGGAGCGCAAGCTCAACGAGTTCTTCGATGGCGATCTGACGGACCTCGGCATCATCGTCCAGGGCGGTATGTACAATGGCGTTCAGCGCGCGCTTGAGCGCCTCGGCCTTGCCGACGTCTGGGGCAAGACGCGCGTGCCGATCTATTGCATGAACGTCGTCTATCCGGTGGTCGACGACGAGGTCGCCGACTTCTGCGCGACCAAGAAGGCCGTGCTGATCGTCGAGGAAGGCCAGCCCGAGCATATCGAGCAGTCGATCGCCACGATCCTGCGCCGCCGCGACATCAACACCAAGATTTATGGCAAGGGTGTGCTGCCGATGGCCGGCGAATACACCGCCGATGTGATGCTCAAGGGGGTGCGCGACTTCCTGCTCGGCGCCGCGCCCGGCGTGCTGTCGGACCAGGTGCGCGCGCCGAACCAGCCGACCATCAGCGATGATCCGCGCATCAAGGCGCTCGCCGGCACCGTGCCGCCGCGTCCGCCGGGCTTCTGCACCGGCTGCCCGGAGCGGCCAATCTTCGCGGCGATGAAGCTGGTCGAGCAGGAGCTCGGGCCGCACCACATCGCCGGCGATATCGGCTGCCATCTGTTCGCCTGCCTGCCGCCGTTCAACCTCGGCGCGACGACCATGGGTTATGGTCTCGGCCCGGCCTCGAACGCGGCCTTCAACGTCAAGACCGACAAGAAGTCGATCGCCATGATCGGCGACGGCGGCTTCTGGCATAACGGCCTGACCACCTCCATCGGCAACGCCGTCTACAACAAGCACGACAGCGTCATCGTCGTCGTCGACAACTTCTATTCGTCGGCGACCGGCGGCCAGGACATTCTCTCGTCGCGCGCCGACAACCCGGAGCGTTCGACGCAGAACCCGATCACCAAGGCCGTTGAAGGCGTCGGCGTGAAATGGGTGCGGCAGATCGATCGCACCTACGACGTCGGCAAGATGCGCGACACGCTCAAAGAGGCGCTGACGACCGACACGCCCGGCCCGAAGGTCATCGTCGCCTCCTCCGAATGCATGCTCAACAAGCAGCGCCGCGTGAAGCCGCAGTTCAACAAAGCGGTGAAAGGCGGCGTGCGCATGGTGCGCGAGCGCTTCGGCGTCGATGAAGACGTCTGCACCGGCGATCACGCCTGCATCCGTCTGTCGGGCTGTCCGTCGCTGTCGGTCAAGCGCACCGACGATCCGCTCAAGGACGATCCGGTCGCGGCGATCGACAACACCTGCGTCGGCTGCGGCAATTGCGGCGAGGTGTCGGAAGCCGCCGTGCTCTGCCCGTCGTTCTACCGCGCCGACATCGTCTACAATCCGACCGGCTGGGATCGCTTCGTCGCCAAGCTGCGCAGCGGCGTGATCGGCTTCCTGCAGCGCCGCCGCGCCCGCAACCGCATCGCTTTCGCGTAAGCTTTAAGAAGACACCGATGAACGTCGCGCCTTCGATCTCGCCTGCCCTCGACACCGCCAAGCCGCTGTCCATCGCCGTCATGGCCATGGGCGGTCAGGGCGGCGGCGTGCTCGTCGATTGGATTGTCGCCTTGTGCGAGTCCCAAGGCTGGGCCGCCCAGTCGACCTCGGTGCCCGGGGTGGCGCAACGCACGGGCGCCACGGTCTACTTCATCGAAGTGCTGCCATTGCCACCCGGTGCGCCGAAGGGCCTGCGACCGATCCTGTCGTTGCTGCCCGTGCCGGGTGAAGTCGACATCGTCATTGGCGCCGAGCTGATGGAAGCCGGCCGCGCCATGCAGCGCGGCTTCGTAACGCCCGACCGCACCACCCTCATCGCCTCTTCGCACCGCCACTATGCGGTGGCCGAGAAGCAGAGTCCGGGCGACGGCATCGGCGAAGCTGAGAACGTCTTTGCCGCCGCCGCCGCCGCCTCCAAGCGCTTCATCGCTTTCGATATGGCGGAGCTCGCCGAGAAGGCTGGCAGCGTCGTCTCGGCCGTACTGTTCGGTGCCGTCGCCGCGTCCAAGACGCTGCCGTTCGAACGCGCCGCCTTCGAGGCGACCATCCGCGCCGCCGGCGTCGGCGTCGAGCCAAGCTTGCGCGCCTTTGCGTTCGGCTACGACGGTGCGCTGGCCGAAGCCAGCCACGGCCCCGCCCATACCGCGTTCAAAGCACCGATCGCCAAACGTTATCCGGCGCTTGCGCCGGTCGGCAACGCCGCCTATGACGCGCTGGTGGCGCGCGCGCAGAAGGAATTCCCGCATCCCGCGCACGATATGATCGGCGCCGGCTTGCAGCGCGTCGTCGACTATCAGGATGTCGCCTACGGCAAGGAATATCTCGATCTGCTCGCCGGCATCCTGGCGCTCGACAAGGCCAATGACGGCGAAGCGCGCGGCTATGTGCTGACCCGCACGGCGGCGAAGTACATCGCGACCGCGATGGCCTATGACGACGTGTTCCGTGTCGCCGATCTGAAGACGCGGGGCAGTCGTTTCGAACGGGTGCGCAAGGAAATCGCGGCTGCGCCGGATCAACTCGTCTACACGACCGAATACATGCATCCGCGCATGGAAGAAGTCTGCGGCGCGCTGCCGGCCGGACTCGGCCGCTTCATCGAAAGCCGCCCGGGCTTGTTCAAGGCGCTCGACAAGGTCGTCAACCGCGGCCGCCGCGTGCAGACCGGCACCATCCGCTGGTTCCTGCCGCTCTACTTCCTCGGCGGCATGCGCCGCTTCCGACGCGGCACGTTGCGCCACCGCAACGAGGTTGCGCACCGCGACGCCTGGCTCGCCAAGGTGAAAGCCGCCGCGCCGAAGAACTACGACTTCGCGGTCGAACTGTTGCAGGTGCGCCGCCTGGTGAAGGGCTATTCCGACACGCATGCGCGCGGCACGTCGAAATTCGACAAGGTCATGCTAGGCGCCGCCAAGGTCGAAGGCCGCCCCGACGCCGCCGAATGGGTGCGGCGCCTGCGCGAAGCCGCGCTCAAGGACGAGGACGGCATCGCGCTGTCCGGCGCGTTGAAGACGATCGACAGTTTCGTCTGATACGACGCTAGCAACACTCTCCGCTCATTCCCGCGTAAGCGGAAATCCAGTTCTTTCAGCGGCAGTGCTGGGTCCGCGCTTTCGCGGGACGACGAGCGGACAGTTACCCCAGCGCCTTGCGCGCCGAGTTCTTCGCCTTGCCGAGCAGGCGCATCAGCGTCTCCTGCTCGTTCTTCGACAGGTCGCAAAACAGATCCGCGATCCAGTTCTCGTGCGCCGCCGCCATGGCGCGGAAGGCGCGGCGACCTTCCGCGGTCAGCTTCACAAGTTGCGTGCGCCGGTCGGTCGGCGACGGCTGGCGATCAAGCAGACCTTGCGACACCAGGCGATCCACCAGACCGGTGATGTTGCCGTTCGACACCATCAGCCGCTGCGACAGCTCGCCGAGCTTCATGCCGCCCGGCGCCTTGTCGAGTTGCGCCATCAGATCGAAACGCGGCAGCGTGATGTCGTAATTGTCGCGCAACTTGCGGCGGATCTCGTTCTCGATCAGCACCTTGCAGCTGAGCAGCCGCAGCCAGAGGCGCAATTCCTCTTTGTGATCGCCCGGCCGTTCAATCACCTTGGTTTCGACGTCGAGCGGAAGCGCGGCTGCGTCGTCCATTGCACCGGTCTCCTGGCGGCGCGCGAATCATGCGCGCGGAAATAGGCCTTGCACTCGTACTATATACGCCTGCGGCGCGGGCGCGGAATTATTTTATACTTGAAATGATTTTCGCGCTCCCTACACTCGTTCGAATGTGGCGCCCGCCCGAACGCATCCAATTCGAAGCCAAACTTGGCCATGTTCCGTCGCGCGAAGAAGCCGCGCGCGCTCGGCTGTTTTCTCCCGTCGCGATCGGCCCGGTAACGCTCACGCAGCGCACCTGGATCCCGGCCATGGTGCCGTGGCGCGCGACCGAAGACGGCTTCGTCACCGATGACGTCATCGAGTGGTATGCGCGTTTCGCCCGCGGCCGGCCGGGCGCGATCGTGGTCGAAGCGACCGGCATCCGCGACGTGCCGAGTGGGCCGCTGATGCGCATCGGCCACGAGCGCTACATTCCCGGCCTGCGCAAGCTCGTCGACGCGGTGCGCGAGGCAAGCCATGGCGAGACGCGGCTGTTCATCCAGCTCATCGACTTTCTGTCGATCCGGCGTCGTCCGGATCGGGCGAAGTATCTCGAGCGATTCCTGACGATCACCGACGCGCATCGCCAGGCGCTCGGCGAGCCCGCGCTGCCCGAAGCCGAGGTGCGGACGCGCCTCACCGCGCTGCCGCCGGCCGAACTGGCGAAAGTGCTCACCGAGCGCGAACTCGAAGCGCTCGACTTCGGCTATCGCGAGCGTGTCACCGACATGCATCTCGCGCACATTCGCGACTTGCCCCAGACGCTGCCCGGGCTCTTCGCCGATGCCTCCGCGCGAGCGCAGCAAGCGGGCTTCGACGGCGTCGAGCTGCACTATGCGCACGCCTACACCATGGCGTCGTTCCTTTCGCGCAAGAACACGCGCACGGACGGTTATGGCGGCGCGCGCGAGAACCGTCTGCGGCTGCCGCTCGAGGTCTACGAGGCCGTGCGTGCGCGCGTCGGCGCAGACTTCGCCGTCGGCTGCCGCTTCCTGGCCGACGAGTGCATCGACGGCGGCAGCGATGTCGACGATGCGCGCTTCTTCGGCCTGGCCTTCGCCAAGGCCGGCATGGACTTCCTGTCGACCTCGCGCGGCGGCAAGTTCGACGACGCCAAGCAGCCGGGCGTCGGCGGCGCCGCCTACCCCTATACGGGTCGCAGCGGCTACGAGTGCATGCCGCAATACATTTCCGACGCGCGCGGTCCGTTCGGCCGCAACATCGCGGCGACCGCGGCGATCCGCAGCGACATCCGCGCGGCCGGCCTCGGCACCCCGGTCGTCTGCGCCGGCGGCGTGCACAACTTCGACATGGCCGAGAAGATGCTGGCCGACGAGACCTGCGACATCGTCGGCGCGGCGCGGCAATCGCTGGCCGACCCCGACTGGTTCCGCAAGATCGCGCTCGGCCGCGGCGGCGAGGTGCGGCTGTGCGAGTTCACCAATTACTGCGAAGGCCTCGACCAGAAGCACAAGACGGTGACCTGCCAGCTCTGGGACAAGCTCGACCTCGACGCCCCCGGCGTCGCCAAAACCGCCGACGGCAAGCGCCGCCTGACGCCGCCCGACTGGCAATAGTTACGCAAGCGACCATTGACAGCCGCCCGCCCCGCTGATTATTTTAAGTATAAAATAATTTCACGCGCGGCTGCGGACCGGCATCTTGCCGCCCGATCTTGCCTCGATGTGAAGAACCGCGGCACGCAAAGGCGTGTAATGTCGGGGCAGCTCGTGAAGCAGGACCACTAGATTATGCGCATTGTCTGCATCGGCGGCGGCCCCGCTGGCCTCTATTTCGGCCTCCTGATGAAGAAGGCCAATCCGTCCCATCAGGTCTCGGTCGTCGAGCGCAACCGGCCCTACGACACGTTCGGCTGGGGCGTGGTGTTCTCCGACGCGACCATGGAGAACATGCGCGTCTGGGATCCCAAGACCGCCGAGGAGATCGAAGTCGCCTTCAACCATTGGGACGACATTGAGGTTCTGATCAAGGGCCGGCGCATGCGCACGACCGGCCACGGCTTCGTCGGCATCGGCCGCAAGCGCCTTCTGAACATTCTGCAGAAGCGCTGCGAGGATCTCGGCGTCGAACTGGTGTTCGAGCGCGAGGTCGACAGCGACACCGAATTCCCCGATGCCGATCTGATCATCGCCTGCGACGGCGTCAATTCCAAACTGCGCAACAAGTACCAGGCTGCGTTCGAGCCCGATATGGTCGTGCGGCCGAACCGTTACATCTGGCTCGGCACCGAGAAGAACTTCGACGCCTTCACCTTCGACTTCCGCCGCACCGAGCACGGCTGGTTCCAGGCGCACGTCTACAAATTCGACGACAAAACCTCGACCTTCATCGTCGAGACGACCGAAGAGACCTTGCTCGCGCACGGCCTCGATACCGCAACGCCGGACGAGTCGGTCGCGTTTTGCGAGAAGATCTTCGCCGAAGTGCTCGACGGCGAGCCGCTGCTGACCAATGCGCGGCATCTGCGCGGCTCGGCCTGGCTGAACTTCAACCGTCTGATCTGCGGCAAGTGGAGCCACTTCAACGGCAAGAGCCATGTGGTGCTGATGGGCGATGCCGCGCACACCGCGCATTTCGCTATCGGCTCCGGCACCAAGCTGGCGCTGGAGGACGCGATCGAGCTGACACGTCAGTTCGACAAGTTCGGTCACACCGCCGACAAGATCCCACAGGTGCTCGCGGCCTACGAGGAAGTGCGCCGCGTCGACGTCGCGCGTATCCAGAACGCCGCGCGCAACGCCATGGAATGGTTCGAGGTGGTCGGCTCCCGTTATGCCGACACGCTCGAGCCCGAGCAGTTCATGTATTCGCTGCTCACCCGCTCGCAGCGCATCAGCCACGAGAACCTGCGCCTGCGCGACAAGCTCTGGCTCGAAGGCTACGAGCGCTGGTACGCGCAGCGTTGCGGCCTCAATGTCGAGCCCGGCCAGCGCCCCACTCCGCCGATGTTCACGCCCTATCGCGTGCGCGGCGTGACCCTGGCCAACCGCATCGTGATGTCGCCGATGGCGATGTACTCGGCGGTCGACGGCGTGCCGAACGACTTCCATCTCGTGCATCTCGGCAGCCGCGCCATGGGCGGCGCCGGCCTCGTCTTCGGCGAGATGACCTGCGTGTCGCCCGATGCGCGCATCACGCCCGGCTGCCTCGGTTTGTGGAACGACGAGCAGGCCAAGGCTTGGCAGCGCGTCGTCGACTTCATCCATACGACACCGGCCAAAGCGGGCATTCAGCTCGGCCATGCCGGCCGCAAGGGCTCGACGCGCCTTGCCTGGGAAGGCATCGACCAGCCGCTGCTCAAGGACAACTGGCCGCTGATTTCCGCGTCGAACGGCTCCTACCTCGCCGGCGCGCCGGCGGCACGCGAGATGACGCGCGCCGACATGGACCGCGTGAAGGCCGACTTCGTTGCTGCCACCAAGCGCGCCGCGGCGATCGGCTTCGACGTGCTCGAGCTGCACTGCGCCCACGGTTATCTGTTGTCCGCCTTCCTGTCGCCGCTGACCAACAAGCGCACCGACGAATACGGCGGCAGCCACGAGAACCGCGCCCGCTATCCGCTGGAAGTGTTCAACGCCATGCGCGCCGTCTGGCCCGAGGACCGGCCGATGTCGGTGCGCCTATCGTGCCACGACTGGACCGAAGGCGGTAACACGCCGGAAGACGCCGCGATCTTCTCGCAGATGTTCAAGGATGCCGGCGCCGATCTGGTCGACTGCTCGTCGGGTCAGGTCGACAAGGCCGAGCAACCGGTCTACGGCCGTCTGTTCCAGACACCGTTCGCCGACAAGATCCGCAACGAGATCGGCATCGCCACCATCGCCGTCGGCGCCATCTTCGAGGCCGATCACGCCAACTCGATCATCGCCGCCGGCCGTGCCGACCTGTGCGCTGTCGCACGGCCGCATCTCGCCGATCCGGCATGGACATTGCACGAAGCGGCCAAGATCGGCGTCAAGACGGTGCCGTGGCCGAAGCAATACTATTCGGGCAAGGCGCAGTACGAGACCAACATCGAGCGCGCGGCCGCCACGCAGCCGCAACGATGACGGTCCACGCGTAAGGAGCCCTGGTGGCCAAATTTCGCGTCAAGCGGCTGGTGCGGTTCGGACATTGCGATCCGGCCGGGATCGCTTATTTCCCGGCCTATATCGACATGCTGGTCGGCGTGGTCGAGGATTTCTGGATCGCGCTCGGCTTTCCCTGGACCGACCAGCTCGGCCACCGCAACATCGCCAATCCGACGGCGCATCTGTCCTGCGACTTCATCCGCGCTTCGCGGCAGGGCGACGTGCTCACCTTCACGATGACGCTGGAGCGCATCGGCAATTCCTCGCTCGCGCTCGGTCACAATGTGACGCGCGGCGAGGAAGTGGTGTGGACCTGCAAGCAGGTGCTGGTCGCCATGGACACCAAGTCCGGCACGGCGATGCGCTGGCCGGACGATATCCGCGCGGCCCTGAAGAACTTTGCCGAGGCGCCCGACGTTCCTGGGGACCCCACGGGCGCCTAGAGCGACAACGACAGGCCGCGGGTGTAGCGTCGCGCCATGAAGCCCTCCCGCGACATTTCCCGTCTCATCGAGATCATGGCCGCGCTGCGCACGCCGGTGACCGGCTGCCCGTGGGACCTCGAGCAGACCTTCGACACCATCGCGCCCTACACGCTCGAGGAAGCCTATGAGGTCGCGGACGCCATCGCGCGTGGCGACATCGAGCACCTCAAGGATGAGCTCGGCGATCTCCTGCTGCAGGTCGTGTTCCACGCGCGGATGGCGCAGGAGCAGGGTCTGTTCGCCTTTGACGATGTCGTCGAGGCCATCACCACCAAGATGATCCGCCGCCACCCGCACATCTTCGCCGATGCAGACGGCAAGACCGCCGAGGCGGTGAAAGGCCTGTGGGAGCAGATCAAAGCGGAAGAGAGAGCCGCGCGCGGCGAGAAGGCGCCGACCGGCGCGCTCGCCGGCGTACCGGTCGGCCTGCCCGCCCTCACCCGCGCCTTGAAGCTGCAGAACAAGGCCGGTCAGGTCGGTTTCGACTGGAACGATCCGCGCGCGGTGCTCGACAAGATCCGCGAGGAAGCCGACGAGATCGAAGCCGCGCTCGACGAGAACGACGAGGCGCATGCCGCGACGGAAGTCGGCGACCTGTTGTTCGCCGTGGTCAACCTCGCGCGCCACCTCAAGGCCGACCCAGAAGGCGTCCTGCGCGGCACCAATCTCAAATTCGAGCGGCGCTTCGGCTCTATCGAAAAGGCGCTGGCGGCGCAGGGCAAAGCCCCGCAGGACGCGACTTTGGCGGAAATGGATGCGCTGTGGGATGCGGCGAAGGCAGCGGAGAAGGCGGCCGAGAAGTAGCGGCCTGATCGAAGGCCGCACTGCCAATCGCTGTGTTCTCGTCGCTCGATTCCATTCCCGCGGTCATTGCCGGGCTCGACCCGGCAATCCATGAGGTCGTGCGGCAAAACGAGACGAACGTATGCCCTCATGCGGAGGCAATTCATCATGGATGCCCGGGTCAAGCCCGGGCATGACCGGAGCGGATGGCACCCGTCGAATGGTTCGGTCGAGCGATAGCATCGCCGGATCAATGCCGTTTTAGGCCGCCGTCACCGCGTACCTCCGGCGCACCATCTCGGCGTTCTTCGGGTCGGCGCGCACGGTCACGGCAAGGCGGCCGTCCTCGCCCATGTCCTTCGACAGCACTTCGGAATGGCGGTAGAGCCAGCTCAAACCGGCGCCGTCGGCCGGATCAAGCGAGAGCGAGAGCGTCTGACGTCCTTCGCCGAGCCGCGCTTCGATCGCGTCGGTCAGATGGTCGATGCCCTCGCCGGTGACGGCCGACACGACGATCGGCTGGCGGTCCGGCGGCTGCCGTTCGGCAAGATTGATCAGCCGGTCGCGGCCCTCGGCATCGAGGCGATCGACTTTATTCCAAACCTCGATCATGCGCGGATCGTTCGGCGCAATGCCCAGCTCTTCGAGCACCTTCGCCACGTCGAGCGACTGCGCCGCCGCATCCTCGTGCGACATGTCGCGCACATGCAGGATGACGTCGGCCTCGATTACCTCTTCCAAGGTGGCGCGGAACGCCGCGACCAACATGGTCGGCAGATCGGAGATGAAGCCGACCGTGTCCGACAGGATCACACGGTTGCCATGGGGTAGATCGACCGCGCGCAAAGTCGGATCGAGCGTCGCGAACAGCATGTCGGCCGACAGCACCGTCGCCTGCGTCATGCGGTTGAACAAGGTCGACTTGCCGGCATTGGTGTAGCCGACGAGCGCCACGATCGGATACGGCACGCGCTTGCGGCTTTCCCGATGCAGCGTGCGCGTGCGCTTGACCTTCTCAAGCTCCTGCTCGATGCGCGAGATGCGCTCGTCGAGCATGCGTCGATCCGCTTCGATCTGCGTCTCGCCCGGACCGCCGAGGAAGCCGAAGCCGCCACGCTGGCGTTCGAGATGCGTCCACGCGCGCACGAGCCGCGTCTTCTGATAGCTCAGATGCGCAAGTTCGACCTGCAGCGAACCTTCCTTGGTGCGCGCGCGGCGGCCGAAGATTTCGAGGATGAGACCGGTCCGGTCGATGACCTTGGTATTCCAGGCCTTCTCGAGGTTGCGCTGCTGGACCGGCGAGACCGGACAGTCCATCACCACGACGGACGCCTCCAGGCTCTTCACCAGGCCGGCGATCTCGTCGACTTTGCCTTTCCCGATATAGGTCGCTGGCCGGATCTCGTTGAGCGTCACGAGACCCGCCTCGACGACATTGAGATCGATGGCGTGCGCGAGACCGACCGCTTCGGCGAGGCGTGCTTCGGGCGTGCGCACGTCCGCAGCCGCGCGGCTGGTATCGCCGCGCGGGCTCGCCTTCAGCCACGGCTCGATCACGATAGCGCGGCCCGTCTCCTCGCCCGTCGTTGTCGGGCTTAGACGGTCGGCACGCTGATCACGACGACGTGGTTCCAATTACGCCTTGTCCCCGGCCCCTTCCTCACCGCCTTCGAACAGCGAGATCGGATGGCCCGGCATGATGGTCGAGATGGCATGCTTGTAGACGAGTTGGGAATGTCCGTCCCGTCGCAGCAGCACGCAGAAGTTATCGAACCATGTAACAACGCCCTGAAGCTTCACACCGTTCACAAGAAAGATGGTGAGCGGGATTTTTGCTTTGCGGACGTGATTGAGAAAAGTGTCTTGCAAGTTCTGCGCACGTTCGGCGGCCATGGCCGTTGTTCCATTTTTTCGCTCGCGTCTTGGGGCGCGAGACGTTTCGTTGCCCGGATCACTTTGCGTGCGCAACATTGCGCACGTCGCCTTTGCCCCACGCAAAAGCGGTTCAAGTTCCGGGGATTGCTATTAGATGGCAGGAGCGCGCGGGGCGCAAGCACAAGTTGGCAATCGGTCGATCAAGTCTCTGAATTAATTAGAAATCTTCTCTTTCTCCGTGAGAGGCAAGGGCTGCTCGCGCGCGTCGCCTTACACAATTTCGGCGTACCGGTGGTAATCTTTTCGCAGCGCGGTTGCGACCAGACCGGGCGCACCGTTGCCGACCGGCTTGCCGTCAATGCTGACCACCGGCATGACGATCTGGCTCGCCGATGTCACGAAAGCCTCACGCGCGGCATAGGCCTCCTCGACTGTGAAGGCCCGTTCCTCGAACTTGAGGCCCTGCGCCTTCACCAGATCGAGCACCACCGAGCGGGTGATGCCGGGCAAAATGTCGCGGCCGAGCGGACGGGTGATGAGTACGCCGTCACGGCTAACGATCCACGCATTGGACGAAGCGCCCTCGGTGACGTTGCCCCGCGCGTCGACGAGCCAGGCCTCGCGTGCGCCCTGGTCGCGCGCCGCCTGTTTGGCGAGCACGTTCGGCAGCAGCGCCACCGACTTGATATCGACCCGCTGCCAGCGGATGTCCGGCGCGGTGACGACCGCGATGCCCTCTTCCGCGACACGCTCCAGGCGCGACAGATCGTTGCTGCGCGCGGTCACGACCACCGACGGCCGCGTCCCATCCGGCGGAAACGGAAAGTCGCGCGGCGCGACGCCGCGGGTGACCTGCAGATAAACGATACCGTCGTGTACCCGATTACGACGGACCGTCTCGCGCATCACCAGACTGAGCGCGGCCGCCGACATCGGGCGCGCAATGCGCAGTTCGCTCAGCGAGCGATCGAGCCGGGCCATGTGGCGGCGCTCGTCCACGAGGCGCCCGCCGCGCACTTCGCAGACCTCGTAGACCCCGTCGGCAAACTGATAGCCGCGGTCCTCGATCGAGACGGCGGCTTCCTCGCGCGGCAGATAACGCCCGTTGACATAGGCGATGCGGGACATGGTGACTTACTTCCGTGACGTATTTGTCCGATGCGGCCCTTCACCACGCGCGTCTCCGCGCAAGTGGGGACCCAGCGCTGGAGTCCCGCTTGCGCGGGAATGAGCGGAGTTCGTGGCAATGCCGCGCATACTTACAATTATCCGATTCCGAGCGCCTTGAGCTTGCGGTGCAGGGCCGAGCGCTCCATGCCGACGAATTCGGCGGTGCGCGAAATGTTGCCGCCGAAGCGGGAAATCTGTGCCACCAGATATTCGCGCTCGAACACCTCGCGCGCGTCGCGCAGCGGCAGGCCCATGAGCTGCTCGCCGCCATTGCCGTTCGGCATCGACGGCACCATGGAGCCGACATCCGGCGGCAACATGCCGGCATCGAGCACGGCGTCGGGATCGCCGCCGGCCAGGATCATCAGACGCTCGATGTTGTTGCGGAGCTGGCGCACATTGCCCGGCCAGTTGTGCGACTGCAGCACCGCCATGGCATCGTCGCCGATGCGCCGCTTCGGCAGGCCGGTCGCCTGCGAGATCTGGTCCATGAAGTAGTCGACGAGGTCCGGAATGTCCTCGCGCCGCTCGGCCAGAGGCGGCACGCGGACCGGCACCACCGACAGCCGGTGATAGAGGTCCTCGCGGAATTTGCCCTCCCCGATCAGCGCCTCGAGATTGCGCGAGGTCGACGACACGACGCGCACGTCGACCGCGATCTTTGCGTTGCCGCCGACGCGCTGGAAGGTCTGATCGACCAGCACGCGCAAGATCTTGTTCTGCGTCTCGCGCGGCAGGTCGGCGACGTCGTCGATGAACAAGGTGCCGCCATGCGCCTCTTCCAGCGCGCCGGTCTTGCGGCCTTCCGAGCCGTTGGTCTGATCGACGCCGAACAGCTCGACCTCCATGCGCTCCGGCGTGATCGCGGCGGCGTTGATGACGATGAACGGCCCGCCGGCGCGCGCGGAGAGCTGATGAATGGTGCGCGCCGCGAGCTCCTTGCCGGCGCCGGAGGGGCCGACGATCAGGATGCGGCTGTTGGTCGGCGCCACGCGTTCGATCGCCTGGCGCAGCTGCGAGATCGACGCCGAACGGCCGACCAGCGAACTCGGCCCCGGCGCCAGTTGCTTGAGCTGCTTGACCTCGCGCTTGAGCCGCGACGTCTCCAGCGCGCGCTCGGCGACCAGCAGCAGCCGGTCCGCCTTGAACGGCTTCTCGATGAAGTCGTAGGCGCCGTGCTTGATGGCGGCGACCGCGGTCTCGATGTTGCCGTGGCCCGAAATCATGACGATCGGCAGTTCCGGGTGCTCCTGCTTGATGGCATCGAGGAGCTGCAGACCGTCGAGCTTGGAGCCCTGCAGCCAGATATCGAGAAAGACAAGGCTCGGCCGCCGCGTCGCGACCGCGGCCAGCGCCTCGTCGCTGTTGCGGGCCGTACGGGTCGCATAACCCTCGTCCTGCAGAATGCCGGCGACCAGGTCGCGGATATCGGCTTCGTCGTCGACGATCAGAATTTCAGCGGACATATCGTCACTCGTTCACGGTCTTCTGTCGTTCAGGCTCTTCCGCCTTGTCGGCGGCTGCGAATTGCACGCGCACCCAAGCACCGCGCTGGCCGGGAATTTTGTCGGCGGCATCCCGCAATTCGATGATGCCGCCATGCTCTTCGACAATGCGGCCAACAATGGCGAGACCGAGGCCGGTGCCCTTCTCGCGCGTCGTCACATAGGGTTCGAGCAGGCGCGAGCGGTTTTCCTTCGGCAAACCGATGCCGTTATCCACAACGTCGATGACGATGTTGTCGCCTTCGCGCGCGGCATAGACCCGAATGGAGCCCTTGCCAAGCTCCTCCGGCGGCACTGCCGCAATGGCCTCGGTCGCGTTCTTGATGATGTTGGTCAGCGCCTGCGAGATCAGCCGGCGATCGAAGCGCGCGGGCATCTGCTCCTCGGCGATCTCGGCCTCGATGTCGATATCGGCATTGCCGACGCGCATCAGGAACACCGCCTCGCGCACCGTATCGGCGACGTCCTCGGCGGCGATCACCGGCTTGGGCATGCGCGCGAAGCGGGAGAACTCGTCGACCATGCGGCGGATGTCGTCGACCTGCCGCACGATGGTGTCGGTGCACTGGTCGAATATCGCGCGGTCCTCGGTGATCAGCTTGCCGTATTTGCGTTTGATGCGCTCGGCCGACAGCTGGATCGGCGTCAGCGGGTTCTTGATCTCGTGCGCGATGCGGCGGGCAACGTCCGCCCAGGCCGAAGTGCGCTGCGCTGCCACCAGATCGGTGATGTCGTCGAGCGTGACGACGTAGCCGTGATGCGCCTCGCTCGATTGTTCGCTGGTCACGCGCACCGAGAGATTGCGCTCGCGGCCGTGGCGCGTGATGGTGAAATGATCCTGCGCCGGCCCGCCGACCTGCGCCGCCTCCATGATCGTGGCAAGCTCCGGCAGCACCTCCGACAGCGGCCGGCCGAGCACTTCCGCCTCGCTGCGGCCGATCAGCCTTTCGGCCGACCGGTTGAGAATGCTGATATGGCCTTCGGCATCGACGCCGATGACGCCCGCGCTGGCGCCGGCGAGCACGGCCTCGGTGAACCGGCGGCGGCTGTCGATCTGATCGCGCGCGCGCATGATGTCGTCATGCTGCGTGCGCAGCTCCTGCGTCATGCGGTTGAAGGTCTCGCCGAGTTGCGCGAGATCGCCCTCGGACTGACGCACCGGCACGCGCACGAACAGATTGCCGGTGGAGACCGCATTGGCCGCGCCGATCAGACGCCGGATCGGCGCCACCAGCCGGTTGGCGAAGTTCAAACCGATCCACACCGCCGACAACAGCACGATGAGCGCAATCACGGTGTACATCAACGCGAAGGCCACCTGCACGCCGACCCGGCGCGCCTCGATCGCGGCATATTCGGTGACGCTGGCGCGCGTCGCCTGCAGCTGCGGCACCACGCGCGGGTCCAAGAGACGCGTCACGTAGAGCCAGCGGTTCTCGTATTTGTCCACCTTGATGACGGCGGCGACATAATTCGTATCCGGCAGCAGCACGATCTGCGGATCGGTGGTGCCGATCTTCGGCAGCGCGTCGCGCGGCGGCAGCGCGAACGTCTGCGTCGTGCTCACGTCGGCGCGCGCGACGACATCGAGGTCCTGATCGAGCATGATGACGGCGGCCAGTCCGCGCACCTGCGCCTGGAAGGTCAGAAACTGGCGCAACTTGTCCGGATCCTGATCGAACAGCGGCTTGGTGCGCGCCACGTCGAAGGCCAGCACCATGATGTCGGAGCGCACGATCTGCGCGTGGTCGCGCAAATAGGCCTCGGCGACGATCAGCGAGTTTTCGATCGCCGCGCGGGTCCGCGTCGAGAACAGCCGGTCGAGGCCGCGGTCGAGCGTCACGCTCGCCACGATCGCCACCAGGATCGCCGGTGCCGCAGCGATGATCGAGAACAGGCCGACGATGCGCACGTGCAGCCGCGCCGCCGCGCGCCCCGTGCGCCGCGCCTGAACAACCTGCCAGACTTCCTTGATGATGACGCCGAGGAGCAGCAGCACCGTCGCCGCGTTGACGAGGAGCAGCGTCACGACAACGTTGTGCGTCGGCGAGATCGGCGTCAGGTCGGCGAGAACGATGAAGGTGATGAAGGCCGACAGCAGCGCGAGGCCGACCGCCAACGGACCCAGCAGACGGCCCTCGCCTTTCCGCGCGGCATTACCGGCGAGCGCATTGTCGGCGGAGGCAGCCTGTTCGACGCTCATGGACAGCCTTTGGACACCCGGCGGAAATGACGGGCCCACGGCCCAAAGGGATCGCGCCGTCGGGGATTCCCGGCCCCGCCGACACTGAGGCATTTATACAACAATGTTGCCGAATTGAGACGATTCCGCGGCGCCCCACAACAACCAACCCACGGCAGTAGTTCGTGAAAAGAACTACCCGAGCATGTCCCGCACCAGCGGGATGACTTTGCGGCCGTAAAGCTCGATGGATCGCATCATTTTCTCATGGGACAGCGGCCCGGCGCTGTATTTCATGTCGAAACGGGCGGCACCGAGCGCCTTTGCCGTCGCGGCGATCTTGCGGGCCACGGTCTCCGGCGATCCGACGTACAGCGAGCCGTGCTCGATCTCCCGCTCGAACTCGGGCCGGCCCATCGGCGGCCAGCCGCGTTCGGCGCCGATCTTGTCGCGCATGCGCTTGTAGAAGGGGAAGAGCGCATCCTTCGCCTCAGCATCGGTCTCGCCGACGAAGCCATGCGAGTGCACGCCGACGGCCAAGTCCGGCTTGCCCGTCTCCTTGAGCGCGCGGCGAAAGAGGTCGGCATAAGGCACGAAGCGCTTGGGGTCGCCGCCGATGATGGCCAGCATCATCGGCATGCCGTAGTGGGCCGCGCGCATCACGGATTCCGGCGTGCCGCCCACACCGATCCAGGTGGTCAAATGGCCGGACTCGGTCTTGGGAAAGACGCTCTGGTTCGCGAGCGGCGCGCGCAGCTTGCCCTGCCACGTGACCGGCTTCTCGGTGAGGACAGCGGCGTACAGATCGAGCTTCTCGTTGAACAGCGCCTCGTAATCATCGAGGTCGAAGCCGAACAACGGAAAGGACTCGATGAAGGAGCCGCGGCCGAGGATGACCTCCGCACGCCCATTCGACAGGGCGTCGAGCGTGGAAAAGCGCTGAAAGACCCGGATCGGATCGTCCGACGACAGCACCGTCACTGCCGAACCGAGCCGGATGCGCTTGGTGCGGCTCGCAATCGCGGCAAGCACCATCTCGGGTGATGATACGGCGAAGTCACCGCGATGATGCTCACCGACGCCGATGAAATCGACGCCCACCTCGTCGGCGAGCACGGCCTCGTCGACCAGATTGCGGATCACCTGCGCGGCGGAAAGCGGCTTGCCGTCAGGACCGTCGGTGATATCGCCGAAAGTATCGAGGCCGAGTTCGATCGGTGTCGTCATAGGCGTTCATCCTGCCTGCGTGGGCCGCATTCGACGCGCCCACGGCGTCACGGCCGGGCATAGCCCGTCAAAGACGGGCATGCACGCCCTTATGTCCCGGGCATCTACGCCTTCCTTGTATCAAAGACGTGGATGCCCGGCACAAGGCCGGGCATGACGAGAAATAGACCAAGGATGGCGCCGCGATGATAGATCAGGTTCCGCCGCGATACACTTGAATGTCGAGATCGCGGATTTTCTTGCGCAGCGTGTTGCGGTTGACCCCGAGCAGGTCCGCCGCGCGGATCTGATTGCCGCGCGTCGCGGCCAAAGCCGCCGTCAACAACGGATATTCGATCTCGCGCAACACGCGATGATAGAGACCCGCCGGCGGCAAGCCGTCCTCGAAGCCGGAGAAGTAGGTCGACAGATGCCGCTCGACCGCGGCGCCCAAGCTCTCGTCCGGCCGCGGCTCGTCGCTGCCCACCGGCAGCACCGGCTGGGCCAGCTCGGAGTCGATCACCGCAGCCGTGATCGTCTCCTGCGGATAGAGCGCCGCCAGACGGCGGGCGAGGTTCTCCAGTTCGCGCACATTGCCCGGCCAGCGGTGACGCTTAAGCCGGTCGAGCGCGGCCTGGTCGATCTGCTTGGGCGGCAGCCCCTCGCGTTCGGCCTGGGCGAAGAAGTGGCGAATGAGATCCGGAACGTCCTCCGTGCGCTCGCGCAGAGGCGGCAGCCGCAGCGGCACGACGTTGAGGCGGAAGAACAGGTCTTCGCGGAACAACCCCTGCTGGATGAGCTGGCGCAGGTCTTTGTTCGTCGCGGCGACGATGCGCACATCGCTCTTGATCGGCGTGCGGCCGCCGACGGTCGTGTACTCGCCCTGCTGCAAGACGCGCAGAAGGCGCGTCTGCGCCTCCATCGGCATGTCGCCGATTTCGTCGAGGAACAACGTGCCGCCTTCGGCCTGCTCGAAGCGGCCGGCGCTGCGCGTGTTGGCGCCGGTGAAAGCCCCCTTCTCGTGACCGAATAGTTCGGACTCGATGAGATCGCGTGGGATCGCCGCCATGTTGATGGCGACGAAGGTGCCGGCGCGGCGCTTGCCGTAATCGTGCAGCGCGCGCGCCACTAGTTCCTTACCGGTGCCGGACTCGCCGGAGATCATCACCGTCAGATCGGTCTGCATCAGCCGCGCCAGCACGCGGTAGATTTCCTGCATCGCCGGCGAGCGGCCGACCAACGGAATGGAATCGAAATCCTCGCTCTTGGGTGCCGGCGCCCGTTTGTCCTTCGGCTCCGAAAGCGCGCGGCCGACGATGCCGATCAACTCCTTCAGATCGAAGGGCTTCGGCAGATACTCATAGGCGCCGCGCTCGGACGCGCGAATAGCCGTCATGAAGGTGTTCTGCGCGCTCATGACGATGATCGGCAGATCGGGTCGCGCCTTGCGGATGCGCGGGATCAGGTCGAAGGCATTCTCGTCCGGCATCACCACGTCGGTGATGACGAGATCGCCATCGCCTTGCGTCACCCAGCGCCACAAGGTGGCGGCGTTACCGGTCGAGCGCACTTCATAACCGGCGCGCGACAAGGCTTGATTGAGGACGGTGCGGATCGCGGCATCGTCATCGGCAACGAGAATGCTTCCCGTCGGCATGGTCGTGTTACCTCACGGGCTCTGAACCGGCCGGAACGTCGTCGGATGCGCCGCCCTCCCCGGTGTAAATGGGCATCAAAACGCGGAAGACGGTGCGGCGCGGCTGCGATTCACATTCGATGATGCCGCCATGGTCGTTCACGATCTTGGCGACCAAGGCGAGGCCCAGCCCGCTGCCGGTGCGCTTGGTGGTCACGAACGGATCGAACAGATGCGGCATGAGATCGTCGGGCACGCCGGGGCCGTTGTCCTTGACGCAGAACTCGAGCGGCAACGACACGCGGGCACGGCTGCCCGGCACCGACAGGCGCACGCCCGGCCGGAACGCGGTGGTGAGTTGGATCTCGCCGTCGGTCGCGGTCTCGCCGATCGCCTCGGCGGCATTCTTTACGAGATTGAGGAAGACCTGCACCAGTTGATCGCGGTTGGCGAGCACCGGCGGCAGCGACGGGTCGTATTCCTCGACGAATTTGATGTGGCGGGCAAAGCCCGTCTGCGCCAGCCGCTTCACGTGATCGAGCACGACGTGGATGTTGACCGGCTCGCGCTCGACCGGCCGCTCGTCGGCGAACACTTCCATGCGGTCGACCAGCTTCACGATGCGATCGGTCTCGTCGCAGATCAGCTTGGTGAGCGAACGATCGTCGTCGGCCGCCGACTGTTCGAGCAGTTGCGCCGCGCCGCGGATGCCGGACAGCGGATTCTTGATCTCGTGCGCCAGCATGGCGGCGAGCGCGATCACCGAACGCGCGGCGCCGCGATGGGTGAGCTGCCGGTCCATTTTGTCGGCGATGGTGCGCTCCTGCAGCATCACCACGACGTGGTCGACATATTCCGGCAGCGGCGCGACATGCAGGTCGACCAGACGCTCGCCGGGATTACGCGGTGTGGCGAGATCGACCTTGTATTCGTTCACGGCGGCGCCGCGTTGGCGCACCTGCTCGACCAAGGTGAGCAGCGGCGAGCCGAACGGCACCAGGTCGCGCAGCAGATGGCGCCGCAGCACCGCGACCGAGCTGTCGAAAAACTGCTCGGCGGCGACATTGGCGTCGGCGATCTTGCCGTCGGGCGCGACGGTGATCACCGGATGCGGCAGCGCGTTGAGCATGGCGTCGGCCGGGGAGCCGACGGCGGGAGACAAGGCATGGGCGCGGCTCATGCGGCGGCCCTCCAGGAAAAGTCGTCATAGGCTTCGGCGAGGAGCCCGCGTGCCTGTGCCGGTTCCTCGGCGGTAAGCACGCGGGATCGATGATGCTTGAGAACGTCGGCGGCGGCGCCGGCGCTGGCGGCGGCACAGTCAAGCGCCCACCCCAGATGCTTGCGCGCATGACGGCGGCCGATGCGCACGCCGTGATGCGTGATCATTTCGTCGTACAGCGTCTGGATCAGGTTGAGTTGCTCGGACAGCGACGGGTCGTCGCCGCGTTCGCCGGTGGCGAGAAAGCGCGCGACCTGCCCCGGAACCCAGGGCCGGCCCTGCGCCGCCCGGCCGATCATCACGGCATCGGCGCCGGATGACTCCAGGGCCGCGACTGCATCGTCGAACGAACGGATGTCGCCATTGACCACGACCGGCACGCCGACGGCTTCCTTGACCGCGCGCACGGCGGACCAGTCGGCGCTGCCGGTATAGAACTGGCAACGGGTGCGGCCATGCACGGTGATCATCTGCACGCCGGCGGCTTCCGCACGGCGCGCCAGGTCCGGCGCGTTGAGCGAGGAGGCGTCCCAGCCGAGCCGCATCTTCAGCGTCACCGGGACTTTGACCGCGCCGACAGTCGCCTCGATCAGCGTCAGGGCATGGTCGAGATCGCGCATGAGCGCCGAGCCGGAGGCACCGTTGGTGACCTGCTTCGACGGACAGCCCATGTTGATATCTATGATGTGCGCGCCCTGCGCTTCGGCGATGCGGGCGCCTTCGGCCATCCAGTGCGCCTCGCAGCCGGCAAGCTGGACGACGTGGATGGCAACGCCCCGCCCTTCGCTGCGGACCGCCGCCTCACGCTCGCCGCGGGCCAGACCTCCGCAGGCGGTCATTTCGGATACCACCAATCCGGCCCCCAGCCCTTCGGCCAGGCGGCGGAACGGAGCATCGGTAATGCCGGACATCGGCGCCAAAACGACCGGGTTTGGCACCGGAATAGTTCCGATTTGCAACGGCGACGCACAATTCAAGGTTGTTTTCATCCAAATCCCATACTTGCACACAGTTTAGGCGCAAGCGCTACGATGCCCAGAGTTTAGCCATTTTCCTGGGGTGCGCAAGTGTTGCACTGCGAAAAAATGTTCATGCTTAAGAATCAAGCAGTCACGCATTCGGTTTGCGTCAGAACAAGATCAGGGTAAAGCCTTGGCCGAAAAGGAGTACGGCATGGCGCGAATAGCGGCTGTGGTGGTGGCTGCCGGCAGCGGGATACGGGCCGGCGGCGACAAACCCAAGCAGTTTCGAACGATCGGTGGCGAAACCGTGCTGCGGCGCACGCTATCCGCCCTGCTCGACGTTGCGGCGATCGACGTCATCCAACCTGTGATCCGGCTTGAAGACACGAGCCTCTTTAAGGCGGCGACCGAGGCGTTGCCGCCCGCGAAATTCAACGCCCCTGTCGGCGGCGGTGCCACGCGCCAAGAGTCCGTCCGCGCCGGCCTCGAAGCGCTGGCGTCACAGGCGCCGGATGTCGTGCTGATCCACGACGCCGCCCGCCCCTTCGCAAGCCGCGCGCTCATCGAACGCGCCATCGCCGCGGCGGAGAAGACCGGCGCCGCCATTCCTGGCCTCGCCGTCACCGACACCATCAAGAGCGTCGACTCCCATAGCCTCGTCGGCGAGACGCTCGACCGCTCGTCCTTGCGCGCCATCCAGACGCCCCAGGCCTTCGCCTTCGCCCCGCTCCTCGAAGCACATCGGCGCGCGCACCGCGAGGGCCGCAACGACTTCACCGACGATGCCGCCCTCGCCGAATGGGTCGGCATGCAGGTCGTCGTCTTCGACGGCGAAGCCGGCAACATCAAGATCACGCATCCGGAGGATTTTATGCGCGCGGAGTCCATGCAAGCGGCCCAGCTCAGCGACGTGCGCACCGGCACCGGCGTCGACGTGCACGCCTTCGGCCCTGGCGATCACGTCATGATCGGCGGCGTCAAGATCGCCCATACGCAAGCGCTCACCGGCCACTCCGATGCCGACGTCGGCCTGCATGCGCTGGTCGACGCCATTCTCGGCGCACTCGCCGACGGCGATATCGGCTCGCATTTTCCGCCCAGCGATCCGCAGTGGAAGGGCGCTTCCTCCGACCGCTTCTTCACCTTCGCGGTCGACCGCGTGAAGGCGCGCGGCGGCATGATCGCGCATCTCGACCTCACCATCGTCTGCGAGGCGCCGAAGATCGGCCCGCACCGCGACGCCATCCGTGCGACTGTCGCCAACCTCGCCGGCATTGACCTGTCCCGCGTGGCGGTGAAGGCGACTACCAGCGAAGCGCTCGGCTTTACAGGCCGCCGTGAAGGTATCGTCGCCTATGCGACGGCGACGGTGCGTCTGCCCTGGAGCTGACGATGATCGACGACGAGATGCGCCAAGCGGCGATCGCCCTGCTCGACTTGTGCAAGCAGAAGCAGCTGACGGTCGCCACGGCGGAGTCCTGCACCGGCGGCCTTGTCGCCGCCGCGCTCAGCGAGATCGCCGGCTCGTCGGCTGTCCTCGACCGCGGCTTCGTCACCTACTCGAACGAAGCCAAGCAGCAGATGCTCGGTGTCACGCCCGCGACGATTGACGTCTACGGCGCCGTAAGCACCGAGTGCGCCGCCGAGATGGCCAACGGCGCGCTCGCACATGCGCAGGTCGACCTTGCCGTATCGATCACCGGCATTGCCGGTCCGACCGGCGCGACACCGGGCAAGCCTATCGGCCTCGTCTATTTCTGCGCGGCTTCTCGCAGCGGCCGCGTTATCGCCCATGACCGCAAGTTCGGCGACATCGGCCGCTCCAACGTGCGCCACGCTTCGGTGCTGCAGGCCTTGGCAATGCTGCATGAGCTCGCAGAAAAGGAAGAGCCGCGACCGCCGGCCGGCGCCAGTTAATTGCCGCCCCGGCTACTTCGACACTCTGGCGAGGCGGCCCATCTCGTTGCGCAGCATGTTGCCGAGCCGTTTGCCCCGATTGCGCAGCATGCGCAGCAGACCGCTGTCGACGAAATATTGCAGGATGATCAGGTCGCGCGTTTCGACCTCCGGCCCGACCGGATCGACCGAATGCCACGTGTTGTCGCCGACGGCGAAAGCCATGCCGCTATTGGGCGCAAAGCGCCCCTGCCCGGCCCGACGAAAACTGCCATCCGCCATCTTCTCATGAACCACTGTGCCGATGTGCTGCAGCGTGTCGTCCGGCGGCAGATAAATGAGAACGGTGATGCCCTTCCAATGGGTATCCGTATGTGGCGGGATCGAATACCCCGACACGTCGCGCGTCAGCACCGGCACGGGAAACATGCCGACGTCGGCGAAATCCTCGCCGAAGCGCCTTTCAAGGCCGGGCGCCAGGCGCCGCATGAAGGCATCCTGCAACGCGCTCGAGCATAGGCTCCGACCGACCAGATCCCATAGCGCACGATCTTCGCGCGGCAGAAGCCGCGTGTATTCAGGAAACAGATCGATCTTCACCCGCGTCGGGCTGCCGTCCGCCCGGTTGCTGTCCTTGCTGCGCCCCGACATCGGCCGATATTCGGTCAAGGACGGCAAGCTGGCGACGATCTGCTGATAGATGTCGTCGGGAAAGAAGCGATCCAATTCTAAATGCAAGAACGGGTCATCGACCGCCCGTGCTTCATTCACCCGCTCGACCGCAAACGCAGTAACGCGATCGAGCTGCCGCTGGTCCGCCATCGCTTCTCCTCCAACTCCACCCGGGAGTTAGGGGAGGCGTGCCGGCGGAAACATTGACGCACGTCAATGAAGGCGCGGCTCTAGCCCCAGGCCATCCGGCGCACTGGACGCTGTGCCGTGCGGGTCTCGCGCCGCCGTACGGACTTGCGCTCGTCCTGCTGATGCGACACCTCGTCCATCCGGGACAAGGTCGACGCCACCTGCTGCAGGCCTTCCGCCTGCTGCGTACCCGCCGTTGCAATCGCCGAGATGACCGCAGCAACTTCCTTGATGGAGTCGACAATCTCATTGAGCGCCGCGCCGGCGCCATTGACGAGCGTGACGCCGTCTTTCACCTGGCTGTTGCTCTTGCTGATCAGATCCTTGATGTCCTTGGCCGCGTCCGAAGAGCGTTGCGCGAGACTGCGCACTTCCGACGCCACGACGGCGAAGCCCTGCCCCGCCTCTCCCGCACGCGCCGCCTCGACGGCCGCGTTGAGCGCCAGAAGATTGGTCTGCCGGGCGATCTCGTCGATGACTCCGATAATATCGGAAATCTGCCGCGATGACCCCTCGATCAACGACATGGCCTCGACCGCCTTGCCGACGACCTTGCCACCGCGGTCCGCCGCCTCGCGGGTCCCGCGTGCCAATTCATTCGCCTGCTGGGCGTTGCCTGCCGTTTCCTTGACGGCGCCGGATATCTCGCCGAGCAGGCGATCGACCTCCGCGGCGTGGTTCTGCAAGGCGGCGGCGCTGCGCGCCTCGCTCTCGCGGCGCAACTCCTCGAGGTTCTCGATATAGGTCGAGATCGCCAGATCCATGTCGAGCATCACGGCCTTCATCAAGACGCCGACCGCCGCGGCGGTGCTTTCCGTCTTCTTCCGGCCACCCAGGAATCCGGACGGCCTGGTATCGGCCCAAATCGCGTTGATCAGATGTTCGACGAGCAACCCGTAACCGCCGATGTACCAGCTTGGCTTGATGCCGAGATGCGCATGGGTTCGCCCGATCTGCTGCGCGCTCTGAAGATAGGCATCGCCGAGGCGGCCGCCGCTGATGTTGCCCCAATGGGCGATCTGCGCCTGCTTGGCCCGCTCCATCTGCGCGGCATCGGCGAAGAAGCGCTTCAGCTCCGGAAACCGCGCCATGTGCTGATAGAAGGCATCGAGCGCCTGCGGCAGATGCCTGTCGACCGAGGGCTTGAGCGTGCGCAACGCCGCGAGCGCTTCTTCATCGAGTTTGAGAAAGTTGAGGCGATCGTTGATCGAATCGACCTTGGCTCGCATTGCACGAAGTCCCATGACCCTAAATTGCTGGGCTATGCAATGGGCCAGTCGTGGTATGCGATTGGTTAATTCGCCTCGTGCGGCGTGGAAATTAAGCGCTTGCGATCTCCCGCGGATAGATTCGTGCCGCCGCCACACGCGGACGGACAGGCGGACATCCGGCAAGGCGTGACGTCCACGCCTTGCGCTTAGCGGGAGGCCCCCGGGCATGGCGTGGGCGCGCACGAGGCCAGCGCGACGCGATTCGGATCGCGCGCGTTGACCGCGCTCTGCCGCCGCGCTCAGGCGCTGAGCTGCGACTGCTCTTTCTGTTCGGCGGCCGGCCTCTCCCGGGTAACCTCGGGATGCGCCTCGCGCTCGGCATGGGCACCGGCCGGCAACTGCAGCACGGTCGCGCGCTGCCCAAGGCACAGGCGTGTCACCAATACTACCTTACCGTTGGGAAATTCGAGCGCGTCATGATGCGTGTCGGGCCGATCCATCTGCACCTGACGGAAGCGTGCCACGCGTTGCCCCGTATTGCCGAAACCGAACCGCGGCAGCAGCCTGCGGAAAACGTGTTCGATCTGCACGTCATCTTCAAAGGCGAGCTCGGTACCAGGACGCAGACATACCGCCACGAGCGGTTCTTCTTTGGCAGTAAAGCCCCGCGTGAACGAGCCGGTGAAGGCGGTCGAAACCAACTTGTCGCCAACGCTTGCGGGGCGGCTGGCGACACCATGGAGACTGTAGTCGCACATCGAAGGCACTCCTCTTGCTGCATGCAGCAGAGCTGTTGCCCCCCGAGATGTGCGAGTTGAGTGCGGCATATTGGCGTTCTTATGTCGCAGGTCTTGAATCTTTTGCGCACAAGAAGGAACCATCGCGCCATGGCCCACGTTGTCAGAAACGCCCCATGACGATGTTATCCGCCGAACAGAATGCACGCCCGCCCAAGCCGTCGTACGGCAAAAACATTGCCTACGGCGTATTGGCCTTGGCAGTGGTCGCGGCAACGTCGATCGCCGGTCAGATTGCGACGTACCCCAATATCGCGGGGTGGTATGCCGGTCTTACGAAGCCGGCGTTCAACCCGCCAAATTGGGTCTTCGCGCCGGTATGGACCGCGCTCTACGTATTGATGGCCTTCGCGTTTTGGCGCGTTCTCCGTCTGCCGGCTTCGGCCCAACGGACCGCGGCCATCGTGCTGTTCCTTATTCAGCTGGTGCTAAACGCGGCCTGGTCATGGATGTTCTTCGCGGCGCACAGCCCCTTGCTGGGGCTCATCAACATCGTCGCGCAATGGCTGTTCATCGTCGCGACGATCAGCGCATTTCGAAAAGTCGATGCCGTCGCAGCGCTGTGCCTCGTGCCGCTTGCCGCGTGGGTCGCCTTCGCGTTCTTGCTCAATAGCGCGGTGTGGTGGCTCAACGGGTAGCACCCTAGGTCACAATTCAGTCTCGCGATCGCGACGATCGAGGCTATGGCCTAGCGGTTGATGCCCTGCACCGGCGACGCGATCGCTGCGTGCATGAGATCGTTCGGTGTTTTACCGCGATACTGATTCGCCAGCCGCGCAATGTCGGCAATCATTGCTCGCGCCGGCCGGCCCGCGGCCTCCTCCCGATCGATAAAGGCAGAGACGACGGGACGTGTCGCCACGACCACCCGCTCGTGCTCCACGGGATCGAGATAGATAAACCGCAGACCGTTTGCCTTGAAACGCTCGCGGGCCCGCGCGCCCGCGACGCCATAGAATACCTGCGTTTCCGCCTGCGCCTCGGCGCGTAGCCAGGCGTTCACGACGGTCCGCAGATCCTGCGGCATCGCGTCCCAGAAGGACGCGCTCATGCCGAACTCCAAATTCTGGCGCACCAGACCGAGCGCGGTTCGATAGCGGGCCACGGCGCCAATGCCGAAAACCTCGGCCGAGCCGTCGGCGAGATGCATGGCATCGATGCGTCCCTCGCTGAGCGCCGGGTTCATCTCGAGCGAGGACAGCGTGACCGGTTCGGCGCCAAGCGCCCACATGACATCCGCCTCGACGCCTTCGGTCGTGCCGACGCGCAGCCCCTTGAAGTCGTCGCGCGAGCGGATCGGCGCCATGCTGAACAGGTGATAGGCGCCGGACGCCTTCATGCGCCCCATGAGGATGCCCTGCCGCTCGACGTCCGGCCGGAAGTAACGGTCGTAAAGCTGCTCCGCGATGAGCGTCGCCGTCTCGGAGTCGTCGAACAGACTGGGCAGTTGCAGCCCCTGCGCCATCGGATAGGCCGCCGCGTCCCAACCGGAATAGATCGGCGCCAGATGGCTGCGGCCATCGTTCAAGGCGGCGACGCCATCGCGGTCGCGATGCACACTGGCGCCCCAATGATCCTCGATCACGATCTTGCCTCGGGTCATCGCCTCGAGGACGCGGAAGGATGGCTTGAGTACATCGACCACGGCCGACGCCATCGCCGGCGGATGGCCTGTGACGATCATGCGGATCGGCGGACCGGCGTAGCGGATCGGATAATCGACCGTGTCGACAAAGTCGCCGTTCAGCCAGGCGCGCGCCACGCTCGCTTGGTCGCGCGCTTCCTCAAACGTCGGCTCGCTCTTGGCCGTGATCGGTTGCATGCGCGTCAGTTCTGGCCAATGCCGAGCTTCTTGACCAACGGCGCCATCACCTTGGCCTCGGTCCCGAGAGATGCCTGCAGCGCGGCGCCGGTCGAGCTCTGCGGCTCGAGCCCGGCCGCTTCCAGCCGCTTGATCACGTCCGGATCGCGCAACGACGTCAGCATCTCGCGATGCAGATAATCGAGCACGGCCGGCGGCGTGCCTTTGGGCGCGAACAAGGCCAAAGTCGGCGCATAGGCATATCCCTTGACGCCAGCCTCATCGACGGTCGGTACATCGGGTAGCGTCTTCGTGCGCTCAAGATCGCCGACCGCGAGCGCGCGAACCTTGTTGGACTGGATGAACGGCAAGGCCACCGAGGTGGCGATCCAGAAAGCATTCACCTCATTGGTCGAGACCGCCTGCGTCGCCTGCGCACCGCCGCGATAAGGCACATGCAGCAAATCGATGCCGGCGGCGGCCTTGAGCTGTTCCATGGCGAGATGCTGCGGACTGCCGACGCCGACCGACGCATAAGTCAGCTTGCCCGGCTGCTTCTTGGCGAGCGCAATGAACTCGGCCAGCGACTTGACCGGCAGATCCGGATTGACGATCAGCACACTCGGAAAGCGCGCCAGCAGCGTCACCGGCGCGAAATCCTCGAACGGGTCGAAGCCCAGTTTGGTGCCCATCGCCGGCAGAATCGTGTGCACGCCGTTGTTGAACGCGCCCACCGTATAGCCGTCCGCCGGCGCACGCGCGACGCGATGCGCACCGATGCCGCCGCCGCCGCCGGCGACGTTCTCGACCACCATCGACTTGCCAGTGCGGGCGGAGAAGTTCTGCGCGATAACGCGTGCGACGAGGTCGGACGCCGTCGCCGCCTGTAGCGGCACGATGAGCGTGATGGGCCTCGTCGGAAAATCGGATTGCGCCCAAGCCGGGCCGCCGATCAGGACGACCGCGCTCAACGCAAGAACAAGTCTGCGGCAGAAGCGACGCATGGCATTTCCCCCTTTCGCGTGCGGACACTGACGGTCGCGCTACTCGTTATTTCTGTGCGATCTTCTGCTTGTACCAGCTGAAGTCCTGGCGGCCGGGCGCGAACACATCGAGGTACTCCGCGTCCTCCAGCACCTCACCGCCGTGCACGACACCGGCCGGCATCAAGAGCACGTCGCCGGGGCCGACGACGCGCGGCTCCTCGCCGTCGATTTCCCAGCGCATCTTGCCGGCAAGGATGTGCGTGATCTGGTCGAAGTCGTGCTTGTGCATGTTGATCGGCCCTTTCGGAGCCTTGATGCGCGCAAGCATGGCGTTGGGGACTTCGACGACGCGGCCCGTGATGAGCGGGTTGAGCGGGACCTCTTCAAGGTCCGCCCAGCGATACATCGGCATGGCGTTCTTCCCGTAATTTTCTTGGCGTTTATGCCGCCAAGGTTAGGGCAAAACGAACGCGCGTGCTTTCACGATGGCAAATTGAATGTGCGGCTCAAGCGCGCTTGCGGCCGTACACCTGGTCGGCGCGCGCCTCGAAGGCCGCGGCGAAACGGCGGAAAGCGGTGTCGAACATCGCCCCCATCAGCATCGCCAACGTGCGACTCTTGAACTCGTAATCGATGAAGAACGTCACTTCACACGAGTCGTCGCCCGTCGGCGCGAAAGTCCAGCGGTTCTGCATGCGGCTGAACGGGCCGTTGAGATATTCGACCAGGATCGTAAGGTTCGGTCGGTCGAGCGTCACGCGGCTGGTGAAGGTCTGCCGCACGAGCTTGTAGGCTACCGTCATGTCGGCGACCAACACCTGGACGCCCTCGCCTTTGTCGGTCCGGGTCTTCACGCGTAGGCTGGTGCACAACGGCACGAACTGCGGATATTTCTCCACGTCGGCGACGAGGTCGAACATGTCCGACGCCGCATGGCGCACACGGCGCCTGGTCGAAAATTGCGGCATCAGGCTTTGGCCAGCCGCGCCGCCTTCAGCCGCGCGAAGTCCTCGCCCGCATGATGCGACGAACGGGTCAGCGGCGACGCCGACACCATCAGGAAGCCCTTGGCGTAGGCGATCTTCTCCAGCGCCTTGAACTCGTCCGGCGGCACGAAGCGCTTCACTTCGGCGTGCTTACGCGTCGGCTGCAGATACTGACCGATGGTGAGGAAATCGACGTCGGCCGAGCGCAGGTCGTCCATCACCTGCAGGATCTCGTTCCGCTCTTCACCGAGGCCGACCATGATGCCCGATTTGGTGAACATCGTCGGGTCGAGTTCCTTCACCCGCTGCAACAGACGCAGCGAGTGGAAATAGCGCGCTCCCGGCCGCACCGACAGGTAGAGCGAGGGCACGGTCTCAAGATTGTGGTTGAACACGTCGGGCTTGGCCGCGACCACGACCTCGACCGCGCCGTCCTTGCGCAGGAAGTCCGGCGTCAGGATCTCGATGGTGGTCGAAGGCGCGTGCCGGCGAATGGCGGTGATAGTGTCGGCGAAGTGCTGCGCGCCGCCGTCGGCAAGATCGTCGCGGTCGACCGAGGTGACGACGATATGCGACAGGCCAAGCTTGGCGGTCGCCTCGCCGACATGCTGCGGCTCGCTGGCATCGAGCGCCGCCGGCAGGCCGGTCTTCACGTTGCAGAAGGCGCAGGCCCGCGTGCAGGTGTCGCCCATGATCATGAAGGTGGCGTGCTTCTTGTCCCAGCACTCGCCGATGTTGGGGCAGCCGGCCTCCTCGCACACCGTGTGCAGGCCGTTGGCGCGCATCAGGGCATGCGTTTCCGCATAGCCGCGGGACACCGGCGCCTTGACCCGGATCCAGTCCGGTTTCGGCAGCACGGCGGAATCGGGCTTGTGCGCCTTTTCCGGGTGGCGCGGGCGCGGATTGTTGATCAGATCGAGAACGACGGCCATGGCGATGCCTTGCAAGGACAACCGCTATTTACGGATTTGGGACCGCCGGCGCAATGCCGCGCCATCCTCCTGGAATCGCTTCAAAAAGCCCGCCTGAGGCCGACGGTCTTCTCGACCAGCAGCACCACCACCAGGGCGAATCCGACGCTGAGCGTCGCCGCGGCCGCCGCCATCGGGTCGAAGTCGTACTTGAGATAGTCGAACACGGCGAGCGGCAGCGTATTGCCGCCGACCGGCTTGAGCAGGAACGACATCGTGAACATGTCGAAGGAGACGATGAAGGCGAACAGCGCGCCGGTGAAGACGCCCGGCCGGATCAGCGGCCAGACGACGCGGCCGAAGGTCGCGAGTGGCCCCGCCCCGAGGCTCGCCGAGGCCTCCTCCAGCGCGGGCTCGATCTGCTGCAGCGAAGCGAGCACCGACAGGAAGGCGAAGGGCAGCGTCACGACGATATGCCCGATCTGCAGCCCCAAGGCCGAACTGCCGAGCCCGACGCGGTAGAGGAAGAACAGGAGGCCGATCGCGGTCAATATCTCCGGCAGCAACAGCGGCATGAGCACCAGCACGCGGAACGGCTCGCGCCACCGCCCCGGCAATTGCCGGTAGAACAAGGCGGCCAAGGTGGCCAGCACCGAGACGGCGAGCGCGCTGATCAAAGCCAGCCGCAGCGACAGCATCAGCGCGGCTAGGAACGACTCATTGGCGAAGAAGCGCGCGTACCATTTCAGCGAGAAGCCCTCCGGCGGAAAGCGCAGCACCTCACCGCCACTGAAGGAGGCCAGCGCCACGACGACGAGCGGCAGCAGCAGGAAGCCGTACAGCACGGCCAGTCCCAAACCCGCGAGATAACGGAACGGCCGGCGCGGCGAACGGCTCATGGTGTCAGCTCCACCGTGCGGTGCGGCGGGTCAGCGGCCGCGCGATCAACGTCAGCAGTACGATGATGGCGATGCTCGCAACGCTCATCGAGATCGCCAGCGCCGCGCCGAAGGGCCAGGCGAAGACCCCGATCAACTGCTGGATGATAATGATGGACATCATCATGACAGTCTGGCCGCCGAGCAGCACCGGCGTGACGAAGGCGCTGATCGACAGCACGAAGACGAGGATCACGCCGGCGAGCACGCCCGGCAGGCTGAGCGGCAGCGTCACGCGAAGGAAGGTCTCCCAGCCACGTGCGCCGAGCGAAGCCGATGCGTCATAGAGCGCGGGCTCGACCGCCCCGAGCGCATTCGCAATCGGCAGCACCATGAACGGCACGAAGACGTGCACCAGCGCCACCGCCACGATCGGCAGATTGAACAGAAGGCGCAGCGGACGGTCGATCAGCCCGAGCGCAAGCAGCACCTGATTGAGCGGACCTTCGAATGAGACGACGATCATCCAACCGAAATTGCGCACCAGCACGCCGACCAGGAGCGGCGACACGACGAAGGCGTAGAACACCACGTGCCAGCGATCGCTGACGCGCGAAAGGTGCATCGCAAGGGGATAGGACAGAACGAGCGTCAGACCGGTGATGAGCGCGCCGAGGCCGAGCGTCCGCGACAGCACCGACAGGAAGAAAGGATCGCCGATCACCTTGCCGTAATTGGCAAGGGTCCAGGCTTCGCCATAAGGCGCACCGCTCGCCGTCGCGCGAAAGCTCATGGCGACCATCTCGCCATAAGGGAGCACGAAGAACACGAACAGCAACGCCAGCACCGGCGCGCCGATCAGGGCTGTGCGCCAGGGCGACCTCATCGGAAACCTTCCCGCCGATGCGCGCTCATGCCGCATCCTCCGCCATCAGCCACGCCTGCTCGGGATCGATCGTCAGCGTCAGCGCGCTGCCGACGGCGACCTCGGTCTGCACCGGCAGTTGCAGCACCAGCTTCTCCCGCTGTTCGGTCACCATTTCGCAGCGCAGCCCGGCGCCGACATAGACGACCGCCTCAACGCGAACCGCGAAACCGCCCTTCCCGGCCGCGGCAAGCGACAGGCTTTCCGGCCGCGCCAGCAGCCGGCGCTCGGTGCCGGTGGCAAGTCCTGGCGGGCCGCCGGCAATCAACTCGCTGCCTGCGACCATGACGCGGTAGCGGCCTGGCCCGATCTCGCCGATCACCTTTGCGGCGAGCGTATTGGTCTCGCCGGTGAAGGCCGCCACATAGGTTTCAGTCGGCCGCTGATAGATCTCGCGCGGCGTGCCGATCTGCGCGATCTGGCCCTGCCGCATGACCGCGATGCGGTCCGACAACGACATCGCCTCGGCGTGATCGTGAGTCACGTAAATGGCCGTGATGCCTTGCGCACGCTGCACGTCGCGGATCAGCCAGCGCAGCTCATGCCGCAGCTTGGCATCGAGATTGGCAAGCGGCTCGTCGAGCAGCAACAGCCGCGGCCTTATGACGATCGCGCGGGCGAGCGCGACACGCTGCTGCTGGCCGCCGCTCAATTCGCGCGGCAACCGGTCCTTGAGGCCGAAGAGCTGCACCATCGCGAGTGCTTCGCCGACGCGGCGGCGCGCCTCCTCGCCGCGAATGCGCCTGGCTTGCAGGCCGTAGCCGACATTCTCCGCGACGGTCAGGTGCGGAAACAACGCATAGTTCTGAAAGACCACGCCGAAGTCGCGCCGCTCCGGCGGCACGGCGAGGACGCTGCTGCCATCCACCTGGATGTCGCCCGCGTCCGGCGCAATGAAACCGGCGACGCAACGCAAAGTCGTCGTCTTGCCGCAGCCGCTTGGGCCCAGCAACGTGAAGAACTCGCCGGAGGCGACCGCCAGATCGACTCCGGCGATCACCTGCACCGGACCGTGCGCCTTGCGCAGGCCGGCGATGTTAAGATGCGCCATGCTGTTTCGCCGCGAGCGTCCGCTCAGAGCTCCTTGGCCCAGCGGTCGAGCATAACCTGCCGGTTCTTGGCGACGAAGTCCCAGTCGAACGTGACGATCTTGGAAATGTCGTCGCCGGATACCGGGATGGCTTCCTTGAGCTCGTCGGGCACTTTCACCTTGCGGTTGGTCGGCGCGGTGAAAAACTCCTTCGCCAACAGCAACTGCACCTCGGGGCTCAGCATATAGTCGATGTACTTATAAGAAGCCTCCTTGTCGGCGGCGTTAGCCGCGACATTGAAGCTCTGATCGAACATCAGCACGCCATCTTCAGGCACCACGGTGCCGATCGGCACGCCCTTCTTCTGCAAGGCGACGGCTTCGGCGAAGTCGATCGGCGCGACGGCGACCTGCCCCTGCGTCAGGAGCGGAGCCATCGCCCCGCTGAAGTCGACCTGCGGGAACGGCCTGAGCTCGGCGATCTTCTTGAGGCCGGTATCGATATCGTACTGATCCTTGCCGAACATCTTGCCGGCCAGCATCAGGAACATCACGGCGAGCGAGTTGTTGACCGAATAGAAGCCGAGTTGCCCCTTGTATTTCGGATCCCACAGATCGCGCCACGCCTTCGGCGGCGTTTTGACGAGATCGGTGCGATAGGCGATGCCGATCGGCGAGACGATGCCGGTGACCGCCGCGTCGTCCTTGTAGCGCGCGATCGGATACACGTCGGCGAGATTGGCGACCTTACCGGCCGGCATCGGCGCGAAGAATCCTTCGGCGCGCAACATGACGGCGTAGCGTTCGTTGGTCATCAGCACATCGAACGGCGGCTTCTCCTTGCCGGCGGCGCGGAACGTCGTGACCCAGCTGTTGCCGAGGCCGATATCAAGCTTGGTCGGACGCCCGGCGGTCTTTTCGAAATTGGGCAGCAGTTGCGAGCGCCAAAACTTTTCCCAGCGGCCGCCATAGGTATTGATGACGTAAGGCGTGGTGTCGGCGTAAGCCGCGCGACCGAAACTTCCTAAAGCAGCAGTGCCAGCCAGTCCCGCGATCAGTCCCCGGCGCGTCAACTGAAACATGTCACAGTCCCCTGTTTTTGTTTGATTGCCTGCCTTCACGCGTCCTCGCGCCAGACCGTTCGGCGGTCAGCTTGCTTTTTTGCGGTAGTCGTAATTCCGGTTCAGCCGCTCCATCAGATAGTCGCCGTAACGCACGGGCGGGAAGCGCGGCGGATTGTTCGGCCCGACGCAGCTCGGCAGCGCGCCGATGACGGCATCCATGTCGGGATCGAAGAAGAACGGGCAGGAATAACGGTCGCCACCCGACACGTTGCGCACGAGATGCGGCGTCGACTGCCAGCGACCGTTGGTCCAGCGCGCGAGCATGTCGCCGACGTTGACGACATAGCTGCCGGGAATCGGCGTCGCCTGCAGCCAGGTGCCGTCGGTGTTGCGCACCGCCAGACCACCCGACATGTCCTGCATCAGGATGGTGAGGAAGCCGTAATCGGTGTGCGGCGCCGAGCCGAAGGTTTCGTTGTCGGCGGTCGGCGGCTGCGGCGGGTAGTGCAGCAGCCGCAGGAAGGTCGTCGGATGCTTGAAGTAAGGTTCGAGCGCATCGGGCGGCAGATCGAGCGCGATGGCGATCACACGCAACAACGCAACGCCGAAGGCGTTCAGCGCCCCGACGTAAGCTTCGACGTCGACGCGGAAATCCGGCAATTCGGACGGCCACTGGTTCGGGCCGTTCAGCGGCGAGCCGAAGCGCGGATCGTTTTCCGGCACCTCATGCATGTGCATGAAGGACTCGCTGTAGTTCGGCCGCGTCACCTTGGCCACCGACGAGGTTTCGATCAGCGAGGTGTTGGGCGCCATATAGCCGCGGTGGAATTCGTTGATGGCGAGCGCGGCCTTGCGCTCCTGCGGCAGCGCGTGGAAGCGCTTCGAGGCCGCGAACAGCCGGTCCATCAGCGCCTGCGGCACGCCGGTATTGACGAAGTAGCAGAAGCCAACGCCGCGGAAGGCGTCGTCGATCGCCTTGGCGATGGCGCCGTGCCGGCCGGGGTCGGACAGCCCGCCGCCGAAATCGACGATGGGCAACTGGACCGGGGGAAGCGGTGCATTCGTCATCAGGGACACCTCACATTTGCCGGCGGCGGGTCCGCTCCTGTATATTGTCGATTGTATCCAAGACCGGTCCGGCCACAACGGGCGGCCCTGCACAAATTGTAGCCCTGCTAAAACCATGACCCTGTTGAAGGCCGACCTTCTTGCAACCGACTTCGCCCAACCTCCGTCGCTGGGAGCGGAAATCGTGCAGCGGCTGGAGGCCGAGATCATCCTGTTGCGCCGCGAACCGGGCAGCCGCATCGGTGAAGAAGAGGTCAGCGCCCGTTACGGCGTCAGCCGCTCGCCTGTTCGCGAGGCACTTCGGGCGCTCGAATCGGATGGGCTCGTCGCGCGCTCGCCGCGTCGCGGCGGCATCGTCACGCCGCTATCGCTGGAGAATCTGGACGCGATCTGCACTTGCCGTGTGCCGCTCGAAGGCCTGGCCGCCGCGAATGTCGCCGCCGCCGCGGAGGCGGCAACGCTGAGCGCCTTGCAGGACACGATCGACCGCATGGAGGCCGCGCATCAGCGCCACGATGCCGAGGCCGCGTTCTGGGCGAACGCCGCCCTCACCGACGTCCTGCATAACAACTGCGGCAATCCGGTGCTGCGGCGGCTGCTCGACAGCGTCAACAAGCAGGCGCTGCGCTATCGCTATTACGCCTACCGGGAAACGACCGACATCATCGCCGCGTCGATCGCCGACAATCGTGAGATGCTGGCAGCCATTCGCCGCGCCGATCCGGACGCCGCGCGCATGGTGACCGAGCAACTGGTGCGCAAGAGCTGGCAGCTCACGCACGATCATCTGGCCGCGCGGCTGGCGCGGCCCAAGGTCGTCGACAAGGCTGCGGACGAGGCGTGAGTTCAGGCGCGCCGGATCGCGCGCCAGATGAACAGGAAAACCACCGCGCCGATGGTGGCACTGATCAGGTTGCCGATGAAGTCGGGCCGGATCATGATGTTGAGCCGCGGCAGAATGGCGCCCGCGACGATGGCCCCGATCAGGCCGACGGCAAGATTGCCGAACAGGCCGCCGCGGCCGCCGAGAATGATATGCGCCAGCCAGCCGGCGACGAGCCCGACGATAATCCAAGCGATAATGCCCATAATGCCCCCCTTTTACGCCTTCGGCGGCAGGCGGTTGCTCGGCGTCGAATTGGAAATCTTCAGCTCGTCTTCCGACATGTCAGCGCCGACATCGCCGAACAGCGGCGTCGACAGATAGCGCTCGCCCGTGTCGGGCAGCATGCACAGGATGGTCGAGCCAGGCTCGGCCTGTCTCGCGACTTCCAGCGCGCCGGCAAAGGTCGCGCCGGAGGTGATGCCGACGAAGATGCCTTCCTGCTGCGCCAACGCCTTGGCGCACTTCATCGCCTCGGGGCCGGCGATCGACAGAAGCTTGTCGAACGCCTTCGCGTCGACGGCTTCGCCGGTGATGCGCGGGATGAAGTCCGGGCTCCAGCCCTGCATCGGATGCGGCTTGAAGGCAGGATGGGGCTTGGCCGGCGTGCCGTCGGCATTGCGCTCCTGCGCGACGCCGGAGGCGAGCATCGGCGCGTCGGACGGCTCGCAGACGATGATCTTGGTCTCGGGCCGCTCCTTGCGCAGCACGCGCGAGACGCCGGTCAGCGTGCCGCCGGTGCCGAAGCCGGTGACCCAGTAATCGAGCCGCTCGCCGGCGAAATCGTCGACGATCTCGCGCCCCGTGGTGCGCTCGTGCATGTCCGGATTGGCTTCGTTCTCGAACTGGCGCGTCATGAACCAGCCATGCGTCTTGGCCAGTTCCTGCGCCTTGTTGACCATGCCGAAGGCACGCTCGGCCGCCGGGGTCAGCACCACCTTGGCGCCGAGGAAGCGCATCAGCTTGCGGCGCTCGACCGAGAAGCTTTCCGCCATGGTGATGACCAGCGGATAGCCCTTGGCGGCGCAGACCATGGCAAGACCGATGCCGGTGTTGCCGGAGGTCGCTTCCACCACCGTCATGCCGGGCTTGAGCTCGCCCGACTTCTCCGCCGCCTCGATAACGCCGAGCGCGAGACGATCCTTCACCGAGCCGAGCGGGTTGAAGGCCTCGACCTTGACGTAGAGATTGACTCCGGCCGGAGCCAGCTTGTTGATCTTGACGACCGGCGTGCGGCCGACGGTGTCGAGAATGCTGTCGAACTTGGCCATGTGTCTTCCAGTCCTTTCCGCATCGTCATGGCCGGGCTTGTCCCGGCCATCCACGCCTTACCTTGCAGCGATGCCCTAAGACGTGGATGCCCGGCGCAAGGCCGGGCATGACGCAGCAAAGCTACATGTTCAGCACGCGCCCATAAGCATCCAGCACCGCTTCCTTCATCGTCTCCGAAATCGTCGGATGGGGGAAGATCGTGTGCATCAATTCTTCTTCGGTCGTCTCGAGATTCATCGCCACGACGAAGCCCTGAATGAGCTCGGTGACCTCCGAACCGACCATATGCGCGCCGAGGAGCTGGCCGGTCTTCTTGTCGAAGATGACCTTGACCAGGCCTTGATCCTCGCCCTGCGCGATCGCCTTGCCGTTGCCGACGAACGGGAAGCGGCCGACGCGAATGTCGCGGCCGCCCTCCTTCGCCTTGGCCTCGGTGAGCCCGACCGAGGCGATCTGCGGATGGCAATAGGTGCAGCCCGGGATCTTCAGCTTGTCCATCGGGTGCGGATGCAGGCCCTTGATGGCTTCGACGCAGATGATGCCTTCGTGCTCGGCCTTGTGCGCCAGCATCGGCGGGCCCGCGACGTCGCCAATGGCGTAGATGCCCGGCACGTTGGTCTTGCAGAAGTCGTCGATCTTGATGGTGCCGCGCTCGGTCTTCACGCCGAGCTTCTCCAGGCCGAGGTTCTCGACATTGCCGACGACGCCGACCGCGGCGATGACGCGATCGACCGTGATCTGCTGCGTCTTGCCGTCCGCCTCGATGGTGGCGGTGACGCTGTCGGCCTTCTTGTCGAGCTTGGTGACCTTCGCGCCGGCGATGATCTTCATGCCCTGCTTCTCGAACTGCTTGCGGGCGACGCCGGCGATCTCGGCATCCTCCACCGGCAGGATCTGCGGCAGCACCTCGACCACGGTCACCTCGGCACCCATGGTGCGATAGAACGAGGCGAATTCGATGCCGATGGCGCCGGAGCCGACCACCAGCAGCGACTTCGGAAACTTGGTGGCGGCGAGCGCGTCGAAATAGGTCCAGACCAGCTTGCCGTCCGGCTCGAGGCCCGGCAGCGTGCGCGGCCGCGCGCCGGTGGCGACAATGATGTGCTTGGCCTGATAGGTGCCGGCGCCGAGCGCGTCCTTCGGCATGTTCACGAGCGGCGAGTCGTAGTTTTTCACCGTGATCTTGCCCGGCGCGTCGATCACCGCCTCGCCCTTGATCGTGGTGATCTTGTTCTTCTTGAACAGGAAGCCGACGCCGGTATTGAGCCGGTTCACGACGCCGCGCGAGCGGGCGATCACCGCCGCCGGATCGGCTTTCACGTTCTCCGCCGCCAGGCCGTAGTCCTTGGCATGCGTCATGTAGTGATAGATCTCGGCCGAGCGCAGCAGCGCCTTGGTCGGAATGCAGCCCCAGTTGTTGCAGATGCCGCCGAGGAATTGGCGCTCCACCACCGCGACCTTGAAACCGAGTTGCGCGGCGCGGATGGCGGTGACGTAACCGCCGGGACCGGCGCCGATGATGATGATGTCGAAAGATGTGTCGGCCATGCTTCTTCTCTTTCCCCTCTCCCCTTGAGGGAGAGGGTGGCTCCGAGCGAAGCGAGGAGCCGGGTGAGGGGTCCTGCTATCGCGTGACGAACTAAGCACCCCTCACCCGGCTTCGCGCCTGCGGCGCTCAGCCACCCTCTCCCTCAAGGGGAGAGGGTAAGAAAGCTCACACCACCATCATCACCGGGTTTTCGATCAAGGTCTTGAACGCGGTGATCAGCTCGGCGCCCAGCGCGCCGTCGATGGCGCGGTGATCGCACGACAAAGTGCAGGACATGATGGTCGCCGGCACGATCTGGCCGCCCCGCACCACCGCCCGCTCCTCGCCGGTGCCGACCGCCAGGATCGACGCCTGCGGCGGATTGATCACCGCGGTGAAGTCCTTGATGCCGTACATGCCGAGGTTCGACACCGACGACGTGCCACCCTGGTACTCGTTCGGCTTGAGCTTGCGCGCCCGCGCCCGCGCGGCGAGATCGCGCATCGCATTGGAGATGGCCGACAGCGACAAGGTTTCGGCCTTATGGATGATCGGCGTGATCAGGCCGCCCGGCAGCGCCACAGCGACGCCGATGTCGGAATGCTTGTGCTTGAGCATGCCGCTCTCGGCCCAGGAGACGTTGGCCTCCGGAATCCGTTGCAGGGCAAGCGCCAGCGCCTTGATGACGAAGTCATTGACCGAAAGCTTGAACAACGGCTTGCCGTCCGCGCCCTTGGGCGCCGACGCGTTGATCTCCTCGCGCGCGGCGGTGAGCTTGCCGATGTCGCAGTCGATAGTGAGGTAGAAGGTCGGCATCGACTGCGTCGCGGCGGTGAGCCGCTGTGCGATCGTGCGACGCATGCCGTCATGCGGCACGAAGTCGTAGGAGCCTTCTTCGTACAGCGCGCGGATCTGGGTGTCGGACAGGGCCGGTGCCGGAGCGCCGGCGGCAGGTGCCGCCGCTGCGCCAGCAACGGGCGCGGCGCGCAGGCCCTTGCCGGACTTTGCCTCTTCGATGTCGCGCGCAACCACACGGCCATGCGGACCCGAGCCGTCGACCCGCGACAGATCGATGCCCGCGTCCTTGGCGAGCCGGCGCGCCAGCGGCGAAGCGAAAACGCGGCCAGTCGTGGTGGGCTTCGGCGCCGCCGCTTGCGGTGCGGCAGCCGCAGCCACCGGTGCCGCAGGCGCGGGCTTGGCTTCAGCAGGCTTGGCTTCAACGGACTTGGGAGCGGCCGCTGCGGGAGCAGCAGCCGCCTGCGGCTTGGCCGCAGCAGCTCCTGACGACGCCGCGGCCTTCACATCCTCGCCGTCGGCAGCGAGCACGGCGATGACCGCGTTCACGGCGACGTCCTGCGTGCCTTCCGGCACCACGATCTTGGCGATGGTGCCTTCGTCCACCGCCTCGTATTCCATCGTCGCCTTGTCGGTCTCGATCTCGGCGATCACGTCGCCGGATTTGACCTTGTCGCCTTCCTTCTTCAGCCACTTGGCAAGGTTTCCCTTTTCCATCGTGGGCGACAGCGCGGGCATGAGAATGTTAGTGGGCATGGGCGACGGTTACCGGTAGCAGACGGCTTTGGCTGCTTCGACCACCTCGGCGGCGGACGGCAGCGCGAGCTTTTCGAGATTGGCGGCGTAAGGCATCGGCACCTCCTTGCCCGACACGCGCGCGACCGGCGCATCGAGATAGTCGAAGGCGTTCTCCATGAGGCGCGCGGCGATCTCGGCGCCGACGCCGGACTGGGCCCAGCCCTCTTCCACCGTTACGGCGCGGCCGGTCTTCTTCACCGACTCGACGATCGTTTCCGTATCCATCGGCTTGAGCGTGCGCAGGTCGATCACCTCGGCGTCGATGCCCTGGCCCGCCAGCTCCTCGGCCGCCTTGAGCGCGTAACTCATGCCCATGGACCAGGAGATGATGGTCACGTCCTTGCCCGGACGCGCGATCTTGGCCTTGCCGATCGGCAGCACGAAGTCATCGAGCTTCGGCACCGGCGACGAATGGCCGTAGAGAAGCTCGTTCTCCAGGAAGATCACCGGGTTCGGATCGCGGATCGCGGCCTTAAGCAGCCCCTTGGCGTCGGCGGCGGTCGATGGCGACACCACCTTCAAGCCGGGGATGTGTGAATACCAGGATGAGTAATCCTGACTGTGCTGCGCGGCCACACGCGCGGCCGGACCGTTCGGGCCGCGGAACACGATCGAGCAGCCCATCTGACCGCCGGACATGTACAGAGTCTTGGCCGCCGAGTTGATGATCTGATCGATCGCCTGCATGGCGAAGTTGAACGTCATGAACTCGACGATCGGCTTGAGGCCGGCAAGCGCGGCGCCGACGCCGAGACCGGCAAAGCCCTGCTCGGTGATCGGCGTGTCGATCACGCGCGCGGCGCTGAACTCCTGCAACAGGCCCTGGGTCACCTTGTAGGCGCCCTGATATTCGGCGACCTCTTCGCCCATCACGAAGACGTCCTTGTCGCGCCGCATCTCCTCGGCCATCGCGTCGCGCAAGGCTTCGCGCATGGTCATGGTGACCATCTCGGTGCCTTCGGGAATGCTGGGATCGGCGGCGGCTTTGACGAGGGGCGCTTCAGGCGCCTTCTGCTCTTGGTTGGGCGCCGGTGCGGCGGGCGCCTTGGCTTCGGTCGTTTCGGATTTAGCGGGAGGAGCGGATTCGGCGGCTTTCTGCTGGGCTGCGGGTGCGGCGGCTTTAATGGCGCCTTTGTCCTCGCCCTCGCCGAGAATGACGGCGATCGGCGTGTTCACCGCGACGTCCGCGGTACCCTCAGGAACGAGGATCTTGCCGAGCGTCCCTTCGTCGGCAGCCTCCACTTCCATGGTGGCCTTGTCGGTTTCGATCTCGGCGATCACATCGCCGGATTTGACGGTGTCGCCTTCTTTCTTAAGCCACTTGGCGAGGTTGCCCTTCTCCATCGTGGGCGAAAGCGCGGGCATCAATACTTCGGTCGGCATGGGCTATTCTGTTTCCTCGGGGCCCGGCTATCGGCCTTCAACGGACACTTGAACTCAGCGGTAGATGTCGGTGTAGAGCTCGGCGACATCCGGCTCGGGATCGTGCGTGGCGAACTCCGCCGCCTCGTTGATCAGATCGCGCACCTGGGCGTCGATCTTCTTCAACTCGTCTTCCTTGGCGAACTTCTTCTCCAGGATACGCGCCCGGGCCATATCGATCGGATCGTGCGCGGTGCGCACCTTGTCGACTTCCTCGCGCGTGCGGTACTTCGCCGGGTCGGACATCGAATGGCCGCGATAGCGGTAGGTCAGCATTTCGAGGATGAACGGCCCCTTGCCGCTCCGGCACCATTCCGCGGCGCGCTCGCCGGCGGCCTTCACGGCGCGCACGTCCATGCCGTCGACCTGCTCGCCCGGAATGTTGAAAGAAGCGCCACGCTTGGAGAAGTCGGTCTGCGCTGAAGCCCGGTTGACCGCCGTGCCCATGGCGTAGCGGTTGTTTTCGATGATGTAGATGACCGGCAGCTTCCACAGCTCGGCCATATTGAAGCTCTCGTACACCTGGCCCTGGTTGGCGGCGCCGTCGCCGAAGTACGTGAGCGAGATGTTGTCGTTGCCGCGATAACGGTTGGCGAAGGCAAGGCCGGTACCGAGCGGCACCTGCGCGCCGACGATGCCGTGCCCGCCGTAGAAATTTTTCTCGCGGCTGAACATGTGCATCGAGCCGCCCTTGCCGCGCGAATAGCCGTGGGCGCGGCCGGTCAACTCCGCCATCACGCCTTTGGCTTCCATGCCGCAGGCGATCATGTGGCCGTGATCGCGGTAGCCGGTGATCACCTGGTCACCGTCCTTCAGCGCCATCTGCATGCCGACGACGACGGCTTCCTGTCCGATATAGAGATGGCAGAAACCACCGATCAGACCCATGCCGTACATCTGACCCGCCTTCTCCTCGAAGCGGCGGATGGTCAGCATCGTACGATAAGCGTCGAGCTCCTGCTGCTTGCTGAAGTCGGCGACGGCCCCTTGCGGGACCGGTTCCTTCTCATCTGTGCTCTGGGATTTCTTAGCGACCGCCATGGGCACTCCTTACGACGAATGGCGCAACCGGCTTCGTTCCGTCCCATAGCGTACTTCGCGTAACGGCGGAAGCGCGACACTGCGCGACTATATGCGTCGACATCATCAAAAATTCATGGGCCTGCGCCACCGCCGCATAGCGATAACGCCCAATCCTCCAAAAGGATTCTGCGGCGATTTTGCAGTGCCACCGGCGCGGCCATTTGCTTGCGCGCTAACGTAGGCCGACGCAATTTCCTGTCAGCAGAACGCGCCAGCGCGCAATGCGCTATGCTGCACTGCAATCAAATGTCAGCGGGGCGGCAGGAGAAGCGTCAAGTCACGCGGGTCGGCGAATCCGAGCAGCTTGCGAGCCCGCTCATCGAGCATATCAGGGTCGATGCGATCAGATCGCAGAAGAGCGACTCGCCGGTCCCAGTCGGTGCGTTCGGCCCTCAGCGTTTGCAGCTCCTGCTGCATGGAGGCGAGCTGCTGCTCGAGGTCCTTCTGCGCGCGCAGGCCATGGTTGCCGCTATAGGCGTTCATGCCAAAATAGCCGATGAAGGCACCGGCAAAGAGATAGAGACCGAGCGCGGTCAGAATGGCGCGGCGGCGACGATGGGAAACCATGCAGCCAAAATGCCGCACGGCCGTTAAGGCGGCTTTAATGTCCCACCGCGCCCTGGAGATTATCGAGCGCCGGCCCGCCTTCCCGGCCGTGGCACACTGCCGCTCCCGGCGGCGCTACACCCGCTGCCGGATCTCGTTGAGGACGAAGTTGCCCAGCCGCTTGCCGCGGTTGCGGAGCACCTTCAGCACGCCCTGGTCCACGAAGTAAGTAAGCAGAATCGAGTCGCGGGTCTTCACCCGGTCATGAACCGCGTCCGCCGAATGCCAGGTGTCGCTGCCCACGGCAAAGGCGTAGCCGGTGTTGGGCGCAAACCGCATCTGCGAATGCTTGGGCTTGGAGCCGTCCGGCAGCACGTCGTGGAAGATCGTGCCGATGTCGGTGTTGGCGTCATCCGCCGGCAAGTAGAGCTGGACGGTGATTCCCTTCCAGCGCGTGTCGGTGTGCGGCGTGATCAGATAGCCCGGGATGTCGCGGGTCAGAATCGGAATCGGATACATGCCGACCTTGGCGAAATCCGCCCCGAACCGCTTCGACAGGCCCGGTCCGAGCCGCCGGATGAAGGCCTGCTTGACCTTTTCCGAGCAAAGGGCACGGCCCACCACATCCCACAGCGCCTTCTTTTCCGGCGGCAGATTGCGGATGTATTCGGGGAACAGGTCGATCTTCACCCGGGTATGGGTACCGTCGTCCAGGTCGTGTCCCTTGCTGCGCCCGTGCATCGGCCGGTAGTCGCGCGACTCCGGCATCAACGCCAGGATCTTGGCGTACATGTCCGGCGGGAACACGTGATCGAACTCGAGATGAAAAAATGGCTTCTCGACCGCCCGGGCGGTGTCGATAGAGCGAACGACGTAGTCCGCGAGCTGATCGACGACTCGCGCCCGGTCGTTGCGGGCCAGCGATACGGTCTGATCCATGCGGGGCCTCTCGGTGAAACCGACTATAACGGCCCCGCAATCTGGTGTGATTTGGCGCCCGTGACAAGCGGCCACGTGCGTAACGTTGCCGCTTGGAGGTACTTTAAAGAGCGTCAGCGCGCCGCCTTGACCACGCTCCGGCCGGCATATTTGGCTTGTTCGCCAAGCTGTTCCTCGATGCGCAGCAGCTGATTGTACTTGGCCGTGCGATCCGAACGCGCCAGCGACCCCGTCTTGATCTGGCCGCAATTGGTCGCGACCGCGAGATCGGCAATGGTAGAGTCTTCCGTCTCGCCGGAGCGATGCGACATCACGGCCGTGTAGGCGGCTTTATGCGCCATCTCGACCGCGGCCAAGGTCTCGGTCAGCGTGCCGATCTGGTTCACCTTGACCAGGATCGAGTTGGCGAGCCCATCCTTGATGCCCTGCGACAGGCGCGTGACATTGGTGACGAACAGATCGTCGCCGACGAGCTGGCACTTCTTGCCGATGAGATCGGTGACGAGCTTCCAGCCTTCGAAATCGTCCTCGGCCATGCCGTCCTCGATCGAGATGATCGGATAGGCGCCGACGAGCTTGGCGAGATACTCGGCCTGCTCCTTCTTCGAGCGGGTCTTGCCCTCGCCTTCGTAGACATAAGCGCCGTTCTTGAAGAACTCGGTCGAGGCGCAGTCGAGCGCCAGCATGACGTCCTGACCCGGCTTGTAGCCCGCCTTCTCGATCGCCTTCATGACGAAGTCGAGCGCGTCCTCGGCCGACTTCAGGTTCGGCGCGAAGCCGCCCTCGTCGCCGACATTGGTGTTGTGACCCGCCGCCTTCAGCTCGCTTTTGAGCGTCTGGAAGACTTCAACGCCGGCGCGCAGGCCTTCGCTGAAGCTCTCGGCGCCCACCGGCATGATCATGAATTCCTGGAAGTCGATCGGGTTGTCGGCATGCGCGCCACCGTTGACGATGTTCATCATCGGCACCGGCAGGAGGCGCGCGGCCGTGCCGCCGACATAGCGGTAGAGCGGCAGGTTGGCGGCATTGGCCGCCGCCTTGGCTACCGCCAGCGACACGCCGAGGATGGCGTTGGCGCCGAGGCGAGCCTTGTTCGCCGTGCCGTCGAGCTCGATCAGCGTCTCGTCGATCTGCGCCTGGGTTTCCGCCTCCATGCCGCCGATGGCATCGAAGATCTCGCCGTTGACGGCATCCACGGCCTTGGTCACGCCCTTGCCGAGATAGCGCTTCTTGTCGCCGTCCCGCAGCTCGACCGCCTCGTGCGCGCCGGTCGAGGCGCCCGACGGGACCGCGGCGCGGCCGAGCGAACCGTCCTCCAGGAGCACATCGACTTCGACGGTGGGATTGCCGCGGCTGTCGAGGATTTCGCGGCCGATGATGTCAACAATGGCGGTCATGGGTTACTTCGGTTCCGGCGGTAGGGAGAACGGGGAATATGCCGGGCTTCTACAGGATGGCGCGGCCCCTCGCCAAGGGGCGCCGGCGCGGCGGCTGTCATCCCGTCGTCACCCGCCCTTGACCGGCGTGGCGCAATCGGTGAAAGGCTGCCGCCATGGCCAAGAAGACTACGCCCCTGCAACTCGGCCGGCCGGCCGTCATCCCCGCCTCGCCGGACGAGGCCGTGCTCGACCGCGTGCCGAACCCGCACCGCGACACCAACTATCTCGCGCGCTTTACCGCGCCGGAGTTCACGACGCTCTGCCCGGTCACCGGCCAGCCGGATTTCGCGCACCTCGTCATCGACTATGTGCCGAACAAATACCTGGTCGAGTCGAAGTCGCTGAAGCTCTATCTGGTCAGCTTCCGCAATCACGGCGACTTCCACGAAGGCTGCACGGTCGCCATCGGCAAACGGCTGTTCAAGCTGCTCGAGCCCAAATGGCTGCGCATCGGCGGCTATTGGTATCCGCGCGGCGGCATACCGATCGACGTGTTCTGGCAGGCCGGCAAGTTGCCGAAGGACATGTGGGTGCCCGACCAGGGCGTCGCGCCCTATCGCGGGCGCGGTTAGACGATCGGCGGCCGCCGCAGCTTGGCCGCGCAGACAAGGCCCGTGACGGCCAAGATCACCGCACCGACAATGAGGCTCGGCCCCACACCGGCGAAGGCAAAACCGACGTTGTAGATCGCCGGTCCCGCCGCTTGGCCTAAGAAAAAGAAGAACGAGTGCAGCGCCAGCGCCGAGCCGCGCGCGGCCGGCGCGAGCTCGCTGGCATAGACCTGGATCACCGCATGCAGCACGTAGAAGGCAAGGCCGAGCGCCATGAAGTTCGCGAATTCGAACGGCCACGGCAAACGGAGCGCAATGACAACCAGGCAGGCCCCCATCGCCATGCCGCCGGAGCGCATCATCCACGTCTCGCCGACGCGCGAGAGCAGCCATCGGACGATGAAGGCATAAGCGGCGCCGCCAATGCCGAAACCGCCGATCACCAGACCGGCGATCGAGGCGCGCGTCTCGCCGGCCTGATGCAGCAGTTCCGCCATATGCGGGAACACGCCGTACATGAAGGCGCCTTCGAGCAGGACCGCGCCGAAGCAAATCTTGGCCAGCGGATGCGAGAAGATGGTCCGGTAGTTCGGCCCGATGCTGCTGAGGTCGAACTTGCCGCCCGCTTTGCCGACGCCGCGGAGCCCCGGAACCGCGACCGCGAGTGTCGCGAAACCGAGCCCCGCCATGACGATGAAAACCGCGCGCCAGTCGAACAGGTCGGCCAAGGCGCCGGCGCCGAAAGCGCCCAATAGGTTGCCAGTCATCAAGGCGAACAGCACGCGGCTGATCGCGAGTTGCCGGCCGGCGACGGGCACCAGATCGCCGACGAAAGCGAGTGCGATCGGCACCGTGCCGCCCGAGGCGAGGCCCGCCACGACGCGGGCCGCGATCAGCATCTCGAAGCTCGTCGACAGCGCGCACACCAGCGACGCCAAGGCCAGCACGGCCAGGCAGATCAGCATCAGGCGGGCCTTGCTGAACATATCGGCGAGCACACCGAGGACGGGCTGCACCAGCGCGTAAGGCAGCGCGTAGGCGGTTGACAGCAGCGCCGCCGTCGCGGGCTCGACATGCAAGCCCGCGGCGATCTGCGGAATGATCGGGTCGGCCGTGCGCGTGAACAGCGAACTGGCAAAGCCGATGAGCGCAATAAGATTGAGAACGCGATTCATGAACCGTCCAGCCCCGCCTAGCGCTTGGCGAGGCGGTCGAAGTCGACGAGCGTGCGCAAGAGACCTTCCATCTCTTTCAGCGGCACCATGTTGGGGCCGTCGGAAGGCGCCTTGTCGGGATCCTGATGCGTTTCGATGAACACGCCGGCGACACCGACGGCAACCGCCGCGCGCGCCAGCACCGGCACGAATTCGCGCTCGCCGCCTGACGACGTCCCCTGCCCGCCCGGCTGTTGCACCGAATGCGTGGCGTCGAAGATGACGGGTGCGCCGGTTGTGCGCTTGAGGATCGGCAAGGCGCGCATGTCCGAGACCAGCGCATTGTAGCCGAAGGACACGCCACGCTCCGTCACCATCACGTTGCGGTTGCCCGCGCCGGTGATCTTGGCGACCACGTTCTGCATGTCCCAGGGCGCGAGGAACTGGCCCTTTTTCACATTCACCGTCTTGCCGGTGTTGGCGGCAGCGATCAGCAGATCGGTCTGCCGGCACAGGAACGCCGGGATCTGCAGCACGTCGACCGCCTGCGCGGCGCGCGCGCATTGTTCGGCCTCGTGCACGTCGGTGAGCACCGGCAGGCCGAGGCTGTCACGGATCTCGGCGAAGATCGGCAGCGCCGCATCGAGCCCGAGGCCGCGCTTGGCTTTCGCCGACGTGCGGTTGGCCTTGTCGAAGGACGTCTTGTAGACGAGGCCCACGCCGACCTTGGCAGCGATCTCCTTGAGCGCGGAGGCCATTTCCAGCGCGTGCGCGCGGCTCTCGAGCTGGCACGGGCCGGCAATCAGCGCCAGCGGCAGATCGTTACCGAAGCGCGCCGCGCCAACGGTCACAATAGCGTTCGGAATGAGGGTCTGGTCCAAAGACTTGTCCAAGAGTCGTGCTCGCGGCCGGACCATGGAGCGGCCGGACCGCCCGGTCAACCAACCAACGTCAGCCAGGCTCGAATACCAGGACCGCCCCCATCGCATCCTCGGCCCCGACGACGGCTGGATTGCCGGCATAGAGGCCGCCGAGGCCGGCCAGCTCCGGCAGCGCCTGCAACGGCGCGGCATCGGCAACGAAGAACCGAAGGGCCGCGAGCCACAGCCCGCCGCGCATCTCCGGCGCTTTGACGCCGAAGCGATGCAGGAAAGCGGCCGCCGTCAGAACGTCAACGACACCGCGCGGTGTGACAATCGAAAAGCCGCCGTCGATCGAGGTCGCCGGCGCGCCGGTGAAATCTTCAAAGAAGCGCCGATGCACATCCTGATCGCGCGCGACCGCGACGACACCGGCCACGGCCTTCACTCCATTGGCGTGCTGCTGAAACGCCGGATTCCAGAAGTTCTCCGGAAAATGCTGCTGACAGGTCGCGAAGTGAATATCGGGTGCGGCTTGGTCGTCGGCGAAGGCAAGCGAGAAGCCGACCTTCACCGTCGTGCCGTCGGGTCGCTTGCCTTCGCGTTCGAAGCGCATGGCGGGCGAGCCGGCAATTCCGGCCTTGCGGAATGCGGCTTCGTCCGCCGCCGCGTCGGCCGACTCCAGGATCAACAGCGAAAGGCCGTCACCGCGCGCGATGAAGTCACGATTATGGGCGGCGAACAGTTTGGAGAAGCCGTCGTCGCCGAGTTTGTCCGGCTCGGCGAAAGTCACCAGTTCGATGAAAAAGCCCGGCGTCTGCACGATGTGATTGTGCGTGCCCCAAGGGTGCTTGTTGCGCGCACCGACGGTGAAACCGAGGCTGCGATAGAGCGCGGCCGCGGCGTCAAGGTCGCGCACGGCATGAACGATATGATCGAGACCGCGGGGCATGACGCCGACCTTAAGCCGCGGGCCTCCCGCGATCCAGAGCCGTGCCGATACGCGCCCGCGCGCCGGCGATTGCTGTTGAGGGCGAACGCGCAGCCAAGGACATTATCCACATTTAGGCGCAAATTAGGCCATTAGAATCAACTGGGAATACCTCAATGCAAAAACCACTCGCGGAGTTCATCGGCACGTTCACCTTGGTGCTCTTCGGTTGCGGCGCGGCCGTCATTGCCGGCATGGGCAAAGGTCCAACGGCAATCGACGTTCTCGGCATCGCCTTCGCGTTCGGATTGGCGATCGTCGCGATGGCTTACGGCATCGGTCCGGTCTCCGGCTGTCACGTCAATCCCGCCGTCAGCTTCGGCGTGTTCGTCGCGGGCCGGATGTCGTTCGGCGAACTCATCGTCTACGTGATCGCGCAAGTGCTCGGCGCCATCGCCGGCGCGGCGGTGCTCTATCTGATCCTGTCGGGCAAAGCATCCGGATGGAATGGCGGCCTCGGCCAGAATGGCTGGGGCGCAGGCTATCTCGGCGAGTACAACACGACGTCGGCCTTCGTCTTCGAAGCGGTGGCGACGTTCCTGTTCCTCGTCTGCATCCTCGGCGTCACGCAGAAGAGCAACCCGCTTCATATCAAAGGCCTTGCGGGCCTCGCGATCGGCCTGACGCTGACGGTGATCCACATCGTCGGCATCAACGTCACCGGCGTTTCGGTGAACCCGGCGCGCTCGCTCGGACCGGCGATCATCGGCGCCGCGACCAACCCGACGGCGCTCGCGCAGATCTGGCTGTTCATCGTCGCGCCGCTGATCGGCGCCGGCGTCGCCGGCTTGCTGTTCGCGAGCGGCGCGCTTGAAGTGAAAGAGTCCTGATCGCTTCTGAAAACAAAAAGGCCACGGAGCGAAGCTCCGTGGCCAACCATGTCGATCGCGTGTGCGTTAGACCAGACGGCTGCGCACCACCGCGGCTTCGATGAACGAGGCGAACAGCGGATGCGGCTCGAACGGCCGCGATTTGAGCTCGGGATGGAATTGCACGCCGATGAACCACGGATGATCCGCGTACTCGACGATCTCCGGCAGGATGCCGTCCGGCGACATCCCTGAGAAACGCATGCCGTGCTGCTCGAGGCGGCCTTTGTAGGCCGTGTTGACCTCGTAGCGATGGCGGTGGCGCTCCCAGATGTCGGTCGAGCCGTAGATCTCCGCCACACGGCTGCCGCGCGTCAGGTGCGCTTCATAAGCCCCCAGCCGCATGGTGCCGCCGAGATCGCCGCCGGCCGCGCGCTTCTGCAATTCGTTGCCCCGGAGCCATTCGGTCATCAGGCCGACGACCGGCTCGTTCGTCGCGCCGAACTCGGTCGAATTGGCCTCGGCGATGCCGCACAGGTTACGGGCGGCTTCGATGCAAGCCATCTGCATGCCGAAGCAGATGCCGAAATACGGCACCTCGCGCTCGCGCGCGAACTGCGCCGCGCGGATCTTGCCCTCGGCGCCGCGTTGGCCGAAGCCGCCGGGCACGAGGATGCCGTTGACGTGTTCAAGGAACGGCGCCGGGTCTTCGTTCTCGAACACCTCGGACTCGATCCAGTCGAGATTGACCTTCACCTTGTTGGCGATGCCGCCGTGCGAGAGCGCCTCGATCAGCGACTTATAGGCGTCCTTCATGCCGGTGTACTTGCCGACAATGGCGATGGTGACGTCGCCTTCCGGATTGCGGACACGCTCGTTGATCTCGCGCCAGCGCTCGAGATGCGGCGCCTGCTTCGGCTCCATGCCGAAAGCGGCCAGCACTTCGTGGTCGAGCCCTTCGGCCGAATAGGCTTCCGGCACGGCATAGATGTTGTCGACGTCGCGCGCCTCGATCACGGCGCTTTCGCGCACGTTGCAGAACAGCGCCAGCTTGCGCCGCTCGCCCTCCGGGATCGGCCGGTCGGTGCGGCACAGAAGGATGTCGGGCTGAATGCCGATCGAACGCAACTCCTTCACGGAGTGCTGGGTCGGCTTGGTCTTCAGTTCGCCCGCGCTCGGGATGTAAGGCAGCAAGGTCAGGTGGACATAGACGGCGTGGTTGCGCGGCAGGTCGTTGCCGAGCTGCCGGATCGCCTCGAAGAACGGCAGACCCTCGATGTCGCCGACGGTGCCCCCCACCTCGACCAGCACGAAGTCGTAGCCTTCGTTGCCCTCGCGGACGAAGTCCTTGATGGCATTGGTGACGTGCGGGATGACCTGGATGGTCGCGCCGAGATAGTCGCCGCGGCGTTCCTTGGTCAGGATGTCCTGGTAGATGCGGCCGGTGGTGATGTTGTCCTGGCGGCTCGCCGGGCGGCCGGTGAAGCGCTCGTAGTGGCCGAGGTCGAGATCGGTCTCGGCGCCGTCATCGGTGACGAAGACCTCGCCGTGCTGATACGGCGACATCGTCCCGGGATCGACGTTGAGATAAGGGTCGAGCTTGCGCAGGCGGACCTTGTAGCCGCGCGCCTGCAAGACCGCGCCAAGTGCTGCGGATGCGAGACCCTTACCGAGTGAAGAGACCACGCCGCCGGTGATGAAAATGTACCGCGCCATGGGACCTAACCTTTAGTCCCCCCGAATCGATTCGACGAGCGCGAAAAGCGAATGACCGCCTCGCGCCTGTGCGCAGCCTGTGAACTCTCAAATTTTACCGGCGCTTGCATCACTCTCTTCACGCTCTCGCTTACCCCATAACGCCGAAGGGCCGGATTTCCCGGCCCTTCGTTGAACCCGCTTACTGCGACTGCGGCACTTGTGGGCCGGACGGCGCCGCTGGCGCCGATGGAGCCGATGGCGCCCCCTGAAGCTGGTTGAGCAGGCCCCCCTGGCCGCCGAGCGGCGGCACGGCGCCGCCGGGAATCGGCGCGGTCGGGCCGCTCTGGCCACCCTGCAAGATCGAGGTCGGCCTGCGGTCCATACCCGCCAGGATCGACAAGATCAGGCTGGTCGCAAAGAACAGTCCCGCCAGGATGGCGGTCGCCCGCGTCAGCACGTTGGCCGTGCCGCGGCTGCTCATGAAGCCGCCGCCACCGCCGCCAATACCGAGGCCGCCGCCTTCCGAGCGCTGCAACAGCACCACGCCGATGAGCGCCAGAACGAGCATCAGATGAATGACGATGATGACGTGCTGCATAAGACCAAATCCGTTCAAAAGCCGCGCGGGCCCGCCCCGGCAAGCCGGCGTCCACGCGCTCCATATAGGAATTCGCGGCGGTGTCTACACGATCACCTTGGCGTTTTCCACCCCACCGGCGGTCAGCGGTAAACCGCCGCAATCCCGAGGAAATCCTCGGCCTTGAGGCTGGCGCCGCCGACCAGGGCGCCGTTCACGTCGGCGATGGTGAGCAATTCGCCGGCATTCGACGGCTTGACCGAGCCGCCATAGAGGATGCGGACGGCGCCGCCCTCCTCGCCGAAACGCTCCGTCAGCCGCTTGCGGATAAAGCCGTGGACCTCGGCGACATCCGCCGGCGTCGGCGTCAGGCCCGTGCCGATGGCCCAGACCGGCTCATAGGCGACCACCAGGTTCGTCGCCGCCGCGCCATCAGGCAGCGAGCCGGCGAGTTGCCCCCCGACCACGTCGAGCGTCTTGCCGGCCTCGCGCTCAGCCCGGGTCTCACCCACGCAAACGATAGCCATCAGTCCCGCCCGCCAGGCCGCCAAGGCCTTGGCCTTCACCTGGGCATCGGTTTCATGGTGATCGGTGCGGCGTTCGGAATGACCGACGATAACGGCCGTCGCCCCGGCATCCGCCAGCATTTCCGCGGCGATATCGCCGGTATGGGCACCGGAAGCCGCGGCGTGACAGTCCTGGCCGCCAATGGCGATGGGCGAGCCCTGGGCCGCCTTGGCAAAGGCCGCGATCAGGGTCGCGGGCGGACAAATCATGAGGTCCGCATGCAACCCGCCGACACCCGCCGCCATCTTGCTCAGCTCACCGACGGAGGCCGTGAGCCCGTTCATCTTCCAATTGCCCGCAACCAGCGGACGTATCTTGTGAACTGCCATCTTTTCTTGAACCCCTCTGGGCGCTGCGGTTACCAGACCCGTCCCGCATGCGCCAGGGCTTCCCCCGAGCGCCCGTTGGTCGCAGCCGATCCATGTTGAGTTGCAACGAGTTGACCCCGGCCTTAAAAGGGCCCGCTCCACCCTCCTTCTGGTTCATCGACATCTAAGCCTGGGAAGAAACGCGCGCATGCTCCGCGGTATCCAAAAAGTCTCCTCGACTTGGGTCGGCAAAGCCATCATGGCGACCGTCATGGGCGTGCTGGTCATCAGCTTCGCCATCTGGGGCATCGGCGACATCTTCCGTGGCTTCGGCCGCAATGCGGTCGCCAAGGTCGGCGGCACCGAAATCTCGATCGAGCAGTTCCGGCAGTACTACACGGACCGCCTGCAGCAGATCGGCCGGCAGATGGGACGTGCGGTTACGCCCGATCAGGCCCGCGCGCTCGGTCTCGACCGCCAGATCCTCGGCCAGATGGTCGCGGAAACAACGTTGGATGAGGAAACCCGCACGTTGCGCCTTGGCCTGTCCGACGCCGAGATCGCGCGCCGCATCATGGACGATCCGAACTTCAAGGCGCCGAACGGCCAGTTCGACCGCGCCCGCTTCGAGGCGCTCATCCGCAATGCCGGCTACACCGAAACGCGGTTCGTGGACGAACAGCGTCGCGTGTTGCTGCGCCGGCAGATCGCCCAGAGCGTCAGCGGCGACCTGCGCACGCCGTCGGCGATGTTGCAGGCGATCAACCAGTTTCAGAACGAGCGGCGCGATATCGACTATCTCGCACTCGGCGCGGCGCAGGCCGGCGACGTGCCGCAGCCCTCGCCCGAACAGCTCAGCGCCTATTTCGACGAGCGCAAGGTGCTCTTCCGCGCGCCGGAATATCGCAAGCTGACGCTGGTCACGCTGTCGCCGGCCGAACTGGCCAAGCCGAACGAAGTGTCCGATGCCGACGCCAAGGCCTATTACGAGCAGAACAGGAGCTCGTTCGGTAAGCCGGAGAAGCGCGAGTTGCGGCAAATCGTATTCCCGAACGAGGCCGATGCCGCCGCGGCGCGCGAGAAGATCGAAAAAGGCGCGACGTTCGACGACATCGCCAAGGAGCGCGAGCTCAAGGCCTCCGACACCGATCTCGGCATGGTCGAGAAGACAGGCATCATCGACCCCGCGGTCGCCAACGCCGCCTTCGCGCTCAAGCCGGGCGAGGTCAGCCAGCCGGTCAAAGGCCGCTTCGGCACCGTATTGCTCACCGTCGGCAAGATCGAGCCCGGCGAACAGAAGAGCTACGAAGACGTCGCCGCGGAGATCAAGCAGCAGCTCGCGGAAAGCCGCGCGCGCTCGACCATCAGCGAGTTGCGCGACAAGATCGAAGACGAACGCGCCGGCGGTGCGACGCTCGCCGAAGCGGCCAAGAAGCTTGGCCTGAAATCGATCGACATCGCGGCGATCGACCGCTCCGGCCGAGGCCCCGACGGCAAGCCGGTCGAGGGGCTGCCGAATGTCGCGAACGTCGTGAACACCGCGTTCGGCACCGATGTCGGCGCCGACACCGAGGCGTTGCAACTGCCCAACGGTGGTTTTCTCTATTACGACGTGACCGGCGTCACGCCGGCTCATGACCGCCCGCTCGACGAAGTCCGCGAGCAGGTCGCCACCCGCTGGCGCGACGATGAGATCGCCAAGCGGCTGCAGGCCAAGTCCGACGAACTGCTCGGTAAGCTCAAGGCCGGAACACCGATCGCCGAGCTCGCGACGGAGAGCGGCGTGACCGTGCAGAACGCGAAGGACCTGCAACGCGGCCGCCCCACCCCGAACGTTTCGGCGAAGCTGCTCGATGCCGCGTTCACGACGGCGAAGGGCAGCGCCGGCACGGCCGAAGGCGACGACGCGACGCAGCGCTTCGTCTTCCGCGTCGTGGAAGTGACGCAGCCGACCTTCGATGCGACCGCGCCTCAGACGCAGGCTCTCACCAGCACGTTGCAGAACGCCTATTCCGACGACGTCATCGGCGAATACGTGACCGGCCTCGAAAAGAGCCTTGGCGTGAGCATCAACCAAGAGGCCCTGAATCAGGTCATCGGCGGCGCCGCCGAACAGTGAACCGAACAGGGCCATGCAGACCGAACCATCCGAACGAGCCTTCGCGGAGCGTTACGATCGCGGGCAAGCGCAGGTGGTTTGGACGACCTTGGTCGCCGACCTCGAAACGCCGGTCTCGGCCTTCCTGAAGCTCGGCGGCGGCAAGCCGCTGAGCTTCCTGCTCGAGTCGGTCGAAGGCGGCGCCGTGCGCGGGCGCTACTCGATCATCGGCCTCGACCCCGATCTGATCTGGCGCGCCAACGGCGGCAAGGCCGAGATCAATCGCGCGGCCCGCAGCAAGCCGGACAGTTTCACCGCGGTTGCCGAGCCGCCGCTCGCCGCCCTGCGCGCGCTGATCGCCGAGAGCCGCATCGCCTTGCCGGACGATCTGCCGCCGATGGCCGCCGGCGTGTTCGGCTATCTCGGCTACGACATGGTGCGGCAGATGGAGGATTTGCCGTCCGCCAAGCCCGACCCGATCGGCGTGCCGGACGCGATCATGGTGCGGCCGACGCTGATCGTGGTGTTCGACGCGGTGAAGGATTCGATCATCGTCGTGACGCCCGTGCGGCCCGAGCCCGGCGTCGACGCCAAAGCCGCCCTCGCCCGCGCGTCCGAGCGCCTCGCCGGCGTCGTCGATGCGCTCGACCGGCCGCTCGACAAGGCGCTGTCCGGCTATGCCGAAGGCCCGCTCGATGTGCCGGCCAAGTCCAACACCACGCCGGCCGAATATCGGGCGATGGTCGCGCGCGCCAAGGACTATATCGCCGCCGGCGACGCCTTCCAGATCGTGCTGGCGCAGCGCTTCGAGGCGCCGTTCACATTGCCGCCCTTCGCGCTCTATCGCGCGTTGCGACGCATCAACCCGGCGCCGTTCCTGTACTTCCTCGACTTCGGCGGCTTCGCCGTCGCCGGCTCCAGCCCGGAAATTCTGGTGCGCGTGCGCGACGACGTCGTCACCATCCGGCCGATCGCCGGCACAAGGCCGCGCGGCGCGACGCCGCATGAAGACAAAGCGCTCGAGGAAGAGTTGCTCGCCGACCCGAAGGAATGCGCCGAGCACCTGATGCTGCTCGATCTCGGCCGCAACGATGTCGGCCGCGTCGCCGCCATCGGCTCGGTCACGGTGACCGACAAGTTCTTCATCGAGCGCTACAGCCAGGTGATGCACATCGTCTCCAATGTCGAAGGCAAGCTCGACACCAAGCACGATGCGCTCGACGCCCTCGCCGCCGGCTTTCCCGCCGGCACCGTCTCCGGCGCGCCGAAGGTGCGGGCGATGCAGATCATCGACGAACTGGAGAAGGAGAAGCGCGGCCTCTACGCCGGCTGCGTCGGCTACTTCTCCGCCGCCGGCGAGATGGACACCTGCATCGTGCTGCGCACCGCGCTGGTGAAGGACGGCAAGATGTACGTGCAGGCCGGCGCCGGCATCGTCGCCGACTCCAATCCGGACGCGGAACAGCAAGAGTGCATCAACAAGGCGAAAGCCTTGTTCCGCGCCGCTGAGGAAGCACGGCGATTTGCGAGCGCCGCCAAACGCGGGCAGTAGTCTGTCGAATAACAAAGCCTATACTCAAAGGCCAAGACAAACGGGAGTGACGCCATGGGTTCGGATCACGATCACCACCATCACGACCACGATCACCCGGACGACCACGAGCCGAAGTGGAAGCACGACGGCGTGCGCGTGATCCCGGGCAACTCGCTCGACCCCAACACGGCGCAGACGCCGGGCATGGACCGCAAGGCGGCCATCAATTACGCCCGCGTCGGCGCGCAGAAGATCTGGGCCGGCACCGTTCACATCCATCCCAATGCCAAGACCGGCGCGCATCATCACGGCGCGCTCGAGAGCGTGATCTACGTGCTGCGCGGCAAGGCGCGCATGCGCTGGGGCGAGAACCTCGAGTTCACCGCCGAAGCGGGCCCCGGCGACTTCATCTACGTGCCGCCTTACGTGCCACATCAGGAAATCAACGCGAGCCCCGACGAAGTGCTCGAATGCGTCTTGGTGCGCTCGGACAACGAGGCGGTCGTGGTCAATCTCGACATCGAGCCGGTCGAAAAACCGGAAAACGTCGCCTGGATCGACCCGATCCATAAGGGCTGAGGCCCGTCGGCCGCCCTGCTTGACCCCCTAGCGGACGCGGCCTAAGACCGCTCCGCTGGGCAGAAAAATGATCATCCTGATCGACAACTACGACAGTTTCACCTTCAACCTCGTCCATTATCTGGGCGGGCTGGGCGCCGACGTTGTCGTGCATCGCAACGACAAGATCAGCGCCGATGAGGTGGTCGCGGCCGATCCGGATGCGATCGTGCTCTCGCCCGGGCCGTGCACGCCGAACGAAGCCGGCATCTGCCTCGAACTGATCGACGCGGCGGCGGAGAGCATTCCGCTGCTCGGCGTATGCCTCGGCCATCAGGCGATCGGCCAGGCTTTCGGCGGCAAGGTGGTGCGCGCGCCGGTGCCGGTGCACGGCAAGCTTTCCGAGCTGCGACATAGCAACAGCGGCGTGTTCCGCGGCATCAACGGTTCGTTCAAAGCGACGCGCTATCACTCGCTGGTGGTAGAACGCGCGAGTCTGCCGCCCACGCTCACCGTCAATGCCGAAACCGACGATCACCTCATCATGGGCATGATGCACAAGGATCTGCCGGTGCACGGCGTGCAATTCCATCCCGAGAGCATCGCCTCCGAGCACGGCCACCTGATGCTCAAGAACTTCCTCGATCTCGCCGCCGACTGGAATGCCGAGCGCGGGCGGCGGGCACGCGCCGCGCCTCCGCAGGCGACGGCGGCACAATCCATCGCACGTTGAAGGAGCGCCTATGGCGGACGAATTCAAGGCGCTTATCGCCAAGGTCGCGACCGGTGCGAGCCTCACGCGTGAGGAATCGGCTTCCGCGTTCGACCGCATGATGTCGGGCGAAGCCACGCCCTCGCAGATGGGCGGCCTGTTGATGGCGCTGCGCGTGCGCGGCGAAACCGTCGACGAGATCACCGGCGCGGTCACCACCATGCGCGCCAAGATGCTCGGCGTGAAGGCGCCGGCCGACGCCGTCGACGTCGTCGGCACCGGCGGCGATGCGTCGGGCTCCTACAACATCTCCACCTGCGCGGCCTTCATCGTGGCGGGCGCGGGCGTGCCGGTCGCCAAGCACGGCAACCGCGCTTTGTCGTCGAAATCGGGCGCGGCCGACGTGCTGCAGGCGCTCGGCGTGAAGATCGATCTCAATGCCGATCAGGTCGCTCACTGCATCCGCGCGGCCGGCATCGGCTTCATGTTCGCACCGGCGCATCATCCGGCCATGAAGAACGTCGGCCCGACCCGCGTCGAGATCGGCACACGCACCATCTTCAATCTGCTCGGCCCCCTGTCGAACCCGGCCGGCGTGAAGCGGCAGATGGTCGGCACCTTCTCCAAGCATTGGACCGAGCCGATGGCGCAGGTGCTCAATAACCTGGGCTCGGAAAGCGTCTGGGTCGTGCACGGCTCGGATGGGCTCGACGAGATCACCACCGCCGGCCCGACCAGCGTGGCGGAACTCAAGGACGGCAAGGTACGCTCGTTCGAGATTTCGCCCGAGGACGCCGGCCTCAAGCGCGTGAAGCCCGACGCCCTGCGCGGCGGCGATGCCGATCACAACGCCAAGGCGCTGCTCGCCGTGCTACAAGGCAAGGACGGCCCGTTCCGCGAGGTGGCCGTGCTCAATGCCGCCGCAGCCCTGGTCGTCGCCGGCAAGGCCGAAACGCTGAAGGACGGCGCGGCGCTTGCCGCCAAGGCGATCGACAGCGGCGAGGCGGAAGGCCGGCTGGACCGGTTGATTGCGGTATCGTGCGCGCTCGAAGGCGCATGATCCCACAAGAGCCGGCGCCGGTTTTCGGCTAAGCTCGCGCGCCAAGGAAAGCTGATGTCCGATATCCTGACCAAGATCGAGGCCTATAAGCGCGAGGAGATCGCGGCGGCCAAGCGCGCCAAGCCGCTTTCGGTGCTCGAGGCCGAAGCGAAGGCGATGGCCCGGCCGCGCGGGTTCCTCAAGGCGATCGAGCGGCGCGTCGCCGCCGGCGACTACGCCCTGATCGCCGAGATCAAGAAGGCGAGCCCCTCGAAGGGCCTGATCCGCGCCGACTTCGATCCGCCGTCGCTTGCCAAAGCCTACGAGGCCGGCGGCGCGACCTGCCTCTCCGTGCTGACCGATGCGCCCTCCTTCCAGGGCCGCCCGGAATTCCTCGGGCAGGCCCGCGAAGCAACCAAATTACCCATACTTCGTAAGGACTTCCTCTACGATCCTTACCAAGTCGTTGAGGCACGCGCCTGGGGCGCCGACTGCATCCTCATCATCATGGCCGGCGTCGACGACGCGACCGCCAAGGACCTTGAAGAGACAGCCATTGCCAATGGCTTAGACGTGCTTATTGAAGTTCATCAAGAAGACGAATTGGAGCGCGCATTAAAGCTACGATCGCGAATGATCGGCATCAACAACCGGGACTTGCGCACCTTCGTCACGTCACTGGATGTCAGCGAGCGCCTCGCCCCGCAGGTGCCGCGCGACCGCATCATCGTCGGCGAGAGCGGCATCTTCACCCCGGTCGACCTTGCCCGCCTCTCCCGCTCCGGGATCAACGCGTTCCTCATCGGCGAGAGCCTGATGCGGCAGGCCGACGTCACCGCCGCCACCCGCGCGCTCCTTGCCCGCCAACACGCCCCGGCGGCGGAGTAGCGGCCATGGCGTCACGCCCGAAGACCGCCGCGCGAGGCGCCAAGAACGGTACCGAGAACGGGACCAAGAACGGGACCAAGGGTGGCGCCAAGAAGGCGCTAGCGAAGGCGGCAGCCCCCCTCGCCAATAAGCTTAGCCACATCGATCAGCGTGGCGAGGCGCACATGGTCGACGTCTCCGCCAAACCGCAGACGGAGCGCGTCGCGGTCGCCGAGGGCAAGATCATCATGCAGGCGGAGACGCTGGACATGGTGATCGCCGGCAATGCGCTGAAGGGTGACGTGCTGGGGGCCGCCCGCCTCGCCGGCATCATGGCCGCCAAGCGCACGCACAGCCTGATCCCGCTCTGCCACCCGCTGCCGATCACCAAGGTGACGATCGAGATCAATCCGGAGCACGCGCTGCCCGGCTTCGAGGTGCAGGCGACGGTGAAGGTCACGGGCCAGACCGGTGTCGAGATGGAGGCGCTGACCGCCGTCTCGGTCGCGCTGCTGACGATCTACGACATGGTCAAGGCGGTCGAACGCGGCATGCGCATCGAAGGCATCCGCGTCCTGGAAAAGAGCGGCGGCCGCTCCGGCCATTACCGCGCGGAGAAATAGCGCATGGCGGACCCCAAACTCCGCTCATTCCCGCGAGCGGACATCGGGCTTACCCGATATCTGGCACTTAAAGTGTGCAAGTCGGCTACAGCCGACTTGCAGCGGGAATCCCGCGCGAGATTCTTGAAGCTTTCCATTCATGACTTTGGGGCCCCGCTTTCGCGGGGACGAGCGGAGCTCGCATGGCGCTGATGCCGGTTGCTGAAGCGCTGCGCCAGGTCCTTGCCGAAGCCGCGCCGCTCCCCGCCGAAACGGTCGCACTCCCCGCGGCGCTCGCGCGCGTGCTGGCCGCAGACATCGCCGCGACGCGCACGCAGCCACCCGCTGACGTTTCCGCGATGGACGGCTACGCCGTCCGCGGCGCCGACGTGGCCGAAGCGCCGGCCACGCTGACCGTCGTCGGCGAAGTCGCGGCCGGCCACCCGTTCGAAGGCGAGGTGGCACCCGGTCAGGCGGCGCGCATCTTCACCGGCGGCGTCATGCCCCGCGGCGCCGACACGGTCGTCATCCAGGAGCTCGCCCAGCGCGATGGCGACAAGGTGACCTTCGGCAAGCCGACGGCGAAGGGCCGCAACGTGCGCGCCAAAGGCATCGACTTCTCCGAGGGCGAAGCGCTGCTTCACAAAGGACGTCGGCTGAGCGACCGCGACCTGATGCTGGCGGCCGCGATGAACTATCCGAGCGTGCCGGTCCATCGCCGACCGAAGATCGCCATCATCGGCACCGGCGACGAATTGGTCATGCCGGGTAGCAAACCGGGCGCCGGCGAGATCGTCTATTCCAATGGCTACGCGCTGACCGCTCTCGCGCAGGCCGAAGGCGCGGAGTCGCGCGACTTCGGCATCGTGCGCGATCGTCTGGAAGACATCGTCGCCGCGCTGCGCGAGGCACGCGCCTGGGGCGCCGACGTGCTCGTTACCACCGGCGGCGCGTCGGTTGGCGAGCACGATCTGGTGCAGCGTGCGCTGAAAGCCGAAGGTCTCGACCTCTCGTTCTGGCGGGTCGCGCTGCGCCCCGGCAAGCCGATGATGCACGGACGGCTCGGTGGCCTGCAGGTGCTCGGCCTGCCCGGCAATCCGGTCTCGTCCTACGTCTGCGCCTTCCTGTTTCTGGTGCCGCTGATCCGCCGACTCACCGGCCGCACCGTGATCGACCATGTGCCCGATCGAGCCCTGTTGGGCCGCGATCTGCCGGAGAACGACGAGCGCGCCGATTATATGCGCGCGCTGCTGACGCCGGGGCCTGATGGGCCCATCGCCACCCCGGTACCGTCGCAGGACAGTTCCCTGATGGCACCGTTGGCCGCGGCGGATTGCCTTGTGATTCGGGAACCTTACGCGCCTTTTGCGCAAGCCGGTTCACCCTGCGTCATCCTTAAGCTAGGCCTATAGCGGTCGTTTGCATTGTTCACCCGAAATTAAATCCTTGCGGAACACATATCGAACAGATAGTGTCCGTTCATGATTTGTTTCGAGCCGGCTGCCCATTCGCCGTAAGGGCTGGGCCTGGCCGGGCGACGGGAGAAACAGATGCTGACCCGCAAGCAGTTCGAGCTTTTGCGCTTCATCCACGAGCGGCTGACCGAGGCCGGCGTTCCGCCCTCTTTCGACGAGATGAAGGACGCGCTCGACCTGCGCTCCAAATCCGGGATCCACCGGCTGATCACCGCCCTCGAGGAGCGCGGCTTCATCCGCCGACTGCCCAACCGGGCGCGCGCCATTGAGGTCATCAAGCTTCCCGACTCGGTCGGGCACGGCGTGGGCAACGGCCGCGCCCGCAAATTTACGCCGAGCGTCATCGAGGGCGACCTCGGCCGCGTCCGTCAGGTGGCAGCGGAGGACGATACCAGCGGCCGGCCGATCGCCGTACCGGTGATGGGCCGTATCGCCGCCGGTACGCCGATCGAGGCGATCCAGACCAAGAGCCATGTCATCAACATGCCGCCGGACCTGTTGTCGACCGGGGAGCATTTCGCGCTCGAAGTGCGCGGCGACTCGATGATCGAGGCCGGCATCCTCGATGGCGACATCGCCCTCATCCGCCGCTCGGAAGTCGCCGACACCGGCGACATCGTGGTCGCACTGATCGACGACGAGGAGGCGACGCTCAAGCGCTTCCGCCGCCGCGGTGCCTCCATCGCGCTCGAGCCGGCCAACGCGGCCTACGAGGTGCGCATCCTGCCGCCCAACCGCGTGCGCATTCAGGGCAAGCTGGTCGGGCTTTTCCGGCGCTACTGAAGATAACTCCCCTCTCCGATCTGCCCTCGTCACCCTGAGGTGCCGGCCGCCAACCGGTCCCTAAGCGCGACGGCCGATGCGCTGTGTGCGGTATGTCTCGATTCCCGTGGAGCGCCCCGGCACGGGCGAAACTGCGCCTAGGCAAGTTGGTAAGCAAACTCTACGGTGCCCGGTATTATTGAACGGGGACTGTGGACGTCGTGAAAGCGGCATTGCGCGTCGTGCTCGGAGTGTGCTGCCTCGCGCTTGGTGCCGCGCCGTCGCTCGCCGCCGAAGGCAGTACGGTCGCCGGGCCTATCGGCGGCACCGACATCCGTTCGGCCTTTCTGCCGACGCCGGGCCTCTACGGCGCCGCCATCCTGGGCGGTGCCTCGGCCTACCAGCTCAGAGATGGCACGGGCCAGACCCGTCCCGGCCTGGATGCCGTCGGCATCGACTCCAAAAGCGCCGCCGGCGTCCTGTTGTATGTGCCGAATTTCAAGCTATTCGACGGCTCGGTCGGATTGCTGGGCGTCGCCGGCGTCGGCGAGGTGTGCGGACAGATCACGTCGGCCAATGCAGAGCGTTGCAAGTCGGGCTTCGGCGACATCTACATCGAAGGGTCCTGGTCGCGCTTTTTCGGCTTCACGCGGCCATCGCACGAGAAAGGCGCCGCGCCCATCCGCGAAGGCCTCGCCGTTCGCGCTGGCCTCGGCGCGGTGCTCCCGACCGGCCTCTACGACGCCCGCATTCAGGCCAGCAACGGCGTTACCGTCGGCAGCAACACCGTCATCGTCGCCCCCTCGCTCGCCTTCACTTATACGACGCCGCCGCTGCTTGCGGACGGCACGGAGTTCAGCAGCAAGATCTACCTGAACTCTTATGGCCGGAATTCCGATACCGATTACGTCAGCGGCAAGAACATCAATATCGACTTCGCCGTCTCGGAGCACATCGGACGCTGGCAGGTGGGTGTCGCCGGTTATTATTTGCGCCAAATCACCGACGATACGCGCGGCGACGTCGCCGTGGCGCCCGATGGCCGCCGTGCGGAAGTTCTGAGCCTCGGCGGCGTCCTCAACTACGACATTCCCGATCTCGGTGCGGCCATCAAGTTCAAGGCGCGCACGTCGGTGTTCGCCTACAACACGGCGATGACGACGGCGTTTTATCTGACCCTCGCCAAGAAGCTCTACTAGCGGCAGTGCCGTCATCACCCGCGCATGCGGGTAATCTCAATCGCTCGCCTCCAGATCTTCCATGCGCGGCGTCGCGTCCTGCGGTGTCGGACGGCTGGTTGTGCTTTGAGATAGCGCAACGGTTTGCGGTGCCGGCGCCCACGGCCGCCCGTAGCCGGCCGGACGCGCGGCGATCGTCTCGAACGCATCGCCAGTCCAGCGCAAGGTCATGGCGCCGTGCGCGCGCCAGCGCGCGCGGTCGAACAGCAGCGCATTGCAGGCGCCCGGCGCTTGCCGCGGACTGACGACGATCGCCGCGCGCATACAATCCTCCGCGAAGGCTTCGGCTGCCAACGACGCAGCGATCAGCCGGCCGTTGCCGAGGGTGGCGACGCAGCCGACGGCGTCGCAACGCACGCCCTCCTTCAACGTCTTGTCCGTCGGCGTGCGGTCGTCGCCATCGGCCGCCAGCCACTCCTTGAGGGCGAAGGTGTCGCGGCCGCTGTGCAGCACCGACAAGCGGCCGCTGGCATTGCGGATGGCCGCCGTCTGTCCATCGGCGGCAATGAGCACGTCGGGGCGCGGCGTCGCCAGGACCCACAACATGGCGATCGTACAGAAGACCGCCCCGCTCCAGCGCAGCGGTGACCGCAACAGGCAGACCAGCAGCAATCCGGCGGTGCCGATGAGCAGCGGCCCAACACCGAAGGCATGGATGTGCCCGACCGCGCCTGGCAGGCTCGCCACCCACAATGCGACGCTGGTCATCCAGTCGATGCCGGCGCCCATCAGTCGCCAGAACGCCGCGTCGAAGCCGAACGGCATCAGCACGAGCGCCAGAATGCCCATCGGCATCACCAGCACCGACACGACCGGCATGGCGAAGAGATTCGCGAGCACGCCATAGGGCGCCATGCGATGGAAATGGAAGGCTGCGTAGAGCGTGGTGGCGAAACCCGCGACCAGGGAGGCGAGGATGAGTCCGGCGACTTCGCGCCCGCCCCACAATGCGACGCGGGCGCCGATCGACGTGTCGGCATCCGGCCGCCATGGCAGGCCGTATTGATACGCAGCGACGAGCGCGAGCGTCGCGGCGAACGACATCTGGAAGCTCGGATGCACCACGGCCTGCGGCGACCAGGCGAGCACGCACAGCGCGGCGACGGTCAGCGTGCGAAAGGTGATCGCCGGCCGGTCGGCCATCACGCCGATGAGGACGATCGCCACCATGATGAAGGAACGCTGCGTCGCGACTTCCGCTCCGGACAAGAGCAGATAGAAGAACGCAGCGACGAGCGCCGCGCACGCCGCCCATTTCTTGATGGGCCGGCGGACCGCGAGCGACGGCGACAGCGCTAGCCCGGCGCGGATGACGAAGAACACGATGCCGGCGACCACCGCCATGTGATAGCCGGAGATCGACAGCACATGCGCCAGGCTCGACACGTACATCGCGTCGTTGACCGGCGTCGAGATGGCGTCGCGCTTGCCGGTGATGAGCGCGGAGGCGATGGCGCCGCGATCGCCCGGCAGGATGGCGCGGATGCGGTCGTCGATCGTCTCGCGAATGCCCTCGACCACTTCGGCGTAGCGCAGCCAGAAGCCGCGCGCCACGGGCGCCGGTGCCGGCACGGTCTTGATGGCGCCGAGGGCGTAGCCGGAGGCGCCGATGCGCTGGAAGTACATGTCGCGGGCGAAGTCGTAGCCACCGGGCCGGAGCGGCTGCAGCGGCGGCGACAGATGCGCCTTGAGTTCGACGAAGGCGCCGACCGGCGGCGCCGTGTCCTTGCGCACGGCGACGCGCACGCGCTCGGGCTTCTCGGCGACGCGCGCCGCCTCGAAGCGATGCAGGGCAATGACGACGCGGTCGCTGCGCTCGCGCTCTTCGCGCACCTCGACGAAGCCGGACAATGTCGCCGTTGCCACCGGATACTGCAGCACCGGATGCGCGATCCGCACGGTCTGGAGCGTCGCGACTGCAAATCCCATGGCCGTGGCGGCGAGACCGAGCGACAGCGGGAAGCCGACGGCGCTCCGGCGCAGACCCCAGGCAAAGGCCACCAGCACCCCCGCTGCGGCGGTGGGAGCCCACAGCGCCGGCTCGCGGTCGGCGGTGAAGTACAAGACGATGCCGAAGCCGAAAGCGACCGGCAGCCACGGCAAGAGCCGGCCTGGCGCGACCTCGGCCAGCGCCCATTGCGCCAGAAGCCGGCGCAGAGGGTCGGCGCGGACGGCCAGGCCGTCCGGCAAGGCCGCTCCCGCACGGCGGCCCGCGGCGGCGATCGCGCCGGCCACGGCCCGCGTCCGTGCTCGCCCCTCCTCACCCCAGGCCATGACGCCCCGCCCACGCGTTACGCGTGCAGCAATGCTACTGCGGCCCTAAGTTGTGACTAGAAGAACGGTTGTGAACGCTGGCTCTTGACCCGTCACCCTGAGGTGGCCGCCCAACGGGTCCGCGCAAAGCGCGGCCCGATGGTAAACTCCGGCGGCCCTCGAAGGGCGACGGCCGAGACGTTGCCGCCATCCTTCGAGGCTCGCTTCGCTCGCGCCTCAGGATGACGGCTAATCAGTCTACTTCCCCACTTCCTTCGCGAAGGTATCGCGCAAGCCCACGGTGCGGTTGAACACGAGCTTGCCCGGCGCCGATTCCTTGTCGCGGCAGAAATAGCCGTTGCGCTCGAACTGGATCGCATCCTCGACGTTCATGGCGGCCAATGACGGCTCCAGCCGCGCGTCGCTCAGCACCTCGAGCGAGTTCGCGTTGAGATCCTTCTCGAAGCCTTCGCCGCCGGTCGGATCCGGCTTGGTGAAGAGCGGATTATAGAGCCGCACTTCTGCCGCGACCGAATCCCTGGCCGACACCCAGTGAATGGTCGCCTTCACCTTGCGCCCATCGGGCGCGTTGCCGCCCTTGGTCGCCGGATCGTAGGTGCAGCGCAGCTCGATGACGTTGCCGGCCGCGTCCTTCACCACTTCCTTGCAGGTGATGAAATAGGCGTAGCGCAGCCGCACTTCGGTCCCCGGAGACAGCCGGAAGAACTTCTTCGGCGGGTTCTCCATGAAATCGTCCTGCTCGATGAAGAGCTCGCGGCCGAACTTGATCTTGCGCGTGCCGGCGGCCGGATCGTCGGGATGATTGACCGCTTCAAGTTCCTCGCTCTGGCCTTCCGGATAGTTCTCGATCACCACCTTCAGCGGCTTGAGCACAGCCATGCGCCGCTGCGCGGTCTTGTTCAGCACCTCGCGGATCGAGAACTCGAACATGCCGACATCGACCGTGCTGTTGGCCTTGGCGACACCGATGCGCTTGACGAAGTCGCGCAACGCCGCGGGCGGCACGCCGCGCCGGCGCAAACCCGCCAGCGTCGGCATCCGCGGATCGTCCCACCCGGAGACGTGCTTGTCGCGCACCAGCATCGTCAGCACGCGCTTGGACAGCACAGTATAGGTGAGGTTCAACCGCGCGAACTCGTACTGATGCGGCGTCGACGGCACCGTCAGATTGGCGATGAACCAGTCGTAAAGCGGCCGGTGGTCCTCGAACTCCAAGGTGCAGATCGAATGCGTGATGTGTTCGATCGCGTCCGACTGGCCGTGGGCGTAGTCGTAGCTCGGATAGATCTTCCACGCGGTGCCGGTACGCGGGTGATGCGCATGCAGGATGCGGTACATCACCGGGTCACGCAGGTTGATGTTGCCCGAGGCCATGTCGATCTTGGCGCGCAGCACACGCGCACCGTTCGGGAACTCGCCGGCGCGCATGCGGCGGAACAGGTCGAGGTTTTCCTCGACCGAGCGGTCGCGGAACGGCGAGTTCCGGCCCGGCTCGGTCAACGTGCCGCGGTTGACACGCATCTCCTCCGGCGTCTGATCGTCGACGTAAGCCTTACCGGCGCGGATCAGGTCCTCGGCCCAGGCGTAGAGCTGCTCGAAGTAGTCGGACGCGTGGTGGAGATGCTCGCCCCAATCGAAGCCGAGCCACTGCACGTCGCGCTTGATGGCGTCGATATATTCCTGCTCTTCCTTGACCGGATTGGTATCGTCGAATCGCAGATGGCAACGTCCGCCGAAGTCCTCGGCGATGCCGAAATTCAGGCAGATCGACTTGGCGTGGCCGATGTGCAGATAGCCGTTCGGCTCTGGCGGAAAGCGCGTAACGACGCCTTTGACGCGGCCGGCATCGAGGTCGGCCTTAACGATGTCGCGGATGAAATCGCGACCGGGCTCGACCGCCGCTTCTTTACCGCTTGCCTTCTCGTCGATCGCCATTATTCCTCGATCCCTCGTAAGCTTTCGATCACCCGCGCCGCTCCAGGCGGCCTATGCCATGTCGGGACGCCCGGCTCAATGTCAATCGCCCTCTCGCCCTGCCCGACAACTGTGCTAGATGGCCGCCGATGAGCGAGACCGTCGTCACCCGTTTTGCACCGTCCCCCACCGGCTTCCTCCATATCGGAGGCGGCCGCACCGCGCTATTCAACTGGCTCTACGCGCGCCGCCACGGCGGCAAGATGCTGCTGCGAATCGAGGATACCGATCGCGAGCGCTCGACCGAAGCCGCCATCGCCGCCATCATCGATGGGCTTTCCTGGCTTGGTCTCTCCTGGGACGGCGACGTCGTCTATCAGTTCTCGCGTGCCGCCCGGCACCGCGAAGTGGCCGAGAAGCTCCTGGCCGAGGGCAAGGCCTATCATTGCTACGCCAGCCAGCAGGAGCTGACGGCGATGCGCGAGGCAGCCCGTAAGGAGGGCCGCTCCAAGCTATATAATGGCCTCTGGCGCGACCGCGACCCGTCGGAAGCCCCGGCCGGGGTCAAACCGGTGATCCGGCTGAAGGCGCCGCAGACCGGCGAAACCGTCATCGACGACCAGGTCCAGGGCCGCGTGACGTGGCAGAACGCGGATCTCGACGATCTGGTGCTGCTGCGTTCCGACGGCACGCCGACCTACATGCTGGCCGTGGTGGTGGACGATCACGATATGGGCGTCACCCACATCATCCGTGGCGACGATCATCTCACCAACGGCGCCCGCCAAAAGCATATCTACGACGCGCTCGGCTGGAGCGTGCCGACGATGGCCCACATTCCGCTCATCCACGGGCCGGACGGCTCCAAGCTGTCCAAGCGCCACGGCGCGTTGGGTGTCGACGCCTATCGTGCCATGGGCTACCTGCCGGCGGCGATGCGCAACTATCTGGTCCGGCTCGGCTGGAGTCATGGCGACCAGGAAATATTCACCGAACAAGAAATGATCGCCGCCTTCGATCTGGCCCACATCGGCCGTTCGCCGGCGCGTTTCGATTTCGCGAAACTCGAGAATCTCAACGGTCATTACATTCGCGGATCGGCCGACGCCGATCTGATCGCGGCGCTGGAACAGTTGCTGCCGCACATCGCCGGCGGCGAGCAACTCGCCAATGCGATGTCGCCGGCGCTGCGCGACAAGTTGCTTGCGGCCATGCCGGGCCTCAAGGAGCGCGCCAAGACGTTGGTCGAGTTGTTCGAGGCGTCGCGCTTCGTCTGGGCAAGCCGGCCGATCGACATCGCCGACCAGGCCAAGGCGCTCCTAACCCCTGAGGCGAGGACGGTGCTCAAATCCCTGGTGCCGGAGTTGGAAGCCCTGTCCGATTGGAATGCCGCCGCGGTCGAAGGCGTGGTGCGTGCCTTTGCTGAGCGTCAAAATTTAAAGCTGGGTGCCGTCGCGCAACCTTTGCGCGCCGCCTTGACCGGGCGGACCACGTCGCCACCCATTTTTGACGTGCTTGCCGTGCTCGGCCGGATCGAAAGCCTCGGCCGGTTGCGGGATCAGGCCGGCTGATAGAGCAAGAATTTCACACCCGGCAAGCGCCGCCGCGAGGCATGCCAAAATCGCCGGAACAGGCTCGCGGGGTGCGATCTTGCAGCGCACACTTTATTAGGTTACGCAAACGGGGCCGGAACCTGCTGCGCCGTATCCTGGCGTCTCACCTCCCGGCCGCCTACATCTCGCGCATTCGTTCGCCGTCAAATCGAGGGCCCGACCATGGACGCCAAAACAGACAACAAGACCGGCACGCTCACGGTCGGCAATAAAAACTACGACCTTCCGATTTATAATGGGACCGTCGGTCCGGATGTGATCGACATCGCCAAGCTCTACGGTCAGGCTGGCATCTTCACTTACGATCCCGGTTTCACCTCGACCGCGAGCTGCGAGTCCAAGATCACCTACATCGATGGCGATGAAGGCGTCTTGATGTACCGCGGCTATCCGATCGAGCAGCTCGCCGAGCACGGCGACTTCCTCGAGACCTGCTATCTGCTGCTGTACGGGGAGTTGCCGACGCCGTCGCAGAAGGCCGACTTCGACTACCGGGTCACGCGCCACACGATGGTGCATGAGCAGATGAGCCGGTTCTTCCAGGGCTTCCGCCGCGACGCTCACCCGATGGCGGTGATGACCGGCTCGATCGGCGCTCTCTCGGCGTTCTATCACGATTCGACCGACATCTCGGATCCGCACCAGCGTATGGTCGCTTCGATCCGCATGATCGCCAAGGTGCCGACGCTGGCGGCGATGGCGTACAAGTATTCGGTCGGGCAGCCCTTCGTCTATCCGAAGAACGAGCTCGATTACGCGTCGAACTTCCTGCACATGTGCTTCGCCGTGCCGGCGGAAGAGTACAAGCCGAACCCGGTCCTGGCGCGCGCCATGGATCGCATCTTCATCCTGCATGCCGATCACGAGCAGAATGCGTCGACCTCGACCGTGCGTCTCGCCGGCTCGTCGGGCGCCAACCCGTTCGCCTGCATCGCGGCCGGTTGCGCCTGTCTGTGGGGTCCGGCGCATGGCGGCGCCAACGAAGCGGCGCTCAACATGCTCGCCGAGATCGGCTCGGTCGACCGCATCCCAGAGTTCGTGAAGCGCGCCAAGGACAAGAACGACCCGTTCCGTCTGATGGGCTTCGGCCACCGCGTCTACAAGAACTACGATCCGCGCGCCAAGATCATGCAGAAGACCTGTCACGAGGTCCTCTCGGAGCTCGGCATCAAGGACGATCCGCTGCTCGACGTCGCCATGGAGCTCGAAAAGATCGCGTTGCACGACGAGTACTTCATCGAAAAGAAGCTCTACCCGAACATCGACTTCTATTCGGGCATCACGCTCAAGGCGATGGGTTTCCCCACGACGATGTTCACCGTGCTGTTCGCCGTCGCGCGCACGGTCGGCTGGATCGCGCAGTGGAAGGAAATGATCGAGGACCCGAAGCAGAAGATCGGCCGTCCGCGCCAGCTCTACACCGGCGAAACGCGTCGCGACTACATCCCGATCTCGCGGCGCAAGTAAGCGTCCCGCCTCTCACACGAAGACATTCAACGCCCGGCGCTTGCAGAAATGCGACGCCGGGCGTTTCGCATTTGCAGACCCACGATCGATATGTGGCAAAAAGTCGTGTGCGTGTGTGGCCGGAAGATCACGCAACGTCATTGAGGGCTTGAGCGCGACTTTTCGTTTGGGCTCATGAACTTGTTCGAATTGTTAAAACTACTCCAAACAATGTTTCGTCTAGAACCATTTTAAACTATTGATTTTACGTCTTATTTTTAGTTGCAGATGTTTTTCATCGCGGGCTAAAGGCCTCCAATCGCAAGAAGGGGCCTATCCGTGCGCATACCGATCCGAGACTCCGAGAGCCAGATTGCTTCCACGGACATCAAGTTAAACGTCGGTCGTCTGGCCCCGCATACGCTGCTGGCGACGATCGCCCTCACCTTGCTGAGCGGCGCCGCGCACGCGCAATCCGAACAGATCACGCTACCGACCATCCAGGTCGAAGGCACGGCGAGCAACGAGCAAGGCTATGTCGCCCCGCGCAACACCACGGCGACCAAGACGAACACACCGTGGGTCGAGACGCCGCAGTCGGTCAGCACCATCACCGCCGAGCAGATGCGCGACCAGAAGCCGATGCAGTTCAACGAGATCTTTCGTTACTCGCCCAGCATCAAAGGCGAGACCTTCGGTCAAGACGCGCGCAATGACTGGTTCTTGCTGCGGGGCTTTCCGGCGCAGAACGAAGCGCGCTTTCTCGACGGTCTGCAGCTTTTCTATACCGCGTATGCGACGTGGAAGCTTTTTCCCTTTGCGCTCGACCGCATCGACGTTCTGCGCGGCCCATCGTCGGCCCTCTATGGTGGCGGTAGCCCGGGTGGCGTCGTTAACGCGACCAGCAAGACACCGCCGATGGAGCCGCTGCGCTATGTCGAAGTGGGCGTGAACAACTACGGCAACCGTTATTTCGGCTTCGATCTCGGCGGCCCGCTTGCCATACGGTCGGACTACGGCAGCTTCTACTATCGCCTGACCGGATGGGCCCAAGCCGGCGACACGCAAGTCGATCACACGCGGAACGACGTATACTTCATCAATCCGGCATTGACGTGGAAGCCCAATCTCGAGACGACACTGACCATCCTGTCGTCGGTTTCGCACAGCAAAGCCAACGGCATCAATTTCCTGCCTTATGTCGGCAGCGTGACGGCCGCTCCTTACGGCCGCATCTCGACCAGCCTTTTCACGAGCGAGCCCAGCCTCGACCGGTTCGACCGCGATCAGCAGATGATCGGCTACCAGTTCGAGACCGCCGTGTCCGACACGGTGACGTTTCGGCAGAAGGCGCGCTTTGCGCACGTCAATGTGAACGGCGCCACCGCCTACGGTCTCGGCTATGCCACGACGGCCGCGGCGGCGAACCTCGCGCGGGCGAAGTTCTACACGACACCGGACTCGACGCAGTCCAACATGGACAACCAGTTGGAGTTCAAGTTCAACACCGGCCCGGTGTCCCATACGGCCTTGACCGGCCTCGACTTCAAATACTTCACGATCAACGACTACGGCGCCTTCTCGAGCGCTACGCCACTCAATCTGATCAATCCGGTCTATACCGCGACGTCCGTGCCGACGGGCGCGCCTTATACCAACGCCTTCCTGACGCAGAAGTCGGCCGGCGCCTATGCCCAGGATGAACTCAAGTTCGATCGCTGGATCCTCCTGCTCAGCGGCCGCTACGACCTGACCCGAACCGAAAACGACAACCGCATCGGTCCCGATCAGAACCGCTCCGACGGCAAGTTCACCGGCCGCGCCGGGCTTTCCTATCAGTTGCCTTTCGGTGTCGCGCCCTACGTCAGCTACTCGACGAGCTTCAACCCTGTCATCGGCACCAATTCCGCGACCGGCCTCCTGCTGGAGCCCGAGACCGGCAAGCAATACGAGTTCGGCGTCAAATATGAGCCGAACGGTTTCAACGGCCACTTCAGCGCCGCCTATTTCGACCTGCGCCGGCAGAACGTCCTGACCACGGATCCGAACAATCCCCTGTTGACGACACAGACCGGCGAAATGCGATCGCGCGGCTTCGAATTTGAAGCCGTGGCCAATCCGTTGCCGGGCCTGAAAACGACGGCCGCCTACACGATCTACGACATCGAAACCACGGCGGACCTCAATCCGGCCAACATCGGCAAAGTGCCGACGGCGACGCCGCAACAATTCGGCTCCGTTTGGGCCGACTACACATTCCAGAGCGGTCCTTTGGCGGGCTTCGGTTTCGGCGGCGGCGTTCGGTACGTCGGCGAGTCCTATGCGGATAACGCCAACAGTCTCACCGTACCGTCCGCCACCTTGGTCGACGCCACCATCCATTATGAGATCAAGGGTTGGCGCGCGGCGCTCAACGTCGCCAACCTGTTCGACAAAACCTATGTCGCATCGTGCTCGTCGCCGACCGCTTGCTATTACGGCGACCGGCTGCGCACGACCGCGAGCCTTTCCTACAAGTGGTGATGTCGAGCCGGACGACGCCCAGGGAGATCGATCGTGCACGCTAAGACAATTCGCAGGTGGTCGTGGGTCCACAAGTGGTCGAGCCTCGTCTGCACGGCCTTCATGCTGCTGCTGTGCATTACGGGCCTGCCGCTCATCTTCCACGAGGAGATCGACGACCATCTGCATGAGAGCGTACCGGCGGCGCAGGTGCCCGCCGGTACGCCGACGGCCAATCTCGACCGTGTCGTGGCGGCCGGCATGGCCCACGCACCCGGCGAGTACCCGCAGTTCCTCATCTGGGACCGCGACGATCCGAACGTCGTCTTCCTCAGCGTCGCCAAGGCGCCGGACGCGCCGTCCGAGAACAATCGCGCGCTGCGCATCGATGCGCACACGGCGCAATTCCTCGACGCGCCGGACATGTTCGGACACCTGACCTATTATCTGTTCAAACTGCACGTCGACCTGTTCGCCGGCCTGCCGGGCAAGCTGTTTCTCGGCTTCATGGGGCTCTTGTTTGTCGTCGCCATCATTTCCGGCGTCGTTCTTTACGCGCCATCGATGCGCAAGCTCGACTTCGGCACGGTGCGCAACAAACGCTCGCGCCTGATCCGCTGGCTCGATCTGCACAACCTGCTCGGCGCCGTGACCATCGTCTGGGCAACGGTCGTCGGATTCACCGGCGTCATTAACACTTGGGCCGATCTCGTCCTGAAGATGTGGCAGTACGGACAGCTCACCGAGATGGTCGGCCCGTTCAAAGGCGCGCCCATTCCGCAACGGATGGTGTCGGTGCATCAGGCTGTCGAAACGGCAACCGCCAAGCTCCCCGACATGACGCCGTCGTTCATCGCTTACCCGGGAACGGCTTTCACCAGCACCGCGCATTATGCGGTCTTCATGCGTGGCAACACGCCGTTGACGTCCCGGCTGCTCCAGCCGGTGCTCATCGATGCCCGTGATGGCAGCTTCACCGACACGCGCACCATGCCCTGGTACGTACAGACGCTTCTGCTCTCGCAGCCGCTGCATTTCGGGGACTATGGCGGCATGCCCTTGAAAATCATCTGGGCGCTGCTCGACGTCATCACGATCGTGGTGCTGGGCAGCGGGCTCTATCTGTGGCTCGCGCGTCGCAATCCCGTCCGGAAAACAGCACCAGCCTCCGTCGCCACCTCAGCAAAGGCCACAGCCTCGTGACACCGCTTCAAAGACCCGCAGCGCGGCCGCTACCGCAGATCTTCGTCATCCCGATCGTCCTCGGCGTGGTGAGCGCGATTGGCCTTGCCGTCGCCCTCGTCGGCGACGACGTCTGGGACGCGATCGGCTGGATCGGCCTCGGCATTCCGCTTGCGGTCACGGCTTGGTACGCGCGGCCGAAGTGAGAACGGTGGGTCGCAGGCGCTGCGATTGAATGGCACGCAGTCACCCCCCCAAAAAAAGGGGCACCAAACCGGCGCCCCTTCCTCATCAGTCCGTCATACGACAAACCGAACATCGACTTAATCGCTATGCGCGGGCTGTCGCCGCCGCGCGCTTACTGCTCCGGACGGATGCCCGCCTCTTCGGCAACACGCGCCGAGCGCTCGACCTCGCCGGCGATAAAGCGCGCGAAGTCGGCCGGGTCTTCGGTGACGGGATCGACGCCGAGAGCCGCCAAGCGTTCGACAAGCGCCGGATCCTTCGAGGCGGTCTTCACCGCGGGGCTGACCTGCTTGACGATATCCTCGGGCAGGCCCTTTGGCGCCCACAGGGCATACCAGAGCATGAAATCGAGGCCCGAAAGTCCGGCCGCCTCGGAGATCGTCGGCACATCGGGAACGTTCGGGTGCCGCTTCGGGCCCATGATGGCGAAAGCGCGCAGTTGTCCGGCCTTGATGTAAGGCAGCGCTGACCCGAGCGGCGCCACCATCAGTGCGGTCTGGCCGCCGATCACATCATTGAGCGCCGGCGCCGTGCCGCGATAGGTCACCACCAGCGCGTCCACGCCGATGCGACGCTTGAAGCTCTCGGTAGCGAGATGGCCCATGGCGCCGAGCGCGGAGTTTGCAAAGGCGAACTGCGTGGGCTGCGCCTTCATTGCCGCGATGAGTTCGGATGCCGTCGCCGGCGTCTTCGCCGCATTGCCGATGAGCACCATCGGCGACGTGCCGAACCGCGAGATCGGCGTAAAGTCGGCAACCGGGTCGTAGGAAACCGACTTCATGACGTAGCGCGCCATGATTTGAATGTCGGCATTTGTCAGGAAGGTGCCGCCATCGGCAGGCGCACGGGCGACGAAGGCGGCGCCGAGCGTATTGTTCGCCCCTGCCTTGTTTTCAACGACCCACGTCTGGCTCAGAATCTCGGACATGCGCTGCGCATAAAGGCGGCCGATCACATCGATGGCTCCGCCCGGCGCAGCGGGCACGACCAGCCGCACGGCATTGCGCTGCGCCAGTGCGGATGACATCTGCGTGCCGAGTGCGGCAGCGGTGAGCCCGAGAACAGCCTGACGACGGTCGATGATTGTCATGTAAAACCCTCCTGATGGCCGGGGCTTATGACGGCCCTGCCTTACGTCTTCTTGTTGAGATTCGATCGCAGTCCGCGCCGGCTCAGCGTTCTGCATATATTCAGCGTACGTTCAATTTTCATACGATCAATGAGATGAAGCATACGTTAAACACAGGGCCGGAACGGGTTTTCGCGAATATGCGGCAACAGCGTTGAGGCCTGATGACATGCGCCGAAGGGCAGCAGGAAATTTTTCACTGCTTCGGCGATCAAGAACGATTGCTATTTTTAGGATGCGGACGCATGGGCTGCCCCCGGCGCTCGGACCGGGTGTCAACGCGTTCAAGAATTGGAAACCAAGTTGCGCCGACTTTAGTTGAGGGGGGTCGCGCGCTGCTGGGCGCGGCGATCAGGACAGGCGCTGGGGCGCGTTGCCGTTGAGCTTGGCTGCCTTCGCGCCATCATAGGCCCAGGTCAGATAGACGCCCGCCCAGGTGAACCCGCCGCCGAACGCCGCCAGCACCATGCGGTTGCCGGCTTTGAGCTGCGGCTCATAGTCCCACAGCGACAACGGGATCGTCGCGTTCGTGGTGTTGCCGTATTTGTTGATGGTCACCATCACGCGTTCCATCGGCATGCCCATGCGCTCGGCCGTGGATTCGATGATGCGCTTGTTGGCCTGGTGCGGCACTAGCCAGTCGATCATCTCGCCGCGCAGATTATTGCGGCTCATGATCTCGCCGGCGACTTCGGCCATCTTGGCGATGGCGAACTTGTACACCGCGGCACCTTCCTGATGCACGTAGTGCAGACGCTTGGACACCGTCTCGGCAGTGGCGGGCATGCGCGAGCCGCCGGCCTTCTGATGCAGATGGATCATGCCCGACCCGTCGGAACGGATCAGCGCATCCATGATGCCGTAGCCGTTGTTCTGCGCCTCGATCAGCACGGCGCCGGCACCATCGCCGAAGAGCACGCAGGTGGCGCGGTCGGTGTAATCGATGATCGACGACATCTTGTCCGCGCCGACGACGATGACCTTGCGCGCGGTGCCGGCGGCAATGAACTGGTTGGCGATGGTCAGCGAGTAGAGGAAGCCCGAGCACGCCGCCTGCACGTCGAACGAGCCGACGTTCTTGATGCCGACCATGTCGCAGATCAGGTTGGCCGTCGACGGGAACTGCATGTCCGGCGTGGTGGTCGCGCAGATCAACAGGTCGACTTCTTCGGGCTTCGTGCCGGTCTTGGCCAGCAGGCCGCGCACGGCTTCGGCGCCCATATGCGACGTGCCGAGCCCCTCACCTCTTTGAATGTGCCGCTCTTTGATACCGGTGCGTTCGGTGATCCAGGTATCGGTCGTATCCACCAGGCGCGCGAGGTCGGCATTGGTGAGCACATCCGGCGGCACGTAGCCGTGGACGGCAGTGATGGTCGCGCGCGGCAGGGGCAGGGTCAAAGGGTGAAATCCCGACGGTCTACGGAACCTCGTGGACATACGCCTCACGGAGAGGTGGGGCAAGTTACGCTGTGTTTCGGAAATAAGCTATTCGATCACGTTTTCCGTGGTTAAGGCGCCCAGACAGGCAAGGACCTCCGTGGCCGCCCGCTCGCTGGGGGCGGCCCTGCCGATCTCCATGATCGCGTCAAGGCGCGCGAAGCCTTCGACCTGACGCCGCCGCTCCGGCGTGTCCGCCAGCAGCGGCAAAAGCGCGCCGGCAAGGCTCTCGGGGGTGCAGGCCCGCTGCAGGAGCTCCGGGACAACGTTCTCGCCGACCACCAGATTGGACAGGACGACGCTCTCGACCTTGATCAGCAGGCGGGCCGCCACCTCCTCGACCAGCGGCACCTGGTAGGCGGCGACCATCGGGATGCCGGACACGGCCAGCTCCAGAGTCGAGGTTCCCGACTTGGTCAGGGCCGCCCGTGCGCCGCGGAAGGCGGCATCCTTGTCGGCCGGGTCGACGACAAGCCGCGCCGACACCGGCCAAGCGGCCACCGCGGCCCGCACGGTCTCGACGAGACGGGGCACAGCCGGCACGACGATCTCCAGCGGCCCGTGCCGCTTCGCCAGGAGACCCAAAGCCTGACCGAACACCGGCGCCATACGCCGCACCTCACCTGAGCGGCTGCCGGGCATGGCGAGGATCAGCGGCGGCTCGCTCTGGCGCCGCTCGGCCTCCTCGGCGCTTGGACGCAGGCGAGAGGCGCGCTCGCTCAGCGGATGGCCGACGAACACCGTCTTCGGTCCGCCCAGGCGCTGCATGGTGGCCGGCTCGAACGGCAGCAACGCCAGCACCCGGTCGACATAGGCGCGCATGGCGCGGGCGCGGCCGGGACGCCAGGCCCATACCGACGGGCACACATAGTCGACGATCGGGATATGGGGCGCCTTGGCCCGCACGCGCCTGGCGACGCGGTGGGTGAACTCCGGGCTGTCGATGATCACCAGCAGGTCCGGCTTGGCGGCGATCACGGCGTCGGCCGCTTCGCGGATGCGCGCGAGGATCTTCGGCAGGCTGGCGACGATCGCCGCAAAGCCGATGATCGCCAGATCGCCGAGCGGAAACAGGCTCGGCACGCCTTCCGCCGCCATGTGCGTGCCGCCGATGCCGGAAAAGCGCACCTTGCCGCCGGTCGCGCGCTTGAGCGCCCCGATGAGCGCCGCGCCGAGCCGGTCGCCCGACTCCTCGCCCGCAACGAGATAGATATGCGGCACCTTCTCCGGCGCGGTCATGACGCCGGACCGCGCACGCCGACGACGAAGAGCCCCGCCTTGTCGGCGGCAACCGTCATCGCCGCCGGCTCGGCGATGACCGTCTCACCGGCGATAACAGCGATACCGGCGAGGCCGGCCCTCGCCGCCCCTTCGACAGTCGTCGGTCCGACCGACGGCAAATCGAACCGCCGATCCTGATGCGGCTTCGGCGCCTTCACCAGCACACCGGCGCCGCGCGGTGCGCGCACGCGGCCATTGGCACGCATCTCGGCCATTCGCGCCAGCATGCCGTCTGTGCCTTCAGCCGCTTCGACCGCGAGTATGTGCCGGCCGGCGACGATCACCGCTTGGCCTACATCGAACGGCCCTGCGGCGTGCAGGTAATCGAGACCCAAGGCAATGTCGGCGCGGTCGCGCTCGGTCATCTGCACGCGGCCGAGCACGCCGTCCGGCACCAATATCTGCGGCGCGACTTCATGCGCGCCGCGCAGCCGCAGCCCCTCGCCTTCCAGCAGCTTGCCCATGCCGGAGAGGAGGTGATTGTCGCCGCCGCGGAACGCTCTCAATACCTTCGGCAGGAAGCTCAAGCCGACGAGATCGGGGTGCACCTGCCAGATCGACGGCCGCACCAAGGCGCCGATGAACACCACCTCACGGCACCCTTCGGCGCGTGCGAGCCGCAGGAACTTGCCGATCTGACCGACATAAATCCAATGATGGCTGTGGCGCTCGACCGGCGTGCCCTCGGCCGCCCCCCGCAACGGAAACAGCACAACGCGCCGACCACGCGCCGCGACCGCATCGGCCACCGCCAGCGGCAGGCTGCCGCCGCCGCAAATCATGGCGAGCGGGCCTTCGCCGGGCGCGGCGGCGGTGACGGTCATGTGTCCTCGCCGGCCTCGTTACGATGTACAGCCATGGTCAGCGGACGCTTGCCCGCGCGAATAAAGGCGATGATGCGCTTGACGAGATCGTCGCTCGCATAGGACGCCTCGACCTTGTCGAGCCGCACGCGGAATTCGCCCTCGCCGAAGAACAAGGCCTGATAGGCTTCGCGCACGCGGTGCACATCGCTCTTGCTCAAACCACGCCGACGCATGCCGACGACATTCAGGCCGACGAGATTCGCGAGCGGCCCATGCGCCATGCCGAAGGGAATGACGTCGGCGCGCACCCCCGACAGACCGACGATCATCGCGCCCTCACCGATCCGCACGAACTGGCGCACCGCGACGCCGCCGCCGAACACGACATTATCGCCGATCTGCGAGTGGCCGCCGAGCAGCACATTGTTGGCGAAGATCACCTTGTTGCCGACGACGCAATCATGCGCGACGTGACTGCCGACCATGAAGAAGCAGCTATTGCCGACGATGGTGACGCCACGATCCGCGACCGTGCCGGTGTTCATCGTCACGTGCTCGCGGATGTCGTTATCGGCGCCGATCTCGAGCCGCGTCGGCTCACCCTTATAGCCGAGCGACTGCGGCGGCGTGCCGAGCGACGCGAACGGATAGATAACCGTGCGCGCGCCAATGCTCGTGTGGCCCGTGACGTTAACGTGGCTGACGAGACGGCAGCCGTCGCCGATCTTCGCGTTCGGACCGATGGTGCAGAAGGGGCCGATGGTGACGCCTTCGCCGATCACCGCGCCGGCTTCAACCCGCGCCGAGGGATCGATCACGGATGTGCTCATGCGTCGGAGATCATGGCGCCGACTTCGGCCTCGGCGACCATCGTGCCGCGCACCATGGCCTCGCCGCGATACCACCACATCGTGCGGCGGTGAGCGATACGGGTCATGCGATACTCGATGGTGTCGCCCGGCAGCACCGGCTTGCGAAACTTGGCTTTGTCGATCGTCATGAAGAACACGTTCTTCGGCTTCGACGACATCGTCATCGCGATGCACATCACACCGGCCGTCTGCGCCATGCCCTCGATCATCAGCACGCCCGGAAACACCGGATTGCCGGGGAAATGCCCCATGAACTGCGGCTCGTTGACGGTAACGTTCTTGATGCCGATACCGAACTCGTCGCCGCGAATGTCGGTGACGCGGTCGATCATCAAAAACGGATAACGGTGCGGCAGATATTTGAGCACCGCCGCGATGTCGGCCGCTTCCAGCCGCGTGACCTTTTCGTCCATCTCAAAGCTCGCTTTATTCTTCCGCTGACGTTTCGGCGGGACTCTTGCGCCGCGCCATCTGCTCGAGCAGCATAATCTCGCGGAACCAGATCTTAACGGGTTTGGCCGGCGTGCCGCCCCAGCGCGCGCCGGCCGGCACATCGCCATGAACCACGCTGACCGCCGCGATCTGCGCACCCTCGCCGACCGTGACGTTGTTGTTCAGCCCGACACGCGCCCCCAGGACGACGTAATCTTCCAGCGTCGAGGAGCCGGCAATGCCGGTCTGCGCCACCAGGATGCAATGACGTCCAATGCTGACATTGTGACCCACCTGCACCAGGTTGTCGATCTTGGTGCCCTCGCCGATCACGGTGTCACGGATGGCACCGCGGTCGATGGTGGTCCCGGCGCCGATCTCGACGTCGTCCTGAATGATCACGCGACCGACTTGCGGAATCTTGATGTGCTTGGCGCCCATCGCGTAGCCGAAGCCGTCCTGACCGATGTTGCAGCCGGGGTGCACGATCACGCGGTCGCCGACCAGCGTGTGGCTAAGCGTTGCCCCTGCGCCGATCGCACAGTCGCGGCCGATGCGCACGCCGGCGCCGATCACCGCGTTGGCGCCGATCAAGGTGCCGCTGCCGATCTCGACCTCCGGCCCGATCACGGCGCCCGGCTCGATGGTGACGCCGTCTTCCAGGCGCGCCGACTTGTCGACATGCGCCCCTTCGACGCCACCCGCCGCTGTCAGCGAGGACGGCCGCAGCGCATGCGGAAACATCGCGCGCGCGACGGTGACGAAAGCCCGATACGGCTCGCGCACGACGAGCGCAGCCACATGCGCGGGCAACTCCTTCGCCAGGGCGGCCGAGGTTAGGCAGGCGCCGGCATGGGTCGACCGCGCAGCGTCGATGAAGTTGCGGTTGTCGAAGAAGGTCAGGTCGGACGGCGACGCGCGATCGAGCGGACCGATGCCCGAGATCAAACGCGCATGCGGCGCGGCGGCGGGAGCCGTCGCGCCGGCAAGGCCGGCGATCTCATCAATGCTGAGACCGCTGGCATGTCTTAGGAATACCGGCTCGCTCATCCTGCCAGTGCCGCACCGCCCAGCGCGGCCGTCATCATCAGAACTTGCCGCCGCCGCTGAAGCGGAAGACCTGCGTGCGGTCGTAGCTTTCCTTGCTCAGAGGATAGGCAAGGTCGAAGCGCAGCGGTCCGAGCGGCGAATCCCACAGGAAGCCGATACCCGCCGACGAACGCACCGCATTGGAGTCCGCGAGCTGCACGGTTTCGCCGGTCTGCGCCCAGTAGGTCGGGCCCTTGTAATCCCAAACCGAACCGGCGTCGACGAAGGCCGCGAGCTTGATGCCGATCTCCTTCGGCAGGAAGTACAGCGGCGTCTGCGCCTCCACACTCGCACCCCAGTAGAGCGAACCACCGAGCGCGTCTTGCGTCGTGTTCGGATTGAGGTCACGCGGACCGATACCGGCCGGCGCAAAGCCGCGCACCAGGTTCGGACCCATCTTGAAGTGGTCGAGCATGCGCAGGTCTTTGCCGCCCCAGCCGGCAATGTGACCGCCCTGCAATTTGAGCACGCCGACGACGTCCGGAAGGACTTCGTAGTAGTTGCGCGCTTCGACCTGCGAACGGATGAAGTTCACATCGCCACCGACGCCGGCGAAGTCCTGCCGCAGTTCGGCATAGAGACCGCTGGTCGGCGACTTCAGATTGTCGACGGTGTTGTAGGACAGCGTGTAGCCGACAAGCGACGTCGTGACCGGACCGTTCGCCAGCTCCATGCGGACCGGAAGCGAAGCCTCGCCGTTGGAGTAACAGTTAGGGCCCGTGTACTGCGGGTTACCCGGCACCGTAGTCGGCGAACAGTCGTTATACTCGTTCGGCAGCGTGATCTTCTGCTGGTAGATCGAGTAGCGGGGCTGGAACGCGATCTCTTCGGTCAGCGCAAAGCCGAGACGCAGGTTCGTACCGATCGTCTGGCTGTCGTAGGACACGTAGCTCGAGGCGAGGTTCTGACGCGCATAGAGATCGATGCCGCCGGCCATACGATAGCCGAGCAGATAGGGCTCGACGAACGACAGGTCAAAGCCGCGCGTACGCTCGCCGTAGGTCACGGTTGCCTTGGCGAGCTGGCCGCGGCCCATCAGGTTGCGGTCGGCAACGCTGACCTCGCCGATGAAGCCGTCCGCGGTCGAATAGCCGCCGGACACCGAGAACTCGCCCGTGGGCATTTCTTCGACATCGACGTTGACCACGACGCGGTCGGGCGCGGAACCCGGCTCGTTGGTAATGCGGACGGTCTTGAAGAAGTTGAGGTTCTTCAGGCGGCGCTCGGCGCGATCGATGAGCGCGCGGTTATAGGCATCGCCCTCGCCGAGATCGAACTCGCGGCGGATGACATAGTCGCGGGTGCGCGTATTGCCGCGGATGTTGATGCGCTCGATGTAGGCGCGCGCGCCCTCCTCCACCAGGAAGGAGAGATTGATGGTGTGATTGGTGGCGTTGCGATCGCCACGCGGCCGCACGTTGGCGAAGGCAAAGCCCTGCTTGGCCGCCTCGATGGTCATCGCCTCGACGCTCTTCTCGACGAGGTCGGCGTTGTAGACGCTGCCCGCGGAGATCTTCAGCCGACCGCGCAGCTGCGCAGGATTGATCGCCTGCACATTGGACACGACGTCGACGGTGCCGACCTTGTACTGCGGACCTTCGTCGATCGTGAAGGTGACGATGAAGCCCTTCTTGGCCGGATCGTACTCGCCGACAGCCGAGACGATACGCACGTCGGCGTAGCCGTACTTCAGATAGAAGCGGCGCAACAGGTCGCGATCGGCTTCGACGCGATCCGGGTCGTAAATGTCGGTCGTCTGCAGGAAGCTGAGCCAGTTGCTCTCGGTCGTCTTGATGACGTCCTTCAGCCGGCTGCGCGAGAACGCCTTGTTGCCGACGAAGTTGATTTCCTTCACGCCGGTCTTATCGCCTTCCTTGATTTCGAAGACGAGGTCGACGCGATTGTTCGGCAGCTCGATGATCTTCGGCGTGACCTGCACGTCGAAGCGGCCGCTGCGGTGATAGATTTCGATGATGCGCTGCACGTCGGCCTGAACGGTCGGCTTCGACAACGTGCCACGCGCCTTCGACTGCACCTCGATTCGGAGCTGCTCGTCCTTGGCCTTCTTGTTGCCCTCGAAGGCGACGCGGTTGATCACCGGGTTCTCGATCACGGTGACGACCAGACGGCCGCCGGCATGATTGACGTGGACGTCGGCGAACAGACCGGTCGCATACAGCGACTTCAGGCCTTCGTCGATCTCGACCGGACCGAGACGGCCGCCGGGGCCGGGACGGAAATAGGAGCGCACAGTGTCGGCTTCGACACGGCGGTTACCTTGAACGGCAATGGAGCTGGCAGTCTGCGCAAACGCGACGCCCGACGCCGCGACGTTAATGGCCCCGGCACCAATAAGGATACCGCAGAGGACCAAACAGCTGAGGGTCAGTCCCCGAACCAACCGCACACAAAGTCTCATGCGTAACGCGCCCTTATGATCCTTGCGACCGCCCCCAAGCTCACGGAATCGAAGACCTCGGGCTGGTATTCGATGCTTTGTACAGCGTTTTGCCCGCATGGCAAATGAAACTGCCAGGTCGAGTTTCCCTTTCCCCTCAAAAAGTTGCCTTAGGGCAACGGTCACGAGGTGGCCAGGTGCAGGATGTCATTAAAGGTTGCAAAAATCATCAGCATCACAACGATCGCGAGCCCAATCCGGAACCCGACCTCCTGCGCACGCTCGGACAACGGCCGGCCGCGGGCGGCCTCGATCGCGTAGAACAAAAGATGACCGCCATCGAGAAGCGGAATCGGGAAAAGGTTAAGAAGGCCGATCGACACCGACAGCACGGCCGTGAGGTGTAACAGCGCCACGAAACCCGCGGTCGCGACCTGCCCGGACACCTGCGCGATGCGGATCGGACCGCCCAGCTGATCGGCCGCTTCCCGGCCGGCGAAAATACCGCCGATGTAGGACAAGGTCCGGTCGACGACGAACCAGGTCTCCTGGGCACCGGCGATCACTGCCCCGACCGGGCTGTAAGTTTGCGTTTTCACATCGCCCGGCGCCATCGACCGGCTGATGCCGAGCACACCCACGCGGTGCACATTGCCGAAGTTGTCCTTGATTTCACGCAGCTCGGGCGTCGCCTTGAGCGTTACCTGGGTACCGCCACGCTCGACCTGGACCTCCAGGGGTTCGCCGGCACTGATGCTGACGATGCGCTGCATGTCGGAGAAGCTGTCGATCTTCTCCTTGCCGATGGCCACCACGAGGTCGCCGGGCTGGAAGCCCGCGGCGGCGGCGGCACTGTTGGGCTGGACCTGATCGACCCGCGCGCTGGTGATCTGCTTGCCGGCCGTCATGAAGATGCCCGCGAAAATCAGAATCGCGAGAATGAAGTTGGCGATCGGGCCCGCGGCGACCACGGCCGCGCGCGAACCGACCGGTTTATGGATGAACGAGACCTTTTTTTCGTCGTCCGACATGGTCGCCGCAGCGTCATGGTCGGGCACACTCGCGGCGTTGTCGTCGCCGAGGAATTTCACATAGCCGCCAAGCGGAATGGCGGAGAGCTTCCAGCGGGTGCCGTGACGGTCGTTGAAGCCCGCCACCTCGGGGCCGAAGCCGATCGAGAAGGCAATCACCTTCACACCCCGCCACCGCGCCACCAGGAAGTGCCCAAGCTCATGAAAGAAGACGACAATCGTCAGGACGAACAGAAACGGCACCAAGTAGCCGATGAGGCCGCCGCCAAACGCAGAAAGGCTTGCCATGATGTCCATGTGATCGTCCAATTCATCCCGGGAGCCGCGGCCCCCACAATACGCAACTTTTACTAGGATGCCTTTACGGCAAATTCGGGCAAGAGGTCGCGGGCCAACGACCTTGCATCATGGTCAATGGCGAGGGCCATTTCGACGGTGGTGGGTTCCGCCAGCAATCCCCGCTTTTCCGCCGCGCCCAAGGTCGCCTCGACCAGGGCCGGAATATCCAGGAACGCAATCCGGCCGGCGATGAACTCGGCCACCGCCACCTCGTCGGCGGCGTTGAGGACGGTCGGCGCCGCCCCGCCCCGCTCCATCGCCCACCGCGCCAGCCCGAGCGCCGGAAAGCGGACGAGATCCGGTTCTTCGAAGGTCAGTTCGCGCACCTTGGCGAGATCCAGACGCGGCGCCGGCCAATCCAGCCGATGCGGCCAGGCCAGGCAGTGCGCGATCGGGATGCGCATATCGGGCGCGCCGAGCTGCGCCACCACCGAGCCGTCGGTGTATTCGACCATGCTGTGAATGACCGACTGCGGATGCACGAGCACGTCGATCTCGCTTGGCGGCAGCGTGAACAGATGATGCGCCTCGATTAGTTCGAGACCCTTGTTCATCAGGCTCGCGGAATCGATGGTGACCTTCTGACCCATCGACCAGTTGGGATGCTTGAGCGCCTGCTGCGGCGTCGCGGCGCGGATCGCCTCGAGGCTCCATGTGCGGAACGGCCCGCCCGAGGCGGTGAGGATGACACGGCGCACGCCTTCGCGGGGACCGGCGGTGAGCGCCTGGAAGATGGCGTTGTGTTCGGAATCGACCGGCAGCACGGTCGCGCCCGAGGTCGCCGCGCGGCGCATGAACAACGCGCCGGCGCACACCATGCATTCCTTGTTGGCGAGCGCGACGGTGGCGCCGCGCTCGATCGCCGCCAAGGTCGGCCGCAAGCCAACCGCGCCGGCGATCGCGGCCATCACCCAATCGGCCGGCTGCTCGGCCGCTTCGACCAGCGCATCGGCGCCGGCGGCGGCTTCGATGCCGGAGCCGGACAAGGCATCCTTGAGATCGCGATACGCGTCGGCATCGGCGACGACGGCAACGCGGGCGCCGACCGCGCGCGCGATCTGCGCGAGCTGGCCGGCATTGCGGCCGGCCGTGATCGCCTGCACGCGATAGCGGCCGGGCTCGCGCTTGATCAAGTCGAGCGTGCTCGAGCCGATCGAGCCGGTCGCACCGAGAACAGTAATGCTGCGCTCGGCATCCGCGCTCAGCGGCCGCGCGGGCAAACGTCCAAGCGCGCTCATAACCTTACTCATCGCGACCATTCCAACAGACCATGCGCGGCGTGATCGAAGCCGCCGCGCGCAAGACCGATCAAACAAGCGACGACCGCCGCTGCCCAGAAACTATCGAGCCGATCCATCACGCCGCCATGGCCGGGGATGAGATGGCTCGCATCCTTGGCGCCGAAGTGACGCTTGACCGAGGATTCCAAAAGGTCGCCGACTTGCGACACCATGGAAAGCACCAACGCGAGAAGACCGATCGCGATCCAGTCGGGCGAACCGAAATAACGCGCAACGCCGAAGGCGATCAGCACCGCCCCGAGCGTACCGGCAATAGCGCCCGACCAAGTCTTCTTCGGACTGATAGCCGGACACAATTTCGGTCCGCCAAACGTGCGGCCGGCGAAATAAGCGAAGATGTCCGTGCTCCAAACGACCGCGAACAACAGCACGATCGCGAACAGACCATACTCCTCATCGTCGCGCAGCAACACCGGGGCGAGAAGCATCATCCCGGCATAGCCAACCCCGGCGATGACCCAACCGCGACGCAACCGCGGTGCAAAAATCGCTGCGGCGAAAGCGCCCAATCCCACGAGCAGGAGCGCGGCGATCGGCCGGTGCAGCCAGGCAACGAAGGTCGCGATCGCGAGCGCGGCTGCCGCGCTGACGAACATCCCGCGATGACCTGCACCGGCAACGAGAGTCGTCCATTCCCACAGGATCGCGACGGCCGCCAAGCCCCAGAACAGAGCGAACAGCCAACCGCCGAAATAAGCCGCGGCGACGGCCACCGGGGCCAGCACCACAGCGGACGCAATGCGCAATACAAGATTGCTCGCTGCGACGCGGGGGGCCGTGTCGGACACGGGACCAGACACCGGCTCAGGATCCGGTCTTGGCGACAAGGCCGCCAAAACGCCGTTCACGCTGACGGAATTCGCCGATCGCCGACTCGAGCGTGGCGCGATCGAAATCGGGCCAGTTGGTCGGCACGAACACGAGTTCACTGTAAGCCGATTGCCACAGCAGGAAGTTCGACAAACGTTGCTCGCCGCTCGTGCGGATGATGAGATCGGGATCGGGCAGATCGGGCGCATCGAGGAATGCGCTGAGCGCCTCCATCGTCACTTCCGTCGGCTTCATGCGGCCAGCGGCTACTTGCTCGGCCATGCGGCGCGCGGCGCGCGTGATCTCCTGGCGTGCGCCGTAATTGAACGCGACAACCAGGACGAGCCCGGTGTTGTTGCGCGTCAATTCTTCGGCTTCCGTCAGCAGACGATCAATGTCGGGCTCGAGCCCTTCGCGCTCGCCGATGATGCGCACACGCACATTGCTCTTGTGCAGTTCGGCGAGGTCGTTGCGGATGAAGCGGCGCAGCAGGCCCATCAACTCGCCGACCTCGGAGGCCGGGCGCGACCAGTTTTCCGCGCTGAACGAAAAAATGGTGATGATCTGAATGCCGATCTCGCCCGCCGCGCGGATCGTCCGGCGCAACGCCTCGACACCGCGTCTGTGGCCTTCGACGCGCGGCAACCCGCGCGCCGCCGCCCAGCGGCCATTGCCGTCCATGATGATGGCGACATGACGGGGCGCAGCGAATGCCGCAGAAGCGGCTTGCGGTTTGTCGGCCTCGGACATCAAGCGACCTCAGACCGTGAGGATCTCCTTTTCCTTCGCAGCGAGCAGCTGATCGATCTCGACGATACCGGCATCGGTCGCTTTCTGGATCTCGCCCGAATAGCGCTCGTGATCGTCCTTGCTGATCGCGTGGTCCTTCTCGAGCTTCTTGATCAGGTCCATCGCGTCGCGACGCACATGACGCACGGCGACGCGGGCGGTCTCGGCGTATTTATGCGCGATCTTGACGAGCTCCTTGCGGCGCTCCTCGTTCAACTCCGGGATACGTAGGCGAATGGTCTGGCCCTCGGTCGCCGGCGACAGGCCGAGATTGGAATCGACGATCGCCTTCTCGACGGCCTTCACCAGGGACTTGTCCCAGACGCTGACCGCGATCAGGCGCGGCTCCGGTACCGTGACGCTCGCGCATTGGACCAGCGGCATCTGAGAGCCGTAAGCGTCGACCATCACCGGATCGAGCAGGTGGGACGACGCGCGGCCGGTGCGCAGACCGGACAATTCGGTCTTGAGCGAAGCGCTCGCGCCCTGCATGCGGCGCTTGATGTCGTTGATGTCGTAGTTAGCAGTCGCCATGGCGATCCCTCGAATTCAGCGCCGCCATCTGAACCGATGGCCGGGCGTTTTTAAGTCCGCCGGCGCCTAGCCGACGACGGTCGCGCGGCCCTTGCCGCGCAGAACGGATTCGATGGCGCCTTTCTCGTCGATCGAGAACACGATGATAGGCATCCGGTTTTCCCGGGCAAGCGCGAAGGCGGCGCCATCCATAACCCGTAAGTCCTTCGCGAGCGCCTCCTGGTGGCTCAGGCGCTCGTAACGCTTGGCATTGGGGTCTTTCTTGGGGTCGGCGGTGTAGACGCCGTCGACATTGGTCGCCTTCAGCACGGCCTGGGCTTCCAGCTCCGCCCCGCGCAGCACGGCCGTGGTGTCGGTCGTGAAGAACGGGTTGCCGGTACCGGCGGCGAGCAGAACGACCCGGCCTTTGCCGAGGTTCTTCATCGCCCGCTTGCGGTTGTACATCTCGCAGACAGCCGGCATGGCCAGCGCCGACAACGTGCGCGCCTCGCAGCCGGCACGCTCGATCGCCGCCTCGAGCACCAAGCAGTTCATCACCGTGGCCAGCATGCCCATGGTGTCGCCGACTGGGCGCGGCACGCCGCGCTCGGACACCTCGACACCGCGGAAGATGTTGCCGCCGCCGACGACGACGCCGAGTTCGACGCCGAGCCTGGCGGTCGCGACGAGGTCGGCGGCGAGCCGCTCGACCGTGGCCTGTTCGATACCGAAATCGCCGGAACCGGTGAGCGCCTCGCCCGAAAGCTTGACGATGACGCGTCGGTAGATCGGATCACTCATGCTGGTTGCGATCCTTCCTTCTTCCGCCGATGCCGTGGCGGCGCCGTACGATCAGCCCTGCCCCGCAGCAGCCGCGACTTCAGCAGCGAAGTCGTTTTCCTGCTTCTCGATGCCCTCACCGAGCGCATAGCGCACGAAACCGGTGACCTTGATCGGACCGCCTACCTTGCCTTCGGCATCCTTCACCGCCTGCGCGACGCTCTTGCCCGTGTCGTGCACGTAGACCTGCTCGAGCAGGCAGACTTCCTTGTAGAAGGTCTTCAGGCCCGACTCGACGATCTTTTCGATCACGTTCTCGGGCTTGCCCTGCTGACGGAACTTGTCGGCAAGCACATCCTTCTCGCGCTTGACGACTTCCGGATCGAGACCCGACGCGTCGAGCGCCTGCGGATTGGCGGCGGCAATGTGCATCGCAATCATACGGCCGAGCGCGACGAGTTCGTCCTTGTTGCCCGACGACTCGAGGCCGACCAACACACCGATCTTGCCGAGGCCGTCGGTCACCGAGGAATGCACGTACTGGCCGACGGCGCCCTGCTTCACTTCGAGCAGAGCGGCGCGGCGCAAGGTCATGTTCTCACCGATCTTGGCGACGGTGTCGGAGATCGCGTCGGCAACGGTGATGCTGCCGACCTTGGTCGCCTTGATGACTTCGACATCGGTGCCGGCGGTGAGCGCGACATCCGCGATCATCTTCACGAGGCCCTGGAACAGGTCGTTGCGGGCAACGAAGTCGGTCTCGGAGTTCACCTCGACCGCGACGCCCTTGACGCCTTCAACCTTCACGCCGATGAGGCCCTCGGCCGCGACGCGGCCGGCCTTCTTGGCGGCTTTCGACAGGCCCTTCTTGCGCAGCCAGTCCTGCGCCGCCGTCATGTCGCCGGCGGACTCGTTGAGCGCAGCCTTGCAATCCATCATGCCGGCGCCGGTCGACTCGCGCAGCTCTTTGACCATCTGGGCGGTGATATTTGCCATCGAACTATTCCTTCATGCGTAAACGGCGGCGCCGTTGCCGGCGCCGCTCGAAATTACAGAGCTGAAACGACAGCCCGATTACTCGGCCGTCAGTTCCTTGGCCTTGGCGATCCAGCCCGGCACGCGCGCCGGCAGACCCACTTCTTCGCCGACGAAATGCGCGGCCTTGTCGTTCAGGCCGGCGATCTGGTCGTAGTGGAAGATGCCCAGATCGTTGAGCTGCTTCTCGATCGCGCCCGACACGCCGGGCAGCTTCTTGAGGTCGTCGGCGACGCCGCGCGGACCCGGCAGCTGCTCGAAGCCAACGTCCTGCGACGGGATCTGCTCGGAGATAACCGGCTTTTCCTGCGCGCCGATGTCGACGCCGCGCTCGCCCTGGCTGCGCGCAATGCCGTCGATGGCGGCCTTGGCGATCAGTTCGCAATACATCGAGACGGCGCGGCTCGCGTCGTCATTGCCCGGGACGACATAGGTGATGCCGGCCGGATCGCAATTCGTATCGACGATCGCCGCGACCGGGATGTTGAGGCGCTGGGCCTCCTTGATCGCGATGTCTTCCTTGTTCGTGTCGATCACGAAGATCATGTCCGGCACGCCGCCCATGTCCTTGATGCCGCCGAGCGCGCGGTCGAGCTTGTCGCGCTCGCGCTGCATCGTCAGGCGCTCTTTCTTGGTGTAGCCGCCGGCTTCACCCGAAGAGAGCATCTCGTCGAGCTTGCGCAGGCGCGAGATCGAACCCGAAATGGTCTTCCAGTTGGTCAGCGTGCCGCCGAGCCAGCGCGAGTTCACGTAGTACTGCGCGCAACGCTTGGCCGCATCGGCGATCGCGTCCTGCGCCTGGCGCTTGGTGCCGACGAACAGGATACGGCCGCCCTTGGCGACGGTATCGGACACCGCCTGCAGCGCCTGGTGCAGCATCGGCACGGTCTGCGCGAGGTCGATGATGTGAATGTTGTTGCGGGTGCCGAAGATGTACTGATCCATCTTCGGGTTCCAGCGGTGGGCCTGATGGCCGAAGTGCACGCCAGCCTCCAAAAGCTGACGCATTGAAAAGTCAGGAAGCGCCATAATCTTCTCCGGTTGATCCGCCGCGGACGGTTGTGAGCCCCGGATGGGGCCACCGGACGGCCAATTGGCCCAGTTGTTGGGGCCAGAGCCATGCGTCCGCGTGAGTGATGTCGGGGCTTATATAGGGCGGATTCCGCAGAAGCAAGGCGGGATTGGCCGTTCCGGGGCCTCGAAGCGCCTCAAAACGGGCCGGTACGCGCCCAAACGCTGTCATGCAGCCCCGGTCTCGAAGGCGTCTGGGCGCGCGAGCCGGTCTATCAGGCCGCGGCCCGGCGCCTGTTTTCGGCCGCCGCCTCGGGAGTGGCGATGACGGCCTCCGCCGCGGGCTCGCCCGTCTCGTCGACCTGAGGCGCGGCCTCACCGAGGCGGAAGAACGCGATCTGCTCGTCCATCGTCTTGGCCTGATGCTCGAGCGCCTTGGCGGTCGCGGCGTTCTCCTCGACCAGCGCGGCGTTCTGCTGCGTGGCGTCGTCCATCTGCGTCAGCGCCTTGTTGATCTCTTCAATGCCGGTCGCCTGTTCGCCGCTGGCACTGGCGATCTCGGCGACGATGTCGGCGACTTGCCGGATCGACCCGACGATCTCGCTGAGCGCTTCGCCGGCTTTGTTGACGAGATCGACACCGTCTTTCACCTGGCTGCCGGAACTGGTGATCAGGTCCTTGATGTCCTTCGCCGCTTGCGCGGAGCGCTGGGCCAGTCCGCGCACTTCGGTTGCGACCACGGCGAAGCCGCGACCGGCTTCGCCGGCTCGCGCGGCTTCGACGGCTGCGTTGAGCGCGAGCAAGTTCGTCTGACGGGCGATCTCGTCGATGACGCCGATGATGTCCGATATCCTGCGCGAGGACTCCTCGATCTTGGCCATGGCCTCGACCGCATCGGCAACGACGCGGCTGCCGCGGTCGGCGACATCGCGCGTACCGGTGGCAAATCGACTGGCTTGCTGCGCATTCTCGGCGTTCTTCTTCACCGTTGCGGCAAGTTCCTCCATCGCCGCCGTGGTCTCTTCGAGGCTCGCGGCCTGCTCCTCCGTGCGCTGCGACAGATCGGTGGTGCTGGTCGAGATTTCCGCCGATGCCGTCGCGACTTCCTGTCCCGACACCTTGATATCCGCCAACGTCTTGCTCACCTGCGCGGTCATGCGCACGACGGCGTCGGCGATCTCGCCCACTTCGTCCCTGCGACCGACACCGGGCACGGAGACGTTGAAGTTGCCGCCGGCGGCCTCGTTCAATGGCCGCCGCAAGGCGCGAATGGGCCGGGCGATCGACAGCGCGCCGAACACCGCCGAACCGATCAGGATGACAATGGCGCCGAGACCGACCGCAAGCCCGATGCGCTCGGCGAAATTCATCGTTTCGCGCGCGCCCGCCAGGCCGCTTTCGGACTCCGTTCCCACCGATTGAACCAGCTTGCCGGTGCCGTCCTCGATCTGGCGCACCGTGGGGGTCAAGACTTCCAGTCCGATCCGCTCGATCTCCAGCGCCAGGCCCTCGGCTTCGGCCTCTGCCTGGAGGCCACCCTGCAAACGCAGCGCGAGCGCTTCCGCCTTGATGCGCGACAACTTCTGCACTTCGACCGCATAGGTATCGATGAGCTTCTTGATGGTCGCGATCGCTTCCCGGCGCTCGGGAACGGCGAACAGGGCGACCATCGGATCGATCCGCGCGTGAGCCGCTTGCCGCTCGGCATCCAACAACTTGAGCGACTGTTGCAAGGCGATCTCGTGAGGCGCCAGGCTGACGTCGCGCGCGGCGATCTGCATGCCACGCTCGGCGGCCTTGATCGCCTCGAGATCGCGTGTGCTGACCACGCCCGTGTTCGATTTCTCCACGGCCTCGCGGACCAAGCTGTTTCCGACAATCAACGTGGCCAGCATGCAGGCCACCAGCACGATGGCGAAGCCGGACATCACGGCAAGCTTGGTACCGATGCGAATATTCGACAGTCGGAGCATTTGGTCCCCCGTAAGATCAATCGAAAAGGCGAGGAAACAACCCGGCGCACGCAACAAGGGAGAAAAGTTATGCGAAAGTGATAAGCAAAGGTTTAATCCGCGCCGGAACGGCGTGGATTGGGCAATTGCGGGAATATGAAAGGGGCCGCCGGAGGCGGATGCCGCAGACCTAGTCCCGGCGAGTCTCAAGCCAGCGCTTGAGATAGACCAGCGCCAGCGCGCGCTCGTCCTCGGTCGCCTGCTCGAAGGCGCTGTCGTAGAGCTTGGCGATCCAGACCTGCTGCTCGGGGCGAGCCGAATCCTTGGCGAGGGTCAGCCACATCAGACCGCGCGCGGCCTGCCGCGGCACGTGATCGCCGGCAAAGAGCATGGCGCCCAGCATCGCCTGCGCCTCACACTGGCCTTTCTGCGCCGACAGGCCGAACCAACGCGCCGCCTGGCGCGGATCGCGCGGCGCGCCGGTGCCGTCGAGATAGAGCCGCGCCAGATAATATTGGGCATCCGGATCGCGGAAATACGAGGCCGCATAGCTGAACATTTCGCGCGCGCGCGACGGGTCGCGCTTCACGGCGCTGTTCGGAATGCCGTCGAGATAGTAGTGGCCGAGCGCGACGAAAGCGTTGGCGACGAAGCGCGACTGCGGCGTGTCGGGATTGTCGTCGGCGTGACGATCGGCAATGCGGCGGAAGTAGTCGAAAGCCTTGAGATCGTTCTGCGTGACGCCGTCGCCTTCGGCATACATGCGCCCGAGCTTCCATTGCGCCAGCGCATGACCCTTCTCGGCGGCGTATTCAAGCGAGTTCACCGCCTTGGCCGGCTCACCGGCTTTCAGGTAGTGCGCGCCGGAACGGAACGCCTCCATGGCCGACATCGGTGCGGCGGCCATGGCATCGCTGGCGTCGGACTTGCTGCCGTCGAAAGCAAAGACCGGTGTCGCGGCCAAAAGGCCGACACCGAATGCCACGACGCGCAACAAGGTATCAGCTGTCCGCATAGCACTCTTTCTCAGCCGAAGCGCCTGGATGAGTCACCGCGCCGTCGCGCGCATTGCCGACCTGCTGGGCGTACTTCCACAGCGCGCCCGATCCGAAGTGGATGTCGCGCGGCTGGAACGACTTCTTGCGCTCGGCGAGCTCCGCATCGGAGAGCTTCACGTCGAGCGTGCCATTCTCGGCATCGATCTCGATGATGTCGCCGTCCTTGAGCAGCGCGATCGGGCCGCCGACCGCGGCTTCCGGACCGACATGGCCGATGCAGAAACCGCGCGTTGCGCCCGAGAACCGGCCGTCGGTGATGAGCGCGACTTTGCCGCCCATGCCCTGACCGTAAAGCGCCGCCGTGGTGGCCAGCATCTCGCGCATGCCGGGGCCGCCGCGCGGTCCCTCGTAGCGGATCACGAGAACGTCGCCTTCCTTGTACTGCTTTTTGCGAACGGCTTCGAAGCAAGCCTCTTCGCCGTCGAAGCAGCGCGCCGGGCCGGAGAACTTGAGGTTGGACATGCCCGCGACCTTCACGATCGCCCCCTCCGGGGCAAGGTTGCCCTTGAGACCGACCACACCGCCCGTCGGCGTCATCGGCTTGTTCGCCGGTCGCACGACATCCTGCTGGTCGTTCCACTTAACCTTGGCCATGTTTTCCGCCATCGTCCGCCCGGTGACGGTGAGGCAGTCGCCATGCATGTAGCCGTGGTCGAGCAGCGTCTTCATCAGCAGCGGAATGCCGCCAACTTCAAACATGTCTTTGGCGACATAACGGCCGCCCGGTTTCAAATCTGCGATATACGGTGTCCTTTTGAAGACTTCCGCGACATCGAACAGATCGAATTTGATACCGCATTCGTTGGCGATCGCCGGCAAGTGCAATGCGGCATTGGTCGAGCCACCGGATGCCGCCACCACCGCCGCCGCGTTCTCCAGCGCCTTACGAGTGACGATGTCACGCGGACGGATGCCGAGCTTGATCAGCTCCAACACCATCTCGCCGGCTGTCATGCAGAACCGGTCGCGAATTTCGTAGGGCGCGGGCGCGCCGGCCGAGTAAGGCAGCGCCAGACCGATCGCTTCGGACACGGTCGCCATCGTGTTGGCGGTGAACTGCGCGCCGCAGGCGCCGGCCGACGGGCAAGCCACCTGCTCCATCTCGTCGAGGTCCTCGTCCGACAAGCTGCCGACCGAATTGCGGCCGACCGCCTCGAACATATCCTGCACGGTGATGGTCTGGCCGCGGAAATTGCCCGGCAGGATCGAACCGCCATAGATGAAGATCGACGGCACGTTGAGCCGGCACATGGCCATCATCATGCCGGGCAGCGACTTGTCGCAGCCGGCGAGCCCGACGAGCGCGTCATAGGCGTGGCCGCGCATGGTCAACTCGACGGAGTCGGCGATGACTTCGCGCGAGGGCAGTGACGAGTACATGCCGGCATGGCCCATGGCGATGCCGTCGGTGACGGTGATGGTGCAGAATTCGCGCGGCGTGCCGCCCGCGGCCGCAACGCCCTTCTTAACGGCCTGAGCCTGGCGCATCAGCGCGATGTTGCAGGGCGCGGCCTCGTTCCAGCACGACGCGACGCCGACGAACGGCTGGTGGATCTGCTCTTTGGTCAGACCCATCGCGTAGTAGTACGAGCGGTGCGGAGCGCGCTCCGGCCCTTCGGTAACGTGCCGGCTCGGCAGCTTCGATTTCAGATTGGTCTTAGCATCCATCACGCGACTTGGGCCCCCCGCCCTATGCACTTTCAAATTCCACGGCCCCCCACGCCCTGGTCCCGGGCGGGACCTTGTCCGCGGTGTTGCGGCCGCGTGACCGGTGGTTGAGTGCCGTCGCCTTAGGCCGCGTTAGGAGCCGCCGTTGGCTGTCCTTCGATCTCGTTGAAGGGTATGGCCAAATCGCGGCGCAAGCAGCCAACATGCGGCGCCGTCATTTAAATGTTCTAAAGTGTTGCTGACCAGACACAGAAATACCGCTCGTTCGCAGTGCAACAAGAGGCCTGCCTGCACGCCAACTCCCACCAAGCGGTAAGGTCGGTGGACATTACGACGGACCGGTGTCGACACCCGGTCGAGAACGCGGCAACAAAACCCGCATGGCCCTGCCCCCTCGCCTTCGCCGCTCGTTCTTTGCCCGCTCGGTACACGACGTCGCACCTGATCTGATCGGGGCGACTCTTTTGGTCGATGGCGTCGGGGGCACCGTCGTCGAGGTCGAGGCCTATCACCACACTGATCCCGCCGCGCACTCGTACATCGGCAGGACCGAACGCAACGCGGTGATGTTCGGACCGCCCGGCTCTCTTTACGTCTACCGGTCCTACGGCATCCACTGGTGCCTGAATTTCGTCTGTGAGGAAGAAGGCTCGGCCAGCGCCGTCCTGGTGCGTGCCTTGGAGCCGACGCAAGGCCTGGCGGCGATGCGCCGAAGACGCGGGCTCACCGAGGCACGCGACCTTTGCTCAGGCCCGGGCAAACTGTGCGAGGCGCTTGGCGTCACCATCGCGCACAACGGGCTCCCGCTCGACAAGCCCCCGTTCGAATTGCGCGCGCGCACCGAGGAGCCGGCGATCGTCACGGGACCGCGCATCGGCATCACCAAGGCGGTCGACCATCCGTGGCGCTATGGGCTGAAGGGGTCGAAGTTCTTGAGCAAGCCGTTTCGGCCGTCATCCTGAGGTGCGAGAGAGCGAAGCGAACGAGCCTCAAAGGATGGCGGCCGTCGCCCTTCGAGGCTCGCGCTAACGCGCTCGCACCTCAGGGTGACGAATCAAGCTCTGAAACGGGCGTCGAATCCGAGATCGCTTTTGGCTTTTTCGCTCGAGCAGTAACCGTCGTCTTCGGCGAGGTTGTAGATGCCGGGCTTGCCCTTGGTGAGCGCGAGAAGGCACGCCTGCGCCGCAGCGTCGACATGGACCGCCGGTGGTTTGAGCGGCTTGTCGGGCGACCAGGTGCCGGGCCCGTAGAGCAAGCCATAGCGCAACACGACGCCCTCGGGCATTGCCAGCACGGTGTCCTCAAGCACGCGCACGGCCTCGACGGTCGGCGCCATCGCCGGATCGTCGTTCAGCGGATCGCCTTCGATGCGCAGGCCCGGCGCCGGCTTGTAGATGAAGGCGATGCTCTGCGCGATCAGCCGGCGCACGCCGGCGGCCTGTGCCGCCGCTGCGAGATTGCGCGTGCCCTCGATGCGCAGGCGCGCATTGCGCCTGAGACCCTCGGCGTATTGCGGCGTCCCCGGCGCGAAAGCGAGATCGGTGAGCTGGTGAATAACGACGTCCGGCCGGGCCGCCATCACCGCCGCTTTGAGCGCCTGCGCGTCGAACACGTCAACCACCGCCGGCGTCGCGCCAAGCGCGGCGACCGCGTCGGCCCTCTCAGCCGAACGCGTGGTGCCAATGACGTTATGGCCGGCTTTAACCAGGAGCGGCGTCAGCGAACGGCCGATGACGCCACCGGCACCGGCGAGAAAGACGTTCATCGGAACACACCTCCTCCTCCGTCCGTCATCCTGAGGTGCGAGCGCGCAGCGCGAGCCTCGAAGGATGACAGCCACCGCAAGCCGGCTTGCTTTAATTCAAGCGCTGATGTCGGGTAAACTCGACATCAGTAGCCGTCGCCCTTCGAGGCGCGGCTTCGCCGCGCACCTCAGGGTGACGGCTCTACTCCGCTCCCTTAAGCCGCTCCAGCGCTTCGGCGATCTTGGCCTTGCGGGCGACCGCCTCGTCGCGCTTTTCCTTCTCTTCCTCGACAACCTCCTCCGCCGCGCGGGCGACGAAGTTCGGATTGTTGAGCTTGTTGTCGGAGCGCGCGATGTCGGCTTCCGCCTTCTGCATCTCCTTGGCAAGCCGCGCGCGTTCGGCGCCGAGATCGATCACGCCCTTGAGCGGCAGCGCGGCGACTTCACCGCGCACGACGAGCTGCACCGAGCCCTCCGGCGCGGTCGCCGACGACGAGATCTCAGACACGCGCGCAAGGCGCTTGATGAACTCGGCCCAGCGCTCCGCGCGCGCCTGGGTCTCGACGGACGCACCCGCCAGCACGATCGGAATGTTGACGTTGATGTTCATCTCGGCCCGGATCGACCGGATGGCGGTGATCAGGTCGATCACCCAGCCAATCTCGGCCTCGGCCTTATCGTCGGCGAGGCCTTCGAGCGCTGGCCAATCGGACAGAGCGAGCACCGCTTGGCGCTTCGGCCCCTCTTCCGCCGTCACCGCCCAGAGTTCTTCGGTGATAAATGGCATGAATGGGTGCAGCAGCTTAAGGATTTCGTCCAGCGCCCAGGCCGCCGTCGCGCGGGTCTCGTCCTTGGCCGGTCCGTCCGGCCCCGTCAGCAACGGCTTCGACAGCTCGACGTACCAATCGCAATAGACGTTCCAGACGAAACGATAGGCGGCGCCGGCCGCGTCGGCGAAGGCATACACTTCGAGCGCTTGCGTGATTTCGGCCGCGGCTTTTTGCGTCTCGTGCGCGATCCAGCGGTTGAGCGCTTCCTTGGCCGACTTCGGATCGAAACCCTCGACGCGCTTGGCGCCGTTGAACTCGACGAAGCGCGCCGCATTCCAAAGCTTGGTCGCGAAGTTGCGGTTGTTCTCGACGTCCTGCGGGCCGAGCCTGATGTCGTGGCTCGGCGCGACGTTGCGCGCCAGCGTGAAGCGCAGCGCGTCAGCGCCGAACTGGTCGATGATGCCGAGCGGATCGACGACGTTGCCCTTCGACTTCGACATCTTGGCGCCGGAGGCGTCGCGCACCAGGCGATGGATGTAGACGTCCTTGAACGGCACGATCTCGTCGGCCGGTGCGTCTGGGCGTTCCTTCTTCATGAAGTGCAGACCCATCATCATCATGCGGGCGACCCAGAAGAAGATAATGTCGAAGCCGGTGACGAGCGTCGACGTCGGATAGAAGCGCGCGAGCTCGCGCGTCTTCTCGGGCCAGCCCAGCGTCGAGAACGGCCACAGCGCCGAGGAGAACCAAGTGTCGAGGACGTCCTCGTCGCGCCGAATCCAGACCTCACTTAGCGGCCTGTTCCTTTTTATTGCGTCCGTCTGCGCTAGATATGGATGAACAAATTCACTTGTCGTTTCGACCGACGACAGATCTGCCTTCGGCTGAATGATCGCTCGGCATCCGTAATGCTGGGTCGCAGCTTGCAGAGCCTCGCCCTCGGACTCCGCAACGAATATTTTGCCATCCGGCCCATACCAGGCCGGGATCTGATGGCCCCACCAGAGCTGCCGCGAGATGCACCACGGCTGGATATTTTCCATCCAGTTGAAATAGGTCGCTTCCCAGTTCTTCGGCACGAAGGTCGTCTTGCCCTCGCGCACCATGGCGATGGCCGGCTTCGCCAGCTCCGCAGCGTTGACGTACCACTGGTCGGTCAGGAACGGCTCGATGACGACGTTCGAGCGGTCGCCGTGCGGCACGACGTGGCCATGCGGCTCGATCTTCGCGACCAGCCCCATCTCCTCCAGCCGCGCGACGATCGCCTTGCGGGCGGCAAAGCGGTCGAGGCCTTCGAGCTTCTTCGTCTCGGCGAAATCCGCCGACGTTTCGCCGGCCGCGTTGAAAGCCTCGTCGGCGAAGGTGATCTTCGCTTCGATGGTCAGGACGTTGATCTGCGGCAGCCCGTGCCGCTTGCCGACTTCGAAGTCGTTGAAGTCGTGCGCCGGCGTGATCTTCACCGCACCGGAGCCCTTCTCCGGATCGGAATATTCATCGCCGACGATTGGTATCTTGCGACCGACCAAAGGCAGGATCACGTGCTTGCCGATCAGCGCCTTGTAACGTTCGTCGTCCGGATGCACCGCAACGGCCGTGTCGCCCAGCATCGTCTCGGGCCGCGTCGTCGCGACCACGATGAAGGTCGATGGGTCTTCCGGATTGAAGGTCTTGCCCTCGATCGGATAGCGCAGGTGCCAAAGGTTGCCCTTGGTCTCGACCGGCATCACCTCGAGATCGGAGATGGCGGTCAGCAGCTTCGGGTCCCAGTTGACCAGCCGCTTGTCCTTGTAGATGAGCCCTTCGCGATAAAGCTCCACGAAAACTTTAAGAACGGCCTTGGACAGCCCCTCGTCCATGGTGAAGCGCTCGCGAGACCAGTCGCACGAGGCGCCGAGCCGCTTGAGCTGGTTGACGATGGTGCCGCCCGACTCGGCCTTCCAGGCCCACACCTTCTCCAGGAACTTGTCGCGGCCGATCTCGCGGCGCGACGGCTCCTGCCGCTCCATCATCTGCCGCTCGACCACCATCTGCGTCGCGATGCCGGCATGGTCGGTGCCCGGCTGCCAAAGCACGTCCTTGCCGCGCATGCGCTCGAAGCGGACGAGGATGTCCTGCAGCGTGTTGTTGAGCGCATGGCCCATATGCAGCGAGCCGGTGACGTTCGGCGGCGGAATGACGATAGAGTATGTTGCGGCCTGAGCACGCTCCGGCCGGCCCGCCTTGAACGCACCCGCCTGTTCCCATGCCTGGTAAATGCGGCCCTCAACTTCCGAGGGCTGGTAGGTTTTTTCGATCATTATGGTCTTGCTTGACTTCGCGCGCTCAAGGATACGATCTGCTCTGCAACCCACTCCGCTCATTCCCGCGCAAGCGGGAATCCAGCATCAAGATCGCAACGCTGCGGAATTTCTGCCCTGGGTCCCCGCGCAAACCAGCAATAGCTGACTTGCGCAGTTAATGTGGCAGACATCGGGTATACCCGATGTCTGCGCGCGAGAACCAGCGGTTGAAATCCCGGTTTGGCGGGCTACAAAGCCCGCGACGATGAAAAGAGTCAACTTGTGCCGGAAACCACCTCCCGCGGTAGCGCCACCAGCGCCATCTTGCTGCTCGCCATCGCCGCCTTTGCCGCCCAGGCCATGGTGCGCGTCACCGATTCCCTGCTGCCGCAGATCGCCGCCGATCTGAACGTCACCGTCGGCGCCACCTCGATCATCGTCACGCTGTATCTGCTGGCGCACGGCTCGGCGCAGCTCGTCGCCGGCCCGGTCAGCGACCGCTTCGGCAAGTACCGCTGCACGGCGATCGCCGCCACCTTCGCGACCATCATGGTTCTCGCCTGCGGCCTCGCCTCCTCGCTGCCCATGCTCGTCGCGGCGCGTCTCGGCAGCGGCCTCGCCACCGGCTGGATCATCCCGCTCGCGCTCGCCTTCGTCGGCGACGTCATTCCCTACGAACGACGCCAGCAAGTCATTGGTTCGTTTCTGTCCGGACAGATCGGCGGCCAGTTGTTCGGTCAGGCGGCCGGCGGCGTGCTCGGCGATCTTTTCGGATGGCGCAATGTCTTCTTCCTGCTCGCCGCCATGCTCGCGGTGGCGACCGTCGGCCTCTATGTCGAGCTCTGGCGCAACCCGCTGACCCGCGAGAAGTCGCATGACTCGCGTCGACAGGGCTTCATCGCCAGCTACGCGACCGTACTGCGCTCGCCTTGGGCCCGCGTCGTGATCGTGATGGGCTTCATCGAGTTCGGCATGATGTTCGGCGCCTTCACCTTCGTCGGCGCCGACTTGCATCTGCGCTTCGGTGTGAGCTTCACATTGGTCGGCTTGTCCGTCGGCTTCTTCGCTGTCGGCGGCCTCATGTACAGCTTCTTCGTGCGCTCGCTGGTCAGCCGGCTCGGACAAGCGGGATTGGCCACCGGCGGCGGCGCGCTGGCGGCTGTCGCTTTCGCGGCGCTGGCTGTCATGCCCACCCCCTGGGTCGCGCCATTCGCCACGGTCGCGATCGGCTTCGGCTTCTACATGTTGCACAACACCTTGCAGACCAACGCGACGCAGATGACGCCGGAAGCGCGGGGCACCGCGCTCGGCGCATTCTCATCGGCGCTCTATCTTGGACAGACGGCCGGCGTCGCCGCGGGAGCCGTCGTGTTCGACCGTCACGGCGCGGTGCCAGTGTTCGCGAGCGCATCCATCGCGCTGCTCGCGCTCGGTCTGTGGTGCGGCCATCGCATCAAGCAACGGCAGGCGCTGCCGGCCTGAGCCGGCCGACCGCGAGAAGCCGGACCTGTCCGGCTTCCGCCTCAATGGATTGTCGTGAGAGCCGCTTAGCGACCGCGCGAGACGCGCTCGATCTCGGCGCGCACGATCCGTTCGACGAGGCCCGGCAGGTTGTCGTCAAGCCACGACTTCAACAGCGGCCGCAGCATCTCCTTGACGAGATCCTCAAGGGTACGGGCGTTGCTGCCGAGCACCGTATGCGCGAGCGAATTGAACGCGTTGTCGACCGCGGCGACGGTCGCATTTGAAATGAGGCCCTGGTCATAGACCGGCGGCGTCGCCACGCGCGGCGGCTCGGGCGTGCGCATCGGCTGCGGCTCGGCAGCGCGGTCGCTGAACACCACGTCCGACGCACCGTCGATGGTCCGGAAGCTCGGCGACGCAGGCTGCGGCGACGCGAGCGCCTGTGCCATCGCCTCGGTCAGGTCGAGAACGTCCGCGGCCGGCCGCGTCGGCTGCGGCGCGGGTGCCGGCTGCATAACGGGCCGCGGCGCGACTTTCGGCGGCGCATCGAGATCCGCAAGCATTGCGTCGATGTCTTCCTGCTTGTTCGCCGCAGGTGGCGCGGACGGCGCACGCGGGGCCGGCGGCGCAGGTGTCGGGCGCGGCGGCACAGCCTGAACGGGCGGCGGCGGCGGCGCCATCTTCGGCGGCTCCGGCGGCTTGGGATTCTTGCTCGCGTCGTCGTCGGCAATGATGCGCCGGATGGAGGCCAGAATCTCCTCCATCGATGGCTCTTGTGCCTTCGCCGGTTGCGTCATTCCTGAGTTTCCCGAACGCAAATTTTGCTGAATGCAAGCCAGTCTCGCGCGCCGACGCGAGAAGCCTGACAGGCCTCAAAGCGAATCGTCGCCACTACCCTTTTATACGCCAGACGCAGCTGACTTGGGCAGACGAACCAGCGATTTCGTTGCAAGAATTGTGGACATAAGGCGGCCGTGTGACGGCCGCCTTATGTCGCTTAACGTCCGTCGGGCGTGCGCACGCCGGCCCAGCTGTCACGCACCTGCTCGTAATGGACCTGCGCCTGATACACAGGCACGCGCAGGCCGAGCACTTCCGGCACCAGTTTGCCGACAGCCGACAGCAACGTGTAGGACGCGACCACGCGGTCGCGCTGCGCCGTGACAAGCGACACGCGCGCGTTGACCAGCGTCTGCTGCGCCGTCAACACGTCGAACGTGGTGCGCTGACCGACGCGCGCTTCTTCGCGCACGCCGTTGAGCGCGATCTCGGAGGCCTGCACCGAAGCTTGAGTCGCTTCGATGTTCGCCTTCGCCGCCTCGAGCTGACCCCAAGCGGCTAGAATGCTCTGCCGCACCGAATCGCGCGTCGTGTCGAGATCGAGCCGGCGCTGACCGAGCGTCTCCTTCGCCTGACGAATCGCCGAATACTCGGCGCCGCCTTGATAGATCGGCACGCTGAGCGTGCCGAGCACCGACGCGTTGTAACTCTCCATGATCGAGAGAGATTGCTGGCTCAGCCAATTTTTCTGGAACGAACCCTGCACCGACAAGGTCGGATAGAGGGCGCCCTCCGCGACCTTCACGGCCTGTAGCGCGACATCGACGTTGTATTGCGCGGCCGCGATGGACGGATGGCTGCCCGTGCCGAGCGAAACCGCCTGATCGACGGTGCCCGGTGAGAAGCGATCGACGGGCGTACCGGCCGATAGCTTGTTAGGCTGAACGCCGATGACCTGGCGATAAGTCGCGACCGAAGCCGTGTAGTTCGCCTGTGCGACCAGCACCTGCGAGCGGCCGGTAGCGAGGCTCGATTCAGCCTGCGCGACGTCGGTTCGCGTCACCTCACCGACATTGAAGCGGTCACGCGTCTGCCGCAGTTGCTCCTGCAGCACTTCGACGTTGCGCTTCTGCAGATCGAGAATGGCGCCGTCACGCAGCACGTTCATGTAGGCCGTGACGGCGTTCAGCAGCACAGTCTGCGTGCTCGCATACAATGTGGCGCGCGCAGACAGCACCTGCGCCTCGGCTTGGCGCGTGCGGTTAGCCGTCTGGAACCCGTTGAATATCGTCTGGGTGATCGTCGCGCCGACCGACACCGGCGAATTGTAGCCGCTCAGTGTCGCATAGGTGGACGGCAGATTCGGCGAGACGGTCGAAGGTGACTTGCTCGTCGACGAACTCGACTGTTCGCCGCCGGCCGCCGTGACGGTGATACGGGGCCGATAGCCGGCGAGCGCCTGTGGCACGTTTTCGTCCGTGGCACGTACGCCCGCTCGCTGTGAATTGAGACTCGGATTGTTCTGGTACGCAAGAATGAGGGCCGAATCGAGCGTCTCCGCCAGGGCCGGAACCGTCGAGAGCGGAGCTAGCGCGCACATTAGCGCAGTCCCCGCAACACCCCCCATCCACAAGCTACGATTAAGGAACGCCATGCAATACCTAACCTTGCACGCAATCGCCCCGATCGATTGCATTGCGCCATATCAAAGTGCTGGAACAATAGGCGGCCGGACGGTGCGTTGAAACCCCTAGCCGCCGATCCGCCCACAGAAAGCCGACCCGCTGGGACTTTTCGGCCACGTTTGGAACTAGATCAGGCCGACCCTTGGCTCAAAAGGCGAATTCCGTGGCCTTGGCAAATCCGGGCAGCAGAGGCGCTGCAGCGTCGAAGAGCGAACGGTACCCGATCTCATCGCCGCTACGGCGGTAAATGACCGCTTTGGCGTCGGGGCCGGAGCCTAGGACGAATACGAGTCGTCCGCCGTCCTTGAGCTGCCGGCAAAGCGCTTCCGGCGCCACGTCGGCCGAGCCCTCTAGCAAAATCACGTCATAAGGCGCGCCCTGGGCCCAGCCTTGGGCCAGCGGACCGGTCACGACTTTGACATTCGCTTGCGAGCCGAGCGCCGCGCGCGCGGTCTCGGCGAATCCAGCGTCATCCTCGAGCGCCACGACCTCAGGCACGAATCGCGCGAGAATCGCCGCCGCGTAGCCCGTGGCGCAACCGACGTCGAGCACCCGGTCGGCAGCGCCGATTTCGGCGGCCTGCAGAAGCTTGCTCAAGACCATGGGCCGAAGCAGGCAGCGGCCACCCCGCCCCAGCGGTAGATCGAGGTCGAGATAGGCCAGACCGGCCGCCGATGCCGGGACGAATCGCTCCCGCGGCACGTCCTGCATCGCCTGCAGAATGCGCAGATCGGTCACATCCGAAGTCCGAACCTGGCCATCGACCATATGACGGCGCGCCGTGGAGAAATCGGTCATCTGCGTTCTCGAGCCGGTTAACGATGCGCGACTTTTCTGGGGCAAGGTCTTGGAAAAGGCAAGAGAAGTAGCGTTGTGGAGCCGCGCTGTCTCCTATATAGGCTGAGGACGAAGGGGAGCGGCCGCCCGCGACGGCGAACGCATCTTTTCGGGGCCACGTGGCGGAGTGGTGACGCAGCGGACTGCAAATCCGTGCACGCCGGTTCGATTCCGGCCGTGGCCTCCAACCCTCACCCATCTCGTATGGGCTGGGGTTGGTGGGCCAGCCTTCTTCCGTGGAATCTGCCTCGCCAAACGACTTGCGCCCGCGGGAATTCCTCCCAAATTTTCAGTGCGGGCAGGTTGTCATCCGGGCTTTGCAAAGTGGATGAGCTTTGTTATTAGGCGCCACCGAAACGGCGCAAGCGCCTGTTCCCGAGTAGCTCAGCGGTAGAGCATTCGACTGTTAATCGAATGGTCGCTGGTTCGATCCCAGCCTCGGGAGCCATTTCCTTTCAAACCGACAGACACCGACCGCTCCTTAGAGTCCGTTTCCCCCGATACCTTGCCGCGTGCCGCCTCGAGAGCCGCGCCGCAGCCCTAGGACGCGGGAGCCGTCATCCACGGTGAAAGCGCTTGCGGCTGCCGCCGCCAGCGCGCCGCACGGCTCTCGCCGACTTCCGCTTCGCCCTCCCACCCTGATCGTTGCTTTGAGCTTCAGCCGAACCGCCCGCGCCGCCCTCCCCGGCACGGATGAAGCCGCGCGCTCGCCTGCGTCACCCACTTGGTGCGGACCGTCGGATTGTAATACAGTATGACGAGACCGCTTCGTCATAAGAAAGCCGGGAGGAAACAGCGTGCCGAAATCAATCGTCTTGCGCGGCATGAGAGCTGCCGCCGCCGTCCTTGCGTTGGCCACGGGCGCCGCCCTTAGCAACGCCTCCACTCAGCAAGCCCCGGTGATCCGCGTGGAGAACGGTGCGCTGCGCGGCAAGGTCGTCAACGACGGCGGACAGTTTCTGGGCATCCCCTTCGCCGCGCCGCCGGTCGGCAAGCTGCGCTGGATGCCTCCCGCCGAAGCCGAGCCTTGGACGGGCGTTCGCGACGCGTCGAAGTTCGCGAACCACTGCGCTCAGATGGACCGCGGCATCTTCACTATGCCGAGCGACACGGAGGACTGTCTCTACTTGAACGTCTTCACGCCCAAGGCCGACGTGACGGCCGGGGCGAAGCTGCCCGTCATGGTCTGGTTTTACGGCGGCGGTCTCTTCAGCGGCGAGAGCGACGACTACGACGGAAGCAAGCTCGCAAAGCGCGGCAATGTCATCGTCGTCACCTTCAACTATCGCGTCGGCGCGCTCGGTTTCCTTTCGCACCCGGCCATCAACGCGGAAGGTCATCCCTACGCGAATTACGGGATCATGGACCAGCAGGCGGCGCTTCGCTGGGTCAACCGGAACATCGCGGCATTCGGCGGCGACGCGGGAAACGTCACCCTCTTCGGCCAATCCGGCGGCGGCACCAGCGTGATGGCGAATTTAGCTTCGCCTACCGCAAAGGGGCTATTTCATCGCGTCATCAATCAAAGCGGAACGCGCATCAAGATCACCTCGCCCGAAACGGCGCTGCACGCCGGCGAAGAATTCGCCAAGAAGGCGGGCTGCGAAAATCAGACCGCCGACTGCCTGCGGAAGCTCTCGGTCGCGGACGTGATCAAGTTTCAAGACCCGATCCTGAAATACGTTACCGAGTATCCTTCCGTGGATGGGACGATCATCACCCAGCCGGCGGTCACCTCATACGAGTCCGGCAACTTCAACCGCGTCCCCATCATGACCGGGCTTGTCCAGGACGAGCAGTCTTTCTTCATGAGCGAGGTCAGAGGCGGCAAACCGATGACCGCAGACGGCTACGCCAAATATGTCCTCACCTACGGTTCAGGGAATAAGGCTGCAATCGAAGCCGCCTATCCGCTCGATAAATACGCGAGCCCCAGTCTCGCTGTCATCGGTATCGCTCAGGGAGCCAAAGTCAGCACGGCGCGCATGCTCGCGCGGGAATGGTCCAAATATGTGCCGGTCTATGTCTATGAGTTCCGCGACCGCACCGTTCCCTCTTATTACCCGCCGATGAGCTTCCCGATGCGGGCCTATCACACGGCCGAGCTGCTCTATCTCTTCCCCGGCTTTCGGGGCGCACGGGGCTCAGAACAAACGCTCGATGCTGAACAGAACAAGCTGTCCGATCTGATGATCGACTATTGGACGTCGTTTGCCCGCACCGGCACGCCGAGCGCCCCCGTCGACGGCAAATACGTCGAAGCCGCGTGGTCGAAATATTCGGCCGACAAAGACAACGCTCAGTATCTCGATCTAAAAGGAGCTCACCAAAAGACGGGATATGGCGCGGATTATCACGCCGATCTTTGGGACACGACGTCCGTGCATTGAGGCGCACCGCCAAATTCAAAGCGAGTGGATCCGACGGGCTTCCGATATTCGACGTCCCCAGTGCGTGGATAGCGACGCAAACACGCCACAAATCAGCCACGAGGTATTATTCTATGTACCCGTAGAATACGGGAGACGGCGTTTGCAGAATATCAGGATTGCCAGATCGGCTGCTCGACGGCGCCGTCTTGCTTCAGGCGTCGCCTCCGAACCCTCGACGGCGCGTTTGCGTTGGTCGGCAGCGATATTGCTCAGCGCTCTTGTAGGAGGCTGCGCGAGCGCGCCACTGGATCGCGCCGGATCGCTCCAATCCTATGACGACCTGAAGCCGTCGGACGGCATACTCACCCGCTCTCTTTTGAAGGTGAATAAGGACGACTTGCTGGCGGCCAAGACCGTCAGAATCATTCCGACCTCATTTTCCGACCCAGCCGGCGCAACGCCCTTCACGCCGCACCAGCGCAGCCTCGTGACGAATGCCGTCGACAGATCGCTGTGCACGGGGTTGAGCGAGCGTTTTCAGGTGGTCAGCGCATGGGCGCCGGCGGATCTGACCGTTCACGCGGTCGTCACCCATATCAAAGCGACCGATCCCGTCGCTGCCGGCCTGTCCAAAGGCGCCTCGGTGGCGAAATCCGTCGTTCTTCCCGGCGTGCCCGTTCCGGTCCCGCGTATCCCGATCGGTTTGGGAAGTCTGTCGCTCGAAGCCGAAGCGCGCAATCCTGAAGGGCAGCAGAAAGCGGCTATGATCTGGGGCCGCGGCGCCAATGCATTTCTCGGTACGGGACGGGTCTCCGAGGAAGGAGATGCCTATGGCCTTGCCGCGGAGTTCGGCGCCGACTTCAGCAAGCTCATGGTGACTGGAGAGACGCCCTTCGGCGGGCTGCCATCGGCGCCCTCCTTTGAGCGGATCGGCATGTTGCTTGGTGGCGCGCCCAAATATCCGGCTTGCGCAGCCTTCGGCAGGCATCCCGGCGTTGCCGGCCTGATCGGAGAAGGCATCGGCCTGCCACCGGACTGGACCGACAAAGGCGCCACCGACCAGCGCCCGACCGCGACGTCCCACTAATCGCTAACGCGGCAAACGCTTATTTGCCGGGCGCATTCCGCGCGGCAACCAAGGCGCTTCGGCATCCTTCGGAAAGCTGATCGCGCTTTTCGAGCATGCATTGCTTGATGCGTCCGCCGCCTGGCATCACACCCGCGCAGAGCGCATACACGTCGGCTTTACAGGCCTGCCGCACCCGCGCATTCGGCTCGGCGCCGGATTGCGCCTGCGCCGCGCCGCCGGTCATGATTGCCATGACCAGCGCGCTCAGCAGCATGATGCGGATCCGCCGGGTCAAATGCCCGGCATGGATTGTCGATGCCGCCCGCACCGCAAGGTTTCGTTGCATGTCATTCTCTCTCAGGGATGGGATGGTTCGGTGAATGCCAGCCGGTGCGCTCGCATCACCGCGCGCAGACGCGGCGAGGTCCCCACGCGGTCTCGACCCACCAACAACGGCCGGGATACGGTGGCGGCGCATAGCCAACATAGGGGCCGTACACATAGGGTCTGCCGTTCGGGTGGCAGACGCCCCACGGTCCGCGATGCCAGCCGACACCGCAGCCGTTGCGCACCTGAATAACGACAGCATCCGCGCTTTGCGGTTGCGCCGCCGCGGGGAACGCCTGCGCGGCGGAAACGGAGAACATGGTGCTGGCGGCAATGGCGACGCCGCAAAAGAGTTTGCGCATGGATGGCCTCTCATTCGATGGTCGAAGGGAAGGATGCGGCGCGCCGGACCGAAGCATTGGGGGCGAAGGATCGGTCCGGCGGCCGCGTGGAGCCGCTACGGATCAGTAGCGGGAGTAGCGGGCCCAATAGGGATAGGTCGCGACCGAGCCGCTGCGCGTGACGCTGTTGCCGTTTGGCCCGGTCGTCGTGCGCGAATAGCTATAGCGATACGGTCCCGTGCGGCTGACGCTGCCGGAGCGCGAGACCGTGTTGCCGTACGGCCCCGTGACGGAACGAGTGCGCGAACAGGTGCCGCCGGCACAGCCACCCGACGCACTGCCGGTGTAGGTTCCCCGCGCGGTCGTGACCGTGCCGCTGCGGGTCCAGGCATCGGCCTGGGAAACCGCACCGACACTGATCAGCACGGCGAGCGAAGCGGATATCGTCTTGAGCTTCATCGGCTCCTCCTTCGTGGTGTGCCGCGCAAGCCGCAGCAACATCGTTGGAGGAGACTTTCGCGGCCGCCCTTTGCTGACGGATTTCAGGCTCGCGGGGATTTGTAACGTTTTGTTGCAGGAATGCCGCCCCGGCGCGTGCGGTTGCCCGCACCCGCCGGCGCCTTACAGTGCCGCCGCATGTCCGAACGCACCATCATGATTGTCGAGGACGATCGCGATATCCGCTCGCTGCTCGCTGATTTCCTCGCGCGCGAAGGCTACATCACGGTGTGCGCCGAGGACGCCCCCGCGATGGACCGCGCGCTCGCCAAGATGCGGCCCGACCTGATCGTGCTCGATCTGATGCTGCCCGGCGAGGACGGGCTGTCGATTTGCCGCCGCCTGCGCGCGCAAGGCGGCACGCCCATCCTGATGCTCACCGCCAAAGCCGACGATGTGGATCGTATCGTCGGGCTCGAAATCGGTGCCGACGACTATCTGCCGAAGCCGTTCAATCCGCGCGAACTGCTCGCGCGCATCCGCGCTGTGTTGCGCCGGACCGAGGGCGAGCCGACGCCATCCAACGCACGTCGCTTGGCATTCGGCGCCCTGGTGGCCGACCTCGACGCCCGCAGCGTCACGAACGCGGACGCAAGCGCGGTCGATCTCACGTCGGCGGAATTCGATCTTCTGGCCTGCTTCCTGCAACGGCCTAAGCGGGTCCTCTCGCGCGATCTCCTGCTCGATTGGACGCGAGGCCGCACCGCCGACCCCTTCGATCGCACGATCGACGTATCGATCAGCCGGCTGCGCAAGAAGCTGACCGCCGCCGATCCGGATGCGGCCAACTCGATCAAGACGGTGCGCAACGGCGGCTATCTGTTCGTCGTCAACGTGCGGCCGGTCTGAGCGAGCATCCCATGGGCCGTATCCGGATCGCGAGCCGTCTGGCGCTCATCGTGGTCGGAGCCATCGTGCTGGCGCAGCTGCTGCTGGCCGCCACCTATTTCATCGAGAGCCGCGAGGGCGGCGCGCCGCGGATCGAACCGCTGATTCAGCAGACCGCGGCATTGGCGCTGCTGCTCGACCGCCTGCCGGAAGCCGAGCGGCCGCTGGCCCTGCGCGCGGCCAGCGGCTTCGGTTTCAATCCCAGCATTCGTACCGACCGTCCTGAGGAACGACACGCCGCGATCTTACGCAAGGCGGAGGATCGCCTGCGCAACCTCCTCGGCGCGCAGAACGACGACCGCTATGTCGCGCTGTCGCTCATCAGCAATGAGCGCCGCGGCAGCCAGCCGGTGACGCGTCTGCGCTATCTCATAGGCGCCCAGATTCACGGCGTCGTCGCCCTCACCTCCGGCGGCTATCTCGCGATCGAAGCCCGCGGCGGTCTGACCTTGCGGCTCCTCGGCATTCCGATCGGCCTGCTCGCCGGCATCTTGGGCTTCGTCGTCGCCTTGGCCGCGCTGATCGCTGTGCGCCGCGAAACCAAGCCCCTCTCCAACCTTGCGACGGCCGTCGAACGATTCGGTTCGGCGATCGAACCGCAGCCGGTCACCGAGCACGGCGCGCCCGACGTCCGCGCGCTCATCCGCGCCGTCAACGCCATGCAGGTGCGTATCGCCGAGCTCGTCCGCAGTCGCACGTTGGTGCTCGGCGCCATCAGCCACGATCTGCGCACCTATGTGACGCGGTTACGCCTACGGCTCGAGTTGATGCCGGAGAGCGAACAGCGTCAGAAGGTGACCGCCGACCTCGACGCCATGCAGGCGCTCATGGACGACGCGCTTGCCTTCGCGCGGGCGTCGTTCAACGGCGGCCCGGAAGAGACGATAGACCTCGCACGGATCGTCAAAGCCGAATGCGATACGCGCGCCGCGCAAGGGCTGCCGATCTCATTTGAGGCCCCCGCTCGGCCTCTGCCGGTGCGCGGCTCGCCGGCGGGTGTTGCGCGGCTCACCGCCAACCTCATCGACAACGCGCTTGCCTATGGGCACTCCGCCGACGTCTCCCTGCACGAGGGCAAGGACACAGTCGAATTGTGGGTCGAAGATCGCGGCCCGGGTATCCCGCCGCGCGAACGCACGCGGGTGTTCGAGCCGTTCTACCGGCTCGAGACATCGCGCAATCGCGAGCGCGGCGGCGCCGGACTCGGCCTCACCATCGTCCGGCAGATCGTCGAAAATCAGCATGGCACGGTGGCGATCGACGACCGCCCCGGCGGCGGCCTGCGGCTGCGCGTAACGCTGCCGCGGGCTTAAACCGTCGGGGCGGTTCGGCCCCCACCGATGACCGCTTAGAACTTGTACGTCACGCCCGCGCCGATCAGCCACGGATCGAGGTTCACCTTGCCCGTGAGCGGGCCGACATTGCTGTCGCCGTCCCAGCTCGGCCGCAGCCACAGCTTCTTGACGTCGACGTTGAAGCCCCAGTGCTTGTCGATCATGTAGTCGAAACCGATCTGCAACGCAGGCGCCCAGGCGTTGTGCAGATGGCTGCGCGTGATGATCACGCCTGCCCCGTTCGGCGTGTTGCCGGCCGACTGGCTGTAGAACCACGTGTAGTTCACGCCGGCGCCGATATAGGGCTTGAAGGCGCCGAAATCGGTGAAGTGATATTGCAGCGTCAGGGTCGGCGGCAGCAGCCACGCCTTACCGACGTCGAGGCCGTTGGTCGCCGCGACACCGGTGCCCGTCACATGATGCCGCGTAGTGCCGAGAATCAGTTCGGCGGCGATGTTCTTGGTGAAGAAGTAGGTGATATCGAGTTCGGGCACGATGGCGTCGCTGGTCGACAGACCGGAGCCCGGCACCTGATCCACGGAGCCGGAATTGCGCGTCACGACGCCGAGCGCACGCAAGCGGATCATCCACGGATTGAACGGCTCGATGACCGGTGCCTTGTAGACCGGCTTCGGCGCAGCCACATCCGCCGCTTCAGCCGCCACCGTCGTCAACGCAACCGCGCCGAATGCCGCCGCGGCAATCAACGACCGCAGCACGCTCCTCATTTTCTTCATTAAACGCCCCTGTCCAATGTGCGCCGCGCAACGAACGCTGCCAGCCCGCGCAACAAAACGACGCGCTGGCGTCAATAAACTTGACGCAGGTCAAATTCGGACGGTGGGACACAGCTTGTTGCGTGCGAGCAACAGTCGGGCGTCAGTTGAGCAGACGCGGCGGCGAGCCCGTATCGCCGCCCGCGTCGGCGATGGCGCGCAAGGCGGCGCGATCGACCAGTCGAACACCACGGCGCCCACGCAACGTAATGAAGCCGAGGCGCTTGAACCCGGTGAAGACACGCGACACCGTTTCCAGGCTAAGCCCGAGATAATCGGCGATATCGGCGCGCGACATCGGCAATGACAGCGTACCGAATCCGTCGCTCGGCAGGGACCGGCCCGCGACGCTGAGGAGAAAGGCCGCCACGCTGCCATCGGCACCGCGCTGACCGACGCTCACCGCCTGCTCCTGGGTGCGCGCGAGATCGCTGGCGACCGCCTCGTAAAGCCTGAGCATGAACCGGGAATTCAGGGCTGCCGCGGCGTGAAATACAACGGTCTGGAAACTGCGCAGCTCGGTCGCTCCGATGGACTCGGCGCAGCAGCGATAGCGCTGTTCGGAGCCGAGCGCGATGAACTCGCCCGGCAACTTGAAGCCGACCACCTGGCGACGGCCGTTGCGCAGCATCCTGTAGAGGCAAACCGCGCCGGCCTTTACCAGGTAGACGTGAGTCTGGGCGTCGCCTTCCATGAACAGCTGCTGGCGCGCCCGCAGCACCCGGCGCATGCAGCAAACCCGGCGACTGTGCTCGCTGCAGTCCACCTTTCCGCAAGGCGGCGGGTTATCCGTTCCGACGTTCTGGATGCAGGGAGGTAGGTCGTCCACGATCGTTCACCGGCAATTTAACTAAGACCTGACGCCAGCCGCGACGGCGAGGCATTGATCTTTGTCATGAAACGGCCATCAAAAGCCAGCTCCGCGGTGGATGGGAAACGTTAATCGCGCCCCGCTAACCGTCGTCCGCATCGCTCCCCGAGCGCGACAAGCTTGCTATAGTGCCGCGCTATTGTCCTTCGTGAGACCCGCAATGATCAGTCCCCTCCTCACCGACCTCTACGAACTCAACATGGTCCAGGCCTATCTGGATCGCGGCGAGGACAAGGAAGCCGTGTTCGAGTTCTTCGTGCGGCGGCTGCCGCCCCGGCGCGGCTTTCTGCTGGCCGCCGGGCTGGAGGAGGCGCTGACCTATCTCGAGACCCTCGCCTATTCGGCGCAGGACATCGACTGGCTCAAGCACACCGGCCGCTTCCACGACAACCTGCTCGACTATCTGAAGGCCTTCCGTTTCACGGGCGACGTCGACGCCATTCCCGAAGGCACCGTATGCTTTCCGGGCGAACCGCTGTTGCGGATCACCGCGCCGCTGCCGATGGCGCAACTCATCGAGACGCGCATCATCAACCTGATGCACTTCAACACGCTGATCGCCTCGAAGGCGGCGCGCATGGTCTTGGCCGCGCCGGGCAAGATCCTGTCCGATTTCGGCTTGCGCAGCGCCCACGGCGCCGAGGCCGGATTGTTCTCGGCGCGGGCGAGCTACATCGCCGGCTTCTCCAGCGCGGCGAACGTGCTCGCCGGCGTGCGCTACGGCATACCGGTGGCCGGCACCATGGCGCATTCCTACATCCAGGTGCACACCGACGAGGCGCAGGCCTTCGAAGACTTTGCACGCACGCGTCCGAACGGCGTCATTCTGCTGATCGACACCTACGACACCGAGCAAGGCGCGCGTAAGGTCGTCGACCTCGCGCCCAAACTCAAAGCCGACGGCATCTCCATCTTCGGCGTGCGTATCGACTCCGGCGACCTCATCGCTCATGCGCGCAAGGTGCGAAAGATCCTCGACGACGGCGGCCTGAAGGATGTCATCATCCTGGTCAGCGGCGGCATCAACGAGGACGTACTTCTTCAGATGAAGGCGGAGAACGCGCCGATCGACGGCTTCGGCATCGGCGTCAATCTCGACTCCTCGATCGACGCGCCCTCGCTCGATTGCGCCTACAAGCTCCAGGAATATGCCGGCATCCCGCGCCGCAAACGCTCGGAGGGCAAGGCGACATGGCCCGGGCGCAAGCAGGTGTGGCGCGCTTACGATCTCGATGGCCGCATGGCCGGTGACGTGCTGTCGGTCGAAACCGACAAGCATCCGGGCGAAACATTGATCGTGCCGGTGATGCGCGGCGGCCGGCGCCTCGCGCCGGCGCCAAGCTTGGATGAGATCCGCGCCCGCGCCGCGCGCGATCTCGCGCGATTGCCGGAGCCGCTGCGGCGTCTGGAGCAAGGCGTGACCTACCCGGTGCAGGTCGCGGACGCCTTGGTGAAGCTTGCCGACGAGGCGGATCGGCACACGGCGGGGAAGTAGTTTTCTGTCGTCCCCGCGAAGGCGGGGACCCATACGCTGTGCTCTCTCGATACGCCTCGGCGTATGGGTCCCGGGCCTTCCTCGCTAACGCTCGGTCGCCCGGGACGACAGACTACGGGCCCGCCCTATTCCAGCCGCGCGCGCCTTCGCCATAGACCTCGTGGCCCGCGTCGGTGACGACGACGGTGTCCTCGAGCTTGATGAAGCCGCGCGTCGGATGCATCAGCGTCGTCTCGACCGACACGACCATGCCCGCTTCCAACGGCTCGTCGGCGTAATCGCCGGGATACGGCACCGGCCCATGGCTGGTGAGCCGCGGCGCCTCGTGGCTGACGAGCCCCATGCCGTGCGCCAGGAAGTCGAGATGGTTGTGATGCGGCGAGCGCGCGCAGAGGGGCTCGCCGGCGGCGTAGATCTCCTTGCCAAGCGTGCCGGCGCGGATCGGCTTCATTGCCGCGCGCTGGATGGTTTCGATCTCGGCAAGCAGATCTTGCAACTCGGCATCCGGCTCGCCTTGGATCGCCATGCGGCAGACGTCGCCGATATAGCCCTGATAGTTGCCGCCGGAGTCGATCGACATGATGTCGCCCTTCTCCCAGCGCTGCTCGGACGGCGCGCGGTTGAAGCTCGTGCCGGCGGTGATGAGGCAGTACTCGAACGTCAGGCCGCGGTTGGTTTCCTCGCGGCGCAAGGCTTCGACCACGTCGGCTTTGGTCGTGCCGGGCGTCGATGACGCGATCACCGCCTTCATCGACTCGATGACCGCCTCCGAGGCAATCTTGATCAGTTCGAGTTCGCGTGCCGACTTCTTGGCGCGCTGGCGCTCGAGCACGTAGAGCGCATCGACCCATTCTGCGTCGGGAAATGCCGAGCGCAGCACGTTGGCGGCATCGTATGGCAGGAAGCCATACTCGGCCGCGATGCGTTTAGGCGCGATGCCCGCCTTGCGCATGTAGTCGACCGCCTTCTGCATGGCGTCGACCGAGCCGGCGCTCGCCGTCTGCGTCTCCGGCGTCCACATCGGCTTCACCTCACGCTGGAACTTCTCCAGGCGATGGCCGATATAGGCGGCCTTTTCCGGCCGTCCCTTGGGATAAACGAGCACCGGCAGATAGCGCGTGATGCCGGTCGCATCCATGTAATCGAAGAAATCCGCCCGGTGCCCGCCGAGCAGATACTGCACATTGTGTTTGGAGGTCGCGATCACGACGTCGATCCCGGCCGCCTCCATGAGGCGGTCGAGCCGGGCGTGATCGAAGGGGATGGCGAGGCCGTTTGACGCGGACGCGTTGACGTTCATGGGCGCTGGCTCCCTGGTGACGGCGGGGTCGTTGCATCGCCCCGCCTGTCAATTCCTGGAAGCCTAGCGCCGTTCCTGGGCCCTGTGAACGCCCTTACGCCGCAGCCTTGGCCCAGAGTTCCTTGCTGGCGATCCGCGCGCCTTCGGCCAGCGCCTCGAGCTTCGCCCACATGATCTGCGGATGCACACGGCGATAGAACGGGCCCTGTGCGAAGCCGCAGTCGGTGCCGGCGATGACGTTCTCGCGGCCGACCAGATTGGCCAGGCGCACGATGCGCTCGGCCACCAGTTCCGGATGCTCGACCACGTTGGTGGCGTGGCTGATGACGCCTGGGATCAGAACCTGACCCGGCGCCAGCTTGGCGTTCCGCCACACCTGCCATTCGTGCTCGTGGCGCGGATTGGCGCCCTCGATCACATAGGCGCCGACCTTGATCTTCAGAATGAGGTCGACCACGTCCTTGAGCGGCACGTCGCTGGTGTGCGGGCCCGGCCACGAGCCCCAGCACACGTGATAGCGGATGCGATCGGCCGGCAGGCCCTCGATGGCGTGGTTGATGATGTCGACCTGCCGCGCCAGCCACTTACGGTAATCCTCGAACGAGGCCGGCGGCACCATGCGGTCGTAGGTGACCGCGAGCCGCGCGTCGTCGAGTTGCACCAGGAAGCCGGCATCGATGATCTGCCGGTATTCGTCGCGCATCGCTGCGGCAATCGCCGTCTGCAGTTCCTCGTCGTTCTTGTAATACTCGTTCTTGCGGTCCGGGATGACGCTCGCCGGCGCAGCGACCGGCATGAAGGCGTCTTCGACCTTCACGTTCTTGAGCGCCGCCTTGAAGTTGTCGATGTCGGTCTGCAGCTCGGCGTGGCCGGTATATTTGATCGGCCCGACGCAGATTGCCTCCATCGTCGTCGAGACGGCTTCCTTGGCGTCCAGCTCTTCATAGAACGCGGCGAACTTGGTGCGGTCGGCGCCGCGCTTGAACGGGTTCGCCCCTTCGGACTTGATCGGCCGCCGCTCGAAACCGGACAAGCGCGTCAGCGCATATTGCGCCCACGAGATCGATTTGCCGAACTCGCCGTCGCTCGGCACGTCGATGCCGGCCTCGGCCTGATGCCGCACCACCTCGGCCACGCTGTCGGCGAGACACTTCTTGTAGCCCGCCTCGTCGTACGGCTTGCCGGACTGCTTGGCGCGGATGAAAACCTGCAAGTCGTCCGGACGGATCAGACTGCCGACATGGGTGGTGAGGATGCGATCTGTGCTGTGTTTCATCGGACGTTCCCTCGGTTATTCCGCTGCCCGCTATGCCCCCGCCGTGCGTTAAACGCAATGAGGGAAAACGTGGAAACTTTGGGCGCCCGCCCACTCAGGGACGTCGATCCGTCCTCCTGAGGTGCGAGCGGAGCAGGCGCTCGGCTACGCTTTCGCGACACCGATGAGCTGCTCCAGCTTGGCGGGATCGTTGCGCAGGGTCTCGCTGGCGCCGTCGTAGATGACGTGCCCTCGGTCCATCACGATCGCGCGCGGCGAGAGCGACAGCGCCAGGCGCGAGTTCTGTTCGACCACGATCGTGGTCAGGCCGCCGTCCTGCGTCAGCCGCTTGATGGCACGCGCCAACTCCTCGACGATCACCGGCGCGAGGCCTTCGGAAGGCTCGTCCATCAGCACGACGCTCGGATTGCCGATCAGCGCGCGCCCGATCGCCAGCATCTGCTGCTCGCCGCCGGACAGTTGATTGCCCATGTTGGTGATGCGCTCGGACAGCCGCGGGAACAACTCGAAAACCGTCTTGACCGTCCAGCGCCCGGGGCGCGCCGCCACTTCGAGATTTTCCCGCACCGTCAGCGACGGAAAAATCTCGCGCTCCTGCGGCACATAACCGAGGCCCGCGGCGACACGCCGATAGGTGGCGAGGCGCGAGATGTCCTTGCCCTGCAGCACAATGCGGCCGCCGTGCAGCGTCGTATGACCCATGATGGTCGCGAGCAGCGTCGACTTGCCGACGCCGTTGCGGCCGATGACCGAGAGCGTCTCGCCCGGTGCGATCTTGAGCCGGATATCCTCCAGCACCACCGTCTCGCCGTAGCCGGCGCGAACATTGTCGAGTTCGAGCGCGGACTCAGCCATGCGCCGCCCCCGCAACCTTATGGCCTTCCTCACCCAGATAAACCGCCCGCACCTGCTCGTCGGCCATGATCTGCTGCGGCGTGCCGTGCGTGAAGACCGCGCCCTGCACCAGCACGGTGATCTCCTTGGCGAAACGGAACACCACGTCCATGTCGTGCTCGATGATCAGCACGGCGATGTCGGGATCGAGCGCGGCGACGACGTCGAGGATCAGATGGCTCTCGGAGGACGGCACACCGGCCGCCGGCTCGTCGAGCAGCAGCACGCGCGGCTTCTGCGCGAGCGCGATGGCGATCTCGACCAGACGCTGGCGGCCATAGGGCAGCTCGCGCACCAGCCGCAGCGCGTCATCGACGAGGCGCAGGGATTCGAGATGGTCCAGCGCCTCCTCGATGATCGACGGCTTGGCGCCGGCGGCACGCCACAGATTGTTGCACTCCCCGTCCCGCTCGCCGATCGTCATCGTCAGGTTTTCGAGCACGGTCAGGCCGCGGAACAGCTGATTGATCTGGAAGGTGCGCGCGAGCCCGCGCCGCGCGCGCGCGGCCTGGCTCGTCTGGGTGACGTCGTCACCGTTGAGCAGCACGCGGCCGGATTGCGGCCGCAGCACGCCGGTGATGAGATTGACGAGCGTCGTCTTGCCGGCGCCGTTCGGCCCAATCAGGGCGTGACGCGCGCCGCGCTCGAGCGTCAGATCGACGTCTCGGGTGACGGCCAACGCGCCAAAGGAGCGATTGAGCTTTTCGACCTGGAGAGCGGCGGTCATGCGTTGCCTCCCCGGCGGAACAACTTGATCGCGTCCTCCAAGAGACCGAGCAAACCGCGGCGCGCGAACAATACGGTGAGCACGAGCAGGAGGCCGATGCCGAACTGCCAGAAGGTCGGGCTGAGCTTCGACAGATTGTCCTCCAGCACCAGATACACGGCGGCGCCGATGAAGGCGCCATAGAGCCGCCCGGTGCCGCCGAGGATCAGCATCACCATCACCTTGGCCGAGTTGTCGAAGTCGAACACGCCGAGCGTCGTATAGGCCGTCGATTGTGCGAACAGCGCGCCCGCCATGCCGGCAAGGCCGGCGGCGAGCGTATAGGCGGTGACGAGACGCCGGTGCACCGGCGAGCCGATGGCGTGCATGCGCCGCACGTTCTCGCGAATGCCAGTCAGCGCCGCGCCGTACGGCGAATAAACGATCCGCCGGACGACGTACCAGACGATAAACAGGAGAACGCCGACATAGACGTAATAGGTGCGCCCATAGAGGTCGTTTTCGAAGACCCCGAACAGCTTCCAGATCTCCATGCCCGGCACGCCGTCATAGCCGCCCGTGATGTCCGAGCGGTAGTTGCCGGCCTCCTGCACCAGGATGGCGGCGGCCAGCGTCAGCATCAGCAACGTCAGACCGCGATAGCGCAGCAGGAACCAGCCCGACACGAGGCCCGCGGCCGCCGACAGCACGATCGCCAGCAGCATCGCCGAAATCGGCTCGCCCCAGTTCCAGCGCGCCGTCAGCAGCGCCACCGTGTAAGCGCCGATACCGAAGAACAGCGCATGGCCGAGCGTGACGATGCCGGCATAGCCCAGGATCAGATCGAGCGAGAGCGCGAACATGATGCCGATCAGCACCTGCGTGCCGAAGGTCAGCCGGTCGGGGAAGACGAAATAGGCCGCGATGATCAGGAGCCACGGCAGCGCTTCCCACCAGCGCAGGTAATGGCGTTTGACGACAAAATCGGCGGCGCGGATGCGCGCCGCGGTGGTCGAAGCGTCACGAACCGGCGCGGCCGTCTGGATATCACTCACGGCCATAGAGTCCCGCTGGCTTGATCAGGAGAACGAGCACCGTCAGCACGTAGATGAAGAAGCCGCCGGCATCCGAGTAAAGATATTTGCCGCCGATATCGAACACGCCGAGCAGGATCGACGCGATCAATGTGCCTTTCAGGCTGCCGAGGCCGCCCACGGAGACGATGATCAGGAAGAATACGAGATAAAGCACCGCGAAGCTCGGCGTCAGACCGAAGGTCTGAATGGCGAGGCCGCCGCCGAAGGCCGCGAGCCCCGAGCCGAGCGCGAAGGTCAGCGTGAACAGACGATCGACATTGATGCCGACCGACTGCGCCATGCGGCGGTTATCCACCGCGGCACGGATCTTGGCGCCGATATTGGTGCGCTCGAAGCCGTACCACAGCAGTGCGATCAGCACCGCGCCGACGACAATGGTGAAAGCGCGATAGGTCGGCACCGTGCGCACGCCGATGTCGATCTGCCCCGTCAGGAACGACGGCAGCGGCACGGTGAGCGGCGACGGGCCGTAGAAATAGGTGTAGCTGGCGATCGCCATGAAGGCCAAGCCGATGGTCAGCAGCACCTGGTCGAGCTCGGTCGCCTTGTAGAGCCTCGAATACAAGAGGCGCTCGAATGGGATGCTGGCGACGCCGACCACCACCGCGGCAATCAGCAAGGACGGCAGAAACGGCACACCCCAACTGCGTGTCAGCGTGACGACGAGATAGCCGCCCGCCATGGCGAAAGCGCCATGCGCCAGATTGACGAAGCCCATGAGGCCCATGGTGATCGACAGGCCGACCGAGATGATGAACAGCACCATCGCGTAGGCGAGCCCGTCGAACAAAATACTGACGATCGCACTGGCGGACACGGCGTTTCTCTAGTCCCCTCGCATGTTCCGCCGCGCCGAGCGGCGCGGCCTTCCCTCAAATGCACACGTCCTGCGGTCCCTCTGTCGAGGGGTACGCCACGGTGTCTTTCTGACGCCTTGATAAAAGATGCCGCCGCGCTTGGCTAGCGCGGCGGCATCTGTTGGTGCCGATGGACCGTAAAGGGGCTTACTTGCCCTGCCCGCAACGGCCGACCTTGAGCTCCTTGCACTCGTCCTTGACGCCCTTGATGCTGCCGAGGACCTTGGTGCCGAGCTTGCCGTCGGGCTTCTTGATGACTTCAAGCGCCCACTCGTCGTTGACGACGTCGCGGGTTTCCGGATCGATCGAAACCTTGCCGCGCGGACCGTCGGTGGACCAGCCCTTGAGCGCGGCCATCACCTTTTCCGGATCGTCGAGATTGCCGTCGAGCTTCTTGATCACGGCGAAGGTCGCGGCCATCGCGTCCCAGGCCGCGGCTGACATGAAGTCCGGATTGGAGTTGGCGCCATAGGCTTCATGCCAAGCCTTCACGAACTCCTTGTTCGGCGCGTTGTCGAGATCGGCGGCGTAGTTGCTCATGACGATGGTGCCGATCGCGGCATCACCCATATCCTGCAACTTCGTGTCCGGCACGACGTCCTTCGGGCCGATCAGCTTGATGCCGGCCTGCTTGAGGCCGACTTCGCCATAGGCCTTCACCACCGCCGAGGCGTGGCTGCCCGACGGAATGAAGACATAGAAGCAGTCCGGCTTCTTGTCCTTCACGCGCTGGAAGAACGGCGTCATGTCCGGCACCTGCGCCGGATTGCCCATCGGGATCGCGTCGATGACCTGACCGCCGGCCTTCTCGAAGCCGGTCTTGAAGGCTTCGGTCGAGTCCTTGCCCGGCGGGAAATCGGTGTAGCCCATCGCCGCGGTCTTACACTTGAGATCCTTCGCCGCGTAGGTGCCCATCGGATAGCCGTCGTGCCACATGCTGAAGGACACGCGCGCAATGTACGGCGACAGATTGGTAATCCAGGCCGTGCCGGCGTTCGAAATCAGAAGCGGCACCTTGGCCTGCGTGATGACGGGCGCCATGGCGATCGCCGACGGCGAGAACACCACGCCGACGATCATCTTCACCTTATCGTTGGTGATGAGCTCGGTCGCCACCGTCTTGGCGGCGGCGCCCGACGGCGGGCCTTCATCGCGCTTGATGACTTCGATCGTGTGCGGCGCAATATCCTTGGCGTGGAGCTTCAGATAAAGATCCATGCCCTTGATGTTGGCGTCGCCGAGATCGGCGTTCACGCCGGAAAACGGCAACATGATGCCAATTTTTACGTTGGCCGCCTGAGCACCGGTGCTCAGCGCCAAGCCGAGCGCGGCCGTGCCGAGCCATTTGAACGGCTGCATCGTATCCTCCTCCCTCACGTCGATTCGTGATTAGTTTGGAATCCCACTAATCGGTTGGGCCGACATTGCGGAACCTTCGCGCTAAACTGGCCCAATTCGCCGACCAAGGTCAATCGCGATCAAAGTCGCGGTCCACCATGCGGTCGGCTCGTGCGGCGCTGCAGCATATGTGTTCGAAAGGTGGGAAACAGCGGCGTTAAGCCGCGGACTTGGTCGCGAGGCCAGCCGCGCCGACCGAGGTCCGCGCGTCCTCGCTGCCACGCGCGACGAAGGCTTCCAGCGACGCAACCTCGACGCGATTCCGGCCGTTCTCTTTGGCGAAATAGAGCGCCTGATCGGCCTGCGCCAGATGCTCGGGAACGTCGAGCGCCGCCTCCTGACAGACCACGACGCCGATCGACACCGTCGCGCAGACCGGGCGGCCATCGACTTCCTGTGCCGCCTGCGCAAAACGTTCACGCAAACGTTCCGCCGTGGCCACCGCCTCGTCGCAGGAAACGCCGTACATGATCGCGGCGAACTCCTCACCGCCGAGACGCCCGATCAGGTCCGACACCCGGAAGGACTGCCGTGCCGCCTCGGTGAAAACCTCGAGGACGCGGTCGCCCAGGGCGTGACCGAAGCGGTCATTGATCGACTTGAAGTTATCGAGGTCGATGAGCAGCACGGCCGTCGGGCGCGGCTTGGCGAGATGACGCTTGGTAAGCTCTTCGGCTTCCTGCAGGAAGGCGCGGCGGTTGGCGATGCCGGTGAGCGGGTCGACCATGGCCGCGGTCCGGTGACGCAGTTCGGTGCGCTCCTTCGCCATCGCCAGCAGGATGAAGGCAACGGAAATCGTGAACAGCAGCGCCTCGAAGGACAGCACGGTCAGCCACACGCTGCCATACATGCTGGCGTCGGACGGCGACCATGGCAGCATCGCCACCAGCGGCGTGCGCAGCAGATACAGCGCGCCATGCGCGAACAGCATGAAGATCGCCGGCCAGCGCGAACCGAGTTGCTCGCTGCGGCCGCGCCAGAACTCATAGGCGGTGAGCCAGGTGTAGGTCGTGATGATGCCGGATGCGACCAAGGCGCGGGTGTTGATCGCGTCGGACAATACCGGCAAGCGGCATACCAGGAGCCACACGACGGCGCCTGTGACCAGATAGACCGGCTCCACCGGACGGCCGTCGAACACGCGGGCGCCGGTCCAGGTCACGGCGAAGGCCGTGAAGAGAAGCGCATTGGCGAGGTCGATGGTAATAAGATCGGGTACCGTTCCGTACATGCCGAACAGCATGACCGACGCGGCGCGGATCAGATGCGCAAAGCCCCACCAGCAGACGGCGTGAATCGCGGTGTTCTGGGCCCAGGCAAAAAGCAGCAGCAGGCCAAGAATGGCCTCGACGTAGATCGTCACGACAAACAAGGTGTTGACGTCGAGACTCATCGGCCTGAGGCGCCCATGTCAAAACGGGGCTTTCAATGCGCTTGGTATCCCCCGAAGCATCCACATACGCCTGCCGGTGTAAGAAGTCGTGAATGCGTATGCAGGGGCGAAATGAATGCCGGGACATGGTTTCAAGTGTCTTTCCCGGACGGCGACAATTGTTGGCGGGCAGCCGGCCCTCCCTCTTGCACCTTCGGCGCAAGAGGCTGAGATATCAGGATGAACGGACGCGATGCGGCGCAGAAGCCGGCCTTGTGACACCGGCGACGGTCCACTAGGTTCGCCTAAGAAATTACCAGTACGCCGGGACCGGGTATGACATTTCGCGACGGCCTTGTGGACGCCATCGGCCACACCCCCTTGATCAAGCTTCAGTACGCGTCCGAGCTGACGGGCTGCACCATCCTCGGCAAGGCCGAGTTCATGAACCCGGGCGGTTCGGTGAAGGACCGCGCCGGTAAGCAGATGATCCTGGAAGCCGAAGCGCGGGGCGAGCTCGAGCCCGGAGGCCTGGTCGTGGAGTCGACCGCCGGCAATACCGGCATCGGTCTCGCGATCGTGGCGAATGCGCGCGGCTACCGCACCATCATCGTCATCCCCGAAACGCAGAGCCAGGAGAAGAAGGACTTCCTGCGGCTATGCGGTGCCGAATTGGTCGAGGTGCCGGCGCTCGCTTATTCGAACCCCAACAACTATCAGCATGTCGGACGGCGCCTCGCGGAAGAACTGAAGAAGACGGAGAAGCACGGCGTCATCTTCGCCGACCAGTGGAACAACCTCGACAACAGCAAGGCGCATTACGTATCGACCGGCCCCGAGATCTGGGCCGACACCGACGGAAAGGTCGATGGCTTCATCTGTTCGGTCGGCAGCGGCGGCACCCTGGCCGGCGTCTCGCGCTATCTCAAGGAAAAGAACCCGAAGATCGTGACCGGCGTCGCCGATCCCCGCGGCGCCGCGATGTACAATCTGTTCGCGCACGGCAAGGCGGAGGCAAGCGAAGGCGGCTCGATCACCGAAGGCATCGGTCTCGGCCGCGTCACAGCCATTGTCGAGCAGATGATCGTCGATAAGGCTTATCTCATTCCCGACGAGGAAGCCGTGCCGCTGATCTTCGATCTGCTCGCGCACGAGGGCCTGTGCCTTGGCGGATCGACCGGCGTCAATGTCGCCGGCGCCATCAGGCTCGCCAAGGAGCTCGGTCCCGGCCACACCATCGTGACCATCCTCGCCGACGGCGGCGCGCGCTATCAATCCAAGCTGTTCAATCCGGACTTCCTGCGCGCCAAGAACCTGCCCGTGCCGACGTGGCTCGAGCGCCAATCGAACATCAAGCCGCCTTTCGTCTGACAGCGAGGCCTAGATGGCGACGGACTGCCTGTTTCGCGACGACTCGTATCGCCAAGCCTGCGACGCCCGCGTGCTGGCGATCACCGAACAAGGCGGGCTCGTGCTCGACCGCACCGTGTTCTACGCCACGTCCGGCGGCCAGCCGGGCGACACGGGCGCGCTGATCACGGCTTCCGGCGCGCGCATCCCGATCGCGACCGCGGTCTATACCGATGCCGCGAAGACCGAGATCGCGCATGTCCCGGCGGATGGCGCGTCGGCCATCGCCGTCGGCGACACGGTCACCGCCGCGATCGACTGGGACAAGCGCTATGCCCGCATGCGCATGCATACGGCGCTGCATCTGCTGTCGGCCGTGCTGCCTTACGCGGTGACGGGCGGCTCCGTCGGCGACACCGACGGCCGCCTCGATTTCGACATTCCCGAGGCCGGCCTCGACAAGGACGACATCGCCGCCAAGCTCGCGGCGATGATCGCCTCCGGAGCGGCGGTCACCAGCCGCTGGATCACCGATGCCGAACTCGAAGCCAATCCGGGGCTGGTCAAGACCATGTCGGTGAAGCCACCGATGGGCACCGGACGCGTGCGGCTGATCGAGATCGCCGGGCTCGACCTACAGCCCTGCGGCGGCACGCATGTCCGCAAGGTCGACGAGATCGGTGCGGTGCAGATCACCGGCATCGAGAAGAAGGGCAAGCAGAACCGCCGCGTGCGGCTCGCCTTCGCCTGACGTTGCGCGCACGGAACGATTGAGGAATGGCGCGCATTACCAACTCTGATCCAACCCGGCAGTGACATGACAAACACAAAACCAGCGAGCCAATGGCTCCGATCCCCCGAATGGCTCGCGGCCGAGCTCGGCAAAGACAACCTCGTTGTGGTCGACGGCTCTTTCTATCTGCCGACGCAGAACCGCAACGCCAAGGCCGAGTATCTCGCCAAGCACATTCCCGGCGCCGTCTTCTTCGATATCGACGCCGTCGCCGACCATTCCACCGACCTGCCGCATATGCTGCCGGGCCCAACGGAGTTCGCGAAAGCCGTCGGCGCGCTCGGCATCGGCGAGCAAGACACGATCGTCGTCTATGATGGCCTTGGCCTGTTTTCGGCGCCGCGCGTGTGGTGGACCTTCCGCATCTTCGGCGCGAAGAACGTCTTCATCCTCGACGGCGGCCTGCCGGCCTGGATCGCCGAGGGGCGTCCGACCGAAGCCGGCGAGGTGAAACGCCCGGCGCGGCCCTTCAACGCCGAGATGGAAACCAGCGCCGTCGCCATGCAGGCCGACGTCCAAATGGCGCTCAACGACGGCAGCGTCCAGGTTGTCGATGCCCGGTCCGCCGGCCGCTTTGCCGGCCGCGATCCGGAACCGAGGCCGGGCCTGCGCGGCGGCCATATGCCGGGGGCGCTGAACGTGCCCTCCTCCGAGCTCGTGGAGAATGGGCGGCTGATTGCCCCGGACCGCATCGCGCAGGTCTTTGCCAAGGCCGGCGTCGACGCGGACAAGCCCGTCATCACCACCTGCGGATCCGGCGTTTCCGCCGTGATCCTGGCATTGGGGCTCGACGCGCTCGGCAAGAAGCCGGCCCGGATCTATGACGGCTCGTGGTCGGAATGGGGGGCGAGGCCCGATCTCCCCGTCGAACGGGACTAGTCCGCCGACGGCTTACGGGCCGCGACGTGCGCACGCGAAAGAAGACTTGGACGCCACCAATGAGGGCGGCGCCCAAGCGGATGGCACGAAAGTGTCAGGCCGCGCGCGAGCGATAGTGATCGAGGACGAACAGACGGATGTGCGACGACAGATTGGTCGCCTGACGACCGACATTGATCTCGTTGAGCAATGCCGACATCGATACGCGCCGATGGTCCGCGATTTCCCGCAGCGCATGCCAAAACATGTCTTCCAGCGTGATGCTGGTTCGGTGCCCTCCGATTGTTACCGAACGTTTCACAATTAGCGACTTCATCAGTGGCTCCCCGATGCCATTCGATTCAGCTCAGTCAGAAAAAATATGAAAGTGAAATTCCAAACGCGAAACTGTGATTTATATCGGCGTACTCGCTTAGATTGTAATAACGCGATCTCGTATTGCGAGTGCAACCGCATGGGTGCGATTGACGGCCCCCATCTTGCGCACCGCGGTCTGAACGTGCTCGTCGACCGTGCGCTTGGCTATGTCGAGAATCTCACCTATCTCCCAGGCGGACTTGCCCCGTGCGACCCAAGTCAGCACTTCGATTTCTCGTGCCGTTAGCGAATAGAGTTTGGCGCCGAGCGCGCGCCGGGAGTTCGCGGGCATGTCGGTCAGCTCAAGGCCGTTACCAGATCGATCGTCGTCCGGCTCAAGTAGATCGTCCGCTGAAGCGAGTAAGATCGCGTGTCGTGTCATGGCCGATTACGGCATTGTCACAGTGGCTGGTACTGTGATTTGTGACGGTGGTCGCCCGCGCAAAGGCTGAGCGGCCGATTTTTATTGCTTCTTGCTGAACTACGCCGCCGAATACACGTCGCGCTTATTCTGCATTTATAATCTAGATTGCGTGCAGCGCCGTTTGTCGCCACTGCGCGTCTCGTTGAGACTGAGTGACGTCCAAACGCGGCGGAATTGCGCCTCGGAACGGTAATCCCAGAGGCCTCACATAAAATGCGCGTAAAGAATCAACGCAGTATTTGGCTGAGGAACAACTTGGTCCGTTCGTGCTGAGGATGCGAGAAGAATTCCTCAGGCGCGTTGGCTTCAACGATCTGCCCTTGATCCATGAACACGATACGGTTGGCGACCTGGCGGGCAAACCCCATCTCGTGTGTAACCACCAACATCGTCATACCGTCTTCGGCGAGGCTCACCATCGTGTCGAGCACCTCCTTGACCATTTCCGGATCGAGCGCAGAGGTCGGCTCGTCGAACAGCATGATCTTAGGATTCATGCAGAGCGCGCGCGCGATCGCGACCCGCTGCTGCTGGCCGCCCGACAGCTGACCGGGATATTTGTTGGCCTGCTCGGGGATCTTCACGCGGCGCAGATAGCTTAGCGCCACCTCCTCCGCCTCTTTCTTCGGCATCTTGCGCACCCAGATCGGCGCCAGCGTGCAGTTCTCCAGCACGGTGAGATGGGGAAACAAATTGAAATGCTGGAAGACCATGCCGACCTCGCGGCGCACCTCGTCGATCTTCTTGAGATCGTTGGTCAGTTCCACGCCGTCGACGAAGACGCGGCCGCTTTGATGTTCCTCCAGCTTGTTGATGCAGCGGATCATCGTCGATTTGCCGGAGCCGGACGGTCCACAGATCACGATGCGCTCGCCGCCCATGACCTTGAGGTTGATGTCGCGCAGAACGTGGAAATCCCCGTACCACTTGTTCATGCCGACGATCTCCACCGCGACCGGCGTCTTGAGACGGCTTGGCTTGGTGGATACGGCCGCATTGGTCGTGAAAGCCATGAGCATGAACCTCAGCGCTTGTCGCCGGTCGCGAGGCGGGCCTCGACGGCACGGGCGTAACGGGACATTCCGTAGCAGAACACGAGGTAGAAAATCGCCGCCACGGCGTAGCCCGTCGTGCTGGTCACCGGCGTCGCCCATTTCGGGTCGATGCGCGCCACTTCGATGGTGCGCAGCAGGTCGAAAATGCCGACGATGAACACCAGCGTCGTATCTTTGAACAGCGCCACGTAGTTGTTGACGATGTTCGGAATGGTGACCCTGAGCGCCTGCGGCAGGATGATGAGGCGCATGCGCTGCGGATAGTTGAGACCGACCGCCATCGCCCCTTCGAACTGGCCTTTGGGAATCGCTTGCAGGCCGGCGCGCACCACCTCCGCCATGTAGGCCGACGCGAAGAGCGCGATGCCGATCAGCGCTCGCAGAAGCTTGTCCGGCTCGAAGTTCGGCGGCACGAATAAGGGCAGCATCACGCTCGCCATGAACAGCACGGTGACGAGCGGCACGCCACGCACGAACTCGATGAAGATGACGGAGAAGAGCCGTACCGCCGGCATCTGCGATCGGCGGCCGAGTGCAAGGGCGATCCCGAACGGCAGCGACACGACGATGCCCACCGAGGCGACCACGATGGTCACCAGCACGCCGCCCCAGAGAACGGTATCGACCACCGGCAGGCCGATCGCCTCAAAGCCGTGCAGCAGGATGAACGAGACGACCGGCAGCACAGCGAAAGAATAGATCATGCCGAGGTCACGGCGCGGCGCACTGAGCCAGAGCATCCAGACGACGCCGAGAGCCAGCAGGGCGAAGAACAAGTCCACGCGCCAACGCTCCGGGATCGGATAGGAGCCATAGATGAAATACGGCAACCGCTCCCACACGAACGGCCAGCACGCGCCAATCGCGTGTCCCTGCACAGCCTCGTGGCAGGCCTCGCGGTCGGCGCCTGTCCACACCGCGTCGATGAACAGGAACCTGACGATCTCCGGCACCACCCAGGCCAGCAACAACGCGATGAGGATGGTGAGCACGATGTTGAACGCACTGGAGAACAGGTTCTCGCGCATCCAGCCGAACGCGCCGGTCATCCGCACCGGCGGCGGCTGCGCCGGTAAGAATTCGCGCCGTACGAAGGCAGGGCCGGTCGGAACGAGTTCGGTGTCGGACATAGCCATGCTGCCGATCCTCACCGTTCGACCAGCGCGACGCGCTTGTTGTAGATGTTCATCGCCAGCGAGGTCGTAAGGCTGATGAAGAGATAGACCAGCATGGTGATGGCGACGACCTCGACCGCCTGGCCGGTCTGGTTGAGCACCGTACCCGTGAACACCTGCACCAGGTCGGGATAACCGATCGCCACCGCCAGCGTGGAGTTCTTGGTCAGGTTCAAATACTGATTGGTGAGCGGCGGCACGATCACGCGCATGGCCTGCGGGATGACGACCAGCCGCAGCGTCGGCCGCGGCTGCAGGCCGAGCGAATAGGCCGCCTCCACCTGCCCGCGCGACACCGCGAGCAGCCCCGCCCGCACCACCTCGGCGATGAAGGCAGCCGTATAGATCGACAGGCCGAACAGCAGCGCCACGAATTCCGGCAGCACTTCGACGCCGCCGGAGATGTTGAAGCGGCCGGCCTGCGGCGATTGAAACAGCAATGGCGCGCCGGCGAGGAGAAAGACGGCGAGCGGCGCGCCGACGACCAGTGCCAGCGTCACCCAGGCGACGGGCGCCTGGCGTCCGGTGCGCTCCTGCCGGCGGTGCGCCCACAGGCGGAACGCGATCGCCGCGATGATGCCCGCGACCAGGGCGATCTGCACCCATCCGAAGCCCTCCAAGGGCGACGGCTTGGGCAAAAACAAACCGCGATTGTTGAGATAGACGGCGCCGCCGAGCGTGAAGCTGTCGCGGATGTCCGGCAGCGTCTTGAGCACCGCGTTGTACCAGAACAGCAATTGCAGCAGCAGCGGCAGATTGCGGATGGTCTCGACATAGCAGCCGGCGGCCTTGGCCAAGAGCCAGTTCTTGGACAGGCGGGAAATGCCGATGATGAAGCCGAGAATGGTCGCGAAGAATATGCCGAGACCGGCGACCAGCAGGGTGTTCAGCAGTCCCACCCAGAAGGCGCGGCCATAGGTCGACGCCTGCGAGGAATAAGGGATCAGCGTCTGGCTGATGTCGAAGCCGGCATTGTTGTCCCAGAAGCCGAAACCGGAGGCGATGTTGGCGCGGCGCAGGTTCTCGATCGCGTTGCTCGCCGCGCCATAGACCAAGAGGCCGATGATCACGCAGAGGCCGACTTGATAGACGGCGCTTCTGACCTTCGGGTTGTTATAGAGCGCAACGCGCGGCGGGGGCGATTCCGTCCTCAGGTCGGTCGACATCTATCCCCTCGCGCGCGTGCTGGTTCGGCCCACACGTCTCCCGTCAAACGAACCTGCGCCCGGCGCGCCGATCGTCCGCGTCAGCGGACCGGCGGCGCGTATTGGATGCCGCCCTTGTTCCACAGGCGGTTCAGCCCGCGGTCGATCTTGAGCGGCGAGCCCTGCCCCACATTGCGCTCGAAGCTTTCGCCGTAGTTGCCGACCTGCTTCACGATGCGCACGACCCAATCCTTGGTCAGCCCGAGCTGCTCGCCGAAATTGCCTTCGGTGCCCAACAGCCGCTTGATCTCGGGGTTGTCGGACTTGAGCATCTCGTCGACGTTCTTGGAATTGACGTTGAGTTCTTCCGCGTCGAGCATCGCGAACAACGTCCACTTGACCACGTCGAACCATTGGTCGTCGCCATGGCGGACCGCCGGCCCGAGCGGCTCCTTGGAAATGATCTCCGGCAGGATGATGTGGTCGGCCGGATTGGCCAACCGCAACCGCTCGGCGTAGAGCGCCGAAGCGTCCGTGGTGTAGGCATCGCAACGGCCCGCGTCATAGGCCTTCACGGCCTCATTGGCGGTAGCGAAGGTCACCGATTTCATCTGCATGTTGTGCGAGCGGAAGTAATCCGCGAGGTTGAGCTCGGTGGTCGTGCCCTGCTGCACGCAGATCGACGCGCCATTGAGCTCGAGCGCCGAATTGACCTTCAGCGCCTTGCGCACCACGAAGCCCTGGCCGTCATAGTAGTTGACGCCGGTAAAGTTGAGGCCCAGCGAGGTATCGCGCGACGACGTCCAGGTCGTGTTGCGGGCCAGAACGTCGACCTCGCCGGACTGCAAGGCCGTGAAGCGATCCTTAGCCGAGAGCGGGACGAACTTGACCTTCTTGGGATCGTTGAGGACCGCCGCCGCGATCGCGCGGCAGAAGTCGACGTCGAGGCCGGTCCAGTTGCCCTGCGCGTCCGGCAAGCCGAACCCGGCCAAGGTGCCATTGGCACCGCAATTGAGCGTGCCGCGCTCTTTGACGGTCTTCAGCACTTGCGCCGAGGCGTCTTGCGCGACGGCAAAGACGGCAAGCGCGAATAATGCGGCAATTTTTTTCATCGAATATGGCCCCTCTGGCGCAGACGCGACACTCACACCCTCGAGCAGGCCGAATCTCGCGACCGGCCAAGCCTGGCGCGGCGCGAAACGAATCCAGCCTGTCCTCAAGATCCCTCGGTGCGCCGCATTCCAGAACGAACGGGTTGCAACGTCAAGGGGTTGACGCCTCCTGCCGATGCAGCGGTATATGACTTTCGCGGTTCCGCACCGCTTTAAAGCCCTGCCGTGGATCATGAGCAAGAAACCGAGCACACCGATTAAGCCGGATACCCTGCTGGTCAATGCCGGACGCGACACCAAAATGTCGCACGGCTTCATCAACCCGCCGGTCTACCACGCCTCCACCCTGCTCTATCCGACGGCCGAGGATCAGGTCGCGCACCGATCGCGCTATCAGTACGGCCGCCGCGGCACCCCGACCAGCGAGGCCCTGGAAGACGCGCTGCAGGCGATCGAGGGTGAGAGCTGCGCCGGCGTGGCATTGCTGCCGTCGGGCCTTGCGGCGATCACCAGCGCCCTGCTCGCGGTCGTCGGTGCCGGCGATCACATTCTTGTCACCGACAGCGTCTACCGGCCGACGCGCACGTTTTGCGACACGATCCTCAAACGCATGGGGGTCGAGACCACCTATTACGACCCCTCGATCGGCGCCGGCATCGCCGCGTTGTTCAAGCCGAACACCAAGGCGGTGTTCACCGAAGCGCCCGGCTCGCAAAGCTTCGAGGTCCAGGATATCCCGGCCATCGCCAAGGTCGCGCACGAGAAAGGCGCGCTGGTATTGACCGACAACACCTGGGCCTCGCCGCTCTACTTCCGCGCCCTCGACAAGGGCGTGGATCTGTCGATCCAGGCCGGCACCAAATATATCGGCGGCCATTCCGACATCATGTTCGGCTGCGTGTCGGCGAGTGCAAAGGCGGTCAAGCAACTCAAGGACTACGTCTACACCACGGGCCTGTGCGTCGGGCCTGACGACATGTTTCTTGCGTTGCGCGGCCTGCGCACCCTGAGCGTGCGCATGAAGCGGCATTTCGAATCCGGGCTCGAAATCGCGCGCTGGTTCGAGCAGCGGCCGGAGGTCCTGCGCGTCATGCATCCGGCGCTCGCGAGCGACCCGGGACACGTCTTGTGGAAGCGCGACTTCACCGGCGGCTGCGGTCTGTTCAGCATCGCGCTCAAGCCGGTCGATCAGAAAGCGGTCTACGCCTTCATGAACGAGCTTCAGTTGTTCGGCATCGGCTATTCGTGGGGCGGCTTCGAAAGCTTGGTGATCTCGTTCGACTGCGACGAGTATCGCACCGCGACCAAGTGGTCGCCTGGCGGCCCGACCTTACGCTTCCATATCGGCCTGGAAGACCCTGCCGACCTGATCGCCGATCTCGAACGCGGCTTCGCCGCATTGAAAGCCGCCGGCTGAGTGACGCCGGCGCGCTTTTTAGGCCGGCGCGCCTTGGCCGCCGCTGCGCAGGACGAACTGCAGATTGCGCAGATAGACGAACACGCCGAAGGCCTGGCCGAGGATGAAGACCGGGTCTTTGCGATAGAGCGCGTAGCCGAGCAGCATGAAGCCGCCGCCGATCGAGAATACCCAGAACGCGGTCGGCACGACGCTCTTGCCCGCCCGTTCCGACGCGATCCATTGCACGACGAAGCGCATGGCGAACATGGCCTGCGCAAAATAGCCGATCAGGATGCCCCAATCGATGTTGCCGACGAACACGTCGTGCAGATAACCGCCGACGGCGTTTGAGATGTCGACCAGCATAGATGTCTTCCTTTAGTGGCGTGTGATCTTGTCCGAAAACCGGTTCCCGCTTTTCGGGATCACGCGCTAACTCTCCGCAATTTCCGGCACCCGTTTGCGGCGGCGGATCAGCCACCACACGCCGGCGAGATCGAGGATGCCGACCCAGAGACGGTCCCACATCCCGTAATTCGACACGCCGGCATGACGCGGCCTGTCGACGACATCGACGTAACCGACCGTCTTGCCTTCGCGTCGCACCAGCGCCGGCAGGAAGCGGTGCAAGCCATCGAAATAAGGCAGGCTCAAGAACACGTCACGGCGGAAGCCCTTCAATCCACAACCGGTATCGCGCGTGCCGTCACGCAGCACGGTGCCGCGCACCTTATTGGCAATACGCGACTGCATCTTCTTGAACGCCGTCGCCTTGCGTCCGACGCGCTGGCCAGCGACCAAGCCCATCGCCTCGCCGCCCTTCTCCAGCGTCTCGATCACCGCAGGAATGAAGGCCGGATCGTTCTGACCGTCGCCATCCAGCGTGACCACGATCGGCGCACGCGCGGCCTTCACCCCCGAGCGCACGGCCGCCGACTGGCCACAAGATTGTTTGTGGCGCACACGGCGCAGCCAGCTATGCTGCGCCATCAAGCGCTGCAGCTCGTCCTCGGTGCCATCGCTCGAGCCGTCGTTGACGTAGACCACCTCGAACGGCCAGCGGCCGTCGAGCGCGGCGGCGATTTCCGCCACCAGCGGCGCGATATTGCCGGCCTCATTGCGCACCGGCACGACGACGGAAACCGCCGCATTGTTCGTGATCATAGGCAAATTCAGGTCCTGCCGGCCATCACGGCCGCCGGGGGTTCTTATGGGGCCAGAAGGTCGCGGGCAACTGATTTGATCCGCCGCACGGAGGGGCCGGGATACTGGTGCGGCACGCCATCCGGACCGACCGAGAAACCGAGCCGGCGCAGCGCAAAATAGCGCCGCACCAAGAGCGCGCCGCCGATGCCCACCAGCGCGCCGCCGGCGACGTCGGTCGGGTAATGTGCGGTGACCACCACCCGGCTGACCGCGATCAAGAACGCATAAATCAACAGGACCGTGCGTGCCCGCGGAAAGAGCGTGCCGAAGGCCACCAGCACCGCGAAGGCCGTGGTCGAATGGCCGGACGGGAAGCTGGCATAGTCGGCGCGCCAGATGAACGGGCTGAACACGTAAGGGTCCGCCGACCCCGTCACGAACGGCCTCGCACGGCCGATCATGCGCTTGACGATGGTCACGAACAGGCCCGGCACCGCGATCGCCAGAAAGAGGAAGCCGACGCGCACCATGATCGCGGCGAGGACGCGTTGGCTGATACGGTTGGTCAGCGGCGGCAGCGCGGCGAGGCCGAGAAACAGCAGCCCGAGCGGCCACAGGAAGTAGCCCGATTTGCCGTAGTCGGTGATGTTGTCGAAGAAATCGATCAGCCAGCGCGGCATGCGGCCTGCCGCGGCGCTGGCGCGCGCGTCGAAGACGACCATCACCACGACAAAGAATACGAGCGTCACAAGCGCCGCGATCAGCAGATGACGCGTCGGCAACAGCCATCGCTCCGCCGGACGGATGCGCGCCGGCCGCGCCAATACCGTGACGGCGGCGACCACGTTGTCGGCGCAGCGCCGCCAAGCAGGCGCATCGCCGCGCGGACCGCGGTCCACGCCGTTGGCCATCGTCATGGCGTTTCCATCGACCGGAAGATGGTCAACACGACCGGCTTGCCGATGCTGATGTTGAAGCCTTCGATCCGCTGGCTGAGCGCGTAGCGTAGGCCGATGGCGTTGGCGCGTTGCACGAAACTGCGCTCGCTGCGCGGATCGACCAGCGCGAAATGGCACGCGCCCTGGCGCAGGAATTCGGCCGCGCCGGCGCCGTCCGTGAAGCGCGTATCGGTGCCGACCGAGAACACAAGACTCGGCTCCTGATAGGCGTAAGTCGATGCGACATGCGGATTCTCGCACCCCGCCGCGTGCAGTTCACGCGCGATGACCGCGCTTGGAAACAGCATCGGCAACAGGGGGAAGGTCACCGCATAGACCGTGAAAGCCACGAACACCGAGGCCACCATGCCGCGCAGCAGCGCGCGTTCGGCGCCATCGACGTCGTACAACCACCACGCAAAAAGGCCGAGGATCGCGGCCACCGCGGCCGAAGGCCACGCAGCCAATCCGAGGTCGCGGCCGAAGACGATGAAGATCGCGACCACGGCAACGGCAATGACCGCCGGAAACAAGAACCAGCCGACCGTGCCGCGCACCATCCAAGGCTTCTTGGCAAGCGCGTCGCGTTCGAGAATGCCGGCGATCAGGATGGCAATGGCCGGATAAAGCGGCAGCACGTAATGCGGCAGCTTGGTCATCACCACTTCGAAGACGATCCACGACGGGACCAGCCACGCCAGCAGGAACTGCGCGCCGGGCTCCTTGCGCGCGCGCCACACCGTCGGCGCGGCGAGCCCCGCCAGCACCGAACCCGGCCAGAAGGTCACCCAGAACAACAGAAAGTAATAGCCCGGCGGCGCGCCATGGGCCTCCTGCCCGCTGGTCACCTTGCTCAGCATGTCCTGGCCGACCGCCTGGACGAAGAAGCTCTCGCCGGACTTGAGGGCGATGGCGATGAACCAGGGCGACACCAGCAGCAGCATCCAGATGAAGCCGGCAATCGGCTTGAGTTTCCACAGCCAACGCGCCGAACGGTCGACGATCGACAAGGCGCCCGCGGTCAGCACCACGAACATCAGCACCAGCGGTCCCTTGACCAGCGCGCCGGCGGCGATCGCCGTCCACATCAAGCCGGGCATTTGCCAGCCGACCGGCTTTTCAGGCGTGCGCCGCTCGTTGAGATAGATGCGCGCCATCGCGCCCATCGCCAGCACGGACGTAAACAACAGCACCGCGTCGGTCTTGGCGAGGCGCGCCTCGACGCCGAGCAGCACCGCGCTCGCCATCATCAGGGCCGCCACCAAGGCGGAGCGGCGCGCCACGAAGGCGAGCGCAACCCAATAGGTCAGCAGCACCGCGCCGATGGCGCCGAATAGCGACGGCAAGCGATAGAGCCAGATCGTCGTGTGCGCTTCGGACACGCCGAGCGCACTGCCCACCTTCACGGCCGCCGATTGCAGCCAATAAATGCCGACGGGCTTTTTGTAACGGACCTCGTCCTGGAAGCGGATGTCGACATAGTCGCCGCTCTCCAGCATCTGCTTGGTCGCTTGGGCGAAACGGGCCTCGTCGCGGTCGACCGCCGGGATCTGGAAGAAGCCGGGGATGAAGGCCAGGAGCGCGAATGCCAGCAGAAGGACCGCGGCGCGCTTGTGCGAGGTCGTGGCCCAGTCGAGCGCGGTGGCAAGTCCCCGCGGTGGGGCCAGAGATCGGCGCTCGTCGTTAATGGTCGTGCTCATCGGTGTCGGGCGCGTTCTGAACCAGTAACGCCCTGAGAACAATATGCTTCCAGAGAGAGACGTGTCATTCCCGCACTACTGCAACCTTACGGTCACACTGTCGGTGGCGCCGCGCGCGTCCATGACCGTCAGGCGCACGAAACCGGGGCCATCGGGGCGGAAAAACAGGGTCCGGCGCGCACCCGGCGGGGCCAGCGGGACACCATTGACCATGACCGTCAGCGGCGTGCGGCCGCCGGCGATCTTGAGGGCCACCGGATCCGGTGCACCGAGGGCCGACAGCTCCAACCGCGCGCCGTCGGGTGGGAACATGATGCGCGGCGCCTCCACCGCCTGCCCCGGGCTGCCGGCCGGACTGAATTTCTGCAGCGGCGGCGGCAGCTTGGCGTTGGTGGCGAACATGACGCCTTTGGGCGGCTTCGGCAGCGACACTGGCGTATGGCCGGCGCGGGCGAAGGCATCGAACAGAATCGGGGCGGCGGTCACGCGGCCGATGATCCCGGGAACGGGATTGCCGTCGGGCCGGCCGACCCACACGCCGATGGTCATGCGGCCGTCGAGGCCGACCGACCAGGCGTCGCGATAGCCGTATGAGGTGCCGGTCTTGAAGGCGAGCCGGCCGAACGGTGCGTTTTCCGGCGGCGGCGCGCCTAACAGCACGTTCGTGACATACCAGGCCGCGGCCGGCGCCAGCAGGCGACCCGGACTCGCGGCGGCTGCGCCGGCGCGCTCGGTCAGCGGCACGACCTCGCCGAGCCGCGCCAGCCCGACATAGAGCATCGTCAGATCGGCCAGCTTCACGCCGACGCCGCCGAGACCCATCGCGAGGCCCGGCGCCTCGCCCTTCGGCAGCACCAGGGCCGCCCCGGTCTGCGTCAGCCGCGCGCTCAGCCGGTTGATGCCGACCCTGCCGAGCACGGCGATGGCCGGGCCGTTGAGCGACAGTTGCAGCGCCTTGCGAATGCTGACCGTGCCCTGAAAGGTCAGGTCGAAGTTCTCCGGGACGTAATTGCCGTAGCGTTGCGGCTGGTCGTCGATCAACGTCTCGGGGTGGATGAGCCCGTCTTCGAAGCCGAGGCCGTAGATGAACGGCTTGAGCGTCGAGCCCGGTGAGCGCAACGCTTGCGTCATGTCGACCTGCCCGGCCCTGCGGGCGTCGAAATAGTCGGCCGAGCCGACATGGGCCAGCACCTGACCCGTCGCATTGTCGACGGCGAGGATCGCCACCGAAATTTCAGGGCCGAGGGCCCGGGCCCGCTCCCGCGCCAGATCCTCGAGCGACTTCTGCAACGTGGCGTCAATGGTGAGACGGTGCACGCGCACATCCGGCTCGGCCAACAGCACCGAGTCGGCGGCGTGCGGCGCGAGCGTCGGCAGCTGCTTGCGCTCCGTCGGCACCGGCCCCGCCTTGGCACGAAGGACTTCGTCCGGGGGGATCAGCCCCTGGGCGGCGACGCGGTCGAGCACGCCGTCGCGGGCGGCCTGGGCGGCTTCCGGATGCCGGTCCGGCCGGCGGCGCTCAGGCGCTTGCGGCAAAGCAACCAAAAGTCCGGATTCGGAGAGGGTTAGACGCTTTGGCTCTTTTGAAAAGTAAGCCAGCGAGGCGGCCCGGATGCCTTCCAGATTGCCGCCATAGGGTGCGAGCGTCAGATAGAGCGAGAGAACATCCCGCTTGCTAAGGTGCCACTCGAGCTCGAGGGCGCGGACGATCTGACGGGCCTTGGCACTGAAACTCCGTTTCTCACGGGGTTCCAAAAGCCTCGCCACCTGCATTGATAAAGTACTTCCGCCAGAGACGATATGTCCTTTTGTTATCAACTGAAATGCCGCCCGCACGAGCGCGTATAAGTCGACGCCGTCATGCTCGTAGAAGCGCCGATCCTCGTAGCCGAGCAGCACCTTGATCAGGCGCGGATCGACGTCGTCCGGGGTCGCCGGCAGGCGCCAGCGGCCGTCGGGCGTCGCATAGGCGCGCAGGAGCTTGCCGTCGCGGTCGACGACGATGTGCGACAACGCCAGGTCGTTGCCGAGCGGGGCCGGCCCCAGCGACCAGACCCACAAGCCGAGGGCGAGCGCGCTCGCCATGAGCGCGCCGCCCAGACTAATGAGATAGGTCCGGTACCGCTTCATCGGCCCGCCGCGATCTCCACGGTTCCGGTTCCGGTGCGGCCGAAGCGGTCGGGCCGGTACATGTCCTCGACCTTAGCCTGCGGCAGCACGTAGCGGCCGGGCGACACCGCCCGCACCACATAGGCCACCGTGAACACCGGCGGCGATTCCGACGTGCGGTCGAATGCCGCCGTGAAGCGATCATCGCGGAACTCGCTGCTGACCGGTTCGGCGGCGTCGGCGATCCAGGTCAGCACGCCGGTGTTGCCCGACGAGACCAGCCGCGGATTGTCGATCTCGAACCCGGCCGGCACGTAGTCAGCGACGATGACACGGCCAAACTGCGGCTGCGGCTCGGTCGAGGTCAGCACCACGACGAAGCGGTCGTTCTGCTTCGCCTTGCTGGCATCGGCCGGTTCGCCGTCGAGCGTGAAGAACTTGCGCTCGATCTTGAAGCCCCGCTCGGCCGCAGGCTCCGGCGTCGTCGGCGCGCCGCTCACGGAGACGACCGCCTGCACAGTCCCCTCGCCGCTGTTGGTGACAGCGAAGGGCGCCGCGAGTTGGTCTTCCTTGAGCGTGCGGTAGAACGCGCCCTTCTGCGTCTCGCCATTCGCGGTCAGCGAGACGGTGCTGAGCTGCTTGGCCAAGGCGCGGGCGGCCAGCACCAGCCAGGCGTCCTCCTGCGTCGAGGTGTTGTTGAACAGTTTGCGCGCGGCATCGACGCGCAGCACCGCCTGATCGATCGTGGCCTGCGGCGCCCGCCCTTCCGAGGCGAGCGTCACCAGCGCCGCGGCATCGCGCAGCGCCGAGCCGAAATCGGCGCGGCTCACATCGATCTTCGGCTGTGCCGGCAGCGCCGTGAGCGCCGCGAGATACGCGCGGTCGGCGCGCTCCTTGTCGCCGATCATCGACAGCGCCGCGGCGAGTTGCGCTTTGGCGATCGGCGTCGCCAGATCGCCGATCTTGACGTCGGCGAGATAGCGCAAGTCGCCGATCGGCGCCGCGCCGTTGCGGGCCAGCACATACAGCGCATAGGCCAGCTCCCGGCCGCCGTCCTTGGCCGGTTCAGGCGCGCTGGCCGCGTAATTACGCAGCCGATCGATGGCCAAGGTGAAGGCCGTCTGCGGCACCTCGAAGCCCTTCTCCTTCGCCCGCGTCAGGAAATCGGTGACATAGGCGTCGAGCCAGGGATCGTCGCCGCCGACGGACCACAGGCCGAACGAGCCGTTAGATCCCTGCCGTGCCAGCAACCGCGGAATGGCGTCGCGGATGCGGGTGTCGATCTCGCCATCGGGCGCGAGGCGCGCCTGCGCGGCGAGTTCATTGACGTAGAGCATCGCTATGGCGCGGCTCGCGATCTGCTCGGAGCAGCCATAGGGGTAGCGGTCGAGCGCGTTCAGCAACGTCGCCGCATCGAGCGAGGTCGAGACCGCGACCGACAGCGCCACCCTGCCCGTTCCCGGCACCAGGTCGGCGAACATGTCTTTGTTGAGCGTCAGCGTCTCACCCTTGGCCAGCGGCCGTATGGTGCGGCGGGTGAGGATTTGCGTCGCCGCGCGCACGTCGAGCGCATAAGCGCGCGCGAGCGCGAAGTTGTTCGGGCCGGTGACGTTGACCGTTACCGTGGTGGCGCCGGCGCCCGACGCCGATACCGGCACGGACACCTTGCCGCGCGCCTTCTGCGCCAAGGTCAACTTCTGCGGCACGGCACCGTCGACCTTCGCGGCCCCGTCCGTGGTCACCGCGATGCTGTAGTCGCCCGCGGCACCTTCGACGTTATCCAACTCGAGCTGGATCGCGCCGCGATCGCCAGTGCGCAGGAAGCGCGGCAAGGTCGTGGTCAGCACGACGGGATCGCGCACGATCACGTCACCCGATGCTTTGCCGACCTTCTCCTTCGACCACGCCACCGCCATCACGCGGACCGTGCCGGCGAATGCCGGGATGTCGAAGGTCACATTGGCCGTGCCGTCGGGACCGACAGTGATAATGCCGGAGTAGAGCGCGAGCGGCGCTTGCGTCGGCGGCGCGCCGGTGAGCTCGCCGCCCATGTCGCCGCCGGAGCGGATGGCGCCGCGCGCGCCTTGCATGCCGTCGATCAGTTGCCCGTAGAGGTCGCGGATCTCGGCGGTCAGGCGGCGCTGGCCAAGATAATACTCGTCCGGCGCCGGCGGCTTGTAGTTGGTGAGGTTGAGGATGCCGACGTCGACCGCGGCGAGCACCACCCGCGCCTCTTCGTTCGGGTTGAGGCCGCTGATGCGGACCGGCACCGTGAGCGTTGCATTCGGCCGCATCGCCGGCGGCATATTGAGCGCGACGCCGAGCGTGTGCGTCGCCTTGTCGATGCCGAACCACTGCACGCCGATGGCGCGGCCGGGCATGCGCTGCGCCGGCGCATCGAGCGGCCGGCGCAACGTCGCGACCATGTAGGCGCCGGTGCCCCAATCGCGGCCGACGATCATCTGCATCTTGGCCATGCCGGGCTGCACGTCGAGCGACTGCGTCGCGACCAGACGATCGGTGAACACGTTCAGCGTCAGGCGGCCGGCAGTGCGCGCCGTGACGGCGATGTTCATCGTTTCGGCGGCGGCGTAAGTCGGCTTGTCGAGCGCCAGCTCGAGCAGATCGGGCGTGTCAGCGCTGGACTCGGCATAGAAGCCGGCATCGAAGGCGTAGGAGGTGATGACGCCGGACGCGTCCGACACTTCCAGCCGGTAGCGGCCCCACTTCACCGGCGCGGAAATGCGGCCGGGTTTGTCGGCGGCCGCGTCAACGGTGCCGTTCGCCACGCGCGCGGTGCGCTTGATCGGCTCGAACTCCCATTGATTGCCCTGCTTGTACCACTGGTACGAAGTCTCGATGCGCAGCAGTTCGTAACGCAGTCCACTCTTGGCCTGCGTCTTGCCGTCGGGTGCGACCCAGACGACGTCGAAATCGGCATTGGCGCCGTCGTCGAGCGAGCGGCCGGAGAATGCCGGCTTGATGCCGATCATCGGCGCATTGGCGGCGATCGGCAGCGTCAGCTGACGCTCGACCGCGCGGCCGCCCGACTCCGCCATCGCGACGGTGATCTGCGCCTGCAGCGGGCGCATGCTGTCCGGGAGCTTCTCGGGCGTGAACGCGAGCTTGGCCTTGCCGCTCGCATCGGTCTGCGGCGTATCGGTCAATTCCTGCCGCAGCGGCGTCGCGTCATCGTCGGCGAGACCGAACACATAACCTGCGAAGCCGGCCCGGTCGCGCGCCGTCGAGATCGTGACGCTACCCGACAAATCGAGGCTGGAGGCCGGCGCGCCATAGAGGAAGCGGCCGTCGACATTGAGTTCGACCGGCGCGTCGCGCGGCACCACCTTGGCATCCGTCGTCAGGTCGAACTCGATACGGTCGGGCACGTAGTCCTCGACCATGAAGGTGGTCTCACCGACCGCCGGCCGCTTCGGGTCCGTATAGGCGCGCACGCGCCACGTGCCGGTCATCGCCGAGGTAACGATCGGCACGCTCAACGAGCGGCCACCGAGCCCCTGGTCCTGCACCACCTGCCGCCGGTAGCTGACGCCGTCCGGCCGCTCGACGACCAAAGTCATCGGCACATCGAGCGCGGCCGCGCCGCGCGCGTCGCGCAGCAACGCCGTGATCTCCACTGTCTCGCCGGTGCGGTAGACGCCACGCTCGGTGTAGACGAACGCATCGAGGCCGACCGGGATCGGCCGGCCGGCCACGCCGCGATCCGACAGGTCGAAGGCGGCGCCCTTCAAATTGAGGAACGCGTAGTCGCTCTTATCGCTCACCACGATCGCCGCCGGCGACTGGCCGCCCTCGCCGCGCGCCAGCCCCGCTTCGAAATGGACGAAGCCGTCCTTGTCGGTCTGCTTGGTCGCCAGCACCTCATTGTTGCGCGCGACCAAACGCACCTCGGTCTGCGGCTTGGGCTGCGCGCTCGCCAGCGAATGGATGAAGACATCGACGCCGTCATGCGTCGTATAGGCCGTGAGCCCGAGGTCCGAGACGATGAACCACTGCGTCGCAAGTTGGTCGTAGTCTTCGGTGACCTGTTCCTTGGGTGACGCGGTCATGGCGTAGACGCCGGGGCCGATCGACTTGAGCGCCTCCTCGACCGGAAAAGCCGTCGTCACCTCGGCGTTGAGCTGCGGCGTCACGGTAAGCTCGCCGCTCCAAACCTTGGCGCCGCGTTCGCTGGCGATGTTCTCGGCCTGATAGCGGCTCAAATTGCGCTGGAAGTCGTAGCCCAGCATGGTCTCGATCAGATTGCGGTCGCCGATGCGGTAGACCGAGAGAACGACCGTCGCGGTGTTGACGCTCAGCACCGGAATGCCGCGCTGGCCCGTCTTCGGCAGGACATAAGCGCGACCGGAGAAACGCACGAAAGGCTTACGGTCGCGCACAAAGATCGTGAAGGTCGCGGTCTTGGCCAAAGTCTCCTTGACGGTCGACGGCAGCCCGGCGCGCAACGTCACTTCGTAGCGCTCGCCGTGCTTGAGGCCTTCGACGCAAAGCTGCCTGTCGGTGGCCGAGACGGCCGGCTTGTCCTGGCCGGCGACGGCCACGTAAGGCGAGAAGTCGGTGCGCTTGCCGGGCAGTTCTTCCGAGAACTGGAAACAGACGCGCGGCGACACGGCATCCGAGTCGACGCTGTAGTCCAGCATGCGGAATCCGTGCTCGACGCGCAGCCGCTCGTAGACGCCGCGCAGCTCGGCGCTCTCGCGCAATTCGAGCGCCAGCCGCATCGAATCGAGCGCCGGGCGCCATTGCTGACGATCGGCGAGGCTGCGGCCGAGCAACGCCAGGCTGTCGGCCTGCGTCGGCGTGTCGCTTGCACGCTGATAGGCGATGTAAGCGGCAGTGCTGGCGCGGTCCTGGAGCAGCGCCTTTTCCTTGTCGTCGCGCGGCCGGATCTGGCGCACGGTGCGCGCCAATCGCAACCAGCTCTGCGCATCGTTCGGAGCGGCCGCGATCAATTGGCCAAGCACCACCATGCCGGTGCGGAAGTCGTTCTTCTGAAAGGCGGCGTCGGCGTCCTTGCGCAGTTGCGCGACCGACTTGGTCACCGCCCCGGCGTCGGTTTTGATTTGCTCCTCGAGCTTGAGGCCGGCGGCGTCGAGATCCTCGCGCGTGAAGGCCTTCTCTTGGGCAAACGCGGAGATCGAAGCGAGAGCGAGCAGCGCGGCGGCAATACCGGCGCGAACGAGCATGCGCATGTTGGACAAACCTCCCGAAGCAGCCAACGACAATATTCCAGCGCCCGATGGTGTCGAGGTCGTGACCGGCTGCGACGGTTTGTCGTCGACGGTCGCGTTAGGTTCAATCAAAGCCTAGATCGGCCACGCCGCTGTTGATTCTCGACAATATTATCGCGTGGCGGTGACGATCCGTGCACCGCGGGAAAACGCGGTTAAAAACGCGAGGAAGCCGGTATAAGCATTTGTAACGACTGGCGGATATAACGGGCCTCGGTCTGCGGAGCTCACTGGCGCCGCGGCGTCGGTTACCGCTTGTGACTGGCCTTGGCTCGTAAACGGTCCCGGCGTGCAAACACTTTCAATGCGCCGGCGGTGCGGGTAAACCCTGACGTCGTGCGAAACGGCCCCGTAGCTCAGTTGGATAGAGCATCAGCCTTCTAAGCTGAGGGTCGCTGGTTCGAATCCAGCCGGGGTCGCCAGTTTCTCCATCGATATTCCGGCATTTCTCTCTCCCTCACGTATTCGATCGCGGGAACGTCTGTGGCCCCAAAGCCGCTATGACGTAAACGTTATGGTGCATTGCACCATTCGGCTTGCTGCCATACCGCACACGGGGCATAAGGAGCCGACAAATCGCGTCTGAGACTTGAAATTTATGAGCAAAAACAACAACCAGCCCTGGGATACCAAGTTCGGCCCCCGCCGCGTCCGCCATGAAGCGCCGACGCTGGAGGAAGCTATTTTCGCCGCCCAGGGTTTGTCGGACGATCTCGACCACCAGGCAGAGATCGCGGCCTCGTTGATGGGGCTGCCGGTCGATCAGGTGCGGAATAGTCCGCTGCTCAAAGTCCGGCCGCCGCGCGAGACCTTCGTTATGCCCGCCGCCCCCGCGAGCCCGGCCGGCACGCCGACGCGCGCCTTCGTGGTGGAACGCAAGTTCGCCGTTGAGCGAAAAGCTACGGTCGAGCGCAAAGTCGTGGTCGAGCGCAAGCCGACGCGCCGCCTGATCACAACGGCCAGCCGCTAACTCAAACGCTCATAGGCCTGCCGTCAGCTCCGCAGGCCTGGCGCTTCGTAGCCGGTGCGGTCGACGTATTCCGTATAGCCGCCGCCGTAGGTGTGCACGCCTTCCGGCGTCACCTCCAGCACGCGATTGGACAGCGCGGCCAGGAAATGCCGGTCGTGCGATACGAACAGCATCGTGCCTTCGTATTGCGCCAGCGCGGCGATGAGCATCTCCTTCGTCGCCATGTCGAGATGGTTGGTGGGCTCGTCCAACACCAGGAAGTTCGGCGGGTCGAAGAGCATCAAAGCCATCACCAGGCGCGCCTTCTCGCCACCCGATAGAACGCGGCATTTCTTCTCGACGTCATCGCCGGAGAAGCCAAAGCATCCGGCAAGCGTGCGCAGCGAGCCCTGCCCGGCCTGCGGGAACGCATATTCAAGCTCTTCGAACACGGTGCGTTCGCCGTCGAGCAGATCCATGGCGTGCTGGGCGAAATAGCCCATCTTCACACTGCTGCCGACCGTCACCGAACCATCGTCCGGCTCCGTCGCGCCCGCGACCAGCTTGAGCAGCGTCGACTTGCCCGCGCCGTTGATGCCCATCACGCACCAACGCTCCTTGCGTCGCACAGAGAAATCCAAACCGCTGTAGATGCTGCGATTGCCGTAGCCTTTGTGCACGTCCTTGAGGATGACCACGTCGTCGCCCGAACGCGGCGCCGGCGGAAAATCGAACGCCACCGTCTGGCGCCGCCGCGGCGGCTCGACGCGCTCGATCTTGTCGAGCTTCTTGACGCGGCTCTGCACCTGCGCGGCGTGCGAGGCGCGCGCCTTGAAGCGTTCGATGAATTTGATTTCCTTGGCGAGCATCGCCTGCTGACGCTCGAACTGCGCCTGCTGCTGCTGCTCGGCGAGCGCACGCTGCTTCTCGTAAAAGGCGTAGTCGCCCGAGTAAGTGGTGAGCGTGCCGCCGTCGATTTCGATGATCTTGTTGACGATGCGGTTCATGAACTCGCGGTCGTGCGAGGTCATCAGCAGCGCGCCGTCGTAGTCTTTGAGGAAGGCCTCGAGCCAGATGAGGCTTTCCAGATCGAGATGGTTGCTCGGCTCGTCGAGCAGCATCACGTCGGGCCGCATCAACAGAATGCGCGCCAAGGCCACGCGCATCTTCCAGCCGCCGGACAACTTGCCGACGTCGCCGTCCATCATTTCCTGACTGAAGCTCAGGCCGGCGAGAACTTCGCGGGCGCGCCCCTCCAGGGCATAGCCGTCCAATTCCTGGAAACGGTGCTGCACCTCGCCGTAACGCTCGATGATGGCTTCCATCTCGTCGGCGCGTTCCGGATCGGCCATGGCCGTCTCCAGCTCTTTCAACTCGGCGGCGACGATGCTGACCGGCCCCGCGCCGTCCATCACTTCGGCGACAGAACTGCGCCCGGCCATCTCGCCGACGTCCTGGCTGAAATACCCGATGGTCACGCCGCGATCGACGGCGACCTGGCCTTCATCGGGCAACTCGCGGCCGGTGATCATGCGGAACAGCGTCGTCTTGCCGGCGCCGTTCGGGCCGACCAAACCGACTTTCTCGCCTTTGTTGAGAACGGCGGACGCCTCGATGAAGAGGATCTGGTGGCCGTTCTGCTTGCTGATGTTGTCGAGACGGATCATGTGCGCATGGGCCCAAAAACATTGCGATGCCCGTGAGGGCATCGCCGTGGCCTAATCGTTCAGGTGGTATGCCGGATGCCGCCACGCGGCCCGCCGACGCCCGTTGGCGTCAGTGGGTCCAGGCGTCGCGGCGCTTGAAGGCGAAGTTGTCGGCGTAGGAGATCGTCCGCCGGTGCGGCGGGGTCGCCTCGAAGACCTGATAGGCGATGCCGTGACGCTCGCAATAAGCGATCGCGTCTTCCTTGCTGGGAAAGCGCAGCCGCACCTGCTGTTGCATGTCGCCCGAGGAGGTCCATCCCATCAGCGGCTCGACCTGGCGCGGCTGTGCCGGCTCGAAATCCAGTACCCAGGCCTTGGTGTTGGCAAAGCCGGATTGCATGGCGGTCTTGGACGGCTTGTAGATGCGCGCAGTCATGAGTCGCGGTCCGGTTGGCTGTTTCAGCCGCTCTATAAAGCCTGGGCTCGACCGAGGCAATCGCCGACGGCTCGCCTCTCCCGGGCCCGATACGACCGTGAAAATTCGGAATTCAGCTCCGATAGGCGACCGAGGTCACCCCAAGCTGGGTGCGGGCGGCATGGGAACGCGGGTCCTCGCGATCGAAAACACCTGTCCTTACCGTCACGCGGAAGCCGCCTTCCGGCAGGTCCTCGAACTCGATGCCTTCCGCGCGCCACAAATCCTCGATGGCGCGGACGGTCGCGCGGCGGGGCTCGGTATCGCCCTGCTCCAGCTTATGGATCGCACGTTGGGTCAGGCCGACGCTGGCGCCGAAGTCGCTCTGGCTCAGGCCAAGAACCGCCCGGGCCATACGCACCTTGGCGGCAAAAGCGCGACGCTCGAGCCGCACCAGCTCAAGAAGATCGCGGGATACGCGCGGCTCGATCAGCATGAGCTCGCCTCAACAAACAACACAACCACTCAAGGAAAGAACCCCCGGCGGTTTCCCGCCGGAGGTCTTTTCAGATCCCGATCAGACGATCAGGGATAGAAGTCTTTGTGCGCACGGAGGCGAACGCCCCAGTTGTCCACGTCCTTGACGCTGGTCGCGCCGACCGCACCCGTCGGGACGAGACCCGCCGGCAGCGTTGCGCTCTGCAGCTTCGAGTACATGACGTCGACGCCGAGGTAGAAGTCACGCGTGACGTTCCACTGCGTACGCGAACCGATCCACCAGGACTTCCAGTTCATGTTGCAGCCGGCAAGCGCGCCGCACATCAGAGCGTTGGCGGTGTCGCCGTAGTTGACGGCCGCGTAGCCGCCATACAGCGAGGTCTTCCAACGGGCGTTCCAGAAGTGCTCGTAGGCCGCGTTGACGTTCCAGGCGGTGGTCAGGTTCAGGTCGCTGCCCGTGGTGCCGAACACGGCATCGCTCAGGATGCCGAAGCCAACGCCTTGACCGTCGACCTTGCCCCAGTTGCCGTTCGGCGTCATGAACGCATAACGCAGAGCGCCCTGGGTGTAGTTGACTTGGGCTTGCAGGTAGTCGCCCTTGCCGATCATCGGCGCGTTCAGCTTGATGCCGGCGCCGACCGCGAAGCCCCACTTGTCGCCCGGGTGACCCGAGGCAACGGCGGTCGAGCCACCGTAGTAGGTCGCGTTGACCTGGTGCAGGGCGCCCATGATCTGGGCCGAACCCCAAGCCTGGTCGATGCGCAGGTTGGCAACGATGTCCGGCGACTGGAGACCGCCGTAGCCGCCGCCCGGGAAGCCCGTGCCGCCGATCGCGGTCGAGCCGACGCCCGGTCCGATGATCTGCGTCATGCGACGCTCTTCGGCCGAGATCGTGGCCGACAGACCGTTGCCGAACTGCGCGGTGTAGCCCCAGACCAGCCAGCCCGGATCGCCGCTGTCCGACGACGGGAACGCACCCCAGTACGAGGTCGCCGGCGACGAGTAGAAGTCGTAGAACGACTGCGCGCGGCCGAAGGTGAAGCCGGCCCACTGGATGAAGGCGCGGTTGGCGCTGAACGTGTTCGACGAGGTGTTCGCACCCGTGTCGTTTTCCGAAACGCCGACCGCCAAGTAAGCGCGGACGGTGCCGTATTCGGTCTGGTTGCGCGCGTCGGCGGTGATGTAACCGCGGGCGCGGAACACGCTGTTGTTGGTCGTACGGTTGTTGACGTTACCGTTCGCCCAGCCCCACGCGAAGTTGCCGTTGCCGCCGTACGAATATTCCGAACGGACCCAGCCACCAATCTTCACGCACATGTCGGTGCCGGGGATGTAGTAGAACCCGACGCCGTACAGGCTGCAAATCTTCACGTACTGGACCGGTTTGGCCTTAACGGGAAGATCGGCGGCCTGCGCCCCAGCAACCGCGACGAGACCCGCCGCCGAGCCGAGGAGAAGGCTTTTCACCATCTTCATCTTGAACCTCCAAAACAGTGTTTATCGTGAGAGGGTTCCGTATCCGCCCAGTGCGACAGCACCGAAGGAACTTCCCCTTGCTCCCCGCTAACCGGTCACCTCGCACCACGGTGAGTAGCCGACCGAATAGCGCGACATGGGGATGCCCCCCTCCGTCGCAGGGATCACATTACTGGATGAGCCCTCGCAGGCAACGAAGAAGCACCGTTCCCACAGCCGCTGCGGCCGCTTTCTGACCGACTGTTGCGCAAAAAACACGCAGGCTGGAGGGGCCGTTAACCACGTCCGAAAGCCGTCCCTATTTCACCGTTTTATCATTTTAACTCAGATACTTAGTTAAGAGTAGGGAGTCGGCCGATACGTCCCATAAACGGACCGATTGCTTACCCGGAAGCCGTCGCCGGCGCGGTTCGAGCAAAAGGTGCACAGCCGAATAAAACGCGCATGGCGCGAAAAAATGCGAGCCGCCAAGCGAATCTCGCCATTCGATTCGTAATAGCTGGGTTGCGCCGGAAGGCGGACCACATGCGGTTCCGTTGGAACTGCCGCGCGCCAAATCGGCGCGGAAACCCGCGCACGTCGGTCGTCTGGTGATGGTGGAAAGGGGGAATCTGGCGGAGCCGGAGGGATTCGAACCCTCGATACGCCTTTACAAGCGTATAACGGTTTAGCAAACCGCCGCCTTCAGCCACTCGGCCACAGCTCCTCGTAAGCGCGGATATGCCCGACGCTTGGTGCAATAGCAAGGAGCGCGGCCGAGGATTGACGTCGACGCAACCGCTTGTCCCCGCCTTCGCTTGCGGAGCGCGCCGGAAGGCGGCATGTGAGCCTCCGCACGAGGAACGCCCCAGCTCATGAACCGAAAGCAGCGCCGCGCCACAGCAAAGCAGGCACCGGCCGCTTCCGGCCGTCCATCGATGCCGGCAGGCGATCCGGGTGTGCAATTGCTCGCCGCCGGCCTGCGCCACGAACAGCAACGGCAATTCGCCGAGGCCGCCGCGGCCTATCAGCGCCTCCTCGCGGCCGATCCGACGCATGCGGAGGCCGCCAACAATCTCGGCCGCGTGCTGCAGGCGCAAGGCAAGACGCGGGAGGCGTCGGCCGCCTATGCGCAGGCGTTGCAACTGATGCCGCAGTTGCTCGACCAATACGGCGGCATCTTCGGCACGCTCGTCGCGCTCCGGCCCGCGCTCGGCGAAGCCCTGCGCCAAGCGACGACCGCTTGGCCGCAGCGGCTCGGCATCGACGCGCTGTTCGGCAAGGACGCGTTCGAGGCGCTCGCCGCCGATCCCCTGCTCCAGTGCCTGCTCGCGGCCACGCCGGTGCGCGACATCGCCTTCGAGCGGCTGCTGACAATGGTGCGCGCCGATTTGCTCGCGCAGGCGACAGCCGCCGGCACGGCCGACAGCGATACGCTCGCTCTGGCCTGTGCATTGGCACGCCAATGCTTCATCAATGACTACATCTTCGTCACCGCGCCGGACGAAGACGCGCACGTCGCCGGCCTGAAGGCGCTCGCACCTCCGCAAATCACGCCGTTACAGCTGGCCGCGCTCGCGATGTACGCGCCGCTGGCCGGGCTCGACCAGGCAGACGCCCTGCTCGCGCGGACTTGGCCGGTGCCCGTTGAAGCCGTCGTGACCCAGCAACTGCGCGAGCCGGCGGCCGAACGCGCGCTGCGCGAGACGATGCCAAGACTGACCGCGATCGACGACGAAACGTCTGTCCGCGTCCGTGCCCAGTATGAGGAAAACCCCTATCCGCGCTGGGTTTTCCCGCCGGGTCGGACGACGCCTGTCGGCCTCGACGACTATCTGCGCGCGCAGTTTCCGGGCGTCGCTTTCGCCACGACGGGCAAGTCCGAAGATCTCGACATCCTGGTCGCCGGCTGCGGCACCGGCTGGCACGCGATCAGCGTCGCGCAGACCTATCTCGGCGCGCGGCTGCTCGCCGTCGATCTCAGTCTGAGCAGCTTGGCCTACGCCAAACGTGGCACCCCGCCCCGTATCGCCAGCCGGATCGAATACGCCCAGGCCGATATTCTCAAACTCGGCGCGCTGTCGCGGCGCTTCGATGTGATCGAAGTGAGCGGCGTCCTGCACCATATGGCCGATCTGTTCGAAGGCTGGCGTCTTCTGCTGCCGTTGCTGCGACCGAACGGTCTCATGCATGTCGGGCTCTACAGCGAGGCGGCCCGCCGCGACGTCGTCGCGGCGCGCGCCTTCATCGCCGACGGCGGCTATCGCGCGACGCCGGAGGACATCCGCCGCTGCCGTCAGGATCTGATGGCGACGCCATTGCGCAGCGTCGCGCGCTTCTCGGACTTCTTCACCGCCAGCGAATGCCGCGACCTCCTCTTCCATACGCAGGAAGCCCGCGTCACCATTCCGCAGATCAAGCGCTTCCTGGCCGAGAACGACCTGCGCTTCCTCGGCTTCGAATTCGACCTCGGCACGCAGCAACGGCTGCGCACGCTCTTTGCCGAGCAAGGCGCCTCACCGACCGATCTCGACCGCTGGCACGCGTTGGAAGAGGCCGAGCCGGACCTTTTTGCCGGCATGTACCAATTCTGGGTGCAGAAGCGCTGACCGGCGAAATAGGCCGCGCCAACCGCGAACGATCCGGCCTCGCGCGGTGTTAGTCGTCCAGGGGCTGCAAGGAGATACCGATGTTCCGCCGATTGGTCCTGCCCGCGCTTCTCGCGCTTTGCGCTTTCGTCCTGGCGCCGAACAGCAGCCGCGCCGTCGAATATCCCTGGTGCGCCCAATACAGCGGCGATGGCGGCGGCGGCCGCAATTGCGGCTTCTCGACGCTGCAACAATGCGAGGCCACGGTGAGCGGCATCGGCGGGTTCTGCGAGCGCAATTCGTTCTACACCGGGCCGGAACGCACCCAGCCGAAACCGCGCAAGCGCAATTCACGATAACCCGCCTCGCTCGGCTGCGGGCCGATTGACTGGCTGTGCCGGTCATGCGATTGGCGCGCCGTGCCGCCGCAACCTTTCGACCTTGGACAGACGCTGCAACAAGCGCTCGCCCTGCATCAGCAGGGCAAGCTGCGCGACGCCGAGAAGCTTTATGCGCGCGTGCTGAAGGCGGCGCCGGGCAATTTCGACGCGTTGCATCTGCTGGGCCTTGTGAAGGCGCAGAGCGGCCAGATGGGCGAGGCCTATCGGCTGATGGCCTCCGCCGTGCGGATCAATGCCCAATCGCCCGACGCTTGGAGCAATCTCGCCAACGTTCTGCAGTCGCTCAAGCGCCATGACGAAGCGCTCGAGGCCACCGACCGCGCGTTGCAGCTTCGCCCCGGCGACCCCAGCGTTCTGCAGCAGCGCGGCAATATCCTGCTCTCGCTCGCGCGCCCCGCCGATGCGATCGCCAGCTTCGACGCTGTGCTCAGGGCCAATCCGCGCCAAGGCGAGGCGCTGTTCAACCGCGGCACGGCGAAAGCCGCGCTGGGCAACCCCGCCGAGGCGCTCGCCGATTTCGATGCTGCGCTCAAGCTGATGCCGCAACATCCCAACGCGCTCTACAACCGCGGCAACGCGCTGCTCGACCTTGGCCGACCGGCCGACGCGATCGTCGCTTTCGACCAGGCCCTCGCCCGTGCGCCGCAGCACGTCAAAGCGCTCAACAATCGCGGCCGCGCCCTGCAGGCGCTCAACCGCCACGCGGAGGCGCTCGCTGCGTTCGACAAGGCCGTCGTCGTCGACAAAGACTACGCCGACGCCCACTTCAACCGGTCACATGCGCTGCTGACGCTTGGCGAACTGCGCAAAGGCTTTGCCGAATACGAATGGCGCTGGAAGCGTTCAGGCATGGAAGGCGCGGCGCGCAAGCTCGGCCGTCCGCTCTGGCTCGGCGAATATCCGCTCGGCGGCAAGACGATCCTGCTGCACGCCGAGCAAGGGCTGGGCGACACCATCCAGTTCGTCCGCTACGCGCCGTTGCTGGCCAAAGCCGGCGCCAAGGTGGTGCTGGAGGTGCAGCCGGAGCTGAAGGCGCTATTGAGCGGTCTCGAGGGCATCCAGGCCTGCGTCGCACGCGGCGAGACTTTGCCCGCATTCGACGTGCACTGCCCGCTGCTGAGCCTGCCGCTGGCGATGAAAACCGATCTGGAAAGCGTGCCCGCGCCGATCCCTTATCTGCATGCCAATGCGGAACGGATCGAGCGCTGGAAGCCGCGCCTCGAAGCCTTGCCGGGCAAGCGCGTGGCCATCGCCTGGGCCGGCCATACGCGACACGTGAATGACCGCAACCGCTCGCTGGCGCTCGAACAGCTTGCGCCGCTCTTTGCGCGCGACGGCGTATCGTTTGTCAGCATCCAGCGCGAACTGCGCGACGGCGACGCCGAAATCCTGGCGCGCTACGGCAACGTCACCCATGTGGGCGACGCGCTCACCGACATGGCCGACACGGCCGCCATCGCGGCCCTCGCCGATCTGACGCTCGCGGTCGACACGTCGGTCGTGCATCTTGCGGGCGCGCTCGGACGCCCGGTCTGGATCATGCTGCCGTTCGTGCCCGACTGGCGCTGGGGCCTGACCCAGGAAACCAGCCCCTGGTATCCGCAGGCCCGGTTGTTTCGCCAACCGGCCTTGGCCGATTGGGCGCAAGTCGTCGCCGCAGTCGGCGGCGCCCTCACCCGCTTCGCCGCAGATTAGGCGGCGACGAGCATCGGCATCGACTGCACCGCCGGCATCTGCGGATGCGTCTTGAGCCAATCGCGCGCGGCGCGTTGCGCGTAACCGATCTCACTGTCGCTCATCAGCTCGGCGATCTCGCGACGCAAGCGCGCGGCATCCTGATGACCGCGCGAAGCGGCGATGTTGAACCACTTGTGTGCCGCGATCAGATCGATCGGTACACCGGCGCCGGCGGAGTAGATCATGCCAAGACCAAAGCAGTCTTCCACCCCAGCCGGCTCCGGATTTGACGCCACGATTTCGATGTCAGCCATTTCGGCCTCCCGTTTTTTGTGAAGCGACGTCCCCCAAGACGTTCGCCTCTTCGTCCCTGTTGTCCGGCTCACGTCCGAACAGGGGCGATCTTCGGGAGAAAATTTGAATGACAGTTTAAATGGTTGGATGAATCGAAAGTGAAGACGGATGGAACAAAAATCCAAAACCGCTGCAAAAACGCAGTAAAATCGCGCTTTTCGTGCGGCGGTCACCATCCGGTAACCGAGCCGGTTCAGCCCCGGCTAACCAGTTCGCGCGGTCGACCCCGTGCGACGTGGCACCGCATCGGTCGATGCCCGGCTCAGCACGGGCATGGCGATCTCATCGTGTCGGTTGATTTACGCCACCCGCGCACGTTGACCGAACAACACCGATTGCACTTTCGGATCCTTCATATCGACGTTGTTGCGCATGTCCTTGCCGAGCGCCATGCCGCGCTGGACCGCGGGCCGCTCCTTCACCGTGGCGAGCCAACGCTTCAGATGCGGGAACTCGTCGATGTCGATGCTCTGGCGTCCCCACAGATTGACCCAGCCGACGCATGCCATGTCGGCGATCGAATATTTGCCGGCGAGGAAGTCGCGATCCGCCAGCCGCGTGTTCATCACGCCGTAAAGGCGGTGCACTTCGTCCTCGTAGCGCTTGATCGCGTAAGGCAGCGTCTCCTTGGCGTAATGCTTGAAGTGGTTGAGTTGCCCGGCCATCGGCCCGAGGCCGCCCATCTGCCAGAACAGCCACTGATCGACTTCGAGGCGGCCGCGTTCGTCCTTGGGATAGAACTTGCCGACCTTGCGGCCGAGATACTGGAGAATGGCGCCCGACTCGAAGATCGAGATCGGCCGCCCGCCCGGCCCTTGCGGATCGACGATGGCCGGCATGCGGTTGTTGGGCGAGATCGCGAGAAAGTCGGGCTTGAACTGCTCGCCCGCCGAGATGTTCACCGGGATCATGGTGTAGGGCAGCTTGCACTCTTCCAGCATGATCGAGACCTTGAAGCCATTCGGTGTCGGCCAGTAGTAGAGCTCGATCGGCTTGGGCTTCGCCGCAGCCTTCCCGGCCACGGTCTTCGCGGCCGATGCTTTCTTGGCCGACGTCTTCGCCTTCCCCGGCTTTGCCTTGCGCGCCATCGTTTCCAACCCCGTTATAGGTCCGCCGTCCGGACTGTAACGAGACCTAGGTCCGCCGTATGAACCGCGCAATGGGGCGCTAATCGCGTCCGAAGGCCGTCGTAGCGGCATCAAACTACCCGTACGCTGGACGGTTTCAACTTTTGATTGTTATATCTCACCGCCGGGTTGCAGACGGGCATGCCGCCCGTGGCGTCCTGCAAAGCAAATGGGGGAGTTGATGTACCGACGTATCCTGACGGCCGTGACCGCCGTCGCCTTGCTCGCCGCGCCGTTGCCGAGCCTTGCCCAAACCTCGACCGCGCCGGCGACGACCACGACGGAAGCGAAGAAACCGAAACGCGAGCCGACGCCCGGTCAGTTGGCCGCCCGCGAGCGGCAGAAGAAGTGCGCCGCCGAATGGAAGCAGGCGAAAGCGGACGGCAAGGTGGAGAAGGGAATGAAGTGGCCTCAGTACTGGAGCGCCTGCAACAAGCGCCTGAAGGCCGGGACCTGAAGACGCGTTCGCGTCATCCCTGAAAAGACCGAGGGCGTCGGCGAGACTTCAAATCTCGCCGACGCCCTCTGATGTCATCCGGAACCGGGGCGCCCGAAAGCGATGGCCAATCGCTCACCTGCCCTCTGACGCGCACCGGCCCGTATGACGCAATCTCCAGCACTTACGTGCGAAGATCGGGAAGTACGATCAGGCTAGATGCGCTTCTTCTTGCGCTTCGCCTTCTTCGCGGTCTTCACAGCCTTCTTACGACGTTTAGCCATTTGCTGCCCTCCTAGCCATGAAAGTCATGGCGGTGTCGCATCAGTGCGGTCGGGAATCGACGCGCACTGCTATTGCGTTTACTACAACACAACGAAAAAAACAGCGTTCGACTTAAGGAAGTGTGTATAGCGCGCGCGTTCGCCGCATCTTGACGAAGCAATGCAGCGCGAAGATCGCGATCCGACATCTTGCAGCGCTCGTCTCTTCCGTTTCAGGCAACGCTGCATCATCGATTCAAAAAATCGCGATGAAATATGGATTTTTTGCATCAAGTATAGCGCGCGCTCTTTACAGAAGAGACGTCGGAAACGGCGCGTGCAAGGGCGATGATGCTTGGTTAACGACGCGCGCGACGAACGCGATCGCGCTGCGAAAAAATTTTTGCACAGAACGCTCTGACGACGCTTTCGCGCGACCTGAATCGATCAAAAACGAGCGAATCGGCGTCCGCTGATTCGCGTATGCGGCCGCGTTGCGTGGTGCGTGAGACGCATCGTCGGCGTCCAAAGACGCACGCGAACGGTGCCGACGTCACCGTACGACGCGGCCGACGCAACGCGCGTTCGCTTGTGCGATGCCGAAAGTCAGAGACCGAGCTTCTGCTTGAGCAGATCGTTGACCGCTTGCGGGCTTGCTTTACCGCCGGACGACTTCATCACCTGTCCGACGAACCAACCGATCGCCTTTGGATTGGTCTTGGCGTCGGCGACCTTGTCCGGATTCTTGGCGATGATCTCGTCGACCGCCTTCTCGATCGCGCCGAGATCGGTCACCTGCTTCATGCCGCGCGCTTCGACGATGGCGCGCGGGTCGCCATCCTCCGTCCAAAGAATTTCAAATAAGTCTTTGGCAATCTTGCCGGAAATCGTTTTGTCGGCGATCAGATCGAGCAGCGCGCCGAGACGCTCCGCGCTCACCGGCGACGCCGCGATGTCCTTGCCTTCCTTGTTGAGGCGGCCGAACAGATCGTTGATCACCCAGTTGGCGGCGACCTTGGTGTCGCGTCCCTTCGCCACCGCTTCGAAGTACTCCGCCGTCTCCCGTTCGCCGACCAGCACGCCGGCATCGTAAGCCGACAGCCCGAAGTCGCGCACGAAGCGCGCCTTCTTCTCGTCCGGCAGCTCGGGCAGGTGCTGCGCAAGGTCCGCGACGTAATCTTCGCTCAGTTCGAGCGGCAACAGATCGGGATCGGGGAAGTAACGGTAATCATGCGCCTCCTCTTTGGAGCGCATCGACCGTGTCATGCCCTTGCCGGGATCGAACAGGCGCGTTTCCTGTTCGATCTTACCGCCGTCTTCGAGGATCTCGATCTGCCGGCGCGCCTCGTAGTCGACCGCCTGGCCGATGAAACGGATCGAGTTGACGTTCTTGATCTCGCAGCGCGTGCCGAAGGGTTCGCCGGGCCGCCGCACCGAGACGTTGACGTCCGCGCGCAGCGAGCCCTGCTCCATGTTGCCGTCGCAGGTACCGAGATAGCGCAGGATCGAGCGCAGCTTGGATACGTAGGCCTTCGCCTCCTCCGACGAGCGCAGGTCGGGCTTCGACACGATCTCCATCAGCGCGACGCCGGAGCGGTTGAGATCGACGAAGGACATACTCGGATGCCGGTCGTGCACGCTCTTGCCGGCGTCCTGCTCGAGATGAACGCGCTCGATGCCGACGGTTGCGGTCTCGCCGCCTTCGAGATCGACGACGACCTCGCCCTCGCCGACGATTGGCGACTTGTACTGGCTGATCTGATAGCCCTGCGGCAGATCCGGATAGAAATAATTCTTCCGGTCGAACACCGACTTCAGATTGATCTTGGCCTTGAGGCCGAGGCCGGTCCGCACCGCCTGCGCCACGCACTCGGCGTTGATCACCGGCAACATGCCGGGCATCGCCGCATCGACGAGCGAGACGTGACTGTTCGGGCTACCGCCGAACTCCGTCGAGGCGCCGGAGAACAGCTTCGACTTCGAGGTGACCTGGGCATGGACTTCCATGCCGATGACGACTTCCCAGTCGCCGGTGGCGCCACGGATCAACTTGTCGGATTTGCTCTGCGCGTTCATGGGCCTACCCGTAGCCGCCGGAACCGGAACGGGCAAGATGGTCGCCGCCGCACCGGCTCGGCGTTGCAAATTTGCATCTGTCGGGCGCGATACCGGCGGCTCTTGCCATGTCATCGCCCGCCCCCCGCCTCACCACGGCCACAGCGCAAGCGTTACACGGAACACCAGTGGCGCAGGGACGTTCGCCTCCAAGAACATGGATGACGTCATGAACAACAACACTGGCACCTTCGGGATCCTGATCGGCGGCGTCGTGGCCGTCATCGCCGTGCTGTTTCTCCTCAGCGGCGGAGAACTCGGCGGCAAGAAGACGGTGGAAGGCGACCAAGACCTGCCGCCCGTCGCCACCGCCGAATAGGCGCGGCCGGAACGGACGGTCATCAGCGCACGCGTTTCCCGGCGCAGACGTCGCGGACGCAGGTCCGCAGCCAGCGGTGCGCCGGATCGGCATCCAGTCGGGGATGCCACAGCAAAGAAATGGTAATCTCAGGCACCGCGACCGGGAGCGCAAAGCTGTGCATCCCGGCGCGGAGATTTTCAGTGTGCCGCTCCGGAACGCAGGCGATCAGGTCGGAGGCGCGCGCCAGCACCAGCGCCGCCGAAAAGCCGCTGACGATGGTGACGATCTTCCGTTCAAGCCCCAGCGCTTCCAAGGCTTCGTCCAGCGGTCCGCGCTTGAACGCGCGCCGTCCGACCAGGATGTGCTTGCCGGCGGCATAACGGGCGGGCGTGATCTTGCCCTTGCTCAGCGGATGTCCTTTGCGCACGACGCCGATGAAGCGATCCCGGAATAAGGCCTGCGCCCGCACTTCCGGACCGGTCGCATCGCCCACCACGCCCACTTCCAGATCGACACTGCCCTCGCGCAAGGGGGCGCTGTCTTTGTCCAGCTTCTCCGCAAAGCGCAGGCACACGCCGGGCGCTTCCTTGCCGATCCGCGCAATGATCCCGGCGCCGAAGCTTTCGACGAAGCCTTCCCTGACCCGCAACGTGAACGTTCGATCGAGCCGCTTGAGATCGAGCGTCTCGGCCGGACGCAACACCGCTTCGCTGTCCTGCACGAGCTGACCGACCCGCCCGCGCAGCTCGAGCGCGCGCGGCGTCGCAACGAGACCCCGCCCCGCCCGCACCAGCAGCGGATCGCCGGTCGCGTCGCGCAGGCGTGCCAAAGCGCGGCTCATGGCCGATGGGCTCAGGCGCAGCCGCTGCGCCGCGCGCGCGACACTGCCTTCGGCGAGCAGCACGTCGAGCGTGACGAGCAAATTGAGGTCGGGTCTGGGCATGGGCGCGACCATAGGCGGTTTTGACATGGCGTCAAACGCACGAATGAAGTGCAAACGATGCGCGTTCCGCCATGCCGCCCAACGGGCTAGCTCTGTCGTATTCAAGGAGCCGCCAGCATGTCCACGTTGACCTCATCGCCGTCCGCCCGAGCCGACGCCCAAACCACGTCGGCCGCCAACACCGCATCGGCTCGCTGGGCCCTCGTCAGCCTCGCCCTCTGCACGCTGTTGTCCTCGCTCGCCACCAGCATCGCCAATGTAGGCCTGCCGGCGCTGACGGTGGCCTTCAATGCGTCGTTTCAGCAGGCCCAGTGGGTCGTGCTCGCTTATCTTCTCGCCGTCACCACATTGATCGTCAGCGTCGGCCGGCTCGGCGACATCGTCGGCCGCCGGCGCCTGCTCCTCGTTGGCATCATCGTGTTCACCGCGTCGTCGGTCTTGTGCGGCCTCGCGCCCGCGCTCTGGCTGCTGATCGCGGCGCGCGCGGCGCAGGGCCTGGGCGCGGCCGTGATGCTCGCGCTCGCCATGGCGTCCGTCGGCGAGACCGTATCGAAGGAAAGAACCGGCAGCGCCATGGGCATGCTGGGGACCATGTCGGCGATCGGCACGGCGCTCGGCCCGTCGGTCGGCGGCATATTGATCGCGGCGTTCGGCTGGCGATCGATGTTCCTGGCGATCGTACCGCTCGCGCTCGTGACTTTCATTCTGGCGCAGCGCTATCTTCCCGCGGATCGTCGGAAGCCGGACGCAACGCGGCCCCGCTTCGACAATGTCGGCACGCTACTTCTCGCATCGACCCTGGCGGCTTACGCGCTTGCCATGACGATAGGACGCGGCCAGTTCGGCCCACTCAACATCGTGCTGCTGTCCGCGGCCATCCTCGGCGCCGGCGTATTCGTGCTCGCCGAGGCAAGAGCGGAGTCGCCGTTGATCCGGCTGACAATGTTCCGCGGCTCTGCCTTGGCGCCGAGCCTTGTCATGAGCATCCTCGTCGCGACGGTGGTGATGACGACCTTCGTGGTCGGGCCGTTCTACCTCGCGCGCGGGCTCGGCTTGAACGAGGCGCTGGTCGGCATGGTAATGGCCGTCGGCCCGATCATCTCCATCGCCACTGGTATTCCGTCGGGACGCATTGTGGACCGCCTGGGCGCGCCGTCGATGGTCGTGATCGGCCTCGCCCTGATGACAGTGGGATCGTTGACGCTCGCCGCGATGCCGGCATCGTTCGGCGCCGTCGGCTACCTCGTGGGCATCGCCGTCCTGAGCCCGGGCTATCAGCTCTTCCAGGCGGCCAACAACACGGTGGTCATGGCGGATGTCCGTGCCGACCAGCGGGGCTTGACGTCCGGCATTCTCAATCTGTCGCGCAATCTCGGGCTGATCACCGGCGCCTCCGTGATGGGCGCCGTATTCGCCACCGCCTCGGCGGCGCGCGACATCACAACCGCATCGGCGGAGGCCGTCGCGCACGGTATGCATGTCACCTTCGCCGTTGCCGGCGGACTGATCGCAATCGCACTCGTTATGGCGATTGCCAGCCGGGCACGGGCGCGCCGCTAGCTCACCACCACGGCTGCGGCGTAAAGCGCCCGGCCGCCTGCTCGATCACCTCGCCAAGCGCGAACAAGGTCTCTTCATCGAATGGGCGGCCGATGAGTTGCAGGCCGAGCGGCAGACCTTGCGAGTCGAGGCCGGCCGGCACGGCGATGCCCGGCAGGCCCGCCATGTTCACCGTCACCGTGAACACGTCATTGAGATACATTTCGACCGGATCGGCACCGCCCTTCTCGCCAAGCCCGAACGCGGCCGACGGCGTTGCCGGCGTCAGCATCGCGTGCACGCCCGCCTCGAAGCAGGCCTCGAAGTCGCGCTTGATCAAGGTGCGCAGCTTCTGCGCCCGCAGATAGTAAGCGTCGTAATAACCGGCCGAGAGCACATAGGTGCCGATCATCACGCGGCGGCGCACCTCGGCGCCGAAACCTTCGGCGCGCGTCTGCTCATAGAGATCGGTGATGTCCTTGCCCGGCACGCGCAGGCCGTACCGCACGCCGTCGTAGCGCGCGAGATTGGACGAGGCTTCCGCCGGCGCGACGATGTAATACGCCGGCAGCGCATATTTGGTGTGTGGCAGCGACACGTCCACGAGTTCGGCGCCGGCTGCTTTCAGCCAGGCGCGGCCCTGCTCCCAGATCTTCTCGATCTCGGCCGGCATGCCGTCGAGCCGGTACTCCTTCGGAATGCCGATGCGCAGGCCCTTCACCGAACGGCCGACCGCGGCCTCATAATCCGGCACCGGCAGATCGACGCAGGTCGAGTCCTTCGGATCGTGTCCGGTCATCGAGCGCGTGAGGATCGCCGCGTCCCGCACCGTCTTCGCGAAAGGCCCCGCCTGATCGAGCGACGACGCAAAGGCGACGATGCCCCAGCGCGACACGCGACCGTAAGTCGGCTTGATGCCGACAGTGCCGGTGAAGGCCGCCGGCTGGCGGATCGAACCGCCGGTGTCGGTGCCCGTCGCGCCAAGGCAGAGCTGCGCCGCGACCGCGGCAGCCGAACCGCCCGACGATCCGCCCGGCGTCAACGGCGTGTTCGAGCCCTTGCGCCGCCACGGCGAATGCACCGGACCGAAGTACGACGTCTCGTTCGCCGAACCCATGGCGAACTCGTCGTTGTTGGTTTTGCCGAGCATGACGGCGCCGTCGCGCCAGAGCTGCGACGTCACGGTCGACTCGTAGGTCGGCACGAAGTTGTCGAGGATGTGCGAGCAGGCGGTGGTGCGCACGCCCGCGGTGCAGAACATGTCCTTCACCGCAAGCGGGATGCCCTCGAGCGGCCCCGCCTCGCCTTTGGCGATGCGCGCGTCCGACGCCTTGGCCATCTCCGCCGCATGCTCCGGCGTCTCCAGCACATAGGCGTTGAGCGCACGCGCCTTCTCGACGGCCGCAACATGGGCAGCGGTCAGCTCGGCGGCGGAGAAGCTTTTCTTGCGCAGGCCGTCGCGTGCATCGGCCAGCGTCAACGATGTCAGATCAGTCACGGCCACGCTCGCTTTTCATTCCACGGTTGGCGGCGTTGAGCATGCCGCCGCGCATCAGCGGCTTGGCCGGATCCGGCGTATCGCAGACGAAAGGCGCCGCGGCGAGCTTGGACGGCGCCACCTGCTTGATGAGGACGGTGCCATCCGGCTGGGTCTCCCGCTCGACCTCGCCCGGCAGCGGCAGGCCCATGTCGCGCAGTTCGCTGGCCGTGTACCCTTCCGGCATCCGGCCCTGCGAGATGATCTCGACCAGCTCCCAACGCTGCTGCAGATCCATTTCCTCACAAGCAAGGCACATCGGCTATTCCACCACTTTAGGGACGAGGAAGAAGTGGTCTTCGGTCGCCGGCGCGTTCTTGACGATGTCATCGGCGATGCCGCCGTCGGTGACTTCATCCACGCGCTTCTTCATCGCCATCGGCGTGACCGAGGTCATCGGCTCGACGCCCGCGACGTCCACCTCGGACAACTGCTCGACGAAGGCCAGCATGGCGTTGAGCTCGCCCTTGAGGTGCTCGACCTCCTCCTCCTTGATCGCAATGCGCGCCAGATGCGCGATGCGGCGGACGGTGTCGGCGTCGACGGACATGAAACCTCGGCTCGGGGTGAAGCGGCGTCCCGCCTATAGCAGACCGTCAAAGGCCATCGCAATGCACCCTCAGGCCGCGGCCCGGTGGGGGTGTTCGCCCTCGCAAGCATGCACCTCGATGGTCACGTGCGACAGCCCCTCCACCCCGCTCAGCCGCTCTTTATAAGCAGCCGGCGGCTGCGGGCGGTCGGAGACGACCGACGCGATCAGGCCGGCATGGCCGGGCCCCAGCCGCCACAAATGCAGGTCGCTCACCCGGTCGCCGTCCAGCTCCAGGCGCCGGCGCACCGTGCCGGCGAGTCGCCGGTCGGGCACCATGTCGAGCAGCACGGCACCCGCGGCACGCAACAGCCCTGCGGACCAACTCAGGATCACCACGACCCCCACCAGCGCCATCAGCGGGTCCATCCACACCCAGCCGTTGAACCGGCCGGCCAGGAGCGCGGCGATGGCGAGCACGGAGGTCATGGCGTCGGCGAGCACATGCACGTAGGCCGCGCGCAGGTTGGTGTCGTGGTGACCGTGATGCGCGTGATGGTCATGATCGTGATGGTCTTCATGCGCATGATCGTGATCATGGTCATGGTCGTGGTCGTGGGTGTGTTGATGGCCATGGCCATGGCCGTGCCCATGATCGTGATGATGATCATCGGCCAGCAGCCACGCGCTTCCGAGGTTCACCATCAGACCGACCACCGCCAGCCAGGTTGCCTGCGCGAAATCGATCGGCACCGGCTCGCGCAGACGCATGATGGCCTCGTAGCCGATCGCGAGTGCGATCAACGCCAACACCACCGCGCTGGTGAAAGCGGCGAGTTCGCCGACCTTGCCCGTGCCGAACGTGAAGCGCGGATCGTGCGCATGACGCCGCGCGAAGCGGTAAGCGAAAGCGGCGATGGCGAGTGCCCCGGCATGGGTCGCCATGTGCCACCCATCCGCGACCACCGCCATCGACCCAAACATGCTGCCGCCGACGATCTCGGCGACCATCATGGCCGCTGTCAGCGCCACCACGAACCAGGTTCGCCGCTCGTGACGGTCGTGCTTGGCACCCAGGAAGACATGGCCGTGTTGCCAGGACTCGATCGTATGACTGTGCATGATCTGTGACCTTATCGGTGCGCGCATTCACATCTATCGGGCGCACATTAATCCGCTGGGATAATCGATCAACTGGGTTGGAGTTGATCATTCGCAAAGCGCTTTACCGCCCTCGCCGCTACATTAGTGACGTAATGCTCACAAGTAAGGCGAATGACGATGACCGATCTATTTCACAATCCCCGCGAGAAGATGATTCTGCCCTTCATGGGCGCGTTCTACGACAAGGTGGCACAGCCGCTCGCCTGGGCCGGCTTCCGCGTGATGATCGGCCTCGCCCTCGTCTACGAAGGTTGGCCGAAAATTCAGGCGCCGCTTGCCCAAGTGGCCTTCGTCGAAAATCTTCATTTCTATCCCGGCTGGCTCTGGTCGCCGCTGTTGGCGGTGATGCAGTTCGTCGGCGGCTTCGCCATCGCCGTCGGCCTGTTGACGCGGCCGATCGCGCTCGCCAACACGGTTATGCTTGCGATCACCTGGTGGTTCCACCACAGCCATCCCTACGGCGCGGCGATCCTGACGCCGGAAGGCCTCGCCTTCCTCAAGAGCGGCGGCCAGGCGAACTTCACCCCTGCTGGCATTGCCAAGGTCGCCGTTGACGGCGGCAGCGCTTTCCTCGTGCAAGTGCAGGAGAAGGCGGAAATGCTGTCGATCATCTGGACCGGCGGCGCCGGCCTCTATGCCGCCTTCGGCGGCGGCTCCTGGTCGGTCGACCGCTGCATGCTCAAGAAGGAATTCTGAACACTGTCCGCCGGCCGTCTCCGGACGGCCGGCACCTCACCGCGCGGCCATGCGCGCCATCAACGCTTGCGCTTCGCTCCACAATGTCCGCGTCAGGTCAGCCGCGGGCATTTCTCGCGCCAGCGCGGCGGCCTGCCCGGCCCACATCGACGAAAAGTCGCCTGAGCCTTGGGCCTGCGCCTTGGCATGCAGCGGCGCGAGCGCCCCGCCGGCGAGCGGGAATGCCGGTGAGAGGTCGCTGATTGGCCCCAGTTCGCGCATCACCCGGTTGATGAAACCGCGCGCCGGCCGTCCCGTCATTACATTGGTGACGGCGGTCTCCTCGGTCTTCGCCTTCAGCAAAGCGCGGTGCGGCGGCAGGATCTTCGACTCCGGACTCGGCAGATAGGCCGTGCCGATCTGCACGCCGTCGGCGCCCAATGCCAGGGCCGCGACGATCCCCCGCGCGTCGGTAATGCCGCCCGCGGCGATCACCGGCACCTTCACCGCATCGGCAACCTGCGGCACCAGCGCGAAAGTGCCGACCTGTGTCGCCAGATCGTCGGTAAGGAAGATGCCGCGATGGCCACCCGCTTCGTAGCCTTGTGCGATGATCGCATCGCAGCCGCGCTCCTCCAGCCAGCGCGCTTCGGCCACCGTCGTCGCGGAGGCAATGACCGTGCAACCGGCAGCCTTTCCCCGCTCGACCAGCGACGGCTCCGGCAGGCCGAAATGGAAGCTCACAACGCCGGGCTTCACCTCTTCGACCACCGCGCAGAACGCATCGTCGAACGGCGCGCGGTTGCTGGTCGGCACCGGCGCATTCGGATCGATGCCGTACGCGGCGTAATATGGTTTGAGCGCCTCACGCCAGGCGTGCTCACGCGCGTTGTTCGGCACCGGCGGCGTGTGCGCGAAGAAGTTCAAATTGATCGGCGCGTCGACCGCCGCGCGGAATGCCGCGACCTGCGCCCGCAACTGGTCGGCCGAGAGCATGGCCGCCGGCAGCGAGCCGAGCCCGCCGGCCTTGGCGACTTCGATTGCGAGCGCAACATCCATGGCGCCCGCCATCGGCGCGAGCAGGATGGGCAATTCGATATGAAACAGATCGGTCAAACGCCGCTTGACGCTCATCGCACGCCCTTCCCGGTCAGGAGCACCACCGCATTATAACGAGCACCGAAGATAGTGCGTTCGGCGGCCGGGGGGAATTCGTGAGCGCCGAACCGAGCGTTCGCCATCGGCAATGGCCGCCGCCCGCACGGCCCGCCGGGCGTGCTACAATGGAAACTGTCGGGAACGTATGCGGCAGGAGGATTGGACCATGCTTGGCCTGTTCAATTTGCCCGGCGCCGCCGGCAACTGGCAGGAGATCATGACGCGCTGGTGGTCGCCGAACATCTCGGTGAATTTCGCCGGCAATGCCGATGTCGAGCGCGCCGTCAACGAGGACGTCGCCAGCTACGGCACGCAGATCGGCTGGCTGAACGAGGTGGTGATGGCGCTCGCCACCACCATGCCGGTGGACGGCGACCCGAAAGCCAAAAGCGCGCTTGAAAAGATCAAGGAGGCGGACAAGAAGATCACGGAGATCATCAAGTGGCGCAAAGGCAATGCCATGACCAAGGCGCGTGAGGCCCTCGCGGAATTGCAGAAGACCGATGCCGACGGCTACCGCCGGCTCGTGCGGTCGCTCGAACACGAACCGGCACGGCCCGCCTCCTGATCATGGGAATTGGGCCGCTCATCGATCTCGCACCGGCACTGCCCGCGCGCGGCGCGCTGATCGGGCTGGACCTCGGCACCAAGACGATCGGCGTCGCCGTGAGCGATCCCGATCGCCGGCTGGCGACGGGGATCGAGACCATCGCGCGGAAGAATTTTACCACCGACGCGCAACGCGTTCTCTCGCTCGCCGCCGAGCGTAAGGTCGTGGGGTTCGTGCTCGGCCTGCCCATCAACATGGACGGCTCGGAAGGTCCGCGCGCGCAATCCACCCGCGCCTTCGCGCGCAATTTCGGCAAGCTCACGGCTTTGCCGATCATGTTCTGGGACGAGCGGCTATCGACCGCCGCGGTCGAGCGAGAATTGATTGCCGCCGATGTCAGCCGCGCCAAGCGAGCGGCCGTCATCGACGAACACGCCGCCATCTTCATTTTGCAGGGCGCGCTGGATCGCCTCGCGCGGCTGTAGGCCGCCTTAGCGCTGTCTCGTCCGCAAAAAAAGAGGGAGGCTTTCGCCTCCCTCTTGCCATCCGCGGTTAGCGGATCAGCGATTTGTTGGGTCGCGCCTGACCCAAGGCTGCGTCGGTGTCGGAGTTGCGCGACGCGCAAGAGCCGTAATAACCGTAGCCGCGGGAATCATCGGTGCTCACCCAGCAACGGCCGGGGCTCACGCGCGGCGCGTAGGCATACGAGTCGGTGGCATAATAGCCGCCGCGATAGGCCGGAGCGGCCTCATAGGCGTAGTCCTGGTCCTCGACATAGCCCGGCTGATAGGCGTAGCCGGAGTCATAGTAACCCGGCCCATTGTAGTAGCCGTTGTTGGCGCTCGCCGCAGCCGCACCAACCAGCGCGCCCGCGCCGAAACCGATCGCGGCCGCCGCGTTGCGGCCGTCCCGCGCCTGGCTCGGGCTCACCGCCGCCACCGCCATCGCGCCCGTCAAAGCGGCCGCAGCCGCGATTTTCAGAACCATCTTCATAAGCGTGCCTCCTCTGTCGCCTCATTCGAGGCCGATGTTTCCTGCCCGGCGCCGCCTGCGCCGGTACCAATGCCGCGTCAACCCAGAATCAACGCCGGTGGTTCCGGGGCGCCTAACGGCAATGATCACAATGACGTAGGGGAACAATTAGCCATCTTGCGCCCCGCGGCGCGGCGACTTGTGGATCGGGCGTCCCCGCCCTTGCCGCGTCCGGCCGCCGCGCCTATAGACATGGCTTTAATGAACAGCCCCGCGAAAACCTCATTCGTCCTCAGCCAGAAGCATTTGCTGGGGATCGAAGGGCTTACCGTCGAAGACATCACCGGTCTTCTCGACCTCGCCGAAGAATTCGTCATTCTCAATCGCCAGATCGAGAAGAAACGAACCACGCTGCGCGGCCGCACGCAGATCAATCTGTTCTTCGAGGTTTCGACCCGCACGCAATCGTCGTTCGAGCTGGCCGGCAAACGCCTCGGCGCCGATGTCATGAACATGTCCGCCTCGTCGTCGTCGATGCGCAAGGGCGAGACGCTGATGGATACCGCCGTCACGCTCAACGCCATGCATCCCGACCTGATCGTCGTGCGCCACCACGCCTCTGGCGCGGTCGCGCTGCTGGCGCGCAAGGTCGACTGCTCGGTGATCAATGCCGGTGACGGCGCGCACGAGCACCCGACGCAGGCGCTGCTCGACGCGCTCACCATCCGCCGCAACAAAGGCCGCATCGAAGGTCTCACCGTGGCGATTTGCGGCGACGTCCTGCATTCGCGGGTCGCCCGCTCCAACATCATCCTCTTGGGCGCCATGGGCGCGCGGGTGCGCGTGGTCGCGCCGTCGACCTTGCTGCCGCCCGGCATCGAGCGCATGGGCGTCGAGGTCGCGCGCGACATGCGCGAGGGTTTGAACGGCGCCGACATCGTCATGATGCTGCGCCTGCAGCGCGAGCGCATGAACGGCTCCTACGTGCCGTCGGTGTCGGAGTATTTCCACTATTTCGGCCTCGACGAGAAGAAGCTGTCCTACGCCAAGCCCGACGCGCTGGTGATGCATCCCGGACCGATGAACCGCGGCGTCGAGATCGACTCCATCGTCGCCGACGGCGCGCATTCCCTCATCCGCGAACAGGTCGAGATGGGCGTCGCCGTGCGCATGGCGGTGCTGGAAGCGCTCTCCCGCAATTTGCCGAACGCATGAAGTCGCAAGATGCTTTCTGACCGCCGCCCGATCCTGCTCGCCAATGCTCGCGTGGTCGATCCTTCGCGGGATTTCGACGGCATCGCCGACGTGCTGATGGCCGACGGCGTGATCCGCGAGGCCAAGAAAGGCATCGGCGCGGCCGGCGTGCCCGAAGGCACCGACGTCATCGATTGCCGCGGCAAGGTCGTGGCGCCGGGTCTCGTCGACATGCGCGCCTTTGTCGGCGAACCGGGCGCGGCGAGCCGCGAGTCTCTGGCCTCGGCAAGCCAAGCGGCTGCCGCCGGCGGCGTCACCACCATCATCTGCCAGCCCGACACCTCGCCGGTGATCGACAATCCGGCGACGGTCGATTACGTGCTGCGGCGTGCCCGCGACACGGCCATCGTGCACGTGCATCCGATGGCGGCCCTGACCAAGGGCCTCGAAGGCAAGGAGATGACCGAGATCGGCCTGCTCAAGGCGGCCGGCGCGGTCGCCTTCACCGACGGCGCGAGAAGCGTGACCAACGCACAGGTGATGCGCCGCGCGCTCACTTATGCCGGCGACTTCGATGCGCTCATCGTGCATCACACCGAGGATCCGGATCTCACCGGTGATGGCGTGATGAACGAAGGCGAGTTCGCCGCCCGCCTCGGCCTGCTCGGCGTCCCGAAAGCCGCCGAGACGATCATGCTCGAGCGCGACCTCCGCCTCGTCGGGCTCACGCGCGGGCGTTACCACGCCGCGTCCGTCACCTGCCCGGAGTCGCTGGAGGTGCTGCGCCGCGCCCGCGATGAGGGGCTCGCCGTCACCGCCTCAGCCTCGATCAATCACGTCACGCTCAACGAGAATGACATCGGGCCCTACCGCACCTTCCTGAAGGTCTCGCCGCCGCTCCGCGAGGAACCCGATCGCGTCGCGCTGGTGCAGGCGCTGCGCGCCGGTCTCATCGACGTCATCATGTCGGATCACAATCCGCAGGACGTCGAAACCAAGCGGCTGCCCTTCGCCGAAGCGGCGCCGGGCGCCATCGGGATCGAGACCATGCTGATCGCAGGCCTCCGGCTCGTGCACAGTGGCGAGATCGATCTGCCGACGCTGCTACGGGCGACTTCGACGCGGCCGGCCGAACTGCTCGGCCTGCCGGGCGGCAGCTTGCGCGCCGGCGCGCCCGCCGACGTGATCGTGATCGACCTGGATCAGCCCTGGGTCGTCAATCCGGACGAACTCAAGTCGAAGTGCAAGAACACGCCGTTCGACGAGGCGCGCATGCAGGGCCGCGTGGTGCGTACCATCGTCTCCGGCCGCACCGTCTACGAAGTCGTATGACGCTCCTTCTCGCCGCGCTGTTCGGATATTTGCTCGGATCGATTCCGTTCGGGCTCGTGATCACGCGCGCCGCCGGCGGCCCGGACGTGCGCACCATCGGCTCCGGCAATATCGGCGCCACCAATGTGCTGCGCACCGGCCGCAAAGGGCTTGCCGCCGCAACGCTCCTCTGCGACGCGCTCAAGGGCACCGCGGCGGTTCTGCTTGCAGGCTATTACGCCGGCCACGAAGCGGCGCTCGCCGCCGGTCTCGGCGCTTTCCTCGGCCATTTGTTTCCGGTGTGGCTCAAGTTCAAAGGCGGCAAAGGCGTTGCCACCTATATCGGCCTGCTGATCGGTCTTTATTGGCCGGCCGCTCTCATCTTCTGTGGTCTGTGGCTCGTCGTCGCCTTCATCGGCCGCTACTCGTCGCTGTCGGCGTTGATCGCCAGCGCACTCACGCCGTTGGCGCTCTATCTGCTCGGCCAGCCGACCACCGCGCTGCTGTTCCTCGTCCTCACGGTCCTGCTCTGGATCATGCACCGCGCCAACATCGCGCGCCTGCTCGCGGGCACCGAAGGCAAGATCGGCGCCAAGGGCTGAGCAACCGGGCCACAACCCGCTCTAAACTTCTGATTGTACCGCGCCGCGCCCTGGGCGATGCTGTCCTCGGGGTTGGGGGCGAGTGTGACCGAGCGTATTAGACTGACCGATGAGCAGCGGATCGACTGGCTGCGCCTGATCCGTTCCGACAATGTCGGGCCGCGCACCTTCCGCGAGTTGATCAATCATTTCGGCGGCGCGCGGCCCGCGCTCGACGCACTGCCCAGCCTCGCCCGCCGCGGCGGCGCCGCGGGCGCGCGCATCTGCACGCACGAAGATGCGGCGGCCGAACTGAAAGCCTCCCGTTCGCTCGGCATCGAGCTCGTCGCTTTGGGCGAGGCCGATTATCCGATGCGCCTGCAGACGATCGACGATGCCCCGCCTTTGCTCGCCGTGCGCGGACAGCGGGCCACGCTCGCACGGCCCTTGGTCGCCATTGTCGGTTCGCGCAATGCCTCGGCGGTCGGCATGAAGTTCGCCGCCAAACTGGCGCGCGACATCGGCGCGGCCGGCTACGGCATCGTCTCGGGCCTTGCGCGCGGCATCGATGCCGCCGCCCATCGCGCAAGCTTGGACACCGGCACGGTCGCCGTGCTGGCCGGTGGGCACGAGCGCATCTACCCCGCCGAGCATGTCGAACTGGCGCAGCAGATCCTGCCGCAAGGCGCGGCGGTGTCGGAGATGCCGCTCACCTGGGAGCCGCGCGCGCGCGACTTCCCGCGCCGCAACCGCCTGATCTCGGGCCTTGCCGTCGGCGTCGTCATCGTCGAGGCCGCGCGCCGTTCCGGCTCATTGATCACCGCGCGCATGGCCGGCGAACAAGGCCGCGAGGTCTTTGCCGTGCCGGGCTCGCCGCTCGATCCACGCTCGGAGGGCACCAACGGCCTGCTGAAGCAAGGCGCGATCCTCATCACCGAAGCCGCCGATGTGCTCTCGGTCATCGAGCCGATCCTCGGCCGCGGCTTCGATCTGCCGGCACAAGAACCGGAGCGCGAGCCACCGTTACATAATACCGAGCCGGGCGACGACGAGCGCAACCGCATCGTCGCTTTGCTCGGCCCGACGCCAACGACAATCGACGATCTCGTGCGGCTGTCGCGCGCCTCGCCCGCTATCGTGCGCATGGTGCTCCTGGAGTTGGAGCTGGCCGGGCGGCTCGAACGTCACGGCGGAAGCTTCGTCTCGCTGGTGTAAACTCGTCCAACGATTCGAGAGGCAACCATGCTCATGCGCTTTGCAGCGTTCTGCGTGCTGTTCCTCACGGCCGCGCCGGCCCTCGCGCAGGACAACTTCGACACCTTCGTGCGGCAGGCCTGGCCCGACGCGCAGGCAAAAGGCATCACGCGCGCGACCTTCGACACGGCGATGAAGGGCGTCACACCGGACCAACGGGTGATCGAGGCGACGCGCCGGCAACCCGAATACGGCAAGCCGGTCGGCGACTACGTCAACGGCGTCGCCTCCAAGAACCGCATCGCGCGCGGCCAGGCGAAAGAGCGCGAATGGCGCAAGACATTCGATGCGGTCGAACAGCGCTTCCGCGTCGAGCGATGGATATTGACGGCGTTGTGGGCCATCGAAAGCGATTACGGCGCGGCCAAGGACAAATGGGACATCTTCCGCTCCCTCGCGACGCTCGGTTACGTGAAATATCGCGACCCCTACTTCCGCAACGAACTGTTCGTGGCGATGAAGATCATGCAGGACAATAAGTTTCCGCGGGAGAAGATGCTGTCCTCGTGGGCCGGCGCCATCGGCCAGTCGCAATTCATGCCGTCGAACGTCGTCGACTACGCGATCGACTTCTCCGGCGACGGCAAAGTCGACCTTTGGGACAACGTGCCCGACGTGCTCGGCTCCACGGGCAACTACTTGCGCCAGGGCAACTGGGTTTATGGCCTGCCCTGGGGCTTCGAGGTCACGGTGCCGCGCAACTTCGACTACATGCTCAGCCGCGGCAGCTTCGCCGAATGGACGCAACGCGGCGTGCGCCGGGCCAACGGCCAGCCGTTCCCGTCGAGCGGCAGCGGCATCTTGTTCTTTCCGAGCGGCTACAAAGGTCCCGGCTTCATCGTCACCGAGAACTTCGATGTGCTGAAGGAGTACAATAACTCCGACGCCTATGCGATCGCGGTCGGCCATCTCGCCGATCGCATGCAAGGCGGCCCGCCGATCGCCGCGAAGTGGCCGACGGACGACCGGCCGCTGCCGCGCGACGCCCGCATCGCTTTACAGCGCAAGCTCGCCTCGCTCGGCTACAAGGTGAACGAATTCGAAGGTCACGTGGATTTCGATCTGCGCGACAACATCCGCGCCGAGCAAAAGAAGCTCGGCATGGTGCCGGACGGCAACCCGACGCCGCTGCTGCTGGAAAAACTCGGGGTGAAGGTTAACTGATCACGGACGGCCGTTCGGCCGGGACACGCTCTCGGCCTCGAGCCGGACCATTTCCAGGAGGTAGCCAACGGTATCGAGCCCATTGCGGCGCGCGAGGCTCGCTAGATCCGCAGACAGGGAGGCGACATAGCTGGCTACCGCCGACCGTCCTTCCAAGTCTTCCGGTTTTGATCTTTCAGCCATTTTCGTGCCGTTCCCGACCACCGCCGTGCCCGTCCCGGCACCAAATTACACGGTTGCATCGGGCTAGTAATCCTAAAAATCAACTTAATTAAAAAATACATCCATAGGTTGTATTCGGATATGCGACCGGCCCCTTTCCCGCCCGATTTGGCTGGTCTGAGGTGCGCGCGGCAGGGGCCCTGATTTGACACCCGGGGTCGCCTTCCCCATGTTCCCGGCGACACACGAAGCTCGATTCCGGCCCTTCGGTCATGAAGCGCCGAGCTAAACTGTTGGATTTTCATGAATATTGTCGTTGTCGAGTCGCCGGCCAAGGCGAAGACGATCAATAAGTACCTGGGACCCGGCTACGAGGTTCTGGCGTCGTTCGGCCACGTCCGCGACCTGCCGGCCAAGGATGGGTCGGTCGATCCCGAGCACGATTTCCGCATGCTCTGGGAAGTCGACGCCAAGTCCAACCAGCGCATCAACGACATCGCCCGCGCGCTCAAGGGCGCCGACAAGCTCATCCTCGCAACCGACCCTGATCGCGAAGGCGAGGCCATCTCCTGGCACGTGCTCGAGGTGCTGAAGGAAAAGAAGGCGCTCAAGAGCCAGCCGGTCGAGCGCGTCGTCTTCAACGCGATCACCAAGCAGTCGATCCTCGAGGCGATGAAGAACCCGCGCAAGATCGACACCGCGCTGGTCGACGCCTATCTCGCCCGCCGCGCCCTCGATTATCTCGTCGGCTTCACCCTCTCCCCGGTGCTGTGGCGCAAGCTGCCCGGCGCCCGCTCCGCCGGCCGCGTGCAGTCGGTGGCCTTACGCCTCGTCTGCGACCGCGAGCTCGAGATCGAGAAGTTCGTCGCCCGCGAATACTGGTCGATCGTCGCCAAGCTCGCGACGCCGCGCAACGAAGTGTTCGAAGCGCGCCTCGTCGGCGCCGACGGCAAGAAGATCACGCGCCTCGACATCGGTTCGGGCGCGGAGGCGGAAGCCTTCACCCGCGATCTCGAAAGCGCGCAGTTCAAGGTCGCCTCGGTCGAGGCCAAGCCGGCGCGGCGCAATCCGCCGCCGCCCTTCACCACCTCGACCATGCAGCAGGAAGCCTCGCGCAAGCTCGGCTTCTCGCCGGCGCACACGATGCGTCTCGCCCAGCGTCTCTATGAGGGCATCGACATCGGCGGCGAGACCGTCGGTCTCATTACTTATATGCGTACGGACGGCATCGACATGGCGCCGGAGGCGATCAGCGCCGTCCGCGGCATGATCGGCAAGCAGTACGGCAAGGACTACGTCCCCGACGCGCCGCGCCAGTACCAGAACAAGTCGAAGAACGCGCAGGAAGCGCACGAAGCCGTGCGCCCGACCGATCCCAATCGCCTGCCCGCCGAGGTCGCCAAATATGTCGACCGCGACCAGGCCCGCCTCTACGAGCTGATCTGGAATCGCGCGGTCGCCAGCCAGATGCAGTCGGCCGAACTCGAGCGCACCACCGTCGACATCGAGGCGAAGGTCGGCGCCCGCGTGCTCGAGCTGCGCGCCACGGGCCAGGTCGTCAAGTTCGACGGCTTCCTCACGCTCTACCAGGAAGGCATGGACGAGCCGAGCGACGACGACGAGTCGCGCCGCCTGCCCGCCATGAGCCAGAACGAACTGCTCGCCAAGCAGGCGATCAATTCGAGCCAGCACTTCACCGAGCCGCCGCCGCGCTATTCGGAGGCCGCGCTGGTCAAGCGCATGGAAGAACTCGGCATCGGCCGGCCGTCGACCTACGCCGCCATCCTGCAGGTGCTGCAGGACCGCGGTTATGTGCGCATCGACAAGAAGCGCCTGATGCCGGAAGACAAAGGCCGCGTCGTCGTCGGCTTCCTGGAAAGCTTCTTCCAGCGTTACGTCGAATACGACTTCACCGCCAATCTGGAAGAGCAGCTCGACCGCATCTCGAACAACGAGATCGACTGGAAGAAGGTGCTGCAGGACTTCTGGGTCGACTTCATCGGCGCGGTGAACGACATCAAGGAATTGCGCGTCACGCACGTGCTCGATGCGCTCAACGACCTTCTGGCGCCGCACATCTTCCCGCCGCGCGAGGATGGCCTCGACCCGCGCACCTGCCCGAACTGCGCCAACGGCAAGCTGTCGCTCAAGCTCGGCCGCTTCGGCGCCTTCATCGGCTGCTCGAACTATCCCGAGTGCAACTACACCCGGCAGATGTCGCAGGGTGCGCAAGGCGGCGTCTCCGGCACCAAGGTGCTGGGCGAAGATCCCGAGACGGGTCTCGAAGTCACGCTGCGCGGCGGCCGCTTCGGGCCTTACCTGCAGCTCGGCGAGGCCGCCAAGGAAAAGGATGCGCCGAAGCCCAAGCGCGCCGGCATTCCGAAGGGCGTGTCGCCGGACGACATCGACCTGGAAAAGGCGCTGGGTCTGTTGGCCCTGCCGCGCGACGTCGGTCCCCATCCGGAAGACGGCGAGATGATCATCGCCGGCATTGGCCGCTTCGGGCCATACGTGAAGCACGGCAAGACCTACGCCAATCTGGAAGACGGCGACGAGGTGATGAGCATCGGCCTCAACCGTGCTGTCACGCTGATCGCCGAGAAGAAGCTCAAGCCCGGCAAGGGCCGCCGCTTCGGCGCCGACCCGGGCAAGGAGCTCGGTCAGCATCCCGACAAGGGCGGACCGATCGTGCTCAAGAAGGGGCGCTATGGCCCCTATGTCAGCCATGACGGCGTCAACGCGACGCTGACCGGCGACGTCACGCCGGAGAACATCACGCTCGAACAGGCGGTGTCCCTGATCGACGCGCGCGCCGCGGCCGGCGGCGGCAAAGGCAAGGCAAAGAAGACGGCAAAGGCGAAAGCGCCCGCCAAGGCCAAGGCCAAGAAAGTGGCCGACGGCGAAGCCAAGCCCGACGCGGCGGCGTCAACCGCGCGCCGGCCGGTCGCCCGCACCACGACCGCCAAGGCTCCGGCCAAGGCTGCCGCGCCAAAGAAGGCCGCGGCCAAGGCGAAGAAGGCCAAGGCAGCGGATTAGCGGCCCTTGCTGCAAGCTCAGCGCCGTCACCTGGGGTGCCCGCCGAATGCAAGCTTCTCGGGGACGGTGGTGCCATAGGTGTCACCATCCCACCGGTTGACATGTAAGGAATATTCCTTACATTTGACTGCGAGCGCGAGGAGAACGCCATGCCCACCACAGCGCCAGTCGAGGACTTCGAGGAAGTCAGCACGATCACCGACAAGGGACAAACAACGGTCCCCCGCGCGGTGCGCAAGGCGCTCGGCCTCGGAGCGGGCGACAAAATTGCCTTTCGGGTCGGCCGCACTGGCGTGTCGGTGCGCCGGGCTGAGCCTGAAGAAGATGACCCCGCTATCGGGGCTTTCTTGACCTTTCTCGCCAACGATATTGCGCGCGATCCCGGCAACCTGAAAAGTCTCTCGCCTGCCTTGGCGGACCGGGTGAAAGCGCTCGTGGACGATATGGACGTTGATCCCGATACCGAAATCGACGGCGATGTGGCCCTTTGAATGAAGGCCTGATCATTAATGGGTGGACGCTCTACGCCCACCCTCTTTTTCTCGATCAGGTCGAGAGACTTGCTCTCGCTGTCGAGCGAGACAAAAAGACCGACCCGCATAATTACAGATCGAAGGCGAACGCCAAGTTGCTCGCCGCAATCTGGAAGATCGCCTTCAAACAGATCCCGCAAGACCCCGGCCTGGCGCGGTATCGACAGGGCATCACGTTAGGCGATGCTTACAAGCATTGGTTTCGCGAGAAGTTCGGCAATGGCCGGTTTCGTCTGTTCTTTCGGTTCGACTCCCGGTCAAAGATCATCGTCTATGCCTGGGTGAACGATGAAAACAGTAAGCGGACCTATGGCTCACGGACGGACGCCTACGCGGTCTTCCGTGACATGTTGGCCCAAGGAAATCCGCCGGACGACTGGGCAACGCTTCTGAAGGCGTGCTCCGATAAGGACGTCGCACTCCGCTTTGCCGCGACGCAGTCAAATCCCGGCGCCCCCCAGGACGAGGCAGGTTAGGACGCGGAATCCCCCGCTTTCGCCGGGACGAGCGGCAATCATTGGCTGGCGAACCTACCCATCCCTCATTACATTAATCTCGTTAAGCGCCTCACCGGCGCAGGATATCCCGATTGAACACATCGAAAAACAAAGCTTCCTCCCTCCCCTCCAAGTCCGACCTCCTCGCCTTCATCGGCAGCCAGCGCGGCAAGGTCGGCACCCGCGAAATCGCCCGCGCCTTCAATCTCAAAAACAATCTGCGCGCCGAGCTCAAGACGATGCTGCGCGAGCTCGCCGACGAAGGCGCGATCGAGAAGCGACACAAGAAGCTGCACCACCCCGGCGCTCTGCCCTCGACCATCCTCGCCGACGTCACCGCGCGTGACCGCGACGGCGATCTCATCGCCACGCCCGACGAATGGGACGAAGAAAAGAGCGGCCCCGCGCCCAAGGTCCGCATCCACGTGCCGCGCAAGGCGCGCCCCGGCGAAGCCGCCGGCCTCGGCGACCGCGTCATCCTCCGCGTCGAAGAGACCGGGGAAGAAGACGGCATCCGCTACCGCGGCCGCATCATCAAAGTGCTCGACCGGCCGAAGTCGCGCGTGCTCGGCATCTTCCGTAAGGGCCCGAACGGTACCGGCCGGCTCGAGCCGGTCGACAAGAAGATGCTCGGTAAGGAAGTCGCCATCCCGATGGGCGCCACCGGCGATGCCGAAGACGGCGACCTGGTCGCGGTCGAGACGCAACGCGTCGCCCGCTTCGGCCTGCCGACGGGCCGCGTCGTCGAAAAGCTCGGCTCGCTGGCTTCCGAGAAGGCCGTCAGCCTCATCGCCATCCACGCGCATTCGATCCCGCATGTGTTCCGCAACGAGACGATGGCCGAGGCGCAAGCCGCCAAGCCCGCGTCGCTGTCGGGCCGCGAGGATTGGCGCCATGTGCCGTTCATCACCATCGATCCGGCCGACGCCAAGGATCACGACGACGCCGTGCATGCGGAACACGACGGCAACGGCGGCTTCATCATCAATGTCGCCATCGCCGACGTCGCGCATTATGTGCGCCCCGGCTCCGCCCTCGACCGCGAAGCGCTGGTGCGCGGCAACTCGGTCTATTTCCCCGACCGCGTCGTGCCGATGCTGCCCGAGCGCATCTCCAACGATCTGTGCTCGTTGCGGGCGAACGAAGACCGCGCCGCGCTCGCGGTGCGGATGCTGATCGGACCCGACGGCCGCAAGCGGTCGCACACCTTCCATCGCATCATGATGCGGTCGGCCGCGAAGCTCTCCTACGATCAGGCGCAGCTTGCCGTCTCCGGCCGCGGCGATGAAGAAAGCGAGCCGCTGGTCGAGCCGATCCTCAAGCCGCTTTATGCCGCCTACGAAGCGCTGGTGCGCGCGCGCAACGAACGCTCGCCGCTCGATCTCGACCTGCCGGAGCGCAAGATATTGCTGAAGGCCGACGGCACGGTCGACCGCGTGATCGTGCCGGAGCGTCTGGAAGCGCATCGGCTGATCGAAGAATTCATGATCCTGTCCAACGTCGCCGCGGCGGAAACGCTGGAGCGCGCGCGTGTGCCGCTGATCTATCGCGTGCATGACGAACCGGGCCTGGAGAAGGTGAACGCGCTGCGCGAATTCCTGGCGACGCTCGACATCAACTTCGCCAAGACCGGGGCGCTGCGGCCCGAAGCCTTCAACCGCGTGCTGCGTCTGATGAAGGGCCGCGACGCGGAGCCCTTGGTCAACGAGATGATCCTGCGCACGCAGGCGCAGGCCGAATACGCCGCCGAGAACTACGGCCACTTCGGGCTCAACCTGCGCCGCTACGCGCATTTCACCTCGCCGATCCGCCGCTATTCCGATCTGATCGTGCATCGCGGGCTGATCCGCGCGCTCAAGCTCGGCAATGACGGATTGGCCGAGAACACGGAAGTCAAAGACCTCGCCGAGATCGCCGCCGAAATCTCTGCCACCGAACGGCGCGCGATGCTGGCCGAGCGCGAGACCAAAGACCGGCTGATCGCGCATCATCTCGCCGATCGCGTCGGAGCAACCTTCGACGGCCGCATCTCCGGCGTCACCCGTTCCGGCCTGTTCGTGAAGCTGGCGGAAACCGGCGCCGATGGCTTCATACCGGCGCGCACCATCGGCGACGAATATTTCGCTCACGATGAAAAGGCGCACGCCATGGTCGGGCGCCATTCCGGCGAAACCTATCGGCTTGGCGACAGTGTCACCGTGAAGCTCGTCGAAGCCGCGCCGGTTGCCGGCGCGCTGCGCTTCGAACTGCTCTCGGAAGGCCGCGCCGGCCGACCCGCGCGCGGACCACGCCGCCCCCGCTCTGGACAAGAGCCCCGCCCATCGGGCAAGCACCGCCCCAAAGTTCGCCACAGAGACCGCAAGAACAAAGGGAAGCGGAAGGCACGATGACGAAAGACAAGACCGGTGATTTGGCCAAGGTCTGGTCGGAGCGCATGACCAAGGTCGAGCGCGACCAATCCTTCCCCGACAGCGAGCCGAAAGACGCCGCGACCTTGATGCTGATCGATCGCGCCGGCCCGGTGCCGACAGTGCTGCTCGGCCGCCGTCATCACGGCCACAAATTCATGCCTGGCAAATTCGTGTTTCCCGGCGGCCGCCTCGAGCCGCACGACGCGGCAATGAGTTCGGTCAGCGATCTGCATCCCGACACCGAGAAGAAGCTGCTGGAGCGCGTCGCGACGCCGAGTGCGGATCTGCCGCGCGCGCTCGCGCTCACCGCCGTGCGTGAGGTCGCGGAAGAGACGGGTCTTCTGCTGGGCGTTCAGGGCGACGTGCCGCCGAAGACGCCGGGCGAATTGTGGACCGAGTTCGAGAAGGCGCAGGTGCATCCCGATCTCGGCCAGTTGCACTTCGTCGCGCGCGCCATCACGCCGCCGAAGCGGCCCAAGCGCTTCGACACGCGCTTCTTCACGGCCGATGCGACGGCCATCGCCCATACCATCGAGGGCGTGGTCGGCCCCGATTCGGAGCTGGTGGAACTGGTGTGGATCCCGATCGCCGAGGCCGCGACGCTCGATATGCCGACCATCACCGGCATCGTCCTCGAGGAACTTCTGGCCCGCGTCGAGGCCGGCATGGCGCACGGCCTGCCGGTGCCGTTCTACTTCATGGAAAACCAGATTTTTCAGCGGGAACTGCTGTAGCCCCCGCGCCGTTCCGGGTTCGGCGTTCGGGCGGTTCCGGAACGACGGCGCTTTCCTTGACATTTGGGTGTCAGACGCTAGTTTCCGCGCCCAAAGCACCCCTGACATCGCTTCGAGACGCTTTAAGGACTAATATCCCATGGCCAAAGCCATCAATCTCAAGATCAAGCTCGTGTCGAGCGCCGGCACCGGCCACTACTACGTGACCACCAAGAACTCGCGCACGCAGACCGACAAGCTGAAGAAGAAGAAGTACGACCCGGTCGCGAAGAAGCACGTCGAGTACTCGGAATCCAAGATCAAGTAAGCGCGGCTTTCAACGCTGCGGCTGCACAAGGGCGCCCTCGCGGCGCCCTTTTTGCTTTTAGGACTGTTTAGGACTGTGTGACGCGCGCGGCCGGTGCCCCGGCGCGGGTCAGGCCCGGCAATGACGGTGTGGCGGGGCAAGTCCCGCAATGGCAGCGTGGAAGATTGTCTCTGAACAATAAGGTGGCCGGCCGGCCGCGGTGACACGAGGAGGCCACTCGCACCGCAGCCAGCCGGCCGAACCCCACGGACCCCGGAGATGCGGCGGACCGGAGCACTCCGTAGGGCATTCACAGGGCACGGCACCCGCCAAGCGGCAGGGCCCGCGCCGTCGGGGACAAGGTTAGACCAAGCGCCCCGCCCGGCCAAACCCTTTTTAAGCCTCTGACGAAACTGGGCTATTTCGTGGCGCCGCGAATCGGCGCGGGAACATTGCGCGAATCTGTCGCCTCAGGCGGCGTCCGCCACCACCCGGTTGCGGCCGTCGCGCTTGGCGCGATAGAGCGCCTGGTCGGCCCGCTTCAGCATGGCCGCGACATCGTCGCCGGGACCGCCGAAGGCGGCGATGCCGATCGACAGCGTGACCGTGAGCTGCCCGGCGCCGCCTTGGATCGAGAACGGCTCGCTCGCCACTTTGCGCCGCAGCCGCTCGGCCACCATGGCGGCGACGGCCATGTCGGTCTCCGGCATCACCACCACGAACTCCTCGCCGCCGTAGCGGCAGGCAAGATCGATGTTGCGGATCGACTTGCGCACGCGCAGTGCGAACTCGCGCAACACGTCGTCGCCCGCGTCGTGGCCGTGCGTATCGTTGACCGACTTGAAGAAGTCGATGTCGAGAACGAGCACCGACAAGGGCTTGGCGCGCGAGGCCGCCTGCTCGGCCAGGGCGCCGAGATGCGTTTCCATGTAGCGGCGGTTATGCAGGCCCGTCAGTCCGTCGGTGATCGCCATCTCGATCGAGGCCTGCACGTTGTCGCGCAGGCGCTCGGTGTAACGCTTCTTCTTGATCTGCGTGCGCACGCGCGCGAGCAGCTCGTTCTTGTCGACCGGGCGGATGAGATAGTCGTTGACGCCGATCTCGAGGCCGCGCACCAGGCGCTGATTGTTGTCCGGCTCGGCAATGGCGAGGATCGGCAGCCCGCGCGTGCGCTCGAGCGAGCGCACCTGGCTGCACAGGCGCAGGCCGTCGAAATCCTGAAGCCCCAGCGACACGATCATCAGGTCGTAATCGCCCTCCGCGGCATGGAACATGGCGTCGGACGGATTGGTCTCGATGTCGATCGTATGCTCGGCCGCGAGCGTCTGGGCGATGCGCTCGTAGGAGCTCTTGCGGTCGTCCACGATCAGGATACGGCCGTTGCGGCCGGTCTCGTTGATCGCGTCGCGCTCGGCGCTCTGAATGCCGATTTCACGCGTGGTGAGCGCGCGCATGCGCAACTCGTCCGTCACCATCTTCAGGCGCGACAGCGAGCGCACGCGCGAGATCAGCGCGACGTCGCTGACCGGCTTGGTGAGAAAATCATCGGCGCCGGCTTCGAGGCCGCGCACGCGATCGGACGGCTGGTCGAGCGCCGTGACGATCACGACCGGGATGTGATGGGTGGCCGGGTTGGACTTGAGCCGGCGGCACACCTCGAAACCGTCCATGTCGGGCATCATGACGTCGAGCAGCACGATGTCGCATTCGGCGCGCTCGCACATGGCCAGCGCTTCGGTGCCGTTATAGGCGGTCGCCACATCGAAATACTCGGCGGACAGCCGCGCCTCGAGCAGCTTCACATTCGCCGGAATGTCATCGACGACGAGGATACGCGCACTCATTGCAGCACCACACTTTTCATCACGCCGGCCCGAGGAAGTGCCGCACCGTCTCGATGAACTTGCCGACCGAGATCGGCTTCGACAGATAGGCCTCGCAACCGCCTTCGCGGATGCGCTCTTCGTCGCCCTTCATGGCGAAGGCGGTGACGGCCACCACCGGGATCGCCTTCAGTTCGGCGTCGTCCTTGAGCCACTTCGTGACTTCGAGGCCGGAGACTTCCGGCAACTGGATGTCCATGAGGATCAGATCGGGCCGGTGCTGGCGCGCCAGATCGAGCGCCTCGATACCGTTGCGGGTACCGATGGTCCGATAGCCGTGCGCTTCCAAAAGATCGTGGAAGAGCTTCATATTGAGCTCGTTGTCCTCGACGATCAGGACGGTTTTCGCCATCGCCCGTTTGTCCCCAACGCTTCCACGAGGCCGGCCCCACCTGCCGTCGCCAGCCCGCGCGTCCTCGGGCATGATCGGCTAGAACCGTAATGCCGATGTGTTGAGAAAAGGCAAATCCAATTGAAGAAACAGGCCCCTAGAGCAGCCCACGAGGCCGCAGAAGCTTTGGCGATTCAGGCGTTTACCTATATCGCGGGCGATCCCGAACGGCTCGGCCGGTTCCTCGCGACCACCGGCGTCGGCCCGGCCGAGATTCGCGCGGCCAGCGCCGAACCGGGCTTCCTGCGCGGTCTGCTCGAATATCTGGTCTCCGACGAGGCTTTGCTGACCGGTTTTGCCGCCGAGGCGGGCTTCCGGCCCGAAGATCCGGTCAAAGCGCTGGTCGTGCTCGGCGGCAGCCATTGGGAGCGCGACGTGCCGTGAGCTTCTGCCGCGATTGCCTGGCCGATGCGCCGCCGACGGCCACGCGCTGCCGCGCCTGCGGCTCGCCGCGGCTGATGCGGCACGCGGCGGCGGACAAGCTGACGATCGCCCATATCGACTGCGACGCCTTCTACGCCACCATCGAGAAGCGCGACGACCCTTCCCTCGCCGACAAGCCGCTGATCATCGGCGGCGGCAAGCGCGGCGTGGTGTCGACCGCCTGTTACATTGCGCGGACCTATGGCGTGCGCTCGGCGATGCCGATGTTCGAGGCCATGAGCCGCTGCCCGCATGCGGTCGTCGTCAAACCGAACATGGCGAAATACGTCGACGTCGGCCGCGAGGTGCGCCGGCGCATGCTGGCGCTGACGCCCTTGGTCGAGCCGTTGTCGATCGACGAAGCGTTCCTCGATCTCACCGGCACCGAACGTCTGCACGGCATGAGCGCGGCGAAGGTGCTGGCGCGTTTTGCCATGGAGGTCGAGCGCGAGATCGGCATCACGGTGTCGGTCGGCCTGTCGGCCAACAAGTTCCTGGCCAAGATCGCGTCCGATCTCGACAAGCCGCGTGGCTTTGCCGTCATCGCACCCGAAGAAGCGCCCGCCTTCCTCGCGCCCCGGCCGGTCGGCTTCATCTACGGCGTCGGCGCGGTGAGCGCGGCCAAGCTGGCGCAAGACGGCTTCCGCACCATCGCCGACCTGCAACGCGCCGAGGAGCGCGACCTGATGCGCCGTTACGGCGAGGAAGGCATGCGGCTGTGGCGCCTCGCGCGCGGCATCGACACGCGCCGTGTCGATCCCGAGCGCGAGACCAAGAGCGTTTCGGCGGAGACGACGTTCGACCGCGACATCGGCGAATTCCGTCCGCTCGAACAGACCTTGTGGGAATTGACCGAGAAGGTGTCCGGCCGCCTGAAGAAGCAGGCGTTGGCCGGTTCGACCGTGACGCTCAAGCTCAAGAGCGCGGACTTCAAGATCCGCACGCGGGCGCGTTCTCTGAATGGGCCGACGCAGCTTGCCGCCACCATCTTCGCCGCCGGGCGCGATCTGCTGAAGAACGAGGTGGGCGGCACGCGCTACCGGCTGATCGGCATCGGCGTCAGCCATCTGGAAGAAGTCAGCGGCGAGGAGCTTTCCGACCTGCTCAACCGCCGCGAAGCGCAGGCCGAACACGCGATCGACCGACTGCGCGAGAAGTTCGGCAAGGCCGCGGTGGTGAAGGGCTTGGCGATCGAGGAAGAGTAGATTTTGTTGTCATTGCCGGGCATAGCCCGTCGAAGACGGGCGTGAACGCCCTTATGCCCCGGCAATCCATGACGCCGTGCATCCTGGCAGAACCGAACGTATGGCTGTCGTGCGTGGAGACTCATCATGGATGCCCGGGCCGAGCCCGGACATGACGCCGAGTGCGTAGCCGAGCCGCCGCGCTGCGCGCTGCGGCTCAGGATGAGGCTCACATCTGCTGCGGCCGATGCAATGCGCAGCTCAATCAGTTGACCCAGCGCTTCAGCAGCACGGACGCGTTCACGCCGCCGAAGCCGAAGCCATTGACCATCGCGTAATCGACGGCACGCGCGCGCGGCTCACGTCCAATCAGATTGAGATCACTGAACGCATCGTCGGCCGTTTCCAGATTGAGCGTCGGCGGCAGAATGCCCGAACACAGTGCGCGGACCGTGAAGATGACACCGGCCGCACCAGCCGCGCCGAGCAGATGGCCCGTAGATGACTTCGTCGAGGAGACAGCAACGCCCGCGCCATTGAACACGCTGCGGATCGCCGACAACTCGGCGGCGTCGCCGAACGGCGTCGATGTCGCGTGCGCGTTGATGTAACCCACATCGCGGGCATCGATCCCGGCGGCGTTGATGGCGAGCCGCATGCAGCGCTGGAGGCCGGCGCCATCCTGCGGCGCCGCGACCATGTGATAGGCGTCGGACGTGGTGCCATAGCCGACCAACTCGGCGAGCGGCACGGCGCCGCGCGCGAGCGCATGATCGAGTTCTTCGACGACCACCGCGGCTGCGCCCTCGCTCATGACGAAGCCGTCGCGATCGGCGTCGAAGGGGCGCGACGCGCGTTCCGGCGTGTCATTGAAGCGCGTCGACAGCGCGCGCGCGGCCGCGAAGCTGCCAAGGCTGACGCGCTCGATACAACTTTCGGCGCCGCCGCAGATCGCGACGTCGATCTCGCCGCTGCGGATCATGCGCGCGCCGTCGCCGATCGCCTGCAGGCTCGCGGCGCAAGCCGTGACGGGCGCGCCGATGGGACCGCGAAAACCGTAACGGATCGACACCTGCCCGGCCGCGAGATTGACCAGGAACGACGGCACGGTGAACGGCGACAGCCGGCGCGAGCCATGTTGATCGGTGGTGTGCACGGCCTGCTTCATCGTCGCGAAGCCGCCGATGCCGGAGCCGATGATGGTCGCGGTGCGTTCGCGCTCCGCATCGCAGTCGGGCTTCCACGCGGACTGGGCGATGGCCTCGTCCGCGGCCGCGAGCGCGAACTGGATGAAGCGATCCATGCGCTTCTGGTCTTTGGCGCTGACGATGCGCTGCGGATCGAAGCCGCCTTCGGCGTCCTCGGACGTGTCGGACACGACACCGGCGATCTTCGCCGCGACGTCCCCGACAAGATTATCGGACATCCGGCGAACGCCCGACCGGCCGGCCAAAAGCCGTTGCCAAACGAGATCCGTGCCACAACCAAGCGGGGAGACGATACCGGAGCCGGTAACAACGATACGGCGCATTGTGCTCCTTCCGAGCGATGAGACGATCACCGCTCGCAAGGAAAAATGCGGCCGGCCTTGGGCACCCAGGGTTCGGGCTCTGTGGAGGGACCACGCCCGTTAGACCTAAGAAACACTTCTATTACGGCATCAAGACAGCAAACCGGGCGGCCCGACAACACAAATATGATCGCTCACACCGCTCGGCGCTCATTCCGATACCACGGGCTCATCGGCAGGGTTTCGCCTGCTTCACGTCCAGCGAGGTCATCTCGCCGGCAATGGTGAAATCGCTGTAGTCGAGCACCAGCGCACGCGAAATACCATTTTCATAGAGTTCAAAACTGATCGCATAGACCGGCGTCTGCTCGCCGGTCTGCTCCTGCTTCTGCGACTCCTGCACGAAATAGCTGATGGTGACCGGCCAGCGCGTGAGCTTGGCGAGCTCCGGCACCTTGGCCGCGGCATCGTTCACCGGCTTTTCGCCGGGCTTGATCGGGCGGCCGATGACGGTGAGCGTGTTGTAGAGCTTCTCGCCGGTTTCCGAGCCGTCATAGACCGGGAATTCGAGAATGGTTTTACCGGCGCGCGCGGCAGCGATGATCCGCCGCATATGCTCGGTCGGGAAAACGGCGCCCGCCGGCATGGTCAGCTTCTTCTCCTGTGGCTTGCTCAGCGCCACCGCAACCGCCTTCGCGTCGCGTTCGGCGCGGCCGTTCACCGAGTCGGTCGGCGTATCGTTGAGCAGGTTCTCGGAGTTGAAGCGGAACTTCGTGGCCTCACCGTCTTCCCAGGTGGTCGAGCGCAAATCGTTGACCGCCGCCTTGCCCTCGCCCGAGTCTAGCTCGGACACCTGGCGGAACTTCAGCTCGTAGCCGTCGCAGGCATTGCCGGAGAAATCGTACAGGATGCGGCCGCGCACGGTCTCGATGCCGCGGTTGCCGCGCGTCTTGGTGAGCTTGAGATCGTAGACAGCCCGATGCGGCGTCAGCACCACCCCGTCCGTCGGCGGCGCCGCCGCGGCGGGTCCCAGCACAGCCAGGGCGACGACGGCCGGCAGGCTCAGGCGTTGCACGTTCGCGAGAAAGGTCATCGGCGGCTCTCCAGGGCGGCGAATCCCGCCTCTCGCCCCAGCAAGACGGGAACATCCGGGCAAGATAGAGGCCGCCCCACTGCGCCGCAACGCCGCCGCGCGCGGCGCTTGCGTCCATTACCGCCTTCGGCCAAGGATGCCCGCGCAGTCGTTGAGGAGACAGGACATGGCCGGCACGGTTGAACAGAAGCTCGCAAGTCTCGGCATCACCTTGCCGACCCCGGCCGCGCCAGTGGCCAATTACGTGCCGTTCGTCCGCACCGGCAATCAGCTCGTCGTGTCCGGTCAACTCTGCTTCGGCCCCGACGGGAAGCTTGTGGTGACCGGTCAGCTCGGCGGCGGCGTCTCGCTCGAGGACGGACAGAAGGCCGCACGCGCCTGCGCCATCAATCTCATCGCTCAGGTGAAAGCGGCTGTCGGCGACCTCGACAAGGTCGTTCGCGTGGTACGCCTCGGCGGCTTCATCAACTCCGCACCGGGTTATGGCGACGGCCCGAAGGTCATGAACGGCGCCTCCGACCTGATGGTCGAGGTGTTCGGCGACAAGGGCCGCCACGCCCGCTCGACCGTCGGCGTCGCGGCGCTGCCGGCGCAGGCGGCCGTCGAGGTCGAAGGCCTATTCGAGATCGCATAGCCGAACCATGCCGGGGCTCGATTGGCTGACCGCACGGCCGATCGCCCATCGCGGGCTGCATGACGCCGCGCACGGCGTCATCGAGAACACACCGTCGGCCTTTCGCGCCGCCATCGACGGCACCTACGGCATCGAATGCGATGTCCAGTTGAGCGGCGACGGCGAAGCCGTCGTGCATCATGACGACGTGCTCGGCCGCCTCACGGAGGGCGGCGGCCGTCTCGCCGATATGACCACCGCCGCGCTCAAGGCGCTACCGTTCAAGCAGACGGCGGACCGCATGATCACCTTGGGCGAGCTGTGCGATCTCGTCGCCGGCCGCGTCACCTTGGTGGTCGAGATCAAGAGCCACTTCGACGGCGACACGCGGCTCGCCCGCCGCGCCGCCGAGCTGCTGCAAGGCTACGCCGGGCCGGTCGCGGTGATGTCGTTCGACCCGCAGATGATCGTGGCCATCCGCGATGTCGCGCCGGGACTGCCGCGCGGCATTGTCGCCGAGCGGCACTACACCCATGACGAATGGAAAGGTCTCTCCGCCGGGCAGCGCCGCTCGCTGGCGCATCTCCTGCACGCGCCCCGCACCCGGCCGCATTTCCTCGCCTATCACGTCAAGGACCTGCCGGCGGCCGCGCCGCTGATCGCCCGCGCCATCTTCGGGCTGCCGCTGCTGACCTGGACCGTCCGCACCGAGGACGACCGCCGTAGAGCCGCGCGCTGGGCCGACCAGGCCATCTTCGAAGGCTGGCGGCCGCGAGCGGCATAGCTGGCCTGTCCTTTGCTCCTTTTTCGCGGAGCCACTCACTTTCGGACCAATTCGGCCTTAAATGACAAGGTGCCACGGCCCCTTTCCAATGACCGACATCCGCATCCGCCTCATCCAATCCTTGAAAGAAGTCCCCGCCGCCGCGTGGAACGCCTGTGCGGCCGGACCCACACTTAAAGTCCCACCTGAGGATAACTTATCCCCGCAATATCCAACACGAGGACAAGTCGATAACCCTTTCATTTCTTATGAGTTTCTATCCAGTCTTGAACAATCACATTCAGTCGGCGGCCGCACTGGATGGCAGAGCCGGCACCTGCTCGCCGAGACCCTGGACGGCCGCCTGATCGGCGCCGCGCCCTGCTACGTGAAGGCCCACTCGCGCGGCGAATACGTGTTCGACCATGGCTGGGCGGACGCCTATGAGCGCGCCGGCGGCAGCTACTACCCCAAGCTCCAGGTCGCCGTGCCTTTCACGCCGGTGACCGGGCCGCGGCTGCTCGCCGCCCCCGGTCCGCTCGCCGAAGCCGTGTCCGGCGCCCTCGCCGACGCCCTGGCCAAGATCACCAAGGACAACGACCTGTCCTCGGCCAACATCACCTTCCTCACCGAGACGGAATGGACGGCTCTCGGCGAGCGCGGTTTCCTGCAGCGCACCGACCAGCAGTTCCATTGGGAGAACGAAGGCTACGCCACCTTCGACGACTTCCTGGCGCGGCTCGCCTCGCGCAAGCGCAAGACCATCAAGCGCGAGCGCAAGGATGCGCTGTCACCGGGCATCGACGTGCACTGGCTCACCGGCTCGGACCTGACCGAGAGCGTGTGGGACGCCTTCTTCGCGTTCTACATCGACACCGGCTCGCGCAAATGGGGCAGCCCGTACCTGACGCGCGAGTTCTTCTCGCTCATCGGCGAGACCATGGCCGACCGCGTCCTGCTGGTGATGGCCAAGCGCAACGGCCGCTACATCGCCGGCGCCATCAACTTCATCGGCCACGACACCTTGTTCGGCCGCAACTGGGGCGCGATCGAGCACCACCCCTTCCTGCATTTCGAGGTTTGCTACTACCAGGCGATCGACTACGCGATCCAGAACAAGCTCCAGCGCGTCGAAGCCGGCGCGCAAGGCGAGCACAAGCTGGCGCGCGGATACATGCCGCACACGACCTACTCGGCGCACTTCATCGCGCATCCGGGGCTGCGGCGCGCCATCGCCGACTATCTCGAGCGCGAACGCGCGTATGTGGAGGCGGCGGGCGAAGAGCTTGCGGCGGCCGCGCCGTTCCGTAAGGATTTGGTCGAGCAGGAATGAGTTGGTTTGTCATTTCGGGACGGCGCGAAGCGCCGGATCCGGAAACCAGCCAAAGTGCCAAAGCCTGCCGTTGGATTCCGGGTTCGCGCCTTCGGCGCGCCCCGGAATGACCAAATGTAGAAGACCGGGGACCGACAATGCCGAGCTACGATCAAAACAACATCTTCGCCAAGATCCTGCGCGGCGAACTGCCCTGTCACAAAGTCTACGAGGACGACAAGGCGCTGGCCTTCCTCGACATCATGCCGCGCGCGCCCGGCCACACGCTCGTGCTGCCGAAGGCGCCGGCCCGCAACATCCTCGACTGCCCGCCGGACGACCTCGCCCACGTCCACAAGGTGGCGCAGAAGATCGCCAAGGCAGCCATCGGCGCGTTCGGCGCCGACGGGATCACCGTGCAGCAGTTCAACGAGAGCGCCGGCGGCCAGGTCGTGTTCCACCTCCACGTTCACGTGATCCCGCGCAAGGCCGGTGAAATGATGAAGCCGCCGGCCGAGTTCAAGGAAAAGCCGGAGGTGCTCGCCGAGCAGGCCAAGAAGCTCGCCGCCGCGCTCGCATCGGATTAAGACACCTTCCCTGCCCTCTCCGGGCGACGGACCACCGACAAAGGCGCGCCGATGGCCCTCGTGAACTCGTTCGCAACGAGCAACTTCCTCGACTCGCTCGCCAGCTTCTTCATCGCCTTCGTGCTCGGCACGTTGATCGGTGCCGAGCGCCAGTACCGCCAGCGCAGCGGCGGGCTGCGGACCAATGTTCTTGTTGCCGTCGGCGCCGCCGCCTTCGTCGATATCGCCATGCGGCTGTCCGGCAATGACGGCGCGGTGCGGGTGATCGCCTATGTCGTGTCCGGCGTCGGCTTTCTCGGCGCCGGCGTGATCATGAAGGAAGGCAAGAACGTCTGGGGCCTCAACACCGCCGCGACTTTGTGGTGCTCGGCCGCGGTCGGCGCCTGCGCCGGCTCCGACCTCGCCGCCGAGGCGGTCGCCCTCACCGTCTTCGTGCTGGCCGGCAACACGCTGCTGCGGCCGCTGGTCAACGCCATCAACCGCGCGCCGATCAGCGAGAAGGGCACCGAGGCCGTCTACGAGGTGCGCGCCACCACCGACCTCGACCGGCTCGAGGCCGCGCGCGAGCTGATCGAGAGCAAGCTCGAGGCCGCGCATTACCCGCTGCGCGGCGTCGCCGTCGAAGGCCGCGACGAGGGCAGCGTCGAACTGATCGCGACGCTCATCGCCAGCGCGGCGAACTCCGAGGAGCTCGACGACATCGTCGTGCAATTGGAGCGCAGCCCGTCCTTCGACCACGCGAGTTGGACGGTCCGAAGCCCCGAATAGCGCGGCCTGAGCGGTATGAACTCAGGTTGAACCGCCTCGCGCTCCGTTCATTCGCGCGTAAGCGGGAATGCAGCGCTCCCCGCTTACGCGGGGACGAACGGGCAGATGCTGTGCCTCGAAAATTAAAAGCCAGCCTCATCCCATCCTAGCCGCGCAGGATGTTCTTCATCTCGCTTGGGCGGCCGTCCAGGAAGCAGCGCAAATTGTGCACGACCAGCGGCAGGACCTGCTGCGCGTAGACGTCGCTCATGCCGCCGATGCGCGGCGTGATGATGACGTTCGGCATGTCCCAGAGCGGATTATCCTCAACCGGCGGCTCGGTCTCGAACACGTCGAGCGCGGCGCCGCCGATGCGCTTTTCCTGCAGCGCCTTGATCAGCGCCTGCTCGTCGATCACCGGCCCGCGCGCCAGATTGACGATGATGCCGGTCGGCTTCATCGCGGCGAGCACCTCGGCGTCGATCATGTGCCGCGTTTTATCGGACAAGGGCACCAGAACGATCATGAAGTCCGCCAGGGCCGCCGCCTCCTTGAGCCGGCTGCGCGGATAAAGGGCCGCGAAATGCGGCGCTTCCTTGCGGGCGTCGCTGACGCCGAGGACGCGCAGGCCGAAGGCTTCGCAGCGCAAGGCGAGTTCTTCCGCGATCGGGCCGATGCCGACCAGCAGCACCGTCTTGCCGAACAGCAGCTTCTGCGGCCAGCGCTCCCATCGGCGCGCCCGCTGGTTCTGCTGCATGCGCGGAAACTCGCGCGACAGCGCGATCATGCCGAGAAAGGCCAGTTCCGACATTTGCGGCCCGTGAATGCCCCGCCCCGAGGTGATGCGCACATCGGCTTTGAGGTTCTTCAAGGTGTCGAGCCGGTCGGTGCCGGCGGACATGGCGCAGATGTATTTGAGCCGTGGCATGGCGCCGACCAGTTCGTCGGTCACGTCGTGCGCCATCGCCACCAGCACCTCGCAGTCGGCGCAGACGCCGAGCGCCTCGGCGGCGTCCCGCGCATCGCGCACCGTCTCCTGCGGAAACGCCTTTCGCACCTCACCGGCATCGATATGCAGACCGCGATCCATCACCATAATTGGCATCGATTATCTCCGCTGATCATCGCGCGAAAAAGAAACCGCCGAGCAGCAGCACCGCTTCGCCGACGAGAACGCCGGTGAAGATGGAGCGCCTGATGGCGAGAAAAGCGACAAAGCCGGCGCCGGTCGCACCGATCCGGACCGCGAGCGGAATGGCGGCCAGCGCACCGGCCGAGAAAAGCACCAGCTTGGCAATGACGCCGGCCAGAATGGCGGTCGCCACCGCGCGCGACCACACCACCCATTCGGAATCCTCGTTCAGCCCGCGCGCCAGCACGAGGCCGAGCAAACGCCAGACTTCGTTCGGCAAAAAGCCGACGAGGATCAGCACCAGATAGGGCGACAGATCACCGAGCGCGCTCACGAGGCTGCCTCGCGCATCCGATGCACGGCATAGGCCAGCGTACCGCCGACGATGCCGGTCCACATCAAGTCGAGTTCCACATGATACCAGGCCAGCACTGGCCCGATGACCAGGCCGAGCAGCAAGGCCCCTCGGTCGACCATCGCCCGCGCCCCGCGCGCGGTCGACAACAGGAACGACATCGGGGTCAGGAACAACAGCGCGCCGGCAAGCAGAGTCGGTAGACCGGCGGCGAGATAGAAGCCGACAAAGCCGAACGCGACGGCGGTCGACAGGTAGCCGACCGAGAGGCCGTTGCAGAAGGCCAGCCGCCACTCACGCGGCAACGCCGGCAACAGCCGCAGCGACTCGACCCACATGCTGACCGATGTGAAATGCGTCGGTAGCAGCAGATGCGACAACCGCCGCTTTTCGTCGCGCAGCAGCGGCAGCAGCGCGACGACCATTGGAAACAGCCGGATCGCGCTAAGCGTCACCGCGATTGCCGCCTCGAACAGCGCCGAGCCTGCGCCCAGCGCCGAAAGCAGAATGACCTGCGCCGGCGCCGCCCACACCAGCACGGTCGATAGCGCCAGCCACCACGCCGAGAAGCCGAAGTCATGCGCGAGCGCGCCGATGCCGATATAGGTGCCGCCGAGCACCAGCAAGAACACCGATGTCAAAGCCGATCGCACGCCGCCGAGAAAGGCGGCCCGTGCCGACGAAAAGGTGGAGGGTTCGGCCATGCGCGCCGTCTACCTCTCACAGCGCCGCCGGAGTCGCAACGGCCGCCAAGCGCTGACCCGGCATGCAGGCGGTGCAAAAAGCAAAGGCCAGGCTTTGGCCCACCCCGGCGCTTCCCACAAAGCCGTTGCGGGCTCGCCGAAGGCGTGAGCCCGCAATCCAGCATCATCGAATTTCTTGGCGTCGCTGGATTCCGGATCGCCGCGACGCGGGCGTCCGGCGTGACGGCAGATCGTCTATCAACAAAAAGGCCGGGCTTTTGGCCCGGCCTTTGTCGTCTCATGATGCGGTACGTCGGAGCTCGTCAGACTTTGGCGAGCGGCACCTTCGGCACCGAGCCCTTCTTGCCGTCGCCCTTCGGCTTCGGCGGGCGCGGTGAGCGGCGCTTGGCCTTCGGCTTGTCGGCCGGCAGCTTCTCCGGCTTCGGCGTGATCGGGCCCTCGAGGAATTCGAAGCCGATCTTGTCGCGGCCGTTCTCGTCCTTCGTGACGATGACGCGGACATGCCCGCCATTCTTCAGGTTGCCGAACAGCACCTCGTCCGCCAGCGGCTTCTTGATGTACTCCTGGATGACACGCGCCATCGGCCGCGCACCCATGAGCTCGTCGTAGCCGTTGGCGATGAGCCAGCGCGACGCCTCCTCCGACAATTCGATCGTGACGTTGCGGTCGCCGAGCTGAGCCTCGAGCTGCAGCACGAACTTCTCGACCACCTGGGCGATGACCTCCTGCGGCAGATGGCCGAAGGTGATGGTCGCGTCGAGGCGGTTGCGGAATTCCGGCGTGAACAGGCGGTTGATCGCCTCCTGGTCCTCGCCTTCCCGCTTCGACCGCGTGAAGCCGTACGCCGCCTTGGCCATGTCGGACGCGCCCGCATTCGTGGTCATGATCAGGATCACGTTGCGGAAGTCGACCTGCTTGCCGTTGTGGTCGGTCAGCTTGCCATGGTCCATGACCTGCAGCAGCACGTTGTACAGATCGGGATGCGCCTTTTCGATTTCGTCGAGCAGCAGCACAGAATGCGGATGCTGGTCGACGGCATCGGTCAACAGGCCGCCCTGGTCGAAGCCGACATAGCCCGGAGGCGCGCCGATCAGACGCGACACCGTGTGCCGCTCCATGTACTCGGACATGTCGAAGCGCGTGAGCTCGACACCGAGCGACTTGGCAAGCTGCTTGGCGACTTCGGTCTTGCCGACGCCGGTCGGACCCGAGAACAGGTAGCAGCCGATCGGCTTCTCCGGTTCGCGCAGGCCGGCGCGGGCCAGCTTGATCGACGCCGCGAGCGACTCGATCGCCTTGTCCTGGCCGTACACCGTGGTCTTGAGCGTCTGCTCGAGATGCTGGAGCACCTCGGCATCGTCCTTCGACACGGTCTTGGGGGGAATGCGCGCCATCGTCGAGATCGTGGTCTCGATCTCCTTGACGCCGATCGTCTTCTTACGCCGGCTCTCCGGCAGCAACATCTGCGCCGCGCCCGACTCGTCGATCACGTCGATCGCCTTGTCCGGCAGCTTGCGGTCGTGGATGTAGCGCGAGGACAGCTCCACCGCCGCCTTGATGGCGTCGTTGGTATACTTGAGCTTGTGGTACTCCTCGAAATAGGGCTTGAGGCCCTTGAGGATCTCGATCGCATCCGGCACCGACGGCTCATTGACGTCGATCTTCTGGAAGCGACGCACCAGCGCGCGGTCCTTCTCGAAGTACTGACGGTACTCCTTGTAGGTGGTCGAGCCGATGCAGCGGATCGAGCCGCCCGACAGCGCCGGCTTAAGCAGGTTCGACGCGTCCATCGCGCCGCCGGATGTCGCGCCGGCGCCGATCACGGTGTGGATCTCGTCGATGAACATGATCGCGCCCGGATAGGCCTCGATCTCCTTGATCACCTGCTTCAGGCGCTCTTCGAAGTCGCCGCGATAGCGCGTGCCGGCGAGCAGCGTGCCCATGTCGAGCGCGAACACGGTCGCGCCCTTGAGCACGTCCGGCACCTCGCCATGAACGATGCGGCGGGCAAGGCCTTCCGCGATCGCGGTCTTGCCGACGCCGGCATCACCGACGAACAGCGGGTTGTTTTTCGACCGGCGGCAGAGCACCTGGATGGTGCGGCTGATCTCGCTGTCGCGGCCGATCAACGGATCGATCTTGCCGTCCTTGGCCTTCTTGTTGAGATTGACGCAATAAGCCTCGAGCGCGTCGCCCTTCTTCTTGGGCTCCTCGCCGCCTTTGCTCTCGGCTTCCTCGTCAGCGCCGCGCACGGGGCGCGACTCGGTCATGCCCGGCCGCTTGGCGATGCCATGGCTGATGTAGTTGACCGCGTCGTAGCGCGTCATGTCCTGCTCCTGCAGGAAGTACGCGGCGTGGCTCTCGCGTTCGGCGAAGATCGCGACCAGCACATTGGCGCCGGTCACCTCTTCCCGCCCCGAGGACTGGACGTGAATCACCGCGCGCTGGATCACGCGCTGGAAGCCGGCGGTTGGCTTGGAATCTTCCGCGCCGTCGGTGATGAGGTTTTCGAGTTCGGATTCGAGATAGGCCGTGAGGCTGCGGCGCAGTTTGTCGAGATCGACATTACAGGCGCGCATGACGGCGGAAGCGTCTTGATCGTCGATCAGCGCGAGCAGCAGATGCTCGAGCGTGGCGTATTCGTGGTGCCGCTCATTGGCCAAAGCGAGGGCCCTGTGAAGCGACTGCTCGAGGCTGCGCGAGAATGTTGGCATCAGATTCCCATCGTTTGTATTGGACGCCCCCCAAAGTCGTACTTGGCTTATTTTTTCTCCATCACGCACTGTAGAGGATGTTGGTGTTTACGGGCGAAGTCCATGACCTGCGTCACTTTGGTCTCGGCGACTTCATACGTGTAGATGCCGCACTCGCCGATGCCGTGGTGATGCACATGCAACATAATCCTTGTGGCGGCTTCGTGATCCTTGCTGAAGAAGCGCTCGATCACGTGCACCACGAATTCCATCGGCGTGTAGTCATCGTTGAGGATGAGCACGCGGTACATGTTGGGCCGCTTGGTCTGCGGCTTGGTCTTGGTGATGACCGCGGTGCCGGGTCCGCCCGGCTCGCCCTTCTTCTTGCGGTCGTCGTCCGCCATCCGCGGCGCGCGCTGCTGAGAAGCGCGGGGCGCCGCCTGGCGTGAGTTCTCGTTGTCTGTCGTGGGCCTCATGATCGTCGCCGAAGCAAGCCGCATGCCTGAGTGTGTCCGCGCCTGGGTGAGACTGGGCGCCTCGGCATCATAAAGACCCCCGCCCCACCATTCCAAGCCGACAATTCGCCCGTCCCCACCTGCAATCGGAGCTGGCGACGGTGCCGGCCTCTTCCGTCAGATAGCCATTGGTTAAGCAATAACAACCCGGTAGCCGATCCATTGCCGGCGAATTTGGAGCCAATTGGAGCGTTTGGGGTCATCAGTTCGCAAGGCGCCCCCGGCCACAGTGGAACCCGGCTTCGACAGGAACCCCGCCGCCATGGCTCGCTGGAACACGCTCTGGGCACGTTTTCGCAAGGACTGCCGCGCGGGAGTCGCCCCCCTGTTCGGCCTCTCCATCCTGCCGCTGATGGGCGCGGCCGGCATTGCCATCGACTATACCCAGATAAGTGCGACCCGGACCGCCTTCCAGTCCGCGCTCGACGCGACCGCGCTCATGATGGCCAAGGCGGCGGCCGGCCAGTCCGACGCCGAGCGGCAGGCAAACGCCACCAACTACTTCAACGCCCTGTTCAGCCGGTCGAACACGACCAACGTCCAGATCACGCCCGTCTATGACGGCACCGGCGGCTCGAAGCTCTCGCTCAACGCCACCGCGACGGTCAACACCACGTTCCTCAACCTCATCGGCCTGCCGAACCAGACCGGTATCGCGGCGACGGCACAGTCGACCTGGGGCAATGCGCGGCTGCGCGTCGCGCTGGTGCTCGACAACACCGGCTCGATGTCGAGCAGCGGCAAGATGACCGCGCTGAAGACCGCATCGAAGAACCTGCTGACGCAGCTGCAGACGGCCGCCAATGTGCCGGAGGACGTCTACGTCTCGGTCGTGCCGTTCAGCAAAGACGTCAATGTCGGCGCCGCGAACTACACCGCGTCCTGGCTGCGCTGGGATCTGTGGGACGCGGCCAACGGCGCCTGCAGCATCAGCAAGTATACCAGCCAGAGTTCTTGCACGTCGCACAGCGGCACCTGGAAGCCGAAGGATCATTCGACCTGGAACGGCTGCGTGACCGATCGCGACCAGAATTACGACACCACCAACGATGCGCCGCTTACCGGCGGCACCTTGTATCCGGCGGAGCAATATTCATCGTGCCCGGCCGCACTGCTCGGCCTGTCGAACGACTGGACGGCGCTGTCCAGCAAGATCGACGACATGCAGCCGAACGGCAACACCAACCAGGCGATCGGTCTGCAGATGGGCTGGCAATCGCTCACCGCCTCGCCGTTCACGGTGCCGGCGCGCGACCCGAATTACACCTACACCGATGTGATTATTCTTCTGACCGACGGCCTGAACACCGAGGACCGCTGGTATACGAACGCGTCCTCGATCGACACGCGCCAGGCGAAGACCTGCGCCAACATTAAAGCCGCGGGCATCGTGCTCTATACGGTGCAGGTCAACACCGGCAACGATCCGACGTCGACGCTGCTGCAGAACTGCGCCAGCGACAAGAACAAGTTCTTCCTGCTGACGTCGGCGAACCAGATCGTCGCCACCTTCAACCAGATCGGCACCGCGCTTTCGAGCCTGCGCCTGTCGATGTGACGCCGGCACGGAAAAGTTGTGCCCTCCAAGCGGATGAACAGACGCATTGCTGGCGATTAAGTAGCCGATATCACTATACTTTTTGATGTATCCCGCGCCCGTCTTCGCGGCGAGCGCCGCCAGTCCCCTCATCCCATTATACCGGATATTTAACTTCTGATTGTATCAAGTCCGCGGCTCGTAGGATTGGGGGATCCGATGCCGCAGACCTTACACGCGCTCCGCCGTTGGCTTGCGGCATTCGGTAGCGACACGTCGGGCAATATCGCGACCATCTTCGCGCTCGCGTCGCTGCCGCTTGTCGGCTTCGTCGGCGCCGCCGTGGATTACAGCCGTGCCAATTCCGTCAAGACGTCGTTGCAGACGGCGCTCGATGCCACGGCCCTGATGCTGTCGCGCGATGCGGCGACGCTCAACAGCGCCGACCTTCAAAGCAAGGCGAGCAACTACTTCAAGGCGATGTTCACCCGCGCGGATGTCGCGAACGTCGCGATATCGGCGTCTTACACGACCAGTGGCGGCTCCGCCGTCACGGTCAACGGCTCGGCAACGGTGCCCACCGAGATCATGACCATCATGGGCTATAACGCGATGACGGTGAGCGGATCATCCACGGCGAAATGGGGATCGACGCGGCTGCGTGTGGCGCTGGCGCTCGACGTGACCGGCTCGATGGCCTCCGACGGCAAGATGACCGCACTCAAGTCGGCCACCAAGAACCTGCTGACGCAGCTCAAGGCCGCCGCCACGCAGAACGGCGACGTCTACGTGGCGATCGTGCCGTTCAACAAGGACGTCAATGTCGGTCGGAGCAATTACGCGGCGACCTGGATCGATTGGTCGGACTGGGACGACGACAATGGCAGCGACGTCTCGTCGACGACCTGCACCACGACAAAAACCGGCAAGAACGGTCAGTCGACGAAGAAATGCTCGACCTCGACCACCTGGGTTCCCGACAACCACAACACCTGGAACGGCTGCATCACCGACCGCGATCAGAACTACGACCAATTGGTGGACGTGCCGACCTCCACATCCGTGACGGCGCCGTCGAAACTCTGGCCGGCCGAGCAATTCGACAGTTGTCCGGCGCAGATGATGGGTCTGAGCTACAATTGGACGTCGCTGAACAGCCTGGTCGACGGCCTTCAGCCCGTGGGCAATACAAATCAGGGCATCGGCCTGGTCTGGGCATGGCAGGCGCTGGTCGGCGGCGGCCCCCTCACCGCTCCGTCCAAGGACGCGAACTACAAATATCAGGAGATCATCATCCTGATGTCGGATGGCATGAACACCGAAAACCGCTACTCGACGAGCCAGACGCAGATCGACAAGCGGATGTACGATTCCAGCAAGAGCGGCAGCGGCACCTGCGCCAACATCAAGTCGTCGGGCGTGACCATCTACTCGGTGCAGGTCAATACGGGCGGCGACCCGACCTCGACCGTGATGCGCAATTGCGCAAGCTCGACCGACAAGTTCTGGATGATCACGTCGGCCACCGCGCTGAACGGCGTGTTTCAGGCCATCGGCACCAACCTGACGCAACTGCGTGTCGCGAAGTAGCCGGGCCGGTGGCCGCCGACGGCATCCGGCCACCACTGTCGCCGGAGCGGGCAAGGTCTCAGTTACCGTATCCTTGCGTGCATGACGGGCATTCGCCGCATCGGCCGCAGCCGTTGTTAACGATCTAAGTGCCGCCACGGCTTAACGATACCGGCCGCATTGGCGCCAAAGCCTTACCGGAACGGTCAATTTTTCGACGATCGGCTGCACGCTCCCTTTAAGGAGAAAATGTAGGCAAGCAGCGGATCAACAGCTTGCGATGCCACGCCATGCGTCCCGCTCTTTCGTCGTCCCTCCGCTCCATCGCCCGTTTGCTCGCCCGCTTTGGGCGCGCCCGCGACGGCAACGTCGCGATCATCTTCGGCATGGCGGCCGTGCCGCTCGTGCTCGGCGTGGGTGCCGCGGTCGACTACAGCCGCGCCAATTCGGTCAAGACCTCGTTGCAGACCGCGCTCGACGCCACGGCCTTGATGCTGTCGCGCAACGCCGCGTCCCTTTCCGCGAGCGACCTCCAGAGCAAGGCCGACAGCTACTTCAAGGCGATGTTCACGCGCGGCGACGTCAGCAACATCAACGTGACGGCGACTTACTCGGCGCAGAACGGCTCCAACGTCGTCGTCAACGGCTCCGTGCAAATGCCGAACACGTTCATGAGCATCGCCGGGCCGAGTTTCGCTTCGACGACGATTTCGGGCAGTTCGACCACGACATGGGGCTCGACGCGGCTGCGCGTCGCGCTCGTGCTCGACAACACCGGATCGATGGCGCAGGCCGGCAAGATGACCGCGCTCAAGAGCGCGACAAAGACCCTGCTGACGACTTTGCAAGCGGCGGCCAGCACGCCGGCCGACGTCTATGTGTCGATCATTCCCTTCGTCAAAGACGTCAATCTCGGCACCTCCTATACGTCGAACTGGATTTACTGGGGCACCAAGGCGCAGGATCCGAGCCTCACCGACAATACCTCGTGGGACGCCAACAACGGCACCTGCAGCCGCGGCTCTTCGTTCTCGAACCGCGGCGACTGTGTCGCTAAGCCGGTCTGTTCGATCTCCTGGGCGACATCAAAGAACACATGTCAGTCCTATGGTGGCACTTGGTATACCTCGGCCGGCACCTGGACGCCCAAGGCCCACTCGACCTGGACCGGCTGCGTCGTCGACCGCGGCTACCCGGCATCGCCGAGCACGCTGAATGGCAAAAGCGGTCCCGACTCGACCAACAATTACGACACCAATGCCGCCGCGCCGGATGCGACGAAGCCATCGTCGCTCTATGCGGCCGAGCAATACAGCAGCTGCCCCCAGGCATCGCTGCCCCTGAGCAACAACTGGACGGCGATGAATACGCTCGTCGACAACATGGTCTCGTCGGGCAATACCAACCAAGCCATCGGCTTGCAGGTCGGTTGGCTGTCGCTCGTCGGCGGCGGACCGTTCACGGTCCCGGCACAGGACCCGAACTATACCTACCAGCAGATCATCATCCTGCTGACCGACGGCCTGAACACCGAGAACCGCTGGTACTCGGACCAGGCCTCGATCGACGCGCGCCAGCAGTTGACCTGCAACAACATCAAGGCCGCGAAGATCACGCTCTACACGATCCAGGTGAACACCGGCGGCGATCCGACCTCGACGCTGCTGCAGAACTGCGCGTCGAGCTCCGACAAATTCTTCCTCTCGACATCGGCAAGCGGCATCGCCACAGCCTTCAATCAGATCGGCTCGGCACTCACCCAGTTGCGCGTGGCCAAGTAGCCCGCGCGCACCAAGCCGCCAACAAAAAAGCCCGGCCATACGGCCGGGCTTTTCTCTAACCAACGCGACGCGACGAAATTACTTCGGCTTCGCCATCATGGCTTCGAACGGCTTGTAGGTCTCCTTGGCGAGATCGGCGTACAGTTCGCTGATCTTGGTCGCCTTGGCGACGAAGCCTTCGTAGGCCGTCTTGGCGTATTCGGTCTGCACTTCGATCGCCTTGTCCAGCGACTTCACCCCGAACATCTTCTCGAGCGCGGCCGTGCCGTCCTCGAAAGCCTTCTTGGAGTAATCGGCTACTTCCACAGCGATCGCCTGGGCGCTCTTGGAGAGCGCACCCATGGACTTCAGGGCGATGTCGACATTCTCTTTGCTGACCTGCTGGAGGTCCTCGAAATTCTTGACCATCGTTTCGTCCCTTTCCCGGCCCGCTTAGCGGCGCCAAACGTGCGATTTACCTCCCAGGGTACTCACCCCAGTTGCCTAAACTTATATTGCACTGCACAAAAAGTCAACCCCGTCGCTGCACTGCAAAATTTGCTTAAAATTTAAGGCGGATTGTTAACGTCCCGTAAACCACGGACCCATACGGTTATAAGTTGTCGCGGCGCAACAGCGCTATAAATTGGCCACGATGCGGGCCTAGGGACACCATTCAAACCGGGGTTGGGGAGAGCGAATGTTGCGTCGGGGAGCCTTTGTCCGCAGTGGACTTCGTTGGGGCGCCCTGGGCCTCATTACCCTCACCGCACTGACCGCTTTTTCCAGCACCGACGCCGACGCGCGCAGCCGTCGCAAGTCGCACCATCGGCCTGCGGCCACGCACAGCCGTTATGAGCCGCCCTACTCGTCGATCGTCGTCGACGCCAATTCCGGCCAGGTGATGCAGGCGACCAATGCCGACGCGCCGCGGCATCCGGCCTCGCTCACCAAGATCATGACGCTCTACCTTTTGTTCGAGCGGCTCGATCAAGGCAAGACCAGCCTGTCCAGCGAAATCCCGATCTCGGCGCATGCGGCGGCACAGGCGCCCTCCAAGCTCGGTCTCAAGCCCGGCGACAGCATCCGCGTCGAAAACGCCATTCGCGCGATCGTCACCCGCAGCGCCAACGATATCGCCGTCGCCGTCGGCGAGTATCTCGGCGGCGACGAGCCGAGCTTCGGTCGCATGATGACGGCGAAAGCGCGCGCGCTCGGCATGAACAACACGACCTACCGCAACGCGTCCGGTCTGCCGAATGACGAGCAGATCACCACCGCGCGCGATCAGGCCCTGCTAGGCCGCGCCATTCAGGACCGCTTCCCCGAGTACTACAAGTTCTTCTCGACGCGCAGCTTCGCGTTCCGCGGCAACACTATCCGCAGCCACAATCACCTGCTCGGCCGCATCGAAGGCGTTGACGGCATCAAGACCGGTTACATCCGCGCCTCCGGCTTCAACATCGTTACGTCCGCACGCCGCGGCGGTCGTCACGTGATCGCCGTCGTGTTCGGCGGCAGCACGGCCAAATCGCGCGATGCGCGCGTCGTCGGCCTCATCGAGAACAACATCAACGTTGCCTCCGTGAGACGCACCGCGCCGGCGATCGCCGAAGCGTCGGAGCGGGCGAAGGAGATCAAGGAAGCCAAGGCCGAGCCGAAGCGCGATATGCCTCTGCCGACCCCCGCCCCGCAGCGTGAGCCGGTTGTCGTTGCGTCGGCCGGTCCGGTCGCCGGGCCGCTGGCGACGACGCCGCAGGCGTTGCCGCGCGAGCAGCTCGCCGCCGTGGCCGCCGCGGCGGCGGAAGCGCCGAATGTCGGCTCCACCGATCCAATCAAGCCGAATGCGGTCAAGACCGTCACCGTTCACGCCGGCAACATGCGCACGGCTTCGCTGTCGCCGATGCCGAGCGACAGCCGCAAGCTGACGCCGACCCCGGCGGGCACCACGGCCAGCGTGACCACCGTCAGCACCGTCAAAGGTGAAGTGCCGCAGCCGCCGCCGGGCTCGCGCCCGGGTATTCTCGGGGTTCTGCCGGTCAGCGGCGCCAAGGTCGCTTCCGCCGGCGCCGATGTGCCGGTCCCCGCCGCCGCGACCAGCGAGGCCGCCGCCAAGGCGCGCGCGACCGCGGGCGGTTGGATGATCCAGGTCGGCGCCTTCGACGACGAGAAAGACGCCAAGCAGCGGCTCGATGTCTGTCAGAGCAAGATCAAGGACGTGCTCGCCAAGGCCGATCCGTTCACCGAAAAGGTGAGCAAGGGCGAGAAATCGCTCTACCGCGCCCGCTTCGCCGGTCTCGACAAGGATCAGGCCGAGCGCGCCTGCAAGCAGCTCAAGCACGGCGACATTCCGTGCATGCTCCTGAAGAACTGACCCGCGACTGGTTGCCGTCACCGCCCCGCCGGTGACGATTCAGAAACCAGTTCGAGACAAGATCGCGGGCAAACAACAAACTGAATCGATAACAGGAATGGCGCCAAGCAGCAGGAGCCTGATGACAGTTGCGTCAGGAGTGCTTAGCGATGGCGGCGAAGAAGGACGTCCTTGGCTTCATTGACCCGGGCCGCGAGATAAGTCGATCCTCCCTGATCAGGGTGCAGTTTCTTCATGAGCGCGCGGTGCGCGCGGCCGATGGCGTCCGCGCCCGCGCCGGCCTGCAAGCCAAGGATCTGATAGGCCTCCTCTTCGGTCATTTTGCCGGTGGACGCAGCATGACCGCGCCCCGTTGCCGCGTCACCCTGCGCGTTTTCACGCCAGCCGGGCGCGCGGCGGTCAAGATACGCCATCAATAGCGCGCGGCTCTCTTCGTCGACCTCGCTCATCAGGCCAAGCAGCGTCGTGACGTCGAGCGCCTCCAGCGTCACGCCTTGATACTTGCCCGCGAGCACGCGGCCGCGCATGGCGCCCGTGTCGTGATCGAGCTCCATCTCGAAGAACGACGAGCGCACGCGCGACGTCTGCCCCCTGCTCTTCCGCGTGCGCTGGGAAAAGCCGGCCGGGCCGAACGGCAGCCAGCCCAGCAGGCCGAGCCCGAACGCGCCCAGCGGAAGGGCGACGCCGATTTCGCCACGTAGGCCGAGGAAGACCGCAAGGCCGAGCGACACCAAGCCGCCGCTCGCCTTGAGCACGCGCGCGGCAAGCTTGGGATCGACCTTGGAGATGACGTTGAGCACCCACAGGCCGAGCACCAGCGCCAGAATACCGAAAACGAGAACGGGCATGTGTCAGCTCAACTGCGCCAGCAACTTGCGCGCCGTGGCCGAACCTTGTGCCGCCAGCGCCTTACGACCACCCGCCGCGTAAGCGGCCACCGCGCGCAGCAGTTCGCCGAGTTCGTGCGCGGCACCGGCGTCGAAACGGCAATAGGCGCCGCGCGACAGCCGCGCAATCTCGCGATAGGCGTTCTCCGCAACGGCGTCGTGCCCCTCCTGAAACATGAAGACCGGCACGCCGAGCATGCCCAGTTCGCCGGCTGCGGCGCAGAGGTCGTCGACCTTCTCCTCCATGGCGTCGCCGACGAAAACCAGCGCCTGCACCGGCTTGCCGGCGTGCTCCTTGCGGGCATGCGAGAGCACCTTGCCGATTTGCGTATGGCCGCCACGGCAATCGATACGCGACATCAAAGTGGCGAGCTTGCCGCTGTCGGCGATCCAGGCGGACGCGCCGCATTCGGCAAGGCCGCGGAAATAGACGAGCTGGATGTCGAGCCCGCCCACGGATGCCGCCTCGCGGAACATGTCGGCCTGCAGAGTGCACGCGGTATCCCAGGTCGGCTGGCGACTCATGGTCGCATCGAGCGCGAAGATCAGCCGCCCGCGCCCGCCTGCCGTCGTTGCAGGCCCAAGCGCCCGCACTTTCTCCAGGAAGGCGGCGATCTCAGGCTTCGACGAGGTCGGCGCCGGGGTTTGGGTTCGGTCTTTCGGCATGGACGCAGTGTACACCGAATTGGGTGCGAACAGCGACGCGGCAAGGCGCCTGTCCCGTCATCCCAAGGTGCAAGCGTGCAAAGCACGCGAGCCTCGAAAGAGGAATGGCCCTGGAATCGGTGAGAGGCTGTGTATTTGGCTACGCCAGCACGTCGTGGACCTGCAGCGGCTGATCCATGACCGAGTACCACTCGGCGCGGGCCGCGGCGCGGCGCTTGCCGTTCTCGCACAGCGGCAGATGCAGCGTGTTGAGGAGCCCGATGACTTCCTCGCGCGCGGTCACGTGCGACATGCTGGGCCGCGTGCCCAGCGTCGCCTCGTCGAGGTTGTCCAGCGCGGTCAGGCCGCGCGGAAAGAACTCACGGAAGACGACGCGTTCGGCGAAGCCGTCGACGCTGCGAAAGCCCATCCGCCGCGCCAGTTCGCCGATGCCCTCGCCGACCAGGCGCTTGTTGCGTGAACCGAGCTGCGACAGCCGGTTGCGCACCACGATCCAGTCGAGCAGCCGGCCGTCGATCAGACGGCGTTGCCGGCGCGCCTCGCGCACCATCCGGGCGTAGTGGCTTTCGCCGGTGACGGAGAAGTCGGTTTGATCCAGCGTCCCCAGCACGTCGAAATCGACGAAGGAATCGTTGAGCGGCGTCACCAGCGTATCGGCCATCGAATGCGCGAGGCGCATCAGGTAGCTGTCGCTGCCCGGCGTATCGATGACGACGACGTCGTGGCTGTGCTCGATCTTGGCGATTGCCTGCGAGAAGCTGGCGAACTCGCGCGCCTCGTTGGCCTCGACCGACGGACCGTCGGCGCGCTCGATGCAGAAATGCGTCGGCAGTTCGAGGCGGAGCCCCGCCCGCTCGGCCCACGCCTTTCGGTTCTCGATGTAATGGGTGAAGCTCTTCTGGCGGGAGTCGAGATCAATGGTCGCCACGCGCTGGCCCGCCTTGAGCAGCGCGACCGCGATATGCAGGGCCGTCGTGGATTTACCGGAGCCGCCCTTCTCGTTTCCGAGCACGACGACATGCGCGGACTGCGGAGACTCCTGGATCGCCTGGACCAGCATGTTGCCCTCGATCGATCCCCAATCTTCAATTTATCCGTTCATTTTAGTCAAGCTGCTCGCGGCTTAACTATTAATCGCATGGCCCGGCTTAACCACATTTGCTAGGTGCTAGCCCGCTTTCGTGACAGCCGCCCGACAGGTCCACCGCCATGCCCCGACGACCGATCATCGCCCGCACCGTCCCCGTGCTGCGCAAGACGCTGTCGCCCTTCCGCCGCAAGGGCGAGCGCATTGCCCTCGTGCCGACCATGGGCGCGCTGCATCAGGGCCACCTCACCTTGGTAAAGGAGGCCAGGAAGCGGGCCGATCGCGTGGTCGTATCGATCTTCGTCAACCCGACGCAGTTCGCGCCCAACGAGGACTTCGGCAGCTACCCCAGGACCTTCGACACCGACGTCAAAGCCCTGGCCGAGGCCAAGGCCGACGTCGTCTGGGCGCCAACGCCCCAGGCGATGTATCCGGAGGGCTTCGCCACACGGATCGCGCCGGAGGGCGCGGCGCTCACGGGCCTCGAAGACAAATTCCGCCCGCATTTCTTCGGCGGCGTGGCGACCGTCGTCGCCAAGCTGTTCACCCAAGTTCAGCCCGACGTCGCGTTGTTCGGCCAGAAGGACTATCAGCAGCTCCAGGTCGTCACGCAGATGGCCAAGGACCTCGACTTGGCCGTGAAAGTCGTCGGCATTCCGACCGTGCGCGAGAAGGATGGCCTCGCTCTCTCTTCGCGCAACGCTTATCTGTCGGCGGCAGAGCGCGCGGTGGCGCCGGTGCTGGCGCGCGTGTTGAAGGCGGCCGCCCAGCGCATCAAGCAGGGCGAGCCGTCCGAGATGGTGCTGGAAGAAGGCCGCGCCGAGATCGCGCGCGCCGGCTTCGCGGTCGATTATCTGGAGGCGCGGCACGCGGTGACGCTCGCACCGATCGCCTCGCTGAAGGACGGCCCGATCCGCCTCCTGGTGGCGGCCAAGATCGGCAAGACGCGGCTGATCGATAATCTGGGGGTGTGACCGCCGCGGTCATCGCCCGCGCGCGATCCCGTACGCCTTAGCAAAATAGATCACTGCGTACTGGATCCGGGCTCGCCAAAGGCAGGGGCGCCCGGATGACAGCCGGTTAAAGCAGCCCCAGTTCCTGCAATTCCCGCCGCATTGCCTCAGGCATGCTGGCGGCGCCGGGCGCGGCGCGGGCGAGATCGCGCGGCGCTTCCTTGTCCTCGAGGTAGCGCCAGCCCTGGAAAGCCTGGCGCGGTCGCGGCTCGACCAACGTCACCTTGCCGTCGAGCACGACCTGGCAGCGCTTGATGCCGTCCTTGCCCGTGGTCTGGCGGATGTCGAGGATCTTCTCGCGGCAGGTGATCTGGCCCTTGATCACCCAGTAGAGCGAGCCGCCGGCGGTCAGTTCGTCCGCACGCTTGGGATACATGCGTGTCGTATGGATGTGCTCCGGCTTCTGGCCGCGCCGCTTCTTCTCCTTGGCCTTGAGCTTGATCCACTCTTCGAGGTCGGCGACGGAGTCGCAGCCGACACAGAGCTTGATGAGATGAAGCGGCATTCCAGTTCCAGTTACGCTTGAGCTTCGATGACTAAGATCTTGGCGCCTTCGGCGACCTGCGCATCCCTTAGCGCCGAAACGTCGGTCACGACACCGTCGATCGGCGCGGTGAGCGTATGCTCCATCTTCATGGCCTCGATGATGGCGACACGTTGGCCGCGCGTGACGGTCGCGCCCTTCTCCACCAGAACCGCCAGCACCTTGCCGTGCATCGGCGCACGCACGAGACCGCCGCCGCCGCCATCGGCCCCTTCGTCGAGCACATGGTCGCGCAACGTCACTTTGGTCTGGCGGCCGGCGCGCAGCACATAGACCGCGTCCTCGGCCATGATCGTTTCGGCGTCGCGCGCAGGTGCTTCATCGCCGATCATGACACGCGGCCCATCCGCCTCGTAAGCCACATGCGCGGTGACGGTTTCGCCTTCGGCGATCACCGGCAATGACAACGTGCGCGGGCCGGACAATTGGAAGGCATCGCCCGCGTCCCAGGGCGAGGCCGGCCGGTCCGACACCGCGAAGCGGGCGCGTTCCTTCGCCAGCAGGGCCTGCGCGCCACGCGCCGTGGCGGCGCGGTCGAGACCGTGCGGCACTGCGCCGAGCGACCCCATATGCGTATCGATGAAGCTCGTGTCGAACGCGCCCTGGCGGAAGTCGTCGGCACGCGCGAGCGCCGCCAGGAAGCCGGCATTGCTACGGGGCCCGGCGACGACGGTGTGCTCGAGCGCGTCGGCCAGCTTGTCGAGCGCCTCGTCGCGCGTCGCGCCATGCGCGATCACTTTGGCAATCATCGGATCGTAGAACGGCGTCACGCTGTCGCCGGCTTCGACGCCGCTGTCGATGCGGAGGCCTTGGCCGCGCGGGAATTGCAGCGCGACGAGTGTGCCGGTCGACGGCAGGAAGCCGCGTTCCGGGTCCTCGGCATAGAGCCGCGCCTCCACGGCGTGGCCGTCGACGCCGACCTGATCTTGCGCCAACGGCAACGGTTCACCGGCGGCGATGCGGAATTGCCATTCGACGAGATCGAGACCGGTGATCGCTTCCGTCACCGGATGTTCGACCTGAAGCCGCGTGTTCATCTCCATGAACCAGAAGCCATCGTCCTTGAGGCCACCCGTGCCGTCGGCGATGAACTCGACCGTGCCCGCGCCGCGATAGCCGACGGCAAGCGCGGCGGCCGTCGCCGCCTGTCCCATCTTGGCGCGCAGCGCCGCGCTCATGCCCGGCGCCGGCGCTTCCTCGATCACCTTCTGATGGCGGCGCTGCAAGGAGCAATCGCGTTCATTGAGGTGAATCGCGTTGCCATGCGCGTCGGCGAAGACCTGCACCTCGATGTGCCGCGGGCTCGTCACGTATTTCTCGATCAGCACGCGCGCGTCGCCGAAGGCCGACTGCGCCTCGCGTTGCGCCGCCTCGAGCGCGGCGTCGAAATCGGCATGACGCTCGACACGCCGCATGCCTTTGCCGCCGCCGCCGGCCACCGCCTTGATCAGCACCGGATAGCCGATCTCATAGGCCTTGCGCTTGAGGAACGCCGGGTCCTGCTTGTCACCGTGGAAGCCGGGCACCACCGGCACGCCGGCCTGCTCCATCAGCGCCTTGGCGCGGTCCTTGAGGCCCATGGCGCGGATCGCGCCCGGCGGCGGGCCGACGAAGACGATGCCGGCCGCCGCACAGGCCTCGGAGAAGGCCGCGTTCTCGGACAGGAAGCCGTAGCCGGGATGGATGCAGTCGGCGCCGGCGCCTTGCGCGGCGGCTATGATCTTCTCGATCACCAGATAGCTCTGCGCCGCCGCCGCCGGGCCGATCGCATAGGCCTCATCGCAGACGCGGACATGCAATGCATTGGCGTCGGCCTCCGAGTAGACGGCAATGGTCCGCAGCCCCAGGCGTTTGGCCGTGCGGGCGATGCGGCAGGCGATCTCGCCGCGATTGGCAATCAGGACGGATGAGAACATCAGGCGGGTCCGGCGTTACGTCCTTGAATACTAGCGCGTGATCGGTGGACGCTGAAACACATCCCGTTCATTCCCGCACGCAGACATCGGGTTTACCCGATGTCCGCCAATTATTGTGGGCAAGCCGGCGAAAGCCGCCTTGCGGACCAGAAGCACACTGCAACGACGCATTTTGCGCCGGGGCCCCGCTTTCGCGGGGGCGAACGGAGAGTGAAGATACTAGCGCGGCTGCGTGGCGGTTGGCGCCTGGGCCTGTGGACGTTTCGGCGGCACCGGCGGCGCGCCGCCCTCGGCTGCGGTATGGGCCGCCGCTCCCTCCTTGAGCTTCGGACGCGGCGGCTCGGAATTCATGATGCTGACAGCGGGGATCGAATCCGAGGATGGGAAATCCCATTTCGGATCGACGGGATGGCCGGTGGCCGCCGGCGGCTGTGCCCCCTCCGCGGCCATGGCAGCCGGGTCCGGCGTCACAGGAATGACTGGCGGCAGGCTGGCCTGCGGCCCTGGGGACGGCGCTGCCGCGGCGGCCGGCGCACGGCCCCACTCGGCGGCATAGCGCGAGACGTATTGTTCGTAGACGCGCGCCTTCATGTTGGCCTTGATCGCACCGGTCTCGCCGACCAGCGCGAAGGCGGCGCAACGCTCCGGCGTGCAGCCGTCGCGGTCCGCAAGCACCTGCGCGGCGAGGCCGAAGCGATCGAGTTCGATCGCCCGGCGATCGCCGGTCAAAGCGGTGGTCACAGCGGCATCGCCGAGCCGTGCGGCCTCCTGCAACAGCAGCAGCCGCGCCGCCGTGAAGGACAAAGCGGCCGACGCCGAGGCGGCGTCCGCAAACACCGCCTTCTCGCAGGCATTGCCGACCGTCTCCCCCGCGCCGCCGGCAAGGCACGCGAGCGGCGAGCCGGGCGCAAGGGCGCGCCCGGTCAACTCGGTTTGCCGCGCGAGCAGCGCGCGCCGCTCCGCCGCATGCTCGCCGGCCATCATGCGATCGACGATTGCGAACGCGCCGAGCGCGACGGTGGCGATCGCCACCACCGCCAGCAGAACTGTTGCTACGCCCTTCACGCTCGCCCTCGTCCTCCGCTTACTGCACCTTCGCGCCCGAGACCTTCACGACCTCGGCCCACTTCTCGATATCCTTGCGCAGATAGGCATCGAACTCCTCCGGCGTCTTCACCAGCGGAATCGCGCCCTGCTTCAACCACGCCGCTTTCACGTCGTCGCGATTGATCACCTTATTGATGGCGGCATTGAGGTACGCAATGACCTCTTTCGGCGTGCCCTTTGGCGCCATCACGCCGAGCCAGATGGTGGCCTCGTAACCGGGGACCGTTTCCGCCACCGTCGGCAGGTCGGGCGTCAGCGGGTTGCGGGTGGCACCGGTGGTGGCGAGCGCGCGCACCTGGCCGCCTTCCGAAAGCGCCTTCATGGTGGTGACGGCGTCGAGCATCATCTGCACGGTGCCGGAGACGACGCTGTTGCGCGCGTCGCCGGACGCCTTGTGCGGCACGTGCACGACGTCGGTGTGGCTCATGGCTTTGAACAGCTCGCCGGCCATGTGATACGGCGTGCCCGGACCGGACGAGGCGTAATTGAGTTTACCCGGCTCTTTCTTCGCCAGATCGATGAACTCTTTCACCGTCTTGGCCGGGACCGAGGGATTCACCACCATCAACAAGTCCGAGTAGTTGATCGTCGCCACCGGCACGAAGTCGCGCATCAACTGGTACGGCTTGTTGGCCAGCAAGGACTCGTTGGTGGTGTGCGTGTTCGACATGACCAGCAGCGTGTAGCCGTCCGGCGTCGCCTTGGCGACGGCGTCGGTGCCGATCACCGCGCCGGCGCCGGGACGGTTCTCGATCACGAAAGACTGCTTGGTCTCTTCGGTCAGATACTGTGCCAGAACGCGCGCATAGACGTCGGCCGGTCCGCCCGCGCCGAACGGCACGACCATCTTCACGACACGGTTCGGATAGTTCTGCGCGCCCGCGGCGCTCGCGATCACAAGCGGCACCAGCAGAGCCGCCAGACGAATGAATGTACGCATGATCCTCCCTTTCACGTTCAGCTTTGTTCGAAGTTTGTATCTTTGACGTTTGTATCGTTGTCGCGTGTCGCCGCGGCGAATTATAACCGCCGCCTTGTTTGGTTTATTCCCCCGTTCAGCCACCTCCCGCGGACTTGAAGCTTGGCGCGAGGTCAGCCGCGGCGGCGAAAGCCCCCTTGGCTTCGATCGATGTCAACGCCACCGTGGTGCGCAGATCGGTGACGCCGCCGCCCGCGCCGGCAGCGAACAAAGCCGCCGCCATCTGCACGTCGTCAGGCGCTTCAGCGATGGCGAGAAAATCATATTCGCCGAAGGTAACGTAATAGGCGACGAGCCGCCCGCCGACCTTGGAGATCAGCCGCGCCACCTGATCGGCGCGGTCTTCCGGGCGCACGATCATGCCTTTGATCGCGTCGCGGCTGTAACGGCCTTGTGTGATGTAGGTGGGCATCCGATCCCTTCCTCCGCGTCAGCGAAGCAGCGCGCGTTTCTAGCGCATGCTCCGCCACGAACGAAGAGCCTCGCACCGGCGCGCATGTCGCGCCGGCGCGGCAACGAGAGTTTCGAGGCGTCGAAGACCAGCCGCGGATCAGGCGCGGTCGAGCTGGCTTTCCTTGGCCACGCGCTCGAACGCCTCGCCCGAACTCTTGATCCGGTACTGGTAGTCGTCGCCGTCGGACGGCAGCAGCTTCACGACGGTGTAGCTGCCTGTCGCCGCGGCGCGGCCGAAGCTCGGCGAGGTGTAATAGACCGTTTCGCCGACGGTGTATTTGTGCGCGCGTACCGGCACCTCCGGCACCACGATCGGCTGCACCGGCGGGCTGATCGTGTGGACGATCGGCATGGCCGGCGCCGTCGGCGCAAGCGTCGCATCGGAATGGTCCGGCTTACGCGCCGGCGCGGCTTTTGCGGTCGCTTTGACGGCGGCTTTCACGACGCTCTTGGCTGTTGCGCGTTTGGCCGAGGTTTTGCTCGGCGCCTTACCGACAGGCTGACGCGCCGCTTTTGTCGCAGTCTTGACCGAACCGCGTGCCGACTTCGTCGCTGCCTTGGTGGTCTTCTTCGCGGAAGTCCGGGCCGTTTTGGTGGACCGCCCGGCCGACTTTGCTGAATGTCTGCTCATAAGCGGCAATATAGCAGCTTATTTCGCTTGAGTGCGAAGTTTTTTCAGCAGAAACATCATTGATATCAATGCGTTATAATATACATATCAGCCCTGTCATATTGTTTCCACAGTCTGGACCGGCGGGCTCCAGCCCCGGCCCCGGCGGGACGGAACCCGGTCCGGCCGACCGGCGTTTGCCTGCGCACATGGAGGTGGACAATGCGACTTCTGGTTGGCCTCATCCTCGGCGCTCTGCTGACGGTTGGCGGCGCCTATATCTACGACTCCCAGCATAATGCCACAACCGCCACGCTCGAACGGCCGCTGGTGAACTGGGACGTCGTCAACACCAAGCTGGACCACCTCGGGGCCAAGGCGCGCGCCGAATGGAACCGTTTGCGGGCGGGCTCGCGCGAGACCTGACGTCTCGCGCCAGCCACAGCCGGTTAGCGGCCGATCTGCTCGCGCGCGCCGACGCCCAAGGCGTTGCCGATATCGCGCCGGTCCATGCGCGTGCCGTCATCGCCCTCGATCAGCAGCGGCACGCGGCCGCTCCGCTCGACGTGGCGCGCCCAGGCCAGCGCGTCATCGAGCGCGCTGAACTGTTTGAACAACGCTTGCGATTTGGCGATCGGGGAAATGTTCGGCGACCCCGGCGGGCCGCTGTAAACGCGGTAGGTCATCGTGTACCTCTCACTGATCGTTCATCGGCGGGACATGCCGGGGCAACGCCTCGCATCGATCGCGAAAGGCGCCCCGGCAAAGACCACGCGTCCCGATGTCGTTGTGGGAGGGACAACGTTTGAACGGCGCCGCCGTTCCGGACTTCGCCAGGCTTACGGCGCTGCCGGCGCATCCTTGAACCCGGCGGCATCGAGCGCGCGGCGCACCAGACCCGACGCCTTCGCATCGGCCAGCAATTCGCCGACGAGATGCAGCGCATCGGGCCGGCCCTTCGGCACCGCCACGGCAACGCCGACCTGCTGGAAATGGCCGGGCAGCACGCGCGCCCCGGGCAGCTTCGGCAACAGGCCGACGAAGGAGTCGTGCGACAGCGCGAAGGCATCGCCGCCGCCGTTCCTCGCCAATGCCGTAATGTCGTCGACGCTCGGCACTTCCGTCACCGTCGCGTTCGGCGCGGTGCGGCGTGCGCTGCGCATCGTCGTGGTGTTGGCGATGGCGATGATGCGCACGCCCGGTTTGTTCACTTCACCGATGCTTTGGATGGCCGAACCGGCCGGCACCAGATAGGTGCTCTCGATGAGATAATACGGCGGCCCGAAGTCCACCTTCTTCATGCGCTCGGCGTCCTGCGGCATGAAGGCGACGTCGCATGTGCCGCTCGCCACCGCATCGGTGAGCTGGCCGGAATTCTCATACACCTGCAACGCCAGCGGCACCTTGAGCATGGCCGCGAAGCCGCCCAGCAGATCGACGGTGACGCCGTGCGGCGCGCCGTTCGCGTCCTTGGTGCAGAAGAAGGCCGATGGCGCCGGCGAGATAACGATGCCGCCGCGCAGCGTGCCGGTGGGAGCGAGTTCTTTGACAGCGTCGTGATGAATCATGGCCTCCGTTCTAGCATGCGCGGCGAGCCCAGACCATGCGACCGCGCCGCTCAGAACTTCTCCACCCAGGGCCGCACCTCGATCTCCCAGCTCCAGGCGCTGCGCGACTGCCGCAGCATGTGCAGATAGGTCTCGGCAATGGCGTCCGGATCGAGCAGCGAGTCCGGCGCCTCGGCCGGCACGGGCCGGCGCGCGCTCTTGATGCCGCCATCGACCACGATATGGCCGACATGGATGCCCTTGGGCTGCAGCTCGCGCGCCATGCTCTGCGCGAGGCCGCGCAGCGCGAACTTGCCCATGGCGAAAGGCGCCGACTGCGCATAGCCCTTCACGCTGGCCGAAGCGCCGGTGAACAAAATGGCGCCCTGCGCCTTGGGCAGCATGCGCTTGACCGCCGCCTGCGCCACGAGAAACGCGCCATAGGCGGTGATCTCCAAGGTCTTATGAACTTCCTCGGGATCGAGATCGACGAACGGCCCGCGCGTGCGATAGCTCGGATTGTACACGACCACATCCGGCGTCGCGCCCGCCGCATCGAGATCGGCGAACAGCTTGTCGACCTCGTCGCGCTTGGCGGCGTCGCAGTTGTAGGTCGCGGCGCCGGTCGCTTCGACGAACTCGGCGAGCTTGGCCGGCGAGCGCGCCGCGAGCGCCACCCGCATGCCCTCCTTGGTGAACACACGCGCGAGCGAGGCCGAGAGGCCCGAACCCGCGCCGACGATCAGAGCCGAGGTGTATGCGTTCATGGTGTCCTTCGACGTTGGCGCAAGCGACATGCGCGCGGGCACTTTCACGTCAGTATCCACCCGCCGAAATACAAGCGCCAGCGCCGCACGTCAGGCATGATGGCGTCGGCCGCGCTCAGCCATGCTGGCATGGGCCTTGCTTCACAAACGGCCCCACTCAAAACGAGCGGTCCACTTGAACGATCCTTCCAGGAGTCTCTGAATGTTTAAACATCTATCGGTTGCCGCGATGTTGGTGGCGGGTTTGGCGGCGACGTCCGCGTCGGCGCAGCAATTCGAAAAGAAGAATTTCACCTACAACAAATTCGCCGCCGGCGCCTTCTCCGAGGCCGCGACCGTCACCGGTCCGTCCAAACTGATTTTCCTCGCCGGCATCGGCTCGGAAGATCCAGACAACGGCTCGGTGCGCCACAAGGACGACTTCCTCGAGCAATGCCGCTTCGCCTGGAGCAAGATCAAGCAGGCGCTCGCCGCCAACGGCGCGACGGTGTCCGACATCGTCAAGGCGACGACCTATGTCACCGACATCCGTTACCGTGACGAGATGCGCAAATGCCGCCAGGAGACCTTCACCCAGGGCATTCCGCTGCCGCCGCACACCTTCCTCAACGTCGTCGCGCTGGCGCGCCCGGGCATGATGATCGAGATCGACGTCGTCGCCGCCGTCGCGGCGAAGTAGAGCGCATTGCAAAGCGAGGCCCGTGGCGCGCGGCGGACATGCGTGATCGTCCCTGTTCTCGTCGGCGCGGGCACGCCGTTCGGCAACGCACGCTCCTAAAGGGGAGCGGAGCGCCGGGAAACGCGGAGGTTTGCGAAACCTCCCGAGCGGCTGGCGCAGCCGCCCGACACGCCTTTTTGGAGGCGTGTCCTTTCTCCTTGCGATCGGAGAAAGGCGCCTCCCGGCGCTCCACTGGCGGCGATTTCTGTTCCCGGGTCCGCGCTTCAGGCCCCGTTGCGTCGTCCGCCCGACACGCAAAGACCTCTCGGCCTTCGGTGTCGTGGCTCCCGCAGCGCCAGTTCGGCTCATCGCCTTGTCGCGCCGCGGGCTGCGGCCGTCATCAACGGCGGCTTGCTAGCAGGCTCCCTGCGCAGGAGTCGTAATGCTCCCAGGGCGGGGTCCCGAGACCTCCCGAGTCCCGGCTTACGAGGCCGGTCCGCGGGCGCCGCATCCCGCTCCGCCTTCGGCACGTCTCCGGAAGACGCCCCTTCGATGAGCAGGATGAAAGGACTATAGTCTTCGTACGAAAGAGGTCAATAGTCCTATCGCGCTTTTTTTGCGCAATTGATCGGCTGCAACCCTGCCGATAGCCTCGACTCTTGATGTCCCTATTTTTTGTATATACATTAAATGGCTTGGAAGATCACCTTCGATCCGGCCAAGCGCGAGTGGACGCTGCGTGAACGCGGTCTGGACTTTTTGGACGCGTCGCTGGTTTTCAACGGCCTAAAGCTGGAACATCCGGACGACCGCCACGACTATGGCGAACTGAGGATGATTACCGTGGGTATCTGCGGCGGCGCATGGTGATCGTTGGCTGGACGCCGCGCGGCGATGTACGACATGTCTTTACGATGAGGAAGGCCAATGACCGCGAAAGGAAAAAGTACGCCGCGCAAATCGAAGCCCGTCGGTAGCGACATGAAGAAGGTTGACGCCCACGTGCTTGGCCCGAAGGACTACGAGGAAATCCCGGAGCTGACCGAGGAATGGTTCGAGCGCGCCGATCTCTACAAGGGCGGCAAGCTGATCAAGCGTGGCCGACCGCCGTCACCACAGCCAAAGGAAGCGCTCAGCCTGCGTCTCGACCGCGATGTCCTCGCTCATTACAGGGGCACCGGCCGCGGCTGGCAGAGCCGCATCAACGCGGCGCTGCGCAAGGCGGCAAAGCTACCGGCGCCGACACGGAAGAAAGCGTAGCGCGATGAGCCTCTCTCCGCCCTCATCCTGAGGAGCGGCCGAAGGCCGCGTCTCGAAGGATCGAGGGCGGCACCATGCTTCGAGACGCGCTGCTTCGCAGCGCTCCTCAGCATGAGGTCGAGAAAGGCAGCCTAAATCTCCGCGTCGCTGCGGATGACCGCGACGATCTCAAATTGATCCTTCTCGTCGTCGCTTTTGGCATAGGCGTTCAGCGCATCGCGCGCCTTGGCGATGGCCTCCTCCGGCGTCCAGCAGCTGGTCACCTGCATGCTGTCGTCCTCACCGTCCTCGAGATAGACGAAGAAGACTTCCCAATCGTGGCCGGGTGGTTTTTTGGGTTTGGAAGGCATGAGGCACTATGGCGGCGCACGCAGGGAAAGTGCAATGGCGCCGCCGTCTCCCCACGGTCATTGCCGGGCTTGACCCGGCAATCCATGAGGTGTGTCCACAACGATTGCGGTACGTACGGCTCTCACGCGCGGAAAGTCATCATGGATGCGCGGGTCAAGCCCGCGCATGACGCCGCGGATGCGGCAACGTCGTCGCGTCCACTGCGCGTGGGCACGGCGCGTAAGTGCGCATGAGCCGAGGATGCGGCAATGCAATCCTCACCTACGCTTCGCTCCGCCGCCGCACGGGCCGACCTCTCCCCACGGTCATTGCCGGGCTGGACCCGGCAATCCATGAGGTGTGTCCACAACGATTGCGGTACGACGGCTCTCACGCGCGGAGAGTCATCATGGATGCGCGGGTCAAGCCCGCGCATGACGCCGAGGATGCGGCAATGCAATCCTCACCGACGCTTCTCCGCCGCATGGGCCGACCTCTCCCCACCGTCATTGCCGGGCTCGACCCGGCAATCCATGAGGTGTGGCCACAACGATTGCGGTACGTACGGCTCTCACGCGCGGAGAGTCATCATGGATGCGCGGGTCAAGCCCGCGCATGACGCCGAGGATGCGGTGATGTTATCGCGTCAAACAGCCATGCACACGGCGCGCGAGCGCGCGCCTTTGCCTACCCTACGGTTACTTAGTATGGACCGCCGCAAGCAATCTCCCTCAATTGATATCCGAGAGATCTTGGCGGCAGATACTGAGCAGGTTGAGGGGTCCATACTCCGGCCCTCCCGATTAAGTATGGGTCGTCGCAATCGTAGTCATACCAGCCAGCATTCGATAAATTGAGTGACATTCCATCGTCGAAATAAATCAGTACCCGCGCTATCTTGCCTACTTTGCCGTTCTCGTCGGAGTATGGCGGCACCAAGTCCCTGCGGTACGCGATCGACGCAAGGTCAACATAAACCTCTTGTCCATTGTCAGCTTCAATTTTGAACCAATCAGGAGGTGGCATATGGCAGCCTGGTGTCCGATCATTACAACCGAATAGGCCACGTGACATCGGCCTCGCCATTGCAGCAGAGGCTGCTGCGAAAAGCACGACGAGCCCCACAACTGCCAGGCGCAATCTGGCCTCCATCTCCCCCGAGCACTCGCCCATCACATCCTAAACACCCCGAACCTCGTCTCCGGCACCGGCGCATTCAGCGCTGCGCTGAACGCCAATGCCAACACGCGCCGCGTCTCGCTCGGCGCGATGATGCCGTCGTCCCACAGCCGCGCCGTCGCGTAATAAGGATTGCCCTCGGTCTCGTACTGGTCGCGGATCGGCGCCTTGAACTCGGCCTCCTCGATCTCGCTCCATTTGCCGCCCGAGGCTTCGATGTTGTCGCGCTTGACCGTGGCGAGCACCGACGAGGCCTGCTCGCCGCCCATCACCGAGATGCGCGCGTTCGGCCACATGAACAGGAAGCGCGGCGAATAAGCCCGGCCGCACATGCCGTAATTGCCGGCGCCGTAGGAGCCGCCGACGATCACCGTGATCTTCGGCACCTGGGCGTTGGCCACCGCCGTCACCATCTTGGCGCCGTCCTTGGCGATACCGCCTGCTTCGTATTCGCGGCCGACCATGAAGCCGACGATGTTCTGGAGGAACAGCAGCGGAATACGCCGCTGGCAGCACAGCTCGATGAAGTGCGCTGCCTTGAGCGCGCTCTCCGAGAACAGGATGCCGTTGTTGCCGAGGATGCCCACCGGCATGCCGTGGAGATGCGCGAAGCCGGTGACCAGCGTCGTGCCGTACAGCGCCTTGAACTCGTCGAACTCCGAGCCGTCGACGAGGCGCGCGATCACCTCGCGGATGTCGTACTGCTTCTTGAGGTCGACCGGCACCAGCCCGTCGAGCTCGGCCGGATCGCGCGCGGGATCGCGCGGATCGCGCAGGGCGATGTCGACTGTCTTGTTCGTGTTGAGCGTTGCGACGATGCGGCGCGCGATCGACAGCGCGTGGTGGTCGTCCTGCGCCAGATGATCGGCGACGCCGGACTTGCGCGCATGCACGTCGCCGCCCCCTAAGTCCTCCGCGCTCACCACCTCCCCCGTCGCGGCCTTCACCAAAGGCGGGCCGCCGAGGAAGATCGTGCCCTGGTTCCTGACGATGATGGTCTCGTCCGACATCGCCGGCACGTAAGCGCCGCCCGCGGTGCACGAGCCCATGACGACGGCGATCTGCGGAATGCGCAGCGCCGACATCGTCGCTTGATTGTAGAAGATGCGGCCGAAGTGCTCGCGGTCGGGAAAGACGTCGGTCTGATGCGGCAGGTTGGCGCCGCCGGAATCGACGAGATAGATGCACGGCAGGCGGTTCTCGCGCGCGATCTCCTGCGCGCGCAGATGCTTCTTCACCGTCATCGGGTAATACGTTCCGCCTTTGATCGTACTGTCGTTGCACACGATCATGCATTCGCGGCCTTCGACGCGGCCGATGCCGGTGATGAGGCCGGCGCCGTGGATGGCGTCCTCGTACATGCCGTTGGCGGCGAGCGGCGACAATTCGAGAAACGGCGAACCCGGATCGATGAGGTTGGTCACGCGCTCGCGCGGCAACAGCTTGCCGCGCGCGACGTGGCGCTCGCGCGCGCGCGGCGGACCGCCCAGCGCGGCTTCGCCGCGTCGCGTCTGCAACTCTTCGACCAGCGCGCGCATGCGCGCCGTGTTGGTGCGGAATTCCGCCGAGCCGGCCTCGACGGACGAACCGAGAATCGCCAATGCGCCCTCCCCTCAACCAGAAGCGGAAGTTGCCTTGCCGGAACCGGGAACGCAATGGCGCGCGGCACGCCCGCACGAATTGAGGAACCGTCGTAACAGCTATGACGTTTCAGAGGAGCACGTGTCGTGCCGGGGAGTAGGCTAGAGGAGGCAAAGTATGAAGACACGTCTGTTATCCACCGTCGCCGCAACGTTGCTTATCGGTACGGGCATCGCCTACGCGCAGTCGCCCGGTTCGCAGTCGGCACCCGAACGCGCGCCCGCGGCACAACAGAAAGCGCCGGCCGAAAAGGTCGCGCCGCCGATGAATGCCGGCCAGCACAAAGCACCGGAAACATCGGGCCAGGCGTCCCCGGACAGTAAAGCGTCCCCGGACAGCAAGATGGACCGCGGCTCGTCCGGCACGATGAACCGGTCGTCCGATACCAACAAAGCGCCGGAGACAGCCGCGCCGAAGGCCGGCGATCATGACAAGTCCGGCGCCGGCATGAAGAGTTCGTCCGAGCGCGACAGCAAGTCGGACATGAACAAGAGCGCGACGGACAGCACCAAGTCGCCGAACCAGAACAATGCGCAGGGCGCGAAGTCCGGTCAGTCGACAACGGGCCAAGGCGCCGCGGCGGGCCAGGCGAAGCTCTCGACCGAGCAGCGCACCAAGATCACGACGGCATTCAAATCGGACAAGAGCCTGAAGAGCGTGTCGAAGTCGGAGATCAACGTGAATATCTCGGTCGGCACCAAGATCCCAACGCACGTGCACGTCTATCCGGTCCCGCAGGAGGTCGTCACCGTGTACCCGCAGTGGCGCGGCTATGACGTCATCCTGGTGGACGGCGAGTATCTCATCATCGATCCGCGCACGCACGAGATCGTTTTCATCATCGAAACCTAACGCCGATGACGCGGCGTCAAGCGGCCGGGATGATCCCGGCCGCTTATGTCTTTTGCTGCATTGTGTCTTTTGACGCATCGCCGACGTGTTCGACAGCGACGGACGGAACATCATGCGGGCCCAGACGTTGTTATCGCGACACATCGATCTGCAAAGACAGAGAGGGAACGTGATGAACAAAGACCGCATTGAGGGCAGCTTCGAACAGGCCAAGGGCAAAGTGAAGGAAGTCGCCGGCAAGGCGACGGGCGACACCAAGCTCGAGGCCGAAGGCAAGACGCAGAAGGTCGCCGGCAAGATTCAAAATACGGTCGGCGGCATGAAGGACGCAGCGAAGGAAGCCGTCGACGATTGACGGTGGGCGGACCGCGCGCGTCCTTCACATGAACAGAACCCGGTGCGCCTAACCGCGCGCCGGGTTTTGCTTTTCGGTCAAGAGGAAACGTCTCCCGCGCGCAGATCGGCGATCACCGGCAGATGATCCGACAGCGCGCGCGCCGCCGGATCGACGCCGCTCTTCATCAAGAGGGTGCCCGGACAGCAATAGACCCGATCGAAGCGGAACAGCGGAAACCGCGACGGATACGTGCGATAGCGCGTGCGGCCGCCGAGCACGCGCGTCAGCGCCTTGCGCACCGACCCGGGCCAGAACCAGTCGTTGAAGTCGCCGACCATCACCAAGGGCGCCCTGCCCGCGGCGAGGTCGATCAGCTTGCGCACCTGGTCACGCCGCTCGCGGATGCTGAGGCCAAGATGCGTGGCGATCACCGTCAAAGGCCCGATGGGCGTCGTCAGCAGCGCGCGGATGGCGCGGCGCGGCTCGCGCTCGGGAATGGAGATGTCGTGGACGTCGTGCGCGACGATCGGAAAGCGGCTGATCAGCATCTGGCCATAGTCGCCGTCGGCGCCGGTGATGGAGCGCGCGCCGATCGCGTGGATCCCCAATGCCCGCGGCAGATAGTCGAACGGGTTGGCGGCGCCGGCGAGCGCGCGGCGCGAGTCGACTTCCTGCAGCGCGACGATGTCGGGATCCCACCGCCGGATCAGCGCGACGACGCGTTCGAGGTCGAAGCGCGGGTTGTGCCCCACCGCGCCGTGGATGTTCCACGTCATCACGCGCACCGTCGGCGCGGTCACCGGCTGGCGCTCCAGTAACGCGACACCAGCGCCTGCACGCCGATGGACAGCGCGATCCAACCGGCGACCGCGGCGGCGAGCCACGCGAAATCGGCCGCGCTCGGTGCCGTGAGGATGCGCGCGAACTGATGACCGACCGCGGATATCATGATCAGGCCCGGCAGCATGCCGATCAGCGTGCCGGCGGCATAGGCAAAGACCGGGATCGAGCTTGCGCCGGCGACGAGATTGATCACCGTGAACGGCGCGATCGGCACCATGCGCAACGCCGCCACCGTGATGACGCCGCGCTTGGCCGCGCGCTGGCGGATGCGATTGAGGCGCGGTCCGAGCAGATCGCGCAGCGTCCGTTTGCCGACCGCCGCGCCGATGGCATAGGTCGCGAGCGCACTGGCCAGCGCGCCGGTCGCCGCATAGGCGAAGCCGAGCCAGGGTCCGAACGCCGCGGCTGTCGCCGCGATCAGCACCGTCACCGGAAACAGAACCAGTCCGCCGATAAGGAAGGCGCCGACCACCAGGAACGGCGCCGCGTGGCTTTCGGCGACCGACGAAAACAACGCCTTCATCGCCGCGGGCTTTGCCAGCGGCACGTACTGCCAGAGCAGCGCCAGCGCGACGACCAGCGCCCCGCCGACGATGAACTTCACCAAGGTCGAGACGTGGCGCGACGACACCGGGCCGCCGACCATGCGCTCGACGAACTCTTCCGCGCCGAGCGGACGCTCCGGATCGGCGACGCCGTTGATCAAACCGACCAGTTCGGCACTTGCCACCGGCACATCCTCGATCGGCTTGAGGGCATGGCCGTTACGGCTCAGCGTCCGCGCCACCTTGATGAGCGAGCCGCCTTCGGACTCCAGCGCCGCCGCCACCTCCTCCGCCGTGGCGCCGCAATGGTCGCCGAGAAGCCGGTGCCGGATGTCGAGAATGCGTTCGCGTTGGGCATCGTTCTGGGCGACGACGACGAGATCGCATTCGGTATCCGTGCCCATGGAGCGGTTATTGAGGTTCGACGAGCCGATCCGCAGGATCGTGTCGTCGACGATCATCACCTTGGCGTGCACCATGGTCGTGGTGGATCGATCGCCCTCCGCCACTTCCGGATAAACGAAATGGACGCGATCGGCGGCCGCCGCCCGCAGGATCTGCGCGAACCGGATGCGCCCGGCCTGCATGCTGTGCGACTCCAGCCAGGAGTCGTGCACCTTCGGCGTCACCATCAGCACTTCGAGCGCGGGCTTGGCACGCAAGCGCTCGGCAATGCGCGTGGCGACCGCGGGCGCCGTCAGGAACTGGTTCTCGATGTAGATCGTACGCTCGGCGGCGTCGACGCAGTCGAGATACAACCGCTCGATCTCGCGCACCTCCTGCTGTTCTTCGTAATGCGGCTGCGTGCGCGCGATGCCGACCGCGACATCGGCGAAGTCGGGACGAATGTGGTCCGGCCAACAATCCCCGGTCGGCGCGACGGGCGGAAGGTCCTCGCAGGTCGCGCAGGACCACCGCCCGCGCGCCAGCGCTCCGAGCGCGGCGGCCGCCTCGCCGTCGACCATCATCTGCACGTCGTGGAAGGGCCGATAGGCCTTGCCGACCGGATCGACCCGCTTCGGCTCGTCGAGCCGATGCGCGCTCGTATCCCACCGGCGGATGGTGATATCCAGGCCGCCGGTAAAGGCGAGCGCGTCGTCGATGGTCACCAGTTTCTGGTGTTGCGAGGAGCCGAGCGGCACGCAGTCGTCGAGGCAAAAGCGGATGCGGCTCGGCGTCTGCCAGCCAAGCTTCAGCCCCGGAAACGGGTCGCGATCGACCGCGTAGAGAACCGAGAAGTCCCACAGCAGCAGGCAGACCTCGAGCGCCGGCTTGGCTTCCACCAACGCCGCCAGAAAGCCGGCAAACGTCTCCGGATAACCGTCGTCCGCCTCGCCCGTCGGCCCGACCAACGGGGTCTGGCTATGGATGTCCCAGCCGGCGATGATGATGGAACGCTCGGCCTTGAGCATGGCCGCGCGCAAAGCCGCGAAATAATTGGCGCCGTCGACGAGCACAGCCGCGCGGTCGGCCCTGGCCACGCGCCACACATTTCGATCGGGCTTGAGCAGCATACGGAGAAATGGGATCCATTGGCAGTGAGTTGCTCTGGGTCAACGCCTGGATGGAACATTGGTTCGATGCCACCGTTCCGGGGCGCCTCAGCCGATCGCGCCACCAAACAGCCGCGGCCGCCGGCCCGCCCCTCATGGCTGCAATCACATTTTCGCGTTTCCACAAGCCGGCGCGGCCGTGCTTTGATGATCGCCGAGCCGATTCATGTCCCGCCGAAACGAAGTCAGTGCCGGCATTCTCGCCTTCCGCCGCAACCGGGGCGTCGAGGTGTTGTTGGCGCATCCGGGCGGCCCCTACTGGCGCAAGAAGGACGAAGGCGCCTGGTCGATCCCCAAGGGCACCGTCATCTCGGGCGACGTGCTCGCCTGCGCCAAGCGTGAATTCAACGAAGAAACGGGGCTGGTCGCCGAAGGGCCTCTCGCCACGCTGACGCCGCTGCGTCAGAAGAGCGGCAAGCTCATCCACGCCTTCGCGCTGGAGGCGGACTTCGACATCAAGGTTTTCTCCAGCAACACCTTCGAGATGGAATGGCCGCCGCGCTCGGGCAAGATGCAGAACTTCCCCGAGATCGACCGCATCGCCTATTTCGACATCGCCACCGCCAAGCGGAAGATCCTGCCCGGCCAGCGCCCCTTCATCGACGAGTTGCTGAAGCAGCTCGCCGAGAGTTCGTCTGAACAAGGTTAGTGTGCCGCCTCGGGCTTGCCGACGGCGCGCCATGACGCCGCCGCCGAGATCAGGTTGAGCAGCATCGAGAAGGTGAAGGCGAACTTCAGCCCTTCCATGAACGGCGCCGACATCAGCGTCGGGAAGAAGGTCTTGCCCGTGATCGTCGCCGCGTTGACCGCCGGGATCGCCGACAAGGCCGAGGCCGGGATGAGCTCGCCCATCGGATTGTAGCCGAGGAAGGCCGCGAACAGGCTCGCCACCGGCGGCGCCGATGCGACCTGACGCGCGATATCGGCCGGCATGCCCTGCGCCACGAGGCCCGCCTGCATGCTCTGCGGCAGCATCTGGGCAAGGCCGACCAGCATCAGCGAGAAGAACACGCCGATCGAGAGCACGGTGCCGGCATTGACCGCCGTGGCACGCATGCCCGAGGCCTGGCCGCGTTCCTGCGCCGGCACGGCATTCATGATCTGCGTCGCGTTCGGCGCGATGAAGAGGCCGGTGCCGAGGCCGTTGAGCAGCAGCAGGAACGCAAAGAGCGCGTAATTGAAATCGGCCGGCAGCAGCATCAGCCCGATGAAAGCCGCCGCGCCGACCAGCATGCCGCCGATGGCGAAGGGCCGCTCGCCGAACCGGTCGGACAGATAACCGGCGACCGGCGCGGCCGCGAGCATGCCGACCGTCAGCGGCACCATGAAGATCGCCGACCACAGCGGCGTCTCCTCGAAGGAATAGCCGTGCAGCGGCAGCCAGATGCCCTGCAGCCAGATGATCAGCATGAACTGCAGACCGCCGCGCGCCATCGAGGCGAGCAGACCGGCGAGGTTGCCGTAGGCGAAGGGCTTGAGGCGGAACAGCTTGAAATCGAACATCGGCCGCTCGATGCGGCGCTCGTACATGTAGAATGCGACGAGCGCGAACAGGCCGACGGCGAAGCAGGTCACGACCATCGGGCTGGTCCAAGCCATCACGTGGCCCTCATAGGGCTGAATGCCTTCGGTGATGGCGGTCAGCACCAGGATGAGGCCGACCGCGAAGGTGACATTGCCCCACACGTCGATCTTGTGGCTGACCCGCGAACGGTGATCGCGCAGGTTATAAAAGCCCCACACGGTGCCGATGATGCCGATCGGCACGTTGATCCAGAACACCAGACGCCAGTTGGCGTCGGCCAGCAGGCCGCCGATGATGAGGCCGATGAACTGCCCGCCGACCGTCGCCACCATGTTGACGGCGAGCGCGATGCCGCGCTGATGCGGCGGAAACACGTCGGTGAGGATGGCCGTGGCATTGGCCATGATCAGCGCGCCGCCGACGCCCTGGATGATGCGGACGATGATGAGATAGAGCGCGGCGCTGCCGCCCTCCCCGGGCATCAGGCTGAGCGCGACCGATGCCGCGGTGAAAATGGCGAAGCCGATATTGTACATGCGGGCGCGGCCGAACTGGTCGCCGAGGCGGCCGAAGGCGACGACCAGCACCGCGATGACGATCAGGTAGCCGATGATCGCCCAGAGCAAATAATCGATGTTGCCGGGATCGAGCGCCTTGAGGCCGATGCCGCGGAACACGGCCGGCAGGCTGATCAAGAGAATCGAGCTGTTGATGGCCGCGGCCAGCATGCCGAGCGTGGTGTTGCTCAGCACCATCCATTTATAGCCGGGACCCGGCTTCTTCGGTGTTGTCACGGAACTCTCCAGCGGCGGCCCCGCCCCCGACGGCGGGCCAACCCTATTTAATTGTATGATACAGGTATCTCTGGAGGTCCCGGCCAACAAGGTGTATGATACACATATAGCCATGCGTCCCGCGTATGGCTAAGAAAGCGCAAAGAGCGCCGTCGGGCGCCGTCTCCGGGACCGGGAATGCCGAGATGATCACTGCCGCTGAAGACCAGGCCGCCGCCGAGACCAACGTCGAGACCATCGAACGGGAAATCGGCGAGCTCGCGCGCGTGCTCGAAGCCATGCAGCGGCGGCGGAACTATCCGCTCGACCGGGCGCAATTCCTGCTGCTGCGCGTGCTCGAAGCGCGCGGCCCGACGCCGACCGCGACCCTGGCCGACCTGCTGCTGCTCGACGACTCCACCGTGACGCGTCAGATCGCGGCCATGGAAGACGCCGAACTGGTCGCGCGCGAGCCCAATCCGAACGACCGCCGCTCGAGCCTGATCCACGCCACCCGCCACGGCCTGACCGTGATGCGCAAGATGCGCCGCATGCGGCTGGAGCGTATCGATCGGCTGGTCGCGGACTGGACGGCGGACGAGCGCGATACGCTCGCCGGCCTGCTGACGAAACTCAATGGGACACTGAAGCGGTCACTGAAAGACGCTTAGACTGTCATGCGCCTTCGCGAAGTTGCGATCAGAAAGACGTGGATGGCCGGGACAAGCCCGGCCATGACGACGTTCGACAGGCGGTCCTCGCTCACGCCCTCACCTCCTGCCGCTGGAACGCGACGTAGCCGCCGACGAACAGGATGATGGACGCGGCGATCAGGCCGACGATCTGCGGCCAAGCCACCATGACGCTGTCCCAGAGCGGCAGCGGCGTGCCCATCACCGCGCCCTGGAGCTGGCTTAAGTAGACCGGCCCCAAGGTGCGCGTGGTCGGATCGAGCAGCGCCAGCACGCATTCGCCGAACAAGGTCGACGGCGACAGCCGCGCCAGCATCTGCCCGGTCATCAGGAACGTTGCCTGGTTCTCGGGCGAGACGAACGCCTCGGTCACCGCCGGCGCGAGCGCGGGCCAGATCACCGTGAGGAACAGCCACAGGCCGAGCGTCACCAACGCCGCCGTCGCCGCCGAACGGAACAGCACCGAGGCGAGCATCGCCAGCGCCAGCCACACGCCGGCATAGGCGATGGTCACCAGCAGGAAGAGGAAGGCGCGCGCCATCTCCTCCCCGCCCGGCGGCACGCCCAGCATGATGAGCCCGAGCCCGATCACCAGCAGCCACAACGCGATCAGGCTCACCGACAAGGTGACGAGCGCGGCGATGAACTTCCCGAACAGCAACGCGTCGCGATAGATCGGCTGCGACAGGATGCGCGAGAGCGTGCGCCGGTTGTGTTCGCCGTTGACGGCGTCGAAGCCGAGACCGATCGCCATCAGCGGCACCAGGAAGCTCAGGAACGCGACGAAGGACGGCAGCGGCTCGCGCGCGGTGGTGAACAGGCGCAGGAACAGGAAGGGATCTTCCGCCGTGACGTCGCGCACCTGGGTGATGGCGCCGTAGACCGCGGCGAGCGCGGTCAACACCACTAGCCACTCCAGGATACGCATGCGCATGCTGCCGAAGTGATCCGACAGCTCCTTGAGCACGACGACGCCGAGGCCTTGGAAAGCCGAGCCTTCACGCTGCATGACGCACCTCCGCCTGGGCCTTCTGGAAGTAGCGCGTGTAGATGGTCTCGAGACTCGGCTGATCGAGCGAGAGCTGGTTGAGGCGCGCGCCGGCCGCCACGGCCTCCGCCGCCGCCTCGGCGCGCAGATCGCGGTCGCAGGTCAGCCGCCAGCGGCCGGGCGCCGGCTGCTCGACACTGCGCACGCCCGGCAAGGCCGCCAGCCTTTCGCGCACGCCGTTGCCGCCGCTCGCTTCGACTTCCACCGTGTAGCCGCCGCCGAGCACCTGCCGGCCCAGCTCCTCGACCGTGCCCATGAGCGCGATCTTGCCGGCGTTGAACAGCGCAACGCGATCGCACACCGTCTGCACGCGATCCAAGAGGTGCGACGACAACAGGATGCTGACGCCCTGTGCCTTCAACGCGCGGATGAGATCGAGCAGTTCGAGGCTCGCCTGCGGATCGAGACCGTTGGTCGGCTCGTCGAGGATAGCGACGCGCGCATCCTTCATCACGATCTCGGCGAGGCCCAGCCGCTGGCGCATGCCGCGCGAGAAGGCGCCGACTTTCTTGCCGGCGACGTCGGCCAGCCCGACGCGGGCCAGCGCCTCCGGAATGCGCCGCTTGCGCTCGCCGAGGCTCATGCCCATCAGCCGCGCCGTGTAGTGCAGATTGTCGGCGGCCGAGAGCTGATCGTAGAAACCGACGAGGTCGGGCAGATAGCCGACCCGCCGTTTCACCGCGAGCGGCTCGCGCATCGGATCGTGACCGAAGACGCGCGCCGTGCCGGCGCTGATGTCGCTGAGGCCGAGCAACATCAGGATGGTGGTGGTCTTGCCGGCGCCGTTCGGACCGAGAAGGCCGAAGATCTCGCCGGCGGCGACGCTGAAGTTCACGCTGTCGACGGCGGTCGCCGTGTCATAGCGCTTGGTGAGGCCTTTGGCCTCGATGACGGTTTCGCGCTTTTCGCTCATGGCGCACCTACCGGCGGCCGAAGCGGGCAACGGCGCCGACCATGATCAGCAAGGCCGCACCGATGATGCCGACGCCGGCGACGCCCCACATGGTCGAGGTGGTGACGGTGACGCGGAAGTTGCCGTTGCCGCTCGCGCCTTTGCTCGAGGCGGTGAGCGTCGTCACATAGTCGCCGGCGATCGCCTTGTCCGGCGGCGTGATCAAGGCCTGCACATCGGCATGCTGATTGGGCGCGATGCGTTCGATGGTCTTCGGCTCGAACGTCACCTTCCAGCCGCCGGGCGCATTGCCGGAAAGCTGTACGTTCTCGGCCGGCGCGGTGCCGGTGTTGCTGATGGTCACCGGCACGCTGCTTTCCTTGCCGGCGGTGGCGCGCGCCGACAGCAGCCCTTCCCGGCCCGCCAGCGTCAGCTTCGGCTCGCCGGTGATGTCGAGCGCGACCTTGGCGCTGGCCTTGGCGTCCTCGGCGGCGATATGTGCGGTCACCGGATAACGGCCGGCGTCGACCGAGTCGGGCGGCGTCACTTTAAGTTTGACGTCCTTGGTCTTGCCGGCGTCGACCGGAATGGCGGTCAGTTGCTGCGTGCCATAGGCCTCGGTGAACGCGGTGTCGAAGTTGCGCGGCGCGTCGGCGGCAAGACTGACCAGCAGCTTCTTGCCGCTGTCGTTCTTGATGGTCATCGTGTATTCGAAATTCGATCGGGTCGAGCCGCGCAGATCGGGCAGTTGCGGCGTCAAGGTCAGCTTCGCCGGCAACTCCTTGGCCAGCGACACCTGCACCGGCAGCGACACGTGCCCGGTCGCGCCATCGGCGTTGATGGTGATGGTCTGCGCGCCGATCTGCGCATCCTTCGGCACATCCAATCTGAGATCGAGCGACACGCTGTCGTCCGTCGCCGGCATCGCGGCGGCGATCGGCTGGCCGCCGCCGAGCAAGGTCGCGGTCCAGCCCTTCGGCACGCCATTGACCGAGAGCGACAGCCGCTCCGGCGCGAGGCCGTAATTGCGCAGCTTGAGGCTGACCGTGGATGTCGTGCCCGGCTGCACGGTGACCGCCGGATAGTCGGTCAGAAGATAGAGCCCCTTGATATCCGGATTGTTATCGACAGCTAAGGCGGGCGCGGACAAAGCGAATAGGACGGCAGCAATAGTGAGCGAGCGATAGCGAGCCATAGCAGGACCCCACCCGGCGCGACATCGTGCGCCGGCCTTGGAAGCGTCTCCCCCAAACGACGTTCTCGCCGGCATAAACGCCGCGAAAACTCAGGCGGATCGTCCGCGCAATTTTGACAGAATTGGGATGCGCGACGCTGCCTATCGCCGCATAGCGAGATTGTCCGCTATCGCACCCGTGCAGCATTAATCACGGCAGCGCGGTCACTTGCGCGGGACGCTTACGTCTCGCCGCGCGCAATTCACCTTGCCAAAAATTAACGTAAGAAGATGGCGGCGGACTTGTCCGGCCGCGCTCACTCGACCTTGACGCCGCGCACCAGCGGCCAGTCCGGTTCGTTGTGCTTCATGACCCAGGTCTCTTTCATGGCGGCGTCGGTCCATTCCCGCCAGGCCGGCAATGCCATCACCGCATCCATGTAGGCGCGCGTGTCGGTGGCAACCGGCAGGCCATAAGTGTGGAAGCGCGAGACGACAGGCGCATACATCGCGTCCGCCGCGCCGAAGCGGCCGAACAAAAACGGCCCGCCGTTCGCGCCGAACCGCGCGCGGCACTCGCGCCAAAGCTCTTCGATGCGGCGCATGTTGGCCAGCACCTCTTCGCTCTGCGGCCGCGCCTTCACCGGCAGCCATAGATTCATGGTGCAGTCGCGCCGCAGCGGCTGGAAGCCGGCATGCATCTCGGTCGCGACCACGCGCGCGTGGCTGCGCGCGCGGCGATCCTGCGGCCAGAGGCCGGCATCGGGAAAGCGCTCGGCGAGATGCTCGAGGATGGCGAGCGACTCCCACACATGTTCGTCGCCGTCGATCAGGATCGGCACTTTGCCGGCGGGCGAATATTTCAGCATCTCCTCGCGGCTGCCGGGCTCGTAGAGCGGGATCACGATCTCCGCGAACGGAATGCCGGCGACTTTCATCGCGATCCACGGCCGCAGCGACCAGGAGGAGTAGTTCTTGTTGCCGATGACGAGTGTGAGAGACATGGACTTTTCAACTTGCTCCAGAGATGACCCGTCATTCTGAGGTGGCCGCGCGAAGTGCGGCCCTCGAAGGATGAACGGGCACAGAGACCTCGGCCGTCGTCCTTCGAGGCGCGCCTTCGGCGCGCACCTCAGGATGACGGCACTAAGTTAGCGAATGTGGACAGCTTTCTAAACCGCGCCAACAAAGTCTGCTGATACTTACGAGCAACGGCCCGAATAGCCACTCACGCTTTCTTCCCCTCCACCGCCTCGACCGGCCCGCCCGCTTTCTTCCAGGCGCCGAAGCCGCCTTTGATGTGCGCGACCGGCCTCAGCCCCATGCGGTGCGCCGTCTGCGCCGCGAGCGCCGAGCGCATGCCACCGGCACAGAAGAACACAAACGTCTTGTCCTGCGCGAACACCGGCTTGTGGTACGGGCTCTCCGGATCGATCCAGAACTCGAGCATGCCGCGCGGGCAATGGAAGGCGCCCGGCACCTTGCCCTCGCGCTGCAATTCACGGATGTCGCGAATATCGACCAGCACCACGTCGTCGCGGCCGGCGAGCTTCACCGCCTCCTCCGTCGCCAGGGTCTCAATTTCGCGTTCGGCGGCTTCGCATAGGGCTTTGTAGCCGGTGGTGATCGTCTGCGGCATGGGTCCTTTGCCTCGTCTGGCGCTTACGGTCGCGCCCTGGGCGCGGACGGTTCATATCATAATTTACGCGCCCGGCCCTCGACGAAACCCCGCCGGCACGCCATCTCAGAAAGAGGCCACGAGGGGAACATCGATGTCGCCGGTCAGTCTGCTTTTGAACGTGCTCTGGATCGTCTGCGGCGGCATTTGGCTGGCGGCCGGCTGGGTCGTCGCCGCGATCATCATGGCGATCACCATCATCGGGCTTCCCTGGGCCAAGGCGGCGCTGAACATCGCCGTCTATACGCTCCTGCCCTTCGGCTACACCGTGGTCGACAAGCCGCCCGGCACGTTCGGCGGGTTGTTCGCGCTGATCGGCAACATCATCTGGCTGGTCCTCGCCGGCTGGTGGCTGGCGCTCGGCCATCTGATCGCGGCGATCCTCCTCGCCATCACCATCATCGGCGTGCCCTTCGCCTGGGCGCATCTCAAGCTCGCCGGCATCTCGCTCTGGCCGCTCGGCCGGGAGATCGTGCCGATCGAAGACGCGCGACGCCTGGTCGCACGCTGACCCTGCTACCGGCACGAAAGTTCGCCCGGCGCGGTTGAAGCTTCCGCGCCGAGAGGGCATCGTCGCGCCGGAGCATTTTCATGACGGCCCTCACCACGCTCGATCTTCTCGCCCTCGCCTGGTTCCTGGCCGTCTGGCTCGGCTACTCGGTCGTGCTCGAACGCACGGCGCGGGGCCGCATGAGCCTCAACGCGCTGATGAACGGCTACCGCGACGACTGGATGGAGCGGCTGCTGGCGCGCGAGGTGCGTATCGTCGACTCGCAGGTGACCGCCGCGCTGCAGAATGGCACCGCGTTCTTCGCCTCGACCAGCCTGATTGCCATCGGCGGCGCGCTGAGCCTGCTGCGCTCGACCGATCAGATTCTGCCGGTGATGTCGCTCTTGCCGTTCGGACCGAAGCCGACGCCGGAAGCGTGGGAGCTGAAGATGCTCGGCCTGACGATCATCTTCGTCTACGCGTTCTTCAAATTCGCTTGGTCGTACCGGCTGTTCAATTACTTCGCCATCATGGTGGGCGCGGCGCCGCTCCCCGAGGAGAAGGACACGCCGGCGGCGCAGGCCTTCGCTCATCGCGCCAGCAAACTCTGCGCCGAGGCCGGCCGGCATTTCAATCGCGGCCAGCGCGCCTTCTTCTTCGCGCTCGGCTATCTCGGCTGGTTCCTCGGTCCGATCCCGCTCGCGGTGAGCACCGCCGGCATCATGGTCGTGATGTGGCGGCGGCAGTTCGCCTCCGACGCGCGCCGGGCCTTCGACGGCGTCGTGCCGCCGTAAGCGTCAGCCGACGCCGATCACCACCGCGACCGCCGCGACGATCAGAACGCCGACCACCATCGCGACGGCGGCGATGACGCGCTCGGGCCAATCGCCACGACCGGTCTCGACATCGGACAGAAGCGACGGATCGACCGAGACGGTCTCCGACGCCGAATATGTTTCTGGCGGCATGTTGACGATCCCCTGAATGGCCTCACACGCACGGGCCTTGACGAGCCACGCTGAACGCGCACCCGGACCGACAGGAATCGCTCAAAACTATTAAAGAATACGCCTCATACCCCGCGACCACAATTCGACGGCCAACAGCGGGCCGCCGTCGCAATGTGACAGCGGCATGAATGATCTGGCTCAATGCTGCAGCCGGACATGGGCCGTACAAAAGCACCAACGTTCAGGTGCTGCATGAAATCACGTATCGTCGCCGAACTCGGCCAAGCCGGAATTCTTCTGCCCTCGTTGATCGCGGATGGGCTCGCCGCCAACGACCGCGTCAAGGCGCGGCTGAGCGTACTGCAGGCCGCCACCCGCCACGCCCATGACCCGCACGCGGCCGGCTTCGACCTCGCCGACGAATGCCGCGCCGCCTCGCTCGATCCGATGCCTCTGGAAGCGCTCGTGCGCGGCGCGGCCCAGGCGCCGGGCGAACGCGTCGTGGCGCCCGGCCTCGATCAGCTTGAAAGCGCGATCTGGGCCGACGTCGAAACGATGCTCTCGGCCGTGCAGGCCGGCGAGGACGCGCACGCCGCCGCGATGGCCGATCGTCTCGCGCACCTCAAGGCGGCGAACCCGCCGGAAGGCAGCGACAGCATGGCGCTGGCGCGCATCGCCCGGCTGACCGCGGTCTCGCATCAGCGCGGCGACAGCCTGCATCGCCTGATCATGGATCTGCACAAGGCGCTCAACCGCCTCTCCGCGGCGCATGCCGAGGAAGTGCTGGCCGGCGCGCATGTCTACGGCTTGCTGCCGCAGGACCGCCCGATGGTCGAGGCCTTCATGTGCGGCCTGGAGTCGACGCGCAAACTCAAATTCGATCATCCCGGCCTCGGCACCACCGCGACACGAAGCGCCGCGCGCCTCACCATCCAGAACGACATCGGCGAAACCGACGCGCATGTCGTGGTGATCGCCGTCGAAGGCAGCGTCGTCACCGTGACCTACACCGACGTGCATCTGGCCCGCGCCAAGTTCTTCACCAACCTGCTGCGCGATTTTCCGGTGCAGTGGAGCGGCCTCGACCGCAAGAGCGCCGCCGGCCTCGGCGATGACGGCGTGTTCTATCTCGTCACCGGCCGCTTGCAGGCCGACGACGACAAACAACGCGACGGTTTCCTGGCCGCTATCGGCGCCTCGCTCGTCTTCCTCATCGACTGGAACAAAGCGCGCAAAGTGTTGCGCAACTGGGTTGCCAAGAGCGACGCAATCGTCATCCTCGACTGGGCCGCGCGGCATCGCTACGGCCATCGCGGCTTCCTCGCGCTCGGCGGCGGCGAACTGGTCGCCGGCGCCGTCCAGCATGCGACGCCGACGCGCATCGGTTTCGGCGAACGCCTCGACCACGCGCTCGGCCGCGCCGGCGCCATCGACTTCGTCAAGACCGTGCTGCGCGTCTCGGCCGAGGCGCTGCTCGGCGGCAGCTCGGCGCGGCTGGCGCGCGACCGCATCGAAGCCGATCTCATACGCCACCTGCAGGGTGTCGAGACCGGGCTCCTCGCCATCGTCGTGCGCCAGGCGGGGCTTGCCCGCGACATCGCAACCGATCTCGCGCAGCTCGTCGCCGAGCAGCAGGCACGGCGCCCCTTCGATCGACACGCGTTCGCGGCGCGCGCGAGCCATATCGAACAGAAGGCGGACCGCATCGTTATCGAGGCGCGCAACGACATCGCGCGCTTCGACGCCGACGGCGACATCGCGCAATTGGTCAACAGCATCGAGGATGCCATCGACCTGTTCGAACAGGCGGCGTTCATCGCCTCGCTCGCGCCGGACCAGATGGCGGAGAGCCTGTTGCCGCCGCTCGCCGAGCTGTGTGCGGCGGCCGTAGCCGGCACGGAGGCGGCCGCAACCGGCACGACAGCGGCCGCCGATGTGCCGAACGGCCAGCGCGTCGATGTCGACGATACGCTCGCCGCGGTGGCGCGGCTGATCGATGCCGAGCACACGGCCGATACGGCCGAACGCGCGGTGACCGCGATCGTGCTCAAGGGCGACTTCGATCTCAAAAGCGGCCTCGCGGCGCTTGAATTCGCACGCGCCATCGAACGCGCCACCGACCGGCTGGCCGCCTTCGGCCACCTGTTGCGCGCGCGCGTGCTCGCCGATCTCTCCGCCTAATCAGGAAGTGTCATGACGATCGTTCGCATTGGAGACGGATCGAAGGCCGAGCCGGCCGAGGTGATCGGCGCCAAGGCCGCCAATCTCGCGCAGATGGCCGCCATCGGCATCCCGGTGCCGCCGGCTTTCGTGCTGCCGATCGAGCTGTGCGCCGCGTTGGCCGAAGGCGATCCGCGCGCGCAGCGCGAGCTCAATGACGGCCTCGCCGAAGGCATCGCTTACCTGGAGGAGAAGACCGGCAGAACGTTCGGCGACGCGCGCACGCCATTGCTGGTGTCGGTGCGCTCCGGCGCGGCCCGGTCGATGCCCGGCATGCTCGAGACGGTGCTCGACGTCGGCTGTACTCACGCCGCGGTACACGGTCTCACCCGCATGACCGGCAATCCGCACTTCGCCTGGGACTGCCGCCGCCGCTTCCTCGAAAGCTTCGGCGAGGTGGTGCTCGGCACGGGCCGCGCATCCTTCGCGCAGCGCTTGACGACATTGACGGCCAGCGAAGCCATGGCCGAACAGGCGCTCGATTCCGAAGCGCTCGAACGGCTGGCAAGCGCCTATCAGCAACTGATCGAAGACGAAGACCTTGTCGTCCCCGACGATCCGATGGAGCAATTGTCGGCGGCGGCGCAGGCGGTCTATCGCTCGTGGACCAGCGAACGCGCGCGAACCTATCGCCGTCTCCAAGGGCTCGAGGATCTGCGCGGCACGGCCGTCACCGTGCAAGCGATGGTGTTCGGCAATCGCGGCGCGGCCTCCGGCGCCGGCGTCGCCTTCTCGCGCGATCCCTCCACCGGCGCGAAGGAGCCGGTCATCGACGTCGCCTTCGGCTGCCAGGGCGAGGATGTCGTCTCCGGCAACCGCACGCCGGACACCGAAGCCGCCATTGCGCGCACGATGCCGGCGATCGCCGCGCAATTGCACGCGACATTGACGCGGCTCGAACGCGTCTTCGGCGACGTGCAGGACATCGAGTTCACCATCGAGAACGGCCAGCTCTGGATCCTGCAAACGCGCGCCGCCAAACGCACGCCGCAGGCGGCGCTGCGCTTCGCCATCGACCTGGTGCATGAGCATTTGATCACGCCGGCCGAGGGCTTGAAGCGCCTGCACGGCCTCGATCTCCACGCGCTCGCCAGCACGCATCTCGTCGGCGCGCCCGATCCCGTCGCGCTGGGCACAGGCGCGGCGCTGGGCATCGCCGTCGGCCGCGCCGCCTTCACGTCGGACAGTGCCACAAAGTTCAACGATGGCGGCGATCCTGTCATCTTGCTGCGACCGGAGACGAACACGGCGGATGTTGCCGGCTTCGCCGCCGCCGCCGGTATCGTCACCGCCGTCGGCGGGCGCACGGCGCATGCGGCGCTGGTGGCGCGGCAGATGGGCAAGCCCTGCATCGTCGGCTGTGGCGCATTGGTCATCGACGGCCATGGCGCCAGAATCGGCGCAACCGCCCTCAAGGAAGGCGACTGGCTGTCGATCGATGGCGAAACCGGCGCCATCTATCTCGGCCGCTGCGAGACCGTGACCGAACGTCCCGAGGCCGAGCTGCGCGAAATCGAAAGCTGGCGGGCCGCGACGGCCGCCGCCTAGCGCGGCAGATCGCGGTCCCATGGCGGCTCCGGCGCGAAGCGGCCGGCGAGGAAGTCGATGAAAGCACGCACCTTCGCCGGCGGATTCCGCTCCGGCAGATAAACGGCATAGATGCCGCCGAACTCGACGGTCGGATGATCGAGCGCGACCGGCACGAGGGTGCCGGCGCGCAGATCGTCGGCGACCACGAAGGTCGGCTGATAGATGATGCCCTGCCCCGCCACGGCCGCGGCGCGCAACGCGTCGCCATTGTTGGCGCGCAGGCTCCCGGCGACCTTGACCGCTTTGTCGCCGGCGAAGGTCCAGATATCGGCGCCGACGAGACGCGACAATGTGTAGCCCATGCAGTCGTGCGCCTTGAGATCGTCGATCGTGCGCGGTGTGCCGCGCGCGGCGAGATAAGACGGCGCCGCGCACACCACCGCACGGCACGGTGCGATACGGCGCGCGATGAGGCTGGAGCTCGCCAATGTGCCGATCCGGATGGCGAGGTCCCAGCCCTCCTCGGCAAGATCGACGAGGCGATCGTTGAGACCGAGATCGACCTGCACCTGGTGATAGCGCGCATGAAACTCCGAGAGCAGCGGCGCCAACTGATGCGCGCCGAAGGAGACCGGCGCGTTCACCCGCAGCACGCCGCGCGGCTCGAAGCGATCGGCGGCCACCGCGGCGTCCGCTGCGTCCATCTCGCTCAGGATGCTCTGCGCCGACTCCAGATAGCCGCGGCCGGCCTCCGTGAGCGTCAGCCGACGCGTGGTCCGGTGAAACAGCTTGATGCCGAGCCGCTCCTCCAGAGCCGCAATGTGCTTGGTCACCATGGTCTGCGACAGGCCCACGGCCCGGCCGGCGGCCGAAAAGCTGCCGATTTCGGCCACTTTGGCGAAGACCTCCAGACTGGTCAGGCGGTCAAGCATCGGTCCGCAACCTCACACCTATAGTGTGTAATGTAATTCATAGGCGATAGATTATCACACCTATAGGAATGAGCCATATCGGACCTATCATGTTCCGGAGGTCCCGATGATCGATACCCGTACCGCCCCCTACGCCGCCCTGCTCCTACGCCTGACGCTCGGCGGCCTGTTTCTTGTCCACGCCGCCCTCAAGCTGTTCGTCTTCACCCCCGCCGGCACCGCGGCCTTCTTCGGCTCGGTCGGTCTGCCGCCGGCGCTCGCTTACGTCACCATGACCGTGGAGGTCCTCGGTGGCCTCGCACTGATCCTTGGCGTATGGACCCGTGTCGTCGCGATCCTGCTCATCCCCATCCTGCTCGGCGCTATCTTCAGCGTGCACGGCGCCGCCGGCTTCTTCTTCAACAACCCGAATGGCGGCTGGGAATACCCGGCGTTCTGGGCGGTTGCCCTGCTCGTGCAGGCACTGCTCGGCGATGGCGCCTATGCCTTGCGTCCGATCAGCGGCCGCAGCGGCGAACTGGCGCTCGCGCGTTAAGCTCTAACCCCGGCTTCAAAGGAGACGTGTCATGACTTTGCCCAGCCTGTTCCTGTCCCACGGCGCCCCGACGTTGCCGTTGACCGACACGCCGGCGCGCACGTTTCTGCGCGAAGCCGGGGCTCTCTTGCCGCGCCCGCGCGCGATCGTCGTCGTCTCCGCGCATTGGGAGACTGCGGCGCCGATGGTGAACGCTGTCACCAGCAACGAGACCATTCACGACTTCTACGGCTTCCCGCGCGCGCTCTACGATCTGCGCTATCCCGCGCCCGGCGCACCGGACGTCGCCAACCGCGTCGTCGAACTGCTGCAGGCCGATGGCCTCACCTGCGGCATTGACAACAAGCGCGGTCTCGACCATGGCGCCTGGGTGCCGTTGCTGCTGATGTATCCGCAGGCCGATATCCCGGTGGTGCAGCTTTCGGTGCAACCGCATCTCGGCCCGGCGCATGCGCTGCGCGTCGGCCGCGCCATCGCCAAGCTGCGCGAGGACGATGTGCTCGTCATCGGCAGCGGCAGCTATACCCACGATCTGTCGGAATTCCGCGGCCAGGACGTCAACGGCAAGGCGCCGGACTGGGTGAACGGCTTCGCCGACTGGTTCGACGAGCGTCTGCGCAGCCAGCGGATCGCCGACCTCGTCGACTATCGCCGGAACGCGCCCTTCGCCACCAAGAACCATCCGACGGAAGAGCACCTCTTGCCGCTCTACACGGCCTTGGGTGCGGCGGGCGAGCATCCGCAGGCGACGCGTCTGCACACCAGCGCGACCTACAGCATCCTGCGCATGGACGTGTACGCCTTCACCGCTCCTGGCGAAGAACTGCCGAGCCGCGCCAAGGCGGCCTGACCCCTCAGGCGCCGCCTTCGACTTCCGCCTTCCACACCTCCCAAGCGTCGTCGAGGCGCTTGGGATCCTGCGCTTCGTCCGGCGATACGAAGGTGATCGGTCGCTTAAAGGACAGCGCAGTAGCGAGCTGCTGCGCATTGACTTCGGCATAAAGGGCGCGCTGCACCGCGATTTTGATATCGCCGGCCACCACGACATTGCCGTGGCCGCGCATCAGGCAGACCGGCCCCTTGCCCAGCCTGTTGGCAAGCGAGGCGCCCTGCGCGCTGTTGGCCACCAAGAGACCGTTGACGATGCCGACGTCGCGGATTTCCCAGACCGGCACCTCCTCGCACATGAACGAAGCAATGTGCGAAATGGCGCGCAACGGCTCACCGGTGACGCTGAACGGGATCATCGTCGGCGAATGGCTATGGACGATCGCGTGCACGTCCGGCCGCGCCCTGTACACTTCGCCGTGGATGTAGCGCTCGAGGAAGATGCGGCGCCCGCGCTGATCGACCGGATTGGAGCCGAGGTCGAACTCCATGATGTCTTCGGCCGACACCAAAGCCGGCGCCCGCGCCCGCGACAGCAGATAGCGCTCCGCGTTGCCGGGATGACGGATGCTCACATGACCCCAGGCATCCAGCACACCATGGTGCGCGAGAATGCGGCTCGCGAGCACGAAATTTTCGATGAGCGCGGGATCGACCGCGCCAGCGGAGGCGATGACAGGTTCCGGCAAATAAGCACCTGGCTTTTCGGCGGCGCAGGGTTGCGCACGCCACGTGTTGGCGAGAGCATCAGCTTCGCATATTGGAGTCTGCTGTGCGAGCGCCGCAAGCCATTGCACCGCGCCGTATCACGATGTGAAATAAAAAGACGGGGATGAGGGAGAGAAGAGCGGCATGGATACGGAAGTCATCGTCGTCGGCGCGGGCCCGGTCGGACTGACCCTGGCGATCGATCTTGGGCGGCGCGGTATCAAATGCACGTTGATCGAGAAGAAGGACGCGCCGCAGTTCCTGCCGAAGATGGAACGCTGCAACGCACGGACGATGGAACTGTACCGGCGCATCGGCCTCGCCGACAAAATCCGCGCGGCCGGTTTGCGCGGCGACGTGCCGATGGACGTGTACATCGTTCTCGGCATGACCGAGCCGCCTCTCCTGCACCTGCCCTACCCGTCGGCCGATGACGCCCGGCGCGATATCGCCAAGATCGACGACGGCAGCGCGCCGTGCGAGCCCTATCAGCTCATCTCGCAATATACGCTCGAGCCGCTGTTGAAATCGGTGGCCGAGACGCTGCCGAGCGTGACCGTGCGCTACGGCTGCGAGTTCGTCTCGCTTGCGCAGGACGCGCGCAGCGTGACCGCCACGGTGCAGACCACCGACGGCAAAACCGAAACCTTGAGCGCGCAATATCTCGGCGGCTGCGACGGCGGCGCGAGCCCCGTGCGCAAGCAGCTCGGCATTTCTCTGCGCGGCGAAGGCAATCTGCTGGAGCTGCGGCAGGCGCTTTATCGCTGCGACGAGCTGTTCGACAAGATCCCGATCGGCAACGGTCCCGGCAAAGGCCGCCACTATCACGTCGCGGACAACCGCGCCTCGTTCCTGATCATGCAAGACTCGACCAAGCACTTCACGCTGCACGCGACCGTCGGCAGCGACGAGGAAATGAAGACCCAGTTCGAGACGGTGGTCGGCATCCCGGTCAAGTACGAGATGCTGTCATGTCAATCCTGGCGGCAGAATCTGCTGCTCGCCGACCGCTATCGCGATCGCCGCGTCTTTCTCGCAGGCGATGCCGTGCATCTCGTCATCCCGACCGGCGGCCTCGGCATGAACACCGGCGTCGGCGACGCCTTCGACCTGTCGTGGAAGCTGGCAGCGACGTTGCGCGGCTGGGGCGGCGACAACCTGCTCAATTCCTATGAGATCGAGCGCCGGCAGATCGGCGAACGCAATGTCGGCGCCTCGCGTTATGCCTCGCTCGGCCGGCGCAAATGGCGCTCGCAATACCGGCCGGAAATCGCGGACGACACGGCTGCCGGCCAGGCCGCGCGCGACAACCTCATCCGCATCGCCGATGTCGAACAGCGCAAGACCAACGAGATGATCGGCGCGGAGCTCGGCTATCGCTATGTCGACTCGCCGATCATCGACAACATCCCCGGCGGGCCCGAGCATCTCTTCCGCGAGTATCATCCGACGACATGGCCGGGCGCGCGGCTGCCGCATGTCTGGATGGACAGCGGCGAACCGATCCAAGACCGCATCCCGATCGACGGCTTCACCTTGCTCAAGCTCGGCCGCAGCAAGGCCGACACGCGTGCGCTCGAAAGCGCGATCGGCGGCCATGGCGCGCCGATGACCGTGCTCGACATCGCGGACGACGCCGCCCGCGATGTCTATGGCCACGACCTCATCCTGCTGCGGCCCGACATGCACGTCGTCTGGCGCGGCAACACGCCGCCGAGCGACGCCGCGGCCTTGGCCGCGACGGCGACGGGGCATTAGCGCCGTTCAGTCCTGCGCTTTCGGCCGCGGCATCAGCAGACACGCCACCGCGCCGATCAGGATGGATCCGGCAACCACAGCGAAGATGGTCTGCACGCCCCAATGCGCGCCGACCAAGGTGCCGACGACGAGCGGGCCGACGAAGGAGCCGAAGCGCCCCATCGCGGTGGCCCAGCCGACGCCGGTCGAGCGCACGGCGCTGGGGTAATAGATCGCCGCCAGCGCGATGAGGCCCGAACTCGCGCAGCCGAGCAGCACGCCGAACGCCGTCTGCGCGATGGTGATGCCGACGATCGACGGCGCCGCCCAGCCGACGCCGGCATAGGCTACGGCGCCGCCGAGCAGCGTCAGCGACAGCACACCGGCAGGTCCGAGCGCGGCAACGAGCGCACCGGCGACGCCGGAGCCGAACAGCGAACCGAAGTTGAACAACGCCAGCGCCACGGCCGATTGCTCGACCGGCACATTGAGACTGCGCAGCAGGCTCGGCGTCCACGACGAGTTGGTCACCAGGATCATGAAGGCGAAGAAGAAGGCGATCCACAACAGGATCGTGCCAAGCGCCCGCCCCCCGGCGAACAACTGCGAGACGGAGGCGTTGCTGGTTTCCGCGCGACGCGTGAACCGCGCGTCATCCGCGATTGTTTTCTCGGGGTAGATGCGCCGCAGGATGCCGACGATCTGCTCGCGCGGCCGACCGCGATTGATCAGGAAGGCCACGGATTCGGGCAGCGCAGCGATCAAGGCGAAAGCGATCACGATCGGCACGATGCCGCCGACGATGAAGATCGAATGCCAGCCGTAAGCCGGGATGATCCACGAACCAAGGAAGCCGCCGACGACGCCGCCAAGCGGAAAGCCCGCCCATAACAGGCTGACGATCGTCGCGCGCTTATTGGCCGGCACGTATTCCGAGGCGAGACTAATGAAGCTCGGCATGGCGCCGCCGAGGCCAAGCCCGGCGAGGAAGCGGCAGGCCAGCAGCACCGGGAAGCTGTTGGCGAAAGCCGTCGCCACCGTGAAGACACCGAAGCACAAGGTGGCACCGATCAGCACGCCCTTGCGGCCGACGCGATCGGCCAGCGGCCCAAGACTGAAGGCGCCGAGCATCAAGCCCGCCAGGGCCGCGCTGAACACGGCACCGAGCGACTGCGGCGGGATATGAAGCTGTGCCACGATACCGGGCGCCGCAAGTCCGATCGATTGCAGATCGAGACCGTCGAGCAGCGCGACCAGCCCGCACAGCGCGATGATGGTCCACTGCGCGCGGCCGATCCCTTCGGCGTCGATCAGGGCGCCGACGTCGACCGTGTTTTCCGATGACATAAGAATTTCCTCATTTCCTGGCGCCGGGGTGAACGCCATCTTTGTCGCGGTCCTGCAGACCGATTTTTTATGGAACTCGGGTTGGACGAGAGTTCGCTTGCGCGGTGCCTTACCGCGTTACGGTGGCGGGCCGCAATCTGCCATCATTGATGAACACGCGAATTTCGCTAGCCGGTGCGGGACTTTGTAACGTCATACGCGCCGCGCCCCATTCCCGCGCCTCCCCAAGACTGGGTAGACCGCACGCAATGACAGCGTTTCATGGTGCCGCGAGCGCTTGTCGCCCTGCATCTAGCGCTTGCCCCGTCTCCACCGCTTGGCTTAGTACTGTCGCTCAACCCGCTGCAACTTATAATCATTGGCTCCTTGCGCACACGAGCCGTCAGGCGGAACATCAGTGACCTATCAATATACCGTTGCACAGTGCGACGTTGCGGCTGACGAGGGACCCCTCGGCGAACTGCTCGCCGTTTTCCGACGCGTATGTGAGAGGCTCGACCTGGATGCCGATGACGGGCCGCGGGCGCGCCTCGTCGCGCGCGCCGTCATCGAAGCGGGCCTAGCCGGCGAGGACGATCCGGACCGGCTTTTCGAACACGCAGTGCAGGCGGCGCGGGCGTCGTAAGCAAGCGCCGCGTTTCAAGTCAGCGCGATATCGCTGACGCGCATCTGCACGCGCTCTTCTCCCTGCCATCGATCGATGGTGAGACAGCCCGCGACATGCACGGCGCGGCCGCGGTTCTCCAACAGCGCATTACCGAGCGGCTGACCGACGCTGCGGAAAGCAATGGCGTTGACGAACTTGCCGTCACCGGAGCGGAAGCGCGCGCGCACATGGTTCTCACCGACTTTATCGGCGTAAGCGATGACATGCGCGGGCAAGGCCAACACCGGCTCGGGATTGCCGGCGCCAAAAGGCCCCGCGCGATTGAGCATATCGGCGAGTGCGAGATTGAAGCCGCCGGCGCTCACCGCGCCGTCGATCTTGAGCGCTGAGTCACGCCGCGCCTGCTCGACCGACGTGGCCAGAGACTCTTCCAGAAAGCCACGGAAAGCGCCGAGCGCATCCTTCTTGAGCGTGATGCCGGCGGCCATCGCGTGCCCGCCGCCCTTCACCAGCAAGCCTTCGTGCACCGCGCGGCGCACCGCCGAACCAAGGTCGACGCCCGGGATGGAACGGCCCGAGCCGGTGCCGACGCCGCCCGCTTCCATCGCGATCGCAAAAGCCGGACGGCCATAGCGCTCCTTCAAACGCGCGGCGACGAGACCGACGACGCCCGGATGCCAGCCCTGCCCCGCCGTCACCACCACGGCGCCCTTCTCTTCGAGCCCGAGCGCCGCCAGCGCCTCGGCTTCAGCCTGTGACAGAGTCTGTTGTTCGATGAGCTGGCGCTCGCGATTGAGCCGGTCGAGCTCGGCAGCGATGCGCGCCGCTTCCGTCGGGTCTTCCTCGAGCAGCAGGCGCACGCCGAGATCGGCACGGCCGATGCGGCCACCGGCATTGATGCGCGGCCCGAGCATGAAGCCGAGATGCCACGGCTCCGGCGGACCCGACAGACGCGCGGCGTCCATCAGCGCCGTTTGTCCGATGTGTTCGCGCCGGCGCAGCGCGATCAGCCCCTTGGCGACGAAAGCGCGGTTGAGGCCTTTCAACGGCACGACGTCGGCGACGGTGCCGAGCGCGACCAGATGCAGCAGCGACAACAGATCGGGCACCGGCCGCGAGCCGGTCCAGAAATTCTGTTCGCGCAAGGTGCGGGTCAACGCGACCAAGGCGAGGAAGACGATGCCGACCGCGGCGAGATGGCCGAGGCCGGAAAGATCGTCGGCGCGGTTGGGATTGACGATCGCGAGAGCCGGCGGCAACGCCTCGTCGGCCTGGTGATGATCGAGCACGATCACATCGAGGCCGAGCTTCCTGGCTTCGGCGAGCGGCTCGTGGCTGGTCGTGCCGCAATCGACCGTCACCAGCAGTTTCACGCCGCGCTCGGCGAAGGAACGGATGGCGTCGACGTTCGGGCCATAGCCTTCGAAGATGCGGTCGGGAATATGCACCACCGGATCGAGCCCGCAGGCGCGCAGATAGCCGGCCAGCAGCGCCGACGCCGTGGCGCCGTCGACGTCGTAGTCGCCGAAGATGGCGACGCTCTCGCCGCGCGTAACGGCATAAGCAAGGCGCTCGGCCGCGCGCTCCATGTCGGTCAGCGTGTGCGGGTCCGGCATCAGCCGCTTGATGGTCGGGTCGAGAAACGTCTCGACCTCGTCGGGCTCGACGCCCCGGCCCGCCAGGATCCGCGCCAAAAGCTCGGGTAGCGCATGCCGCTGCGCGATCATCAGCGCGCGCGCTTGCCCGCGCGCGTCGAGGCGGTCCTTCCAGGCGCGGCCGCACACCGACTTCTCGACACCGAGGAAGTAGTGTTCAGGCTCCTGCAAACTGAATGCGGGCAGAGCCGCCATAAGCATAAGCCTTCATGCGGGCTGTTCGGCCCACAGAGATCGGGATTGTCGGGGACTTACGCACGCGACTAAGCCCAGAAGCTATGCCGCCACGCCCCAAACGCAAGCGGCGCCTGTGCACAGCGGTGCAAAACCCATCTACTCGGCGGTTGAAGGAGACTGACATCCGTGCCGCAAGTACGGCGGGCCTCCCTCTCCCCTTTGGGGAGAGGGTTGGAGTGAGGGGGTTCTTGACTTTCGCGCTTTGTAACCCCTCACCCGGCGCGCTCGCGCGCGCCGACCTCTCCCTATGGGAGAGGTGAAGTAAGCGTGCAGCAACCACCGCTCAGTCGAGGTGGAATTTCTCGAACTGACGGTGCTCGGCGCGCACGCGCCGCACCGTCCCGGTGACCGAGCGCATGACGACGGTATCGGTCTCGATCACGTCCTTGCCGAACTTGACGCCGTCGAGCATCGCGCCGGTCGTGACGCCCGTGGCGGCGAACAGGCAGTCGCCCTTCACCATGTCCTCGATCTCGTACTTCTTCTTCGGGTCCTTGATGCCCATCTTGATGGTGCGCTCACGCAGCTCTTCGGTGTCGATGATGAGCCGCGTCTGCATCTGGCCGCCGATGCAGCGCAGAGCCGCCGCCGACAACACGCCTTCCGGCGCGCCGCCGATGCCGAGATAGACGTCGATGCCGGTCTTCGGCTCGGCGCAATGGATGACGCCGGCGACGTCGCCGTCCGAAATCAGCGACACTGCGGCGCCAACTTTGCGCACGCCGGCGATCAGGTCGGCATGGCGCGGACGATCGAGCAGGATCGCGGTGATCTCGCTCGGCTTCACGCCCTTGGCCTTGGCGAGGTTGAGGATGATCTCCTCGGCCGGCGCATCGAGGTCGATGATGCCCTTCGGATAGCCGGGGCCGATGGCGATCTTTTCCATGTAGCAGTCGGGCGCGTGCAGCAGCGTGCCGCCATTGGCCATGGCGATGGTGGCGATGGCGCCGGGCATGTTCTTGGCGCACAGCGTCGTGCCCTCGAGCGGATCGACGGCGATGTCGACCTTCGGGCCCTGCTTGGTGCCGACCTGCTCGCCGATGAACAGCATCGGCGCTTCGTCGATCTCGCCCTCGCCGATCACCACCGTGCCGTCGATCGGCAGCTTGTTGAGCTCGCGCCGCATCGCGTCGACCGCGGCCTGATCGGAGGCCTTGTCCTTGCCGTGGCCGCGCAGGCGCGCCGACGATACCGCGGCGCGCTCCGTCACACGCGCGATCTCCAGCGTCAGAATGCGCTCCAGCAACAGTTCCGGCTGGACGGTAATCGACGACATCGTGTCACTCCCCTCAACAATGGCAGGTCACCGTCTCTCGGTCGGTGGCCGCTGCTATCTCACAACTCAGTTCTTCTCGATCCGGATGACCTGCGGGCGACCGGAAATGACCTTATCGCGCCCGACCGCCGCAAGCGCTTTGCGCACCGCATCCTCGGACGTCGCGTAAGTGATGAGGATAACCGGGACGGAGCCGCCCTTCACCTCGCTTTCGGGCGCGCCCTTGCGGTGCCGCTGGACGATGGACTCCAGCGAAATCTCCTGCTGCGCGAGCCGCTTGGCGATGGTCGCCGCGGTTCCCGGCTTGTCGCGCGCCTGCAGGCGGATGTAATAGCCGCCCTCGTGGCGCTGCATCGGCGCCTTGCGGACGCTGGCGAGCTTGGCCGTCGGCCGCCCGAACGGCATGACGCGCAAGCCGCGCGCGACGTCGGCGATGTCCGACAGCACGGCGGAGGCGGTGGCGGCGCCGCCGGCGCCCGGCCCGATCAAGGTGATCGGATTGATACCGGATGCATCGACGGTCACGGCATTGGTCACGCCCATCACCTGCGCGATGGCCGAGTCCTTGCGCACCATGGTCGGGTGCACGCGCTGCTCGATGCCCTGCGGCGTCTTCACAGCGACGCCGAGAAGCTTCACGCGATAGCCGAGTTCGTCGGCGGCGGCGAGATCGGCCGGCGCAATCGACGAAATGCCTTCGACATAGATCGCGCTCTCGTCGACCTTGGTGCCGAAGGCGAGCGAAGCCAGGATCGAAAGCTTCTGCGCGGTGTCGTGGCCTTCGATGTCGAAGGTCGGATCGGCCTCGGCATAACCGAGCCGTTGCGCGTCCTTCAGGCAGTCGGCGAAGGACAGCCCCTCCTGCTCCATGCGCGTCAGGATGTAATTGCAGGTGCCGTTGAGGATGCCGTAGATGCGCGCAATCTCGTTGCCGGCGAGACCTTCGCGCAACGTCTTCACGATCGGAATGGCCGCGCCGACCGCCGCCTCGTAATTGAGCGCGACATTGTTTTTCTCGGCGAGCGCGGCGAGTTTGACGCCGTGCTTGGCGAGCAATGCCTTGTTGGCCGTCACCACCGACTTGCCGGCGGCGAGCGCGGCTTCCACGGCTGCTTTGGCAACGCCGCCGGAGCCGCCCATCAGTTCGACGAAGACGTCGATCGACGCATCGCGCGCGAGCGCGACCGGATCGTCGAACCACTTCATCTTCTTGAGGTCGAAGCCGCGGTCTTTGCCGCGCGACCGCGCCGAAACGGCGACGACCTCGATGCCGCGGCCGCAGCGGGCCGTGAGCGCCTCGCGCCGATGTGCAACTTGGGAGATCAGGGCGGCGCCGACCGTTCCGAGACCGGCGACGCCCACGCGGAGGGCTTGTGACATTGTCTTAAATTAACGGCGGTTCGCGAGCGGGACGACGTTGTGAAGCTGCGTCGGCGCATTTTCGAGGAAGCGGCGGATGTTGCGGGCGGCCTGGCGGATGCGCTGCTCGTTCTCCACGAGCGCGATGCGCACGAAGCCCTCGCCGCGCTCGCCGAAGCCGGTGCCCGGCGCGACCGCGACCTCGGCCTTCTCGACCAGCAGCTTGGCGAATTCGACCGAGCCCATCTCGCGGAACGGCTCCGGAATGGGCGACCAGGCGAACATCGAAGCGCGCGGCGCCGGAATGTCCCAGCCGGCGCGGCTGAAGCTCTCCACCATCACCTCGCGGCGGCGCGTATAGACCTCGCGCATCTCCGAGATGCATTCCTGCGGGCCGTTGAGCGCGGCCGTCGCCGCCACCTGCACCGGGGTGAAGGCGCCGTAATCGAGATACGATTTCACGCGCGCGAGCGCCGCGATGATGCGCTCGTTGCCGACGGCGAAGCCCATGCGCCAGCCTGCCATCGAGAATGTCTTCGACATCGACGTGAACTCGACGGTGACGTCGATCGCGCCTGGCACCTGCAGCACGGAGGGCGGCGGATTGCCGTCGAAATAGACCTCGGCATAAGCGAGGTCGGACAGGATGAAGATGTCGTGCTTCTTCGCGAAGGCGACGAGGTCTTTGTAGAAATCGAGATCGGCCGTGAACGCGGTCGGGTTCGACGGATAGCAGACCACGATGGCGATCGGTTTCGGGATCGAATGCCGGATGGCGCGCTCGACCTGCAGGAAGAAATCCGGCGTCGGGTCGGACGAGACGGAACGGATGACGCCGCCGGCCATCAGGAAGCCGAAAGCGTGAATCGGATAGCTCGGATCGGGAACGATGATGACGTCGCCCGGCGCGGTGATCGCCTGGGCGACGTTGGCGAAGCCCTCTTTCGAACCGAGCGTCGCGACGATCTGCGTCTCGGGGTTGAGCTTCACGCCAAAGCGGCGCTCGTAATAGGCGGCCTGGGCGCGGCGCAGGCCCGGAATACCGCGCGAGGACGAATAGCGGTCGGTGCGCGGCTTGCCCAAGGTCTCCTTGAGCTTGTCGATGACGTGTTGCGGGGCCGGCAGGTCGGGGTTGCCCATACCGAGGTCGATGATGTCCGCGCCGGCGTTGCGGGCTTTGGCCTTGGCCCGGTTCACCTCTTCAAACACGTAGGGTGGCAAGCGGCGGATGCGGTAAAATTCTTCCATCGGTTGAGACCTTCAGTCGCCTTCGTCCTGCCTGCGCCTGCCTATTGACCGTTCCCGTTTGGACACCACGGCCCGGACGGGCCGTCCGGGATCAGGCGATGGCTGCCCTCGCCAGCCGACAGGGGTTACCCCGGCTGGCTTTTATCACGGGTTCGCTTTGGCGCCAGTATTAACGCCGCTTTTGGCACCGTATTCTATCTCGTCTTGCCCGCCTTGGCCCCCGTGGCCGGCTTTTTCGCCACCGCCGGCTGCTCCTCGTCGGCCGCCGCGTCGTCGCCGGCCTGGGCCGCCTGACGATCGCGCGTCGCCTGCAGTTCCTTTTCGAGCTTTGCCTGATCTTCGTCGCTGAGCGGCTTGGTGTCGCGCGGCGGCGGCATGTCATGAACGGCGGGGTATTGATAGGGCGTGGCCGGCCGCGCCGGCGCCCCGGCCGGAAGGCCGCCCGCCGCCTCCGGCAGATGGTCGCCGATCACCGGCCCGGCCGCGCAGCCGACGAGCCCGAGCAGCATCGCTGCGGCCAGCAGACTGGCCCCCATTACCGCTCCACTCTTCGCCTGTCGCATACCTATCGGAAACCTGTGGGATCGTCGCAAAATCGATGCAGACTCAAGGAATTATAGCATAAGCCGGGTAAGGGGCTAATATGGCCGCAGCAAGGACGGGCCGGCCTGCGCCATGATGGCACGTAGCTTGCGAGGGAGGACCGCCGCCGCCACTTTGGGAGGTGGTAAGCGACGGAACGAGGATGGACCAATCTGTGAAAGAACCGGGCGCAGTCCCGGGCCGGGAAACGCCTGCTCTGACGTCGGCCGACATCGAGGCCTTCGCCCGCAATGCCGCGCGCATGGTGGAGGAAGGCGGCAAGGCCCTCGCGGCCTATCTGCGGCCGCGCGAGGAAGGCAAGATCAAGCCGGAGCTCGCCGACGACATCAGCGACGTGGTCCGCACCATCGGCCAGGTGATCGAATACTGGCTGTCGGACCCGCAGCGCGCCACGGAACTGCAGGCGAGCCTCGGCCACGCCTTTCTCGGGTTATGGGCGCAGACAGCCAAACGCCTCGCCGGCGAGACGGCCGAGCCAGTCATCGCGCCCGATCCCAAGGACAAGCGCTTCGCCGACCCGGAATGGTCGCGCAACCAGTTCTACGATTTCCTCAAGCAGGTCTATCTGCTCACCACGCAGTGGGCCGAGCGCCTGGTCAAGGACGCCGAGCTCGACGAGCGCACGCGCAAGAAGGCCGAGTTCTACATCCGGCAGATCGCCAACGCGATTTCGCCGTCGAACTTCGTGCTGACCAATCCCGAGCTGATGCGCGAGACGTTGTCCTCGCACGGCGAGAACCTCGTGCGCGGCATGCAACTCCTCTCGGAGGATATCCAGGCCGGCGAAGGCTATCTGAAGATCCGCCAGTCGGACCCCTCGCTGTTCGAGGTCGGCCGCAATCTCGCGGTCACGCCCGGCAAGGTGATCTTCCAGAACGAGCTGATGCAGCTCATTCAGTACCAGGCGACGACCACCGAGGTCTTGAAGACACCGCTGCTCATCGTGCCGCCGTGGATCAACAAGTTCTACATCCTCGATCTCAACCCGGAGAAGTCCTTCATCAAGTGGTGCGTCGACCAGGGCATCACGGTGTTCACGATCTCCTGGGTCAATCCGGACGGACGGCTCGCCGAAAAGAGCTTCGAGCAGTACATGCGCGACGGCGTGATCGCGGCGATGGACGCGGTCAAGGAAATCACCGGCGAGCCGCAGCTCAACGCCATCGGCTACTGCGTCGGCGGCACGCTCCTGTCGATCACCCTCGCTTACCTCGCGGCCAAGAAGCAGGACCGCGTCAAATCGGCGACGTTCTTCGCGGCGCAGGTCGACTTCACCTATGCCGGCGACCTGTTGGTTTTCGTCGACGAGGCGCAGATCAAGCACCTCGAAGGCCACATGAAGGCCCAAGGCTATCTGGAGGCGTCGCGCATGGCGAACGCCTTCAACATGCTGCGCTCGAACGACCTCGTATGGCCGTACATCGTCAACAACTACCTGCGCGGCAAGAAGCCCCTGCCCTTCGACATTCTTTATTGGAACTCCGACGCCACGCGCATGCCGGCGGCCAACCACTCGTTCTACCTGCGCAACTGCTACCTCGATAACAAGCTGACCAAGGGCAAGATGGAGCTCGGCCGCACCAAGCTCGACCTGCGCAAGGTGAAGATTCCGGTCTACGATCTCGCCACGCGCGAGGATCACATCGCCCCGGCGAAGTCGGTGCTGCACGGCGCCCACTATTTCGGCGGCCCGGTCCGGTTCGTTCTGGCCGGCTCAGGACACATTGCCGGCGTGATCAATCCGCCGGCGAAGCCGAAGTATCAATACTGGACCGGCGACAAGCCGAAGGGCAGCGACGTCGACGCCTGGCTCAAGACCGCCACGGAGCATCCGGGCTCCTGGTGGCCCGATTGGCTCGATTGGTTGAAAGCGGTCGACGCCGAAACGGTGCCGGCGCGCGAGATCGGCGGCGGCAAGCTCAAGGCCATCGAGGACGCGCCCGGCTCCTACGTGAAGGTGAAGAGCTGGGCGTGAGCCGCCTTGTGGTTGTAGGGGCGCATTGCTATATCGAACGGACACCATCTTCGGTCACGTTGGGAAGCACCCATGACGAAGACCATGAAAGCATCGGAGTTCGAGGCAAACTGCCTCGCGGTCGTCGAGGAAGTGGCTGCGACCGGTGAAACCGTCGTCGTGACCAAAGACGGCAAGCCCGTCGTCGAGTTGGTGCCTCACAAAAAGGAAAAGAAAAAGGGATTGATCGGCGCCTTGAAGGACGATCTGGTGATCAAAGGCGACATCATTTCGCCGGTCGATGTCGAATGGAATGCGATGAAGTGATCGTGATCGACACTCACGTCGCAATCTGGCTCACCACCGAGAATCCGCGTCTCGGGATTCGAAGCCGAACAATTTGCGAGCAAGCTCTCAATGACGGAGAGCTTGCAATCAGTGCGATCAGCTTCTGGGAAATGGCCATGTTGACCGCCAAGGGACGGCTTGGCGCGGCAACGTCGCCCGCTCAGCACCGTCGCGTTATCATCGACGGCGGCGCCCAAGAGTTGCCGGTGTCCGGAGACATCGCAATATTGGGCGCAGAGATCGACGGGCTGCCCGGCGATCCGGCCGACCGCCTCATCGCAGCAACGGCGATCCATCATAATGCCACGCTGCTCACAGCGGATCGCGCGTTGCTGAGTTGGGACAATCCTCTGCGGCGCCAGGACGCCGCCAGATGACGACGTCAAGTATTCAGACTACGACGCCAGCTTCACCGGCACCTTGAGATAGCGCACGCCGTTGGCCTCGGCCGGCGGAAACTTGCCGGCGCGGATATTCACTTGGATCGACGGCAAGAGCAGCAGCGGCGCCGCGAGCGTCGCATCGCGCGTCTCGCGCATCTTGACGAAGTCGTCCTCGCTGACGCCCTCATGCACGTGCACATTGCGCGCGCGCTCCTCGCCGACCGTGGTCTCCCACGCATATTGATCGCGGCCGGGCGCCTTATAGTCGTGACACATGAACAGACGCGTCTCGGAAGGCAGCGACAGCACACGCTGGATCGAACGATAGAGCTGGCGCGCATCGCCGCCGGGGAAGTCGGCACGCGCCGTGCCGTAGTCCGGCATGAACATCGTGTCGCCGACGAATACGGCGTCGCCGATCTTGTAGGAGACGCAGGCGGGCGTGTGGCCGGGTGTATAGATCACCTCGCCGTCGAGGCTGCCGACTTTGAAGCGCTCGCCATCCTTGAACAGATGATCGAACTCCGAGCCTTCGCCTGAGACGTCCATGGCATTGAACACCGGACGGAAGATGCGCTGCACGTCCTTGATGTGCTCGCCGATCGCGATCTTGGCGCCGGTCTTGAGCTTGATATAGGGCGCGCCGGACAAGTGGTCGGCATGCGCGTGCGTCTCGAGAATCTGCGTGATCGTGAGCCCGAGCCGCTCCGCCTCCTCCAGCATGGCGTCGGCCGAATGCACGGTCGCCTCGCCGCTGCGATGATCGAAGTTCAGCACGGGATCGACCACCGCGGCTTCCTTGGTCGCGGGGTCCCACACCAGATAGCTGACGGTATTGGTGGGTTCGTCGAAGAAGGCCTTGATCTCTGCCTTGCTGGTGGCGGGCATGGCGCGCACTCCTTGTTGATCCTCGTTTCGTCCGGCTTCGGACTTGACTTATATATTAGACTACACTAATTTAGCAATATCTAATTTACAGAGGCCTCCATGGCTCCTCACAGCGCAAAACGCACCAAAGCGCCGGACGATACCGGCATGGCGGAACTCGAACGCAAGGCGGCGGAGGCGGCGGCGCTGCTCAAGTTGCTCGCGAACGAGAACCGTTTGCTCATTCTGTGCCGCCTGGCGCTCAAAGGCGAGATGGCGGTCGGCGACCTCGTCAGCGCCGTCGGCCTCAGCCAGTCGGCGCTGTCGCAGCATCTCGCCAAGATGCGCGAGGAAGGGCTGTTGGCGACACGGCGTGAGGCGCAGACGGTGTTTTACCGCATCGCCGATCAGAACGCCGCGCGCCTGCTGATGCTGCTGAAGGACATCTACTGCCCCTGAACTCCGCCAAGACCGGTGGCAAAACCAAGAAAGAAGAGCGAACCATGACTGACATGAAAACCATCTCCCCTGCGCGCGCCGCCGAGCTCATGCGGCAAGGCGCCGTGCTGATCGATATCCGCGAGCGCGACGAATATGCGCGCGAGAACATTCCAGGCGCACGCCATCACGCCTTGAGCCAGTTGGGCCAAGGTAGCGTTGCGCGCGATGGCGACGACATTTTGGTCTTTCACTGCCGGTCCGGCGCGCGCACCAAAGGCAATGTCGCGCGGCTCGCTTCAGCCGCCGGTGCCTGCGAGACTTATGTGCTCGAGGGCGGTATCGACGCCTGGAAGAAGGCCGGGCTGCCGGTCACGCTCGACCGCAACCAGCCGATCGACATCATGCGGCAGGTTCAGATCGGCGCCGGCTCGCTGGTGCTCATCGGCGTGCTGCTCGGTGCTTTCGTCAATCCCGGCTTCTATGCCTTGTCGGGCTTCGTCGGCGCGGGTCTGCTCGTAGCCGGCACCACCGGCTTCTGCGGCATGGCGCGCATCCTCGCCGTGATGCCCTGGAACAAGCGCACCTACGCGCCGGCGAAATGACGCTGCTGCAGACAGCGCTGGCGATCGCCTCGGGTGGTGTCGTCGGCTTCTCGCTCGGCCTCGTCGGCGGCGGCGGCTCGATCCTCGCCGTGCCGCTGCTCGTCTATGTCGTCGGCGTGCCGAACGCCCATGTCGCCATCGGCACGAGCGCCGTCGCGGTCGCGGCGAACGCCGCTGTCAGCCTCTTCGGTCATGCCCGCGCCCGCACCGTAAAGTGGCCCTGTGCGCTGGCCTTCGCCGTGTCCGGCATGATCGGCGCCGCCGGCGGCGCGCAGATCGGCAAGATGGTCGATGGCACGCGCCTGCTCGCGGCCTTCGGTGCCCTGATGATCGTCATTGGCCTGTTGCTGCTGCGGCCGCGCAAGTCCGGCGACAACCCGCACGTCAAACTCTCGAGCGCCAATGTCGCGCACCTGCTGCCGTGGCTCGTCGGCATCGGCTTGCTGGTCGGCCTGTTGTCCGGCTTCTTCGGTATCGGCGGCGGCTTTCTGGTCGTACCGGGCCTGATCGCCGCGACGGCAATGCCGCTGATCAACGCCATCGGCTCGTCGCTCGTATCGGTAACCGCCCTCGGTATGACCACCGCTGCGAGCTACGCGGTGTCCGGCTTTGTCGACTGGCCGCTCGCCGGCCTCTTCATCGCTGGCGGCGCGGCCGGGGGCGTCCTCGGCATCCGCCTCGCCCGCCACCTGTCGGGCCACAAACATGCGCTCTCGCGCATCTTCGCCGGTATCGTGATCGCGGTCGGCGTGTATGTCGTCACGCGATCGATTTGGATCTAGCGCGCAAAGGCGCCGCGCCGAAGACCCTTGCCCCCCGAAGCCGATACCGCCCTGCGGGCGCACAGGTGCCTTTTCTATTGGCCACCTCACCTTGGCGCCCACCCGTCTTCTTTGTCAGCGCGAAAAAGTGACGACACGTAATCGTCGGCGGCCGTGTAAGCGCGAATATTTCATGCGCTGCGACTGACCTGCGCAGGGTTTTACCACTTAGGCCACGCTTCAATGTGCGACCTATTCGAACGAAATGGTTCGCAGTGTTGACCGGTATGAGTCAGCATTCGTTGCGTACGTCGCGATATCACGCCTTCGTCAGTTGAAAGCGCTCGTTGGCGGCGCGACGCTTTGACGAATGCCGTGACGGTCGCGTCATGGGGGACAGCGGTGTCGTTGTTGCGTGCGACGGTAGAGGCTGCGAGCGCTCCCAGCGAGGAGCGCGGCGACGTTATGATCGACATTCCCGGCGGAACATTCCGCATGGGATCGGACCATCATTATACCGAAGAAGCTCCGGTCCATCGCGTGACCGTCGATAGCTTCTGGATTGATCGATACCCTGTTACCAACAGTGCCTTCGCTGCGTTCGTGCAAGCCACCGGCCATGTCACGGTGGCCGAGGCCGTCCCAGATGCGAAGGATTATCCCGGCGCGCTGCCGCACATGCTGTATGCGGGCTCGCTGGTGTTTGTCCCGCCGCGCCATCGCGTCGAACTTGATGACATAAGCCAGTGGTGGACCTTCCTTAAGGGCGCCGACTGGCGCCACCCTTACGGACCGGACAGCTCCATCGACGACATCATGGATCATCCGGTCGTGCACGTCGCGCATGCCGACGCGCTCGCTTATGCGCGCTGGGCCGGCAAGGACTTACCGACCGAAGCCGAATGGGAGTTCGCCGCGCGCGGCGGCCTCGACGGCGCCGAGTTCGCCTGGGGCGCCGAATTCACGCCGCACGGCCACGCCATGGCGAACACCTGGGTCGGGGAATTCCCGCGCAAGCGCCGCAAGTGGCGAGGCTTCGAGCGCACCACGCCGGTCGGCAGCTTTCCGGCGAACGGCTACGGCCTCCACGACATGATCGGTAACGTCTGGGAATGGACCGGCGATTGGTACGCCCCGCGCCATCAGGCCGATGCGGCAAAAGCCTGCTGCATTCCTGACAATCCACGCGGCGGCCGAGAACAGGACAGCTACGATCCGCGCCAGCCGGCGATCCGGATTCCCCGCAAGGTGCTCAAAGGCGGCTCTCATCTATGCGCACCGAATTATTGCCGCCGCTACCGCCCGGCCGCGCGCCACGCGCAGCCGATCGATACATCCACCAGTCACATCGGATTCCGTTGCGTCATCCGGGAGGCGAAGACATCATGAAATATTCACGTGCAATACTGCTTGCAGCAGCGTTGGCTCTCGCTGCCGGAGGGCTTTCATCGACCGCGCACGCGCAACTGACCGTGCGCATGGGCGACATCAAATGCGAGCAATACCTCGCAATGTCGCCGGAGCAGTCGCGCAATTTCTCGTCATGGCTGAGCGGCTGGTACAGCTACCAGACCGGCAAGACGACGATCGACCTCGTCACGCATCAAAAGAACATCGCCAAGATCAAGGACTGGTGCAAATTCAACCGCCGGGAAACCGTCATGTCCGGTCTCGATCGGGCGACCGGCGCGCAATGAGGAGAAGAGCCATGCTGCGAACGATACTCATCGCTGGCGCCGTGATGGCGGGAGCCGTTTCCATGCCGGCAACCGCCCAGGTCAATCTCGACATGAACCAGATCACCTGCGGTGACTGGCTCGGCTACGACCAGACCAGCCGCGAATTCGTCGGCTATTGGATGAGCGGATATTACAGCGCGACCAGAAACGACAACGTGCTCGATTTCCGCCGCTTGAAGCAGAACGCGGAAAAGGTCGCGGCCTATTGCAAGAAACATAAGTCGGAGCCGCTGCCGAAAGCAATCAACAGGCTGAAGACCTGAGCGCCCGCGCAGAAGGGCGAAAGCAACGGAGAAAATGCAAGTTCGGGGAGCGTCAAGGAGGAAGCCATGGCCAATGGCGACGAACCACGATCGAACAGCACGCTGAGCCGGCGCAACATTCTGATGGCCGGCACGACATTGATGGCCGTATCGGCCCTCACCTCGCCGTCACCGGCCCGGGCGCAAGCCCAGCAACGACCCGCGCCGGCGCCGGCCGCCCCGTCGGGCGCCAAGCCGAACATCCTCGTCATCTTCGGCGACGACATCGGCACGACCAACCTCAGCACCTATTCGCAAGGGCTGATGGGATACGAGACCCCGAACATCGATCGCATCGCACGCGACGGTCTCAAGTTCCTCCACTACTATGGCGAGCAGTCCTGCACCGCCGGGCGCTCGGCCTTTCTCACCGGCCAGCACATCATCCGCACGGGTCTGTCCAAGGTCGGCTTTCCCGGCGCGCCGATGGGCATGAGTCAGCTCGATCCCTCGATCGGCGGGCTGCTGAAGAACCTCGGCTATGCCAGCGGCCAGTTCGGCAAGAACCACGTCGGCGATCGCAATGAAGCGCTGCCGACGGTGAACGGCTTCGACGAGTTCTTCGGGAATCTCTACCATCTCAATGCCGAGGAAGAGCCCGAACTGCCCGATTATCCCAAAGACCCGGCCTATCGCGCCAAATATGGCCCGCGCGGCGTCCTGCGCTGCAAGGCCAGCGACCGCGACGATCCCACCGTCGATCCGCGCTTCGGCAAGATCGGCAAGCAGACCATCGAGGACACCGGGCCGCTCACCAAGAAGCGCATGGAGACCATCGACGACGAGACCTCGGCCGCCGCGATCGACTTCATGCAGCGGCAGGTCCGCGCCAGCAAGCCGTTCTTCTGCTGGTTCAACTCCACGCGCATGCATCTACGCACGCATGTGCGGCCATCGCATCGCGGCCGCTACACGCACGGCGACAGCGAATATATCGACGGCATGATCGAGCACGACGAGACCGTCGGCGCGCTGCTCAAGACACTCGACGATCTCGGCGTCGCCAACAACACCGTCGTCGTCTACACGACCGACAACGGTCCGCACATGAACACCTGGCCCGACGGCGCCATGACCTGGTTCCGCTCGGAAAAGAACACCAACTGGGAAGGCGCCTTCCGCGTACCGTGCCTGGTGCGCTGGCCAGGCGTGGTCCAGCCCGGCACCATCACCAACGAGATCATGAGCCACAACGACTGGGTTCCGACCTTGTGCGCCATCGCCGGCGAGCCGGACATCATCAATAAGCTCAAGGCCGGCTACACCGCGAACGGCATCAACTACAAGGTCCACCTCGACGGTCACGACCAGTCGCAATTCCTGCGCGGCGTGCGCGGTTCGGTGACAAACAACAACAATCTGAAGAGCGCACGGTCGACATTCTTCTACTCCGACGACGACGGCTTGCTGGTCGCCATGCGCAAGGGCGATTACAAGTACGTCTTTTCCGAGCAACGTTCGCCGGGCACCTTGGAAGTCTGGGCCGAGCCCTTCACGACATTGCGCCTGCAGAAGATATACAACCTATTCCAGGACCCGTTCGAGCGCGCCGACATCACCTCCAATACCTTCTGGGACTGGCAGCTCAACCACGTCCAACTGATGTACGGCCTGATCGACGACATCTTCGAGTTCGTGTCCACGTTCAAGGACTTTCCGCCGCGCTCGTTCCCGCCGAGTTTCAATCCAGCGAGCATCATGGAAAGCACGATGGAGGGCTTTAAGGACCGGGCCCGCCTCAGGGAGCAGATCGATCCCGAACGCATACGCGCGCGCCTGAATGAGATGATCCAACAGCAGATTCAGCAACGGGCGCGGTAGCTCGCCTCGGCGGCGTCCGGCCCCGCGCTACGGGCCGGCGCCTCCACCCGATCATTGCGCGGAGCGTGTCATGCGTCGTCAGCCGGCTCTGATCCTGCGCGGGCTCGCTGCTGCCCTGTCCCTGCTTTTGCTGGCCTGTCATGTCGCGCTGGCGCAGAACGACCCTCTGCCCTCCTGGAACGACGGCGCCGTCAAGACGGCCGTCACCGCCTTCGTCGAACGAGTCACAGCCGACGGTTCGTCCGATTTCGTGCCGGCGCCGGAGCGCATCGCCGTCTTCGACAATGACGGCACGCTATGGTGCGAACAGCCGGTCTATTTCCAGGTCGCCTTCGCCTTCGACCGCGTGAGCGCCCTGGCGCCGCAACATCCCGAATGGAAGACCGAAGAGCCCTTTCGCTCGCTTCTGGCAAAGGACATGAAGACCTTCACCGCCAACGGTGAAAAGAGCGTGCTGGCTGTGATCGCCGCGACGCACGCCGGCATGACGACGGACGATTTCCGCCAGGCCGTGCTGGATTGGATCGCGACCGCAAAGCATCCGCGCTTCAATCGACTTTACACCGATCTCGTCTACCAGCCGATGCTCGAGCTTCTCGGTTATCTGCGCGCGAACGGCTTCAAGACCTTCATCGTCTCCGGCGGCGGCATCGAGTTCATGCGGCCCTGGACCGAGAAGATCTATGGCATCCCGCCGGAACAGGTGGTCGGCTCGTCCGCCGTAACGCAATTCGACATGGGTGCCGATGGCAAACCCGTTCTGATGAAGCTCGCCAAGACCGAGTTCGTCGACGACGGCTCGGGCAAGCCCGTTGGCATCAATCGCTTCATCGGCCGGCGGCCGATATTCGCCTTCGGCAATTCCGACGGCGATCTACAGATGCTGCAATGGACCGCGGCCGGTGCCGGCGCCCGCTTCATGGGTCTCGTGCATCATACCGACGCCGAACGCGAATACGCCTATGACCGGCAATCGTCCGTCGGCCGGCTCGACAAGGCGCTCGACGAGGCCGCAGCGAGGGGCTGGACCATCGTCGACATCAAGCGCGATTGGGGCCGCGTGTTCGCCTGGGAGTGACAGGCGTCTGGCCGGTGGGCCAACGCCTATCCACCTGAAAAACATACAACAAAACAGATTGGTGCGGTCGAGAGAGGTGGCAAACTGGGGCCCTGCAAGCACTTAGCCGAAGGTGAGGGCCAAAACGGGCCTTTGAATGTTAAAAGGAATTCTGGGCCGCACCCCCACCTACTCGGCCACGAGACGCAGCCTGCGCCCACAGCCACGGGACGCGAAATGTCAGATTCTCGGCCGGCTCCCGAACTCAGAAAGCGAGGAGGCCCGAACGGGCCTCCACTTTTTGAAGGACAACGGCCGTCTCAATATCCGTCCGCCCGCGTGATCGTCAGACCACGATGGGTGGCGGTCGGGTCGACGGCATCCGGCAAAGCGTAACGATGCAGGAGGTCGTAGTAGTCGATCTTCCAGAAATAACAGACGCCAGCCTGTTCAATCACGCCGAAGTCGTGTTCGCCATGAGGCCGCAGGCGGGACGCGGCACCCACTGCCCCCGGGACGGCTCTCCACGCGCGCAGCATGCTAGGCGGTATGCCCCCCCAAATGGGGCGGATCGCCGACAGCCTACAAAACTTGGACTAAGCGTCCGTAGTGCCACACGGCTTAAACAACCGCTACCTGGCGATTTAGCCGCTCGCGCTCAGCAATGCGGACACGGATGCGTGCCCGACGCTTACGATACCAAATCACGACGCCTGTGACCGCCAGTGCCGCGCAAGCAAGACCGAGCAGCGAAATCGCGATCCGGCCTGGCAAGCCAAGGATGCGTCCAGAGTGCAAGGGGAACTGTGCCTGCAAGAAGATATCGGCCGCTGTACCCTCCCATGGAATGCGTCGACCGAGATACCTTCCATCCTCCTGGTCGAATGTCAGAAGGGCTGGCCCGACGCCACCGGAGCCGTGATCGTCGCCGGACTTGAAGAACAACACACCGTAGACGCCCCACTGCGTCGCGTAGAACACTCCGCCGGGCGGCTCCTTGATGCCTTGTCTGCTGGCTTCGATCTCGCCTTTGGCAAGAACCGCGTCGAATGTGAGCTTGGGCGTAATGGGCTTGCCGATGGGCGTAGGCTCGCGGGTCATGAAGATATCCGGTGTCACTTGCGACACCATCGACATCATCGGGTAAAAAACCTCCCGATAAAGGTTCAATGAAAAGCCGGTAAAGGCCACAATGAAGAGAAGCACCCAGAACCACAATCCGAAAGCGCGGTGGACATCGAAATTGATCCGATAAGCGCTACCGCTTGTCTTGATCTGCCAAGCCGGCTTCCAGCGCGCCCAATAGCCCTTGCTTGGAGTCGCCTCGCGCTCCTTCCGCCGTAATGGCAGCGTCAGATAAAAGCCTACGAAACAATCTAGAGTCCACACCAGTGCGACGATGCCGAGGAGCCAATAGCCCCATCGGTCCGTCCCCCACATTTCGGGTATGTGGTACATATAATGAAGCTTATAGAGAAAGGAGACAAACGTCTCTCGGGTAATGGGCCACGCGGCGCCCCAGTTACGCCGCCCAACCTCCGCTCCGGTGACGGAATCATAGTAGATGCGGTTGAAATCGAGATTGTAGAGCTTGCCGGTGGCCGGATCGACCTTCGGCTCAAGCATGACTTCGTAGTTGCGACCCGGCTCCGGATCGAGGGCCATATAGACGACAAAAGCCCGTGGCTCAGACGTCTCCGCGTGGCTGATAATATCAAGCGGCGGCACTCTCGCACCCACATGCGGGCTAAGCAGCAGGTGCGGATTGATCAGTTCATCGAGTTCGTGATCCCAGGATATGACCGCGCCGGTCAGTCCACTCACAACAATGAACGTGGCAATGGCCAGTCCAATCCACCGGTGGATGAGGGTGAACAGCCCACGCATATTCCACTCCAACTTCTTTCCCAGGCGAATACGCAATGACATCGACATAAGCCGCGCGTGCCCGTCACGCGCGGCCCGGACTGTCTCACGCCTACCAATTGTATTTCAGGCTTGCGATGACCGTGCGGCCCGGATCGAGATAGCAGTAACCCGATGTGCACGTAGTGTCGCGGCGGTCGAAGACGTTAGTGGCATTGACCTGCAGACTCGTGCCCTTCAGCTTCGGATCAAGGGCAGCGAGGTCGTAGCGCAACGAAGCATCGATAAGAACGCGGGCACTGTTCACGATCGTGTTCTGGTCATCGCCATAGCTCGTTCCGATCAAGCGAGTGCCGCCGCCTACGCTGAAGCCATAGAAAGCGCCGGCCGGCAGTTTGTAGTTCGCCCAAAGCGCCGCCGTGTGGAACGGCACGCTCGACACGTATTTGCCGACTGTGGTGGAAGGCCCCTCCAGGATCTTAAGATCAGTATAGGTATAGGAGCCGGACAGTGAGAGACCGTTATCGAGGCTCGCCACCGCTTCGAGCTCGACGCCCTGCGAACGAAGCTTGCCGCGCTGCACCTGCGTGTTGACGCCGTTGATGACTTCGTAGAAGAGGCCGTTTTCCTGATCGATGTTGAATACGGCGGCGGTCAGCATCACGTTGGCGTTTGGAAGCAGATACTTGACGCCGGCCTCCTGCTGCGTGCTTGTCGTCGGCTTGAAGGGCGCGTTCGTCGTCTTATTCCAGCCGACGTTCGGCGAGAACGCGGTTGAATAGCTTATATAGGGGACAACGCCGAATGCTGTTTTGTAAGACAATCCGACGCGGCCGGAAAACTGTTTGTCCGTCTGATCCAGCGATGACGCGGCACCGTTGGTGAGATCGGTGCTGTCCGTCTTGGTCGAGACCCAATCATGGCGACCGCCCACGGTCAGGGTCCATGCCTCGTAGCGGATCTGATCCTGCGTATAGACACCCGTCTGGAACTGACGCTGATCGGTACGGGAGGTGAGATCGGGTGTTGCGATCGCCTGCCCATAATTGAGGTTGCGCGTGTTCAGAGGCGCCACACTGCCGGATCCGGCCAACGCCCGATACTTCGCCCAGGTGATATCCACCCCGTTTACAACAGTATGGTTCAGCGCGCCTGTCGAGAACTTCGCCTCGATCTGATCGTCGATAACGAAGGCCTCAAGCCGCTGGACGTCATAGCCTGAGCCTCGATCTACAAGCGTCGGATCGAGAGCGTGCTGCGCGCCATTATACGCATAGACGTACTTGGCATCGATATCTTGTATCGAATAACGCGCGTTCTGCCGGAATGTGAATACATCGCTGAGCCGCCGCTCGAACTCCCAGCCGACGCGTCCTTGCTCGTGCACCAGATCCCCAAAAGCTGGGTCGCCGGCCTCGAACGGGCTCACGTGCCCGTAGTAGTCGTTGTAGTACGCGGGATTGCCCCCACTCTTGGAGCGGGAATACTCGCTGAGAAAAGTGAACTTGGTGTCCGAATCCGGCCTCCACGTAAGAGCCGGCGCGATATAGACCCGGTCGTCTGGCACGGATGCAAATTCCGTATCCGACAGGCGCCCGAGCCCCGTTAAACGATAGTAAAAGGAGTCCGTGCCTGGAACCGGACCGGATAGATCGAACTGCGCCTGCCTCCGATCGTGCGTGCCGTACTGAACCTCGACTTCGCGCAGCGGCGTCATGGTCGGCCGCTTGGTGATCACATTGTAGAGTCCCCCCGCACCGGTTGCGCCGTAAAGCGCCGAAGATGGGCCGCGCAGGATCGAGATGCCCTCGATGCCGTATGGCTCCGTCAGAAAGATGCCGTATCCGGCGGCGGGCTGACGGAGATTGTCGCGAAAGACGCCCGTATTGGTTACATTGAAGCCGCGCACGAAGAAGGAATCGTAGCGCGGATCCGTTCCGTAGGCGTTGACGCGAACGCCCGGCGTATAGGCGATGGCGTCGAGCAGCGACTGAGGCTTGCGATCCTCCAGTTGCGCTTCGGTCACAGAAGATATCGACTGAGGCGTCTCAATGAAGGGAGTGTCTGTCTTAGTGCCTGTGGCACTGCTCTTTCCGACGTAACCGTCCGCGGTGATGACGCCGCCGCTCCCGCCGGTCACTTCAATCACATCCAGGACAATGCTTCCATCCGTCGGCGGCTGCTGCGCATTCGCTGCCGAGCGAATGGTAACCGTGGTAGCATTTGTGAACTTGTACTCGAGTCCTGATCCCGAGAGGATGCGCTTGAGGGCCTCCCTCCGGCTCAACCGCCCTCGCACGCCGGGCGATTGAATATCGCGGGCGATATCGACGTTGAAGAACAGCTGCAGGCCGGCTGCATTCGAGAAGCTTACGAGCGCCTGCGAAAGTGGTTGGGGATTGATATCAAAATCGATGGCTCCAGCGTCGGTCGCGGAAGTCTGAGCGCGTGCGATGGACACGGCTTCTGGGCCGGATAGAAGCGTCACGACAACGGCGGCCGTACAAAGCAATGCCGATTTTGTCAGCAGGCGGTGCGACCGGATGCCGAACGAAAACCCACAGTCCGTATTTGACATATACTGTCTTGCCTCACTTACGAGCCGATCCCGTGCGGCGGATCAGCGGTCATGAGGGCACCCCCCGCGCCCCCTCATGTAATTGACACCGGGGGGCACGCAGCAAATGAATGTCTTTTTAAAAAAATCGGTCGCCTTGGCTAGCCTGCGGCGGACACGAGAGTGAGGTAGTCTGTCGCATGAAATATCCGGACCGGCAGTGTGTCCGCTATGGTCCTAAGGGCCGCGTCCACCTGCTTGGTATCGAAAATAGCGGTCACAGCTATTTTCCCGACCTGATTGTCCAGCAGCACGATCCGCCCACGACGATAGCGATCGAGCTCAGCCAAGACTCTTCGAAGCGGTACGTCATCAAACACCAGCCGATCCCGCCGCCAAGCTTCGACAGATTCCAAATTCGCGGGCGAGGGCTTGCTCAAACGCGCTTTATCGTAACAGACCTGCCAACCCTTATCGATCATCAAGATCGGCGACGAAGCCGCTTCGACCGTAACGGCGTGCTCGATGACAGCGACGTTTACGACGTTGTCGACATACTTGATGTCGAAACGTGTCCCGAGCGCTTTGGTGCTTCCGCCAGCCGCAAGGACGATAAAGGGACGCTGCCCGTCCGGCGCCACGTCGAAAAAGCCTTCTCCACGGTGAAGGACGACCTCACGGCGCTCAGCGGTAAACGCGAGCGACAATGCCGAATTGCTGCCGAGTTCGACCGTACTTTGGTCAGCGAGGGAGATCGTCCGGCGCTCTCCAATGGCGGTTCGATGATCCACGAAGACATCAGGGCCATAGACGGCATAAAAACCAGCGCTCCCAGCGGCAATCGCGAGGGAGCCCAGCAAGAGGTTGCGGCGGGAAAGAGACGAAGGATGGCGAAGCTTGTCGAACTCCGGCTGAGCGATGTCGAAACGCTTCCAGAGCGCCTCTGCGTGTCGCAGAGCTGCATCGTGGGCCTCGTCCTTCGCGAGCCACGCCTCAAATGCCCGGCGGTCGGACTCGCTAAGTTTGGCATCACGCAGCCGCACGAACCAATTGAGGGCCTCGGTGATTACGGGATCGTCCACATCCTGCGTCATTCGATTTACTCACCTCCTCGTCCCTGCATACCGGAGTAAAACAGCCGGCACCAATTTCGAAGAAGACCTCGTCGTTAAAGCTAGGCCGTCACACCGGCAACCCGGCGATTAAGATCGGTCAATGCAAGAACGATGTGCGTGATCACCGTATTGCGCGACACGCCCAACCGGGCCGCGATCTCATCGTACGACATTCCTTCGAATTTATTGAGGACGAACGCTTCGCGACGACGTGGCGGAAGAGCCGCTACGGCTGAGAGCACCCACCGAAGTTCACATCGGTAGATTGCGGAGGTTTCGGGAGATGGACTCTCGTCGGCTGTGGCACTGAGATTGGCGTCGGAGACCAAAACCTCCGAACGGCGTGCCTCGTTGCGAAGATGATTGAAGGCAAGATTGCGGGCGGTGCACGTCAGATAGGCCGGACAATTTTCGATACCGCTTCCAGACGCGGCATTGAGCAGCTTTTCGAATGCCTGCTGCACAAGATCGTCGGCGGTCGTTCTGTTGCCGACGAGGCGATGAATGAGCCGGCGTAGCCGCCCCCGCTCGGCGGAATACAGACCAGCGATATCAATCGTGCGGACACTCATTTTCGAAGTACTCGACGCCAAACACTCAATATCCGACTATTTTGACGGTAGCCCGAGCCTTAGCATGAGTACGATTTCCGTCGCAATTCCAATAGTTTACATGAGTTCTAAGCTAGAGGGCGTGGGCTAGATGTTGAGAAGTGGCAAAATGTGGCCCTGCTAGCACTTAGCCAGCGTGCGGGCCAAAACGGGCCATTGAGTAGCAAAAGGAATTTTAGGCAGCACCCGCACCTGCGCGGCCACGAGACGCAGCCTCTCCAAAGCTCCGGCACGCGGAATGTCAGATTCCCGGACGGCTCCCGAAATCAGAAAGCGAGGAGGCCCGAACGGGCCTCCTCTTTTGATGGACGACGGCCGTCTCAGTACTCGTCCGCCCGCATTATTGTCAGAACACGATGGGTGACACTCGGGTCAGCGGCATCTGGCGAAGCGTAACGATGCTGGAGGTCGTAATAGTCGATCTTCCAGAAAAAACGGACGCCAGCCTGTTCGATCGCGCCGAAGTCGTGTTCGCCATGCGGATCGTTGTCCGCTGTGAAGCTGTCGAACCGGCGCACGGCCTCGAACAGGGCCTGCCTTCCGGAATCTGACAACGACTGAACCCCAGGCGTCATCAAGACGGTGCCGCCGAAAATTAGGCTCCGGCGAAAACCGTCGTTGAGCTGGCGGATTTTGTCGGTTGCTGTGCTTGTAGGCATGTGTGGTCTCCCTTCTTACTTCGGCTGCATCATCGCGGCCGACGGGAGTCCTTTGGCCCTGCCGCCATCAGCGGCCGGGCAAGGAGGCTCCGAACGAGGGGCCCCCCAGGGGAAACGTTTGGATGCCTTGCCGGGCCGCGCGGCTGGGCCATCTTCCGTCGAATGGCCGCATGCATGGCCGTGGCCACGGGAGTGCAACGCAGGGCGAAAGTGCCGCCGCTAAGCCGCCTCCTCCGCGCCGTCGCCGCTATCGTCATTCGCGGCCACCAATCCAGGCCTACCGCTCGCATTCGTGGCTCCCCTGCGCATGTTAATCGCGGACGCATCAAGCCTCGTCTTGATGTGAGCAGCGTAGTGTTTCTCGATCATGTCGACGCTGGTCCGGCAGTTCCAGGCCAGTTGCAGCAGGTGCGCTCCTTCCAGAAGCCGGAACGATATGTAAGTGTGACGCAGGCTGTAGAACGTGCGTACCCGCCCCTCCCGGTCGTGCTTGAGATTCAACTGCGCCAAGGCAGTGTTGAACTGCTCACGTGGCAGCTTTGGAAAAATAAGGTCTGTCGGCGAAGGTTGGTTGCGTTTCTGCAACCGCCGAAAGACCGGCACCGCGTTGGCTGTGCTCTTACAAGGTCCGTAGCCGCGCTTCCCACGGCATTCGATTTCAAGGATGGTTTCACCGCTGCGGTCGTCTTCCACGACGCTAACGTCCCGATATTGAAGGCGAGCCGCCTCATCGGGCCGTATGCCGGTGTTCGCCATGAAGAGGATCAGGTCATGAAGTTGCACGTACTGTGAGGCGCATCTCGCGATCGGCGGGTTCTTCGCCCACTTCTGGGTGAACGTGTAGAGCGCGCGGTACTCATCCGGCGAGAACCAGGCCCGGTGCGATATCTTGCCGTTCATTTGGTAGGGCTGCGAGAGGTCGGGCAGGCCCGCGATCCACTGCCGGCGCAAGGCAGTTTTGAGGACCTGCCTGATGACGACGATTTCTTGAATGACCGTACCACGGGCCGGCGGACGACCGAGCTTTTCCTTCGTCGTCTCCACCCGCCAAAGCCGGTATTCCTGAATGAGACCCGAGTTCACTTGCGATATCGGCTTGTCGCCCATGAACGGCAGCAGATGCCGGCGGGCGATCCATTCCTTGCGTTTCACATACCCGACGCGGCGCTGGCCCTCTGTAAGAGCCGCAAACTCTCGCAAGAACAGTTCCGTGACCTCGGCAAAGGTCTTCTCAACCTCAGTCGGTTTTACAAGCTCGCCACGCTTGAACATTCCGCGCAGCTCGTAATACCAGTTCTCGGCGACATCCTCGGCTTGGGCGAGTTCGTCCTTGCCTGTACTTTCCCGATACTGCTTGCCGTTGACGGTGGCCGCACATTGCCAGAAGCGGCCATCTTCGCGTTTGTATAGATGGACCTTGCCACCGAGGATTTTGTGGCGCGCAGCCATCCCTGTTCTTTCACTTAATTGCTCTGAAACGTGCTAAGAGCGTGCTAGAGAAAACTGTATACGTCAATCAAACCAACTCATTGTTTTATTTATAGATAGCCGGCGAAATCGGCGCGTAATTTGGTTTGGTGCGCGAATTTCATTCGCATGTGGCATAACGAATGTTGGCGGATTTATTAGCGTTTTCTGCTAGTGACTAAACGGTTGTGCTAAAACATGTGCTAAAATATTCCAACATGCTCCGCACTTCTGCTGCGTGCACTTTGCAGGACAAATAGTGGTCGCGACAACGGTCTTGCCGCGATTGCGGCAATCGTATGTTGCGTCTTTATCCCTTGCGCAATGTCGACGAACAGTTTGACGAACAGTCGACATCATTCCTGCGCACGAAGTGCCCGAGCGGACAGGCGCCGAGTTGGTGCCGCGCTCGCTCGACCGCGTCGTGGTTCTCCGCCGTAAAATGCTGCTCAAGCGCGATCTGGTGGCCAGATCTTGTCGATGACTGCGGCGGATAATTCTCCTTGACGTTTCATGCTCAAATGAACAAAACGCGAACATCGAGTCGGGCCTTCAAAGATGGCCCCTTCCGTCCACAATCATAGGTGGTGTAGCCTAATCGCTCCAGGCGAATTGTTGGGGGCAACAATGAAAATCCTTATTCTCAGGTCGATGCTTTTGAGCTGCGCGTTTCTTCTCGCGAACATTGGTCTCGCCTACGCGCAGAATGCAGGTTCAGGCAAAACGTACGACCTGTGCGTAATGAAGTTCGCCAAGATTGATTTCACCGAGAGCGAACTGGATCAGGTCCTCGCGCGAGCCACCCAAATCCTCTCTCAGGCCTCAAGCGACGCACCGTCCTGTGATAAACTAGCGGTGCGCAGAGTCGGGCCGATAACATCCTATGATGATGACTTGCCGCGCAGCGTGGCCACCGGCCTTGACTTTGAGAAGTTAACTTCGGTGCCGTGCGTCAAGGTGGTGCAGCGTATTAGCTGGTGCTCCGGACCGATCTTGCGAGGCGGAGCGCTCGGTTGTTCCCCGGTGCCCGGCACCAGCATGGTCGTGGTGCGAACCTTTCCAGGGCTAGACCATACTTTCAACCAGGGAGTTGAGCCTGTCACCTGGCTGCATGAACTCGGCCATACACTTGGATTGCCACACAATGACGCCGATAACCTTGACGTCATGGCGCCGGGTATCTCACCCGCTACCGTGCGCGTCGCCATCGAAGAATGTGAAGTTTACGCGGGTCTTCGGCCGGGCGCATTGATGGTCGCGGGCGCCGCTTCGCCGAACGACGGCAACAATAGTGCGGCAATGGCTGTACCGAGAATTATGCCCGCAGAGAGCGCATCCCCCGCGGATAAGAACGCCTCACCCGTTCCACTGGAAGAGTTTGTGAAGAAGCCGTTCGGCGTAGAACAGATCTCTGCTGCCGAAGCCTACAAAGATCAGGTAAGGACAGCGGAAACCCTTCTGTTTGACCCCAGCTATCTCAACTTTAAGAACAACATCGTTGCGCTATTGGCCGTAATCGGCACGCCCGAGACGATTCCGGTGCTGGAGAAGCTCATTCGCACGCCGATTGTCGACGGAGTGGACAGCCCCGATGCGTTGGCCCATTTCGCGGCCCTCACCTCGATTGGCACCATCGCCAATCGCTACAAGCTCAACGACGACAAGGTAACGGTCTTGAAGACCGCGCAGGACCCGCAATTCTGGCAGCGCCTGATGCCGGCAAAAACATCTGCACAAACGCCGCTCGACGAGGGCGATATCCAGTCGCTCACCCGCGACCTCGCTATCCAATCACTGCAGGGCTATGCCCTCACTGGCAGCAAGCAGGCGGAGGACTTTCTCAAGAGCGAGAAAAACGCCCTTCCGCATGCGGCGCTGCCGGAGCCCGTAAAAAAGGACCGCGATCAGCTTCTCGATCAGGCTCTCAAGGTGAACAGTCTGAGCAAAACACAAGGCGCATTGAAGGTCTTCGACCGATAATTCACTTGCCGTTGGTGGCCAGCAGTCCCTTAAGCTGCTGGGTGTAGTTGATGTTGTCAATTTGTGCCTTTAGGGCAGCGTTTTCGTTCTGCAGCCGCGTGGTGTCTGGGTCCATGGCCACGGCCGCATTGCGGCTCTCGCTCGCTATCGAGTTGGCGGTGTTTGCCACATTGGAAAAGAGCGTCGACGCAGCCAAGCCCGTCGCTTTACTTGTGAACTGGCTGTCGGTTATTTCGCCAGTGTCCAAAAAGGTCAGGCTCCAGGTCATCTGCTCGAACAGTCCCGCGGTCTGTGGCAGACTTCGGGGCGCGCCAAACTGGCCGAAGGGCAACGTCTTCTTGAGCACCGGTTTCGCTGCCTCACTGCGGTGGTAGGCCTCAACCGGAATGTACGCTACCTCCCGGAACAGGGTGCCTTTGGGAGCCTCTACCCGATCAAGCATGCATTTGCGTTCATCGCTGCATTGGAGCGCTGCCTTCAACGCATCTGCTGGAAATGCCTCTCGCAAGTTGAGGAAGACATCGATACGCAGGTCGCGGCTGGACTTGAAGGCTTGCTTTGCGATTGCGGCAGTCGCAAACCACTTGGATTGTTCGAGTTGAGTCAAAGTCGGCCGCAGTGACCCAAGCGGTGCCAAACCGGTCTTGACATCTATTTGGACGGGGCGCCGACCGGGGTCGAATTGACTTTGCACAGTAATGGTGAGCGCGCTCTGCAAGGATGCAATTTGCGGCGGGACGTTCTTGATATCCTCCGGCGTCACCTTCGGATCGACGAGCTTATCCTGCAGTGTTTTTACCTGCGCGATGACCGCCTTCGCAGGACCACATTTCAAATCATTGACGGGAACTGCCGCCACTGCCGGTACCCCTAATCCGATGGCCGCGAACTTGGCGGCAGTACCGACCAGCGTCCCGAGGATTGGACCTACTTGGTTCGTGGGTTGCGCACCGAGATAGGACAGAATGTGGGTCGCCGAACTCGTTTTGACGGTGAAGTTATTATCTCGCCAGAACGACTTGTAGTCCTCCGGCCGGATGGAGATCACGCCGTCAGGAAAGTCCGGGCCAAGATTGATGTCGGGCGCTGACGTATTACTGATCGTGACCGCGGGTGAGATGGACCAGCCGGTGGCATCGTTGCAGTCAGTCAACGTGTAAACTGCTGTCACATTGACCAGCGTTCTCGGCAACATCCAACTGTATTTCGCCGGTGTCGGCGCAAATGCGAGGGATGTTTCCGCTTCATCACTCACGGGTACCGATGAGCACGCACCTGCCAGAACAACCAAGCTTGAAATAGCACAAACACAAAAAGCTCCACGAACGGCACGCATATCGCCCCCCTAAAACCGTCCCTAACCCATGGGCGATACTACCGCGAATGCCCGCCACAGTTGAAGAGCATTCTTGCGGACTTAAATCTCAAAGACCTACTACCGCCCAAACCAAGAGATGGTTGAGCGACTGACGTTGTAAGCCGCGCAACTTGGCGCGCCGTATCAGCCCAGTTTCAGCTCAGCCCAGTTTCACCATGGAAATCGTCGACCGGCTGACATTGTCATCTCGCTCTATCAGTTCGAGGGAATTCGGCAACAGCTCCCATTATCGTGATAACGAGCCTGCCTGTATTGTCGTGGTGTGTGCCACACATCGCCAAGCGAACGAAAACGTGCGCCCTTCCGTGCAAGCTTCGCTAAGATGTTCAGCAGGTCTCTTGCAGAGCGGGCCACAGCGCGTGACCAGCACCGTGCCTCCCGCACCGGCCAAACGTAAATGCTTTTTGAGTTGAGAGGCACCGTCTGGAATGCCGCAGATTTATTGGTGTTTTTGGCTGTCGACGATTCAGCGTGCCAAAACCCGTGCCAAAAATGCTCTTTCCCCTTCTAATAAGAATCCTAGCATCCATCTCTTGCCTGTCTAACGAACTGAAGCATCTTTGCCGCGCACTTGTTGCAAGAGTGATTCAACAGGGCATGCAGTCGCGTGTTGACGTCGAGACGTGATGGACTCATATTGACGCCATCGCTCCGAGAGCGGTTATTCAACAAGCAAGGGGCCGTGCTAGCGGCCCCTTGTTGCTTTATCGGCTGAGGCTGATTGAGAGAAACACCCTCAAACGCCCAACCCATAAGGCAAGTACGCCACGAAGGCTCATGGGCGTCGCTCCTTATTCTGGTTATTCAACGTAGCGACCCGTGGGCCATGCGGCGCTCTGTTCCTAGCACGCACGCAGCCCTTCAAAACCCAAGCTGCCCACGGACTATGCGTCGCCGAATGTCCGATGAACCCTGGCAGCAGCGCCCGGAAGCTAGGACAGTAGGCCTATCCCATTTGCCTACGGTGTCAAAAAGTAGTATTACTTACCACCATAAGATTCGAGGAGGTACATGATGGCCATCGAAAAAGTCAGCGTCGCCCTGACCGGCGAGCAGATTGCGGCCCTCAAGGCGGCCGTGGACGCGGGCGAATACGCGACCACCAGCGAGATCGTCCGCGAGGCGGTCCGGGACTGGCAGTTGAAGCGCGAGCTTCGCCAGGAGGATGTCCGGCGGCTGCGCCATCTCTGGGACCAAGGCGTGGAGAGCGGTACCGCTGGCGAAGTGGATATGCCGAAGCTGCGTGGCGAAGCCCGCAAGCGGCTTGAAGGTGCCAAGAAAAGCTCCCGTTGATGGCTCCCAGGCTTTATTGGACGAACCAGGCGCGCGAAGACCTGCTTGATATCTACGTCCTCATCGGCCTTGAGCAGCCAGCCGCAGCGGAGCGCTACTTCGACCGAATCGAAGCCAGGGCTGCCTTACTGGTTTCCCAGCCACGCATGGGCGTCCGGCGTCCGGATATCCGCCAAGCCATGCGCATGCTGGTGGAAGCGCCCTACCTTATCCTCTACCGCACCGAGCCAGACACCGACGACGGCCCCGTCGAAATGATCGAAATCGTGCGCGTGGTGGATGGCCGCCGCGAGCTGTCGCACATCTTCTGACAGAGGTTGCCTCGCAAGCATTCCCCTCTGGCGCAGATGGAATGGAGAACAGCTTCTCGCAATGCGCGGCACGAGTTCGGCTTCTTCCAGTGGCAGACGTTTGCGCGTGGCGGGTCCCTATTGCGCCTAGAGCGATCTCGGCGGATGACCGTGAGCAAAGTCATGGATCAGGAACGCGTATTGCAAGGGACCGGAGCCAACCGCTTTCACAAGACCACTCGCGGACTCAATTTCCACCTTTGGAATTACGTTCACGACCGCTGGCAGCGCCAGAGCACTGGCAATAGCCGCCTCGAGGCCAAAGTGCGCGCCTATTCCGGCGCCTGCCGTGGCGTTGAAGGGATCGAACGTCCACTTGGCTGGATCCATCTCCCACTTAACCTTCGCCTGAAGACCGAATATCCGAAACCGCAACTGTCGCTCCTCCATGGAATCTATGAGGTCGGTGATGCTCCTGGCTAGGTTTTCGAACTCGACCAAAAATGACATCTGAGCGTCGGCTGACGAGCCGATTTTTAGAAAGAGTTGGTCGGCGTGATGGCGGAATGCCAGCAGCTCGGGGCGTCGTTTCTCCCGGAATTCAAGTATCTCCTCGATCTTGACGGTCATGTCAGGGATCGGCACGGCGCGATGCAGCTTGACGAGAAGCGCACGCCCGCGATCAGGCAAAACCAAGGGGGACTGCTCGCTTTCGGCCACGGCCCAACGGCCCGGGTTCTCCGCCTCCAAATGCGTAAAGACGTGATATTGCCCAGCTTTCGAACGTAGTTTGGCTTTGGCGTCCGCACGCGCGGCGGGATCGTCAAACCCTCGCCGCAGCCCCTTCGACGGGAATAGATGGTGCTTAAACTCGATTCGAGTTTGAAGACGGTGCCCGTGAGAAAAGATGTCGTAGTCGCTGTATGAGGGATTGCTGTCGGGCGTAAGCGGCCGGCTAACCACATTCTCTATGACCAGTCGCTCCCAGAAGAAAAGAAAGCCACGCAACTCCTGAGGGGTAATGTCCGCGCCTCTCTGTTCGAAAGCATTATCGAACGCCTTGCCCTCCAATCGAGCGGGTAGAACGATGCCACGCCAGTCGCTCGGCCCATCTCCTACTGTCGTATAGTGAAAGGTCTGCCAGGGAGCCCCCCGGCTCCGCTTTGATCTCCGTTTGAATCTGGACCGATTGGTCACCACAGCGATGGCTCGGGCGGCATGGTGGAATGGATGAGGCAATGCAAGCAGCCGATATTCTGATTAATGTCCCGATTATCGCAAGTGGCCATGTCATCCGTCCGTGTGTTGATCGAAGGGCCCACGGGGGCCGTGGGCCTTTCTTTAGGCTGCACGCGGCAGCTTCGGCTTTTCGTATGACGGCCCGCGCAATTGCTCCGGCAACCATCCCGTCATGGCGACGCACCATTCGCCAGGGTCGCGTTCGTTCTCATGTGCAGAGTTTTCTTGCTGTTTGCTCGGACCCCTGCCTTCGCAGGCCATGGCGTCCCGCCATGCGCCCTGCCGCTCTGGCGAAGAGCGGGGGTAGCAACCGCAAGCCGAGGGGGATCACCCGGTCTGCACAAGCGAAGCGCGGAAGACGGGGGACACGGCTTGCGCACGCGAGGGGCAGAGCCCCTTAGTTCAGTCCTCGCGGCTGCAATCGGCATTGAGACGGATGCGACAACGGCGTCTGGCAGCAGTGTAGCTGCGCCATTCGCCAGCCCCGAGACCGGTCAGCAGGGCAGCCGCAGGAGCGTCAGCATAGCGCCGCCGCAGGCGGGACGCGGGACCGACTGCCCCCGGCGAGGGGTGCAATATCGCGCAAGGGATCGTCACCGAAAGGCCGAGACGCAACGCGGCTCGGGGCACTGCCTAGAGCCCGGTCCGGCAAAGCCGGAGGCGCAAAACAAGCGCCGGCACTTTACGTGCCGGCGGTCGCTCTCACTTCTTGGATTGCGGCGTCTTACCCTCTGCGGGCTCACGTTCTTTGGGCACGCGCAACGCAATTCGTCCATTAACGGGCAACGCGGTGAGTTGGACGTTGTAGCCCTTGCCGTCTTCATGAGGCCACGCAGCCCCGATTTTCGTCCAGAACGCATCCTCTCCGTCGCCATCAACGACAAACGCGTCGAAGGCAGGCCTTGGATTCTTCGCCATGAGTTTCTCCGTGGGTTGTCCGCATGAGCGGTCCACGGAGTTGAAAAGGAAACCCGCCGGACCAGTTGCCCAGCGGCGTTCACCTCGGAATGATCGCCATCCTCCGACAAATGGTCAAAGGACCGTCACGCCCAGCCGCGCAATTTCGCCCAACACCGCAGGACTGAAAACGAACCGCTGTGCGAAATCGGCCGCAATCGTCGGACATAACTCGCGGCGGTGGTTGATTTCCGGCATTAATTGCCTGATACGAGCGTGATCGCGGTACTCCTTATCTGCAAAAGCGGCCCAGGGATTCGTCAACTCAGCATGTTACGAGCACGTATTGCTGCACCGGCGCTTGCCTTCACTTTCATACACCTACTGACGCCGGCCAGCGCCATGACCGGCAACGCCCCGCCAGCAACCGGCTGGGCTGCACGGCCCATCGTCATGCTCGTCGATGAGCGGGAAGACCTCTGTACTGGCACAGCCCTGGCACGCGACCTTGTCCTCACCGCCGCGCATTGCGTCACCCGGCCCGTCCGATATGAGGTGAAGGCCTACCAGGGCGGACAACCCATCCCGGTCCGGTCGATCGCCCGCCATCCAAATTTCGACCCCGCCAGCTACGCGGCAAGCCGTGCCACCGCCGACATCGCGTTATTGAAACTCGCCGCACCGCTACCAGACATCGTCGTGCCAGCGGCACTGGCGAGGCCGCGTAGGGTCAATGCCGGCGAGACCCTGACCATCGCCGGCTTTGGCGTCACCATCGCCGGCACGCCACGCGGACTGGGAATTCCGCGCATGGCCAAGTTGACGGTAACCGGCAAGCCCGGGTCGCTTCAGGTCCGCTTGGTTGACGCGCGCACGCGGAACGTAAGCGCCGGCCTCGGCGGCTGTACCGGCGATAGCGGCGCGCCCGCATTCGACGGCGAGGGACCGCTGGTCATCGGCGTGGTGAGCTGGTCGACAGCGCCGCAGGACAACGAGGGCTGCGGTGGACTCACCGGCGTGACGCCGTTGTTAAATTATCGGAGCTGGATCGTCGAGACCGCCAGGAAGTTCAATTCGCGCATCAGCGAGTGACCAAAGAGGATGGTGCACCCCTAACGCCACCTTGGCGCTCCATCGGAGAGACCTACGGCCTATAGCGGAACTGATCATGCGTCCAAGGCGCCTCGGACACTTTCTCCGTGCCCGCCGGCATGGGCCGATACAGCGGATCGGAGACCCGCGTACGGGCTTTGTAACCAATCATGAGGTAAGCGTTGGAGAGCTTTCCGAAGCGGTAATAGCAGGTCGTAATTGACGGACCAAAAGATTCATCGCGCAGGATTTTTGAACTGAGATGGCCATACCGGCACAATGCGGCGCTGAGGTAGTCAAGAATCTCATTGTCGGAGTACGTCCAGGATTGCGTCAACAGTTTCTGTGCCGCATCAAACATCGCAGGGTCAACAATAGCCTTGAATGCACCCTCCTTCCGAATCCATAGGGGGCGCGGATTGCGCTTGGGCTTACTTAGCAACTTCTGGGTTCTTTGGTTGTACACATAATTGCCGATGTAGTTTTCATTCTTCAGCAGCTTGAAGACATTGTTTGTCGTCCACGGGTTTCCCCACGCATTGGCAATGCCCCGCTCATTTAATCTTCTAGCGATATGTGCGACCGGCGTGTGATCTATCGCAAACATCCGGAATATCTCGCGCACGGCCCGGATTTCCTTTGGCGGCCCCGGCACGAGAATGACGCGATCGGTTTGTAGGTGCTTATGCTGCCCGTGTTTGAGCATGCCCTTCGGCTTGCCGTTCTCATCAATGAGAAGCCGACGCAGGCCGTAACCCGGCGTCGCTCCCTGGCGAAAGCCGAGACCAGCGAGCAATTTTTGTCCTTCAAGGACCTTGCGGGAGAGCTCGCGGCTGAACTCGGCGGCCATGGCCCGTTTCATACCCTTCACGATGGTGGTGAGGAGGCTCCCATCGTTTTCGAACTCTTCCGCGCAATAACGCACCTTAATCCCGGCTTGCTTGCAGATGAATTCGTAGTGCGCCGCTTCGTCCGCGTCTTGGAACCGGCCCCAGCGGCTAACGTCGTAGACAAGGATGGTGCCGAAATCCGCCCGCTCGGATTGAACATCGTCAATGAGGCGGCGAAGCGCGTCGCGCCCTTCGACACGCAGGCCACTCCTCCCGGCGTCCGAATAAGTGCGCACGATCGTGAGGTTATGGATGGCGGCATAGGCGGCGTTGACACTTGACTGATTGTCGATGGAGTACCGCTGGTGATCGGTCGACATCCGCACGTATTGCGCGGCCCGTCGCGTGTCGACCTCGTGCAAACCTGACGACTGTTTGGGTCGCCAGGTGAGAAGCGACAGTGTTCTCGTGGCTGGGCGCATGGCCGATACCCGTGGGCGCGGCAAAGCTTGCCAATTCCGCGTTTACGAACGTTAAGGCGTCTGCACGCATTTCTATGGAAATTGGCGTGGTATCCTTCCTACATTCGATGAGAAAGTGGAGCAGTTTAGATGGATATCCGTGATGCGGTTGGATCCCGATATTCTTGCAGGGCTTTCATCAATAAGCCTGTGCCGGAGCAGGTCATGCGGGAGATACTCGAAGGCGCAGCCCGGGCCCCATCGGCTGGCAACATGCAGCCATGGCGAGTATATTGTATGATGGGGCTGAAGTTGCAGGCGCTAAAAGCAGAACTCGCGTCGCGCGAATCCGAACTGCCCCGGGGCGAGGGCTGGGAATATCAAATCTATCCCGACCCGATGAAGGAGCCGTACCGGTCCCGCCGGTTTCAGGTCGGTGAGCTGCTTTACGAGTCGATTGGCGTGCCACGGCAAGACAAGCCCGCCCGTTATCGTCAATACGCCCGCAATTACCAGCTTTTCAGCGCGCCGGTCGCGGTTTTCTTCGCACTTGAACGCTCGTTTGGCGTGGCGCAATGGGCTGACCTCGGCGGGTACCTGCAAACAGTTGCCTTGCTCGCCCGCGCGTACGCCCTAGATACCTGCCCGCAGCAGGCATGGGTCGCGTTTTACAAGACAGTGCGGACATACCTGAATTTGCCATCAAACTTGATAGTTTATTCGGGCATGAGCGTCGGCTACGCGGACGATGCGGCTCCCATCAATAAGTGGCGTTCGCCGAGGGAGCCGTTGGACAACTATGCCTCGTTCATCGGCTTTGAATAGGCCAGCGTTACAAGAAGAAAGCCCGCCACGATAGACCGCGACGGGCTTTGTCATCATGCTTCAACCGCGCAAAGAACTTACAGTGCCTCCATTGACGTCAGCGGCTCGTCCCGCCGCCGCTGCCGCCGCGGCCCATGCCGCCGCTGCCGGTCGTCGGCGCCGGCTTGCTCAGATCCTCCGCCATCTGCAGATGATGCTGCAGCGTCGGAACCGTCTGCTTCGCCATGTCGCCGATCGGGCCGCTCTTCTTGGCCTCGGCTTGATACTTGCTGATGTCTTTGCGGTGGTCCTCGACCATATGCTTGGCGAACGCACGATCGAACTGCGCACCCGAGAGACGGCTCAAACGATCATGATCGGCCTTCTGCCGCGCGCTCGGCTCGGACGGCAGCGACATGCCCATCTGCTGGCCGAGTTGCTGCAGCTTCTGCGAATGATCGCCATGGTCCTTCGCCAGGGTCTGGCCGAATTCCTTGACCCGATCGTTGCCGCCCTTCTGCTGCGCAAGCTCGCCCATCTGCACTTCGGCGAGGTCGCCTTGCATCGCTTCGGTGAGGAAGCGCTCGTCGGCTTTGCTCATCTTGTTCCCGGCAGTATTGGCTTGATTGCCTTGCGCCGCCGGACGCCCGGTTCCACCTTGTTGCGGTGACATCTGTGCGTAAGCTGCTGGCGCCGCGAGCGCAAAAGCTGTCGCGAGGCCGATGGCGAGCATCGGTGTTCTGGTCATCTCATCACCTCGGGGTTCCAAGTTGCACGCCGCGCCTTGCGCGGTCTGACGCAGAACGGCAGGTGGCGGCGCTTGGTTCCTTGCTGCGGTAAGGTAGAGGCAGTTGGCTCCGGAATTGGGCTACGCGGAGGCAGATTTCTCGATGGAACTCGGTCACATTGGGGCGTAACCGCGCCTCGGGAACGGCCCGCCCACGAGTGGACTGGTGCGGACGCGAATGTAGAGCCTCTATTTCTTCGTCAGGGGGAAATTGATGTATTCCGATCAGTATAAAGCGGCAACACCCGCGCACATAAAAGTGCTTATCGCGAATCTTCGTAACCGAAGAGAAGCAGAAGAAAATTGGAAGTCGTTCGAGGTAATCGTCCAAGCAAATCTAAGCTGGATTGTTGACGACTTCTCCTCGCGTTGGCTGGTTTCGATATGTGACACTTATGCCGATTACGGCAGCCAAACGTCGCGCCGAAACGCGCTGCTTATTTCTCTTTTCATCAACATGATGCGGCTGTCCGACAGCCTCTATGAGGACAAGGACATTCGTTTAGAGCGCATCCAGCAAATCAAGACAGGATGGCCACCTTTCTACAGTGAGATGCATGCGCTCCATATTGATCAGCAGGACACATTGCTCAATTTAATGAAGCGACTGACACGCGCCCTTCAAGATGACGATGTCTTACACCCCATCTTCCTGGCGCTCCTCCGTCGCGCCAAAGCGAATGATAATTTGCTGCAACGATTCATGAAGCACTCGGCAAATCCCGATTGGGTGTTCCCTGAGAATGCGCTGGAGATTGCCGACCAATACGGCGTGAAGTAGCGGAGAAGCACAAACTGAGGGGGACTAACAATGCAGCCGCATGAGACAGCCAGACATATCCGGGAACGACTCGTTGAATTAGAGCGCATGGCCACTAAGGACGGCGGCCTCGGTCCACTCGCGCTGGTCCTTCATCTTGCCATCCTTGAAGCCGACAACGCTCTTGGCAAACCACCGACGCCTTTAGATCTCCGAGGCGTCCGTCATTGATGCATCGCCGCGTTATTCGCGCCGCAGCAAGGCGGACGACTGCGGCCCTGCCTTCCATTCCCACCAACGGTCTCCCCGACCCCGGTCCTTCGGGTCGAACCGTTCACCTTTGAATTTCTGCATAAAGATGTCGGCATTGATCGGGTCTGAAAAGCAGTAGACCACGAATCCAACTTCGCCCCGCCGGACGCTATGCCCGCGCGGACAGGCCCCGAGGTTATGTCTCGCCTGCTCGATCAGTTCGTAGTTTTTGCCGACCACGAAGTCCGCCCGCAGCGCCACCTGGTATGGCCAGCCACGGTCGATCGCGGCAGGCGATAGCTCGCCCTTGCGCCTCATATCTGTAAAGAACAAAACAAGAACGTAGAGTCAAGCCACGCCCCGCTGGACAACTTTGGCGGGATGTTGAGAATTCCCGCTGGGGTTGTTAGGGGCGGTAGCGCTGGATAAGGCTCAGCCGGAAGGCTCGTGCCTAGCTCAGCGCGTAATCAAACGATGTCTGCCGGCCGGGTCATTCTAGTCATCGGGCTCGCCGTCGCGGGCTACGCCTATCTTTCGCCCAGCAAACCATCGGCGCCACCGGCGCCAGCACCGAAGCCCGACTTTTCGAGATACGCGATAGTCGAACCGCCGCGCTCGCCGGAAACAACGGTCGACGTGCCCCTGCCTCGCGCGCGCCCAAGCGTGCCGCAGGCGCAGGAGCCAAAGCGCGAGAAGACGGCCGAGGCGATCCTGACCGCCGCCGCCATCGCGGCGCTCATCGTGCAGGCGAGCCGGCAAAATTACTACGCCACCGGCCGGCCCTGCGCCTGCCCTGACGACACCATGCGCAACGGCAGGCGTTGCGGGGGCAATAGCGCCTACAGCAGGCCGGGCGGCGCCCAGCCGCTCTGCTACCCGACCGATGTCACGCCCGCTATGATCGAGGCACACCGTGCGCGCATAAAGGACAGCAACGACGCGCGGCTCACGCGCTAGTGCTGCCTCGCTGTCATCTATCCCGCCCTTTGCAGCGGCTGCGGGTCCCGTTCAAGCCGCAACGTGCCCGGCCCCACCTCCTGCACGCGAAACCGCGAAGGCGCTCCATGTTGCTCGAAGAACCGCAGCAGCTTCGCGCGCTCCTCATCCGGCAAGGCCGTCACGCACCTTATGACCTCAAACAGGTCCGGCTCCTGCATCATGTAATGGACCTCCAGCAGGCGCGGCAGCGTACCGGCGCGCGCGAGAATGTCGCGCACGAGATCAATCGTATGCATCTCAATATCGTTACCCTCAGGCGACGGCTGGGACATGGCTCGCCCCCGGGATGAATGGACGCACCGGACCGCGCTGAACCAGCGCTGAGCGATGTTCAAGGCCACGATCATGGCGGATGCCGGCAAGTGCCTCGGGCGTTACGTCGATCAGCACGGCAACCAGCCATTCGCCCTCATGTACGTCGGGCATGCCGAGAGGACGCACGCGCCAGCCGTACTTCAAGAACTTGGGCAGCCAGAAGGTATTCATCAGCACGGAGATGCCCGACAGTCCTTCGCGCAACCCATAATCGATCATCGAGGCAATCACCGTGCTGCCGATCTTGGATCCGGTGTGCTCCTCCCGCCGTTCGGGCACGACGAATATCCGCGTCCACTCAGCAATATCAGGGGCGCGCGGCACGCCTTTCTGCTCGGCGAAGCGCGAAAACACGTCCCCGATAAGATGCGGTCCCGTCGTCGGCATCAACCGCAGACCGCCCACCACGCGCCCCGCCTCGAGGCCCAACAGGTACACCGTGTCGTTGGTGTCGAACTGGTCGTATTCGCGGTCGTCGCTACGCGGCGTCAGCCCCGGCCAGCGCAGCTCTTCGATGTAGATGCGGTGGCGTATCTGGTGGTGCTCATCCAGCTCCCGCTGGTAAAGATGCCGGTTGGCACCCGTGATGATGTGCACGTCGAGCATGCTGTCCCCCGATGACGAAACTCCCCGGGGGGATGCTCGACTAGCTTGCCGCCGAGCCGTAACCCTCAAAATTGAGGGGTTGACGCTAGAGCGATATCTCGCCGCGCCGGAGCGCCCTGACCACCGCCGCGAGGCGGTTCGGCGCCGCGAACTTCACGCAGGCCGCCTTGATGTGCCCGGTAACCGTCGCCTCGGAGATGTTCAGTATCTGCGAGATCTCCCACGAGGTCTTGCCGGCGGCGGTCCATTGCAGCACTTCACGCTCGCGGCCCGTCAACACCTTTAGCGGAGGCAGCACCGCCGGCACGGACAACGCCACCGCCTTGTCCTGCATGTAGATCGCCATCAGGTGCAAGGCGCGCTTGACCGGCGCTTCCAGGTCGACCTTGTCGCCCGCCATGGTCACCACCGACTGGAAGCGGTCGGCCGAATAGATCGGCACGCAGAACCCGCGCCGCATGTGAAAGTCCGTGGCGCGATCCATCACCGCCTTGGCTTTGAGATTCGTCAGCGGATCGAAAGGCGTGTCACGCCATTCGAACGGCACGGTCGAGCGGAAGCAGTGCGCGACCACCGGATCATCCTGGACAAAGTCAGCCTTGGTATAGAGCTCGGTCCAGCCCTTTGGCCAACCGTTGAGCAGCATCAGCGGATCAATGCGGCTACCCGGGTTGGGCAACCCCGTCACCAGCCAGGCGTGGAAGCCATAATCGGCAAGCTGCTTGCCGAACCGCGCCATCAGCAAAGTACGGTCGGTCATCCGCTCGATCTCGTCGACGAAATCGAACGCCGCACGGCTGATTTTACTCACGGTATGAGGCATGGCCTCACCTGCGCTACCGCCTCCCAGCGACCCTGGGCTCCTTGGTTTCGCTCGCGATGATCTCTTCCAGCAAGTCGGCGATGCTCCGCCGAAGTTTCAGGTCGGCAATGCGGGAAAGCGACGCGGCGATACGCACGCCTTCCTTGGTGCTCAGGGCCTCGTGGATCGCTTCCATCTCCGTGGCCGCCGTAGACGCCACGGACTTCGAGCCTTCAAAGAAATAGGACACTGGAACCCCGAGCGCCTCGGCCATCGCATGAAGCCGCCCGGTCCCGATGCGGTTCCGGCCGGTCTCGTACTTCTGGATTTGTTGGAAGGTCAGGCCGACGGCATCGGCCAACTTTTCTTGGGTCACGCCTTTGGTCATGCGGGCCATCTTCAGCCGCTGGCCAACCAGCACGTCCACGGCGGTTAATGAACGGTCTGCCATTACAAGCCCCCGGCATCGAGGTTGCGGCCCATACAAGCACAATTTTGGCGCGATTCAACCAAAAGGTGACGTCTATCCAAAGCGAGAAGGGGCACCAAAACCAGTTCACCGCCCGTCATGGACAATCCTGCCAATTGTCCAGCGGCTGACATTGAAGGACCTGGCAATGCGCCCCGCATTCTCGCCGGCAAGGCATCGCGCAATAGCTTCCGCGCGTTGCAACGGCGATAGCTTCGGCGGGCGCCCGAACTTCACGCCGTTGGCCCTCGCCCGCGCGCGGCCGGCGGCGGTCCGCACAAGAATGTCCTGGCGAGTTTTGCGCGCGATATAACCAACCAATGCCGCCAACACTTCGCCAAGCTCGTGAGTGGTGTCAGCCCAGGGCTCGGCAAGGGACTTGTAAGTGGCGCCGCGCGAGGTGATCTCCTGGAGAACGCAAAGCGTCTTATAGGGACCGCCGCGCGTCAGCCGATCCAGCGCCGTGACGACAACCAGATCTCCAGGGCCAATGGCGCGTAGCAGCCGGCGCAGTTCGCGGCGGTCATCTTTTGCGCCGCTGTCCTTCTCCCAAAAGACCTTCTCACAGTTTGCCGCGCCTAGCTGCGTAAGCTGCAGGTCCAATTCCTGACCGCAACTCGATACCCGCGCATACCCGAAGATCACCGCTGACCTCCGTGCAAAACTCTTGATTTATGCAAGGGGCTTTTGAGCGGCCACTGCAGCGGCGAGATACCGCCTGGAACATGCAGGCAAGTCGGGAATTGAAAAGCCGAAAGAGATTCCACGAGCGAGCTTAGTGAATTTCCGCAAAGACCGGCAACTCCTCTGCCCGCTCATAAATCAACATTTTCGCTACGCTCTCGAAACTCTGTCGCCATTTGAGGCAGCGCATTAACGCCGCGCGCCTCGCATTCGGGGGCGCCTCCATGCTCTTTACGTCGTGCGCGCGGCTTTGCCTGGCCGCGTTCATCTGGATTCTTGTGGCCACAACGCAAAGTCACGCCGCGTCTCCAGAACCCACTGTCATTCAGACACAAGCAGCACCACCCGCACCCGCCGGCGCCCAAGAGCAACAGATCGGCCAGTGGCGCATCGCAACCCAGAACGGCCGCCTGACCGCGATCGCCAAATCCGAGAAGCCCTATAGCGATAAACTCGCCGGGCTCTGGATCGAATGCGCGCCGGGCGGCCGCTTGGAATACGTCGCGATATCGCTTGGCGCGATGTTCAAAGATATACGCGCGCTCTGGATCGACTCGGCCGGCGACGTTTACACGATCCCGCTTCAAAAAGGCCGGGCCACCGGTCAGGCAGCTATCAACATCGCCAAGCAACTGCTCGCGGAAGAACGCGCGTACCTGTCGCAGGGCCAGGGCGACAAATGGTCGATGCAGATGAGCATCGACAGCGCGAGCGGCCCGATGTCGGACATGCAACTCGGCGGGTTCTCGAAGGCCCGGGCCTACATGCTCGCCAACTGCAAATCGTAAAGGGCAATCGCGGAATTGATATCGAGGGATCGATGAAGAAGATTCGCATTCTGACCTGCTTGGCGTCTGCTACCCTCTTGGCGGCCTGGGGCGAACCGCCTCTGGAAGGCAAATGGGAAGTCGACAGCGACAACCAAATGGCACTTGAGTTCGTGAAGGGTGGCACCCTCATCATGTCCAATCATGGAAGGAATGCCGCCGGCAGCTGGGAAAAGCTGGATGCCACACGGCTGCTGCTTAGGATGACCGCTCCCCTCCTGGGTAATGTGAGCCAGGTTTGTAATTTCAGGATCGCGTCGAACGTCCTCGAAATCTCCGCCTGCGACTACGCCGCGAGACTGAACAGGAAACCTTAAGGCCGACGCCCGTCACCGCTCGCGGTCGCGCTCCTGTTCGCGCTTCCACCGCGCCAGCGTCTTCTGGCGTTCGCGGGCCTTCCATCCAGGATCGCGGACCTCGGCTGCACGATTTAATGCGAGCTTCTGGCTGAACGACAGCCTATCCCTCGGCGGAGGCACTTCCCGCGCCCTTTGCTCGTCCTGGGCCCGCCAGTCCCTGGCGATGCGGTCGGCATCGATGGCCGCCCAATAATCGGCCTCTGTCTCGCGAAGGTGGTCGTTGTATCCAGGCCGAGACCTACCCTGGTCCACTTTCCGGTAGTCCACCGACCTCGCCCCGGACCTTGCTCCCACGCCGTTGCGGACGGTCCGGACCCTGGATCGAACGGCCTTGCCGTCCTTCTCCATGTCGCGCGCGCTCAGGCCTTCATGGATGGTCGGCCGACGCTTGATGCCCTGGGCCTTCAACGTGCGGCGGTCGATCCGGTCGTCCCGGCCCGCCCGTTCGAGTGCCGCGTTGGCATGCCGTTCCCAGAGCAGGCGAAGCCGGTCGGTCGAGCCCCGCTCGCTCATGCTGCAGACCCTCTTGCCGGTCTCCACATCGCGGTCCCTTATGACGAGATGGCAGTGCGGGTTATGTGCATCCTTGCCCTTGGCATGGAACGCCGCGAGCCATGATGCCCGGCCGCGCGTCACCTCCTCGGCGAAGGCACGCACCAGTTCGGCATTCTGGTCGGCGGTCAGCTCACGCGGCAAAGCCAGCAGCACCTTGTCGCAGATGCGCGCGTTCTTCCGGTCCGCTTGCTCCTGTTCGCGAAGCCACGCCTGTGCTTTGGCGCTGGTCGCCGGCATGCGCGCCCCAAACAACCGCGTGCATGCACGCTTGCGGGCGATGTAGCGGACGTGTGCGGCCGCCGTGTTCGTCCTCGGCTGCGTTGCCTTCCCGATAGCGGAATGGTGCAGGCTGTAGATCGCCACGACACGAACTCACGCAACGGCACGGTCGGGGTTTTCCGTGAAAACCCATAAGTGCGCTCTCACCGGCGGCGACAGGTTAGCAGCGTCTCGGCTGGGTTCAAAGCGGGACGCGTAACCCGGCCGGCCGCTGCCTGCGCCGCCGCGCGCGACCGCGTGGCCACCCCTCCGCAAGGCACGGGGTGAGCCCAAGGGCGCGCCAGGGTGCTTGACGCCATGCTTGCCCCAACACGAAGATACCCCCGCCGGTTGTAATGCGTTTGGGGGCTGTAATGCAGGACATTCCGCAGGAGTTCGTGGTCGTTCTCGTCGTTGGCGCGCTGCTGGTGGTGCTTTTGCTCCTCCGGCAGTTTGCGCCCCCGCCGGCACAGCTGCCGCCAGAGGTCCCGCCCGAAGAGAAAGCCGGGCCCCCGAAGGCGGAACTTCTCGCGGCCGTCGACGCCTTCCATGACAACGAGCTGAACGCGTTGGAGGTCGCGATCGCCGAATGCGATGTCGCCTGGCGGGACTTCGGCGAGGCCAAGCACGCGGTCCAGGACAAGACCCAGAAGGGCCAGGTGCATGTGGCCATCCCGGTGAAGGGGGTCAACGTCGGCCTGGCTGTCGGCAACGCCTTTAACGCCACGGTCCATCGGCACCTGGCCGCCAGGGCAATCGAAGGTGCCGTCCTGCGCAAGACCCTGCGGGACCTCGACGACGCCGACCGCGCCATTCTCCGGCTGGCGGACATCCTGCACGTCCTCGGCATGATCGACCGGACGCGCCTGCGCCGCATCCAGGCGCCCATCGTCTGGAACGGCGGCCGGTGCATAGTGAGCTACGCGAAGAACCATTCGGCGAGGGACCGGTCCGCCCTGGATGGTGGCTTGCGCATTTTCATGAGCAGCAACTTCGGCGACGCCGGCACAGCGCATGAGCACGTCCAGGAAGTCCTTCGCGCGGCTTTGGACGAAGAGTCGCCCCTGGACGACACGGACCGGCATATCCTCGAGAAGTACCTCTTCGCCGGCAGCCGATGGCTGTCACCGTCGGAAGCGCCGCGTTCGTCCTCACCCTACGCGCTGTCCCTGGGCGCCTTCGAGGGCACCGAGCGGCGCTTCGAGTACGACCGCCGTGAAAGCCTGATCACCATCGCCCCGCCGGGCGCCGGCAAGAGCCAGGCCCACGTGATCCCGAACCTGCTGTCCATGCGCGGTCCGGCCGTCGTGCTCGATATCAAGACCGAGGCGTTCAAGAAGACGGCCCGCTGGCGCAAGGAGAACGTCGGCAGCATCTTCGCGTTTGCGCCGGGCCTGCCGAACGTGACGAACCACTATAACCCGCTGGACGGCATCCAGCCCGGCGACGATGCCTGGGACGACGCCCGCAAGCTCGCCGATCTGCTTATCGTCCCGATCAACTCGGATGCTTATTTCGAGAACCGGGGCCGGGATCTGCTCACCACCGCGCTGCTCGATGTCGCGCTGCACGAACCACCCGAACTGCGGAACATGGGCGCGGTCATCGACCGGCTGTACCTGAGCGACGAGGAGTTCGAGAACTGGCTCTCGTCCCTGAGGGATTCCGGGGTGCCGATGCTGCGGCGGCAGTCCAACGCCCTCCGTTCGATGCCGCGCAAGCAAAGGGAGGCGATCCTCGACAGCGCGCGCAACCACCTCGAATGCTGGCAGTCGCCGACACTCGCGCGCATCACCCGGCACAGCGACTGGCACGCGGACATGCTGCGCCAGCAAAACGCGACATTGTATCTTTGCGTCAAACTCGAAGACCTCAAGAAGTATGCGCCGGTCTTGCGGGTCATCCTCGGCCAGACCATCATGGCCCTGTGCAGGACCGAAGCGGAAGCGGACGTGCCGCTGGTCACGTTCTTCCTGGACGAATTCCCGCGGCTGGGCCGCATGGACGTGATCGAGGAGGGACTGGACTACGCCCGTGGCCACGGCGTGCGCTTCTGGATGTTCTGCCAGAACTACGGGCAGTTGAAGTCCGCCTACCGCAATGCCGAGGGCATCCTCGGCAACTGCGCGATCCGCTGCTACATGGACCCCGACGACGATACGGCGGAGGAGCTGTCGCGCTACCTTGGCGAACGCAACGGCCTGATCGACGGCAGAAAGAAGCCGCTCGCCAAGGCCGCCGAACTCAAAGGCCCGGAGTTCTCGGACAAGGTAATCGTATTCCAGCGCGGCAAGCCGCCGGCCAAGCTTGTCAGACGTATGGCATTTGAACGCGGGCTGATCGCCGCCGAGTAGCCTTCCGGCCGCTTATCGCCGCCGCGACAGGCAGATTGTTTGACGCGCCATGCGTCAACCGGAAGCCTGTCGCGGTGTTCGTGTTGGAAGTTACCTGGTGGGCGGCCCGCCGTCTGTTCGCGCTCGCCCGCCGGCTGGTGCGTATGCTCATCCGGCTTTGCCGGCGCCGCACCAGCCACGGCAGCGCGCGCTGGGCTTCCTGGCTCCGCATGCTCCGCGCTCGCACCTGGGGCTCGCGGCAAGGCATCATCGTCGCCAAGGCCTGGCTCGGGTTCATCCGCTATCGCGGCGACGGCGCGGTGCTGGTCTATGCGCCGATGGGCTCGGGCAAGACCTCGGGCCTGGTGCTGCCGGCGCTGCTCGATAACTCACCCCGCGCCATCGTTTGCACCGACCCCAAGGGCGAGTGCCTTGCCGTCGCCGGCCGCTGGCGCTCAACGCTCGGCCCGGTCTGGCGGCTTGACGCGCTCAACCCGGCCACCTCGCATCGCCTTAACCCGTTGGACATGATCCGCACCGGCACGCACCACGAGGCGGACGACGCGGCGATGATCGCCGACCTGCTGGTGATCTCGGAGAGTAGCGAGGCCCATTGGGACTCCAGCGCCAAGCAGCTCATCACCGCGCTCATCCGCCACCTCATCAACGCCTACCCCAAACCCGGGCGCACGCTCGCCACCCTGCGCGAGCTGATCGCGGCCGAGGGCGAAGCCCTGACAGGCCTGTTCACCGCCATGGCGGAAAGCTCCATCCCCTCCGTGGCGGAGGAAGGCCGGATCACGCTCGCCAGCCTCGGCTCACTGGAAATGACCTCAATCATCAAGAACGCCGCCAAGTGCCTCGCGTTCTGGTCCAAGGACCGCATCGGCGGCATGCTCACCTCGGCGTCGGATTTCAGTTTCCTCAACATCCACGCGCGCACCAAGACGGTGTTCATCTGCGTGCCCGAGGACAAGCTCACGGTGTACCGGCCGTTCCTGCGCATGATGATGGGCTGCGCGCTCGCCGCCGCCGTGCGCGGCAAGGAGTATCCGAACCGCAAACACAAGCCGCTGCTGCTGATCGACGAGTGCCCCGCCCTCGGCTACCTCGAAGCGCTGGCCAGCGGTCTGGGTTATCTCCGGGCCTACGCGCAAACGCTGCTGGTCTTCCAGGACCTCGGCCAGCTCAAGCGCATCTACGGCGAACACGGCGCACGCACCTTCATGGCGGCCTCGGGCTGCCAGGTGGCGTTCAACGTCAACGACAACGACACCGCGCGCGAACTCGCCGACAGCATCGGCATGACCACGGTGCTGTCCAGATCCGAAGACACCAACGACCGCGAGAGCCGTACCGAGACGCGGCGCTACCTGATGGACCCCAGCGAAGTGCGGCGCCTGCCACTGCATCGCTGCCTGGTCCTGCTCACCGGACTCCCGCCGCTGCTCGCGCGCAAGGTCAGGCACTACCGGGAACGGAGGTGGAAGGGGCGATGGGATACCTGGCCCGCATCCGCCCCGCCCGCTTATGCCCTCGGGGGTTGTTCGACTGAAGGAGAAGGGGCGTCCTACGCGCCGCCGACTGACTAAGAAGCAACCGCGCGAGGGTGCGGTCCACCTCGGCCATCAGGACATCAAGCTGTCCCCGCCTTCGCTTGACATGCGCCAACCTGCGCGCCGCGTCCTCCACTTGGACCTGCAACGAGTGCGGTCTCTCCTTCCGCTCAAGCCAGCGATAATCGACGCCCTCATGCAGGCGGCGGAAGTTGACCAGCAAGACAGACTCCAGCCGCGTCATTCTCTCTTTGCGCAGGCGCAGCCGCGCCGACCTCGCCTGCCAGCGCCGCACCCCTTCAAACATCGACAGCGACCGTTGCCGCGCGACCTTCACGCCATGGGCAACCCGCGAGCCCTTATCGATCGCGGGATAACGCACCATCCGCCGCACCGGCCTCGCCTCACCATCACGGCGCCGCCAAGGCCCCCGCTCGCGCACAACGCTTCGCGGGACCAGACGCCGCTCAACAATCTTCCTGGCTTTCGGGCCGATGTGCACCTGTGGCCGACGGTTCAACAAAGCCGCCGAGGCCCAATCCCGTCGCCTTAACGCTTCCTGGCGCTGGACCACAAGCGTGCGGTGGTCGAGCCGCGCCAGGAGGCCCGCGCGTTCCAGCGCGCGGTTGGCATGCAGGCTCCATAACGCCCGCCAATGCTTCAATAGCTCGGCGCTATTCCACTCCCGCGTCTTGACCCGATGCAGGCCGTCCTTGGTTGCCCGCCTGAGCGTCAGCATGATGTGCGCATGGTGGTTGCGCGGGTCGTCACCTTTCTCGACAACGGGCGCATGGATCGCGACATCAGCGACCATGCCCCGGTCCACGAAAGCCTCGTGGACGAATTTAAGGAGTGTTTCGCGACGCTGGACGACATCCAGCTCATGCGGAAGGGCTAAATTGATCTCACGGGCGAGCTGCGCATCGTCGCGGCGCTCCATGCGGGCAGCAAGATTCCAAAGGGTCTGCCGATCGCGCAAAGATTCTGGAGCGCCCGCAGGAAGCAATATCTCACTGGAAACAACACCGCGCCGCCGGCTGAAATCGTGATGGCACTTACCGGCTTCATCATACAAACGCGATCCGGACCTGTAGGCCGCAGCGGCAATCGCCGACTTACCCTTGCTGCGCTGAATGACTTGCGCGCTCAAATGGTACGAGGCCATCGGCCGCCATTAGGCCGACTTGCTCTCGCTGTCTATCTCTTTGATTTGTCGTACCTATGTTTGCGAAGCAAATGTATAAGTGCGCTGTTAGTGCACTGAATCAGACACCGCGTATCTGCCCGGAGTTCATTTTCCGCGATTTTTCCCTTTTTCTTAGAATCTTCAGAGATCGACTTCGCGCCTGGAACGGCTACTTTCACACCACTGGCTAACGGTCGCTGACCTAGAAAAGGAACGCCCCTATGTTAGTCGTCGAAAGAAATGAAGTAACGCGAGGCGACCTTAGCGAACTCTTCAATGGCACACTTACAGCCATCCGGATTCCAGATTTCTATTCGCCAGATGCCGCCGCTGCAATTTCGCGGGCACTGCTGAAAAGTGACCTACACGGGACGTACGAAAACGCCCCCGCAATCGGTCGCATCGGCCAGTCATTTTTCGAAACTCAGGCAAGTGACGACGCCGCACGTCGATACAAGAAAAACTCAATTAAGTGGATCAGAGAGTTGCGCGCCGGACTCCATCCGCATCTGACTCCAATTGATCGCATAAGGCTTGAGATGGAAGAGCTATGGCCCGCGGGCGCACAGCTAGGGACGATGAACGGCACAAAAATGTTCGCGGGCTTGGCGCGCACATTCGCCGAAGGCAGCTATGCAGAGCCGCACCAAGACATCTTAGCTTGGGACGCTCCGACCCAGCCAGAAGCACGCGAGATAACGTCCCAAGTGGCCATGAATGTCTACCTCACCATGCCTGAGGCCGGCGGCTCCCTGACACTCTGGGACATCTCCTACGACCAACAGGAATACGACCGCCGCAGAATCAAGGACAGCTATGGATTGCGGCGTGAAGAACTGCCGGTACCCACGGCAACGCTTCAGCCACGTGTAGGCGAACTAATCCTGTTCAATGCAACCAAAGTCCATGCGGTCGAAATCATCCAAAGGGGCCAACGCGTGACCTGGTCCTGCTTTATTGGATACCGCAATGACCAGTCTCCCCTCATGCTTTGGAGCTAGATTACTGTGACGAATTTGATGTTTCTGTTCGACAACGCGATTTCGATGCCGGCGCGCATTGTGGGGATGATCGAGGCAGACGTTCCAATTGTGCACCTCGATCGCACTATCTTTCATCCAACGACCGGAAGCCAACGTGCAGATCGCGGCTGTATTGGATCGGCGCAAGTCTTGGCGGTTGCCTTCGACGGCGGAGAAATTAGCCACTACGTTAACTCTTCCAACGGCTTGGAGGTCGGCGCCGAAATCACGCTGCAACTTGATCAGGACTGGAGACACCTTCAGTCAGCATATCATTCTGCTGGACATCTGATTGCATCAGCGATGAGGCAAATAGATCAACGTTGCACTGTGTTATTTGGCCAACACTATCCAGATCAGGCCGCCCTCACGTTACACTCGGCCAATCAAATAAAAGAGGGCCATATCAAAGAGTTGAACGACCTGTTGCAACACTTCATCGAACAGAATCTCATAGTGGATATCGGACTCGAAAGCGGCACTCGTTACGTTCGCTTTGGCGGCTTAGAAGCCATCCCATGCAATGGCACGCACGTAGATACCACAGGCGAACTCGAAAAGATTGACGTCATTAGGCACGAATATGACGGCGAACGCCTCCGCCTGTACTATGTCACATACAACCGCACATGAAAGGATGGAGCAATGACAAAACTCTCATATCTGGATGATACTTACACTTTCGAAGACACGGGGACGGTTCAAGAGCTTGGCCGAGATGAAAAAGGAGGATACCTCATTCTTGATCAAACAATTTTCTATCCGCAAGGTGGCGGGCAGCCTGCCGACAAGGGTTTCATTAGGATATCCGGCGACGATGTGCCGGTTTCTTTTGTCGGGTTTCATGATGGGCGCGTGCGACACTATATTCCAGACACATATTTCAACCAAAAATATATTGGCCAGCTAGGAGCTCTGTCCGTAGACCAGCAACAAAGAGAACTGAATGCTCGGCTTCATACTGCAGGTCACCTCGTTAGCCACGTTATTGAAAACCTGAACGAGAATTTGATTCCCGTTAAGGGTTATCATTTTAACGACGGCCCATACGTCGAGTTCTTGAACGAGCGCGGGGTTGACGTTACCGCCCTTATCAACGGCTCCAACCAGCAAATGGCAACGGATATAGCCAATACACACGCCGTCTCGGCGACGCTGTCCGACTTTCCAACAATTTCCCAACTGCGCCCGCAGCTCGCGCCGTTCATCCCCAAGGACAAGCCGTCACGAATTGTAACTGTCGGCTCCTATCGATCGTTACCGTGCGGCGGCACCCACGTCGATAACCTGAAACGGCTTGGGTCGGTCAAAATCACGAAAGCAAAGAAACAAAAGGAGAATGTGCGCATTAGCTACGTACTTACCGAGCCCCTTTAACCGACATTGGGCCTATCCTGAAGGCCTTCGCGCTATAGAAGCGCGTCGGAGGAGCGTTCAATATCTTTCATTATGGCCTCCACTTGCTGATGAATTTTCCTGGCCTGAGTCCGAATTTCATCGCGATAGTCTGCCTTCCATTTCTCCTCGGACAGCCCGTCGCCGATACGCCAATATAAAACGTATGAAGAAAGGTCGTGAAAGGAGGCCTTTATCTCGATCAAGTCGCTAGGTTTTGCGGTTGTTGATGAGAGTATACGTATGATATCCCACAACATGGAATTTAGAATCTTGAATTTCTGAAGCGAGAAATCAATTTTGAAGGCTATATATTGAAGTCCATTTTGACAGGTAATCAATGGCATATCGTTAGCATGACGGATGCAGTCCGAGACTACGTTGTCAAGCATATCCAGAAACTCGTGTGACTTCTGAATCCGAATTTCCGATGGCGGCCTTGTCCAGCCCTCGCCAACAATATAGCCAGCGCTTCGCACATTCTTGATAAGGCCATGAAGATCGTGGCTATGTTTCAACTCTGCGCGAAGTTGGGCGATGAATTTACCAGACCTCGAATTGGGAGCGTCGTTCTTATTGCCCTGACCAGACTTGTCAAGAATAGCAACGATCTCAGCGTGAGTTACAACGCGGCCAAGGGATTGCAATAGCAGCCAAATGGCCTGCTTTTGTGAGGCATGACGCAGCGTCACCCGTTGCATATCCAAGTAAATTACGTCCGCCCCATACTCGTAAGTGAGCTTTTTCCCCTCGCGATTAATCAAGACAATTCTATTGTCCGTCATGCTCTCCGCCCCCAGTGCCGAGATTAACCCAGGGTTACCTCCTATAGCTAGGCCAAAAGTCCCTATCAATGCACGCCAATGCTCGAAGGGAAAACCGCGCGGCTCGGGCTGTCGCGCGTCGGCGCACTCACTCGCATGCTGGCCTTGTGGTAGTGACCACGATCAAGCTCAATGCCGACATACCCGCGCTCAAGCTCGCGCGCGGCAACGAGCGTCGAGCCCGACCCGCAGAACGGGTCGAGCACTAAACCGCCGGCAGGGCAGAACGCCGCGATCAACGGCTTGAGCATCGCAGCCGACTTCTGCGTCGGATGCAGCCGGTTGCCGGTGTAGACCCACTCGATCACATCGGATGGCGCATCCTCGGGCATTTGCACGTTGCCCTTGGCGAGCAGGTACGCGCACTCGTGCTCGTAGCGCAGGAAGCGCACAGACGAAGCATAGCGCTTGCGGAACACGATGTGCCCGACGATGCGGAATCCGGCCGCGCGCCACGCCGCGATGAACTTGTCGGCGACGTTCCAGCCGTAGAAGGTCACGGCGAACGAGCCCGGCTTGAGCACGCGGTGCATTTCCGCGAAGGCCGGCTCAAGCCAGGCATCGTTATCGTCATTGCAGACGGTCCGGCCGTCACGCGAGCGATAGCGGACCAGGTACGGCGGGTCGGTGAGGATGAAGTCCGCCGAAGCGGACGCCATCCGACGCATGACCTCCACGCAATCACCGTGGATCACGGTGTTACGCGGGCGCGAGACCAGGGGGCTCATCGGACCACCTCCGGCACCAGCTCGAAGGCTTCCCAATCGATGCTGCGGTCGAAATGCACGAAGGCGTCGGTGTTGCCGAACCCGTCGGTCGCGTACATCGACTTCGCCTTTGCAAGCGCGTCCTCGCGGTCCTTGGCCACGACCACGACCTGCCAGAGGTCGTAGTCGTGGGCGCGAACCACAAAGTGGTTCGAGCCGGCGGGGCTCATTGCCCCGCCTCCTTCTTGGCCTTAGGCTTGCGGACCACCAGGCGGCCGTTCAAAGGCACAGCCGACAGTTGGATGTTGAAGCCCTCGCCGTCTTCGTGCGGCCACGCGGCGCCGATCTTGGTCCAGAAGGCATCGCCCTCTCCCTCGACAACGTACACAGCGTAAGGCTTGGATTGTTTGTGGTTCATGTGGGTTACTCCCGTTAGTTTCTCCGGCCACGCCCATCGCGGCCGGTCGGGAGTTCTCAAGGCTCAGCAGCCTTGAGCGGGCACGCAAGCCGAGGGGCATCACCTGCCTGCACAAGGGCAGCGCGGAAGGTGGGGATACGGCTTGCGTGAATGCGCTGCGGGCCTAACTCACCGCCCCATAAGGCCGCGTTGGGAGTCCTGGCCGGGCAACGGGAGACCCGCCAAACCGCTTACAAGCCGTTTAAACCGCGTCTTGATGATCGAGACGAAGCAAATGCTCTGCGTGTATCTAGCTTCGCAAGCTCCGGATTGGAGCAAATGGCCACCTCGTCCGGCGCTCGCGCCTTTGTGCAATCGAAGCTTGGCTGAGATGCCGTCTGATTTGCCGTTCCGTTCTGGTTGGGGCTTACACAACATTCAATGAACGGCTTCCCACCAATTCGGCTCAGAGCCCACCCCTCTTGTCCGGTGGCAAGTATCCGTACCAGCCACCATCCATCGCTCCTCTGGCGCAGCACGGTCAAACGGGTGCCATTAGGCATAGTCGCGACACGGTACCCGTAGGACGTACTCGGCTCGCTCCTCAATGACAGGAAAGCATCAGGCGGGGTGGTGTTTGCCACCACATAGACTCGCCCGGGGTCGCCCACTGCCTCCGAAAGAGCTGCAGCACAGGCAAGCCGAATATTGGACAATCGTTCATCGGCAGGCGTGACCCCGGCGTTAATGGCAGCGCCAACGCTAGTGCCGGCACGCCGAAGCGACTGATCTATGCAGGCAAGTTCGGCCTGGGAGAGCTTTTGCCATTCCGCGCGGGCGGCCTCGCGCATTGCCGGCTGAAGCATGCCCCCGAAAAGGCGCATCACGTCGCCAACGTTCTGCGCCGCGCTCGGCACCACCGACAAAAACAGGGCAAAAAGCCCGGCACATATCCTAAAGCACATGCCCCCAGCCGCCACCCGCTCACAACCCCGGCATGTACAATGCCTTGAGGGCAGCCTGGACGCAATCCAGATCAACCCCCAAGAACTCAATCCCAGGCAGGCCGACGACTAAGACCATCTGCCAAACCGAGTAACAAGTTCATGACGAGTGAGGCATTCCGCATGCACATACGGAGATCTGAAGCTCCATCGCGCTTGCTGGCGAAGTGGGCGCACAAACTCACTATGTCCAAACCGATTTTGGACGCTGGATGCGGGTGCGAACGAAACGCCCCCGGAACCTGCGCGGCTATCGAAGTCGACAATCATCAACACCCGATGCATTCGACGGAGAACCGCCGCATCGCCGCGCCCTCAAACGGGGTTGTTCTGCGTAAACTGAATACTTCCTTCGCTCTTATAGAACAGACGAGCTTTGTTCTGTCCGTTAAAGAAGATTTTGATGTGATGAAGCGCCTTCGGAAATTTATCAAGCTCTCGCTGAGGAGTACCCATTACGCCCTTAGCACGCGAGATCGCGGCCTGATCGTACGTCTTTCCTTTTGAGATGCGCGATGATTTGTGAATTGCTAACGACCCATCGCCATTTGGCTGCACTGCCTCAATATAGCCAATTAGAAAATCCGGCAATGATTGCTTGCCAATCTTCTTTTGGAGCTCACGCAATGTTTTGACATCCGTAGGCGCCTGCTGAATGAGAGAATCCAGCGCCGGATCATAGTCAAACATTTGGTAAGACATCTCACCCTTGTCCAAGACAACAGTGGCATTGTTGATGCTGGCCTTAGAAGCCACAGAAATACGGCCGTCACCGACCCAGACAGGGGACCCGAACTTACTCACAATTGTTTCCAATGCGAGCTTGTGAAACACAAAACAACGGTGCCAGTTAGCGTACAGCTGCTTGGGTATTGTAAGCTCAAAATGCTTGAGATACTCGCCTCGAGCCCCGAACATGCGGGCACGCTGGATATATGTATCTTGCTGCAACTTATTTGCGACATCTCTTGTAAAAAACATCGCCAGCAGATTTGGGAAGGTCACGCCTCTCGAAACGATGTTCCCTCCAATAATTATTGTAAAAGGAGAAGTCGGGTCCGTCGCAGAGTCCCCAGCGGCAATTCGATCCCGCTCACTATTGAGAACGACGATCGAGGCCCTCGTGATATTCTCAACTACATAGTCAGTGATTTTGTCAGCGCTGGCGTTCGCATACAGGGCCTCCGCATTCTTATGTACCTCAGCGACTAGCCGCGCAAACGCCTTGTCTTCGGGAGCACTAAGAGACTGAACCACGCCTTCGATAACGGCCCGATCCACTTCGTGATCTTGCTTTTTGCCGCTGGTGTGAACGAGCAACGTGTAGTTTTTTTCGGCCTTATTTTCATTGAGATTCAAGTGCGCGGCGGTCACCAGGAAACGGATAAGAGCTTGCTCGGCGTCCTTTGCGTTTCCGCCCTGCTCTAAAAGCTTGAGTCGATAAGCAATTTTCTTCTGATCAAGTGGGAAAAACGTGTCTTGCCCTGTATATTTGGCATGAGCCGGAAAATTCACCCACTTTTCGGTGTCATTTTGAAAGGTATTATTCAGATCGAGGCGAGCCGGCGTCGCCGTAACACCAACATAATAGCCTTTCGGTCCAATAAGGTCCCCGACCAACTTATTGATTTTTGTTTTTGTTCCCTTGTTAATCTTACCGTTTGGGCTCGCGTAGTCGGCTTCATCGTCGATGACAACGACAGATGAAACGCCCTTCAACCGATCTATTAGCTTGGGTAAGTCCTTCGCGTTTTTCTTGCAGAAAATGACTGATTCCTGCGCTTTAAGATTTTTGCTAGCCCCAAGCACCTCAGACGAATTTTGCGCAGCGGGAGCCAATCCAGAAGACTTAAAGCGTCGCAAATTTTGCGAGAGCAAGTCCACGCTATCATTCATTAAATGGATGATTGTCTTATGGCCGCTATCCAAAAGCTTTGCAGTAAGACAAATCATCATCTCTGTCTTGCCACTTTGGGGCTCACCATAGATGATTAATGAGGACTGCTTTGCGGTTTTGAGATTTTCAGTTGCGCCTTTGACGGCCTGTTCTATGCAGTCGGTTTGTATTTTGGCGTTGGTCAGACGCGCAATTTGTTTTTCGTAGCGCCCCTTGAGTTTAGCCTTGACCTTAAGCCCCTCGACATCGACCGCCATTGATCCCCCCAAAAAAAATGTTTCTATTTCTTAAATGTCAAAACCGTTTCGGTACGCATTCTCAAACTAAGCGCACCGCTTGAGAGCGGCAGGTACCGATTCCGCTCGGGCAGTTTTCTTACTGTCTTCTTCACAACGCGCAGACCGACTTTTTTTCCGGCACAAGCCACCGCCTCCGAGTTTCGAACGAAGGTGCCTTTCAAACATGAATTCCCAACAACGAAAATCGCCGTTCCGCCGGGCTTCAATACTCGGGAAACCTCAATCATCATTTTGCAAACGTCTTGCGCGTAACGATTGATCATTGCGCGGTGACGCGGCTGCATCTCCTTTACACGTCCCATCGCGGCTACGACCGCATCCACACCGGGCGTATTGCTTTCGTCTGGCGCGCGCTCTGCGCCAATGCTTGTCGACCTGACGCCGCTCAACTCGGCAAGCGGAAATCCAAACCAAACCAGAGCTAGTCGGTGGCCACGCATATAGTCGATAGCGTTCAAATATGGTGGCGACGTAATAACCGCGTCGACGCTTTTTGCCTTGAGCTTGACGCTGCGCGCGTCCCCAATTTGTATTTTGGCATTTCCTTTCGGGGGAGCGCTTTCCAAAAGTCGACAAACATAGCTCACCGAGCGCTCAAAGCCTAATAGAACGTCGTAATTGGATTTTGTTGCGACCCTATGCGGACGGCTGTGCGAGGTATCGCGAGCCAACGAGGCCCCTTGCTCCTTAGTAATGATTATTCGGCTCAACGAAATTTTTAAAACATCTAGCACAGCGACGTCACCGCGCCTCTTAGCTTTCTTTTCCATCAGATGCAGCACAAAGCATAGCCGGCGGAGCTGGCCTCGCTGTTTGCGACCAAACCAATAGGTGACAAATTTCTTGGTTTCCTGGTCTTTATCAATCCATGGGAGCGCAATATCCCCTGCGCTAAGAGCGCGCGCCTGCGCCAAGACTTTTAGAGCCGTTGCCTCGACAAGTTTTGTATCAACAGGAGTGGTCCAGGCGCGTGACATGAGTACCGCCAGTGGGTCCATGTCGAAGCCGAAAGCGCGTAACCCTAATTCCGAGGCGTGACGAATCACCGTTCCTGAACCGGACATCGGATCAAGAACGATGCTGTTCGGCTTCAGGCGTGTAAGTTCTGCAATCGCCAATTCCGGCGCCATTCGAGCAGGGAAAGGGTGAATGGGCCTAATCATCGTGCAACGTCACTTTCATTTTAGAAAACTGCCTCACCTATAAAGACAGTAGGGCCTTAGTATAGCAGCTGGCCGCCACTACACGTAAAGGGTGCACATTGGTTCGACAGAAATATCTGGTGGAAGACTGTCATCAATATGCTGATACAAGTTCTGGTGCGGGCGGCCGGACTCGAACCGGCACGGGCTTACGCCCGACGGATTTTCGTTCCTTTGCCGCTTAGGATTTTATATCGCTTTTCAGGGGCTTGCTCAAGGCGATGGCACCTGTGTGCTAGTTCTTGTGTTAATGCCACAATCAACAAGCCGGATCGCTACGCAAGGGCTCACTGGACTGCACTGGGGCGATGCGGGGGATTAGGCCGAGCCCGAAGGAGAAGCGCGGGCATTGTCCGGCCGATATCGCTCCACCAAGTCCCAGCCGGGATACCTCATCGCATCCTCCTCAAGTCGCTTAAGGTCGGCCTCGATCTGGAAGTAGAAGTTTTCAACGTCTTCCGACGGCTCATAGGTCCAGATGGTCTTGTACCTGGACGTCGCCGCAAGGGTATGCCGTATCCACAATTCGCCGTCCGTCATGATAGCCGTATACGGCAACAGCAAATGAACGCCGATAAGGCGGATCAACATGTTGCCGGCGACCGAGGTCTTCACCTTGTCCCAATGATCGCGCCCAACGTGGTGCACGATCGACTCTAGCCGACGGTCGCGGTTTGGCTCCGGCTTGAAATCCGGATGGGGCGTAATGATCCGGCTCGGCATGCTTTTGCCGAGCCTGTCCCGCAGCGCGTCGTAAAGGATAATTGGATCGGACAACCAGCCAAAATCTTCGCCGACCACCGTCACGTACCTGGACATGCCCACCAGCCCAATAAGCTCACTTTCGTGCTGAGCCCCGAATTGGATGATGGACTTCAGCCCAAAGGCTGCCGCAAAAGTCAAAGCCCGTTTGGTCTTCCTGGCTTGAATAGCCTCCCACGCCTCATCGATGAGGCGGAGGATGGTGGCCGACTTGTTCGGCACGTTCTTTTTATTCAGCAGGCCAAAGTGCATCGCACATTCGACGAAACGCCGACGGTGCGCGGCACTAACAAGATTGCCATCAACGCCTGCGACTGCGGCCATGGCCCGTTTTATCTCGTCCTCGGAAAGAGATGTCATCCGCCCCACCCCGCTTCGGAAAATAGCCCCCATTATTCCGGATCCATCCGGAAAAAACAGCGGATTGCTTCTGGTCTGCGACAGCGGAAAGCTCCAACGCCGCATAAAGCGCAGCGAGAGCCGACATGCCGCGAACCCGCGCCCGTCCGACAAAAGCCGACGTGGTACGTGCGATCCGTGCCGCTAAGCAGGAAGGAGCAAGTGCGGTCGAGGTGAGGCCCGACGGCACGCTGGTTATTCGACTTGTCCAGCTGACTCAGGAGGGCTTAGACTCTGCAACCGCGACTGAGGAATTAATCGTGTTGTGAGCGCAGATGCCTCGACCCCGCCCGCCACACCTCCAATTGCAAACCACCCGCCACGGCAAGCGGGTTTGGTATGTACGCATCGGGAAGGGGCCGCGCACGCGCATCCGCGCTGAATTCGGCACGCCCGAGTTCGACACCGAATATCAAGCCGCCATCACAGGCAATCCGCGCCCACAAAAGGATACTCCTTCCGCCCACTCGTTGGCCTGGCTCATCACTCGTTACCGCGAAACCACCCCCTGGTTTGCATTATCGATGGCGACGCGGCGCCAGCGCGAGAATATCTTCGAGAACGTGCTCAAGACGGCGGGTAGTCAGCCATTCGCCAAGATCACGAAGGCCACCATCGTTGCCGGCCGCGAACGCCGCGCCTCAACGCCCGCTCAATCCCGGAATTTCCTCGACGCCATGCGCGGCCTCTTCCGGTGGGCGCAGGAGGCTGGTCACGTGAAGGTCGACCCCACCGACGGCGTCGGCAACCCGCCCCGCAAGAAGGGCGACGGCTTCGTCCCTTGGACCGAAGAGCATGTCGCGCTTTTCCAGAAGCGCTGGCCGCTCGGGACCCGTCAGAGGGTCTGGCTCGATGTCCTGCTCTACAGCGGGCTACGCCGGGGCGATGCCGTGCGCTACGGCCGCCAACATGTACGCAACGGCGTCGGCCGCATCCCCACGGAGAAGAGTGGCCTCCAGGTTACCGCCGTGGTGCCGGTCCTGCCAATTCTCGCCAAGACGCTGGAGGCTGGCCCCACTGGCGAGGTGACCTTCATCTGCGGCGCCAACGGCAAACCGCTCACCAAGGAGAGCTTCGGCAACCTCTTCCGGGAAGCCTGCGACGAGGCAGGTGTCCCGGGTTCGGCGCACGGCGTGCGCAAGATCGCGGCCACCACCGCCGCCAACAACGGCGCCACGGTGTCCCAGCTCAAGGCCCTGTTCGGCTGGACCAGCGACAGCATGGCGGCGCTCTATACCAAGAGCGCCGACCGCGACCGCCTCGCCCGCGAGGCCGGGCATCTGCTGGCGAACGCCGAGCGAACATCTATTCCCTCACCTAAGAGCCAGGTGAGGGCCGGGGCCAAAAAAGCCCCATAGAATCAATATCAAAAAAGAAGATTGGTGCGGTCGAGAGGACTCGAACCTCCACGGTTTTACCCGCTGCCACCTCAAGGCAGTGCGTCTACCAATTCCGCCACGACCGCATGGAAGATTGGACACAAAGGCCCGCGAGGGCTTTGCGTCCTGAAGACGGCGGACCATCTAGCAAATAGGGTCCGGGGGGACAAGAGCGCCGAAGCGTCCAATGCGAATTATCCGCCCGCTATTTCCGACAGCCGATCAAGCCGTTAGGGTGCCGGCCGGCGGGCGGCCGGAGTCCTCACCGCATGTCCTGCGGGCGCGGCAGAAGTTCGTTGACCTCGACGGCGATCTTGTTGCCGTTGACGACGACGGTGCCTTTGGCGACGCCGAGGTTGTTGGCGAGGATCTTGACGGCGTCGTCTTCCGAGGCATCCAGTTCGATGATGGCGCCGCGGCCGAGCCGCAGCACCTGGTGGATCGGCATGGTGGTGGTGCCCAGCACCACGGTGATATCGACGGCGACTTTATCGAGCGTGGCCACGTGTTCTTCCCTGTTGCGCCCGGCGCGCGGCGGCGGGCTGGAACCGAGGTCACCATGGTATGGTGAATGAGTGGTTAACGTACGTGACGAGCTGACGGTCGGCTTCCCCGCGGCGCCCGGAATGGCGCCGGTCGAGTGGCGCGCGACCGATGCGTTGGTGGCCTACGAGGCCGCCGTTGCTGCCATGGAAGCACGGGTCGAGGCCATCGCGGCCGGCCAGGCGTCCGAGCTGGTCTGGCTGCTTGAACACCCGCCGCTCTACACCGCCGGCACCAGCGCGCACCGCGAGGATGTGCTCGACGCCCGATTCCCGGTGTTCGATTCGGGCCGCGGCGGGCAGATGACCTATCACGGCCCCGGCCAGCGTGTGGCCTATGTCATGCTCAACCTGCGCCGGCGCGGACCGGACGTGCGCCGCTTCGTGGCCACGCTCGAGGAGTGGATCATCCGCACCCTGGCCGCCTTCAACGTGCGCGGCGAGCGGCGCGAGGACCGAGTCGGCGTCTGGGTGCGCCGCCCGGACAAAGGTGAAGGCTACGAGGACAAGATCGCCGCCATCGGCATCCGTGTGAAGCAATGGGTGACGCTGCACGGCATCGCGCTCAACGTCGAGCCGGACCTGTCGCACTTCACGGGCATCGTGCCCTGCGGCGTGCAGGAGCAGCGCTACGGCGTCACCAGCCTCGCCGATCTCGGCCATCTCGTCTCGATGGCCGAGGTGGACATGGCGATGCGCACCGCGTTCGAGGAGCTGTTCGGCGCGACCGCGGCGGCTCAGGCCGCCGCCGAGGCCGGTACCGCGAGCTGACGCGCGATATAGCGCCGCCCCTGCGTGAGGCCGCCGAAGCCGTAGGCGTCGTCGCGCACATCGTGGACGTGCACATAGCTTTCCTCGTGCAGCGGTCCGAGCAGCCGTCCGAACGCCGCGTAGGTTTCCGCGATGAAGGCCGCCTTCTCGTCCTTGGTGTTGGTGCCGTCGGTAATGTGGATGTCGAGCCATACGCTGGCGCGTTGCGCTTCGGCCAGCGACCGGCCGCCGCAGAACCAGTCTTCCGGCGGCACCGTCGAGACGATGATCGCGGTCACGTTCGGGTCCTTGTGCAGGATGCTCGATGACAGGCGGCTGACTTCCGCCGCGATCGCGGCCTTTGCCGGCATCTGAGGATGCGGGCTGGAAACGGTAACGGTGATGAGGGGCATGACATGTCTCCATCGAAAGCGATGGACACCTTTCTAGGCCCCGGGCTATGATTTCACTATCTCATGATTAGTGATATCAGTGATAACAACTACAAATCTCTCCCCGGCCCTCGACATCGATGCGGTGCGCGCCTTCGCCCTGGTGGCGGACCTCGCCAGTTTCACCCGGGCGGCGCAGACGGTCGGCGTGACGCAATCGGCGATCAGCCTGAAGATCAAGCGGCTGGAACAGCGCCTCGATGCGCGTCTCGTCGAACGCACGCCGCGCTCGGTGCGCCTCACCGATGCGGGCGCCGCCTTTCTCGCCCGCGCGCGCGATCTGCTGGCCGCGCACGATCGCGCTTTGGCACCCGACGACGCGCCGCGACGGCTGACCGTCGGCTTCAGCGACCACGTCGCCGGTCCGGACCTCGCGCCGCTGCTCGCGCGGATGGCCGGCTTCGACCCGGCGCTGCGGCTCGATGTCCGCATCGGCCTGTCCGGCGATCTCATCGCGGCATTCGACGCCGGCGCTCTCGATGCCGTGGTCGTGCGGCGTGAGCGTCATCGCCGTGGCGGCGAGACATTGTTCGAAGACGGTTTCGGCTGGTTTGCCGCGCCGGGTTATCGGCAATCGTCACACGAACCGCTGCGGCTCGCCATGCTGGCGGCGCCCTGCGGCGTGCGCGCCCATGCGATCCGCACCCTGGAAAAGGCCAAGCGTGAGTGGGTGGAAGCGTTCACCGGCGGCGGTGTCACGGCCATCGCCGCCGCGATCGCCGCGGGTCTCGCCGTGGCGCCGCTTGCGCAACGCATCGCGCCGCCCGGCGTCATCGATGTGGGGCCGCAGTTCGGTCTGCCGTCTCTCGGAAGCTCCAGCGCGGTGCTTCACAGCCGCGTATCCGATCCGCGCGCCCGCGCCGCTTTGCGCGCGCTGGCGGCCGCCTTCCGCGGCACCGTTGCACGCTAACGTTCGGCGCTCAGACCGTCGGCAACACGGAGAATACGTCGCCCGGCCGACATAGGTCGATCTCTTCCGCGAGCGCATCGCGCTCTTCCAGCGCATCGACTCGCGACGGCGGCGAGCCGCGGCGGCATAGCTCGATCATCGCCTGCACCTTCTCAGCCGCGCCGACGAACAGCGCCTCGACCGAACCGTCGCGCCGGTTGCGCACCCATCCCTGCACGCCGCGTTTGAGCGCCTCCTCTTCGACGAAGGCGCGGAAATAGACGCCCTGCACCCGCCCCCGCACCACGACATGCCGGCACATGCGGCTCATGACGCCTCCCGCACATCGATCGCGCGCGCCCGCGCCCCGCGCGACGGCGACCACCGCTGCAAGGATCGAACATAACGCTCAGGCAGCGCCCAACTACGCGCGGCGGCGACGCAAGCCTCGACATAGCCGGGACGCGCGCGGCCGTCCTGCCGCCGCCTCAACTGATAGATCAGCGCCGACACCCGTCTTGCGCCGACGCGCACCGGCACATGGCGGACCTCATAGACGCCTTTGTGCAACAGTTCGTAGGCATTCAGCACGGCAAGATCGCGCGGCGTGAGACGCCATAGGACGCCATGCACCCGCGCGCCCGGCGCCGTTCGCACCGAGCCCCACCCGGCCAGACCGATAAAGAAGCGATGGCGTTCGAGCACGGCGGGACCAAGCGCGATCGCGCCCGGGCAGCGTTGCCGCATGCCGGCGCGGTCCATGTTCAGGCCATAGGCGAAATAGAGCGTCATCGCCCATCGATAGCAGAGCGCGGCGCGCCTCGACAGCTAGTGACGCGTGCTCGTCGCAGCGTCCAGCCGGTCCAGTTCCCGCTCGTATTCGCTCGTGCGTCTGTCGTCCTCGTCGCCGGCTGCATCCAACGACAGCGTTTCCTCCGGTGCCTGGCGCCGATCGTCGCCGCGTCTTTGGCGCGGGGGCGTATTCGTTTCGGGATCGCGCGCTGTGGGTCGCTTCCGTCGCGGAGACATCGTTCGCCCTCCTCTTGTCGGACACCAAAACAACCTTAGGCCGTCCCGTTGTTAAGACCCGACGACGTTGCCGCCGTTCGGATGCAGGACCTGCCCGCTGATGTATGAAGCGTCGTCGCTCGCCAGGAAGACGTAGCAAGGCGCCACCTCGTTCGGTTGGCCGGCGCGCTGCATCGGCACGCTGGTGCCGTGCTTGGCGACATGCTCGGGATCGAACGATGCCGGGATGAGCGGCGTCCAGATCGGACCCGGGGCCACGGCATTGACGCGAATGCCCTTCTCGCTCAACGCTTCCGACAACGAGCGCGTCAGCGACACGATGGCGCCCTTGGTCGCCGCATAATCGATGAGCGTCTTATGGCCCTGGTAAGCGGTGATCGACGTCGTGTTGAGGATCACACCGCCTTTAGGCATGTGCCGCAATGCGTGTTTCGTCATGTAGAAAAAGCTGAACACGTTGGTGCGGAAGGTGCGCTCGACTTGGTCGGCATCGATCTCGCGCACGTCCTCGGTCTCGTGTTGTTCGGCGGCGTTGTTGACGAGGATATCGAGCCGCCCGAACTGCTCGATCGTTGCGTCGACCGCGGCCTCGCAGAATATCTCGTCGCCGACATCGCCCGGCAGCAATAACGCGTCGCTGCCTTCCTGCCGCACGGCGGCCTGCGTCTTGTTGGCGTCTTTGTGCTCGTCGAGATAGACGATCGCGATCTTCGCGCCCTCGCGCGCCATGGCCACCGCGACGGCGCGGCCGATGCCGCTGTCGCCACCCGTGATCAGCGCGACCTTACCCGTCAGCTTGCCGACGCCGGAATACTTCGGCGTATACTCCGGCTCGGGCCACATCTTGTCTTCGCGGCCCGGCTGGCGCTGCTGCTCCTGGGCGGGCAGTTCCTGTACCGACATGGAACCTCTCCGTAAGTCTCTTTACTTACGGAGCGAACGTCTTGCGGCGTAAGGGGTTCCTAAATCAGGCAAACTCCAGAATGACCGCGTCCACCGCCAGGCTGTCGCCGGGCTTGGCGTTGATCTTCTTGACCGTGCCGTCGATCTCGGCGCGCAGCACGTTCTCCATCTTCATAGCCTCGACCACCGCGACGGTCTCGCCGGCTTTGACTTCCTGGCCTTCCTTGACCGCGATGGAGACAACGAGGCCCGGCATCGGGCACAGCACGAGCTTGCCGGTGTCGGCGGCCTGCTTCACCGGCATCAGCCGCGCGTAAGCCGCCTCGCGTTCGGTATAGACGTAAGCCTTCGTCTCGACACCGCGATAAGCCAGCACGAAACCGTTCGGGATCGGCCGCACCTGCACCGCGACCGCTTTGCCGTCGATGGCACCGTTCCAGATCGGATCGCCCGGCTTCCAATCCGATGCGAGATGCCGCCACGCGCCCTGCCCGCCTAGCTGCACGGCGATGGTGCCGTTCTCGCGCTTCACTTCGAGACGCACTTCGTGCTCGCCGAGCCATACCGCGCGCTGACTCTCGCGCGTGACGGCCTTGCCGGCGATCTGGCCGGAGATCTGGCGCTTGCGTTCGCCCAGCACATGATCGACCGCGGCCGCGACGGCGGCGATCACGTCGGCACGCTCGCCTTCCGGCGGATGCGGATGGAAGCCTTGCGGGAATTCCTCGGCGATGAAGCCGGTCGAGAGCTTGCCCGATTGCCAGCGCGGATGCGCCATCAACGCCGACAGGAACGGAATGTTGTGACGGATGCCGTCGATGACGAAAGCATCGAGCGCGTCGGCCTGCGCTTCGATGGCGGCGAGACGCGTCGGCGCATGGGTGACGAGCTTGGCGATCATCGGATCGTAGTAGAGCGAGATCTCGCCGCCTTCGTAGACGCCGGTGTCGTTGCGCACGGTGACGCCGGCCTCGACGCGCTCGGCCGGCGGCCGGTAGCGCGTCAGGCGTCCCGTCGACGGCAGGAAGTTGCGGTACGGGTCTTCCGCATAAACGCGGCTCTCGACCGCCCAGCCGCTGAGCTTCACGTCGCTCTGCGTGATCGACAGCTTCTCGCCGGCGGCGACGCGGATCATCTGCTCGACGAGATCGATGCCGGTGACGAGTTCGGTTACCGGATGCTCGACCTGCAGGCGCGTGTTCATCTCGAGGAAGAAGAAGCTCTTGTCCTGACCGGCGACGAATTCGACGGTGCCGGCGCTGTCGTAGCCGACGGCCTTCGCCAGAGAGACAGCCTGCTCGCCCATCTTCTTGCGCGTCGCTTCATCGAGCAGCGGCGACGGCGCCTCCTCGATGACCTTCTGGTTGCGGCGCTGGATCGAGCATTCGCGCTCGCCGAGATAGATGACGTTGCCGTGCTTGTCGCCGAGCACCTGGATTTCGATGTGGCGCGGGTCGACGATGAATTTCTCGATGAACACGCGGTCGTCGCCGAAGGACGACTTCGCCTCCGAGCGGGCGCGCGCGAAACCTTCCGCCACTTCCGCCTTGCTGTGGGCGATGCGCATGCCCTTGCCGCCGCCGCCGGCGGAGGCCTTGATCATCACCGGGTAGCCGATCTGTTCGGCGATCGCGATCGCCTCGTTGTCGTCTTCGATGACGCCGAGGTGGCCCGGCACCGTGGAGACTTTCGCCGCGGCCGCCGCCTTCTTGGACTCGATCTTATCGCCCATGGCCGCGATGGCCTTGGGGTTCGGACCGATGAAGACGATGCCGTTGGCGGCGAGCGCGGTCGGAAACGCCTCGCGCTCGGACAGGAAGCCGTAGCCGGGATGGACCGCCTCGGCGCCGGTCGCCTTACAGGCGGCGATGATCTTGTCGATGATCAGGTAGCTTTCCGCCGCGGGCGGCGGGCCGATGTGGACGGCGGCATCCGCCATCTCGACGTGCAGGGCATCCTTGTCGGCGTCGGAATAGACCGCGACCGTCTCGATTCCCATCTTGCGGGCGGTTTTGATGATCCGGCAGGCGATTTCGCCGCGATTGGCGATCAGAATGCGCTTGAACATGCCGAATTTTCACCCCTCGACCGGACTTCGTCAGGCTTGCGGCGTTGCAACGAAAATGTCAACGGCCGGTCATAAGGGCGGCACCCCAGAGCCCGACCAGGGCCGCCGCGTAGCAGAGCGCGGTCACGATGGTGAGTTCGACCGCGAAGCGGTGACGGCCGATGGCGGCGCCGGCGACAAGCTTGGCCATCATGTTGCTGGCCACGGCGGCCAGGATCGCCTGCGTCGCGTCGAGTGCGCTCAACGGTTGCGGCACGAGCCGCGACAGCGAGACGGTGATGGAATCGACATCGGCAAGGCCGACCGCGAGCGCGCCCAACAAAGCGCCCTGCGCGCCGTATCTCTCACCGACCACGCGCCCAAGCACGATGACCGCACCGAGAAAAAGCGCGAAGCCGACCACCGGCCAGAAGCTGAACGGATTCTTGAACTCTGCCGGACGCTGCGCCCGGCCATCGCCCTCCTTGACTCTCCATGTGGCGGTGATGGCGGCATAGACGCAGGCCGCGACAGTCGCGGCGACGAGCGGCGCCGCGAGCAGCGCGACAAGGTCCGGCTTGATCGCCGCCGCGATCGCCAACACCCGCAAAAACGAGACGGCGCTGGCGATGGCGACTCCCGCCGTGAGCAGTTCGGCGCTGCCCTCGCCCGCGGCGGCACGCCGCGCGCTGGTCATGGTCACCGCGGTCGACGACACGAGACCACCGGCCAGCGCCGCCAGCAAAACGCCGCGCTCGGCGCCAAACATCTTCACCGCGCCGTAGCCGACGAAGGAGACGCCCGCGAGCACGATGGCGATCAGCCAGACGTCGCGCGCATTGACGCTGCCGGCCGGCCCGATCGGCGTATCGGGCAGCAACGGCAGCACGATCAGCGTCATCGCCAGCAGCACCAAGGTCGAGCGCAGTTCGGGCCAGGTGAGACGCGCGACCAGACTATGCATGTCCTCGCGTGCCGCGAGGATGCCGGTCACCGCCACCGCGGCCGCGGCGGCGACGCGTGTGTCGCCCAGCACGGCATAGGCGCCGAGGATGTAGGTGAGCAGCGCGGCCACCAAAGTCGTGGCGGAATAAGTGTCGGCCGCGCGGTTGGCCTCGCGCTGGAACAACGCTACCACCGCCGCGTAAGCGGCAAAGCCGATGCCGAGCACCAGCGCCGTGCCTTCGGCCGAGCCGGTCGCCTGCCCGAGCGCCGCCGTCAGCCCGCCCAGCACGCCGCACAGCGCGAAGGTCCGGATGCCGGCCGCACGCGAACCGGGCATCGCCTCGCGCGTCTGCCAGCCGCGTTCGAGACCGGTCAACAGACCGATGCCGAGCGCGACCGCGAGCCGATAGAGAAGTTGGTCGATGTCCATGCGTCACACCCGCCGGCCCTACGCCGGCAGGTGTGAAGTATACCGCGCGCGATCCTATTGCGGCAGATCAAGCGCCGCGGTGAGATCGCCCAGCGCGGCCTGGCCGTTGGCTTTCAGCGCGGCGTCGCGCGCGGTCAATCCGGCCAGCACCGGCAACTCGAAACGCTTGGTGATGAAGCGCAGGATCGACGTCGTATCGTACTGCGTGTGATCGACCGTGCCCTTCTTGGCGAAGGGCGAGATGATGAAGGCCGGAATGCGCGAGCCCGGGCCCCAACGATCGGCCTTCGGCGGCGCGACGTGATCCCAGAAACCGCCGTTCTCGTCGTAGGTGATGACCACCAACATGTGGCCCCATTGCGGGCTCTTCTCGAGATGCGCGACGACATCGGCGATGTGCTTATCGCCGGATTCCACGTCGGTGTAGCCGGCATGTTCGTTGAGGTTGCCCTGCGGCTTGTAGAAGGTGACCGGCGGCAGCTTGCCGGCGTCGATGTCCTTGATAAAGGCTTCGCCGTTCATGCCGCCGTCCTTGAGATGCTCGGCGCGCGCCGCCGTGCCCGGCGCGTACTGGACGAAGTAATTGAACGGCTGATGGTGGAATTGGAAATTCGGCACCGGCGCGCCGCCTTTGCCGTCGAGCGCCGCCTGCCAGGCGCCGGCATACCAGGCCCACTGCACGCCCTTCTCGCTGAGAAGATCGCCGATCGTCTTTTCCGTCTGCGGCGGCAGCGTCGTCGCGAGCTTGGGATCGGCCAGGCGCGCGTCGCCGCCCTCGGCCGGCTTGTTGTTGCTCGGCTGATACGGCGGTTGCATCGTGTTGATGGCGTAGAAGTCGGGCGTCAGGTTGCTGCTGTTGACGAATTTCGGCGGCCCTTCCATCGCCGACTTCGGCGAATTGGACGCCAGCGTCAGCGTGACGCCGTCGGCCTCGACCACCGAGATGAGGCCTTTCGCGGGGCTCTTGTCGGCATCGGGATAGAAAGGCGTGCACGCGCAGACGAGCTGGAAATGGTTGCTGAACGAGCCGCCGAACGATCCCTGGAAGAAATTGTCGGCGAGCACGTATTTCTGCGCCACGCTCCACAGCGGCAGCTTGGAGCCGTCGTAGTAGCCCATCACCAGACCGCCGGCGTCGGCATAGGCGACGAACTTGTCGTTCTTGCCGCCGTCGATCTGCATCTGGTTCTCGTAGAAGCGATGCCAGAGGTCGCGCGTGGTGACGCTGAGCGGCGCATTGAAGCCGTTCGGATCGTCGATGGCGAACACCTTGTTGGGCAGATGCTCGCTCTGCGCCTGCGTGATCGGCGGCGTCACGCCCTTGGCGGTCAGCCCGCCCCACGCCGGCGGCAGTTCGGCCAGCACCGCGCCGTCGCGGTCGTGCTGCACGGCCATCTCCGGCGTCACGTTCTGCAGGCCGTTGGCGCCGGGAAAGTGTCCGTAGAGGTTATCGAAGCTGCGGTTCTCGGCGTAGATGACCACCACGGTATCGATGGCCTTCACCCCCTGCGCCTGTGCATACGCGCTTGTCAGCGCCGTGCTCGCCAGCGCCAAAGCCAGAACCGATCGCTTCATAATGTCTCCTCGAAATAAACGAATGGACCGCCCCGAGGCGCGATGATAGGTCGCGTTGTGTGGCAGGCGGATGAACCCGCAGCGGGGCACCGCCCCGCGCTGTCAATTTAGTGTCATGGTGCCGTTCCAGGTTGGGCCCTCCGGCCGAACGGTCCTTCATCCGTGCTCCGCCCCTTCTATTCGACCAAGGTCGCATGTGTTGCGTTGGTTCTGGCGCTTGGCCTCGGTATGGCCGGCGCCGAGGACGCCGGCCTGACGCGCCACCAAGCCTATGCGCGCGCGGCGGCGCTCGAAGCGCTCGGGCGCAGGATGTTCTTCGATCCCAGCCTCTCCGCTTCGGGGCAGATGGCTTGCGCGAGCTGCCACGATCCGGCGCACGGCTTTGCGCCGGCGAATGCGTTGCCCGTCCAGCGCGGCGGCCAAGACATGCGGCAGCCAGGCTTACGCGCGGCACCCTCCCTCAAATACCTGCAGGCGGTGCCGCCGTTCACCGAGCATTATTTCGAAGCGGACGACGAAGGCGACGGCAGCGTCGACAACGGCCCGACCGGCGGCCTGACGTGGGACGGCCGCATGGACCAGCGCCGCGACCAAGCGCTGTTTCCCTTATTCTCCGCGGTGGAGATGGCAAATGAGAACGCCGATGCGCTCGCCGCGCGCGCCCGGCAGGCAGGCTTTGCCGACGACATGCGCGCGCTTTACGGCAGCGACATCTTCAACGACGGCAAGAAGGCGGCCGCCGCGATCGGTCACGCGCTCGACGTCTTCCAACAGTCGTGGCGCGACTTCTACCCGTACAGCAGCAAGTACGACGCTTACCTTGCCGGCCGCGCGCAGCTCTCCCCGCAAGAAGCGCGTGGCCTCGCCCTCTTCAACGATCCGGCCAAAGGCAATTGCGGCAATTGCCACCGCAGCAGTCCCGGCAATGACGGCACGCCGCCGCAGTTCACCGACTACGGTCTGATTGCGATCGGCGTGCCGCGCAACGCGGCCATCCCGGCCAATGCCGATCCCAAATTCTTCGATCTCGGCGTGTGCGGTCCCTTACGCACCGATCTCGCCGGGAAGCCCGAATACTGCGGGCTGTTCAAGACGCCGTCGCTGCGCAACGTCGCCTTGCGGCAGAGCTTCTTCCATAACGGCAAGATGCACAGCCTGCGCGATGCCGTCGCCTTCTACGTCGAGCGCGACACCGATCCGGGCAAGTGGTACCCGCGCGACGCCGCCGGGCACGTGCGCAAGTTCGACGACCTGCCGGCCCAATACCAAGGCAACGTCAACGACGAGCCGCCGTTCGGCGGCAAGCCGGGGAACACGCCCCGGCTGTCGGCGCAGGAGATCGGCGATATCGTCGCTTTCCTCGGCACCTTAACCGATGGCTATGCGCGGTGATGCGGGGATAATGTTTCGCGGGAACGAAGGGTGACCGAAGGCGTGTTCTCTCAGCCTGGTAAACCATAGTGCCCCGGTACTCTTTGCCGGCAGCCTATTCCCACCCACCGCGCCGGCCTATATTAAGCGTGGGAACTCACAGCAGATAAGCGATTGGAGGATTGGTCATGACGCTTGCGATTGGCGATACCGCACCGGATTTCGAGGCCGAAACCACGGAAGGCAAAATCCGCTTCCACGACTGGCTCGGCAATTCCTGGGGCGTGCTGTTCTCGCACCCGAAGGATTTCACCCCGGTCTGCACGACCGAACTCGGCACGATGGCCCGCCTCAAGCCGGAGTTCGACAAGCGCAACACCAAGATCATCGGCCTGTCGGTCGACCCGGTCACCAACCACGCCAAGTGGGCGGACGACATCAAGGACGTGGTCGGCTTCGCGCCGAACTATCCGATGATCGGCGACACCGATCTCAAGGTCGCCAAGGCCTATGGCATGCTGCCGGCCGCGACCGCCGGTTCGTCGGAAGGCCGCACCGCCGCCGATAACCAGACCGTCCGCACCGTGTTCATCGTCGGCCCGGACAAGAAGATCAAATTGATCCTCGTCTACCCGATGACCACCGGCCGCAACTTCGATGAGATCCTGCGCGTGCTCGACTCGCTGCAGCTCACCGCCAAGCACCGCGTGGCGACGCCCGCCAACTGGAAGCAGGGCGAAGACGTCATCATCGCCGGCTCGGTCAGCGACGACGAGGCCAAGAAGATCTGGCCGCAGGGCTTCAAGGCGCCGCGGCCCTATATCCGCATCGTGCCGCAGCCGCAGTAAGAGCGACGGCGACAGGCTCGCTTCAGAAGGGCGCGGACGGCAACGTCGGCGCCCTTCTCGTTAACGCCCCCTGCTCTTGCTTTTCACCTCGCCTGCCGTAATGGTGCGCGCCGCATTCACGTCGGAGCCTTTGCAATGAGCGAATTCAACGAGGCCGCGAAGCTGCAGCCGCCTTTCGCCGAATTTCTCGGCCTCAAAATCACGCATGTCTCGTCCGATCGCGTCGCCGCCGAACTGCCGGTGCGCGACCAGCTCAACAACCGTTTCAACATCATGCATGGCGGCGCGATCATGGCGCTCGCCGACAATCTCGGCGGCACGGCCGCGACGGCCAACCTCAAGCCCGGCCAGAGCACGACCACGATCGAGAGCAAGACCAATTTCTTCGCCGGCGTGCCGATCGGCGACGTCGCTTACGCCGAATGCACGGCCCTGCACAAAGGCCGCACCACCATGGTCTGGCAGACGCGCATCACGCGTCGCGACGGCCGGCTCTGCGCCTTGGTGACGCAGACGCAACTCGTGCTCGATCCCAAGAAATAGGCTCAGCGCCTGGCGCCAGCCTTGCCGGCGTCGCCGCGGTTGGCGAGCACGACGCCGACCGCGCAGATGAGCATGCCGGCGATCGAGATCGCATCGAGCTTTTCGCCGAACAGCAGGAAAGCCATCAGCGCGGTGGTCGCCGGCACCAGATAGAACAGACTGGCAAAGCCGGTCGCCGCCGAGCGGCGGATAAGCCAGTACATCAGCGCGACGGCGGCGATCGAGAGAACGATCACCAGGTAAGCGAGCGCGAACACCAGTTCGCCGTTCCAATGGATGACGCGCGTCTCGAAGGCGAAAGCGCCGATCGCGAACAGCACCGTGGCGCCGGCATATTGCACCGTGTTGCCCGGCCGCCAGTCGATGCCGCCGCAGAAGCGCTTCTGATAGAGCGTGCCGAGGGAAATGCCGAGCAGCGAAGTCACGCTCGCGCACCAACCGAGCACCGAGCCGGCGGCAACGATGCTGCGGTCGTGCAGCACCAGCAGCACGCCGAGAAGACCGAGCGTGAGGCCGAGCCATTGCCGGCCGGTCACCGGCTCGCCCATGAACCTGTTGGCGATGGTCGCGATAAGGACGGGCTGGAGACCGGGAATGAGCGCCGAGATGCCGGCCGGCACGCCTTGATCGATGGCGACGAAGACGCCGCCGAGATAAAGCCCATGCACCAGCGCGCCGGCGACCAGACTGTGACCCATCTCCGTCGCCGTGAGCCAACGCACGCGCGCGATGAGCGTGAGCACGATGAGAATGGCCACCACCAACGCCATGCGCAGCGTCAGAAAGGTCATCGGCTCGATATAGGGCATGCCGAGACGCGCACCGATGAAGCCCGTGCTCCACAGAAACACGAACAACAGGGGCGCCGCGGCGATGGCGGCACGACTCAAGGGCATGTTGAGACCGGCATGAAGCTTCAGTGACGTCGCAGAAGGTGGGAACCGCGCTATAGCATCTTCGGTCCCCCCTGCCTCCTTTTTTACACATTCGTTAGGCCTCGCGCGGCGGCCCGGGTGCTAGCGTCGCAGCGTCTGCACAGGGGGGATAGCAGCCATGAAATTGCTCGCGGTCTACGCAGTCTTCGTCGCCATCGGCGAAGTAATCGCCTACGGCATCGGCCGCAGCGTCGAAACATGGTCGCCAACGGCCAGTTTGCCCGTGTTTCTGGCGTGTTTCTTCCTGATCTTCTGGGTCGCTTGGCGCGCGGCAATCCGCGTCGCCTGACGTCCACAGCGGGTTCCCTCCTCGTTTCCCTGCGTCGTCTCGGAACCGTGGTCGTCACTCGTGGGTTGCCCCGCGACAGGACGACCACACGTCCGCGAACCCAGGGAGGCCGAGATGACTGACCCGCGTTATACCGATCCCGACCCGCGCCTGAGCGATCCGGTGCTGCGGCGCGATGAAAGCAGCAGCGGCATTTGGGGCTGGATTGCGGGTATCGCCGTGATTGCCTTGATTGCTTTCGTCGTGATCGCCGGTTGGACCGGCAATCAGAACACGGCGAGCAACAGCGCCTCGCCGCCGGTTACGACCGGCCAGGCCACGCCCGGCACAACGCCGAGCGCGACGCCGCCCAGCACGACAGGCTCCGGCACGACATCGCCCCAGCCGCCAGCCAACCGCCAGTAACGCCTTCGCGACGAACCCGGCTCCGGCCTTCACGCCGGAGCCGGCACTTGCGGTGAAAGCACACGTCAAAGGACAGCGCGCGATGACCATGCAGGACCCCGAGCGCGGCCAAGCCGAACCCGAAATCATCGATAGCGGCGTGCATGTCCGCGACAGCGAGCGCGGCAAGGCAAGCACCGGTCAGATCGCCCTCACCGCCTGCGCCATCATCGCCATTCTCGCGGTTTTCTTTTGGGGCGTGAGCAATCAGCGCACCGAGATCGCCGGCTCTGAATCGACGCAAGCGACCACGGCTCCGGCCGCCAATGGCGACACCAGCGGCACGCAGGCGCCGGCCCAGCAATCGCAGGCGGCGCAGCAACAGTCGCAGAAGGAAGCCAACCAGCAGCAAGGCAAAGCCGCGCCGCGAAGCAATGTGCCGGAAACGACGGGCCAGGCCGTCAATCGGCCAGCGGCGGCGCCCGCCCCCGGCAATGCCCAGCCGACCGATCAGCGTCCGGCCGGCACGAGTGAGAATGCGCAGCCGCCGGGCAACCAGCCGGTCCAACCGCACGGCGCCGGTAAATAAGATCGCCGGCGCGCCACACCGGCGTCAGACCAGAAGAGCCGACAGGCCGTAGCCGACCGCGGCGCTGAACACGGCCTCGAGCGCCTGGAACTGTACGCCATCGAGCGCGGTGCTGACATAAGGAAACACAAACGTGCCGAAGGGCACCATCACGCCCGCGACCACGGCGACGCACACCAGTCGCGTCACAAGATAACGATCCCACATCTTCCACTCTCCCCCGCGCGTTGCCGCGCTTTGCCCTGATATTGCACGGGGCACCCTGCCGTCACAATGCTTCAATCCTGGAACATGGGGTCGATCGGAACCCGGTAACCGTTGGCCAGGCGATTGGTCTCGTTGGCCATGCCGGTGACCGCCATCACCTCGGCGAACATGGCCTCGCTCATACCGGCCTTGCGGGCGGCGGCCGTGTGCGAAGCGATGCAATACCCGCAGCCATTGGTGACGGAGACAGCGAGGTAGATCATCTCCTTGGTGAGCGGATCGAGCGCCCCCGGCGCCATAATCTCCTTGATGCTCTCCCAGGTGCGCTTGAGCGTCGCCGGATCGTGCGCGAGATACTTCCAGAAATTGTTCACGTCGGGCACGCCGCGCGACTGCTTGATGTCGTCGTAGACGGCACGCACTTGCGGCGAGGCATCGGCGTATTCGATCGGCTTGGGCATCGCGGCCTCCGGACTGTTTGGCGGTATCAATCGGCCGCCGCCGGGCTCCGCGGCGCGGCCATAATGAATTTATACCTTTTTTGCGCCCCGAACAGATAGTCTTGCCTGGGGGCCTCAGAATCGAAGGGGCATTTTCCGTGCAGTTCTACGACCGCGCCGCGGACGTCGTGCGCGCCTATTACGACCGCCGCATCGATACGCCGGCCACGCTCGACACCGACCGCTATTTCCCCGAGGCAAGCCGCTTCACGGGCGCCTACCCGGCGATCCGCCGCGAGGCGCTCGCCGTTCTCGACACGCTGCATCGCGTGCCGCGCTTCCACGACCTGATGCCGCAGCAGGCCGACATCTCGGCCGGCGACGGCCGCGACTGGCGCATGTTTATCCTGAAGGCCTATGGCGTCGCGGTCGAGGAGAACCTGCAACGCTGCCCGACTTTGGACGCGCTGCTCGCGGAGACGCCGGACGTCGTGTCCTGCGTCGTCTCGTTTCTCGCGCCGCGCAAACATATCCCGGCGCATCGCGGCCCGTTTCGCGGCATCCTGCGCTTTCATCTGATGTTGTCCATGCCGCTGGCCGACGACGGACTCCCTGCCTGCGAACTCAACATCGACGGCGTGCCCTATCGCCTGGCCGACGGCGATACGCTGTTATGGGACGACACCTATCCGCACGAAGTGTGGAATCGCAGCGACGAGGTCCGCATCGCGTTGCTCCTCGACATATGGCGCAAGGACATGCCGGCCGACGCCGCGCTGGTGTCTGCGGCATTGATGGCGGCGACGCGGGCCTGGATCAGGAAACGCGGCATGTCCTATGGCGGCTAACCGGTACGCGGTTATTTCTTCTGCAGGCTCCTGAGCATCTCCTGGCTCTTCTTCTGCATCTCGTCGGCGAGCTTCTCGTCGTCGTCCGCGTCGTCATCCTTTTCCTGCGCCAGCGGCTTGATGCATTCCGAATTGCTGTCGCTGGAAACGCGTACATAGGCGCCGTTCTCGCGCGTGCGCGTGCACAACTCGAACTCCTTGGCGCCGGCCGGCACGGTCTTGGCGCAGCTGATGCTCTCGCTGCGAATGCCTTCTCCCGGCAGGATGAGATGGCAGTTGACCGTGCAATGCGTCTCCTGCGCATAAGGATTGCTGACCAGCACGGCGACCGTCTTGCGATCGGACGAAAGTTTGCAGACGTGCAGATCGGCGGCCCGCACCACGGACGTGAATGCCGTCGCCGACGTCACAACGGCAATACAATACAAGCGCATGATGTCTCCCCCGAGAACCGGGGGAGATTAGCGTGGCATCCGGCGCGACGGAAAGCACCATGCGCGGCGGGAGGCAGGACCCGGCTCTATGGCGACACGGCTCTGGGCAGACCGGGCGCGTCGCCGTCGGACGATGACCGCCTTATGACAAACCGGCCGCAGCCAAACGCCGCAGCGTGAATATCGCGGTTGGACTGGCGGATTTATCGCTCTGTCACATCCGCAGGCGACACGCAGCATCTTGCCGGTTCCGGCAGTCTCCGAGGAAAGGATGCTCAACCCATGTCCACCCGCCGCATGATGCTCCGCACCTGCGCCGCCGCCTTCACGGCCGCCGCGCTCGCGCTGCCCGCCGCCGCGCAGACGATCGACAACAGCGCCCTCAATGCGTCCGGCTTTCGCCCGCACGCGCGTACCTTCGGCCTCGTCTACACGCTGCCGGCGGAGGTCAACGCCACGCTCGCCGCAACCATCGGCGGCCCGCTGAAGGAAAAGCTGATCAACGCCGGCCTCGCCACCGAAGCGGTGATGTACAACATCCCGCACGTCACCGTGGTGCATGTGCACAACGCCGACCCGACAACACCGGAGAAGATGCTCAAGGCGCTGCCGAAGCTGCCGCCGGTGCTGAACGTCACCTTGAAGAACTTCTATACGACGGAAGCCGCCAAAGGCGCCGGTCATCCGTGGTGGCTCGATCTCGGCATCGTCAAGGAAGGCGACAGCTTCGAGGCGATGATGGCGTTCAACACCACAGCGACGGCGGCGCTGGCCCCGCTCCGCGACGGTCCGCTGCCGCGTTGCACCGGCCCGGTCTATGCCGCGATGGGCGATGCCGCCAAGGACCTCGTGAAGACGATGGGCGTGTCCGGCGTCAACATCGTCAAGGACGGCAAGGAAGTGCGCGCGCACAATCCGCACAACACGCTCGTCTACAGCATGGCGAAGTTCACGCCGGACGTTCAGGCGGCGATGAACCAGACGGCGAAGGAGTTCAACCAGATCCTGCCCGACGGCATCGCCACGACGTTCAAGACCGTGTCGATCGTCGAGCTGGGCTTTGCCGGCAACGTGCTGCGGGAGATCTATCGCATCGATCTCGAGACCGGCAAGGTGCTCACCGTCGCCACCGGCAAGATGGCATCGCTGAACTGACGGAAACAGCAACGGCCGGCGCGCAAAGCGCCGGCCGTTCGTCTTCGAACGCCGCGGCTATTGACCGATGCCGGCGGCCTGCACCGCCGCCTTCCACTTCGCCAGTTCCTCGGTCTGCAGCCGTGCGAAATCGTCCGGGCTGCCGCCGATCGGATCGAAGCCCTGCGCGGTGAGCAGCGCCTGCGCCTCCGGCGACTTGAGCCCTTCATTGCCGGTGCGCGACAACAGATCGACCACCGCGCGCGGCGTGCCGGCCGGCGCCCAGATGGCGAACCACACGGTGGCATCGAGATCGACGCCGGCCTCCTTCAAGGTCGGCACCTGCGGCGCGGCCGCCGTGCGCTTGGCCGAAGACACCGCCAGCGCCTTCAGCGTGCCGGCCTGGATGTGCGGCAGCACCGCCGTCGCCGGCGAGAACATCAGCTCGATGCGGCCGGCGAGCAGATCGGTCGTCGCCTGCGGCGAGCCCTGATACGGCACATGCGTCATCTTGATGCCGGTGCGCTGCGCGAACAATTCGGTGAACAGATGCGGCGTCGCGCCGATGCCGGTCGAGCCGTAGGACAAAGCGCCGGGTTTCGACTTGGCGAGCGCGATGAACTCCGCCAGCGTGTTGACGCCGAGCGAGGGATGCACGGCGAGGATCATCGGCTGGCCGGCGACCGCGATCACCGGCGAGAAGTCGCGCACGATGTCGAAGGCCTGCTTGCTGTTGATGAGCCCGGTCGAGACGTTCACCGTGCCGCCGGTGAGCAGCGTGTAGCCGTCCTTCGGCGCGCGCGCGACGATGTCGGCGGCGATCGCCGAGGCCGCGCCGGGCCGGTTCTCGACCACGAACTGGCCCTTGAGCCTTTGGCTCCATTCGTTGGCCATCAGCCGCGCCACCGCGTCCATCGACGAGCCCGGCACGAAGCCGACCACGATGCGGACCGGCTTGCTGGGGTAGTGATCCTGCGCGATGGCGGACGGCGGCGCGACGGCGGCAAGCACGGCCGCCACGGCGGCGGCATGAGCGAACTTCATGGCGGACGTTTCCCTTCCCTGGCTGGCCCGCTTCAAGGGCCTTGGCCGAGGCATAGCAGAACCCGGCGCGCGAGGCGTACAACCTGCGGCGGCGGCAGGCCTAAGGTGATTGCCGGACTTGACGCCGGCGCGTCCGGCGACGCGCGCGCACCGATCGATCGCTTTGACGTGCATCAACGCGCCGCCACCCTGCCGATGCCGATATAAGCGCAACAGGAGGGTCCGATGTCGAAGCATCTCGCGTTGGTGGCAGCGCTTGTTCTGGCCACGTCGCTGCCCGCCTTGGGCCAAGAGCAGCCGAAAAGAACACCGAGCGTAAGCGCGCCGGCGCAGCCGCAACGCGCGGTCACGTTGCCGACGACCGTGCAGTGTCCGAGTTCGATCAGCGCCACCGTGAGCCCCGGCGGCGGATGGACCGGCGGCAGCTATACCGGCACGCTGTTCAACGTGTCGGCCATGGACGGCTCGCGCACCGACTGCATCTACAAGATCGACTATGTGACGATCACCAAGCCCGCGCCCGCCGGCCAGAAATGCGCCGTCGCCGCGGACAAGAAGTCGTTCAGCTGTCAGTGATGTGGGTGCGACGCGCGGGCCAAGCCCGCGCATGACGGCCTGCGTAAGGTGGCGCCTCGCAAGGTTGCGCAGGTACGCTGGCTAGAGCGCCAGCGAAACCCACGCTAAGCCCTTCCCACGGTCATTGCCGGGCTTGACCCGGCAATCCATGAGGTCCCGCCGCGGCGAGGGCCGAACGTACGGCTCTCATGCGTTGCGTCTCATCATGGATGCGCGGGCCAAGCCCGCGCATAACGGTGTGCGCGCAAGCCCCTACTCGCCCCACTTATCCGGCTGCACGAAATCGCATTCCCTCGCGTGCTTGAATCCGATGCGTCCTTTGTCGGACTGCGTCGCGCTGCCGGCGAGCTTGGTCAGTCCCTCGGTCAGATAGCGGATGTTGTGGCGCTCCAGGATGCTCGGCACCGTCACCGTGTGGAAGCGCACGATGCGCACGCGCGGCCGGCATTGCGAACTCGGAAACACGCCGGACGCGAGCGCGCGCGGCACCGCCAAGATCTCGCCGGCCTCGTAGACGCGGTCGATGCCGAGCTGTTCCGTCCCGGCGCTGCGCTCGGGAAACGGAATGCCGAAGAACGCCGTCACCGGCGAGGGATTGAAGGCGTAGACATAACCGATGCGCTTGTCGGCGTAGGCGGCGTGCTGCGCCAGGCCGCCGCCGAGCGAATGGCCGGTGGCGATGATCGTGCGCGGGCGGCAGCCTTCGTCGTACAGCGCCTTGATGATGCCGGGCACCGCCACCTGCGTCTGATCGTAGAAATCGAAGAAGCGCCCCCCGAGAAACCAGCGGAAGTTCGTCAGCCAGTCATCGACCGCATTGAAGTCGGTGCCACGGAAGGCGATCGCCGCCGTGGCGCAATCGCGCCGGCGCCACACATGGTATTCGAGGCCTTCGAGACAGCGCGGCGTGCCCGGCGTGCAGCCGTAAGGGCCGATATGCCCGAAGCGGCACGCCCAGCCCGCGCGTCCAAGATCGTCGACCATATTGGCCGCGGCGACGTCGTCGTCCGTGCCGCTTGCGCGCAGCTTGGCCGCGTCCGGACACGTCCGCTCGTTGAGATACGACGTGTCGGTGTAAGCGAGCGCTGCCATCGCGGCGTAAGGCTTATAGAGCACGGCATAAGGCTTGGCCTGCTGCCGCACATAGGGCGCGGTGCCGACGCCGACGGCGACCTTGGTTTCCGGCTGGCTGGCGCAGCCGGCCAAGGCCGTCGCCATGGCGAGCGTCATGAGCGCCATAAACGGCAAACTCAGCGGCCCTGCCCGCATCCGCACCATGACGCCTCGCCCTCGCCCCCGCGCGCGCGGCCTGTATCAGAGCAAGCGCCGCAACTGGGGGCAAGAGGGCCTGCGCGGCCAGGGACAACCCCGGCCGCCGATCGCAAGCGCCGTCGGCATCAATGCGCGCGCGGTTGGGCGGCCGCCGTGCCCGCAGACGGCCGCGCCTTTTGCGCGCCCGTGGCTTTCTTCGCTTTCGAAGCGGCTTTCTTCGCCGGCTTCGCCTTGGCGAACTGCTTCTGATGCTCCGCGATCACTTCGGCGACCTTCTTCGCGACGATCTGCCGTTTCATGTCGCTGAGCATCGACGGCACGAAGCTCTTCACCATGTCGCCCTTGTAGGGGTCGACATAATGAATGTCGCTGGACCAATCGATGATCTTGCGGAATTGCGCCGGCGTCATCTTGGCGACTTCGTCGTAGGTGTATTTGCGCGGCTTGTAGTCCGTGAACAGGCCCTCGACGGCGCTCTTGTCCTCGGCTTGCGCGGCGAGCTTGTCCTTCAGCTTGAGCGCGCCTTCACCTTTGACGGAAAGGACGCCGTCTTTGTAGCTGACGGCATCGCCGAAATCGGCGGCCTTGAAGCCCTTCTTCATGGCCACCTTCACCGACGCCTCCGGCGGCTTTATGGCGTAGCCCATCTTCAGATCGACATGCTTGCCGCTGGCCTTGCCTTTGTCCGACACTTCCGCGACCGCCTGGCCGCCTTCCAGCACATCGCCTTCCTTCACGAAGGTGCGGTTGTGATGGCAGGTCTGCACCAGGCAGGCGCTGCCGTCATCGGCCGGCACGACCATGCGCACCGTGTTGCCACCGCTCTCAGTCTTGGTCACGGTCTGCACTTTGCCGACAGTCGGCGCGTGCGAGATCACGCCGGGCACGCCGATCGTGTTCATATCGATGCCGGTGTGATTTTCCTTCTTGCCTTTGTAAACGCGCGGACCGAACGGGCTGCTGATGAGCACGTCGTAATCGTCGTTACCGCGCTCCTTGCGGTAATTTTCGATGGTCGACATGGTGTCCTCGGCGCGCTTCTTGTCGCCATAGAGCATCGTCCAGAACGTCTTGTTCTCATACACCACGTCGAGCGGCAGCGCGTTGGTCAGCACCGGCATGTATGCGTCAGCGAGCTTGCCGATGAAGGCGTTCTGCGTCAGTCCTTTCGCCGCCTTGGAGACGGTTTCGAAAGCGCCCCACAGCGCATCGCTCATGGCCTTGATGGCGGGATCGCCCAGCTTTTCCAGGTACTCCTTTTGCTTTCGCCTTGTCCGCGTCGCTGAGGCCGGGATCGTTCGCCAGCCCGTTGTACAGCGGATTGCCGAAGTCCTTGCCGTCCGCGCTCATCTTCGGCACGGGAAAGACCTCCGCCAACGCGTCGCGGGTGACCTTCTCATATTCGCCGGACGTTACGTTCAGGCCGGCGCTGCGCGGCCCGAAGCCGCAATTGCATCCGGCGGAATGGTTCTTGGCATTGCACATGACAATCTCCTTCCCTGCATACCGTTCAGGTTGCAGCGTAGGAGATTTGCACGCATCAACATTGACCTAAATCAGACCGAGATTTTCCATCCGTCGACGTTGCGTCCAATTGCACGGATGGAATGACGCGACGGTAACAAATCTCGGCGCGTCATCTCTATCGCGCCAGCGCACCGTGGTGTTTACCGCGCGCAACAGGTGAGCCGCCCCTTCTCTCGGCATGACGGCCCATCGCTCGCCGGCATTTCAAGTGCGTTCGCTTGTCAACACGACCAGATGCCGCGGCTCGGCGCGCCGCACGGCGCCGAGCGTGATCGAACGGTCGAACGTGACAAGCCGGCCATCGTTCTTGACGGCGAGCGCGAGCAGGTAGGCGTCGGTGATCTGGTTTGGACCCAACACCCGCTCGTGGTCAAACCATGCCGGATCGCTGATCGAAATGTCATCCGGCCAGAAGACGTGTCCGGCTTCAGCTGTTGCGCCCGAAGCAATCTTATCGCTTCGACACAGGCAGCGACTGACGATAAGCGGGCGTTGATATGACGCGGACGAAGCCGTTCTGCGTCAGCGGGCAACTGGCCCATTCTTGCGCCTGTTCACTCGCCCACCACGAAATGGCAGAAGCGTTATGCGGATGATCCCGATCGAAAAGCGCCAGCAAGACATTGACGTCAAGCAGCGCTCGCACGCCTAGCCACTCCTGCCGGGCAGATTGTCTTCCAGTTCCGTGTCTTCAATGAGCTGCTTGATGGCCTCAGCGCTCATCGGCAGACTGCCGCGGCTCGGCAGGACGTACCAGCCGTTCGTAAGAACGGACCCTGCCGGCCCCCTCTCTTCAGTCGTGACGTGCCCAGCTAGCACCTTGCGCGCCGCCTCGGAGATAACTTCGCCAGGCGAGACGCCACGCTCGGCGGCGATCTTCTCGGCCGCGCGCATCACGTCGTCGTCGATCTGGACCGTCTTGCCCATGGTCCTAAATGTAGTCGCCAAGGACGATTTAGACAACCTGCGCGCGACAGGCACACCGCCGCGCCCGCCCGCCATGGCCAGACATCTCGCTGCGCGCGGGATCAGCCGACGGCAGAGCTACACCGGCAAATTATCATGCTTCCGTCGCAGCACTTCGACGTGCTTGTTGGCGAGCATCGCCAGCCCGCGCGCGATGCGGCGGCGCGTCGAGTGCGGCATGATCACGTCGTCGATATAGCCGCGCTCGGCGGCGACGGACGCGCCCACAAGCTCCTACTTCTTGAACAGGGCAACTACACTCTTGCGGGTGTAGAACCACTGCAAACCCACATCAAACAAAGGCGACACGATCAGACCAACGAGTAAAAAAATTGGGTAGAACCAGCGCTCCCGACCCGTCATAGGCGCAAAAAGCGGTATGAAACTGACTGCCGACGATGCAATTGCGATCACTACCTTTGCATATGCCTTATCTGCGCCTTTTGTATTTCTGTCGTCATTTACAAACCATCCAATCAATAAGCCAACGAACAGTCCGAACGAACTGAAACCTGCTACGCCCAGAGGGTCCATTGAGGCTTCTCCATACTCTTCGCCGCAGGATAATCTATTGCTTTGTCGCCTTGCCCGCACTAGGCACAATCGATCAACTTCAACCATCAGTTTATAAAGACGTGGATGGCCGGGACAAGCCCGGCCATGACGATGCGGCGATGTAATGAGCAAGACCCGTCACCCTGAGGTGCGAGGCCGTTAGGCCGAGCCTCGAAGGGCGACGGCCCGAAGTAAGCGCCCTGCCGCTCATCCTTCGAGGCGGGCAAGAGCGCGCACCTCAGGATGACGGGTTAAGGTTGGCGCGCAATCGCAGGTACCCCCACCCCGGCGCGCGAAGCGCGCCGACCCTCCCCACAAGGGGGAGGGTTAAGACAGATCACACCGGCAAATTATCGTGCTTCCGTCGCGGCACTTCGACGTGCTTGTTGGCGAGCATCGCCAGGCCGCGCGCGATGCGGCGGCGCGTCGAGTGCGGCATGATCACGTCGTCGATATAGCCGCGCTCGGCGGCGACGAAGGGCGACAGAAAGCGGTCTTCGTATTGCTTGGTCTGCGCCGCGATCTGCGCCGGCTTGAACCGCGCCTGGTTGCTGATCACGACGCCGGTGCGGCGCTGGCACTCCGGGCGATGACACTCCGGGCGACGACACATCGACACCCGCGCCGGCTCTCCTTCGATAGCGAGATGGAGGTGTCCGCAGTTGCAGGTGGCGTGGCGCGTGGTCATGGGGTGGCCTTTACATAAAAATTGCGCCAGCCGGACGCGCGCAGCGCACTCTATTGGAACATTCGAAGCATCTGCGACCGCTGGATTTGATTGAAAGTCTGCAAATCAGGAAATGTTCTAATCCGATCATCCGAAACGGAAAACCGGCCTTGTATGCGATGCCGGATCGCCATCGAGTCCGGATTCACAATTACAATGTATGGATCAACCCTGCGAGTTGCCAATGTCGACCGCAAAATGGACGCAAAATATAGATCCGACGACGGGAATGAATATCCTATGAATACCCACGCCTTCGCCTCGCGCATCTCTCGTTCCATGGCCGCCCAAACATCAGGAATCTGGGCAGCCTGATTTAAATATCCAATTCCCGTTCTAACACCATCATCACCAGGCTCTCCGACGCCAACAAACTTCAAATGCGTTGGAGCAATGACCGTAGGATGCTCAGGGTATTGAGAGGGCTTCCGCCGACAGACAATTTCTTTTTCAATTTCCTCCCAGTTTATCGAACCATGCGGCTTCAATATTCGAAGCGACTGCGACTCATGATCATTTTCGATACCTTCATAGTACCACTTCGTGCTGTTCGGCAACGATCCCTCAAAGACAACATCATAATTAAACGAAACAATAGTATCCCTTGAACGAAGATGCTGACGTTTAAATCGTTGATATACACTGCGAGTACGCTTGTTTGCAGGAAACCGACCAAATACTTGGCCAATCTCCTCAATTAGCGCATCCCATATTTTTGTTGTTCTCGATCGAAGCTGAGGACTGACACCCGGCGCATTGTTTCGCTCAGACAGGAACGTGAAGACCTCTTCAACGTCTATCGGGCTTAACTGCTTTCTACGAGCGAGCGCCTTCGTGCGGTTAGGCGTTTTCTGGTAATTCAAAAAATATCGAAACAAAAAATTTTCTATATCCTGCCTGTTCTTAGTCTTCTTTACGAAGCGCAGAAATATCTCCCAAAAAGTTACCTGAGTCGGAATCGCGACGGCGCCGCCGCCTTGGATTTTGGCGACCGCACCAGCGCCGAGCGAGGCGCCCGCTCCGAGAAAATATACAATCCGCCGTTCTCCAGACATAACTAGGACTCAAGCGGGCTCGGTCTTATTCATACCGCTCTTCAATTACAATTTTTCGGCCGCGCGTCAGTAGCGCAAACAAACCCAAGATGATCGCGCCGCACGTCCACATGCTAAGAATAAGTCCGGTGCCCATTGTCGCGCCGATCGCACTTCCTGCCTGCGCAGCGGCACTGCCTTCACTCATCCGTGGTCCGATGGCAATCCAGTAGCTCGCAAGCCAGACCAACATCAGGACATTGAAGGCGACAAAAAGAAGAAGGAATAGCCAGCCGAAAAAACCTCTTTTTCTTCTTTCAATCCGAACGAATTGTCCCATATCAGCCCCCCAGCCGCTAAGTCACCTTATCTCGCTATAGTTGCAGAACAAATTGAAGCTTACAACTTCGAAAATAAACGGCCGGGACAAGCCCGGCCAAACGCATGGGGGCGATCACTCCCCACCCGATCGCGTGCGACGATCGAGCCTCCCCATAAGGGGAAGGGTAAGAGAGAAGCTACACCGGCAAATTATCGTGCTTCCGTCGCGGCACTTCGACGTGCTTGTTGGCGAGCATCGCCAGTCCGCGCGCGATGCGGCGGCGCGTCGAGTGCGGCATGATCACGTCGTCGATATAGCCCCGCTCGGCGGCGACGAAGGGCGACAGGAAGCGGTCTTCGTATTGCTTGGTCTGCGCCGCGATCTCGTCCGGCGTGCCGCCGCGGAAGATGATCTCGACCGCGCCCTTGGCGCCCATCACCGCGATCTGCGCCGTCGGCCAAGCATAATTCAAATCGCCGCCGACATGCTTTGACGCCATCACGTCATAAGCGCCGCCGAAGGCCTTGCGCGTGATGACGGTGATGAGCGGCACCGTGCATTGCGAGTAAGCGAACAACAGCTTGGCGCCATGCTTGATGAGACCGCCATATTCCTGGTCGGTGCCGGGCAGGAAGCCGGGCACGTCGACGAAGGTGACGATCGGAATGTTGAAGGCGTCGCAGAAGCGCACGAAGCGCGCCGCCTTGCGGCTCGCGTCGCTGTCGAGCACGCCGGCCAGCACCATCGGCTGGTTGGCGACGAAGCCGACGGTCTTACCGGCGATGCGGCCGAAGCCGGTGACGATGTTCTTGGCGTAGCCGGCGGAGATCTCGAAGAAATCGCCCTCGTCCACGACCTTCAGGATCAGCTCCTTGATGTCGTACGGTTTGTTCGGATTGTCCGGGATCAGCGTGTCGAGCGAGTCGTCCAGGCGGTCGGCGGCATCGAGCGTCGGCCATTGCGGCACGCCGCTTTCGTTGTTCGACGGCAGGAAGTCGATCAGCCGGCGCATCTGCAGCAGGCATTCGACGTCGTTCTCGAAGGCGCCGTCGGCGACGCCCGACTTCGCCGTATGCACCGAGGCGCCGCCGAGTTCCTCCGCCGTGACGACCTCGTTGGTCACGGTCTTCACGACGTCGGGACCGGTGACGAACATGTAGCTCGTGTCGCGCACCATGAAGATGAAGTCGGTCATGGCCGGCGAATAGACGTCGCCGCCGGCGCACGGGCCCATGATGACGCTGATCTGCGGGATGACGCCCGAGGCGAGCACGTTGCGCTTGAACACTTCGCCGTAGCCGCCGAGCGCGGCGACGCCTTCCTGGATGCGCGCGCCGCCGGCGTCGAACAGGCCGATGACGGGGCAGCGCGCCTTCATCGCCATGTCCTGCACCTTGATGATCTTCTGCGCATGCGTCTCGGATAGCGAGCCGCCGAACACGGTGAAGTCCTTGGAGAACAGGTAGACGGTGCGGCCATTGACCGTGCCCCAGCCGGTGACGACGCCGTCGCCGGGGATCTTGGTCTTCTCCATGCCGAAGTCGTTGGAGCGGTGCTCGACGAACATGTCGAACTCCTCGAACGAGCCTTTGTCGAGGAACAGCTCGATGCGCTCGCGCGCGGTCAGCTTGCCGCGCTTGTGCTGGGCCTCGATGCGCTTCTCACCGCCCCCGAGCCGGGCCTCCGCCCGCCGCTCTTCCAGCCTGTCGAGGATGTCTTTCATGCCCGTCCCTGTCGGTGTCGTCCGGATTCCAGCAAGAGCCATACCATGAGCGAATTGCGCCTGTCGTCCCGGGAGACCGAGCATGAGCGAGGGAGGAACGGGCCCCATACGCCGTGCCCTATCGTCGCGCCGTGGCGTCTGGGTCCCCGCCGGCGCGGGGACGACCGCGGACGGGCTTTGCCCTGACAGGCTTGGCGCGGCCCCAAATCCCCCTTAGAAGCGCCTCCGATGACCGAAACCACCGCGCACAAGTCCGCCGCCCAGCTCCTGCAACAGGGCCTCTTCCACCATCGCCAGGGCCAGATCGGCCTGGCCATGGAGCGGTACACCGAGGTGCTCAAGAACGATCCGGACAACGGCGAGGCGCTTTATTACGTCGCCGTGGTCTGCTGCCAGGAGGGTCAGTACACGCAGGGCGCCGAGCTTGCCCGCAAGGCGATCGCCAACGGCCTCAACACCGCCAAGGTGCACAACCTGCTCGGCCAGGCGCTCGACCGGCTCGGCGAGCCGCTGGAGGCGATCAAGAGCTTCGACAAGGCGATCGCCGTCGATCCGGACTTCGCCGATGCGCATGGCAACCGCGCCAACATCCTGGTCGAGGCCGGCCTTGCCGAGGAGGCGCTGAAGAGCTTCGCGCGCGCGCTGGCGCTCAATCCCAATTCGCCGAGCGACCTCGTCAACCGCGGCGCGTTCCTGCAGGACCTCGGACGGCACGAGGAGGCGCTCGCCGACTACGACAAGGCGCTGACGGTGGCGCCGGGCGCGCCGAACATTCTCGTCAACAAGGCCAACGCGCTGTCGATGCTCGGGCGTTTCGCGGAAGCGGAAGCCGTCTACGACGCCGTGCTCAAGGCGCAGCCGAAGAACGCGCTCGCCATGGCGCACCGGGGCCTCGCCATCAAGCACCAGGGCCGCTACGCCGAAGCGCTGGCCGCGCTCGAGCAATCGATCGCGCTCGAGCCCGCGGACGCCAACACGGCCGTCGCGCTCGGGCACCTGCTCATGCTGCTCGGCGACTGGCGCAAGGGCTTTCCGTATTACGAGCAGCGCGTGGACATGGTGCAGCCGCCTTACGCGCCGATCGCCGAACCGAAGTGGCAGGGCGAGCCGCCGCGCGATTTCCGCCTGGTGCTGGTCTGCGAGCAAGGTCTCGGCGACAACGTGCAGATGGCGCGTTACGCCTCGCTGCTGGCCGGGCGCGGTTATCCGGTCTGGCTGCTCACCCGCGAGGCGCTGGCGCCGCTGATGCGCACCTTGCCGGGGGTCGAGCGCGTCATCACCTCGGCGGACGAACTGAAGTCCGATCCGCGCCGCGTGCTGTGGGCGCCGCTGATGTCCTTGCCGCGCCTGTTGCATCTGACGCCGAACGCCGTGCCGGCGCAGGAGCCCTATCTGCACGCCGAGCCGGAGCGGGTCGCGCGCTGGGCGGAGAAGCTGAAGACCACGGGCGACGACAAAGCCCTCAAGGTCGGCATCGTCTGGCAAGGCGTCACCGCCGGCAGCGCCGCCCCCCTCGCCGCGCTGGCGCCGCTCGCCGGCATCGACGGCGTGCGCCTGATCTCGCTGCAGAAGCAGCCGGACCCGTCGATCGCCCAGGTGCCCTTCGCGAGCAAGATCGAGCGCGTCCTCGACGAAACCGACCTCGGCGCCGAAGGCCTGCTCGAGACCGCGGCGCTGATGGCCAATCTGGACGTGGTGGTCAGCATCGACTCGATGCCGGCGCATCTGGCCGGCGCGCTCGGCAAGCGTGTTTTGCTGGCGCTGCCCTATGTGCCCGACTGGCGCTGGCTGCTCGACCGCGCCGACACGCCCTGGTATCCAGGCACCACAATCTTCCGCCAGGGCGCCGACCGGCAGTGGCAGCCTGTATTCGCGGCCATTGCCGCCAGACTTCAGGATAGCGTCACGCGCTAAAGTTTTAGATGATCATCTGAAAGTTCAATCTCAGAACCGTGGTCATGGAACCATAATAGCGGCACGGTATTCCCTGGCTGCAGGGGGAACCCTGATCAATTGACAGAGGACATGAGACGATGAACGACACGCGCACCAGCACCCCCCGCCTGAAGACGCCGACCGACCTCGGCTCCAATGCCACCAAGGACATCGCCGGCGCGCTGAATGCCCTGCTGGCCGACGTCTTCGTGCTCTACATGAAGACGAAGAACTTCCACTGGCACGTCAGCGGCCCGCACTTCCGCGACTATCACCTGCTGCTCGACGAGCACGGCGACCAGATCTTCGCCATGACCGACGTCATCGCCGAACGCGTGCGCAAGACCGGCGGCAACACCCTGCGCTCGATCGGCGACATCGCCCGCCACCAGCGCCTGTCGGACAACGACGCCGCCTATGTCACCCCCGACGACATGATCGCCGAGCTGCGTGAGGACAACCAGCGCCTGGTCGCCAGCATGCGCGAAGCGCACGACGTGTGCGACGAGCACAACGACGTCGCCAGCGCGAGCCTCCTGGAGAACTTCATCGACGAGACCGAGCGCCGCGTGTGGTTCCTGTACGAGATCAGCCGCCGCGGCGATCCGACCGGCCACTGAGCGACGCACACGCGAGGGACTATTGAAAGCCACCTCGCACGTCACCGGTGTGCCGCGAGTGGTGTTACGCGCCGAAGGCGCGGCACTGCTCGCGGCCGCCACTTTCATCTACTGGCAAACGGGCGCCGCATGGTGGCTGTTTGCCGCTCTCTTCTTCGCGCCGGACCTGAGCTTCCTCGGCTATGTCGGCGGCCCGCGCGTCGGCGCCATCGTCTACAACACGGCGCATACGCTGATCGGACCGCTGGTCCTGGCCTTGGCGGGCCTGCTCCTGCCGGCCCCCACCCTCACCGCCATCGCGCTGATCTGGATCGCGCATATCGGCTTCGATCGGCTGCTCGGCTATGGCCTCAAATACGGCGCCGGCTTTGGCTATACGCATCTCGGCCCGATCGGGCGCAGGCCGGCGGACGAGACGTAACGCGGCTGTTGTCGCCGCCGGCGGCGCCCTGATGGTGAATGGACCGTTAGCCGCGGCTACCAAAAATTGTGACAAACGCCGATTCGCCAGCAGACGAGGCTGAAACCGACATCGCGTAAACAGTTCTTAAAAAGATTCATTGTTATGGGAGTTTATTACGCTCGGCAGGGCCCCTCTTAAAATGCCGCAAGCCCGTTTGGACATTCATGACATTGCCTTTCTCGACGACGTCGCTTTTGTCGACCGCCGGAGCGAGCCGCGCATCATCGTCAGCATCGCCGCGCGCTATGCGTTGGCCAACCGCATCGACCCGCGCGGCAACCGCCGCGAGTTCTCCTGCCGCATCGTCAACGTCTCGCCTTCCGCGATGACGCTCGTGGTGCCGGTCCTCGGCACCGTCGGCGAGCGCGTCATCGTTCGCTGCGATGAGTTCGGCAAACAGGAAGGCTCGATCCTGCGCACGCTCGACCGCAGCTTCGTCATGAAGATGACGGCCGGCGACGAAGAGCGCGCGAAGTTCGGTGCCAAGATCGAATGGTACGAAAAAAATAAGAACCACGACATTCACGACAGCCGCGCGCACAAGCGCATCATTCCGAACGACCCGCGCTCCGTCCTGATCCTGGCCGACGGCACGCAGATGGAATGCTTCGTCATCGACATGTCGATATCGGGTGTCGCCGTCTCCGCCGACATCAAACCCGCCATCGGCACGCCGCTCGCTGTCGGCAAGGTCGTCGGCCGCGTCGTCCGCCATCGCCAGGATGGCTTCGCCGTGCAGTTCATTCACCTGCAGGACTACGACGCCCTCGAGGCCCGGCTCATTCAGTCGTAGCGGAAGCGGCTACTTCTGCCCGCCCAACGGCCGCGTCAGCGACAATCCGACGAACGGCACCAGCGGCTCCTTGCGGATGAGCGGCAGCCCGCCCTGCATGTCCGCCGCGCTGGGGTTTCGGTCGGTCTTCAGGTCGAACACCATGTCGGTGCGGCCTTTGTCGTCGCGCCAGACGCCGAGCGGCGGCAACGCGATCTGGTCGGCCGCGGCGACCGGCAAGGACGCGCCGCCGAGCGCGAACACCACCACCAAGCTCAGCGACAGCAAGGTTACGCCGCGCCACGCGACACTGGCTAACGCTCTCATCGGCCCCGATACGCCCCTGACCTCAGGAGCGCATATCCTTCGCCCCTGCCCGACGATTTCGTACCAGCAGCAAAGCGTCCTTGAAAAGCAATTGTTGCGACGGTTCCCCTGTTGGGAGACCGAGCGCACATCATCGCACCGCGGAGCCGCCGCCGCGATGCGGACCGGGTCTTGTATGCACCGTCTTACCCGCGCGGGTAGCCGACCGACTGCGCGAACGTGACGAAGTCGTCGCGGGCCAATCCCATCGCCGATTTCAGCTTCTCGTAATCGATCGACGCACGGAACACGGTCGCCAGCCCCTCGGACGCACAACAGAGATAGACGTTCTGGCCGATGAAGCCGGTGTCGACACCGGCAAAGAGGCGCCTGGCTTCCGCCGGCACCTCGCGCATGCGGTCGCCATGCGCGACATAGACGAGATTAAGCGGCGCCTGCGCGACGAACTCCTGCAACCCGGTTTCCTTGCGCAGATCGGACGATGAGCGCCGCACGAGAAGATGCCGCTTGGGATCGTAGAGCCAGAGACCGTCGGCCATCGCGGCATAGACATCGATCGCCATGATGTGCCGCCAGTACGGCGCCGTGCGGTCGCCGCTCGGCCGGTTGATGCCATAAGCGGCCCACAACAGGTTGGACAGCACCTGATCGGGCAACGCGCGGTCGGCGTATTCACGCGTCGAGTGCCGCAACTTGAGTGCCTCCATCAGCGGCTTGCCGCCATCGGTCTGCGGCGGCGGCAACGTCCGTTCGGTCTCGGCACCAAGCGCGGGCGCGGCCGCGAGCAAAGCCGCGCCGATCAAGCCGCTATTGGCCATGCGACGGGTCAGCATGAGCATCTCCGAAGGTCGGTGTTGGTATGGCAACACTGACCCGGACGCGCATTTGACGCTTTGATCCAGGTCAGGCGGCCGGGACCGCCGCAGCCCAGCGGCGGTTGAATGTCCAGAGCGCCAGGGCGATGACCAGCAGCAGCAGGCCGCCGAGCAAGACCGACAGCGGCGAGGCGCCCAGCCGTTCGAACCACTGCGTGTAGAAATGGATGGCGCCGAACACGGCGACCACATTCACCAGCCAGCGCCGGTTGACCCGCGTCGCCCAGACGCCGGCGCCGATCAGCACGATCGCCCAACCCGCGATGAAGGCGACGGGCGGCACGATGACCTCGTCGAAGCGCGCTGTCGTGTAGCCGTCCATCCGGCGCAGCAGCAGCAAGGGATCGCCCCACAGCGAACCGACCCAGAAGCCGAAATTGACGAGGAAGATCGATGTCCGCGCCGCCGCGAGCGCGACCCGCTCATAATCCGCCGGCAGCCGCTTGGCGGCGAGATAAGTCGCGAGCGCCAGCGCCGCGAACAGCACAATGGTCAGCGTCGGCTCGAAGATGGCCAGAGAGTACGTCGCATAGCTGTAGCCGGTGCGCGCGCCAAGGCAGCCGGACGCGGCGAGAACCGCCAGCGCCGACAGGAGACTGGAACGCGCGACGATGGCGGCCGCGGCAAGGGCCGCGGTGGTGATCAGCATCGAAGCCAGCGAGCCTTCGCCGTAGACGATCACGCCGCCGCAGAACATCAAGGCGCCGATCACCAAGACGATCTGTCCGAGCACGCTCCATTGCTCGATGCGGTTGAGCACCAGCGCACAGCCGATGACGAACAAGACCACGCCGAGCAGCATGGCCGTGAGCGGTGTCGGCACCAGCGCCACCGCGCCCACGGCGACCGCCACGACGCCGAAGCCGATCAGGATATTGATGCCGAGCGAGCCGGTGTCGTGCGACGCCAAAGTCTTGAGCCGCTCGGCCTCGGCCGCCGTGAGCTTTCCTTCTTCCACCAGCTTGGAGATGTCGAGTGTGATCTTCATGGCCCGCCCCTCTCGGCATGAGGCTATCACGAGTCGACAATCGACGGGCCGTCGAGGGCCCCCGACGCTCGATTGACACGCCAGGCAATCCGCCGATAGATCGCCACGACAGTTCTCAGGGCGGGGTGAAAGTCCCCACCGGCGGTAAGGGAGCGTTTCCCAAGCCCGCGAGCGCCCGCCATGCCAATGGCGGGGTCAGCAGATCCGGTGCGACTCCGGAGCCGACGGTTACAGTCCGGATGAAAGAGAACGCAGAGCAAGGCTTCCGCCATGAGGGCGGCGGCCTGCGCTTTGCTTTGCGCCCTGATTCCGTCGGCAGGTAAAGGAACAGGGCAGATGAACCAGCAGATCTTTCAGGGAATTGGCGCCATCGCGGTGGTACGCGCGCGCTGGCACGCCGATATCGTCGACGAGTGCGTGACGCAGTTTCAGGCGGAGCTCGCGACCATCGGCGAGCGTCCGATCAATATCGCCGTCTTCGACGTACCCGGCGCCTATGAGATTCCGCTCTTCGTCAAACGCCTCGCGCAGACACGGCGCTATGCCGCGATCCTCGGCTGCGCCTTCGTCGTCGACGGCGGCATCTACCGGCACGATTTCGTCGCCACCGCCGTCCTCAATGGCATGATGACGGTGCAACTCGAAACCGGCGTCCCCGTCCTGTCGGCCGTGCTGACACCGCATCACTTCCACGACACGGACGAGCACCGAACGTTTTTCCGCGAGCACTTCAAGGTGAAGGGCAAGGAAGCGGCGACCGCCTGCGTCGAGATCTTGACGGCGCGCGCGGCGATGGCGGCGTAACCGTCAGCGCCCGGCCCGCAGGCAGCCAACGGGCCGGCGCGGAGTCACAACTCGTCCCCGCTTTCGCGGGACGAACGGAGATGACGGTGCAATTGCCCGGGTTTCGCTGCGCTCACCCGGGCGGCGGCAGCTCCAGCACCTTGGCCGCTGCCTGCATCTCGACGTGACGATAGGCACGCCGCTCGAGCGCCAGCGCGTCCTCGCCCCATTGCGCCATCTGCCAATCCTCGTCGACATGCGCGGCGGCCCAGGCCTGTTCGGCATCGATGGCACGGTGGGCCAGCGCGAGCGCCAGCAACGCCGAACCGGTGAGCGTCGTGATCACGGACACCGCGCCGAGCCGCCAGATATCGGAGGGGATCGCGGCGCGCGCCGCGGCGATGGCCTCCTGCGACTGCTCGGCATGCATCACGCCCTGCACCTGCATGAACAACGCGCCGAGCTCATCGCGCGCCCACGACAACACCGGGTCCCACATCTGCGCTTCGCGCGCGACCAGGCCTTCCGGCCCGTCGGCGCGGTAGAGCAGAAGATCGCTGTCGAGATATTTCGCGATATCATCGGCCACCGGCGCGGACCGCTCGGCCACCGCATCGATCACCGCATTGGCAAGGCGCGTGAGCGGCATGCGCGCCGGGTCGATCACGTCTACTTGCGCATTCCATTCGTCGGCGATGGCCTGCGCCAATGCGGGCGACGGCGCCGCCAGCGGCCGTCGCAACGGCGTGCGCACGGGCTTGCCGTCGAGCAACACCGCAAAGCCGCCCTCGCCCGCCGTCTCGCTCGCGCTTGCGCTTTCATAGAAACGCTTGCGCAAATTCGGACGCGCGTTGCGGCGCGCGGACTCGACAGGATCGTGCGATTGCTTGGTGAAGATGTCGTCGAAGATATCACGCATATGTTTTCGACTGTGCCGGAACGGCGATCGATCGCGCACGTTCGTTGTTGGAATGGTTATGGACGACCTGCCGTCGAACGCACCAGCGCCCCATGCCGATCGACACGAAGAGCAAGAGCGCTGCCATGAAGGCAATTTCGAACAACTGCGACGTCCAACCTCGGCGCGCTTGTAGCAGCCGCGGGCGCGGAATCCCAGCGGGGCGACGCAACGGAATGGAGCGCTATATGAACTTCAAGAAGCTCGTCACTGTCGCCGGAGCTGCGTTGCTCGCGATCGGCCTCGCCGGCACACCGGCGCTGGCACGCGGCGGCGGCTTCCATGGTGGCGGTGGTTTCCACGGTGGCGGTTTCCATGGTGGTGGATTCCATGGCGGTGGTTTCCTCGGCGGCGGCTTTCATGGCGGCGGCTTTCATGGCGGTGGATTTCACGGTGGCTTCGCTCACCGCGGCTTCGGCCATCGTCGCTTCGTCGCCGGCGGCTTCGGCTACGGCTTCTACGACCCGTTCTATGACGATTGGCCGTACGGCTACGACACCTACGCTTACGACGATTGCTACGTGCGCGTCGTGCGCGTGCATGGCCATTGGGTGCGCCGCACTTACTGCGGCTGACACCCACTAGGCCGGTGACGCCGCGTTGATGGTCCGCGGCGTCGCCGGCCACAGTTTCTCGACCGCGGGCGCCAGCGCGTCGAACGTGTCGATCACCTGGCCCGCGCCGGCGGCGTACAGATCGGCGATCGGATGATAACCCCACGACACGCCGACGGCCGTCGCTCCGGCCGCGCGCGCCATGGCCATATCGAAAGCGGTATCGCCGATCATGACGGTATCGTCGGCATCGACGCCGGTTTCCCGCATGGCCTGCAGCACCATGGCCGGATCGGGCTTCGACGGCGCGGTGTCCGAGGTCTGCACCGTGACGAAAATGCCTTGCAGATCGTGCTGCTCCACCATCGCCGCCACACCGCGCCGCGATTTGCCGGTGGCGAGGCCGAGGACGATGTCGTCGCGCCCACGCAGCGCGTCGATGGCCGCGCGGGCACCCGGATAGAGCGGCGACGGCTCCGTGCCGGCCGCCCGCAGCGCGAAGAACGCCTCCTTGTAGCGGGCCGCCAGGCTGTCGATCGGATGGTCGGCATCGCCGGCGAGGCGACGGAAAGCATGCTCGAGCGACAGGCCGACGATGGACAGCACCTGGGGCACCGGCGGACAGACCATGCCGTGGTCCTCATAAGCCTGGCGCATGGCGGCGCAGATGATGCGCTGACTGTCGATCAGCGTACCGTCGACGTCGAAAAGAACGAGCTTCATTTTGAGCTATTTCAAAGCGTGGTTGGCGCGGCTGCGGAACGGTCGCCGGGCGGTGGGTGTTCCTTATATGGGCGCGCCCGGCGCGTCCGTCCACCGAAAGGATACCACCATGGCTCGCCCCTTCTTTCTCGGATCTCTCGCGGCGGCGCTGGTCGCCGGCACCCTGCTCGCCCTGCCGGCCTTCGGCCAGGCCATCGTCCCCAGTGGCGGCGGTGGCGGTGGTGGCGGCGGCGGTGGCGGCGCGCCCAGCATGGGCAGCGGCGGCGGCGGAACTTTTAGAAGTTCGGGTGGTGGCGGCGGCGGAGCCGTGGCCCCGCGCGGCGGTGGCGGCGGTGCGCCGGTCATGGGCAGCGGCCGGAGCACATTCCGGAGTTCTGGCGGCGGCGGTGGCGGCGGCGGCGGCGCTGCCATCGTCCGGCGCGGCGGCGCCGGCGGCTATTATGGCGGGCGCGGTTACGCCGGACGCGGATACCATCACGGCCACAGGCGCTACTACGGCGGCCCGGCCATCGTCGGCGGCTGGGGTTGGGGCGCACCGTTTTACTACAACGACTACTCCTACTCCGATCCCTACTATTACGGTTATGAGCGCTGCTACACCCGGCGTGTGAAAGTGCGCGGACACTGGGTGCGCCGCCGCTACTGCGAATACTGACACATCGCACGCATCAGCTGCGCCGGTCCGCCATGCGGGCCGGCGCTCTGCCGTGAAGACGCGACACTCCCAACGCGCCGCATCACGAAAGCATTGTGCGCCGCAACGCATCGGGCGTGCACTGCGGCGAAATCAAAGCGGGACCATGGCGACGCCGCCAAAGCTTTCAAGCGACGAAATGGCGTGCGAACTCGCGGTTAATTGCGCAGCTGTCGTCGCAAGGATGTGTAGCTTTGAACGCTTCCAATGCATAATATCGGTGCATCGGAGTGGTTGTCGCGACATGCAACGCGACGGAAGCCCAGCCCGCGTGATGGCTGGACGCGACCGCACAGACAGTAGCCGTTGCGGGACGCGTTACGAGGAGTTCGATGAAGAACACGGACACGTCCGCGCCCGAGTACTTTCATAAAGTCGTCGATTGCCAATATGCGTGCCCGGCGCACACGCCCGTTCCCGAATACATTCGTTTGATCGCACACGGGCGTTACTCGGACGCCTATATGATCAATTGGCAATCCAATGTGTTTCCCGGCATTCTCGGACGCACCTGCGACCGTCCCTGCGAGCCCGCCTGCAGGCGCGACCGCGTCGAGAACGAACCGGTCGCGATTTGCCGGTTGAAGCGCGTTGCCGCGGATTACAAAGACGACATTCGTTCGCGATTGCCGAAGCCGGCCGCCATGAAGAACGGCAAGCGCGTCGCGCTGGTCGGCGGCGGCCCCTCCTCGCTGACCGTCGCGCGCGATCTCGCGCCGCTCGGCTACAGCGTCACCGTGTTCGACGCCGACAAAAAAGCCGGCGGCATGATCCGCACGCAAATTCCGAAATTCCGCTTGCCGGATTCGGTGATCGACGAAGAGACCGGCTACATCCTCGATCTCGGCGTCGACTTCCGGGCCGGCACGCGCATCGACAGCATGAAAGCGCTGCTCGCCGAAGGCTGGGACGCGATTTTCGTCGGCTCCGGTGCACCGCGCGGCCGCGATCTCGATATTCCCGGCCGCACGGAAGCGGCCGCCAACATCCATATCGGCATCGACTGGTTGTCGTCGGTGTCGTTCGGGCACATCGACAAGATCGGCAAGCGCGTCGTCGTGCTCGGCGGCGGCAACACCGCCATGGACTGCTGCCGCTCCGCCCGCCGTCTCGGCGGCGAACAGGTCGATGTCGTCGTGCGTTCCGGCTTCGAGGAGATGAAGGCGTCGCCTTGGGAAAAGGAAGACGCCATGCACGAAGGCATCCCGATCCACAATTACCTCGTGCCGAAGGCATTCACCCACGACAACGGCAAACTCACCGGCATCACCTTCGAGAAGGTGAAGGCCGAATACGACGCCAAGGGCCGGCGCAAGCTGGTGCCGGCGGGCGAGCCGGACCAGCACTTCCCCTGCGACGATGTGCTCGTCGCGGTCGGCCAGGAGAACGCCTTTCCCTGGATCGAGCGCGACATCGGCATCGAGTTCGACGACAAGTGGGACATGCCGGTGGTCGACGAGAAGACCATGCGGTCGACGCATCCGAAGATCTTCTTCGGCGGCGACGCCGCCTTTGGTCCGAAGAACATCATCTGGGCTGTGGCGCATGGCCACGAGGCCGCCGTCTCCATCGACAAGCTGCTCAACGGCGAAGACATCGCCGACCGCCCCGCGCCGGCGGTCGAGTTGATCAGCCAGAAGATGGGCATCCACGAGTGGTCCTACGACAACGACATCGCGCTCGACCAGCGCTACAAGGTGCCGCACCGCGACACTGTCGTGGCGCTCAAGGACATCAAGGCCGAGGTCGAGCTCGGCTTCGATCTGCAGCTCGCCGTGAAGGAAGCCCACCGCTGCCTCAACTGCGACGTCGAGACGGTGTTCACGTCGAAGCTCTGCATCGAATGCGATGCCTGCGTCGACATCTGCCCGATGGACTGCATCACCTTCACGCCGAACGGCGAGGAAGCCGAGCTGCGCACGCGGCTCAACGCACCGGCCAAGAACCTGTCTCAGGACCTTTACGTGCAGGACGGTCTTAAGACCGGGCGCGTGATGGTGAAAGACGAGGACGTGTGCCTGCACTGCGGCCTATGCGCCGAGCGCTGCCCCACCGGGGCCTGGGACATGCAGAAATTCTTGCTGGAAATGACTCACGCAGGACCGTCATGCCGACCGCAACGCCGATCAGCCGCGTAAACGACTTCGTCATCCGCTTCGCCAACGTCAACGGCTCCGGCTCGGCAAGCGCCAACGAGATGTTCGCCCGCGCCGTCATGCGCATGGGCGTGCCGGTCGCGCCGCGCAACATATTCCCGTCCAACATCCAGGGCCTGCCGACCTGGTACGAAGTGCGCGTCTCCGAAGCCGGCCATATGGGCGCGCGCGGCGGCACCGACTTCATGGTGGCGATGAACCCGCAGACTTTCGACAAGGACATCGCCGGCATCGAGCCGGGCGGCTATCTGTTCTACGACTCGACCAAGCCGTATCCGCCGTCGAAATTCCGCGACGACATCACCGTCATCGGCATGCCGCTGACCGCCATCTGCAACCGCGAATACACCGACCCGCGGCAACGGCAACTGTTCAAGAACATCATCTATATCGGCGCGCTGACGGCGCTGCTCGATATGGACGTCGCCGTGGTCGAGAAGCTGATCGGCGAACAGTACAAGGGCAAGGAAAAACTGATCGAGCCGAACCTCAAGGCGCTGCATATCGGCCGCGATTACGCGACCTTGAACCTCGACTGTCCGATCGGATTGCGCATCCGCAAGGCCGACAAGATCGGCGACCGCATTTTCGTCGAGGGCAACGCCGCGGCGGCGCTCGGCGCCGTCTATGGTGGCGCCACGGTCTGCGCCTGGTATCCGATCACGCCCTCCTCCTCGCTGGCCGACGCCTTCACGCGGCACTGTGCGCGGCTGCGCGTCGATCCCGAGACCAACGAGGCCAAGTACGCCATCATCCAGGCCGAGGACGAACTCGCTTCGATCGGCATGGTGATCGGCGCCGGCTGGAACGGCGCCCGCGCCTTCACCGCGACCTCCGGCCCCGGCATTTCGCTGATGCAGGAATTCATCGGGCTCGCTTATTTTGCCGAGATCCCGGCGGTGCTGTTCGACGTGCAGCGCGCCGGCCCCTCCACCGGCATGCCGACGCGCACGCAGCAGTGCGACATCATCTCCTGCGCCTATGCCTCGCATGGCGACACCAAGCACGTGCTGCTGTTCCCGGAAGATCCCAACGAGGCGTTCGAGTTCGGTGCACAGGCCTTCGACCTCGCCGACCGGCTGCAGACGCCGATCTTCGTCATGCTCGACCTCGACATCGGCATGAACACGCATCTGTGCAAACCCTTCGCCTGGGACGACAGCAAGGTCTACGACCGCGGCAAGGTCATGACCGCCGAAGAGTTGGAGGCCGGCAGGGAGTTCGGCCGCTATCTCGACGTCGACGGCGACGGCATTCCCTACCGCACCTATCCCGGCACGCATCCGACCAAGGGCTCGTTCTTCACCCGCGGCACCTCGCGCGATCGCTACGCGCGCTATACCGAGGAAGGGGCGCCTTATGTCGACAACATGCAGCGCCTCTTGCGCAAGTTCGAGACGGCCAAGGACCTGGTGCCGCGGCCGCTGATCGCCAACGCGGCCAAGCCGAGCAAATACGGCGTCATCTATTACGGCTCGACCGCGCCGGCGATGGACGAAGCGATCCACATGATCGAGGCCAAGGGCCATGCACTCGACCGCATGCGCGTCCGCGGCTTCCCGTTCCACTCGTCGGTCAATTCCTTCGTCGCCGATCACGACTTCATCTTCGTCGTCGAGCAGAACCGCGACGCGCAACTGCGTTCGCTCATCGTCAACGAATGCGGCATCGACCCGGTGCGGCTGGTGCCGATCCTGCATTACGACGGCACGCCGATCACCGCCCGCTTCATCGCCAAGGCCATCGGCGATCACCTCGATACGTTGAAGGTGAAGCAGGTGAAGGTGACGTCGTGAGACAGTTTTTGAGCGTCATCGTCCGCGAAAGCGGACGATCCAGTAATCACGGTAGCCGGCGAATACGACCGGCGCTGCGGCGTACTGGATGCCCGCTTTCGCGGGCATGACGGCAGAGAGAGAGCGGCAATCCCATGACCTACATCGCCAAGCCGAAATTCCATCACCCCGACCTGCCGAAGAACGCGCTCGGCTACACCCACCGCGACTACGAAGGCTCGGTGTCGACCTTGTGCGCCGGCTGCGGTCACGACTCCATCACCGCCGCCATCATCCAGGCCTGCTTCGAGCTGTCGATCGAGCCGCACCGCGTGGCGAAGATCTCCGGCATCGGCTGTTCGTCGAAGACCCCGACCTACTTCCTCGGCAATTCGCACGGCTTCAACTCGGTGCACGGCCGCATGCCGTCGGTGCTGACCGGGGCCAATCTCGCCAACCGGGACCTCATCTATCTCGGCGTCTCCGGCGACGGCGACAGCGCCTCCATCGGCCTCGGCCAGTTCGCGCACTGCCTGCGCCGCGGCGTCAACATGGTCTACATCGTCGAGAACAACGGCGTGTATGGCCTGACCAAAGGCCAGTTCTCGGCCACCGCCGACCGGGGCTCGAAGTCCAAGCGCGGCGTGATCAACACCGACAACTCCATCGACCTCGTCGCCATGGCGCTGCAGCTCGGTGCCTCGTTCGTCGCCCGCTCCTTCTCCGGCGACAAACAGCAGCTCGTGCCGATCATCAAGGCGGCCATTGCCCACAAGGGCGCGGCTTTCATCGACGTCATCTCGCCCTGCGTCGCCTTCAACAACCATGCCGGCTCGACCAAGAGCTTCGATTTCGTGCGCGAGCACAACGAGGCGGTGAACCGCCTCGATTTCATTTCCTCGCGCATGCCGATCGAGGTGAAGCAGGAGCCCGGCACGGTGGAGATCGTCGAGCAGCACGACGGCTCTCGCCTCGCGCTGCGCAAGCTCGCGGCCGACTACGACCTGCACGACCGCACCGCCGCGCTCGGCTTCCTGCAGCATCACGCGTCGAAGGGGCAGATCGTCACGGGCCTGCTCTACGTCGAAGAAGAGCCGCAGGATTTGCATGAGCATCTGCGCACCGTGAGGGCGCCGCTCAATACGCTCAATGCGAAAGAGCTGTGCCCGGGTCAATCGGCGCTCGACAAGATCAACGCGTCCTTGCGCTGAGCGGCAACTCAGCGCCGGAAGTCGAGCCGCCCATGCGGAAAGCGCCCGTCGATGCGCGTCGCATCGACGATAAGCCCAACCCACGGCCGCGTGATTTTCGGATCGGTGAGATTGATGTATTTGCCGACCAGGCGAGTCTCACTCTCGCGGTGCGCGTCGATCAATCCGTGCCGTCGGCCGCCGTCCCAATCGAAACGTAAGTAAACGCGCTCGCCGATAGCGCGGACTTCCGCCCTGCCTTGCTTCCATTTCTCCGGCGTATCGCCGGCAATGGTCGGATCGGCTCCGCCGTTCCAGCGGCTTGCCCATGCGCCATCGAGCGGATCGGCCGGCGCAAGCGCCTGTGCCCACGAGCCGGCATTGGCGTCGCCTGCATCGCCCGGCAATCTTGCCGTTGCGGCAAAGTCCAACACGTCCCTGTCATTTGGCGTGGGAACATCCATGGTGCCGAACGGATTGCGAGTAATGATGTGTGTGTTTTCTTGCTGCATTGCGAGGTCTCGGGTTAGGACTGCACCTTCTCCTATCGACACCGACCGCTGGCGCCGACCCGATTTCTGACGACCACCGAACGCCGCGAAAAAGGACAACCATGCAACTTCGCCCGCTCGGCCGCTCTGGCCTTCAAATCGCCCCGCTCATGCTCGGCGGCAACGTGTTCGGCTGGAGCGCCGACGAAAAGACGTCGTTTGCCATCCTCGATGCGTTTGTCGATGCCGGCTTCAACGCCGTCGACACCGCCGACAGCTATTCGCGCTGGGCGCCGGGGCATAGCGGCGGCGAGTCGGAGACCGTCATCGGCCGCTGGTTCAAGCAAAGCGGCAAGCGCGACAAGGTGGTCATCGCCACCAAGGTCGGCTCCGACATGGGCGAAGGCAAATGCGTGCGCAAGGACTACATCCTGCGATCGACCGAAGCCTCGCTCAAGCGGCTTCAGGTCGACTGCATCGACCTCTACCAGACGCATTTCGACAACGAAGAGACGCCGGTCGAGGAGACGCTCGAGGCCTACGCGCAACTCATCAAGGCCGGCAAGGTGCGCGCCATCGGCGCCTCGAACCTCACGCCGGCACGGCTGACCGCGTCGCTCGCGGCCAGCGCCAAACTCGGCGTGCCGCGCTACGAGACGCTGCAGCCGCTCTATAATCTCGTCGAACGCAGCGGCTTCGAGACCGACTATTTGCCGATCGTCCGCGAGCACGGGCTCGGCGTGATCCCCTTCTATGCGCTGGCCGCCGGCTTCCTCACCGGCAAGTACCGCACCGAAGCCGACGCGCGGAAGAATGCCGCCCGCGGCGGTAAGGTGAAGGGCTATCTCAACCCGCGCGGCGTCGCGATCCTCGACGCGCTCGATCAGGTGGCGAGCCGGCAGCATGCGACGCCGGCGCAGATCGCTCTCGCCTGGTTGCTCGCAAAGCCCGGCGTCACAGCGCCGATCGCCAGCGCCACGAGCCTTGAGCAGCTCAAGGACATATTGAAGGCGCCGGCGCTCAAACTGTCGGCGGAGGACATCGCGGCGCTCGATCAAGCGAGCGCGTGATTGCATCGCTGCGACGGGCGATTCTCAATCAAGCGGCTTAGGCACTACAACACGCCGGTCACGACCTGGTCGCGGCCGGCGCGCTTGGCGCAGTAGAGCAGTTTATCGGCGAGCGCGACCAGCGCGCCCGGACTGTGCAAGGCGACCTCGTGGCCGGTGGCAGCGCCGATGCTGATGGTCAGCTTCGCCGCTGCCGGCAAGCCCGCATGCGGAATGGCCGCGCGCGCGATCGCCATCATGCACTTCGCGGCGACGGCGCGGGCGCCCTCCTCGGCGATTTCGGGCAGCAGACAGACGAACTCCTCGCCGCCATAGCGGGCGACCAGATCGGCCGGTCGGCCGACGCTCTCCACCAACAGCTTGGCGACCTGGCGAAGACACTCATCGCCCTGCAGGTGGCCGTGATGATCGTTGTAGGCTTTGAAGTGATCGACGTCGATCATCAGCAAGGACAGCGGCTTGCCGGAGCGGCTGCAGCGGCGCCATTCGCGCTCGAGTGCGTCGTCGAACCGGCGGCGATTGCCGATGCCGGTCATCGCGTCGGTCGACAAGAGCTCCTTCAGCAGAAGGCTTTGCGCATAGCGCTCCCGCTGGGCACGCTGGATGGAGTTCGCGGCGAGAAAGCCGAGTGCGTTGGCGAAGACCAGCCATACCGAGGCCCGCAGCATCTGCTCCAACGGCAGCGTCGTGCCGGCGACGAAGAACCACCATGCCGGCGCAACGACCGAGAACGCCGCCGCCAGCGCGGCTGCGACGAAGAAGCGGATCGGCAAGTAGACATAGATGATGAAGACAATGCTGACGATGAGCGTCGGCCACAAGAAGGCCGTCACCGGATAGACCGTCATAATCGTCATCCGCGACACCATGCCAACGACGATGAAGACCGCCATCAACGCTTCGAGCAGGCCGGGCCTGCGGACGCGGGAGACGATGCCGAACGCAATCAATGGCAGGAATACGGGCGCCGCGGCCGGGATCAGGCTGACCACCACGCCGCCGCGAGTCCAGAACTCGTGAAATTGGAAACCGAAGTTGAACGCGCTGACCGCCGATGCCAGCAGCAGCAGCAACATCACGCGCCGGCGATCCTCGGCAAACCGATCGATCCGGAAATCCTGCTCGACCTGCGGATCCGCAAGCTGAGCGCTCCAGCGCGTCACCGCGACTGGCCGCGGCTCCGCCGCCATATGCCGGTATCCAAGATAAGTGTCGGCGCGCGTGTCCATCAAAGGGCTGCGACTCAAGGTGGCGAGTCACCGCCACGAAGCGTCAGCCTTTAGCAGATCGTGGAACTCGGCACAGCAGCGCACGCCAGATGTCCAAACTTTTCGTGCGGATTGGAGGCATCCGGACACTACCTGGATCTAAGCCACGGCTTCTCCGCCACCGCGCGCGCGACTGCCTCGATGAAGTCCGGTGGGGGCGCCATCGCGATCGCGAGTGCGTTGCCGGTCTCGAGCAGGCTCTTGAGGCTGGACAATATCGCCGGCCAGCCGGCGCGGCCGCCGGCCAGGATAGCCTCTGGCACGTCCCAGGAATGAGACTCGGTCATGGTCAGCTTGCAGCTGCCACCCGCCTGCTCGATCTCGTACGTCACGATGCATTCGGGCAATTCGTCAAAACCTTGCATGCCCTCTACCACCCACGTGCAGGAAAATCGTCGCGGCGGTGACCATTCAAGTACACGGCCGGCGATATGAACGCGACCGTCGGGATACAGCAGGCCGAAGTGGCCATCGGCGCGCGGCTCGACGTCGACGGCGAAGCCACTGAAATAGTGCCGCGTGAATGCGGGATCCGTCAGCGCCTGCCAAATCTGTTCGGGGGCGGCTGCGATATAGGTGACGTAAACGGTCTTCGGTACGAACGAGGCTGCGTCTGTCATTGGGCCTCCGCTGCCGCTCGTTTGGCCGCCTCTTCATCCCACGACGGTTGTAGACCGCAGCCTGTTTCCAGATACGACTTCAGGCTCGATAACGCCGCAGGCCATCCCTTGCTGACCAAGCCGAAGATCTTGCGACCGTCGCCGAACTCGTTGTGCACGACGGTCAGCCGAGGTGACACAGACGAATGTGGCCTGGTCATCGGCTTACTCCTTGAACGCCACGTCGCCGGTCTCGAGCAGAGACTTGAGATTCGACAAAACCTTCGGCCAACCGCCGGAAACCGCTTCGATGAACTTGCCGCCCTCGCCTTCGATCTCGTGACGAATGGTGAGCTTGGCCGCCTTGCCGCCGAAATCAGGGTAGTAGTCGGCCATCTCAATCTGCATCGTGCAGCGCGAGTACCCTTCCGCTTTGAGCTCCGGCCTGAACTCGTTGCGCCAGCGGATTACAAGGCGGCGAGGCGGATCTGCCTCCAGTATCTCGCCTGCGTCAGCGACGCGGCCGTCATCGAGCTTGAGCCGCCACGGCGAGCCGGCCTTGAAGTCGCTTTCGGCCGACATGCCGAACCAATATCTGCGGATCGTACGCGGATCGGTCAGCGCGGCCCAGAGCTCCTCGGGTGTTGTGCGGATGTAAGTGACGTAGACAAAACTTGGTTTACTCATCATGCGCCTCCAGGTCCTTTTTCAGGTCACTCAGCGCCTGTAGCCGCGAACGTTCGAACTTGCCGATCCAGCGTTCTGCGATCTCGTGGATCGGCACTGGATTGAGATAGTGCAGCTTCTCGCGGCCACGCTTGACCGCCGCGACCAGATTGGCCTCCTCGAGGATCGCGAGATGCTTGCTCACCGCCTGCCGCGTCATCGGTGAGCCCGATTTGGCAAGCCGCTCGCACAGCTGGCCCAGAGTGAGGCCGTTCTCGGCGCGCAAACGGTCGAGCAATTCCCGGCGGCTTGCATCCGCGAGCGCTTTGAAGACCGCGTCCATCGCCGCCTAATATGCAACCATCTAGTTGCCTGTCAAGAGCAGTCATCGAAGGCCAGGCGGGAACCCGGCGCCGTGGGCAACGTTCACGTCTCCATGACCGAGCGCCGCTCCAGCAAGCAGCAATCCACCGGCAAACGCCGCGCCGCACGCGGCATCTCGCAGCGCGAAGTTGAAGATGTCGAGGAGATGTCGACGCCGCGCACGCCAGTCATCTACGAGGTGGTACGACGGCTGGGCGACGAAGAGATGGAGCGCCCGGCTTTCTCTCTCTGGTGGTCGGGCGTGGCAGCGGGCCTCTCGATCAGCTTTTCGCTTCTCGCCCAGGCGGTGTTGCACACACACCTTCCCGACGCGCCGTGGCGCGACCTCATCGCGGCTTTCGGCTACTCGATCGGCTTTCTCATCGTCGTGCTCGGTCGGCAGCAACTCTTCACCGAGAGCACCATCACGGTGGTGCTGCCGGTGCTGAACGATCTCTCGCTCGAGAATCTCTGGCGGATGTTGCGGCTATGGGCCATCGTTCTGCTTGCCAATATCGCCGGCACGCTTTTCGCCGCTATCTTCTGCACCTACCTCCCGGCAGTGCCTGAGGATATCCATCAAGGAATGATGGAGCTCAGCCGCATTCTGACGAACATCGGGTGGTGGCAGATGCTCCTGCGCGGCATCGCGTCCGGCTTCCTCATCGCCGCCATGGTTTGGATGCTGCCGAGCGCCGAGACCTCGAAACTCGCCGTCATCACCATCATGACTTGGCTGATTGCGGTCGGCGGCTTCACCCACATCATCGCCGGCAGCATGGAAGCGTGGTTGCTGGTGCTCGCCGGCGATTGGACGCTGTGGCACATGGTCGGCAATTTCGCCGTGCCGGTTCTCATCGGCAACGTGGTGGGCGGCACGGCGCTGTTTGCGCTGATCTCCTACGCCCAGGTCGTGGAGGAGATTTGAGGCAGCCGCCCCCTCGAGGCTTGCAACACCTCGCACCTCCGGGAACGGACTAGGTCACTGATTAATGCAATTGTTGATATAGGTGTTGCGGTCGCCGGCATTGGCGCCATAGGCGCCGGCCTGATGTGCACAGCGCGCCGCGCGATCCTGATACGTCTCGCGCCCGCCAGGCCCCGACGGCGAAATGGTTCGCATGTTAGGCAATGCGACGCCCGTCTGCGGATTGATGATCGGCGGCGGCGGTTCGCTCGCGCCGTGACGCGGCACGCGCAGTGGCTTGACCGGCCGCACCTGCTCTACCGTGCCGCGCGGCGACTGATAGGCCGGCGGCAGCCCGGGTTGAGGCCCCGGCGGACCAAGCGGTAATGGCGCGACGTGAACGATGTTGGGGTCCGCCGTTTGCGCATGCGCCAGCGTCACGGCGGACACCGCGAACGCAACAACGACAACTGCTCGTAACAAACCCTGCATCCGGCTCGCCTTCACCCCTCCGCGACAGATGGCGACGCCGAGCACGCAAGACGAGAGGCTGCGACGTCCCGCAGCCTGACAATCGCGTTACTCTTCTTCCGGCGCATCCTCGATCGGATCGTACCGCTTTACGTCGAAGCCGAGCAGGTTCCACGACTGCTCCATGTGCGGCGGCAGCGGCGCCGATACATCGATCGTACCGCCGCGCGGATGCGGCACGGCAATGCGGCGCGCCAACAGATGCAGCTTGTTCTGGATACCGCCCGGCAATTCCCAATTCTCGATGTTAAAGTATTTGGGATCGCCGACGATCGGATTGCCGACATGCGCCATGTGCGCGCGCAGTTGATGCGTGCGGCCGGTGACTGGCTTCAGAGACAGCCAGGCGAGTTTCTGCGCCGAAGTGTCCACCACGGCGTAATACGTGACGGCGTGCACAGCATCCTTCTCGCCATGCTCGGCGACGCGCATGAAGGAGTCTTCCTCGACCTCCTGCTTGGTGAGATAGGTCGAGATGCGGCCCTGACGCGGCTTCGGCACGCCGGCGACCAGTGCCCAGTAGATCTTGCGCGCCGAACGCGAGCGGAAGGTCTTGGCAAGTGCGGCCGCGGCAAAGCGCGTTTTCGCGACGAGCAGACAGCCGGCAGTATCCTTATCGAGACGGTGCACAAGGCGCGGCCGTTGCGCGTCGGGATGCGGCCCGCGCAACGAGCCCAGGAGGCCGTCGATGTGGCGCGTCGTGCCGGAGCCGCCCTGCACGGCGAGGCCCATGGGCTTGTTGAGCACCATCACGTCGTCGTCTTCGTAAAGCGTGATCGACTTGATGAAAGCCCGGTCGTGTTGCGCTTGTGGAGCATCGGGACGCGGCGGCGGTGCCTCGACCTTCAGCGGCGGAATGCGGAGCTGCTGGCCGACGCTGAGCCGCGCCTTCGGTTCGGTGCGCTTGCCGTCGAGACGCACCTCGCCTTTGCGAACGATGCGCTGGATGTGGCTGAACGACAGGCCGGGAAAGCGCGCTTCGAAGAAGCGGTCGACGCGCATGCCGTCCTCGTCACGCGAGACCGTGACAGTCTGCACCTTGGTGGCTTCGGCGAGCGCCGGCGAAACTGCCACGGCGGGCTCCATGCTCTCGTCCTGCGCCGGCCGGCGCGGTCGGCCCTCGAAGGCCGACGGCTTCGCCGGCCGATGCGGCTTGGCATAAGTCTCGCGCCGTTCCTCGGCGCCGCGTCCAAAGGAACGCCCACCCTCGCGCTTGGGCCCGCGACGGGACGGCCCGCGGCTGCTTTCCTCGGCCAACCCGCGGCCGCGTCCCCCGCCGTTCCGGCCCTCGGCGTGACGGCCTGCGGGCCGCTCATCGTCCCGCCAGCGGGGCGGACGGCGCTCGTCGTCGCGATCGTGCCGCCGAAGCGGCCGTTCGTCGTTGAATCGCGGCGGCCGCCGATCCTCGCCAAACCGTGCCGGCTTTCGTTCGCCCTGCGGGCGGCCGCGGCCCTCGCCACGGCCCTCGTCACGCCGGTCAGGAGAGCGCCCTTCGCCGAACCCACGGCCAGCTCCTCCGGACTTGCGGAAGAAAGAGGGCCCGCCCTCGCCCTGGGCGGCGCGTGGGGGCCGTCCGCGGCCGGCGCCGTGCCCAGATGAGCCGCGTCCTGGACGCCCCGCAGGGCGCTCATCGCCGTGCCGCAGCGGACGCCCCTCGTCGTCGCGTGAACGCGGCCGACCGCCGCCACCGAGACGCGCGGCGCCGCGTGTGCCCCGCTGCTGCTGCCGGGGGCCCGCCTCGCGCCGTCCACCGCCCGGCTGCCTGGGGCCGCCGCCTTTACCGCGTTTCATTGGCTATTCTTTCTCATTCGCAGCGCTTGAGATCGCCGGAGTTCACCCGGTCCCAGCGCAATAACAGTTTGCCGGCATGCGGCGTGAGCGATACCGGCACCGAGCGCTCGCCCGCCTCGCCCCAGCACAGGGCCTGGATGTGCACGTCGTGACCGGTTTTGTACATACGCGCGATGCGGCAGGAATCGCCCCGCCAGCGCACCGCATAATCCGTCACCACCAGCGGCATGCGTTCGGCCGAAAGGGAAAAGCCCGAGCAGGCGTCCTGATCGACAGCCCAACGGCCGGTCACCTTCTCGTCCGGCTGCGCCGCGAGTGCCTGGCACGACATCAGCGCCATCGCGGCCGCTGCCGCCCCCCGCCTGAGGCTCATGCCCCGCCCCGTTCCTTCCTCAGCTTCGCCCAGTAATCCAGTCGCTTTCTGATTTCACGTTCGAATCCGCGTTCGACCGGATTGTAGAACTGTTGACGCGGCAGCGCTTCGGGGAAGTAGCTCTGTCCCGAGAAAGCTTCTTCCTGATCGTGGTCGTAGGCATAACCGCGACCGTAGCCTTCGTCCTTCATCAGGCCCGTGGGCGCATTGAGGATGTGCTTGGGCGGTAAGAGCGACCCGCCGCGCTTGGCGACCTCCATCGCGGTATTGTAGGCGACATAGCCGGCGTTCGACTTCGGCGCGGTGGCGCAATAGATCACCGCCTGTGCGATGGCGAGTTCGCCCTCGGGCGAGCCGAGAAAGTCGTAAGTCTCCTTGGCGGCGTTGGCGATGATCATCGCCTGCGGATCGGCGAGCCCTATGTCCTCGATCGCCATGCGCACGACGCGGCGCGCGATGTAGAGCGGCGGTTCGCCCGCGTCCAACATACGGCAGAGATAATAGAGCGCCGCATCGGGATCGGAGCCGCGGACCGATTTGTGCAGCGCGGAGATGAGATTGTAATGGCCATCCTGGCTCTTGTCGTAGAGCGGCGCGCGCCGCTGCACGATCTCCTGCAGCTTGACGCCATCGAATATCTCGCCCGGGCGTGCAGCGCGCCAGACTTCTTCGGCGAGGGTGAGCGAGGCGCGGCCATCGCCATCGGCCATGCCGGCCAGCATCAGACGCGCATTCCCGTCGAGCGGAAGCGGCTTGCCTTCGATCTGCTCGGCGCGTTTGAGCAGTTGCTCGACCGCATCTGCGCCGAGCGACTTGAACACCAGCACACGCGCGCGCGACAGAAGCGCCGCATTGAGCTCGAAGGACGGATTCTCCGTCGTCGCGCCGATCAGCACGATGGTGCCGTCTTCCATCACCGGCAGGAAGCTGTCCTGCTGCGCTCTGTTGAAGCGATGCACCTCGTCGACGAACAGCAGCGTGCCCTGCCCCATCTCGCGGCGGCGGCGCGCCTCCTCGAACACGCGCTTGAGATCGGCAACACCGGTGAAGATCGCCGAGATCTGTTCGAAATGCAGATCGGTGGCCTGTGCCAATAACCGCGCCACGGTGGTCTTGCCGGTGCCTGGCGGTCCCCAGAAGATCAGCGAGCCGAGCGAACGCGTCTCTAGCATGCGCGTGAGCACGCCGTCAGGACCGAGCAAGTGGTCCTGCCCCACGACCTCGGACAACTTTTGCGGCCGCAGCTTGTCGGCAAGCGGACGCGGCGCGTCCGCATCCAGCCCGGCGGCGGCGAACAAATTGGGCGCGGGATTTTTAGCCATCGCGATCAAGGTGGGGCATGCCGAACGCCATCGCAAGTCAGCCCTGAGCGACCGGCTGAGCCAACCCGAACAGCAGCGCGATCACGGCGAAGCCTATCAAAGTCACCAAAATCCCGACCCCTGCGAGCGCCCGCCTGTCCCCCCGCCGCAGCAAACCGGCCACGCCCGTCAAAAGACTCGCCAGAAAAAGAACAGGCGCCGCAAATGTCAGCCAGAACGGTAGTACCACGCTGGCGAAGGACCGGACGCGACCGCCGAATGACGGCTCGCCGGCATCCACATAGGCCTCAACGAGCGGCTTGGCGTACACGGCCGCCAGCACCACCGTGACAACGAGCGTCGCGAGCGAAATCCAGAAAGACCAGGCGCCGAGCCGCCGCCTCTCGCTCAGCCCGACGACATGCGCTCCCATGGCGCTCATCCACCGAACACCGCGGAAATCTTCTGCCCGCCGCGCAGAAGCTGGATACGCCATGTCCGGCTCTGCCGATCGCTGGCGCGCGCGAGATCGCCGGTCTTGGCGATCTTCTCGCCGTTGACCTCGAGGATCACGTCGCCGCGCTGGAAACCGAGATTGCTCGCATACGAGCCTTGATCGACGTCGAGGATGACGACGCCCTCGTCGCTGTTGAGACGCAATTCATCGGCGAGCGCCGGCGACAAATTCGCGACCTTGGCGCCGAAGAACGGCGAGCGCGAGCGGATGGTGATCTCCTCGCGCGGCGTGTCCGGTGCGGTTATCAGCGCGACCGAGACGGATTGCGGCTTGCCACCGCGCTCGATGCCGAGCTGCGCTTTGCCGCCGAGCGGCTTGGTGGCGAAGCGGTAGTCGAAGGCATTGGGGTCGTCGACGTCCTGGCCGTCCACCGAGACGATGATGTCGCCCGCCTTCAGTCCCCCCTGCGCCGCCGGTCCGCCGGGCAGCACATTGGCGACGAGCGCGCCGGCCGGACGTTTGAGGCCCATGCTCTCGGCAATATCGGGGGTGATCACCTGCAGCTTGGCGCCGAGCCACGGCCGTTTCACCGCGCCGCCGCCGCTCTTGGCCGAGGCGACGACAACACGCACCATGTTGGCGGGAATGGCAAAGCCGACACCCTGCGAGCCGCCGGAGCGTGAGAAGATCGCTGTATTGATGCCGACGAGCTTGCCCGCGAGATCGACCAGCGCGCCGCCCGAATTGCCCGGATTGATCGCAGCGTCGGTCTGGATGAAGAACTGATAGTCGGTGATACCGACCTGCGTGCGCGCCAGCGCCGAGACGATGCCGTGCGTTACCGTCTGGCCGACGCCGAACGGGTTACCGATGGCCAATACGACATCGCCGACTTGCAGCGCGTCGGAGTTGGCGAAATCGAGGAACGGAAAATGCGTGTTGCCGTCCTTGATGCGCAGCACGGCGAGATCGGTGCGCTGATCCTTGAGCACGACGCTCGCTTCGAACTCACGCTTGTCGGCGAGCGAGACTTTCACCTCGTCGGCGCCTTCGATCACATGGTTGTTGGTGACAATGAGCCCCGAACTGTCGACGATAACGCCGGACCCCAGCGAGCGCTGCAACTGGCTGGGACCGCCTCCCGGGCCGCCGAAGAAGCGCCGGAAGATCGGATCGTCGAACAACGGATTGCGCTGCTGCACCACGCGCGCGGCATAAACGTTGACCACGGCCGGCGACACGCGCTGCACGACCGGCGCATAGGACAGGACGAGCTCGGGCTGGGTCGGTACCCGCCGCTCCTGCGCCAGCAGCGGCGGCGCGGACAGCGCGACCAGACCGCAGGCCAGAACAAGGAGCCGCATCATCGATGGCATGGACTTTTCTCCTCAAGTTCCGCTGATATAAGTCGGGCTTCGGGCCGAATGAAGACAATCAACCCCGCGCCCGCCGAGACACCGCCGTCGTGCCAGGCCGCTGGTCCCGCTCCTGCAGATAGGTTTCACCCCAGTCCTGCAGCATCGTCAGCACAGGCCGCAGGCTCTCGCCCAGGGATGACAGGCGGTACTCAACCCGGGGCGGCACCTCGGCAAAGACCGTGCGCACGATCAGGCCGGACTGCTCCAGCTCGCGCAGTTGCTTGGTCAGCATGCGCTGGGTGATGCCGGTCAATCGCTTGCGCAGCACGTTGAAACGCAGCGAGCCGTCCTGCAGGTGGTAGAGGATGACGCCCTTCCATTTGCCGTCGATGAGGTCCAGCACGGCCTCGACCGGGCAGCCGATCGCGCAGTCATAGCTGCGGAGAGTCTTCCTCCGGACGGAGCTCTTAACGGCGGCCGGCGATGGCATTTCAGGGCCCTATCCCTTTGATTCGTCGCAATAGTACCCTTTTGGGTACTAGATACAGAAATAATCCGTACTTGCGGCTAAGGTCGGTATTCGGACATGTGGGAGACTTCATGACCGAGGAAGCGCCCATGAAAGCCGTCGCCTATTCCAAGTCACTGCCGATCAGCGCCGAGGACTCTCTCGTCGACCTCGTCGTCGACAAGCCGGAGCCCGGCCCGCGCGACCTGCGCGTCGCGGTCCGCGCCATCTCCGTCAATCCGGTCGATACCAAAGTCCGGCTGCGCGCCCAGCCGGCCCCTGGCGAACCGCCGAAGATCCTCGGCTATGACGCCGCCGGCGTTGTTGACGCCGTCGGTACCGCCGTCACTCTGTTCAAGCCGGGCGACGAGGTGTTCTACGCCGGGTCGATCAAGCGCCCGGGCACCAACTCCGAATTCCACCTGGTCGACGAGCGCATTGTCGGACACAAGCCCAAGACCCTGTCGTTCGCGCAGGCAGCCGCCCTGCCCCTCACCAGCATCACCGCCTGGGAACTGCTGTTCGACCGGCTTGGCGTCCTGCCCGGCAAGACGCCGGACGACCGCGCCCTGCTCGTCATCGGCGGCGCCGGCGGCGTCGGCTCGATCCTCATCCAGCTGGCGCGGCGGCTGACGGCGCTCACCGTCATCGCCACCGCCTCGCGGCCCGAAACGCAGGATTGGTGCCGCAAGCTCGGCGCGCACCACGTCATCAACCATCGCCAGCCGATGCCCGAACAGCTCAAGGCGATCGGCCACGCCAATGTCGCCCTGATCGCTGGACTGACCAACACCGAACAGCACTATCCGGCCATCGCCGAGATCATCGCGCCGCAAGGCAAATTCGCGCTGATCGACAATCCGACGACGCTCGACGCCAACTTGCTCAAGAGCAAGGCCGCGTCGATCCACTGGGAGCTGATGTTCACGCGCCCGAGCTTTGAGACGCCGGACATGATCGCGCAACACCGCTTGCTCGACGACGTTTCGTCGCTGGTCGACAGCGGCGTGCTGATCACCACCCTTGCGAACGAGATCACCCCGATCAACGCCGCCAATCTCAGGCGCGCGCACGAGATGATTGAAAGCGAACGCAGCATCGGCAAGGTCGTGCTGCACGGCTGGTGAGATGACCACGGCGGCGAGCCAGCCGATCGGGCCGCCGCCACGGGTAACGCTAGTCCTGCGCCGGCACGGTGCGCAGATAAGCGATGACGGCGTCGAGATCCTCGCCCGTCATCTTGCTGTAGTAATGATAGCCCATCGGCGGCTTCAGCGGCTTGCCGTCCTTATCCTTGCCGGTGGTGATCGCCGTTTTGATTTCGGCATCCGTCCAGGCGCCGATGCCTTTCGTCTTGCTTGGCGTGATGTTGCGCGACACCGACTTGCCCCACGGTCCGGGGAATTCCATGCCGCCTTTGCCGAGATCGCCGACGAAGTCCTTGCCGCCGCCCGCCTTGAACGGCGTGTGACACTCCATGCAATGGCCGATGGTCGCGAGATAGAAGCCCTTTTTGAGCTTGTCGCCGTTGATCGTCGCTTCCGTATACGGCTTTTCCGATCCCGGATACGCGTGATGCGGAAGCTGCATCCTGTAGATCGGGTCCGGCACCTTGTTGCTGATCGGCTTGATCGTGCGCAGATAAGCGACGATGGCATTCATGTCGCGATCGCTGATGATGCCGTAGAACGCCGTCGGCATCACTTCGGCGATCTGCACGCCGTTCGGCCGCTTGCCGGTTCGCAGCAACATCTTGATCTGCGCGTCGGTCCACGAACCGATGCCGGTCTCCTTGTCCTGCGTGATGTTGGAAGCGGTCACCTTGAACGGCGGCTCGTCCCAGGAAAGGCCGCCGGAGAACGCCTTCTCCGCGATGTCGCCGGTGGGACCCTTCGGCGTGTGGCAGTTGGCGCAAGTCATGATCGTATTGACGAGATAATCGCCGCGCTTGACCAGATCCGATTGCGCGTAGGCAGACGTCATCAGCGCGGCGCCGAAGGCGCACGCCAGTCCTAATTTGCGAAACATGTCGTTTTCCCCCTGCCCGCCGCCGTTGAGGTCGTGCGGGTCTAGCCACACGCAAATTTAGCGCGTCACGGCGGCACGAGCCACGGGATTCGAATCTTGTCCAGCTGACCTGATTTTTTACGGTCGGAAATAAGACCACGCGCAACCATTAACGGCATGATGAAGCGCCGCCGTCCCCGGCACCCAACAAACAGGCATCAGGCTGCGACCGGGCCCGAGCTGGTGGTTTGCACGGAAGACTCTCTCGCCGCCGGGCCCTGCGCACGACGCACGATCACACCGTACCAGCCGAGCCCCTTATAGGTCTCGTAGCCGGGCGTGACGTGGAAAGCCACGACCGCGCCGGATGCATCTTGATAGTAACCGCTGCTTCGCTTCGCGGCGGCCAGCGGAAAGCGTTCGGTCAAAAGCCCCTGACCGTCCGACGACGCGATGACGCGGAAGTCGGCATCGACCAGCAGCACACGCGCGGCGTCGTCATTGACGCGCACGCCTTGGACGATGGCTCTCGCCTGCGTCTCCCAATCGAAGTGGATCGCGAGAATGCCCAGCGGCTTGCCGCGGGACTGCCCCTTGCTCCGCACACTCGCGCAGTAAGTCGCAACTTGTGCATTGTTGAGCAGCGACTGCCGTTCGACATCGCCCGCCACGTATTCATCGCCGGACTTCAAGGCCAGCGCATCGCGAAACCAGGCCGCGCCGGAAACGTTGCGCCCTTTAACCTTGAACTTGTCGGGCCGGCCATTGGCCAGGATCGTGCCGTCGAGGCTGCACAGCCAGAGATCGAGATAAACCGTATAGGCACCGAGGATCACGCCAAGACGCTCGCTCGCATGCGCGCCGTTCGCCGGATCAGGTGCGGTCGCGCAATCGACCACGGCCGAATCCGTCGCCCACCAACGTACGTCGCAGGTGCGTTCGTAGAGGTTGCGATCCATCAGCTCGATGGCATTGAGCGACAGATCGACCATGCGCTCGCCGGTCGAACGGTCCGCCATCTGGCCGATCGACTTCATCAAGGCGCCGGTGCGCTTGACCAGTTCGGATTCAAGTTCGCGCGCGATGGTCTCGATGCGGTGGCCGACGTCGCTCACTTCCTTCGCCACCACGGCAAAGCCGCGGCCCTGCTCGCCGGCGCGCGCACTTTCGACCAGCGCGTTGAGCGACAGCATCTTCATGTCCGCGGTGATGCCGCGGATCGCCGAGGCCTTATCGCAGGCAATCTGGTTCACCTCCGCGGTCAGACGCGCGGTGAGCGCGGACACGTCCGAAGAGTCTTCACCTGCCGCCCCCGCGTGATCGAGCTGTGCCATTGAAGCCGCCGGAATTGCCACAGAGCACCATCATGAATTGTCGCACGCAGTCCGTGCCGGTGCGTTAACTCGCCGCCAACGGCCATACCGCGCCGTCCGCTGACGTTACGGGCAAAAGCTTGTCCGACGCTGTCTTGAGCTTTGAGCCTGGCCGCGCGCGGCAACCCCAAAAACGAAAAAAGCGGCGCCGAAGCGCCGCTTTCGTATTTCTCAGAACTTCGCCGTGGTTAGGCGGCGACCGTCTCGGCTTCCGCGGTCTGGCCCTGCACCGGGCCCGAGTCCTGGCCCTTGGCATCGACGTCGCGGTCGACGAATTCGATCACCGCCACCGGGGCGGAGTCGCCGTAGCGGAAGCCCGCCTTCATGATGCGGGTGTAGCCGCCGTTGCGCTCTTTGTAGCGCGGGCCGAGCACCTCGAAGAGCTTCTTGACCATGTCGACGTCGCGGACCTGCGAAATCGCCTGGCGGCGGGCATGCAGGCCGCCCTTCTTGGCCAGCGTCACCAGCTTCTCCACCACCGGGCGAAGTTCCTTCGCCTTCGGCAGCGTGGTCATGATCTGCTCGTGCTTGATGAGCGAGGCCGACATGTTGGCGAACATCGCCTTGCGGTGAGCCGGCTTCTTGCCCAGCTTGCGGTGAACCTTACCGTGACGCATCGAACTAATCCTTCTCTCTTCTCTGTGTCACGACGGCTCGTCGGACCTTTCGCTCGGGTGGGCTTCCCGCGTTCGCCCTGGCCTTATGGCCGTTATGATCCCGGGCCTGCAGCGCACCACGCGCGTGCCGCGCTGCGCCCGGGAGGAACTCAGTAATGATCCTCGAAGCGCTTGGCCAGCTCTTCGATGTTTTCCGGCGGCCAGCCCGGCACTTCCATGCCGAGGTGCAGGCCCATCTGCGCCAGCACTTCCTTGATCTCGTTGAGCGACTTGCGGCCGAAGTTCGGCGTGCGCAGCATCTCGGCTTCGGTCTTCTGCACGAGGTCGCCGATGTAGACGATGTTGTCGTTCTTGAGACAGTTGGCCGAACGCACCGACAGCTCGAGCTCGTCCACCTTCTTGAGGAAGGACGGGTTGAAAGCGAGCTCGGGGATCGCCTCGGCGGCCTGCTCCTTGCGCGGCTCCTCGAAGGTGACGAACACGCTGAGCTGGTCCTGCAGGATGCGCGCGGCGAAAGCGAGCGCGTCCTCCGGCGTGACGGCGCCGTTGGTCTCGATCGTCATGGTCAGCTTGTCGTAGTCGAGGATCTGGCCCTCGCGGGTGTTCTCGACCTTGTACGAAACCTTCTTGACCGGCGAATACAGCGAGTCGACCGGGATCAGGCCGATCGGCGCGTCCTCGGGACGGTTACGCTCGGCCGGGACATAGCCCTTGCCGGTGTTGACGGTGAACTCCATGCGGATCTCGGCGCCCTCGTCGAGGGTGCACAGCACGAGGTCCGGATTGAGCACGGTCACGTCGCCGACGGTCTGGATGTCGCCCGCGGTCACGGTGCCCGGGCCCTGCTTCTTCACCACCATGCGCTTGGGGCCTTCGCCCTGCATCTTGATGGCGATGTCCTTGATGTTCAGCACCAGATCGGTCACGTCCTCGCGCACGCCGGCGATCGAGGAGAACTCGTGCAGCACGCCGTCGATATGCACCGACTGCACGGCCGCGCCCTGGAGTGAAGACAGAAGAATGCGGCGCAGCGCGTTGCCGAGCGTCACGCCGAAGCCGCGCTCGAGCGGCTCGGCAACCACGGTGGCGACGCGCGCGGCGTCGTGACCCTGGGTGACCTGGAGCTTGTTCGGCCTGATCAATTCCTGCCAATTCTTTTGGATCACGTTTTCACCTTTTGAGCGGCTGAGGCGTCAAGGGCCTCGCCCATCCCACCCCGCCCAGTGGGGAAAATGTCTCGGCGGTTAAACAGTGGCGCGGGCCCGAGGCCCGCGCACATAAACGCAATCAGACGCGACGACGCTTGCGCGGACGGCAACCATTATGCGGGATCGACGTCACGTCGCGGATCGACGTCACGGTGAAACCCGCCGCCTGCAGCGCGCGCAGCGCCGACTCACGGCCCGAACCCGGACCCGACACCTCGACCTCGAGCGTGCGCATGCCGTGCTCCTGCGCCTTCTTGGCGGCGTCCTCGGCCGCGACCTGCGCGGCGTAAGGCGTCGACTTGCGGGAGCCCTTGAAGCCCATGGTGCCAGCCGACGACCAGGCAATCGCGTTGCCCTGCGCGTCGGTGATGGTGATCATGGTGTTGTTGAACGACGCATTCACATGCGCCACGCCGGAGGCGATGTTCTTGCGTTCGCGCCGGCGGACGCGGGTGGCTTCCTTGGCCATCTAAGTAGTCCTTTCGCGGCCCGCCAGCCTCATCCGGCGCGGGCGATTAAATGTGATCAGGCGGTCTTCTTCTTGCCGGCGATGGTCTTGGCCGGACCCTTGCGGGTGCGCGCGTTGGTGTGCGTGCGCTGGCCACGGACCGGCAGACCCTTGCGGTGACGCAGGCCGCGGTAGCACCCGAGGTCCATCAGCCGCTTGATGTTCATCGCCACGTCACGGCGAAGATCGCCCTCGACCATATAGTCGCGATCGATCAGCTCGCGGATCTGCAACACCTCGGCGTCGGTGAGCTGCGATACGCGGCGCTCCTCCGAGAGGTTCAAAGCCTTGACGATATCCTTGGCGATCTTCGGTCCGATGCCATGAATGTACTGCAGCGCGATGATCACGCGCTTGTTGGTGGGTAGGTTGACACCCGCGATACGAGCCACGAATTGCTCTCCTGTTACCGGCCAAGCGCGCGGCGCGCGCCAAATTCTTGTGCACCCTCAACGGGATAACACAAAACATAACACGACACCCGGCCCAGCCGCCCTGGGACCCGGCGTCGCGTCAAACTCCTGGATTCGATGTCTATTAAGGGATTCATCGCGCCCTCGTCAACCTCCGCTTGACGTGGGCTTCGACAACCCGCGCTTCAGCCGCGTGCGCGGGACGTGGCGTTCCGCCATTTCCGAATTCGCACCCGCAAAGGTTGAAATAACTTCAGAGCGCACCTTAGCCACCAGCCGGCTGGCCGCCGCCTGGACCTTGCCCGGCTTCAGCAGGCCATCGATGGCGCCCGTCACCGCGTCGATCGGCGCCATGCCGTCCACGGTCTTGAGCTGGCCCTTTTGGGCATAGAAAGCCGCCAATGGCGCCGTCTGGACCCGATAGGCCTCGAGGCGGCCCTTGAGCACCTCAGGCTTGTCGTCGGCACGGACCTTCTCGCCCCGGGCGGTCATTTCGGCGACCCGGTTCTCGATGCGCTTGAGGAGAATGCCCTCGTCGACCTTGAGCTCGATCACGGCATCGAGCTTGAGGCCGCGGTCGGCCAGGAGCTTATCGAGCGCCTCGGCCTGCGGCACCGTCCTCGGGAACCCGTCGAGCACAAAACCGCGCTTGGCGTCCGGCTGGTCGATCCGGTCGGCGATGATCGCCACCACGACCTCGTCCGGCACAAGCTGGCCGGCTTCCATGATTGCCTTCGCCCGCTGGCCGACCGGCGTACCGGCAGCCACGGCCGCACGCAGCATGTCACCGGTCGAAAGCTGTACGATCTTGTGCTTTTCGACCAGCCGCTGCGCTTGTGTGCCCTTCCCCGCCCCCGGCGGGCCGAGCAGGATCAGTCTCATCGATTGCGCCCCCGCAATTTCGACCGCTTGATCAAGCCTTCGTATTGATGGGCCAGCAAGTAGCCCTGGATCTGCGCCACGGTATCCATGGTGACGCTGACGACGATCAGCAGCGACGTGCCGCCGAAATAGAACGGCACCGCCGCGTAGGAGATCAGGATCTCCGGAATCAAACACACGATCGACAGATAAAGCGCGCCGATCACGGTGATGCGCGACAGCACATAGTCGATGTATTCGGCCGTGCGCTCGCCCGGACGAATGCCCGGAATGAAGCCGCCATGCTTCTTGAGATTGTCCGCGGTCTCGGTCGGGTTGAAGACGATCGCGGTGTAGAAGAAGGCGAAGAAGATGATGAGCGCGATGTAGAGCACCAGGAACAGCGGCCGGCCATGGCCGAGCAGCGTGGTGATCGTGGTGAGCCAGTTCGGACCGCTGCCGGCGTTGAAGTTCGCCACCGTGGTCGGCAGCAACAGCAGCGACGATGCGAAGATCGGCGGAATGACGCCCGACGTGTTCAGCTTGAGCGGCAGATGCGAGGACTGCCCCTCGAACATGCGGTTGCCGACCTGGCGCTTGGGATACTGGATCAGCAGCCGGCGCTGGGCGCGCTCCATGAACACGATGAAGGCGATAACCGCGACCGCCATCACGATGATCACCAGAATAAGGCCGGTCGAGATCGCGCCCTGGCGGCCGAGTTCGAGCGTGCCGGCGATCGCGGACGGCAGCTCGGCGACGATGCCGGAGAGAATGATCAGCGAGATGCCGTTGCCGATGCCGCGGGCGGTGATCTGCTCACCGAGCCACATCAGGAACATCGTGCCGCCGGTCAGCGTGATCGTGGTCGAGATCAGGAAGAACAGGCCGGGATTGGCCACGACATTGCCCGAGCCCTGCAAGCCGACGGCGATGCCGTAGGACTGGAAAGCCGCCAGCACCACGGTCAGATACCGCGTGTACTGGTTCATGATCTTGCGGCCCTGCTCGCCCTCTTTCTTGAGCGCTTCGAGCGTCGGCGAGACCGTGGTCAGTAGCTGAACGATAATCGATGCCGAGATGTACGGCATGATATTCAACGCGAAGATCGCCATGCGGTGGATGCCACCGCCGGAGAACATGTTGAACATGCCGAGGATGCCGCCGGACTGCGTCTGGAAGAGCTGCTCCCAGGCGGCCGGGTCGATGCCGGGCAACGGAATATAGGTGCCGAGGCGGTAGACGAGCAGCGCGCCGACCGTGAACCAAATACGCTTCTTGAGCTCTTCGGCTTTGGCGAGCGCCGAGAAATTGAGATTGGCCGCCAGTTGTTCCGCCGCCGAAACCATCAGTCCGCTCCTGCCGCCGCGCCCTGTCGCTGCCAGCGCCTGAATGGCCTTGAGGCCGTCAGGATAGTCCGTTCTGGCAAAGCCTTAGATAGGCATTGCCGTCAGTTCTTGTAGCCGGTCGCCGCCGGCGACACCCGGTGCCGGATGCCGCACCGCCGCCAGGCCAATTACGCCTTGGCGGCTTCCTTCGCCTTGCGCGCGTTCTTGCCCTTCGGCTCCTCGTCGGTCTCTTCGACCGCCGGCGCCAGGATCTTGACGCTGCCGCCGGCCTTCTCGACCGCCGCCACCGCCGACTTCGACGCCCCGAAGACCTCGAACGCAACCTTGGCCTTCAGCTCGCCCTGGCCGAGCAGCTTCACGCCGTCCTTGGCGCGGCGCATCAGGCCAGCCTTGACCAGCGCCTCGGCGTTCACCGGGCTCTTGGCATCGAGCGTGCCCGCGTCGATCGCCGCCTGGACCTTGCCGAGATTGATCTCGTTGAGGCTCAGCTGGAACGACGTGTTGCGGAAGCCGCGCTTCGGCAGGCGGCGATGCAGCGGCATCTGGCCGCCCTCGAAGCCCTTGATGCGCACGCCCGTACGCGCGGTCTGACCCTTGCCGCCGCGGCCGCCGGTCTTGCCCTTGCCGGAGCCGATGCCGCGGCCGAGGCGCGTGCGCTTCTGGCGCGCGCCGGCATTGTCGGCGATCTGGTTCAGTTTCATCGTCTTGTCCTCGACCCTGTCGATTGTCATGGCCGGGCTCGTGCCGGCCATCTCGCTTAGGAAGGCAAAGCCCTGCCCGCCTTATCGGGGTCACCGGGACGAACCCGGTGACGACAGAATTTATTACTTCGCCTCGCCGACCACGCGGACGAGGTGCTGCACCTTGCGGATCATGCCGCGCGTCGCCGGATTGTCCGGCAGATCCTTGACGCGACCGATCTTGTTGAGACCGAGCCCGATGAGGGTCGCACGCTGGTCGTTGCTACGACGCAGCGGGCTGCCCACCTGCTCCACCTTGATGGTCTTGCTTTGAGCCATGACCGATTACTCCGCCGTCGCCTCGGCCTCGCCGCCTTCGCGACGACGCGACTGCAGCGTGGACACCTTGATGTTGCGGCGCGCCGCGACCGAACGCGGCGAGTCCTGGTTCTTCAGCGCATCGAACGTGGCGCGCACGACGTTGTACGGGTTCGACGAACCGAGCGACTTCGCCACCACGTCCTGCATGCCGAGCGTTTCGAACACGGCGCGCATCGGACCGCCGGCGATGATGCCGGTGCCCGGAGGGGCCGCGCGCAGGAACACCTTGCCCGCGCCGTGACGGCCGAGCACGTCGTGATGCAGCGTACGGCCTTCGCGCAGCGGCACGCGGGTCAGCGAGCGCTTGGCGCCTTCGGTCGCCTTGCGGATCGCTTCCGGCACTTCGCGCGCCTTGCCGTGGCCGAAGCCGACGCGGCCCTTCTGATCGCCGACGACGACGAGCGCCGCGAAACCGAAGCGCTTGCCGCCCTTCACCACCTTGGCGACGCGGTTGATGTGGACGAGCTTGTCCGTGAACTCGCTGTCGCGCTCTTCACGATCGCGACCACCGCGCTCACGATCTCGTCGAGGTTCATGTGCCATGGGTTCGTTCCGTTAGAAGTTGAGACCGCCCTCACGGGCGGCATCGGCCAGCGCCTTGACGCGGCCGTGATAGATGTAGCCGCCGCGATCGAACACGACGTCCTTGAAGCCCTTGGCGGTCGCGCGCTCGGCCAGCAGCTTGCCGACGGTCTTGGCCGCCTCGATGTTGGCCCCCGTCTTGCTCGCCTCACGCAGCGACTTTTCCAGCGACGAAGCAGCGGCGACGGTCTCGCCCTTGAGATCGTCGATGAGCTGGGCGTGGATGTGCTTGGACGAACGGAACACCGAAAGGCGCAGACGTCCGCTGGTGATGCCGGCAAGCTTGACCTTGCGTCGCACCGACGCAGTCCGCCGCGCGGCCCGGTCTTTGATTTTCGACATGCGAGGTCCCTCTTACTTCTTCTTGCCTTCCTTGCGGAAGATGTACTCGTTGGCGTACTTGACGCCCTTGCCCTTGTACGGCTCCGGCGGACGGTAGCCACGGATCTCCGCCGCCACCTGCCCGACCTGCTGCTTGTCGATGCCGGCAATGACGATTTCCGTCGGCTTCGGCGTCGCGATCGTGATGCCGGTCGGGATCGGATAGTTCACGTCGTGCGAGAAGCCGAGCTGCAGGTTGAGCTGCTTGCCCTGCACCGCCGCGCGATAACCGACGCCGGTGATCTCGAGCTTCTCTTCGAAGCCCTTGGTGACGCCGGTGACGAGGTTCGACACCAGCGTGCGCGACGTGCCCCACAGCGAACGGGCGCGCTTGCTCTCGTCGCGCGGCGCGACCTTGATCGCCGCCTTGTCCATGGACACGACGACGTCGTCGTGCAGCACGAGCTGCAACGCCCCCTTGGGGCCTTTCATCTTGACGGTCTGGCCTTCCACGTTGGCGGTGACGCCAGACGGGATGCTAACCGCGCGTTTGCCGATACGAGACATCAGAACACCGTGCAGAGAATTTCGCCGCCGACGTTCGCATCGCGAGCGTCGTGGTCGGCCATCACGCCCTTCGGCGTCGAGACGATGGCGACGCCAAGGCCGTTGTTGATGCGCGGCAGCGCCTTGACCGAAGCGTAGACGCGGCGGCCGGGCTTGGAGACACGCTCGATCTCGCGGATCACGGGCGTGCCGTCGAAATACTTGAGCTCGATCTCGAGCTCGCTGCGGCCGTTGGCATGCGCGACGCTGGTATAGCCGCGGATGTAGCCTTCGGTCTTGAGCACCTCGGCGACGCGCTCGCGCTGCCGGGAACCCGGCATCGAGACCTTCGACTTGTTCCGCAGCTGCGCGTTGCGGATGCGGGTGATCATATCACCGATCGGATCGTTCACGGACATATCGCGTCCCTCCTCACCAGCTCGACTTCACGAGGCCAGGAATGAGGCCGTTGGAGCCGAGGTCGCGCAGCGCGATACGGCTGAGCTTCAGCTTCCGGTAGAAGGCGCGCGGGCGCCCGGTGAGCTCGCAGCGATTGCGAATGCGGGTGCGCGAGGAGTTGCGCGGCAGCTCGGCGAGCTTGAGCGACGCGGCGAAACGCTCCTCGAGGTCCACGTTCTTGTCCTGCACGATCTTCTTGAGCTTCGCGCGGCGGTTCGCGAAAGACTTGGCCATCTTCCGCCGCCGGTTGTTCTTCTCAATCGAACTCTTCTTCGCCATACGTTATCGCTCCTTGCGGTTCCGCGTATGAGGTGCCGAAGCGGCCCTCACTGCCGGAACGGGAAGTTGAATGCCGCCAGCAGCGCGCGCGCTTCGTCGTCGGTTTGCGCGGTGGTGCAGACGGTGATGTCCATGCCCCAGGAATCGGTGACCTTGTCGAAGTCGATTTCCGGGAACACGATGTGTTCCTTGATGCCCAGCGAGTAGTTGCCGCGGCCGTCGAAGCTCTTCGGGTTCAGTCCGCGGAAGTCGCGGATGCGCGGCAGCGCCACGTTCACGAGGCGGTCGAGAAAGTCGTACATGCGCTTCTTGCGCAGCGTGACCTTGGTGCCGATCGCCTGGCCGTCGCGCAGCTTGTAGTTCGCGATCGACTTGCGCGACTTGGTGATGACCGACTTCTGGCCGGCGATCTGCGTGAGATCGGCCGACGCGTTGTCCACCTTCTTGCGGTCGGCCACGCCCTCGCCGATGCCCATGTTGATCACGACCTTCGTGATCTGCGGCACCTGCATGACGTTCTTGTAGCCGAACTTCTCGGTCATCTCCTGACGCACGACCTTGTCGTAGTGCGTGCGCAGACGCGCGACGTAATCCGACTTCTCGCGCGGTGCCTTGGCCTTGGCCTCGCCCGCTTCCTTCGGCGCGCCCTTCGGAGCCTTGGCGGCCGCCTTCGGCGCCTTGGCCTTCTTGGTTTCGGTCTGCGTATCAGCCATCGATTTCAACTCCGGAGCGCTTCGCGACGCGCACCTTCTTGCGGGCATCGCCTTCGCCGACGATCTTGAAGCCGACGCGGGTCGGCTTGCCGTCCTTCGGGTCGGCGACCGCCAGGTTGGAGAGATGGATCGGCCCCTCCTTGGAGATGATCCCGCCCTCCTGCTGCGCCGTCTGGCGCTGGTGGCGCTTGACCATGTTGACGCCGCGCACGAGCGCGCGTCCTTCGGTCGGACGAACTTCGATCACCTCGCCGGAGCGACCTTTGTCGCGGCCGGTGAGCACGACCACCTTGTCGCCTTTGCGGATCTTGGCGGCCATTACAGCACCTCCGGCGCGAGCGAGATGATCTTCATGTGGTTCTTGGCGCGCAGTTCGCGCGGCACGGGCCCGAAGATACGGGTGCCGACCGGCTCGGACTGATTGTTGATCAGCACGGCGGCGTTGCGGTCGAAGCGGATGACCGAACCGTCCGCGCGCTTGATGTCCTTCGAAATACGCACGACGACGGCCTTCATGACGTCGCCCTTCTTCACGCGGCCGCGCGGGATCGCTTCCTTCACGGAAACGACGATCACGTCGCCGATGGTGGCGTATTTGCGCTTGGAGCCGCCGAGCACCTTGATGCACATGACACGGCGCGCGCCGGAATTGTCCGCCACGTCGAGGTTGGTTTGCATCTGGATCATGATGCGGCTCTCATCTTCGTTATGCGCGTTGCGTGAAAATCGTTACGCATGGCGCTTACTGCACTTTCTGCTTCTTCTCGCCCCGGATCACTTCCCAGCATTTCTGCTTGGAAATCGGGCGGCGCTCCTCGATCCACACCAGGTCGCCGACGGCGTACTGATTGGCCTCGTCGTGCGCGTGATACTTCTTCGAGCGGCGAATAACCTTCTTCATCGTCGCGTGAGCAAAGCGGCGGTCCACGCGGACGACCACGGTCTTGTCCTGCTTGTCGCTGACGACCACGCCCTGGAGGGTACGTTTCGGCATCTCTTACCCCTTACTTCTTCGCAGCGGCGCCTTCGGCGGCGCGCTTCTGGGCGGCAATGGTCTTCATCCGCGCAATGTCCTTGCGGATCGTGCGCACGCGCGAGGTGTTCTCGAGCTGGCCGGTCGCCCGCTGGAAGCGCAGGTTGAACTGCTCCTTCTTCAGCTTGAGGACTTCGTCATCGAGCTGATCGAGCGTCATCGCTCTGACATCTACGGCTTTCATGGTCTCACTCGGCGATGCGTTCAATGAAACGGGTCTTGATCGGCAGCTTGGCCGCCGCGAGCGTCAGAGCCTCACGAGCGGTCTCGTGCGGAATGCCGTCGACCTCGAACAGGATGCGGCCCGGCTTGACGCGCACGACCCAAAGCTCCGGCGAACCCTTGCCTTTGCCCATGCGCACTTCGATCGGCTTCTTCGACACCGGAACGTCCGGGAACACGCGGATCCAGACGCGGCCCGCGCGCTTCATGAAGCGCGTGAGGGCACGACGGGCCGCCTCGATCTGACGCGCGGTGACGCGCTCCGGCTCCAGCGCCTTCAGACCGTATTGGCCGAAAGCGAGCGTGGTGCCGCTGGACGCGATACCGTGAATACGGCCCTTGAAGGCCTTGCGGAACTTGGTGCGCTTGGGTTGCAGCATGACTTAACTCTTTTCAGATCACGCGCCGGCGGCGTCGCGGCGCGGACGGCCGCTATCGCCTTCGGCGAGCTTCTTGTCCTGCGCCATCGGATCGTGCTCGAGGATCTCGCCCTTGAAGATCCAGACCTTCACGCCGCAGGTGCCGAAGGTGGTGAAAGCGGTGGCAGTGCCGTAATCGACGTCGGCGCGCAGCGTGTGCAGCGGCACCCGCCCCTCGCGGTACCACTCGAGACGCGCGATTTCCGCGCCGCCGAGACGGCCCGAGCAGTTGATACGGATGCCTTCGGCGCCGAGACGCATCGCCGACTGAACGGCGCGCTTCATGGCGCGGCGGAACGCGACGCGGCGCTCGAGCTGCTGCGCGATCGACTCGGCGACCAGCTTGGCGTCGAGCTCCGGCTTGCGGATTTCGACGATGTTGATGACCACGTCGCTGTCGGTGAGCTTGGCCACCGACTTACGCAGCTTCTCGATGTCCGCGCCCTTCTTGCCGATGACCACGCCCGGACGCGCCGAGTGAATGGTGACGCGGCACTTCTTATGCGGACGCTCGATCACGATATGCGACACCGCGGCCTGCTTGAGCTGCTTCATCAGCTCTTCGCGGATCTTGATGTCTTCGTGCAGCAGGTTGCCGTAGTCGTTCTTGCCGGCGAACCAACGCGAATCCCAGGTGCGGTTGATGCCGAGACGCAGGCCGACCGGATTGATTTTTTGACCCATCGCTAACTCCTCAGGCGCTCGCCTGCGCCTCGACCTGACGAACCACGATCGTCAGGTGCGAGAACGGCTTGAGAATCTTACCCACGCGGCCACGGCCGCGCGGAGAGAAACGCTTGATCACGAGGCCCTTGCCGACATGCGCCTCGGCGACGATCAAATCGTCGACATCGAGGTCATGATTGTTCTCGGCATTGGCGATCGCGGATTCCAGGCACTTGCGCACGTCCCTGGCGATGCGCTTGCGCGAGAACTCGAGATCGGCGAGCGCGCTCGCGACCTTCTTCCCGCGGATCAACTGCGCGACAAGGTTGAGCTTCTGCGGCGAAACCCGCAGCATCTTGCTCACAGCCTTGGCCTCGTTGTCGGCGAGGTCTCTTTCGCGTGCGCGCTTGCCCATGACTAATCTCTATCCCAGTAAATACTTACGAGCGCTTGGCTTTTTTATCGGCCGTGTGACCGTGGAAGATGCGGGTCGGCGAGAACTCGCCGAACTTGTGGCCCACCATCTCTTCGGTCACCGTCACCGGCACGTGCTTCTGGCCGTTGTATACGCCGAAGCTCAGGCCGACGAACTGCGGCAGGATCGTCGAGCGACGGCTCCAGATCTTGATCACATCGTGACGGCCCGACGCGCGTCCGGCTTCTGCCTTCTTGAGCAGATAGCCGTCGACAAAGGGACCTTTCCAAACAGAACGCGTCATCGTTCTCGTCCTACTGCTGCTTCTTCTTGCGGTCGTGTCGGCTGACCACAATGAACTTGTTGGTGCGCTTGTTCTTGCGCGTCTTCATGCCCTTGGTCGGCTGGCCCCACGGGGTGACCCAGTGCTTGCCGCCCTTGGTACGACCGCCGTGCGGATGGTCGACCGGGTTCATCACGATGCCGCGGTTGTGCGGCATGCGACCCTTCCAGCGCTGACGGCCGGCCTTGCCGATCGTCGTGTTCATGTTGTCCGGGTTGGACACCGCGCCGACGGTCGCCATGCAACGGCCGTGCACGAGGCGCTGCTCCGACGTCGACAGACGCAGGATCACGTAGTCCTGGTCGCGGCCGACGATCTGCACGTAGGTGCCGGCCGAGCGGGCGAGCTGACCGCCCTTCCCGATCTTCAGCTCGACGTTGTGCACGATCGTGCCGACCGGAATGCTGCCCAGCGGCAGCGCGTTGCCCGGCTTGATGTCGGCCTTGTCCGACGAGATCACGGTGTCGCCCGGCGCCAGGCGCTGCGGCGCCAGGATGTAGGCGAGCTCGCCGTCCTCGTACTTGATCAGCGCGATGAACGCCGTGCGGTTCGGGTCGTACTCGAGGCGCTCCACCTTCGCCGGCACGTCCTTCTTGGCGCGACGGAAGTCGATGATGCGGTAGGCCTGCTTGTGGCCGCCGCCGCGGAAGCGCGTCGTGATGCGGCCGTGGTTGTTGCGGCCGCCGGTCGAGTGCTGACCTTCGGTGAGCGTCTTGACCGGCGGGCCCTTGTGGAGGCCCGAACGGTCGACGATCACCAGATGGCGCTGGCTCGGCGTCGTGGGATTGTAAGTCTTCAATGCCATAGCGAGGACCTCTTACAACCCGGTGGTCACGTCGATGCGGTGACCCTCTTCGAGAGTCACGATCGCGCGCTTCACATCGGACTGCTGCCCGAGTCTGTTCTTGAAGGTCTTGATCTTGCCTTCGCGGATCAGCGTGTTGACGCTCTTGACCTTGACGTCGAAGAGCCTCTCCACCGCTTCCTTGATCTGCGGCTTGGTGGCGGTGCGCGCCACCTTGAACATGACCTTGTTGTGCTCCGAAGCCATCGTCGCCTTTTCGGTGATCACCGGCGCGATGATGACGTCGTAATGACGGGGATCGCTGGTGCTCATTTGAACCGCGCCTCCAGCGCTTCAACCGCGGCCTTGGTCAGCACCAAAGTCTTGCGCCGCAGGATGTCGTAGACGTTGATGCCCTGGATCGGCAGCACGTCGATGTTCGGAATGTTGCGCGCGGCGGTGCGGAAGTTGTTCTCGATCTCCGCCCCGTCGATGATCAGCGCATTCTCGACGCCAAGCTTGCCGAAGTGGCCGGCCAGCGCCTTGGTCTTGGGATCGTTCAGCGAGGCCTTGTCGAGCACGACGATGCCGCCGTCCTTCGCCTTCGACGACAGAGCATGCTTGAGCGCGAGCGCCCGCACCTTCTTCGGCAGATCGATGGCGTGGCTGCGCACGATCGGACCGAAGGCGCGACCGCCGCCGCGGAACTGCGGCACGCGGGCCGAGCCGTGACGCGCGCCGCCGGTGCCCTTCTGCGCGTACATCTTCTTGCCGGTACGCCAGATCTCGGAGCGATCCTTGGCCTTGTGCGTACCACGCTGGCGCTTCGCCAGCTGCCAGTTGATGCAGCGCTGGATGATGTCGGCGCGCGGCTCGAGGCCGAAGATCGCGTCGGACAGGCTCACCGAGCCGGCTTCCTTGCCTTCAAGAGTGGTGATCTTCAGTTCCATATCACGCACCCTCCTGCTGGGTCGGCGCTTCCGCGGCCGGCGCCTCCGCAGCAGCCTGGTCGGCCACGCGGAACTTGCCCGGCTTCGGGGCATCCTTCGGCAGCGCCTTCTTCACCGCGTCGCGCACGGTGATCCAGCCGCCCTTGTGGCCCGGCACAGCACCCTCGACCAGGATGAGGCCGCGCTCGACGTCGAGCTGCACGACCTTGAGGTTGAGCGTGGTGACACGATCGACGCCCATATGGCCCGGCATCTTCTTGTTCTTGAAGGTCTTGCCCGGATCCTGACGGCCGCCGGTCGAACCGATCGAACGGTGCGAGATCGACACACCGTGCGAGGCACGCAGACCGCCGAAGTTCCAGCGCTTCATGGCGCCGGCAAAACCCTTACCGACGGTGATGCCGGCAACGTCGACATACTGACCCGGCACGAAATGATCGGCCGTGATCTCGGCGCCGACGGGCAGCACCGCATCGTCGCTGACGCGGAACTCGACCAGCTTGCGCTTCGGCTCGACATTCGCCTTGCCGAAATAGCCGCGGTCGGCCTTGTTCATGTTGTTGGTGCGGCGCGGCCCGGCGCCGAGCTGCAGCGCGACGTAGCCGTTCTTATCCTTGGTGCGGTGAGCAATCACCTGGCACCCGGCAAGCTGCAGGACCGTCACCGGTACGTGCTCACCGGCTTCGGTGAACACCCGGGTCATCCCGACTTTCTGCGCGATCACTCCAGAACGCATGGCTTCCTCGCGCGGCTCAGAGTTTGATCTCGACGTCGACGCCGGCGGCCAGGTCGAGCTTCATCAGCGCGTCCACGGTCTGCGGCGTCGGGTCGACGATGTCGAGAAGGCGCTTGTGCGTGCGCATCTCGAACTGTTCGCGGCTCTTCTTGTCGACGTGGGGCGAGCGGTTCACCGTGAACTTCTCGATCTTCGTCGGCAGCGGGATGGGACCACGCACCTGCGCACCCGTGCGCTTGGCCGTGTTCACGATCTCGCGCGTCGACGCATCGAGGATGCGGTGATCGAACGCCTTGAGCCGGATCCGGATATTCTGGCCGTTCATTGTCGTTTCTCTTCTCGACTGTCATCGTCCGTTCAAGAGGACGATCCAGTATGCGATAGCTACTCAGCTTGTCCGCCGTTGCCGGCGGAAACTGGATGCCCCCGCCCGTTAGAGCGGGGGCACAACAGCCGTCTTACTCGATGATGCTCGCCACGACGCCGGCGCCGACGGTGCGGCCACCTTCGCGAATGGCGAAGCGGAGCTTCTCTTCCATCGCGATCGGCACGATCAGGTGCACTTCCATCGCGATGTTGTCGCCCGGCATCACCATTTCCGTGCCCTGCGGCAGATGCACGACACCGGTCACGTCGGTGGTGCGGAAATAGAACTGCGGACGGTAGTTGGTGAAGAACGGCGTGTGGCGGCCGCCCTCTTCCTTGGTGAGGATGTAAGCCTCAGCCTTGAACTTGGTGTGCGGCTTGACCGAACCCGGCTTGCAGAGCACCTGGCCGCGCTCGACTTCCTCACGCTTGGTGCCGCGCAGCAGCGCGCCGATGTTGTCGCCAGCCTGACCCTGATCGAGCAGCTTGCGGAACATTTCCACGCCGGTGACGGTCGTCTTGGTGGTCGGCTTGATGCCGACGATTTCGACTTCCTCGCCGACCTTGACGATGCCGCGCTCGACGCGACCGGTCACGACGGTGCCGCGGCCCGAGATCGAGAACACGTCTTCGACCGGCATCAGGAACGGCTGGTCGATCGGACGCTCCGGCTGCGGGATGTAGGCGTCGACTTCCTTCATCAGCTCGAGGATGGCTTCCTTGCCGAGCTTCGGATCCTTGTCTTCCAGCGCCATCAGGGCCGAGCCCTTGATGATCGGAATCTTGTCGCCCGGGAAGTTGTACTTCGACAGGAGCTCACGAACTTCGAGCTCGACGAGCTCGAGCAGCTCCGGGTCGTCGACCATGTCGCACTTGTTGAGGAACACGACGATCGCCGGCACGCCGACCTGGCGGGCGAGCAGGATGTGCTCGCGGGTCTGCGGCATCGGGCCGTCGGCGGCCGACACGACGAGGATCGCGCCGTCCATCTGCGCGGCGCCCGTGATCATGTTCTTCACGTAGTCGGCGTGGCCTGGGCAGTCGACGTGCGCGTAGTGACGGTTGGTCGTCTCGTACTCGACGTGCGCGGTCGAAATGGTGATGCCGCGCGCCTTCTCTTCCGGCGCCTTGTCGATCTGGTCATAGGCGGTGAACGTCGCACCGCCGGTCTCGGCGAGCACCTTGGTGATCGCCGCCGTCAACGACGTCTTGCCATGGTCGACGTGACCGATGGTGCCGATGTTGCAGTGCGGCTTCGTACGGTTGAATTTCTCTTTGGCCATGGAACTCTCCGTTCAAGTCCTTCAGTTTACGATCGCTACGCTTACGCGAACTTCTTCTGCACTTCGGCAGAAACGTTGGCGGGCAATTCAGCGTAGTGATCGAATTGCATGGTGAATGTGGCGCGGCCCTGAGACATGGACCGCAGGTTATTGACGTAGCCGAACATGTTCATCAGCGGCACCATCGCGTTGATCACGTTGGCGTTGCCGCGCATGTCCTGACCCTGGATCTGACCGCGCCGCGAGTTCAGGTCGCCGATGACCGAACCGGTGTAGTCTTCCGGCGTCACCACCTCGACCTTCATGATCGGCTCGAGCAGCACCGGCTTGCCCTTCTGCAGGGCCTCGCGGAGCGCCGCGCGCGACGCGATTTCGAAGGCCAGCGCCGACGAGTCGACGTCGTGATACGCACCGTCAACCAGCCGCACCTTCAAATCCACCACCGGGAAGCCGGCGAGAACGCCCGAGTTGAGCACCGACTCGAGGCCCTTCTCGACGCCCGGGATGAATTCCTTCGGCACCGCGCCGCCGACGATCTCGTTCTCGAACTCGAATGGCGCACCCGGCTCGGACGGCTCGGCGATGATCTTCACGCGCGCGAACTGGCCGGAACCGCCGGTCTGCTTCTTGTGGGTGTAATCCACTTCGGCCGACTTGGTGATCTTCTCGCGGAACGCCACCTGCGGCGCGCCGATGTTGGCGTCGACCTTGTAGGTACGCTTCAGGATGTCGACTTTGATGTCGAGATGCAGTTCGCCCATGCCCTTGAGAATGGTCTGGCCGCTCTCGGCGTCGGTCGACACACGGAAGGACGGATCCTCCGCGGCGAGCTTCGCCAGCGCAACGCCCAGCTTCTCCTGGTCGGCCTTCGACTTCGGCTCGATCGCGAGCTCGATGACCGGCTCCGGGAATTCCATCTTCTCGAGGATCACCGGGTGATCCGGATCGCACAAAGTGTCGCCGGTCCGCGTTTCCTTCAGCCCCGCCAGCGCGACGATGTCGCCGGCATAGGCTTCCTTGATGTCTTCGCGGTTGTTCGCATGCATCAGGAGCATGCGGCCGATACGTTCCTTGCGCTCCTTCGTCGAGTTGATCACGCCGGTGCCGCTCGACAGAACGCCGGAGTAGATGCGGCAGAAAGTGATGGTGCCGACGAAGGGGTCGTCCATGATCTTGAAGGCGAGCAGCGACAGCGGCGCGTCATCCTTCGGCTCGCGGCTCGTCTCTTCGTTGTTCTTGTCCGGGTCGATGCCCTTGATCGCCGGCACGTCGAGCGGCGACGGCAGATAGTCGACGACCGCGTCGAGCAGCGGCTGCACGCCCTTGTTCTTGAAGGCCGAGCCGCACAGCACGGGATAGAAAGCGCCGGTGAGCACGGCCTTACGGATGAGACGCTTCAGCGTCGCCTCGTCCGGCTCCTTGCCATCGAGGAACGCGGTCAGCGCATCGTCGTCGAGCTCGACAGCGGCTTCGACGAGCTTCTCGCGATATTCCTTCGCCTTGTCGGCGAGATCGGCCGGAATGTCGACGGTCTCGAACTTGGCGCCGAGCGCCTCGTTGTTCCAGACATACGCCTTCATGATCACCAGATCGACCATGCCGGTGAAGTTGTTTTCCGCGCCGATCGGCAGCTGGATCGCGACGGGCTTGGCACCCAGACGATCAACGATGTCGTCCAGGCACTTGAAGAAGTCGGCGCCCGTCTTGTCCATCTTGTTGGCGAACACGATGCGCGGCACGCGGTACTTGTCGCCCTGGCGCCAGACGGTCTCGGTCTGCGGTTCGACGCCCTGGTTGCCGTCGAGCACGACGACGGCGCCGTCGAGCACGCGCAGCGAGCGCTCGACTTCAATGGTGAAGTCGACGTGGCCGGGGGTGTCGATGATGTTCAGGCGCTTGCCGTTCCAGAACGCGGTCGTCGCGGCCGACGTAATGGTGATGCCGCGCTCCTGCTCCTGCTCCATCCAATCCATCGTCGCGGCGCCTTCATGCACCTCGCCGATCTTGTGGGACTTGCCGGTGTAATAGAGAATCCGCTCGGTCGTCGTCGTCTTGCCCGCATCGATGTGGGCCATGATGCCGAAGTTGCGGTAGTTCTCAATTGCGTGAGCGCGAGCCATACTGGTCGTTCCTGAATTCGTTCGCCGCCGTTACCAGCGGTAGTGCGAGAACGCGCGGTTGGCTTCCGCCATCTTGTGCGTGTCTTCGCGCTTCTTGACGGCATTGCCGCGATTGTTCGACGCATCGAGCAGCTCGGCCGAGAGACGCTCGGTCATGGTGCGCTCGTTGCGGTCGCGGGCCGCGTTGATGATCCAGCGGATGCCGAGAGCCTGACGACGGGTCGTGCGGACTTCGACCGGAACCTGATAGGTGGCGCCGCCGACGCGCCGCGAACGCACCTCGATCGAGGGCATCACGTTGTCGAGCGCCTGCTGGAAGACGTTGATCGGGTTCTGCTTGGTCTTGTTCTCGATGGTCTCGAGCGCACCGTAGACGATGCCTTCCGCGACGGACTTCTTGCCGTCGTACATGATGGCATTCATGAACTTCGATACGACGATGTTGCCGAACTTCGGGTCCGGAATGATCTCGCGCTTCTCTGCAGCGTGACGACGGGACATGACGCTTATCCTTACTTCGGACGCTTCGCGCCGTACTTCGAACGGCGCTGCTTACGGTTCTTGACGCCCTGCGTGTCGAGCACGCCGCGCAGGATGTGGTAACGCACGCCCGGCAAGTCCTTCACGCGGCCGCCGCGGATCATGACCACCGAGTGCTCCTGAAGGTTATGACCTTCGCCCGGGATGTAGCCGATGACTTCGAAGCCATTCGTCAGACGCACCTTGGCGACCTTACGAAGCGCCGAGTTCGGCTTCTTCGGCGTGGTCGTGTAGACGCGCGTGCAGACGCCGCGCTTCTGCGGGCTCGCCTGCAGCGCGGGCACCTTGTTACGCGCCTTGAGCGGGTGCCGCGGCTTCGCAATCAGCTGGTTAATCGTCGGCATCGTAAAGCCTTCGCTACCTCGTGTGGGCCTGAAAGCCCGGACTGTCGGGCTTGCGCCCGGCTCATTCGCGGGCAAGCCCGCCAGTTCATTCGTTGGGCGTGGAGCCCGGCATCGTTTGCGCGGTCACGCCCGCGCGCGTTCGCGCACCGTCTCCGGCACGCAAAACGGAAACGCGCCATCCGCGTTCGCGCGGCGGGCGCTTTTCCGTGTGTGACGGCCCCGGCGCGGTTAAGCACCCTGGCCCATCAATCCAAACCTGACATCGGCTGTCAGAGGCAGCGTTTGAGCTTCATTGGTCGAGGCGTAGTGCCCAGCGCGAAGCCTTCAAGAAATTTCAGCGTTTCCAGAAGGTTGGCCGGGCGGCCGTTCCGAACAAGCGAAGCTCACCGCCTGCCGTAAAGTGTGGCGTATGTATCGGTGAGAATCGGCCAAGTCAAGGCGAAAGCGCGCGAAACATCGCGGTTTTGGCCACCTCGGCGCCACCGCGCCGGGCATTGGCGGCCTACCCGACCACCACCGCCTCGTCGCCGTGAAGCGTCAGGTGGCGATCGCAGCGCTCGCCCTCTCGACCGCTCGTCGACGATATAAGCACTTTTTGGCCCAATACAGCCTCCGGTACAGCGATTGCCACAGAATTTGGGCTCATATTCACCGCCACCAGCACCCGATCATCGTCAGTCTCCCGCAGGTAGGCCAGTGACCCAGCCGTGGCCTCCAGCGGCCGGTAACCACCCTGCGTCAGAGCCGGGCGACTGCGACGCAACATAATGAGTCGGCGGTAAAGGCTCAGCAGCGAATCCGAGTCGTCTCGCTCACGGGCGACGTTGACGACAGCGGCATCGGCGCCACGCGGCAGCCAGGGTGCGACTCGCGAGAAGCCGGCATGGAGGCTGGCGTCCCACTGCATCGGCGTCCGGCAGCCATCGCGGCCGAAGCCAAAGCCGGGCACATTCTTCTCGAACGGGTCCTGCACTTGTTCCGGCCGGATGGGAACCTGCGACATGCCGAGTTCGTCGCCGTAATAGAGCGTCGGCGTGCCGCGCAAAGTGAGCAGCAGCACCGCGGCCACCCTCGCCTGCGCCGCGCCGACGCGGCTGACGACGCGCGGCCGGTCGTGGTTGCCGAGAACCCAGTTGGGCCAGGCGCCGGGCGGCAGCGCCGCCTCGTAACGATCGATGAGGGCGCCGACCGCCCCCGCCTGCCACGGTGTCTCGAGCAGGCTGAAATTAAACGGCATATGCGCGCCGGAGAGGTCGCGGCCGTAATAGGCAACCAGCTTCTCGATCGGCAGGTAGATCTCGCCGATCAGCACCCGCGCGGGAAACTCGTCGATCACGGCGCGCAGGCCGCGGATGACGTCGTGCACCTCGGGCCGGTCGGTGGAGTAGATCGGCAGGACCCGGCGGTATGGCGAATCGCCGTCGCGATAGTCCGGGTTCGGCGGATTGTCGCGGAACGCCTCGTCCTTGATCAGATGCCAGATCACGTCGACGCGGAAGCCGTCGACGCCGCGTCGCAGCCAAAAGCGCATGACCTCGTGCATCGCCGCCATGACCGCGGGATTGCGCCAGTTGAGGTCCGGCTGCGCCGCGAGAAACGCGTGGTAATAGTACTGCCCGGTGACCGCATCGAAGGCCCAGGCGGAGCCGCCGAACTCCGAGAGCCAGTTATTGGGCGGACCGCCGTCCGGCGCCGGATCGCGCCAGATGTACCAATCCCGCTTGGCGTTATCGCGCGAGGCGCGGCTTTGCTCGAACCACGGATGGCGCTCCGAGGTGTGGTTGGGCACGAGGTCGAGCAGAACCTTGAGGCCGCGTGCATGCGCGGCTTCGACCAGCGTATCGAAATCCGCCATCGTGCCGAACAGCGGATCGATCGCGGTGTAGTCGGCGATGTCGTAGCCGAAGTCGGTCATCGGCGAGACGAAGATCGGCGACAGCCAGAGGGCATCGACGCCGAGGTCGCTCAGGTACGGCAGACGTTCGACGATGCCCTTGAGATCGCCGACGCCGTCGCCATCGCTGTCCTGAAACGAGCGCGGATAGATCTGATAGAGGACCGCAGACTTCCACCAAGCGTCGTTCATCGAAGGCCTCGCCTTTCTTGAGCGCCAGCAAGCCTGAGTCCGCACGACAATCTGATGACTTGAGCGCTCAAGGGAGCGGAAGTCCGACCGTCGCCGGCGTCGCCATGGCCGGGCATAGCCCGTCAAAGACGGGCGTAAACGCCCTTATGTCCCGGGCCATCCGCGCTTTCTCGGCTTCGCGGCTGCGTCAGATCGTGGATGCCTGGCACACGGCCGGGCATGACGAGCGGAAAGCCCAGCGCAGTCATTGAACGACTTCACCCGCCTACTTTCAGGCTCCGCTGAAAAGAAAAAGGGCCGCCCAATGGGCGGCCCTTCGATGTCGTGGCAGTCAGCCTTTGGCTTACTCGGCTGGCGGCAGCGCCGGAGCCTCGGCGGGCGCAGGCGCGGTCTTGGTCGCGTCCTTCTCCCGCTCTTCCAGGATGAGCGCATCGCGCTTGGTCGCAACCTCGCGCAGCTGGTTCATCATGGCGCCGGTGCCGGCCGGGATCAGGCGGCCGACGATGACGTTCTCCTTGAGGCCGTCGAGCGTGTCCGCCTTGCCGTTGACCGCGGCTTCGGTGAGGACGCGCGTGGTCTCCTGGAACGAGGCCGCCGAGATGAACGAGCGGGTCTGCAGCGAGGCCTTGGTGATGCCGAGCAGCACGGGGTGACCCGTCGCCGGCTTCTTGCCCTCTTCCGCAGCGCGTTCGTTGACCTCCTCGAGCTCGCTCTTGTCGACCTGCTCACCTTGCAACAGCTCGGTTTCGCCGGCGTCGTCGATCTCGACCTTCTGCAGCATCTGGCGAACGATCACCTCGATGTGCTTGTCGTTGATCATAACGCCCTGCAGCCGGTAGACCTCCTGGATCTCGTTCGTCAGGTACGAAGCGAGCTCCTCGACGCCGCGGATGGCGAGAATGTCGTGCGGGGCGGGATTGCCCTCGACGATATAATCGCCCTTCTCGATGACGTCGCCGTCCTGAAGGTGGATGTGCTTGCCCTTCGGGATCAGGTACTCGCGAGGCTCCTCGCTCTTGTCGGTCGGCTCGATCGTGAGCCGGCGCTTGTTCTTGTAGTCCTTGCCGAACCGAACGCTGCCGCTGGTCTCGGCGATGATCGCCGCGTCCTTCGGTTTGCGGGCTTCGAACAGCTCAGCCACCCGCGGCAGACCGCCGGTGATGTCACGCGTCTTGGCGCTTTCGGTCGGGATACGCGCGATGACGTCGCCCGCCTTCACCTTGGAGCCCGGGTCGACCGAGATAACGGCGTCGACGGCGAGCAGGTAACGCGCTTCGCCGCCACGGGCGAGCTTGAGCACCTTGCCGTCCGCACCCTTGATCACGATCGCCGGACGCAGGTCGGCCTGGTTACGGGACGAACCCGTACGCCAGTCGATGACCACGCGCTTGGCGATGCCGGTCGACTCGTCGAGCTGTTCGGACATCGACAGACCGTCGACCATGTCCTCGAACTCGATCGTGCCTTCCACCTCGGTCAGCATCGGCCGGGTGTACGGATCCCACTCGGCGATACGCGTGCCGCGCTTGATCATCTGGCCGTCCTCGATGCGCAGACGCGCACCGTAGGGGATGCGGTGATGCGCGCGCTCGGTGCCGTCGGGGTCGACGACCGCGACGACCATGTTGCGCACCATCGTCACCACGTCGCCGTCCGAGTTCTTGGCGACGTTGAGACCGCGGATCTGGATCTTGCCGTCGAAGTTCGACTCGATGAACGACTGCTCGTTGATCTGAGCGGCGCCGCCGATGTGGAACGTACGCATGGTGAGCTGGGTGCCCGGCTCGCCGATGGACTGCGCCGCGATGACGCCGACAGCCTCGCCCATGTTCACGGGCGTGCCGCGGGCAAGATCGCGTCCGTAGCAGGCGCCGCAAACGCCGACTTTGCTTTCGCAGGTCAGCACCGAGCGGATCTTGAGCTCCTGCACGCCGGCTTGCGTGATCTTCTCGACCTCCGGCTCCTGCAGCAGCGTGCCGGCGGGCATGATGACCGCGCTCGACGTCGGGTCCTTCACGTCCTCGGCCGTGGTGCGGCCAAGGATGCGCACGGCCAGCGAAGCGACGACCGTGCCGGCATCGATGATCGCGCGGACCTTGATGCCGTTCGTCGTGCCGCAATCCGGCTCGGTGATGATGCAGTCCTGGGCGACGTCGACGAGACGACGCGTCAGGTAACCCGAGTTCGCCGTCTTCAAGGCGGTGTCGGCCAGACCCTTACGGGCACCGTGCGTGGAGTTGAAGTACTCCATAACGGTGAGGCCTTCCTTGAAGTTCGACACGATCGGCGTCTCGATGATCGAGCCGTCCGGCTTGGCCATCAGGCCGCGCATGCCGGCGAGCTGACGCATCTGGGCCGGCGACCCGCGCGCGCCCGAGTGAGCCATCATGTAGATCGAGTTGATCTGCAGATCGCGGCCCTTGTCGTCCTTCTTGGTGGCCGAGATCTCGCGCATCATCTCTTCGGCGATCTTGTCGGTCGACTTGGACCAGGCATCGACCACCTTGTTGTACTTCTCGCCCTGGGTGATCAGGCCGTCGTTGTACTGCTGCTCGAAGTCCTTGGCTTCCTCGCGGGTCTTCTCGACGATGTCCCACTTCTTCTTCGGCACGACCATGTCGTCCTTGCCGAACGAAATGCCGGCCTTGAACGCGTGGTAGAAGCCGAGCGCCATGATGCGGTCGCAGAAGATCACCGTCTCCTTCTGACCGCAGTGACGGTACACCGCGTCGATCATCCCGGAGATTTCGCGCTTCGTCATCAGCTTGTTGACGAGGTCGAACGGCGCCTTGACGTTCTTCGGCAGCACGTTGCCGAGAACGACGCGACCGGGGGTCGTGTCGTACCAGCGCGTGAACGTGTTTCCGTTCTCGTCGATGCCTTCCCAGCGATACTTGATCTTCGAGTGCAGCGTGATCGCCTTCTCATGCAACGCATGATCGATCGTCGCGAGATCGCCGAACACCTTGCCCTCGCCCGGCTGCCCCTCGCTCATCAAAGAGAGATAGTAGAGGCCGAGCACGATGTCCTGCGACGGCACGATGATCGGCTGACCGTTCGCCGGATGCAGGATGTTGTTGGTCGACATCATCAGGACGCGCGCTTCCAGCTGCGCTTCGAGCGACAGCGGGACGTGCACGGCCATCTGGTCGCCGTCGAAGTCGGCGTTGAACGCGGCGCAGACCAGCGGATGCAGCTGGATCGCCTTGCCCTCGATCAGCACCGGCTCGAAAGCCTGGATGCCGAGGCGGTGCAAGGTCGGCGCGCGGTTCAGAAGCACCGGGTGTTCGCGGATCACCTCGTCGAGGATGTCCCAAACCTCCGGCTTCTCCTTCTCCACCAGCTTCTTGGCCTGCTTCACGGTCGTCGACAGGCCCTTGGCGTCGAGCCGCGAGTAGATGAACGGCTTGAACAGCTCGAGCGCCATCTTCTTCGGCAAGCCGCACTGATGCAGCTTGAGCTCGGGACCGACCACGATCACCGAACGGCCCGAATAGTCGACGCGCTTGCCGAGCAGGTTCTGGCGGAAGCGGCCCTGCTTGCCCTTGAGCATGTCGGCGAGCGACTTCAGCGGACGCTTGTTGGCGCCGGTGATGACGCGGCCGCGGCGGCCGTTGTCGAACAGCGCATCCACCGCTTCCTGAAGCATGCGCTTCTCGTTGCGGATGATGATGTCCGGCGCGCGCAGCTCGATCAGCCGCTTCAGACGGTTGTTGCGGTTGATGACGCGGCGATAGAGGTCGTTGAGATCGGACGTGGCGAAGCGGCCGCCGTCGAGCGGAACGAGCGGACGCAGATCCGGCGGGATCACCGGCACCACGGTCAGAATCATCCACTCCGGCTTGTTGCCCGAGGCGATGAAGGCCTCGATCAGCTTCAGCCGCTTGGCGATCTTCTTCTTCTTGATGTCGCTGTCGGTCTCGCCCATCTCGGCGCGCAGTTCGACCTGCAGCCGGTCGAGATCCATCCCCTTGAGCATCTCGCGGATCGCTTCCGCGCCGATCAAAGCGGTGAACGAATCCTGGCCGAACTCGTCCTGCGCCTTGAGGTACTCCTCTTCGGACAGCAGCTGACGATCCTTAAGCGGGGTGAGGCCCGGCTCAAGCACGACGTAGTATTCGAAGTACAGGATGCGCTCGAGGTCCTTGAGCGTCATGTCGAGCAGCAGACCGATGCGGCTCGGCAGCGACTTCAGGAACCAGATGTGCGCGACCGGCGCCGCGAGCTCGATGTGGCCCATGCGCTCGCGCCGCACGCGGCTGAGCGTGACTTCCACCGAGCACTTTTCGCAGATGATGCCCTTGTACTTCATGCGCTTGTACTTGCCGCACAAGCACTCGTAGTCCTTGATGGGCCCGAAGATGCGCGCGCAGAACAGACCGTCGCGCTCGGGCTTGAAGGTACGGTAGTTGATGGTTTCCGGCTTTTTGATCTCGCCGTAGGACCAGGACAGAATCTTCTCCGGGCTCGCGATCGAGATCCGGATCTGGTCGAAGACCTGCGCCGGCGCCTGCGGGCTGAAGAGATTCATAATTTCTTGGTTCATCGTATTCTCCTTGGCCGCTGCCGCGGCCCGAAAAATCTGTCCGTTGCCATGCCCCGCGAAGGCCGGGCATCCAGTAATCACCGCCGGGGCGGGCTACTGGATCGTCCGCTCACGCGAACGATGACATCTGCGGGGGAGCGGCTCGCGCCGTTCCCCCGTTCAATCTTACTCGGCCGCTTCCGCGGTCGGCTCGGCCGGCCGCTGCTTGGAATTGTGCAAGTCGACGTTGAGGCCGAGCGAGCGCATTTCCTTGACCAGCACGTTGAACGACTCCGGGATGCCCGCTTCGAACGTGTCGTCGCCGCGCACGATCGCCTCGTACACCTTGGTACGACCGGCGACGTCGTCCGACTTCACGGTGAGCATCTCCTGCAGCGTGTAGGCCGCGCCGTAAGCTTCGAGCGCCCACACCTCCATTTCGCCGAAGCGCTGGCCGCCGAACTGCGCCTTGCCACCGAGCGGCTGCTGGGTGACCAGCGAGTACGGACCGATCGAACGCGCGTGGATCTTGTCGTCCACGAGGTGGTGCAGCTTGAGCATGTAGATGTAGCCCACCGTCACCTTGCGATCGAACGGCTCGCCCGTGCGCCCGTCATAGACGGTCGACTGACCGGAGTGGTCGAGGCCCGCGAGATCGAGCATCTGCTCGATGTCCTTCTCCTTGGCACCGTCGAACACCGGCGTCGCGATCGGCACGCCGCGCCGGAGGTTGGAGCCGAGCTCGACGAGCTCGTCCTCTTCCAGCGTCTTGATGGTCTCGTCCTCGCCGTAGACCTTGCGCAGCATCTCCTTCAGCGGCTTGGAGTCGTGCTTCTGGTTATAGACATCGACCGCCTGACCGATCTTGAGACCGAGGCCGGCGCAAGCCCAGCCAAGATGCGTCTCGAGAATCTGACCGACGTTCATGCGCGACGGCACGCCGAGCGGATTGAGCACGATGTCGGCGTGCGTACCGTCGGCGAGGAACGGCATGTCCTCGATCGGAACGATGCGCGAGACCACGCCCTTGTTGCCGTGACGGCCGGCCATCTTGTCGCCCGGCTGGATCTTACGCTTCACCGCGACGAAGACCTTGACCATCTTCATCACGCCGGGCGGCAGTTCGTCGCCGCGCTGCAGCTTCTCGACCTTGTCGAGGAAACGCTGCTCGAGCAGCTTCTTCGACTCGTCGTACTGCTTCCGGATCGCTTCGATCTCGGCCATCAGCTTGTCGTTCGGCGAGGCGAACAGCCACCACTGCGAGCGCGGATACTCATCCAGCACGGCGCGGGTGATCTTGCTGTCCTTCTTGAAGCCCTTCGGACCGGCGACGCCCTGGCGGCCTTCGAGCAGCTCCGCGAGACGGCCGTAGACGTTACGGTCGAGGATCGCCTGCTCGTCGTCGCGGTCCTTGGCGAGACGCTCGATCTCCTCACGCTCGATGGCGAGCGCGCGCTCGTCCTTCTCGACACCGTGACGGTTGAACACGCGCACTTCGACGACGGTGCCCTGAACGCCCGGCGGCACGCGCAGCGAGGTGTCGCGAACGTCCGAGGCCTTTTCACCGAAGATCGCGCGCAGCAGCTTCTCTTCCGGCGTCATCGGGCTTTCGCCCTTCGGCGTGATCTTGCCGACCAGGATGTCGCCGGCGTGGACTTCCGCGCCGATGTAGACGATGCCCGCTTCGTCGAGATTCTTGAGCGCCTCTTCCGAGACGTTCGGGATGTCGCGGGTGATTTCTTCGGGGCCGAGCTTGGTGTCGCGCGCCATCACCTCGAATTCCTCGATGTGAATGGACGTGAACACGTCTTCCTTCACGATCCGCTCGGAGAGCAGGATCGAGTCCTCGAAGTTGTAGCCATTCCACGGCATGAACGCGACGAGCACGTTACGGCCGAGGGCGAGTTCGCCGAGATCGGTCGACGGACCGTCCGCGATGATGTCGCCCTTCTCGACCTTGTCACCGACCTTCACCAGCGGACGCTGGTTGATGCAGGTGTTCTGGTTCGAGCGCTGGTACTTCATCAGCCGGTAGATATCGACGCCCGGCTTGGTCGGATCGGTCTCGCCGGTGGCGCGGATAACGATACGCGTGGCGTCCACCTGGTCGATGATGCCCGCCCGGCGGGCCGCGATCGCGGCGCCGGAGTCGCGCGCCACGACGCTTTCCATGCCGGTGCCGACGAACGGCGCGTCCGCCTTCACGAGCGGCACGGCCTGACGCTGCATGTTCGAGCCCATGAGCGCGCGGTTGGCGTCGTCGTTCTCGAGGAACGGGATGAGCGCCGCGGCCACCGACACGAGCTGCTTCGGCGACACGTCCATGTAGTCGACCTTGTCACGCGGCACGAGATGCACGTCGCCGGCCTGACGGCAGACGATGAGGTCTTCCGTGAAGCGGCCCTTGGCGTCCATCTCGGCGTTCGCCTGCGCGACCGCGTGGCGGCTCTCTTCCATCGCGGAGAGATAGACCACCTCGTCGGTGACACGGCCTTCCTTGACCTTGCGGTAAGGCGTTTCGACAAAGCCGTACTTGTTCACGCGCGCGTAGGTCGCGAGCGAGTTGATCAGACCGATGTTCGGACCTTCCGGCGTCTCGATCGGGCAGATACGGCCGTAGTGTGTCGGGTGCACGTCGCGCACCTCGAAGCCGGCGCGTTCGCGCGTCAGACCGCCAGGGCCCAGCGCCGAGAGACGACGCTTGTGCGTGATCTCGGACAGCGGGTTGGTCTGGTCCATGAACTGCGAGAGCTGCGACGAACCGAAGAACTCGCGCACCGCGGCGGCCGCCGGCTTCGCGTTGATCAGGTCCTGCGGCATGACGGTGTCGATATCGACCGACGACATGCGCTCCTTGATCGCGCGCTCCATGCGCAGGAGGCCGATGCGGTACTGGTTCTCCATGAGCTCGCCGACCGAACGCACGCGGCGGTTGCCGAGATTGTCGATGTCGTCGATCTCGCCCTTGCCGTCGCGCAGGTCGACCAGCGTCTTGATGACCGCGAGGATGTCCTCCCGGCGCAGCACGCGCATGGTGTCGGGCGCGTCGAGGTCGAGACGCATGTTCATCTTCACGCGGCCGACCGCCGAGAGATCGTAGCGCTCGCTGTCGAAGAACAGCGAACGGAACATCGCTTCGGCCGTTTCCACGGTCGGCGGCTCACCCGGACGCATGACGCGGTAGATGTCGAACAACGCGTCCTCGCGCGTCATGTTCTTGTCGACCGACAGCGTGTTGCGGATGTAGGCGCCGACATTGACGTGGTCGATGTCGAGGAGCGGCAGCTCCTTGTAGCCCTGCTCGATCAGAACCTTCAGGTTCTTCTCGGTGATCTCCTCGCCGGCTTCCATGTAGATTTCGCCGGACTTCGGATTGACGAGGTCCTCGGCAACGTAATGGCCGATGAGCTCCTCGTCGGCCATGCGCAGCGCCTTGAGGCCCTTTTCGGCGAGCTGGCGCGCCTGACGCACGGACAGCTTCTTGCCGGCCTCGACCACCACCTTGCCGGTGTCGGCGTCGACGAGATCGTTGATTGCCTTGTAGCCCTTCATGCGGTTGGCATCGAAGGGCACGCGCCAGCCTTCCTTCGCGCGCTTGTAGGGCACGTGCTTGTAGAAGGTCGACAGGATCTCTTCGCCGTCGAGGCCGAGGGCGAACAGCAGCGACGTCACCGGAATCTTACGGCGACGGTCGATACGCGCATAGACGATGTCCTTGGCGTCGAACTCGATGTCGAGCCAGGAGCCGCGATACGGAATGATGCGGGCGGCGAACAGCAACTTGCCGGACGAGTGCGTCTTGCCCTTGTCGTGATCGAAGAACACGCCGGGCGAACGGTGCATCTGCGAGACGATGACGCGCTCGGTGCCATTGACGATGAAGGTGCCGTTGTTGGTCATGAGCGGGATGTCGCCCATGTAGACATCCTGCTCCTTGATGTCCTTGACCGAACGGGCACCCGTCTCTTCGTCGATATCGAACACGATGAGGCGCAGCGTCACCTTGAGCGGCGCAGCGAAAGTCATGCCGCGCTGACGGCACTCGTCGACGTCATACTTCGGCGGTTCGAACTCGTACTTGACGAATTCCAGCATCGAGGAGTTCGAAAAATCGGAGATCGGGAATACCGATTTGAAAACGGCCTGCAGGCCTTCGTCGGGACGGCCGCCATGCGGCTCATCCACCAGCAGGAATTGGTCGTAGGACGCCTTCTGAACCTCGATGAGGTTCGGCATCTCCGCGACTTCTTTGATTGAGCCAAAAAACTTCCGTACGCGCTTGCGACCGGTAAACGTCTGCGCCATCGTGTTCTCTCTCGATTCTATTGCGATTGGCAGCGCGGGCGCCTCTCCGAACAGCCGCATTCCATCGCGACCATCGGGACAGGCGTCGGGGCCGTCCGGTTCTATGTGATTCGGGACTTGCCCGAACCGCCGCATTTTCAAGTCATCGCGAACGAACGCCGCCCGCGGCAGTCTTGGGTCGGTACGCGACGCGGCGCGCCCTTCCCCTCTCTCCCTGTCCGAGACCCCCGAGGCGGCAAGGCCCCGGGGATTTCGTTAGCGTGTGGTCCGGATTTGACGCCGGACCGGTATCTTGGCGGCCATCCCCGGGCCTCGCGAGCGCTCGCCCGGGGATTTCGCTCTTTCTCTCTCCGTCATGGCCGGGCTCGTCCCGGCCATCCACGTCTTAAGTCAGAGCAGTTGGCGATCCCCGGGTCTCGCAAGCGCTCGCCCGGGGATTTCGCTCAAGTAAGCCTTCGGCTTACTTGAGCTCAACCTTGGCGCCCACCTTCTCGAGGGTCGCCTTGATCTTCTCGGCTTCGTCCTTGGCAACGCCTTCCTTGACGGTCTTCGGCGCGCCTTCGACGAGGTCCTTCGCTTCCTTGAGGCCCAGGCCGGTCAGGGCGCGGACTTCCTTAATCACTTCGATCTTCTTGTCGCCGGCCGAAGCGAGAACGACCGTGAACTCGGTCTTCTCTTCAGCAGCAGCAGCGCCACCCGCGGCGCCGGCCGGGCCAGCGGCCACGGCAACGGCGGCAGCAGCCGACACGCCCCACTTCTCTTCCAGCATCTTCGCCAGATCCGCCGCTTCGAGGACGGTCAGGCTCGACAATTCGTCGACGATCTTCTGCAGGTCAGCCATTTTCAGTTCCTATTGGTTCGAACCAGTTGATTTGCTTGTGAGCCGTCAGGCCGCAGCGCCCTTGGAGGCATACGCTTGGACCACGCGCGCGACCTTGGCCGCGGGAGCGTTGGAGAGCTGAGCGATCTTGGTCGCCGGCGCCACGAGGAGGCCGACGATCTTGCCGCGCAGTTCGTCCAGGGACGGCAGCGAGGCCAGAGCCTTCACGCCGTTCGGATCCAGAGCTGTTTTGCCCATCGAGCCGCCGAGAATGACGAACTGTTCGTTCGCCTTGGCGAAGTCGATGGCAACCTTCGGTGCCGCGATCGGGTCGCCCGAATAGGCGAGAACCGTCGGCCCCTTAAGAAGGGGCGCAATCGAGGCAGCGTCGGTGTCCTTGAGTGCGATCTTGGCGAGACGGTTTTTCGCGACTTTCACCTTGGCGCCCGCCTGCTTCATCTGCTGACGCAGAGTCTGCATTTGAGCAACGGTGAGGCCGCTATAGTGAGCCACCACCACGACGTTCGAGGTCTTAAAGACCCCGCTCAGTTCGGCGATGGACTCCTGCTTAGCCGCTCGATCCACTGCAAGCTCTTTCCGGTTTGACGGCTGCCCGCGTTATCCGAGGGAGCCGCCGGGTTGCTACCAGCCGTCCCACCCCTGTCACGCATCAGCAACCAGGGCAGGACGACATCTCAGCCTGCCCACCCGCTTTGGCCTTATGGCCACCGCGGGCATCCGAGGTTCGAACCAAACCAACACCTTCATGACCGAAGGTCATAAAAGCGCGAATCCCGTTCGCTTCCCCGTCTGTGCTGGCCCCTCGCGAGGGATTAAGCGTCCGCCCGAAGGCGTCGGCGCCGGCAGTCTTGGACAGGTGGCCAGCCGTTTGACGGGCCGACCTTGCGCGTCACGACAGCGCAACAGAATCGGTGTTTTCCTCTCAGATGTCCCGCCGGGATGTCCAAAAGGATTGTGTTCCGATCACCATTGGTTTGCAGAGACGCGCAAAGGCGTGCCGACAAACGATGGTCGGCACGCCCAATGCGCCTCATTTAGACCGCCTCGGCCGGTTTGCCAAGGGCCTTGTGGGGGCAAATCCCGAACGTTTTGCGGCGTCCGCCCTTCCCCCACCCCGTTCGGGCCGGGTTCCGACCTGAAACCCAGGTTCCCGGGGCGCTGCCAAGCGACCGCGCCCCGGTTCTAAGCGCTCCGTCAGGCCGACGCCCGCACAAACGGCAGCTGGCGCGGCCGGGTCAGGCCGAGCCGGGCCATGGCGTTGGCGACGGCGGGCCCGATTGGCGGCACGCCCGGCTCGCCCACACCTGTCGGCTTTTCAGTCGACTTGACGATGGTGACCTCGATCTCCGGCATCTCGTTGATGCGCAACGAGCGGTAGCTGTCGAAGTTCTTCGGCACCGGCCGGCCGTCGTTGATCGGCACCTCGGCGAACAGGATGTGGCCGAGACCGAAGCCGATGCCGCCCTCCATCTGCGCCCGGATGATGTCCGGGTTGACCGCGACGCCACAGTCGACCGCACACCAGACCTTGTGCACCTTCGGACCGTCGCCATCGCCCGCCGAGACTTCGGCGATCTGCGCGATATAGCTGCCGAAGCTCTCGACCACCGCCACGCCGCGGGCCCGGCCATTGACCGGCTCCGGCCCGGACCATTTCGCCAGCGCCGCGACCGCACGCAAAACACCGGCCGGCCGCGGGCTGTTGACCATCAGCTCCAGGCGTCCGGCAACCGGATCCTTGCCCGCCGCCTGCAGCAGTTCGTCGACGAAGGCCTCGACGGCATAGCCGGTATGGGTGTGACCGACCGAACGCCACCACAAGGTCGGAATGCCGACCTCCGTCGTATGCAGATCGCACTGGAAGTTGGCGATGTCATACGGCAGTTCGTTCGAACCCTCGACCTGGGTCGGGTCGATGCCGTTCTTGATCATGCCCGCGAACGCCGAGTTGGCCATGAAGGACTGACCGACCACGGTATCGCTCCAGGCGACGATCTTGCCGTTCTCGACGGCGCCGCGCATGCGGTGAACGAACATCGGCCGGTAGTAACCACCTTGGATGTCGTCCTCGCGCGTCCAGACAAGCTTCACCGGCTTGCCCGGCCCGATCGCCTTCGCGGCTTGCGCCAGCTCAGCGACGAGTTGCGCATTCGCCTGCGCGCGGCGGCCGAAGCTGCCGCCGGCGAGCAACATGTCGATCTTCACCTGCTCCGGCTTGATGCCGAGCACGCCGGCGATGGTCGCCTGATCGACGGTCTGGAACTGACAGCCGTAGCGCGCATGCACCTGCTGACCGTCCCACAGCATGTAGGCATCGAGCGGCTCCATCGGCGCATGCGCGAGGTACGGAAACACGAACTCCGCCTCGATCACCTTGCCGGCCTTCGCCAGCGTGCCGGCGGCATCGCCTTTCGATCCCGCAACGATGCCCTGCTTCTGGGCCAGCGCGCGATAATCGGCGAGCAGCTCGGCACTGCCGCGCTTCTCGGTGCCCGACTCGTCCCAGTCGATCTTCAGGGCCTCGCGGCCCTTGATCGCCGACCACATGTGGTTCGCATAAACCGCGACACCGGTCGGCAACGTCTTTACGTCGACGACGCCGGGGATCTTGCGGGCCGCGCTATCGTCGACCTTGGCCACCTTGGCGCCGAAGCGCGTCGGATGCGCCACCACCACCGTGAGCATGTTGGGCTCATGGATGTCGATGGTGAACTGCGCCGTGCCGTTGGTCTTCTGCGGAATGTCGAGCCGCTTGACCACGCCTTCGCTGCCGATGAGCTTGAAGTCGTCCGGCTTCTTCAGCGTGACGTTCTGCGGCGCGGGCAGCTTCGCGGCGGCAGCGGCCAACTGGCCGAACGTCGCCTGACGGCCGGAGCCCGCGTGGCGCACGGCACCGCGCGAGACCGTGATCTCACCCGCCGGGACCTTCCAGCTCTGCGCGGCCGCCTGCACCAGCAGCGCGCGCGCGGTGGCACCCGCTTGGCGCAGTTGCTCATAGGAGTTGGCGATCGCGGTCGAACCGCCGGTGCCCTGGATGCCGAAAGCAAGATTGGCATAGAGCGCTTTGTCGGCCGGCGCGCCTTCGACGCGCATTTGCGACCAATCGGCGTCGAGTTCTTCCGCCACGATCGTCGTGAGACCGGTGTAAGGCCCCTGCCCCATCTCGATATGCTTGGCCAGCACCGTGACGGTGTTGTCCTCGCGGATGCGGATGAAGGCATTCGGCGCGAATGGCGCGGCCTTGTCGGCCGATGGCGCGGCCTGAGCCTTGCCCAGCGGCGACAGATAGAAGGCGACGAGGAGACCCGCCGAGCCTTGCAGCATCGAACGGCGCGAGAGCGTCTTGTCGTGGATGGTCATGCGATTAGCCCTCCAGCGACTTGGCGGCATCGTGGATGGCCGCGCGGATGCGTACATAGGTCGCGCAACGGCAGAGATTGCCACTCATCGCGTCGTCGATGTCCTTGTCGGTCGGCTTCTTGTTGTCGGTCAGCAGCGCCACGGCGCTCATGATCTGACCGGACTGGCAATAGCCACACTGCGGCACTTCGCGCGCGATCCAGGCGGCGCGCACGGCCTCCGCTTCCTTGCTGGAAGCGCCTTCAATTGTGGTGATCTTGCTGTTGCCGACGTCCGAAATCGCCATCTGGCAAGAGCGGGCGGGCTGACCGTCGACGTGCACGGTGCACGCGCCGCACTGCGCGATGCCGCAGCCGAACTTGGTGCCCGTGAACTTGAGGGTGTCGCGGATGACCCAAAGCAGGGGGGTGTCCGGCAGCGCATCGACTTGATGCGTCTGGCCGTTCACAGAGATTCTGTAATTTGCCATTGCACTTCCTTCTCGGCGCTTTCGCCAAAGCAACCGTGTTCGCACCGCGCCATGGCCCGACAGCCGTGACGCAGCGTTCGCCCCGACGCCTTCCATCGAAGGCATCTTGGAGCCGATCTAAGGTGTAGGCCGAGCGGTACAAGAGTAGATATTGTTTGTTCTTGCTCTTACGTCGTCGCAATCGAGCAAAAATCGAAACGTTCCGCACGCGCGTGCGGTCGAGAAGGACAACTGCTGAAAAATTAGGCCGTCGCGCGCCTGGGTGCGACGGCCGACGTCGCTCTCACCACGTATAGGCGACGGTGCCGCGGCCGGCGTAGCTCGCCGTGGTGTTTGAGAATTCGCCGTCGAAATTGGCGCTGACGGAGAAGCCGTTGGCCCACACCATCTTGGCGCCGGCGGAGAGCAGCGCGCCATTTGCCGCAGGCTTGGCGCCGTTCACCGTGAAGGTCGCCCCCGGCAATGTTTGCAAGGTCGGGGTCGCCGAGCGGTCGGTGTTGCTGTCGTGAGCCCAGGCGGCGCGGCCGTTGAGGGCAAACACGCCATCGGCGAGCACGAACGACTTGTCGACGCGCAGGCCGAGCTCGGTGCGCAGGTTGGTCGTGTTTTGCGAGCCATAAGACAACGCGAACTGGTTGCTGCCGCTCACCGCGCCCTCGGCATAAGACGGCAGGAAGATGCTGGTCGATTGCAGCGCGCCATACGGCGTCAACCCGGCCCAGAGCGTGGCGAAGCGGTACCCCCCTTCGAGCCGCGCCGCGAAGGTCTGCGCGTCGAAGCTCGCTTCGAGCTTGTCCGTACCCGACACCGTCACGGTGCGGTCCGTGGTGACGCGCTGCCAGCCATAGGCCAACGCGCCGGCGACATAAGCCGCGCCGAAATGATGGCGGGCGTAAGCGCCGGCCTGGAAGACATCGGCGCGGCCGCTGCCGCCATTAACACCGAAATTCGTGCCGGCGCCGCCGAGCGCGAAACCCGCGACCGTGTCGCGCGAGAATGTGTATTGCGCGCCGGCGGCCATGCCATAGACGCGGCTCGTTGAATCGGTCGAACCGGTGCCGGCATCGCCCTTCACCGTCGCCGAGCCGCCATAGCCCGAGGCCCAAACGCCCCAACGCGAGGTGAAGTCCGGCGCGGGCGCGCGGCGATCACGCGGCGTCACCGCGGCGTAGGCTTCGGCGGCTTTCGGATCGAGTTTCTTCTCCGCGGCGTAGCTCGTCGCACCGAAGCTTCCGCCGCCGAAGGCCGATCCGCCCTGGCCATTGAGGATATCCACGAACTGGTTGGTCGCGGTGAACGCCGCCTGCGTCGGCGTCGTGCCGATCTCGCCGGACATCTGCGTCAGTGCCCCGAGCAGTCCATCCCCACTCATGAAGTAGAGATTTTCGAAGCCTGACGGCGGCGTAGCGCCGCTATTCATGACATTGTCGATCGCCTGCGCGACATTGCGCTGGTTCGTGTTCGCATTGTTCGGCAACAGCGACGACAGCAGCATCGCGTCGACGGTGAGCAGGACGTCGCCTGTCGTGTAGGTGAGAACCGGATTACGCAGCAGCGGATCGTAGGTGACGGTGCTGAAGGCCGAGCCGCCAAGTGAGGCGCTATGGATCAGCGTATAGGTCGTCCGTGCGATGTTGCGGCCGGTGACGACAAGCGCCCCATCGAGCGTCGCGGTGCCGCTGCCGAGATTGATCTGACCGGACGATGAGCCGCGCAACCCGAACGTCGTTGTTGCCGTACCGCTCAGGCTGAAGCTGCCGGCATTCATGACGCTGCCGGCACCGACGGTTATGCGCCCATCGCTCGTCACGCCGTTGCCGACGTCGACCAGACCGCCATCGAGAATGGTCAGCACACCGCCATCGAATCCATAGCCGACGACAAGACTGTTGCTGATCGTCAACTTCGAACCGGCCCCCGTCACATTGACCGTGCCCAACGAAGCGCCGGGATTGAACCCGAGAATGGCGTCACCGGCGGTCACCGAAGCGCCGTCCTGCACCGTCAGCGCCCCGGTGGCGGCGAGGCCCACGAACAATCCGCCGCCAACACTGACGTTCGAGCCCTGCCCGCTCACGATCATGGTGCCGTTGCCGAAATTGCCAACGTACAGATCGCTACCGACGTTGAGCTTCGAACCGCCGCTGACGCTCGCCGTACCGGAAGAGCAAGCACACTCGCCAATGGACATTGAACCGGACGCATTGACGACGCCGCCGTCGGCGACGTTGACCGCGCCCGTGCCGGAATAGCCGACATAAATGTTGGCGGCATTCCAGGTCGAACCCACGCCCGTCACATTCACCGTGCCGGCAGCCAATTCGGTGGTGTCGAGACCCAGCGCCGCATCGTTGGTGTTGAAGGTGCCGCCGTTGCGAACCGTGACAACACCCGTGCCTCCAGGCCCGGTGAAATCGTTACCGCCGATGACAGTAACGGGGCCGTTCGACGTCCACGTCGAGCCAGCGCCGTCGATGGTCACGGTGCCAAGTGATCCTTGCGCGTAGCCGACATAAGCATAGCCGTCGTTCGTAACCTGCGCGCCGCCGCTGATGTTGAGCGCACCGATGCCGGTGTAGCCGATGAAGAGCGAATCGCTGGCGGTCGTAAGAGACACGCTCGATCCAACGCCGCTGACGTTCAAAGTACCGTTGCCGCCCGAAGAGCCGCGACCAAGATAGATCGCGCCTTGCATGTTCAACGCACCGCCGTCGAGCACGTTCACGATACCCGTGCCGCCGGCGGGAGCGAAACCACCAGGGTTTCCGCCAACATACATGTCGCCGGCAGCACTGGCGTCCCAGAGCGAGCCTGCGCCGCTGATGGTCAGCGTACCCGTAGCGCCCGGAAAAAGTCCGAGATTGACGATCGCATTATTATCGACCGTCACGGTGGCCCCGCTCGTGACGTTGAACTGGCCGGTGCCGCCGTCCTTGAACCCGATCACGACCTGGTTATGCGCCACGTAGCTGCCGCCATCGGACACATTGATCGTGCCGTGTCCGCCGTCCGACAGTGTATTGCCGCCGAGCAACGTGATGTTCGACGCCGTCCAGGTCGAACCAATACCCGAGATGTTGATTGTGCCGGTGCCCGTTGGCGACGCACCGACGATCGTGCCGGCCTCGACGGTGACCATCGCCCCGTTGAGAACGTTGAATGTGCCGTTGCCCTCGTTACCGACGATGTTCTGGCCGTTGCCCCCGCCATCGCTATTGGTCCAGGTCGTGCCGGCGCCGGTCACCGTCACGGTGCCGGTTGTGCCCAGCAAATGGCCGACATAGCTGTCGACCGTGCTGACCGTCGCGCCGTTCTGTACGGTGAAGGAGCCGGTGCCGCTGGCGCCGACAAAGATCGTGCCGCTGGTCGCCGGCGTGCCGGTGACACTCAAGCTGGAGGCGTCGAGGACGACGGTGCCGTTAGCGCTCGTAGCCACACCCGAGAGATCGCCGCCAATGACGAAATTGTTGTTGGAGATGGTGACGCTGGCGCCGTTCTTGATGGCCAGACTGCCGGTGCCGATAAAGCCGACATTCAAGCCACTGAGGTCGACCGGGGAATAGCCGCCTGCAGTGCCGTCGACGACGGTCGGATTGGGCGTGACAGTATCAAGCGTCGCGCTGTCGCCGGTCGCCGGAACGGTGGTGCTGTCCCAATTCGTGCCGGTGAACCAATCGGTGCTGCTATTGCCGTTCCAGGTCTGCGCAGTCTGTGCCGCGACCGGAGATGCGAGGAGCGTCAGCGCCGTGCCGGCCAAAAGCGCAACGCGCAGCCGTCGCGCCGCGACGCCGCACGCAAACAACTTCACCAGCCCTTGCCCGGCCCCCGCCACCCCAAACGCCCTCGGCCAGGGGCGCGGTCATCCACGCGGCGACCGTGAACGGCCGCGTTAAATTACCCTGGCACCGCATTTGTGCCACGGACAAGCGGACGAGGAGAAGGGCCGCTGCTGCGACGATCCTCACTAAACGTTTGATTTCAGAACAATTTCAGAAATTCAGAACGCGCCGCGTCGCACCCGAAACGAAAAAGGCCGGGCTTTCGGCCCGGCCCTTCAATGGTTTAGCGCCTGCGTGCTTACTGCGCGGTACCGAACAGCGAGTTCGGCTCCACCTTCACGCCCGGGCCCATGGTCGAGGAGATCGCGACCCGGTTGATGTAGGTGCCCTTGGCGCCGGCGGGCTTCGCCTTCTGCACCGCATCGGCGAACGCCTTGATGTTCTCGACCAGCTTGTCCTCGGCGAACGAGGCCTTGCCGACGCCGGCCTGCACGATGCCGGCCTTCTCGACGCGGAACTCGACCGCGCCGCCCTTGGCCGCCTTCACCGCGCCGGCGACGTCCATGGTCACGGTGCCGACCTTCGGGTTCGGCATCATGCCGCGCGGGCCGAGCACCTTACCGAGACGGCCGACCAGCGGCATCATGTCCGGGGTGGCGATGCAGCGGTCGAAGTCGATCTTGCCGCCGTTGACGATCTCGAAGAGATCTTCCGCGCCGACGACATCGGCGCCCGCCGCCTTGGCCTCATCGGCCTTGGCGCCGCGGGCGAACACGCCGACGCGCACCGCGCGGCCCGAGCCGTTCGGCAGGTTGCACACGCCGCGCACCATCTGGTCCGCATGCTTGGGATCGACGCCGAGGTTCATGGCGATCTCGATGGTTTCATCGAACTTCGCCTTGGCGCGCGCCTTCACCAGCTTCACGGCTTCGTCGATCGAATAGGTCTTTTCGCGATCGATGCCTTCGCGGGCGGCCTTCACTCGTTTTGCGATTGCCATGACCGCTTACTCCTTCACCGCCAGGCCCATCGAACGGGCCGAACCTTCGATCATCTTCATCGCCGCATCGATATCGTTGGCGTTGAGGTCCTTCATCTTCTGCTCGGCGATCTCTTTGATCTGAGCCTTGGTGACGGAACCGGCGCCCGTGATGCCCGGCGTCTTCGAGCCGGACTCGATCTGCGCCGCCTTCTTGAGGAAGTACGACACCGGCGGGGTCTTCAGTTCGAAGGTGAACGAGCGATCCTGATAGGTGGTGATGACCACCGGGATCGGCATGTTCTTTTCCATCTTCTGGGTCTGCGCGTTGAACGCCTTGCAAAACTCCATGATGTTCAGGCCGCGCTGACCCAGCGCCGGACCGATCGGCGGCGACGGGTTAGCGGCGCCGGCCGGCACCTGCAATTTGAGGAATCCAGTTACTTTCTTTGCCATCTCTCACTCCGTTAGTGGTGCGGATTTCGACGGTTGGCGACCGCCTCACCTCCCACGTTCTGGATTGTCGCGGCCGGGCACATCCCAACCGCCTCGCGAAACGATCAGATCTTCTCGACCTGACCGAATTCCAATTCGACCGGCGTCGCGCGGCCGAAGATGGACACGGCCACCTTCACGCGCGAGCGCGCTTCGTCGACTTCTTCCACCACGCCGTTGAACGAGGCGAACGGACCGTCCGACACGCGCACGTTCTCGCCGACCTCGAACGACACCGACGGCTTCGGCCGCTCGATGCCTTCCTGCACCTGCTGCAGCAGGCGGTTGGCTTCGGCTTCCGAAATCGGCATCGGCTTGTTGTCGGCGCCGAGGAAGCCGGTGACCTTCGGGGTGTTCTTGATGAGATGGAAGACCTCGTCGGTCAGATCCATCTTCACCAGCACGTAGCCCGGGAAGAACTTGCGCTCGGCATTGACCTTGCGGCCGCGGCGCACTTCGGTGACGGTCTCGGTCGGCACCAGCACCTGCTCGAAATGATCCTCGAGGCCCCGCTGCTTGGCCTGCTCGCGGATCGATTCGGCGACCTTCTTCTCGAAATTCGAATAAGCGTGGACGATGTACCAGCGCTTGGGGCGGGTCGAGATCGCAGCAGTGTCGGTCATCGCTTAAAGCCTTAGCTGCCGATGCCGAGCACGAAGGTCACGGCAAGGCGGAGGATTTGATCGGCCACCAGGAAGAACACCGACGCAACGGCCACCATCACGAACACCATGGCGGTCGTGATCATGGTCTCCTTGCGCGAAGGCCACGTCACTTTGCGCGTTTCCTCGCGCACCTCCTGCAGAAACTTGAAGGGAGACGTCGCCATTCAGTGAAGCCCTGATTCCATACCCAGTTATCGAAACGCAGACCCAATCTAGTCATCGCCGCGGGACTTTGCCCGGGGCTTAAAACCGCTACCGAAACTGCCGGGTCACCGCCTGGCAGGAGCGGAGGGTCTCGAACCCCCAACCCCCGGTTTTGGAGACCGGTGCTCTACCAATTGAGCTACGCTCCTCCGGAAGCGGATGCGGCGGACCATACATGGCCCGCCGCGGCGCTGTCATGCATTATAGAGCGCTGTAATGCAAGGGCGATTACAAAGCCCGGTTGCGGCCTTTGGTCCCCCGAAACAGCAGGTTCGGAGGGATTAGGCCACCGGATCGGCTTGGCCCGGCGATTGGCCATCCACATATTAACGGTATCGGCCGGGCGCCACGGGGGCGAGGCGCGGCGCGATGCCTCGTCGATTTTCCAGCCAGGAGCTCCGTTTCCATGACTTCTTCCGCTGCGCCGACGGCCGGAGCCGCCGATCCGCGCCTACCCTCCCGTGTCCGTCATGAAGCGCGCCGTCGCGAACTGACGGTCCAGGCGGTCGAGAAATTGACCCCCAGCATGGTCCGCGTGACCGTCGGCGGCCCCGATCTCGCCGGTTTCACCAGCCTGGGGTTCGACGACCACGTCAAACTGTTCTTCCCGGTTCCGGGCGCCGAGGCCGGCGCCGAACCACAGATGGCGGGACGGAATTACACGCCGCGCCGGTACGATCCGGTGGCCGGCACGCTGATCATCGACTTCGCCCTGCATGACGCAGGCCCCGCCACCCAATGGGCCGAGCAGGCCAAACCCGGCCAGACGCTGACCGTCGGCGGGCCGCGCGGCTCCTTCGTCATCCCGGTCGATTACGACTGGCACCTGCTCGTCGGCGACGACACCGCCCTGCCCGCCATCGCGCGGCGGCTGGAGGAACTGCCGGCCGGGGCCAAGGCCGTCGTTCTCATCGAGGTCGATTCCGCCGCCGACGAAATCGCCCTCACCACCAAGGCCGATGCCGACATCCGTTGGGTGCATCGCAAGGGTGCACCGGCGGGCGATGCCGCCTTGTTGTCGCAGGCGTTGCGCGCCAGCCCGTTGCCGAAGGGCGACTATTACGCCTGGGTCGCCTGTGAGAGCAGCGCCGCCAAGGCGCTGCGGACCCAGCTCCTCGCCGAATGCGGCGCCCGCCCGCAATGGACACGGGCCTCGGGCTATTGGCGGCGCGGGACGGCCGACGTGCACGACAACTACAACGACTGAGCGGTTGTTAAAGGTCATTCCGGGGCGCTCGCGGAACGCGAGCGAACCCGGAATCCAGCAATATGCTCTGCTCGATTTTCTGGATTCCGGATCGCCGTCTACGGGGCCGCGCGGCCCCGTAGACGGCGTCCGGAATGACAGCAGCTTGTAAACGGCGACGGACCATGCGCGTGCCCGCCGCCAAACTTTGACGTGGAGGCACACCACCTGTACCGGTGCGCCTCCACGCGGCGGCGCAACAACGAGGCGACATGGCTCCCCCTCTTCTTCAGCTCAAGGACATCGCACTGACCTTCGGCGGCACGCCGCTGCTGACGGGGGCGGAGTTGTCGGTCTCGACCGGCGAGCGCGTGTCGCTGGTTGGGCGCAACGGCTCGGGCAAGTCGACCTTGCTGCGCATGGCGGCCAGGCTCCTCGAGCCCGACCGTGGCTCGGTGTTCGTGCAGCCGGGCGCGCTCGTCCGCTATCTGCCGCAGGAGGCGGACTTCTCCGGCTACGAGACCACGCTCGCTTATGTCGAGGCCGGCCTGAAGCCGACCGACGATGCTTACATCGCGCGCTACCTGCTCGAGCAGCTCGGCCTCACCGGCCAGGAAGATCCGGCGCACCTGTCCGGCGGCGAAGCGCGACGCGCCTCGCTCGCCCGCGTGCTCGCGCCCGATCCCGACATCCTGCTGCTCGACGAGCCGACCAACCATCTCGACCTGACGACGATCGAATGGCTCGAGCGCGACCTCGCAAGCCGCCGCACCGCCCTTGTCATCATCAGCCACGACCGGCGCTTTCTCTCCAACCTCACCCGCTCGACCGTCTGGCTCGACCGCGGCACGACGCGGCGCATCGAACGCGGCTTTGCCCATTTCGAGGAATGGCGCGATCAGCTGCTCGCCGAAGAGGAGCGCGAGCAGCACAAGCTCGACCGCAAGATCGTCGCCGAAGAGCACTGGATGCGCTACGGCGTCACCGCCCGGCGCAAGCGCAACATGCGCCGCGTCGGCGAACTTGCAAGCTTGCGCGAGCAGCGCCGCACCTATCGCGGCGTCACCGGCGCCGCCACCATCACCGCAAGTTCAGCCGAACAATCCGGCGTGCTGGTGATCGAGGCCAAGGGCATCGGCAAGATCTATGGCGATCGCGCCGTCGTCTCCGACTTCTCCATTCGCGTCCAGCGCGGCGACCGTATCGGCATCGTCGGCCCGAACGGCAGCGGCAAGACGACGTTGATCAGCATGCTGACCGGCGCGCTCGAACCCGACACCGGCACGGTGCGGCTCGGCGCCAATCTCGCGGTGGCGACCCTCGATCAGCACCGCGACAGTCTCAATCCCGAAACCACCGTGCGCGATGCGCTGACCGGCGGCCACGGCGACACCGTCATGGTCAACGGCGCCGGCAAACATGTCGTCTCCTACATGAAGGACTTCCTGTTCGCCGCCGAACAGGCGCGCACGCCGCTCGGCAAACTCTCGGGCGGCGAGCGCGGCCGGCTGATGCTGGCACAGGCTTTGGCGAAGCCGTCGAACCTCTTGGTGCTCGACGAGCCGACCAACGATCTCGACATGGAAACGCTGGACGTGCTCGAGGACATGCTCGCCGATTATCCCGGCACGGTGCTCTTGATCAGCCACGACCGCGACTTCCTCGACCGCCTGGTGAGTGCCGTCGTCGTGCCGGAAGGCGATGGGCGCTGGATCGAATATGCCGGCGGCTATTCCGACATGCTGACGCAACGCGGCGCCGATCTCGCGCGCGAGGCACCGAAGACGGAAGCGCTCAAGGCTGGGAAAGAAGGCGCGGCGTCAGAACCAGCCGCCGCCAAGAAGCGCATGTCGTTCAAGGACAAGCACGCGCTGGAGACGCTGCCGAAGAGCATCGCCGCCTGGCAGGCCGAAGCGGCGAAGCTGCAGTCAAAGCTCGACGATCCGAGCCTCTACACGCGCGATCGCCCCGGCTTCGAGAAGATCACCGCCGTGCTCGGCGAGTTGCAGCAGAAGATCGCTGCCGCCGAGGAACAGTGGTTGGAGCTGGAGATCATGCGCGAGGACCTGACGGGGTAAGGCGCGTCAATCAAGCGCCCTCGCCGCTTGCGCGCTTCACCCTCCCCTGGAGGGAAGGGTGAAGCGGAGCGTTCTACGCCGCCGCGGCGGCCGCGGACGCCCGCAGAATCTCGAGATAACGCCCCACCGCGTCGGCCGGCAGCGCGTTGCGCCCAACGAGATTGTGGATGCAATTCGCCGCGAGATCGTACGACGCGTAGCAGTGGTGCGCCACCATCGCGAGATGCTTGAGCTGTTCGAGCGACATCTTCTCCGGCTGCGTGAAATCCCGCACGTAGACGATGTCGGCCTCGAGCAGCTGGTTCATCGCCGCGAAGATGTTGTCGGCGTAATGGATCGGCAGGATCATGCGCTTGTTGATCTTGTCGAACATGTGCGGGATGAAGCCGAGCGCCCGCAAGGCCGTGTCGATCTGACCGAACACCGGCTCGTTGAGATAGAGCGGCACGAACGAGATTTCGGTCTGAATGGCGATGGCGTTGATCAGCCGCGCGCTGCCGTGGCGGAAGATCGCCAGTTCGCTGCCCTGCACGTCGATCTTGAGGAAGTCGAGGTTGGGGATCTCGCTGATGCTGTCCAGCGTGCGCGTCTCGACCGGGATCTCCTTCACCACGCGGCCGAACTGCGCGAAACCCGGGAAGCAGTTGAGCACGCGCGGATTGGGCGTGTGCAGGCTGGTCATGCCCGGCGCCTGGCAGATCTTGAGCGTGCCCGGCGTGCCGTCGCCGACGGCGTAAGGCAGATAGGTTTCGAGGTCGCTCTTGCGCGTGTTGAGCGCGGCCAAGCCCTCGGCCTGCGGCTCGAAGCCGACCAGCGTGCAGAGCCGGTTCGCCAGCATCCGCTTGTACGGCGGATCGGTGTCGATCGGATTGGCGCCGATGTCGACCACGGCGGTGAGACGCTCCGGCTGCAGCAGCGCGGCGAGCGGATCAGAAGTGAAAGTCATAGGAAACCCTCTGGGAATTGTTGCGGTGACGAACGCACGCCTTGAACGCGGTTTGCCTCACGCAACGGCCCGGGGGCCCGTACGCTTAGCGTTTTCCTGCCTCGCCTCGCGCCACAGGCGCTCGTCGAACGGAATGGGATAGGCGCTGTGCCATTCGGCCAGCTTCTCCTGATAGAGCGCGAGGAAGGCCTCGTCGCTCAGCATCTCGGCGCTCTCGATATCGAGACCGAGGCCGATCTCGTGATAGACGTCGAGATTGCGCAGGTCCGGCACCGGCAGGTTGCCGCCCTTATAGTCGCTCCACATCTGCTGATAGAGCTCTTCCAGGCCGCGCACGAGCGCCGGCGTGTTGAACAGGGTGCAGGTGTCGCGGCCGGCCGCGAGCTTGGCCTTGATCGCCGCGAGACGCTCCGGATTGCGCGCGAGTTCGACCGCCAGCGCGACGTATTCGTCGGCCGAGCCGCAGGCGAGTTCGGGCACACCGGCGGCGCGCACGAGGCTGGCGCAGACGCGCGCGGCGAAGCTGCGGCCGGGCCAAGTCACGATCGGCACGTTCATCCACAGCGAGTCCGCCGCAGTGGTGTGCGCGCCATACGGCATCGAGTCGAGGAACAGGTCGGCGAGCGGATAGCGCGCGAGATGGTCGGGGTTCGCCATCTTGTCGGCGAAGATGATGCGGTCGGGCGCGACGCCCTGCTCCGCCGCCGCGCGGCGCAGCCGCTCATTGGCGTCCGCGGTGCCGGTCAGCAGCCACAGCACGCTGTTCGGCACCTGGCGCAGCACCGCCATCCAGCGCTGGAACACGCGCGGCGTGGTCTTCTGCGTGCCGTTGAACGAGCAGAAGACGAAGGCGTCTTCCGGCAGGCCGACCTGCATGCGCGTCGGGCGGTTGGCCGAGACGGTGCGCTTGCGGTCGTTCGGCTGATAGCACGGCAGCCGCAGCACCTTCTCCGAATAATAGAGCTCGTGGCTCTCCGGGATGATGGTCTCGTCGGCGATGATGTAGTGGTGATAGGGCGTCCCCATCGTGCCGGGGAAGCCGAACCAGTTCACCGCGATCGGCGCCGGACGGCGCGCGAACACCTTGGTGCGCGCATCCTTCGTATAGCCGTTGAGGTCGATGATGATATCGACGCCGTCAGCAGCGATCTTCTCGGCCGCCTGATCCTCGGTCATGCCGTTGATGTCGGTCCACTGCGTGACCGCGTTCTTGATGCGCGCCTGCGTCGCATCGGCACGGTTGATGCCGCAGTAGTAGGCGTAGATCTCGAACTTGTCCTTGTCGTGCAACTCCATGACGTCGGTCATGGCGAAGCCCACGGCGTGCTCGCGCAGATCGGACGAAATGTATCCGATACGCAGCTTGTCGTGGCGCGCGCCCTGCGGCCGCGCGACGGTCTTCGGCATGCCGATCGCCTTCTTGGCGTAGGCATAGGCCTTGGCGAGCTGGAACACCGGCTCGTCGGCCAGACACGCCAGCGACAGCGACGAGATGCCGTTGTGCATGTCCTTGCGGGTCGCCCGTTCCCACGGCTCGATCGCCGGCCACTTGCACTGGCGCTGACGCAGCGAGATCCAGTGCTGCATCACTTCCGTTTGGTTGACGTTGATGTCGAGGCTCTGCTTAAGCGCATCCTCGGCGGCGGCGTCGTTGTTGGCGCCCTCGAGCACCCGGCCGATCTGCTGCAACGCTGTGGTCTTGTGCGACACCGACTCGCCGTTAATGGCGGCCAGGTTATTCACCAGCGTCAGCCACTGTGCGACGGCGGTGCCGCTCTGCCCGCTGTCTTCCAGCGCGCGGCCGAGGTTGATGTGGGCGGGGCCGAAATCCGGCTTGATGCGCAGGCATTCGCGCAGCGCGTTGATGGCGCCGACATTGTCGCGAACCGCCATCAGCGAAGCGCCGTAGTTGAAGTAGACGGCGTACAGGAGCGCGTCGTCGCCGTTATAGGCAATCCAAGTCCGGTAGAGGTCGACAGTCGCCTGCGGCTGTCCGGCCTCGGACAGTGCGACGGCCGCACCGAAAAGATCGACCACCGGCATTTGGCGCGATGCGGCGCGCTTGACGGCGTCATTGTAGAAATCGGTAGCGGCAGTCAGTCCGAGCGGCTCGGTCATGGTGGCGTCCTATAGGCGTTGATGATGCAATACGCGCCGGTCGGCCCCAGCCCGGAGCCGCCTCGGTTACGCAACAAAACGCAGTACGGTACGCCTTACTGTATCCGTTAGCCGCCGCCGGCCGGGCCCTGGGTTACCCCAGGGCCGCCCGGCGGTATGGCCGATCAGGCCACGAGCGCCACGAGCGCGCTCGCCTGTTCGGCCGACATGACCGCGATCTGGGCACTTGTAAACGCGTTCCCCTGAGTCGTGGTCAAGGAATTGATCTGCTGAGTCGTGAGGCCCGCGATCGCCGCCGTGCTCAGAGACTTGATGCCGGTGGTGCTCGACAAAGACTTGAAGTTGGTCGTCGTCATGCCGGCGACCTGGGCGGCCGTCAGTGCCCCAGCCTGCGTTGTATTGAGCGCGCCGAGTTCGGTCGTCGTCAGCGCGTTCACCTGGTTCACCGTGAGTGCGGCGACCTGGGTACCAGCCAGGTTGCCGACCTGCGTGGTGGTCAGGGTGCCGATCGAGGTCGTGCTCAGACCCGAGATTTGGGCGGTCTTGAGGTCGACGATGTCGATCGCCTTCAGGTTGGCCGCCGACAACCCGTTGAGCTGGGTCGAGGTCAGCGCCTGCGCCTGCGTCGTCGACAGCGCGCCAACCTGGGTCGTGGTCAGGTTGTTGAGCACCGTCGTCGTCAGGCCGCCGACCTGCGCCGCCGTCAAGGCATTCGCCTGCGTCGTGGTCAGACCTTGCAGCTCGGTCGTGGTCAGGGCGCCGATCTGGCTGGCCGACAGGCTCGACACCTGCGTCGACGTCAGCGCGGAGACCTGCGTGGTCGTCAGGTTGCCGATCGCCGTGGTCGACAGACCGCCGATCTGCGCCGTCGACAGCTTGCCAATGCTCACCGCGTCGAGGTTGGTGGTCGACAGACCGTTGAGCTGCGTGGTCGTGAGACCCTGCACCTGCGTCGTCGAGAGCGCACCGACCTGCGTCGTGCTCAGGTTGTTCAGCACCGTCGTGGTCAGGCCGCCGATCTGCGCCGAGGTCAGCGCGTTGGCCTGGGTCGTGGTCAGACCCTGCAGCTCGGTCGAGGTCAGGGCGCCGATCTGCGTCGCGGCCAGCTTCGCCACCTGCGTCGACGTCAGGCTCGAGACCTGCGTCGTCGTCAGGTTGCCGATCGCCGTCGTGGTCAGGCCGCCGATCTGAGCGGTCGACAACTTGCCGATGCTCACCGCGTCGAGGTTGGTGGTCGACAGACCGTTGAGCTGCGTGGTCGTGAGGCCCTGCACCTGCGTCGTCGTCAGCGCGCCAACCTGCGTGGTGGTCAGGTTGTTGAGCACCGTCGTGGTCAGGCCGCCGATCTGCGAGGCCGTCAGGGCACCTGCCTGCGTCGTGGTCAGGCCCTGCAACTCGGTCGAGGTCAGCGCACCGATCTGCGATGCCGACAGCTTCGCCACCTGCGTCGAGGTCAGGTTGGAGACCTGCGTCGTCGTCAGGTTGCCGATGGCCGTCGTGGTCAGACCGCCGATCTGGGCAGTCGAGAGCTTGGCGACACTGATGGCGTCGAGGTTCGCCGTCGAGATGCCGTTGAGCTGCGTCGTCGTCAGACCCTGGACCTGCGTGGTGCTGAGAGCACCGACTTGCGTCGTGCTGAAGTTGTTCAACACCGTGGTCGTCAGGCCGGCGATCTGCGCCGAGGTCAGCGCATCCGCTTGCGTGGTTGTCAGACCGCGCAATTCGGTCGACGTCAGCGCACCGATCTGCGACGCGCTCAGCTTCGCCACCTGCGTCGAGGTCAGGTTCGAGACCTGCGTCGTCGTCAGGTTGGTGATGGCGGTGGTCGAGAGGCCACCCACCTGGGCGGTCGACAGCTTCGCCACGCTGATGGCGTCAAGGTTCGCCGTCGAGATGCCGTTGAGCTGCGTCGTCGTCAGGCCCTGCACCTGCGTCGTCGACAGCGCGCCAACCTGCGTCGTGGTCAGGTTGTTGAGCACGGTCGTGCTCAAGCCCGCGATCTGCGTCGCCGTCAGAGCATTCGCCTGGGTCGTGGTGAGACCCTGGAGTTCGGTCGAGGTCAGTGCGCCGATCTGCGCCGCGCTCAGCTTCGCCACCTGCGTCGAGGTCAGGTTGGAAACCTGCGTCGTCGTCAGGTTGCCGATGGCTGTCGTGGTCAGACCGCCGATCTGCGCGGTCGACAGCTTCGCGACGCTGATGGCGTCGAGGTTCGCCGTCGCGATGCCGTTGAGCTGCGTCGTCGTCAGGCCCTGCACCTGCGTGGTCGACAGCGCCCCAACCTGCGTGGTTGTCAGGTTATTGAGCACGGTCGTGGTCAGGCCAGCGATCTGCGTGGCGGTCAACGCATCCGCTTGCGTGGTTGTCAGACCCCGCAATTCGGTCGACGTCAGCGCGCCGATCTGCGACGCGCTCAGTTTCGCCACCTGGGTCGAGGTCAGGTTCGAGACCTGCGTCGTCGTCAGATTGGTAATCGCGGTGGTCGAGAGGCCACCCACCTGCGCGGTCGAGAGCTTCGCGACGCTGATCGCGTCGAGGTTCGCGGTCGAGATGCCGTTCAGCTGCGTCGTCGTCAGCCCCTGCACCTGCGTCGTCGACAGCGCACCGACCTGTGTCGTGCTCAGGTTGTTGAGCACGGTCGTGGTCAGGCCACCGATCTGTGTCGCCGTCAGCGCGCCCGCCTGCGTAGTGGTGAGACCCTGCAGCTCGGTCGAGGTCAGAGCGCCGATCTGCGAGGCGGAGAGCTTCGCCACCTGCGTCGAGGTCAGGTTGGAGACCTGGGTCGTCGTCAGGTTGCCGATGGCGGTCGTCGTCAGGCCGCCGATCTGCGCCGTCGACAGCTTGGCAACGCTCACCGCATCGAGGTTGGCGGTGGACAGGCCATTGAGCTGCGTCGTGGTCAGACCCTGCACCTGCGTGGTCGACAGCGCGCCAACCTGCGTGGTCGTCAGGTTATTGAGCACGGTCGTGCTCAGGCCCGCGATCTGCGTCGCCGTCAGCGCATTCGCCTGCGTGGTCGTCAGACCCTGCAATTCAGTCGAGGTGAGCGCGCCGATCTGCGAAGCGCTCAGCTTCGCGACCTGGGTCGAGGTCAGGTTCGAGACCTGCGTCGTCGTCAGATTGCTGACCGCCGTCGTCGTCAGGCCACCGATCTGCGCGGTCGAGAGCTTGGCAACACTGATGGCATCGAGGTTGGTCGTCGAGATGCCGTTGAGCTGGGTCGTCGTCAGGCCCTGCACTTGCGTCGTCGACAGCGCCCCCACCTGCGTGGTTGTCAGGTTATTGAGCACGGTCGTCGTCAAGCCGGCGATCTGCGTCGCCGTCAGCGCATTGGCCTGCGTGGTCGTCAGGCCATGCAACTCGGTCGAGGTCAGCGCGCCGATCTGCGACGCGCTCAGCTTCGCGACCTGCGTCGAGGTCAGGTTCGAGACCTGCGTCGTCGTCAGGTTGGTGATGGCGGTGGTCGAGAGGCCACCAATCTGCGCCGTCGAGAGCTTGCCGACGTTCACCGCGTCGAGATTGGCGGTGGACAGGCCATTGAGCTGCGTGGTCGTCAGGCCCTGCACCTGCGTGGTGCTGAGGGCGCCGACCTGCGTCGTGGTCAGATTATTGAGCACGGTCGTCGTCAGCGAACCAAGCTGGGTCGCCGTGAGCGCATTCGCCTGGGTCGTGGTCAGGCCCTGCAACTCGGTTGTCGTCAGCGCGCCGATCTGCGTCGCCGTCAGGCGCGAGATCTGCGTCGAGGTGATGCCGCTGACCTGCGTCGTCGTCAGGTTGCCGAACGAGGTCGACGTCAAGCCGGCGAGCTGTTGGGTCGTGAACTTCGTGATATCGAGCGCATCGAGGTTCGCCGTCGAGATGCCGTTGAGCTGGGTCGTCGTCAGACCCTGCACCTGCGTCGTCGACAGCGCCCCCACCTGCGTCGTCGTCAGGTTGTTGAGCACGGTCGTCGTCAGGCCGGCGATCTGCGTCGCCGTCAGCGCATTCGCCTGCGTGGTGGTCAGCCCATGCAGCTCGGTCGAGGTCAGCGCGCCGATCTGCGAGGCGGAGAGCTTCGCCACCTGCGTCGAGGTCAGGTTCGAGACCTGCGTCGTCGTCAGGTTGGTGATGGCGCTGGTCGAAAGGCCACCGATCTGCGCGGTCGAGAGCTTGGCAACGCTCACCGCGTCGAGATTGGCGGTGGACAGACCGTTGAGCTGCGTGGTCGTCAGGCCCTGCACCTGCGTCGTGCTGAGGGCACCGACCTGCGTTGTGGTCAGGTTGTTGAGCACGGTCGTGGTCAGGCCGCCGATCTGTGTCGCCGTCAGCGCATTCGCCTGGGTGGTGGTCAGGCCCTGGAGCTCGGTCGAGGTCAAGGCACCGATCTGCGCCGCGGTCAGCTTGGCGACCTGGGTAGCGTTCAGGGCCGCGACCTGATTCGTGGTCAGGTTGGTGATCGAGGTGGTGCTGAGGCCACCGACCTGCGTCGCCGACAGCTTGGTGGGATCAAGCGTGGCGATGTTGGACGCCGAGAGGCCGTTGAGCTGGGTCGTGCTCAGACCCTGCGCCTGCGTCGACGTCAGGCCCGCAAGCTGGACCGCGGACAGGTTGTTGAGCACCGTCGTGGTCAGCGAGCCGATCTGCGTCGCCGTGAGCGCAGCGTTCTGCGTCGTCGTCAGACCCTGCAGCTCAGTGGTCGTGAGAGCACCGATCTGCGCCGCGCTCAGCTTGGCAACCTGAGTCGAGGTCAGGTTCGACACCTGCGTCGTGGACAGGTTGCTGATCGAGGTAGTGCTGAGGCCAGCGACCTGCGCGGTCGACAGCTTGGCGACGCTGATGGCGTCAAGGCTCGTCGTCGAGATGCCGTTGAGCTGCGTCGTGGTCAGGCCCTGCACCTGGGTGGTGCTGAGAGCCCCGATCTGCGTGGTCGTCAGGTTGTTGAGCACCGTCGTCGTCAGGCCAGCGATCTGCGTCGCCGTCAGCGCATTGGCCTGCGTCGTCGTAAGCCCATGCAGCTCGGTCGAGGTGAGCGCGCCGATCTGCGACGCGCTCAGCTTCGCCACCTGCGTCGAGGTCAGGTTCGAGACCTGCGTGGTGGACAGGTTGCCGATCGACGTCGTGGTCAGACCACCGATCTGAGCCGTCGACAGCTTCGCGACGTTGATGGCGTCAAGGTTCGCCGTCGAAATCCCGTTCAGCTGCGTGGTCGTCAGCCCTTGCACCTGCGTGGTGCTGAGCGCGCCGACCTGGGTCGTCGTCAGGTTATTGAGGACGGTCGTGGTCAGACCACCGATCTGCGTCGCCGTCAGGGCGCCCGCTTGCGTCGTCGTCAGACCCTGCAATTCGGTCGAGGTGAGCGCGCCGATCTGCGAAGCCGACAGCTTCGCCACCTGCGACGTCGTCAGGTTCGAGACCTGCGTCGTGGTCAGGTTGCCGATGGCCGTCGTGGTCAAACCGCCGACCTGCGCCGTCGATAGCTTGGCGACACTGATCGCGTCGAGGTTCGCGGTCGAGATGCCGTTCAGCTGCGTCGTCGTCAGCCCTTGCACCTGCGTGGTGCTGAGCGCGCCGACCTGCGTGGTCGTCAGGTTGTTGAGGACGGTCGTGGTCAGACCGCCGATCTGCGTCGCCGTCAACGCATTGGCCTGCGTGGTGGTCAGGCCCTGCAATTCGGTCGAGGTCAGCGCGCCGATCTGGGTGGCGGTTAGCTTCGCCACCTGCGTCGAGGTCAGGTTCGAGACCTGCGTGGTCGACAGGTTGCCGATCGACGTCGTGGTCAGACCACCGATCTGTGCCGTCGACAGCTTGGCGACACTGATGGCGTCAAGGTTCGCCGTCGAGATGCCGTTGAGCTGGGTCGTCGTCAGCCCCTGCACCTGCGCGGTGCTGAGCGCACCGACTTGCGTTGTGGTCAGGTTGTTGAGGACGGTCGTGGTCAGGCCGGCGATCTGCGTCGCCGTCAGCGCATTCGCCTGGGTCGTGGTCAGGCCGTGCAGCTCGGTCGAGGTGAGCGCGCCGATCTGCGAAGCCGACAACTTCGCCACCTGCGACGTCGTCAGGTTCGAGACCTGCGTCGTCGTCAGGTTCGTGATAGCGGTGGTCGAGAGACCGCCGATCTGCGCGGTCGACAGCTTGGCGACGTTCACCGCGTCGAGGTTGGCGGTGGACAGGCCATTGAGCTGCGTGGTCGTCAGGCCCTGCACCTGCGTGGTGCTGAGCGCGCCGACTTGCGTGGTCGTCAGGTTATTGAGGACGGTCGTGGTGAGGCCCGCAATCTGCGTTGCCGTCAGCGCGCCCGCCTGCGTGGTGGTCAGGCCCTGAAGCTCAGTCGAGGTCAGCGCGCCAATCTGCGAAGCGGACAGCTTCGCCACCTGCGTCGAGGTCAGGTTCGAGACCTGCGTCGTCGTCAGGTTGCCGATGGTCGTCGTGGTCAGGCCGCCGACCTGCGCGGTCGAGAGCTTCGCGACACTGATCGCGTCGAGGTTCGCCGTCGAGATGCCGTTGAGCTGGGTCGAGGTCAGAGCCTGCGCCTGCGTGGTCGACAGCGCGCCGACTTGCGTGGTCGTCAGGTTATTGAGGACGGTCGTGGTGAGGCCCGCAATCTGCGTTGCCGTCAGGGCGCCCGCCTGGGTGGTGGTCAGGCCCTGCAGCTCAGTCGAGGTCAGCGCGCCGAGTTGCGCGGCGCTCAGCTTCGCCACCTGCGTCGAGGTCAGGTTCGAGACCTGCGTCGTGGTGAGGTTGCCGATCGCCGTCGTGGACAAACCGCCCACTTGGGCGGTCGAGAGCTTCGCAACGTTCACCGCGTCGAGGTTGGCGGTGGACAGGCCGTTGAGCTGCGCCGTGGTGAGACCCTGGACCTGGGTCGTCGACAGCGCGCCGACTTGCGTGGTCGTCAGGTTATTGAGGACCGTCGTGGTCAGGCCCGCGATCTGCGTCGCCGTCAGCGCATTCGCCTGCGTGGTCGTCAGACCGCGCAATTCGGTCGACGTCAGCGCACCGATCTGCGAGGCCGACAGCTTCGCCACCTGCGTCGAGGTCAGGTTCGACACCTGCGTCGTCGTCAGGTTGGTGATGGCCGTCGTGGTCAGACCGCCGACCTGCGCCGTCGACAGATTGCCGACATTGATGGCGTCGAGGTTTGCGGTCGAGATGCCGTTCAGCTGCGTCGTCGTCAGACCCTGCACCTGCGTGGTGCTGAGGGCGCCGACTTGCGTGGTCGTCAGGTTATTGAGGACGGTCGTGGTCAGGCCGGCAATCTGCGTCGCCGTCAGCGCGTTCGCCTGGGTGGTGGTCAGGCCCTGCAGTTCGGTCGACGTCAGCGAACCGATCTGTGCGGCGCTCAGCTTCGCGACCTGCGTCGAAGTCAGATTCGAGACCTGCGTCGTCGTCAGGTTGCCGATCGCGGTTGTAGAAAGACCGCCCACTTGGGCGGTCGAGAGCTTGGCGACATTGACGGCATCGAGATTGGCCGTCGACAGGCCGTTGAGTTGCGCCGTTGTCAGAGCCTGGACTTGCGTCGTCGACAGCGCGCCAACCTGCGTCGTCGACAGATTGTTGAGCGTCGTCGTCGTCAGGCCGCCGATCTGCGTCGCGGTCAGCGCGCCGGCCTGGGTCGTGGTCAGGCCACGCAGTTCGGTCGAGGTCAGCGCACCAAGCTGGGCGGCGCTGAGCTTCGCGATCTGCGTCGAGGTCAGGTTCGAAACCTGCGTCGTGCTGAGGTTGCCGACCGCGGTCGTCGTCAACCCGCCGATCTGCGCGGTCGAGAGCCTCGCGACGTTGATCGCGTCGAGGTTGGTCGTCGAGATGCCGTTGAGCTGGGTCGTCGTCAGACCCTGCACCTGCGTGGTCGAGAGCGCGCCAACCTGTGTCGTCGTCAGGTTGTTGAGCACCGTCGTCGTCAGACTGCCGATCTGCGTCGCCGTCAGCGCATTGGCCTGCGTGGTGGTCAGGCCCTGCAATTCGGTTGTGGTGAAGGCGCCGATCTCGGCGGCCGTCAGCACGCTCATTTGCGTGGTGGTGAGGCTCGAGACTTGCGTGGTGGTGAAGGCGTCGAATTGGGCGGTCAGCAGCGCGCGCATCGTTGCCGATGACAGCGCGGCGACCTGCGTGCCGTAGAGCGCCTGCAGGTTCGTCGTCGAGATGACGTTGACCTGCGTCGCGGTGAGCGCCGCGACCTGCGTGGTCGAGAGCGCTTGGAGGTCTGTGCTGGTGAGGGAAGAGATCGCGGTAGTGGTGAGGCCCGCAATTTGCGTCGCGGACAAAGACGTAACAATCGACGACATCTAAAGGTACTCCATCCCGACGGTACTGTCGCGTGGCCCCATCTGGGGCGAATGAGAAATGCGGGCGGAGCTTCACATCTAAGTGTTAATTGACTCTCACTTTTCGACGCATGCGATACGAAATTACCTCAAGCCAAGATAAGAAATGTCGCTAATTTGCAGGCGTTTGGCGTGTTATCGCGCGTTCGAACGGCCGGTCGCCGGCATCGGCTGCATAAGATTCAGCAGTCCTTAATCTTCGTTACTTCGATCGCGCGCGCGGCCGCGATGACCAGGAACGGCGACGGCGCCGTACGGCATGGGAGTATGAGAAGATCAGGAAGGGTTGGAGCGGGTGAAGGAAGTACCATTCCAGGACAATACAGGCACTTAGCTCCAGGTGCGGGCCAAAACCGGCCTTTGATGCACAAAGACAAATAGTGGCGGCCCCCGCACTACCCCGAATCAAGGACCGGGGCTTGGCAACCCGGCCTCTGCCGCATCCGAGTTCAGCGCCGACGCAATGAACCCGCCGGGGCTGTGCATCCAGCTTTGGTATTCAGCCATCCTCATCGGCGGGAAGTTCGCCGACTCGGGGTCCTCCCGCCGCATCCGCCGTATTTCGCCGCAAATGGCGTGCACCTGGGCGGCAGATATCCCAAGCGCCTCGGCCACGTAGACTTCGGCCTCGGTCGAGGGACCTCTGAGCCCTTGCGCTTTCGCACGGGCATACTCTCCCCGGTACAGGGCTTCAACGTGGTGGGGCCACCAGGGCCACTGTTTGACCGCCTTCAGCCGCTCGCCCGGAGAGGCGTCGCCACTCACAAGCGGGCTGATCGTCCCCAGCTTGCCCAGGATTTCCTCGTGAAGCGCCCTTGGCTGCTTGACCACCGGACGGCCTCGGCCGGAAAGCCGCTGCATGCGCTTTTCGGCGGCAGAGTTGACGCCCAATGCTCTCAGGTGTGGAAGGTCGGCCTTCTTCCAGTCATGCCGCCGCCGGTAGGCGTCCCGAAGCTGCCGCCGGTGGAAGCGCCGCTCCTGGTCATCCGCCCAGGCGACAATGGACTGCCAAGCAAACGCCGCGCACAGCACAAGCACCGCGCCGACGCCCAACTTGAGGGCATCGGGCTCCAGATGCTGTCCAGAATGAACGTCTGCCATGGCCAATCTGGTGGGCTGGGATTCATTCATCACCGATCTCCTATCAGTTCTGCGGTGATGCTGCCCAGGATGATAACCCAAGGCACGATAAATAAAGTCGGCAGCTGCTAGGCAGCCAGCTCCTCCCCCTCCTCGGCGTTGTCGTTGGCCGCGATCACCCCAGGCTTGCCGCTCTCAGTGGTGGCCCCGCTGCGCACGTTGATCGCCGATGCATCGAGCCGCGTCTTGATGTGGGCGGCGTAGTACTTCTCGATCATGTCCACGCTGGTGCGGCAGTTCCAGGCGATCTGCAGCACGTTGGCGCCTTCCAGCAGCCGGAAGGAGATGTAGGTGTGCCGGAGGCTGTAGAACGTCCTCGGCCTGCCCTCCCGGTCGTACTTGAGCTTGAGCTTTTCCAGGATGCGGTTGAACAGGTCCCGCTGCAGCGAAGGGAATATGCGATCTGTCGGCTGAGGCTGGTTGCGTTTCTGCAACCGCCGAAAGATCGGCACCGCGTTGGCGGTGCTCTTGCAGGGTCCGTAGCCGCGCTTCCCGCGGCATTCGATCACAAGAATGGTTTCACCGCTTCGGTCGTCATCCACGACGCTCACGTCCCGATATTCGAGGCGCGCCGCCTCATCGGGACGTAAGCCGGTGTTCGCCATGAACAGGATGAAGTCATGCAGCTGAGCGTATTCCCGCGCGTAGCGGCGATGGGGCGGTTTTTTCGCCATCGCCTGGGTCTCGGTATACAGCGCCCGGTACTCCTCGGGCGAGAACCAGGCGCGGTGCGATACCTTGGTGTTCAACCGGTAAGGCTCCGACAGGTCCGGCAGTCCGGCAATCCATTGGTGCCGCAGCGCCGTCTTCAACACTTGCCGAATGACCACAATCTCCTGGTGGATCGTGTTGCGGGCCGGTGCCTTGCCTCCGGCTGCCTTGCACTGCTCGACACGATGAACCCGGTATTCCTGCACGAGCCCGGAGGTGATTTGCGAGATCGGCTTGTCGCCCATGAACGGGTTCAGGTGCTTTTTGACCCTGCGTTCATGCCCGCCGACGTATATGGGACTACGGTGCCCCTCGGTCAGGGCCTTAAACTCACGCAGAAAGAGCTCGGCGACTTCCCTGAAGGTTTTCTCTTTGTTGACCTGCTTCAGCTCGCCCAGCTCGCCGCGCTTAAACTTGCTTCGCAGCTCTAAGTACCATTCCTCAGCCGCATCTTCGGCTTGCGATAGTTCGTCCTTCTTCGTGCTGTCGCGGAAGCGGACGCCGCCGACGGTGGTCGAGCACTGCCAGAAACGAGCATCTGGCCGCTTATAGAGGTGAACTTTGCCACCGAGGATGGTGTGGCGCGCTGTCATTCTTCTTCTTTCTTTGAGCGTGCCAAAAGCGTGTCACGAGTTTTTGAATACAGCAAGCATGATGATCGCGATGTAAGTGTTTGAATTATTGGTGCCCGTGGCTGGACTCGAACCAGCACTGGAAGGATTTTAAGTTGAGACGCACAAGCCGGAGTGCCGCAGATTTCCTGGTGTTTTTGGACGTTGGTAATTCAGCGTGCCAAATACCGTGCCAAAAATGCGCTCCCCGCATCTAGCAAACAGACTAGCATTCGCCGCGCACCTGTCTAACGAACTGCGTCCTCTTTGCCGCTCACTGTTGCAGGAATGAATCAAGGCCGTATGCGGTCATCTGTTGACGCGGGCGCTCGATGGACTCATATTGCGGCCATCGCTCCGAGAGCGGTTATTCAACAAGCAAGGGGCCGTGCTAGCGGCCCCTTGTTGCTTTACCGGCTCAGGCTGATCGAGAGAAATACTCTCAACCGCCCGACCCATAGGGCAAGCACGCCACGAAGGCTCATAGGCGTCGCTCCTTATTTTGGTTATTCAACGCAGCGACCCATGGACCTTGCGGCGCACCGTTCTAGCACGCGCCGACTACGCCAAAGCCCAAGCTGCCCAAGGGCTGTGCGCCTGCGAATGTCCGATGTCCGCTGAAACCCGCTATCTTTCTGAGGGGTCATGGTCCTCCATGACCCCTGCCCCTCTGGCGAAGAGCGGGGGTAAGCAAGCGCAAGAGGTCTTGGTGCGGCCGCAGCGCAGCGAGGCTCGGCCTCTTGCGCGAGCGAGGGGCAGCGCCCCTTAGCAAACCACGCGAAAAAGCGGCGTACGGACCAAAGCGCAGCGGGTCCGTTCGCCAGCCCCGAGACCGGTTAAAAGGGCAGCCGCAGGAGCGTCAGCATAGCGCCGCCGCAGGCGGGACGCGGGACCGACTGCCCCCGGCGAGGGGTGCCATACCGCGCAAGGGATCGTCACCGCAGGCCGAGACGCGAAGCGGCTCGGGGCGAAGCCTAGAGCCCGGTCCGGCACAGCCGGATGCGCAAACAAAACGCCGGCACACAAGGTGCCGGCGATCGCTTTCATTTCTTGGGTTCTCGCGCTTTGCCTTCGGGCGCTGCTTCTCTAACCTTAGGCGTGCGCAAGACGATGCGCCCACTGACCGGGAACGCATTGAGCTGGACATTATAGCCCTTCCCGTCTTCATGCGCCCAGGCCGCTCCGATTTTCGACCAGAACGCATCATCTCCATCGCCGTCGACAACAAACGCATCGAAGGCAGGCTTCGCCTTTTTCGACAAGTGGTTCTCCGTGAGGTTTGCCGCGTGAGCGGTCCACGGAGTTGAAAAGGAATCCGCTGGACCTGGCGCCCGGCGGCGTTGACCCGGAAATCATCACAGGCAGCCACTACACCGTCAAAGCCGTTGGAGCGCCGCAGCTCAAATTCAAGGCTATTCGCCAGTTTCTCGAGGAACAGCCGCAGCAGTCGGGCCGCAAGTATCAGACATCATGTCAGGTGAGATCCCGCCGATCACGGAGGGAACCGGCAATCTTGCGCGGCTCAATCCGGACAAGTCATTGGAATGACGAATATCCAACCGGCAAAAGAACCGGCAGTCCGATGCCTTCTCCGCACCCGATGCGGAGATTGACGGCTTTATTCTCAGCAGGCACGGAATTTCCCATCGGGCGCCCTCCCGCTTGGCCAATTCGTTGCTAAAACAATGACTTATACGATGTTGATAACTATTATTAAGCCATGGCATACTGAACTATGGAGGACAAGCACATGATCAGTGGCGAATTGGGCAGTCAGTTGGAGGCCTACGTAAACGAGCTGGTGAAGTCTGGCCGCTATCACTCGAAGAGCGAAGTGCTGCGCGAAGGCGTGCGCCTGGTGCAGGAACGCGAGGCACGCCTCGCCGCGCTGGACGCGTCGCTTGCGCGTGGCATCGCCGACGCCAACGCTGGCCGCACAAAGCCCGCCAGTGATGTCTTTGACCGGCTCGAAGCCAAGTACCAGGGCCAGGCGAAAGACAAGGGCCGGTGATCGTCGTCGTAACCGACGAGGCTGCGTTCGATCTCGAACGGATCGGCGATGCCATTGCCCAGGATAATCCCACGCGGGCCATCACCTTCGTCCGCGAACTGCGCCTAAGCTGCGAAAGCCTCGGCGAATTCCCGAAAGCCTATCCCCTGGTGCCGCGCTACGAGGACTCCGGCGTGCGGCGTCGCGTCCACGGAAATTACCTGATCTTCTACCGCATCGGCATCGACACCGTCGACGTGCTGCATGTACTTCACGGCGCGATGGACTACGCGGCCCTGCTTTTTCCAGAAGGCTAAGAACGTCGGTGCACGGTGCTCTTGCGCACTATTACGCTCGCGCATCCAGGAGCGGCTCCAAGCTACTGGGCATCCGGTCTTCAGCAGCTAAAAGCAGCCCATCCTGAGACTTCAACGTTTGGGCGGTTATCAAGTCCGAAACGGCGGCAGAGATGAGCGACTTTAACTGCGCGCTGGTGGCCTTGAACCCAAGCATTCGGGCAACTCCTAAGACAATCTCCTCTTCGGTAGCACCGAGATTCGAGGTGACGATCTCGATCACGCCTTGCGCAAGCTCCTCCTGAGCGATCATCTCTGGTCTGCGCAACCCGGGCGACATAACTTGGCTTCGGTCGCGGAGCGTGATCGCCGCCCCGGGTTTGAAGCAGAACTCACCACGCCGAGCCACCGAGCCGCGACTCTCAGCTACGAGCAATCCTCGCTCTACCGCCTCTTGTATCCTTCCACCGGCGCGCTGGAGGCCCCAGGCATCTCGGATTCGTGACACGATCTCATCGAGATGGATCGGGCTTTCGACCGCGACAACCTTTTCGACCAGCCCCGCCATCAGGCCAGTTGGTGTTTCGTGAAGGTCAAAGGCGCCGGGTCGTTCCAATTCGGCCTCAACATAAGCCCTTTGCTGCTCATCGTCCTCAGTTTCGGTCAGACCAATTTCGGTCACGTCACCACGATCGACGGTAACGACCTCGACAGTCACAGCACGCTCTCTGGTGCTCCCCAGCTCAAGTCGAGCATCGAGTTCTTTTCGGGCCGCCTCGATCGCCGCAATAGCGCGCTCCAACTGCTCGCGCGGGCGCTGGAACCAGTCGGTACTCCACACACGGTGGATGATCCAGCCGTGGTCCTCTAGGACCGCCTGCCGCAGACGATCACGATCCCTCGCGGACCGCGACGAATGATATCCGGCGCCATCGCACTCGATGCCAAGTATGTAGCGGCCCGGCCTGTCCGGATCAGCAATGGCAAGATCAATGAAGAAGCCTGCAATTCCGACCTGTGCGTGAACTTGGTAGCCCCTCTCGATCAGCGCATTGGCCACCTGCTCCTCGAAGACCGAATCCATCTCGCGCACGCTACGCTGCGCCAGCGACAGCCGTCCGGTCCGCGCATAGTGCAAGAACAGCTTGAACGCGAACACGCCCTTGCCCTTGCCACGCTCAAGGTCGATGTCTTCGTCAGTGATGGACGCGAAGACCTCGCAGCGACGCTTGGCGCGGCTGATAAGCACGTTGAGACGCCGTTCCCCGCCCTCGGCGCCAAGGGGGCCGAAGCGCATGGCCATATACCCCTGGGCGTTTTTCGCGTAGCCCACCGAGATCATGATTACATCGCGCTCGTCACCCTGCACGTTCTCTAGATTCTTGACAAAGAACGGCTCGTTGGGGTGGGCATGGAAAAATTCTTCGCTGTCAGGATTAAGCCGACGGAGAGCCTCAAGCTCGTCTTGGATCGCGCGGCGCTGGCTGACCGAGAAGGTCGCGACGCCAAGCGATTCGTGCGGAGCTGTCTTCGCATGGCGAATGATGGCTTCTGCGACGGCGCGAGCCTCGATGGGATTTGTGCCGGTGCCCCCGGAATCGAAGACGCCATCTGGTATATGGCGGAAGACCAAGCCCATTCCGGCCTCTTGCGTATATGGGCTGGGAACGATGAAGAGGCGGTTCTCATAGAACTGGCTGTTCGAGACCGCGATCAAGGATTGATGGCGGCTTCGGTAATGCCAACGGAGCATCCGTTGTGGCAGGCCGCGCGCCGCAAATAGCCCAAGTATGCTCTCGATGTCGGCAACTTGCGCTCCGTCGTCCGCATCGTCTTCGGACTGAGAACCGGTCATCTTGGCGAAGAAGGTAGTGGGCGGGAGCTGCCTTTCATCACCGACCACGACCACCTGCTTAGCTCGGGCAATGGCCCCGAGTGCATCGACGGGCTGAATTTGTGAGGCCTCATCCATGACCAGTAGGTCGAACGACATCCGGCCTGGCGAAAGGAATTGCGCCACCGACAACGGACTCATCATGAACACAGGCTTAAGTGCCTGAATGGCCAGGCCGGCCTTCTGCATTAATTGCCGTATCGGCATGTGGCCACGCTTGCGTGCCATTTCCGAGCGCAGCAAGCCGACGGGACCGGCTCCTCCGTTTTTGAGAGGAATCTTCCGATGATGGGCGGTGACGACCTCGACGGCCGCCGCCTTGATCCGTTGCCCATCTAATTCCGCAAAATCGCGGACTGCTCTTGAGTGCAGTTCTCCATCGAACCGCGCAAACTCCGGTTCAGTCTTAGCCATGACCTTCAAGATGCACTCGTAATACGCGATATCGAATGTCGGCAGAGCCGTTTCGGCCGCCATCTTGCCTTCTGCAAGGCAGTCCACCAGGTCAGTCATGCCAGCCTTGCGCGCGGCGGCCGCCCGCTCGCGGTAAACGACCCATTTGGAAAGCTGTTCTTGGTGAGAGAGCCAGGAGTCGAACCGAGCGATTAATTCAGCGATCTCCACCTTCGGAAAGTCCGCCATACCGAATAGTGAAGTGGCATCGGCATCGAGCTCCTTCGCCAGATCCTCCAGTTCGCCAAGGACCCGCTGCGTAGCCTCTTGCGCCACACGCGCCGAAGCAGCGATCTCCGCTCTTTCGGGCAGCCGTGCGGCGAGGTGCCGAAGGTCGCCATTCTGGCGGACCCATGTTTCACCTTGAGCCAAGACGGTCCAGTCAGACCCGCGCCCGGCCCACAGGGAGCCAAATACAGCTTCTCCAAGAGGCTGGCCGGTGTCGATGGCGCGGGCAAGTTCTTGCAAACGTCCCAAACGTCGAACAAGGGACAAGCGTTCATTGACTGTGCTGGGAGGCGACGTGAAGACCTGCTTGGAAAGCCCGTCCGCCGTGAACAGCGCCTTTGCCTTGGCCTCCATCATGTCCAGGGGCGCGCGCGCGGCCGATGCCGCGTTGCCCAGATCGCGTGACGCTACATGCCCGAGGTCGTTCCAGAAGGCATCGATAATAGGTCCGCCGATTTCAATGATTTTGCGAACACGCGCGGCGCGCGCTCCTGCCTCGGAACGGTCCGCCAAACGCCCAGCGATAAGCCGAGGCTCTGCGCCCAGCCCCCGCAGCGTTCGCATCCACTCGACCAACGCCAAAAGCGGCGCAGAACGAGACCGTTCACCGCGCCAGTCGGCACCGAAGGCCGCTCGGCCAAACGCATCGCCGTCGCGGACTCTTGCCGCAGCCGACTGTCCCTTAATCAAAATGTCGAGTAGCCGGACCTGGTCTGCTGTGGAAGCTTTGGTATCAACCAGCACGGAGCGCATAAGCGCCCTGGCGCGCCGGTAGTCACCATTGAATGCTCTTAAGAGGCCGGTATGAGTCGCGAGAGCCTGTCGCGCCGCAGTGACATTCGTCGTCCATGCGGATTCGGTGACGGCCCCTTCGAGTTGCGTGCGCGAGGACTCAAATACGGCGACACTCTCGGCCAGATCTCCGGCCTGCTCAACTCCGGAATCCCATACGGTTGCAGCAAAAGCGTCCGGGCTCGCCTCGGGAGCGGCAGCCACACGCTCGCCGGTCACCACCAGCTTGAGGAGTCCTGTGAGCGTGTCAGGTAGCGCCGCCGCTCCCAATTCCTGACATAAGCGTTCAGCTTCGACCTTTAACCGCGGCAGGACGACGGTAAGCTGCGCAGCGCGCACGAAGCCGTCCTGCGGAAACTCTGCGGGCAACTTTGCAAGCTCGGCTTCGAGATCATCGATTGCTGTATCGACGGCATTCGGCAACAGATCGCCGGAAATCTCGCCAAGTAGACCCGCGAAGTCCGCACCGGCTGAGAGCAGGGAGGATATATCGGTTGGCCGCTCATCCCAGGCTGGCGAAGTAAGTGCTTCGGCCGGGTACGGCGGCGCGGCCGCGAGGCGCTCGGCGCGAGCAAGCACATGACCGGTGCTTTCGAAAGCCAGTGGAGCTTCCGCTTCAGTCTTTGCAGCGATCGCTGTCCACTGCCCCTGCAGTGCCTTCACTTCCGCAGCTAGTGCGCCAATGCGAGCAACCAATCTTTCCAAAGCTGTAGGAAGAATGATTTCGAGATTTACGCCTCTCCACGGATGATGAATGGGAAGCCCGATCTCCTCGATCCGCCGGGAAATCTCCTCTAGCAGGCCACGTCGCATCGCAACGCCGTCAGGCGTCCAATTCTCTGCACCTTCGAGCTGGACCTCGACCGGCCGCTGTCCGCGTTGCCTAAGGCGCGTGAGCTGCCCTAACACTTGATAGGGTGTAAGGCCGCATGGCTGATGCAACGCATGCATGCGTACCGCGTGGGCATTGAGCTTATCGCGGGCCTCAAGAAGGCGATCGGTCAGCCCTGATGAAAATTGGCCTCGCGGCGAGCCGAGCTCCCAGGTGCGGCGCAGCTCTTCCAACATCATCCGCTTGTTGGCCTTGTTGCTATGAAGTTCAAGGCAAATGTCTCCCACACCCGCTTGATCAAGGCGGCGCTTGACCACTTCCAACGCGGCCATCTTCTCGGCTACGAACAGAACGGACTTTCCGTCCGCAACTGCCGAGGCGATAACGTTGGCAATCGTTTGCGACTTCCCGGTCCCCGGAGGGCCCTGAATCACGAGGTCGCGGCCCTTGCGGACATCGTGGATGGCGAGCGTCTGCGAACTGTCGCTGTCGACGATATGCAGCATATCGGCCGGAGCGATGTGGGGATCAATGGGGATGTCATCGGACATTAACGGCTCCTTCACGTCGAAGCCGTCTGAAAGAAGAGCCCGTATCTTCTGTTGATCGATAATCTTCGCGCCTTCCGGCCAGTTGTCCGGATCGAGATCACGGTACATCAGGAATTTCGCGAACGAGAAGAATGCCAACACAATGTCGTCGCGCAGAACCTCCCATCCCTGCTCGGCCGAGACGGCAGCCGCGACGTCATCCAGATAAGCTGCAGGGTCGAAATCTTCGCCGCCGTCGAAGGCGGGCAAACTAATCTTGCGGACGCGGTCGAGATAGGCCTCCAAAGACAAGTTCGCTGTACGATCATCCGGCCGCGCCCTCAGCCGGAATTTCTGTTCCGCCGTGCCCCGTTCGAGCCGTACCGGCACGAGAATGAGCGGCGCATGACGGATGTTCTCCTTATTGTTCGGGTCTATCCATTTCAACATTCCGAGGGCGAGGAAAAGGATATTGACGCCCTGTTCCTCTTCGAGCGTTCTGGCGTCGTAATAGAGATCGAGGAGCCGCCGCTGGAGACCGGTCGGCGTCATTCGCGTCTGTAGATTTGTATCGGTGTGCCTTCGTGAAAATCCTCTCTCGTCGGCTTCATCGTCCTCGGGCTGCGGAAGAGCGATCGGCGAATAGTCGATGTCGTCATCCGCAGAAGTGTCGTTTTCACCCGATTTCGACTTGTCGGGCTTGCCAGGTAGGAAAGTGAACGCCTTTCCTTCGTTCACGAGGAGCCGGTAGACTTCGGTGGTCCGCTCGCCCACCACATCAATTGTTTTCGCGCTCTTCGAAAAACGCGGCACATTGAGCAGCCGGTTACGAGCGGACAGGTCCAGGAGTTCGGTCCTCGCGCGCTCGAGCTTTTCCTTTAAAGGCAGATCGCTCTGGAAGATGGATTTTTCGACGTCTGTCACAGCTCCCCCCATTCCGAGAGCAAATAGAGCTTATGCAACTCTTGCCTGCAACACCTGGGAATAAATCTGTGAAAGCCAACTCACGCACGCTTTATTTCCTATCTGCTCTGCCCTAGAGCACCGAAGAGCGCGGTTGTTTCAATGAGGAGCGACAACCTGAACGAGGCGCGTTATGCTTTGGTTCATGGGGGGCGCAAATGCCGCAACAACTTAATCTGGTGTTTGGCTGGTGGGCCGACGGGATCACGTGGCCGGAAATGCCGGGCACGGCCGATGCATACTTGGGTGAGACCGTCGTCGGCCCGGCAGGACTGCTGGACGTGCTGGAAACAGCGCTTGGGACCGGCGCTCCTCCACAATCACACGCATGCCGCATCGCCGAGTGGCAAGCGAAAATGCGCGCCGCAGATGACGGAGCGCGTGTCTGGTCGCAATCTTACAAGATCGATCCATGGGGCACTGCACGCCTGGTGTTAGGCTGGCGGGACGAGCTTGTGGAGGCTGGATGGACGCCAGACGTCGTTGGGTCTCCACGGCTCAAGGATATCGCTGCAATTGAAAACGCGGCACCTATGCTCTCTCCGGGAGTCAGCGACCGCCTCCAAGCACTGATAGACGCTATCAAAGGGCGCTCGATCCCGCTTCACGCTATCCGGCTGATAGACGCACGCAATACTCTGCCAACCGGCTGGCGCCTCCTGCTCGACACTTTGGAAGCACGTGGTGTTCGTATCGAGGCCGTACCCCAAATTGCGGATAATGCTTCGGGCGATCTCAAAGTTCTGCGGACGCCCGGCAAGACGAACGCTTTGTCGGGAGACGGCTCTGTCTTCGTATTGTTTGCCAACACTGAAATTGTCGCAGCGGAGTGTCTCGCGTCATGGCTGGCCGCCGCGCAAGATAACCAGGAAACAATTGTTGTTGCAGGGCGCCCGACGGGTTTGCTGGATTCATTTCTCGCCGACCGAGGACTCCCGCGCATAGGCGACAGCGACCGTTCGCCGTTTCGGGGCGCCATTCAGGTGCTTTCTCTTGCATTCGCGACCTCATGGCTGCCATTCGATCCAAGACCCCTAATCGATCTTCTGCTGTTGCCGCGTCCGCCGTTTCCGCGCCGTATCGCGAGAGAATTCGCTCGCACGCTTAGTGAAAGGCCGGGACAGGGTCATTCGGGCTGGAACGAGGCCTGGAAATTCGCCGCACATTGGCTCGAAGATCACAGGGATGCGGATGACAACGATGACGCTGCCTCTCGGCTTCAAGAATGGCGTGATTGGATCGAACCGACGCTGTTCCCCGCAGAACCGGGCATGCCCTCAGATGCCGCTGCGCGGATATGCGCGCGCGTTCAGCAGTGGGCGTACAAACTTGATCGAGGGAATGCCGACCCGGTCCTCACCAAGGTTGCACAGTTGTCGGGAGAACTGGCGCAAGCGATCTCGGCGATCGGGCTAGCTGAGCTGCCTCGCCACCTGCTTGAGCGAATGATCGATCAGGTGGTGATGGAGGGCATGGAGAATCCCATCGCAGCAGCCGAGGCGTCAGAGTGGACAGCGGTCGCACACCCAGGAGCAGTGTGGGGTCCTGCGCGTAGACTGATCTGGTGGGGCTTTGAGCAGCCTGAAGCCCTGCCAAAAGCCGGACCCTGGGACGAAGCAGAACGGGCCATACTCAAGTCTGCTGGTTGCCCCATCGATGATATTGATGTGGCTCTCGAAAGGCATAGCATCTCGTGGAGGCGCGCTATCCAGGCGCCGCAGCAAGAGCTGATATTGGTTAGGACGCGAGGAAGTGACAACGGAGTGCACCCCGTCTGGCATGAACTAAGCGCTAAATTCGATAACGCATCGGTGAATGTTATCGGCTCGGCTGAAGACATCCTGGAAGGTCGAAACCCACGTGTTGCGTTTCGCCTCCTTGCGAGGACCGCTGTCGCCATAGAGGCATTGCCGCCGAAGCGACGGTGCTGGCATATGCCAAATGGGGTCATCAAACCTGAGGCGACATCACCGAGCGCCATTGAAGACCTGCTGTCATGCCCATTGCGATGGACACTTTCGCGACTTTTAAGGATTCGACGAGGCGCTTTGCAGGGTCTCCCCCGCGAAGAACAACTATTAGGCAATCTAGCTCATGAGATCGCGCGGGCCGTATTTGTGACCGGAGATGCGCCAGAGCGGGATGATGCCAGACGACTAGCAGAGCAGCTCTTTGGCAAGCTGGTATCTGAAATTGCGGCCCCTCTCGCGTTGCCTGGCTATGCCGCGCTTTACGAAGAAGCCCGGCAGCAGATCCCCCATGCCATTGGTGAACTTGCAGGCCAACTGCGGCAAAGCGGGCTGACCATTGAAGGATGCGAGATCGAGCTTGCCAAAGAGTTGCCCGACGGCACATTGATGAATGGGCGAATTGATCTCCTTGCTCGCGACAGTCAAAAGCGCCCGGTGATCTTTGACCTGAAATGGGCACGAAGAGAAAAGCTTTATCGCCAGAAGCTCGAATCCGGTGAGGCCGTGCAGCTTGCCGCGTATAGCTATTTAACGACAGATGTTCCGAGCGGCGCGCCAGCTGGATACTTCCTCATCCGGCAGTCCGCCCTTCTCGGCTCGAGCGATAGCCCTTTCGCCCCCCAGGTGCGAGTGCAAGGCCCGGACATGGCGGCCACGTGGCAGAATGTCACTGCGGCCTGGCAATCCCGAATGGAGGCCATCTCGGCCGGGAGAGCCGTAGCTTTAGGTGTGCCCCTCGGTGAAGGCGAACAAGACGTCGACCAAGCGCCTTCGCTGTCGCTCCAGCCGCCATGCCACTATTGCGAATATCACGGACTTTGCGGCGGTTCGCGCGAGGAGGCATGAATGAGCAACAATAATCTCTCCGCCGTCGATGTGGTGCTCGCGTCTGCTGGCACCGGGAAGACAACCAGGCTGGTTAAGTTGATCAAAGAGGCTCTGCAGGACGGCCTTCAGCCGCATCAAGTATTGGCGACAACATTCACAAACGCAGCGGCGGAAGAGCTTCGAGAACGAACGCGATCGCAGTTAATTGCTTCTCTTATGCTCTCGGAGGCGACTGGCCTACTCGGCGCGCGAATGGGAACCGTCCACAGTGTGTGTGGCGGCCTTATCAGCGAGTTCTCCCTGGAAGCAGGAAGATCGCCCAACGCTGAAGTTCTCGCGGAAGAGACCGCTCTCAGGGTCTTTTCGATAGCGGCTGACGCGGTGATTGCTCGGCTCGCACCAGCTGTCAATCCAATCGCGAGGCGAGCGGGATTGCTTGATAGCTGGTCCGCACAGGCTAGAAGGATTGCCGAGCTTGCAAGGCAGAACGGTATTGATGCCACCCAACTGGCAGACTGCGCTGACCGGTCGTGGGCCGGGTTATCTGGCCTTCTTGAGCAACAGGTCGCCGGCGAAACATCTGAACTATTGGATCAGGCCCTCCAGTCAAGCATAGACAACGTGCTCAAACAACTTCCCGGACCTGGCGATGAGACCGCTAAGACAGCGCAGGGGATGGATGTCCTGCGCGAAGCGGCGTTAAGGCTGGCGCGGGGATACGATCTGAGCTGGCAGGACTGGGTCCGGTTATCCAAGCTGGATGTTGGCGCCAGAAGCAAGCAGATCGTCCAGCCGGTAATTATAGCGGCAAGAGCACATGGACGTCATCCGAGGTTACATGCCGACCTGGAAGCGCTGCTTCGTGGGATATTCCGATGCGCTTCGGATGCGCTAGTCAGTTACCAACAGGTCAAGAAGAGTCAAGGATGGCTCGACTTTACCGACCAAGAGCAGGAGGCGCTGACCCTTCTTCGAAGGCCGGACGTAGTACGCGTCCTAAAAGAGCGAATTGGACGCGTTTATATTGATGAATTCCAGGATACGAGTCCCATTCAGCTCGCAATATTCACCGAACTCGCCAGAATCGCCCAAAGATCAACCTGGGTCGGTGATCCTAAACAGGCGATTTACGGATTTCGAGGTACCGATCCGGAATTGATGGTCATTGCATCCCAGGATGTTCTCAAAGCTGGCGGCGGTGAGTTAACTGTCCTCGACAAATCCTTCCGCTCACGCCCTTCGCTCGTTGATTTCATCAACGAGGTTTTCGTGAGGGCAGCAGGGATTCTCGGGCTTCCCCCGGAAGAGATAAAAATTGCAAACAAGGATCGGGTAGAACCTGCTAACGCACCGCCCTCGTTGGCGGTATGGCGCGTGCCGGGGAACAAGGATGAAGGCTGGCTCGGATTGGCAGCGGCTCTCAAGCGCGTACTTGATGCCCCGGATGATTGGCCTGTTGTGCCCAAGGGCGAACAGGATGCCCGCGCGATCCGTCCTGCGGACATAGCGATATTGTGTGGCACGAATGCGAATGCGCGCAAGATCGCGGATGCGTTGGCGAGCCAAGGGATAAAGGCATCCGTAGGACGCTCCGATCTCCTCGGTACCTTGGAGTGCCGTCTTCTGATCGCGGCAATGCGTTGGACGGCGGACGCTAACGATCGGCTCGCCCTAGTTGAAATGGCTCATCTCCTGGATACCAGCGGACAACAACCCGCGTGGTTTGCCGAAGGGCTTAATGGGGAGCAGGCCTCACTTGAGGCACTCGTGCCGTTTTCAAGTCATCTACGGGCACTGAGGGACAACATTCTGCACTTAACCCCTCGCGAGATTGTAGATGCAATCTTAGGTGACGCCGGAGTTGCTTCGGCCGTCTACCGCTGGGGCCACCCGCTTAGCAGAACCGAAAATCTCGAAGCCGTGAGGGCTCTCGCGGTCAATTACGAAGACACCTGTCGTCAAAGGCGTAGTCCTGCGACTTTGACCGGTTTGCTTGTCTGGCTTGACGAACAAGCAGAATCCGACAGGCCGCCTGAACAACCGGCAAGCAATGATGTCGATGCGATACAAATTCTGACCTATCACCGGGCAAAAGGACTGGAATGGCCGATGGTAGTGTTGGCGGACCTCGACCGACAGTCAGTACCTGATGTCTTTGAACCGGCGGTTTCGACCAGTGGTCAGGCTATGGACTGGACCGACCCACTCGCCGGCCGCTGGGTTCGGTACTGGCCCTGGCCATACGGAGCAAATCAATTTCGCCAGAAGACAAAGGATACCGGGCTGGACACCCGTGCTCAGCGGGCGCCGGAGTGGAAAGATTTGAACCGCAGGACGTTTCGCGAGAGCGCTCGGCTGCTTTATGTCGGCATGACCCGAGCGCGCGACTATATGGTATTCGCCCTTACAGGCAAGCGCCCCACCAACTGGCTCAATATGCTTGCGGATGATGAAGGCGTGCCGTTCATTGGCATGCCTGGGTCCACAGATAGCGACATTCTCGTCGGCACGGACAAGCGATACTCTGCACGGGTAGAGGAGATTGCTCCACCGGCCGAACTACATGCAATTCAGCCGCCCGATGCATACGGGCCTGAAGCGGCGGCTCGTGCAACACATCCTCCGTTCCGCATTTTGCCGAGCAAGATTGTTCACGCCGAGTCCAATGCGACGACGTACAGGAAGATCGACGTCGGTGGCCGCTTGGCGCTAAGCGGCAATGTCGACATGGGCTCTCTCGGGGCAGCGATCCATCAGTTTCTCGCTGCTGATGTTGGACCAACAGATGCTGCTGACAAACGAAGTCAAATGGCCGGGGAGGTTCTAGCCCGCTGGGGGATCACGGCTCTAGGAGCAGATGAACTAATCTTGGCGAGCAACCGCCTACATGATCACATCACGAAACAGTGGCCAGGCGCGGACATCCTTCGCGAGGTTCCCGTAATGGGCCGACAGGGCTTGCAACGGGTTTCGGGTCGCATCGATTTCTTGGTGAACAGTGACGACGGCATAGCGATTATCGACCATAAATCTTTTCCTGGCACAGAAAAGGATTGGCCTGCGCGCGTTCAAAACTATAGCAGTCAGCTGGCCGCTTACGCGGATTTGACCAGGAGAGCAACGGGCAAATCAATACTAGGGCTGTATGTCTACCTACCTATCGCGGGTACCATTCTCGATTTGAGAGATTAGGCCTAGGCGTCTTCCACTGTTCCATCTTCAGGGACTCACCCACAATTTCTCTTCTACTCCTTTGTAGCCGCTTCGAGCAGATCCCATCTGTCCTTGTACGGATCGAGCCAGCCCAGAGAGAATTCCGGAAGGAAGTTTTCATGATCGTAGGACTCGCATAACCGGCGCATGTCGTTTTCTTTGTGGGCCTGACCGTTTTTTCCCGGTTGCGCCAGCCAATGTGCGTGGGAACGTTTAAGAACATCCGCAACCACGTCGCTTGGCATTATCCAACAGCCGGGAGGCTGTGTCTCGAACCCGACAAAGCAATAATAAATGTTTGGCGAGATAATCCTCTCGTGTTTGACGCTCATATGCCAGCCCTTGTCAGAGCCTGGCTTCAAACGGGTCTTCACCTGTACTGCGCAAAGCTTGTCACCAATTTCGTCGGTTACAATGATGTCAGCGTTAGGCACTCCTGTTGGAGCCAATGCCGCGATCAAACCCCGCCTGAGCAGTTGGCACATCACGTAATGCTCGCCAGCGGCTCCCGTAGTACTTGTGTTCGCCATCCCCCCTCCTACTAGCTTATGCCGACCTAAGTTTTGACCGGGTCAATTAAAGTACCGTCCTCATCCAGCGCCCGGAAACTGTTGACCCGTGGTGACACCCGCACCTTCCGCAAGACGTTGTCATTCGCGGGCAGCAAAGCCTCTTTGCCGCTCTCGCCATGCAGCCACGGCCCGAACTGCTCCGGCTGCAACAGCACCGGCATGCGGTCGTGGATCTCAGCCGCCAGCTTGTTCGGCTCCGTAATCAGCATGGCGCAGCTTTTAAGCGCTTTCCCGGTTTCCTTGTCGGTCCACTCGTCCCAAATTCCCGCGATGCTTAAAATCGGCTCTTGGGTTGGCGTGAAGTACCACGGCAGCTTCTGCTTCCCGGCGGTCTGCCACTCGTAATAGCCCGACGCCGGGATGATGCAGCGGTTCTTCTTGAACGCCGACCTGAACATCGGCTTGGTGTCGACGGTCTCGGCGCGCGCGTTGAATGTCGCCAGCTTCATGTCGTTGAGCGGCTTCGACCACCACGCGGGAATGAGCCCCCACCGCATCGGCACGAGCTGACGGTTGCCGTTCACTTCCACCACGGTATCGACCGTGGTGGTCGGGCAGATGTTATAGCGGGGCTGCAGGTTGGAAATCATGTAGGGATCGGTCAGCCGGTAAAGCCGGACCAACTCTTCCCACGTGTACATCCGGGTAAATCTGCCGCACATGCTCCCGCCGATGTTACTTCCGGCGCGGCCACAACCGGCATACACTCATACCGTGCATCCGGGGGCGGGCATGGCGCGCGAAACGGTCGAGTACGTGCGGGAGCATCTCATCGAGCTTGAGCGCATGGTGCGGGACGACGGCCACCACCCGCTGGCCGCGCTCATCAACCTGGCCGTCATGGAAACCGAGGAAATCCTGAAATTCCAGCGGGCGCCCGAGCTTGTAACCGCCCTGCTCAGGCACAATCCAGCCGCCGTCCTACCGTTTCCCCCCGGCAAAAAGCCGTAGCGGCCTCGGTGGAAAATCAGGCCGGTGCCTGGGCGGCATGTCCGGCAAGTAGATACCGCACCCCTTCACCTCCAAGGCCTTATCACTCCGCCAGGGGCAGTCCCGCGTCATGCGCTCGCAGAGCTGATCGAGCGTGGTTTCGCAGCCGTATTTGTCGGCCAGCCTGGCGAGCCGTGACTGTCCCGACCGCCTGCACAGGTCGCAGCGGAACCTGACCAGCACGTAGGGATAGTCGACCAGCCGCATCCGTTGACTCTGAGTTCTTGGTTTGTTCTTATGATCCGGCTTCCGGTTATTCAAGGATTTCCCGTGTCTATCGACGACGACATCCGCCAGGTCCTGGAGATCTGCAAAGGCGACCTGAAAGCTGCCCTCAGGATGGTCCTCGTCGCCAACGCCTACTACGAAGAAGAGATCGCCCGGCTTAAACAAGAAGCGTCGACCGGCTACGGCCGCGGAAAGGTCCGGAAACCGGCCCAAAAACAAGCTGGCTAAGTCGCATCCGTCTCCAAAAAATCCACCCACACGCGGAAAGCGCATGGGGATGGGGAGCCCGGGGCGATTGTAATTGTGTGCGGGTTCGCCAGACTGGCGGCAAATGACCCCCGGCGAACATCTCCGGCTCGAACTCAAGAGACTGGCCCTCAACCAAGGCGAGTTGGCGGCGGCGCTCGGCGTCTCGCGCCAGACCATCAATAACGTCATCAACGGCCGCCAGCCGGTATCCCGCGCGCTGGCCCGCAAGCTTGGGCCGATAACCGGCAAGGCGGGCGATTACTGGCTGCGCGACAGCTACCCGGAGCCGCCCGGCGCCAAAGCCGCGAGCAAGCCGGTGAACGAAGCGCTCAGGCCAGCCGCGAAATCGTCGACCGGCTGACATCGAAGTCCCGCGCAATCACGTCAAGCGGCTCCCCCGCCAACTTGCGTTGTAAAGCCGTCCGTCGCGCATCCAGCGCAAGCTTCGGCTTCCGGCCCATCCTCACCCCGTTTGCAATGGCGCGCGCCCGCCCCTCCGCCGTCCGCCGCAGGATGTCTTCGCGTGTCTTCCGTGCGATGTAACCCACCAACGCGGCCAGGACCTCGCCTAGTTCGTGCGTCGTGTCGGCCCATGGCTCCGCGAGTGAGCGATAGCTCGCGCCTCGCGACGTGATCTCCTGCAGGACGCAAAGCATCTTGTAAGGCCCACCCCGCGTGAGCCTGTCGAGCGCTGTGATGATCACAATGTCACCGGCACGCAATGTCCTGAGCATCCGCGCCAACTCGCGGCGCTCGTCTTTCATGCCGCTCTGTTTTTCGCAAAAGACCTTCGCACATCCCGAAGCGCGCAGTTGCTCAAGCTGAATACTCAGCTCCTGGCCGCCACTGCTCACGCGCGCATACCCAAAGATCACGGCCGCGCTCCGCGCATAATCCTTGAATTATGCAAGTTGCTTTTGCGCTGCCTGAGTATCGGCCAATAAACCATTGAGAGGTAATCGAAGATGCCGATGCCGAATGCGCAATAGGATTCCACGTCGAGATTTAGTAATTTTCCGCGTGATCCGGCAAACGCATTGCCCGGTCAGAAATCAAAATTTTTGCCTAGGGTCCGCTTCGTCCAACGGGACAGCCGCGTGATTGGCGGTTTTCCCGCGTTCAACGATTCCGGCCCTTACATCCTATGTTCGATACCGATGTCCTTCGTGAGGAGCATGAGCGCTGTTATGCGCAACGCACCCGTAACACGGTCGTCACCGCCCTCGCCTGCGTAACCATTGGCGCTCTACTCACTTATCTCACGGCGCTCGCGCTGCCGTTGATGGGCCTGCTGGTTGGTCTCGCCACCCTGGGCCTCACCCTCATCATTTCAATGATTGTTTATGCGCTCAGCGAGCCACCTGGCGAAACCTTCGAGGAGTTTGCCGAGATCATGTACGGCCATGAGGCCCGCACCTTCGATATGCACCGATGACCAGCCGCACGGTCTTCCTCTCGATACCCGATCTCCTGTTCTTCGCCGTCTGGTGCGTCGGAACCCTTCTCGGCGCGCTCGCGCTTCTCGCCGCATGGCACTGGCTGTTTGAGCGCCACCGCCGTCGCCTTCCCAACCGCTAAGTCCTCCAACGGAGTCCCACATGAGGAAGTTGATCGTCATCGGTGCTCTCGCATTCGCATACCCGGCCGCCGCGCAAAACCAGCTTCAACTGGATGCCCAGCACGCCCAATACGCCATCAGCCACTATGGCGAACTTCTCTACTTCCAGAAGAACTGCCCCGAACTGAACGTGAGGACCGACGCCATGCGAACCTCGCTGATCAACGGCGGTGTACGCGTGGACCGGAGCCTGGAGGCGCAGAACGCGGTGAACATCGCGTTCAACACCCTCGCGTTGAGCTACCAATCCCATGGCGCCGACAAGGCCCGGATTTGCCAGGACGCCCTCAAGTTCTACGGCGACAACGGCACCATCCTGCGCGGCTGGGTACAGCGGAGATAGAACTCAGCCGCTGCCCCTCCATCCGACATACGGCAACGCGTAAGCCACACCCCATGCGGCGCCGCGCGCGCTCACCGCGCCCGCGCGTGACCCTGGCGTTGACCGTCTCCCCTCATGCCGCACCTTGGCGGCATGATCCTTCGATTGTTCGTGCGACTGTCGTGGTGGCTGCTGCGGACCTCCGTCCGCATCTCACTGCGCTTGATGGCTTACGGCCTCAAACGCGCCCGCACCACCCACGGCAGCGCACGCTGGGCGTCCTGGATCGCGCTCCTCAAAGCCGGTGTCCTCGGCGATAAGGGCCTCATCGTCGCGCGGACGCGCTGGTCATTTATCCGCTATCGCGGCGATGGCGCAGTGCTCGCCTATGCCCCCATGGGCAGCGGCAAAACCTCCGGCCTCGTGCTTCCGGCCCTGCTTGAGCGCAGCCGCCGCAGCATCATCTGCACCGATCCCAAGGGTGAACTGCTGGCAATCGCGGGGCGCTGGCGCGCCCGCCTCGGGCCGGTATGGCGTCTGGACGCCCTGCACCCGGAAACCTCCCACCGCCTGAACCCGCTCGATATGATCCGTGTCGGAACGCACCATGAAGCCGACGACGCGGCGATGATCGCGGACCTGCTGGTGCTGTCGGAGTCGCGGGAGCAGCATTGGGATTCCAGCGCCAAGCAGCTCATCACCGCACTCATCCGCCATACCCTCCACAGTTTCCCGCCGGAACTGCGCACGCTCTCCACCATCCGCGAACTCATCGCCAATGAAGGCGACAGCCTTGTCGAACTCCTGCAATCCATGGCGCAAAGCCCGCTCGCCTCGGTGGCGGAGGAAGGACGCGTCACCCTGGCCAGCCTGGGTACGCCCGAGATGACCTCGGTGCTCAAGAACGCCGCCAAAGCCATGGCCTTCTGGTCCAGGGACCGCGTCGGCGGCCTGCTCACCTCGCGCTCGGATTTCACCTTGCTCAACATGCACACCACCACCAAACGGTGTTCATCTGCGTGCCGGAGGACAAACTCGCGGTCTACCGGCCGTTCCTGCGCGTGATGATGGGTTGCGCTCTGGCCGCCGCAGTACGCGGCAAGGAATTCCCCAAACCCAAATGCAAGCCCCTCCTGCTGCTCGATGAGTGCCCCGCGCTCGGCTACCTCGAAGCCCTCGCCTCCGGGCTCGGCTATCTTCGCGCTTACGCCCGCGTGTTGCTGATCTTCCAGGACCTCGGCCAGCTCAAGCGCATCTATGGCCCGCACGGCGCGCGCACCTTCATGGCCGCCGCAGGCTGTCAGGTCGCCTTCAACGTCAATGATAATGAGACCGCCCACGAGCTCGCGGAAAGTATCGGCAAGACCACCGTGCTCAACACGTCGCGCACTGTCGCTCAATCGGGGCCGATGCCTTGGCAAGCACGCGTGCAGCAAGGTCAATCCGAGACCAGCCGCTATTTGGTCGATCCAGCCGAGATCCGCCGCCTCCCTCCGACGCGTTGCATCGTGCTTATCACCGGCTGCCTGCCTATCCTGGCCTGGAAGGTCCGGCATTTCCGGGTGTGGCGCTGGAAACGTCGCTGGGATGCTTGGCGCGAGCGTGGTCTAGGACCCGCCCTGCTGACCTCGTCCTGACCGCACTCCTGACCTCCAGCCGCGCCAACGTACGGTCCAGCTCAGCAATGACACGCTCGATCAACTTGCCCCGGTCTTGCCGATGCGCCAGCCGCCGCGCCATGTCGCGCACCGCCTCATCCAGTCCTGCCCTGCGCTCGCGCCCTTCCAGCCACCGGTAATTCTGCCGCGACTGCACCAGCCGCCGCAGCTCAGCCTGCAACCTCATCTCATCGCGCAACAGCCGCACCTTGCGCTCACGCAGCCGCATCGCCTTCACCTGCAGCCGCTGCATCTTGCGGCTCCGTTCAACCTTCGTCCTCTGCAGCAATACCGCGCGCCACGCCAAACGGCTGCCCGCATCCAGGCGCGGATAGGTCACGACGCGGCGAACGGCTTTGGCCATTCCCGGCCGCTTTCTTGGGGGGCCAACCTCGCGCACACGGCTCACCGGCATGCGCTTCATCGCCGCACGCGTGGCCCTCGGCCCCACATGAATTTGCGGCAACCGATCGAGCACTAACGCGGCCGCGCGATCACCCCGCCGCAGCGCCTCGTCCCGTTGGGCCACCAGCGTCCGGTGATCGACCCGTTCACGCACCCCGGCCCGCTCCAGCGCGCGGTTCTGGTGCACGGCCCATAACGCCCGCCACTCCTTCAGCAGTTCCCGGGAATTCCATTCCCGCGTCTTGACCCGGTGCAGTCCCGCCCGCGTGACCCGCCGCATGGCCAGCATGATATGGCCGTGATGGTTATCCGGACTCGCGTTCTTGCCCGGCACCGGCTCATGGATGGCCACATCCGCCGCCATGCCGCGGTTCACAAAGGCCTCCTGAACGAAGTTTAAAAGCAGTTCTTTCCGTCGGACGGCATCGAGTTCTTTGGGCAGAGCTAAATTGATTTCGCGGGCAAGCTGTGCGTCGCCACGCGCCTCCATGGCCTCCGCCTTCGACCATAACACTTGCCGCTCTTTCAACTCCTCCGGCGCACCGTCGGGAAGCAGGATGCCGCTCCACACCACACCCCGGCGGCTCTGATAATCGTGGCTCTTGCCGGTACGCTCATCCCTCAACAGCGATGCCGAGCGATAGGCCGCCGCCGCGATGGCGGAGTGCCCTTTGCTCCGCTTCAATATCTGCACGCTGAAATGATAGATCGCCACGCTGCCTTTCTCAGGCGCGGGCGCTCATGTCGCTTCTGCGCACCTATGTTTGCGCAGCAAATGTATAAGTGCGCTGTTATCCTGCTCAATCTTTCTTGGAATTTTTTGTGTCAGTCAGGCCACTACGGCCTCAATGCTACACTGATGTTGCTCTTGCGCTGCCGTACATCGGACGGCGCGCGCAGGGGTTTCGCCCCCGCCCCCCCGGCATAGACCTCCGTTCAGATAGGCAATCCGGGCTAGCGACCAGTTAGATTTCTGGTTGAAACGGCAAAGAAAACACTTCTCGGGAGGGTTGCATATCCTATAGTACCCGCGGGGACTGGGGATGCGAAATGACCGATACGCTTCTTTCCAACTACAAAAAATATCCTCGAATGGCCCGTTGGTTCAGCCCGTGGCTCCTTGCCCGACTGTTAAACAACGTCATCTTGTCTTCGATCTTTGGACAGTACGCGGATCGCCGCTTGATGATTGCGGCATTGGATACGGTCGGCCCCGAAACCCACCTCGCACGCGCGAAAGAGATAAGACCGCTGCTTAAGCCCGACGCGGACGGCGCAGTCTGGATCGATTGGGTGGCCGATCTCGGCGACGGTTTCGATAGCACTTATGCGGTGGCCAGTTTGCTGGCAAGAAAACAACTCGTTGTTGACGGCCAGACATTGCCGAGGGGCCAAGCCCTTATAATGGGCGGAGACGAAGTCTACCCGGCCGCCAGCGCCCAGGCATATCAGAATCAGCTTCGCCAGCCTTATGCATGGGCGTTTCCCGATCATGACAAGAAATCAGACGATGGCGTGCCCGTCTACGCTATTCCCGGGAATCACGATTGGTACGATGGCCTGGTTCTATTCCTTGCCTTCTTTTGCAGCGAGAAACGCTGGCATCTCGGAAACTGGCGCGCACATCAGAGAAGAAGCTATTTCGCGCTGCAGCTGACGGATGAATGGTGGCTTTGGGCAACCGATATCCAGCTTCAGGATGATATGGATGCACCCCAGGCGTCTTACTTCAACACCATCGCCAGAGGTATGCCGCCGAATTCCAAGATCATTCTTTGCAGCGCAGAACCCGGCTGGCTGTATACCCATACGAACAGCAAATCATGGTCAATCATGGACTACGCGATTGGAATCGCGGAGGCCGCCGACCGCAATTTGACCATCCCGGTTCTGCTATCCGGCGATACTCATCACTACAGCCGATATTCTGCCGAAGACGGAAAGCAGTTTATCACTTCCGGTGGCGGCGGCGCTTTCCTTCATCCGACCCATCACCTTGCTGACAAGGTAACGGTCAAGTGGACGGGGCAGAACAAGCACCTGTCTCTAACCACTTCACCAGAAGCCGGGCACGCCGAGGTGCCCGATGCGGTCTGCTACCCGCGCAAAAGCGACAGCGTCCAGATGCTTTGGCGCAACCTGCTCTTCGCCTTCAAGAATTGGGATTTCTCGCTTCTGATGGGTGGGATTTATTGGGTGTTCGGCGTGGCGATTGGGTTACGGAATCAATGGGACACCTACGCTGTCATAGCCGCGATTTTTGCGACCGCGATTATGCGGTACACCTGCGTGCAAGAGAAATCGACACGAACTACGGTACTGGTCACTAGCGCGCTGCACGCTGCTGCTCACGTGGTAACGGTCCTCTACTTCGCGACATTCTTTGCTCAGTGGAACGCCACACACTTTGTTCTCAGCGGCGAATGGTACAGCGTTTGGAAGTGGCTGGGCCTCCTCCTTCTAGAAATGGGCGCCGTTGGCTTCTTCATCGGCAGCACCATTTTTGGTCTGAACCTGCTTATCACATGCGCTTTCTTCCGCATGAATTACAACGACGCCTTCAGCGCGTTTCGTATGGGGCGCTACAACAACTTTCTGCGCCTCAAGATCAAAGGCGGCTCCCTGGAAATCTTTGCGGTCGGCCTGACGGAGGTACCCAAGCGCAAAGACTGGGCGCCGAATCCGCGAGCTACGCGCGGAAATCCCGAGGAGCCCGTATTCATCCCGACGAAGCCTCTGACGCCGCATATCATCGAGAAAGTCACTGTTTAAACCGACCAATTTCGAGCCAAGCCATGACCACCAAACTCGAAAGCCTAAGACTCTTTTTCCCGGCTGAGGTGACGGCCGCTTACGTCGGCATCCAAAACCTGCTCGCCGCCAACGGCGTCAAGAAGACCGAATACATGTTGTTTATGGTGACCGTAGCCGCTTTGTTGGCGATCATAAACGCCGTGCTCTACTGGCAGAAGCACAAGACACGAAGCATACCCTGGCAGATCGTTCTTGCCGTGGGCTTCTTCGTTTGGGTGGCCAACATCGACCTCGAGCGTTTCAAGGACCTTCCGCTCCTTGGAGCGAATATCGAGATTACGGCCCCGGTGGCAGTGATCTTTTACACTCTACTGACTTCCATGTTTGATCTCCCGAAAGGGCAAGCCGATGCGCATGGCTAGCGCTGTACTTTGCTTATTGAGCATTCTCATTGCGGCCTGTCCGACCATAGCCGCAGAACTTGGCCGATCTTTCGATAGCTACAGAGATCTCCACAGAGACACCCAGTATGGAAGTGTCTTGTTCAATGAGGGATCGATCCGCCTCCGCGAAAGCCGGTCAAAGAAGCGCTTCAGGGAAATCGTGGGCAGTGGCGAAATACGCCTTCCCTCCCAGGAGGGCTACTGTTTCGTGATCAATCACTATGACAGCCCGAATGGAAAAAATGGCTCAGATCAAAAATATCGAGCGAAGATATCGAAAGAATTTGCCGATGGACGAACCACAGAAGAGCCGCTGGAACGCACGTTCTCGCCAACGGATGAGCTTGTTTCGGCGAATCTGCCTGATCTTTGCGTCGCCGGTATCGTAAACGCTTCTAAGGTAACGATCGCCTTCAGCTCGGATGATGGCTACTTCGATCGCACTATATTCTTCTCGCTGAAATAGTGGCCGTCGCCACGTCATAAAGATGTCGTTTGTGCGAGGAGAAAGCTAGCCCGCAAAGACGCAGTCTTTCAGGCTGCGTCCACGAATGTGCTCACGCGCATGCACGCCGTGTGGTGGTGCTCGCGGTCAAGCTCAACGCCGACATACCCGCGCCCAAGCTCGCGCGCCGCGACGAGCGTGGACCCCGACCCGCAGAACGGGTCGAGCACCACGCCACCGGGCGCGCAGAAAGCCTCGATGAGAGGCTTCAGCATCGCCGCCGACTTCTGCGTGGGATGCAGACGGTTGCCGGTGTAAACCCAGTCGACCACATCAGAGGGCGCGTTCCCAGGCAGCTCGGCATGGCCCTTGGCGAGAAGATACGCGCACTCATGCTCGTAGCGCAGGAACCGCACCGAGGACGCATAGCGTTTGCGGAACACCACGTGCCCGACAATGCGGAAGCCCGCCGCCCGCCACGCAGCAATGAACTTGTCGGCGACGGTCCAGCCGTAGAAGCTCAACGCCAGCGAGCCCGGCTTCAGCACGCGGTACATTGCCGCGAAGGCTGGCTCAAGCCAGTCGGCATTGTCATCGTTGCGGATGGTCTGGCCGTCACGCGAGCGATAGCGGCAGACATACGGCGGATCAGTAAGGATGAAGTCCACCGAGGCGGACTCCATCCGGCGCATCACCTCAACGCAGTCACCTTCGATGACCTCGTTGCGCGGGTGCGCGAAGGAAACGGGGCTCATTGCCCCGCCTCCTTGTCGGCCTTCGGCTTGCGGACCACCAGTCGGCCGTTCAGCGGCACGGCGGTGAGCACGATGTTAAATCCGGCCCCGTCTTCATGCTGGAAGGCACTGCCGATGCGGGTCCAGTAGGCGCTATCGCCCTCTCCCTCGACAACGTACACAGCGTACGGCTTGGATTGTTTGCGGTTCATTTGAGGTTCTCCCGTTGGTTTCTCCGGCCAAGCCCATCTCGGCCGGTCGCGGGAGTTCTCAGGCACGGCAGAACTGAGCGGGCACGCAACGGAGGGTCCGACCGAGGGACCCGTTCACGGGAGACGGTTGGATGCCTTGCGGGCACGCGCTGCGGGCCTAACTCACCGACCCATGACGGCCGTGAGGGAATTGGCCGGGCAACGGGAGGCCCATAGAACCGCTTCCAAGCCGTTTAAAACGCGTTTTGTTGTTGGGACTACGATCCCCCTGCTGGTCAGCCAAGATCTGGCGATTGAGCCGAGAGCTGATAACCTTAGGGCGGAAACGTTTGGTGCGGCTATGCCAGCAAGCTCGACTGATCCGACCACGACCGAAATGATCGAGGCCTTAGGCGAACGCTTTCAAAGCGGTCGATTCCGATTCTTTGCGGTAGCTAGGGACATCTTGGCGCGCTTCCGCAAGCTTGGTAGTCAGGTGACGGCAAGCAAACTCTTGCGCGTTGGACACGACGGCCATTCAATCTATGAGCCGTTCCATAAGTTCTTTGGCAGCCTAGATAATGCTCGCCCCACTTTCGCGGCCAAAGGCATTCTCTCCAAGAGTCAGCTGAAAGCATTCCAGGATATCATCGACTCACAGCGGCGTAGCTTGGCCAGATCGTTGCGCACGTCAGAAAGTGCCGTTCTAAGTGATCGAGAAGTTGGGGAGTTGTGGAAGATCGCCGAAACCGACCTGGTAGGCGAGATGAAATATTTCGATGGTCGCGGAGACGGAGAGTTATCGCTCAAAAAAGCGGGCAAGCATTTTCGGAATCTCTTGCGCGGGGATTCAAATACTGATGCGTGGCGCCTCGCCGATCTCAGCGAGCTTGGCAATGTGGAGAAGTTTGTAAATGAGGCTATAGTCCGCCCCCGCCTGAACAATGAGTTCGCGGCAGCGATAAAAAATGCTTTTGCAATCATAATCGGGTTAGACAGCAACAAGTCATCCATTGGGGCCTCGGACAGCGACCATTTTCTTTCCATAGGTATCGCCGCCTTCGAAGGCGCCTATGCCGCAAACCAAACGGAGCAAGTGGTCCTCCTGAATTTCTTTATCGACTTTCTGCATGCTTTAGAGCTGGATTATCCCGGCGAACCGTTTTTCGATATCGCGTACAGCCGCGCCCTTTGTTTCAAGGCCAAGATTTTATCGCGTCAATCGGGTTCCTACAGCCACAGTCTTTCCGAGCGCTCATTGGTGGTCGCAAACAGGACTTCAGACCATCGGCTCATCAGCCGGGATTCAATGAAGGCGACTCTCGGCTCAAGCGCTTCGAATGAAGGCCTGTGGAAGCTGAACTGGCTTAATAGGCGCGAGCTGCCGACAATTGACGGGAGGTCTTTGCTCTACTGGACCCTCAATAGCCGCGACCTAGCGGAGAAGATCGGCAATCACGAGCGCTGGATTAGAGCCGAGACGGTGCGCGGAATAATTCTGCTCTATGAAGGCGACCTGGACGGAGCGATGGACTGCGTTCTCGCGTGTTTGAAGAAGCAAGGCGCACATAGCATTTCGGACCCCGCTATCGCGGAGGTTTACCAGCTACAGGGCCGCATTTGGAAAGCGGTTGGGAACGGCCAAGCGGCCCATCGGGACTTGGATTATGCGTACGAGCTTTTCGAGAGGGTCGGCGCGTACTCCTTCGCCGAGGAAGCCGCCGCCTATAAGGAGGAAAGAATGGCATGAAGCCCCCGAAGGGGCTTCATGTTCGTTCTCACCGACTCTTCTCCCGCCTCTTGTCGGCTTGCATCCACGATAGCAGTGAACGCCTTGCTCTCCGCTCAACGCCCATTCGGCTACCGCGTTCAGGAGTAGTCGATGCCACCGAGATCGCGGTTAGATATCCGGAATAGGCATTGAGAAATCCCCGAAGGCCGAGCCGATTGAGGAATTTATAAGAGCGCCGTTCAGTCTCGACTCTCCGTCCCTGCGTTTGAGCAATAACCACCATTCCGGTGTAGTCAAAGTCCACATCCCGACGAACCGCCGTGAGATAAGGCCAAACAAGGCCGCGTATCTTGCCGTAGAGATTCGGTTGGCAGGATTCGACCAACATTTGTTGGCGTTTCCAGCCGCAGGTGGTGGACGCGTATTGGATAGCCTCCGTCAGTCTCGGCTCGCAGCAACTGAGAACCCGGCGCTTTGGATCGAACCGGGGATTTTGGAAGTAACTGCGCCTTTCGATGCGGAAGGCGCGGTAGGCCAGCTTATAGTTTTCGCGCGAGGGCGCGAGCAGAGAGCCCTCGGGTACGGGTAAACGCTTCATGATATCCCCCATGGAGTGGTGGATTCATGATGGGATATTGTTCCTATTTATCAAGCCCGGCACGGCACTTGCATCCGCTTGAGATTATTGAGATCGAGAAAATCAATAACGAAGCTGTCGAAGATTCCGGCCCAACTGCCCGGTCACAACTCCGACAGGTTGCTTTCCCGAAGCAGCCGGTGATGCGCTAACTAAGAAGCCCTCCGACGAACGGTTCGTCGATCAGGAGGGCAAAGCGATGACAGTACGTGATGCGCTGATCCGGTCCGAAAGCCCCGCAGAAATCAGCGCGCGGCCAAAACCAAAACCCGAAGACCTCACTTCAGAGGACATCGCCAAGATGTCCCTAAAGGACCTCGCCGACATCGCGGGCTCCATGGAGCCGGAGTGGGCCAGCTTCGGCAATTTTGGTGGCGGGTGCTCTGGCGAATGTCGCTAGACCCCGAGCCTCTAGGTCATCGCCATGTCCGGCGCGGAAGCGGAAGGACAACCGCTCGACGATCTCTTCGACGAGCGCCGCTACCTGCCGCGCCTGGCCAAGCGTGCCTCGCTCGCGATTGCCGACGCATTCGAGAACCAGGGCGGCGACTACACCAGGATCGCGCTCAGGATGCGCGAGTGCGGCTCCATCCTGGAGTTCGCGTGCTACCGCGTCGGCGACGACGAGGAGATCACGCGCAAGCTGGTGCGCTGCAGTTGGTGCCGCATCCGTCTTTGTTTTCTTTGCGAACGCGCCCGCGCCCGCAAACGCCACCTGAACCTCTGGCAGTTGCTCAGGGCCTGGCTCGCCAAGCGCCCGCGCGACCAGGCCATCCTGCTCACGCTGACCATCAGGTCCGTGAGCCACAGCGAACTGCTCGATGCCATCGACCGTCTAATGGCGTCGCTTCGCCGCCTCGCCCGCTGCCGCCGGTTCAAGGGCGCGGTGCTGGCCTGGTACCGAACCCTGGAGGTCACGCGCGACGACGAGACCGGTCTCTGGCACCCGCACCTGCATGTGCTGCTCATCGTGCCGCCGGGCTACTTCCGACGCTCGACCAATGGCTACATCACCCAAGAGGAATGGGCCGAGCTGTGGCGCAAGTTCGCGCGCCTCGACTACGACCCCGTCGTGGACATCCGCGCCCTCCAGGGCGTCGGCGGCGGCCCGCTCGACGAAGTCGGCCGCAAGAGCCTCTTAGAGGTCACCAAATACTGCACCAAGCCCAGCGACCTGGTGCAGTTCGACGACGACGGCCAGCCCTACCCGGTCGACCCGCTGGTCCTCACCACCCTTTACGACGCCCTGCACGGCCGTCGCCTCGTCGGCATGTCGAAGGCGCTGCGCGATCTCGCCAAGCAGCTCAACCTCGCCGATCCCGAGGCCGACGACGCCGACCTCACCGATTCCATCCCCTACAACGCGGTCTATCTCGGCCGCGAGTTCTACCGCTGGCACGGCGGACACGCCGACTACGTCCTCGTGCCGCGCGCGATCTGGTCCAGCCCACAGGAGGAGCAAGCGATGCCGCCGTGATCCCAACGCCACGTAAGCAAAGCCCCAACATCATAACACGGAGATTCCTATGCCTCCCTACTGGAGAGGGACGATTACCGGCATTCGCGTCATCGAATGGGCAAAAGTGCCGGGTGGCCCGCTCACAAAGATCGCATCACTGCAATTCCTGGAGAGATCCGAGAAGCAGGGCGATGACTCGGTGAGATTCTTCGAGATCGGTTTGCCGGAAGGCGACGACGGTTCGGCCTACAAGGTCGGCCAGGCCGTCGAGATGCCGGTGCGCATCACCGCCAGGGACAAGAAGATCTACTACCGGGCCGAAAGCGCTCCGGTGGCCAACGCGGCACCACGTGCCTCGGCCAAGGCCCAGTAACCGCTGCCCGGCGCGCCACCGCGCGCCGGGACTTCTCCGCAAGCCGGGCAACCCCATGCACTGGTATCAATGGCTGATCGTCGGCGTAGTGGCCCTGGTCCTCATGTACCGGTGGCTTACGCATGTCGCAGAGCGACTTGAACGGGAAGCCGCCGCCGAACGCGCACAGGCGCAACTCCGGAGCAAGCGGGAGCGCGAAGAGGCGCGCCGCCGCAGCGCCGCCCTCGATCAAGCACGCGCGGAGGACTACCGCCAGCGTCAACGGGAAGCGGCGGCACGCCGCGAGGAAGCCGCGCGCCAGCATGCGCTCACGGTCGCGCGCCAGCGCCAGCTCGCCAACCCCACACAGCATTTCTACGACTGGATGCGGAGCTGACCATGTCCGCGCTCCAGCCCCTCAACTTCGCCCCCTTCAAGATAGATGACAGAGGCCTGTGCGAACGCACCGCCCTCTTCGAGTGCACCGAGCGCAGCCATACCTGGTCTCTGGCCGACAGGGACAAGGCCTCCGCGCTCCTGCGCATCATCTTCGCCCATCGCGCCAATCAGCACGCGCTGCTGCTGAGCGGCGCGAACCGTAAAATGTATCAGGCCCTCGTCGGCCCCTGGTGCCGCATCACCGGCATCGACGGCGAGGTGGTCTATCCCGAGCTGCGCTGGTGCGACTTCTCCAACGGGATCGTCTGCTACCGCGCCGGACTGGACTCGCCGCTCAGCACGCACCAGTTCGAGCGCCACCGCGAACAGCTTGAAGAGCTGTGGCAGGGCCCCGTCGCCATCGCCACCGGCGCCTCGGTCGGCGCCGCACCCGGTGCCGTGGTGGTGCGCCCCGCGCCCGCACAGATCGCGCCCCCCGGCCCGATCCCGCCCGCGCCCCGCGCGCCCGTCGCACTGCCCGACTGCATTCCGCTCATCAACGCGGGCGTGAAGCCATGACCGCGATCACCCTCGGCACCGACATCTTCACCGGCGAAGTGGTGCAACAACCCCTTAGCCGGTTCACCCACATGCTGGTCGCCGGATCGACCGGGTTCGGCAAGTCGGTATTCCTCCTGCAGCTCATCAGTCAGATGGTGCGCCATCCCGACATCGACGCGGTGCACCTCGTCGATCTCAAGGAAGGCGTGGAGTTCAACGCCTTCGAGCACCACCCCAACGTGACCATCGCCTGGGAGCTGGAAGACCTCGCCATCCTCATCGGCCGACTCGCCGATACCGTGCGAGAACGCCAGCAGCACCTGCGCAAGCAGCGCCAGCGCCGCTGGTCCGGCCCGCGCACGGTCCTGGTCATCGATGAGTATTCGGAAATCCAGTGGCGCGCCGCCGACAAGGCCACGCGCATGCAGCTCCTCGACACCCTCAACCGCCTCGCGGCGGGCAGCCGCAGCGCCGGTCTGATCCTCATAGCGGCAACGCAGAAGCCGACGGTCGACGCCATGGACAGTGCGTTCAGCGCCAATCTGCCCACCCGCGTCTGTTTCAAGGTCGCCAGCAACCTCGTCGCCGCGATGGTGCTCGGCACCCTCGACGATCTGCGCCGCGAGCCGGGGCTTGATCCCGCCACGCTACGGCGCGGCTGGTGCGTCATGCGCGATGGCCTGACCGGCGAAGCGCGCTACCTGCAACCGCATGTCGCGCCGGAAGCGGAGGAGACGCGCGCATGACATGGCTCATCAGGATGACGTCGGCCAGCGCGAGCACGGCCCGCCTCAAGCGGGCCGCGCGCAGCGCGGCCATTTACGTCCATACAGTAGAAACAGCAGTCCAAACGACTCGTCACGGTGGCATTGCGTGAGTCAGCAGCCATGAGTGGCATCACACCCAGAAGCCGTGCACGCCCTACCAAAGCCGCTGTGGCGCGCGTGATCCGCGCCGCCAAGCAGGAAGGCGCAAGCGCCGTGGAAGTGCGACCTGACGGCACGCTGGTTATTCGACTTGAACCGCTGAATCACGAGAGCTTAGAATCCGAAACGCCTGAGGACTCCATCGTGTTGTGAGTAGACATGCCGCGCCCTCGCCCCCCGCATCTGCAGTTTGAAACCACCCGCCACGGCAGGCGGGTTTGGTATGTGCGCATCGGCAAAGGCCCGCGCATCCGCATCCGCGCCGACTTCGGTACAGCCGAATTCGACGCCGAGTATCAAGCCGCCATCACCGGCAACCCGCGCCCACGCAAAGACAGTCCATCGTCCAACTCGCTGACGTGGCTCGTCGCGCGCTACCGCGAAACAACGGCCTGGCATGCGTTGTCGATGGCAACGCGGCGCCAGCGCGAGAACATCTTCAAGAATGTCCTTGAAACGGCGGGTGACAAGCCGTTCGCCAAGATCACCAAGGCCACCATCGTTGCCGGACGCGAGCGCCGCGCCTCAACCCCGGCCCAGGCCCGGAATTTCCTCGACGCCATGCGCGGCCTGTTCCGCTGGGCGGTTGAGGCGCAGCATGTGAAGGTCGATCCGACCGAAGGCGTCGCCAACCCGCCGCGCAAGAAAGGCGACGGATTCATTCCCTGGACCGAAGAGCATGTCGAGGCCTACCGCAAAAAGTGGCCGCTCGGCACCCGTCAACGCGTCTGGATGGAGGTTCTGCTGGCGAGCGGCCTGCGGCGCGGCGACGCCGTGACGTTCGGGCGCCAGCATATCAAGACGGTCGATCTGCCGGACGGGCGCAAGCTCAAGCTCGGCATCCTCAACACCGAAAAAAGCCGGCGCAGCGTTCCGGCGATCTTCCCGGTCACTCCCGAGTTCGAGCAGATACTGGAGGGAGGTCCCTGCGGCGACCTGACCTTCATCTGTACCGAACGCCGCCAGCCGTTCGGCTCTAAGGACTCGTTCGGCAATGAGTTCAGTGTCGCGTGCGACCAGGCGGGCGTGCCGGGCTCGGCTCACGGACTGCGCAAGCTGGCCGCCATTCGGGCGGTGCACAGGGGCGCCACCACGGCGCAGTTGCGCGCCCTTTTCGCCTGGACCAACGACTCTATGCCCGCCCTGTACACCAGGGCTGCTGACCGGCAGCGTTTGGCGATCGAGGCCGCCCTGCTGCTGTCGAACGATCCGGCAACATCTATTCCCGCACCTAGCCCGCAGGTGCGGGCGGGAACGCAAAAAGCCGAATGAAATCAGCGGCGAGTTCTGGGATTGGAGCGGGTGAAGGGAATCGAACCCTCGTCATCAGCTTGGAAGGCTGTTGCTCTACCATTGAGCTACACCCGCGCCGGGCCTGCTCTAGCAAAATCCCCACCGCCGCTAAAGACGCAACGGACTAAGGTTCACAGCCGAGCGAGACCGAAGATGCGCGAAATGGTGGGAGAGGTAGGACTCGAACCTACGAAGGCATAGCCAGCGGATTTACAGTCCGCCCCCTTTGCCGCTCGGGACACTCTCCCCCATGGACAGCACACCGCATTGATCGCTTGACACAATCGGCGGCGGCCGGGAGTGGCGGTCTTATGGGGAGAGCCTCGTCCGAAGTCAATGGAGGCTGTTCGCCTCCGGCCGGATCAGCTAGAGCGGGAGCCGGTTTTCCCCGGCCAGACCAGGAACTATGTCCCGACCACCCGAGAATCGCCCTCGCCCGGGCGCGAAACCTAGCGCTAAGCCCGGCGCCAAGCTTGGCGCCAAGCCCGGCGCCACCCGCGAGCAGATCGAGCGGCGCGAGCGCTTCGAGCGCGCCCGCCGCGAGGATTTACGCGCCGAGGCCGACGGGCCGGTCATCATGTACGGCTGGCACACGGTCACGGCCGCCCTGCAGAACCCGGCGCGGCGGATCCGCAGGCTGCTCGCGACCGAGAACGCCGCCCGCCGCCTGACCGAGGAAGGCATCCCCGCGCCGCCGCAGCTCGAGGTCGTGCGCCCCGGCGCCATCGCCGAGCGGCTGCTGCCCGACGCCGTGCACCAGGGCCTCTATCTCGAAACCGAGCCCCTGCCCGCGCCGGCGATCGAAGACCTGCCGGCCCGCGGCCTGGTGCTCGTGCTCGACCAGATCACCGACCCGCATAATGTCGGCGCGATCTTCCGCTCGGCCGCCGCCTTTGCCGCCGCGGCCATCGTCACCACGCAGCGCCACAGCCCCGATGCCACCGGCGCACTCGCCAAAGCCGCCTCAGGCGCACTCGAGCATGTGCCGCTCATCAACGTGCAGAATCTCGCGCGCGGGCTCGCCGCGCTCAAGGCCAGCGGCTTCACGATCGTCGGGCTCGATAGCGACGGCGAGGCCGATCTTGCCGCGCTTACGCTGCGCGCGCCGCTGGCGCTCGTGCTCGGCGCCGAAGGCAAAGGTCTGCGTCAGCTGACCAAGGAGACCTGCGATCACCTCGCGCGCATCGACGTGCCCGGCGCGATCAAAAGCCTGAACGTCTCGAACGCGGCGGCGCTCGCGCTCTACGTCGCGCGCAGCAAGATTTAACGATCGAGCGCCAGCAGCCGCGTCATCTGCGGGTTGACGATGGCGCCGAACAGGCCGGGATCGTTGAAGGCCCGTGCGGAGAGCATGGCGCCGTGCACCGATGCCATGAGGATTTGGGCTTCCTCTTCCGGTCGATTGTCCAGCCGCAGACGGCCCTGTTCGGCGCCGGCCTGGAGCACCGCCGTCAGCCAGCGCGCGAGATTCTGGAAATGGCCGCGAACGCGCGTGGCGACTTCTTCCGGCAGCATCTGCATCTCACCGGCAAGCATCGCGCAGACGCAGAAGGGCAGCGAGGCGTCGCGAATGCACGTCTGCCAATAGTCCAGATAGGCCTGAAGCCGCTCGGCAGGATTTGAAACGTGGTCGCGAAGAGACGCTAATCCCGCATCCGTCTGCTTCCTGTAGCGGTCCACCAGCGCCGCGACCAACTCGGCCTTGGTCGGGAAGTGATGGTGGATGCTCGCCTTCCGGATGCCGATGGCAGCCGAGACGTCCGAGTAGCTGAAGCCGTTATAGCCTCCCGCTATGATGAGAGACTGCGCGACGTCGAGAATTCTTTCTGAGGTCGTGGTCATGACCTTGGATTACCTACCTTCTAATAGATAGTCGATCAAGGCTCCGCTTTCCCCGTCCATCTCACAATAAGGTGTCCACCGGCAGATTGACGGCCTGAATTCATCTACCTATTAGTAGGTAGACACACAAGGAGCTATCCATGCAAAACCAATCCGCCCTCACCGCCAGCTGGTTGAAATCGTACTACTTCACGCGCGCGTTGTTCTCGATCGTCTGGATCGCGGCCGCCGTGCTCTTCCGCGGACATCTCGGCGCCACCGCGTTTCTGCTTGTGCTCTATCCAGCCTGGGACGCCTTCGCCAATCTGATCGACGCCCGGATGAATGGCGGCTTGCAGGCCAACCCGTCACAAACGTTGAATGTCGCGGTCAGCGTGCTGACGGCGCTCGCGGTCGCCGCGGCGGTCAGCGACAGCGCCTATACCGTTCTCGCCGTGTTTGGCGTTTGGGCGATCCTGGCGGGTCTGCTGCAACTGTACACGGGGGTCAGGCGCTGGCGTCTCTATGGCGCGCAATGGGCGATGATCCTGAGTGGAGCGCAGTCGGCACTCGCCGGCGGCTTCATGATCAGCCGAGCATTCGGGCCGGTTTCGCCGACGATCCTCGACATCGCCCCCTACGCGGGATTCGGCGCGTTCTACTTCCTGGTGTCCGCGATCTGGCTTGTCTTCGGAGATTATCGCAAAGCACATGCGTAGTGCCGTTTGCGATCAGCGGCTCCCGCCCCTGTTCATTCTGGTGAATTGCAAACCGACATTTCGGGACGCGCGTATCACGCGCGGACCCGGAATGACGCAGGAGCCTTGGGCAGCTTCTCGCTTGAGATCACTCGTCGGCTTCGGCGCTCGCCTTGGCCTGCGCGCCGCGTTTGCGGAACAGGCGAATGCTCATGCGGTCGGGCCCGATAATCGTTACTTCGGCATCGGCCTCGATCACACGCTTCTTGTTGTCGGCGCGTGCCGGGCCTTCCCCCTTCGCCTCGTCCTCGATCGTCACCTTCTGCTTGCCGCCGGCAATCGACGCGGTCGTATCGTCGACGTAGCGCTTGCGCACGATCACCTTCGGCGGATCGTCGACCACGCGCGTGGTCTCGATGACGATCGGCTTGCCGTGCACGATCTTCTTGGTGTTGACCACCTCGGTCGGGATCTTCTGCTTACCGGCATGGCGCTGCTGCAACTCTTCGATCACAGCGCGATCGTTGCGCGTCGCCTTCCGCTTGTCGGCAGCCCGAACACGATGCGCGCGCGCGGCCTGTGGATAGGTCTGCGCATCGGAAGGCCGCCGGATCACATAAGTCCCGGGCGCCACTTCGATCGCATAAGGACGGCTGGTGTCGACCGCGTAGGGATAGAGCGGCGCCCCCGGCGGCGGCGCACCGTAATATTGCGCCTGCGCGTCAAGCGGCAGCGAGACGGCCGCGGCAATCGCCAAGGCGGCCAATGAGCGTGAGGCGGGCATCGTCACCATCGACCGCGCGGCTGGATCAGAATATCGGGCGAAAGATTCACAGGGGGAGTGAGGGGCATGCCGGGATTCGCCGAGGTCGCCGACCACGAGCGGCCAAAGCTTTGCGCCCGGTTCGGCACACTGCGCTTCGACAGGTCTTCGTCGCGACCGACTTCGGGCATTTCGCCATTGCTGGGGAAATAGTGGCGATTGCGCCAGGGCGGCAACCAATAGGCGCGCGTGACGATGCCTGGCTGCGCGTCCCAGACCACGATTTGGCCGGCCGTGACGCCGCCATAGCCACCGTATCCCTCCGCTCCGACCGACAGATCGGCTGCGCTAGCGGCCGCGGCTGCAAGGCCGCCGACAAGTCCAACGATGGCACCAACAATACGCATACAACGCCCCTCGAGCGCCCTATGTATCCAGAACATTCTATACGAAGCCTTTACTCTCCTCGCTCTCTATCGCCCGGTAAGATTAATCGTCCGCGGCGGGCGACTCGCATGATCCGGCCGCGGAACGAATATGCGCCAATGCCGTTGCACGCTGAAGCTAATCGCCATAGTTAGTCGACGCATGATCTCTCGCCGCCCACCCGCCTCCAACCCGAACGTGTCGGACCCCGTCCGTGGCACCTTTCGCCAGCGCTACGACGAGTTGGAGACCCGGCGCGAGGCCTTGGTGGCGCGCTTGCGCGGCCTCGGCGGCGCTACCGCGCAACACCCCGGCTATAAGCGCGCGCTGAAACTGCTCAACGACACCTTCCGCAAATCGAAGCTCGCGCAGCGCCTGGCGGTGCTCGAAGCGGCCGCCTGGCTGATCGATATTCTGGAAAAGCTGTCGACCACGCTGTAAGCCCGGGCGGTTTTTGCAGTGCCGAAGAGCGCTCGCTGCGTACAGCTTTAGCGCAGCATTTCAATACCTTGTGGCGCACCCTACGACTTTACGGCGAACATCTTCGACTTTCGACTTAAGACCTGTTGCGCACAGACGCCGCGCTCGGCGCAGACGTAGCCTGTCACGGGGATGGCAATTTCGTGACGGTGGTATCGACGGCTCGCTACGGAGCGCTGTCCCCAAATAACAAAGTTGCGCGCAACCCTGGGGACGAAACGCTCATGTCAACAACAACTGCGACTGAATTTAGGTCGCGGGGAATGACCGCCGAAGAACGGAAGGTCATCTTCGCGTCTTCACTCGGCACCGTGTTCGAGTGGTACGACTTCTACATCTACGGCACGCTCGGCGTGTTTCTGGCGAAGTACTTCTTCGCCAATGTGCCGCCGAACGTGGGCTTCATCTTCGCCCTTCTCGCCTTCGCCGCCGGCTTCGCGGTGCGCCCGTTCGGCGCGCTGATCTTCGGCCGCCTCGGCGACATGATCGGCCGCAAATACACCTTCCTCGTCACCATGACGCTCATGGGCGTCGGCACGTTCTTCATCGGTCTGCTGCCGGGCTACGCCACCCTCGGCATCATGGCGCCAGTGCTGCTGATTGCCTTCCGCCTCATTCAGGGCCTGGCGCTCGGCGGCGAGTATGGCGGCGCGGCGATCTACGTCGCCGAGCACGCCCCTCCCGGCAAGCGCGGCTATTACACGTCGTGGATTCAGACGACCGCGACGCTCGGCCTGTTCATGGCGCTGCTGCTGATTCTCGGCATCCGCACCGTGATGGGCGAACAGGCCTTCGGCGACTGGGGCTGGCGTCTGCCGTTCCTGCTCTCGGCCATTCTGCTGATCGTGTCGATCTGGATCCGGCTCTCGCTCAATGAGTCGCCGCTCTTTCAGAAGATGAAAGAGGAAGGCAAGGCCTCGAAGCGCCCGCTGTCGGAAGCCTTCGGTCAGTGGTCGAACGCCAAGATCGCGATCCTCGCGCTGCTCGGCGCCACCGCCGGTGAAGCGGTCGTGTGGTACGGCGGACAGTTCTACTCGCTGTTCTTCCTGACCCAGACCATCAAGGTCCCGGCGGTCACCGCGCAGATCATGATCGTCATCGCGCTCGCGATCGGCACGCCGTGCTTCATCTTCTTCGGCTGGCTGTCGGACAAGATCGGTCGCAAGCCGATCATGCTCGCGGGCTTTGCCCTGGCGGTCATCACCTACTTCCCGCTGTTCCAGGGCATCACCCACTTCGCCAACCCGAAGCTGGAAGCGGCGCTCGCGGCCTCGCCCGTCACCGTGACGGCCGATCCCAAGCAGTGCTCGTTCCAGTTCAAGGCGACCGGCACCGAGACGTTCACCACGGCTTGCGACATCATCAAGTCGACGCTGGTCAACCTGTCTGTGAACTACGCCAACGTGGCAGCCCCGGCCGGCACCCGCGCCAGCGTGAAGATCGGCGACACCGAACTGACAGCCGACACGCCGAACCTGCCCGCGGCGATCACCGCGGCGATCAAGGCGCACGGCTATCCGGCCAGCGCCGACCCGAACGACATCAACTATCCGATGACGGTGCTTCTGCTGGCGATCCTGGTCGTCTACGTGACCATGGTCTACGGCCCGATCGCCGCTTGGCTGGTTGAGCTGTTCCCGACCCGGATCCGCTATTCGGGCCTGTCGCTGCCCTACCACATCGGCAACGGCTGGTTCGGCGGCTTCCTGCCGGCCACCGTGTTCGCCATCGTGGCGGCCACCGGCAACATCTACTCCGGCCTCTGGTACCCGATCGCGGTCGCGGCGATGAGCTTCGTCGTCGCCCTGATCTTCCTGCCGGAGACCAAGGACCGCGACATCACCCAGATGTAGCGCATCCGGCGGCCGGCGACGGCCGCTTTGGTGGCAAGACAGAAGCGCCCCGCACCCGCGTGCGGGGCGCTTTCGTTTGGCAAAACGACATTATCGACGGCATGCGACCCGGACGTACCGCTTGTCGCGACGGGTCGACGCTGCTAGCTCTTGCCGCCCGGAAGCCGGCTTAGCTCAGCGGTAGAGCAGCGGTTTTGTAAACCGAAGGTCGGGGGTTCAATCCCCTCAGCCGGCACCGTCCTCCCGCATTGGCGCTCGTGCGTTCAAACAGCGCAGCCCGCCGGCCAGGAACGAAACTGTTTCTGCACGCACAAAAAATACCCGCCGTCACGGCTCCGGGAGCCCGACAGGACCTTGTTCGCAGGTTGAGGAGTGTGCCAGACTAAACGCGTTGGTAATACTTCGGAGATCTAGCAATGCCTCAGGGCACCGTTAAGTGGTTCAATCCGACGAAGGGCTATGGCTTCATCCAACCGCAAGAAGGCGGGAAGGATGTATTCGTGCACATTTCGGCGGTGGAACGTGCAGGCCTTAGCACACTGAACGAAGGACAGAGCGTTCAGTACGAACTCGTCGAGAACCGCGGAAAGACATCCGCCGAGAACCTGAAGGTCAAGTGACGTCACGACGCCTTAACTGACTTCCAGCTTTTCTGACTGAACTTGTCGCCGCCGGGATGATGCTCGGCGGTGGGTCAAAGCGCTCTACCGCCAGCGTGGCGGTTATACCGCGCGCATCAGCGCGTCAGCTTTTCGAGTTCCGGGAACGGTCCGAAAGCCGCGTCTTTGCACATCTCGCGCAGCTCCCGCTGACTGTCGACGAAACGGTCGAGCTTGCCCGACACGTAGATCGCCGCTCCGTCCTTCGAGCCCATGTATTTGCCATCGGTGTTGCGCGCGTTGTAGCGCACGCAGACGATGTAGCGGTCGCCCGGTCCGACGAATTTCAAAAACGGCGCGGTGACGGAAGCGCTGCGCACATGCGTCGGATCGTTGAGATAGGTGCGCATATAGGCCAACAGGTCGGCCTTGTAGTTCGCCGGCATGACGTTCTGGGCGTCCCAGCGCGCCTTCAGATCGGCGGCGCTCGGTTCCAGATTGTCACGCGCGCAGCCGTTGAGGAGAAGCGCGGCCATCGCCGCGCCGAGTGCCAACCACCGCATTCCCAACCCCTGTGTCCTCGCCTCGCCCCGCATTCCCGGCGCCGCTTGCGGCACCCGAACCGCTGTGTGCCTGATCCGGGCGGTACCGATCAATGGGACCGGACGGCACAATGATGACGTGCCGCAGCCGGCAGCCGGAATAGTCGCTCGCCACAAGGTGTTCGTCGACCATGCCCAACCTTGACCGCCGCACGCTCCTGACCGGCGCCGCGCTCACCGCCGGCATGGCCGGCATCGCCCCTTTGGCGCCGGCCCGCGCGGGTGCTCCGATGGCCACAGCGCAGGCGCCGAGCGCCTACCGCTACAAGCTCGGCGATTATCAGATCACCGCCGTCTACGACGGCATCTGGTATCTGCCCATCGACGACACGTTCGTGCGCAACGCCGGGAAAGGCGAGGTCAATGCGGCACTGACGGCGGCCTTTCTGGCCCCGAACGTGCTGCCAATCTCGTTCACGGCGCTGCTCGTCAACACCGGGCGGCAGCTCGTGCTGATCGACACCGGCACCGCCGGCCAGATCGTCGATTCGGCCGGCAGCATGATCGGCAATCTGGCGGCGGCCGGTGTCAGGCCGGATGAGATCGACACGATCGTGATCTCGCATTTCCATCCCGACCACATCAACGGCATCCGCGACAAAGACGGCGGCAGGATTTTTCCCAATGCCGAAATCCTGGTGCCGGAGCCGGAATGGTCCTTCTGGATGGACGACGGCAATCAGAGCCGCGCCGAAGGCGCCGTGCTGCGCTATTTCCGCAACGCGCGGCGCATCTTCAAGGACGTCGAGGTGCGGCGCTTCAGGCCCGGTGCGGAAGTGGCGCCCGGCATCGTCTCGATCGCCGCCTATGGCCACACGCCGGGCCACACGGCCTTCGCGATCCACTCCGGCGGTGCCTCCATGCTCGCCATGAGCGATACCGTGCGCAATCCGTATCTGTTCGCCCGGCATCCTGATTGGCAGCCGTCGTTCGACATGGACGGCCCGATGGCGGTGGCCGCCCGCCGACGCATGCTCGACCAGGCCACCGCCGACCGCATGCTGGTCGAGGCGTACCACTTCCCCTTCCCGGCCTGCGGCCACATCAGCCGCACCGTCACCGGCTACGAGTTGGTGCCGGTCGAATGGGCGCCGCTGTAGCCAAACGAAAAAAGGCCGCCTCGCGGGCGGCCTTTTGCGATGTGCGCAGACGTCGCCTTAGTGGCGGCGGCCGGCGTATTCGAGATCAAGGCCGGTCACGGCGACAGCCAGATTCACGCCCGTCTGCGTGCCGACCGACAGCGGCTGCAACGCAATCGACCGCCGGAAACCACCGACGAGCGCATTGGCGCCAAGACCGGCCGCCAGCGATACTTCCGCCGTGGCGCCGACGTAGTTGCCTGCGAGCGCGCCGCGGCCGGGGCGGGCCGACGCGAAGACCGCCCACACGACCTGTTGGCCAGAGGTGAAGCCGATATCCAGCCCAATGCGGTTGACCTGGCCGGTATAGCGCTCGCGGAGCCGCCGTGACTTGAACTGACATTCCAGCGTGCGCTGCGAACCGACGATCAGACCGACACCAGGCGCGACCTGACAGGTTAGCGTGCCGGCGCGCACGCGGGCTTCGGCCGGAACGGCGGCCAGGGTCGCCGCAGCGACGGCGGCGAGAGCGAGCAGAGATTTCTTCATGGCACTTCTCCTCAAGGGGATACCCGCCGGCTGCGGGCCAGGAACTTTGTAGAGGCGAGAGTTCCGCCCTTCTTGATCTAGATCACGCGCGCTTCTTCCAGATGACAGCCTGTTGCCCGCGCGGGGCCGTCGTGGCGGCAGCCTGCGTCTGCCATGAACGCCTTCGCCGCAATTTGTGATGCCCAGCCTTGTGCCGGGCATCCAACTTCTTTCGAGCGGGAAGCATGCAAGGCGTCGATGGCCGGGACAAGCCCGGCCACGACACGCGGAGAAGCCCCACTCGAGACGTTGCTCGTCCGATCGCCCTTTAGAACGTCGCCCCCGCGCGGACGACGAAGGTGCGGCCCGGCGACGGGTAGGCCGTGTAGTAGCCCCGCGTCGTCGCGCTCGCGATCGAGTAGTCGTAGTAGTTCACGTCGAACAGGTTTTGCACCGATAGCGACCAGAAGAAGCGCTCGTAGGCGCCGCCAAGCCGCACATCGACCGTGGCGTTGGCCGGGATCTCCGGCTGCACGTTGAGTTGATCGTTGTCCATGTAGCGCTTGCCCCACATGCGCGCGATCACGTCGAGCGTCGCCCATTTCTGCCAGATGTCCCAGGACACGCCGGCGCTGCCGCTCCACCGCGAGACCAACGGCACATAATTGCCGGCGTAAGGACCGTCGCGGAAGGTTGCCTTGGTGTAGGCCGCGGTCGCGCGCAGGCGCAGTGTATCGGTCACGCCATAGACGACGCTGTTCTCCCAACCGAGACGGCGCGTCGGGTCGAGATTGATGTTCACCATCGAGGTCGGCAGGTAATGAATCTCGTTGTTGAGATCCATCGCGTAGACGCTCGATTCGACCTTCAATCGCTGCCAGTTGAAACGCACGCCGCCTTCGACGTCGTGCGACGTCTGCGTCTTCAGGTCGAAGGTCGTCGGCGTCATCATGGAGAACGCACTGCCCGCCCCGACGCGCTCGTCGGCATTCGGAACGCGGAACGCGCGCGCGACGCGGCCGAACAAAGTCAGCGTCGGCAGCACGCGATACTCGACGCCGGCATGCGCGGCCCACTGCCATTCGCTGTTATCGAATGACGGGATCTGCGCCGTGCCCGACGGATAGCAGAACGGGAAGCAGGTATCGGCCGCCGAGTTGTAACCGTCGCTCGCCCTGACCGTTGTGCGCTGCGCCCGTCCGCCGAATGACACATCGACGTCCGGCAGGATCGTCGTCCGATTCATGGCGTAGAACGCCAGGCTGCTCTGGCGGATATCGTAGTGATGGATCGGCTGCCCGCCGTCGAACGCATAGCGGTCAGAATCGTATTGCGTGTTGTAGAAGTCGACGCCGGTCAGAACCTTGCTCGAAAGGCCGAACAGATTATGCGTGATGTCGAGGCGCGGCGTCAGCGACGTCGTCGTCATGCCGGTGTTGACGTAATTCTGCGGCCCGCCCGCCGACGCGTCGTAAGTGAAGCCCGGCGCCGGGAAGTAATCGTAGAACTCGCTCTGCTGAAACTTGCGGCGCACGCCGCCGTCCACGATCAGCTCGGCGCCGGTCCAGACCGGTAACGTAAAGCCCGTCGTGATGCTGAAGTTCTGCTTGTTGCCCCAGTCGCGCGGCGTGGTCGCGCCGCGTGGATTGTCCAGCGTCACCGGGAAGACGAGCGGCAGGTTCGGCAGCGTCCCCGGGAAGTTCTGTCGCTGCCGGTCCACGGTCGTGTTCAGGTAATAGCTGAAAGCCGACGTACGGTAGCTGAAGTTGCTGACGACATTGTCCTGCCGCGTCTCGCCGTTCTGACGATAGCCGCGTGCGGTCGCGCTGTTGCTGTAAACGGAGGCCGACCATGGCCCCACCGCCGTGCCGGCCGAAAGCCGGCCTTCGGCGTAGCCATACGAACCGATCGCGCCTTCGATCTTTCCCGAAGTGCCAGGCGTGTTCTGGGTCTTGGTCACGATATTGATGACACCGCCAACAGCGCCGTCGCCGTAAAGCACGGCGCCGCTGTTGCCGCGGGTGATCTCGATGCGCTCGATCGAGTTGAGCGGGATGCTCGCGAAATCGAAGCCCTGCAGATCGAAATCCTGGTATCGCCGGCCATTGACCAGGATGAGCGTGTTGGATTTCGCGAAGGCGCCGAATCCGCGCAGATCGACCGAGTCATTCACGCCGATCGGATTGCCCGACTGATGCTGCACCTGAATGCCGGCCTGCGTCGCCAGAATGTCCGGCAGGCTCTGCGCCGGCGAACGGGCGATATCCTCCGCCGTGATGGTGCTCGACGACGCCCCGCTGATGATGCCGCTCGCGGTCCGGCTGAAGCCGACATCGATCGGCGGCAGCACGACGGGTGCGCCCTGCTCCTGCGCGGACGCGCCTTGTACAAATACGCCGAGCGCCATCATCGCCCCGGCAACACGAACCCAAGCCCCCATCACACAACGTTCCTTCGTTTGCGCGCGCACAATGCGCCGCATCGGGTGAGACCAAGCCCGTTGCGAAGGACACACCTGACGACCACGCAGATCGAACGCGAACGTCAGGAATGGAATGTCGTGGGAGGAACTAGTCTCTCACGGCCTTCGCACCGGCATTGCCGTCACCGCTGCGAAAGACCGCTCCGTATGGACCTCCCGTCCACCGGTTGGGTGACCGTGCTGGCAGGTCTCCTGGCTCGCGGGTCGTCGCCCAGTTGCATCCGGCCTTCCCGGTTTCCCAGTGGCCTAATGGACGCGGGCTCGCCGCTCACAGTTGCGGGGGCAGCCACGGATCGCCGAGGTCGGCACCGTGTTCCCTCTTTCGTCCTCGGCTCGCGCCGAGGAACCAGCACGGAAAATTTGTCGCTGGAACACGCGCATGAGTCAAGCGCCGCTCATCGCGGCGCCTGCTCTACCCCTCTGCGCTGGGCTCAGCTGAAGGTCTTGTGAGTCGGCTTGACGCGCTTGGCGGCCTTGCCGTGCTTCACTTTGCTGATGTGCGTCTTCTTGATCGTGTGATGCTTGGCCAGATGTTTCTTGGCCACGTGCTTGTGCACAACATGCTTCTTGGCGGCGTGGCGGTGCGCGACGTGCTTCTTGGCGGCATGCGTGTTCAGCGAGGACTTGTGGACAGTCTTCGTATGGGTGACCGGCGCGTTGACGGCGGCGGCGTTGCCCTGCGCGAGCGCCGGAGCGGCAAGCAGGCTGGCGGCGACGAGCGCGACGGCGAATTTCTTCAGCATGGGTGTATTCCTCAATCTAGGGGGTGGCCGAGAACCCGGAATTGTCGGTCGGGACCGGCACGGCCGGTTTCGCGGACGACATTGCCCCTAAGCCACTGAACGCGTTCTGAAGTACGCTGTTATCTGCCGTTCAAAGTCCGGGTGGCGCGGTGTCGGAATTCGGGCGGGACGGTGTCAGGCGCGATCTTGCAAAGGCCAGGGACTAAGCCCCGCTCACGAAGTGTTTGTTGGTCGCCGCCCGATGCACCGGCCTATCGTCGTGGCCGGTGCATCATTCCGAGGAAAGGCTTGCGCCCATGACCCCGACCCAAGCGTCCCTGAAGAATGCTTTCCGCACGTTCGCCCTTGCCGCAGCCGCCACGCTGCTGGTGTCCGGCATCGCCCTGAAGCCCGTGCTTGCCGCCGGCACCGACAGCCCGCCGCCGTCCGACGACGGCAAGAAAAAGAAGAAAGAGGGCAGCGCCATCGAGGAGCAGGAAAGACAGCTCGCCTATCAGAAGTTCCTGCACGACTACCGCGCCGCCCGCACTCTCATCGTCTCGGGCGACTACAAGGCCGGTATTGCCGCGATGCATGCGCTCGGCCACGACGAGCATCCCGACGTCGCCAACTACATCGGCTACGCCAACCGCAAGCTCGGCAACTACGACGAATCGAAATACTGGTACGACAAGGCGCTGGCGGCCGACGCCAACCATGTCCGCACCTGGTCGTATTACGGCATGTGGCACATGGAACAAGGCAACCGGCTGAAGGCCGAGGACTTCCTCGCCAAGGTCAACACCCTGTGCGGCAACACCACCTGCGAGGAATATCGCGAGCTCAAGGCCGTGATCGACGGCAAAGCAAGCTACTGATTTTCGCGATCGCCAATGCCGACGCGGCGCTATCGGCGCCGCGTCGCGCTTTTATATCCGGGCCGCGAGCGAAATCGTCATCGCCCGCCGATAACATCTTAGATGTTGATCTAGCTCAATGCCGCCCTTGAAGGTTGGCAAACAGTGCCTGTTCGAGCATTTGCGGCGTGAGGCGGGGCGAAGACGCCTTTAATGGCCGCAGTCCAAGACGCCCGCAGTCGGACGATCCGAGGTGCGAACCATGGCTGGGACGATCTACCTTCTTATCCTCGTCGCCGCGTTCATAGGCATCGTGATCTGGGTGTTCGCCCGCAAGCGCAAAGCGCGCTTCGAGGCCGAGTCCCGGATTCCCTTCGAGGACGACAGCACCAATCGCTCATGACGGAGGAATGCTCATGTCGATGCCTTGCAAGTTCGAACGCAGCCTCCTCAGCCACGAGGAATACGAAACGGTGCGCCTGACGCACCATCCCGCCATCTACGACGTCGAAACAGCCGACCTCGAGGCCATGCGATCCCGGTTGCGCACAATGCGCGACAAGGAACGAACGCTCGGCCGGCAAAGGCGGCGCGAGGTGCGCGGCAAAGCCAAGGCACGCGGGACGAGCTTTCCGGGAACCGCCGAGCATGCCTCCGAACGCAAGCAGGTCTTCGCCGCCGCGTTGAAGCGTGTGAATACGGAACTCAGACGGCTTCATAACCTGACGGCTCGCACCACGCATGTCGAGGCGGCGCGAAAGGCGCTCGCACTGCACCGGGCCGCGAACTTCGCGCCGCGTCCGGCGAGCGGCGCCACCGCGAACGAAGGCGCGGTGCCGACGGCGAGCAGCCGCCGTCGAAAGATCGTTACGGGCGCAAAGATCGGACGGGTGTCGCAGGCGACGAGAATAGCCCAAGCGGTCCGCGACGCGCGAGCGCCCTAATCGACGATCGCCAACGTTGGAACAAGCCTCGCGCGGCGCCGATATTAATTACGCATCAATTATGCATCGTTCATTCCGCGTTCAGTCCCGTGCCTTAGTGTCGACACGACTCCTCTGCAGCGTTGCATGCAGGGGCACGCGGCAGACAGTTCACGGCCATGGCGGTCGATCCTTCCACCGACTCTCACACGCGTGCGGCCTTGGCGCTGCATCGTTTCGGGATGGGCCCGCGGCCCGGCGACATCGATAAAATTGCACACGATCCGCGCGGCGCGCTGCTTGCCGAACTGCGCGCCGGCGTGAAACCCCTCACCGATCCCGCGCTCGTCGACAGCGGTCGCGCGGCGCGCGATGCCTTTGCGTTCCAACTGCAGCAGAAGGCCGAGCGCGAAGCCGCCCAGCGCATGCAGGCGGAAGCCGCCGCCAACACTATGGCTGGCGGCAACAATGCAATGCCGGCGCAGCCGCAGCCCAAGCCCGGCCCCGGCGTGCCGCAGGAACTCTATCTCACGGAGGCGCAAGCCCGCTATCAAGCGGCGCTCGACGCCGATATCGGATTGACGGAACGGCTCGTCTGGTTCTGGTCGAACCACTTCTGCATTTCCGCCGACAAAGGTCCGACGCGGCCGATCTGCGGCGCCTATGAGCGCGAGGCGATCCGCCCGCACGTGCTCGGCAAGTTCTCGGACATGCTGCTCGCGGTCGAGACGCATCCGGGCATGCTCTACTTCCTCGACAATGTCCGCTCGATCGGCCCGAACTCGTTTGCCGGCGTGCGCCAGCATAAGGGTCTGAACGAGAACCTCGCGCGCGAGATCATGGAGCTGCATACGCTCGGCGTGCGCTCCGGCTATTCGCAGACCGACGTCACCAACTTCGCCAAGGTGATCACCGGCTGGACCGTGCGGCCGCTCAAGCGCGACGAAGAACATGGCGGCGAGTTCTGGTTCAACGAGCGCATGCACGAGCCGGGGCCGCAGACCATCCTGGGCAAGACCTATCCCGAGGACGGCGACGCGCAGGGCCGCGCCGTGCTGCTCGATCTGGCGCGCCATCCCGCGACCGCGACGCATATCGCGACCAAGCTCGCGATCCATTTCGTCGCGGACACGCCGCCGAAACCGCTGGTCGATCGCCTCGCCAAGCGCTTCCGCGACACGCAAGGCGATCTGATGGAAGTGACGAAGACGCTCGTCATGTCGCCGGAAGCGTGGAGCGCGGCGCGCACCAAGCTGAAGAAGCCGGGCGAATGGACCATCGCCGCGATGCGCGCCAGCGGTCTGCCGCTCACCGACGTGCGCCGCATCGTCAACACGCAGAACCTGCTCGGCGAACCGCTGTGGCGGCCGCCGGCACCGAAAGGCTTCTCCGACGACAGCGCCGCCTGGATGGACGGCATCGCGCAGCGCCTCGATATCGCGAACCAGGTTGCGCGCCTCGTCGGCAACACCGGCACCGAACCCGACGCGATGGTCGATGCCGCGCTCGGACCGCTCGCCTCCGACGATACGCGCCAGACTATCAAGCGCGCCGAAAGCCGGCCGCAGGCGCTCGCGCTTCTGTTGATGACGCCCGAATTCCAGAGACGGTGATGTCATGACCTTACACGCACCGAGCCGCCGTGAACTCTTGCTCGCCTCCGGCGTACTCTTCGCCTGGGCACACATGCCGCGCGCCGCGCGCGCCGAAGGCCGTGACCCGCGCTTTCTCGTGATCGTGCTGCGCGGCGCGCTCGACGGCCTCGCCGCGGTCGCGCCGGTCGGCGATCCCGATTGGGTGCGGCTGCGCGGCGACAATGCGCTGCGTCTCGACGGCGAGACGCCGGCGCTGCCGCTCGATAGCTTCTTCGCGCTCAACGCGGCCATGCCGAACCTGCACCGCATGTACAAGGCCGGCCAGGCCAGCATCGTGCACGCGGCCGCCTCGCCCTATCGCGAGCGCTCGCACTTCGACGGCCAGGACGTCCTGGAAAGCGGCCTCACCAAACCGGGCGCGGCCGATACCGGCTGGCTCAACCGCGCGCTCGCCGCGTTGCAGCCGGCCTCGCGGGTCGGCGGCAAGGAGGCCTTCGCCGTCGGCCCGATGACGCCGCTGGTGGTGCGCGGGCCCGCGCCGGTGATGTCGTGGACGCCGCCGCGGCTGCCGCCCGCCACCGACGACACGGTGATGCGGCTGATGGATCTCTACCGCCACACCGATCCCGTGCTCGCCCGCGCGCTGGAGGAGCACAAGGACCTGGCGATGATCGCCCGCGCCGGCGGCATGGAAAAGCCGGGCCAGAACAAGGGACCGCGGCCGCAAGGGCCCGGCGCCGCCATCCGCGCTTACTTCACGGAAGCCGCCGGCACCGCCGGCAAATTCATGGGCCGGCCGGACGGCCCGCGCATCGGCGCCCTGGCTTTCGACGGCTGGGATACGCACGCCGACGAAGGCGTGGCCAAGGGCCGCCTCGCCATCCTGCTCGGCGCGCTCGACGATGCGCTTGGCGCGGTCGAGAGCGGCATGGGCGATGCCTGGCGCGAGACCGCCGTCGCCGTCGTCACCGAGTTCGGCCGCACCGCGCGCGTCAATGGCACGGCCGGTACCGACCACGGCACGGGCACCGTCGCCCTGCTGGCCGGCGGCGCCGTCAAAGGCGGCCGCGTCATCGCCGACTGGCCGGGCATCAGCGATGCCGCGCTGTACGAAGGGCGCGATTTGAAACCGACCACCGATCTGCGGGCGGTGCTCAAAGGCGTGTTGCGCGATCACCTGCGCCTCGACGAGCGGGCGCTCGCGTCGAAGGTCTTCCCCGGCAGCGAGCAGGTCAAGGCGACCGGCGGGCTGATGATGACGGCTTAGAACCGCCACGGGCCCGGCATGCTTCCTCTCCCCATTGGGGAGAGGTGAGCAGAGCGTGTGGCAACGCTAACATCCCTCTCAAGCGACCGGCTCGTGCCCTTCGGTCTCCTTCAAAATCCACGCATAGTAGTTCGCGTCGACGCTCTCGACCGGCAGGACCATGATCGAGGGCACCTCGTAGCTGTGCAGGCCCTTCACGGCATCGCGCACCTGCTCTGCCAGCGACGCGCGCGTCTTGATAACCATCACCACCTCTTCCGCGCGCTCGATCTGGCCTTGCCACCAATAATGCGAGACCATGCCCGGCAGGATATTGACGCAGGCCGCCAGCCGTTTCTCGACGATCTGGCGCCCAGCCCGCTCCGCCTCGACAACCGAGGGCCAGGTCGTATAGACGAGCACCGCGCGTTCCATATGTCAGGTCCTTTCATGAGCCGCCCGGCCCCGCGTTTCGAGAAGATCGCCTTCGTCGCGGGCACGACGCCGGAGGCTGACGCAGCCCGCGAGGCGCTCGAGAAGCGCTATGGCACTTGCGACCCCAACGCGGCGGATGTGATCGTCGCGCTCGGCGGCGACGGTCTGATGCTACAGACCCTGCACAACTTCATGAACTCGGGCAAGCCGATCTACGGCATGCACCGCGGCACCATCGGCTTTCTGATGAACGAGTTCGCGCTGGAAGGCCTGCCCGAGCGCCTCGCCGCCGCGCAAAAGACCGTCATCCATCCGCTCTTGATGCGCGCGCATGACGACACGGGCGAAACCGTCGAGCACCACGCCATCAACGAGGTGTCGCTGTTCCGCCAGACGGCGCAAGCCGCGCACTTACGCATTCTCATCGACGGACAGGAGCGGCTCGCCGAATTGATCGCCGACGGCCTGCTGGTCGCGACTCCGGCCGGCTCGACCGCCTATAACCTCTCAGTGCAGGGTCCGATCATCCCGATCAATGCGTCGCTGCTGGCGTTGACGCCGATCAGCCCATTCCGGCCGCGACGCTGGCGTGGCGCGCTGCTGCCGGACAAGGCGAAGGTCGCCATCGAAGTGCTGGAAGCCGACAAGCGCCCCGTTGCGGCGGTCGCCGACCACGATGAGGTGCGATCGGTCCGCGCGGTCGACATCCGCATGGACCATGCGATCTCGCTGAACATGCTGTTCGATCCCGGCCACAGCCTGGACGACCGCATCCTGCGCGAACAGTTCGGATTCTAAGCCGTTCCCGATGCCGCGTGTCGTGCCGCGTAGTGCGCATCGACGAATGTGTACATCGCGACGATCCGCCCTTCATTGACGAGAGCAAAATCGGTACCCGTCACCCGTTGTGGTGCCTCGGCAGGGCCGTAAGCCCAACGAAGCCGGACTGCGGCACCTAACACCTGCGCGTCACCGAAGGCAGAGAACGCGAACCCCGGCGTCGCAGCCTGCAAGGTGGCAGCGGCCTGTTCGACTCCATCCCAGCCGCTGTAACTGCCTTCTGGATCGATGAAGGTGGTCGCCGGCGCGTAGATCGCCTCGATCACGGCACGACGCTTGACTGGATCGCGCTCGCCAAACACTTCGAGCAGATTGCGCATCAGTAAGTCTTGAACGGTCTTGCTCATGGTCATTCTCCATCGGTTCCGATCAGATCTGAGTCATGCCGCCATCGACGAACAACTCGGCGCCGTTGACGAAGCTCGCCGCGTCCGATGCGAGAAACAGCACCGCTTGAGCTACGTCGTCCGGCTGTCCGACGCGGCCGGCGGGAATGTCCGCCACCATGCCGGCCTTGACGCCATCGGCTTGAGCGCCACCGCCGAACAGTTCGTTGAGGCCGGCGGTATCGGTCACGCCAGGGCTGACGACGTTGACGCGGATGTGCCGCTCCTTGAGGTCGAGGATCCAGTTGCGGGCGAAGTTGCGCACCGCCGCCTTGGTCGCGCTGTAGACGCTGAACGCAGGGGTGCCGGTCGAGCCGGTAACCGAACCGGTCAACACCACCGAACCGCCATCGCGCAGCAGCGGCAACGCCTTCTGCACGGTGAAGAGCACGCCTTTGACGTTGGTCGCGAAAGTTTCGTCGAAGTGCTTCTCATCGATGGCGCCAAGCGGCGCAAAACCACCGCCACCGGCGTTTGCAAACAGGATATCGATCTGAGGATGACGTTGCTGGACGGCATCGTAGAGGCGATCGATGTCGGCGAGCTTGGACACGTCCGCGCGCACGCCAGCGACCCGGCCGCCGAGCGTCTTCACCGCCTGATCGAGGGCTTCCTGACGGCGGCCGGTGATGAACACCGAGGCGCCTTCGGCCGCGAATGCCTTGGCCGTCGCGAGCCCGATGCCGCTCGTGCCGCCGGTGACGACCACAACCTTGTTCTCGAACTTACCCATTGCCGATCTCCTGTTTTTGCGTGGCGAACCGCTTCGCCGTCGCCATAGGAAATGCAGCAGGAACGATGATGGCTGTAGCCGGCATTTATGATACTCATCGTTCTGATTTTAGAACGATGGTGCCGGCATGGCGGATCTGAACGACTACGGCTTCTTCGCAGAAGTGGTCAGGCACGGCGGGTTCGCCCCCGCCGGGCGGGCGCTGCGGATGCCCAAATCAAAGCTCAGCCGACGGGTCGCCGCGCTCGAAGCGCGGCTCGGGGTTCGTCTCATCGAGCGATCCTCGCGCCGTTTCCGGGTGACGGAAGTCGGCGAGGCGTTCTATGTGCGCTGCCGCGCGATACTCGACGAAGCAGAACAAGCCGAAACCCTGGTGCTCCACGCTCAGAGCGAACCAAGGGGATTGGTGCGCTTTGCCTGCCCCCACGGATTGGTCGACGTGCTCTCCGCCGACATGCCGGTCTTTCTTGCCCGGTTTCCGAAGGTCCGCTTGCAGACCGTGGTGACCGATCGCGCCGTCGATCTCATCGCGGAGCGGATCGAGATTGCCCTACGGGTGCGCATCGATCTCACCACCGATGCATCGCTTACCATGCGCACGCTCGGCCGTTCGCGACGCATCCTGGTCGCGAGCGCTGCTTTTGCGAACAGGCTGGAAAGCAACGACATCGCCGCCCTAGCCACGCTGCCGACCCTGAGCTCCACCGACAATCCCGGCGAAATCGTCTGGGATCTCGTCGGACCGGATAGTGCCACCTTCAGCCACAAACACGAGCCGCGCTTCACGTGCGGCGATTTTTCGGCGTTACGTGAGGCCGCCGCGGGCGGCCTGGGCGTCGCGCTGCTGCCCGATCATGTCTGCCGCAGCGACCTGGCGAGCGGGCGTCTCGTTCAAATCTTTCCCGGCTGGGGCGGTCAGATGGGCATTGTGCACATCGTCTTCACGACGCGGCGCGGTTTGACGCCCGCCGTGAGGGCTTTCATCGATCACCTTGCGGCGATCTTCAATGCGCTAAAGCTCGAGAAGTGAAAGCGGAACACGGCGCCGTTTGAGCGGCGCGGGTTGAAACGCCGTGATCAAATCCGCCGCATCGGATTGGTCAGCGCGAGGAAAAACCCGCAGGCAGTGAAGCCCGCGATCAGCAGGAAGGCCGCGCGAAACGCGTCCGCAATGTCGGCGCGCACGATGGCGCGTTGCTCGGGCGCCAGTGCCACATGGCCGCCCTCCACCATCATCTTGAAGACGCGCGCGGCTTCCGGGTTCTTCAGCGACAGATAAGCGAACAGCAGCGTGCCGACGACGGCCGTGCCGAAGGCTGCGCCGATCGAGCGCGAGAACTGCACGGACGCCGCAGCTTCGCCGAGGCGCATGGCGCCGGCGGCGCTCTGTACCGTCACCTGCACCACGCCCATCACCGTGCCCATGAACACGCCGTTCCAGAGCATGAGGCCGGCGAACCCGATCGTTCCGAACTCATTCGCCCACAGTGCAATGACCAGCAGATTGGCCGTGACCAACACCAATCCGAAAATAGGAAAGACCGTGGTGCGGCCGGTGCGGCTGACCAGGCGACCGGTCACGAGCGAACCGGTGCCGATACCGACCGTGAGCGGCACGAGCAGCAGGCCCGTTTCGGACGGCGACACGCCGCGCACGACCTGCAGATAGACCGGCAGGAAGGTGATGAGCGCAACGAGCGCCGCGCCGTGGCAGGCAGCCAGCGCATCGGAATGCCAGATCGCCGACTGCTTGAGCAGATTGAGCGGGATAAGCGGCGACGGCGTGCGGCCTTCCTGGCGCACGAGCAGCACGATCGCGATGATGCTCACTGCCAACAGCAGGCCGCCAATGGGCAAGGCCTGCATGTCGGCCCGCTGGAACTGCTCGAGCGACAGCAGCGCCGTTGCGACGAATATCGTGAACAGGACCACGCCGCCCGGATCGGCGCGCCAAGCCAATCTTTCGCCCCGCGCCGCCGGCAGCCGCATCGTCAGGCCGAGCGCCAGGATTCCGATGGGCACGTTGACGAGGAAGATGGATTGCCAGCCGAAATGCTCGGTGAGATAGCCGCCGGCCACCGGGCCGAACGAATTGGCACAGACCGCCACGGTGGCGATGTAGCCCTGATAGCGCGCACGTTCGCGCGGCGGGATCGCCTCACCGATCAGCGCCTGCGACAGCGTCATCAAGCCGCCGCCACCGAAGCCTTGCAGGATGCGCGCGAGGGTGAGCAGCAAGATGGTATTCGAGGCCGCGCATAGCAGGGATGCGACGATGAAGATCGTCAGTGCGACGTACATCATGCGCTGACGGCCGAAAGAGTCGCCCAGCCGGCCGTAAACCGGTGCCGCGATCGTCGCCGCGATCAGATACGACACCACCACCCACGACGTGCGCTCGAGTTCTCCGGTCGCCGCCGCAATGGCCGGCAGCGCCGTCGCGATGATGGTCTGATCCACCACCGCCAAGAACATCGGCAGCATGATCGACGGAAAGACGGTCAGAAAAGCCGGATGTTGTGCGCCCAGTGAGTGGGCGGGCTTCTGTTCGTGGTCTGGCCCTGGCGGCAACGGCTTGGAGGTCCTGGACGTTCGAATCCCGGGAGAGGCAGGCGCTTGATCTATAAAGCAGACGCCTCATCAATCAATGAGCCATCAGCACCGGCAAGGTCGCCTTCGCGAGAATGTGACGGGTTGCCCCGCCAAACATCATCTGTCGGAGCCGGCTCTGGGTGAATGCGCCCTTGACGACAAGATCGCAGCCGAGCGCCGCCGCCTGGTCGAGGATGGCCTCGCCCGTCGACAACGACCCCGGCTTGACCGTCAACGCCTCCGCCTTGACGCCGTTCCGCCGCAGGTGCTGCGCCGCCTGCTCGACCGAGGGCCCCGGGGTCATACCGCCCTCGACCGCGAGCACCGTCACCTCTTCGGCGAGTTTCAGGAGCGGCATGGCGAACGCATTGGTATGCGCCTGCTCGACCGAGCCGTTCCAAGCGATGAGCACCTTGCGTGCGATCACGCGCGGCACGGTCGGCGGCACGATCAGCACCGGCTTGCCGCTTTCGAATAGCGCGGCCTCAAGCGGGGCCATGCGCGGATTCTGCGGCTCGCGCCCCGGGCGGCCGAGCACCACCAGATCGAAGACCCGGCCGTAGGAACCGAGGAACGCATCGTCGGCGGCCTCCGCGAGCGGCCAGCCATAGGAAAACGCGGCCGGTCCCGGCTGGGCGCGCGGCACGCTCGCCTTCTGCATGAAGTTCGTGAACAGCTCACGCGACTGGGTTGCAGCCTCGCCGTCGAATGCACCGGAGATAGCGAGACTGCTCACCGGCTCGATCGTGACATAGGTGCCCACCGCCGGCCGCACGGCGAAGCCTTCCATGTAGCTGTCGAAAGCGCGGGCGATCAAGCGCGCCGCCTCCAGGACCGCCGGCATGGAGTCGTGATCTTCGGTCGGAATCAGAATGGTTTTCATTGCGACGCTTCTCCCCACAGAACGGCGCTGGATTGTCTTCGGCGACACGATGACCGCGAAGTGGGCGATGGTCAAAGACCAATTCACCCCCTGTGAATCCCCGCGGGTCGCGGCCGCGTGCGCGCCACTATGCTAAACCCTTCGTTAATCGCGCGCCGCTACCTTGGAAAGGTCGGTAACGGGCCAACCGCGACCGAGCTCGAGGCAGCATGGTCCGGATCGATTTCAACCGTCTGCGGTTTCTCGTTGTCGACGACAACGCGCATATGCGGCGCATCGTGCGTACGCTGCTGCACGGCTTTGGCGCGCGCGAGGTCTACGAGGCCGAGGACGGCGCGGCGGGCCTCGAGGCCTTCACGCACTACCTGCCCGACATCATCATCACCGACTGGGCGATGCCGATCTTCGACGGGCTCGAGCTGACGCAGATGATCCGTCAGCCCGGCGCCAACGCCAACCCTTACGTGGCCATCATCATGCTGACGGGCCATTCGGAGAAACGCCGGGTCGTGCTCGCACGCGATGCCGGCGTCACCGAATTCCTGGCCAAGCCGATCTCCGCCAAGGGGCTGTATCAGCGCATCGTCAACGTGGTCGCCAATCCGCGCCCTTTCATCCGCACCAAGACCTATTTCGGCCCCGACCGGCGTCGCAACGTCAATACGAACTATATCGGCCCAGAACGGCGCAAGGGCGCGAAGGCCGACATCATTCGTCAAGCGCCCTTGCTCGACAAAGCCCGCGCACCCGGCGGCTAAAGGCAACCCTCTATGGCTCCGCGAAAGAATACCGCTGCGATTGCCACCTACGGCGACCACGAAGTGATCATGCCGGAAAACAAGCTGCGTGGCGCCATCCTGGTGAAGACGGCCGAGGGCGAATTGGACGATCCAATCGCGCGCGCCGAACAGGCGCTGGCCGACCTGTCGGGCCAATTCGGCAGTTGGATGGACACCGAATGCGAGCGCCTCGACAAAGCGCGCCAGGAGATCGCGGCGACCGGCATCACCAAGACCACGAAAGACGGCCTGTTTCACGCCGCGCACGATATCAAGGGCCAGGCGGCGACCTTCGGCTATCCGGCCATGGCGGCGGCTGCGGACAGCCTCTGCCGGCTCATCGAATTCACGCCGAACAACCAGCGCATCCCGCTCAAGCTCGTCGATCAGCACGTCGATGCCGTGCGTGCGATCTATCGCGAGTATACCCGCTCCGACGCGGTGGAGCTGGCCGCGCTGCTGACCCGCCGCCTGCGCGAGGTCACCGACGAATTCCTGATGCGCGAAAACCAGAACCGGCCGGACATTCTGGAACAGCTCCGCGGGCCCTCGCTCGTGCCGGAGTGAGCCCACACTCTCCGCTCATTCCCGCGCAAGCGGGAATCCAGCGCCGGGTCCCCGCTTTCGCGGGGACGAACGGTGACGTTAGGTCTCAGGCGACCAGGCGCATCTCTTCGATCGGTTGCGCCACGGCGTACGGCTCGGGCACGGCATCAATCGCGCCTTCGGCCACCAGGTCATCGCAGAACAGACGCGCTTCTTCACGCGCGGCTTCGACCGAGAAGCGCCGCAGCAGCGCCACCAGCGAGACCATGCTCTCGTCGCGCATCGCCGAGCAGGCTTCGAGCACGCGTTCGACCATGCCCCGCTTGAGGCGCGCCGCCCCGCCCTGCTCGCCGACGAGCACGCCGTCACGCAGAGCGGCCAGCGCTTCCCGGAAGGCCGGATAAGCCATGTCCGGCAGTTCGGCCTTGCGGTAGAGCGCGCGGAAGCCGGAGATGTGGCGGTCATGGATGTAGCTGGTGACGCGGTCGATCGGCAGACCGGACAGTTCGGCCAGGGCCTCCTCGAACAGCACCACGTTGCCCGATAGCAGCGCGCGCAGGATCATGCCGGCCGTGAGCTGTCCGCTCTCGCGCAGATGCACGACCAGCGCGCCGAGTTCTTCGTAAGGCGTGTCGGCGGCGAGCGCGACGGTCGCCTTTTCGCAGGCCTCGCGCGTCGCGTATTCGGCATGATCCGAGCCCAGCCACTGCCGCGCCGTCACGAAACCCGCCAACGTCTTCGACAGCTTCGAGAGCAACGCCTGCCGCATGCGCATCGGCAGGTCTTCCCGCTCCAACAAATTTTCGCGGATCGGCGCCAGATGGCCGAAGCGTTCGACGATGCGGTCAACCGAGAACAAGGCGAGACAGGCGTCGGAGTTTTCCAGCAGGATCAGACAGGCCTCCGCCGAACCGACCTCGGCGATCGCCGCAGCCAGCGCGCGCGACAGCAGCGGCCGGCCGGCGATGGTCGCCTGAATCTCCGCCTTGCCGCTCGCCACCAGATCGATGAGGTCATCGTCCACCAGAAGCGGCGAGGATTCGAGGAGCGGCTGCGCGACATCGAACTGGTCGGCGGCGAGCGCCTGCACGACGACGCGCGGAGCTTTCTGCGCCGAAGCGAAGACCAGCGACATCGCCCGCCGCACCAGCGGCGACGGATCGTCGAGCAACATGATCATCGCGCCTTCAGCGGCGGCGAGATCGTCGGTCGACAGATCGGAATGGAGATAAGCGCGCGCCAGCGCGGAGGTGGCTTCTGCCCGTTCACCGGGCGGGGCCTGACGGACCCAATGCAGAAACTGACGTACGATCATGACTACCGACGCAACCAAAACAGCCGCTTACCGACGGCTCCATTAAGGCTAGCAGCCGACACTTAAAAAATTGTTCACCATAGAAATTGAGTGGGCATTAACGACGAAATCGCGAGAAGCGTTGTGATTTCAACTGTTGCCGAAGAGACCGCGTATGTCGGTCTGGCCGTCGGAGAACAGGTCGAGGCCGCGCTCGGCGGTCGTCTTGACGCCGCTGCCGCCGCCGCTGCCGGCGCCGTTGGCGCCACCCCACAGGCTATTGACCACCGGCGCAACCGGCTGGCCGGCACGGTCGGTGAACATGGCCTGGAACAACGGCTTGGTATCGGCCACCGGCGGCAGCGATGTCCGCGCCGACGCATAGGCGCCGGTGACCCCCGCCGTATCGGTGACCGCCGGCTGCGCGCTGGCGACCGACGCGCCGACCGGGCCGCGCAGGCCGTTGCCGAAGTTCGCCGCGCGCGCCGTTTCGAATTTGCCGGTCAGCTTGCCATAGACTTCGCTCACGCTGCGCGCGCGCCCGGACTTGTCGTAGAAGATCGTCGGGTTGGCTGCGGCCGCCGAGGGAAACATCGCGGCAGCGCTTTCCTGCGGCCGGTTGGCGGCCGCGGAGATCATGCGGCCGGCGCCGTCCGGCCCGAGGAAATGCGCAATGTAAAGTTCGCCTTCGCTCGGTTGGCGGCCGATCGCCGCGCTGACCTGGCTCGCATTCGCCCGCGAAAACGCGCCAGCCAGCATGGCGCTCACCGTGGGATCGTTGCGCAGCCGCATGATCTCGTTGCGCATGCCCGCATCCGGCACGTCGTAGCGGCCATCCGACGTTTGGCTGATGGCGTCGGCGTAGCGGCTGAGACCCAGCGCCGCCCCCTCCTGCTTCATCGTGCCCAGCCATGTCTGGTCGATAAACTGGTACAGCCCCTTGGCGGAAGAGGTCGAAGCCTGCGCCGACGGATTGAGATTTGATTCGATGCGCGCCGTCGTCAGCAGGTATTCGAAGCTGATACCCGTCGACTGCGCAGCTTGCTTGATGGCGCCCGTAATCTGGGCCACCGCATTAGACAGGATTGAATCGACCGCCATCGCCTTGCCCTGGGGGTATATGACCCGGCTGTTTTGGGCTTTATGCAACGCGCCGACTTGCCAGCCACGGTCGACCTTGGGCATTTATGGTAAATGAAGGGTTAATCGGAGGATCGCATGCCGGACGACAACCTGCGACACAAGCGCGGAGGCCTTTATTTCGAGGGCTTCGAAGTGGGGAAAGTGTACGAACACCGCTACACGCGGACCGTAACGCAGATGGACAACATGCTGTTCTCCAACATGACCCTCAACCCGCAGCCGCTGCATATCGACCGTCATTATTGCGAGACCGAGACCGATTGGGGCCAGCCCTTGATGAACTCGCTGTTCACGCTCGGCCTCATGATCGGCATTCAGGTGTCTGACACCTCGGTCGGCACGACCGTCGCCAATCTCGGCATGACCGACGTGAAATTCCCCAACCCGCTGTTCGAGGGCGACACCGTGCACTGCACCTCCGAGGTGGTCAGCAAGCGCGAATCGCAGTCGCGCCCCGGCACCGGCATCGTCACGCTGCACCACAAGGCGTTCAAGCAGGACGGCAAGCTGGTGGCCGAATGCCAGCGCCAAGTCATGGTCCGGATGATGCCGAAGTAAGCGGTTCGATTCACCTGCAGTCACTGCATTCGTTGCCACATACTCCGTTCATTCCCGCGGAAGCGGGAATCCAGGAGCAAAAAAGCGCAGCGCTGGGTCCCCGCTTTCGCGGGGACGAGCGGGAATTAAAATCGCCAAGGAGATTACTGGAATGCGTTCTCTTCTCTTCGTGCCGGCTGACGGCGGCGCCAAACTCGACAAGGCGATGGCCAGCGGCGCCGATGCCGTGATCATCGATCTCGAGGATTCAATCACGACCGAGCGCAAGGAAGGCGCGCGGGCGGCCTGTCTCGACTTCCTCAAAGCCAACGCCGCCAAGAAAGAGCGTCCTCGCCTGCTCGTGCGCATCAACGGCTTCGACACCGGCATGACCGACGCCGATCTCGACGTCATCGTGGCGGGCAAACCGGACGCCGTGGTGTTTCCCAAGGCCGAAGGCGGCCCGAGCGCCGTGCATCTCGACGCCAAGCTCACGGCGCGCGAGGCCGTCGCGGGCCTGACCGAGGGCTCGATCAAGGTCCTCGCGCAGGCAGTCGAGTCGGCCGCCGGACTTTTCCTCGCCGGGACGTTCAAGGATTCGAGCAAGCGTCTGATCGGCATGACCTGGGGGCCGGAAGATCTTTCAGCCGAGCTGGGCGCCGAAGCCAACCGCGACGAGCACGGCCTTTTGACCGAGCCCTATCGCCTGGCCCGCAACATCTGCCTCTACGGCGCGGCCGTCGCGAAGATCCCGGCCATCGAAACGGTCTATGTCGACTTCCGCAATTCGGAAGGATTGCGCCGCGACACCGAGGCCGCGCGCCGCGACGGCTTCACCGGGCGCCTGGCCATCCATCCGGCGCAGGTGCCGATCATCAATGAGGTGTTCACGCCGACGGCGGAGCAGATCGAGAAAGCAAAGGCCATCATCGCCGCTTTCGCTGCCAATCCCGGCGCCGGGGCGATCGGACTCGACGGCAAGATGTTCGACCGGCCGCATCTCGTGCGCGCGCAGGCGCTGCTGGCAAGGGCAAGTTCGTAGCCTCGACAAACCCGTCGTCCCCGCGAAGGCGGGGGCCCCATACGCTGTGCCCTATCGATAGACTGCGGCGTATGGGTCTTGGGCCTCGCGCAAACGCGCTCGCCCGGGACGACAGCTACTCCGCCGCTTGCACTGGCACTTCAGGTGCGGGCAGGTGCCCGTCCTGCGCGTCCTTGATGTGCTTGGCACGGGCGACATAAGCCTGCGCGGCGCCAGTGTTGAAGAGCTCGTGCGTTTCGAGCTCATCATCATTGACCGGCGTCATGGCGAGGTCGGTGTAGGCATAACGCCGCGGATCCTTCTTGATGCGCAGATAAATGCGCCGCAGCTTCACGTAGAGCTTCGTCCAAGCGACGAGCTTGCCGGCGATCTCGCCGGCATATTTCGGATAGAACGACCACGCCGCTTCGATCGGCAGGCCGGGCCGCCGGTCGCGGCGCACGCGCTTGCGCAGGAAGCCGCCTTCGAGCGGATGGATGTGCTCGATGTTGATCGAGCCCATGAACCAGGTGATCAGAAACAGCGCGTTCGAGGCATTCGCCTTGGTCGAGGCGACACGGCGCAGGATCGTCTCGACGTGCTCGATCGTGTAGTAGCGCTGCCAGGCGTCCTTGTAGGCGCGGTCCCAATCCTCGCGCGACATCTTCGGATGCGGCGTGCAGATGTGGTTCAAGTCGTATTTGTTGAGATCGGGATCGAGCCAGGCGCCGGCCTTCTTGAGCTTGAGATGATCCTCCGAGCCCGGCAGCGGCGTGAGATAGAAAAACTCCAGAAGATCGACCGGCAGCTCCCGCTTGATCACGTCGATGTCATGCATGATCGACGCGTAGGTATCGCCTGGGAAGCCGAGAATATAGCCGGCATAGGTGATAACGCCGGCGTTCTTCCAGGCGAGCAGCATCTTCCGATATTCGGTGATCTTGTTCTGCCGCTTCTTGGCTCCGAGCAGATTGTCGGGATTGATGTTCTCGAGCCCGATGAACACGCGCTTGACGCCGGCGCGCGCCGCCTTCTCGACGAAGTTCGGCAACTTGTGGCAGAGCGTGTCGACCTGGATGATGAAGCTCAAATTGAACTTCTCGACCTCCCGCAGATGGATGATGCGGTCGAGGATCGCTTCCCAATCCTTGTTGCGCGCAAAGTTGTCGTCGGTGATGAAGAAGGCGCGCAGACCCTGCGCATAGTTCGTACGGACGATATGCTCGATATCGTCGGGCGAGCGGCGCCGCGATTTACGGCCCTGCACATTGATGATGGTGCAGAACGAACACTGATAGGGACAGCCGCGTCCGGCATCGAACGAGGTGGTGCCGCCGGCGGTGCGTTGCGCGCGCTCCGCTGCCATCAGCGGGATCGGCGTGCCTTCGATGCCGGGCAGATCACCCATATAGTTGTAGAGCGGCTTGAGCCGGCCGGCATAGGCGTCGCGCAGCGTCTCTTCCAATCGGCCTTCGGCTTCGCCCGCGAACAGCGACACGCCCATCTCCTTGGCCCGATCGAGATCGGCATCGACGCCATTGAGCATGGCCAAGACGCCAGAGACGTGAAATCCGCCGATGCCGACTTGAATGCCGCGCTCGCGCAACGGCTTCGCTAAATCGAGCGCGCGCGGAAACTGGTTCGATTGCACCCCGGCGAGCATGACCATGCCCGCGCCAGCGTCCTCGATCATGCGGGCGACGCGCGCCGGATGGACGCGCGTGTTGGTCTCGTCGAACGCATGGATATCGATCGCGACGTCGTCGCCGAGGATCTGCCGCGCGGCGCAATCCTTCGCGAGGCCGTAAAGCGATGCCAGCGAGTTCGATGGGATCGGCGAGCGCAGCCACTGGATGACGTAGCCGCCGTCGTCGTAGTGCGACGGCTTGATCAGCACCAGGCAGAAACGCCTGGATGCCGTACTTCCGGTCGGTACCTGCTCCCGCTCGCCCGCCGCCATGGGCAAAGCCTAGCAGGCTTTCCGCAACCCACAAACGCAGATTGCGCTATGCCTACATTGTTACCGTTGCGCGAGCGCGAGCGGCGGCGTCAGGAGTTTTTCGTCTCGGTGTAGACGGTATCCGGATCGAAAAGCCGCTCGCCATCTTTGAAAACGAGCCCGACAGCCCCCTTCTGGCCGACCGGAATGGTGCGGTAGAAGCACGATCGACGGCCGGTGTGACAGGCGCCCGCGCCGTGCTGCTCGACTTTAAGCCACAGCGCATCCTGGTCGCAGTCGACGCGCAGTTCGATCACGCGCTGCACGTGGCCGGAGCTCTCGCCCTTCTTCCAGAGCTTGCCGCGCGAGCGGCTGTAGTACCAGGCCTCGCCCGTCTCGATCGTCCGGCGCACAGCCTCGTCGTTCATGTGCGCAACCATCAGCAGGTCGCCGTTCGCCGCGTCGGTGACGACGGCGGTGATCAAGCCATTGGCATCGAACTTCGGCGTGAAGCTCGTACCTTCTTCGATTTCTTTCGATGCGGAGGACATAGCTCAGCTCCTGCCTCACACCTGAGGTGCGAGCCACCGATCTCGGGTTTACCCGAGATCGTTACTATAATTCCAAGTCGGCCATAGCCGACTTCGGTGGCGCAAGCCTTGAAGAATGACCGGCACGACCTCGGCCGGCACGCTTCGAGGCGCGCACCTCAGCATGACGGATCCAGGGAAACAATCGCGGACGATCAGCCGTGCGCCCCGCGCAGCATGGTCATGAAGCGGACCAGCTCCTTCGGGTCGTCGCGGAAAACACCGGTGAAATGCGTGGTGACCGTCGTCGCGCCCTGCTTGGCGACGCCGCGATGCGCCATGCAGGTGTGCTCGGCTTCGATCAGCACGGCGACGCCACGCGGCTTCAGGATCTCGTTGATCGCGGTGGCGATCTGCGAGGTCATGTGCTCCTGCGTCTGCAGGCGCTTGGCGTAGACATCGACAAGGCGGCCGAGCTTGGACAAGCCCACGACGCGCTCCACCGGCATATAAGCGATATGCGCCCGGCCGGTGAACGGCATCATGTGGTGTTCGCAATGCGAGTTGAAGCTGATGTCCTTGACCAGCACGAAGTCGTCATAGCCGGCGGTCTCGCCGAAGGTGCGATCCAGCACCTCGGCCGGGCACTCGCGATAGCCCTGATACAGCTCGTCGAAGGCGCCGATGACGCGCTTCGGCGTGTCCAGCAGGCCCTCGCGGTTCGGGTCGTCGCCGATATAGGCAAGCAGCGTCCGTACCGCGGCTTCGGCCTCTTCGCGCGCGGGGCGCGGCACAGCCGGCGTCGGCGCCGCCCGCACGTGGTCGGACAGGCCTTGCAACGGCCAAGCTTTCACATTGGCATTCTTCGCGTCCATGACGGTCTCTCCGTTCGACCGGTCCTCGCTCCAGCGCGGAGCAGGCCCGGGAGTGTCACCGGGGTGGCCGCGTCATAGTCCGGCCTCGACCACTCGGTCCGAAGCCGGCGTCAGGACGCCGCATTCCCATTCGGCATGGCTGTAAGGCCATGACCCAGCGCGCAGAACCCCTTCTCGCGCCCGAGGGCTCGCCCCTATATATTCCTTTGCCGGGACGAGGCAATCCGCTCCCCGGGCAAAACGGTAAAGCGCAATGATCAACGACGTTTACAACGCCCGGATCCTGGAACTGGCTGGCAATATCCCCCGCCTGGGCCGCCTCGCGGCCCCGGACGCCAGTGCGACCGCCCATTCCAAGTTGTGCGGCTCGACTGTGACGATCGACCTCAAACTGGAGGACGGGCAGGTCAGCGATTTCGCCCATGACGTGAAGGCCTGCGCCCTCGGCCAGGCCTCGTCCTCGATCATGGCCCGCACCATCGTCGGTTCGAAGCCGGCGGAACTACGCGAACTCCGAGAAACCATGCGCAAGATGCTGAAGGAAAATGGGCCGGCGCCAACCGGCCGTTGGGCCGATCTGGCGGTGCTGGAGCCGGTGCGCGACTACAAAGCGCGCCACGCCTCGACTTTGCTCACCTTCGACGCCGTGGTGTCGGCGCTCGACCAAATCGAGGCGAAGAAGCAGGCGGCGGAATAACCGCGCCGCCCTACCTTGCCGCAGCCATACCGCCCAGCTGGCCGGCCGAGAGGTCGGCCCGGTCGCCGGGCGATTTGCGGCAGGCGGAGATCAGCCCCGGCAGGCTCTGCCGTGCCCCCGTATTGCCCAACCGGATGGTGGTGACGAGGCCGCTGGCCCTGGTCTCCAGGGTCATCGAGCGATTGCCGAGGCTGGTGAAGGCGTCGATCAAATCGGCCGGCACCTGGGCGGCGGCGTAAGTGACCATCTCACCGTCGCGCTGGTCCGAGGAAACGACCTTCAGCGGCTCGGACAGACCACCGACACGCACGGTCACGGCGCCGACGGCATCCGGAGCGGCGTTGCGCGCCCCCTTGTAACGCCGCTCGATGTAGCTGAAGTCGTAGCGGCCACGATCGGCGCCGCAGGACACCAGAAGATCGAAGCTGCCGATCTCCTCGCCCTCGACGGTCAAAGGATGACGGCGCGCCAGCGACGAGTGACCCGACTGGTCGACCACCGCCCAGTTCCGCTCGCTGATATCGATCATCGCGGCCTGGATGCCGTTCGTCAGACGCGATACCGGGGGCGCTATTGGCGCCGGCGGATTGGCCGCCACCGCCGCGCCGGTCGCGATATCAGGCTGCTCCGTCGCGACGCGCATGGTGCGCAGTTCGTCGGACGTCATGGCATGCATCGGCTCCCACGGGGGAATCCGCAGGGACAAATCGAGCATGTCGATGGAGATGCCCATCTCAGCCGTGTATTGCGCCAGCCGGCCGATATCGCGCTGCACCAGCACGAGATCCTCGGCCGAATAATTGGCCGCGGTCGGATCGTCACGGCGATCGCCGAGCCAGATCTGATGCACCATCACCCGCGCTTCCGCGGGCACGACCCGCCGCACACCGCCGAGCAGCACGAAGGCACACATCGACTCGCAATCGGCCTGCGGCGACAGCGCGCCACGCGGCTCGGCATTCTCCGGCGCCCGCAGCAGCCTGACGCGGCCGACCGTGGTGTCGAGCGCCAGTTTGCGGATGGCGCGGCCGAGCGCGATCGCGCCATGCACCGAACCGCCATCGGAATCCAGAACCACCGTCGCCCCGGTCAGATCGCGGCCTTTGGCGAAGACGCTGAAATCGCGCGGCGTGTCGGCGGTGATGGCGCCGGTCGCGGCAACGAACACTTTGCAGCGTGCGCCGCACGTGTCGGAAGGTCCCTGCCGGATCAGCTCGAAACGCATGGGTAGCGTTCGGTCCGAAGCCTGGCCGGACATCGGTAGCAGCAGGACTGGCGCCGCCGTCGCGAGCGCAACAGCCAACAATAGGGAACGAATCATTCTTCCCCCTGATCGCCGCCGCGCCTGCATGCCTCGCGTGGTTTCCACGTCTCGTCAGGCTTTGGCGGATCAAGATCCCCCAGCTTATGTGTTGTTTTTAATTCAGCGAGCAGATTCTGGTCTAGTTAAAAAAAGCGGCTGTTGCTGGGCAATAAGATGAAAAGATAAGCAATGCCAAAGACTTGGAACTTACAATGGAACTTTGCCCCGTTCCGTGCCAACCGAATTCGGGAATGGTGAGCTTCGCATGCAACGCGACGGCGACAGATTGGGAGGCGTGATCCGCAGCGTACCGCGCCAATTCGGCCGCACGCTGGTCCTCGTCTACCGCTACACCCTGTCGCCCTTGATCGGACCACGCTGCCGCCATCTGCCGAGTTGTTCTGATTACGGCGAGCAGGCGATCATGCGCTTCGGCCTGTGGGCCGGCGGTTGGATGACCTTGGCGCGCATCTTACGGTGTCATCCCTGGGGCACGCACGGCCTCGACTTCGTGCCCGACACACTCCCGGCCAACGCACGTTGGTATTTGCCATGGCGTTACGGGCGCTGGCACGGAGTCAACGAGACGCCGCCGACCGCCGCCTGAACGGTTGCGATTCAAGTTCCCCCTGCTATATCGGTTTCACATTCCGCTTACCTGCGCTCGTTCGCAGGAGTGAGCCACAAGGAGACGATCATGGTCGCATTGACCTTCCCCGACGGCGCGCGTCGGGAATTCCCCCACGGCACAACCGGTCTCGATATCGCCAAGGGCATCTCGCCCTCTTTGGCCAAACGCACCGTCGCCATGGCGCTCGACGGCACGGTCGCCGATCTCAACGATCCGATCGAGCACGACGCCAAGATCGAGTTCATCAATCGCGAGGACCCGCGCGCGCTGGAGCTGATCCGGCATGACGCCGCGCACGTTCTTGCCGAAGCCGTGCAGGCTCTCTGGCCCGGCACGCAGGTGACCATCGGTCCGGTCATCGAGAACGGTTTCTATTACGACTTCCACCGCAACCAGCCGTTCACGCCGGAAGACTTGCCCCTCATCGAGAAGAAGATGAAGGAGATCATCGCCCGCGACAAACCCTTCACCAAGGAAGTGTGGTCGCGCGAGAAGGCGAAAGAGACCTTCCGCACCATGGGCGAGAACTTCAAGGTCGAGCTGGTCGACGCCATTCCGGAAGACCAGCAGATCAAGATCTACAAGCAAGGCGACTGGTTCGACCTCTGCCGCGGCCCGCACATGACGTCCACGGGCAAGATCGGCAACGCGTTCAAGCTGATGCGCGTGGCCGGTGCCTATTGGCGTGGCGATTCGAACAACCCGATGCTGTCGCGCATCTACGGCACCGCCTTCGCCAAGCAGGAAGACCTCGACGGCTATCTCAAGCAGATGGAGGAAGCCGAGAAGCGCGACCACCGCAAGCTCGGCCGCGAGATGGACCTCTTCCACTTCCAAGAGGAAGGCCCCGGCACCGTCTTCTGGCACGCCAATGGCTGGACGATCTTTCAGGAGATCGTCGCTTACATGCGACGGCGCCTGCGCGGCGATTATCGCGAGGTGAACGCGCCGCAATTGCTCGACAAGTCGCTGTGGGAGACGTCGGGCCACTGGGGCTGGTTCCGCGAGAACATGTTCGCAGCCACGTCGGCGGGCGAAAACACGGACGACGAACGCGTCTTCGCCATCAAGCCGATGAACTGCCCGGGCCACATCCAGATTTTCAAGCACGGCCTGCGCTCGTATCGCGAGTTGCCGTTGCGCCTTGCCGAGTTCGGCGTGGTGCATCGCTACGAGCCGTCGGGGGCGCTGCATGGCTTGTTGCGCGTGCGCGGCTTCACGCAGGACGACGCGCACGTGTTCTGCACCGAAGACCAGATGGCCGACGAGTGCCTGAAGATCAACGATCTGATCCTGTCGACCTATGACGACTTCGGCTTCGAGGGTGAGATCACCGTCAAGCTCTCGACGCGGCCGGAACAGCGTGTGGGCTCGGACGAGGCCTGGGATCACGCCGAAGGCATCATGACCGACGTGCTCGAGCGGATCAAAGCGCGCGGCGGCAACCGCATCAAGACGGCGATCAATCCGGGCGAAGGCGCGTTCTACGGGCCGAAGTTCGAGTACGTGCTACGCGATGCCATCGGCCGCGACTGGCAGTGCGGCACGACGCAGGTCGACTTCAACCTGCCGCAGCGGTTCGAAGCCTTCTATATCGCCGCCGACGGCTCGAAGAAGACGCCGGTGATGATCCATCGCGCCATCTGCGGCTCGATGGAGCGCTTCCTCGGCGTCGTGCTCGAGCACTATGCCGGCCACCTGCCGCTCTGGCTGTCGCCGGTGCAGGCGATGGTCGCCACCATCACCCAGGACGCCGACGACTACGCCGCCGAAGTCACCGCTGCCGCGCGTAAGCTCGGTCTGCGCGCCGAGAGCGATCTGCGTAACGAGAAGATCAATTACAAGGTGCGCGAGCATTCGCTGGCCAAGGTGCCGGTGATGCTGGTCGTGGGCAAGAAGGAAGCGGAGACGCGTCAGGTCTCGATCCGTCGCCTCGGCTCCGACAAGAGCCAGGTGATGGCGCTCGACGAAGCGCTGAAGATGCTCACCGAAGAAGCGTTGCCGCCGGACGTGAAGCGAGCGCGGCTAGAAGGCTAACCGCCCGCAACCTTGATCGTGAGACCAGGCGCGCGGATCACTTTCGATACCGTCGCGAATGCCGGATTACCACCGGACGAGAGCTTCTTTTAAAGGCGCTCTCGTCCGAGGTCCGCATCACGGCTCCTACCCCGCCGCCCGGCTCTCGCCGGCGCAGGCGCGTGCCGCCTGGCGCGCGCTATCGGTGAAGAACAAATACATCGTCGCGAACAATGTCTGCGTCGCCTCGGCGAGCCGCGGTTTGAATATGACCCGGCCGCCCTCTGCATCGATGCGCTCGAGAAAGCCCTCATCGGCCGCGTCGCGGATCAACTTGAGCACATGCGGCCGCGACACCGAGAAGCGCCGTGCCAGCGCCGCGATCGAGATCGGCACCGGGCGCTGCGGCGGCATCGTGTCGTCGGGCGCACCGGCAGTGATCAGGCTCAGCAGGATCAGCATCCCGGCATTGCGTTCGCCGAACAGACCAAGTCCCGGCGCGGCGTGCATGAAGCGAAACCCCGCGCGGAAGCGCTCCATCATGGCGGCGACGAGCGCGTTGTCGAAAGCCGGATCGTCGAGCGCCGAAAGGAGCGCCGCTCCATCCGGCAGCAGCGGCGCAGCCGCCTCCATATGCAGACGCCAGCGCGCGCGCAGCAGCGCATAGAGCTTCGGCGTCGCCAACAATCGACGCTGGCGACGGTCCAGGACCTGCGTATCCGGCGTGAGATAGCCGCCGAACCGCATCAACGAGAGCATCGCGCCGGCGCGACCCGGACTGCAGAAGTCGAACTCGACGCACATGGCCTTCATGCGGGTCGGCGTGAGGCCGGACGACGCATCGTCCGGATCGCGCGACGTGTGGAGATAGAGCGCCAGATAGCCGAACATCAGGCGGCCGCGATCGTCCATCAGCCAGTTCAAGAGATGGCCGCCCTGATACATCGACACCAGGCCGGCCGCCGAGACGCGCATGGCGGCGGGAAAGCCGGGATGCGCGCGCAAGGCAGCGATGGCCTCGGGCGCAACGAAGTCGGCCACCGCGGACGTAGAATTTGTGTCAAAACCGCGCATCACACCCCCTGTTACCGCTTTAAAGCAGGTGCAACCAAATTTCTACACCGCCGCGGGGCCCCAAAGCGCGACCAAAGTCATCTCTTTAGAGGCTGTAAGGGTGGATGTGAGAGGCGCTCAGCGGCCTTGGCTGGCGATGTAGGCCGCCAGATCGGCGGCTTCGTTGCGGGACATGTTCATGTCCGGCATGCGCGGATGCGGCAGCAACAGAAACAGCGCCAGCTTGCCGGCATCAAAACCGGGCCGTTTGGCGATGGCGGAGAAAGGCGGCGCTTGCGTATTGCCGCGGCTCTGGTCCGCCGCCACGACGTGACAGGCCGCGCACCAACGCCGCGCCATTTTTTCGCCGTTGGCGATGTTCGCCGCCAATGCGGTCTGGGTTACGACCAGCAACAAGAATGGGGCGAGCAGCGCGCGGATCAGACGAGACATGATGGGGCCTCGGACAATGACCCCACTATAGGGACCCATCGAGGCCCCCTACGCACTGACTTACGTCAATGCCCGCCACCGGCCGCACGCACAGGCGCCAATTGCGGCTCCGGCGGCACTTCGAGCGCCGCCAGGAACCGCTCGGCCCAGCGGCCGAGGTCGTTCTGGCGCAGCACGCGGAAATTATGGGCCTGACGCTCCTGACGCTCGGCCAGCGGCATCGCCAGCGCTTTGTTGATCGCGATGGCCACACCTTCGGGATCGTAAGGATTGACCAGCAGCGCCGCCGCGCATTCCTGCGCCGCGCCGGCAAAACGCGACAACACCAGCACGCCGGGATCGTCCGGGTTCTGCGCCGCCACATATTCCTTGGCCACGAGATTCATGCCGTCGCGCAATGGCGTCACCAACCCTACCCGCGCCGCGCGATAGAGGCCGGCAAGCGCCGTACGGCTGTGCGCCTTGTTGATGTAGCGCACCGGCGTCCATGAGGCTTCACCATAAGCGCCATTGATGTGGCCGACGGTTTCGCCCACCACGCGTCCAATGTCGGCGTATTCCGGAATGCTCGAGCGGCTGCGCGGCGTGATCTGCAGATACGTGACCTTGCCGCGCCAATCGGGAAATTGGCCGAGGAAGCGCTCGAAGGCGTTCATGCGCTCGGGAATGCCTTTGGAGTAATCCAGGCGATCAACGCCAATGATCATGGCGCGGCCGGACAAGCTATCCAACACATCACGGACGAAGGCTGTATCGACAGCGCGGCGCGCCAGTCGCGCAAAGGTTTCGGTCTCGACGCCGACCGGAAAGACCGAAACCCGCACAGCGCGGCCGTCGATCAAGAAGGTCTCGTCGTCGAGACGTTTGAAGCGGCATTCGTTGCTGAAATAGCGGCCGAGATTGAGCGCGTCCGTCTCGGTCTGAAAGCCGAGAACATCGTAGGCGCCGAGCGCCGACACCAGCCGGTCGTGGTTGGGCAGCGACGTGAGGATTTCCGGTGGCGGACAGGGAATATGCAGAAAGAAACCGATCCGGTTCTTGTAGCCCCGCTCTCTCAGAGCCCGCGCAAGCGGCATCAGATGATAGTCGTGCACCCACACGATATCGTCGTCGCGCAGAATTTGCGCGAGGCCACTGGCGAAATATTCGTTGACCCTGAGATAGCCGCTCAGGTCGCGCCTGCTGAACTCCGCGAGATCGAGCCGGTAATGCAAGATCGGCCACAACACACGATTGGCGAAGCCGTTATAAAACTCTTCGTAATCGTCTTTGCGCAGATCGACAGTGACGTATTCGACATTGTCCTTGCGCAAGGTCTGCGCAGGACCGGGATCGCCTTCCGCGATGCGGCCGTTCCAACCGAACCAAACGCCGCCGCGTTTTTTGAGCGCGGGACGGATTGCCACTTCCAGTCCGCCGGCGCGGGCCCCGCTTTTCGGCAAGCCTACACGGTTGGAGACGACGACGAGCCGGGCCAATATCGATATCTCCCCAAAACCAACGCGGCCGCGCCGCGTTCAAAAAGCATCTCCGATGCGAATAAGCTGTCGAAGCGGTCAGCGGACTACTGCATAAATATCGTATAAACTTTTCGTAACGGATGCACTGACCGACGGCAACCCTTCGCACCGAGCGCCCGTCGCGTTAACGCGGAACTCGACCAGAAGTTCAATAAATCGAACAGTTTAGGAAGCTGTCCCAAGCCGCACGGAAGGCTGGGCATCGCGCGCCAGAAGGTGCAAGGCTTGTCGCACATCCGCAGGTGACGGAAATATCCCGGCGGTCTGCGGGAAATGACGGCCGACACCGAAGCCTTTGCCGCCGAGCTCCGGCAAAATGTCGAACACGCTTTCGTCAGTCACGTCGTCGCCGAGGAAGATGGGGGCGCGTCCCACAAACTGACCCTCGGTCATGAGCCGGCGCACCGCGTCGCCTTTGTTCACGCCCGGGCGCTTCACCTCGAACATCGCCTTGCCCAGCAGCACCTCGGTCCGCTCATCCGGAAACGCGGCGCGGCCGGCGGCGATATGACGGCGCAACCGTTCGGCCTCCTGCGGCGCCTTGCGATAATGCAGCGCGACCGAATAGCCCTTGTCCTCATAGACGATACCCGAGCCGGGCACGGCCGCCTCGATCAAGTGACGGCGCAAGCCCTCGGGCAAATCCTCGATGCGCGACACCGGCGCGCCTTCCGACAGCCGCGTCTCGGCGCCGTGACCGCCGACGGCCGGCAAACGCAGCGGCGCAAACAACAAATCGAGATCGCGGATCGGACGCCCGCTCACCAGCGCCAGCGCGCCTTGGGTCCGCTCATAAAGCCGGGACAGCGATTCCTTCAGCTCGTCGGATACGTCGACCTCGAACGGCGACGGCCCAATGTCGATCAAGGTGCCGTCGACATCGAACAGCAGAGCGATTTTGGCAGGGTCCAGTCGGCTGAAAATGGCACTTGCTGTATCGGGCGTCACAATCTCATTCCGCGCAATGTCGACTGAGGAGATAACGCACCAACGCCGATATGGTTTGCTCGAATATGGCCTCTGTGCGTCAGAAAGACGTCACGCTTCAACGCGCCATCACTTCGATATCGCCGTCGACGCCCGTGACGACCTTGAATTCGCGTTCGTAGACCTTGCCTTCGTTGCGCGCGATGGCGCGGTACTCGCCCTCGGCCAGAATCACGCGCGGGAAAGCGCCGATCGATTCCTTGATCACGTCGCCGCCGGGCGTCAGCACCGACCAAGCCGTGTTGGCGAGCGCCTCGCCGCCCTTCTCGCTCACCAGCTTGAGCGTGATGGCGGCCGCCCGGTGCGTCACCGTGATGTCGGTGAGCTTGCCTGCCTGCACGCGGATGTCGGAACGGATCACCGAATTGGCGTCGCCGTAGTTCGAGACGACATAGTACGTACCCTCCGGCACGACGACGACGCTTCCCGTCATGACATGCTCGGCGATCGGCCGGCGATCGCCCGGCTCGAACTGGCTGCCGCGGTAGACATCGAAAGAAATCTGTCCGGCGGGAATGCGCACATCGCCGACGCGGCCCTCGAGGCGCAAACCGCCGGCCGGCAGCTCGAACTCCTCGTGCACCGTCGCGCCACGCAAGGTCACCGGCTTCACCAAGGTGGCGAGGCCGAAGCCGACATGCACGATGTAGGACCCGGACGGCAGCACCAAGGTCGGCGACGGCGAGGTGTCCTGCTTGACGAGGCGGAAGTCGCCGCTCGGCGTCGCCTTGGCCGCGTAGACGCGCCAGGTGAGCCCACCCGTGATCGACGGCTGGTCCTTTCCGAACTTGGCACTGAGCGCCAGCGCCACCTGCCCCGCGGGGACCATCGGCGTCGCATTCGGCGCCATCGAGTTCGGCATGGTCAGCGTCCCCTGCGCCGGCGCGAGAACACCGCCGGGACCGAAGACGTCACCCCGCGTCCCCGAACCTGGGGACAAGAGGCCCGTCGAGGGGGCTGAGGACAGCAGCGAGTCGCCACCCTGCTGCGCTCCGGCGGTCACGGGCGCAAGCAACGATACAATCAGGGCAAAAACCGGCAGTAACCGGCCGATGAGGGCGGCAAATGAGGGGACGCTGCTCATATCAATATGTTTTTCGGTCCAAATCACGGCGATTTCAAGCCTGGTCCGTTTGTCTCGCGCGGGACCGGTATGCTACGGCCCGCGACGCAGGATGTATGCAGGCGTATAGCTCACGTGCGCGACCTGAGGACGACATGCCCGACGCTCTAGAATTGCTCAAAACACGCCGTTCGGTGAAGCCGATCGAAATGGTCGGACCCGGCCCCAGCGCGGAGGAGATCGACACCCTCCTCACCGTCGCGTCGCGCGTGCCCGACCATGGCAAACTCGCACCTTGGCGCTTCATCGTGTTCGAGAGCGATGCGCGGATAGCCGCCGGCGAAGTGCTCGCCGACATTTTCCGCAGCGACCGTCCCGACGCGACCGCCGAGCAGATCGCGTTCGAGCGGAACCGCCTCGCCCGCGCCCCGCTCGTGATCGCGGTCGTCGCGCGCACCGCCCCGCATGTGAAAATCCCCGAATGGGAGCAACTGATGTCGGCCGCGGCATCGGCCATGCTCCTCGTGACGGCTGCCCATGCGCTCGGCTATGCCGCGAGCTGGCTGACCGAATGGTACGCCTATGATCGGCGCGTGCTCGATCGGCTCGGTCTGTCGGCCGAAGAACGCATCGTCGGCTTCGTGCACATCGGCAAGCCGGCCAAGCCGCCGGAAGATCGCGATCGTCCCAAGCTGTCGGCGATCGTCACACGCTATCCCGCGCAGACAATAAGCTCGTAAGGAGCAACACGCGATGTTCTACGAGCCCGAAAAGCGCGACCGCGCACTTTTGCCCTACGACCCCTTCAAAGCCATCGTCGCGCCGCGGCCGATCGGCTGGATCACCTCGATGAGCGCGAAGGGCGAGATCAATCTCGCGCCCTACTCGTTCTTCAACGGCATCAACAGCCGCCCCAACCTGGTGATGTTCGGCTCCGAGGGCTTCAAGGATTCGGTCGCCTTCATCGCCGAGACACGCGAATTCGTCTGCAATCTCGCCACATGGGATCTGCGCGACAAGATGAACGAGACGGCCGCGCCGCTGCCGCGCGGCGTCAACGAGATGGAGCGCGCCGGGCTTACGACCGCCCCGTCGCGCATCGTGAAGCCGCCGCGCGTCGCCGAGTCGCCCTGCGCGCTCGAGTGCAAACTGATCAACATCGTTCCGATGCAGACTTACGACGGTAAGCCGGTGGACTGTCACGTCGCCTTCGGCCAGGTCGTCGGCGTGCACATCGACGACCGCTTCATCGTTGACGGGCTTGTCGACACCGCCGCGATGCGGCCCATCGCCCGCTGCGGCTATCACCAATATGCAGTGGTCGACCGCCTTTTCGAGCTGGTCCGGCCTGAAACTTAGTGGCCTGCCAGGAGTTTATCGTTCGGTAATCAAGCAACCGCACCCTTAACGCCACGTTTCGGTCACACCCATCCGCCAGTTGTCTTCACCATGGCCGGTTGAAAGACTTGCCCGGGACACAACCCGGCCCGATGATCAAAGGGTCAGGGGAGAACCATAGTTGGTTTTCGAAGGATTCTTCTCGCGCGCACGCAACGGGGATCGTGCGGCCGAGGCCACCACGCAGCCGGCACCCGCTCCGGCGCCTCCAACGATCGGGCTCGCGCTCGGCGGCGGTGCCGCACGCGGTTTTGCTCACATCGGCGTGATCCGCACGCTGCTGAAGCACGGCATCGTGCCGGACGTCATCGTCGGCACGTCGATTGGCGCCGTTGTCGGCGGCTGCTATGCCGCCAACCAGCTCGACACCCTCGATGAATGGTCGAAGACGCTCACCGCGCGCAGCATCCTGAGCTATCTCGATATCAGCCTATCCGGCTCCGGCCTGATCAACGGCAATCACTTGGCCTCGCGCCTTCAGGAAGGCCTGAAGGAAACGCGGGTCGAGGATCTGCCGGTTCGCTTCGCGGCCATCGCGACCGAGTTCAATACCGGTCACGAAATCTGGCTGACGCGCGGCCGTCTTTCCGATGCGCTGCGCGCGTCCTATTCCCTGCCCGGGATTTTCCCGCCGGTCCGCATCGGCGGCCGCTGGCTGGTCGACGGCGCGCTGGTCAATCCCGTGCCGGTCTCCGCGGCGCGGGCGCTCGGCGCCCGTCTGGTGATCGCGGTCAATCTCAACTCCGACCTGTTCGGTCGCGGCACCATCATCGCGAGCCACGGCCCGGATGACGAAGAGGCCGCGCCGGAAGCGACGGCGAAGGCCAATGGCTTCCGCCATATGTTCTCACGCGAATCGTCGTTGCGCCGTCAGGTGCTCGGACGGCGTGGCCGGCCCGGCATTCCGACCGTCATGGTCGAGGCGTTCAACGTCATGCAGGATCGCATCACGCGTGCGCGTCTTGCCGGCGATCCGCCGGACGTGCTCATCAGCCCGCGCCTTGGCAACATCGGCTGGTTCGACTTCCATCGCGCGCAAGACGCCATCGCGATCGGCACCGAGGCGGCCGAGCGCGCGCTCGAAGGTGTCGGCGAGGCCGTCGCCGCACTCTCGCACGCCGCGTCCGGCCCGGCCTCCGCCAAATAGACGCGCTTACGCCGTACGGATGTAATCGCGCATCGCTTCGGCGTCGCGCTCGATCTCATCGACACGTTGTTTCACGATGTCGCCGATCGACACGATGCCGACGAGCTTGCCCTTCGCCATCACGGGAAGATGACGAAATTTGCCGGCGGTCATGCGCTCCATCAGGCTGGCACAAGTATCGTCTTCACCGCACGTCATGACATTGCGCGTCATCACCTGCCCAACGGGCACGGTGAGCGCCTCAGTGCCATGCTCTGCCACCGCTCGTACGATGTCGCGTTCCGACAGAATGCCGGCGAGATGATCACCGGGTCCGCGGATCAGAAGGGCACCGATGCGGTGCTTCGCCAGAAGCTTCGCAGCTGTAGCAAGATCAGCCGTAGGTTCGATCGCAATAACGTCGCCGCCCAAGGTCGATTTCTTGGCGGCCAGGATTGACTTCACGTTCATGGCAGCCTCCGTGCATCCGACACTCACGACCGATGCCGCATCAGCGCGGCTCTTCGGGAGTGTGGACCTTTGCAACGATCCTGCCATCGCGCCTGTTCCGTCAAGCGCAAAGATGCCGCGTCTGTGCTGCATTTTACGCGACTAATGCCGCGTTGCACCATAATCGCCCGATCGCGAAACCGGATCGAACCAGGAAAATAAAATCAAACCTGCGAGAAATCCGCCGATATGCGCTTGCCATGCGACGGATTGATCGCCGCCGGTGATCGACATCGAGCCGAGGCCGAACAGGATGTTGATGCCGAACCAGACGGCGAGAAACATCAGCACGCGCGCATCGCTGAAGACTCCGACCAGCGAGAGGGCCGGCACGCGATAAGCGTCATCGTCGGCTTCGCGCAGCATGCCGAGCGGACCGCCGTGCTGAAACGCAAAGCGCATGGCGGCGGCCATCGTGCCGGAGATCGCGGCGGAAGCGCCGATCATCGGCGCCTGCTCACCGGCATGCGTGAGAAGATGCATGCCCGCGCCGGCCGCGGCCGTCACCGCGAAGAACGCGAGAAAGCGGACGGGTCCGAAGCGCCGGGCAACCGCCGTGCCGAAAGGCAGCAGCCAGATCGAGTTGACGCCGAAATGCGTCCAGTCGGCATGGATCAACGAATAGGTGACGAAGGTCCACACATCCGCCGCAGCCCCGCCGGGCAATGGTCCGCCCAGCACGATCGACGAGTCATAGCGCGCGGGAATGAAGGCGAAGGTGAGCAGGAATTCGATGTCCTGCGTCTCGCTGAGCAGCATCGTGCGCACGACGTGCACGAGCGCCATGACGGCGATCGTAATCAGCACGATGGGCGGGATGTTGAAGAGCGGTTCGCGTTGCACGAGGCGGCACTCGGTAAGGAAGCGCCGGGTTACGCCATTTGGGCCTCGGTCCGCAAGCGACGGGGTCCAAAAAAGAAGAAGGAGGGCTCACCGCCCTCCTTCAGTTGTGCCGCCGCGCCGAATGGCGCGCGTCACGTCCCCCTCATCTCCCCGAAGAGCTTTTGCCCCAATCGTATCGCGTTCCCAGGAGCGTGCTGTCCAAGACACGCCGTATCGAGTGACGCGACTTTAGACGGCGGCACACGCACCGCAACGCGCTTGCGATTTTAACACTAACTCGCGCGAGGACGGCCGCGGCGGCGCCTGCGGCACGTGCCCTGCTCTCTTCATGCCACCGCGGCCGGAAGGCGGCGCAACTGTCCCGAACGGGCACAAAAAGTTGCGCCGGCTGTGCCGTGACGAAACAGGGTGGCGATTATGAAGCATCCTTCGACCCGCAGCTTGTTCGACTATTGGACCGAGCGGCGCGGCGACCGGCCTGCGCCGGCCCGGTTCGACATCGACCCGGCCGAAATCCGCCATGCGCTCGGCGACACGTTCATGTTGGCGGCGGACTTCGTCGATCAGCTCCGCTTCCGCCTCGCCGGCACGCGCGTCTGCGCGTTGTTCTGCCGCGAGATCAAGGGCGAGGCCTTCATCGAGCTTTGGGACGAAGCGAGCCGCAAGGCGGTTGAGGAACTCGCGCATGCGGTGACCGGCGAGAACGAAGGTTTCGTCGCCGGCCTGATCGGCCGTGGCGAGGACGGCCGCGAGGTTGGGCTGGAAATGCTGCTGCTGCCGTTGTCGCATGTTGGACATGGCCGCATCCGTGCCTTGGGCGTGCTGGCGCCGTTCGAGCCGCCTTATTGGCTGGGCGAGACGCCGGTGATCGCGCTGGAGCTCGCGACGCTGCGCCACGTCGGCGCGGGCGCCGACAGCCTCATCACGCCGCACTTCAAGCATGCGCCGGAAAGCGCGCGGATCCGCCATGGCTTCGTTGTCTACAGCGGCGGCCGCGCGCCCGGCGAACGCGGCTAACCGACCGTTAACGCTGACGCCATAGGTTGGCGGTGGGAGAATTACCCTCCCATGATGCCACCATCCAATGGCAATGGCGCCGACACGACCGAAATTCTTGCCGCTGGCGGACGAGCGCCGGCGACACCAACGCGTCAAGGTCAATCTGCTCGGCCGCTACATGCTCGCCGATCGGCGCGAGTTCCCGTGCCAGGTCGTCGACATGTCGCCCGGCGGCATGGCCGTTATCGCGCCGGTGCCCGGCACGCCGGGCGAGCGCGTCATCGCCTATGTCGACCATCTCGGCCGGCTTGAAGGCAAGATCGCCCGCGTGTTCGATACCGGTTTTGCCATGAGCATCGCGGCGACCTCGCGCAAGCGCGACAAGCTCGCCGCCCAGCTCACCTGGCTCGCCAACCGCCAGATCCTCAATCTGCCGGAAGATCGCCGCCACGGCCGCTTCAGCCCGCGCAACCCGCTGGCCCGGCTCGTTCTGCCCAACGGCAACAATGTCGGCTGCCGCATCATCGACCTGTCGCAGTCGGGCGCGGCCGTCGCCATCGCGCCGGACTTGCGTCCGGCGGTCGGCAGCATGGTCACCATCGGCAAGACGCAGGGCCGTGTCGTCCGTCACATCGAGGACGGCTTCGCGATCGAGTTCACGCGGCTGCAGCACATCGACTTCGTCGAAGAGAACGTCACCGGCGAATAATACGGTGACCGCGCCGTAAACGCCGCGCGCGGCGGCGCCGGCGTTTTTCCGCGTCATGTCCGCTTTCGCGCGTCGGCCGCACGCCGGTTTCGCGCCGTTTCCCCGCTCATCCAACCGTAAACGACACCGCCAAAACGATCGCGGAGGCGCATGTTTTGCTGGCGCAAGTATATTAATCGATAAAATTTTATTCAAAGTAGATCATTTCAAATTCTAGGCAAATTCGATTTTGTTTTTACAAGTATTCGCTTCGATATTTAGTCTCGTTCGCTTCAAACTGGACCACTCTACTTAGCGGCACTGCAAATGCTTTGTGGGAATGTGTCCCTGTCAAGACGTGATGGGGACACTAATGGGACGGCGTCAAAAAAATAAACTGGCGAATACTTGCGCGCTACTGAGCACCTTGGCAATCGCAGTGTTGCTGCCGGCCGGCAGCGGCTTTGCCGGCGAGCGGATGGCCTCGCTCGGCAACAGCGCCGGCGTGCCGCAAGAGCGGCCGGCCTACGCCACCGTCGGCGAAGCGACGCGCGCGCCGATCGGCTGGGTCGAGTTCTGCGTCGAGTACAAACCCGAATGCGAGACGAGGCCGTCGGCGCCGCGCGATGTGGTGCTGACGCCGAAAGCCTGGTCCGACATGGTCAAGGTCAATGCCTGGGTGAACGAGACCATCCAGCCGATCACCGACCAGGATCACTGGGGCGTGGTCGAGCGCTGGAATTATCCCGACGACGGCAAAGGCGACTGCGAGGATTACGTGCTGCTCAAGCGGCGCATGCTGATGCAGGCGGGCTGGCCGCGCGAGGCGCTGCTCATCACCGTGGTGCGCGACAAGAAGGGCGACGGTCATGCCGTGCTCACGGTCAAGACCAACCGCGGTGAATTCATCCTCGACAACCAGGAAGGCGAAATCCTCGCCTGGAACAAGACCGGCTACCGCTTCGTGAAGCGGCAGTCGCAATCCGATCCGAACATGTGGGTTTCGCTCGGCGAACCGCGCGCACCGGCCACCGTGTCGGCGCGGTAAGCGAGCAAGAGATCGCGCCCGGTCACGTCCCCACCCCTCCCCGTCCCCAGACCGGGATGCGAGCGGCCGGCCCTCCCCCAAGGGCCGGCCGCACCCCTTTGGGAGGACGCGCGATCAGCCGATCCGCTTCAAGCCCTTGGCGTATTCCTTCGAGCGCCTCACGTAGATATCGGCGCCGCTACGGATCATCGCCGCTGCCTTCTCGTCGAGCGTGCGCACGACGCGCGCCGGCGCGCCGACGATGAGCGAATTGTCGGGAAACTCCTTGCCTTCGGTCACCACCGCGCCGGCGCCGACGAGGCAGTTCTGCCCGATCTTGGCGCCGTTGAGCATGATCGCGCCCATGCCGACGAGGCTGTTATCGCCGATGGTGCAGCCGTGCAGGATGACGTTGTGGCCGATGACGCAATTCGACCCGATCACCATCGGAAATCCGGGATCGGTGTGCAGCGTCGCGTTGTCCTGGATCTGCGAGCGCTCGCCAAGTTCGATCCATTCGTTGTCGCCGCGCAGCACGGCGCCGAACCACACGCTCGTCTCGCGTTTGAGCCGCACGCGGCCGATCAATGTCGCACTGTCGGCAATCCAGTATTCGCCCTCGCCCGGAAATTCCGGCTTCGCACCGTCAAGTTCGTAAATGGCCATCGCGCCCTCGTTGTTCGACGGGCGGACCTTGCCCGATCGAACCGCGCGAGAAAAGCCTCAGCCGGAGATGAAGGCCTGCAACGCCATGACCAGCACCTGGCCGGACATCAGGCTCCAGAATCCGGCGATCAAGGTCGCGAGAAACACGAACTGAAAGCGGCCCGGCCCGCTGCGGTCGCCAAGCAGCGTGTTGCGCATGATGAGGAACGGCGCCGCGAAGATCAGCAGCGGCACGGCGGCGATGGTCTTGGGGCTCGCGCCGGCATTGAGCTGGCTGAAGCTCGGCAGCCGTGTCGTGATCAATCGGTAGGTGGAACAGCACAGACCGGCGACGCCGAAACCGATGGCCAGGGCAAGAAACGACTGGAGGGTATGGGGCGTCATCACATGGCCTCAACGCAGTACTGCCGCGAGATGTGCAGCACAGCGATGCGCCGCGCCAGCGTATCCTTAACCGATGGTTAACCAGCGCCGGTCAATGTGCCGAAGCCGCTGAGGCGGCATGGGAATTCGACTGTTTGGGGACCGGAATGGCTGACGTTGCGCATCGCACAGGCGCTCGCGCCCGCCGCCGGCAGCGCGGCCACAATCCCCTCGCCGCGCCGCTCCTCGTCCTCATCGCCGTCATCGCCATGGCGGCCGTCTACGTCGGCTATGTCCTGTGGCCGCGCTGGCCCGAGGTGCCGGTCGCGCTCGACGCACCGACGCTGCCGATCGTCGTCTCCGGCGTGCAGTTCAACATCGAGCCCGCGGCCATTCGTCAGGCGGTGCAGCGCAAGCCCGGCATGCAGGAGCGCATCGACCTTGCCTATCTCTGGCCGTCGTTGAAGCCGCCGGATCCGTCGCTGAAGACGATCGACGGCCAGCCGGTCGATCCGAACGAACGGCTGTTCGTGTCCATCCAAACCGTCGACGGTACGCTGCCGCTGATGGAACGCGTGCAGACCATCTATCCGCGTTACATGGTGGCGCAGCCGCAGCCGGGCCCCGAAGGCCTCACGCTGCGCGGCTTCCGCGACGACACGCCCTACAAAGGCGAGGAACTGGTCTTCGAGTCGGAAAAGCCGGAGCATTTCATGGCGCGCTGCTCGCTCACGGGCGTGCGCAGTTCAGGCGGCTGCCTGTTGGAGCGACGCATCGGCGATGCCGACATCGTCTTCCGCTTCCCGCGTGATTGGCTGAACGATTGGAAAACGCTCGCACGCGGCATCGACGAACTCACGGCGCGGCTGCATCCGCCGACCAATCAGTAAGAGCCTCGGTCCGCTCATTCCCGCGCATGCGGGACTCCAGCAGGCACTCTCCTCCCCGCAAGTCCGCGCGGGGTCCCCGCCTTCGCGGGGGCGAGCGGACGACAAGCCTGCCCCGAAAACGAAATCGCCGGGGCGAGCCCGGCGATGACGACAACAAAAAAGACGATGCGCCGGCGTTACGCCAGGTCGCCCGCGAGATCGACGTCGAGGATCGGCAGTTCGAAGATGTAAGAGCGGCGGCCCTTCTCGTTCTCCACAAAAAGCACGCCGAGGAATTCCTCGCCGATATAAGCCTCGAGCGAGTCCGTCTTCTTCGGCCGCATGACGACGCGGATCTGGTCGTTGTCGAAACGGCTGCGCAAATATGCATTGAGCGCCGGGATCGGCTGGATCGACGGATCCTGGCCGAGCTGGATGACCATGCGGAAGTTATAAGAGCGCTCGCCCTCGTCTTCCTCAGCCGTCAGTTCGCCCAGCTCGTCCTCGCCCACGAAGACTTCCGCCAACTCGCCGCCGCGCGGCACCACCCGGATACTCGGGTTGCCGAACAGCTTCTTCAGATAAGCGTCGAGTTGTCTGACTTCTTGAACGTTCACCTTGCCGCTCTCCTTAGCGCTTCTGGGCAGCGCCTCCTTGCCTCATCGCGCCGCCCGGCGCAAGCATGGCGGCCCGGCGGTATCAGCCGTCGAGCATACCGTAAAGCATCTGGTCCATGGTCCGCGACGGCTCTGCGCAGCCCGCCGCGCCGACGACCCGCGCGGGCACACCGGCAACGGTGACGTTGTTCGGTACCGGCTTGATGACGACCGAACCGGCGGCAATGCGCGCGCAGTGACCGACTTCGATGTTGCCGAGAATCTTGGCGCCGGCGCCGATCATGACGCCACGGCGGATCTTGGGATGACGGTCCTCGTGCTCCTTGCCCGTGCCGCCGAGCGTCACGTCGTGCAGGATCGAGCAATCGTCTTCGATCACCGCGGTCTCGCCGACCACGAAGCCGGTCGCGTGATCGAGGAAGATGCCGCGGCCGATGCGCGCCGCCGGATTGATGTCGCATTGGAAGACGACCGACGAACGGCTCTGCAGATAGAGCGCGAAGTCCTTGCGGCCTTTCTTCAACAGCCAGTGTGCGAGGCGGTGCGTTTGAATGGCGTGGAAGCCCTTGTAATAGAGCACCGGCTCGATGAAGCGGTTGGTGGCCGGATCGCGGTCGAAGACGGAAACGATGTCGACGCGAAAAGCTTCGCCAAGCGCCGGATCATCCTCGAGCGCATCGCGATAGGCTTGGCGGATGTGCTCAGCGGAAAGGTCGGCATGATCGAGCCGCTGACTGACGCGATGCGTGACCGCCGCTTCCAGCGTATCGTGGTGAAGGATGTTCTCGTAGATGAAGGCGGCGAGCTCGGGCTCGCGATGCGCCACATCTTCGGCCTCGCTGCGAATGCGCGACCAGACCGGGTCCACTTTGTCGAGCCCCTTGGCCGACCGCGTCTGAAACTGTGCCATAGAATAATATTCTCCGACGCCTCTCATCGACCCCTACATAATCCTTTTAACACAGATTTTGAGAGGTCAGGAGGTGCGAATTATGTCGTCCTAAAGACGAGCTGAAGAGCTCATGGACGCTGGTTGAGGAAGTCCAGGACGCCCTCTTTGTAGACCTTATCGCCGACGGCCAGCATGTGATCGCGATCGGGGATATCGAGGGCGCGCCCTTGCGGCATCATCGCCGCGAGTTCATGCGCGGAGCCGGCCAGATCGTCCTTGGTACCGGCGGCCACCAGCACCGGGACATTGATGGAGGCGACCTGGTCCGGATCGAGCGTCTGCCGCGTACCGCGGATGCAAGCGGCGAGCGCGCGCAGATCGGATTTGGTCTGTTCGGCGAACTTGCGAAACATGCGACCGGCCGGATCGGTCACATCGTCCAGCGACCGCGCTTCCAACGCTTCAGCGATCGACGTCGGCAGTCCGACGCCGTCGACCAGCCGGATGCCGAGGCCGCCCAAGATCGCCGCGCGCACGCGTATCGGATAGGTCACGGCGAGGAACGAGGTGATGCGCGCGCCCATCGAATAGCCCATGACGTCGGCGCGTGCGATGTCGAGATGGTCGAGCAAGGCGCGCACGTCGCCGGCGAGCAAGGTCGTGTGATAGAGCGCCGGGTCGTAGAGCTTGCTCGATTGTCCATGACCGCGGTTGTCGAGCGCGATCACGCGGCGGCCCGCGCGCGTCAATGTCGATACCCAGCCGGGGCTGACCCAGTTCGTTTCCTTGGTGGAAGCAAACCCATGCACCAGCACGATCGGATCGCCGGCGCCTTCGTCGAGATAGGCGATCTCGATATCGCCGTGATGGAAACTTGGCATGATCTTCCTATAGCGGTTCGGCCGAGCCTTATCACCTTGCGGTGGCGGATGGCAGCCTTGCAGCGAATTCTTTCGTCACCCAATCGATGAAGACGCGCACGCGCGGCGACAACTGACGGCTGTGCAGATAAAGCAGCGAAATCGGCGTCGGTGACGGCGGAAATTCGGGCAGCACCTCGACCAATGTGCCTGCCTTCATATATGGCTCGATGTGATAGCGCGGCATCTGCAGCAGGCCGAGGCCGAGCAGGGCGAGTTCGCGACCGGTTTCGCTGGCGTTGACCGAGACTGTCATCGGCAAGGTCAAGTGACGGATGGCGCCCGCGACGGTGAACTCCAACGGGAACACCTTCTTGGTCGTCGATGAGATGAAGCCGATCATGCGATGCCCAGCGAGATCCTCCAGCGTGCGCGGCGTGCCGAAGCGCGCGAGATAATCCGGGCTCGCGCAGGTCACCTCCTCCATCAGAGCGATGCGGCGGCCGACCATGGCGCTGTCGCGCGGCTCACCGGCGCGGACGACGCAATCGATCCCCTCCTCCACGAGATCGACGAGACGGTCACCCTCGCCGATATGCAATTGCAGATCGGGATATTCGCTGAAGAAGCGCGGCAGGCTCGGCAATAGGAAGTGCCGCGCCAGCGTGCCGTAGACGTCGATACGCAGCAGCCCGCGCGGCTTGGCGCCGGTGAAGGCCCCCTCGGCGTCTTCGACGTCGGCGACGATGGTCAGGCAGCGGCGGTAATAGGCTTCGCCCTCCAAGGTCGGGCTGACCTTGCGGGTGGTCCGCTGCAGCAGCCGCACCCCGAGCCGCCGCTCCAGCTGCTGCACCGCCTCGGTCGCGGTCGAACGCGGCAGCCCGAGATCGGCCGCGGCGCTGGAAAAGCTGCCCCGTTCCACGACCCGGGCGAACAGCCGCATGGCGTCCAAATGGTCCATCTGATTGTTCGTAATTCCCGAATTATTATGCCAATTCTTAGCTGATTATCTGCTTTGGCGAAAGGTCTATCTCCTCCCTTATTCGGCGTTGGGCCGGGAATGAAGGAGATGAAGATGACCCAAGAGACCACCAAAGTTGCCATCGTTACCGGCGCCTCGCGCGGCATCGGCGCTGCCATCGCGGAACGGCTCGCCGGCGACGGCTTCACGATCATCGTCAATTATTCCAACAATGCGGCACCGGCCGAAGCCCTGGTGCGCAAAATCGAAGCCGCCGGCGGCCGCGCCCGTGCGGCGAAGGCCGACGTCAGCGATCCAGCGGCCGTGCGCGCGCTGTTCGACAGCGCTGAGATCGCGTTCGGCGGCGTCGATGTGCTGGTGAACAACGCCGGGATCATGCGTCTTGGAAAGCTCGCCGACGCCGACGACGCCACGTTCGACGAGCAGATCGCGATCAATCTCAAGGGCTCGTTCAACGGCATGCGCGAAGCGGCGCGCCGGCTGCGCGACGGCGGCCGGGTAATCAACTTCTCGACCAGCATCGTCGGCACGCGGTTGGAGACCTACGGCATCTATGCCGCGACCAAGGCCGCCGTCGAAGTGATGACCTTCATCCTCGCGCGCGAGATGCGCGGTCGCAGCATCACCGTCAACGCCGTCGCGCCCGGCCCCACCGCGACCAACCTGTTTCTCGACGGCAAGTCGCCGGAGCTGATCGATCGCATGGCCAAGATGACCCCGATGGAGCGTCTCGGCACGCCCGAGGACATCGCCAATGTCGTGTCGTTCCTCGCCGGACCCGAGGGCGGCTGGGTCAACGGTCAGGTGCTGCGCGCCAATGGCGGCATGGTCTGAGCGCGGATATCGCATGATGAAGCAAGTCATCGTCATCACCGGCGCGTCGAGCGGCTTCGGCGCGCTCTCCGCCCGGGCGCTCGCCGCTGCCGGCCACACCGTCTATGCGGGCATTCGTGAGACCAAGGGACGCAATGCCCCGCAGGTCGCCGCGGTTCAAACATACGCCGCGCAACACAAGGTCGATCTCAGAGCGATCGAACTCGACGTCGTCTCCGAGCTCTCGGTCGAAGACGCGATCGCGCAGATCGTCGCCGAGAACGGATGCCTCGACACCGTCGTTCATAATGCCGGCCACATGGTGTTCGGACCGGCCGAGGCCTTCACGCCCGAGCAATATACCACGCTCTACGACGTGAACGTGCTCAGCACACAGCGGGTCAACCGCGCCGCTCTGCCGCACATGCGGGCGCAGCGTCACGGTCTCGTGCTGTGGGTGTCATCGAGCAGCACGCGCGGCGGCACGCCACCTTATCTCGCGCCCTACTTCGCGGCTAAAGCGGCGATGGATGCGCTCGCGGTCAGCTATGCGGGCGAACTCGCGCGCTGGGGCATCGAGACCTCGATCGTGGTGCCCGGCGCCTTCACCAAGGGCACCAACCACTTCGCGCATGCCGGCAAGCCTGCCGACGAGGCGCGGGCTGACATCTACGCCACGGGGCCCACCGCGGACATCCCGGAGATCGCGTTGCAGGGACTGGCGGCGCTCGAGCCAGCGGATGCCGATGTTGGCGCGGTGGCGGACGCGATCGTCAAGGTCGTCGATACGCCTTTCGGCAAGCGTCCGTTCCGCGTCCACATCGATCCGTCGAACGACGGCGCGGAGATCGTCAACGGCGTCGCCGACCGCGTGCGTGCCGAGTTGCTGCGGCGTATCGGCTTGGCGGATATCCTCAAGCCGCACGGCGCTTGAACGGTACCGATCCATGGGTGGCGCGGCAGCTGTGCCGCGCCCCTCAGCCCACGTTCGAGCCGGCGGGCCGCAGGGCCATCATCATGCGCCGCTGTTTGCGCCGCCGCAGCGCGCGCAGGGTCATGCGCTCGGTCGCGCTCTTGAGCGACGACACGAAACCGAGAAGCGTCAGTAGCGCACCGAGGACCCAGACGCCGAGATCGAACGCGGCCATGGTGAGCATGATCGCGCCGCGACCGACCACCTTCAGGATCGCGCGCGTCTTGCTGCCTTCCTTCTCGGCGAGCTTGGCGACGCGGCTCATCTCGCGCGGCGTCTCGGCGATCTTGAGCCCATCGAGCGCGGCACGCGTGCCGGCCTTGGCCTGCACACGGCCGACATCGCGCGCCAGACGCACGAGCCCGCCGGCCTTCTCCATCTTCACCGCTTCGCGCGCGGCACGAACCGCCACCGCCGGCTCGGCCACCGAGAAGCTGCCGGCGGCACGCCTGAGCGCGCTCCAGTCGACGACACCGCGCAAGGTGCGCCCGACATAAACGGCGAGCTCGCCGCTGAGCTTGCCGGTTTTGCGCGCGACCTTGGCGAGCGACAGCCCGACACGCGCCGGCGCGGCCATGCCGCCCGTCGCATAGGTGCCGGCGGTGATCGCCAGGCCGACAGCCGCCAGCCCAAGCACGAGTTCATCGGCCTCCTGGCCGGTAGCAAGACGCGAGCCTTCGCGCACGGCATCGCGGATATCGCCAAACACGAACAGATCGCCGAGCGCGGTCCCGGCAAGGCCCGACACATCGGTCGGCTCGCCGGTGACGAGACCCATGGCAAAGCTCTGCGCCGCATGGCTCACCGAATTCTCTTCCTCGACCGCGGCGTTCACCTTCGCGATCAAGGCCGGATCGAGCGCGACGTTCCGCGCGGCGGCGAGATCGACGAAGCTCTTGGCGAGATCGGCATCCTTCGCCGCAAGCGCCTGGTCGATTTCGCGCGCCGCCACGTCGGCATTGAACTGCCGGTCGAGCGCCTGGCTCGCGATCGCGGCCGGATCGTCCTCGATCGACAACAAATGCTGTGCCTCGAGTCCGCGCGGCACCACGTAGGCCGCGCCGGCCGCGAGCAGCGCCGCGACAAGCAGGACCGGCGCGAGCCGCGTACGGCGCACGAGGGCCCTTTCCTGCACTTCCGGCGGTGCCAGCCCCAGCGCGTCGCGCATGGCGTCAATCCTCGACAGAATCGATGGCGGAATCGCGCCCTCGGCTTATCCTCGCACGCCCCGCGCCTCGGGAGAAAAACACCTTGAGATTCAATGGGGTTCCGACCCCCGCACCGACACGGTTTACGAACCGTGTCAAAGCTAGGCATAAGCAGGCCGTCTCGCTATGGTGCGGGCCGAAATTCGCCGCCGACGCGGCAGTACTGGCAAGGATTCCCCATGGCGGAGCACGTTGTCCCCCATTTCCATAACAATCCCGGCGTTCCGGTGATCGAGATCGGCGCCAAGGAATTCATGTGCGTCGGCGCCAAGCCGCCGTTCGATCACCCGCACGTGTTCATCGACATGGGCGACGAGAACGAGGCGATCTGCCCCTATTGCTCGACGCTGTATCGCTACGATCCCCGCCTCAACGCGCATGCCGCCCGTCCGGCCGAATGCGCGCTGCCGGAAACCGCCGCCGCCTAATCCCTTTCTTCGGAGAACTCGATCGTGGCGGGTGAACGTCACGTCATCGTCGCCGGCGCCGGCATTGCCGGATTGACCGCGGCGCTGGCATTGGCGCGTCACGGTTTCCGCGTCACCGTTCTGGAGCAGGCCGAGCGACTGGAAGAGACCGGCGCCGGCCTGCAGCTTTCGCCCAATGCCCTGAACGTCCTGTTCGCGCTCGGCCTGCGCGAGCGGCTCGGCGCCTTGGCCGTCGCGCCGCAGGCGATCCGCGTCATGAGCGGCGGCTCCGGCCGCGAGATCACGCGCATGCCTTTGAGCGGCGCGGCGTCCCGCTACGGCGCGCCGTTCTGGACGATGCATCGCGGCGATCTTCAGGCCGCACTGGTCGATGCGGCGCGCGCAAGCGTCGACATCAGCATCAAACTCGGCACCAAGGTCGAGGACTTCGCCCAGCACAGCAAAGGCGTCAGCGTGCTCGGCCGCCAGGCGCGCCAGGTGCTCGACGAGCGCGGCATAGCCCTCATCGGCGCGGACGGCATCTGGACGAATGTCGGCCAGACCTTGAAGCGTCACAGGCCGCCGCGCTTCCGCCATCGCACCGCCTGGCGCACATTGGTGCCGACCGAGATCGTGCCCGAGGAATTCCGCGCGCCGCTCGTGCATCTCTGGCTCGGCCAGGACGCGCATCTCGTGCATTACCCGGTCAAGGGCGGGCGCCTGATCAACATCGTCGGCATCGTCAACGACGCCTGGAGCGAAACCGGCTGGTCGGCGCCGGGCGATCCGGCCGAGATCCTGCGCCGCTTCGCGCGCTTCGCCTGGAGCGAGAAAGCGCGCCGCTTGATCGCGATTCCCGAGCGCTGGTTGAAATGGGCACTGTTCGACCGCGATACGCCCTTCCGTGGCGGCGACGGCCTGGTGACATTGATTGGCGACGCCGCGCATCCGATGCTGCCGTTCCTCGCGCAGGGCGCCGGCATGGCCATCGAGGACGCGGCGGTTTTGGCCGGCGCCCTGAGCCAATACCGCGACGAGCCGATCAAAGGCCTGCGCGCCTACGAGCAACACCGCCGTAGCCGCACCGCCCGCGCCCGGCAGGCGTCGGCCAAACAGGCGCGCATCTATGGCCTCACCGGCCCGGAAGCGCTCGTTCGCAATCTGGTGATGCGCGCGAGCGGCGGCGATAAGCTGTTGGCGCGCTATGATTGGATTTACAGTTGGAAGGTGCCTGAACGGTTCTAGCGCACGAACCAACGTGCGTATTCGTGATGGGAGAGCGCCATGTTGTTTCCCGCGACCATTGCCGGCAGCCTACCGAAACCGTCGTGGCTCGCCGAGCCGAACAAGCTCTGGCCGGAGTGGAAATTAGCCGGCGACGAACTTGCTACCGCCAAGCTCGACGCGACGCTGCTCGCCATCAAGCTGCAGGAAGACGCGGGGATCGACATCGTCTGCGACGGCGAGCAGTCACGCCAGCATTTCGTGCACGGCTTCCTCGAATACGTCGACGGCATCGACTTCGCACACAAGGTCGAGATGGGCATCCGCGCCGACCGATACAAAGCGATGGTACCCGTGGTGCGCGGTGCGCTGACCCTCAAGGGCCGCGTACATCAAAACGAGGCGCGGCACGCGCGCGCTCATACGCGTCAGAAGCTCAAGATGACCCTGCCCGGGCCGATGACCATTGCGGACACGATCGCCGACAGCTTTTACGGCGACAAAGTGAAGATGGCTTTTGCCTTCGCCGACCTCCTGAACGAGGAAGCCCGCGCGCTGGAGGCCGACGGCGTCGATGTGATCCAGTTCGACGAGCCGGCGTTCAACGTGTTCATGGACGAAGTGCCCGGCTGGGGTATCGAGGCCCTGCATCGGGCGATCGAGGGCCTCACCTGCACCACCGCCGTGCACATCTGCTACGGCTACGGCATCAAGGCCAATATCGACTGGAAGAACGCGCTCGGCGCCGAATGGCGGCAATACGAACTGATCTTCCCTGCTCTCGCGAAAAGCCGTATCGCGCAGGTCTCGCTCGAGTGCATCAACGCGCACGTACCGCTGAAGCTGCTGTCGCTGCTCGGTGGCAAAGACGTGCTGGTCGGCGTCATCGACGTCGCGACCGAAGCGGTGGAAACGCCCGATCGTGTCGCGCAAGTAATCGGCGACGTCATACAGTTCGTGCCAAAAGAGCGCATTGTCGCTTGCACGAACTGCGGCATGGCACCGATGCGGCGCGACATCGCGGAGGCGAAGCTCCGGGCACTCGGCGCCGGCGTCGCGCTGGCACGACAGAAGTTCGGCTGAAGTAATCGTGCAGCGCGGCATGCCGGCTGACGACCTCGTTCTGCGGCGCGCTCGGCTGCTCCTGCAGGACATTTTGATGCGGCTATCCGGGCATCGTTGATCCACGTCAAACGCGACATGGGTCCAAAGCTTATTTTCCCGTCATGATCATGACGGGAGGGGACCAATGCCCGTGAATGTTGGGACTGTGGACCGGATCGTCCGTGTCGTCGTCGGCCTCGCTTTGATCGCCTTCGCGCTCGGCTATATCGCGCCGGGTACATCGTGGAGCTGGGTCGGCTGGATCGGCATCGTGCCGATCCTCACCGCCATCTTCAGCACCTGCCCCGCTTACAGTCTGCTCGGGCTGTCGACGAAGTAAGCACCGACTGATTGTGGGGCGCCGCTTTCTTTCCTCGCCTGTAGGGGCCGTGAACAATAGCAGAGCCAATGTCGTCCCCGCGAAGGCGGGGACCCATAGGCCGTGTCTTCCCGATGGACTGCGGAGTATGGGTCACGGGCCTCGCTCGGCATAGCGCGTCGAAGACGCGCGTAACCGCGCTAATAGCGCGTCGAAGACGCGCGTAACCGCGCTAACGGCGCGTCGAAGACGCGCGTAAACGCGCTAATGGCTCGCTCACCTGGGATGACAGCAATCCGACGCCGCGGCCTTACCTTGCCACACGGCCCATCACATCCATCAGTTCGGCGACCTTGCGCCGCTGATCGGCCTTGTCGCCGGAGGCGATCGCGTGCTCGACGCAATGCGCGACGTGCTCGCGCAACACGTCCTCTTCGACGCGCCGCAGCGCCGCCCGCACCGCCTCGATCTGCGTCACGATGTCGATGCAGTAGCGCTCTTCTTCGAGCATGCGCGCGAGGCCGCGCACCTGCCCTTCGATGCGGTTCAGCTTTTTGATGTTGGCCGACTTGCTGTCTTTGCTCATGGGGTCTATATACCCCCCTAGGGTATACACCGCAAGAGCATCCACGAGGCGACCATGAGCACGGGCGAGCATCATCATGATCACAGTCACGCGCACGGCCATGATCCACATCAACACGCGCCAGCCGACGGCGGGGTGATCGATCCCGTCTGCGGCATGACCGTCGATCCGCACACCGCCAAGCACCGCGCCGATTACAAAGGTCATCCCTATTATTTCTGCTCGGCCGGCTGCCGCACCAAGTTCGTTGCGACGCCTGAGAAGTATCTCGGTGAGCGCAAACCCGAACCGGTGATCGAAGGCGCGATCTACACGTGCCCCATGCATCCGGAGATCCGGCAACAAGGTCCGGGCTCCTGCCCGATCTGCGGCATGGCGCTCGAGCCGGAAATGCCAACCGCCGACACCGGGCCCAACCCCGAACTGGTCGACATGACGCGCCGGTTCTGGATCGGCCTCGTGCTGACGTTGCCTGTATTCGTTCTCGAGATGGGCGCGCATCTCGTCGGCGCGCACAACTGGATCGATCCGAAGCTGTCGAGCTACATCCAGTTCGCGTTCGCGACACCGGTCGTGTTGTGGGCGGGCTGGCCCTTCTTCGAGCGCGGCTGGCAGTCGCTGCTCACGCGCAATCTCAACATGTTCACGCTCATCGCCATGGGCACCGGCGTGGCATACGTCTATAGCCTCGTCGCGACCTTCCTGCCCGGCATCTTCCCGAACGCGTTTCGCGGCCACGAGGGCGTGCCAGCCGTCTACTTCGAAGCGGCGGCGGTCATCACCGTGCTGGTGCTGGTCGGTCAGGTCCTCGAGTTACGCGCGCGTGAGGCAACGTCGGGCGCGATCAAGGCGCTGCTCGATCTCGCACCCAAAGCCGCGCGGCGCGTGAAGGACGACGGCAGCGACGAGGAAGTACCGCTCGACTCCGTGCAGGTCGGGGACAAACTGCGCGTGCGCCCCGGCGACAAGGTGCCGGTGGACGGCGTCGTCCTCGAAGGCCGCTCGTCGCTCGATGAATCCATGGTGACAGGCGAATCCATGCCGGTGACCAAGGAGAAGGACGCACACGTCATCGGCGGCACCATCAACAAGTCCGGCAGCTTCGTCATGCGCGCCGACAAGATCGGCCGCGACACGCTGCTGTCGCAGATCGTGCAGATGGTCGCCAACGCGCAGCGCAGCCGCGCGCCGATTCAACGTCTCGCCGATCAGGTGTCGGGCTGGTTCGTGCCGATCGTGATCCTGGTCGCGCTCGCGGCGTTTGCGGCGTGGGCAAGTTTCGGGCCCGAGCCACGCTTCGCCTATGGTCTGGTCGCCGCGGTGAGCGTGCTCATCATCGCCTGCCCCTGCGCTCTCGGCCTTGCGACGCCAATGTCGATCATGGTCGGGGTCGGCCGCGGCGCGCAGGCCGGCGTGCTGATCAAGAATGCCGAAGCGCTCGAGCGCATGGAGAAGATCGATACTTTGGTGATCGACAAGACGGGCACGCTCACCGAGGGCAAGCCCAAGGTCGTCGCCATTGCGTCGGCCGAAGGTTTCGACGAAGCCCAAGTGCTGCGGCTCGCGGCCAGCGTGGAGCGCGGCAGCGAGCATCCGTTGGCAGCCGCCATCGTCGCCGCCGCCACCGAACGCAACCTCGAGCTCGCCCCGGTGCGCGGCTTCGACGCGCCCGCCGGCAAGGGCGTCATCGGCATGGTGGAACGCCAGCGGCTGGCGCTCGGCAATGCCAAATTCCTCGCCGAACTCAATATCGATACGGCCCCGGTCGCCGCCAAAGCGGAAGAGATGCGGCAAGACGGCGCCACCGCGATCTTCCTCGCGGTCAACGGCAAGCCGGCGGGCGTCATCGCCATCGCCGATCCGGTGAAGCCAACGACGCCCGACGCGCTCAAGGCGCTCGCCGCCGAAGGCATCCGTGTCGTCATGCTGACCGGCGACAACCGCACCACCGCGCTGGCGGTGGCCAAGCGCCTCGGCATCGCCGAAGTGGAAGCGGAAGTCCTGCCGGATCAGAAGAGCGCGGTGGTCGAGAAGCTCACGCGCGAAGGCCGCGTGGTGGCGATGGCCGGCGACGGCGTCAACGACGCGCCGGCGCTCGCCGCGGCGCAGGTCGGCATCGCCATGGGCACCGGCTCCGACGTCGCGATCGAAAGTGCCGGCATCACATTGCTCAAGGGCGATCTCACCGGCATCGTCAAGGCACGCGCGCTATCGGCTGCCGTCATGAGTAATATCAGGCAGAATCTGTTCTTTGCCTTCATCTATAATTCGGCCGGCGTTCCGGTCGCCGCGGGCGTGCTCTACCCCATTTTCGGCGTATTGCTGTCGCCCATCATCGCAGCCGCCGCGATGGCACTCTCGTCGGTCAGCGTGGTCGGCAATGCCTTGCGGCTGCGCCGCATTCATCTCTGAGGTTCGTCCATGCGCTCTGCCCTGCTCGCCGCTCTCCTTCTTCTGTGCACAAGCGGCGCGCAGGCTGCCGATTGGCAGGTGCAGAAAGTTCCGGCGCCGGCGCGCATCACCGCGATCGATCCCAGCCGCAGCGCACGGATCAACGCCGGCGGCCTGTGGTATGAGCTGGTCGTTAAGGACAGCCAGGCGCGCCTCGCTTACGACGGCGACGAGCCGAAACAGGAGATGCCCGAGAACGCCTTGCCGCACGGCCGCATTGTTGTCGGTACGCGCGACATCGCGCGCGCATGGCTCCGCGGCCCGACGCAGCGCTACGACCATGCCATCCTCGGCGACAAGGTCTCCGCCGGCAGCCTGACGATCGAGACGCGCGACGGCAAGATGCAAATCGTCTCGCTGAAGGATGACGCGGTGTTCGAGGATCTGTCGCCGCGCCTTGCCGACATCGACGGCGACGGTCATGACGAGGTCGTGGTCGTGAAGTCCTATCTTACGCGCGGTTCGGCGCTCGCCGTGATCGGCCTGCGCAACGGCCGCTACACCATCATCGCCGAGACGCCGCCGATCGGCGAGCCCAACCGCTGGCTCAATCCGGCCGGCATCGCCGACTTCACCGGCGACGGCAAGATCGACATTGCGCTGGTGCGCACCCCGCATCTCACGGGCGAACTGGAAGTGTGGACCTGGCGTGACGGCGGGCTCGTCAAAACGGGCGCGCTTGCCGACGTCACCAATCACATCGCCGGCACGCGCGCACTCGACATGAGCGCCGTCGGCGACTTCAACGGCGATGGCGTGGCGGACCTTGCTATCCCTTCATTCGATCGCAGCCGCTTGCGGCTCATCTCGTTCGTGCCGCAGCCGCAAGAGATCGCCAGCATCGCCTTGCCGGCAAAGGCCGTCACCAATCTCGCACGTGTCGATGCCGGCAAAGGCGCCTCGGCCGTGGCGCTTGGGCTGGCCGACGGGACGCTCGCATTGGTGCGGCAAACGCCTTAGCGCTTACGGCGGGCCGGCTCGGCAACAGACGGCGACGGCGACGCGACCGGCGCATTGGGATCGGGCAAAGTGCAATCCTTCTCCGCCGCTTGCTGGCGCAATACCTTCAAGTCTCCCAAAGCATTTTGGTATTCCGGCTCGTAAGCGACGGCGCTGACCACACCGCCGCCGGCGTCCCGCTTCGCCCGTGCAATGAGATCTTCGAGCTGGCGCAGGCGCGCCACTGTGCCTTTCTGCTGTGCGGCGAGTTCATTGCAATTGTACAGCAGGAATCGAGACGGCGAGACCAACATGGTTCCGGTCTTGGTGTCGCCGCAGCCGCCGAGCGCGACCAACCCAAACATGAGGACCAGAAAACGACGAAACATGGGGCGCGGTAATCCTGTTAGCAGCCGGCGCACGAGCGGATGCCGTGCCGAATCTCACCAACCAAATACGGCGCAATTCTAGCCCGGCCAAGCCCCCAAGGCACGCCGGGCAATCCGGCCGCCACTCGCCCGATCCAACGATCGTCGACAGCCAGACAAACCGGCGCCAGGCGACCCCTGTCCGGAATCGCCTGCGCCGGTCAAGTTACGCGAGGTCGCTCGCGCTAGGCCGCCTGGGCTCGCTGGTTGGCGGAGGCTTCCGCGAGTTCGGTAAGAGCCTTGTCGGTCTTGCTTTCCTCCGACAGCGTCGCGTCGAGCAGCTTGACCGCGTCGTTGAGGCCGAGCTCCTCAGCCCATGCCTTGAGCGTGCCATAACGCGCGATTTCGTAATGCTCGACCGCCTGCGCCGCGCCGATGAGACCGGCGTCGAGCGCGGGCGAGCCTTCGTAGTCCTCCATGATCTCCTGGCCTTCCTCGACAATGCCGATGATGGCCGGGCACTGCTTGCCGCGCGGATCCTTGTCGATCATGCCGAAGATCTTCTCGAGCCGCTCGATCTGTTTTTCAGTTTCGGCGCGATGCTTTTCAAAGGCGGCTTTGGCCTTATCGAGTTGAGCCGCCTTCGCCATCTTCGGCAAAGCGACGAGGATTTTCTTCTCGGCGAAGTAGATGTCCTTAAGTCCTTCGTGGAACAGTTCGTCTAATTGCTTGGGTTGCTTGGCCATGTGTGTGCGCTCCCTCTCACTGGATTAAGCGAGGATCAACGTGATCGCCGCAACCTAGTTCCTGGCAGGTGTAAGAGGCGCTGTTGGCTAACTTGACGCAACAATGCTCTGGCATGACACGCCGCGTGCGCTCACCAGTCGCTTATCAAATGATAGAGGGAGTTGCTTGGTGCGGGCGGCCGGACTCGAACCGGCACGGGCTTACGCCCAACGGATTTTCTTACCAGCTACGGCTTTCGCCGCCGCCACACCGGTGGCGTTTGTGGTCTGGACTATCCCTTCACCGTAGCCACCGGCCTTAGGTGCTGCCCGTCTAGTCTCTACACCTTCCCGTTTCCGGGCTTGGCTCGGGATTACCAGCGAAGGCTTCCCCGACTTTGAGCAGTTCTGCACCCCGCGTTTCCCCGGGGGCACTCAATCGCTTAAGTCCGTTGCGTCTACCATTTCGCCACGCCCGCGACGGCGCAATCTATAACCTCGGCGGACCTAACCGCCAAGCGACCATCTTCCCGCCCGCGCGGGGTAGAGCCGCGCCAATCTATTTCGATAACAGGTGCCCCCAGGTCGATTCCCAGTCCTTGCCGCTGGGATCGGTCACCTGGCCATCCTTACCGAAGAACTTGTTCGGCACCTGGAAGATCGCGATCATCGTGCCGCCGTTCGGGCACCAGGCCGAATGCCGGCTGCCGGCCGGACGCCAGACGAACTCGCCGGCCTTCACCTCGAGCCCGGCGTCGGGGCCGTCCTTATCGACGAGCGAACCCTCGAGCACGTAGGTCTGCTCGAGCAGCGCGTGCTCGTGGTCCGGCAAGGTTGCGCCCGGCTCCATCTTGAACAGCAAGGTCGCCAGCCCCGTCTTCGGATCGAAATAGAGCGGCTTGATCTCGCAACCGGGGAACTGAAGCTTCTGCCACGGCAGTTCGTCCGGCTTGACGTGATGCGAGAGAAGCTCCTCGGCGCGCTGGTCGCGTGCGGCGGCGGTCATTGTCGTTCTCCCTGGCGGTTCTTCTTGGCGGCTCTTTCAAGCTTACACGAACGGCGCCGTTCGAACACCAGGCCCGGACGCGATCAGTCGCCGCCGGCCTTGATCGGCGGCACGAAGGCGAGCCCAGTGTCCCAGGGGAAATAGATCCAGGTGTCCTGCGACACCTCTGTGATGAAGGTATCGACCATGGGCCGTCCCATCGGCTTGGCATAGACGGTGGCGAAATGGGCGGCCGGCAGGAGGTCGCGCACGACGCGTGCCGTCTTGCCCGTGTCGACGAGGTCATCGACGATCAGCACGCCCTTGCCCTGCCCGCGCATCGACGTGATCTCGGCCGCGACCCCTTTCATCACTTTCAATTCGCCCTGGTTCTTATAGTCGTGATAGCTGGCGATGCAGATGGTCTCGATGATGCGCACGTTGAGCTCGCGCGCGACCACCGCGGCCGGCACCAGGCCGCCGCGCGTGATGCAGACGATGGCGTCGAACGGGCCGGCCTCGTGCAGCCGCCAGGCGAGCGCACGCGCGTCACGGTGAAACTGATCCCAGGACACCGGAAATATCTTCTCCGGACGGGGAGCGTGCTCAGGCTGAGGCATGCGAGAATTCTCCGACTGCGGCGCTCAGGCCGCACCTAACTGCGCTCTGACTTTCACCAGCATCGCCTCGATCGCGGCCTTGGCGGCGGCGAGCTTCTCGGCGTCGCGCGAGCGCACCACGATGTTGGTGTTGGGCGCCATCGTCTCGTCGAGGAACGGATAGCTGCCGATGATCGTATCGGGATGCTCCTTGGCGACGACGCCGAGCTCGGTGCCGACATCGCCTTCCTTGGCGTCGGCGCGGATGCTCTCCGACATCAGCTTGGCGCCTGTTTTGAGCTTGGGCGCCACCTCGTCGAGCATCGCCTGCATCACGGCCGGAATGCCGGCCATGGTGATGACGTTGCCGATCCAGAAACCGGGCGCCCCGGATACCTTGTTCGCCACCAGCGCGGCGCCGCGCGGAATACGCGTCATGCGCATGCGCGCCTCATTGAGCTCGCCGCCGGACTTGGCGAGGCGCTCTTTCATGATGGCGATCGCCTCGGGGTGGAAATCGAGCGGCACGCCGAAGGCCTTGGCGACGCAATCGGCGGTGATGTCGTCGTGCGTCGGGCCGATGCCGCCGGTGGTGAAGACGTAGGTGTATTTGGCACGCAGCGCGTTGACGGCATCGACAATCGCCGCCTCGTCGTCCGATACGACACGCACTTCCTTCAAATCGACGCCGATCGCCGTGCAGTAGTCGGCGATGTAACCGATGTTCTTGTCTTTGGTGCGGCCTGAGAGAATCTCGTCGCCGATCACCAGCACGGCCGCGGTGACGATCTCGACGGTCATGAAGGCTCCTCTACGCCGCCGGCTTTTTCCGCCGTGGCGCCGAGTCCGTATAAAGCATGAACTCGCGACTACCGGAAGCGCCGTGCCGGGTGACGGGCAGAGCCGTGTGGACGACTCCGCCCCGTCATTTTTTTGATGGCTGCATCACGAATGTGTGCGCCCCGGCGACGATGCCGTTCCACGCCGGCGCCGAAGCGATCGCGAGATGCCAGAGCGCCCGGAAACTGCCCGTGGCGTTGCTGTACTGCGCGGACCATGTGGTCACCGAGTTGCAGCCCTCCCAGTTCACCGAAAAGGTCAGCGCACCGCCGGCGCCGGCGCCGAAATACCAACCCGTGAGCGCCTGGGGCTTCTTGGCGCCGCAGCCCGCTTGTGTCGTCACCGAACCCGTCAGGAGCCCATTCGGCGCCACGGCGGTGATGGTCAGTACGGTGCCATCCTCGTTCACCCAGGAAAGGCCGGCCGCAAATTTGGTTTCGGCCTGAGCCTGGCCTTGACCAAGCGCCGCGCCTGCCATGAAGACCCAGCAGAGAAATGCCCGCGCAATTTTTGCCGGCATGATCACCCTCCTCGTTTTCGATGCCTGAAGCCGAGCGTGCGAGAAGGTAGCAAGTCATCCGCCAATCCACAATCTATGGTAGTATTTAGGTAGAGACCGCCTACCTTCACTAGCAACGCGCCTTCCTGCTAATCATTTCGCTCAAAAGGTAGGCAACCCGGAACCGCGGAGGGAGTTGTTTGCCGGTTTAAAGGGTTGGCGCGAACTTTGCTCCATCAACGGGCAGGCTCGAGCGTCCGGGCCGAAGCTGGGGGAAGTTGGAATGGGGTTGGCCTTCGATGAGATGAAAGGCCATGGCGGGGACATCCGCCCCGCTTACAACGAATTGGCGCGCTGGCTCGCCGAAGTGCCACCCGACGTGCTGGACTACCGGCGGCGCGAAGCCGAACTGATCTTCCGCCGCATCGGCATCACTTTCGCCGTCTACGGCGAAGCCGACGCGCAAGAGCGGCTGATCCCCTTCGACGTCATTCCGCGCATCATGGCCGCGACCGAGTGGCAGTTGTTGGAGAAGGGCCTAACCCAGCGCGTGAAGGCGCTCAACGCCTTCATCGGTGACGTCTACAACGAACGCGAGATCCTGCGCGCCGGCCTGGTGCCCGAGGATCTCGTTTTCCGCAATCCAGCCTTCCGCCCGGAAATGAACGGCCAGCGCGTACCGCACGACATCTACGTGCAGATCGCCGGCATCGACATCGTGCGTGTCGACGCCGACACCTTCTACGTGCTCGAGGACAACGCCCGCACGCCCTCCGGCGTCTCCTACATGCTCGAGAACCGCGAGATCATGATGCGGCTCTTTCCCGAGCTGTTCTCGCGCCACCGCATCGCACCCGTGGAGAACTATCCGGACGAACTGCTGGCGACGCTCAAGTCGGTCGCGCCTGCGCGCACGACGCGCGAGCCCAATGTCGTTCTGCTCACGCCCGGCGTGTTCAATTCGGCCTATTACGAACACTCGTTTCTCGCCGACAAGCTCGGCGTCGAGTTGGTCGAAGGCCGCGACCTCTTCGTCAAGGACGAGGTCGTCTACATGCGCACGACGCAAGGCCCGCAGCGCGTCGACGTCATCTACCGGCGCATCGACGACGACTTCCTAGACCCCCTCACCTTCCGCCCCGACTCCGCACTCGGCGTGCCGGGACTGATGGCGGCCTATCAGGCCGGCAACGTCACGCTCGCCAATGCGGTCGGCACCGGCATCGCCGACGACAAGGCCGTTTATTCGTTCATGCCGGAGATCGTGAAGTTCTATCTCGGCGAGGAGCCGATCCTGAAGAACGTGCCGACATGGCGCTGCCGCGAGGAAGAGCACCTCGCTTACGTGCTCGACAATCTGCAGGATCTGGTGGTCAAGGAAGTGCACGGCTCCGGCGGTTACGGCATGCTCATCGGGCCGACCGCGAGCAAGGTCGCCATCGAGCAATTCCGCGCCAAGCTCAAGACGGCGCCGAAGAACTTCATCGCCCAGCCGACGCTCGCCCTTTCGACGTCCCCGACATGTGTCGAGCAAGGGGTGGCACCGCGCCATGTCGACCTCAGGCCCTTCGTGCTGTCGGGGCGCAACGGCGTGCGCATCGTGCCGGGCGGCCTGACGCGCGTCGCGCTCAAGGAAGGCTCGCTGGTGGTGAACTCCAGCCAAGGCGGCGGGACGAAAGACACGTGGGTGTTGGATCGATGAGCGTGGCCGGATCACATGTCGCCCCCGCAAGCAGACATCGGGCATACCCAATGTCTGCCGTTTATAATGTGCAAGTCGGCGATAGCCGACTTGCGCTGGCGGGGACCCATACGCCGAAACCTATCGATAAGCTGCGGAGTATGGGTCCCGGGTCTCCCTCGCTCCGCTCGGTCGCCCGGGACGACAGAGAATAAACATGCTCTCCCGTACCGCCGACAATCTTTACTGGCTCTCGCGCTATGTCGAGCGCGCCGAGTATCTCGCGCGCATCCTGGACGCGACGCAGCGCCTCTCGGCCCTGCCGCTCGCTTATGTCGGCACCAGCAATGAGTGGGAGTCCGCCGTTCTCACCGCCGGCTGCGCCACCGCTTTCTTCAAGCATTACGAAGAAGCGAATGAAGAGAACGTCACCCACTTCCTCGCTTTCTCGACCGACAACTCCTCCTCCATCCGCTCCTGCTTCGAGATGGCGCGGCACAACGCGCGCGCGGTGCGCACGGCGCTGACCATGGAGATGTGGGACGCGATCAACGGCACCTGGCTCGAGCTCAAGCGCTTCGGCAACGGCCCCGCTTCGCGCGAGGAATTCTCGCGCTTCCTCCGCTGGGTACAGGAATCCTCGCTGCGCTTCGACGGATCGGCCTACCGCACCATGCTGCGCAACGACGCCTACTGGTTCTCGCGCCTCGGCGTCTATCTCGAGCGCGCCGACAACACCGCCCGCATCCTCGACGTGAAGTATCACCTGCTGCTGCCGGAAAACGAGCGCGTCGGCGGCCCGCTCGATTACTTCCAGTGGGCGGCGATCCTGCGTTCGGTCTCGGCGTTGACCTCCTATCACTGGGTCTATCGCGAGAGCCTCAAGCCGTGGCTGATCGCCGATCTGTTGATCCTGCGCGATGAAATGCCGCGCTCCCTCGCCGCCTGCTACGAAGAGATCGTGCGCAACCTCGACTCCGTCGCCAACGCCTATGGCCGCCAGGGCCCGGCGCAGCGGCAAGCGCGCGGCATCCGCAACCGCTTGCAGAACAGCCGTATGGACGGCGTCTTCCAGCGGGGCCTGCACGAATTCATCGGCGAGTTCATCACCGAGAACAACCGCCTGGGATCGGCCATCACCGAGCAATTCCTGGTGTAAGGCCGGGGCGCGACAGCACGCCACGCTGTGCTACAAAGAGGCCCAACCCCGAGTTGCCCGCATGCGGATCCGTATCGTTCACGCGACGACCTACCAGTACACCGCGCCGCCGACCGGCGTGACGCAGATACTGCGGCTCACCCCGCGCGACCATGACGGCCAGCACGTCGTGAACTGGCACATCGATCTGTCGGAAGACTGCCTGCTGCACCAGCACGAGGACGCATTCGGCAACATCACCCACGCCTTCACAGCCGAGGGTCCATTCGACACCTTGACCGTGACCGTGGAAGGCGAGGTCGACACACAGGACACCCACGGCATCATCACCGGCACGGTCGAGCGTTTTCCACCGAGCCTGTATTTGCGCGAAACGTCGCTCACCGAGGCGGATAGCGCCATCGTCGATTTCGCGCGTGCGGCCAGCGGCAGCAGCGACGACACCTTGAGCGCGCTGCACGCCCTGCTCTCCGGGCTCCATTCCGAGATGACGTTCGACCCCGAACCGACGCAAACCGGCACGACCGCGGCCGAGGCGTTCAAGCTGCGGCGCGGCGTCTGCCAGGACATCACGCACGTTTTCATCGCCGCGGCGCGTCATCTCGGCATTCCGGCGCGCTATGTCGGCGGCCACTTTTGCCGCGCCGACGGCGTGGTTGCGCAGGACGCCGGCCATGCCTGGGCGGAGGCCCATGTCGATAAACTCGGCTGGGTCGGCTTCGACCCGACCAACGGCATATCCACCACCGACGCGCATGTGCGTGTCGCGGTCGGCCTTGATTATCTCGGCGCGGCGCCGGTGCGCGGTACGCGCTACGGCGGCGGCGGCGAAACCTTGAAAGTAGCCGTGCAGGTGCAACAGGCCCGGTCGCAAAGCCAGAGCTGAGTTGCCGGAGCCGCCAGGCTGCCGCTATAACGCGACCGCCCCTCTCGTCGAAGTTTGCCGATCATGACCTATTGCTGCGGAATTCTCGTACGTGACGGCTTGGTGATGATCGCGGACACGCGCACCAATGCCGGCGTCGACAACATCTCGACCTTTCGCAAGCTGCACCTCTACACGACCCCGGGCGAACGCATCATGGCGCTCGCCTCATCCGGGAATCTGTCGCTGAGCCAGTCGGTCCGCTCGACTTTGATCGAAGGCATGGAGAACCCGGAGACCGGCGAAGTCGAGACGCTGATGAACGCGCCGACCATGTTCAAGGCGGCGCAGCGCATCGGCCGCGCCATCCGCAACGTACAGAACGTCGAAGGCAAGGCACTCGAGGCCGCGTCGGTCGATCACGAGATCGCTTTCCTGTTCGGCGGCCAGATCAAGGGCGGCCCCTTGCGCCTGTTCATGATCTACTCGGCCGGCAATTTCATCGAATGCACGACCGACACGCCCTATCTGCAGATCGGCGAGCACAAATACGGCAAGCCCGTGCTCGACCGCGCCATCGGCTTCGACACCGATCTCTATGACGGGCTCAAGATCGGCCTGATCTCGATGGATTCGACGATGCGATCCAATCTCGGGGTTGGATTGCCGATCGATCTCCTGGTCGTGCGGCGCGACGCCTGCGAACCAGAATTGAGCTATCGGATCGAGCCGGGCGAACCCTATTTCCAGGACCTGCGCGAGCGCTGGTCTGCGGCCCTCCGGGCGGCGCACATGGATATCCCGCGACCGCCGTACCGGACGGAAATCTGAGCAAAACGCGCTTCGGAACGCCAAATCAGCGCGCTGCAGCGGCCGAACGGTCGAATGCGCTCTTGGCGCTTTACCTCCGATTAACGGAACCACGCGATTCACCATTTTTGCGTGTAGAGAGTTGCGCCGCGGCGGCCGTTTAGAGCGAATTGGCAAGCATTCCCCATTACCGTGGACCCGGAAAAGTTGAGTAGCTGGGACGCGTTGAGGGGACTGCACTTGCCGCCTATGGCTCGTTCGCACACCACTGCGGAGCGGCAGAGCACGAACTGGGACCGGGCGCGGTTGAGCGTCGTGGTGCCCATCGGCGTTATCGTTGCCGTGGCTATCGTGTGCATCGTTGTTGCCGTTCTGTCGTCCGCCCAGCGCGCCGATGAAATGGCCGTCGATCATGAACGGCAATTGCTGTCGCGCGCGATCGGCAGCTATGGCGAGCGCGTTCTGCGCGAAGTCGAGAGCGTCGCCACCTCGGACGCCGCGATTCAGAACCTTCGCCTCGGTTTCGATCCCAACTGGGCCAGGCAGCGCGTCGGCCTTTGGCTCGAGACCTTCTTCAACCACGATTACATCTTCGTCTTCGACGGCCAGGACAAGCCGATCTATTCCCTGAACGGTCGGCGCGGTTTCGAGCCCGAATGGTTCGAGGCCGCGCACAACGACCTTGCCGCGGTGCTCGAGTTCATGCGCGGCCGCGATCCGACGCTCGACGGCGCCATTCGCCTGAATGAGACCGGGGTGAGCGCCGGCGGAGCCCATCCGCAAGCCGCGGTGATCCGCCTCTTGCTCGGCCGCCCCGCCATCATCGCAGCCGTCGCCGTCGGCCCCATCGCCGATATTCCCCCGTCTTTCGACACGCTGGCGCCCATCGTGATGTCGGTGAAGTTCATCGACAGCGACGTACTTTCGAACATCGCCAGCCAGCTCCGGATGACCAATCTGCGCAAGGTCGATCCCGGTCCGGTCGCCAAGGACGACTTCGTCTACGAACTGGTCGGGCCGAACGGCACGCAGATCGCGCGCTTCGCCTGGACGCCGAAGCAGCCAGGCGCCGAGATCGTCAACAGCGTCGTGCCATTCATCGCCGTCGCGCTCGCCGGCTTCGCCCTGCTCGCCGCCTTCGTGCTGCGCTACATGCGACGCACCGCGGCGGCCATCGCCACTGGTGAAACGCGGTTGCGGCATCTGGCCATGCACGATCCGCTCTGCGGCCTGCCCAACCGCATCTTCTTTGGCGAACGGCTGGAAGCCGTGATCGAAGAGGTGCGCGGCGGCGGCGGCACGGCGGCGGCGCTCTACATCGACCTCGACCACTTCAAGGAAGTGAACGACACGCTCGGACACCACATCGGCGACGAGCTCATCCGCAACGTCACGCTACGCCTGTCGCACACGCTACGCGGCGGCGATCTGGTCGCGCGGCTCGGCGGCGACGAATTCGCCGTGATCTCGCATGTCGGCCCCGACCACTCCAAGATGATGGCTCTCGCGCAGCGCATCATCTCGGCCATCTGCGCCCCCTACTCCATCAGCGGCCAGAACATCGTGATCGGTGCATCGGTCGGCATCGCGGTGATCGACAGGAATTGCGGCACCGCGACCGACATCATGCGCTATGCCGATATGGCGCTTTATCGCGCCAAGAACGAAGGCCGCAATCGCGCGTGCATCTACGACGAGGCGATGGACGCCGACCTCTCCAACCGCAAGCTGTTGGAAAGCGATCTGCGCGACGCGCTCGACAACGACGCGCTCCGCGTCGTCTATCAGCCGATCGTCGACAAGAGCGGCGAGAAAGTGCTCGGCGTGGAAGCGCTGTGCCGCTGGACGCATCCGACGCGCGGCGAGATTCCGCCGAGCGAATTCATCCCGGTCGCCGAACACAGCGGCCTCATCATCCAACTCGGCAACTGGGTGCTGCGCCGCGCCTGCCTCGAGGGCCTGGCGTGGCCGGACCTGACGGTGGCGGTCAACGTCTCACCGCTGCAGTTCCGCCGCAGCGACTTCGTCGATGTCGTCGAACGGATCCTCGCCGAAACGCAGTTCGATCCGACGCGGCTCGAGCTCGAACTGACCGAAAGCGTGCTTCTCGGCAATGGCGACAGCACGGAAGCCGCCATGGTCCGTTTGAAGGCGTTGGGCGTGCGCCTCGCGCTCGACGATTTCGGCACCGGCTATTCGAGCCTGCTCTATCTGCGTCGTTATCCGTTCGACAAACTCAAGATCGACCGCAGCTTCGTGCGCTTCATCGAGAAGGCGGCGGATGCCGCCGCTATCGTGCATGCGGTGGTCAGCCTCGGCCGCGGTCTGGGCATGAAGGTCACCGCCGAAGGCGTGGAGACGGGCGATCAGCATCTCTTCCTGCGCGCCGCGGGCGTACACTCGATGCAAGGCTACCGTTTCGGCCGCCCCTGCTCGGCCGCGGAGATCACCGCTCGTCTGGAGGCTCCGGCGGCGTTCAAACCTGTTGACGTGCCGGAAGCTTTGGCAAGCTGACGCGCGTCAGCGGCGACCTTTCCGATAATCGAGGCAGTTGCGCACGATCGGTGCGCATACGGCATCGCGCCCGCCCCAAAGATCGGTCGCCCCGGCAAACGACACTTCGGTGACCTTGCCACCCACGAGCTTGAGCTGCGTGCGGCAATAACCGCCATCCGGCTGACCGATTTGGGCGCCGACCACCGGTATCACCGGCGTTATCGTCAAACCGCCCGACGATGCCGCGCCATGCTCGTACATCCAGATCACGCCGCCTGGCACTTTGTCTTCATTGGCCGGATGACCGGCGCACATGCGTAGATCGTTGTCGCTGAGCCCAATCAGCTCGGAGCGCGCACGCCCGGCGATTTCAGCATCGCGCGCCGCACACGCGCACACAAAAATACACAGCGCGGAAGTGAAAAAGAGGCGAGGCGTGGGATGCGAAATGGAAGAGAAATCCGGGATGCGGCGCGCCATGACGAATCCCAACTTACGGAACCGGCTTTCGGCCAACTCGACCGTTGCCGCATCGTTCCAGCCGGGATGCCGACGGCGGCACTTTGTGGTATGGCGGACACACATAAAGCTGCACGGGGAAGGACACGAACATGACGGCGAAGATTGCGTTGGTGACCGGCGCGGGGACGGGCGTCGGTCGCGCGGTGGCGATTGCCTTGGCGAAGGCGGGTTACAGTCTGGTGCTGGCGGGCCGCCGTCCCGAGCCGCTCGAACAGGTGGCCGGTGAGATCAACGCCATTGGCGCGCAAGCGCTCACCGTGCCGACCGACGTGTCGCAGCGCGAGTCGATCATCAAACTGTTCGGAGTCACCAAAGCGAGCTTCGGCCGCCTCGACGTCCTGTTCAACAATGCGGGCATTGGCGCGCCGCCGGTGCCGCTCGAAGACCTGCCGTTCGAAACCTGGCAACAGGTGGTCGCGACCAATCTGACCGGCATGTTCCTGTGCACGCAGGAAGCCATCAAGATCATGAAAGCGCAAAGCCCGCGCGGCGGCCGCATCATCAACAACGGTTCGATTTCCGCGCACGCGCCACGGCCGTTTTCGGTCGCTTATACCGCGACCAAGCATGCCGTGACGGGACTGACGAAATCGACCTCGCTCGATTGCCGTCAATACGACATCTGCTGCGGCCAGGTCGATATCGGCAACGCCGCGACGCCGTTGACCGACCGCATGGTGCAAGGCGACGGCGTGTTGCAACCCAACGGCACGAAGATGATCGAGCCGCGCATGAATGCCGACGACGTCGGCAATGCAGTCGTCTATATGGCCGGCCTGCCGCTCAACACCAATGTGCTGTTCATGACGGTGATGGCGAATACCATGCCGTTCGTGGGACGCGGCTGACGCCGGCCGTCAGAATACCGGCGTGCTGAACAGTTCGGCGCGGATGCGCGAGACGACATCGGGGAAATCGCCCAAGCCGCGTTGGCGCGGGCGCGCCAGCGGCACCGCAACATTTGCGACCAGACCCGCGGGCTTGCCGTCGAGAACGACGATGTCATCGGCGAGGTAAACCGCCTCGTCGATGGAATGCGTGACGAAGACGACGGTCTTGCCGGTCTCGACGTGAATGCGGGCGAGTTCGTCCTGCAACGACTCCCGGGTCATGGCGTCGAGCGCCGCGAACGGCTCATCCATCAGGAGGATGTCGGGGTCGACGGCGAGCGCACGGGCGAGCGCGACGCGCTGGCGCTGGCCGCCCGACAGCTCGTGCGGATAGCGCTCGCCAAAGCCGGCGAGCCCCACCAGTTCCAGTGCCGCCGCAATCTTCTCTCGGCGCACCGCGCGCGAGACCTGGCCGTGCTCGAGACCGAAGCCGGCATTGTCGGCAACGCTGCGCCACGGCAAAAGCCGCGCGTCCTGAAACACCATCGCCACCGGAAGCGGCCCGCCTTTGCGGCAGTTCAACGTCACGCGGCCGCTGCTCGGCGGCAGCAGGCCGGCGATGACGCGCAACAAGGTCGATTTGCCGACGCCCGAGGGACCGAGCACCGCGACGAAGTGGCCGGCCGGGATCGAGAGATCGAGGCCACGCAGCACTTCCGTGCTGCGCCCGTCCCGCTGGAACGCCAGGCCGATCTGCTCGAGTTTGATTATCGCTTCCATCGCAGCAACCAGGATTGGAGGGCGACGAAGCCCGCATCGATGAGGCCGTAGGCCGCCGCCATGGTGGCCATATAGACGACGACGATATCGCTCGCGAGCAGATTGGAAGCCTGCATCATGCGCTGGCCGAGACCTGGCACGCCGAAAATTTCGGCGGCGACCACCGCCATCCAGGCCTGACCGAGCGCCGTCCGCACGCCTGTCAGTATGCCCGGCGCTGCCGCCGGCAGGATGACCTTGACGAGCTTGCGATCGGCGCGCCGGAAGCCGAAGGCATCGGCGAGCTCGAGCAGTTCGCGATCGACCGAGCGAACCGCGCCGAGCGCGGCGAAATACGAGATCCAGAACACGCCGGTCGAGATGATGAAGATTGCCGCGGCCGGATCGATACCGAACCAGAGAATGGCGAACGGCACCCAGGCGAGGCCCGGGATGGGGCGCAGGGCGCGCACCACCCAGGCCAGGGTCGCCTCCATCGCCGGCCACAGGCCCGTGAGGATGCCGAGGCCGACGCCGAGCAGACAGCCGATCGCAAGACCGGCGACATAATTGCGGAGGCTGGTGAGCAGCGACGAAAACCAGATGCCGGACGTCAGCTCCCGCCAGAATGCCTCCGGCAGGGCGCTCGGCGGCGGCAGGATGGACGGCGGTACGAGGCCAAGCCACGGCACCAGCTCCCAGATGCCGAGGAAGGCCGCAAATCCGAAGGCGGAAAGCGCCGCTGTTCTTAACCGAGTCACCGGCGCTTCGCCCTATCGATCAGTTCACTTGCCCGAGGCTGCGCGGTCATAAACCGCAAGATCGAACAGACCGTCAAGCGACTCGGCCTTTTTCAACGCACCGAACTTCACCTGATAGTCCTGGAGCTTCGCCGTCGGCTCGATGATGCGGCGCGGATCCGACGTGAACTGCGTCTGCGGCGATTTCAGCGAGGCGAGCAGCGCGTCCTCCGGGATCAGACCTTTGCCGAAAGCGGCACCGACGTGCTTGACCGCCTGCTCGGGCTTGTCCTTGAGCAGCGCGGTCGCGCGGATGACGTTGCGCACGAGGCTCTCGACCGCCTTCGGATTCTTATCGGCGAAGGAGCCAAGCACGGCGACGACGACGCCCGGGAAATTCGGGAACATGTCCTTGCCGGTCGCGATCAGCTTCACTTTCGGATTCTGCTTCTGCACGATGGTCCAGGCCGGCTCGCGGATCGAACCGCCTTCGACGGCGCCGGTCGTGATCGCGCGCTGCGTGGCGTCGATGCCCATTTCGACGACCTCGGCATCATCCTTGCTGACCTTGGCGACGTCCCACAGCCAGACCTGGAGTGTGGTGTTCGGGCCCGAGCCGAGCGGCTGGGTCGCGAACTTGGCCTTGCGACCGGTCTTCTCATGGAAGGCCTTGATGGCCTCGGCGGCGGGGCGACCATCGAAATACGGCGCGAGCGTCGCGCTGGCGGCGAGGCCCATTTCCTCGACGACCGTCGCTGCGACCACGCGGACATCGACGCCCTTCGAGCGCGCGACGATGAGCGGCGCAAGGCCGCCGACATAGACGTCGAGCGTGCCGGAGCTGAGCGTCTGGATCATGTTCGGCCCGGACTCGAACGCAACCGGATTGACGGCAATGCCGGCCTGCTTGTTCCAGCCCTCACCTTCGGCGACGAAAATCTGCGCCGCACCCATCACCGGGATGAAGCCAACCCGTAATTGCTGGATTTGCTGGGCGGACGCCCCACCGGCCGCAAAGACGGCGGCGGCAATGACAAGAGACTTCAAGAGACGCATGATCGGGCCCCGGAGAATAATGTTTCTGTAAACAGCTAAATCGGCGGGAACGGGCCCTAAGTCCATTTCATATTCGAGTCGGAATCGACAAAAATATTCCACGCCTCCACGCATGGAGAAAATTATTCTACGTTAGACGGGGCGACGGCGGCGCCGATACGCCAATCGGCGCCGCAATGCCTGCTAAAGCGTCGGAGAACTTAGCGCCGGCCGCCGCCAAGGCCGCCAAGCACGCCGCGGACAATCGCCCGGCCGATTTGGCTGCCGACTTGGGAGGCGACCGATCTGGCCACCTGCTTCACGACGACCTCACTCGTCGTCATTCGGCCACGGCGCGTCCCGGAAGAGCCGCCGCCACCGAGGATGCCGCCCAGCACATCGGTCCAGCTGCTGCCGCTCGCCGGCGGCGCCTCCGGCGCGGGTGCCGGCCCGCGTCCCGTGCGCGGCACCGAGCCCCCACCCCATGGCCCAGCTTGCTTGTCCGGCACCGAGGCGCCTTCTTGCACCCGCCGCTGCAAAATCTCGTAGGCGGAGTCCGGATCGATGGTCTGGTCGTATTTGCCGCGGATCGGGCTCTTGGCGACGATCGCCTTGCGCTCGTCCACCGTCACCGGCCCGATGCGGGCGGACGGCGGCGCAATCAGCGTGCGCTCGACCATCGACGGCGTGCCGTTGCCTTCCAGGAACGAGACCAGCGCCTCGCCCTTGCCGAGCTCGGTGATGACCTGCGCCGTGTCGAGCTTTGGATTGGGCCGGAACGTTTCCGCCGCCGCCCGCACCGCCTTCTGATCGCGCGGCGTGAAGGCGCGCAGCGCGTGCTGCACGCGGTTGCCGAGCTGCGCCAGCACCTTGTCCGGCACGTCGAGCGGGTTCTGCGTGACGAAGTAAATGCCGACGCCCTTGGAGCGGATCAAGCGCACGACCTGCTCGATCTTGTCGAGCAGCGCCTTGGGCGCATCGTCGAACAGCAAATGCGCCTCGTCGAAGAAGAACACGAGCTTCGGCTTGTCGAGATCGCCGACCTCAGGCAACTGCTCGAACATCTCCGACATCAGCCAGAGCAGGAAGGTCGCGTAGAGCCGCGGATTCGCCATCAGCTTGTCGGCGGCGAGGATGTTGACGATGCCGCGGCCGTCGCGGTCGGTGCGCATCAGATCCGCGATGTTGAGCGCCGGCTCGCCGAAGAACTTGCCGCCGCCCTGATTCTCCAGCACCAGCAACTGCCGCTGCACCGCGCCGACCGTCGCCTGCGCGACGTTGCCGTATTTGGCGCCGATCTCCTTGCCGTTCTTCGATAGATACGACAGGAGTTCGCGCAGATCCTTCAGGTCGACCAGCCCCTTGGAGTCGGCCTGGCCGAGCTGCGGATCGTCGTCCGCGAAGCGGAAGGCGACGTTCATCACGCCTTCCTGCACGTCGTTGAGATCGAGCATACGCGACAGCAGCAGCGGCCCCATCTCGAACACGCTGGCGCGGATGGGATGTCCCTGCTCGCCGAACAGGTCCCAGAACACGACCGGGAATTCGTCGACCTGATACTTGATGCCGATATCGGTCGCGCGCTTGACCAGGAAGTCCCTCGCCTCGCCGACGGCGGCAATGCCGGACAGATCCCCTTTGATGTCGGCGGCGAAGACCGGCACGCCGGCGCGCGAGAACCCCTCCGCCAGCACCTGCAGCGTCACGGTCTTGCCGGTGCCCGTGGCGCCGGTCACGAGGCCGTGCCGGTTGCCGAACTTGAGCGTGAGATATTCGGGCTTGCCGCTCTTGCCGACGAAGATCTTGTCGTCCTGGTAAACGTCCGCCATCGCCTGCACCTTCATTTCAGCAAGTCGCAATTCTATCCGGTCGAGCCCAAAAAAGAAGAGCCCGGGACCGGGCTCTTCTTGACGTCGTGGAGCGGCAAAAAGGGCGTTACTGACCGACGGCGTCGCCGACGCACTTTTTCATATGGCTGGTCTTCGCGGCCCCGGCGAGCTTCTTGTTCGTCGAATCCAATTCGCAGGCCGCGGTGGCGTCCTTCTCGCACTTGGTCATGAAGCTCTTGAGCGCGGCGCCCGCGAGCTTCTTGGAGGCCGCATCGCCCTTGCACGACGCAAAAGCGCTGGTGGCCATCAATGAAAGGCTGATGGCAAGAACGATCGTCTTCATATTTCGCTCCCGGTTGAAAGGATGACCGAAACCCGGCCATCCCGCGCGCCAATCAAGGCATGATCATGAACATGCCAATCGCCCAACAAGTATATGTGACCGGAGGCCGGGCATGGTCGAACCGTCGCGGTAGCCTGACCGGGTTATGAACAATGTATTTTGATTTCGACGCAACCAGCCCGGGTGTCCTGACTTGATGGCGGCACGTCCGGCCTTCCGGCCGGTTGCCTTCCAGACGGCGATTGCGCATTTTCCACGGGCCGGCGCTCACACCCGTCGGGGGGCCTTTTCCAGATGCTGCAAATGCAGTCGGCGTTCGGCGCCGCAGTGCTGATCGCTTTCGCCTGGGCGATCAGCGAGAACCGCTATGCGGTCCGGGTCAAAAGCGCCGGCGCCGCGCTCATCGTAACCCTCGTCACGGCGGTGGTACTTCTCAAGGTGCCGCAAATCGCCTTCGCGTTTGAAGGCCTGGCACGCGGGGTCGACGCGGTGAGCGCGGCAACGCGCGCAGGCACCTCCTTTGTATTCGGCTATATCGGCGGCGGCGCCCCTCCCTTCGACGTCAAGTCGCCCGGGAGCGATTTCGTGCTCGCCTTCCAGGCGCTGCCGATCGTCCTGGTGATGAGCGTGCTCACCACCTTGTTCTTCCATTGGCGCATCCTGCCACCGATCGTGCGCGGCTTCTCATGGGCGCTGGAGCGCAGCATGGGCGTCAGCGGTGCCGTCGGCCTGTCGACCGCCGCCAATATCTTCCTCGGCATGGTGGAGGCGCCGCTTTTCATCAAGCCGTATCTGAACCGGCTGTCGCGCGGCGAACTGTTCATGGTGATGACCGGCGGCATGGCCGGGATCGCCGGCACGGTGTTCGTGCTCTACGCGACCATCTTGCGCGACGTCATTCCGGATGTCGCCGGCCACATGATGATTGCCGCCCTCGTTGGCGCGCCTGCGGCCCTGTTGATCAGTCAGTTGATGGTGCCGGTCAAACCGGAAGAGGCGACCGATCTCGGCAAAGTGGAGATCGGACGCGTAGCCGACAACACGATGGATGCCATCGTGCGCGGCACCGCGGCCGGCGTCGAACTCTTGATCAGCATCACCGCGATGCTGCTGGTCCTCGTTGCGCTCGTCCATCTCGCCAATGCGTGCTTGACCGTATTGCCCGATCTCTTCGGCGCGCCGGTCACCTTGCAGCGCATGCTGGGCTGGGTGATGGCGCCGGTATGTTGGCTGATGGGCATCCCCTGGAGCCAGGCGGTCACGGCCGGCTCGCTGATGGGCATCAAGACCGTGCTCAATGAATTCATCGCCTACATCGCATTCGCCAAACTCCCGGCCGACGCGCTCGATCCCCGCGCGCGATTGATCATGCTCTATGCCATGTGCGGCTTTGCCAATTTCGGCTCGCTCGGCATCATGATCGGCGGCTTGTCGGTGATGGCGCCGGAACGCCGCGCCGACATCATCTCGCTCGGTGCGAAGTCGATCCTGTCGGGCACGCTGACAACCTGCCTCATGGGCGCGATCGTCGGCGTGGTCAGCTAGGACTGTTTGACGCTATTGGCCGCGCATCCGGTTCGTGTAAAACACCGGACAACAATAATGTCCGAGGAAACACGAATGCTTCTAAATCACACGATAAGACGCGTTCTATTTGCCGCGCTATTCGCCGGCGCCGTCATCCCGTCGGGCGTGTCGGCGCAAGAATGGCCGACGCGTCCGGTCCGCATCGTGGTACCCAACGGTCCCGGCGGCGGCACCGACATCGTGGCGCGCATCCTCGCCGATTATTTGTCGAAGTCGCTCAACGGCACGTTCATCGTCGAAAACAAACCCGGTGCCGGCGCAACGCTCGGTGCCGAGGCGGTCGCGCGCGCGCCGGCCGATGGCTACGCGGCACTCATGATGAGCAACGCGCACGCCGTCTCCGGTGCCGGCCGTCCGAACCTGAAATACGACCCTGTGAAAGATTTTCGCATGGTGTCGCTGGTCGGGACCGTGCCGCTCGTGCTCGTCACGGCGCCGGACTTCCCGCCGAAGACCGTCAACGAATTGATCGCGGCTGCCAAAGCCGAGCCAGGCAAGCTCAACTTCGCCAGCGTCGGCGCCGGCACGAGCCAGCACTTCGCCGGCGAGCTTTTCCGCGTGCAGGCCGGCATCGATATCAAGCATGTGCCATATCGCACGACGCCGGCCGTCATCACCGGCATGCTGACCAACGACGTGCAGATGACGTTCGAACTGGTCCCTGCCGTGCAGGGTCAGATCGCGGGCGGCAAGCTGCGGGCGTTGGCGGTGACTTCACCCGAACGCTTCCCGTCGATGCCGGACGTGCCGACGATTGCGGAAAGCGGCCTCCCCTACAACGTGACGAGCTGGTATGGTCTCGCTTTCGCGGCCGGCACGCCGGACGCGATCGTGCAGAAGATGAACAAGGCGATGCTTGCCGCGCTTTCCGATCCGCACATCGTCGAACAGATCCAGAAGACCGGCATCACGCCGAAGGGCTCGACGCCGGACGAGCTGGAGAAGCATGTCACCTCGGAAATCGCGAAGTGGAAGAAGCTGATCGCCGACGCCGGTATCACCAAGCTCGAGTGATCGCTTGCGCCATGCGAACGGTTCTAGACTGATAAGGCGGCCCGGGCTTCGCGCGGGCCGCCGCCTTTTCATCCGACGTTTGGATATCGACCCATGATTTTGCTTTCGCCCGGTGGAGACACCGCTTACCGCGCCACGCAGCCCGAAACCACGCTCGCGGTCGCCACCGTCGATGGCGTGCATCTGCTCGCACGCGACGGCAACGGCGCTTGGCAGACGGTGCATCACGCGCTCGCCGGCTGCTTCGTGGCGGCGCTGACGCGCGCGCCGGGCGGCGCACTGTTCGCGGCAACGCGCGGCGTCGGCATGGCGCGCAGCGACGACGAGGGCCGCACGTGGCGGTGGGTCAATAACGGCATCACGCAATTCGATCTGTGGGCCGCGCGCGCCGGCACGCTTGGTGGGCGCGAGGTGGTGCTCGCCGGCAGCATGCCGGCACATCTGTTCATCAGCGACAACGGGGGCGAAAACTGGCGCGAACTGCCGGCCTTGCGGCAGGTCGACAGCGTGGGGCAATGGACGTTTCCACCGCCGCCACGCCTCGGCCATGTCAAAGAGATCGTCATCCACAATGACGAGCTTTATGTCGGCATCGAAATCGGCGCGCTGCTGCGCTCGCGCGATGGTGGCGCCACGTTCATCGATCTCAAGATCGATCCCGAGATCGGCGAATGCGATGTGCATCGCATCATGATCGACACGCGGCGTCCCAACCAGATCCTGATCGCCAACGGCCTCGTTGGCCTGATGCGCAGCGAAGACAAGGGCGCGACCTGGACGCGAGACGCAAAGCTGCCCGGCATGGATTACCCGGACGCCTGCGTGATGCATCCGGACGATCCGGATCTCCTGTTCGTCTCGGCTGCCGTCGGCTGGCCGCCGCATTGGTACAAGCTCGGCCGCGCCCGCGGGAAGATCGCGCGCAGCCGCGATGGCGGCAAGACATGGGAACGCCTACTCGGCGGTCTGCCCGACGGCCAGCGCGCGCTTTTCTCAGCGATGAGCATTGCCGCACACGGCAACGAGACCGCGATCTTCGCCGGCGACACCGATGGCCAAGTCTTTGAGAGCCGCGACGGTGGCGATCATTGGTCGATCATTGCCGACCTGCCGCCGCTGTCGAAAGGCGACTTCCACCGGGCCATGGCGAAGGGCCGCGCGCCGATCGCCAATCTCGACGACATGGCCTTCAACGCCAAGGCAGCCGCCCGCATCGCCACCACCAAGGTCTGATCGCCGACCGCAAAAGTTCCGCCGGTCTCCGCGCCGAGCGCATGGGGCCCCCTCGCCCTGGGGGCTTTATCGCGGCGGCGCGGCGGGCCATAGTCCCGACGCCGGGATTCATATTATGACAGAGACGACTGAGAGCTTGGGCTCCGCCCATGCGCCACACGTCCGCATCGTCGGTGCGGTCAGCGCGGCGCATTTCGTATCGCACTATTACATCATCCTCCTCGCGCCACTGATGCCGTTCGTGCGCGCTGAGTACGGCGTCACCTACACCGAGATCGGTTTCGCCTTCGCGGCGTTCAACGTCGTCTCGGCGGCGTTGCAAACGCCGGCCGGATTCATCGTCGACCGGGTTGGCGCGCGGCCACTGCTGATCGGCGGTTTGCTGCTCGGCGCCTTCGCCTTCATCGCGGCGGGATTGATCGACTCGTTCTGGGTGTTCGTGGCGATGTTCGCAGTCGCAGGCATCGGCAACACGGTCTATCACCCCGCCGATTACGCGATGCTGTCGCAGCATGTGCCCGCCAGGAGCATCGGCCAGGCGTTTTCGGTGCACACTTTCGCCGGCATGCTCGGCTCGGCCGTCGCACCGTTCAGCCTGCTGTTGATGCAGGACTTCTGGGGCTGGCGCGGCGCCTTCGTCGGAGCGGGCATACTCGGCATCGCGGTCGCGGCCCTGCTCGCCATGACCGGCGAAGGCCCGGTCACGCCGCATTCACGACAGGCGGCCGCGCCGGATCAAAGCGCCTGGAGTTTGCTGTTCTCGGCGCCGATCGTGCTCAATCTCGTGTTCTTCATGCTGATCGCCATTACCAACGCCGGCCTGTCGAACTATTCGGTGGTGGCGCTGGGGGTGCTGCATGGCACGCCGGTGGCGACCGCCAACACGGCGCTGACCGGCTTCCTGCTGCTGTCGGCGATCGGCGTGTTGATGGGCGGCCTGCTGGTCGCCCGCACCTCGCGCCACGGCCTGGTGACGGCGCTCGGCCTCGCGGCGACCGGCGTGTTCACCTTCATCGTCGGCGAGGTCGACTTCGGCGCCGTGATGCTGGTGGTCGCCATGTCGCTCGCCGGACTGGCCGCGGGCATCATCAGCCCCTCACGCGACATGATCGTGCGTGAAGTCACGCCGCCCGGCTCCTTCGGCAAGGTGTTCGGCTTCGTCACCACCGGCTTCAACATCGGTGGAATCATCGCGCCGCTGATCTTCGGCCCGTTGATGGACCACGGCTCGCCGCGGCTGGTGTTCCTGGTCGTGGCCGTCCTGTCGATGCTGACCATCCTGACCGTCCTGACCCGCCGCCGCCCGCTTACCCAAAACGAATAGGGACTGGACCGCAAACCCGGGGCGTCGTACAGAAGCCTCGATTTGAACGGGAATCGCCGCTTCGGCGCCCTCACGGGGCTTGCCAGCGACTTCAATATTTCCTAATTAAATCATGTGCTTACTGGGGAATGGTGTAACGGTAGCACAACAGACTCTGACTCTGTTTGTCTAGGTTCGAATCCTAGTTCCCCAGCCAAGGCTCACCCGATCCACCATGCACGACGACGGCACCAGCACACGGTGCATCGACGCAGCCGCCCAGATCCAGCGCCTCAAAAGACGTTTGGCCCAGTGCGGCAGCAACCGCTGCTACCTCGCTAGCCCTGTCCCAAGCTAGCAATGCCGGCCGTCTGCCAATAGCGCAGCACGAACGGGTTCGAAGCTTCGCCGACCGTCAGAGTACGGCCGCCGCCACAGCATCCCAAGGGGAAATAGACTTGGCCGTAAGCCCTGCCCCGCCAGGGTCCGCGCCGCAGCCTCGCCTAACCAGCCGATTGATCTCGATCACAAACGTCGGGCTGAAATAGAGGCGTCCGGCGATCGATCCGCGCAACTCCCGGCCGGCGCGGTCCACAATATCAAACGGCGATCGTTTCGAAGGCCCGCGGATAACGGTGCATTCTCTCGACGCCACTGTCCGTGATGACAACAAGCTCGCCCATCTGCACGCCCGCTTTGCGATCGCGGGTCACGACGTTCGGTTGAACAACCACCGTTTGCCCGGCGCGGAATGGTTCTGTTGGCACGGGCCCTGCCGGCCGGCTCTTGCTGCCCAAGATAGGCGCGAGGTATCCGCCGCCGTAGCCGTGCAGCAGGTCGTCAATAATCGTGAAGCCGGCCTCCTCGATCACACTGGCCGCCTCGATCACATCGGCCGGCATCGCCCCTGGCCGCAGCACCGCGCAGACGGCGTCAAAGGCGGCATCGGCTGCCCGATGCAGGTCGCGATAGAGCGCGTTCGGCTCCTTGCCGACCGTGAAACTGCGCAGCACCTGACCGGAATGATCCCAGAACGCGGCGCTGATCTCCGCGCTCACCGCGTCGCCAACGGCAATGCGCCGGTGCGATGGATATTGCCGCGGCACCGGCACCGTCGGCGCCTCCATCGGAGTGCTGCCGACGAAATGGATCGCGTGACCGCCGCCAAGAGACACGTAAGCCTGCTCGATCAGCGCGCAGAGTTCGATCTCGCTGATACCGGGACGCAGATGATTCCGCAGCGCAGCCATGCCGAGGTCGGCGAAATGCGCGCCGATCCGAAACCAGTCGAGCTCTTCATCGGATTTGACCTGCCGGAAGCGCGTATAGTCGGCGTTGAGATCGTGGATGCGCCCGAACTCGCTCGACAGCGCTTCATACTGCCGCGCCCCAAGCGGGCCAATGAATGCGACCCGTCCTGACCGCGCCTTGCGCTGCTTCAATACGCCGATCGCGGCCGCGACCGAGGTCGGATCGCCCCAGGCGACGTCCGTCTCCTTGGCGATGATGCTCGCGAGCTCCGCATGGTTGACGTATTGCACGAACATCGCGCTGCGCTCGCCAGGCGTGAACACACCCACCGCCTCGTTAGTGACCGGCCAGTGCGTCAGCCACTGCACGACCGAACCGGTGCGGTTTGCGCCGCAGAAAATCAGGTGGTCGCAGCCTTTGTCCCGGAGCAAGCCTTCGACCAGCACGCGCCGGCGCTGCATCTCCGCGTCCGACACGCGCGGGTAATCGGTCCGGGTCAATTGCTCGAGCTTGTCAGGCAGCGGTGGCACGACGATCATCTCAACACCCTTTTGAAACCTTCCCATCCGAATGTCGCGTGAGATGCGTCAGCCGGCTATCGCCTGCACGAAATAGCTAAGATCGCAATATTGCATCGGATCGGACAATTGCTTTTGCGGAGTTGCGTACCGGCTGCGTAGATCCAACACACAACGCAATCCAGCGAGGTCGATTCGGCAATCCCGGAAGAACCCATCTTCCGGCGCGAGCAGCTCCGGATAGCTCGCTTCCGCAAGGTCCTTCGACATACCGGGCACATGCCGGATCAATGTCGCGATCGCCTGCTCACGATTGGTCGGCTCGTAAAGCCACGCGATCGCCCGCCGGTAGGCACGAATAAACGCCACGACCTTGTCACGGTTGGCCTGCGCCCATGATCGCCGCGCGGCAGCGACATTGCCTTGATACGGACCGACGACGGAAACAGCGGAGACGAGTTGCGTCAGCCCGCGCGACCTAGCGACAAGATTGTAAGGCGCCGAGAGAAGCGTCGCCACTTCGTTTCCATCCAGCATGCTGTTGAGCCGCTGGATCATGCCGCCGACCCGTCTCAGCCGGTAATCGCCCGCAATCATGCCGTTACGCCGCAAAATTTCGTACAGCACAAAGGCGTAACCGGTCGTCAACGCGTCGACAGAGAGGAGCTTCCCGCGCAGGTTCTCGATGGACGCGATCTCCGACGCTGCGACAAGCCGAAGGAAGCCGCTGTCGCTGCCCATAAAGGCAAAGAACTCGGGCTGCGCACCGATGGGTGCCTCGCCCTGCCCTTCACGGTAAGCAACGATGTTATCGACCGCCGTCATGGCGATATCGAACTTGCCCTCCGACAATTCGGTCATCTGCGTGACGGAGTTGGGCGTCGGCAGGACCGCAATGTCGATCCCCTCCGCGGCGAACAGTCCCTGGTCGATCCCGACATAGAGGCCCCAGTTAAAGCCTCCCGGGAAGACGTTGACCTTGAGTTGGGGCAGGCTTGATGTTGCGGTCATTTCTTCCTCTACACCCGGCGCGTCATGAGTTCGGGGCGCACAAACAGCGACAGGATAGCAGCCAGGAGACACAGTGCCGCCAGTTGAACGTTGCCAGCCGTGCTCCAACCGAACAGCTTGACGAGCCAGCCGATGAGATAACCGGCGACCGTGGCGGAGGCATAGACAGACGTCACGAAAACACCGGAAGCGCGCCCCGCGAGATCGCCGCGCACCGCTTTGACATGATAGGCGGCCAGATTGACGAAGATGGTGCCGCTGAACGCCATGCCGAGACAGAACGATAACGCCGCCTGCGTGCCGACTGCCGTCGGGCCGTTGAACAGCCCTACAGAGATCACCGCCGCCGCAAGGAAGCTCACACTCAACACGAACCGAGGCGAGAACCGGTCGCCAAGCCAGCCCGCGAACGCCGACACGAGCACACCGAGGCCATAGGTACTCATCACGCGCCCGATGTCGGCCGGTGCAAAGTGCAATTGCTCGCGCAGGAAGGTCGGGTACATGCCGAGATAACCGTAGAGACCAAGGCCGAATACGACACTCAGCGCGGTCAGCACATAGGTGTTGGGATTTCGAAGATTCATAGCGCCACCGACGGCAGTATGGGCTTGACCTTCGCCAGTCACTTCACTGAGCCACGGCCTAACGAACAAGGCTACGAGCACCATCAGCGCGAAGCCCAGAACCCCGAAAACGATCATCGGTGCATGCCAGGTCGCATAGCTGACGAGAAGCTTCGTGCCGAGGGCGGGCGCGACAATCGCGCCGAAGGCATAGGCGTAGTTCAACGCACCGACGGCGACCGCGCGGTGCCGCGCGAAATAGCTGGAGAAGACGGCGAGCAGCGCAGTGAGCTGCATGGCTTCGCCGACGCCGGTGAGCGCTCGATAAACCAACATGTCGGAGAAACCGTACGACAGGACGGTAATAACCGTGCCGCCAGAGTAGATCAGCATGCCGACCTGGATTACCGTCTTGCGCGAGTAGCGCGACATCAGATAGCCGGTCGGCAGACCGGCGACCGCCATCCCGAGCGTGAAGATGGTCGATAGTAGCCCTGCCTCCGGCAGGCCGAGTCCGTATTCCTTCCGCACGTCCGTGAGCAGAAGCGGAAATAGCGTACGGTCCATTGCGTTCACGCAATAGGAAAGAATGAGGACTCCCGCACCGAGGAGCACATAGGCTGTGGCGGGCTTGGCGGCGGCGATCGGCTTATGCATGAGCGTTTTCTCTCCCTATTTTCTTATACGGTCAGGCCGCGGGATTGCCGGCAACGAACCAGTCGTGGATCTGCTCACCTGTTTGAAACAGGACGTCAGAGTGCTTCCTGATATGTTCAAGGGCCTCGCGGAAATAGCGAATGCGATGCGGCGCGCCCATGATGTAAGGATGTACGACCAGTGCCATCACGCGCGCCGAGCCGGCGGCATCCAGGTAGATCTGATTGAACTGATCGATGGCGCGATTGCGATATTCGGCTGCGACGTGATGCTGGATGAGCATCATTGCGACGTCGTTGCACTCTTGGGTGTAGGGAACGTTGAGGATCGGCTTGGTCCGCGTCTTTAGCCAGACCGGCTGATCGTCGAGAACCCAATCGCAGACATAATCGTACCCTTCCGCGACGAGCAGGTCCGGCGTCTCCCAGGTCTCGGTGAGGCCCGGCCCGAGCCAGCCGCGCGGTGGCTTTCCGGTGAAATCGATGATCGCCTGGCGAGTCTTGATGATGTCCTCGCGCTCGTTAGCCACCTTCTGCATGTTCTTTTGCGAGAAGCCGTGGCCCATGAACTCCCATTTCCGATCGAGCGCGGCGCGGGAAATCGGTTCGTAAGCGGTGATCGCAGAACCATTGATGGCAAGGGCGGCTGGGATGCCAAGCTGATCGAGCACCTCCAAGATGCGCCAGAAGCCGACGCGGTTGCCGTATTCATGCCAAGCCCAGTTCGGAATGTCCGGCGTCGGCGATCCCCCCGCCGGCGGCGTCAGCACCGTGCGGGGCATTGTCTCAAGCGGATTCCACTCTTCGACGTTCACGATGACCCAAACAACGCAACGGGCACCGTTAGGCAGCGTCAGCGGCTTGCGCTGCGCGATGGGCGAATACTTAAGCCGTTCATTCGGCAGCACTTACTTTTCCTCCGGGCCGATTGTTATTGCCAGTTGTCCGACGCCGTCGATTTCGCCCACCAGCCTGTCGCCCGGTACGACGGCGCCAACCCCGGCGGGCGTTCCCGTGTAAATGAGATCGCCGGGCTTGAGCTCGTATTGTTGCGAGAGCTTCGAAATGATCTCGGGCACACCCCAAATCAATTGCGAGAGATCGCCGCGCTGGCGCTCCTGTCCGTTGACCGACAGCGTGATCGCGCCGCTATGCGGATGACCGATCGAAGACACGGGAACGAGCGCGCTGCACGGTGCCGACTGGTCGAACGACTTGCCCATCTCCCAGGCAAGCGCGCGATCACGCGCCTCCCGCTGGCGATCCCGGCGCGTCATATCGAGACCGACGGCGTAGCCGAAAATCGTAGCCTTCGCCGCCTGAACAGGAATCCTGCGGCCGCCGCCGCCCAAGGCAACGACGAGTTCGATCTCGAACTGGAAGTCTTGCGTATCCATCGGATACGCCACCGTCGCCCCATTCTGCACCAGCGCGTCGGTCGGCTTCTGGAAGAAGAACGGAGGATCCCGCTCGTCCGCCTCCTTCATTTCCCGAATGTGGTCGATGTAGTTGCGCCCGACGCAGTAGATGCGGCGAACGGCGAAGAGTTCGGGGGCGCCTTCGACCGGCAAGGCGTGGACACTGGGAGGAACAACGAAACGATCCGACATGGCACCGATATTGTATACATTTATTACGACGATCCAGCCTAGTGTACACACTTTGCCTTCGTCAACTCGAGTCTGTATGCAATTTGTCTTTGCCGGCCGCCATTCACCGATTAAATTGCGGGCCCTGGTCACGACACGCGGCGCGAACTGACAACGAAGGATTGGCGACGGCTCTGATGCGAAACGGCGGCAGCAAGCGCCAGGGAGCATGGCTGGTCGAACATCTGCGTCAGGGGCTGCTCGACGGAAAGTTCAAGCTCGGCAGCCGCTTGAACGAAGTGCGCTTGAGCGAGGAACTTAAGGTCTCTCGCACCCCGGTGCGTGCGGCCCTGCAGATGCTCGCGGGCGAAGGGCTGCTGCGTCATACGCCAAACAAGGGCTTCACGGTCCGTGAATTCCCGGTTTCCGAAATCATCGACGCCTATGAAATGCGCTCGCTGGCCGAAGGGCTCGCGGCACGACTGGCAGCCGAACGCGGCTTAAGCGATGAGCTGCGGCAGAGGCTGGAGCGCACCTTGGCCGAGGGCGACGCTGTGCTCGCCAAGCGCTCTCCCGCCGAGACGCAGCGCGCCGCCTATGCGGCCGTCAACGAAGCATTTCACAATGCGATTTTCGAGGCCGCGGGCTCCGACCTCGTGCAGGAGGTCGTACGGCTCTGCCAGCGGATGCCACAAGCTTCGGCACACAACGTCATGGCCTTTGAACTCGAAGATGTGCGCAAGCGCCATGAATCACATCACCGGATCTACGAGGCTATTTTAGGCCGCGAACCACGCGAGGCCGAGAGCCAGATGCGACAGCATATCGTCGCCGTAAAGCTATCGATGATCCGCAGCATCCGCAAACGATAGCCGCTCACGCGCAAGAATTGCAGCGGCGACTTTGCCAACAGCATTTCTTGCGGGTCACGTGTTCGGACGATGCATTCCCTCTTTGCGCTTCGCAGTCAGAGATCGTTGTCCGCGGCGCTCGGAACCTAGGCATTTCCCAACCAGCACTTTCGTCTCGATAGATCCAAAAAAAGTGGCCCGGATTGGAACCGAGTCTCTGGGAATACGTTTCCTCTCACCTTAGCCGGAGGAGCAACATGAAGGGAATACTGATTGCCGCCGCCATGGCGCTGGGAGCAATTGCGCTCGCGGGTCCGAGCACAGCAAGCGCCCAAGACGTAAGGGTGCGCGTCGGACCTGGGTATCACCACGGGCATTACTACGGAGATCGCTACCGGCATCGGCATTGGCGCGGCCATCGCGCCGAACGTTGCCGCGTGGTCGTCCGGCACACGTGGCGTCACGGACGCCGGGTCACGGTCCGCACCCGCACCTGCCGGTAAAGCGATCGACGATAATCAAGAGGCTCGCCCCCGGGCGGGCCTCTTTTCGTGTCAACTTAGCTAAACGTCTTCATCGCCGTACTTGACGGCGATCACAGGAGCATTCGCGAATGCTGCGATAAACGGCTCTGAATATAGCCGATGCAATAAGACGACTACTTTACCTGCCGCTTCTCGAGTTTCCGCGCGAGGGTTCGCCGGTGCATGCCAAGCCGCCGCGCCGTCTCCGAGATGTTGAAATCGGTGTCGATGAGCGTCTGGTGGATGCGCTCCCATTCGAGCGTTTTGATGGACGTCGGCCTCTCCGCCACGGTGACGTCCGCGTCGCCTTCGGCCTTCTGGAAAGCGGCCTCGATATCGTCGGTGCTGGACGGCTTGGCAAGGTAGTGACAGGCACCAAGCTTGATCGCTTCCACGGCCGTTGCAATGCTGGCGAACCCGGTAAGCACGACGATCAGCATGTCCGGATCGTGCGCATGCAAAGCTTCTACGCAAGCAAGACCCGATACGCCACCGAGCTTGAGGTCCACCACGGCGTAGCCGGGCGATGACGTTTCCAGGGTCTTTCGTATCTCTTCGAGGCTCGCCGTCACAAGCACGGCATATCCGCGCCGTTCGAACGAACGCTTGAGCGTGCGCGCAAACCCCGCGTCGTCCTCCACGATCAGCAGGATACGCTCATCCGGCATCGCCGCCTCCGATCGCGAGCGTGGCCAGCGGCAACGTAAGGGTCACGCGCGCGCCGCCATCCGCCCGATTTTCCGCCGAGACCTTGCCCCCCAGCTTGCGGATGACATTGACAACAAGAAACAGCCCGAGGCCGCCGCCCGGGCGCCCCTTGCTGGAGTTGTAAGGCTTGCCGAGCTGCGCCAGCGTCTCCGACGAGAAGCCGGGACCGACATCGCTGATAGCGAGCACGAGCGCGTCGCCCGAGCGTCCGGCAGCAAGCTCGATCCATCCCGGAGACGCCTCCAGCGCATTGTCGAGGACATTAAAGACGACCTGCTTGAGCGCAGCATCGGACACGATCGCAAGATCGGCCCCGAATTCGTTCTTAATATGAAGCGTGTTCTTGGAGCGGGTGCTGGACCACTCTTCCGCGAGCCCGTTCACGAATTTATGAACCGTGGTCGCAGCCGACCCTTCACCCCGCGCCTCGCCCGCCGAGACGAGAATCCCAGTCACAATTGCCTTGCAGCGCTTCAGCGAGGACTCCATTTCGGCGATGTCCTCGATGAGATCCGGATGGGAGGCCAGCTCCGGCATACGCCGCCAGTCGCTCAGCAGCACCGAGATCGAGGAAAGTGGCGTTCCAAGTTCATGGGCGGCACCCGACGCAAGAAGACCCATACGGACAATATGGCTTTCTTCCGCCGCGCGCTGGCGCATGGCCGCGAGGCGCGCATCACGGTCTCGCAAGTTCCGATTGATCCGCGTGACGAACACGACAAGTAGCACGGCGTTGAGCAGGAAGCCGATACACATGCCCGTGATGTAGAGACTAAAATCGTCGCCAATGCCCTGCTGCGGTAACAGCAATGGTCGATGTGCGACAGTGAGCCCTACAAGCGAGGCCGTTGTTAGTACAACCAACGACCAGATCGACCGGGCATCGAGCAGGACCGCACCGAGCGTGATCTGCAGGAGATAAAGCGACGTGAAGGGATTCTTTGCTCCACCGCTGAGATAAAGCTGAGCGGTCAGCGCCGCGACATCAAGCATGAGAGCGAGGAGCAAATCATGGCTGGTGATCTCCTTGCGTCGGCGTGTCCAAATCATGCTCACGACGTTGAGCGTGACCAGAGCCGCAATCACCGCCGCCATTGCCGCGAGAGGCAACTTGATGCCCAGCCACAGCTGAACAAATCCGATCGTAACAATCTGGCCCATCACCGCGGTCCAGCGAAGCTGGATCAGGAGCGCCATATTCTTCCGATTGGTCACATCCCGGGGTTCGGGCGAGCCCCATGCCTGCTGGCTGTCCGCCGTGGTCCACAGGTACGGCGCATCTTCGGCTGATGCGTTTTGATTGCGATTTTGGGGCCATATCGACTCTAACATCGCGAGTGCCTCGAAGCAGCCGCCGGCCGCTTTCCGAACTGCCGCCTGATAAGGCCAGGCAACCGCGAGTTTACGCGCTCCTCCTCCCGTAACCAAACTCCGCGCAGGAGCCGCAGAGCCGCGCCCGCGGCCATCAGCGCCAGCGCAAACCACGTGAATGCATAAACGAGATGATTGTTATGAAAAGCGACAACCGTCAGCCCGCCGACCGGCCAGCCACCGGCATTGGGCGTTGCGTCGGCGTCGACAAAAAACGGCGCCGCATCCGGCAGATGCCGCGCACCGGCTATCGCCGCGACGTCCCGCGAGTACCATCGATCCGCATCCGGATCGTTGCTTCGCAGAAACCCGCCGCCCGGCTCGCTGATGCGCAGCAGCCCGGTTACCCGCACGTCGCCCTTTGAAAGACCTTCCGCGCGCGCGGAGCGGCTCCGCCGTTCAGGCGAGACGAAGCCGCGATTGACGAGAATCGTCTCTCCGTCTTTGGTTTGCAGCGGAGTCAAAACCCAGAAACCGGGCCCATTTTCCGTTACCGCCTGAACCAGCGTTTCGCGGTCGTGCAAAAAACGCCCATCCACATAGACGTGACGGTACGCATCGTCCGCTTGATTGATCGACGGCCACGACGTGCGCCCCGGGACAGGTTCCGCCACCCCGTGAATGCGGTTCTCGACGCTGTGTATCAGGTCCAGCTTCCAGACCCGCCGCTCGAGTTGCCAGACACCCAGCGCGGTAAAGCCGACAGCCGCCGCCACGGTCAGAAATAGAAATAGCCCCCGGGATACTCTCCCGTCAGAGCTCACGGCATGCTTCTCATATCGTGAACGGGCATCATGTTGGCGTTGAGGTGATACATCACCCAAAGCGAGCCGCTCAGGGCGATAACGACCATGACGATCGTGAAGATCAGCGCCAGCATGGTCCATCCCTGTTCGGCTCGGCTGTTCATATGCAGGAAATAGATCATGTGGACGACGACCTGGGCGGCGGCGAACACCATGATGACAACCGCGGCCGCCTGCTTGTTGCCCAGCACATTGTCCATCACCAGCCAGAAAGGGATAGCCGTGAGGATGACCGAAAGCGCGAACCCAGTCACATAACCGCGCAAGGTCGCGTGCCCCTCGGGCGCCTCATGACCCCCGTGATGCATTCCGGCGTTTGCGCTCATCGCAGCATTCCCATCAGATAGACAAACGTGAAAACCCCGATCCACACCACGTCGAGGAAATGCCAGAACATGCTCAGGCACATCAACCGCCTGCGGTTGGCCGGAATGAGCCCATGTACGGCAACCTGCGCCATGAGCGTGACCAGCCAGACCAGGCCGAACGTGACGTGCAGGCCGTGCGTACCGACCAGCGTGAAAAACGAGGATAGGAACGCGCTGCGCTGCGGCGTGGCGCCCTCCCCGATCATGTGCGCGAACTCGAAGAGCTCAATACCGAGAAAGCACAGCCCGAACACTCCGGTTACCGCGAGCCAGATTTGCGTCGATCCGACCTTGCCTTTCTCCATGGCCAGCATGGCGAAGCCGTAAGTGATGGACGAAAACAGAAGCATCGCGGTGTTGATCGCGACGAGATCGAGATCGAATAAATCCTTCGGCGCCGGACCGGCGGCATAATTGCCGCCGAGAACCCCGAACGTCGCGAACAGGATCGCGAAGATCAGGCAGTCGCTCATGAGGTAGATCCAGAAGCCGAGCATCGTGCTGGCGCCGTCGGCGTGCGCGTGCTCGTCCTCCAGGTGAAAGACCGGCTCTGTCGATTGCGGCTGAGTTGCGATGACCGTCATGACGCTTAGCCTCCCGTACCGAGAAGACGGGTGCGCGCACTCTCGATCCCCTCCACCGTATCGGACGAAATCTGGTAATCCCGATGGTAGTTGAAGGTATGATGGATCGCGACGGCGAGGAGCGCGATGAAGCTCGCGGCGGCAAGCCACCACATGTACCAGATCAGCCCGAACGCAAGCGCCGTGCTGAGGCCGGCGAGAATGATCCCCGTCCCGGTGTTGCCCGGCATGTGGATGGGCTTGAAGCCGCCCAGCGGCCGCTGATAGCCGCGCTGCTTCATGTCGTACCAGGCGTCGTTGTCGTAGACGACCGGCGTGAAGGCGAAGTTGTAGTTCGGCGGCGGCGACGATGTCGCCCATTCGAGCGTCCGCCCGTTCCAGGGGTCTCCGGTCGTGTCGCGGAGTTGCTCGCGACGAAGGATGCTGACCGCGATCTGGACAAGAAAGAAGATGATGCCGAGCAGGATCAGGAACGCGCCAAAGCCGGCAATGATGAACCAGATCTGCAGCGACGGGTCCTCGAACACGCGCAGCCGACGGGTGACGCCCATCAAGCCGAGAACGTAGAGCGGCATGAAGGCGAACCAGAATCCCGACACCCAGAACCAGAAGGACATCTTCCCCCAGAACGGATCGAGCCTGAAACCGAACGCTTTCGGCCACCAATAGGCGATACCGGCGAACAGTCCGAATAGCACGCCGCCGATAATGACATTGTGGAAGTGCGCCACCAGGAAGAGGCTGTTGTGCAGCACGAAATCGGCCGGCGGCACCGCAAGCAACACGCCGGTCATGCCCCCAACGACGAACGTCAGCATGAAGGCCAGCGTCCACATCATCGGCAGCTCGAAACGGATGCGCCCCCGATACATCGTGAACAGCCAGTTGAATATCTTGGCGCCCGTCGGGATCGATATGATCATCGTCGTGATACCGAAGAACGAGTTCACGCTCGCGCCGGACCCCATCGTGAAGAAGTGATGGAGCCACACGAGATAGGACAGGATCGTGATCACGACGGTCGCATAGACCATCGATGTGTAGCCGAACAGCCTCTTGCCGCAAAACGTCGACACGACTTCCGAGAAGATGCCAAACGCCGGCAGGATGAGGATGTAGACCTCCGGATGTCCCCATATCCAGATCAGGTTGACGTAAAACATCGGATTGCCGCCGAAGTCGTTCGTAAAGAAGTTCGTCCCCACGTAACGATCCAACGACAGCAGGGCGAGCACCGCCGTCAGCACGGGAAACGAGGCGACGATAAGGATGTTCGTGCACAATGCCGTCCAGGTGAACACGGGCATCTTCATCATCGTCATGCCGGGCGCGCGCATCTTGACGATGGTGCATATCAGATTGATGCCCGACAGCGTCGTGCCCACGCCCGCCACCTGCAGCGCCCAGATGTAGTAATCGACGCCGACATCGGGGCTGTAGCCGATATTGGAAAGCGGCGGATAGGCCAGCCAACCGGTGCGCGCGAATTCGCCGATGAACAGCGACATCATCACAAGGATCGCGCCGCCCGCGGTCATCCAGAAGCTGAAATTGTTGAGGAACGGAAACGACACGTCCCGCGCGCCGATCTGCAGCGGCATGACGAAGTTCATCAAGCCCGTCACCAACGGCATGGCGACAAAGAAGATCATGATCACGCCGTGCGCGGTGAAAATCTGATCGTAGTGATGGGCGTTGAGATAGCCTTCGGAGCCGTTGAAGGCGATGGCCTGTTGGATGCGCATCATGATTGCGTCAGAGAACCCGCGCAACAGCATCACAATCCCGAGGATCATATACATGATGCCGATGCGCTTGTGATCGACGGATGTAAACCACTCGCGCCACAGATAGCCCCAAAGGCGGAAATAAGTGATCGCGCTGAGCAGGGCCACGCCACCCAGCGCCACGACCACGAACGTGGCCACCACGATAGGCTCTTGCAGCGGCAGCGATTCCCACGACAAGCGGCCGAAGATCGATCTAATCAGATGAGAACTGTCAAACATGGGCTGCCTAGGATGAAGATCGCGTGTCCGCCAGGGTCGACCGTCGCGGCGGCCACGCCGGCAACAAGGCGGGTGCCTTAAGCCCGGCGCCAAAGACGGGCGTCATTTTACGCGGCGCGGCAAGCGCGCCCGGCATCCGGATATCCAGGTCTTCGATGTTGCAAATCCCCGCAACATAGGATGGAAGCGACGCAAAGGCGGCGGGATGGCGTCCGTATTTGTCATACATGAGGGGCAAGGTGTTGTTGACTCCAGCCAACCCCAAGCCGCCCTTGGCATCGATGGCCATCATTTCGCTCATGCACATCTTGCCCGGCTGAACGCACATATTGAGGATCGCCTTGTAAAGATCAGGGTCGACATTGGCGTAACGTTGGACCGGCTCTTTCTCGGAAGGGCGCTCGAGCTCGAGGTACCGCGCTCGGTTCAGAGTCCCGCCATGTGCCCTCGCCGAAGCGACCCACGCATCGAAATCGCCGGCGGTCATGCCATGAAACTCGAAACGCATGTGCGAGAAGCCTGCTCCGCTGTAGTTGGCGGAGAAGCCTTCATAAACACCCGGCTTGTTGATGACGGCGTGGAGCTTCGTTTCCATGCCGGCCATCGCGTAGACCTGGCCCGCCAGCGCCGGGATGTAGAAAGAGTTCATCACGGAAGCCGACGTGATGCGGAAGCTGATGGGACGGTCGACCGGCGCGGCCAATTCGTTGACGGTGGCAATTCCCTGCTCCGGCAGAATGAACAGCCACTTCCAGTCCAGCGCGACGACGTTTACGACGAGAGGCTTGGCGTTCGCCGGCACCGACCGGCCCGCATCGATCCGGCCTAGCGTGCGGTAGGGATCGAGGAGGTGCGTTCCCATCCAGGTCAGCGCGCCGAGACAAATGATGATCAGCAACGGCGCCGCCCAGATCACGAGTTCGAGCCGCGTCGAATGATGCCACTCGGGCTCGTAACGGGCCGACGTGTTCGTCTGCCGATAGCGCCATGCGAAGTACACAGTCATCGCCATGACCGGCACGATGATGAGGAGCATCAGCACGGTCGAAATCAGCACGAGATCGCGCTGCTGTCCGGCCACGTCGCCGGATGGATTGAGGACAACGAATTTGCAACCGCTGACCGCTACGCAAAGGCAGAGCAGCGCACAAATTTTAAGCAGTCTCACGGGCGGTCCACCGAAAATTCTCTCGATGGGCCAACCACTAGATGCAGTGCAGCAAGGGCGGTATTGGACAATTTGTCCAATGCCCCCTGTTCGCGAAACGGAGGCAAATTACAGTGGGCGCGCATTACAATAACGCCCGGTTTCCCAGCGCTGGAAGAACATGCCTCACGCCGCCGCCACGGCCGACCAAGACGTCGGCCAATTCCACAGCCGTCACGACCAAGCCAATCCGGCTGAAATCTCCATTGGCGTCGTCATCGGCCGTACGTCCGAGTTCTTCGATTTTTTCGTCTATGCCATCGCCTCGGTCATCGTGTTTCCTCGCCTCGTGTTCCCACACCACGACGCGCTTACTGCGACGCTTCTTTCATTTTCGATCTTTGCGCTCGCCTTCATCGCGCGGCCCTTTGGAACGGCGATTTTCACAGCCGTGGATCGCCGCCACGGCAAGGGTGTGAAGCTGATCATCGCGCTGTTCCTTCTTGGAACATCGACGGTCGCCATCGCATTCTTGCCGGGGTACGAAGATATCGGGGTTTTCTCCGCGGCCTTTCTCGCCGCCGCTCGCATTGGACAGGGCCTTGCCTGGGGCGGCGCATGGGATGGCCTCGCCTCCCTGCTGGCGATCAATTCGCCGCCTCACAAGCGCGGCTGGTATGCGATGATTCCGCAACTCGGCGCCCCGCTCGGCTTGATGGTTGCCGCCGGGCTTTTTGCTTTCTTCGCCGGCAACCTCTCCGCTGACGATTTTTTCAGTTGGGGCTGGCGCTATCCGTTCTTCGTCGCTTTCGCCATCAACGTGGTGGCGCTGTTTGCACGTCTGCGGATCGTGGTGACGCCGGATTACGCGAGATTGTTCGATACGCGCGACCTTCATCCCGCTCCGGTTATCAAATCTATCCGGCACGAAGGCAAAAACATCGCAATCGGCGCTTTTGCGCCGCTGGCCAGCTTTGCGCTCTTTCACATGGTCACGGTGTTTCCGCTATCGTGGGTGTTTCTCTACACGCAGGAGAACCCGGCGCGCTTCCTGATCATCGAAGCGGTCGGCGCGGTATTCGGCACGGCCGCGATCGTCGCATCAGGCCTGATCGCCGACCGCGTGGGGCGCCGCTCCCTTCTCCTGTCTTCCGCGATCGCGATCGCCGCTTACAGCGGGTTTGCGCCGCAGTTGCTCGATGCCGGCATTGTCGGCGAGAGCATCTACATGATCGTGGGATTCATTCTGCTCGGCCTTTCATTCGGGCAATCGTCCGGTGCCGTCGCCTCGCAGTTTTCCAAGAATTATCGCTACACCTCGTCCGCGTTGACTGCCGACCTTGCGTGGCTGTTCGGCGCCGGTTTTGCGCCGCTCGCCGCACTTCTTCTGGCCGCCAATTTCGGGCTGATCTCGGCCGGTGCTTATCTTCTGTCGGGTGCCGTCTGCACCATCCTCGCGATGATGTTCATCCGCAGCCGCAACAGAGACGCGCAGCAGGCCGGGCCTTGACGCGAGCGGCCACCAAGTGCAGCATCGTAGACCGAACAAGCGACAGAGCAGCAGCAACGGAAAATCGAGCCTTTTCGCTTGCCGGCAAAGTCCCCGCCACCCGCGTTTAGTTCGCAAACTAGACCGTGAGTCTCCGCGTGCGTGGAATACGCGCCGCCCGGCGCCGAGCGAGCACTCCTGTCAATGGAGCTGGCTCAAAACGTCGGCGGGGTGCTGACCCAGAGCACGCGCGCCGGTTTCGATCCGACGTTCTTGTACGAATGCGGCAGTTCGGAGCGGAAGTGGAACGAGTCGCCGGCTTTGGCGCGGTGGCGCCTGCCATCGATCACCAGTTCGATCTCGCCTTCGAGCACATAGCCGATCTCCTCGCCGGCGTGGACGATGGCCTCGCTGCCGCCGCCCGGCGCGATGCGATGGATATTGCCTTGCAGCAGGTGCTCGCGGCTGTAGGGGATCAGCCGCTCCATCTGGATGCCTTTGCCGGTGCGCAGGTTGTCCGTCATCAGCACCGGCCGCTCGCTCGCCTTCGATACGATCCGGTCGTCGGCGCTCGGCGCCGAGTAAAGCTCCGAGATATTGGTGCCGAGCACCTTGGCGACCCGATGCAGCGTGCCGAACGAGGGCATGGCCTTGTCGTTCTCGATCTTCGACAACATGCTTTCCGAGCACTTCGCGCGTTCGGCCAGTTCCTTGAGCGTGATGCCCAGGACCATGCGCGCGTGCTTGAGCTTGATGCCGAGCGCCGCGGGCTGGTCGGCGGCGCCGTTCGCTCTCTTCGTCGGCGCTTTGTCTCTTGCGCCAGTCCTGGCCGCTTTAGCAGCCGTCCTGGGACGGCCGGGGCGCACGCTTCGTTTGCTCATATATCCCGGTCAGGTGGTTCGTGATTGTTTGGGATAGACATGGCCATCGACAATAGCAAAGCGAAAGCCCGGGCGCGATCCACAATGGGCGGGGCGCAAACCGTCTTGCGCCCCGCCCTCACGCCCGTCGCACTGACGAGCCTCAGAGCTTGCGCTCGGCGATCGGCGGCAGGAACTTCTCGGTGTACACGGTCGCCGGCTCCGGCTTGCTCGGCAGCTTGTAAGCCTCGGTGATCGCATCGATGGTGAACTGAAGCTTCTTGGGATCGATGACGCTCAAGCCGTTCTTCTCGACATACTTGGTCTTGGTCAACTCCAACGCCAGACCGAGCCGCACCTTCTCGATGTCGAGCTTCATCATCGGATCACGATCCTTCATCACCGCCAGCGCCGCGTCCGGATTGGCGATGGTGTCCTTCGTGCCCTTGTTGAGCGCGGCGACCACACCCTTCACGGTCTCCGGATTCTCGTCGGCGAATTTCTTCGTGGTGACCAAGGCAAGGCCGTACATATCCGCGCCGAAGTCAGCGTACTTGATCACCGACAGTTCGTTCATCTTGAAGCCGATCTCGAGCGCCGCCGGCACATTCGAATTGGTAAAGCCACCGGTACCGACAACCTCGCCGCGCTTGAGCATGGGGCCGAAAAGCTGCGGCTGCACATTCACCCAGTCGACCTTCACGTTCTCCACCTTGGCAGCCTTCAGCAGAATCGAGATGGTGTCGTGCACTGCCGTGCCCGGACCGCCCGCGATCTTCTTGCCGTCGAGATCGGCCGGCTTCTTGATGCCGGCGTCGGCGCGCGTGACCACCGCCAGCGGCGTGTCGTCGAAGCTGATGTAGACGGCGATCAGCGGCGAGGATGGATTCATGGCGTTGAAGCGGATCATCGACGGCAGGTCGACCCAGCCGAACTGATAGGCGCCGCCGGCAACGCTCACGGCCACGTTGGTCGCGCCCTTGCCGGCGTCGATGGCGTCCACCGTCACCCCGGCGTCTTTGAAGTAGCCCTTTTTCTCGGCAATGAAGAACGGCGCATGCGTGCCCTGGATGATCCAGTCCATCATGATCTTGACGTTCTTGGTCTCGGCACGAGCCGCGGGCGCAAAGGCACCTGCCGCCAACAGCATAGCCGTGGCGATCCCGAAGCCGAGCCGGCGTCTGGAAATTCCGCGAAGGAACCCTTCTGCACCGGATTTTCCAGAGCTTACATTACATTGAACTGCATTCAAGTGACTTTCACGCATCGCGATTCTCCTCTGCAAATCCGGCCTTCGCGCAACTTTGCAAGAAGCATGCCCTGGCATGATGGTTGCAGGCATCCGCGCATCCGGCAGCGCAAGTCGCCGCATTGCGCATCATCGATCGGGGGACTGCCTCATCGATGATCACACTGCACCGGCGCTAGGCGCGCGTCACGAATGCGACACGATGTTCATCAGGAGAGCGTGCGAATGCTGAAGCTTCCGAGTCACGGGCGTTACGACCACGTCAACATCACCCAGCGTCCAGACTACACGTGGCCCGGCGGCAAGCGCCTCGCCTTCTATATCGCCATGAACATTGAGCATTTCGCGTTCGGCGCAGGGATCGGCATGGATCCCACCAATCGCGGCGGCCCGCAAACCAGCCGCAATTGGGCCTGGCGCGACTATGGCAATCGCGTCGGTAACTGGCGGCTGTTCGAAATCCTGGACGAGCTGAAGCTGCCTGCGACAATCCTGCTCAACAGTTCCGTGTGTTACCAATATCCCGACATCGTCGAGAAGATCCGGCAGCGCGGCGACGACGTCTGCGGCCATGGCCGCACCAATGCCGAGGTGCTGCAGTCCTTTTGGGAACACGACGAAGCTCGGGTCATCAAGGAGTGCACCGAGGTCATCGAGAAGTATGTCGGCGTGCGGCCCTATGGTTGGATGGGGCCCGGCGCCAATGAATCCAAGGTGACGCCCGACATCCTGAAAGAGGCCGGCTACACCTATCTGCTCGACTGGCCGGTCGACGATCAACCGATCTGGATGCGTACGCGCTCCGGCCCGCTGCTCTCGGTGCCCTACCCGCTCGAGCTCAACGACGCCGGCACGTTGGTCGCGCGCGATCACACCGGCCGCGAATTCGCCGACATGATCGTCGATCAGTTCGAAGAACTGCTCGAGGCCAGCGAGAAGCAACCGTTGGTGTTCTCGCTGTCGTTGCACGGCTTCATCGTCGGCCAGCCGTTCCGGCTGCGCGCGCTCCGCAAGGCCATCAAACACTGCGTCGAGCACAAGCATGCCGACCGCGTCTGGTTCACCCGTGCGGGCGACATCGCAAACTACTGCCTGGCGATGAAGCCCGGCCTCATTCCGGGCAGCGTCGCCGCGGTCGCAGCGTGAGCAGGGAGGAAGCGCCGCAATGAACAAACCTGTCACCCCTGTCGAAACCGTAGCGAAGACGCACTTTCTGCCGTCGACACCCGACACCGTGCATTGGGGTTTCTTCGACGGCTCGCTGCCGCCCGCGCTGACCATCGACTCCGGCGACCGCGTCGAGATCGAATGCGTCTCCGGCAACCCCGAGTGGATGCCGCCCGAAGGCTCACCCTTCAAGCCGCTCGACGACCTCAAGCTCATCCACGAGAAGGCCAAGCGCGGCAGCGGCAACCACATCCTCACCGGACCCATTTATGTGAAGGGCGCGGAAGTCGGCGACGTGCTCGAGGTGAACATTCTCGACATCGAGATGCGCCAGGACTGGGGTTTCAACCTGTTCCGCTCCTATGGCGGCACGCTGCCGGAGGAGTTCAACTACTACCGCATCATCCACGTCGGCCTCGACCGCGCCGCGATGCTCGGGACCATGCCGTCGGGTTTGAAGGTGCCGCTTTCACCCTTCTTCGGCCAACTCGCGGTGGCGCCGCCCAAGGCCTTCGGCAAGCAGAACAGCAAGGAGCCGAGGGAGTTCGGCGGCAACCTCGACTGCAAGGATCTCGTCGCCGGCGCCACCATTTATTTGCCGGTCTGGAACGACGGCGCTCTGTTCTCGACCGGTGACGGCCACGCCGCGCAAGGCCATGGCGAAGTCGACGGCACCGCCATCGAGACCTCGCTCAAGGGCACCTTTCAATTCAAGGTCCGCAAGGACCTCGGCTGGAAACTGCCGCGGGCCGAGACGCCGACCCATCTCATCGCCTTCGGCCTCGACACCGATCTCGACGATGCCGCCAAGATAGCGCTGAAGCAGATGATCGACTGGATCATGATGCTGACCGACATCTCCAAGGATGAAGCCTACGCACTGTGCAGCTTCGCCTGCGATCTGCACGTCACGCAGACCGTGAACAATGTCAAAGGCGTGCACGCCATGATCGCCAAGTCGATCCTGCGCAAGCCGGCCTAGCGAGACACCAAGGCATGAAGAACTTCGTCGACATGTATGAGGTCTCGCTACGCTATGGCGAGGATGGCGATGGCACGCTCGCCTTGCAGGACGCCACGATGCGGGTGGACAGCGGCGAGTTCGTCGCCGTGGTCGGACCGTCGGGCTGCGGCAAGTCGACCCTGATGAAGGTCATCACCGGCCTGTGGCCGCCGACAAAAGGCGGCGTCATCGTCGGTGGCAAGGAGGTCGACCGGCCGCTGTCCATCACCGGCATGGCGTTTCAGAACCCGACATTGCTGCCCTGGCGCACCACGCTCGACAACGTCATGCTGCCGCTGGAGATCGTGCAACCGCATGCGCCGAAATTCCGGCGCGAACGCGCCGCTTACGAGACCAAGGCGCGTGACCTGCTGGCGCTGGTCGGGCTCAAAGGTTTCGAAGACAAGTTCCCCTGGCAATTGTCCGGCGGCATGCAGCAGCGCGCCTCGATCTGCCGCGCGCTGATCCACGATCCGTCGCTCTTGATGCTCGACGAGCCGTTCGGCGCCCTCGACATGTTCACGCGCGAGGAATTGTGGCTCGCCATGCAGGATCTTTGGCTGGCCCGTCGCCCGACCGTGATCCTCGTCACTCACGATCTGCGCGAAGCCGTATTCCTCGCCGACCGCATCTTCGTGATGAGCGCGCGGCCTGGCCGTATGATCGCCGAGCGCACGGTCGAATTGCCACGCCCCCGCGCGCTGTCGATGACCTATGAGCCCTACTCCGTCGCCCTCGTGCAAGAACTCCGCGACCACATCAGCGCCGCCCGGGAGGCCGCATGAGCGAGATCGTCGTCCCCGCATCCACGCCCCGCGTCCGGCGCCGCAAGCTCTCGCGCAACAAGGTCTTCCGGCGCGTGCTGCCATGGCTGGTGGTCGCCGCCATCTTCTTCATCTGGGAAGCGCTGGTCGTCGGTCTGCGCATCGAACCCTTCGTCCTGCCTTCGCCGAGCGCGATCTTCGCCGCCGGCTGGCAATGGCACGCACCGATCTTCGAAAACGCCTGGCAGACCTTCATCACAACCGCCATCGGTTTTGCCTTCGCCATCGTCATCGGCCTTTTCTTCGGCGTCGCCATCGGCTCCTCGTCACTCATTTATGACGGCTTCTATCCGGCGCTGGTCGGTTTCAACACCATCCCGAAAGTGGCTGTGGTGCCCATCCTGATCATCTGGTTCGGCGTCGGCTCGATCCCGGCGATCATCACCGCCTTCCTGCTGTCGTTCTTCCCGATCCTGGTGAATGTCGCCACTGGCATCGCCACGGTCGAGCCGGAGCTTCAGGACGTGTTGCGCGCCCTCGGCGCGAGCAAATGGCAGACCATCCGCAAGGTCGGCCTGCCGCGCGCCATGCCCTACTTCTTCGCCTCGCTGAAAGTCGCCATCACCGTGGCCTTCGTCGGTTCCATCATCGCCGAGACGGTCGGTTCCAACAAAGGCATCGGCAATCTGATGCTGATTGCGTCCTCGCGCTTCGAAGTGCCGCTCGCCTTCGCTTGCCTCTTGGTGACGGGCGCCATGGGCATCGCCATGTACGCCATCGCCGGTGCCATCGAGTCGCGCGTGACCGGGTGGGCGACGCGCGGCAATGGCGGCGCACCCTGAACGCGGAGCAAATCGCGATGTTGGATGCCCGCGACTATGGTGGCCTCAAGCTCAAGCTCGACGGCATCCTCGGCGCCGGCGAGCAGCACAAGCGCGGGGTGTTGCTTGACACCATGTACGCCTTCCTCCCCAAGGAGCCGGAGGCGAAGGTGTTCATGTTCCACGCCGAGATCGCGCCGCTCGGCTACACCAACTGGCACCGGCACAACGGCGCGACCTTCTTCGTCTGTACACAGGGCCTGTTCGAAGCGCATTTCGAGGAAGGCACTTTGGTCAGCGCAAAGGCGGGCGACGTCTATTCCGAGCCCATCGGCAAATTCCATCGCGGCCACAACCCGCATCCGGAGCTTGCTTACACCTGCATCGGGCTCTGCCTCACCTCACCCCACCTGGAACACATCACCTCGGTCGCCGAGCGGCCGTGGTGACATCGACCGACAGTAAAGGTATCTCCCGTGGCCCTCGTTGAAGATTCCGCCGACGACACCATCGAGCAAATCACCGCCGACCGCTCGGCGCATTACGAGCCCTTCGGCTGGCATCACTGGCCGGAGCATCCCTGGCTCGCCTACCAGTTCCGCCGCGGCCTCGGCGAGACGCAAGAGGGCGGCGGCGCCGTCAGCGAGGTGTTCCAAGCCGCGAGCCGCATGATCCCCGGCGACTACGAAAGCTGGCACGTCGAATGGATGCGCATCGCCGACCGCAATTGGACGCGCGGAGTCGCCGAGGAAAAGGCCGGCCACATTCGCACCGCCATGAACTGCTTCCTGCGCGCGGCCGATTATTACCGGCAGGCTGAATTCCATCTCGAGCCCAAGGACCCGCGCCGTCTGCCGACCTTCGAGAAGATGGAAGCCTGCTCGAAGAAATTCATCGCCCGCCTCAACCCACCCGGCGAGGCCGTCGACATCCCCTATGAGCCCGGCAAGCCGATCTGCGGCTATTTCGTGCGCGCGCCGTTTCCGGGCGACAAATTGCCGGTGATGATCTGCATGGGCGGCCTCGACTCCATCAAGGACGAGATGTGGTTCATGCAGGCGCATGGTTGCCTGCAGCGCGGCATTTCGGTGCTGATGATCGACGGCCCCGGCCAGGGCGGCACCCTGCGCCGCCACGGCGTCGTCAGCCGGCCGGACACTGAGGTGCCGATCGGCAAATGCATCGACTGGCTGCTCACGCGCGACGACGTCGATCCCAAGCGCATCGCCGTCTGCGGCTCGAGCATGGGCGGCTATTATGCGGCGCGCGCGGGTTGCTACGAACACCGCCTTGCCGCGGTGATCTCGCACGGCGCGATCTGGTCGCTTAGCGACATGTGGGGCAACAAAGACGACAGTTTCGGGCTGGCCATGCACATCCGCTGGGTGCTCGGCGCCACGACGATGAAGGACGCGCACGCGATCATGAAGCCCTTCACGCTCGAGGGCCATCTGCAGCACATGAAGTGCCCCTATCTCATCGTGCACGGCGGCCACGACGTCTTGACCGTCTCGGCGGCGAAGAAGACCTATGAAAGCGCCAAGGCCGGCGGCGTCGACGTCACCCTGCGCATTCTCGATCCGGATGAGACCGGCGCCGAGCATTGCCAGCACGACAATCCGACCATCGGCCAGGAAGTGCTGTGCGACTGGCTGGCGGACAAGTTCGGCATCGACCAACAGGCGTTGCTCCAGCGTTCGTGGAACCCGTTGGTGTGACCCCGCCGGTCGGACGGGCCGCGGCAAGGCCCGCCCCCCCCGATAAGCCCGCCAATTGCCAGGCGCCCTAGCCGGGGCGCTTGCCCGCTTGCTGTCGCAGATAAGGCACGATGACGAGCAGCGCGCCGAGGGAGACGATCAGAAGCAAGGTCGACAGCGCCGCGACGCCCGGATCGGCGTAGGACTGCATCTGCTGCATCATGCGCAACGGCAGCGTGTCGTTGTTCGACAGGAAGATCGACAGCGAGATATTGTCGAAGGACAGCAGAAACGCGGCCAGCGCGCCGGCCAGAATGCCGCCCCGGACGAGCGGGAGCGTCACATAAAAGAATGTGCGCACCGGGCCGGCGCCGAGATTGAGCGAGGCGCGCTCCAGCGCCGGGTCGTAGTTGCTGAAGGCCGCCAGCACCATCGACAGAACATAAGGCAGCCCCAACAGCGCGTGGCCGAGCATCGTCGCCACGACGCCGCTGCGCAGCCCGAACCACGGCAGCACGAAGAGCAGCCCCAAGCCGAGCACGATCGCCGGCAGCGCCAACGGCGCCAATAGCACCGCCTGCACCACCCCTCGCCCCCGAAACCGATACCGGCTGATCGCAACGCCCGCGCCGATGCCGGCCACGGTCGCGATGACCGTGCTGCCGAACGCGATGACGAGGCTGAGCCGCAGTCCAGTCATAAACTGCGCATTGTCGAGCGCCGCCGCGAACCAGCGCAGGCTCAGTCCGTGAGGCGGAAATGTAAGGCTATCGCCGCTGGTAAAGGCCACCGCCACGGGCAGCGCCATCGGCAGCAAAATGAAGGCCGTCACCAGCAGCCCGTAGCCATTGAGCAGCAGACGCGGCAAGCGGGCGAGAAAATCGTTCATGCCTTGCCCGTCCACGGCGCCGCGCGCGCGATCAGGCTACCCGCCGCTATGTTGATCAACAGCACGAGGCCGAGCAGTACGATGCCCATGGCGCCGGCCTTGGCCCAACTCGCATTGGTGGACGCTTCGAGAAAAATCGTCGGCGCCGAGGTCGGGTAGCGTGTGCTGCCCATCAGCATCGGAATGACGTAGTCGCTCAGCACGCCCGCAAACACCAGCTGCGTCCCGGCGACCGCGCCGGGGATGCTGAGCGGCAGCACGATGCAACACCAGGTGCGCACGCGGCCCGCGCCGAGATTCACCGAGCCACGCAAAAGCGCCGGGTCGATTTTCTGCAGGCTCGATAGCAAAGGCAGCGCCATCAGCGGGAAGTACCTGTGCAGCATGCCGATCACCATGCCCTCGAACTCGAACAGGATGCGGACGGGCTTGGCGACGAGACCCGCCTTGAGCAGCAATTGATTGAGCAGACCGGTGTCGCCGATGATGATGATCCAACCGAACACGCGCATGATGATGCTGACGTAGAGCGGCAAACACAGCACCCAGAGCAGGATCAGACGCGTGCGCTCGCTCGCGACCGTGATCAATTGCGCGTATGGGTAAGCCATCACCAGCGCGATCAGCGCCACAAGCGCCGCCAGCGCGAGCGAATTGCCAAATACCTTGAGATAGTAGCCGTCGCTCAACACCGTGATATAGTTCGCGAAGGTGAAATCCGGAACGATGAAGCGTACCGGGTCGTCGCGCCAGAAGCTGTTCCGGATCATGAACAAGACCGGCAAGAAGAACAGCGGCACGACGATGCAGCCCGCCGGCAGGAGCCACAGCCAAGGTCGTAGCGCGCGCATGTTATGACGCGCCTTTGCCGTCGACGATGAAGGAGCCCGGCCGCAGGTCGATATAAACCGGCATGCCCGACTGCAGGCTGCTCCAATCGGAGATCGACGACGTCGGAATCTCGGCGACGATTTGCGCGCCGTCGAGATCGAGGATCACGCGCTGCTGCGCGCCAAGCGACGTCACGAGCACCACGCGCGCGGCCGAATGACGATGGGTCGCCGTCGGCGTCGCACTCACCGCTACATCCTCGGCGCGGACGTGAATGACAGAAGGCCCCTCGGCCGCCGCCGCCGTGGGAACAGCGAATCCTTCGGTGACGCGAATCGCGCTGCCACCATCATGGTCGATCGCGGTGCCGGGAATGGCATTGGCACGGCCAAGAAACCGCAGCACATAGCTGTCGGCCGGACTGTGATAGACGTCCTTCGGGGGACCGATCTGCACGATCCGCCCTTCCTTCATGATCGCGATCCGGTCCGCGAGCGCGAAAGCCTCGTGCTGATCGTGCGTGACGATGATGGTGGTGACGGCAAGGCGGCGCAGGAGCAGCGACAGCTCGAGTTGCATCCGATCGCGCAGATTACGATCGAGCGCGCTGAACGCCTCGTCCAGAAGCAAGATATCCGGATTGACGACGATTGCGCGCGCGACGGCGACGCGCTGGCGCTGCCCGCCCGACAGCTGTGCCGGATAGCGTTCGTCGAAGCCGGTGAGATTGAGCAACGCGATCGCCTCGGCGACGCGCGGGCGCCATTCGGCTTTCGGCACGCCGCGCGCTTTCAGACCGTAGGCAATGTTGCCGGCGACGGTCATGTGCGGAAACAAAGCGTAGTTCTGAAACACCATCGCCACGTTGCGCCGGTTGGGCGCGACCGTGTTGATGATTTTTCCGCGCAGCATGACGTCGCCGGTGTCCGGCGTCTCGAACCCCGCGATCAGATTGAGCAGCGTCGACTTTCCACAGCCGCTCGGGCCGAGAATGGCCACGATCTCGCCCTTGGCGAGGCTGATGCTGCAACGATCGACCGCCAGATATCCGTCGTAGGATTTTCGCACCTCCCGGAGCATCAGCTCCGCAGGCTCGGCGGTCGGCGTCAACTCTGGACCTCGCGCATATAGCGGTCGAGCCATTCCTTCTGCTTGGTCGCCATCAACTCTTCGTCGGCGAACCAGATCTTGCTGAATTCGGTGGTCACAAGCGCCTTGATGTCGGGAGCAATGTCCACGTCTTTGCGCACCGGCGTCGCGAGAAGGCTGCTCACGAGATTCGCCTGCACATCCTTGCGCATGGTGAAGTTGATGTAGGTGCGGGCGAGGTCCTGTTTGGTGGAATTGACCGTGATGCACAGGTCGTAGGGAATCGCCACGACCCCCTCCTTCGGCGTCACCTTGACGACATTCGGCACTTTCTTGCTCTGGTTCGCGATGCGGATGCCGAACTGAGGCGCGGTCGCGATTTCGCCGCGCTCGATCAGTTGCGTGGGCTGCAGCGCGTCCGAATAATAGCTGCGCACGGACTTCTTCAGCGCCTTGAGGCGCGCAAAGGCCTCATCGATCGCCTTCGGCGATTTGGCCTCGCCGGCGACAGCTTTCGCCACGCAAGCGATGAAGAAAACGGTCGCTGGATTTGACGCGGCCGGCAACATGATTTTGCCTTCGAACTCCGGCTTCCAGAGGTCGAGCCAGGATTCGACCGGCGTCTTGATCTGGTTCTTGTCGACCATAAGATCGAACGTGTCGAGGATCATCGCCGCGCCCCAGCCGGCCGCCGGCGTGGCGTCCGGCACGAGATGTTCGGCTTCCGAGAGGCTCGCTTTCTCGATCTTGCTCACCAAGCCCGCGTTCTGCGCGCGAATGGCGAACGACCGCGACAGCAACGCGACGTCGAACGACGGGCTGTCCTTCTGCGTCTGCATCTTGCCTATGGCGGCACCGGAGAACTCGACATTGTAGGTCACATCGCCGAGACCCGCTTGCTTGAAGGGCGTCGCGATAATGTCCTTCAGCACCTGATACGGGCCGCCGAAATGCGTCGCGACCAGGCTCTTGTCCTGCGCCATCGCCCACGAGCCGTCCAATGACGGGAGCGCGATGCCGCCCGCGGCGGCGGCGAGCGCGCCTTGGAGCGCTTTACGTCGGTTCAAGATCGGCATCGGTAGCACTCCTGCTCAATAACTCTGTGCGGTATCGGAGACTCTGCGCGACATCGGATTCTGATCCGGAGCGATCGACCGTGCTCACGGATGCTGCGCGACCTGAAGGTTAGCTAAGCAAATCCTATGCCATGGGGCCGTTACATCTTTCGCTGCGCGTGCGGCGACGCTTCCACAACGTGGCGATGCGACCCGCGACATCGCGATTAAGAGGCATTACGCGGCCGTCCCGCAGCACAATATTTCGAACAACGCGTTGCCGTTTCGGCAGCAGCGGTCACCTCGAACGCCGCGGGCCTACGTCCCGGCGGGTCGATGCCGCTTCGGCACCGTCCCGAGCTAAAAAATATTCTTCGTCGGCTCCGACGCCGCCTCTAGCTTCCTGCGCGAGGACACTCCGACAGCACGTCCTCGGGAGTTGGAGCCCACGATGAGTTTGCCTATCATCGATCTCACCCAGCCGATGTCATCGACGGCGCCCTTGTTGGGCGATACCTGCGAGAACACCGGTTTCTTCCTCGTGCGCGGCCACGGCGTGCCGTCATCGCTTATCGGCGACATGGCGGAGACGTCGCGGCGCTTTTTCGATCTTCCGGTCGAACAAAAGAAGGCTGTCGCTGCACAGCCGGGCTCCGACCGCGGCTATCGCGCACTCGGTGCCGGCAAGCTTGGCGAGACTGCGGGGCAAACGGTCGCACCCGACCTGCGAGAAAACTACTTCATTGGCCCGCCGGATCTGCCGGCGGGAAAGGCGGCCAGCGGCTTCTTCTCTGCCAATGTGTGGCCGGCGACCCTGCCGGAGATGGGCGAGGTTTGCACTGCCTATTACAAAGCGATGAAGGGCCTCGCCGACCATCTGCTCATGCTGTCGGCCGTCGCGCTGTCGCTGCCCGAGAACTATTTCGAACCGTACAACGACGCGCCGATATCGCAGCTGACGATGGTGAACTATCCGGAGCAGCAAGAAGCGCCGGGCGACTCGCAGTTCCGCGCCAGCGAGCATACCGACTTCGGGGCGCTAACCTTGCTGCTGGCCGAGGACAAGCCGGGGGGGCTGCAGGTGCAGCAACGCGACGGAACCTGGCTCAACGTCGCGCCGCCTGAACCCAATTGCTACATCGTCAACATCGGCGATCTGATGGCGCGCTGGACCAACGATCGTTGGAAATCGACTGTGCATCGCGTGATCAACCCACCGCGCGAAAAGGCGATGATCAGCCGGCGTCAGTCGATCGTCTTCTTCCACCATCCGAACGAGGACGCCAACATCGCATGCCTTCCGACGTGTGTGAATGGCGAGGCCCGCTACGCGCCGACAACGCCCGGGCAGCATCTGCGGGAGCGACTGACCGCCGTTTACGGAAAGAAAAGTCCGAACTAGTTCCGCACTTGCGCCTATCAAGACGCGACGTCCTTCCGCTCCTCGGCCTGCCGGCGCGTCATGATCTCCGCGAGATGCTGCGCGAAGGCGTCCGCCGCGACAGGCAAGGTCGAGGCCTTACGCGCGTATAGCCCGAGCTCGCTGTAAATGGGCTTGTCGCGGTGCACGAGCGGCACATGCCGGAGCCGACCGGACCGCAGCTCCGCGGCGAGCGAAACCCTGGTCAGGAACGCGACGCCGGCGCCCGCCAGCGCGAGTTGCTTCATCAATTCGATCGATCCGGACTCGACGAGGGGCCGCGCCGCGCGGTCCGTTTCCGAAAGCAAGGGTGCCAGTTGCGCACGGAGGGCGAAGTTGCCGGCCGGCACGATCAGATTTGCATTCGCCAATTGATATACCGATAGGCTTTGCGCCGAGGCAAACGGCGAGTCGGCGGCGACAACCGCGCCGATCAGAAAGCTGCCGACTGCGATTTGCCGCAGGCCGGCCCGACGCTCGACATGAAAACCGAGGCCGAGATGCGCATCGCCATTGAGCACGGCTTCGGGAATTTCCTCGGTCCGCAGAATCGACACCCGCGTCGTCACCCGCGGATGTTTGGCCCGCATCAATGCCAGCGCGTCCGGAATAATGTCGTTACAAAGACCCTCGATGGTCGCGATTTCGACGTGGCCGGCATGAATGCCTTTTAGAGCGTTCAATTCGGCGCGCATCCGTTCTGTATCGGTCAGCACAGTATTGACGTGCCGGGCGAAGACTTCGCCGGCCGCCGTCAATTTGAGCCCGGACGGCGCCCGCTCGAACAGTTGCGCGCCGAGCCCCGCCTCGAGGTTCAGAATCTGGCGGTTGACCGCGGAGGACGCGACATTAAGCAGCGCGGCTGCACCGCGGATCGAACGCGCGTGACGGACGGCATCGAAATAGTGAACGGCCGCGGCGTGAACACGATAATTGCTCATGGGCGTTCGAACTCACCCATCGATGCCGAAACGGCAGCGGGCCGTTTCAATTTCTGTTCCAGCATGGCCAACCATTCTCGTTGCGTGCCGCACCACCGGTGCCGATAGTCGATGACAGGTTTGCGCGCCGCATAGGAGGCGCACAGTCATCTTAATACGCAGTACGCGGTTTGTGGATGCTCAGGAAGACGCGGATCGCCGTCATCGGCGCGGGACTCGGCGGCATGACGGTAGCCGCCTTTTTACAGCGCGAGGGCTTCGAGGCCTGTATTTATGAGCAGGCCCCGGCATTCTCGCGCATCGGCGCCGGCATTATCCTCAGCCCGAATGTCGCCAAAGTGCTGCGGCGGCTCGGCCTCGAGGACATGCTCGTCGCCGCGGGCATCAAGGCCGACTGCTACATCAGCCGCGCTTGGGACACCGGCGAGACGCTGTATCGCATCGACTTCGACGCCGCGACGGAAGCTAAATATGGCGGCGCCTACCTCAACGTGCACCGCGGCGACCTGCACGCCATTCTCGACCGCGGGGTGAAGCCGGGCACAATCGCGTTCAACCACAAACTGGCGGCCATCGAGGAGACGGGCAGCGCGTTACGCCTGGTGTTCGAGAACGGGGTGAAAGTCGAAGCAGATATCGTCATCGGCGCCGACGGCCTGAACTCGAAGGTGCGGGAAAGCCTGTTCGGGGCCGAACCTTTGCGCTTCTTCAAGGCCGCCGCGCTGCGCACGATCTTCCCGGCCTCGGCGCTCAACGGCTTTGCCATTCCCGATTGCACGAAATGGTGGGCACCGGACCGGCATCTGCTTCCTTATTTCCTGACGTCTCGCCGGGACGAGGTCTACATCATCGGCGTCATTCCGTGGGAGCGTTGGGACAGCGACCTGTCGTTTCTCCCGAGTTCGCGCGCCTTCCTGCAGGAGGCCTTTGCCGGCTTTCACGACGATCTGCAGAAAGTCATCCAGGCGCCGACGGATGTGACGCTATGGCCGATCTTCGATCGGCCACGCAACGACACATGGGTCAAAGGCCGTATCGCTCTGCTCGGCGACGCCTGTCACCCGGTGCCGCCTTATATGGGCGCCGGCGGCGCCATGGCCATCGAGGACGGCGCGATCCTCAGTCGCTGTCTCGCGACCTACGACTCGGCCGAGGAGGCCTTCGCGGTCTATCAGCACGTCCGCCTCGACCGCGTCGGCCACGTGCAGCGGATCTCGTGGGAGAACAGCTGGATGCGGGGTCCGACGGACACCGACTGGTTTTACCAATACGACCCCTGCACCGCACCGCTCACGCCGCCGGAGGGCCCTGCCTCATGACGCAGCTCAAGCCGGATCCGATGCATTCGCGCGACCTGGTCGGCTATGGCGACAAGTTGCCCGATCCGAAATGGCCCGGCGGGGCGGTGATCGCGGTGAACTTCAATCTCAACGTCGAAGGCGGCGGCGAGTCGAGTCTGTACAACGGCGACGCCGTGTCCGAAGGCATGCTCAACGATATCGGCGTGCCGGCGTTCACTGGCCGGCGCGTACCGCTGGTGGAATCGGTGTTCGAATTCGGCAGCCGCCGCGGCTCGTGGCGCGTGCTCGAGATCATGCGCGAATTCGGCGTACCGATGAGCGTGCTGGGGGTCGCCCGCGGGTTGGAGCAGAACCCGGGGCTGGCGCGCGCCTTTGTCGAGAACGGCCACGAGATGGTCAGCCACGGCTACCGGTGGATCGATTACGGCGCGGTCGATGCCGAAACCGAGCGCGCACACGCGCAAAAAGCGCTCGACATCCTGACGGAACTATGCGGCGTCCGCCCGCGCGGCTGGATGACGGGCCGACCGGGGCCGAACACGCGCGGCATCATCGCCGCAGCGGGCTTCGAGTACGACCGTGACGCGCTTAATGACGAGTTGCCCTATTGGCTCGAGGTCAATGGCAAGCCGCACCTCGTCATCCCGTACTCCTACGAGACCAACGACAATCGCTTCAACGAGAATACCGGCTTTTCGACCGGCGACGATTTCTTCCATTACATGCGCGACGCATTCGACGTGCTCTATCGCGAGGGCGAGAACGGCTCGCCGAAGCTGCTTTCGATCGGTCTCCATGATCGCCTGATCGGTCGGCCCGGGCGCAGCATCGGCCTGACGCGGCTTCTCGACTACATGAAGCAGCGGCCGGGCGTCTGGTTCTGCCGCGGCATCGATATCGCCGAGCATTGGAAGACGCATTTCGCGCCGGGCGCTTGACGGGAGCAGGCGCATGGCGAACCTCGAAAAGATCAACAGCTACCGCGACGACCTCGTCCGCATCCGGCACGATCTCCACCAGCATCCCGAGCTCGGCTTTCAGGAAACGCGCACCTCCGACATCATTGCGCGCCAACTTGCGGCCTGGGGCATAGAGGTCCACCGCAACATCGGTGGAACGGGTGTCGTCGGCGTCCTCGCTGGACAAGGCGGCGCCGGACGACGGATCGGCCTGCGCGCCGAAATGGATGCGCTTCCCATCGAGGAGGCGACCAACCTGCCCTATCGCTCCAGAAACCCCGGCGTGTTTCACGGTTGCGGTCACGACGGCCACATGGCGATGCTGCTCGGCGCTGCGCGGTACCTGGCCGAGATGCGTGATTTCCCCGGCACAGCCGTCTTCATCTTTCAGCCGGCCGAAGAAGGACTCGGCGGCGCGCGCGCGATGATCGCAGACGGCCTGTTCGCGCGCTTTCCCTGCGATGAGATCTATGCCGCCCACAACGATCCGACCGGACCGTTCGGCACGATGACGTCGAGACCGGGCGCCGCCATGGCCGCGGCCGACTTCATCGATATTACGATCCGCGGCCGCGGGGCCCACGCGGCAGAGCCGCACCGCGCCGTCGATCCGGTCGCCGTCGGCGTCGCGCTCGTCCAAGCGCTTCAAACGATCGTCAGCCGCAACGTCGATCCGCTGCATTCCGCCGTCGTATCGATCACCAAGTTCCAGGCAGGCAACGCGCACAATGTCATTCCGCACACCGCCGAACTGGCCGGCACGGTGCGCACCTTTGAGGCCGAGACGCGGGCTTTGGTCGCCTCGCGGATGCGCGACATTTGCACCGGGCTGGCCACCAGCTTCAACGCGAACATCGACCTCGCGATCCGGCCGGTGTTCTCCGTGCTGGAAAACTCGGCGCCGCACACCGTGGCGGCAGCGACGATCGCAGCCGGCCTCTTCGGCGACGACAAAATCGATGCCAACGCACCGCTCCGCCTGACGAGCGAAGATTTCGCCGACATGCTCAAAGTGGTGCCCGGCGCCTACTTTCTGCTCGGTCAGACGGAGGGGCCGGCCCTCCATAACGCCCACTACATCTTCGACGACGCGCTTATTCCGCGCGGCTCGCTTATGCTGGCGACTTTGGTGGAGCAGCGCACGCGCCAATAGACGTCCGCCGGCGCTTCAGCCCGGCAACCGTGTGCCGCACCGTTCGCGTACCGGCAACATGCGACGCTGGTTGTCGCGCGCGGGCGCCTTCGCCACCTCGACGCAACATGCCGTGCAGCGGAATGTCACCGATCGGCCGTCGGTCGGCACGCGCTTCATCGCGTCGCCACACACGGGGCACTTATTGGTCAGCGTCGACATTCCAAGCATGGCATTTCCCAAAAAACGGCGGCCCCAACCCGATGGGCTGAGGCCGCCTCGGCTTCCCTCGCGAGAAGCTGCATTGCTGATTTGCGGTGACGCTGTATTGCGACAGATCAAGCGTGTCTAGTGCGGCACGTGAGTTCCATCGGGATAACTCATCGCTAGGCCGCGGCTCACTCCAGCGGCGTTCGATCGGGCGCGAAGCCCCTGAAGGCCCAAGCCGCCGCAAATCCGAATGCAAGCAATGCCAGCGGTGGCCCGATCAAGATGAGCGCAACGGCGAAGAGATCGCTGGAGTCATTCCAGCCATGACGGAAGGCGGAAATCCCCAGATAGATGCTCCAGCCGAGCAGCCAGGCGATCGATGCCAGAATCCACAGACGAAGAAAGCCGCGCCGCCAGTTCAACGGCGGCACGCTCTTCGTGGGGTCTCCACCCAAAGGCGCTCGACGGAATGTCATACCGGCGCTGATACAGCCGTGGTCCGTCACCACAATGCTCTGACCGTCCGCAGGTTCCCTGCCCCGCAGGGTCCTTGTAAGCCCGCCGATCACGTTCCCGCAGTGACGGGCCAGTGTCGTCCGGGCTCCGCCAACGAAAGAGGCGTACGCACGGGAATACCCGCGCGCACGCCTCACATGAGCAGGCATTACGCCGGTAGCCGGCGCGCCCCCTCATTTTAGAACGAGCCAGCCGGCAACCGGTACACATCCGGCGCCTTGGCATCGGCGATGTAGAACAGGAGCAGCGTCGTGGGCGTCAGCACCCGCTGATTGTTCTCCCCGGGCGCCAATGTACCCTGAAGGATCATCATCACCGTACGGTCCTTGGCATCGCTGCCGCGAAACATCAGGAGACCGCCGTTGATCGGCATATTGGTCGCAACGGTATCGGGCTTGAAGCCCTCGCCCATGAAGTGCGACCGCAACACGCTCGAGTTCGAGAACAGCTGCTCCGGGGTCATCTTGTCGTCTATCCCCTTCGACCAGGAAATCGAAACCTGAATGAGCTTCTTGCTCTGATAGCCGATCACGTAGGATGCCTCGGCCACGCCCCCGCCAGGCAACAGCTCCGGAACCTTGGCGATCAGCACCTTGGTGCGCTCACCGGGATTGGCCTGCTCGCGAATGGCGTCGGCCTTGAGGCCGAAATCCTTCATGATGGCCGACTTCACCTCGGCCTCGCTCATGCCGAAGCGCGCCGAGCGGAACCCGTCGACGTTGGCCTGCTGCGCGGCAACGACGTTCGACGCCCCAGCCGGCGCCGCAGGCGCTTCTCTCTTCTGGCTCAACGCCGGCGATTGCGCAGCGGCAACGATCGCCACAGCCATCGCGCCCGACATTGCCAGTCGGCGAAACATGTCACTCATCTTTACACTCCTGTCTCTCGTTCAGTTGGATCGGAAAGTTCAGTTCAGATTCAGCAGCGCCAGCGGTCTCAAGCTGATGCGGCCATAGACCTCGTAGCGATTCTGATTGGGCACCACAGTGTGCCAGGGAACGCCGACACTCGCCTCGATGGTAAGCGCCGGAAACGGCGTCCAAGACGCGCCGATGCCGGACGAGTCGAGTTGCACGCGCGACGGCGCCGTCGAGAACACCGCGCCGCTATCGAGGAACGCGAAAACGTCGAAACCCGGGATGAATTCCGACATGTCCCGATGCAGCTCGGCATTGAAGTAATAGCCGCTGTCGCCGGAGGCGGTGTTCGTCGGAAAGCCGCGCACGCTGGTCGGCCCGCCGACGGAGAACAATTGATCGCCGGGGATCAACTTCTCCGCGGTGTACTGACCGCTGCCGATCCCGAGCAGATAGAATTGCTCCGGCAACCGTACCGTGCCGTTGAGCGATGCGGTCAACGTGTTGAAGCTGCGCTCGCCGCCCAGAATCTTGTCGTGCCAGTTGATGTCGTTGTACAGCGGCGAGAACGTCACGCCGTAGCCCTCGCCGGCATAGTTGATCGACAGGCCGCCCGTCACCTTGCTGTATCGGTCGCCCGTCACGGTGACTTTCGCAAAGTCGCTCTCCGAATTGCCGTAGGCGTAGGCGCCGGTCGTTTGCACGAACCAGTTCGGATTGACAAAAACCGGCTGCGCGACGTTGACGCTCGCCTGATTGGAGCGTCCCGTAACATCGAGCGTTTCGAACGGCCCCTGGATGATCTTGATGCGGCCTTGCGTGTAGCTGCCGCCGATACGGCCGCCCCACGGATTGAACGGCACGTTGTAAGCGATATTGCCGTTCATGTTGCCTTGTGACTTGACGCCGTAGAACGTCAGACGATCGTCGATGCCGAGCATGCCGTGCAGCTTGTAGTACAAACCGAGCTGATTGCGGCCGGTCGTTTGCACACCCTGGTTGTCGCCGAATATCTGAAGGGTGTTGCGCGCCGGCTCCGTCACCGCCAACTGCAGATCGGTGAGACCGAAATCGGTTCCCGGCTGCAGTAATGCCCTGATCTGCACGTCGTTCGTGCGGTTGAACCGCGTGACGTCGTTCGTCAGCTTCGGCACGTCGAGCACTTCGCCCGCGGGCGGCTTTACCTGCCAGAGAATGTAATCGGCCGACGTCTGGCGGTTTCCTTCGACCGTGGTTTTCTGCAGTCGCCCCTCGGTCAGCTTGATCTTGATGACGCCGCTGGTCGCCGTCTGCGGCGGCAGCGTCGCGATGCCGGTGACGATTCCCCGCTGGGCGTAGATCTGATTGATCTCGGCGACCATCGCCAGCAGGTCGGCAACGCCGACTTGTTTGCCGACGTATTTCGAAGCAATGGCGGCAAGTTCATCGGCCGAGATGAATTTCGATGTGTCGAACTCGACGCGGCGCAAAAGAAAGCGCGGCCCGCCGCCGGGAATCACGATCGGTGGCGGACGTTGCGGCCCGACCACCGCCGGTCCTTGCTGGCGCGGCGGCTGCTGTTGCTGTTCGATACGCTCACGCTGTCGCTCGATGTCCCTTTCAATCACACCAGGGTTGATCGAAGGCAGCAACTGGGCGTGCGCCAGCGATGACGCCATCAGCGTCGTCACCATCGTCAGGCACGCGGTCAGCCGCCCTGTCAGACTAGTATTTTTTTTCACACAAGCCAGCCGCTATCGCATGTCTACCGAGAGCCGCTGGCGACACGAACGCCACTGCTCTTCCCCAGTTCTGTACTACGCGAGTTCGCGCGATTCCGCTTGGACGCCGGCCTTTTTCTTTCGAACATGCCGTCTAGGTTAACGGCCGGCCCATCGCCCAGCACTTCGACCGGCACCACGATGCGGTCTCGCAAGCCGAGCCCTTGCGGGCCCAGCAGATAGAGGGTCGCGAGACCGCTCTTTTCCGTATAGAGCGGATCGAAGGCGCCGTTGTTGCGCATGTCCTGCAGGGAGTCGCGCACGAAACTCGTGCCACCCGTTGTGTCGGTGACGTTGCGCGTGATGTGCGACGCGACCACCGTGTCGTACCAGACGACGTAGGTGTTGCTGTAATTCGCATTGCCGATCTGCTGCATCGAGAACACGCCGTCCGCCTGGTAGAGCTGGAGATTGACGCCGCCCGTCGGCGCCGGCGTTCGGTTATTGAGCAGGATATCGCCGGCCGGGGTCGTGAGCGCGAGCTGACCCGGCACGTAGCCGTCCAAGATCGTCAGGTTTGGCGAGTCGACGACGAGAACCGAGTCGACGACATGGTACTGGTCGACGATCACCTGCGGCGGATCGATGTTGAGGTTCGCGAAAGTTGCGACACCGCCGTTGAAACCCGAGACGGTCACATACAGCGGTACGGGCGGCAGTGACGGTAACTGCTTGGCGACGACATTCATCGTGTCCGCCTGCAAGGTGATCGAGCGATAGACATTCAGTTGCGCCACCGTGATGTCCTGGGGCGTACGCAGGGAGGCCGCGTTGCCTTGCACCGTGCCGAGCGCAACATGCGTGCTCGCGGCAATGTCAACATTGCCGTTAGCCAGGAGTTCGGCACCCCGCACCTGGCCATTGACGGCTTGGAGCGTGACGTCGCCGAGATCCGCCGCGGTACCGGCCGTCGTCAGCCGGTTGAAGACGATATCGGTCCACGCGCGCAGCGACTGGCTGCCGCCACTCGCCACTGTACCGAGCTGAATGGAGCTGCCGGCCGATTCCGCGACGACAGTCTTCGCCGCCCCGACCGTGTTCCATTGGAGAAGGCCGCCGGCGCGCAAGATGGCATCGCCGGTCGCCGCCGTCAGCGCATCGCCGATATTGTCTGTCGCGGCCGTCACGGTAGCGGAGCCGTGCGCCGTCAGGGTCGTGCCGTGGATTGCACCCGCGTCCGCTGTGACAAAGATGCTGCCGACATCGCCGGTGATGCCGTTGGCCGCGAGTTGACCGAATGTGACGTTCCGGGCAGCGCGGATGGTCTGCGTGCCGCCGCTGGTGGCGGTGCCGAGATTCACGGAGTCCGTGGCCGATCGGACATTGATCGCGGTGCCCGCATTCAGCGTGGCCCAGTCGATCAGGCCCGCGCCGGACAGGTTGATTGAGCCAGTGCTGGCCGTCAGCGTCCTACCTTTGTTCGTCGTCGCCGCGTTCAGCGTGGCGGAACCGTTCGCGGCAACGGTCGTGCCCTGGATGAAGCCGGCGTCGGCGGTGACCGACACGTCGCCGACGTCGCCCGTAATGCCGCTCGTCGTGATCTGATCGAAGGTGACATTGCGCGCCGCGCGGATGGTCTGCGTTCCGCCGCTCGTTGCGGTGCTGAAATTCACAGCATCGCCGCTCGAACGCACATCGATGCTGGTGCCGGCGCTCAGCGACGACCAGTCGATGAGACCACCGGCCACCAGGCTCACCGAACCATTGGTGGCGGTGATGTCCGTACCCTTGTTGGTCAGCGCCGCGATCACCGTCGCCGAGCCGTTCGCGGCTACAGTCGTCCCCTGAACGGCACCGAGGTTGGACGTCACGCTCACGTCGCCCACATCGTGGGGCAAGCCCGTGGTCGTCAGTTCATCGAATGTCACATCCCGCGCGGCGAGGATCGACAGTGTGCCGCCGCTCGTCGCCGTGCCGAGATGCACGGCGTCGTTCGACGACAGCACGTTGGTGGTGGTGCCCGCGCTCAAGGTCGTCCAGTCGACGAGCCCGCCCGCGGTCAGATTTATGAGCCCGCGCGTCGCGGTTATCGCCGTGCCGGTGCTGCTGGCCGCGGCCGCCAGCCGCGCCGAACCATTGGCCGCGACGGTCGTCCCGGCGATGGCGCCGGTGTCCGACGTGACGCCGATATCGCCGTCGTCGCCCGTGATGCCCGTTGTGGTGAGAGTCGTGAAGGTCACATCCTGCGCCGCGCGGATGGACTGCGTGCCGCCCGAAGTTGCCGTCCCGATGTTCACCGCGTCCGCCGTCGAGCGCAGGCCGATGGTGGTGCCGGCGCTGAGCGTCGTCCAGTCGATGAGACCACTGGTGTTCATGGCGATAGCGCCAGTTGCACCCGTGGCCGATACGCCGGTGATCGATACCGGCGCGGTGAGCGTCACGCCGCCGTTCGCGGCAATGGTGCCGCCGGTGATCCGCCCGGTATGCGACGTTACCTCGACGTCGCCGGCATCATTGGTGATGCCCGTGGTCGTAATCTCGGTGATCGCCATGTCCTGGGCGACATCGATCGTCATCTTGCCGCCGCTGGTCAGGCTCGGGATATCGATCGTCTCGCGGGTCGAGGTGATGGTCAGGCTGCCGCCCGTCGCTTCCACGGCGTTCCAGGTGATCATCTCCTCGGCGATCATTTCCATGGCGCCGGCGGTGGATGTGGCGGTGGTGCCCGAGATCGTCGTCTTGGCGGCCATGCGCGTGGCGCCGGCCAGACTGACCGTGCCGCCCACGATCGCACCCGTGTCCGACGTGATGTCGGCACCGCCGTCCGTGGCGGTCAGCTGCGTGAATGTGACATCGTTCTTGGCCCAAAGGGTCTGCGCCCCGCCGCTCGTGATCGTCGCGATGTCGACGGCGTTTGCGGACGAGCGCACGTCCACGGTCGTCCCGGCCGTGACGGCATTCCAGCGGATTTGACCGTTGGCGGCGGTCATCTCGACCGAGCCGCCCGCCCTGACTTCGGCGCCGGTGATGGTCGTTGCGGCATTCATCGTCACCGAGCCGCTGGCGTCCACGTTCACCAGGCCGGTTCCGAGCGCGATGATCGCTCCCTCATCCGACCGCAGAACGATGTCGCTGTTGGTGCCGGTCGTCTTCACCTGCCTAAAGGTGACGTCGTACTTGGCCCACAGCGTCAGGCTGCCGCCGCTTTCGACGACGTCGACGGTGACGGCGGCGCCGAGCGAGCGCACGAACATGCTGCCGCCGGCGCGGAGCACGGACCAGTTCAGCTCACCGCCGTCTCCGGCCGCGCCGGTCGCGGTGATCGAGCCTTCAGCGATCAGCGAGACGGAACCGTTGGAGGTGATCGATCCGCCGACGATCGAGCCGCTATAGGACGTCAGGGTCACGTCGCCCTGGCCGGGCGCGGCCGTGTTGGTCAGTTGATCGAAGGCGACGTCCTGCTTGCCCTGCATCGTGATCGTGCCAACCGTGGTCGCCGTGCCGACCCTTGCGCCGCCGTCAGTGGACGCCACGTCGATGGTGGTCGCGGCGTTGAGCGTTTCCCAATCGATGTCGCCACGCCCGTTGAGGGCGATCAGCGTCGACGACGTGATCGTCCCGGTGCCGGTGATCTTCGCGTTGCCGACAAGCGGCGAGTCAGCCGCCAGGGTCGCACCGGCCGTCAGGGTGACGCCGCCTGCGGCCGTGATCGAACCGCCCAGGATCGCGCCCGTAGCGGTCGTCACGATGACGTCGGCGGGATCGCCCGCGAGAGCAAGGCTGGTGAGGCTGCCGAAGCTGACGCTGTCCGCAGCCAGGAGCTGCAGCGTGCCGCGGCCGGTCGCGGTCCCGACGGTCAGCGTGCCTGGGCCGGTCGTTTGCGCGATGAAGTGGCCCGTCGCATCGGCATCGGTGCTAGCCAGAACGCTGTCTAGCGTATAGCTGCCCGCGCCGGTGAGATCGACGGTGCCCTTGACCGCCGACAACAACGTCGCGTGCATGCCCGGACTGGCGACGAGATAGATGCTGCCATTGGCCGCGGTCGCGGCAAGGGCCTGCGCGCTCACCGTCACGCGCTGCGACGCCGTGCCGATGCTGTTGCTACCCGTCAGCGATAGCCGGGCACCGGCACCCGTGGCGACAAAGTTCGCACGCCCGTCGCCGTTGCTGAAGATGTTGGCGTCGGTCACGCCGCCCGCCGTCACGACAATGGCGTCGCCGCCGGTGCCGACAAAGGCGAGCGACGAGGTCAGGCGGCCGACGATGGCGTCGCCCGTCGTGGTCACCGAGATCAGGCCCGCGGCGTTGATGTCGGTGTAGCTCCCCATCGACAGGGTCGCGGAGATGATGGTGACGCCGTTGGCACCGCTGCTCACCGTTGTCGGCGCGTCTGCCGTGCCGGCCGCGATGGTGATGCCGCCGTTGGCGATCAGCGTAAGCAGTCCGCCGGCGCCCACATTGCCGTTGATGGTGATATTGCCGACATCGGTGTCGAGCGTCAGGGCGCCCAGCGCGCTCAACACGCCGATCGTCATGCTGCTGGTCGGGCTGAGGAGGCTGATCTTGCCGCCCGCCGAGCCGGTGATGGCGCCGGAGATCTTCACCTGCAGCGGCTGGAAGGACGTGCCGTTGAAGCCGATGTCGCCGCCGGCGCGCACATCGAACGTCGTCGCGACGATGTGCACCGCGCTGCGGTCGGTGAACTGCGACTCCGCGTAGATATCGCCGGTCGCCGAAAGCTGCAGCACGCCGTCCGTGCCGCTGCCGGCGTTGATGTTGCCGAGGATCAGGTCGCCCGTGGTCTGGCGCAGATAGATGCCCTTGGCCGCGTCGGCCTGATCGACCATGCCGTTCGGGTTGCTGAGCGCCAGCCATAATGCGTTCGGATTGTTCGTCGGATCGCCGACCTGGCCGATGCTGCCGTGGTCGGCGATCAGCGTCAGGCGCGCGACGTTGCCGGAAATGGCGACCTGGCTGGCGACGCCGCCGAGGATGCTGCCAACCGCGTGCAACACCACCTCGCCCGGCTGGGCGGTGTACACGCCCGCCGAATAGGCCTGCGTCACCGGTCCGTAAGCGGACAGCGGAATGCCGCCGAGCTTCAGGTCCGACGCGCTGCCCAGATAGACCTGCGACTGCGCGTTGGCCGAAACCGGGCCGAGCGGATCGACCACGAGGAGGCTCTGCTGCGCGATGCTGACGGTGTATTGCTTCACTTGACCGTTGGTGCCGGGCACATCGGTCGTCGTCACCGTGAGCTGGCCGGGACCGGCGGATGCGAGCAGCGTCTTCTGCGCGTCCGTCAGGTTGGAAGCGTCGTCGCTGCGGAACGTGAAGGTCGCCGGCGTCGCCAGACTGCCGATGTTGCCGTTACGCGCGTAGAGCATGACCTGGCGGCCGCTGACATTGGGCTGCGACGCGTCGAGCGCCGGCGCCGGAATGCCGTTCTCCGGGTTGGCGCCGGGGCTCACCGTGTAGGTGAGTTGGTCGAGCGACCACTGCGAGCCGGTGGCGAGGCTGGCATAGAGCGCCGACGTCGTCGGCAGCGTGTACCTGAACGAGGAGTTGTAGCCCGTCGGCGTGAGCGCGTCGGTCAACTGCGTCGTCGCAACCGCCCACTGGAACTGGCTGGTCGTGCCCGAAGTGGTGCCGAACAGCTGGTCCAGCGTCATCCGCGTCCCGTCGGACGACAGCGGCAACGCCGCGGCCACCTGCGCCGCGGTGACCTGGCTGACGTCGATGTGGAGATTGGCGGCGACCTCTGCGGCGGTGATGCCGAGCAGATACTTGTCCTTCGCCAGACGCAACGTCACTTCAGCCTGGATCTGATCCGTGGTGATCTCCGCCACGGTCTTGTTCAGCTTGGCGGCGAGTTGCGTCGCGATCATCTGCGCGCCGAGCGCGCTGATGCTGCCGTCGGTATTGATGATGTTTTGGAGCTGCCAGTACTCGTTGTAGGCGGCATTGATCATCTGCTGGTAGGCGGTCACCGACGCCGGCACGCCGGAGCCATCGCCCTGCAGATTGAGGTTCTGCCACACGCTCTGCAGATAAGCGTTCTGCTCGGCGGTCATGCCGTCGCTCTTCGTGCCGTTGAGGATGCTGGCGGTGCGGCCGTCCGCGCCCCAGGCTGCGAGCAGCACCGCCCCGTGCGACGACACCTCGCCGATGCGCAGGTCGCCGGAGGACTGGATGATGTAAGTGCCGTTCTCGGAGAAGCTGTTCAGCAAACCTCCGTCATAGGTGCCGTTCGACAACAAAGTCGCCTGCGCCTGGATAACGATCGGATTGATGTCGGTCAGGATCGCATGGCCCTGGCTGTCAACACCGGACCGCGCGCCGATGGCGCCGCCCGAGCTATCGATCTCGATCGACTTGCCAACGATGATCGGGCTTGCCGGGTTATACGGAGACACCGACGTGATGTCGCCCGTCGCCGCTATGTAGACGTTCCCCTGCGAAGAGCCGCCGTTGCGCGGGTTGGCCTTGACCTGCACCACATTCAAGCCGCCGGTCGCCGTCACCGCGATATCGCGATCGATCGACGTCGCCGAGAACGTGCCGCCAAAGGTGGCGATCGGGATGGGATTGGTACTCGAGCCGACACCGCCCTCGCCGTTCAGCGCAACCGATGTACCCGAGACGAACGCCGACGCTCCGGCGACGATGGCCGAGTTGGCGCCCGTCGTGTTGATGGTGGTCGCGCCCTGCAGGTTGTTGATCGAGTCATTGATCACAACCGTCGCGTTCGAATTGATGCTGATGTTGCTCGTGCCACCGCCGGTAAAGCTGACGCCGATCGCGTAGTTCGCTTTGACGCTGTTCGTCATCGTCAGCGTCAGGTGCTCGAAGCGCTCCCGGTACCAGTCGCCGCGGAAGTCGGTGCCGCAGCACCGGTCGCCGGTACCGGTCACGTACTGCGTATAGGAGCCCGTCGCGCTGACCGTTTCCTGGAAGTTGGAGCTTTGCGTCCCGTAAACCACCTGCGGCGCCGAACGCACGTAGGGATAGACCGACGAGTTAGCCGAAGCTATGTTGTCGAAATTCCAACCGAACACGGTCATATCGCTGGTCGAGGCGCGCGACAGACTTGCGGTGTCGGTCCACTGATAGAGCTGATCGGCTGGCTGATACCAAAGATTGGCGTTCGCCGAGGTCGTGCCGGTCAGGTTGGCGTAGCTGGAGGCCGAGACGCTGTTCGTCGTGTACGTCGTCACCTGCTGGTTGGCCGGCGCGCCCGCGTTATAGACGTACCAGGTCGTCTGATTCTTCGCCCGGTCTACGATCTCCACCACGCTCGCGGCGCTGACGCCGGTGTTGATGACGTTGGTGACGAGCGCCGTGTCCGTGGTGTTGTTGACGGTCACGGTGCCGGCGCCGCCGTGGACGACGATATTGCCCTGCGACTGGCCGCTGGTCGACGTGCTCAGGATTTTGCCGTTCAGATAGACGTAACCGCCCGTGCCCTGCACCACCGGGCTGAGCACGATCTGGTCGGTCAGCGCATTGTACGATGCCGTCACCTTCACGTCGGAGCCGTTGACGGTCGTGACGTAGTCGGTCAGGTCGACGTACCGGCCCGCCGCGGCGTCTCTCTGCGCCGCCGCAAGCCGGTCCGCGTGATCCTTGATATCCTGGATCAGGGCCTTTGCCTGGTCGCCGATATTGACCGAGTAATTGCTGCTCTGGCCGACCTCGATGGTGCCATTGATGTTGATCGCCGCCGCCGACAGGATCAGCGCCTTGCCGGCGCGGATGGTCGACGTCGACGTGTTGTTCGCGGCATCGGCCTGAACGCCGTTGACCACCTGATTCTGGATCTGGATGACCTGGAAGAAGTTGCCGCCGGTCGCGTAGTTGAACGGTCCGCTGTCGCCCGAATAGGCTTGACCGTTGTACTGGTTGCGGACCCACGATGCGGCGGTACCGCCCGCGCTCGGCGTCACGCCCTCGCCGACCGGCAGGAAGATCCAGGAATAAAGCGACTGGCTATCGTAATAGGCCGCCAGCATGCGCGCGGTGAAGACGGTGCTCGGGTCGCAGCCGGTCCGTGCGCAATTTACGTAGACGTTCTCCTGAGTCGGATTATGGTCGCCGACGTTGTTGCCATACCAATAGTAGGGATGCTTGTCCCACTGACCGCCAATCGCGATAGCCCCGTCACCGGCACCATAGATGCCGAGATACGTCGCCGCCGCATAGACCGCGGTCAGCACGTCGGTCGGACGATACTCGACGCCGCTCCACTGTGAGGCGACGTCGAAATTCGAATTGTAGACGCTGTTGGCGCCGAGATTACCGCCAATGAGGCCTTCCGGCACATTCATCACCACCGTGCCGGCGCGGATATCACGCGTGATCAGCACGTTGCCGAGCGCGTTGGTGACGCTCAGTACGCCGTTGACGTTGGTGACAAGGCCACCGAGGTAGATGTCGGGCGTCGTAACCAGCACGTGGCCGGCGCGATCGACCGGCTGCCGGTTGTCGTTCATCGCGCTCCAACTCGAGGCGAGCGTGATGGTCGGCGACAGATTGGCCAGATCGCGCGTCAGGGTGACGCCGTGCGTCGCATCCGCCTGGATGTCACGGTCCTGGGCTGCGCCGAGGAAGTTGATACGCCCCCCGGTCACGCCGCTGATCGTCAGCGCCGAGGTAAACAGGAAGTTGGTGCCCTGATTGTCGATGCTGATCAACGCGGAGTCGCGCGCGACGACCGAGGGCGTGACGCCATTGACGATATTGCCGGTGATGCGGCTCGCCAGGATCGAGACGTTACCCGCCGAAGCGAGAATGTTGCTGAAGGCATACGCCGACCCGTTCTGATCGGTCATGTACGGCAGTTGCTGGATATACGTATCGATCTGCCGCTGTTTGGTGCCGTCCGCGTCGTCATTCTGCGCGGTAATGTTCTGATTGGCGGCAACCGCGGCGGAAACCTGCGCCGCCGTAAGACCGCTCAGGTTCGCGATCTGATTGATCACGTCCTGCTTTGGATTGAAGCCGGCCAGGACCGCGTATTGGATGGTCTGGTTGTTCCAGCTCATGATCGGATTGAACTGGTTGGTGCCGGAGACCTGAACCAGCGATATGTCGCAGTTCACCGTCGCCAGATCGCAAGGCGAGCCGCCCGACGAGTACGAGACGTTACCGTCGTAGTCGATCGTAATGATCTGCTGATTATGGATGCCCGCCGCGACGAGGCCGTTGAGGATCACGTCGCCGCTGGTGATCGGTGTCCGCCCGCGATTATCGCGGGCGACCGAGCTGAATATCTCGAGGAACGGGCTGTAGAGCGAGCCCTGGCCGTTAGCCGCGGTCTGACCCGACGTGGCGCCCAGGGAGACGTTGTTGGCGCCGAGTACTTGCGAGCCCGTCCCCAGCGTCAAGGTCGTATAGCTGTTCGCGGTCGCGGCGCCCCAATGCGGCACTGTATCGGAGATGATGGAAGAGACGGTGTTGTTGTAGACGGTCGTCGTGCCGTTCGCCTTGATGGCGGTCGTATAGCTGCCGTCGCCGCTCTGCCCGGCGTAGATGTTGATCAGACCCCAGCCCTCGATGACCGCTCGGCCGACCGTGACGGTCTGGTAGGCGTTCAGAACCGAGTCGGTGGTCACCGAACCGCCAGAGACCAGACCGTAGAAGCTGCCGTTGGCGTTGTTGCGCGCGGTCATGACCGCGGCCGTGCCGATAGCGATGTTGCCGGCGCTGAAGAGATGAGCGTTGTCGGCGATGTTGACGGCATTCGTCGCCGTCGCGTTCATGTTGGAATAGGCGCCGCCCCCGGCGAATATGGAGCCGACCGTCATGTTCACGGTGTCGGTCGTGTCGAGGAAGTTATAGGCCTCGATGTTGATCAGCGCGGTCGAGGTCGACGGATCGTCGTTGAGACTGAGGATCGTGTTGCTGCCGATATTGGACGTGACGTTCTGCGTCACCGTCGCTTGGCTCAAGGTCGCCGCGCCGGCCAGAATGCCGCCGGAGCCCGCACGCGAGCCGCCGCTCGTCTGATTGACCGAGTCGGCCGAGATCACGTTCATATTGCCGCCGGCCGAGTTGACCTCGAGGTTGGGGCCAACGTTCGCGGTCACGTTCGAAAGGACATCGTTGGTGGCACTGCCGCCACTCGCGCCCACCGCCGACGCCTGATAGGCGTCGCCATTGGCCGCATAGGTCGCGGAGTGCTGGGCGTTGATGCCGAGGCCGCCGAAGTAAAGCGTGTCGCGCGCCGTGGCGTTGGCGTCGCCGCGCAGTTCCGCGACGGTCGTGTTGTCGGCGCTGGTGCTCGCAATCGCCGCCGCACCGGCGACGAAACCGCCCGAACCGGCGGTGGCGTTGGCCGTGTTGCTGTCGCTACCGGTCGCGGTGATCGCCAGCACCCCATGATTGCTGGAGTCGGTCATGACCGCGCCGGTGTCGAGATAAGCGTTGGTGCGCGTGAAAGACGACGTCTCCGCGACGGTGGCGCCGGCGGCGTAATAGGCGGCCGAGACGCCGGTTGCCGCCGCGAGCTGGTTGGTGTCGTTCTCGGCGGCGATGGTGACGTTGGCCGTCGGCAGATGCAGGTTCTTCCCACCGTAGGCCGTCACGTAGGAGCTGTTGGCCGCCTGCGCATAGGACGCCTGCAGGCCGAGCATCATGCCGCCGCCGCTGCCGACCGCGAAGGCGTTGGCCGAATGGCCGGAGGTCGGCACCAAGGCCGCTGCGGCGATCGTGAGCGGACCGCCGGCAATGGTGGCGTTGTCATCGACACTCGCGGTGACGTGCGTGGTGACGGTCGACTCGGCGACCGAAGCGCCGATGCTGATATTGCCAACGGCAACACCGATGGCCGACGTCGAGACGTTCGGCGTTGCCGTCGCGCTGACCAAGACGCCGGCATCGTCGGCGGTGATCGAGGAACCGGCGCCGATCTTCGCGATCACGGTTTCGGCGTCATTCGCGGTCGAGGTCGCGCCGGCGCCGCTGATGCTGCCGCCCGCACCGGCGAGCGTGTAGGAGTTCAGCCCGCCCGCGGCATTGGCGATGACCATCACGCCGTCGAAATTGGTGACTGTTGTCGACGCGGCGATATCCGCGGTGATCGCGCTCGCTTTTTCGGTGAAGGCCAGCGACAGGCCGACAGCGGCGAGGCCGACGCCAAGGCCATAGCCGGAGGCGGCGAGCGTCGAGGTATCCGACGCGCTGACGGCGAGGCTGCCGGATGTCGAACCGGTCGCGCCGCCATCGGTGCGCGAGCCGAGTTCGGCGATAACGGTGTTGTCGACGCGCGATTTGCCGACCGCGGCGCCGACACCGAGATAATAGCCGCCGGCGCCCGAGGCGCCGATCGATTCCGCCGTATGGCCGCTGCCGTGGTCGCCGGCCGATGCTGTCACCGCGATGGTCGGCGCCGTCAGCGTCCCGCCATTGGTCTTGGCGGTGACCTGCTGGTCGACCTCGGTGATGGCAACAGCCGCGCCCTGGCCGGTCACGCCGGTGCCAAGGGCCGCCGCGCCCGAAATGTTGCGCACCGCTGTGCGCGCCGTCGCGCCGACGCCGATGGCACCCGCGGTCACATTGCTGCTGAGGATCTGCGCCGAAATGCCGTCGACACCGCCGGCCAACGTGCCGAGCAGATCGGTGCCGGTCGCCGCACCGGCATTGCCGAGGGTGCCGCTGTTCGCGTCGTTGTCATCGGCGCCGGAGTTCAGCACGCTCATCTGCTCAGTGCTCGCGCCCGAGCCGACGATGACGACGCCGACGGTGCCGGCAATGCCGACCGAGCCGGCAAGGCTCAGCACGACCGTGACCGGATTGACGTCGCGGGTCGAGAGCGCGCTGACGGTGACCGCCGCGCCTGTCGCGCTGATCGAACCACCGGCGACGAGCGCGGCGGTGCTGCTCTTGAGCATCACCAGGTTGACGGCGGCGCCGATGCCGACCGAGCCGCCACCCGACAAGGCGCCGACCACCGGCGCCAGCGAGTCGGTTTCGATCGCCGAGACCGTCACGCCGCCGTTCGTCGGCGTCGTGATGGTGGTCGACGTATTGTCGAGCTCGGCGTTGACATTGTTGGCGATGAACAGGCCGGAGAACTGCGTTGCGATGCCGGCGGAGCCGCCGACCGCGCCGGCGACGGTGTAGCTGTTGATGTCGGTGTCGTTCGAAGCGAGGACGTTGAGCGGCCCGCCCAGATTGAGCGTCGTCGCCGCGGTGCTGGCGTCGTGGTCGCCCACGCGGGCGGTCACGGTGTTTTCCATCATCGCCACCAGCACGGTCGCGCCGATGGCCGCGCTCGACGCCAGCGAACCGGCGCCGACTGCACCAAAGAAGCCGTTCGCGCCGTTGGCGATCACGTCCAGACGGCTGGCATAAACGGTGCCGTGGTCGAGCGTTGCCGTGGTTTCGGACTGAAACAGGTTGGTGAGCGCCGTGCCGGTGACAGCGGCGCTGCTGCCCGAGCCCGATGCGCCGACGACTTCGGCGGCGGAACCCTGGAATGCATTGGCGAGAACGCCGACGGCGCCGGCGGCAACGCTGCTCGAGCCGATATTGGTGGAGTCGATGTTGGCCGTGGTCGTCCGGTCCATCGTGTTGATGACCAGCGCCGCGGTGCCGGCCAGGCCCGACGCGGAATCCGACATGCCAAGGTCGAGAATATTGGCGAAGGATGCGCTCGAAGCCGTCACCTGCACAGCGGAGACCTGGCCAGCCGAGAGATTCGTATTGATGCTCGACGAGGTGATCTGCGCTTCCGTCGTGCCGCCCATCAGGTTGGTGACAGCGTTCGCCGAGATCGCAAGACCCGACGTGCTCGCGGCAAAGACCAGGGCGACCGTGGTCGCCTTCTGCTGCGAGGTGCCGATGACCGCGACGCCTTTCACGGTCGTCGTGCCGTTGGCGAGCGACGGCGACTGGCCCGGCGTCACCACGGCCGAGGGATCAATATCGTCCGCGAGCACGCCGCTGTCGATGGTCGCGGCCGTGCCGGATGCGCGCGCATCCACCGTCGCGTTGGCGATACCGGCGCTGGTGGTGCCGTTGATGGTGTTGACCACGACGGAGACGCCGACGCCCTTGCCGGAGTCGATCGCGATGCTTCCCGCACCGGCGTAGACGTCGATGCTGTCGGTGTTGGACGCGAGCACCAGCACATTATTGTTCGCGGTGACGCTTGCGCCGCGATTATTTCCGCCCTGGTCGATCGTGGAATAAACGGTGGTCGATTCCGTGCTCAACGCCAACGAGCCGGCGCCGGCTAGGCCGTTGGACGGCGTCGAGCTTGCCGCCGGCGGTTGCGGCGGCGTCGGTGGCGTGATGCCCCCACCCCCGAAGCCGGTCAGCGCGCTCGGCGTTGCCGGCCGCAGCGCCGAGACCAAGGACGACAGATTGGCTTGCGGCGAAGCTTGCGGCGCGGGATTGCCGACCGACATGGCGGCCCCGATCGACACCGTGGTGATGGTCGCCGTGGAGCTGCCGGACACCAGCACGGTGCCCGCTTGCAGATTGCCGCCAATCAACGTGCTGTTGCCGAGCGTATTATCGGCGGTCACGGTTGCGCCGACGATACCCGCGGAGACAAAGGTTCCGATCTGGTCGATTGCCGCCGACAGGCCGACGGCGTTGCCACCGCCGAAATTGAGAGAAATTGCGCCCGCCGCACCACGAATGGTCGCGCTGTCCTGAGCCTTCACCGACACGGCGGCCGCGTCGACGACGGCTGTCGCGGCGCCCTCGGCGTCGTCTTCGTCGATGCCATGGCCAATCTGCGCCACGACGGCGTTGTTGATCGCGTTGTAGGCGACCGAACCATTACCTGCGATGGAGCCCGTCGCCGCGCCGACGCCGATGGCGATGCCGATGATCTCCGCGTCGTCGACGGCCGAGACGCTCACGACGCCGCCGGTCGAAGTCACGGTTGCGCGGTCGATCAGCGCCAGATGGCGCGTGCCGATACGGTTGACGACGATCGACACACCGACATTGGACTTGCCGAGTTGAACATGGCCCGCAACCGCGATGATGGCGGCGCCGGTGGCGCTCGACGGCGATACCGCGCCGCCGGTGAAATCCACATTGGAGTCGCTCGCGACCGCCAGACCGCCGTTAGCGCTCAACGCCGCATTCGCAATAAGCGCGTCGAGCGCGGCGATGGAGCCGCCCGATGAATTGACGATGATGTCGCCGCTGACCGTGATGCCGCCCGTGACGGTGGCGCGGCTGCTGTCGGCCGCGATCGCGGTGATCTCGGCAAGAATGGTCGGGTTGATATCGTTGACAACAACGGAGCCCGCGAAGCCGCTCGAGTTGGCCCCGCCGCCGACGGTCGCCGCTCCCGAGGCGATGCGGCTCTGGTCAATCGCCTGAATGTTCAATGTGTTGGTGCGGTCGACCTTGGAGTTGGACAGCACTGCCGACACGGCGGCGCCGTTCGACGGATCGCCGATTTCGGCATAGGTCATCGCCACGCCGACGCCGGCATTCGTGCTGTTCGGGTCGGGCGTGGCGGTGAAGCCGCCGTAAAGCGAACCGGCGCCGATGCCGATATTGACCTTCCGGTCGGCATAGATGCCGATATTGCCGGCCGAATAGCCGACGGCGCTCATGATGGTCGAGCTATCGATGTTGGCCTGCACGCCGCTGGTGATCTGCGCGATCGACACCGACGCGGCCGTCTGCAGGCTGGAATTCGCTGTACCGCCCGTTACTGCCACCGCGAGACCGATCGTCGTGCTCTCGCCGCCGGCGAGCGCCTGCACCGTCGTCTCATAGGCCGAGATGTTCGACTGCCAGATTCTCGCGGTCGTCATGTCGTTGCTGACCGTGACCGCGACCGCGCCGGCGAGCGCGACGGCGTAGTTCGAGCCGGGCGCCGCCTTCGCCAGCGCCGCCGAGCCGCTCGCGGTGTCGATGATCGTGTTGTTCAGCGCCTGGACGGTGACGTGATTGTTGCCGCCCGGCGTGTAGCCGATGGTCGCGCCGGCGATCCATGCAGCGGTAGAGACCGACGTCAGGTCCACCGAGGCGCTGCCCGCGCCGGCGACGACGTTGCCGCCATTCACCGGACCGGACACGTCGTTGGTCAGATTGTTGTAGACGGTCGTGACTTTGAGCAGGAGGCCGATGCCGACGTCCGTGAAGAACGCTGCCGCTGCCGCCAGATAGCCGGGGCCATCCGGCGCGGTCTTCAAGAATGGCGGGGTCGCCGCCGGATCGGGAATATTGTTGGCGGACTGCGCCGCCACGGAAACCGTGGTCAACCGGCCGACGTTGAGCGCCGTCACCGAAAGATCGAAAGCACTGATACCGGCCGTCACGGTCGGCGTCGCATGAGAATCGTCGGCCGTCGCTCCGGTCGCGGCCAACTCATTCGAGTTGTCGCCGATGAACGCCTTGGTATCCAACGACGTCGAGACCAACGCGACGACGAGACCAACACCCGTTGCCGTCGACGAACCCACACCGCCGGCGACGTCGAACGAGGAAATGTGCTGCTCCGCATTCACCGCGACCGAATCCGCGGAAATGCGCGCCAGATTGCTGATCGACGCCGAAGTGGTGTTGTCGATCTCGAGCACCGAGGCGATGCCGTTGAGGCCGAGACCGGAGCCTTTGCCCGACGTCGGCGCCACGGCGTAGATGAGATCGCTGGTCGTCGCGGTCACGGCGAGCTTGCCGATCGTCGTCACGCTCGCGCCCGCCCCGATGCCGGCGACGGTACTGGTGTTGAAGATGTTGACGTTGGCTGAACCGCCGACCGCGCTGCCTTCGGTCGATGTCGAGTTTGTGCCGAACAGCTTCAGCCAGGAGAAGTTGCCGCCGACATTGATGCTCTCGGTCGTGGTCGCTGCCGCGACCTGGATATCGCTGGTCCAATTGATCGGCGACGGCGCGCCGTCGAGCGAAGCCGGCAATGTGGTGGTCCAGCACGTGCCCGAAACGCCGACGCAGGAGCTCGTTCCCGTTTGCGTCAGCGTCGCACCGCTGCCGACCCAGGCGGTCGTATTGATCGTTACCTCGAAATAGTTGACGGCGCCTGCTATGCCGGTCGTGGTCGAATCCGACGTGGCGTTGGCATAGCTGGTCAGGATGTTGCTGACGACGCCGAAGTTGCCGCTGATATGCGAGGTGAAGGCCGAGAAGGAATCGAAGTCGAGCCACGTGATGGTGATCGGCGTCGAGGCATCGGCGCTGACGCCGATGTGGCTGCCGCTGATCGACACGCCGGAGCCGATGAACGCATTCGAGGACTGTGTGACCTGGACGACGTTGACCGCCATCGACACGGCCGAACCCGTCTGCGGATTCGCGTTGGTGAGACCACCGGCGGTGATCGAGGTCTCGGCGTTGCCGCGCAGACCGGCATCGGTGAGCGAACTGATCACGGCAACGTCGCCCGACGCAACGACGGTCGGGGCCACGCCGGAGGCCACCATGTGGCCGCCCGCGTCAGGCGCGAGCGCGGCGATCGAGGCCGACGACGACAGGTCGGCGAAATTGAGCGCCAGCGTGATGCCGGCGCGCATCGTCGCGGTCGTGCCTTGCGTCGCCGTGGTGGTGAAGAGCTGGGTCTGATCGAACGGACCACCCGGCGCGAACAGCGATGCAACCGACGTGCTCAGGGTACCGAGTGCGGAAAAAACGCCGTCGACCAGAAAATTGGTGCCGACCGTGCTCGAGGCGCCGACCGAATTCGCCGTAGTGTTCGAGCCGGAATAGACGGTGACGTTGCCCGCCCCCGCCGCCGACGGAAGGCTGGCGCCGAGATTGGCGACGGCATTGTTCGTAACGTCGCTGATGGCGACTGCAACGGCCGCCCGGCCAACACCGGCCGAAAAGCTGGTCGCCGAGGTCGAGAAGCTGTTGGTGTTCTGCGCGGCGACCGTGACATTGCCGACCTTGTCGATGATGACGCCCGGGTCGATGGTGGCGCGCGTGTTCACCGTGCCGGTCGAATAGGCGAAGGTGCCGTCATAGGCCGTGGTCGAGGTGAAGATAAGCGACTTGACCGACAGATCGGCGTCGTTCGAGGCGAGCACGATCAGGTCGCCGCTCGATATGCGCGCGCCGGACTTGATCTGTGCCGCGATGTCGGCGTTGACGACACCGACGACAACCGACGCCGCGACGGCGTTCTGCAGCGCCGCCAGCGAGAAGTTGATCGCTGGGTCCTGCGCTGTCTCCGAACCGATGGCCTGCAGCGTGACAGCGCCTGTCGCGGTGATGTTGGCCGTGCCCTCCACCGTCACCTTGGCCGACGCCTCCGACTTGACGTAGCCGCCCGCCAGGCCGGTGAGAATGCCGCCGAAGGCACCGGCGACGAACTGGGCCATGCCGACACCTGAATTCAGGAAAACGGTGCTCGCCTCGGAATTCGCGATCGCCGTGACGGCTTTGCCGGTCAGCCTGCCGCCGATGGATATCGACGTCGTCGCGCTCGACGGCGCTTGCGCCTGGATGTCCCGGGCGGTGGCCGTCATCGTGATGTCGCCCGCCGTGTAGGACGTGGCGTTGGTCCCGGTGGCGTTATTGACGTCCGCCAGGATCTTGCCGGTGCTGCCGATGACGATCGTCGGCGCGTTCAGCGCGACCGACATCGAGTTCCCGGTCGACAGCCGACCGGCCGAAGACAGGAGATCGTCGACACGTGCGCCGGTATAAGACCGCGTATCGATGGTGCCGTAGATGTCGATTTCGTTCGCGGCGATGCTGACATTGACCACGCCGCCGGCCGTGCGGCGCGCGTCGATGACGCCTCCTGCCGCCAACGTGAAGGTGCCGTTGCAGTTGCCGCCACCGGAACCCGCGCACAGGATGAGCGTGCCGCCGGCGTCGACGGAATCAACCCAGCCCTGAACCTCGGTGCTCGTATAGCCGTTGGTGCCGCCGACGGCGTCGGCGACGATCGTCATTTCCATCGGGTCGATGAGCAGATAGCCCGCCTGGCCATTTGGCGCGCCGACCTTGACCTTGATGCCGGCCGGCAGATTGACGTGGCCCATGGCGCTCAGTTCGACCAGACCGCCATCACCCTGCGCGGAACTCGCGTCGAAGGTGGCGCCGGGCGTCACGTCCAGATTGCGTCCCGCGATCAGCCGGATCGTGCCGGCATTGCCGTTCGTGCTTTTGGCCGACAGCACGCCATAGCCGGCGACCTTGATGTCCCGGCCCGCATTGACGGCGATCGACCCTCCGTTGCCGTTCTTGCTGGCGACCGAAACGTTCGCCTTGTTGCCAAACGTCGCATCGCGGCCGGCGTTGACGCTGACGGAGCCCTTTCGGGCCGTCAGGCGCCCGTTGATGTGCGCATCGGTGCCGGCAACGATCTGAATCGAGCCGTTGCGCACCACGATCCGGCTGGCGCTTTGCAGTCCCTTGCTGTTGACGGTCGAGGCGAATTTCGCGGCATGGTCGCGGTTGATGGCGTCGCGCGTGCCGACAACGACGTTTTGTCCGGTAAGGCGGACGGCGTCGATCGCATTGACCCGGCCACGAATGCGGATATTGCCGTCGGGCGATAGCGGCACCGTTCCGGCGAGCAGATTGTCGACGGCCCCCTGGTTGATCTGGCCCGCATGGTTGATCACGCCATCGACAAATTCACGGGTGGGCGTGGTCACGTTCAGCGAACCGACGTTCACGGTGCCGGACGAGCCGACAACGAAGCCGCCGGGGGCCGCGAAGTAGATGTTCCCGCCGATCTGCCCGTTCTTGTAGCCGTTCAGGACGCCGTTGATGACCGCCGGATCGTTGCTGTTGAGCAGATTGATCAGGTTGTTGGTGCCGTTCGGCAAAATGAGATTGCCGGTCGCGCCCCGCCCGATCTGAAACTGAGAAAACGAATTGAAGGCGTTGGGGCCTGATATCGTATTGGTTGTGACGGTGCTGGTCGCGCCATTTGTGGTTACGGTTGTTGCCGTCCGGCCGTCGGGCACGATGTTGTTGACGCCGACCGGCACGCTCTGGGCAAAGGACAGGACGGGCGAAAGCGTCATCACCACGGCCATTGCAGCCGCAGAGACGCGCAGCGCGAAGGCGCCGATGAGCAGCCGCGGCGGTGTCGCGCACGTGCTCGATAGCAGCAGCAGCCGCGACGTCGCCCGCGATTGCAGACCCGTCGCTGCCCTCTTTACGACCTTCACCTGTTAAATCCCCCTGCCACCCTGGATAATTTCCCGGGGAGCCGGTTTTCCGGCTTAACCATTTGTTAACGGGGCGATAATCGCAGGAGGCACGGCCTCAAGTCCTGAAGGACCTGCGATGACTTTCTGAAAGTTTTCTGATATTCGCCGCCGCTAGGGGTAAACGGAGCTTATTTCGGGGGAACGCAGTGCTCCGGTTCGGCACTTTTGAGCTTGATCTCGACCGGGCCGAACTGCGTGAGGCCGGCGGCGCAGTGATAAAATTGCGCCCGAAGACCTTCGCTCTGCTGCAATTCTTTGCGGGAAATGCGAACCGCCTGCTCACCAAGCAGGAATTGATGTCCGCCGTCTGGCCGAACGTCCATGTCGGCGAAGACAGCCTCTTTCAGGCCATCCGCGAGATTCGCACCGCGCTCGGCGATAAAGACCGGCAAGTGGTTAAATCGGTTTCCGGCCGCGGTTACTTGTTTGAGGCTGAGATTGAGGCTACTGGCGCGCGCGCTCCGCGTTCGGCGCCGCCCGCAGCTCCCACCGCAACGCCTCCTGCCGAAGAAGCGTCCCCCGCCGCGAAGCCGTCCGGCGCCCGACACTGGTTATTGATGACGCGGCGCCCGGCGCTCGCGATATCAACGGTCTTATGTCTCGCGGTCGGGGTGGCCGTCGCGGCGCCGATACTGGTGCGGCGCCTTTACGTCCCTGAGATGCAAACGATCACTGTGGTCCCGTTCGAGGCGCGGACGGCAGATCCCGCAACCGCACCGATGGCGGCAAATATCACCGACCGGCTTACCGATGGCCTGTCCAAGATCGGGAATATCCGCGTTCTCGCGCCGCAAGATGAGCTGCGCACCGCCAGCGGAAGCACGGCGCCATCGACCAACACGGATTTCATCGTGCGGGGCGAACTGCAACGCAACCGTGACAAATGGGACGTGCAGGCACGGCTGATCGATGCCAACGGTCAGGTGCAGTGGTCGGGCGGCTATAGCGTGCCGGCCGAGGCTATGGACGAGCGACTGCAGCAATCGCGCCTCACTGCGGGCATCGGCAATCTGCTCGCCTTGCGCATCAACGCCCTGACGCACGCGCGCTTGTCCTCGCCGGAGTCCAAGATCGTCGTCGAACAGGCGACAGCTTTTCTAAACCAGACAAACAAAGAGCGCTTCGCCGTCGCGCAGGACCTGCTCGAAAAGGCGCACGCGGAAAAGCCCAACGATGTCGATATTGCCGCAGCGTTGTCCGCGCATCTTATGCGTGGGGTCGCGACGGTCTGGTATCCGGTCTCGGAAAACGACGCGATCGAGCAGCGTGCCAAAGGCCTGCTCGACAAGGCGGTGAAGCAGGAGCCCAATTACATCCCTGTGCTGCAGGCTTATTGCCGCCTGCTGCAAACGATCAACGAATTTGCCGAGACCCTGGTGGCCTGCCAGAACGCGTTGCGCTTCGACCCATGGGACGGCCTCGTCATGTTCCAGATCGGCATGGCCCAGTTCCGACTCGGCCGGTTCGAAGATGCGCTGGCGACCTTCGAGCGCGCCGACACAATCGATACACCGCAGGTGTCGCGCTGGACATGGCCGCTCGGTGCCGGGGCCGCGCTCGTCTTCATGGGACGCTATGAAGAGGCCTTGCCCTGGCTGCGGCAATCCATCGCCGTCACGCCGGGAACCGGCCGCACGCATCTGTTGATCGCGGCCGCGCTCGAGGCCCTGGGGCGCCATGACGAAGCGCGCGACTATGTAGCTCAGGCAATGAAGCTTCGGCCAGGCAGCAACGGCGAGAATATCGGCCTGCCGACCAAGAACCAAAGTCCACGCTATATGGCGAGCGCCGACAAGGTCAGAGATCTTCTCATCACCGCAGGCTTGCCGCCGAAATAGCTCAAGGGCGTGTGAAAAAAGCGACCGCCGGACGGCGGCCGCTCTATTCATTATAATGTAGGCGCCTTACCGCGCCACAGGCGTCTTACCGCCAACCCGCCTGCTTGTCGCAAGCCTTACGCTCTTCCGGGTGAGACTTCTCCCACTGGGTGATAGACTGGCTCTCATTGTTGTCCATTTTCTCGTTCATGCAGATGCAATAGGCGCGCGCGATCGCCGGCGTTGCGCCCGGCTCCCCCTGGTTGTCGCGAATGCACTGGTTGACCCATTTGAGGTCGTCGGCATTCATCGTCTGCGCCGAGGCAACGGCCGGCAGCAGACACAAACCGAGCAACAAAGCCCCTGGAATAAACTTCACCGATCTCTCCCACTGTTGACGCTCGACGTCGCGACCGCCGCATGCGGTTCGCAACGGGCATCGAGACCCAGCGCTCCTGCGGCGGATCTCGAACCTTCAGCTCGAAGAGGTTGCCAGCGAGACGAGAGAGATGTCCTGAACGACACCGCGCCGACTTCTGAAACTTTTCTGAAATCGCAGCACCGCCACAGGAGAGGTCCTGTCGCGAATCGCTGTTACAGGAGCGGCAGGTGCAGTGACACTTCCACACGCCATGAGGCGGATCGCTCCGCGCCCGTGCGCATTGTCCTGTGGAAATCGTTCGCCATCAGTCCGGGCGCTTTTGCCACGTGCGGAAGGGCGACAGCAGAGAGGGGAAGAGCGAGCCGCGCAGAACGTCGAAAAGCTTTGAGGCAACGCCGGCCGGCGTGAGCCGCAAGAGATTCTCGTGATGCTTCATGCCCTTACCACCCGGCACCAAGCCGAGCGAGCGGACGAGGCAATAGTCGCCGTTCGACATACGGACGAGCTTTGCGCCCTTGAAATGCGTCCGAATCCCCATGAACCGGAAGATGCATTGGTGACTGATTCGGTCAATTCGGCCGCCGCTGCCGGCCGAAGAACCGCTCTCGATTCCGTCGGGGAGGACACGGCCCGCGCGCAGTGGACGGACGGCAACCACAAGGTTATCCAGGATTCGCGATGGCTCCGACCTCGTGAAACCGGCATTCCGGTTGAGACCGCATCCATCGCGCATCTGCCCTACGCCTGACGCACTGCCGAAGCAATATAAGTCCGTGACATCGACAAGCCCGCTACAACCTCAACGCCCGCCTGACCTCGACGACATGGCGCGCGGCCTCGAAGCGACCGGCGACTACAAGGTGCTCCGGCGTCTGGTGCCGCGCGAGCCGAGCGCATCCGTCGGCCCATCAGAACGCGTCGGGCTCATCATCGATCTCGAGACGACCGGCCTCGATACCGCCAAGGACGAGGTCATCGAACTGGCGGCTATCAAGTTTCGCTACGACCAGAGCGATGCGATCACTGGCGTCACCGGCATCTTCCAGGCCTTCAACCAACCGTCCGGCTCAATACCGGCCGAGGTGACACGACTGACCGGCATCACCGACGAGATGGTCGCCGGCTGCAAGATCGACGCCGATGCCCTTGTCGATTTCGTCGCCGATGCGGGTGTGGTCATCGCGCATAATGCCGGCTTCGATCGGAAGTTTGCCGAACGCTTCTGGCCGACCTTCGAAACCAAGAACTGGGCGTGTTCGGCGAGCCAGGTCGATTGGAAGGCTCACGGTTTCGGCGGCGCGAAGCTGGCATATTTGCTTTCCGAGATCGGCCTCTTCCACAACGCCCATCGCGCCATCGACGACTGTCACGCCCTGTTGGAGGTCCTGGCCCACCCGCTGCCGACGAATTCCGCGTCGGCTTTAGCAGAGTTGCTCGACCGCGCGCGCCGCCGCGCATTCCGCATCTGGGCGGAAAACGCACCGTTCGACCTGAAGGAGGTTCTCAAAAAGCGCGGCTATCGCTGGAGTGACGGCTCCGACGGCTCGCCGCGCGCTTGGCACATCGAGGTCGACGAAAGCATCCGAGAGACCGAGCTCGACTATCTTCGCCGGGAAATCTATCAGCGCGATATCGATCTGCGCTGCCAGGCCGTCACGGCACGGGAACGGTTTTCGGCGCGTCGCTAGACGCGGACTCCGCAAGCACATCGAGAAGGCGCGCCCGCCACGCCGCCAGATAGGCTTCGCGGCCCGCTTGGTCGACACGCGGTGCGCCATAGGCGACGAACGGCTCGAGCGCCTTGAGGCCCATGTACTCGACCATGAGACGCTGCGTCGGCCACAATACCTGATCGATGGTGCCATAGACACCTGTGGCGGAGAAGCGCTGCTCAGTGCCGCCGGTGGTCAGACACAACATTCCAAGTTTGTCCCGAAAGAAGCCGCTGTCGTAGCGGCGGCCATCCGAGTAGGCGAAGCCATAAGCCATGACCCGGTCGAACCAGCCTTTCAGGATGGCCGGCACCCCGCCCCACCAGATCGGATAGAGCCAGATCACCAGGTCCGCCTTGGCGAAACGCGCCTGCTCGCGCGCAAGATCGGGCGCGAAGCCACCCTCCTTGTGCGCGTGTCCCTGCTCGTTCTGATAATGAAACCGCTGCGGATCATGCGTGGTCAGGAAGTCATGACGCCCGGCAACGGGATTGAAGCCCTCCGCGTAGAGATCGGAAATTTCAACACTGTGGCCGGCGCCACGGATCGTCTCTGAGGCGGTGTCCTTCAACGCCGCCGTGAACGACGTCGGCTCGGGATGGGCATAGACCAACAATGCGTGCACGGGCCGCTCCTAGACCTTTTTGCCGAGGCCGCCGAAAAGACCATGCGGGAAGAACAACAGCACGATCAGCAGCACCGTCAGCGCCACGACGTTCTTGAAGCCGGCGCCGAAGAAGACGATAGCGCCCGACTGCACGACGCCGAGCAGGATGCCGCCGACCAGCGCCGCCGGCGCGCTGCCGAAGCCGCCGATGATCGCCGCGATGAAACCGTTGATGCCGAACGGGCCGCCGACGCTGTAGGCGGTGTATTGCGTCGGCGTGATCAGGATGCCGGCCGCAGCCCCCAGCGCCGCGCTGAGCGCGAAGGACAGCATCAGCATGCCTTGCACGGGAATGCCGAGCAGCGCCGCGGATTCACGGTTCTGCGAACAGGCACGCAACGCGCGACCGACATTGGTCTTGGTGAAGAACAGCGACAGGGCGATGACCATCAGCAGGCCGCAGCCGAGAATCCAGAAAAGTTGGTAGCTGAAGGCGATCTCTCCGATCTTCAGCGGACCGCCGGAGGTAAATTCCGGATAAGTCCGCGGCTGATCGCCGAGGGTCAGGATGACCACCTGCTCGATCAGGATCTGCACCGCGAGCGTCGCCAGGATGATGGCAAACAGCGGCGCCTTGCGATTCCACATCGGGTTGATGACCAGGAACTGCACCAGCACGCCGACACCGGCGACCAGCACGATGCTGATCGCGGCAGAAACGGCCTCCGGCATACCGAGCCTCGTCAGCAATGAATGCGTGAACATTCCGCCTAACATGACGAAGACGCCTTGAGCGAAGTTCACGATGCCGCTGGCGTTGTAGATGACGGAAAAGCCGACCGCGATCAGCCCGTAGACGAGACCTATGCCGACGCCATTGACCAGGCTTTGAATGAGTTCGACATTGCTAGGCATCGGCGCCCTCCTCGGTTCCGAGATAAGCCGCGATCACTTCAGGATGCTGCTTGACCTCGTCCGGCGTGCCTTCCGTGATCTTGCGCCCGAAATCCAGCACCGCGATCCGATGTGCGATGCGGGTTACCAGACCGACGTCGTGTTCGATCAACAGGACAGTGATGCCTTGCGCGTTGACCTTCTGGATGATGACCGCAAGGGCATCCGTTTCCTGCGTATTGAGTCCCGCGGCCGGCTCGTCCAGCAGCAGCATGCGCGGCTTGGCCGCGAGCGCCCGCGCCACTTCCAATAAACGCTGCTGACCGTAGGGCAGCAATTCGGCATCGTGATCGGCCTGGCTGCCAAGCCCAACGAAGTCGAGCAGCTCGCGCGCGGTATCGCGCACGCTCGTCTCCTGCTTGCGATACCAGAACGGCCGCACCAACGCAGCCGCAACGCCCCCTTTTGTAGCCAAGTGACAGCCGAGCTCGACATTCTCGGCGACGGACATGCCCTTGAACAACTGCACAAGCTGGAACGTGCGGACGAGGCCCATCGCCGCGATCTTGTCCTGACGCTCGCGCGTAATATCGCGGCCGGCGAACTCGATCGAGCCGGCCGTCGACGGCAGGAAACCCGAGATCATGTTGAAGAAGGTGGTCTTGCCGGCGCCGTTCGGGCCGATGACCGCATAGAGGCTGCCGTCCGGCACTTCGAGACTGATGTCGTTGTTTGCGACAAGACCTTCGAACCTTTTGGTCAGGCCGCGCACTTTGAGGAGCGACATCGGCTAGCCCTCCCGGTTGGCCCGTCGCGACCGAACGAGGCCGGCGATCGCCGACAGCCCCTTAGGCACGAAGATCAGCATGAGCAACAGAACGGCGGCATAAGCGATGTCCTGGAAGCGGCCAGTGCTGCGAAAAACCTCCGGCAGCAGCGAGGCGACGATGGCGCCGATCACCGGGCCATAGACCGTGCCAACGCCGCCGACATAGAGCATCGTGAAGGTGACCACGACCATCTGCAGGCCGAACACTTCCGGGCTGATGAAGCCGACCACATGCGCGAACAGCGAACCCGCGGCGGACGCATAGACGGCGGCGATGACGAAGGCGGCAAGCTTATAGCGCGAGATGCGAATGCCGAGCGCAGCGGCGCCGTTTTCGCTGCCGGAGATCGCCCGCAAGGCGCGGCCGAAGCGGGAATCGCGCAAGCGCTGCGAGATCCACAAGCCAATCAACAGCAGCACGATCAGGCACACGAGCTTGAGACGCTCGTCCTCGACCGTAAACGGACCTATGCCGAGCGGTGGAATGCCGGCATAACCCATGTAACCCTGGGTCAAGCTCGTCCATTGCACCGAGATGTCGTAGGTGATGAGTCCGAGCGCGAACGTCGCCATCGCCAGATAGTGGCCGCGCAGACGTAACGTCGGATAGCCGACGATTAGCGCCGCAACACCCGCGACCGCCATCGAGACCAGCAAAGCAAGCGCGGGCTCCCATTGGTATTCGACGCACAGAATAGCCGTGCCATAGCCGCCGATCGCCGCGAAAGCGTTCTGGCCGAAGGAAGCCTGGCCGGTGTATCCCATGAAGAAGTTCAGCCCCAGGCAGAAGATGCCATAGATCATGGCGAGCTGGAGCACGGTGACGAGATAGCCACCGTAGAGGAACACGGCGCCGAACAGCAACACGACGGCGAGCACGGAGCCCACGGTCACGCTGTCGAGCTTGGGGCCCATCCTAGTGGAAGTAATAGCGTGCGAGGTCATGGTGCGATTTGATCTCGTGGGTCTGCAGTTCGGCCCGAACATAGCCCGAGGACAGAATGTAGACGCGCTGCGCCAGCTTCAGCGCCAACGGCGCCTTTTGCTCGACCAGTAGGATGCCGAGGCCGGCTTTGTTGAGGTTGCCGAGCGTCGAAAGGATTTCCGCCGCAACGCGCGGCGCGAGTCCCAATGACGGTTCGTCGAGGATCAGCAGCTTGGGATCGGCCATGAGCGCCCGCCCGACAGCCAACATTTGCTGTTCGCCGCCCGACATGGAGGCCGCGATCTGATCCGCACGCTCACGCAGGCGCGGGAAGAGTTCGAAAACCTTCGCGTACCGCCGCTCGACATCGGCGGACGAGCCGCCGAGGCTGTAGGCGCCGAGCGAGAGGTTCTCCTGCACGGTCATCTCGCCGAACAGGCCCCGCCCCTCCTGCACCATAATGATGCCGAGCTTGGCGAGATCGTGCGTGCGCAACCCCGTTACGTCACGGCCGTTGAAGGCGATACGGCCGCTGCTCGCGATCAAGCGGGTGATGGCGCGCAGCAGGGTCGTCTTGCCCGCGCCATTCGGGCCCAGGATGGTCACGAACTCACCGGGCGCCACGTACAGGCTCGTCGGCTTGAGCGCCGCGACGTGTCCGTAGTTTGCCGCGAGATCGCTGACCGCGATCAGCGGTGTATCGCCGGCCGCTGTCATCATTTCTTGAGCGCCAGCTTGCCGTCTTTCACCACGGCAATCACGTACGGATTATTGATGATGCCGACGTGCTGCTCTGGCGTGAAGTCGTAGGAGGCGCCGGCACCTTTGAATTGACCGAGCTTCTCGAAGGTATCGCGCACCGCCGTGCCGTCGACCGCATTCGCTTTTTTGATGGCTGCGGCCAGCATCATGATCGAGTCCCAGGCGCGCGCCGCCTGAGCCGAGTCGGCTGTGCCGGACTTCGCCTTCGCCGCCTTGACAAACGCCTCCGCGGCCGCGCGGGACGCCGGATCCGCGATGACGCTGAGGTCATCGGACGCGATCTGGATCAGTGCCGCCGGAAAGAGATACTGATCGCCGATGATCTTGCCGGTCGAGTGCAGAATGTCGGTCTCGTTGATGCTGCCGAGCAGCAACATCTTGTTGAGGCCAAGCGCCTTCATGTTATTGGCAACGGTAACGACCGCATTGCCCTGACCGAGCATGATGATCGCGCCGGCGCCGGCGGCGTTCATGCGGCCGATCTGCACGCTGAAATCGGAGTCGTCCTGCTGATAGGTTTCATTCGCGACAACCGTCAGGCCGAATTCGGCCGCACCCTTTTCGGCGATGCCGCGCATCAGCATGCTGTAGGGGCTCGGATCGGACAGAATGCCGACCTTACGGATATCGGTCTTTTCCTTGAGATAGGCGTAGCGTGCGTCGACCTCGAACTTCGGCGGCGGCAGGAAGCTGAAGGCCCATTTCTGCTCATCCGCCTGGCGCGGCAGAATGGAACAGAGGAACATCGGCAGCTTAGCCTTCGAGACGAAGCTCGCGGCGGCAAAGTTACCGGCTGAAATGCAGCCGCTGTCGAAGGCGATGACTTTGTCTTCCGACATCATCTTTCGGTAGCCGACGACGGCCTGCTGCGGCGTCGACTTGTTGTCCTCGTGGACGAGCTGCAGCTTGCGCCCGAGTACACCGCCCTGCGCATTCACCGCCTCGATCGCGAGCTCCAGACCGTCACGCCAGTGGCCGTCGGTGAGCGACCCGTAGCCGGTCAGGCCGAGCGATGAGCCGACCTTATAGGTCTCCTGCGCCGACGCCGTCAGGACCGGAAGCGCGAGAACGGTCGCGGCGACCGCGAGTGTTTTTCTCATATTCATTCGTTGATCCTCCCAGTTGATTCTTTGACCCGTGTTCGTCTCCGGCGGCTATCAGCCCCCCACGGCCTTTCGCACGCCGGTCAGTCCTCGCGCCGCGCCCTCGCGCAGGAACCCTTGGTCTGACGACAGAACGAACATGTTGGCGCCGAGCGACTTCAGCCAAGTCGCTTCCGCGTCGCCGCCGATATAGACGCTGATCGGCTTGCCGGCCTTCTTCGCCGCAACGCAGATCCGCTCCACTGCCTCGCGCACGCGCGGCGGGTCCTTCGATTCATCGCCGAACGCCGCCGTCAGATCGCCGCGACCGATGAAAAGCGCGTCGACGCCCTCGACCGCGGCAATGGCATCGATCTGGTCCAACGCCTCGGGATCCTCGATCTGCGCCACGACGACCGTGTTCGCGTCCGAGTCCTTGATGTGCTGCCACATCGGCACCGCCGTGTAGTGACCGGCACGCGTGCTGGTCGCGAAGCCTCGCCGGCCACCGCGATAGCGGCAGAGCGCCGCGATCTCGCGGGCATAGTCGGCCGTCGCCACATGCGGCACGAGGACGCCGGCGGCGCCGCAATCGAGCACCGAAAGAATGGCGTCCGCGCCGGGTACGCGCACCAGGGCCGGCATGTTGTGCGCCCGCGCCGCCAGCAGCGCGATATCGGTCGTCGTGCGATCGAACGGCGCGTGCTCTTGATCGATCACCACGAAATCGTAACCAACACCGGCGACGATCTCGGTCGCGTGGCTCGTCGGCGTCTTCAAGAACGTGCCGACCAGATTGTCGCCGGCTTTTAGTCGCTGGCGGAGAGAAGAAATCGTCTGTGTCATCAGTGCTGTCCCCCGGACCTAGCGCGGCATCGGATAATCGTCGGCGTTGAGCACCCAGCCCGGCTTCTCCGAGAAGTCGATGCGCGGCGGGCAGAAGATGTCGACGAGTTGATTGACGCCGCGGCCGGTGGCCTCGGTCGTGTGCACCGCCGGCGGCGGGATGACGGCGATCGACGGGCTACCGCAAAGTTCGTGATCGTCGTCGCGCCAGAAGTTCTTGTTGACCGTCCACGGCCAGCGCAGGTGGTGCATGAACTCGCCCTCGAGCGCGAGCGAGCACTGCTCGAAATCGTCGTGGAAGTGCGGCGATAGCTTCGTCGCGTCACGCGGACCGTTATAAAGGTCGAGGTAGTTCACCATGAAGGTTGTGCAGCGCCAGATGCGGCCGAAGCGGCCCGGCTCCGGCGGCACATCGAGATTGTAGACGCGCAGCTTGAACCCGCCCTTCGGCTCCGGCCAGGGCTCGACCGGCGCGACGTAAGGCTTCGCCGCCGCATAGGCGGCCTTGTTCGAGCATTTCGCGGCGAGGTCGTCCGAGCGCGTGGTGAACATGCGGACGACACGGCCAGGCTTGGTGACGCGGACGCTGGATTTGCCAGGCGGGACGAAAGCCAGAGAACCGCCCTTCACTTGCTCCGTGCCATCCTTGGTCGTGATCTCGACGGCGACGCTAGCGTCCGGCAGGAGAACGACGTACTCGTCGGGCTGCGCGTCGCGCGACAGCACGGCGCCCGCATTCGCCTCCGAATAAGCGATGATGAAGTTCTGACCGCGCGCATACCAGGTTTTGCCATCCGCCCCACTCTCCTGCGGCGGCTCCTGATAAAAGCGCGCGTATTCGGCGCCACCGAAAGGACCGGTCACCGGCGGCTTAACGGCAGCTGCCGGCGCGGCGGCGAGTTTCGAACGTGGATCGGAAGCGTCGTACATCCTTGGCTCTCCCAAATTTCAGGACTGCGCGTCGACGCGGGGGCGCCGGCGCAGCTTCTTGTCATTGCGCGGACGGCAAATCCGCTTCGATGCCGAGCATGCGCGCGGCATTCGTCGAAACCATCTTGCGGATCTGCGCGTCGTCGTAACCGAGATCCATGCAGAGCTTGATGCCGCGGCGGAATCCCTCGACCGGGCTGAACACACCAACCTGGCCGAGGTCCGAACACAACACCGTCTGCTCGACGCCGGCGGCCTCGATGTGCTTACCGAGTTCTGCGCCGTCGGCGATCTTGAACTTCGAGCCTTCAAGAAACATACACAGCGAATGCTCGACGAAGGCGCCCATCGCGGCGATGCCCTTCACGTCGTTCAGGCTGGCCTCGACGATCTCTTCCGGATGCGTCAGCACCATGCGCTTGACGCCGCGCTTCTTGGCCTCTTCGAACACCCGCCACGTCTCGCTGATGTGGATGTGGCCCGATGCAAGAACCATGTCGTTGCGAGCGACGATATCGATCACTTCCTTGACGTCGTCGCGGACGGACTTGTCGGCATTGAGCACCGGAATGCCGACGGCAGGCCGAATCTTCTCGGTCGACGCCGGATGGGTCCATTGCGCGTTTTCCTGCCAGCGCAGGTGGTTCTCGGCGGCGAGCGTCGGCAGCCAAACGACCTTGCCGCCCATCGCGGCGGTGTGCTCGACGGCGTACGGATTGAAGCCGCCGATGACGTTGTTGAGCACGATGCTCGAATAGATCTTCGTCTTCAGGTCAGGATAGTGACGCTTGATCAACGCCGCGGTCATCACGCCACTGTAATCGTGATCCTTTGTCACAACCGCCGCGAAGCCCGCAGCCGACGCCTGCTGCAGCAACTCCAGATGATCAATCGCGCGCGGCGCGATCGAAGGACCGCTGTGCACATGGGGATCGATCGCACCTATGAGCAGATTGTCGATCCGGCGTTCGATCGCCTGCTCGGATACTGACGCCATTCGCTTCCTCACTCCTCCGTCGCGCACCAATCTGTTCGCGACAACGAAACTGTGTTTCTTATTTTTTAACGGCTGAAGAAACCCTGTGTCAACGCCGATCCATTGTGCAGCGCAAAATGTCGATTTTTGTTGAGCTATTTGCGCACGTGCCGCACGTAGCACTTGCTTGTGTTTCCGTTTTGCATATGGTGTTTCGTATTCGCGAATTATAATTTGGCCGGTGGGCGGTAGAGATGGCTGACGAAAGCACCGCGGGGGTCCGTTCGGTCCAGTTCGCCATTGACGTACTGGAGGCCGTCGCCTTCTCCGAGGAAGAGCTTGGGGTAACGCAGATCGCCGACCGTCTTGGCCTGACCAAGGGATCGGTGCACCGGCATTTGCACACGCTGGTCGAACGCGGCTACCTCGCGCAGAACCCTGCCACGAGCCGTTACACGATCGGCCCGAAGAGCCGCCTGCTCGCGCGGCTCGCACCGGAAACCGATTTGGTGCAGCTTGCCGAAGGCCCGATGCGCGCCTTGCGCGATCAACTCGGCCACACCGTCGTTCTCTCCGAGATGACGCCGCGCGGCGCCCTCGTCGTGGCCAAGCACTCAGGCACGTCGCCAATCGAGATCGGGGTGCGCTCCGGCAGCGAATTGACGTTCCATGCCTCTGCGCAGGGCAAGATAATGCTCGCTTATGCGCCACACCCGTTCCAACGGCGCGTTCTTGCCCGTCCGATGCCTGTCTTCACCGACAAGACGGTGACATCGGTTACGCGTTTGGAGAAGGAGCTCGTCGAAAGCGCCAAGCGCGGCTACGCCTCTGCGCCCGAAGAGGCGATGCTCGGCATCAACGCTGTCGCCGCCCCGATCTTCGACAGCCACGACGCTTGCGTGGCGTCCCTGGCGATCGTCGGCTCCATCCAGTTCCTGCCGGCCAAACCCAAGCCTGGCGACCTCGCGGCGCTCATCGAGGCGAGCCAGCAAATCTCACGCAAGCTCGGCCACGGCACGCACCAGGACGGCATCGCCGCCTCGCGTCGCCGCGGTACGGCACGCTGATCCCAACAGCCAAGTACGAAGTTCAGCAAGGTTCAGTAATGAGTATTCTCTCCACGACCGTTGGTCGCGTTACGCTGAAGAACCCCTTGATCGCCGGCTCGGCGGAGCACTTGATCGAAGCTGATGGCGTGCGCCGTGCGCTGAAGGCCGGCGTCGGTGCTGTCGTCGTAAAATCCGTGAATGAATCGCAGGCCGCGCGCGACCAGCTTCAGCGTGCCGAGTACATGCTGCTCGACGACAAATGGAATCCGATCCCCTGGCGCGAGGACGCGCCGGCCTCCGCCTTCATCGCCTGCCGCTCCGGTCTGACGCCGCAATCGTTCGATGCCTGGCTCGAACAGACGGCGCAGCTCGACCGCGAGGCCAAGACCTATGATTCCCTTGCCGTCGCCAGCATCATCCTCGCCGATCTGGACGAGACCGTGCGCATGGCGCGGCACGTCGAGCAGGCCGGCCTCCGCGTTCTCGAGCTGAATATCGGAACGCCTTACGCGAGCCAGGCGCGCGGCGCCGTCTCGACCGAGCTAGATCCCGGCAACGTCGCGACCATCGTTTCCACGGTCCGCCAAGCCATCTCGCTACCGCTCTGGGTGAAGATCACCGGCCAGAGCGAGCGCGTTCCCGATCTCGCCGCAGCCGCCTTCGAGGCAGGCGGCGATGCCGTCGTCATGGCCGGACGCTCGCTTGGCCTCATCCCCGATGTCGAAACGCTCGAGCCGATGCTCGGCACGACGCTCGGCGTCGGCGGCTACTGGAATCTGCCCCTCACCTGCCAATGGCTGGCCTTGTCGCGCGCGAAAGTCGGCGCCGACAAGTCGCTCATCGCCACCAACGGCGCCCAGACCGGGCTCGATATCGCCCGGATGATGCTGGCCGGCGCTTCCGCCGTGGAAATGTCGTCGCCGGTCATGATCCGCGGCTTCGGCGTGCTGTCGCAGGCGCTGGCGGACTTCGAGGCTTATCTCAGCCGCAAGCAGTTGAGCGCGGCGCAGTTGATCGGCATTGCCGCGGACAAGCGCAAGCCATTTCCCGCCATGCCGCTGCGAACCGACAACTGGAAGAACCACGTTCCCCGATAACGCGTATCTCAGCCCGTGCCGGGCAAGAGAATAAGGAGGATGAGTACTGTGAGATCGATTTTGCACGCCGGAATGCTCGTTGCGGCCGCGACTACGGCTATCGTGGCCCAGCCCGACAAGAGCGCCGCGCAGGCCTGGCCGACCCGGCCGGTCACCATGGTGGTGCCGTTCACCGCCGGCACTACGTCCGACATCATCGCGCGGGGCCTCGCGCAACATCTCAGCGAGAAGCTGGGCCAGACGGTGGTCATCGACAACCGCGGCGGCGCCGGCGGCAATATCGGCGGCGCCGTCGTCGCCCGCGCACAAAATGACGGGTACACCATCCTGTTCGCAACGACAGGACCGGCGGCGACGAACAAGCTGATGTACCAGAACATGCCCTACGATCCGGAGAAAGACCTCGCGCCGATCGGGCTCGTGGGCAAGTCGCCGATCATCATCACGGCCCGCGCCAATGCGCCGTTCTCGACGCTCAAGGAGTACATCGACTACGCAAAAGCCAATCCGGACAAGACCAACGGTGGCTTTCCCGGCAATGGCACGCTCGGCCACATCACCGGCGTTCTGCTGCAGAGCACGGCCGGGATCAAATTCGGCTTCGTCCAGTATCGCGGCAGCGCGCCGATCATCACCGACCTGATTGGCAAGAACATCGACATCGCCATGGATTCGATGGCGGCTTATGTCCCCGCCGTCGAGGGCGGCCAGATCAAGGCCTTGGCGATCGCCGGACCGCAGCGCTGGTCCAAACTGCCCAACGTCCCGACGGCATCCGAGTCCGGCCTGCCGGGCTTCGAAGCGGCGGTTTGGTATGCGCTGTATGCACCTGCGGGCACGCCCGCCGACGTGATTTCGAAGGTCAACGCCGCAACCAACGACTATCTCAAGACGGACAAGGCCAAGACGTTCTTCGACAACCTCGGGGTCCAAAGTGCGGGCGGCTCGCCGCAGGAACTCAAGACGTTCACTGCTGCCGAAATCGCGAAATGGGGACCCGCGATCAAAGCGGCCGACATCAAATTCTGATCGCCTCGTCCATACGGGCACAGTACAAGAAGGGGTCCGCCATGGCGGACCCCTTCGTCATTGAGCGATACTTCTCGCTCAGCTCACTCTTTAAACTCGAACACCGTGCCGTATTTCTTATCCAGATAGCAGTTCTGGTGGTCGACTTCGTTCGTATTCGACAGCTCGAGATTGAAGAAGCTGACCTCGTCGGCATCGAAGAAGGGGCCGGCGTGCCACGAACCGCGATGCAGCTTGATCGCCACGTCGCCGGGGATAAGAAACGCCTTGATATCTTCGAGCGCCGGCTCGGCCTGCGGATCCTCGACATTTAAGGGCGGTGCAACGGCGATCAGCCACGGTTTGCCGCCAACCGAAGCGAGGCATTGCGTCACCTGCCGGTGCCGCGTGATCTGCTTGACGCGCATCGGCCGGCGCGGCAGGCGCATGATGTAAAGCCGCGGCGTACCGCGAGTCAGCTCGAGTTCGGCGTCCTCGGCGCCGAAGGGTGTACCGTCTTCCTTCGGCTCGATCACCGTCCCGTACGGCGCGAAAGATTCCGGCGACAGATGATTGATCTGTATGGGACGTACGGTCGCTGCGATATCGGCGTTAGATGTCTGCACGGTTTTGTTCCTCCTCTGCTTTATTCGGCCGCGGCAAGCGCCTGCGGTAAATTCAGATCGCTCTCGTTATAGGCCATGAGGTCGGGCACGAGCGCGCCCTCCTGCTCGAGCATGATCGATCGCGTGAGACCGGTCAGCACGCGCGGCACCGAATATTTATGGCCGCTGACGGACGTCGAATGCGGCCCCATCGACACAATGCCCGAGAAGTTGAACGCATAAATCCGGCTCAACGTCTCTGCGTCGCCGCCCGGGCGCGATCTGAAATCGTAATATGGCCCGAGATACGGGAACAGACCGAGTGTCGGATGCGCTTCCTCCGGCGTCGGCGTGAAGACGTCGCGCCATGGCAGGATCTCGTCGCGGAACAGCCCCAGCTCCGGCCGCATGCCGAAGTCGAGCGCCGAACCGGTGGCGCAGATGAGATAATCGAACGTCATCTTGCCCTTCGGCGTCTCGACCTCGATCGCACCGTCCGCCTGCTGCTCAAGCTTCAACCACGGGCAGCCGGGGTGCATCGCAAAGCGCTCATAGGAGTGCGCTTCGGCAAAACCCCAGCGGGCCGGCGGCTGGTCGATCTTCTTGAAGTAGACATTGACTTGCCAGCGGGTCCGGTCGCTGAGATCGGGGAAATGCTTGAGGAAGCCGACGAACTCGATCCAGCGATGCGGATTGATCAGCGGCAGCTTCTTGCGACGGAAGCAGAGATCGACGCTCTGCGCCCCGTGCTCTAGCGCCCGGGCGCCGTTGTCGAACGCCGAGGCGCCGTGACCGAGCACGCCGACGCGCTTGCCGCGCATGCGCTCGAAATCGACGGGACCGTTCGAGTGAAACACCCGCGCCGGATCGACCGCCGACGCAATCTCGTTCGGGATGCGCCACTCGCCGCAACCATCATAGCCGGTCGCCAGCACGACCCTACGTGCATAAAAGCGCGCCGGCTTGCCTGCTACTTCGGCTTCCACCGGGATGATACCATCCTGCGCCCGCCCGATGGACAACACGGTCGTATCGTTCTGCACCGGCAAATTCAGAACCTGACGGTACCAACGCAGGTAGTCCATCCAATGCGTACGCGGCACGCGATCGATGGCGTCCCACACTTCCTGGCCGAAGCGGGCGACGTAATAACTCTGGATCGACAGCGAGGGATAGCCGAGCTCCGTGCCGACGAGGAACTTCGGCGTGCGCAGCGTGCCCATGCGGGCGAAGGTTTCCCACGGCCCCTCATACCCGGCCGGACTGCGGTCGAGGCACAGGATATTGGTAACGCCCTCGCGCATGAGACCGTTGGCGATGGTGAGACCCGACTGGCCGCCACCCACGATCAGGACGTCATAGACATGCGCGCCGCTCGCATGCATCCGCGGCTTGACCCAGGGCGTCGCCGGATAAGCGAGCATGTCGAGCTCGTGGCGGACGCGCGCACCCAGTGCCGCCAAGCCGTCGGTGGTATCGGACATCAAGGTAACTCCAGTTCGGAAGGGGATGGCCGGCGCCGCGCGCCGGCCGAGTTTGGCTCAGTGCGAGCCGAACCACTTCTTGTCGATCGAGGCGAGAAAGCCATCCGCCTTCATCGCGGCGAGATGCTTGTTGATCTCCGCCATCAGTTCGGTGTCCTCGAGCCGCGTGTTGATACCCACGTCGCTCTGGCTCCACGTCTCGGTGATGGCGATATCCGCGTGCGACTTGGTGTTGTAGCGCAGCGTCGGTAGCGGATTGATCACCGCATCGACGCGCTTGTTCTTGAGGTCGTTCACCGCCAGAACGAAATCGTCGTAGAGCTTGATGTTGCTGACGTAGTCCTTCAGCTCGGTCTTGGTATAGCGTTCGCCACTCGAGCCGATCTGCAAGCCGACCGTCTTACCCTTCAAGTCTTCAGGCTTGTTGATGCCACTGTTCTTGAGTACGGCCGCGCCGATGCCGGCGTTGTAGTACGGCTCGGAGAACGCCACTTGTTTGGCACGATCCGGCGTGCGCGTGATCGCCGAGATCAATATGTCGGTGCGCTTGGCGACGAGCCCGGCGATGATCCCCTTGAAATCGATCACCGTCCACTCGATCTTGACGCCCATGCGACGGCCGAGTTCGTTGGCGAGGTCGACGTCGAAGCCGGTGAGCTGGCCATCCGCCATGAACTCGAACGGCGGATAGGAGCCGCTGTTGCCGACGGTCATCACACCCTTCTGTTTGATGGTGGCCAAGGTGTCGGCGGCCGCACACAGACTCGGCGCCGCGAACGCCGTCAGGGCCAAGAGCCCCGCCAACGCATGCCGGCGCGTAAACATCGTCATCATGTGATCACTCTCCTCGATGAGCAGGGATAGTCGGCCGCCGACATTCGTCGCGTCACACGGCCAGCGGGGTATCGATGTGCTTTCTCCCTAAGCGGCATCTTTTGTGTCCTCCCCGTTCGACAGCAGCCGCTTGAGAAAGGCCTTGCTGCGTTCGTGCTGCGGGTTGGAGAAGAACTCTTTCGGATCGCCCGCTTCGACGATCATGCCGCCGTCCATGAAGATGACGCGGTCGGCGACGTCGCGGGCGAACGCCATTTCGTGCGTGACGACAATCATCGTCATCCCCTCCTCGGCCAGCTTGCGCATGGTGGCGAGCACTTCGCCGACGAGTTCGGGATCGAGAGCCGAGGTCACCTCATCGAACAGCATCACCTTGGGCTGCATCGCAAGCGCCCGCGCGATGGCGACACGCTGCTGCTGGCCACCGGACAGCTCGCCCGGATAGGCATTTTCCTTGCCCGTCAGGCCCACCTTCTTGAGCTGCTCGCGCGCGCGCAGAATAGCCTCGGCGCGCGGCAGGCCGAGCACATGGACCGGCGCCTCGATGACATTGGCGAGTACGGTAAGGTGCGGAAACAGGTTGTATTGCTGGAACACGATGCCAATCTCGCGGCGTAGCGCGTTCAGTTCCTTCTCCGGCATGCGCGTGCGCGTGCCGCCCGGCGTCTGGATGAGACCGATCGGCCGCCCGTCGATCAACACCTCACCGTCGTCGAACGGCTCCATGAAGTTGATACATTGAAGCAGCGTGCTTTTGCCGGAGCCGCTCGGGCCGATGATGGCAACCACCTCGCCGCGCTCTACCGAGAGCGAGATGCCTTTGAGTACCTCATTGTTGCCGTAGCTCTTCCATAGGCGCCGGATCACCACCGGCTTGTCCGCGGACTTGGTGTCGGTCATGCCAGCAGCTCCCGTGCAAGATGCCGCGCCTGGCGCACGGTCTCCGCTTCGTCGATGTGAACAAAGGCGCCGCTCTCGAGAACGAGCACGCCGCCGATGACGACGTGCGACGGACGGCGCGGCCCGGACAGCACCAAGGCCGGGGCAAAGCTGGCGTCGTTCGTGAGCGGCGCCTCGGCGACCGGATAGAGACAGAAGTCGGCCGGCGCGCCGACTTCGAACGGCACACCGCGACTGCCGAGGGCGGCGCCCCCGCTGACCGTCACCATATCGAGCAACGTTGCGCTGTCGGGAGCCTGCGCCGACTCGCCTTGGCGGCGAGGCAACAGCGCCGCGTACTTCAGCGCCTCCCAGACGTCGACGCCGTCGTTGCTGGCGGCGCCGTCGGTGCCGACGGCGACACCGATGCCGGCGGCCAGCAGGGCCGGGACGTCGGCGACGCCGGACTTGAGGCGCAGATTCGAAACCGGATTGTGCACAACCACCGCACTGGTGGCGGCAAGGATCTCTCGATCGTGGGGCTTGAGCCAGACGCAATGCGCGCACGCGGTCCGCTCGCTCAGCACGCCGAAGTGCTCCATCCGCGCAAACGCGGTCATGCCGAATGCGCGCTGCTCGTCGTCAACCTCGTCGAGCGACTCGGCCGCATGGATGTGAATGGGCAGACCGCCGGCGCGCGACAGGTCGGCGGCGCCGGTCAGCATCTCATCCGTGCAGCGGATCGAGGCCGACGGCCCGATGCCGATGGCAACGCGATCGGACGCCAATCGCTGCGCGGCCGCCGCGATGCGCTCCAACTGCTTGTGCGCCGGCTCCAGCGCACCGAGATGCGCCGCGCCGACCGCGCGATTATTGGCGCCGACACGATCGCGCACCATGACGGCCAGCAGAGTCCGCATGCCGACTTGATCGTAGGCCGCCGCCGCCGCTTCCAATACTTCGTCCGACATCGGATTGCGGCGGCAATGATCGACCATCGATGTGATACCGCAGCGGATCGACAACAGCGCGCCGAAGCGCACGGCAACCGCCATCTGCTCGGGCGTCAGCGCGTCGAGGCGCGGCCAGACGGCGGCAAGCCAGGCGCTCAGGTCCAAGCCATCGGCCATACCGCGCGCGAGTATCTCGCTGCCATGCGTGTGCGCATTGCGCAGGCCCGGCAGCACCAGACCGCCCTCGCCGTCGATCACTTTGTTAGCGCGCGGCACGTCTTCGGCGGCCGGGCCGATTGCGGCGATCTTGCCGCCGGCGCAGGCGAGCCAGCCGATTACAGGCGCCCAGCCGGTCGACGGCGCCGCAATCGTCACGTCTTTGATGACAAGATCGAGCGGTATCGGCTTCATCGCATCCGATACCTCTTCTCGAGGAAGCTGTTGAGCCACACGAGCGGCAAGGTCAACAGCAGATAGATGAGTGCGACACCGGCGAAGGGGCTGAAGGTGTTGGCCTTCCAAGTCATCACCTCGAGGCCGGCGCGCAGCAGATCGGAGATCGTGATGGTCGACACCAGCGCGGTGTTCTTCACCAAGGTCAGGGACTCGTTGGTGATCGGCGGCAGCACGCGCCGGATCGCCTGCGGCAGAATGATGCGCCGCATGGCCTGGCCATAGGACATACCGAGAGAACGCGCCGCGCGCATCTGGCCGGGATCGATCGACTGAATGCCGGCGCGCACGATTTCGGTCACATAGGCGCCGTTGACGGCCGCCAATGCGATGATCGCCACCGTGAACGGCTCGAGCAGGATGTGCGCCGACGGCAGCCCGTAATAGAGAAACATCAACGTCACCAGCAGCGGCACGCCGCGCATGACGGTGACGTAGGCGAGCGATCCGTAACGCAGGAACGGATTGCTCGAGATCCGGCAGACGCCGCCAACGATGCCGATCAGCGCGCCGAGACAGATCGACACCAGCGCCAGCATCACGGTCACTTGCGCGCCGCGCAGCAGCGACGGCAACGCCGCAATGAAGATGTCGAACTGAAAGTCCATTGTATTACTACAAACTGCGTCCTGTTGCTTCTGCGAACTTGTATCAAGTTTCGTGCCAAGCGCTGGATCTGCCAGACCGCCGTGAGATGGCGTCATCCGCGCTCGCCGCTTTTTACCGCGATCAATGGTAAAGCCGAGAATGATCAAACATTCGGCAGCACACCGCCGCCAATATGTGCAGTCGGCGACGTCAAAACGTCTTCTCGGCGGCGGGAGATTGTATTACGCCTATCGTAATACAAGGACGCATGACGACCCCCCGGGCATGACAAAGCGTCAACGAAACGAGCGAGCGAACGGCACGGCGAAGGATGGAGCGCCGGACGAAGGTCCGCTCTATGCGCGCATCCGCGATGAGCTCGCCGCTAAAATCGCCTCCGGTAAATTGAAGGATGGCACCAAGTTGCCGACCGTGCGCGAACTGGCGCGCGAGCGTGCGATCAATCCGATGACTGTGGCGCGCGCCTATCGCGAGCTCGCCGAGCGCGGCTTCATCATCGCGCGTCCCGGCAGCGGATCTTATGTCAGCCGGCCCGGCCGCCCGCCAGCGGGCAACGGACGCACGGCTGTCGCGGTCGATCCTTCGATCGATCCTGGCGGCATCAGCAGCCGCTTATTTGAACTGGCGCGCGCGCCGGGCGTCATTGCCTTCACCGGCAATTATCCGTCGGTCGACATGTCGGATGCGGCGTCGTTCGCCCATTGCCTGCAAGAGGCACTCGCACGCGGCGCCATCGAGTACTTCCGCTACGATCCGCCCGCCGGCCGCGAAGAACTGCGCGAAGCGCTGTTGCCGTTCCTCGCTACGCAAGGCATCGACGCGCGCCCCGGCAACCTCATCGTCACGTCCGGCGGCCAGCAAGGCATGGACATCGTTGCGCGCAGCCTGCTCCGGCGTGGCGATCGCGTCATTCTCGAAGAGCCCGCTTATTTCGGCGCCATCAATGTCGTGCGCGCCGCCGGTGCCGTGCCAGTGCCGCTGCGCTTCGGACCGAAGGGTTTCGACCTTGACGAAGTCGAGGACGCGATCAGGCGTCATCACCCGCGCTTGATCATCATCAATCCGACATTCCAGAATCCGACCGGTCACAGCGTGCCGCTCGACCAGCGCCGCGGCTTGGTGCGGCTCGCGCTCGAACACGGCGTGCCGATCCTGGAAGACGATCATAGCCCCGAACTGCGCTTCCGTGGCGATGCCCTGCCGCCGCTGCGCGCGCTGCCGGACGCCGAGCAGGTCGTTTACTACACGCGCGGCTTCGGCAAGACCTTCATCCCCGGCGTGCGCCTCGGTTTCTTGTTGCCCGCCCGCGGCGGTCTCAACGGCTGCCTGGAGATCAAGGCCACGACCGACCTGCAATCGCCCGCCCTTCTGCAAGGCGCCTTGGCGAACTACTTCAAGCAGACCGATTGGCGTGATTACGTGACGCGCGCCTGCGCGGCCTATCGCGCGCGGCAAGAGCAGCTGTTCGATATTCTCATCGACAAAGTCGGCGACTACGGCCGGCTGTTGCTGCCCGAGGGCGGCTTGAGCCTGTGGCTGGAACTGGCCGGCGAGATCAACGCACGCGAGGTCTATTTCAACGCCGTCCGGCGCGGCGTCGCCTTCGCGGTCGCCGACAGCTTCAGCTTCCGCCCCGACCAGCCGAGCGCGCTGCGCATCTCCTTCGGCCTCACCGATCCCAAGGACTATGAGGAAGGCGCCAGCCGCCTCGCCCACGTGCTGCGCAATGTGGTGACACCGCAGCGCAAGTTGTCGTCGGCTTTCGTGTAGCCATGACTGGCCGCATCGCGCTTCGCCACATCACCCGGCTTTATCCGGGGCCAGCGCAGGAGGCCTCCATCGGCGACGCCGTGCTGCTCATTGCCGGCAGCCACATCGTCCATATCGGCCGCGAAGGCGACGGCCTGCCGTCGGATTGGTCGGCCGATGCGTCGCCCCTTGAGGAGATCGACTGCAGCGGCTGCGTCGTCACCCCAGGCCTTATCAACACGCACCACCACTTCTTCCAGCATCTGACCCGCGCCGTGCCGGCGGCAATGTCGGCGCCGCCACTCGAATGGCTGTTCGTCAGTTATCCTTTGTGGGCCGAGCTCGACCCGGCAATGCTCTATGCCGCCGCGCGCGCCGCATCGGCCGAGCTGCTGCTGTGCGGCTGCACGACCGCGGCCGATTGCGCCTACCTGTTGCCGCAAGACGACGGCGAGCTGGCCGCCGCTTTGGTCCAAGGCGTTGCCGAGACCGGCATCCGCTTTCATTTCCACCGCGGCTGCATGCCGACCTTGGAAGGCGATCTCGAAGAGCGCCTTGCCAAAGTGATGGGCACGCGCGTCGCGACGCTCATGGACCACGACGAAGCGGTGCTGAGCCGTCGCCTTGAGGATGTGATCGGCCGCTATCATGATGACGATCCGCTCTCGATGCGCCGCGTCGCGCTCGGCCCGACCGGCGTCACCTACACGCGGCCGGCGCTGATGACACGGCTCGCCGATATGGCGCAGGCCTGCGGCTGCGGCTTGCACACGCATTTTCACCCGCGCCCCGACGAGGACGCGAAAGCCGCGCCCGACGCACCGATCCGCTTTCTCGAGCGTAGCGGCTGGCTACGGCCCGGCACATGGCTCGCCCACGGCACACGGCTGCAGCCATCGGACATCGCAACCTTGGTCCGCACCGGTACCGGCGTCGCGCATTGCCCGCGCACCATTGTGCGGCTCGGCTTCGGCGTCGCGCCGATCGGCTCGTTCCGCAAAGCCGGTCTCAAGCTCGGCATCGGCGTCGACGGCGCCGCCAGCAACGACCAGGGCAATCTGCTCAGCGACCTGCGACTGGCCGCCCTGCTCCACCGCGTCGCCGAACCGCCCGAGCTCTGGCTGACGCCGGAAGCTGCGCTCGAGATGGCCACTGCCGGCGGGGCCGCAGCCCTCGACCGGCCGGAGATCGGCCGCCTTAAGCCAGGCCTCGCTGCCGACGTTTCCGCCTTCCGTGTCGATGGCCTCGATTGCGCCGGCGCCGTGGCCGATCCGCTCGGCGCGCTCTTGTTCGCCGGCACCGAGAACCGCGCCTGGCTGACCATCGTCAACGGCAAGGTCCGCGTCATGGCCCGGCAGCTGGTCGACCTCGACGAAACGCGTGTAGCGGCCGATCTCAATGCCGCGGCGGCGCGCATGCTGGCGCAGGCCGGGCACGCGACCGGCATCGATTTCATGCGCAAGACATCCGTCCAGGAATTGGTGTCACAATGACCGAACACGATCTCGTCGTTCGCAACGGCACGCTCGTCATTCCCGGCATTGGCCGCGTCGCCGCCGACGTCGGCATCCTCGGCGATCGTATCGTAACGCTCGGCACGAGCCTGTCAGGCAAGGAAGTCTATGACGCGACCGGCAAGGTCGTGCTGCCCGGTATCTTCGATCCACACGTCCATATCGGCAACGAGCTGTCGTTCGAGGAGGAAGCCGAGAGCGAGACGCGCGCGGCCATCCTCGGCGGCGTCACCACCATCGGCATCTTCATCCGCAGCCTGGAGGATTCCTATTTCCAGCATCTGCCGGCCTTCCGCGCGGCAATGGACGAGCGCGCCTACGTCGACTCGATCTTCCATCCGCAGATATTCACCGACCAGCAGATCGATGAGATGCCGGCCTATACGCGGGACTACGGCATCCGTTCGTACAAATTCTACATGTCCGGCATGCCGGGCATCGTCAAATCGGTGGGCGACGATGTTTTGCTGCGCGGCTTCCGGCAGGTGGCTTCCATCGGCGCGGACGTGATCGCTTGCGTCCACTGCGAGACCGGCGCGCTCGTCGCGCGCGCGCGCGAGGAACTGCAGAAGAACAGGCCGCAGGGTACCCTCGCCGACTGGGAGGACGCGCATCCCGCTGACGCCGAGGCGCTGGCGATCCGCACTGCCGCCTATCTCGCCAAGATCGCCGGCGTGCATCTCTACGTGGTTCACGTCTCGAGCAAACAAGGTATTGCAGCCGTCAAGCTGGCTCGCGCCGACGGCACCGCATTGACCGCGGAAACGATCACGCCGTTCCTCGGCATCTCCAGCGACGACGCGAACGGCTTCCTCGCCAAGATGGTGCCGCCGGTGCGAACGCCTGAGCATCGCGCCGCGCTGTGGGCGGCCGTGCGCGACGGCACGCTCGATACCGTCGGCACTGACAACACCTCACGCCGCCGCGCCTCGAAGAATCCGCAAGGCGGCCTGCATGGCGCGCGCCCCGGCCATCCCTCGCTCGGCACGCATCTGCCGGTGCTGCTGCATCATGGACGCTTGCACGATATTCCGCTGGAGAGGCTCGTCGACATGGCGACACGCAAGCCGGCGCAAACCTACGGCCTCTACCCGCGCAAAGGCACCATCGCGCCGGGTTCGGACGCCGATCTCGTCATCGTCGATCTCGACCTGGAAAAGGTCGTCGAGCCGTCGGCACTGCGCGGCATGTCGGACTTTTCACCCTTCGAAGGCAGGCTGCTGCGCGGCTGGCCTGTTGCCACCATCAAAGGAGGACGCATCGTCGCACGCGATGGCGACATCGTCGCGCCGCCGTCGGGCCGCTATCTGACACGCACGGCACCCTGACACGCCGCAAACGGCACGCCGTTTGCATGCAAGTTAAGTCGATTGAGCGCTGATACGGCGCTCGCGTCTTACGCAGGGAGCGCGTTCCATGAAATCCTTTAAACATATTCTCGGCGCGATGGTCGCGCTTTCCATCGGCACGGTTGCGCATGCGCAAACACCGGTAAAGTTTTCGCTCGACTGGAAATACGAAGGCACGCAGGCGCCGTTCCTGCTGGCGCTCGACAAGGGCTATTTCAAAGCCGAAGGGCTCGACGTCACGGTCGACACGTCGGGCGGCTCGGTCGAGCCGATCAACCGCATCGCCTCCGGCACCTACGACATGGCCTTCGCGGACATCAATTCGATGATCAAATTCCGCGATCAGAATCCGCAGATCGCGCTGAAGGCTGTGTACATGGTCTACAACAGCCCGCCCTTCGCCATCGTCGGCCGCAAGAGCAAGGGCATCAGCGATCCGAAGAGCCTCGAAGGCAAGAAGCTCGGCGCGCCAGCGCCCGACGGCGCTTACGCGCAATGGCCGATCTTCGTCGCCGCCAACAAGATCGACGCATCGAAGGTCACCATCATGAACATCGGCTTTCCGGTGCGCGAACCCATGCTCGTCGCCGGCGACGTCGACGCCATCACCGGGTTTTCGTTTTCGAGCTACATCAACGTCAAATACAGCGGCATCCCGCAGGACGACATCGTGACGCTCTTGATGTCGAACTATGGCCTCAAGCTCTACGGCAACGCCGTCATGGTGAACCCGAAGTTCGCCGCCGAGAAGCCCGAGGCGGTGAAGGCCTTCCTGCGTGCGTTCAACAAGGCGCTCAAGGACACGGCCAAGGATCCGGCCGAGGCGATCGCGTCGGTGCTCAAGCGTAACGAAGTCGCCAAGAAGGACGTCGAACTCGACCGGTTGCAGATCGCGTTGCGCGACAACATCATCACGCCGGAAGTGAAGACCAACGGCCTCGGCGGCGTTGACATGGACCGCATGAGCGCAGCCATCGATCAGATCGCGGTGACCTACAAATTCAAGGGTGACAAGCCTAAGCCGGCCGACGTGTTCGACGCCTCGTTCCTGCCGACACCGGCCGAGCGCAAGGTGCAATAGCCACGACGCGATTTTCCAGCGTCATGCATTCAAGGCGAGCGGGGCATGCCTCGCTCGCCTTTGACTTTGGTGGAACCCATAGTAAACGCGGCTCCGTTCGGCTATTCTTTGTTCATCTGCTCCGCTCACGCGGTGTCCTGCGTCGAGCGTTGAATGACGCAGCCAACGCGGCCGTCCCGCGCTTCATCGCGGTTGACCTAAGTCAAGGCCGCGGCCAGGCGCGCGCTCATTACTCCGTCATGCACCCGTGTATCCGTCGCGCATGGCACTTTGCCTACCAGCCGCTATATTCGGTCGGCGGAGGCGGTCATGCCCTTTAGCGACCGTGCCGACGCCGGCCGAAGGCTCGCCAAGGCGTTGGCAAACTATAAAGCCGAGCAGCCGGTCATCCTGGCGCTGCCGCGCGGCGGCGTGCCCGTCGCGGCGGAAATCGCAACTGCGCTCGAAGCGCCGCTCGATCTCGTGCTGGTGCGCAAGATCGGCGTTCCCTTCCAATCCGAACTCGCGATGGGTGCGGTGGTCGACGGCAAAATGCCTATCGTCGTCCGCAATGACGACGTGATCGCCTCGTGCGGCGTCAGCGAACAGGATTTCAGTGCTGCGCGCGACGCGCAACTCGTCGAGATCGAACGTCGTCGCAAGCTCTATCTTGGTGAGCGTGAACACCCGGAGTTGAAGGAACGCACGGTCATCGTCGTGGATGACGGCATGGCCACCGGCGCCACGGCGCGTGCAGCGCTGCGCGCGCTGCGTCTGCATCACCCGCGCAAGCTGGTGCTGGCCGTTCCCGTCGCACCGACGGAAAGTCTCGTGTCACTCAAGGGCGCCGCAGACGCGATCGTTTGCCTGGAGGAGTATGAGGACTTCGGCGCAATCGGTCTATTCTATGCCGACTTCCATCAGGTTTCCGACGACGAAGTCATCAGGCTTTTGGCGCAGCATCCGCCCACAAACCGGCCCTGATACAGCAACGCGTCAGCGTTTCAGCATCCTGCGTAGTTGCGGCAATGTGCGCGTGTTGACGACATCGTCCGCTGTCAGCCAGCCACGGCGCGCCTGATCGATTCCATAGCGCATATACTGAAAGGCATTCACCGCGTGAGCGTCGGTGGAGATCGCGATTTTTACGCCTTTGCTCTTGGCCATGTGCGCGTGCAGGTCGTTCAGGTCGAGGCGGTCCGGCTCGGCATTGATCTCGAGGCAGCAGTTGAGATCGCGTGCGGCCGACGTAATCTGGTCCATATCGATGTCGTAGGGCTCGCGCGTGCCGATCAGCCGGCCCGTTGGATGCCCGATGATATGAACGTGCGGATTTCCCATGGCGCGAACGATACGCGCGGTCTGCGCTTCGCGCGGCAAATCGAAATAAGTGTGCACCGACGCGACAACAACATCCAACTGCGCCAGCGTCGTATCAGGCAGGTCGAGATCACCGTCCTTGAGAATGTCGACTTCGATGCCCGTGAGAACGGTGAAGCCCTTGAGCTTGTCGTTGAGTTTGTCGATCTCGCGGCCCTGGCGCACGACCTTCGCCGGATCGAGGCCGTGCGACATCGCCTGCCGGCGCGAATGGTCGGTGAGGGCCATATAAGCATAGCCCCGCGCCCGCGCGGCCGCGACCATTTCGGCGATTGACGCCGTGCCGTCGGTCCAGTTCGAATGGACGTGCAGATCGCCGCGAATGTCGCCCACCTCAATCAGCCGCGGCAGCGGTCCCTTCGCCGCGAGCGCCACCTCGCCGCGATCCTCCCGCATCTCGGGCGGGACGTAAGATAGACCGAGCCTTTGGTAGACCTCCTCCTCGGTCGCACCGGCGACGCGCCGCGTACCGGAAATAAGCCCGTACTCGTTCAGCTTCCATTTGCGCTTGGTGGCACGGCCGCGCAGCGCGATGTTGTGTGCCTTGGAGCCGGTAAAATAGAGAAGCGCCGCGCCATAACTCTCTTCCGGGATGGCGCGCACATCGACCTGGATGCCCGAGCGTAGCACGACTGTCGTGCGCGTCGGCCCATGTGCCAGCACCTCCGTCACATTGTCGTAGCCGACGAGCTTGTCGCCGACCGCGGCGCCCTGCTTCGCGGTCACCAGGATATCCAGATCGCCGACTGTATCGCGCCGGCGCCGATAACTGCCCGCAACTACCACCTTGCCGGTATCGCGCAGGTAGGCAACCAACGCCTCCGCCTCGGCTTCCGCCACCGACAAACGAAACCGCTGCACGGCCGCCGGCTTCTCCAACGCCGCGACAAGCTTCTTCTCCGTCAGGGGACCGAAGCCGTGCAGGCCGTGCAATTTGCCGGACTTGAGCGCGCGCTTGAGGTCGTCGAGCGTGCGCACCTTCGCCTTGTCGTAAAGGAGCTTCAGGCGCTTGGGACCGAGGCCGGGCAGACCGGCCATGGCGCCAAGATCGCCGGGCAACTTCTTCTTGAGCTGCTCGAGCAGACCAAACCTGCCCTTCGCGACAATGTCCGCGATCTTGCTGGCAAGATCCTTGCCGATCCCCGGCAGTTCGGCGAGGTCCTCCTCGGCGGCCAGCATGACGCTGACGCTCCGCGGCAGCCCTTCGACGGTACGCGCCGCCTTGCGATAAGCGCGCACGCGAAACTGGTTCTCGCCCTTGATCTCCAGGAGATCGGCGCACTGGTCGAACATGGCCGCGATTTCAGCGTTCTGCACCGGCATCGAACGGGGCGCCTCCGGACGCTGGCGTCACCCATAGCGCGCCAAAAGCGGCTGCCCTTGATCCAGATCATCAGCCGGACGGCGGCTATTCACAGCCTGGGACGCTCCGCGCGTTGAGAATCGGCCCCGCCGCGATTAGCACTGTGCCTAGGCTGGCGCCTTGCACGTTCTCACCATGCTGATGGTCAAAACCTATCTCGACAGAAGCCCGATCCACGGGCTCGGCGTCTTCGCGGCCGAGTTCATTCCCAAAGGCACCAAGATCTGGCGCTACGTCGAGGGCTACGACCGCTGCTACACGCCCAAGCAGTTCGCAAAGCTGCCCAAGCAAGCGCGCGAGTACCTGAAGGACTATGCCTATCGGGTCGACGGGGAGATCATATTCACCGTCGACAACGACCACTATATCAACCACTCCGACAAGCCGAACACCTACCTGCACAACGGGTACGCGATCGCCGCCCGCAATATCCGCAAGGGCCAGGAAATCACCAACGATTACCGCGAGTTCGATCCCGAGTTGTGCGCGGCCTTCCTCAAAACGAAGAAGTAGAACTCCGCAGCGCGCCGGCTGGCTTGGCCCCTGTCAATCTGCTGTCATCGTCTCCGGGGTATCGGGAACTGTCACCTTCTCTACCGGAGCCGCAGCATGACCGCGCCGAACGGAAACGGAAAAACGACGTCGAAAGACACGTCTTGGATCGACGCCGAGCTCGCCGACAGCTTCGACGAGGAGCTCGAGATGGAGATCGACGACGGCCGCATGCCGGAAGAGCTGCGAAAGCTCAAGGACGTGACACACGAGTCGACGCTCGAGCGGCAGACCTATTTCCACGAGCTGTTCCGTCTGCAGGCCGAACTGGTCAAACTGCAGGACTGGGTACAGCACACCAAGCAGAAGGTCGTCGTGCTGTTCGAAGGCCGCGATGCGGCCGGCAAAGGCGGTGTCATCAAGCGCATCACCCAGCGGCTCAACCCGCGCATCTGCCGTGTCGTCGCGCTGCCCGCCCCGACCGAGCGCGAGAAGTCGCAATGGTATTTCCAACGCTACGTGTCGCATCTTCCGGCCGGCGGCGAGATCGTTCTGTTTGATCGCTCCTGGTACAACCGTGCCGGCGTCGAGCGCGTCATGGGTTTCGCCACGCCCGATCAGGTTGAAGAGTTCTTCCATGACGTGCCGGAGTTCGAACGCATGCTGGCGCGCTCGGGCATCAAGCTGGTGAAGTACTGGTTCTCGATCACCGATCAGGAGCAGCAGTACCGCTTCCTCGTGCGTATCCACGATCCGATCAAGCAGTGGAAGCTCAGCCCGATGGATTTGCAGTCGCGGGCGCGCTGGGAGCAGTACACCAAGGTCAAGGAAGAGATGTTCGAGCGCACGAACATCGCCGAAGCGCCTTGGTTCATCGTCGAAGGTAACGACAAGAAGCGCGCGCGGCTCAACTGCATCCATCACCTGTTGCAGCAGTTCCCGTACACTGAAGTGCCGCACGAGCCGATCACATTGCCCGAGCGTGTGTTCAATCCAAACTATGAGCGCAAGGTGCTCCCGACCAATCTCTACGTGCCTGAGATCTACTGAGCGCGGCGCGCGTCGAAAAAAAGCGGCCGCCTGAAAAGGCGGCCGCTCGCATTTTAGACGAATTGACGCTTAGCGGGCCGGACGCAGGTCGAGGCTGGCAACGCCGACCGCGAGGTTCAGACCGGCTTGGCCCTGCACCGACACCGGCTGCAGCGCAACGGTACGGTTCGAACCGCCGACGAGAACGTTCGCGCCGAGACCCGCACCGACGGTGGCTTCGCCGGAGGCGCCGCTATAGGTGCCCGCTAGCGCGCCGAAACGGCGGCTCGACGGCGCATACACCGCCCAGACCATCTCGCCGCCCGCGGTAGCGCCGACGTCGAGACCGAATTTACTGATCGAGCCGACGTAGACTTCACGCGGGCCTTCGGCCGACGGCGTGAACATACAGGTCAGTTCTTTTTTGGAGGTGATGATCAGGCCGATGCCCGCCGATATATCGCACGTCAAAGTGCCCGCTTTGGTCCGCTCGGCTTGCGCCATCGTGGGGGTCGTCGGAAGGGCGGCCGCCGCGGCGACCGCCAACATAGCAAGAGCGCTCACAGGCCTCAGCATGTCGAACTCCTTTTCATCGTTTCGGATAAAGCGTCGGATCGAGTGTCTAGGGATGCTTCAGATAGTGCCGCTGGAACAACGCCACTGCGCCGCGCCGGTTCCGCTCGCGCAGATGAGATGACCGATTAAGATCTGCCCTTAAGAGAGACAGCGACCGGGGAGATTGGCTTGCGCCGAACTCGAGAGCGGGCTGAACACAGGATCGCAGCCTTCAAGAATTTTCGCCGGCTTCACCTGCGGCTGTTCTTTGCTCACCGTCGTCGTGGCCGGCTGCTTCTTGGCAACGACGGTCACCGGTATGTCGAGCCGATCGGCTTTGTGCGTGCGATTGACTTGTTGCACCGACATGCCGCGTTCGACAACGGGTCGCGCACCAACCGATAGATCGTACCAAGATGCGGGAACGACCAATCCTCCGACGGCCACGACGAAAAGACTAGCCAGCGAATACGAGACAATCCTGCGCATCGACGTACTCCATCGACAATGCCCGCCACGGCGCGGCCGTGGGTATCCATGCAACAGTCAACGGAAAAACGGATTTGCGTGATGTTAGTTCGATCACGTTCTCGCGCGCGAACGTCACCGCGCCGTGAGCAACTGGCCTGGGGGTATTACGATGTGGCAGCGCAGACCGTCCACGTCGAAATCCATAATCACTTCAGCATCTAAAGCCCGGGCCAGGTTTCGCTCGATGACCATGCTACCGAAGCCTCGCTTGCGACGCGGCTTCACTTTGGGACCGAGCTGTTCATGCCAGTCGAGCGTGACCCCGCCGTGGCCATCCAGCCGGTCCCAGCGGATGGTGATGCGGCCCGTCGGCGTCGTAAGGGCACCGAACTTCGCGGCATTTACCGCCAGCTCGTGCAGCGCTAGCCCGAGATTTTGCGCGGCTTCCGGCTTCAGCGCGACATTCGGCCCCTCGATCTCGACTTGGCCGTCCTCTGTGTCGACGTAAGCGGCAAGTTGTGAGCGGACCAGCTCGTTCAGCGACGCGCCATACCAGCTCTCGCGCACGAGCAGATCATGCGAGGCGGCAAGCGCCTGCAGCCGCGCGCCAAACTGATCGAGAAACGCCTCGATCGAGCCGGCATGCCGTGCGGTCTGACGGGCCATGGCCTGGATCACCGCCAATAAATTCTTCGAGCGGTGCGTCAGCTCACGCAACAGCAGGCGCAAATGCGCTTCGCCTTCCTTGCGCTCGGTGACATCCACCGCGGCGCAGGTAAGCCCCATGATCTCGCCCTGCTCGTTGTGCAGAGGCTCGATATGCAAGTCGCACCAACGAGCGCCCGGCTCGTCTTCGACGATGACTTCGACGCGCCTCGGCTGTCCGGTTGTCAGCGCCTCGCGCTTGGCCGCGGTAATAATTGCGCGGCTGTCCGGCGGAAGAATTTCGTCGTCGGTCCGGCCGAGGATATCGTCAACCGGCCGACCGAGCATCGTGTTGCTGATCGAAGTGTATCGCAGGTCCCGATCCTGCGTGTAGACGGTCACTTGCGAGCCGCGCAACGCCGCCTCGTAACGAGCAAAGCGCGCGCGCAGCAAATTCAATTCCTGGGATTGCGCATCGAGCTGGTTGTGGAGGCGCTCGTTTTCCTGCCTCAGTCTGGCAAGTTCGTCGTCGCTAGCAGGCATATCGCGCATCATTACAGTCCCACCAGCGCGTCAGGGGCTCGCACTCCATGCCGCACCCCCGACTCTTGAATCCCTTTTCCGGTATGAACACGCTCACCGGTCAACCTGTCAACGAATGGGACGATGCATTCCGGCCCCGCGCACCAGCCTTCCCGGACACGATTCCGATGGCTAGAGAACGGCTTAACGCAGGCCCGGCGAGTTTGTTGCATCAAGGGTGCGCCGCTATCCGGTCACAAAACGGTGCACGGCGAATAGATCGCCTCGGCGCCTGCAGCCCGGCGCCCCTTGGGGCATGCCGGAACCTTTTGACCAAGCCTCACGTTTGGAAAACCGAAGATCCATCCATCAACGATCGAGGTATGAAATGTCCATGCGCGGTGCAGCAAAATCCGTGGCCGCCGATGAAGTCGCGGCGATCGAAGATCTCATGGCCGATTTGGAAAAGCGCCTGCGCCGCCTGTCTTCAGGCGCGCAGAAGGAAGCGTCGGGGGCGTCCAGTGATGTCGGCGATTTTGTCAGTGACACACTCGACCGCATCATGCAGCGCGTGCGCGCGAGCACCTCGGGCATTACCGAATCCGTCGCCGACGAGGCGACGCGGCTCGGTGGCGACGCGCTAAAGAAGATCAGTGACGAGGTCGAACACCGTCCGCTCATGATGCTCGGTATCGCAGCAGGCATCGGGTTCTTGGCCGGCCTCGCCAACCGCCGTTAGCCCTATGCGGGTCGACCAGATCGCCGCAACGGCCGTGAGTCACGTCCTCGGGCGTCTCGTCCGGCGCGCGGTGGCCGCGGCGATCATGGGCGTCTTTGTGCTGGTCGCGGTGTATCAAATCACCGTGGCCGGCACGATCGCGCTTGAGATACAGCAGGGAGCCGTGAACGCTCACCTGATCGTTGCCGGCGTATATTTAGCCTTAGCTTTGGCGGCCTTCGCAGTCTTTTGGATGATGCGGGCCAAGCCCGCCGCGGACGGCGTGCCGGCCCTCGGCCAGCCGCGGGAGATGCAGCTCGTCATGCTCGTCGAGGCGGTGATGCTCGGCTACGCCCTGGCGCGCAAAAAATAACCGGGCGCGCCGGCGCCCGGTTATCGGAATTTCACCCCAGTCAGCTTGCCTTACGCTCGCGCCGCCGCGCATTGCGCTCGAAGAACAGCGCCTGGCTGAGCACGGCCGACACGGTGGCCGGCTGGAACGGCTTGGCGATGAGGAACGCTGGCTCCGGCCGTTCGCCGGTCAAGAAGCGCTCCGGATAGGCGGTGATGAAGATCACCGGCACCTCGAACGTCTTGAGCATCTCGTTCACGGCATCGAGGCCGGACGAGCCGTCCGCGAGCTGAATGTCAGCAAGGATGATGCCCGGACGTTTGTTCTTGGCCAGCGCCACCGCCTCGCTATGCGTGCGGGCGACGCCGAGCACTTTGTGACCGAGGCTTTCCACCAAGCCCTCGAGATCGAGCGCGATAAACGTCTCGTCTTCGATGATGAGCACGTCGGTGGCGATTTCAGCGGCGAGCTCGCGGCCGGATTCCTCCACCAAATCACGCAGCGTCGGCACGTCGACGTCCAGCACCTTGGCGGCGTCGTCTTCCGACAGCCCCTCGAGAGCGATCAACAGGAAGGCCTGGCGCGGCTTCGGTGGGATTTGGGCCAGATGGCGCTCGACCGGCTGGTCGATATTGCCGCCAGGCCCCTTGCCGCCATTCAGACCGACCGAATTCCAGATTTTTGTGAAGAGTTTATAGAGCGCGATCCGGGTGGAAGCGCCCGATTCCAGCACTTTCGGGTCCTCGATCACCGCTTCGAGGGTGGCCGCCACATAGGCATCGCCAGAGGCCTGGCTGCCTGACAGGGCCCGGGCATAACGGCGCAGATACGGCAAGTGCTGTGCAACTGCTTGAGATGTCGACAAAAATCCCTCCCGAACGAATGCGGGTCCAAACCTGTGAACCCCGAGCCCCATGGAATTGCCCAGTAGATGTCCCCGCCAACGTGCGGGCCAGAAAAAAGTTCCGCCTTTCGGGGAACCATATGGCACGTCATGGGTTCTGACTGAACACAAGGGGGTGCCTGTGCCGTATCTCCGGCAAGGCGACTGGGGTCGAACGATGAACGACGAGCGCAAGCCCGTGGGACAGCAAAAACCGATGGAAGCCGCGGCGACCCGAAAGAAAGTCAACGCCAAGCCAGCCAAGCTCGGGCGAGACGTGCAGGCCCGTCTAGGGCAGCAACTGCGCGCCATGTACGACGAGGTGGTGGGTCAGGGCGTACCTGATCGGTTCACGGATCTCCTGAACCGCATCGACGGGAATAAACCAAAGGAAGGGCAATGATCCCTATGGACGAGTCGGTCCGTAAAGCCGTTCTCAGCGCCATACCAAGCCTTCGCGCGTTCGCGATTTCGCTATGCGGAAACGTTGATCGTGCCGACGACTTGGTCCAGGAGACGCTTCTCCGCGCGCTCGCGAACATCGACTCGTTCCAGCCCGGCACCAATATGTCCGCCTGGCTGTTCACGATCTTGCGTAACCATTTCCGGTCCGAGTACCGGAAGCGGCGTCGCGAGGTGGAGGATGGCGACGGGCACTATGCCGAGACGCTGAAATCGCAGCCGGAACAGTACGGCCAAGTCGAATTCAAGGAATTCAAGGACGCGCTCAACCAATTGCCGCAAGATCAGCGCGAGGCGCTGATCTTGGTGGGGGCCTCGGGCTTCTCCTACGAGGAGGCAGCCAACATCTGCGGATGCGCGGTTGGCACCATCAAATCGCGCGTCAATCGCGCCCGTACCCGTCTAGCGGAGCTCATGCACGTCAATAGTGCCGAAGACTTCGGGCCGGATGAGACCGTACGGGCGGTGCTGGCCGGCGGCGGCGAGTAACCGCGCCAGTCCCCGACTTCACTCTGTCGGAATTTGCTGGGTAATCACTTCGCGGCACTCGCGGCACTCGAAGCTGCGAAGCTCCGGATGAACGGAGACGCGTGGGACCACCCGCTTCAGCTGCATCGGGGCGCCGCAGCGCGGGCAAGGCGGTTCGTGGGATGAATCGGCCATCCGTCCCGGCTACCGGGCGGCTTTCCGTCCAGCAACTCAGGGATTCTGCGTAGGTCTGCCCCGGCCGGGCGATCTCGCATGCATTTCAGGCCTCCACCTTCCCTCCCGGCGATTTGTGGAGCACCCGGGCCAGCGCGTCCGCATTAGCCAGCACGGCAAAGACTTCTTTCTGGTCGAGGAGGCCAATGACCTCATCCAGGTCATCGGCATCCTCGATCTTGGCCCGGGCGACCGCGAGCTGGACGTCGACGTCACCTTTGCGCCGCCTGGGCGGGGAGCCGAGCATCGCGAAGTGGACCGCGCGCAAGGACGCGTCGCGTGCCAGCAGCGTGAGCGGATCGCCATTGCCGACGGCCGGCCCCTCGCTGGCCAGGGCATTGGCGCGGACGAGGACCGCTGGTGCGCTGCGCTCCTCCGGCGTCAACAAAAGACCGAGCCGGCGCAGACCGCGGCCTATACGCGCCCCGGACGTCATCGCCGCCACTGGAATGGCAAGGATCAAACCGGCGACGACCGGCGACATCCATAGCAGCAATGGCGTCGACACGGCGTAAGCACCCGCCGCCAAGAGCAGCCCCAGCACAGTCGGAAACGCGTACTGTCGCATCAATTCGGCGGTCGTCAGCGAGCCGTCGTCGCGGCGTTGCGCGGACCAGCCGGAATCGCGCCCCATAAAGATCTCAGTGACGGCGCGCACCTGCATCAGCATCATCACGGGCGCAATCAACGCCGAGATGACGATCTCGGCAATCACGCTCAAGGCGCCGCGGATCACACCGCCAATGCCACGCCGCCCCGGCCCACGCGGCAGCATTGCGAGATAGCCAAGCGCTTTCGGCAGCACCAGCATCGCCATGGTCCCGGCGAACACGTAGGCCGCCCGGATCGGATCCTGTGCGGGCCACTGCGGAAAGAGGCTGGCTCCCGCCGGGAAGTACTCGGGCCGGATGAATTGGGCCTGCAAAGAGATCAAGATGCCGATCAGGAGGAAGAGCAGCCACAGCGGCGCGGTGATATAGGAGCCGATGCCGACGAGCAGATGCAGGCGCGAGACCCAGTTCAACCCGCGCGCCGGCAACACTTTCAAATGTTGCAAGTTGCCCTGGCACCAACGGCGATCGCGCATGGCGTAATCGGTGAGCGTCGGCGGGCATTCTTCGAAGGAGCCGCCGAGCTGCGGCGCCATGTGGATGCCCCACCCAGCCCGCCGCATGAGCGCCGCCTCGACGAAATCGTGGCTGAGGATGTGGCCGCCGAACGGCTTGCCACCTTTGAGCAACGGCAAGCCGGCTTGGCTCGCGAAGGCCGCGACGCGGATGATGGCGTTGTGACCCCAGTAGTTGCTCTCGGCGCCATGCCACCAGGCAATGCCGCGGGCGATCAAGGGACCATAGACACGCCCCGCGAATTGCTGAACCCGTGCGAACAGCGTGTTGCCGTTGAGCAGGACCGGCAGCGTCTGGATCAATCCGACCCGCGGATGCTGCTCGAGGCCGGCGGCAAGACGCACGATGGTGTCGCCATCCATCAGGCTGTCTGCATCGAGCACCAACATATGATCGTAAGCGCCGCCGAACCGCGTCACCCACTCCGATATGTTGCCGGCCTTGCGCGCGGTGTTCTTGGAGCGATGCCGGTAATAGACCCGTTCGCCGCCGAAGGCTTCGCGCAGTTTGAGGTAGGCCGCTTCTTCGGCGACCCAGATCGCCGGATCGGTCGTGTCGCTCAGAATGAAACAGTCGAAATGGGCGATGCGGCCGGTGTCGCGCACGGATTCGTAGATCGCCTGCATGCGCGCCATCACGCGATGCGGGTCCTCGTTATACGTCGGCAACAAGAGCGCGGTTCGCGTCGACAGCACCGGTAACGGCGCGCGCGGATCGATGCCGAGAGGCCGGTCGCCGCCGACCAAACTCAAGCCGAAGCCCACCAACATGCTGACGAAGGAGAGCGCTATCCAAGCGAACAACAACACGAACAGCACGAGGATCGCCGCTTCGAGCGGCGTCAGGCCGCCGACCTGCAGCACCTCGTACATCTCGTAGGCCGCGCCGCAAGTGAGCGCGATGGCGCCGCCGAACACAAACAGACGACGCAACACCACACCACGTGGCGCGGTATCAGGTCGTGGCGGTCGATCGCGCTGCTCCCAGAGCGACTGCTCCGGCATTTCAAGCGGACATTCTGGCGGCAACGGCGCGAAACCGCTCTCAAACGCCGTGGGCCTTTGTCTCAAGGCGTCCATCGATAGAGCCACACTTCGGATACCGGCTTGTCCTGTTGCATCACTTGCGCGCGCATTTCGACAACCGGCTCCTTCTTCGCATCGAGCTCGAAGCTGACGCGCATGCCGCCGGTCTGCGAATTAGGCTGCAGAACGAGATTCTTGATCTCACCTTTGTCCGAGGAGACCGTCGCCTTGGGATCGCTCCCCAGCATCCCGCCCACCAATTCGAGCACGAAGCGGCGCGTGCCATCCGGTCCAGCGCCGGTGCGCGTCTGGACGAATTGCGCAAGATTCTGCGGATTGGGATGACCCGCCCCCCAATGCAGACGATAGGTGTAGATGTACTCGCCCTTCGCCTTGAGGGGCTCCTTCGGGCGCCAGAAGGCGACGATGTTGTCGTGAATCTCTTCCTTGGTCGGTATTTCGACGAGGTTGACGGCCCCCTCTCCCCAATCGCCGATCGGCTCGACCCACAGGCTCGGGCGCTTCTCGAAGTGCGATTCCAGATCGTCATAGGCAAAGAAATCGCGCTCGCGCTGCATCAGCCCGAATCCACGCGGATTGACGTCGCCGAAATAGCTCACTTGCAGGTCGCGCGGATTGGTCAGCGGCCGCCAAAGCTCCTCGCCGCGTCCGTTACGCACCGCCAGTCCGTCCGAATCGTGAACTGCCGGACGGAAATCGTCGATCCCGTCGCGGTCGTTGGCGCCGAAGAAGAACATGCTCGTCGCCGAGCCAATGCCGACCTCGCCGATATCGTTGCGCGGATAGAGGGCCATCTCCGTGTCGTAGATGGTCGTCTCGCCGGGCCGGATGGTGAACCGATAGGCTGCGGCGGCGCTGACGCTGTCGAGCAGCGCATGCACGACAATGGAGCCGGTATGCTGCGCCGGCTTTTCGATCCAGTAGGTCTTGAAGGCGGGAAATTCCTCGCCCTTGGGATCCGCGGTGCGGATCGACAGGCCGCGTGCCGACAGCCCGTAAACAAGTCCCTTAGACACCGCGCGGAAGTAACTCGCGCCCAGAAAGGCGCCGACTTCATCGTAATAGTCCGGCCGGTTCATGGGCGCATGCAGCCTGAAGCCGGCAAAGCCCATGTTGCTGCCTTCCGGTGGCGGCTTGATGTCGCCGTAGTCGAATAGACTCGGTGAAAAGACGATCGGCCGCGCGCGGCCCCCGCTCACCTCGAAGATGTCGACACGATCCTTGAAGATAAAGCCGCGATGGAAAAACTGCACCTGAAACGGCAGCTTCTCGTCGCGCCACAAAGCGCGGTCCGGCCGGAATCGGATGCTGCGGTAGGCGTCGTAGCTCAGATCCGTGAAGCCTGCCGGGAGCGAGGTGTCAGGTTTCTTATACGGGTTCCGCGCGAGCTCCTGCGCCATGCGTCGCACTGCTTGTGCATCGAATGGCTGATCTTGCGTCGTCGGCTGGTCCGCCGCTGCCGCGCGCCATCCGGCGCCTGCTGACAATACGGCTACCGAGCCGGCGATGAATCGTCGGCGATCCAAAATCGACCTCCCAAGCAAAAATCGATCGACGCGGCCGGCCCGACGCGATCGCAACATCAAGTCTCAGCCGCCGGGGCGGTTCCATCGGCACGCGGACGCAGCGCGAAGCAGGCCCTTGCCAGCAAGCAAACGGCCCCGCGCAACCGCGCGAGGCCATCACGAAGAGCCGCGCAGCGGTCTACAGCACAGACCGCCGACCACGTACGACGCCAAAGATCGCCGAGATGAGGAACAAGACGATCGCAACGAAGAAAATGATCTTCGCGGCTTCCACGGCGACGCCAGCCACGCCGCCGAAGCCAAGCACGGCGGCAATCAGCGCCACGATCAGAAACGTCACGGCCCAACCCAACATCGCCCACTCCTTTTCCTTTTGAATACCGGTATGAATACCGATCCAAACCCATGTGGATCAGCAACGCCGGTTTGGGATCAAAGTTCCCGATCTTCGGAAAACCCCGGCATTTCAGGGCTTTGCCCTAGATCAAAGTCCAGGCAGACGGGAACCGGTTCCATGGCCTAGAGTTTTCCCGTTACCGACGACGATTGGAGCTGCCTCATGGCGCCGCGGCCGACTTGGAAGGGCTTTCTCAAACTGTCACTGGTGTCCTGCTCCGTCGCCCTCTATCCGGCGACCAGCACCACAGAGCGTGTCCATTTCCACATCTTCAATCGCAAGACCGGCAATCGCATCCGCAACGACGTGGTGGATGTCGAAACCGACGAAGCCGTCCCAGCCGAAAATCGGGTGAAGGGCTACGAGTTCGCCAAGGGCGAATATCTGCTCATGGAGGACGACGAACTCGACAACGTCGCCTTGGAAAGCACGCACAGCATCGACATCGCCGAGTTCGTGCCGGTCGAGGAGATCGACCGCATCTATCTCGATGAATCGTTCTACCTCGTGCCGGAAGGCGATGTCGCGCAGGAAGCCTTCGCGGTCATCCGCGAAGCCATGCGCAAGGAGAATCTCGCCGCGCTGGCCAAGCTCGTGGTGTATCGGCGCGAGCGCCTGCTGCTGCTGCAGCCGCGCGGCAAGGGACTGCTCGCGACCGCCCTGCGCTACAACACCGAAGTGCGCGACGAGAAGGACTATTTCGACGCCATCCCGAACGTCAAAGTGCCGGCGGACATGCTCAAGCTCGCCACCCACATTCTCGAGAGCAAGCAAGGCCGTTTCGATCCTGGCCGGTTCGAGGACCGCTACGAACAGGCCCTGCACGAGCTCATCGATGCCAAGCGCGCCGGCAAGAAGCCGCCTGTCGTAGCGGCGCCGACGCCGACCAATGTCATCAACCTGATGGACGCCCTCCGCCGCAGCGCAGGCGGAAAATCACCAAAAACCCGGCAGCGCCAGCAGACCAAGGCCAAGCGCCCGGCGCGCAAGAAAGCCAGGAAGGCGAGCTGACATGGCCGCGCGCAGTACCGGCGAGCTCAAGACCTATAACGCCAAGCGCCGGTTCGGCGTCACCGCCGAACCCAAAGGCAAGGTCGTCCGCAAGCGCGGCAGCGCCTTCGTCATCCAGAAACACGACGCCACGCGTCTGCACTACGACTTGCGGCTCGAACTCGACGGCGTGATGAAAAGCTGGGCCGTGACCCGCGGACCCAGTCTGGTGCCCGGCGAGAAACGGCTTGCGGTTCAGGTTGAAGATCATCCGATCGAATACAACAAGTTCGAAGGCACGATTCCCGAAGGGGAATATGGCGGCGGCACCGTGATGATCTGGGATCGCGGCACGTGGCTGCCGGAAGCCGATCCGCACCGGGGTCTCAAGAAAGGACATCTCGCTTTCACGCTGGACGGCGAGAAGCTGCATGGCGGTTGGCACTTGGTGCGCATGCACCGGCGGCCGAACGAGAAGCGCGACAATTGGCTTCTGATCAAGCAGCACGACGACGCCGAGCGAAGCGCGCGCGACAAGGACATTCTCGAGGAAGCGCCGCTTTCGGTCGTGACCGGCCGCTCGCTCGATGAAATCGCGGAAGGCGCGCCGCGGCGCGGCCGCAAGAAAAAGACCACGGCGAAGCCGGCAGCCAAGAAACCTACCGTGAAGACGAAAAAGCCGAAGACGAAAACGGCCGGGAAAAAGAAGAAGAAAGCCTCAAGCCGCGCGGCCGTCGTCAAGCCGCTGCGCAAGTCGGTCAAAATACGCGACGACGAGCCGGAGATCGAGGACGCCCCGGTCGGCGTCCTGCCGGACTTCGTCGAACCCTGCCTGGCCACACTCGCTGACAAGGCACCCGATGGCGATGCCTGGGTGCATGAGATCAAATTCGACGGCTATCGCCTGCAGGCACGCCTCGAACGCGGCAATGTGAAGCTTCTGACCCGCCGCGGGCTCGACTGGACTAAGAAATTCTCTCTCGTTGCACAAGCAATCGCGAAACTCCCGGCCAAGACAGCGCTGATCGACGGCGAAGTCGTGGTGGAAGGCGACTACGGCGTCTCCAGCTTCTCACTGCTTCAACAAGCGCTCAGCAGCGGCGATGAGGGCCGCATGGCGTTCTACGCTTTCGACCTGCTCCATCTCGACGGAACGGATTTGCGGCCGCTGCCGCTCACCACCCGCAAGGCCGCTCTCGGCAAACTGCTCGCGCGCGTGCCGCAGCGCGGACCGCTACGCCTGAGCGAGTCGATCGACGAAGGCGGGCCGGTGCTGCTCAAGCGCGCCTGCGGCATGGGGCTCGAGGGCATCATCTCAAAACAGGCCATGTCCGGCTATCACTCCGGTCGCGGTCACGACTGGCTGAAGACGAAGTGCTCGGACCGTCAGGAGTTCGTCGTGGCGGGCTTCGTCCCATCCACCGCCGATGCGCGCGCAATCGGCGCCCTCGTGCTAGCCTTCTACGATGGTGGCGAACTGCATTACGCCGGCCGCACCGGCACCGGCTTTTCGCACGAGGTCGCGCGCGATCTGTACCGCACCTTGAATGCGCGGACGACCAAGTCGTGCCCCTTCGGGACTGTCCCGACGGAAGAGCGCGGCCGCCGTCGCGCCATCTGGGTTGAACCGAAGATGGTGGTCGAGGTTGACTTCCGTGGCTGGACCCACGGCGACCGCGTCCGCCAAGCTTCGTTCCAAGGCGTACGCGAAGACAAAAAGGCGACCGAAGTGGTGCGTGAGAAGAAAGCGAGTGCGGCGCGCGCCGCGACGGCGGTCAAGCGCAGCGCGACCGCCAAGCCGCGCGCCAGTGTCAAGAAAGGGCGCGCCACGACGGCCCAGAATGATGACATAGTCGGTGCTGTGAAGCTGACGCATCCCGACCGCGTCTACTGGCGGGATGCCGGCGTCACCAAACGCGACCTCGCCGATTACTACGTCAAAGTGTGGGAGTGGATGGCCCCTCACCTCGTTGGCCGCGCCGTGGCGCTCGTGCGCTGTCCGGACGGCTCCGATTTCGGCCAATGCTTCTTCCAGAAGCATGTGGCAGCTGGCCTGACGCCGGGGCTCCTGCACCTCGTGCCCGAGAAAGGCAAAAAGATCATCTCGATCGATCGCCTCGAAGGGCTCATTTCGCTGGTGCAGGCGGGCGTCCTGGAAATACATACCCGTGGCTCCACCATCGACCATCTCGACATGGCCGACCGCCTCGTTTTCGATCTCGACCCCGGGCCCGGAACGACTTTCGCCGATGTTGTTGCCGCCGCGCGCGACGTGCGCGAGCGCCTGGAAGGCATCAAGCTCAAGACCTTCGTCAAGACGACGGGCGGCAAGGGCCTGCACGTCGTCCTGCCGATCAAGCCGACGCCGTGGGACGAGGCAAAAACCTTCACGCGCACGGTCGCCGCCGCCATGGAAGCGGACGAACCGGAGAGATACGTCTCCACGGCCACCAAGAGCAAACGCGACGGCCGCATCTTCATCGACTACTTGCGCAACTCGCGCGAGGCCACGGCTGTCGCGCCGTATTCGACGCGCGCCCGGGAAGGCGCGCCCGTATCGGTGCCAATCGACTGGTCCGAACTGGGGACCTTGAAGGGTGCCAACACTTACACCGTGAAGAACATCGCGCAGCGGCTATCCCGTTTGCGCAAGGACCCGTGGGCCGGCATCGGCAAGGTCAGGCAGCCGTTGCCGAAGTTCAAATAGCCGCCGTCGCTGCATTGGAACTCAGAAACCTGCCGTGCGTTATTTGGCCGCACAAGGGTTTCTGCATGACCGGCCACTCAGACACTTCGAAGAAAGGGAAGCTTTTCCCGGCGTTCTCCAAGTTCGCCCAGGCGACCGCGGCATGGACAGGACATCCGGTCACTTTCCTGCTCGCGCTCGGCGTCGTGCTCGTCTGGATCGTCAGCGGGCCGATCTTTAACTACAGCGATACGTGGCAACTGGTCATCAACACCGGCACGACCATCATCACCTTCCTGATGGTGTTCTTGATTCAAAACACGCAGAACCGCGACATCCTGACCGTCCAGCTCAAGCTGTCGGAGCTGGTGCTGGCGATGCAGGGCGCGGAGAACAGATTCGCCGCGATCGAAGATCTCAGCGACGAAGAGCTGGCGCATCTGCACGAGGAATGCCGCGTCCGCGCCGAACACACACTCAGTCATATCGAACAGCGCAAGGGAGAGCGGGAGGCTAGCCAAAGCAACAGCAAGAATCATCAGACCAAAGCGGCGGCGTCACAGGTAAAACCAGCCGAACGTTCCACCCACACACATTAAGGGTGTGTGGAACTCGCCAGGCCGCAGGCCGAAGGCTGGTATCCGAGTGTCACGCTGTCATGCGCACGTCACTACGCCTTGGCCATAACGTTGTTCGTTAACTCGGCTGCGCAACTGGGAATAAGCGGGGATACAATGAGACGTGAAGCGCGCGCTTTCGCCGGTGCCGCCGTGGTCTTTTTGCTCGCGAACCAAATGGCCTTCGGCGGGGAAAAACACAGCAAATCCTTCGCCGGCATCGCCTCTTATTACGACAAGAACTATCGTGGCCGCACGGCACGCGGCGACAGATACGATCCCACCAAGTTCACTGCGGCGCACCGCACCTTACCCTTCGGCACGCGCTTGCGTGTCACCGGCCCGAACAAGCGGAGCGTGGTAGTCGAGGTCAACGACCGCGGACCTTTCATCAAAACGCGTGTGCTCGACCTGTCTTATGCCGCGGCCACAGAATTACGCATGATCGGCCACGGTCTTGTGCGCGTCACCGCCGAGGTGCAGGAGCCGCCTGCGGCGCAGTGAAAGCCCTGCTCGCCGCGCGTCGGACAGGACCGCCCTATCTCAAATGAACGCCACCCTCGGGGTAATTTCCCGATGTCGAAACAAGCGTCGGGCATGCCGGCCGGCCTATTCCTCTCGCCGGCAAGAGCGGCCGGCACATGTCTGCCCCCGCATGGCGCCGGCATCGTTTGCGCTATAGTGAGCGCGATTCATCGCGAGGCCCTGCCTCGTCCCGCCTGCACGACCGCTCCAGAGGATTGTCAGACTATGGCCAAGCGCCCCGCCCAACGTCTCCCGCTCGTCGCCGAGGCCGAAATGAACAAGGCCCAGCTCACACTGTTGCGTGCGCTGCGTGACGGTCCGCGCGGGCAGTCGATCACGCCGCGGGGTCCGTTCGGCGCCTGGATGCACGCCCCCGACCTCGGGCTGCTGGCGCAAGCGTTGGGCGCCTACGTGCGCTATCAGACCTCGCTGCCGCCGCGTCTGTCGGAGTTCGCCATCCTGTGCACCGCGCGCCACTGGCGGGCGCAGTATGAATGGTTCGCGCACGCGCCGATCGCCGAGCGTGAAGGCGTCAGCAAGAAGGTAATCGCCGACCTGCAGGCCGGCAAACGTCCGGCGAGTGGCACCAAGGAGGAGCTCGCGCTCTACGACTTCATTGAGGAGCTCTACAAGAACCGGCGCGTGAGCGATAAGACGTACGAGCGCGTTTATGCCTTCCTCGGCGAGGAAGCGCTGGTTCAGCTCGTCGGCATCCTTGGCTATTACTCTCTCATTGCCATGACGCTTAACGTCTTCAACATGCTGCCGCCGGAAGACGTCGAATTGGCCTTCGCCGAGCCAAAGAGCTGAACGAGTTCGCCGGAGCCTGTGTCCGGCCTTCAATGCAAAACATCCCGGCAAAAGCCGGGATGTCCTTGCTGCATTCGATCGTAACGATCAACAACTGCGGCGCGTGCGGATGACGACATCGCCGTTCGGCATGCGCTTCTTGACGCGGACCGTACGGCATTCGGCATAAGAACGGTGCCAATGCCGTTCGCGCCACCCGTGATGATGGCCGTCACCAATGACGACGCCCGCGCCGGGCGCACGAACCACGACCTCGGCCGACGCCGGCAAGGCGGCGAACAGCGCCGCAGCCGAAACCACACCGATCACCAAATGCTTCATGTGTTGCCTCCTCTGGATTTCACATGTGCGCGTTGGCAACGCCGACAACACCAAAATGGTTCTTGGATAAGTGATCGACTTTTCCGATCTCGGTTACCGATGTAACGAATGCCGCAGCGCGCGATTTGCGACGCGGCTGCCCAAAAACGAGATGGTACCGCCGCGCATTTGAGCACCACATAACCAATAGCAGCGATATATTAAATTAAGGCATTGATATCAAAGGACTATGACGTGAATGGCACGTCGCTTGCTCCACCCTGCTCGCGCACAATCGTCGGCAATAGCCGCGCACAAGGGGGAGCTACTTATGCGACGTCGTGACTTTACCAAAGCCGCTCTGTTGGGCGCTGCCGGCAGCCTCGCCGCTCCGGCGGTCGTCAAGGCCCAGGCCGCCTTCAATTGGAGAATGACCAGCTTCTACGGTCCGAACGCGGCGTTCTATTCGACCGGTCCCGGCAGCGCGAAAGACCTGTGCAAACGAATCGAGGAGATGTCGGGCGGCCGCCTGAAGATTCAGTTTTACGGCGCCGGCGAACTGATCCCGGCCGCCGAAGGCTTCGATGCCGTTTCGTCGGGCACGGTCGAGATGAACTACGCCAATTCGTATTTCTGGACCGGCAAGAGCTTCGCCGCGCAGTACTTCACTGCCGTGCCCTTCGGGCTCAACTACCAGGGTTTCAACGGCTGGTACTACGACGGCGGCGGCCGCGAGTTGTGGCGTGAGGTCTACGACAAATTCAATCTCGTTCCGTTCGCCTGCGGCAACACCGGCGTGCAGATGACGGGCTGGTTTCGCAAGGAGATCAAGACGGTCGACGACCTCAAAGGCGTCAAGATGCGCATCCCCGGCCTCGCCGGCCGCGTTTACAAGGAGTTGGGCGTCGACGCCCGCCTCATCGCGCCGGGTGAAATCTTCCCCAACCTCGAACGCGGCGTCATCGACGCCGCCGAATTCGTCGGCCCCTATCTCGATCGCCAGCTCGGCCTGCACAAAGTCGCCAAATATTACTACACGACCGGCTGGCACGAGATGGCGACCACGTCGGAGCTCACGATCAACAAGGCCAAATGGGAGAGCCTGCCGCCGGACCTCAAGGCCATCGTCGAGAACGCCTGTGCGGCCTGCAACGTCATCAGCGAAGCGTGGTGCCAGAAGAACAATGCCGAGGCCTATGAAGACCTGGTCAAGAACCAAGGTGTGATCGCCCAGCCCTTGCCGGACGACGTTGTGAAGGCGCTGCGCGCAGCCACCACCAAGATCCTCGCCGAGGCGGTCGAGAAAGACCCGATCACCAAGAAGGTTCACGAATCATACTTCGCTTACAAAGCGAAGTATGACGACTGGGCCGACAAGAGCGAGCTCGTCTACCACACGAAGATCCGTCGAGCGATCTAAGTGCGCGGCGCGGAACGTCTGGCCGGTGCGATCGATGCTTTCGTCGATCGCGTCGGCCGCGCGACATCCTGGCTGGCGCTGGGCCTCGCGCTCGTGATGGGCACCAACGTGCTCCTCCGCTACGGCTTCTCGATCGGCTCGATCTGGATGCAGGAGTTCGAGTGGCACATCATGGTGCCCATCTGCGTCTTCGGCATGAGCTACGCGCTGCTGCAAGGCGAGCACGTGCGTGTCGACGTGGTCTTCCAATACTTCAGCGATAAGACCAAGCATCTGGTGGACGTGATCACCGCGATCCTCGGCATGCTGTTGTGCGCGCTCGTGATCAAACTCTGCATCCCGTACGTCTACCAGTCCTGGAGCATCAATGAGGGGACGGCCAATCCCGGCGGCATCGACCACCGTTACATTGTCAAAGGCCTGATCCCGCTCGGCTTCGCCCTGTATTTTCTTCAGTCGCTCTCGGAAGCGATCAAGAGCTGGCTCGCTTATCGGAGAGCGTGATGAGCTTGGAAATTCTCGCCATCCTGATGCTGGCGTCGTTCTTCGTGCTGCTGATGGTTGGCATTCCGGTCGCCATGACCCTGGCCATATCCGGATTCGTCTTCGGCTATCTCGGCTTCGGCATGACGCTGTTCAATCTGTTGCCGCACCGCCTGTTCGGCGTCGTGACGAACGCGACATTGCTCGCCATCCCCCTGTTCGTCTTCATGGGCATGATGCTGGAGAAATCCAAGCTCGCCGAAGACCTGATGGACGTGATCGGTCATCTCGCCGGCTCGTTGCGCGGCGGGCTCGGCGTCGGCATTGTCGTGGTCGGCGTGCTGATGGGCGCGACCACAGGCATTGTCGGCGCGACCGTTGTAACGCTCGGCCTTTTGACCCTGCCCGGCATGCTGCGCCGCGGCTACAACAAAGGCCTCGCCTGCGGCGTGATCTGCGCCTCCGGCACGCTCGGCCAGATCATCCCGCCAAGCCTTATCCTCATCCTTCTCGCCGACATCCTCAACGAGTCCGTCGGCACCTTGTTCGCCGCCGCCATGATCCCGGGCCTGCTGCTCGCCGGCATCTATTGTGTCTACATCCTCATTCTCGGCATCGTCCGTCCAAAGCAAGTGCCGGCGATCCCGGCGGAAGAGCGTGCCTTGCTGTCGCGCGGTCAGTTGGCGGCCAAGCTGTTCAAGGTCGTGGCGCCGCCTGTGGGTCTCGTCGCCGCGGTCCTCGGCTCGATCATCGCCGGCATCGCGGCGCCATCGGAGGCGGCCTCCATGGGCGCCCTAGGGTCGATCCTCATCGCCGCCGTGACCGGGCGCCTCTCCTGGAGAGTGTTGCGCGAGACCGGCCAGGCCACCGTGAAGACCACCGCCATGATGATGTTCATCCTCATGTGCGCGCAGCTCTTCGCTCTGGCTTTCCGTGGCCTTCAGGGCGAGAGGCTGGTCCACGACCTGTTCGCGTTCCTGCCCGGAGGCATCAATGCGGACATCTGGTTTTTGATGTTCATCATCTTCGTTCTCGGCTTCTTCATCGAATGGATCGAGATTTCCTACATCGCGGTGCCGCTGTTCCTGCCGGTCTTCACCGCCGCGAATGTCGACATGGTGTGGCTGGCGACGCTGATCTGCGTCAATCTGCAGACCTCCTTCCTCACGCCACCGTTCGGATGGGCGCTGTTCTTCCTGCGCGGCGTCGCGCCGCCCGAAGTGACGACCGGCGACATCTATCGCGGCATCATTCCGTTCGTCGGCATGCAGATACTGGCGCTGGTACTGGTATTCGCCTTCCCCGGACTCGCGACGTGGCTGCCCAAGGCGATCGGCTGGTAAGCGCACCGTTCATGCTCCGCTCGGTCGCAAATGCGCGCCCGAGCGGAGCATGTCTTAACGTTCGTGCATCACAGCCTAATGGCTATGCTGCATCTTCATGCCGCCCATATCATGACCGCCGCCGTCGGCGCTTTGCGCGCCGATGGAGCCGATCTTGAAGATGACGTCGACCTTGCCCGCCTTTTCGAACTGAAAGGTGGCTTTGACGTCTTCGCCTTGCGTCAGTGGCTTCTTGAGACCGACAAGCATGACGTGATAGCCGCCAGGTTTGAATTCGACCGTTTCGCCTGGCTTGAGCTCGAGCCCCTTCGGCAGCTCGCGCATCTTCATGACGCCCTTGTCCATGCTCATCTCATGGATCTCCACGCGCTGCGCCACATCGGACGAACCGCTGACGAGACGATCGGGCGCCGTGCCCGTATTGGTGATCTTAAAATAGGCGCCGCCGACGCTGGCGCCCTTTGGCGTCGCACGCGCCCATGGCGCGACGATCTTGATGTTGCCGACGCTGACGTCCTGGGCGGCGGCGGTCGCGGTGGTGAAAGCCGCAAGCGCGGCGGCGAGGAAAAATGCAGTAGGTTTCATGTCGTCTTTGTCCTGAGAGGCAAGGCGCGCAGAAGGCGACGCTTGCCGAATATTGCGGGAATGCGGTTCAGGCAGCGTCAGACGAAAGGCGGCGCGCGCGGGCTATGCGGAATTCCGTCTTCCGCTTTGGCGACGGCCGACGGTACAAGTTGCGGCAGAACAAGAAATAGGTGCGCCGTCCGCAGAACGACAACGTCCTGACTTGGCGCGCCCGCAAGCGACGGGGTGCCGCACTGCATGCCGCAGCCGGCCGCACAGGCACAGCCGCCGTCGTGGCCCGGATATGGATGTGACGGCCCGCCAGCTGTGCAGAGAACATTCTCCGGGGCGGCGAAGGCCGCCACAGTGAGCGGCAGCAGCAAACCCTGCAGCGCGACGACATAGGCCGCGAACAGCGCGATCAGCCGCCGGGAGCGCACGGGTCTGCTCATGGCGCCTGTTTAGGCGTTTCGCGGGCGATCGTCTACGCCGCTCACGTCGAGGTCGGATAGCGGCGGATAAGCTGCCCTTGCCGGATGAGACTGCCGACGAATTCGCTCGGCTTGGTTGGCAGGAAGCCCCGCGCGCGGTTGCCGGCCCCGATCGAGAACAGAAGACGCTGATGGCGGGCGAGCCTGCGATAGACCTCGGTCACAGACAGATGCGGATCCCAGCAATCGATCGCTTCGCCACCGATGCCGTTGATCTCCACCACCGAGAAGCCCTCGCCTCGCATCAGCGTCTCGACGTCCTCGAAGCGCAAGTCGAAGCGGCCATAGTGAAACTCGCGCATACCGGCGACAATCGCGTCGAAACGTGCCTGCAACGCAGCCGTGATGTAATGGTGTCCATCGCGGTAGAGCGCGCCGGCACGCTGATTGCCGATGAGCGCAATGCGCACCACCTCGCCGCGCTCGGCTACGCGGTCGAGGTCGCGCGGATCGACGCCGCGATGGCTCGGATCGCCGCCGAGATGCAGCGCCGCCTTCCACTTCGCGCGCGGGTCACGGCTTATCAATTCCCGCAGTGTCGATCGGCCGTCGCCGATCACATGCGGGAAGTAACGGAAGGTGAGCGAGAGGACCCTGCCCTTAAGCTCACCCGGCTGTCGCGCGTAGAGCACCGCTGCTTCGCCGGCATAGGGCACATAGCGCTGGAGCATCAGCGGCGTTGCGATCGGAAACTGCGCGAGATAGCGCGCGAGACCGCTGCGATCGTTGATGCAATGCACACCATGACCATGCCAGCCGACATCTGGCTTGGCGATGACCGGAAACGTCAGTCCGGCTTCGTCCAGCCGATCCACAGCTGCCTCAAGGTCGGCTTCCGCCGGCGCGGCGCTGCGCTCCACCACAACAAAATCGGCGATCCATTGCCACTGCTCCGGCGCCAGATCACGAAAGTAAGAGCTTTTGGTTTCGCCCCACATACCGCCGGTGAAGATCGTCGGATTGGCCGCGGTCGGCAGCGTGAGGCTGCGATGAATGAAACCCAGCCTGAACCAGTTCAGCACAAGAGGCAGATAGAACAGAAAGGGTGGGATGCGTTCGGCGGGAGCCACCTTGCGATCGGCCCGCGACAAAGGTGGCATACCGAAATTGGCTCTTGGCAACGGTGCATCGATGGTGTCGGAGCTACCTTCTTCCGCAAAAGCAAAGATGCGCTTGCGCGCAAACCCTGTCGCAGCCAGCAGTGCGAGCAGAACGGGCCACGCCCACAGGCCGACGTGATTATCGAGTACATCGCCGAAGACGATCACCAGATAAAGCATCAACGGCAGATATAGCGCCGAGACGATCAAGCTGGCCGCGGTGAAGCGCCAGAACGGCACCCGCGCCCACCCGCAAGCGACAAAGGCGACAAACACGATGCCCGGCACCACGCGGCACACCGCGACGAGCCCGAAGACATTGCGTTTGAGGCTATCGCTAAAGCGGGTCACGCGCGCGTCGATCGCGTAGCGACCGAGCCAAGGCACATAGCGCGCGGCGACGCCGAGTCCGTAGAGCGCGAAATCGCTGGCGACGATGCCGCCATAGAGGCTCAACGTCACCAGCGCTGCCGGCATGACATTGTTCACGATAAGGTAGCCACCAAGCACGATGGCCAAGTCTTCGTGAGCGAAGGGCAACACCAGAAGCGATGTGACCTTCGCGAAGCCGGACAGGTCGAGCACCTGGCCGAGCATTGAAATTGGTTGCAGCAAACGAGTCCCCGATCCCCCACCCCTGTCCGCCCCCGCGTGACAGGCAGAACCCCTCCATCCGCCGCGCCCTTGACGATCTGGCGCGATCGCGATTCCCCCGGGACTGACGCCCGATGAAAGGTAGAGCCCTGTTCTTGTTGATGATGCTTGGCCCCGGGCGGCACTCTGGCCGAACGCCCCGCTGTGGACAAGAAACCAAATAGAAGAGAGTTCCCCGGCCTAAATTACTGGTTGTCCCGAGGCCGCGGAGGACGTGCTAGGGTGCCATAGCCATGAAAAGCCAAGAGTCTTCATCGTCTTCCGACCGCGAAGCCCGGGTGGTGAACTTTCCGGCGGGGCGGACGGCCCGCAAACCGCTGGAAAAGCCGGCGGCTCCGGTCGAAGGTCTGGCAAAGTATCAGGGGGGCCAAGAGAGCCCCTCGGATTATCGTCACCGCATGATTGTGAATGCGGTAGCGTTCTTTATCGTGGCGGCCCTGATCGGCGCCGGATTGTGGCTGGCGGACACCATGGCCTCGATGCGGAAGAACCAGGATTGCGTGCTGTCGGGCCGTCGCGGCTGCACGCCGGTGGAGGTAAACAGGGAGCGCTGGTAAGGACCCGCGACGGGCCCGGTTATCCCGGCGGCGGGTGGGCTTAAATACCCGCCACCATTGAACTTAACCGCCCGCTTCGCTATACGGGCACGCGACCGCTTACCGGTGGCAAACCGGGCCTTGGGGGCTGAGCGCGCGAGGCCGGGCGCCTTGGGTGTCCGTTCGAAGAAAAATCCTTCCTAATCAGAGAGTTACCTATGTCCTCGACGTTCGATACGATCGCCAATATTATCGCCGAGACCTGCGATATTCCGCGCGATTCCATTACCCCGGACAGCCACGCCATTAACGATCTCGGCATCGACAGCCTGGATTTTCTCGACATCGCTTTTGCCATCGACAAGGCCTTCGGCATCAAGCTGCCGCTTGAGCAGTGGACCCAGGAGGTCAACGACGGCAAGGCGACGACCGACCAGTATTTCGTGCTGAAGAACCTGAGCGCCCGTATCGACGAACTCGTCGCAGCCAAGGGGGCATAACGCCTGTCTCATGCGGCTCGAGTATTTCCAACTGATCGACCGGATCGTCGACCTTCGTTTAGCCGACCGGACGATCAGTGCGGAGGCGACAGTCCCGTCTGAAAGCACCATCTTCGAGGGCCACTTCCCCGGCTACCCGCTGATGCCGGGCGTGTTGCTGGCCGAGACGATGGCGCAAACATCGGGCTGGCTTGTCGTCGCCATGAACCGCTTCGAGCGCATGCCGTTCCTCGCCGCGGTGAAGGACGCCAAATTCCGCACCTTCGTGACCCCCGGCATGGTTCTGTCGGTCAACGCAACATTGCTGCACGAAGGCTCGGGCTACGCCGTCACCAAGGCCAATATCAGCACCAAGGGCAAGGCGATCTGCGACGCGGTATTGACGCTGCGCGTGATGCCCTTCCCCAATCCAGAAATGAGTGAACAGATGCGCAAGACCGCAGAGCGCATCGGCTTCCCCGACGAGGTCCCGGCCAATGGCTGAGGGCGTGCGTGAGGCGTGGATTACCGGTATCGGTATCGTTTCGTGCCTGGGTGAAGGAGCCGACGCCCATTGGCAGAAACTGAACGAAGGCAAGATCGTCGTCGATACGACGACCTTCGCACCTTTCATCGTGCATCCGCTGGCGCCGATCAATTTCGACGCCCAGATCACGAAGAAAGAACAGCGCCAGATGGAGAACTGGCAGCGCATCGGCACGTATGCGGCCGGTCTCGCGCTCGACTCCGCCGGCTTGAAGGGTCAGAAGGACATCCTTTCGCACACTGACATGATCGTCGCCGCCGGCGGCGGCGAGCGCGATGTCAATGTCGACTCGACCATTCTGACCGGCACGCCGCATGCAGCCAATCCGGCGGCGTTCTTGAACGAGCGGCTGATGAGCGACCTGCGCCCGACGCTGTTCCTGGCGCAGCTTTCCAATCTGCTCGCCGGCAACATCTCGATCTCGCATGGCGTGACCGGTTCGTCGCGTACGTTCATGGGCGAAGAGTCGGCCGGCGTGGATGCGGTGCGCATCGCCTATTCGCGCATTGCTGCGGGACAGAGCGACATTGCGCTGGTCGGCGGCGCGCATAATGGCGAACGGCCCGACCTCTTGATGCTCTACGAATTCGCCGGCCTGTCGCTCCGGGACAAGTTCGCACCGGTCTGGGAGCGCAGCGGCAAAGGTTTCGCGCTCGGCTCGCTCGGCGCGTTCCTCGTCATCGAAGCCCGCGAACACGCCGAAGCACGCGGCGCCAAGCCCTTGGCAAAGCTGTCGGCCGTCGTGTCCGACCGCGCCAACCGCAAGCCAGGCACGATCACCGCCTCGCTCAGCGGCCTCTGGGACAAGGTCAAGAACAAGGTCAAAGGCAGCGCCGCCGTGCTCTCGGGCGCGACCGGTGCGGACCCCGCCACCGCCGAAGAGCGTGCGTTCTTTGCCGAGCACGGCGATCTTGCCGTGCGCGCGACCGGCTCCTATCTCGGTCATGGGCTGGAACCTCAGTTCGTCATGAATCTCGCGCTGGCCACGGTTGCGCTGTCTCATGGTAATCTGTTTCCACCCTGTGACTCATCCGGCCTTGAAAAGCCGATGAGCGGCGCGCTGAACCAGGTCCTGGTGTCGGGCGTCGGTCACTGGCGCGGCGAAGGCCTGGCGCTGGTTGAAAAGGTCGGTTGAGGAGAGAGAACATGGCTGCTGGCAAGGACAAGTTTGGCCGTCCTCTCGTCGTGGTCACCGGCCTCGGCGTCGTCACCTCGCTCGGCGCCGGAAAGACCGACAACTGGGCCAAGCTTACCGCCGGCGAATCCGGCATCCGCGCCATCACCCGCTTCCCGACCGATGGCCTGCGGACACGCATAGCGGGCACCATTGATTTCCTCGACGCGCAGCCTTGCGCCGCGTCCTATTCGGAACGATTTGCTAATTTGGCGGCCGAAGAGGCCGTTGCGCAGTCCGGCATCGGCGCGCAGGGCGACTTTCCCGGGCCGCTCTTCCTCGCCGTCGCGCCGATCGAGATGGAATGGCCGCAGCGCTTCGAACTCAGCGCCCGCGCCGGCGCCAACGAGAAGGTCACCTACAGTGATCTCCTGCGGGTCAGCGCCCAGTTTCCAGCCTATCACGAGCGTTTCCTGTTCGGCTCCGTCGCCGATCACCTCGCGGAGAAGTACGGCACGCGCGGCACGCCGATCTCGCTGTCTACGGCCTGCGCCTCCGGCGCGACCGCGATCCAGCTTGGCGTCGAAGCGATCCGGCGCGGCGAGACCGATGCGGCGCTGTGCATCGGCACCGACGGCTCGATCAATCCGGAAGCGGTAATCCGCTTCTCGCTGCTGTCGGCCCTGTCAACGCAGAACGACCAGCCGCACAAGGCGGCGCGCCCCTTCTCCAAGACGCGCGACGGCTTCGTCATGGCGGAAGGCGCCGGTGCGCTGGTGCTGGAAAGCTACGACTCCGCCAAGGCGCGCGGCGCCAAGATCCTCGGCGTGCTCGAAGGCTGTGGCGAGATGACGGACGCGTTCCATCGCACGCGCTCGAGCCCGGACGGCAAGCCGATCATCGGCTGCATGAACGTTGCGTTGAAAGATGCCGGTCTGACGCCCGACGACATCGATTACGTCAACGCGCACGGCACCTCGACGCCGGAAAACGACAAGATGGAATATCTTGGCTGCGCCAACGTTTTCGGCGAACGCCTGAAGACGCTGCCGATGTCGTCCAACAAATCCATGATCGGCCACACGCTCTCGGCGGCCGGCGCGGTCGAAGCGGTGTTCTCGATCCTGACGCTGCAGAACCAACGTATGCCGCCCACGATCAACTACGACACGCCCGATCCGGCGATCCCGCTCGACGTCGTGCCGAACACGGCGCGTGACGCCAAGCTCAAGCACGTCATTTCCAACTCATTCGGCTTCGGCGGGCAAAACGTCTCGCTGATCATGGGGCTCGAGCCGGCGGCCTAAAGGCCGCCGCTCGTCACTTTCATATGCGCGCACTTCAGCTCATTGGCGATCGCAAGCTCGAGCTTGTCGACGTTCCGGCCCCGCCTGCCCCCGCGGAGGGCGAGGTACAGGTCCGCATCAAAGCGGTCGGCCTCAACCATCTCGACGTATGGGGCTTCCGCGGCATGGCTTTCGCCAAACGCAAGCTGCCGCTGGTCGTCGGCGCCGAAGCTTCCGGCGAGATCGCCGCGGTCGGTCCCGGCGTGACGGGCTTCAAGCCGGGCCAGAAGGTCACGATGTACGGCGCGATGACTTGCGGCCATTGCGCCGCGTGCCGCGAGGGCCGCGACAATCTCTGCGAAAACGTCGGCGGCGTATTCGGTTTCCACATCGACGGCTTCGCGCGCGAACTGATGAACATGCCGGCGCGGCTTGTCGTGCCCGTGCCGGACGGCGTGTCGCTGCGCGACGCCGCCTGCGCGCCGATCGCCTTCGGCACCACCGAGCACATGCTGTTCGACAACGCCAAGCTAAAGCCCGGCGAGACCATTCTGGTGCATGCGGCTGGCTCCGGCATCGGTTCGGTCGCGATCAAGATGGCCAAGGCGCTCGGCTGCACCGTGATCACCACTGTCGGCGACGACGAGAAGGCCGAGAAGGCCAAGGCGCTGGGGGCCGATCATGTCATCAACTACAAGAAAGACCGCTTCGAAGGCGTGACGCGCAAGCTCACCGCCAAGAAAGGCGTCGACGTCGTGTTCGAACATGTCGGCGGCGAAGGCTTCAACGGCTCGCTGCTGGTCCTCAAGCGCGGCGGCCGCCTCGTCACCTGCGGCTCCACCGCGGGCCCGACCGTCACCATCAATCTGATGCAGCTCTTCCAGCAGCAGTACAAGATCCTTGGATCGTTCGGCTGCCAGATCCGCAACATCCGCGACAGCCTGTCGAAAATGGCCGCCGGCATGAGCGCCATCATCGACTCCGAATTCCCGCTCACCGAGTTCGAGAAGGGTCTGGCGCGGCTGGAAGGCCGGCAGGTCTTCGGCAAGGTCATCATCAACTTCTAGCCGCCGGTCGCGCTCGTCCCCGCGAAAGCGGGGCCCCAGTCCTGTAGCTTCAAGTCCTTCGCGTGGTGGCACTGGATTCCCGCCGCAAGTCAGCTATAGCCGACTTGCGCACGATAGACGGCAGACATCGGGTAAGCTGACGTCTGCGCGCGGGAATGAGCGGAGTACGAGGCGATGCGCGTGAGACGTCTTCAAACATGAGCACGCTGAAACGAAAGCTGCGGCGCGGCCTTAAGCAGACGGGCGATGCCGTCGCCGGTGCGCTGGCGGTCGGCTTCCTGCGCGCCTTGCGCGGCGTCAATCCGGACCGCATGGCCGATATCGGCGGCGCTGTCATGCGCACGATCGGCCCGCTGTTCCGCGAGAACAAGATCGCGCGCGATCAGCTCACCGCGGCCTTCCCCGAGAAAACGCCGGCCGAAATCGAGAAGATCCTCGCCGGCACCTGGGACAATATCGGCCACATGGGCGCCGAGTTCGCCCATCTCGACCGGCTCTGGGATTTCGATGCGGACAATCCGAAGAAGGACGGGCGCATCCAGCTCAACGACGCCGACATCGAGCGCTTCCGCACGCTGCTCAACGACGGCAAGCCGGCGCTCATCTTCGCCGCGCATCTCGCCAATTGGGAGTTGCCGGCGATCTGCGCCGCCACTTACAAGCTCGATAGCGCGGTGCTCTACCGCCGGCCGAACATCAAGCGGCTGAACGACTGGATTACCGAGACGCGCTCGGCGACCATGGGCGAGTTGATCTCGACTGGATTGGACGCGCCGATGAAGATTTCGCAGGCGCTCGAGCGCGGCGCGCATGTCGGCATGCTGGTCGATCAGTATTACGTGCGCGGCGTCGAAGTGACGTTCTTCGGTCGCAAGACGCGCGCCAATCCGCTGATCGCGCGTTTGGCGCAGCACTTCGACTGCCCGATCCACGGCACGCGCATCATCCGTCTGCCCGGCAACCGGTTCCGCGCCGAACTGACGGACGAGATCCAGCCGGTTCGCGATGCCGACGGCAAGGTCGATATCGCCGGCACCATGCAGCAGATCATCACCGTGATCGAAGGCTGGGTCCGCGAATATCCCGAGCAATGGCTGTGGCAGCACCGGCGTTGGCGCCCCGAGGATGATGCTCCAACGTCCTAGTCTCTCATGGTGAGGAGCGCTGCATCGATATCGGGTTCACCCCATATCGGTCTTGAGGTGCGCAAGTCGGCTGTAGCCGACTTGCGCACTATAGGTGGCGGGAATGAACGGAGGGTGTTTGAACCTGACCATAAACCGCTTTAGCGCCCCGTCTTGATCTTGGTCCACAGCCGATTGATCAGGCGCTGCGTCTTCTGATCGCGCGCGCTCACGGTATAGAGCTTGGCCATCGTCGCATCGTCGGGATAAACGCTTCTGTCATCGAGCACGGCCTTGTCGATGAACTTCTGGCTGGCAAGATTGCCATTGGCGTACGAAACGAGGTTCGAGTTCTTCGCCGCGACTTCAGGCTTTAGCAGATAGTTGATGAAGGCATAGGCCTCGTCGACATGCGCGGCATCCTTCGGGATGGCGAAGTTGTCGAACCACATCTGCGCGCCCTGCTTCGGAATCGCATAGGCGATCTCGACGCCGTTCTTGGCTTCCGCCGCCCGCTTCTGCGACTGCTTGATGTCGCCGGACCAGCCGACGACGAGACAAATCTCCCCGCTCGCCAGCGCGTTGAGATACTCGGAGGAATGGAATTTCCGCACCGACGGGCGGATCTTCAACATCAACTCCGCCGCCTTCTCGATATCCTTCTGATCCGTCGAGTTAGGATTGAGACCGAGATATTGCAGTGCCGCCGGCAGGATGTCGTCGGGACTATCGAGCATATGAATGCCGCAGTCCTTCAGCTTCGCGAGCTCTTCCGGCTTGAACACCGCGTCCCAGCTGTCGATGACCGCACCTTCGCCGAGCCGCGCCTTTATCGCCTTGACGTTGTAGCCGATGCCGGTCGTGCCCCACATGTAGTTGACGGCATATTGGTTGTCCGGATCGTAGCTCGCCAATCGTTTGGCGATTTCCGGCCAGACATTCGTCAGGTTCGGCAGCTTGTTCTTATCGAGCTTCTGGAATACGCCGGCCTTGATCTGGCGCTCGAGGAAATAGGCCGTCGGCACCACCACGTCGTAACCGGACTTGCCGGCGAGCAGTTTGGTTTCCAGCGTCTCATTGGCATCGAAGGTGTCGTACTGAACATTGATGCCGGTCTCCTTGGTAAAGTCCTCCAGGACGGTCGGATCGATGTAGTCCGACCAGTTGTAGACGTTCACCGTGCGCTGCGCCTGAGCGCCGGCCGGCATCAGCCCGGCCACGAGGACGAACAAAGCGGCAAAGAATGCGCGGCGCATCGATAACCTCTCAGGACGTAAAGCAAATTCCGGCTGCCTGCAGCATAGCGAACGTGTGGAGCACGACGAAGCGCCGCAACAGCGATATTGACAATCAAAAGAGCCGTCGCGTTAAAACATAGCTTAATACCGCACGAATCAGTTAAAAAGCGCGGGTTAGGTTTGTTGGTTTCCTCTTCCGTCTTTACGCGAAGGATGAGCGCATGCGCCGATCCGCAGCAATGTGGGTATCGGTTGCGTTTGTAGCGTTCTCGTCAGTCCTTTCCACCGCCATCGCAGCCGACTTGCGCGCACCGGTCTACAAGGCGCCGCCGCTTCTCACGCCCGTTCCGGTTTTCAGCTGGACCGGTTTCTATATCGGCGGACACATCGGCTACGGCTGGAGCCGCTTCAGCGCCGATGGTGACGCGCGCACGGCCAAAGGATTCCTCGGCGGCGCGCAGGCCGGCTTCAACTATCAGATCGGCCAGTTCGTGCTTGGCGTCGAAGGCGAATACTCATGGGCCAACGTCAAAGTCGACGAGACTTTGTTCGCCGGCACACTGACGCTCAAGAACGACTATTTCGCCACCGCTGCGGGCCGCCTCGGCTATGCCTTCGACCGGCTTCTGCTCTTCGGCAAAGTCGGCGCAGCATGGACCCGCGACAAGTGGGACGCCAACGACGGTTTCGGCGGCACCGCCACGGCCACCTCTAACCGCACCGGATGGCTCTTCGGCGCGGGCCTCGAATATGCCTTCTGGGAGAACGTCTCGGTGAAGGTGGAATACAATTATCTGACGTTTCCGTCCGTCACACCGAGCTTCGCCACCGCCGGCGGGCTCACCGTCGACGGTTCGTCAGGCGTCAAGCTCAACACCCAAGTGGTCAAGCTTGGCCTGAACTATCGCTTCGGGCTTTAGCCGGTACGCGTCGGCATCCCGGCGGCCTTCCAGCCAAGGATGCCGCCGGCAAGGTGCGCCTTATAGGGATAGCCGGCGTCCTGGGCGGCGAGCGACGCCGTCATGGAGCGTCGGCCAGACCGGCACGCGAAAACGACCTGACGGCCTTGCGGATCAGGAATGGTCGCGGGGTCAAACGTCGACAGCGGCACGATCACCGCCTCGGGGTAGCGCTCGACGGCGGTTTCGTTCGGCTCGCGGACGTCGACGAGCAGGATGCGACCCGCCTCGACGCCGGCCGCGACTTCCGCCGGGGTCAGATTGGTGACTTCGTTGGCTCGGGCCATTTCATCGGCCATGGACGGCACTCCGTTCTTCCGGCGCCGTTCTAGCCGGAAACGGCCGGTCTGGCATCAGACTTTTGGCCGCCTCTCGCAGCCAGATCCCCCTGCTCTGCCGGGCCACGCCGCAGCCTGAGCAGGATTTCGCGTTCGGTCTCGTGCCGCACGCCCTGCGCGCGGACGCGCAGCAAGTCACGGCGTGCGACGAGGCCGACCACGGCATTGTCACTCCGTCGCAGGATCGGAACCCGGCTCGCGTCCAGGGCCGCCATGCGGTCGGCCAGACGGCCGACCAATTCGTCCTCGTAGCCCACGGTCACGTCCTGCTCGCCGATCGCCTCGCGCAACACTTGGCCCGTACCCCAACCTTCGACCGTCCAGCGCAGTACGTCGGAGCGCGAAACCATGCCGACAAGCCGGCGGTCGGCGTCGATGATCGGATAGCTCTTGTGGCGTGTCGCCATATCGTCGGACGTGAAGAACGTGACGACGTCGGCGACCGGCATGTCGGCCGGTAGCGTTTCGACCGGCCGCGCCATGATGTCGGAGACCCGCATCATCTCGAAGGGATCGACCACATACTCGCGCATCACGTGATGGCCGCGGCGCGCCACCTTTTCGGTCAGGATCGAGCGGCGCAACAGCAGCACCGTCGTCGCATGCGCCAACACGCAAGCCACGGTCACGGGAACGAGCGCATCGACATTGTGCGTGAGCTCGAGCGCAAAGACGATAGCCGTCAGCGGCGAACGCATCGTGCCACCCATGATCGCGGCCATACCGATCAGCGCCCACGTGCCGCCGTCACCGAACGGCACGATGCCGCCGAACAGCGCTCCGAGCGCGCCGCCCATCATCAACAGCGGCGCCAATACGCCTCCCGACGTGCCGGAGCCGAGCGCGACCGACCAGATGATGGCCTTCACGGCGATCAACCGCACAATCTCCACGGTCGACATCTGCCCGTTGAGAAGCGCGGCAATATTGTCATAGCCGACGCCGAGGGCGCGCGGCTCGATCATGCCGCCGACGCCAATAACGACGCCGCCGAGGGCGGGCCACCACATCCAATGGATCGGCAGGCGCTGAAACGCATCTTCGCAAGCGTAGACCATTTGAGTCAGGAGACCGGAGGCGAGCCCGGCCACCACGCCGAGGACAGCGGCGCAGCCGAGCGCCAGGGGAACGAACTCCGCGCTCTCGGCCATCGGAAACAAAACGCCGCCGCCAAGCAGATAAGGCCTGAGCGCCGCCGCGATGATGGACGCGATGGCAACGGGCACGAAGCTGCGCGGCTTCCATTCGAACAACAGAAGCTCGACCGCGAGCAGCATCGCCGCGACCGGTGTGCCGAAGGTCGCGCTCATGCCTGCCGCCGCGCCGGCGACGAGTAGCGTCTTGCGCTCCGCGCTCGTGAGATGAAACAGCTGCGCGAACAGCGAGCCGAAGGCACCGCCGGTCATGATGATCGGCCCTTCCGCGCCGAACGGGCCGCCGGTGCCGATCGATATCGCGGACGACAGCGGCTTGAGCAACGCGACGCGCGGCTGAATGCGGCTGCGGCCGATCAGGATCGCTTCCATGGCTTCGGGGATGCCGTGGCCGCGGATCTTCTCCGAGCCGAAGCGCGCCATCAGGCCAATGATGATACAGCCCGTCACCGGGATCAGCACCGAGAGCCAGCCGAGCCCGTGATCCGGTGGGGACGCCGGGGCCGTGCTGAAACGGCCGTAATAGGCGATATTAGTGGCAAGCGCGATCAGATGATACAGCGCCCAGGCGGCCGCGGCGCCGGCGCAGCCGACGATCAATGCCATCCCGACCAGCAGAAAGAGACGCCGATCCGTGCTGAAATCCCGCAAACGATCCTGGACCGACCGGCCGCCTGTTTCCTGCGGCCCAACCGGGGAGCGTGTTGAACGATCAGGGGAAACGTCGCTCGGCATAATCGGCACCTGTGGACGAGGAAAATGAAGGCCGGCACATATATCGTAGTACGATATATTTTGAAACAGGGATATTGCATGGCAGCTCGCGGAGCACGGTCATGAGCACCAAGGCGTCAGGCCGCCCCCTCACCGACGCCGACTACGAGCGGCTGGCGGAGTTCCGCTATCTGCTGCGCCGCTTTCTGCTCTTCAGCGAAGGCGCAGCCGAAGAAGCCGGGCTCACCGCCCAGCAGCATCAAGCACTGCTGGCGATCAAGGGCTTCGGTCAGAAGAAAACGATGACCACCGGCGACCTCGCCGAGCGGCTGGGCATCCGGCCTCACAGCGCGGTCGGACTGATCGACCGTCTCTTGTCGAATGCGCTGGTGAAACGGCAGACGGGCTCAGAGGACCGGCGGCAGGTATTGCTGACGTTGACGCCGAAGGCCGAGAAACTGCTGGCACAGCTGTCGGCCGCACACCGGGACGAACTCGAACGGCTGGCGCCGCTGCTGCAAACGCTGCTGACGCACTTCAAGCCGAAGGCGTGAGCGTCAGATCGTGACCTGCGTGCCGACTTCGACCACGCGGCCGGTGGGAATCTGGAAGTAATCGGTGGCGTCGTTGGCGGAGCGCGTGAGGCCAATGAAGAGCCGGTCCTGCCAGCGCGGCATGCTCGACTTGGCGGCCGGCTTGAGCAGGCGCCGCGACAGGAAGAATGACGTCGACATGATGTCGAATTGCCAGCCGAGCTTACGCGCGATCGCCAGCGCCTTCGGCACGTTCGGCGTCTCCATGAAGCCGAAGCGCAAGGTCACGCGCAAGAAGGTCTCGCCGACCGGCTCGATGCGCACGCGCTCGGCCGGATCGATACGCGGCGTGTCCGCCGTCTCGATCGTGAGAATGACGTTCTTCTCGTGCAGCACCTTGTAGTGCTTGAGACTGTGCAGCAGCGCGGTCGGCGCGAACTCGGGATCGCTCGTCAGGAACACCGCCGTTCCCGGCACCGTGTGCGGCATCTTCTTTTCCAGGCTCGCGACCAAAGTCGACAGCGGAATTTCCTGGCGCCGCGTCTTCTGAATTAACAGGCGGCTGCCACGGCGCCACGTATACATCACCACCATCACCAGCGCGCCGAGCGCCAGCGGCATCCAACCGCCCTCGATGATCTTGAGCATGTTGGCGACGAGGAACGTGAAATCGATGAACAAGAACGGCGCGATCAGCGCCGCCGCCGCCACCGCCGACCAGCGCCACACCTTCCAGATGACGATGAAAGCCATCATCGCGGTCACCACCATCGTGCCGGTGACGGCGATGCCGTAGGCCGACGCCAGCGCGCTCGAAGAACGGAAGATGCCGACCAGCAGCAACACGCCGGCCAGCAGCAGGACGTTGACGCGCGGCATGAATATCTGTCCCGCGAGCGTCGCCGACGTGTGGCGAATTTCGAAACGCGGCAGCAGGCCAAGCTGAATGGCCTGACGGGTCAGCGAATAGGCGCCGCTGATGACGGCCTGGCTCGCAATCACCGTCGCGATCGTCGCCAGCACCACCATCGGCAGCAGCGCCCATTCGGGAAACAAAAGGAAAAACGGATTCTCGATCGCCTTCGCGTCGGCGAGCACCAGTGCGCCTTGGCCGAGATAGTTCAGAGCGAGCGCCGGCAGCACCATGACGAGCCAGGCGAAACGGATCGGCGTGCGGCCGAAATGGCCGAGATCGGCGTATAGCGCCTCGCAGCCCGTGACGCAGAGGAACACGGCGCCCAGCGTGAAGAATGCGATGATGCCGTGATGAATTAGGAAGTAGATACCGTAGTACGGATTGAAGGCATAAAGCACCATCGGATTCTTCACGATGTGCCACAAGCCGGCGACCGCGATAACGACAAACCAGACCACCATGATCGGGCCGAAGAATGCCGCCACCTTGGCGGTACCGCGCGACTGAACCGAAAACAGCCCGACCAGGATCAGGATCGTGATCGGCACCACATAGTGCTCAAAGGTTGGCGTCGCGACCTTGAGGCCCTCCACCGCCGATAACACCGATAAGGCGGGCGTGATGATTGCATCGCCATAGAACAACGCGCCGCTGATGATGCCGAGCAGAATGACGGTGCCGCTCACGCGCCCGAGCGAGCGCGAGGCGAGCGCCATCAATGCAAGCGTACCGCCCTCGCCGTTATTGTCCGCGCGCAAAAGAATGATGACGTACTTGACCGTCACCACCAGCAGCAGCGCCCAGATGATCAATGAGAGGATGCCGAGGATCACTGGCTCGTTGGCCGGCCCGCCACCGCTGGTAGCGGCGACGACCGATTCGCGTAACGCATAGAGGGGGCTGGTACCGATGTCCCCGTACACGACACCGATGCTACCGAGGGTCAAAGCCCAAAAATTGTGCTTTACCGGGTCGGCCCCATCGACGCCGGCGATGGGCGCGTCCGCAGCGGCTGCATTGGTATGGGACATCACGTGAACGGCCTGGGCCTCTGGATCACAGCATACGAGGCGGCGGCTTATAGACCGGAGTGCCCCGTCTGCATAGCCACCGCTGTGAACCGACCCGATTCGGCCAAATAGGCGTCGCAGGCAGGATCGGACGCTACCGAAGTACCGTCCGGGTTCCTCTCGCGACCGGCCGTCCTCTAAAGACCACGACGCCGGAATTGGCTTAGGGCTTCAAATCGGGCGGAACCGGCGGCTCCTCCCGCATCAACGTTATAGTGACGCGGCGGTTCGGCGGCATCGACGGATTGTCGGGGAAAAGCGGGTCGGTGTCGGCCCGGCCGGCGACCATGTAGATGTGACCGTTTGGCACACCTTCCGCCGCGAGGATCTCGCGCACGGCATTGGCCCGGTCCGCGGAGAGATCCCAGGGGCCGTAGCCGGGTTTCGCCGGCAGATTGCTCGTCGCCGTGTGACCGACGATGGAAATGCGGTACGGCATGGCCTTGAGCGACGGTGCGATCTTCTGGATCAGCTTGCGCGTACGCTCATAGGGTTGCTTGAGACCGTCGGGGAACATCGAGCGGCCGTCCTGGTCGACGATCTCGATGTTCAGGCCCTGCTTGGTCTCCTCCATCATGATGTGTTTCGAGATCTCGCTGATCTCCGGCATCTCCTGCAACGCCTGCCGGAGTGAGGCCGAGGCCAGCGCGAAGTTGCGGTCTTCCTTGAAGCGGGCGCCGTAGGTGCGCTGGCGGTCGTGCTCGTCCGGAGACGGCGTCGCCGACGCTTCCGACGGATCGATGTGCGCGGCGTTCTTGAGCTTCGGACGCGTCGGCAGGCCGAGTACCTCGATGATGCCGGAATAGCGCACGCGGTCCTGCACGCCGAAAGCGTCGCGCATCGATCCGGCGACGACTTGTAGCTTCGCCTGGTCCTGGGTGGAGAACGCGACCAGCATCACGAAGAAGGCCATCATCAGGCCCATGAGGTCGGCGAACGTCACGAACCAGCCGTGACCGCCACCGTGTCCACCGTCTTTACGTCTCGCCATCCTGGCGCTCCTTCACGTGTCCGCCTTCTAAGCGGGCACCGCCTCCGCCTCGCCTTCCGCTTCGCTGTGACGATGCTTTTCAGGCAGATAAGCGAGCAACATTTCGCGGACCAAGGTCGGGCTCTTGCCTTCGCGGATCATGAGCACGCCGTCGATAATCAGGGTACGATTGATTTCTTCGTCGATCAGCTTGAGGTGCAGCTTGTCGGCGATCGGCAGACAGAACAGGTTGGCGACCGCGGCGCCGTAGAACGTGGCAAGGAGCGCGACCGCCATGTAGGGACCGAGCTTCGACGGATCGGTCATGTTGGCGAACATCTGCACCATGCCGATCAGCGTGCCGATCATGCCGAAGGCCGGCGCGCAGTCGCCGACCGCGCGATAGATCTTCGAGCCTTCGTCGAGATGCGTGAGGAAATTGTCGCGATCGCGCTCGAGATTGTCGCGGATGAATTCGGTGTCGTAACCGTCGGCGACGAAGCGAATGCCCTTGGCGAGGAAGGGGTCTTCGACCTCGACCTTCTCGAGGCCGATCGGGCCTTGTTTACGCGCGATTTCGGCAAGGCCGGCGATCTCGTCGACCAGTTCGCGCTGGCTCATGCGGCGCATGGTGAAGGCGAACTTCATGCCGAGCGGCAGGCCGTGCACCATCGCACTGAAGGGAAAGCGGATAAGCGTTGCCGAGAAGGAGCCGCCGAAGATGACGATGAACGCGTGCAAATCGAGGAACATCCCGACATCGCCGCCCATCAAGATCAACGATATGAGAACGATGCCGCCGGCAACAAGACCGAGACCGGTCGCAATATCCATGACTTGAACCCCACCCCACGCACGACTTGCGCCGTAACAAAGCCGACGCCACGCGGCGACCCTAGACTGGGGCCGCTTAAGGGGGGGTAAAGGCTAACCGATGGTGAAAGAAAAACGCGCCAGACGCCGTGTCACCCCCCGTGACCTGCGGGCAAAATTCTGCAAAAAGCAGCCCGGAATCCGCGCCCTCCTGGGGGGCCCCGGACCGGAAACAGCCCACTGGCGAATATCCAGTCAAATCGAAGGAGTTGAGACCCATGCGTGAGATCGGTCATTTCATCGGCGGCAAGTCCGTCAAAGGGGTCTCGGGCCGTTTTGGCGACGTCTTCGATCCGAATACCGGCGAGGTGCAGGCCAAGGTCGCCCTCGCGAAGCACTCCGAGGTTGAGCACGCGATCGCGAACGCCGAGGCCGCGCAGCCGGTTTGGGCGGCGACCAACCCGCAGCGCCGCGCCCGCGTTATGTTCAAATTCCTGGAGCTGGTGCAAAAGGAATACGACAGCCTTGCGCGCCTCCTCTCCTCCGAGCACGGCAAGACCTTCCCGGACGCCAAGGGCGACATCCAGCGCGGCCTCGAAGTCGTCGAGTTCGCCTGCGGCATCCCGAACCTGATGAAGGGCGAGTTCAGCGGTAGCGCCGGCCCGAACACCGACCTCTACTCGCTGCGTCAGCCGCTTGGCGTCGTCGCCGGCATCACCCCGTTCAACTTCCCGGCGATGATCCCGCTGTGGAAGGCCGCGCCCGCGCTCGCCTGCGGCAATGCCTTCATCCTCAAGCCGTCCGAGCGCGCGCCGTCGGTGCCGATGCGCATCGCTGAGCTGTTCCTCGAGGCCGGCCTGCCGGAAGGCGTGTTCAACGTCGTCAACGGCGACAAGGAAGCGGTCGACACCATTCTCAACGACAAGCGCATCATGGCGGTCGGCTTCGTCGGCTCGTCGGCGATCGCCGAATACATCTACACGACCGGCTGCGCCAACGGTAAGCGCGTGCAGTGCTTCGGCGGCGCCAAGAACCACATGATCGTGATGCCGGACGCCGACATGGATCAGGCGGTCGACGCGCTGATCGGCGCGGGTTACGGCTCGGCCGGCGAGCGCTGCATGGCCATCTCGGTCGCGGTCCCGGTCGGCGAGAAGACCGCCGATGCCCTGCTCAAGAAGCTGATCCCGCGCGTCGAGAGCCTAAAGATCGGCCCCTCGACCGACCCGCAGGCCGACTACGGCCCGCTGGTGACCAAGCAGGCGCTCGACCGCGTGAAGGGCTACGTCGACACCGGCGTCAAGGAAGGCGCCAAGCTGCTCGTCGACGGTCGCGGCTTCAAGATGCAGGGCTACGAGAACGGCTTCTTCATGGGCGGCTGCTTGTTCGACCACGTGACGCCCGACATGACGATCTACAAGGAAGAGATCTTCGGGCCGGTGCTCTCGGTCGTCCGCGCCAAGGACTACGAGGAAGCCGTGCGTCTGCCGTCCGAACACGAGTACGGCAACGGCGTTGCCATCTACACCCGCGACGGCGACACCGCGCGTGACTTCGTCAGCCGGGTCGAGGTTGGCATGGTCGGCGTGAACTTCGCCATCCCGGTACCGTTGTCCTACTACACCTTCGGCGGCTGGAAGCGCTCGGGCTTCGGCGACCTCAACCAGCACGGTCCGGACTCGATCCGCTTCTACACGAAGACCAAGACGGTCACCTCGCGCTGGCCAACCGGCACCAAGGAAGGCGCCGAGTTCGTGATCCCGACGATGAAATAAGCTACAAAGTCGCGAATGGCATTCGTCCGATTCGCGGCCTTATCGACAATGCTCCTGCTCGCCGGCTGCGCCGGCGAGCAGCTTACCGCTGCCACATCCTCTTCGCCTCAAGCCGGCCCGCCGACCACGATGAGCGGCCGCTGGTTTCTGGCAGCGCCTAACGCCCCACCCTGCGGCATTAATTTCAGCGGCGCCAACGGTGCGCCCGAAGGCCGCATGGCGCCCGAAGGCGGCTGCCCCGGCCGGTTCTTTCTCAGCCGACGCTGGTCGCTGGCAGGCGACGCTCTCACCATCAGTGAAGATGACGGCCAACCGCTCGGCACGCTGAAATTTGCCGCCGGACAATTCGACGGCGAAGCCGTCACCGGCATGAAGATCACGCTGGCGCGCTGAGCGGTTCGGCGCAAGTTGACCTCCGCTCGTTCCCGCGCAAGCGGGAATCCAGCGCTGGGTCCCCGATTTCGCGGGGACGAGCGGAAATCGGTGTTGCGTCGGCGCTTGATCGTGACTCGATGAAGAGCTTTCATGGCGCGGCCATCGTCCGCCCTCCATGTGAGTTCATCAATGTCCGAATATCAGCTCTATTGCTTCGCCCAATCCGGCAATGCGTATCGGGGCGCCCTAATGCTCAACCTCATCGGCGCCGATTGGAAGCCGGTCTGGTACGACTTTTTCGGCACCGCGCCGCAACGTACGCCGGAGTTCCGCGAGAGCGTGAACGAGATGGGGGAAGCGCCGGTGCTCGTCGACAACGTTCGTAACAAGAAGCTGTCGCAATCGGGCGTGATCCTGACCTATCTGTCGGACCTCACCGGCCAGTACAAACCCGAAGGCGAGGACGCGAAGCTGGAAGCACTGCGCTGGATCATTTTCGACAATCAGAAAGTTAACGGCTTTCTCGGCCCCTTTCGCTTCCTGAAAAACTTTGCGCCGACGCCGGGCGACCCCGCGGTGATGGAGTTCCTGAAAGGGCGCGCGCAGGCGGCGCTGGCCATCGTCAACAAGCGGCTCGAGCAAACGCCCTTTCTGGTCGGCGACAAACCGACCATCGCGGATATCTCGATGACCGGCTATCTCTATTATCCCGCCGACGAATTCGGCTTCGACATCGCCAAGGATCATCCGGCGATCGGCGCGTGGCTCGGGCGCATGAAAGCCCTGCCCGGCTGGGGCCATCCTTACGATCTGATGCCCGGCTATCCGTTCGGATCGAAGCCGGCCGTCTGAGATCGAGCGAGCCTATTTGTCGTGGTGATGATGCCCGTGGCCATGGTGATCGTGCCCATGATCATGGTCGTGATGATGATGATCATGCCCGCAATGGGCGTGATCATGGTTATGGCCATGATGATGGTCATGATCGTGATGGTGGTCATGATGCGCATGATCGTGATGCGCATGTGCCGTTTCGTAGGCGCCGCCTTCGGGCTCGAACGGCGCTTCGAGGTGCACCACCTTGGCGCCCAGCGATTTCAACAACGCCTCGATCGCTGGATCACGCTGCGCCCGGATACGGTTCGGCAGAAGCTGCACCGGCACATGGCGGTCGCCGAGATGCCAGGCAAGCCGCGCTAGGGCCGATACATCGGTCGCGCGCGACTCGATCAACGGTTCGGGCGCCGCGACCACCTCGATCAATGCGCCGTTATCGAGCTCGAGCAGATCATCGGTGCGCAGCCGCACCGGCGTTTCCAGATCGATATCGATGCCGGTGCCCTTCACGCCGCTGACCGTGATCTTCGGCGTGCTGCGCTGGGCATAATCGAGGATAACAGTGTCGACGGGCGTACGACCGTGACGGTCGTTTGCGGCGATAGCGCGGAGAGCACGGGGCATGGATCGTCCGGCGGAAGGAGCCAAAAGAGTCAATTGAGCCGCGCGGGCCGGTCGTCGTCGCCGGCGCCCATTGGCGGCGGCGCAACACCGACATCGGCGTCAGATACGGCCGCCGCTTCGGCGTCCTTCCGGACGTTTTCGCGATAAGCCCACCAGCCGAGCGGTAGACACACAAGATACGCGATCGTCCCGAGAGTCAGGACGGCCCATGGGTAGCTGATCAACAACGCGAAGAACAGCACCACGACGACGAAGACCGGCAGCACCATCTCCGGCGGCACGCGCTTGCCCATGCGCTTGCCGGAAAAGACCGGCAGCCGCGACACCATGAGCAACGCGATCGCGAGCGTGTAGACGAAGGTGAACCAGATGACGACGAGGCTGTTCGGCACGCCGAGGAAATAGAGATAGATCGGCAGCAACACGGTGATGGCGCCCGCCGGGGCCGGAATGCCGGTGAAGAAGTCGGCAGCCCAAGCCGGCTTGTTCGGATCGTCGATCATCACATTGAAGCGCGCGAGCCTTAAGCCCGCGCAGATCGCGAACACCATCGCGACGATCCACCCCGCCGATTTCAGATCGTGCAAGCCCCAGAAATACAGGATCAGGGCCGGTGCCACGCCGAAGTTCACGAAATCGGCCAGACTGTCGAGTTCGGCACCGAATTTCGACGTGCCCTTGAGCATGCGCGCGACACGGCCGTCGATGCCGTCAAGCAAGGCCGCGAAAACGATGGCGGCAAGCGCCCATTCGAGCTTGCTCTCGATCGCCAGCCGGATCGCCGTCAGGCCGGCGCAGAGCGCCAGCAGCGTGATGAGGTTGGGCAGCAGCGTGCGCACCGGAATCGCTTTGAAGCGGCGGCGGAACGGCGGCGGAGCGGGGTCGAAGGGCTGAAACACCATGGTAATAGGAAATATACAACGTCGCCCACGGTTCCGCCACGGCGGTCAGCCGCGACCACGCGCCGCCGTTAACGACGATTTCGCGCCTCAGCCTGCCCGGAAAGCGCGCCCCGTGTCGGAATGGGCGAGGTCCGCGAGCACGGTCTCGCCGGCGGTCGCAATCTGCCCGACCGCAACCTGCGGCATCGAACCCGGCGGCAAATAGACGTCGAGGCGCGAGCCGAAGCGGATCATGCCGAAGCGCTCGCCAGCCCCCACCGGCTGCTGTTCCTTCACGAAACAGACGATGCGGCGGGCCACCAGGCCCGCGATCTGCACCACCGCGATGCGGGTGCCGCCGGTCGAGATGACCAGCGCGTTGCGCTCGTTATCGACACTCGCTTTGTCGAGGTCGGCGTTGAAGAACTTCCCCGGCGTATAGGCGATCCGCTCGACGCGGCCGGACACCGGACTGCGGTTCACGTGGCAGTCGAACACGCTCATGAAGATCGACACGCGCGGCAGCGGCAGCGGACCCAGGCCGAGCTCGGGCGGCGGCGCGGCGGTGGTGATCTGGCTCACACGCCCGTCGGCGGGCGACACCACGAGGCCCTCGCGTACCGGCGTCACCCGCGGCGGATCGCGGAAGAAGTAGACGCACCACAGCGTCAGTACGGTGCCGATCCAGCCGAGCGGGCTCCACAGCCAGAACAGGATGAGAGCGATGAGCGCGAAGGCGCCGATGAACGGATAGCCTTCGGGCGTAATTGGGACGAACTGCTGGCGGATCGAATTGACGATGGACATGGTGGGTGTGTTCTACTCTGCCGCGTCGGCCGGCGCCACTGGGGGCGCTGTTTCGGCGGTCGCTGCGGCGGCGGTGATGGCATCTTCCACGGGCGGCGGATTGCGATTGGGCGCGCCCTCGTCGTCGCCGGCGCGGGCCAGACGCTCACGCGCCTCCTCGGCCTCGCGCTGCCGATTCCACATGCTGGCATAGAGCCCGTTCTTGGCGAGCAGCGCGTAATGCGTGCCGCGCTCGACGATTTCCCCTTGGCTCAGCACGATGATTTCATCGGCGCTGACAATGGTCGAGAGCCGGTGCGCAATGACCAGGGTCGTGCGTCCTTGAGATACGCGCTCGAGCGCATCCTGGATTTCCTTCTCGGTGTGGCTGTCGAGCGCCGAGGTCGCCTCGTCCAAGACCAGGATCGGCGGGGCTTTCAGAATGGTGCGCGCGATGGCGACGCGCTGCTTCTCACCGCCGGACAACTTCAAGCCACGTTCGCCCACCTCGGTCTCGTAGCCCTTCGGCGACAGACGGATGAAGCCGTCGATCTGCGCCAGCCGCGCCGCCTCTTCCACTTCGGCATCGCTCGCTTCCCAGCGGCCGTAGCGGATGTTGTAGCGGATGGTATCGTTGAACAGCACGGTGTCCTGCGGCACCATGCCGATCTGTCGGCGCAGCGACGCCTGCGTCACCTGCGCGATGTCCTGGCCGTCGATGGTGATGCGACCGGCCGACAGATCGTAGAAGCGATACAGAAGCCGCGAGATGGTCGACTTGCCGGCCCCCGACGGGCCGACGACGGCGACGGTCTTGCCCGCCGGCACCTCGAAGCTGATGCCCTTGAGGATCGGACGGTCCGGTTCGTAGGCGAAGGCGACATTGTCGAAGCGGATGACGCCGGCCGAGACCGTGAGCGGCGCGGCGCCGGGCGCGTCCTGAATCTCCGGATTGCGCGCCAGGATCGAGAACATGGTCTCGATGTCGATCACCGCCTGTTTGATCTCGCGATAGACCATGCCCATGAAATTAAGCGGCTGGTAGAGCTGGATCATCATCGAGTTGATCAGCACAAAGTCGCCGACCGTCTTCGAACCCGCCCGGATTTCGAAGGCGCACATCACCATCGCGGCGGCGAGACCGACGGTGAAGATGGTGGCCTGTCCGGCATTAAGCACGGAGAGCGAGGTGTAAGCACGGACGCTCGCGTCCTCGTAGCGCTCCATGGCGCGGTCGTACCGCGCGGCCTCGCGCTCCTCGGCCGAGAAATACTTCACCGTCTCGTAGTTGAGCAGCGAGTCGATCGCCTTCACGTTGGCGTCGGTGTCGCTGTCGTTCATCTTGCGGCGGATGCCGATACGCCACTCCGTCGCGTAGTACGTGTAAGCCATGTACAGCACGACGGTGATCAGGATCACGACCACATAGCGCCAGTCGAACTGCCACATCAGCACGCCGGTCACGAGCGCGAGCTCGATGATCGTCGGCGCGAGCTGCAGGATGACCATGCGTACGATGGTCTCGATGCCGTTGCGGCCACGCTCCAAAACGCGCGTCAAACCGCCGGTCTTGCGCTCGAGGTGAAAGCGCAGTGACAATTCGTGCATGTGCACGAAGGTGCGGTAGGCAAGCCTTCGTACCGCGTGCATGGCGACCTTGGCGAACAGGCCGTCGCGCAACTGCGTCAGCACCGCCATCAGGATGCGCATGCCGCCGTAAGCGACCGTCATCAGGATGGGCGCAGCGACGATCCAAACCAGCCAGTCGGAAGAGGCCACCGGCGCGCTGCCGCCGCCCGCGAGCGCGTCCGTCGCCCATTTGAAGGTGAACGGCACGGCGATGGTGGCAAGCTTGGCGACCAGCAGGAGCGCCATGGCACCGACCACCCGCCCCTTCAGGTCGGCCCGGTCGCTCGGCCAGATATAGGGCCACAGATGCACCACGGTGCGCAGCAGCGCCTCGCGGTCGGCGGAGACGCGCGGGGGTGACCCGGAAGTGCGGTGGGGATTGCGGTCAGCGGTCATTCGGAGGTCCGGAATCGGCAGGGCGCCAAGCCCCGCCGCGCCCCATATAGGAGGTTTCCGGCCGGTAATCACCCCGGGAGACCTGGAATAAGGCCTTAATCCCGCAGGAATTTGCGTGGCCGCTTGACGATATGGTCGCTGCGTTGCACACCCGCCGCGGCCGGAAGAGAATGGAAAAATGAGCAAAATCCGAAGAATCTGCGTTTACTGCGGCTCGAGCCCGGGAACCGACCCGGCCTTCGTCGAGGCGGCCAAGGCTTTCGGCGCCATCATGGCCAAAAACGGTATCGGGCTCGTCTATGGCGGCGGCGCCATCGGCATCATGGGCGCGACGGCCTATTCGGTCCTCGACCACGGCGGCGAGGTCATCGGCATCATCCCCGAGTTCCTGATGAACCGCGAGCGGGCGTTGCGCGGCACGCACGAGCTCATCATCACGCAGGACATGCACGAGCGTAAACGCAAGATGTTCGACATGGCGGACGCCTTCGTGACGCTGCCCGGCGGTATCGGCACGCTGGAGGAAGTGGTCGAGCAGATGACCTGGGCGCAGCTCGGCCGGCACAAGAAGCCGATCCTGCTCGCCAACATCAACGGCTTCTGGAACCCGCTCTGCGCCCTGCTCGATCACATGAAGGCGCTGGAGTTCATCCGCGGCGACTTCAACTTCGACCTGCTCGAGGCGAAGACCGTGGACGAGATTTTGCCGATGCTGGAGAAGGCCGCCGCCGGCGTTCCAGAAGAAGCCAAAGAGATGCCGCCGAAGCTGGCGGAGAAGTTGTAGGCCTCCCTCTTTCCCCTCAGGTCAGAGGCGTAGGGTGCGCAAAGGCGCGTCAGCGCCCTGCCCACGTGAGCGTCCGCAGACATGCGAGACGCGGCACGTGCGCACGGCACGCAAGCGCGCGCCTTTGCGCACCAGGATGACGGCTTCACTTCACAAACGTCACCGCTTCGATGCGATTGCCGTCGTGATCGCGAACGAACGCAGCGTAGTACCCATCCCCGTGCTGCGGGCGCAGACCCGGCGCGCCGTCGCTCACGCCGCCCGCGGCCAGCGCCGCCGCGTGAAACGCGTCGACGAGAGCGGTTGAGCGCGCGCGGAAGCAGACATGCGCGCCGTTGCCTTCCACCAGCGGCGACAAGCCTTCGCGCAGATTGATCCAGAACTCGGGATAGGCCTTGCCGAAGCCGACGGTCGCGGGCCGCTGCTCGAGCTTGGCAAAGCCGAGCGTGGTGAGCACGGCTTCATAAAACCGTGTCGACGCGGCGAGATCGCGCACAGCGACGGAGACGTGGTCGATCATCGAATTCGCTCCGCTGTCGTCCCCGCGAAGGCGGGGATCCATACACCGTGCACTCTCGATAGGCTGCGGCGCATGGGTCCCGGGTCTCCTTCGCTATCGCTCAGTCGCCCGGGACGACAGGGACTATCTCACGCCGGCGCGCCGGACTTCACCAGCTTATAAATGATCGAGTCCATCAGCGCCTGGAATGACGCATCGATGATGTTCGGCGACACACCGACCGTGGTCCAGCGGTCGCCGCTCTCGTCTTCGCTCTCGATCAGCACGCGTGTGACCGCCTCGGTGCCGCTGTTGAGGATACGCACACGGAAGTCCGACAGCTTCAGACCCTTGATGTAGTCCTGATATTTGCCAAGGTCCTTGCGCAGCGCCTGGTCCAGCGCGTTGACGGGACCATTTCCCTCCGCGGCCGAGATCAGGCTGTCGTTGCCGACCTTCACCTTCACCACTGCCATGGCGACGGTGACGCGCTCGCCGACCGCGTTATAGCGCTGCTCGACGTTCACATCGAACTGGCTGACGTCGAAATAGGCCGGCACCTTGCCGAGCGTGCGGCGCGCCAGGAGATCGAACGACGCATCCGCCGCTTCATAGGCATAGCCGATCGCCTCACGCTCCTTCACCACGTCCAACAAACGCGCAATGCGCGGATCGTCCTTATCGACGGTCAGACCGATGCGCTCGAGTTCCGCCAGCACATTCGACTTGCCGGCCTGTTCGGAGACCAGCACCTTGCGCTTGTTGCCAACCACCTCCGGCGCCACGTGCTCGTAGGTCGTCGGATCCTTGATGATGGCCGAAGCGTGAATGCCGGCCTTGGTGGCGAACGCGCTGTCGCCGACATACGGCGCGTGCCGGTCCGGCGCGCGGTTGAGGCGCTCATCAAGCGCGTGCGAAATCTGTGAAAGCTTCTTCAGCGCCGCATCGCTGACCCCGATCTCGAATTGATCGGCGTATTCCTTCTTCAGCTTCAGGGTCGGGATGATGGAGACGAGGTTGGCATTGCCGCACCGCTCGCCGAGACCGTTGAGCGTGCCCTGAATCTGGCGGGCGCCACCACGCACCGCCGCGAAAGAATTGGCCACCGCCTGCTCGGTGTCATTGTGGGCATGGATACCGACATGATCGCCCGGGATGACCTTGCACACCGCGCTGACGATCGCCTCGACCTGGTGCGGTAAAGTCCCGCCGTTGGTATCGCAGAGCACGACCCAGCGCGCGCCTTCGTCATAGGCCGCCTTCGCGCAAGCAAGCGCGTATTGCGGATTGCCCTTGTAGCCGTCGAAGAAGTGCTCGCAGTCGAGCAAAACTTCCTTGCCCTTGGCCTTAGCCGCTTTGACGCTGTCGCGGATCGAGGCGAGGTTCTCCTCCTCCGTCGTGCCGAGCGCGACCTTGACCTGATAGTCGGACGACTTGGCAACGAAGCATATGGCGTCGGCGTTGGCGTCGAGCAGCGCGGCGAGACCAGGATCGTTCGACACCGAACGGCCCGGCCGGCGCGTCATGCCGAAGGCGGTGAAGGTCGTATTGAGCTTGCGCTTCTCACCGAACAGTTCGGTATCGGTCGGATTGGCGCCGGGATAGCCGCCTTCGACATAATCGATGCCGAGTTCGTCGAGCATGCCGGCGATCGCCAGCTTGTCGGCAAGCGTGAAATCGACACCGTTGGTCTGCGCGCCATCGCGCAACGTGGTGTCGAAGAGATAGAGCCGTTCGCGGGCCATGGTAGCCTCACCAGAGATAATAGTTCGCCGCCAGCGCGACGACGACGAGAAGGGCGACGACGCCCATGATGACGTGATGGCGTTTCATTGCGCGCGCCTCACCACAGTCCGAAATACTTGGTCGCCACCGCCACCGCGGCGCCGATGATCGCGATCTTGAGCACGATGTAGTAGAGCCAGTGACGTGGAAACGGCGTGTCGGGCTTGCTCATGACGGCTTCACGGCCTCCGGCTTGACGAGCGCTTTGGACATCGTTGTGTTGGCGAGCCATTCGTCGCCGAGGGAAATCGAGTTACGCTGTTGCGGCACGTAACCGCGCTTCTCGAAGAAGCCGCGCGCCGTGTCGCTGGCATCCACTTTCAGCTTCTCGGCTCCGCGTGCCCCGGCGAGCTTTTCCAGCGCATCGACGAGCATCGCCGCGGCACCGTGACCGGCTGCCGCCGGATGCACATACAGCATGTCGATCTTGTCTTTGCCGGCGAGCGAGGCGAAGCCCACGGGCGAACCCTGCATCGTCACGACCAGCGTCAGTGCGCCGGCGAGCCGCTTGGCGAGCCCCGCGACATCGTCGGAGGACTCGATCCACGCTTCCTGCTGCGCCTCGCTATAGTCGTCGCCGGTCAATTCGGTGATGCTCTCGCGGAAGATCTCCGCGAGCACAGGCGCGTCTTCGGCGAGAAAGGGCCGCAAGGCGAACTGCGGGTGCGCTTGGGCGCTCATCGCGCGATCTCCCAGGTGGTGCCGTCCTTGGAGTCCTTGAGCACCACGCCCATAGCGGCGAGCTCGTCGCGGATACGATCGGACTCCTTGAAATCCTTAGCCTTGCGCGCGGCAGTGCGGGCTTCGATCAGTCCCTCGACTTTCGAGGCGTCGATGTCGTGACCAGCTTTACGACGGCCGGCCCAACCCGCCGCGCTGTCGCGCAGAAAGCCAAGGAGCCGCAGCGAACCGGACAGCTGCGCGCGCGCCGCAGGATCGCCGCCATGCGCGGCATGACGAAGGCCGTGCAGCACCGCAATCACCTGCGGCGTATTCATGTCATCGGCAAGCGCGACCAGAAGCTCATCGGAAATCGTGGTATCCGCGCTGTCTGCGACGACCGCATAGCAATCGTCGAGCGTCTTCCAGCTCTCCTCCAGCCCCTTCACCGTCCAGTCGATCGGCTGGCGGTAATGCGTGCGCAGCATGTTGAAGCGCAGCACTTCCCCGGGCCAGTCCGCGAGCAGCTCATGGATGGTGAAGAAGTTGCCGAGGCTCTTCGACATCTTCTCACCTTCGACCTGCAGGAAGCCGTTGTGCATCCAGTAGTTCGCCATCACGTCGGTGTGGAAGGCGCAGCGCGATTGCGCAATCTCGTTCTCGTGGTGCGGAAAGACGAGGTCGATCCCGCCGCCGTGAATGTCGAAGGTCTGGCCGAGGTGCTTCCAGCTCATCGCCGAGCATTCGATATGCCAGCCCGGCCGTCCCGGCGTCTTGATGCCGGCCGGCGACGGCCACGACGGCTCGCCCGGCTTCGACGGCTTCCACAGCACGAAGTCCTGCGCGTCCTTCTTGTAGGGCGCGACTTCGACGCGGGCGCCGGCGATCATTTCATCCATAGGCCGCTTCGACAGCTTCCCGTAATCCGGCATCGACGGCACGTTGAACAGCACGTTGTCTTCCGCGACGTAAGCGTGGCCGTCCCTCACGAGGCGTTCGATCAGCGCCTTCATCTCGTCGATGTGCTCGGTGGCACGCGGCTCGACGGACGGCGGCAAACAGCCGAGCGCCGCAACGTCGGCCTTGAAATTCCGATAGGTCTCCTCCGTCAGATCGCGGATCGAGATGCCGCGTTCGGCCGCGCGTGCATTGATCTTGTCGTCGACGTCGGTGATGTTGCGCACGTATTTGACGTGGGCTTCGCCGTAGATATGGCGCAACAGCCGAAACAAAACGTCGAACACGATGACCGGCCGCGCATTGCCGATATGGGCGAAGTCGTAGACCGTCGGTCCGCACACATACATGCGCACGTTGGCGGGATCGATCGGCTTGAACGGCCGCTTCTCACGCGTCAGCGTATCGTAAAGTTTGAGTTCCGAAGTCATAAAGACACCCATCGGCCGCTGGCCGGGCGTCTTAACCGATCTCGATTTGAGAAAAGACGGCCGCAGCCAGCGTTGTGCGCTAGCTAATAATAATCTTGCGGGCGATACCGCAGATATGGTTAAGGCGGTCCATCGGGGCGCACAATGATTTGTCGCGGGCGGGCCGTCAAGGGCCGCGGACGGTATGTCCCCCTTCCCTCCCAGCCGCCACCGGGCGGCAAGGTTAAACGCAGTTTAAGGATTTTGCCCGCATTGTAGCGGCCGACGCCCGGGACGGCGCCTCCACCATTCGAGCGACTTTAGATGATGCGGACCCTCTTTGCCGGCCTCACTGCCCTGTTGTGCCTCGCGTCCACCGTCCACGCGGACGAGCGGCGCATGTTCATCATCGCCAACGATGCCGACGGCTACGGCGTCGACCGCTGCCTCGCCAATGGCGAGCGATGCGGCGCCGCGGCCGCCAACGCCTATTGCAAGACCCGGGCATTCGCCTCCGCATCGACCTATCACAAGGTCGACCGGGAGGAGATTACCGGCAGCGTGCCGACCGGCGATGCCTGTACCGGCGCCGGCTGCGAGCACTACGTCGCGATCGTCTGCACCCGCTGACACGCCAACCGATCGCCAGTTTTGGGGGCCCGGCATCCAGCCGGGCCTTTTTATTTTCGGGGCCCAGCCAACAACATTGAGTTCTCATCCATCCCCGGCTACCTATGGGTTTCCACGCTTTTTCAACCTAAAGGCGCATGCCCTACTCATTCACCCGACCGTCCCCTCGGGTTCCGGCCGGCCCGACGGCGCCCCCTGGGCCCAGCGACCGCCCCCTGCGTTTGCTGGTGGCGGGCACCGTCATTGTTCCCATCGTCCTCTTCGCCATCGCAAGTTGGATCTCCTACCGCGACCACTTCGCGGATGCGGAGGACCGCCTCCTGCGCACGTCGGCGCAGATGCAGGAGCACGCCGCCAAGGTGTTCGAGACCTTCGAGGTCACCGAGCGCTACATGGAGGAGATGTTCGGCGACCTGAGCAATGAGCAGATCCGGGCCCAAGAGGCGGAATACAGCGGCCGCATCCGCAACTTCATCCGCGATCTGCCGCAGCTTCGCGACCTCTGGGTGATCGACGGCAACGGCCATCCATTGGTCGGCGGCACGGTTTATCCGATGCCGCCGCTCGACCTCAGCGACCGCGATTATTTCCGGCTGCAGAAGACGGGCAACATCGGCACCTACGTCAGCGAGGTCGTTCAGGCACGCGCCGCCGACACGTCATTCTTCGCAATCACGCGCAAGCGCACGGGTCCGACCGGCAAGTTCGAAGGCGTCTATCTCGTCTCCATCGCGCCCGAATATTTCAGCAATTACTACGCCACACTGCCGGAGAATGCCGTCAGCAACGCCGCCATTCTTCGCAGCGACGGCGCTATCCTGGCGCGCTATCCGGCGCTGCCAGGCTCTCCCCGGTTGGGGGCAAATTCGCCGATCATGCTGGGCATCGCCCAGCGGCCCGAGGGCGGCCTGGCGTCGGGCGCCTCATCGGTCGACAACATTGACCGCATTGCCGCTTATCGCAAGCTGCCCGGCCAGAATGTCTACGTCATCGTCGGCTTTACGGTGAACTCGATTCGTCTCGCTTGGCTGCGGGACATGTCATCGCATCTGATATTCGGCCTTCCGGCAACGCTCGCTTTGTTCGCGCTCGCGATCCTCACGTTGCGCAACACACGCAAGATCTCCTCGGCTTATGGGCAGTTGCGCGAGGAAACTGTCCGGCGGCAGACCACCGAGCTCGCGCTACAGCAGGCGCAGAAGATGGAGGCGGTCGGCCGGCTGACCGGCGGCATCGCGCACGACTTCAATAACCTGCTGACCGCCATCATCGGCAATGTCGAATTGGCGCTGCGCCGCCTCGACGGCGCCGACGAACGCGTCGGCCGTTCGCTGAGCGCCATCCGGCAGGCTTCGCTGCGTGCCGCGACTTTGGTGCAACGCCTGCTCGCGTTTTCGCGTCAGCATCCGCAAGAGGTCAAGACAGTCGACATCAATCGCCTGGTGCAGGAGATGTCCGAGCTCGTGCACCGGACCATCGGCGAAGCGGTCACGGTGGAGACGGTGCTGGCAAGCGGCTTGTGGCGGGCAGCGATCGACCCGAACCAGCTCGAAAACGCCATTCTCAATCTGGCGGTCAACGCGCGCGACGCCATGCCGGAGGGTGGCCGGCTGACGATCGAAACGTCGAACGCCTATCTCGACGAGGCCTACGTTCAACGCACCGGCACCGAACTCAAGTCCGGGCAATACGTCATGGTCGCGGTCAGCGACACCGGCACGGGCATGACACCGGAAGTGCGCGACAAAGCATTCGAGCCGTTCTTCACCACGAAGCCCACGGGCGTCGGCTCCGGGCTCGGTCTCAGCATGGTCTATGGCTTCGTCAAGCAGTCGGATGGCCACGTCCAGATCTACAGCGAGCCGGGGCAAGGCACGTCGCTCAAGATGTACTTCCCGCGGCTTGCCGACGAAGCCGCCTTTCCGACATGGACGGCGCCGGAGGAACCGGCTATTCCGCGCGGCGACCGCCATCACGAGCGCATCCTGCTGGTCGAAGACGATCTCGACGTCAGCCGTTACGTCATCGAGGCACTTTCCGAAGTTGGCTATCGCGTCGACCATGCGGCCACGGCCGCCGACGCCTTGGAGCTCCTCAGCAAGACGCCGGATATCGACCTGTTGTTCACCGACGTGGTGTTGCCGGGTGGCATGAACGGCCGCCAGCTCGCCAATGAGGTACAGAAGCTGCGACCGGATCTGCCGGTGCTGTTCGCCACCGGCTATACGCGCAACGCCATCATTCATCACGGACGGCTGGACGCTGGCGTCGAACTGCTGATCAAGCCGTTCACCACCGAGGCCTTGACCAGCAAGGTGCGCAACGTGCTCGACGGCAAGAAGGCCTGACCGGTCTCACGCCTTCGCCAGCGCTACGGCTTCCCTGAGCACATCGAGATCGCCGATATGGTTGGCGAGTATCAGCACGAGCTTGGTGTCCAGCTCGGCCGACGCCTCCATGCTCAAGCCGCGCCGCGCCTCCACCAATGTGACATAGGCGGCGTCTGGATCGGGAAACTGCAACTGCGTGATCAGCTTGCTCATCCCGCCCTCCCCATCGCGCGCCGGCGCGCGGCCGCGATCTTAGCGCCGTCGGCATGCCGCCAGCGGGCGGCAAGATGGTGGTCCGGCCGCACAAGATAGGCCGCACCGGGCGAGGCATCGAGGCGCTGGCAAAGCACACCCTCGCTGTCGATGAGGTCCTCGCCGAGGCAGATGGACATGACGCCGTCCGGCACCTCGGGCGCCGCACCATTTTTGACGTAGAGCAGCGTGAACTCACCGGCGATATTATCCAGCAGATGACCGGACGTGCCGTCCTTGCGCCGCACGGGCGCATCGGGCAATGGCGCGCCCAGGCGCGCGCTGCCGCCAAAGCCACTCTCGTCCGGCGTCGACAGCGACGTGTCGTAGACCGTCGCCACCGACAACCGGCCGGAATTGATCATGCGGCGCGCGAAGTCTGCTTTCGGCGCCAAACCCAGCACCGCGTTGCGCAACTGCCGCTCGGCCGGCGAATGCGGCGCGATGAAATCTGTCGACCGCGTCGAGTGCGCTATGTTCTCGTCCGCGGCCTGGATGCGCTCCCGCTCATAGCTCTCGATGAGCGACGGCCCCGCTTCGCCTTTCAGCACCGCCGCAAGCTTCCAGGCCAGATTCTCGGCATCCTGAATGCCGGAGTTGGCACCGCGCGCACCGAACGGCGACACTTGATGCGCGGCGTCGCCGACGAAGACGACACGGCCATGCACGAAGCGATCGAGCCGGCGGCAGTTGAAGCGATAGATCGATATCCACTCGATGGTAAAGGCGATGTCGCCCAGCATCCCTTTCAGCCGCTCGGTAACACGTTCGGGCTTCTGCTCTTCAACGATATCGGCATCGGGCCCGAGTTGGAGATCGATGCGCCAGACATTGTCGGGCTGCCGATGCATCAGCGCCGACTGTCCGGCATGGAAGGACGGATCGAACCAGAACCGGCGCTCGGTCGGAAAATCCGCAGCCATCTTGATATCGGCGATCAGGAACTTGTCCTCGAAGGTCACGCCGGAAAAGCTGAGGCCGAGCATGTCCCGCGTGGTCGAGCGCGCACCGTCCGCCGCGATCAGCCAGCCGGCCTCCAAAGTATAAGGCCCATCCGGCGTATCGATCTTCAACCGCACATGATCGTTGTGCGGCTCGACGCCGATCAGCTTGTTCTTCCAGCGCAAGTCGATGGCGTCGATGTCGCCAACGCGATCGCACAGCGCCTTCTCGAGATAGAACTGCTGCAGGTTGATGAAGGCCGGCATCTTATGGCCTTCCTCCGGCAAGAGATCGAACGCGAAAACGAGATCGTCGCCCGAGAACACCTTGCCCAGCTTCCAGGTGACGCCCTGCGCCACCAGCTTCTCGCCGACGCCGAGCCGGTCGCAGATTTCCAGCGTGCGCTTCGACCAGCAGATGCCGCGCGATCCCTCGCCGATGCGGTCGGCATCGTCGAGGAGCACGACCGGCACGCCGCGCTGGCCGAGATCGATCGCGGCGGCAAGACCGACCGGACCGGCGCCGACGACCACCACCGGATGGCGCACCGGCGCACGCGCGTCCTGGTCCGGCGAACGGCGATAGGCGAAGTTATAGAGAGCATTCCTCACGGCATTTCCTCTCCAGTCGCGGCGTCCGTTCGGACGCTCTGTTTTTGTTGCCCCGATGGGGCGCTCACTGGCGCGGTCGCTATCGCCGCGCCGGTGCTGCGTTCACCGCGTAACGTCCCGCCCGCCGGCAACGACAGACAGCGCGCCGCCAACGATCGAGAGGTTCTTCAAGAAATTGACGTATCGCCCACCCCGCTGTGCCGCCGGGTGGGGCCAGGAGTGCTGCGCGTCCCACCGAACGGCAAGGGCATCGGCGGAGGGAAGCAGTGGAGACGACGGTCTAAGACGCAACGCCATGCTTTCCCCCTGTCGACGTCAGCCCTGTAGCGCCGCCCACATTTCGCGGTCGCGCTCCTCCGTCCAGATCACCGGCCACTCGATGCCCCGCGCTTCGTCATAGGCACGCGAGACATTGAACGGCAGGCAATGTTCGTAGATCGCGTAGCTCTTGAACTTCGGGTCCATCGCCAAACGAACGAAGTCGAAAGCATCCTTCAAGGAACGGCCCTTGGCGACGCTCTCCTTCACCGAGCCGTAAAGCGTCGACAGGAAATCGGTGGTCAGCTCGATGCCTTCCTTGACCTGTTCCGCCGTCGTCAGCGCGGCGCCACGACCCGGCACCAGCGCGGTCGGCTGCATCTCGGCAAGATTGTCGAGCGTCGACGGCCAATCGGTGAAATGCGCGTCGCCGCAATAACAGGCCGACTTGTACTCCACGAGATCGCCGGAAAATACGACGCCGCAATCCGGCACCGCCGCGATCACGTCGCCGGCGGTGTGGCCACGGCCGATATGCATGATGCGCACTTCGCGCCGGCCGAGCCAGACCGAGATCTGGTCGGGAAAGGTCAGCGACGGCCAGGTGAGCCCCGGGATCGATTCCACCGCGCGGAACAGCCGCGGGAAGCGGCCGATTTCGGAGTCCATGTCCTGCTTGCCCCGCTCGGCGATCAATCCGCGCGTGGTGTCGGAGGCAAGAATTTCAGCGCCCTTGAACGCCGAGGCGCCCAGCACGCGCACCGCGTGATAGTGCGTGAGCAGGACGTATTTGATCGGCTTGTCGGTGATCTTGGCAACACGCGCGATGAGCTCGCTGGCCATCGCCGGCGTCGCCTGCGCATCGATGACCATGACGCTGTCATCGCCGACGATTACGCCGGAGTTGGGATCGCCTTCGGCAGTGTAGGCGTAGAGTCCCGGCCCAATCTGGTCGAACGAGACCTTCTTCTCACCAAGATCTTCAGTGGAAGCAAAACCCTTACCAACCATACCGTCACACCTCGCCTGACGTTCGCGGGTTATCCGCGGCGATAGCGTACCACGTCTTGCTCAATAGCGCCGAAAATCGGGCGGCCCTGCGCATCGTTCATTTCTATGCGCACTTTGTCACCAAACTTTAGGAAAGGCGTCAGGGGTTTGCCGAGCCGGATCGTTTCGACCGTCCGCTGCTCGGCGATGCAGGAATAGCCGAGGCCGCCCTCCTCGATCGGCTTACCCGGGCCGCCGTCGGCATCGCGGTTGGATACCGTCCCGGCGCCCAGGATCGTGCCGGCGACGAGCGCGCGCGTCCGGGTGGCGTGCATGATCAGCGCCGGGAAATCGAAGGTCATGTCGTTGCCGGTCTGCGGCTTGCCGAAGGGCTTGCCGTTGACGAAGGACAGGAGCGGCAGGTTGACCTTGGCGCCGTCGAAGGCCGCGCCGAACTCGTCCGGCGTCACCGCCACCGGCGTGAAGGCGGAGGCGGGCTTTGACTGCACGAAGCCGAAGCCCTTGGCGAGCTCGGGGCCGGTGAGATTGCGCAGGGTGACGTCGTTGACCAGCATGATCAACTTGATCGCCGCCGCGGCCTCCTCGCGCGTGGCGCCCATCGGCACGTCGCCGAGGATGACGACGACTTCCGCCTCGAGATCGATGCCCCAGGCCTCGTCGACGACCGGGATCGGCTCGCGCGGCCCGAGGAAGATATCGGACCCGCCCTGGTACATCAGCGGATCGGTCCAGAACGACGCGGGCATCTCGGCGCCGCGCGCCTGCCGCACCAGCGCGACGTGATTCACGTAAGCCGAGCCATCGAGCCATTGATAGGCGCGCGGCAGCGGCGCCGCGCATTTGGCGGCATCGAACGGGGCATGGGACACGCGGCCGGCTTCGAGCGCGGCGGCGATCTCTTTCAGCCGCGGCGCGGCCGACGACCAGTCGTCGAGCGCGGCCTGCAACGTCGGCGCGACCGCGCCGGCGTCGGCGCAGCGCGTGAGGTCCTTGGCGACGACGACCAGCCGCCCGTCGCGGCCGTCCTTTAACGAAGCGAGTTTCATGACGATCTTTTCTTTATTTCGGCTCGCGCCGGTTGGGGTCGAAGTGCTTCTTCAGGCCGCTCCAGCAGTCGATATAGTTCTCCTGCAACGTGTCGAGCGCTGCCGCGTATTGTGTGACGCGCTGGCGGAAGCGCGTCTCGAACATGAAGGCGAGCGTGTTGGAGAGCCGCACCGGCTTGAGTTCGCTGTTGCTGGCATGCTCGAACGCATCCGTGTCGGGTCCGTGCGGCAGCATCTGATTGTGCAGGCTGAAACCGCCCGCCACGAAGCCCTCGGGCTTGGCATCGTAGACGCCGTAAATCAGGCCCATGAACTCCGACATGATGTTGCGGTGATACCAGGGCGGGCGGAACGTGTTCTCCGCCACAAGCCAGCGCTCCGGGAAAATGACGAAGTCGACATTGGCCGTACCCGGCGTCTCGGACGGCGACGTCAGCACCGTGAAGATCGACGGATCGGGATGATCGAACATGATCGCCCCGACCGGCGAGAAGCGGCGCAGATCGTATTTGTAGGGATAGTAGTTGCCGTGCCAGGCGACGACATCGAGCGGCGACTGCGATACCTCCGTCTTGAAGAGGTCCCCGCCCCACTTCACGTACAAAGTGTGCGGTCCCTCGACATCCTCGTAGGCCGCGACCGGCGCGAGGAAGTCGCGCGGATTGGCGAGGCAGTTCGCACCGATCGGACCGCGGTCCGGCAGGATGAAGCCGCCGCCGTAGTTCTCGCACACGTAAGCGCGCACAGGCCCGTCGACCAATTCGACGCGGAACATGACACCGCGCGGGATGACGCAGATTTCGCCCGGCTCGATTTCGATGACGCCGAACTCGGTGCGGAAGCGAATCTTGCCATGCTCGGCGACGATCAGCATTTCGCCATCGGCATTGAAGAAATGCTCGCGCTCCATCGACTGCGTGACGAACAGCAGGTGGCTCGCCATGCCGTTCTGGCTGTCGACATCGCCGGCGATCGTGATCGTGCGCAACCCGGTGACGAAGGTCTGTTTGTCTTGCGGCATCGGCACGGGCGACCAGCGCATCTGGCCGATCGGCAGTTCGGTGTCCTCCCGCGTCGGCGCGGTGCGGATCGCGCCCTTATCGATCTTCTCGAAACGGCCGGTGTGCCGGACCGTTGGCCGGATGCGATAGAGCCAGGACCGTTGATTGGATGACTGGGGCGCCGTGAACGGCGTGCCGGAGAGCTGTTCCGCGTAGAGCCCGTAATTGCACTTCTGCGGCGAGTTGCGTCCGACCGGCAGCGCGCCGGGCAGCGCCTCGGTCTCGAACGTATTGCCGAAGCCGGACATGTAGCCGGTCATTCTTGACTCTCCCCTGCCCGTAACGGGCCCGGTTATTTAGTTTCTTCTGTAACCAAGGTCAAATAGACCCTCGTGCACGGGCGTTGCGAAAGCCTCCGCCACCCAGTCTTGGAGCGTGAAAAATGCCGGTGTCTGGGCGCCGGCGTAACGCCGGTCACAGAAAATCATATATGCAACCACTAACTTAGAACACTTCCAAACTCGTTGCGCGCGGTCGTAACTTCAGCCAATGTCTGTCCACGCTGGAAGGAGGTCCTGCCAATGGACCCCTCGGCACCAGGGGAATGCGGCAGCGCAATATGATCGATACGACGAAGGAAGCGTCGGGTAATACCGACACCCGGGAGATCGGGAGCCCGATGAGTGCGGGGCCGGCCGACGCCGCCCTCAAACTCGAAGAATTCCTGCCCTATAAGCTCAACGTCTGCTCGAACCAGGTTTCGCAGGCGCTCTCCCGCGTTTACGCGGACCGCTACAAGATCGGCGTGCCGGAATGGCGCGTGCTGGTCACGCTCGGCGAGTTCGGCATGATGACGGCCAAGGCGATCGGCACCCACAGCTGTATGCACAAGACCAAGGTGTCGCGCGCCGTCGCCCTGCTCGAACGTCGGAAACTCATCGCACGGCGCGCCAACCGTGCCGACCTGCGCGAGGCCTTCCTCTCGCTCACGCCCGCCGGCCGCGACATCTACAACGACCTCGCCCCGAGCGCGCTCGGTTTTGCGGAGCAGCTTCTTTCGGTCGTCGATGCGGCCGACCGCGCCGCGCTCGACCGCGCGCTCGAAAAGCTCATCGAGCGCTCGTCGCAGATCAATGCGGATATCGCCAATCCGCGCGGCGGACGGTAAGCTGCCGGCGCAATCGTACCGCCGGAGTGGTCTCAGTGAAGCTCTACACGTATTTCCGTTCGTCTGCCGCCTATCGCGTTCGTATCGCGCTCAATCTCAAGGGTCTGCCCTACGAGATGGTGCCGATCCATCTCACCAAAGACGGCGGTCATCAGCACAGACCGGAATTTCACACCGTCAATCCGCAGGAGCGCGTGCCGGCGCTCGCCTTGTCGACCGGCGAGGTGCTGACGCAGTCGCTCGCCATCATCGAATATCTCGACGAGATCCAGCCCGAGCCGGCGCTGCTGCCCGCCGATGCGCTCGCGCGCGCCAAGGCGCGGTCCATGGCGCAGATCGTCGCCTGTGACATCCACCCGCTCAACAACCTGGTCTCGCTCCAGTATCTCAAGCGCGAGCTCAAGCACGAGCAGGCCGCGATCGACGCCTGGTATCATCATTGGGTGATCCAGGGCTTTAAGGCGATGGAAGAGATGATCATGCCCGGGCCGTACCTCTGCGGCGCGCAGGTGACGATCGCCGACATCTGCCTCATTCCCCAAGTCTACAATGCGCGCCGGCTCAAAGTGCCGCTCGACGCCTTCCCGAAGATCCTCGCGGTCGAGGCGGCCTGCCTCAAGCTCCCCGCCTTCGACAAAGCGCGGCCTGAGAATCAGCCTGATGCCGAGTGACGTGTGGCGCGCGGTCTGCTAGACCGCGCGTTGCAATACTCATCGGACTGCCGGATCTTGCCTCTCGTCACCAACAACCTCGTGCGCGTCGTCTTGTGGATGACGGGCACGCTCCTCTCGTTCTCGATGATGGCTGTCTCCGTGCGCGAACTGTCGCTGCGCGGCATGAGCATCTTTGAGATTCTGGCCATTCGCAGCGGCGCCGCGCTGCTGATCATGCTGGCGCTGCTCGCGGCGCGTCCATCGTTGCGGCACTACACGCTGCCGCGCCGGATCGGCCTGACGCTGCTGCGCAACGTCGTGCATTACATCTCCCAGTTCGGCTGGGCGCTCGCGCTCACCATGCTGCCGCTCGCGATGGTCTTCGCGCTCGAATTCACGATGCCGGCCTGGACCGTGCTGCTCGCGCCCTGGCTGCTGCACGAAAAAATGACTCCGAGTCGCATCGGCGTCGTCGTGCTCGGGCTCGTCGGCGTGCTGGTGATCCTGCGGCCGGGCGTGGCGAGCATCAACCCGGCAGCGTTTCTCGTGCTCGGCGCGGCCTTCGGCTACGCCATCACGATGATCGCCACCAAGAAGCTGACCATGACCGAAACCACCTTCGGCATCGTCTTCTGGATGGCGGCGATCCAGTTTCCGCTGTCGCTGATCGGCAGCGACCTGCAAGCGCTCCTCAACATGAACAGCAGTCACATTCTGCCCGCGCTGGGCATCGGGCTCGGCGGTGCGGCGTCACACTATTGTCTGAGCAACGCGTTCCGCGCCGGCGACGCCACGCTCGTGGTCCCGCTCGATTTCATGCGCATTCCGTTGATCGCCGTGGTGGGTTGGGCGTTTTACAACGAATCCCTCGACATTTTCGTGTTTCTGGGCGCGCTCATCATCATCGTCGGTGTCGTCTGGAACCTGCGCGCGGAAAGTGCACGCGCGGGCCGCGCGGCTGACCTCGCATCGCCATAATTTACCCGTTAGAGTGCCGGCCCATGAGGGGAACGATCCTTACGTCCGCGGCCACGGCCTTCGCGCTGCTTTCTTGCGTCAGCGCGCTGGCGCAATCGGCCAATCCAACGTGCCAACGGCTGGAAGCGCAGCTTGCCTCGCTCGACCGCGGCAACAGCGATCCCGGCCGCGCCGACCAGATTCGTCGCGCCGAAGACGCGGTCAACCGCCAGCAATACGAGGTCGACCGGATGGTCGCCCAGAGCCGGCGCATGGGCTGCGAAAACACCGGCTTCTTCTCGATCTTCTCCAATCCGCCCCCCGAGTGCGGCGGCCTGACGCGCCAGATCGGCCAGCAGCGCAACACGCTCGAGCGGCTGCAGATGCAATTGGAGCAGCTCAACGGCGGCACCACGCAGCGTTTGGCGCAGCGCCAGTCGCTGATGATCGCGCTCGGCGAGAACAATTGCGGCCCGCAGTACCGCGCGGCGGTAACGGCCAGCCAGAAGGGCGGCTTCTTCGACCGGCTGTTCGGCAATGACGGCACGCCGAACAATGACATCGGCCCCGGCATCTCCTCGACGCCAGCCGGCCCGATGGGCGGCACCTTCCGCACGCTCTGCGTGCGCACCTGCGACGGCTATTATTATCCGATCTCGTATTCGACCTCGCCGGAGCGCTTTGCCGCCGACGAACAGGCCTGCCAGCGCACCTGCCCCGCGGCCGAGGTGCAGCTCTACACCTATCACAACCCGGGCGAGGACGTGTCGCAGGCGGTGTCGCTTGCCGGCCGTCCCTACACCGACCTCCCGACGGCATTTGCGTATCGCAAGGCCATGACCCCCGCCTGCAGTTGCCGGCGAGCGGGCGAAAGCTGGGCCGATGCGCTGAAGGTCAACGGACCGGACCAGACCGTCGCTCCCGGCGACGTGGTGGTGACCGAACAGAACGCGCGCCGCTTGTCGCAACCGCGCATCGGCGCCGACGGCAAGCCGATCCGCCCTGATGCGAAGGCGGGCACCGCGCCGACGAGCGATCCGCAGGCCAGCGCGCCGCCCGCCGAATCAGAGCCCGGCAAACGCCCCGTGCGCACGGTCGGCCCGACCTTCCTGCCCGCACAACGCTAGCGATTGCACAGCACTTCGTCCGCCGCAGCCTTCGGCCACGGCGGACGATTTCGTTCGACCGAAGCGCGTCGGGGTTAGTCGGCGGCGCGCGCGCGGGACTTGGCGCGCCTTCGCGGCGCGACGGCTTTGGTCGATCGTCGCGGCGCGGGACGGCGGCGGGCCGGCGCGCTCACCGCCTCGGGCCACTTCGGATCGCCCGCCCGCACCGGCTTCCACTTGTAGATCTCACCGTCGAGAGCGATGTGCAGCTCGGTGAAACGGCGGTTCTGGCGGCCGAGCACCTCGAAATGCTTGGGGTGACGCTGCGGCTCGCTCATGACCTCGTAGCCGGCGGCCCGTGCGCTGGCGCGCGCCACCTTCGGATCCGCCGGCTCGTGATGGTGGTGGTGGTGCGGGCCGTGATGGTGATGCGGCTTGTGGTGCTCGATGGTCACCGTCTTCCGGCCGCTCGCGAAACGATGGACCTTCAGTTCCGACGGCTTCATCTCGCCTTCGAGCGACACCGCCGTGCCTTTGCGCAGCGTGACGAGATCGAGTCCATGTGGCGTGACGTCAGCGAGAACGGCGCCGCGCTTGGTCTCGACGACGAAGCGATGCGCAAACACGTGCGTGATCCGGCCCGTGACGGAAATGATGGGATGATGCGGCATGTCATGTTCCTAAATGGCAGAGGAAGGGCCGAGCCGGCGCGGGGCCGGCCCGGCAGGCGCTCAACGCGCGGGCGGCGCGTCAGGTCCTGGCGGCGGCGGCGGCGGTGGTCCACGCCGCGCCTCAGGGCCATCGATGGGTGGGTGCGGCGGCCGCGGGGGACGTGGCGGACCGAAGGCTTGCGTCGAACCGTCGGGACGCACGAGCAATTGCGCGTGCAACACGCCGCGATCGAAGCGGCCCTGCACCGTGACGGCCTCACCCTTGTCGGCGATGCGGACGTCCTCGCCGCGCGGTCCCGTATCGATCAGCGCGCGGCCGCTGTCGTCCTGCAGGATGAACTTGTTGCCGAATATCTCGGCGACCGTGCCTTTGGCGGCCACGACGGTGTCGTCTTTGAACTGGGCAATCGCCTCCGGCTGCAGCAGCATCACGCGCTCCGGCTCCCACCGGTGAATGAGGCGCGAAGCCCCGGCGCCGCCAATGCCGCCGATGGCAAGCGCCGCGACGATGCCGGCGGCAACGGTCACCCGGCGGCGGGATGTCCGCGGCGGCTGCCGCGGCACGGTGTCTGGCGTATTCGACGTTTCAGTCATCGTCATCTCCATGAACGTTTGATGCCGCCAACCTACGCGCGCCCCGCCCTCGCCAAGCTGAACCGAACCGTTCAGGTTGAGTTAAGCTCGCGGGACTAGCCCTCGGCGGGATGCAGAACACGGCGATGAAAATACTTCTGGTCGAGGACGACGCCCTGCTGGCTCAGGAAATCGCGAGCGCATTGCGTGCTGAGAATTTCGCCGTCGACATCGCCCGCGACGGCGAGGACGGCCAGCATCTCGGCGATACCGAGTACTACGATGCCGCCGTGCTCGACCTCGGCCTGCCGAAGATTCCGGGCGCCAAGGTTTTGCAGGCCTGGCGCGCCGGCGGCCGCTCGCTGCCGGTGCTGATCCTGACGGCGCGCGACGGCTGGACGGATAAAGTCGAGGGCTTCAAGGCTGGAGCCGACGACTATCTGACAAAGCCCTTTCGCGTGGAAGAGCTGATCATGCGGCTGCGGGCGCTGGTGCGGCGCGCGGCGGGGCACGCCGCCCCGCGCATCGCCTGCGGCGCCTTGACCTTCGATGCCCAGACCGGCGTGTTTGAATTGAACGGCTTGCCGCTCAAGTTGACCGCGCTCGAATGGCGCGTGCTCGAATGCTTGATCATGCGCAAGGAAACCGTGATCGACCGCATCGAACTGTCCGAGACGGTCTACGAAGGCGACGCCGGCACGGACTCCAACTCGCTCGAAGTCATCGTCGCGCGGCTGCGTCGCAAGATCGGGCGCGACGCCATCGAGACCGTTCGCGGACGGGGCTATCGGCTGACGGCCGGAGACGCATGATGCGCTGGCGCGGACGATGGCGCGGCGCTTCGCTCAGCCGGCGGCTGCTGCTCGGCGCGGCCTTGTTCATCGCTCTCGCTTTGTTGCTGGCGACCTTCGCCATCGGCTTCGCGCTGCATCGCTTCGTGCAAGGACAGATCGATCAGCGGCTCGACACCCAGATCGTCTTCCTGCAATCGCAATTGCATATGGCGGAGGACGGCACGCTGCGCCTCAGCGGCGCCGTCGATGGCCCGCCTTTCGATCGGCCGCAGCGCGGCTGGTACTGGCAGGTCGAGGGCCCGCGCAACACGCTGCGCGCGGCCTCGCTTGAAGATCGTGCGCTCGCTCTTCCGCGCGTCCCGCCGAAGCCGCCGCATCGCCCGCCCGGACCGCCTCCACCCGAGCCGACGGATGTGCGCCCTGCCGATGGTCCGGGACCCGACGGGATGCGCCTCCACTACCGCGTGCTGCAGATCGTGGTCGGCGGCGCGCCGGTGACGATTCTCGCGACCGCGCCGCGCGATGCGGTGATGGGCCCGCTGCGCGCCGCGATGGGTACGTTGGCGCTGTCGCTGATCGCACTCGGCGGCGCGCTCGTGCTCGCCATGGTGCTGCAGGTGCGCCTTGGTCTCAGACCGCTCGAACGCCTGCGGCGCGATATCGCGGGCGTGCGCGACGGCAGCATCGACCGCATCCCGGACGACCAGCCGCGCGAAGTGCAGCCGGTGGTCGATGAGATCAACGCGCTGCTGGCGCAGAACGCCGCCAATCTCGAGCGCGCCCGCGCCCATGTCGCCAATCTCGCGCATGGGCTCAAGACGCCGCTGGCGACCCTGGCGCTGGCGGTGTCCGAGCGCAAAGGCGGCGACAGCGCCGCCGGCGATCTGGCCGCGCTGACCGGTCTGATGGAGCGCCGCATCCGCCATCACCTCGGCCGCGCGCGCATGGCGGCGCTGAACGGACCGGCGCGCGCCCGCACGGCGCTCGCGCCGCGGATCGCCGATCTCGTCGTGGTGCAGCGGAAAATCTATGCGGAGCGGCACCTGACGTTCGACGTCGCCGTCGGTGCCGATGTCGCCGTGGCCTGCGAGCAGCAGGACCTCGATGAGATGGCGGGCAACCTGCTGGACAATGCCTGCAAATGGGCGCGCACGGTCATTCGTATCCGTGCGGCAGCCGACGGCCCAATCGTCCGTCTCAGCATCGAAGACGACGGCCCGGGCCTGTCCGAGCAGGAGATGGCGCAGGCGTTGCGGCCTGGCGCCCGGCTCGACGAGAGCGCGCCGGGCTTCGGCTTCGGCCTGCCGATCGCGCGCGAACTCGCCGAACTCTATGGCGGCGAACTCATGTTGCAGAATGCCGCCGACGGCGGCCTGCGCGCGACGCTGACCTTGCCGCGCGCGGCCGGCGCGGCTTAGCCCGCGACCGCCTTGGCGAGGGCGCGGCGCGCCAGCACGGCCACGAGATGCGCGCGATATTCGGCCGAGGCGTGAATGTCGACGTTCATGCCCGTTGCCGGGATCGACATGCCTTCGATCGACTTCGGCGAGAAGCGCTTCTTCAGCGCCTCTTCGAACGACTTCACGCGGAAGACGCCGTTGGCGCCCGCACCCGTCACCGCGACGCGGATGTCAGGGCCGCGCTTCGACACGAACACGCCGACCAGCGCAAAGCCAGAGGCCGGATGCTTGAACTTCTCGTAGGCGCACTTCTTGGCGATCGGGAAGCTGACCTTGGTGATGATCTCGCCGTCTTCCAAAGCCGTCGTATACATGCCCTGGAAGAAATCGTCGGCGGCGATGCGGCGCTTGTTGGTGATGATGGTCGCACCCAGGCCGAGGCAGGCCGCCGGATAATCGGCGTTCGGATCGTTGTTGGCGATCGAGCCGCCGATCGTGCCGCGGTTACGCACCTGCGGATCGCCGACCGAGCCCGGCACGGCGGCAAGACCCGGCATCACTTCGAGCAGCACCGGCGACTTGGCGACGTCGGCGTGGCGCGTCATCGCGCCGATGACCACCGAACGGCCCTTGACCTCGACACCGGTCAGCCCTTCGACCAGCGACAGATCGACGAGCGCCGATGGCTGCGCCAGCCGCTGCTTCATCACCGGCAGCAGCGAATGTCCGCCGGCCAGGATCTTGCCTTCGGGATTGCGCGCGAGCAGCCCGGCCGCCTGACGCACCGTGGTCGGACGATGGAAGGTGAAGTTGTACATGTCAGTTCTCCTGCGATCTTCTTCGTCCTTACCCTCAGGAGCGGCCGCGAGGCCGCGTCTCGAAGGGTAAGGACCGGGCCTCATCCTTCGAGACGCCCGCCTCCGGCGGGCTCCTCAGGATGAGGAGTAAGTCGTTCACGCCGCAGCGCGCGGTGTCGCGCGTTGCAGCGCCGACCAGACCGCGTTGGCGGTGGCCGGCATAGCAAGTTGCTCGGTGCCGATGGCATCGGTGATGGCGTTGATCACCGCGGCGGGTGCGGCGATCGCGCCGGCCTCGCCACAGCCCTTCATGCCGAGCGGATTGGACGGCGCCTTGGTCTCGGTGGTCTCCACCTTGAACGCCGGCAAATCGTGGGCGCGCGGCATGGTGTAGTCCATCATCGAGCCGGTCACGAGCTGGCCGTCCTTGTCGTAGATCACGCCTTCCAGCATGGCCTGGCCGACGCCCTGCGCGATGCCGCCATGCACTTGGCCCTCGACGATCATCGGATTGATGACCGTGCCGAAATCGTCCACCGCGGTCCACTTCACGATTTCGGTCTTGCCGGTGTCGCGATCGATTTCGATCTCGCAGATGTGGCAACCGGCCGGAAACGTGAAGTTGGTCGGATCGTAGAAGGACGTTTCCTTCAGGCCCGGCTCCAGTTCCTGCCCCGAGAACTTGTGCGCGATATAAGCGTTGAGCGCGACATCGCCCCACGCCGCCGACTTGTCCGTGCCGGCGACGGTGAACTTGCCGTCCTTGAACTCGATGTCGCCTTCGGCGGCTTCGAGCATGTGCGCGGCGACCTTCTTGGCTTTGGCCTCGACCTTGTCGAGCGCCTTGACGATCGCCGACATGCCGACCGCGCCGGAGCGCGAGCCGTAAGTGCCCATGCCGAACTGCACCTTGTCGGTGTCGCCGTGCACGATCGAGACGTTCTCGAAAGGAATGCCGAGACGCTCCGACACGAGCTGCGCGAACGTCGTCTCGTGCCCCTGCCCGTGCGCATGCGAACCGGTCAGCACTTCAACGCTGCCGGTCGGGTTGACGCGGACTTCCGCGCTTTCCCAGAGACCGACACCGGCGCCGAGCGAGCCGACGGCTTGCGACGGCGCAATGCCGCAGGCCTCGATGTAAGTCGAGTAGCCGAGGCCACGGAGCTTGCCGTGACGGGCGGCTTCGCGTTTGCGCTTGCCGAAGCCCTTCACGTCGGCAAGCTCCATCGCCCTCTTCAGCGACGCGTTATAGTCGCCGGCGTCATAAGCCATGATCACCGGCGTCTGATGCGGGAAGCTCGTGATGAAATTGCGCTTGCGCAATTCGGGCGGCTCGAGCCCCATCTCGCGCGCGGCGACTTCGACCAGACGCTCGACCACAAAAGTCGCCTCGGGACGCCCGGCGCCGCGATAGGCGTCGACCGGCACGGTGTTGGTGTAGACCGCGTCCACCTCGCAATAGATGTGCGGGATGTTGTACTGGCCGGACAGCAGCGTGGCGTAGAGATAGGTCGGCACCGACGACGAGAAGGTCGACATATAGGCGCCGAGATTGGCGATGGTGTGCGCGCGCAGCGCCAGGATCTTGCCGTTGGCATCGAGCGCCAGCTCGGCATGCGTGATGTGATCGCGGCCGTGCGCGTCGGTCAGGAACGCCTCGGTGCGCTCGGACGTCCACTTCACCGGACGGCGCACGCGGCGCGACGCCCACAGGCACACCACTTCTTCGGGATAGATGAAGATCTTGGAGCCGAAGCCACCGCCGACATCCGGCGCGATTACGCGCAGCTTGTGCTCCGGCGCGATGCCGACAAAGGCCGAGATGACGAGGCGCGCGACGTGCGGATTCTGCGACGTGTTCCACAGCGTAAGCTGATCGGTGCCGGCGTCGTATTCGGCGAGCGCGGCCCGCGGCTCCATCGCGTTCGGCGCGAGGCGGTTATTGATGAAGTCGAGCTTGGTGACATGCTTGGCCGCGGCGAACGCGGCTTCGGTCGCCTTGGCGTCGCCGAGCGACCATTCGTAGATCGTATTTTTCGGCGCCACGTCGTGAATCTGCGGGCCGGACTTGGCCTGCGCCGGATCGACCACCGCCGGCAGCTCCTCGTACTCGACCTTCACCTTCTCGGCGGCGTCTTTGCCGAGCGCGACGCTCTCGGCGATCACCACCGCGACCGCGTCGCCGACATGGTTGACCTTGCCGGCCGCGAGCGCCGGATGCGGCGACATTTTCATCGGCGATCCGTCCTTGGAGTGGACCATCCAGCCGCAGATGAGATTGCCGATCTTGTCGCCGGCGAGATCGGCGCCGGTGAGGACGTCGATCACGCCGGGCATGCGCTTGGCTTCGCCGGCGTCGATGCTCTTGATCTTGGCGTGAGCATGAGGCGAGCGCACGAACACCGCGCGCGTCTCGCCCGGCCGCGTCACGTCGTCCGTGTATTGGCCTTTGCCGGTAATAAAGCGGAAGTCTTCCTTTCGGCGCACCGCCGCGCCGATACCCGTCGCGCTCATGGCGGTCTTCCTTCCCTTTGAGTTTTTTAGTCGGCTTTACTCGGCGGCTTGGGCGCTCGGCGCGCCCGCGGCCATGGCCTTGGCTCCTGCTTGGATGGCTTTGACGATGTTGTGATAGCCCGTGCAGCGGCAGAGGTTGCCGTCGAGCTGCTCGCGGATCGTATGCTCGTCGAGATCGTTGCCGTTGCGGCGCACGATATCGAGCGCGGCCATGATCATGCCGGGCGTGCAGAAGCCGCATTGCAGGCCGTGATGCTCGCGGAAGGCCTCCTGCATCGCGTGCAGCGGACCGTTCGCTTCCGCCAAGCCTTCGATGGTGGTGATCGACGCGCCTTCGCACTGGAGCGCAAGCGTGGTGCAGGACTTCGCGGCGATGCCATCGATGTGGATAACGCAGGCGCCGCACTGCGACGTGTCGCAGCCGACATGGGTGCCGGTCAGCCGCAGATTTTCGCGCAAAAATTGAACGAGCAACGTGCGCGCTTCGACATCGCCGGTGACCGGTTTCCCGTTCACCGTCATGGATACGGACGGCATGGCCTTCCTCCCGACTTGGGGCCCATCGGCCCTTTTTCGCCCCTCCCGCACCTCGCGGGGACGACTGAGCCGCGGAATCGAGCCGATTCCCGGCCCGATCGCGGTTTAGAACTACAATAACTTTGAACCCCCGTCCCCTATCGGGTCAAGGGACTCCATCGCAAACGGCGCAAAAATCGGCAAATCGGCCTTTCACAAAATCGTTTAGGCCAGATTCGAGCCGTTTTTGCGCCGCCGGCAATTTAGGGAAATGCATGGCGGCTGTGCCGCCAGCGCGAAGCTACTTGGCTGCCACCGCGGCTGCGAAGTTCTGGAAGAACTCGTCGGCCACCTTCTTGGCTGCGCCATTGATGAGGCGCTGACCGAGCTGAGCGAGCTTGCCGCCAATCTGCGCCTCTACGTTGTAGGTCAGCAGCGTACCGCCGTCCTTGTCGGAGAGCGCCACCGTTGCGCCGCCCTTGGCGAAGCCGGCGATGCCGCCATCGCCCTCACCGGAAATCTTGTAACCGTTCGGCGGGTCGAGATCGGTGAGATGCACCTTGCCCTTGAAGCGGGCTTTGACCGGGCCGATCTTTTGCGTGGCGACGGCCTGGAATTCGGTGTCCGAGGTCTTGTTGAGTTCTTCGCAGCCTGGGATGCAGGCCTTGAGCACCTCGGCATCATTGAGCGCGGCCCATACCGTGTCGCGGCTCGCGGCGAGTTGAACCTCGCCCGTCATCGTCATCGCCATTGGCGTCGTCTCCTTCTCACGCGGCCAAGCCAATCGGCGCCGGCCCAACCCTGGCCTTTAAGCCCTTAATGGCCCGCTGAAAAGAGCTTTGCAGCCGCATACGGGCACGTTAGGTCTGTTGCCAAAGCAACCGTTCCGCGGGCGGGGAGGAATTTTTCATGCCGATTGTTACGACCGACGATGGCTGCCGCCTTTTCGTGCAGGTGGAAGGCCGCGACGACGCGCCGCCGCTGATGCTGTCGAACTCCCTCGGCACCGACCTCCACATGTGGGACGACCAGGCCGCCGAATTTGCCAAACACTTCCGGCTCATCCGTTACGACCGCCGCGGCCACGGCCAGTCCGGCACGACGACAGGGCCCTACAGCTCCGAGCTATTCGGCCGCGATATCCTCGCCGTCCTTGACGCGCTGGGGGTGGAGAAGACGAACTGGTGCGGCCTGTCGATGGGCGGCATGGACGGCCAATGGCTGGGCGCCCATGCTCCGGACCGCATCGAGAAGCTGGTGCTGGCCAACACCCATTTCCATTATGCCGACAAGGCGCCGTGGAACGATCGTCTCCGCTTTCTCAAAGACCATCAATTGAGCGAGATGGTCGCCGCTAATATGGAGCGCTGGTTCACCAAGGGCTTCCGCGAACGCGCGCCACAGAAGATCGAATGGATGACCAAGATGTTCGTCGCCACCGACCACGAAGGCTATATGGCCAGCGTCGCCGCCGTCCGCGACATCGACTTCCGCGACAGCAATCCGACCATCAAGGCACCCACCTTGGTCATCGTCGGCACGCAGGATCCGGCGACGCCGCCCGCCGCCGGCGAGGCGATTGCGAAAGCCATCTCAGGCGCCAAGCTCGTCGCGCTCGACGCCGCCCACATTTCGAACGTCGAGCAACCGCAGGCCTTCGCCAAAGCGACGCTCGAATTTCTGCTTGGCTGAAGGAGCTTTCCCATGGACGAACGCGAACGCTACGAAAAGGGCATGGCGCAGCGGCGCAAGGTGCTTGGCAATGCCTGGGTCGACCGCGCCAACGCCAAGAAGACGGCCTTCTCCGAGGAGTTCCAAGACTTCATAACCCGCGCCGCCTGGGGCGAAGTGTGGACGCGGCCGCATTACGACGAACGCACGCGCCGCATTCTCGTCATCGGCACCATGCTCGCCATCGACAAGTGGGACGAATTCCGCATGCATGTGCGCGCGGCCTTGACCGAAGGCGGCTTCACGCCGGACGACATCAAGGAGATCATCCTGCAGCAGGCGATCTATTGCGGCGTACCGGCGGCGAACCACGCCTTCAAGGAAGCCGCCGAGATCATCGCCGAGGTCGGGAAAGCAAAATAGCGCGGCTCCCTCGCTCATTTGGCGTCTTCGTGCGTCGGTTAACCCCGACATAACGGAGACGCTCCGTTGGCGGCATACGACGAGCGCCGTCACAGGTCCTTAAGAGATCGGTCCCTTACGAGTACGGTGCACGCCGAAGGCGGCGCGACGACGGGAGGCAAAAGATGGCCGCCCATCGCCCCGTCAAGGCGCACCGAGATTACGCCTTTCGGTTTCGGTCAGCTTCCCACGCTGGCCCGGTGTCAGTTCGCCGGCACCGATGACCTCAATAGCGCTGCGCGATTCCTGGCCTCGACCTTGCACATCGGTCCGCGTGTCGGGGCGGTGGTTTTCGGGCGTGGAATCGTCACCGCCAAAGCCCAGCACCTCGACGATAATGATGGAGGGCTGCGCCGCGTTGCCGTTCCCCGCCGGCGTCATCGTCTGCTGGGCCGCGCCGGCCGTGTTGGACGCCGCCAAGGCGCCGCTGACGTTCGGCAGTTGCACCACCGGCACGCCCGTCGTCGTGCCCTGGACCTGGATGTTGGCCGCGTTGACGACCTGCAGCGCTGCCAGGTTGACGTTGCCCGAGACGCGGATGCCCGCTTCGCCCGCATCGATCGTGCCGAGCGGCGCAATCAGGTCGATGTTACCGGCCTTGACCTCGGGGATCGGATTGAGCGTCGCGATGCCGGCGCCGCTCGACGGCACGACCGGCGACAGCGTGACATTGCCGTAGATGTCATACGTCCGCTTCGGCGGCGTGTAGAGCACCGTTGTTTTTGAGCCGCGGCCGGCGTTGATGTCGCCTTCCGCCGACCAGATCAGGATGTCGCCGCCGAACGTCGTCATGATGCGCGACAGGCCGAGCAGCACGCTGTCCTTCGAATAGACCTGGATCTCGCCCTGTCCTTGCGTGATCAAGCCTGCGTCGGCGCCCGGGGCCAGCCCCTCGGTGCCGACCACGACCTTACCGCCCGGCGTGAGGAACTGGATGTCGCCACCGAAGTCGGTGTGCACGAATCCGCTGTTGATCGTCGTGCTGTAGGCCGCCTTGGCGCTGAACATCGTGATGTCGCCGGCATAATTACCGGCCGGGAACAGCGCTGCGATGGCTTCACGGCCGCGCAGATAGCTGCCGAAACGCGAACTCGCTTTGTCGTTATACTCGCGGCCGCCGGCCGTGAGCTCGGCGTAATAGACCTGCCGCAGGAACACGCGCTGCTGCGCGCCCGGCAGCGCGTTGAAGTAAGCGAGCGCATCCGCGTCCGCGCCGCTATAGCCGAAGCGATCCTTGAGCCAGGTCACCAGTTCAGTGTCGTAGGTCTTCGCGACCTTGCCCGGCTGATCCGCCAGCGGTCCCGCGCCGGCGCGATTGGCCGGATCGAGATAGAGTTTGGCAAAGCCCGTCCAATCGACCTGCCCGACGCCGGGCGTGCCTTGGCCGACGCCGGCTTGCAGCACGACGCTCGCACCCGGCCGGCTGTCGCCCTGCACCAATGCGCCGATGCTTTCTATGCCGGCGAGCGAGCCTTGATAGATGTTGCCGCCCGCCGTGACTTCGAGCGTGCCGGGGCCGGCGATCTGCAGGCCGACCGCCGTAACGGACGTGGCCCCAACAGAGTAACCCACATTCGTTCCCGCATAGATCACATTGCCGCCCGCGGCGATGGTCGACACGTCGGTCGGCTCACTGTGCAGGATGAGGCCGCCAATATTGAAGATGTCGCCGCCGGCGATGATATCGATCGGCTTTGCCGCACGATAATAATCCGTGCCGACATAGCCTGAACCGAGGAACTGGACGTCGTGATAGACCTCGCCGTAGCGCAAACCGCTGATATCGCCAGTCAGCGCATAGATCTTCGAGCGGACGCCGTTGCCGGCTGCACTCGCATCGCTGGTGGTGTCAGGGCCGAATGCGAACAGCCGGCCGAGAGCGTTTATCCCAGCTTCCGTCGCGCCGAGCTGATCGCGCAGCATATTTCCCTGCGCCCAGAGATTGGACTCCTGCACGGTATCGCTGGAGCCGACCAATGCGTGCCATGCCCATGCGGGTCTGAACGGTGTCGCAATGCTGGCAAGCGAGGTCGATAGCGGGCCAAACGACGCAGTCGTGGAATTGACCTCGATAACCGAACCCTGCGCGAGCAATTGCAGCTCGCCATCCGGCGACGGCATCATCAGCGAGACTCCGTCCAGTGCCGGGTTCAGGAAAATGTCACCGCTTGCGGCTGTGACCCGCAACACCGACGGCAAAATGCCGACCGACTGGTTTGGCGACAGCGGCGACGCATCACCGCCGGCGGCGGTCAGATCGATTACGGTGCGACCGGTCCACAGCGTGAACCACGTCGAGCTCTTCACGCCATTCGCCCCGCCGGCGGTGTCCTGACCGAGAGTGACACGGCCAGGATCGTCGATACTTCCCATTGCCAGATCGCCGCGCGCGCGTACGGCGATCGCACCATCGCCCGGTGCGAAAGAGCCCCCCGCAAAAGCCGCGACTCCGAAATTCTTGAAGGGGTCGAGCGGCCGTGGATCGAACTGCCCGTTATATCCATAGTTTTTGCTGACGAGACTGCCAAAATCGCCGGCCGCGACTTGTGTGTCGCCACGCAGATTGACGAACTGGTTGCCCCCGGTACCAACATTGCCACCGGCGACGACCGACAGCGTGCCACCGCCGGTCTGGATCAATTGGCCGTCGGCCGTGACCCGGCCGCTGCCGCCAATAGCAACGACGACGCCCTGCCCGGCGTTACCGATATCGCCGCCGGCTTGCAGCGTGACGTTGCCGCCGCCAAGCGCGCCCATGCCGGAGAAGGCAGCAAGACCGATCTGCGGCCCCCCTCCGATATCGGTCCCGACATAGCTGCCGAAATTGATGCCCCAGGCGGTGGCTTGCCCGTTACCACCCTGACGCCATAGCCAGTTGCCAACCACCGTGGAGTCGCTTTGCGACGTATTCACCATCTTCTGCTTGCCGCCGATATCGCCTTGCGCCACCAGCAGGAAGTCGCCGCCATTTTCGGTGTAGTACATCCGCGGCCGATAATTGCCCCCCGCGTCTTTCAACGTCGCCTCATAGTCGGCATTTTGCGGATGGTCGGTGCTGCCAAGCACAGTGCCGTCCGGCGCGAGCGCGCGGCCGGTGTTATAGGCACTATCCACGGCGATTGCCGTGCCTGCCGTATAGACACCATAGGGCGAATCCTGCCGGTAGCTACCGCCGGCGAGAATTTCCAGATTACCGGTGCCGGTGCGCACCACGCTGACCCCGGCGCTCGATGTCCCCGTGCCGAGCAGATTGACGGTGAAAGGATCGTTCAACACAACATTGCCGGTGCCGCTCGCAAGCTTGGTTGTCGCTTGCAACGCGCGGCTGTCGGCACCGGTGAGATCGGCGCCCCCGACCAGCCGCATCGACCAGGACTGCGCGCCCGGCGTCTGCATCGCCGAGGTTGCCCAGACCTTGCGATCGCCAGGTCCGGTCAGAGTTATATCCGTGAGCGAAAAATTGAATGGCAGCACGGTGCCGGGTGGGAGCGATATTGCCTTTTCGACCGGGTTACCGCCGATCATGTAAAGATCGGTATTGGCCGGCCAAGCGGTTAGAGATGTATAGATTCCACCCCAGCCGCCGATCGAGGAATTGATGCCCCTGCCGAGCACACTGCCGGCCGGAATGATCGTCCCCCAATCAAGGATGTCGGTCGCCCTATAAAGGATATGCCCATTGGCGTCGCGAATATCGCCGCCAAGCGGATCACCAAACCCGCCATACATCAGATCCTGCGCTAGCGGGATATCGATCGGAATTGGATGATCGGGCGTGGGATCGATCAGAATGAGGAAGCCAGGCCCCAACGGAATGTCGAATCCAACCGTCACCGCCGGATCCCAGTCGTTGAAGATGCCCGTCAACCAGCCCGCCCCCAACGTCACGCCACCCGTCGTGACCGTGTAATCTGCCCCCAGCGTGCCGGAGAATAACGTGGTCAAAGCATCGGGCGAGACCGGCGGTGGCGCGAAGCCGTCATTGATGCTGCCCTTCACCGTCAGCGTGCCGCCGGCGCGGAAGTTGATCACGCCGACTTCGCCGAGACCCGTGTGGTTTTGTGTGTCGGCGCCAAGGCCGTAGCGATAATTAGAAAAATCGAGATCGCCTTTGACCGTCAGATTGCCGTTCGGCGTTGCGCTCGCGATCGTAACGCCAGGACGGAGATGGAAGGTCGAGCCAGCGATGTTCTTCAAGCCGGCAAGCCGAGCTTGGAGGTTCGTATTGCCGAGCGCGGCGTTGTAAAAGACGGTCGAGTCCTCATCGACCAGATCGAGCCAAGCTTGATCGATGATCTGCCCATTGGCATCGTCGGGATCGGCCGGCGCATTCGTGTAGGTGGCGAAGCCGTTGACCGCGACCGAGGCGGCGCCGCGGATGTTCAGCGGACCGGCTGCTGAGATCGCGATATCATCGCCGGTCGCATTGTCCGGCGCGCCGGCACCGGTCGCACTGCTCCCCGAGCCGAGCCGCGGCGCGTTGATCTCGAGCTTGCCGCGCGCAATGCCATCCGCCGATCGCATGTCGATGCTCGCGCCGGGTGCAAGATTTACCCAACCCTGCGAGCTCGTGAGGTCCACATGCGCCGTGTTATTCGCCTCGATCGGCGCGCCGTAGCTGTCGGTCTGCAGCACGGTGCTGTGGGTATCGAGGTTCGCCGTTGAAGCCAGCGTGAGATCGTCTCGCGCCGCGAGACGGATGCTGCCGGGCTTCGCGCCCGATGCATCGATGGTGCCGTTCACGGTCAAGCTGCCGTTATCGACCGAGATCGACACCGTATGCGCGCGCACGCCCGCGCCCACCACAAGATCGCCCTGCTTGAGCACGAAGGCGCGACCGCCAAAGAAACCCGCCTGATTGAGCATCGCGTTCAGCGCGGTGAAATCTCCCAGGCTCGCGGCGCGCAGGCCGATCCGGCCGCTCTGCGCATCATCGGCCGTGCTGCCGCGCAGAGTCCCGTCCAGCGCGATCACGCCGTCATCAGCGACCGCGGCGATCGACCCGGCCTGGTTATAGGTCGCCGACACGTCGATCAGCGATCCGGCCGCCTGCGTGATGTTGCCATTAGCGCTCTGCAGCATCAGGTCGCCGCCCCAGCCGAATTTGGTGATGTCGTAGAATGTGATGGCGCGGCCGGCGAGATCGACCCGGGCGTTGCCACCGAGCACGATATCGTTGGTCGCGGTCAGCGTCAGCTTGCCGCTCGGTAGCGCGAAGGCCGTATCGACGAACACGCTGTCGCCCTTGAACGATAAGGTACCGCCTTGATCGGCAACGACGGACGTTTCGCTTGGCACGCTGCCGGCCGGCGTGACGACGCGGATGGCGCCGCCGGCGGTGTAATCGATGGTGGCCCCGGCCTCCGCGGTGATCAAGGGCGACGACAGCGTGAGATTGCCGCCGATCAGCTTGCCCGATGGGTCTTTGCTGAGACCGACCGACAACGTGCCATCGCTGTTGCCTGTGATGCGGTCGGTCGCATTGATCGCGACATTGGCGAAGCCGACCGCGATCCGGTCCAGCGTGACGCCATCGCTCTGACGGCTGTATTTGTCATAGCCGAACGTAACATCCTGCGCCTGCAATACGAGATTGCCCGCACCTGTCCCCGCGCCATTGGGAGTGATAGGTGCCGGCGGTTGGACGCCATAATGTGGCGTGCCGGCGCCCGTGTTATCGAAATAGCCGGTGCGGATGCCATTCCAGAACAGCCGATCCGCGATGACCATCGCGGTGTCGCTCGCGCTCCCAAGGCCATAAATGGCCGGCGTGTTGAGCACGAATTCGACATCGCTCGTCGACTGGCTTCGCGCATCGAGGGTCACACTGCCGAACAGATTGATGGAACCGCCGACGGTGAGCGTGAGCTGCTCGAGCGCTGGCACGCCCGCGGTGGATGACGGCCGTAGCAACCGGTCCAAAGCGGCTTGGTTCAACGTCCAACCGTTTGGCAACACGCCTGCCGCCTGCGCCGCGGCGAGCGCCGCCGGGTCGCCGGCATTGATCGTATTCAGCGTAACGGAAAGATAGCGGGCGCCGAAATTGACGTCGCCCATGCTGAGCGATCCTGGCGCCCCGATCACGATGCCGCCATCGGTGAGCAGCGATGCACCAGTAGCGATCATTATGCTCCCGGTGCCGGTAGACGGCAGGAAGTTGAGCCGACCGTTGGCGACTGCAAGGAAGTTTGCGCCGCGGAAAACATAGCCGAGGCTCGAATCGAGCCCGGCCCTGCTCTGGCCGCGCGTGTCGATCGCCGCTCCGCCGGCAACACTGATCGATGAGCCGATCAGGAACACCTGCCTCGCTTGCAGGTAGGCGCCATCGAGAACGTTGACCACCGAGTCGCCGCCCGTCAGCGAGACCCCGCTGATCTCAACCCCGCCCGAAGTCGTACCTGGCGCGACATAAAGAGGCCCGCCGCCGACGAACAGGGACGCGGCGTGGAACGCGTTGAGATCGTCGGTCGAAATCGAACTGTGACCGATGATGGGCGCAACGCCCGGCGCGGTTATATCGATGATGTGGCTTGGTGCTGACGACGTAATCAGCAGGCTACCGGCAATACCGTCATTGGCGGGATCGAAATTCGCGGTACCGTCGAAGGACAACGATGGCGCCCCGGTGGACGCCCCGATGTTGAACTGCAGGATTTTGCCATCATCGGGCAGCCGTGGGCGGACGTTGCCGAACAACGCGGCTTTGCTGCGCGCGAAGTCGGCGTAGCTGGTCTCGTTATATTGCGAATAACTGCGTGTCACCTGCCCTGCCGACAGGATGAGCTCGGTGGGCAGCGCGTCGCGAATGCCTGTATTGGCGACGCCCAGGATGCCGGACGCAACATAGCTGCCATTCGCCATCGCGAACGGAGACATCGCGCGGTTGGTGCTGCCACCCAGTTCGACGCGGAACGCGCCCGGCAGCAGGGCGTAGCTCGACGGCAGCAACGTGTAGTTGCCGGCCGGCAGCCCCGGCACGCCGGCCGGGATCGTGATCTGACGGCCGATATTTGGATCGCCGGCGCCATTAGTGGCGATCGCCGGTCCGTAGGCCGACGCATAACCCGGCATGATCGCGTAGACTTTATTGCCAGCCGAACTGAATGTGTTGACCGGGTTGGCGTTGATGAGCGGCGTCTTGAGGGTGTCGACCGAACCGCCGCGGCCGGACACGAAGCCAGCGCCCGTCAATGAACCGCCACCGGACAGATCGAGGACGGCGCCTTTCTCCCCGATGACCGTGCCTGCAGTCACGGAAATGCCGGTGGTGATGACCGCACCGTTGGCAGTACTCACCAATGCCGATCCGAGATCGACCAAGGTGCCGTCGGCGCCTTGATAGCTGGTGCCATCGGCGGTGCCGCCGAACGGCATGATCAGCCCATTAGCTGTCGCGGAGGTGACGCTGCCGGCACGGAAGATTACCGTTGTTACGTCGGGCTTCTCGGTAAATTTGTCTGGAAGACCATTGAAAATAATTCTGCCCAGCGGCGCGCGCACGACACCGCCTTGGTCGATCGTGGCCGCGATCAAGGACAGATTGCCGAACACCGATGCCGGTTGCTGCGGTATGTCGCCGCTGCTGCGGCGAATTGTGATCGTCTTCTGCCGCGCCGGATCGAAGGTCTCATTTCCCCGGCTTCCAATCAGTCCCGCATAGATCGCCACCGAGGCGCCGCTGAGCGGATAGATCTGCGCCGCCGTCAGGGTCAGATCACCGCTGGTCTTCAGCCAGCCTCCGGGTTGCTGCGTGCTATCGGTCGAGAGACGGCCGTTGCCGAAGCGGATATCACCGCGGCTCATGAGATTGACCTGCGCGAAGCCGCCAGCATCGACGAACGCGCCTCCGCCCAGCGTATTATCGGTGTCGGATACCCAGCGCACATAGCCGCTGCCTTGCTGGCCGGATGCGCCGAAGCGAACACCACCGGTGATATCGAGCAGATCGGCCGCGACGGACAAGGTGCTGCTATTTAGCTTCGCGCTCGGGAGCACACTGGTCAATCCGGGATTATAATGTGTCGCGCCCACTTTATCTTCGGTGAAGCCGTCAATCCTCACATAGGGGGCGGCAAGCGCGACACTGATGTTGGGCGTTGCGTCTGAAACGCTGAAGATGCCACCGCCGAATGCGATACTGCGGGCGAGCGCCAGATTGACGTCCCCTTTAAACACGAACAGGTCGGAGGTGCGCAGCGCCAGCGATGCAAAGCCGCCTTGTGCGATTTGCTCGGCACTGATGGCGGCATTGCCGAACAGCAGACCACTATCCGCCTGTCCCGCCTGAGCACTGCCGGAAAGCCCGCTGGCCTCGCGCTGCTGGGTAACGGTGATGTCCCGCAGTTTGCGCAGCACCTCCGGCACCGTGCCAATGCCATCCGGAACCTGCGCGTTGGGTGTTGTCGGCGAATAGACACGGCTCACCAGGTTCATGCTCAGCGTGCCACCCGAGGCCCCGGCGCCGCCGGCGGCGGCGCGCATCGTGCCGTCGATATAGATGCCGCTGTTGGAATTGAGCGCGATCGAGCCGCCGTCGCTGGCGACGACGGTCGGCGTCGCGCCATTGCCGTCGAGGATGTCGATCGTCGCTGCGGTGCCCGAGGCATCGAGCAGCGCGCCGGGGCGGATGACGACGAAGGCGTCGCTGGCCGTGCCGTTGGCGCCGCCGAGCGCGATCGAGCCGCCATCGGCCACCATGCCTGAGACGCGGCCGCGCAAATCGGTGACGGTCGCGGCATAGCCGGACACGTCGAGCACGGCGTCGTCGCCGATCCAGATCGAGCGCGTCAGCGAGAAGGCGCCGTTGCCGCCGAGCTGGCGCCACTGACCTCGAAACAGTTGCGCGCCGGCAACGAGGATGTTGCCGCCCTTGGCCGTGATCGTGCCGTCGATCGTGGTCTGGCCGTAGGCGTAGATGTTGACGGCGTGGCCCGGATCGACCGCGATCGACGCGCCCTGGCCGAGCGTGAAGTCGCCGTTGCTTGCCACCAGAGTCAGGTCCGCGCCGGCGCGCGGCGTGACCGTGGCGGCAATCGGGTTACCGAGGAAGGCCGGCGGCAGCCAGAGATCCGCCGCGATGCGGCTGCCGGTCGGCAGCGACGCCAAGCCATCGTCGGCGCGATAGACCGGCACGGTCGGTGCGACCGCCGTGCCGTCGCCGATGGCGACGCCGCCGATGCCAGTGATGTCGTAGGCCGTGAAGCCCGACGCGAACAACGCCGTGTCGAGGTGCAGATCGCCGGATTGCGCGCCGCCGCCGATCACGATCTTCTGACCCGCGTTCAAGGTCAGCGTGCCGCCGCCATTGAAGCCGTAGGATTGCACGCGGCCGTCAAGTATGAGTTTGGCGTCGCGCGGCGTCGTGTAGAAGCCGCCGTCGGGCAGGTTCTCGAAGTCGTTGGCGATCAGGCTGACATCGCCGCCTTTACCGCCCTTGATCTTGCCGCTCGTCAGCATGGCGCCGCCCGACGACACATCGAGCAGCGTGCCGGATGCGACGGTGATGCCGCCGGTGGTCGCCACTTTCAGCCTGCCGCCGTTGACGAAGGCCAGGCCCGATTGATCGGACGGATCCTGCGCGGCATTGGTCCACAGACCGGTGAGATCAACGGTCGCGCCATTGCCGATCGAGACCTGCGCATGGCCGGCGCCATCGGTCAGCGCCCAATACTGCACGGGCAGGTTGACGGCCAGTTGCGCGCTCATGATGTTGCCGAGCGTGACGCGGCCGCCATGCGCCGTGATATCGGCGTTGATGCCGACGTCGGGCGCCGTGAAGGTCACCACCGCGCCGGGCGCCAAGGTCAAGGGCGCGTTGACCGCGATGGCGTCGTCGCTGGCGACGTTCAGGCCGCCGAGCTGCGCTTTGTTGACGATGCCCGCATCGAACAGCACCGTGCCGGTGCGCCCGGCCGGCACCGCGTCGGCCGCGTTCATGCCGGCGGTGATCCTGACGACGTCGTCGAACGTAACCTTGGCGGCGGTGCCGTTGATCAAGCCGCGCGCATCGTAACGGCCGATCGCCAATGTGCCGGCAAGTGGCGCGGCGTTCTGCGGCAGCTTGTAGCCGTCGCCGACGCCGTCCGGCCGCGCGCTGAGCTGCCGGCCGCCTTTGACCACGGCGGCCAGGATATCGCCTTCGAAGATCGCGGTCGGCGTCGACAGAACGAGACTGCCGGCGTCGCGGCCGACCGTATAAGCGTCCTCCCAGCGCGTGCTGACCGCGCCTTTGTTGAAGACGCTGGTCCAGGTCTCGCTGACGTTCCACCGCGCGCTGCCGCGCGTCCAACCGCCGGCAATGCCGGTGAACAGCATGTTCGCCGAGGCATCGCCGACGTTGTAGCTGCGTCCGTCGGCGCCGCGGAAGTTCGAGGTACGGATGTAGCCGCCCTGATACGCGACCGATCCGCCGGAGATGTCGAACACTGAACCCTGCTGCGCGATCACCTCCGGCGCCGCCAAGGTGATGGTGCCGCCGAGCGCCGACCATTCGCCGATCGTGTGTGCGGTGTTGTTCACGTAGCCCGACACTTCGAGCAGGCCGCCGGGCGTGTAGTAACGGTCCGAGGCGTAGCCGCCGGTGCCGGCCGGCACCAGGATGAGATCGCGCAGGTCGATCCAGACATTGGCGTTCAGCAGATTGCCGCTGTCGCGGTTGACCGGCGAGTCGCGCAGCTCGTTGCCCTGCACGTTCACCTGGATGTTGTTGGCGGCCATGGCGACCGCCACGTCGCGCACGCCGGACACGTCGATGGTGGCGCCGCTCTCGGTGAAGACGCGCCGGCCGGCGCTGACCGCCACCTGGCCGCCTTGCGCTTGCGTCAGCGAGCCGCCCTTGAACACCACATCGCCGCCGCTGACGATCTCAATGCGCGACTGATCCTGCCGGTCGGCGAGCAGCGAGAGATTGTCGAAGGCGCCGGTGGCGCTGCCGGCGCGCGCCAGATTGGCGGCGGCCGAGGCGGCGATCAGCGCGTCGCGCTGCGTGTTGAGCGCGGTGTCGGTGCTGTCGAGCTCGGGCAGGATGTCGGTGAGGCTCGACGCGCCCAAGGTGATGCTGCCTTGCGCATCCGATGCCGCGTTCAAGAGATGGATGGTGCCGCGCGTATTGACCGAGGTGGTCGACAGCAGCACGCCATCCTGCATCAAGGTGCGTCCGGCGAGCGTGATGTCGCCCTGCTGCGCGAAGATCAGACCGGTGTTGGTGACATTGCCGCTGGCGCTGCCGGCGCCGATCACCGGCGCGATCTCGCTGCCGCGCGTCGTCGAGGTGACGTTGGCCGTGGTGCCGAAGCCCGGCCGCAGGATGAAGTCGTCGCCGGCGGCCAGGATCGCCTGCCCCTTCGGCGTCGCGATCGCGCCGGCATTGTCGACCTGCGTGCCGAGCAAGGCGACAAAACCGCCGCCCGCAGTGACGGAGGCCGGCGCCGCCGTCGATATCTGCGCGCCCGCCTCGACCGTGATCTTGCCGGTGGCGCCGGTGAAGCTCGGCAGATAGACGCCGCCGGCCTGCGCCGAATAGATGCCGTTGGTGAGGAACTGCGTGTCGGCGATGTCGGCGCTCGAGGCGATCAGCGAACCGACATTCACCTGCGAGGCGCCGCCGAAGATGATGCCGTTGCGGTTGATGACGTAGACCGAACCGTCCGCCTTGATCGTGCCGAGGATGCGGCTCGGCGCCGTCGTGTCGAGCACGCGGTTGAGCGCGACCCAGTTGCGGTTGCCCTGCTGATCGAAACGCAGATCCGTCTCGCTACCGACATTGAAGGTCTGCCAGGTCAGGATGGCCTTCTGCTGGAACTGCCGCACCTCAACCTGCGTGCGGCCATTCGCCTGCGCCTGCGTCGGCAGTTGCGCGCCCTGCCACAAGCTCGATCCCGGCGTCGCGCCCGGCGCGACCTGCAGGCCGCCGACCGTCAGGCCGTTGGGCACGCCGCCGGCCGCCTGCAGCGCCGCGTTCCGCGCCGCCGCCTGCGTCGCCTGCATCGCTTGCACCGCCTGCGTCGCGCGCTTGAGCGCATTGCTCGCCGCCAGGCTCCCGTTCTGCGCCGCTTGCTGCGCGGCTTGTTGCGCCTGCGCCGCAGCGCTCGGCGACCCGCCGCCATATCCGCCCAAAGGTCGCGCAAAGGCCTGAGGCGCCGCCAGCAGCAAAGCGACCGCGCTCACGCTCGCGAGGCAGGCGGTACGGAACAAGCGAACGGAACAGGAAGCCTTGCGATGCTCCTGGCCGTGCCCAGCACCGTCCGCCGCGTTCGAGGTCAGGCGGCAAGGCTCGTGCCGCGAGAACGAAGACTCACAGGCAACGGACGGAGAATTGAACATGACACGACCTTTTCGCACGGCTCTGAACGGACAGGCTGCTCGGCTTGAGCGCGCAGTCCGTCGTCGATGGCGACCTGCCTTCGACGACGGAGCTGCTTTCCTGTTCACCAGACGACCGTGCGACGGCGTGAGCCGCCAAAGATTTCGATGAAGATTTCGTGACAGTCCGGCTCATGCGAGAGAGCCCGCGATCACCCAAGGAGGACGAAGCCGCCGGGCAGCCTCCGCACTTGCAAGCCAAACAGGCTCGCGAGCTTCGGCACGACCTCATCGAGACGGTCGAGCCGGAACGCGGCATTCAGCGGCAGCTGCCCGACGTCGCCGCTCATCAGAATGATCCGTCCGCGCCGATAGCGGTTGATCTCCTCGATCGCTTCCGATAGTGGCGCATTCTCGAACAACAATCGGCCGTCGCGCCAAGCCGACGTCACCCGACCATCATTCGCCGCGGCGACACCAAGTCCCTTCGCTGTATACGCGATCTGCTCACGGCCACGAAGCGTCGTGCTCTCGCCGTTGCATTGGAGCGTCAGCGAACCCTCGAGACAGGTGACATGACCGGCCTCACCATCGAAACTCAGGTCGAATACGGCATGCGTAGCACGAGCAACCGCGGGACCGGCGCTGACCGCCAGCGGCATCGATGCTCCGTCGCGGTTGACGCCCACTGTCGCGGCGATCTGCCCGGCGAGCAATTCGATCCGTCTTTGCTCGTTTCGCGCATGATCCATCACCAAACTCGTTCTGGTATTCAGATCGATGGTGACGTCGTCCGATAAGGCGATCCGGCGCCGCTCCCCGACGCCCGTCCGAACATCCGCGGTGAACTCCGAAAACGAGGGCCACAATCCGAGAGGCGGACGGATTCCGACATATATCGCCGCGCCGGCAGCCGCCGCGGCCGCGCCGCCCAGCAAAGCGCGCCGGCCCAGACGATGTCTCGCCGCGACCGTGTCGACATCGGCTATCTGCGCGCTTCGCCGCATAGCGCGCAAAGCCTGCCATTGCGCATTAGCTTCCGCGAAAGCCGCGCGATGGGCGGCGCTCTGCTCGCGCCACCGCCGCGCGGCGTCGAGGTCCGCCTGCACGACCTCGCCCGAATGCAAATGCACCAACCAACGCCGGGCCTCGGCGCGAAGCTCCGAACTCGCCGTCAGCAGATCGGGATCACTCGTCATCGCCGGCGTCCAGGACACGCCCCACGGACCGGCTCGCTTCCAGGAGCTCGGCCGGCGCCGCAACGCGCCGTCCTTCTTTGTGCTTGCCCAACCGCTTCGTGCAATGATCGAAGGCCTTGTTCATATCGCGTTCGACCGAGCGCACGGACATGCCGAATCGTTTGGCGATCTCCCGATACGATAACTCCTCGTACAGCGCGGCGAGAAAAACGGCGCGGCTTCGCGCTGGCAGTTCGGCGAGCGCCCGCTCGAGCGCGACGAATTCCGATTTGACCGAGAAAGCATGCTCGGGATCGATGGCATCGCTTTCCGAGCGCAGGAAGGCGGCGATTTGGTTGCGGCTGAGCCAGCGAATGTCGGCCCGGCGCCGATCCGCCGAGGCATTCAACGCCATGCGATACAGATACGATTGCGGTTGCTCGACAGCGCCGACAACGCTTGCCTGATCGAGGCGCAGCCAAACCTCGTGCAGCGCCTCCGTCGCGACATCCTCCGAACCGAGCCGGCGCGAGAGCCGGCGCCGCAGATCGTCGTAGCTCGCGATAAGCCATTGCCTCAGCAGCGCCGTGCCACCTTGCACCATTTGCCCCCGACTATCGCGTCGACGCGTCGCGCTGCGTCCGCACCGCGGACCGGCATGTATCGCCTGCGCCTTCGTCGCGTGGCGCCATCACCAAGGTGAGCGGCTGCGGCATGCCGGCCGGCGGCGACTGATCAAAAGCTATCGCGCGCATGGCTTCATCCACGGCCGCGTCGCGGACCGCCTCACCGGTCGTGTCCAGACGTTTGAAGTGCACCACCCTGCCCGATCTACCAACCCAAAGCGTCAAGGCCAACCGGTACCGTCCCGGCACCGTCTCCGCATGTGCGCAGAGCGTTGTTTCAATCTTGCCTTGAACCATCGCAAAATAGACTTTCTCGCGACCCGAGAACGCGGCCCGTGCACCTTCGCGTCCGGCCGCGGCGGTCCCCACCAAGACAGTGTCCGGCCCGAACTCGCGTGCGACGAATCCAGAACCGACCAGCAACGTGTCCAGCGCGTCGCGCGCCTCCATCGAACCCCTCACATCGAACGACTTCGTGTCCGTGGCGGCATGACGCGCATCCAGAAGCACATCGACGCCGGTCGCCGCACTGAATTTCAGCAGGGCTCGGGCCACCGGCTGCGGTGGAATGTCAAACACGATCGTTTGCCGCATCAACGACGATGGCGCGACCTCGGCCCCCGCCGCGCTCACAGCGCCCACGGATAAAAAGGCACCCAAAACGAACGAAGCCCATCGCCAAGCGATGCCGATCGACACCCGCGAACGGCACGTTGCCCGCGTCGCAGACTCAATGCACCGGCGTGAGCGTCGAAAGAGGCTCGCTCCGCTCAAATCCATAAACGCCATCTCGATACAATTGCGCGCGGCGGCCGCAAATTTCCCTTTTGTTCTTCGTACTTTATCCAGCGCGCATGGCACTTTGACGACAGTGGGCGGCGTCGTACCGGCCCCTGCGCAGCCGGAGCTTCGCCGACATTGGGCAAGGCAAAATAGCACGCGCCCTATCCTTTTGGCGTCTTCGTGCGTTGGTGACCCGACAGCACGGAGACGCTCATGGTCGAGGTCCGCAAGGGCATGCCGCCGGTCAAGCTCGACGAGGCGGAGTTCAAGAAAAGATATCTGTCACGCTTCTACGATCCCGCCTTCGAACCGCTCACCGTCGAGCTGGAGAAAGTCGCCAACGCCGCCTGGGACGCCTACAGCCACAACCGCAAGGCGCCGCGAACCGTCAAGGCCGGCCCCGGCTTTGCCGATCCCGATTACGACATGTCGATCGAGTGGCTGGACGCCCAGGCGGCGATCAAGGATGCGCAACGACGCTTTGAAGATGCGACCGGACCCTCCCGCATCCTGCTGATCAACGGATCGACACGCAGCGAGCATACCTGCCCCGGCGAAATGTCGAAGAGCTGGCGGCTGCTGGAAACGGCCGACGAGATCATCCGCGACGAGCCGGGCTTTGAATGCGACATCCTCAATCTCTCGGTGCTCGCTTCCGAGTTCAACCGCGTCATCTACCCATGCAAGTCGTGCGTCTCGACGGCAATGCCGCTCTGTCACTGGCCGTGCTCCTGCTATCCGAACCACGGCTTACAGCAGAACAATGACTGGATGAACGAGATCTATCCGAGGTGGGTCGCCGCGCATGGCGTCATAATCGTGTCGCCGGTCAACTGGTATCAGGTTTCGTCGGCATTCAAGCTGATGATGGACCGGCTCGTCTGCGCCGACGGCGGCAATCCCGATCCTACATCGACTCACGGTAAGAACGCGCAGGAAGCAAAGCAGCTTGAGCTCGCGGGCTGGTCCTATCCACGCCATCTCGCCGGACGCACCTTCGGCGTGTTCGTCCACGGCGACGCGGCCGGCGCCGACACGCTCAGGCGCATCCTCGGCGACTGGCTGGAAGACATCGGCCTCGTTGCGGCCGGACACCTTTCGAACGTCGACCGCTACATCGGCTATCTCAGACCTTACGCCACCAGCCACGAGGATCTCGATAAGGAGACAGCGACGCAGGAGGACGTGCGCAACGTGGCGCGCGCGGTCGTTCAGGCGGTGAAGCAATTGCGGAATGGCGAGTTGAAGCCGCCGGACCGGCGCCTCAAGGATCCGCGGCCGAAATGAGTGAGCGCAGCCGGGTGCCCGATTTCAGATTTTCGACAAGGCGCGCGTCACGACTTCGAGCTTTTCGCGTACGGTCGTCGTGTACTCATAAGCGATGAACCATGCCAGCGCACCCCGGATGCCCCAGAGCATGAGCATGGCGATGATGCGGTCCAGCGTCGGCATGGTCGTGCGCCCCGGTGCTGCAACCCGCGATCAGGGATGGATCGCCGGGCCGGAATAGGCGCCCGTCTCGCTCTCGGACTCAGCGTTATCGACCTCGCTCACGCTATACGTCTTGCTGCGCTCGGCGATGCACAGCGCCGTGGCAAGACAGGCCAGGACAAGCTGGATCGCGTATTCGCGCACGATCTCGCCGTTGCCGGACCGCGCCGCCAGACCCGCCGACATGATGCCGATCGCCACGATGATGATCAGCGCGCCTTCCAGCACGTCGGCGTCCGCCGTGCCGCGGATCAGCGCGCGGACGCGATCGACGATGTGCCAGGCGCAGGCGCCCGCCACGACAAGCTTCACCGCGCCGAAGAACGCCGCGACCTTAAGGAGACCGACCGGATCGAGCCCCAACATGCGGCCGACGATGAACACGTATTCCGACCGCCAGACTTCATCGAGACCGTAGTTCGGCGAAGTTAAAACACGCACCGCGTCGTAACCCCAGACGAGCGTGAAGTAGAGAGCGATCGCGATCACGATGGCCGTGCTGGCGCCCGAAAATTTGCGCATATGTTCCTCCACCTGAGCCGTCTCAACGCGTAAGCGTTTCAACCGCCGATTACAAAAGAAACCAATTCTTTACCTTACTTGTTAGGCGCTTAACCACAACGCGGAGCAAGCCTTAGCGCGTAAAATGCAGAAAACGGGTGGGTTTTCCACATGCGCGTCACTAGTTCAGGGTTAACAAATAACTGCACGCAGCACGGGAACTTGCATGAGCGCCATGCCCAACCATACGGTCGCGCCCACGCGGCCAAGCCTCGTCCTGATCGCCACGTCGCTCGGCGTTTTGCTCGCACAGATCGACACGTCCGTGGTCAATCTCGCGCTCAAAAGCATCGCGATCGATTTGCACGCCGGCGTGAGCGCCATGCAGTGGGTGATCGACGCCTACAATCTGGTCTATGCGAGCCTGTTGCTGACGGGCGGCACACTGGGCGATCTGTACGGCCGCCGGCGCATCTTTGTGACTGGCATCGCGCTGTTCGCGATGGGAACTCTCATCTGCGCTTTGGCGCCGTCAGCGACGGTCCTCATTCTCGGCCGCATCGTCAGCGGCCTGGGGGCGGCTTTCGCCCTGCCGATGTCACTGGTGCTGCTGACGATCGCCTATCCCGGCAGGGAAGAACGCGCCCACGCCCTCGGCATCTGGGCCAGTTGCAACGGACTTGCTTTTATCATCGGCCCGACGCTCGGCGGCTGGCTCGTGGACAGCATCGGCTGGCGCAGCATATTCTATCTGGCGCTGCCGATCTGCATGGTCGCCGTGGCGCTCACCTATCACGCGGTAAAGGAGAGCGCCGATCCGCGCGAACGCCACCTCGACATCCCGGGTCAGTTGCTGGCGATCGCCGGCCTTGGTGGTTTGGCCTTCGCCGCCATTGAGGGCGGCCATTGGCATTGGACGTCACCGCTCATCCTGGCGATTGGGGCAACTGCCCTCATCGCACTGACGCTCCTGGTGTGGGTCGAGGCGCGCACCGAGGGTCCATTGCTGCCGCTCGAGTTTCTGCGTGATCCGGTGTTCGCGGCTGCGCTTGCGATCGCCGGCCTAATGACGTTCGGCATGTATGCATTGCTGTTCCTGATGCCGCTTTACTTCCAGACCGTGCGCGGCGCGACGCCGTTCGAGGCCGGTCTCGCCCTGTTGCCGATGTCCCTGAGCTTCGTGATCGTATCGCAACTGGTCGGCTACCTGACCAATGCCTTTGGCCCGCGCGTCGTCATGACGACCGGCATGGCCTGCATGGCCGCCGGCGCGCTTGTCCTCGGCGAGATTGGGCCGGCGACGAGCATGATGGTCATCGGCATCGCGCTGTTCGTCGTGGGGGTCGGTCTCGGACTCAATACCGCCCCTGTCAATGGCGTCGCTGTCGCCGCCGTGCCGGCGGTTCGCGCCGGCACGGCCTCGGGCCTCCTCAACACCGCGCGCATGATCGGTGCAACGTTCGGCGTCGCCATCTTGGGAGCGATCTTCGCGGCCTACGCCGGACAGGAGGCAGCCTCCGGCGCCGGCTTTCTGCCCGGCCTGCGAGCGGCTCTTACCGTCGGCGGCATAGGTGAGATGCTCGGCGCCGCGCTTGCCTTCGCCTGCATCCGGCGCCATTCGCTCGAGGCGAGAGGCGCGTGATGCCTACCCGCCGCGGCCTTCGCGAAACACCTGCGGCGTCACGCCGGTCTGCTTGCGGAAGAAGCGCGTGAAGTGCGACGGGTCGGAGAAAGCAAGATCATAGGCGATCTCGTGAATCGCCTGGCCCGTGAACACGAGCTGACGCTTCGCTTCGGTGAGCACGCGTTGCCGGATGAGATGGCCCGCGGTGACGCCTGTTGCGCGCTTGACATGATCGTTGAGACGATCCGGCGTCATCGCCAGCTTCGCGGCGTAAAAACTGATGAGCCGCTCCTTGCGGAAATGCTGCTCGATCAGACCGCGCAACGCCTCGACCTGCGCATCGGCGCGCGTCAGCGTCACGGCGCCGGTGCGCGCGCGGCTCGCGGCCAGCCGCACGACTTCGATCGCGATGAGGGCGAGCAGCGCGCGCATCGCCAGCCGATAGCCTTCGCGCGCCACGGCGCCTTCCTCGTGCAAGTCCGCGCACAGCGCCGACAACCGCCTGGCCTCCGCGGCGTTGTAGAGCGGCACCAGGGGATCGGCCGCGACCGCCTTGAGCCGCTTCAAGGCTTCTCCGGACGATTGTTCGCCCAGGACATCGGCGACGTCGTCGGTGAATGTCACCACCCAGCCGTCGGTCTCCTGCGGCGTGAAACGGAAGCCGTGCGCGGCGGTGGCCGGCACGAGGATGGCGGTCGGCGCGGCGAACTGCACGGTGGCGGTCTCGAAGATCATCTCGCCGCCGCCCTTCTCGATCACCAGGATCTGCGACAGGTTGCGATGGCGATGCGCACGAATCGTCCAATCGTGCACCGACGAGCGCGACGCGATGGTTTCGATATGGATGAAATCGAACGCGGCGTCGTCCGGCGGATCGCCGTAAAGATGAAACAGAGGGAGCGCCGTCGCTGTCATGGCGGCAGCATAGGCGACCACGCCGGGGCGGCCAACGAGCCCCGTGGATAACAAAAGGGCCCCGCCGCCAGGCGGAGCCCTCGTTCTCGCTGAAAAATTCAACCGTCGATCACGGCCGCATTAATGGCCGCCTTGCTGACCACCCTGCTGCCCGCCCTGTCCAGGCCGCTGCTGGCCCGGCTGACCCTGCTGCTGCTGCCCAGGCTTCTGACCGCCGCCCTGCTGACCGCCTTGTTGGCCGCCTTGGTTCTGCTGGCCCGACTGCTGCGTGGGTTTATTTTGCTGCATGGCACTTCCTTCCGTGGATTGCGCTCCCCGGCCTTCGCAGCATGTCAACGCGCGGCCTCGCCCCGACGTTCCCGGTTTTGTTGGCGACAAAACATTGGGAACCAGCGCTGCCCGCCCGTGTTCCTTATCCCATGGAAAACGTCCTTCGGACACAAAAGGGGCTAACGACATGGGACGCTATATGCTGCTCTGGCTGCTGGGAGTGCCGCTCCCCCTTCTGCTGCTGATCTGGGTGTTCGGCGGTCTGCACTAGAGCGTCATCGCACCGCCGCACATCGACCGCACGGCGTCATCGAGGCAGCCCGCGCACCGCGCGGGCTGCGACTTGATAACAAGCCCGCAGAGGACGATTGCCGCTCCCCCAAGGCCCTGTTAAGCCTATGACATCATTGGTTGTCAGCCGGGCGACCTGGGAAGGCCTTTAGGGGACGGGATGGAAGTCTTCCTCCAGCAGCTCATCAACGGCATCACGCTCGGCTCGATCTACGGCCTGATCGCTCTCGGCTACACGATGGTGTTCGGCATCATCGGCATGGTCAATTTCGCCCATGGCGATGTGTTCATGGTGTCGGTGTTCATCGCGCTCATCGCGCTCCTGTTCCTGACGACCTGGGTCGGCCTGTCCTCCATCGCGCTGACCTTGTTCCTCGTCCTCATCGTGGCGATGCTGTTCACCGCCCTGGTGAACTGGGCCATCGAGCGCGTGGCTTACCGGCCGTTGCGCGGCTCATTCCGCCTGGCGCCGTTGATCTCGGCGATCGGCATGTCGATCTTCCTGTCCAATTTCGTGCAGGTCACCCAGGGACCGCGCAACAAATCCATCTCACCGCTGGTGCAGGGCGAGTTCGTATTGCTGCGGCAGAACGACTTCAACGTCACGCTGCCCTACAAATATCTCATCATCTGGGCGGTGACCGCCGTGCTGCTCGGATGCTTCTGGTACATCGTCGCCAAGACCTCGCTCGGCCGGGCCCAACGCGCCTGCGAGCAGGACCAGCGCATGGCCGCGCTTGTCGGCGTCGATGTCGACCGCACCATATCGACCACTTTCGTCATCGCGGCGGCACTCGCCGCCATCGCCGGCACCTTGTACCTGATGAACTACGGCGTCGTGAGCTTCGCCGACGGTTTCACGCCTGGCGTGAAGGCTTTCACCGCCGCCGTGCTCGGCGGCATCGGCTCGTTGCCCGGCGCGGTGATCGGCGGCCTTCTGATCGGATTGATCGAGACCATGTGGTCGAACTACGTTTCGATTGACTACAAGGACGTTGCCGCCTTTTCGGTGCTCGCCATCACGCTGATCTTCCTGCCGCAGGGATTGTTCGGCCGTCCGGATGTCGAAAAAGTCTGACATGGCGACGCACGCGGACGAAACGCGCGTGGATGTCGGCCGCGCCTTGAAGGACGCCGGACTCACCGCCTTGCTGGCGTTCGCGCTGTTCCTGCCCCTGATCGGCTTCCTGACGGTCCAGGACTTCAGCAACAATTTGGTGCTGACGACGCGCTGGCCGCTCTTGTTCTCGATCGTCGCGGTCATCGGTTTCGGGCGTCTTGCTTACGCGCTGTTCGTTGCGCCGCGGCTCGCCGCACGCGCGCGCAGACCTGCCGCCGCGCCGGCCGCTTGGCGCGGCGCCGTCGGCCGGTGGTTCGTCCCGTTCGCCGTCGGCTTCGTGCTGGTCTATCCGCCTTTGGTGATCTTCACCGCCGGTTGGGGCAGCGCGGTGAAATGGCTCGACAATTTCGGCATTCAGATCCTCATCTACATCATGCTCGGCTGGGGGCTGAACATCGTCGTCGGCCTCGCCGGCCTGCTCGATCTCGGCTACGTCGCCTTCTACGCCGTCGGCGCCTACTCCTATGCGCTGTTCGCCAAGGAATTCGGGCTGTCCTTCTGGATCCTGTTGCCGATCGCCGGCGTCCTCGCCTCGTTCTGGGGCGTGCTGCTCGGCTTTCCGGTGCTGCGACTACGGGGCGACTATCTCGCCATCGTGACGCTCGCCTTCGGCGAGATCATCCGCATCGTCCTGATCAATTTCGTCGACCTCACCAACGGCTACGCCGGCATATCGAGCATCCCGCGCCCGACATTCTTCGGCATCCCCTTCAACGCCGATGACGACGGCTTCGCGGCCGTCTTCGGGCTGGAGTTCTCGCCGGTCTACCGCACCATCTTCCTCTATTATCTCATTCTCGCGCTCGCGCTGCTCACCGCCTTCGTCACCGTGCGGCTGCGGCGTCTGCCGGTCGGCCGCGCGTGGGAAGCGCTGCGCGAGGACGAGATCGCCTGCCGCTCGCTCGGCATCAACACCACCAATACCAAGCTCACGGCTTTCGCGCTGGGCGCGATGTTCGCGGGCTTCGCCGGCTCCTTCTTCGCCGCCCGGCAAGGCTTTATCTCGCCCGACTCCTTCACCTTCATGGAGTCGGCCAGCATCGTCGCGATCGTCGTGCTCGGCGGCATGGGCAGCCAGATCGGCGTCGCCATCGCCGCCGTCGCCATGATCGGCGGCACGGAGATCATGCGCGATCTGGATTTTCTCAAGACGATCTTCGGCCCGACCTTCGACCCGACGCAGTACCGCATGCTGCTGTTCGGCTTCGCGATGGCGCTGATCATGATCTGGCGGCCGCGGGGCCTCATCTCGACGCGCGAGCCCTCGGTGTTCCTCAAGCAGCGCAAAGCCATCTCGTCCGATCTCGTCGGTGAGGGTCGCGGCTGATGGCTGAGGCGTCCGACATCCTGCTCAGGATCGAGCATCTACGCATGCGCTTCGGTGGGCTCGTCGCCGTCGACGATCTGTCCTTCGAGGCACGCACCGGCGAGATCACGGCATTGATCGGCCCGAACGGCGCTGGCAAGACGACGGTGTTCAACTGCATCACCGGCTTCTACAAACCCAGCGAAGGCCGGCTCGCGCTCCGCCATGGCGCGCCCACGGTGTGGGATGGCCTCGATACACTGACCGACAGCGGCAAGCGCAGCCTGACGCGCGAGGACGGCGCGCTGTTCCTGCTCGAGCGCATGCCGGACTATCTCGTCACGCAGGAGGCGCGGGTCGCGCGCACCTTCCAGAACATCCGCCTGTTCGCCGGCATGACCGTGCTGGAGAACCTGATGGTCGCCCAGCACAACCGCCTGATGCTCGCCTCGGGCTATACGCTGCTCGGCGTGCTTGGCTTTCCCTCCTTCGCGGCGGCCGAGCGCGCGGCCATCGACAAGGCGAGGGCCTGGCTCGATCGCGTCGGCCTCCTCGCCCGCGCCGACGACCCCGCGGGCGACCTGCCCTACGGCGCGCAACGCCGGCTCGAGATCGCGCGGGCGATGTGCGTCGATCCCGTGCTGCTGTGCCTCGACGAGCCGGCTGCCGGCCTCAATCCGCACGAGAGCGCCGAGCTCAACGAACTGCTGCTGTCGATCCGCGACGAGCACGGTCTGTCGATACTGCTCATCGAACACGACATGTCGGTGGTGATGGAGATTTCCGATCACGTCGTGGTGCTCGATTACGGCATGAAGATCGCCGACGGCGCGCCCGACGAGGTGCGCAACGATCCGAAGGTGATCGCCGCCTATCTCGGCGTCCCCGACAAGGACGTCGCCAAGGTAGAGGCGGAGGTGGGGATATGACCTCGCCGCTCCTCTCCGTGCGCGGCGTGAAGACCTTCTATGGCCGCGTGCAGGCGCTCAAGGGCGTCGATCTCGAGGTCAACGACGGCGAGATCGTCACGCTGATCGGCGCCAACGGCGCCGGCAAGTCGACATTGATGATGACCATCTGCGGCAATCCGCGCGCGCGCGAGGGCGCGATCGTGTTCGATGGCCGCGACATTACGCATCTGCCGACACACGAGATCGCGCGGCTCAAGCTCGCGCAGTCGCCGGAAGGCCGCCGCATCTTCTCGCGCATGACGGTATTCGAGAATTTGCAGATGGGCGCCACCGTCGCCGAGGCAAACGCATTCGAACACGATCTCGAGCGCGTGCTGACGCTGTTTCCGCGGCTCAAGCAGCGCATCGGCCAGCGCGGCGGCACGCTCTCGGGCGGCGAGCAGCAGATGCTGGCGATCGCGCGCGCGCTGATGGCGCGCCCGCGCCTGCTTTTGCTTGACGAGCCCTCGCTCGGACTCGCCCCGCTCGTCGTCCGGCAGATCTTCGATGCCATCAAGATGCTCAACGCCGAGCATGGCCTCACCGTGTTCCTGGTGGAACAGAACGCCTATCATGCGCTCAAGCTCGCGCATCGCGGCTACGTCATGGTCAACGGACAGATAACCTTGTCCGGCAGCGGCACCGAACTGCTCGACCGGCCTGAAATCAAAGCGGCCTATCTGGAGGGCGGACGATAATGGGCGATGTCGCCACCGCATTCTCGTTGCCGGTCCTTCTTTATGAAGAGGATTCGTTTGCGGTCTTCGTGCTGGTGACGCTGATCCTCGGCGGCGCCGCCGGATGGCTGACCGGCCGCGCCATCGCCCTGACATGGCGGCGGCCGTGGCAAATCGTCCTTTACACGCTGCTGCTCGGCCTCGGCATCCGATTCATTCATTACAGCGTGTTCGGTGGCACGCTGCTGTCGGCACATTATTATGCAGTCGATACAGCCATCTGCATGGGATTCTCCTTCCTCGGCTTCCGCACCGCCCGGGTCGCCCAGATGATCACCCAATATGGCTGGATCAACGAGAGCGGCGGCCTGCTGCGCTGGCACCGCAAGCCGTCGTGACGTAGGATCGGCCGAGGGATTTTCTTGCCGGCTTTATGAGAGGGGAAAAGCGATGAAGAGGATCAGCACGCTCGGCCTTGCATTAGGCTTTGCGATCGCGGCAGCCGGGTCGGCCTCCGCCCAGGTCAAGTTCGGCATGCAAGGGCCGATCACGGGTTCGAGCGCCTCGTTCGGCGCTCAGCTCAAGAACGGCGCCGAACAGGCCGTCGCCGACGTCAACGCCGCCGGCGGCATCCTTGGCAAAAAGGTCGAGTTGCAGTTCGGCGACGACGCGGCCGATCCGAAACAGGGTGTCTCGGTCGCCAACAAATTCGCTGCCGACGGCGTCAAGTTCGTGATCGGCGCCTTCAACTCCGGCGTCACGATCCCCTCGTCCGAGGTCTACCAGGAAAACGGCATCCTTGCGATTACGCCGGCGTCCACCAACCCGACCGTGACCGAGCGCAAGATGTGGAACATCTTCCGCGTCTGCGGCCGTGACGATCAGCAGGGCCAGGTGGCCGGCGCCTACATCGTCAAGCATTTCAAGAACAAGAAGATCGCCATCGTCCACGACAAGACGACCTACGGCAAAGGCCTCGCCGACGAGACCAAAAAGACGATCAACAAGAGCGGCATCAAGGAAGTGCTGTATGAAGGCGTCAACACCGGCGAGAAGGACTTCTCGGCGCTGGTGTCCAAGATCAAGCAATCGGGCGCCGACCTCGTCTATTGGGGCGGTCTCTACACCGAAGGCGGCCTCGTCGTGCGCCAGATGCGCGACCAGGGTGTGAAGGCCCCGCTGATGGGCGGCGACGGCATCACGGCCGACGAGTTCGCGTCCGTCGGCGGCCCTGGTGTCGAAGGTACGCTGATGACCTACGGCCCCGACGCGCGCAAAAATCCGGCCGCCGCCAAGGCGGTCGAAGAATTCCGCGCCAAGAAGATCGAGCCGGAGGCCTACACGCTCTACTCTTACGCCGGCGTGCAGGTGATCAAGCAGGCGGCCGAAGCGGCGAACTCGCTCGACCCGAAGAAAGTCGCCGAGAAGATGCACTCCGGCATGGTGTTCAAGACCGTGCTGGGCGATCTTGCCTTCGACAAGAAGGGCGACATCACCAAACTCGACTACGTGATGTATGTCTGGAAGAAGGACCCGAGCGGCAAGATCACCTACGTCGAGTGCCCCGGCTCCGACTGCACGAATGTGAAATAAGCTTCGGCTTAACTGGATACGAAAGCCCGCCAAATGGCGGGCTTTTTTTGCTTTGACGCCAAGGTTCGCCGCAATCTCTCTCCGTCATCCTGAGGTGCGAGCGCGCGTTCGCGCGCGAGCCTCCAAGGATGAACGGCCCCGTCGCCCTTCGAGGATCGCCTTCGGCGAGCACCTCAGGGTGACGGGTCAAATGTCGTGCGCCCGGAGCAAAGCCCTACCCGATCTTCCCCAGCGCGGGGAACATATCGAGCAGCCACACGCTCACATCGGTGATGCTGCCGGTGAGAAAGGCGATGCCGGTGAGGACCAAAAGGCCGCCCATGACCTGCTCGACGCGGCGCAGGTGCTTCTTGAAGCGGGCGAGGAAGCCGGCAAAGGGCTCGATCGCGAAGGCCGCGACGATGAACGGAATACCGAGTCCCAACGAATACACCGCGAGCAGGCTCGCACCCTTGGCGACCGTCTGTTCCGAAGCGGCGACCGCCAAAATCGCGGCCAGGATCGGCCCGATGCATGGCGTCCAGCCGAAAGCAAAAGCGAGCCCGATGACATAGGCGCCCCACAAGCCGACAGGCTTCGTCACCTCCAGCTTCTTTTGCCGGTGCAGCAGGGAAATCGGCGTCAGGCCGAGGAAATGCAGGCCCATGACGATGATGACGACGCCGGCGACAATCGCGAGCGGCCCCGAATAAGCGCGGATCAGCGAGCCGATCACGCTGGCGCTCGCGCCCAAGGCCACGAACACGGTCGAGAAGCCAAGCACGAACAAGGCCGCCGCGAGCACGGTCTCGCGCTTGACGCGCGGCTCCGGCTCCTTGTCCGCGAAGCGCTCCAGCGAGGTGCCGGCCAGGAAGATGAGATAAGGCGGCACCAGCGGCAGAACGCAGGGAGACAGGAAGCTGACCAAGCCCGCCACGAGAGCCGCGAGGTAAGTAACGTCACCGTTCATGCGCCGCTACATGCCCCGGCAACTGTGGCGATGGCAAGGTTCCCGTGACGGCGATGGCACACTTGTGATAAGAGCTTGAACGCATGACACGCAATCTCATTACCGACATTCCGGGAATCCGCGTCGGCCATGCTGGCGACATGGCGCTCGGCTCAGGCTCCACGGTCATCGTGTTCGACAAGCCGACGATCGGCAGCATCGATATTCGCGGCGGCGGCCCGGGCACCCGCGAAACCGCGATGCTCGAACCCGATTACACCGTCGACAACATCGACGCGGTCACCTTGTCCGGCGGCTCCGCTTTCGGCCTGGAGGCCGGCGCCGGCGCGCAGGCGCTGCTGCGCGAAAAGGGGCGCGGCTTCCGCATCCGCGACGCGGTGGTGCCGATCGTGCCGGGCGCGATCCTGTTCGACCTCCTGGCCGGCGGCAACAAGGACTGGGGACGTTACGCCCCGTATCGCGAGTTCGGCTACGAGGCGGCCAAGAACGCCCGCGCCGATTTCGCACTCGGTACCGTCGGCGCCGGCGTCGGCGCCACCACCCGCACCCTGAAGGGCGGCCTGGGCTCCGCCTCGGCCAAGACGCAGAGCGGCTTCACCGTCGGCGCCATCGTCGCGACCAATGCCGCCGGCAATGTCACCATCGGCAGCGGCCCGCATTTTTGGGCGGCGCCTTACGAGCACAACAAGGAATTCGGCGGCCGCGGCTGGCCGGCGAAGATGCCGCCCAATGCGCTCGCCTTTCGCAGCAAGGGCCAAGTGCGCGAAAACACCACCATCGCCCTGGTCGCGACCGACGCGGCGTTGACCAAATCGCAAGCCAAGCGGCTGGCGATCATGGCGCAGGACGGAATGTCGCGCGCGATCTATCCGGTGCACACGCCGCTCGACGGCGACATCGTTTTCGCGATGTCGGTCGGCCGCAAGCCATTGCCCGAGCCGATCTATGCGCTGAGCGAACTCGGTACGCTGGCCGCGAATGTGCTGGCCCGCGCCATCGCCCGCGGCGTGTACGAGGCCACGCCCCTGCCCTTCCGCGGCGCGCTGCCAAGTTGGAAGGACAAATTCGGCTGACGAACGAAACCCGGCGCGGCGCGTTGTCCGTGCGGAGGAGACGCGCCATGCCGTCGAGCGTGATTGCGGGATTTGACTACGATACCGACCACGCCACGCTCACCGTGGTGTTCGTCAGCGGCCGCATCTATCGCTATTTCGCCGTGCCCGCCGAGGTCGCGGCGATATTCCGCAAGGCGTCCTCGAAAGGCACGTACTTCAATACACACATCCGCGACCGCTATCCCTTCCGCGAAATCACCGCGGCGCCTGCGTAAAGCCCCTTGAAGACATCCGCCCGTCCCCGCGAAAGCGGGGACCCAGCGCGGCAATTCAAACTTATTGGAGCCGGTTGGATTCCCGCTTGCACGGGAATGAGCGTTGAATGTGGCGACCCCGACGCTAACGCCCGGCGACCTTGCGCATCAGCGCGAGCGGATCGGCAGGCGCAGCGTCGCCGGTCCAGGCGATGAACTGATCCGGCCGCACCAGGATCATGCGACAGCCGTAGGCTTGGCGCGCATCAGGGCTGCCATCCTCAACGACTTTCAGCGGCACCGCGAGCGCTGCGGCCGCTTCCTGAAATCTCACACCATCGGCCGAGTCAAAGGCAAAGAGCGTAAAGCCCTCGCCCAATTCCTCGAACGTATTGCGGCCTGAGGAAAGAAGCTGCGGCGCGAGGTGGTGCCCGGCGCGCGCCTCGAAGGCGTGATTGCCATGCGCCCCCGACTTGCCGTTCGGCGGCCCGGCCACAACGGGCGAGCCTTCGTAATTGGGTTCGTAAGACCGCACGCGGAGGCCGAGATCGCCTTCATGCGCGGCCCAGGCTTTTTCGAAGGCGGCCTTGTCCTTCGCCGGATTGTAGCGATTGAGGAAGTCCGCCTCTTTGCGAATGCGGTCGGCAATGAAATCCTCGGCCACGTCGCGGAACACCGGCTGGCGCTCCAGCGAATAGGAATCGAGCAACGTGTCACCGCCCCAGCCTTGCAGCCGCGCCGCCAGCTTCCAGCCGAGATTGACCGCGTCCTCGAGGCCGTTATTGAGACCGAAGCCGCCGTAGGGCGGATGGCTGTGCGCGGCATCGCCGGCGATGATCATGCGGCCGGCGCGATAGTGGTCGGCCACCGCGTTGCGCAGCTCCCAGAAGCCCGTGTAATCGAACTCCACCGCGAACTCCGCGCCGACCGCCTTGTACAGCGGTTGACGGAAATCGAAGTTGTCGCGATCGCTGTCGCGCGCGATGGGCGCGTGAAAGAAGAAGCTCTCGCCGACATCGATACGGCCGAAGAACTGCCAATAGCCTTCGAACTCCGGATGCATGACGCGATACGTCGACCGGTCTGGAAAGCGCTCGAACAATTTGTGCAGTTCGCGCGACCGGAACACGACCAGCACCATCAGCTTGTCGAAGTCCGTGCCGCTGCGCTCGATGCCGGCCGCTTTGCGCACCAGGGACCGCGCTCCATCGCAGCCGACAACGTAGTCGGCGCTCAACTCCTGACGGGCGCCGTCCTTGGCGATTGTCGCCCGCACGCCATTCGCATCCTGCGCAACCTCGACCGCCGTCCAGCCCCAGAACGCGTCAACGGACGACATGCTCGCCACCTTGCGGCGCAGCACGTCCTCCATCTGATATTGCGGCATCCGATCGTTGTCTTGGAAGTAGTACGGCCGCACGAGCTCGCGCCCCGCCGGAGCGTGCCAATACTCGCTCATGAGATTGCCGTAGGCCGTGATCTCTCCGATGGCATGCCCGCGCGGCATCAAGCGCGCGGCGCGAAGTTCCTCGACGATGTTCCAGAAATAGAAGTGCTCGAGCGTCCGTTGCGTAAGATTTTGCCCCTTTGGGATCTTATGCATCTCGGTTCGGCTTTCGATCAACGCGCATGAGATGCCGCGCGAGCCGAGACTGATCGCCAGCGCCAATCCGACCGGACCGCCGCCGACGATGATCACCTGAACGTGTTTGTCCACAATTGCATTCCCATTGCCGAGCACGACTCGCTTGCGTCGCTATCGTGATAGTCTCAAATGCGACCCCAAGAAAAATCAATAAACGTGCGCGCGGGAGAATGGAAACGTGACCATCATTTCGGCATTGCGAAATTTGCTGGCGCTAACTGTAACATTGATCGTCATCGCGGTGGCGAACACGGCCAGTGCGCAATCGTTTCCCACACGTCCCATCCGGCTCATTGTTCCGTTTCCCCCTGGCGGCTTGAACGACAACGTTGCGCGCATCGTGCAGCCCTATCTACAGGAGAAGCTCGGACAACCGGTCATCGTCGAGAACCGCGCCGGCGCGAGCGGCATTGTCGGCAGCGAGTATGTCGCGAAGGCGCCGCCTGACGGGCACACGCTGCTCGTGGTCGCGTCGTCGCATACGGTCATTCCGGCGACGAACTCGAAGTTGCCCTACGATCCCGACAGCGATCTTGCCGCCGTCGGCCTGCTGGCGCGCGACCCGATGCTGTTCGTCGTCAACGACAACGTCGAAGCGAAGACGCTGCAGGACTTCGTGAAGCTGGCCCAGTCGCAACCAGGCAAGCTCACTTACGCGACGCCTGGCACCGACAGCCAGTCGCACTTTGTGACGGAACTGTTCAGCCTCGAAGCGCATATCAAGATGCTGGAAGTGCCCTATCGCGGCGGCGCGCCGTCGGTGCTGTCGCTGATCTCGGGCGAAACGCAATTCGCAGTGCTGTCGACACAGCTCTCCGCGCCGCAAATCAAGGCCGGCAAACTACGCGCCCTCGCCTGGGGCGGCGACGCGCGCAACCCGCAATTCCCCGACGTGCCGACCTTGAAGGAGGCAGGCTTCGCCCGCGTGAAGGCGCTGCAATGGGTGGGCATGCTGGCGCCGGCGAAGACACCGCCGGATGTCATCGCGCGGCTCAACGGCGTCCTGCGCGAAACGCTGACAAATCCCGACGTCATGAAGAAGCTCGAAGTGCAGGGATTGACCGCAACGGCCACCACGCCGGCGGCGTTCGATCAGATGATCGACTCCGAGATCAAGGAATGGCGCGACGTCGGCAAGCAGGCCGGTATCGCCCAGCGCTGACACGTCAGCGAAGAAAGCGCTCGGCGCCATACGGGGCGGGATCGCAGAACGGCGTCTCGGCCGCCATCATCTGCGCGATCAGCTTGCCGGTCGGCGGTCCGAGCGTCAGGCCCCAATGCGCATGACCGATGGCGAGCCAGATGCCGGACAGCCCCGGCGCGCGGCCGATCACCGGACGTGAATCCGGGAAGCATGGCCGGCTGCCCAGCCAGGTCTTGTCGTCGGCGCGCTCGCCGAGCGCGAACAGACTACGCGCCCGCGGCATCAGTCGCTCGAACTGCACCGGCGTCGGCGCCGCATCGCGCGCCGCAAACTCAGCGCCGGTCGTCAGCCGGATGCCTTGCTCCATCGGCGTGATGAGATAGCCGGAGGCCACGTCGACCACCGGCCGCTTGAGCGTCGCGCCGTTTTCACCCTGGAAATGGCGGTGATAACCGCGCTTGAAGCCCATCGGCAGTTTCAGTCCCATCGGCTCGAGGAGATCGGGCGCCCACGGCCCGAGCGCCACCACGACCTGCGCGGAGTCGACACCGCCTTCGTCGGCCTCCACCCGCCAACGATTGCCGATGCGATGCAGCGAGCGTGCATCGCCGTTCACCGTGACGCCGCCCAACGCGGCGAAACGTTTGGCGTAAGCGCGCGTGAGCGCGAGCGGATTGCTGATGCTCGCCGCGGCGGGCCAAAACACCGCCTGCTCGAACACCGGCCGCAAGGACGGCTCGAGTTCGAGCGCGCCGGCCGTATCGAGCTTGGCGACCGGCAGGCCGAACTCGGCGGCGAGGTCGAATTCCGGTTGCAGCGCGGCCACCGACGCCTTGTCCGGATAGAGCTTCATCCACCCGGTCTTGCGCAAGAGGTGCGTCGCATCCGCTTCCGCCATCAACGCCTCGTGCTCGGGCACCGCGCGCGCAAACAGCGGCCGGTTGAGCCGCGCCGTCTCGACAATGCGGTCGGGCCGCGATGCAGCGCGGAAGGCGAACAGCCACGGCGCGGCCTTAGGCAGGAACGAGAAGTGATAATTCGCCTCGCTCGCGCGCTTGAGCGCGACCCGCATGAGCGCGCCGAACGAGGATGGAAAGGCCGGAGGCAGGATCGTCGACCCTTCGATCACACCGGAATTGCCGTAGGACGTCTGCTCGCCGACGCCACCACGGTCGACCAGCGCGACGGAAAGCCCACGCTTGACGAGATGCAGCGCCACCGACGTGCCGACGATGCCGGCCCCGAGAACAATGGCATCGGTCCGAGCCATGCTGAAAAGTCTCCACTCGCCATGCGATTTAGCCGGCTTTTAAATATGGATTGGATCGCTTGCAGACGCTATGACCCTTTAGCCGCACCTGCGCCGGAGACCCACCCCGAATGCCGATCCTGAACACGCTCGTCGCCGCGCTGTCATGGATCGGTCGAACGGGAACACGCGGGCTCGCCGTCTCGATCTTCCTCGGTCTCGCCGTTCCGCAGCTCGCAGCCTATGTGAAGCCGTATCTCAGCGAAATCGTCTTCATTCTGCTGCTGTTCTCCTATCTGCGCACGGACCCGCAGGCGTTTCGTGGTTATCTGCGCGCCCCGGCGCTGCCGGCGGCCGCTGCTCTCTGGGTCATGGTCGCGCTGCCGCTGCTGATCTGCTCGATCTACGCACTGTCGGGTGCGCGCAGCATGTTCCCCGATCTTTACGCCCTCCTCATCCTGCACATGGTTGTGGCGCCGTTGACGTCTTCCGCCGCGTTCGCGGCGCTGATGGGTCTCGACGTCGCGCTGTCGCTGATGGTCCTGATCGTCTCGAGCGCGCTGTCGCCCATCACCAGCGTCGCGTTCAGCTATCTCTTTCTCGGCACGTCGCTGTTCTCGCCGATCGGTCTCGGCGTAAAGCTGTTTTTCTTCTATGCCGCCTCCGGCGTGATCGCCTTCGTGATCCGTCGCACGGCCGGCCAAGCCTGGATCGAGAAGCAGCGCCAACCTATCGACGGCCTCAACATGATCGCGCTGTTCGCCTTCGCTATCGTCGCGATGGAGAACGTGCCGCGGAACGTGATGGCCGATCCGTTGTTCGCGCTCGGCATCCTGGGCTTCGTCGTGGCCCTCGCCTGCGCTCAGCTCGCCCTCACCGCGGCGGTCTTTGCCCGCGTGGGCATCGACCGCAGCATGGCCATCGGCTTTTGCGCCGCCTTCCGCAATCTCGGTGTGGTGATGGCGGCGCTCGGCTCATCGATATCCGACGTCGCCTGGTTTTATTTCGCGCTGGTGCAGTTGCCGATCTACGTGTTGCCGGCCGTGGTGAACGCGCTGGCCAAACGCGGCCGGCGCGTCTCCACGCCTTGAGTTCAGGCGATCGTCGAGACGAGCGAGGTCGCCTGGCCGATCAACTGCGACTGCATCTTGATCAGTTGTTCGATCAGATTGCTCGCTTGGCTATTGCCGCTGCCGGACGAACCGCTATCGCTCGATGAGCTGTCGCTGGACGACCCGCCGCCCGCCGCCTTGGCCGGCGTGGTCGAGGTGACCGTGCTGCCGTCCGCATAGGTGACGGTGGTCGTCGTCGAGCCATCGGCCGCGGTCGTCGTTTGCGTCGTAGCACCGGAAGCATCCGTTCCGTTCAGGAGCGACTCGAGGCCACCGCCTTGCCCTGACGCACCTTCCGCTTCGCCACCACCGCCGCCACCGTGGTGGTGGTGATGCCCGTGCGCGCTCGACAGTTCGCCCTGGCTGACGCTGCCGTCGCCGTTACGGTCGAGCTTGCTGAAAATCGCGTCCGCGCTCGAGGCATCGACGCCGGACGAGCTCAGCGCCTTCTCAAAATCGGACTTGCTGATGGTGCCGTCGCCATCGGTGTCCAGCTGCGAGAACAGGCCGGACGCGCCGCCCGCACTGTTGCTGCCCTGCAGGGACAGCAGGGCCGACAGCGTATCGCTTTGGAACGGCGACGAGAGGCTGCCGGTACCGCTGGTGCTTGCGGCGGATGGGGCACCGGCATTGCCGGTGGTGCTCGACGCGGCCTGCCCGAGGCCGTTGAACAGATCGGTGTTGCCCGTCGCCAGGGAGAGCCCCGACGACAGGAGTGATTGTAGATACGATAGTGCGGATGATGATGAGGTTGAACTCACCGCAGACATGACACAGTCCTCGCGCGCGCCGGCCGGGCCGGCAGACATCGCCCCACCGTGTCCGAGCAAGGGCCGGACCAACGCCGACCGATCGCAAAACTCCTGTTTTGCCTCTACTTTTCCACAGCCGCCTGCGAAGGACGCGTGCGCGACGGCGGCAAAAGCCGGCAATATTTGCCGCATGCGCGCGTGATTTGCCGGGTGCGTTAAGGTGAAGGGGCGCGAACTTCGGCGCGTTGCCCCCTACCGCCCAGCGTGTTACCCGAACTCCTTCAGGAGCCCCCGACATGTCCCGTCCGCTCATCATCTCGCCGTCGATCCTGTCCGCCGACTTCGCCAAGCTGGGCGAGGACGTGCGCGCCATCGACGCGGCGGGCGCCGATTGGATCCATGTCGACGTGATGGACGGCCATTTCGTGCCCAACATCTCGATCGGCCCGGCCGTCGTGCAGGCGCTGCGCCCGCATTCGAAGAAGATCTTCGACGTGCATCTGATGATCGCGCCGTGCGATCCATATCTTGAGGCCTTCGCCAAGGCCGGCTCCGACATCATCACCGTGCACGTGGAGGCCGGTCCGCACATCCACCGCTCGCTGCAGGCGATCAAGGCGCTCGGCAAGAAGGTCGGCGTGACGCTCAACCCGGGCACGCCAGTGTCGAGCCTGGAGAACGTGATCGACATGGTCGATCTCATTCTCGTCATGTCGGTCAATCCGGGCTTCGGCGGCCAGAGCTTCATCCCCGGCGCGCTGGAGAAGATCGCCGCCGTGCGCGCGCTGGTCGGCGCCCGTCCGATCGACATCGAGGTCGACGGCGGCGTGACGCCGCAGAACGCGGCCGAGGTCGTGCGCGCCGGCGCCAACGTGCTGGTCGCCGGCTCCGCCGTGTTCAAAGGCGGCGCCTACAAGGCGAATATCGACGCCATTCGCAACGCCGCCGCCTTGGCGCGCGGAGAAGCGGCGTAGAGCGCGCTTATGCGCGCGCTCGTCATCGGCAATTCTGACGGCATCGGGCTCGCGACCACGCGCGCGTTGCTTGCGCGCGGCCATGAGGTCACCGGCATTTCGCGGCGCGCCGCGCCGATCGCCGCCGCGGGGTACGACCACATCGTCCAGGACGTCACCGAGCCGCGCTATCGCGACGTCCTCAATGACTATCTCGCGCGTCACGCCGATATCGACCTTTGCATCTATTGCGCCGGCATCGGGGCGCGCCTCGATCTGAACGATCTCGCGCGGCAAACGCAGACCTTCGCCGTGAACCTGATGGCCGCCGTGATCACCACCGAGGTGGTCCTCGGCCACATGATCGCGCGCGACCACGGTCACTTCATCGGACTGAGTTCGATCGCCGACCTGATGGTGTCGCCGCAGGCGCCCGCTTATACCGCCTCGAAGGCCGGCATCTCGCGCTACTGGGAAGGTCTCGGACGCGCCCTCGCCGGCCGCAAGCCCAAGCTCTCGAACGTCAGGTTCGGCTTCGTCGACACCAAGATGGCCGACGCCCCGCTCCGGCCCTTGCTGATGACCGCCGACGCGGCGGCCCGTTTCGTCCTCGGCGTCGTCGACCGGCCCCGGCTCACGGCGACCAAGCCATTCGTCATGACCCTGCTCGCGCGGCTGACGACGCTCATTATCCGCTCGCCCTTGTCTTTCCTGTTCGTACCACGCAACTAAGTGCGTGGTGGCTATGGCTGGCCGACTTTGAAACGGCCGCCGCGACGTGTTACCCCCACCCGATCCCAACGAGAGACTGCCGATGATCCCCCGTTATTCCCGCCCGGCGATGACCGCCATCTGGTCGCCGGAGACCAAGTTCCGCATCTGGTTCGAGATCGAGGCGCACGCGGCCGACGCCATGGCCGAGCTCGGCGTCATTCCGAAGGAAGCCGCCAAGACGATCTGGGCCAAGGGCAAGGACGCCAAATTCGACGTCGAGCGCATCGACGCCATCGAAGCGGAAGTGAAGCACGACGTCATCGCCTTCCTCACCCACGTGTCCGAGATCGTCGGCCCGGAAGCGCGTTACATGCACTCCGGCATGACCTCCTCCGACGTGCTCGACACCTGCCTCAACGTGCAGCTCGTGCGCGCCGCCGACATCCTGCTCGCCGACATCGATGCGCTGCTCGCCGCGCTCAAGCGCCGCGCTTTCGAGCACAAGCTGACGCCGACCGTCGGCCGCTCGCACGGTATCCATGCCGAGCCGACCACCTTCGGCCTCAAGCTGGCGCAGGCTTATGCCGAATTCGCGCGCAACCGCGAGCGCCTGGTCGCCGCGCGTAAGGAAGTCGCCACCTGCGCCATCTCCGGCGCCGTCGGCACCTTCGCCCAGGTCGACCCGCGCGTCGAAGAGCACGTCGCCAAGGCGATGGGGCTCGCAGTCGAGCCGGTGTCGACGCAGGTGATCCCGCGCGACCGCCACGCGATGTATTTCGCGACGCTCGGCGTCATCGCCTCGTCGATAGAGCGCCTCGCCATCGAAATCCGCCACCTGCAGCGCACCGAAGTGCTGGAAGCCGAAGAGTTCTTCTCCGAGAAGCAGAAGGGCTCCTCGGCCATGCCGCATAAGCGCAATCCGGTGCTGACCGAGAACGTGACGGGCCTCGCCCGCATGGTGCGCTCTTACGCCCTGCCGGCGATGGAGAACGTTGCGCTCTGGCACGAGCGCGACATCTCGCACTCCTCGGTCGAGCGCATGATCGGCCCTGACGCGACGGTCACGCTCGACTTCGCGCTGGCGCGGCTTGCCGGCGTCATCGACAAGCTGATCGTCTATCCGGCGAACATGCAGAAGAACATGGATCGCCTCGGCGGCCTGATCCACTCGCAGCGCGTGCTGATCGCGTTGACCAAGGCCGGCGTGTCGCGCGAGGACGCTTATCGTCTCGTGCAGCGCAACGCCATGAAGGTCTGGAGCGGCGAGGAAAAGGACTTCCTTGCGCTGCTGAAGAAAGACCCGGACGTGAAGGCGAAGATGTCGGACAAGGAGCTCGAGGCCAATTTCGACCTCGACCACCACTACAAGAACGTCGACACGATCTTCAAACGGGTGTTCGGAGCGAGCTGAACGGATGACCGGAAATCCTGTCGGGCGCGTCGTCGCTGTCTGCGCCGCTAAAGGCCACAACTTCAGCAAGCCGCCGTGCTTGAGCATCCGCTTGCTGAAGGGCCTCGGCGTCGAAGGCGACGCGCACATGGGCGAGAAGGTGAAGCACCTCTTTCTCGCCCGCAAAAATCCCGATGCGCCAAACCTGCGACAAGTGCACCTGATGCACACCGAGCTGTTCGAGGAAGTGCGGGCCAAGGGCTTCGACGTCAAGCCGGGCGATCTCGGCGAAAACGTCACCACCGAGGGCATCGACCTGCTCGACCTGTCGACCGGGACGAAGCTGCATCTCGGCGACGAGGCGGTCATCGAAGTCACCGGCCTGCGCAATCCTTGCTATCAGATCGACAACTTCCAGAAGGGGTTGCTGCATGCGACGCTCGACAAGAGCGGCCCCAAGCTGGTGCGCAAAACCGGCATCATGAGCATCGTTCTGGTCGGCGGCGACGTCCGACCCGGCGACACCATCCGCGTCGAACCACCCGAAGGACCGCATCGGCCGCTGGAGCTGGTGTAACCATGCGCGACGCCACCGACGCTTACGACTTCCTGGTACTGCCCGGCCTGTCGAATTCCGGCGTCGACCATTGGCAGTCCTACTGGTGCATGGCGTTTCGCAACGCCAGCCGCGTGCTGCAGGACGAATGGGACAATCCGAAACTCGCCGAATGGCTGCCGCGGCTCGATGCCGCCATCGCCAACGGCACGCGGCCCGCGGTACTGATCTGCCATAGCCTCTCGTGCTCGCTCGCGGCGCACTGGGCGGCGCGCGGCAACAAGAGCCGTGTCGTCGCCGCGTTTCTGGCCGCCCCGTCCGACATCGAGTCCGATACGCATACGCCGCCATCGACCCGCGACTTCGCGCCGATGCCGCTCAAGCCGTTTCCGGTGCCGTCGCTGGTGGTGGCCAGCGTCGACGATCCTTTCGTCACCATCGCCCGCGCGCAACACTTCGCCACAGCCTGGGGCGCCGACTTCTGCAACGCCGGCGAGCTCGGCCACATCAATTCCGCCTCTCGGCTCGGCCTGTGGCCGCAGGGGCTGCTGCTGTTGGGGCAATTGCTCGCGCGCGCCGCGCGCTAACCCGCCTTCATCCGGACGGCAACAAGATGCCGCCGGCGCAGCGGACCGCGCCGGCGGCTGATCGTTTATCCGTGGAGGCGCCTAGCGCCGGTGATGCCATCCATGGTGACGGTGGTGATGTCCGCCATGCCAGCCGCGGTGCCAGCCACCGCCCCAACCGACACCAAAGCCGACCATCGGCGGCGGCGCGACGATCACCGGCGGCGGCTCTGCCGCGTAGACCGGGCTCATGCCGTCGAGATAGCTGCGGCTGGCAAAGCCGCGGGTACCGCCCCACGCCACCCGGCACCACGAGCCGCGGCAGCCGAGCACGTTCACGCTCGCACCCGCCGGCATCGTGTTGACCACGGCGTAGTTGGTGCCCGGTCCCGCGCGCAGGTTGAGATCACCGGTGACCACAGCAGGCGCCGCTGCAGCGGCCCCGGCGGAGGCCAGGAAAAGTCCGGCGGCGAGCGAGAAATGTTTAAGCTGCATGTGCTAATCCCATATTCATGATTGCGCCCCACTCCTGGAGAGAACGGCTGCGGCCGCCCGTTCCGGCTGCGACTCTTCGTCACCGTTCCGCCGCAACAGTCAGGTCATGCTGCCGCCTCCCGATCCGCTGACGCCGTCGATGACAGCCGCCCGCCCGCTCACAATCCTGGTGTTCGATTCCGGTGTCGGCGGCTTCACCGTCTTCCGCGCGGTGAAGGCCGCCCGCGCCGATGCGCGCTATGTCTACATCGCCGACGATGCCTTCTTTCCCTACGGCGCCCAGTCGGAGGATGTGCTCGTCGCGCGCATCGTCGATGTGATCGGCAAGGCGATCGACGACTACGCGCCCGATCTCGTCGTCATCGCTTGCAACACCGCCTCGACCATCGCGCTCCCCGCTTTGCGCGCGCGCTTCAAAGTGCCCTTCGTCGGCACGGTGCCCGCGATCAAGCCGGCCTGCGCGCAGTCGAAGACCAAGCGTGTCGCTGTGCTCGGCACGCAGGCGACGGTGAACCGCGAATACACGCGCGCGCTCATCCGCGAGTTCGCCAATGGTTGCGATGTCGTGCTGGTCGGCTCGGGCAAGCTCGCCGGATTTGCCGAAGCGGAGCTTGCCGGCGCACCGGTGAGCGACGACGACATTGCCGCCGAGATCGCGCCCTGCTTTGTCGACAAGGAGGAGCGGCGCACCGATACGGTGGTGCTCGCCTGCACGCACTATCCGTTGCTCACGCGGCGCTTCCGCGCCGTGGCCCCGTGGCCGGTCGAATGGCTCGATCCGGCGCCGGCGATCGCGCGCCGCGTCTCTGACCTGTTGCGCGACCGCCCGGCGGCGAGCGAACCGGCACCGCCCGCGCGCATCGTGCTCACCTCAGGCAAGACACCGCCGTTCATGGCCGGCCTCGCCAAGCTCGGTTTTTAGAACGCCTGCGCCTCGATTTCCCAGAAGCCGCGCCAGATCATGTCGAGCGCGACATAGAAGATAATGGCGAGGCCGATATAAGCGATCCAGCGATGACGGTTGAGCAGCCGCGCGATGAAGCTCGCGGCGATGCCCATCAAGAGGATCGACAGGCCAAGACCGAAGAACAAGGCCAGCGGATGCTCGCGCGCGGCGCCCGCCACCGCCAGCACGTTGTCGAGCGACATCGACAGATCGGCGACGACGATCTGCCAGGCCGCCTGCGCCAGCGTCTTCTTCGGCACATTAGCGTCACCGTTCGTGAGCGCCGCCTCGCAGTCGTCCTTGCCCGGGCCGCGCAGCTCGCGCCACATCTTCCAGCACACCCACAGCAGCAGGATGCCGCCGGCAAAGACCAGGCCGACGATTTCCAGGAGGCGCAGCGCGATGCCGGCGAAGGCGATGCGCAGCACCGTCGCCGCCGCAATGCCGATCAGGATGGCGCGCGGCCTTTTCTCGCGCGGCAGCCCGGCCGCGGCGAGGCCGATGACCACCGCATTGTCGCCGGCCAGCACCAGGTCGATCATGATGACCTGCAGGAAGGTGGCGATCGCCTGGTGGGAAATGTCGAACATTGTTGCCTTGCCTCGCGCTCCGAGCGACATACCGTACATGGACGGTGGGAAGTATTTGACTCTGCGGGCGCTTTTCCCTAGATAGCCCCTCGTCACGCGGGCCTTAAGGGCCCGCGCGGCGTTTCGCGACCCGTGGTAAGGCCTTGCGCTTACGAGGCTTTTCCTGTCGGCACCGGGGTGACCCGGGGCAAAGGAGGGCGCGGTTCCTCACCCAATACGCTCTAACAAACGCGAGGACGCGATGACCAAGCGCGCAGAATCCAAGTACAAAATCGACCGCCGGATGGGCGAGAACATCTGGGGTCGTCCGAAGAGCCCGGTAAACCGCCGTGAGTACGGCCCCGGCCAGCACGGCCAGCGCCGCAAGGGCAAGCTCTCGGACTACGGCGTGCAGCTGCGCGCCAAGCAGAAGCTCCGCTTCTACTACGGCAACATCTCCGAGAAGCAGTTCCGCGCCATCTACGACGAAGCCATCCGCATGAAGGGTGACTCGGGCGCCAACATGATCGGCCTCCTCGAGCGCCGCCTCGACGCGGTCGTGTACCGCTCGAAGTTCGTGCCGACCGTGTTCGCCGCGCGGCAGTTCGTCAACCACGGCCACGTCAAGGTGAACGGCCGCCGCGTCAACATCCCGAGCTACCGGGTGAAGATCGGCGACGTCATCGAGGTCAAGGAAAAGTCGAAGCAGCTCGCCATCGTCATCGAGTCGCAGGCTTTGCCCGAGCGCGACGTGCCGGACTACATCGAAGTCGACGGCGGCACGCTCACCGCCAAGCTGGCGCGTGTGCCGACGATCACGGACGTGCCCTACGCGGTCCAGATGGAGCCGCATCTGGTGGTCGAATACTATTCGCGCTGATCGAACGTCATCGCAGCGCTGCGAGACAGGGAAACCCCGCCCAAAAGGCGGGGTTTTTGCTTTTCACCTCGCCGTCGCAGCCGTCGTCTTGATGAAATCGATGAAGGCGCGCAGCGGCGCCGGCACGAGACGCCGGCCGGGATAATAGAGGAACGGGCCGGAGAAGCTTTCCCACCACTCTTCCAGCGCCGGCTCGAGTGCGCCGCTCTCGAAATGCGGTCGCAGCCAATCCTCGAACATATAAATGATGCCGGTGCCCGCGAGCGCCACGTCGACGGCGAGATCGGTCGCCCCGCCAAGCGTGACCATGAACGGGCCATCGGGCGCAATCCGCACCGTCTCACCGTTGCGCTCAAACTCCCACGGCGGCGGCGCTTTACCGGCGAAACGGCCGAGCAAGCATGCATGGCCGAGCAGGTCGCGCGGGTGTGCGGGCCGGCCGCGGCGGTTGAAATAGGCTGGCGCCCCGGCCAGGGCGAAACGCTGAACGCGTGGCCCGATCGGCACGGCGATCATGTCCTGCTCCAGCCGCTCGTCGTAGCGGATGCCGGCGTCGCAGCCGGCCGCCAGCACGTCGATGAAGCTTTCTTCCGCAATCACCTCGAGACGGATGTCGGGATAGGCGGCAAGAAACGCCGGCACGATGCTTGGCAGCACCAGACGCGCCGCACTCACCGGCACGTTGAGCTTGAGCGTGCCCGCCGGCCGGCCGCGGAAGGTGTTCACGACATCGAGCGCGGCCTCCACCTCGCTCAGGGCGGGCCCTAGGCGATCCAGCAGGCTCCGTCCCGCCTCGGTTGGCACGACGCTGCGGGTCGTCCGGTTCAAGAGCCGGACGCCCAGCTGCGCCTCGAGCCGCCGCACCGCCTCGCTCAGGCCGGAGGCGCTGACGCCGCTGACGCGCGCCGCGTCACGAAAGCCGCCGGCCCGCGCCACGGCCACGAAAGCATTGAGATCGGCCAGGTCCGCCTGCATTGTCCTAAATTCCGCACGACCTGTGCCGATTGTGCCGGATTATCGTAAAGCGGGCAACACACTATGTCCGGTCTCTCTTCAAAGGGAGATAGACCCATGACCACCATCGACAAAGCTGGCACCTACAAGCTCGCCGGTCACACCGTGCGGCGGCTCGGCTACGGCGCGATGCAACTCGCCGGCCCGGGCGTGTTCGGGCCGCCGAAGGACCCGACCGCCGCTCGCGCGGTGTTGCGCGAGGCCGTTGCCGCCGGCGTCAACCACATCGACACCAGCGACTTCTACGGGCCGCACGTCACCAACCAGATCATCCGTGAGGCGCTGCACCCCTATGCGGACGATCTCGTCATCGTCACCAAGATCTCGGCCCGTCGCGGCGCCGACGCGTCCTGGATACCGGCGATGTCGCCGGAAGAACTGACGCAAGCCGTGCACGACAACCTGCGCAACCTCGGCATCGACGCCATCGAGGTCGTCAACTTCCGCAGCATGCTCGATGTGCATGGGCCCGCCGAAGGTTCGATCGAGCCGCAGCTCACCGTGCTCGCCGATTTGCAACGCAAGGGGCTGATCCGTCACATCGGTCTCAGCAACGTCACGCCGACCCAGATCGCCGAAGGCCGCAAGATCTGCGAGATCGTTTGCGTGCAGAACCAGTACAACGTCGCGCATCGCGGCGACGACAAATTGATCGACGATCTCGCCCGCGACGGCATCCCTTATGTGCCGTTCTTCCCGCTCGGCGGCTTCTCGCCGCTGCAGTCATCGATCTTGTCGGATGTCGCCAAGCGCCTGAACGCGACGCCGATGCAGGTCGCGCTCGCCTGGCTGCTGCGCCGCTCGCCGAACATCCTGCTCATCCCCGGCACGTCGTCGGTCGCGCATCTGCGCGAGAATCTCGCGGCGGCCGACCTCGTATTGCCGGATGACGCGATGACGGCGCTAAATGGCATCGCAGTGAAGGCGAACTAATTCGCAAGCAACAGCATCAGAGAGGCTGTCCTCGGTGGCTGCCTCTCTGCTGCACCTTCGATGCTACGGCAAAAGGATGAGGCTCCCGGTCGTCCGGCCCGTTTCAAGATCGGCCTGCGCGCGATCAGCCTGAGCGAGCGGATATTCGCCGCCGATGTCGGCAACGATGCCAGCGCGCATAACGGCCATGAGCGCTTGCGCGGCGCGATGATAGCGGTCCATGTCCGCCGTGTAGCCCATGATGCTCGGGCGGGCGAGCGACAGCGACCGCACCGGGCCAAGCTCTTCAAGATCGAGCGGCGGAATAGGCCCAGCCGCCTGCCCGGTACTCGCCACAGTGCCAAAGCGGCGCACGCAAGCCAATGTCTGGCGCAGCATGTCGCCGCCAATGCCGTCGATCGCAAAATCGACGCCCCGCCCCTGAGTCAACTTGCCGACCTCCGCGACGATATCGGCATCGCGACCGACAATGACGTGATCGGCGCCATGAGCCCGCGCCACTGCCGCCTTGGCGGGTGAACCCGCCGTGCCAATCACCGTCGCGCCGATATGCTTAGCCCACCGAACCAGCAGGCCGCCGAGCCCACCCGCCGCGGCGTGCACAAGCAATATATCGCCCGCGCTGACGCAATAGGTTTCGGTAAGCAACATATGCGCCGTCAGGCCTTTGAATATCGTCGCCGCTGCTGTGCGCGCAGCAACGTCGTCCGGCAGGCGAACCAACCGCGCTACCGGCAGCAACCGCGTCGTTGCGTAAGCACCGACCGGCGCACCTGCATAAGCAGCCCGATCGCCGACGCGCCATTCCGTCACGTCATCTCCAACAGCTTCGACAACGCCGGCGCCTTCGATGCCGAGCACGGCGGGATAAGGCAGAGGATAAAGTCCCGTCCGGTGATAGATATCGATGAAATTGGCCCCGATCGCTTCGTGCCGAATACGCACCAGCCCCTGCCCCGGCATCTGTTCAGGAGCATCGACGAGGGCGAGCCTGTCGACGCCGCCCGGGCCAATCATTTGCACTGCCTTGCCCATAAGAACTCTCCGTTGTCAGTCCAAAATGGCAGGTGGCAAGGTGGTCGGAAATTGCTTATTATTTAGCATCGTATGTGAATATTTTAACAGACGGTCTGCGCGACAATGGACTGGGACAATCTTCGCTATTTCGCCGCGCTTGCCGCCGGTGGCAGTCTGTCTGCCGCGGCCCGCATGCTCGGCGTCGAACATGCAACGGTCGCCCGACGCATCGCCGCGCTTGAAGCCGAACTCGACCTCAAACTGGTCGATCGCCGCGCACGGCGGCTCACATTGACCCCCGACGGCGAGCGCATTGCCGCGATCGCTGCGCGCATGGAGCAGGAAACTCAAGCTGCGCGACGCACTGCATCGGGAGCCCGCGCGACGCTGAGCGGCACGGTCACGATCAGCGCACCACCGGCGCTTGCCGCGGCGCTACTCGCACCGCCATTGGTCGCGCTACGCGACAAGCATCCAAGCCTCGCAATTCACCTGCACGGCGAATTGCGCGAGGCCTCGCTTGACCGGCGCGAGGCGGACATCGCCTTGCGGCTGAGCCGTCCGACCGCGGGCGACCTCACGATCAGGAAAATCGCCGAGATGGTGTTCAGATTTTACGCGGCGCCTAATTATCTCAAGGCCGCCAAGCGCAAGGAGCGGCGTTATATCGGTTATATTGGCGCCATGCAGCAGTCGCCTCTGCAGCGACTAGTCGATCGATCGGGCGGCAGCAAGCCATCGGGCTTTGCCTCGCCGATGCTGGAAATTCATCAGGCGCTCGCGCGCGCCGGTGCCGGCCTCACCCTTCTGCCGGACTTCATGGCGGCAAACGACAAAGCCCTGGTCGCGGTGAAGGGTACCGAGACACTGACGCGCGATCTCTGGCTTGTCACGCATACTGACATGAACATGTCAGCGCCGATCCGCGCCGTCACACAAGCTTTGACGCAGTGGTTCGAAGCACCGGAGCGGTTGATTCGGTGACGCAAAAGAAAACAAACGCCGTCGCGGACGTTCCGCGACGGCGTTTTCAACTTATTGTGGCGGCGGGGACGCTCAGGCGACCTGACGGACCGCGACGCCCTTGTCCTTGAACACGTCCTGCAATTCTCCGGCTTGGAACATCTCGCGCACGATGTCGCAGCCGCCGACGAACTCGCCCTTCACGTAGAGCTGCGGAATGGTCGGCCAGTTCGAGTAGGCCTTGATGCCGTTCCGCAGATCGTCGGACTCAAGCACGTTGAGGCCCTTATAGGCGACGCCGAGATGGTCGAGGATCTGCACGACCTGGCCCGAGAAACCGCACATCGGGAACTGCGGCGTGCCCTTCATGAACAGCACCACGTCGTTGTTCTTCACTTCGTTATCGATGAATTGCTCGATGCTCATGATTTTAATCCCGTTGGGCGCCGCCGCGCGGTCGGCGCGGGGTTTCACCGCCTGTTCGCGATATATGTAGCGCAGATTCCGCCGCCACCCCAAACACCGCCAAGCACTGCAGCTCAACGATTTTGTGGGGCGTAGAAGGTCCCTTCGACCTCCACGATATCGTCTTGGTTGAGCCTCGTGACCTCCACGATGGTGCGCGGCGGGTAAGGTCCGCCGGCCCACAGCTCTTCCTGGACCCGGTTCACCAGCGGTCTTATGCCAGCCATATCAGTGACATAGACGACGAGCCGGACACAGTCGGCCAGGCCCGCCCCCTCCGATGCGGCAATCGTCCGCATATTGGCGAAGGCGGTCCGCACCCGCGCCTCGGCACCCTCGACCAGCCGGTTGCTTGCCGGGTCGATGCCGCGCATGCCCGCCACGTAAACGAAGTCCCCAGCGCGGGCGCCAACGCTCCAGGTGCCGGTCGGGTTGATCGCGCCCTCGGGCGCCAGCAGGCGGACGCCGTGTCCGCCGCTCATGGTCAGGCGTCCGGCGCGGCGGTCTGGAGGGCCAGCGCATGCAGCACGCCCCCCATCTGGCCCTTCAGCGCCTGGTAGACGAGCTGGTGCTGCTGGACGCGGGTTTTACCCTTAAAGGCCGAGGAAATTACCGTTGCCGCGTAGTGATCGCCATCACCGGCGAGATCGCGGATGGTCACCTGCGCGTCCGGCATGCTCTGCTTGATCAGCCGCTCGATTTCGCGGGCATCCATCGCCATTTCTATGTTCTCCTAAAGGCCGCGGACCCCATAAAGCGCGAATCCGTGCCTCTGCTAAGCATTAATTTGCGCCCAAATTTTTACGGCTGACAATATCCCGCGGCGCTCTAGCATGCCCTTCAACGCGATGCGTCACAGCTTTTCACGCTAAGCGCGCGCTGATGCCATTCGTCATGCAGGATTGGGGGGAATGATCATGCGGAACCAGGCTCATAAAGTGCTGCTACCGATTGCCACGGTTGTCGGGGCGCTGGCGCTGACATTGAGCGCACAGGCACAGGTCACGTCCGAGCAGCAGAGCGCGATCAAGGCCAACTGCCGCTCGGACTTCATGGCCAAGTGCTCCGGCGTGACGCCGGGCGGCAAGGACGCCCTCGTATGCCTGCAGAAGAACGTCAATGGCTTGTCCGCCGCCTGCAACTCGGCCGTGAGCGCGACATTGCCGCCGCCGGCTGCGCCGAAGGCCGTCGAGGCCGCTCCCGCTCCGGCGCCCGCTCCTGCCCCGCAATCAGCCCCACAGCCAGCCGCGACACCGCAACTGGTCGCCGTCCCGTCAGCGCCTGTGCCCGCCGCCCCACCGAAGGCTGCTGCCGCGGCTGCGCCGAAGGCCGCTCCGGTTGCCGCAGCGCCGACAGCAGCGCAGCAGAATGCGATCAAGCAGGCCTGCCGCTCCGACTTCATGGCGAAATGCACGGGCGTCACACCCGGCGGCAAGGACGCCCTCACCTGCCTGCAGCGCAACGCAGGCACGTTGGCGCCGGCCTGCAAGCAGGCGGTGGCGGCCATCGGTGGCGCAGCAGCCGCAGCTTCCGCGACGGTGGCGGCAACGACACCCGCCGTAACGGCCGCACCCGCGGCTGGACCGACGCCGCAGCAGCTCAAGGCGGTCAAGTTCACCTGCCGGGGCGACTTCACACGCTATTGCCGCGGCGTGCAGCCAGGCGGCGCGGAAGCGATCGGCTGTCTGCAAAGCAACGCCGCGCGCCTGACGCCTGACTGCAAGACCTCGCTCGCCGACATCGCCGACTCGATGCCCGCCGCCGCCAGCGCCGGCGCGCCTGCCGCCGCGGCACCCACGGCCGAACGCCGCCCGCTGCCGCCCGGCATCACGCCAGCCGGCCGCATTCTGCGCCGCGTGATGGAGCGTAATCAGCAGTGATGCGAGCGCGTTGGCCGCTCAGGCGTCGTAGACCTCGCCGGCCATATAGGCCGGTAGCCAATGCTCGGACTGCTGCCGGAGATCGGCGACCGGCAGCGGCCGCTCGCCTTCGAGCACGAGTGCTTCGCCGCCGGTAACGCCGATGCGTGACACCAGCATGCTCGACGCCCTGGCGCGTTCGATCACCGTTTCGACCTTGTCCTTCGGCACGGTAACCACATAACGCGCCTGATCCTCGCCGAACCAATGGGCGTGGGCCGGCACGTCGTTCGGCGCGGCCGATAGCACCGCGCCCATGTTCGCGGCCATTGCCATCTCGGCGACGGCAATCAGCAAGCCGCCATCCGACAGATCGTGCGCCGCGCTGACCATGCCGTCGAGAATGAGCGCGCGCACGAAATCGCCGTTCTCTTTCTCTTCAGTCAGATCGACCGGCGGCGGCGCGCCTTCTTCGCGGCCGCAGATTTCGCGCAGATACATCGACTGACCGAGCCACCCAGTGGTCTCGCCGATGAGCAGGATCGCCTCGCCCTCACACTTGAACGCGAGCGTCGCCGATTTGGTGAAGTCTTCGAGCAGACCGACACCGCCGATCGACGGCGTCGGCAAGATCGCGCGGCCGTGGGTCTCGTTGTAGAGCGAGACGTTGCCGGAGACGACCGGGAAGTCGAGCGCCTTGCACGCCTCGGCGATGCCGCGCACGCAGCCGACGAACTGGCCCATGATCTCGGGCTTTTCAGGATTGCCGAAGTTGAGGTTGTCGGTGATGGCGAGCGGCTTGGCGCCGACCGCCGTGAGGTTGCGCCAGCATTCGGCGACCGCCTGCTTGCCGCCTTCGAACGGATCGGCCTCGCAATAACGCGGCGTCACGTCGGTCGAGAACGCCAAGCCCTTCGGCCCGTCCTCCACGCGCACGACCGCGGCATCGCCACCCGGCCGTTGCACCGTGTTGCCGCCGATGACGTGATCGTACTGTTCCCACACCCAGCGCTTGGAGCAGAGGTCGGGCGAAGCGATCAGCTTCTCCAGCGCCTCGATCGTATCGACCGGCGCCTGCACGGTATCGGCCTCGATCTCTTCGAGCTTGGCCAGACTGACGAAAGGCCGCTTGTATTCGGGCGCCTCGGTGCCGAGCTCGATGATCGGCAGATCGGCCATCACCTCGCCCTGGTGCTTGACGACGAAGCGCTTGGTCGGCGTCGTCTCGCCGACGACGGCGAAGTCGAGCCCCCATTTGCGGAAGATCGCTTCGGCTTCCTGCTCCTTCTCGGGCTTGAGCACCATGAGCATCCGCTCCTGGCTTTCCGAGAGCATCATCTCGTAAGCGGTCATGCCCTCTTCGCGGCACGGCACCTTGTCGAGATCGAGCGTGACGCCGAGATCGCCCTTGGCGCCCATCTCGGTTGCCGACGATGTCAGGCCCGCCGCGCCCATGTCCTGAATGGCGATGACGCAGCCTTTGGCCATGATCTCGAGGCAGGCCTCGAGCAGCAGCTTCTCCGAGAAGGGATCGCCGACTTGCACGGTCGGACGCTTCTCCTCGGCGTCGGCGCCGAACTCGGCCGAGGCCATCGTCGCGCCATGAATGCCGTCGCGTCCGGTCTTCGAGCCGAGATAGACGATCGGCATGCCGACGCCGGAGGCGGCCGCATAGAAAATCTGATCGGCCCGCGCGATGCCGACGGCCATGGCGTTGACCAGGCAGTTGCCGTCATAACGCGAATGGAAGCGCACCGAGCCGCCGACCGTCGGCACGCCGAAAGAATTGCCGTAGCCGCCGATGCCGGCAACGACGCCGGACACGAGATGCCGCGTCTTGGGATGCGACGGTGCGCCGAACGACAGCGCGTTGAGGCACGCGATCGGCCGCGCGCCCATGGTGAAGACGTCGCGCAGGATGCCGCCGACGCCGGTCGCCGCGCCCTGGTACGGCTCGATGTAGCTCGGGTGGTTGTGGCTCTCCATCTTGAACACACAGGCGAGCCCATCGCCGATGTCGATGACGCCGGCGTTCTCGCCCGGGCCCTGGATCACCCACGGCGCCTTGGTCGGCAGGCCGCGCAAATGCACCTTGGACGACTTGTAGGAACAATGCTCGTTCCACATCGCCGAGAAGATGCCGAGTTCCGTCAATGTCGGCTCGCGTCCGATCAGCTTGAGGATGCGCTCGTACTCGTCCGGCTTGAGGCCGTGTTCGGCGACGAGTTCGGGCGTGATCTTCACTGTGTTAGGAATCATGTCGTTCCGGGCCGGGGGCGGGAGGGTGACGGTTCACCTAGCATATATAGGGGCGGCTGCCAGACAGCCTTTTCGGCGGCGTCCAGAGGAAAAAGCACGCGTTTTTCGTGACGATAAAGCGACGACGGTGTTACCGGCAGCACGCCAACGATCGGTCAGGCCGCCTGGCCGAGATAATCGGTCAAACCGGCGAACAGGCCTCGGCCGTCGGTGCAGCCGACGATGGCTTCGACGTGGTTCTCCGGATGCGGCATCATGCCGAGCACGTTGCCGCCATCGTTGAGAATGCCGGCAATGCCGTTGATGGCGCCGTTGTGATTCCAGTTGGGATCGACGAGACCGTCCGGCGACGAATAGCGGAAGAGCACCCGCCCCTCGCCTTCCAGCCGCGCGATGGTCTCGCCGTCGGCGATGTAATTGCCCTCGCCATGCGCCACCGGCACGCGGATCACCTGGCCGGCATTGTAGCCGCGGGTGAACGGCGTATCGGAACGTTCGACGCGCAGATAAACGTCGCGGCAGATGAACTTGAGCTGCTGGTTGCGCATCAACACGCCCGGCAGCAGGCCGGACTCGCAGAGAATCTGGAAGCCGTTGCAGACGCCAAGCACGAGGCCGCCTTTGGCGGCAAAGTCGTGCACCGCTTTCATGATCGGCGCGCGCGCGGCGATCGCGCCGCAGCGCAGGTAATCGCCGTAGGAGAAGCCGCCCGGCACGACGACGAGATCTGTGCCCGCCGGCAGCGCGGTCTCGGCATGCCAGACCATGGCCGGTTCATGACCGGACACCAGCTTGAGCGTGCGCGCCATATCGCGCTCGCGATTGATTCCCGGGAAGACGAGGACAGCAGCTTTCATAGCGATGGAGCGTCACTCAGTTCGAGGCGGAGTTCGATACGATCGAGGCGTTGCTCGTGGCGCACAAGCGTCGCATGGATGCCACTGAGCTCCTGGTGAACACCCAGCATTTCCTGGCGCCCCGCTTGCAATTGCGTCCTGACGGCCTGCATTTCCTGCTTCACTTCGTCGACTTTGCCGTCGACCTGCGCAAGCCGCGCCTGGACTGCGTTCAGCACCTCATAGATCAATTCGTTGGTCACTTCGGCCATCGGGCACCTTTGAGCTAAGTCCCCTAACCAAGTACCTGCACACTATAGTTCTCGACCACCGTGTTCGCCAGAAGCTTGTCGGCGGCCTGCTTGAGCAGTTCCTCCGCCTTGGCGCGGTCGGCGGTGCCTTCGAGTTCGATGTCGAACACCTTGCCCTGGCGCACGCTGGCGACGCCTTCGATGCCGAGCGAACGGAGCGCGCCCTCGATCGCCTTGCCTTGCGGATCGAGAACGCCGGTTTTCAGGGTGACGGTAACGCGGGCTTTCATCGGGGTTCCCAACGCGGAATTAAGAAGCAAAACGGGGGCCGTTAAGGCCCCCGGTTAGCATCCTTGCGGATTCGGCTCAATGACGACGAATCGCTCGTCCTCAGCCTTTCACCAATACCGGGCCGGTGCCTTGCGGCCGCTCGCCCTCGCTCATAATGCCGAGGCGCTTGGCGACTTCGGTATAGGCCTCGACGAGGCCGCCGAGATCGCGGCGGAAACGGTCCTTGTCGAGCTTCTCGTTCGACTTGATGTCCCACAGCCGGCACGAATCGGGCGAGATCTCGTCCGCGACGACGATGCGCATGACATCGTTCTCCCACAGCCGGCCGGTCTCCATCTTGAAGTCGACGAGACGGATGCCGACACCGAGGAAGAGCCCGGAGAGGAAATCGTTGACGCGGATGGCGAGCGCCATGATGTCGTCGATCTCCTGCGGCGAAGCCCAGCCGAAGGCGGTGATGTGCTCTTCCGACACCATCGGGTCGTTGAGCTTGTCGTTCTTGTAATAGAACTCGATGATCGAGCGCGGCAGCTGCGTGCCTTCCTCGATGCCGAGGCGGGTCGCCAGCGAGCCGGCGGCGACGTTGCGCACGACGACCTCGAGCGGAATGATCTCGACCTCGCGGATCAACTGCTCGCGCATGTTGAGTCGGCGGATGAAATGCGTCGGCACCCCGATGTCGTTGAGGTGCTGAAAGACGTATTCCGAGATGCGGTTGTTGAGAACGCCTTTGCCTTCGATCACTTCGTGCTTCTTGGCGTTGAAGGCGGTCGCGTCGTCCTTGAAGTGCTGGATCAACGTACCTGGCTCAGGGCCTTCATAGAGGACCTTCGCCTTGCCCTCATAAATGCGGCGACGGCGGCTCATTGGAGTATACCGTGGTTTGTGAAAGTCCATCGGGGGTGCCGTGGCTCCTGTTTAAGACTTAAGCGAGATCCGCGGCGGCGGGGCCAGACCGGCAGCGATTCCCGCGCGACGGTCCAGACACACGGGCAACCTAGCCCAACGGTCCGGGCAGCACAATCGATCAGGCCTCACGTTTTCCACTCCGCAATTTCGCCGCAAACGCGCGCCGGGATGTTGCCTTGACGCTGGCCGGGCGATATGCAAAGCCGCAGTAAAGTTACTTATGCACGCGGTTTTTCGATCGCAAGGAAGGGGCGGCATGACCACAACATTCGACAAGCGCGAAGAAGGCTTCGAAAAGCAGTTCGCGCATGACGAGGAATTGCGCTTCAAGGCCATGGCCCGCCGCAACAAGCTCCTTGGGCTCTGGGCGGCTGGTATCCTGGGCAAGAGCGGCGCCGATGCCGAGGCTTATGCCAAGGAAGTGGTGCTCGCCGACTTCGAGGAAGAAGGCGACAACGACGTCGTGCGCAAGGTGCTCAAGGATCTGGAGCCGAAGAGCATCTCCGAGCAGGATGTCCGCGCCAAGATGGCCGAGCTTCTGGCGCAGGCCGTCGAGCAGATCAAGAAGAGCGGCTGAGTCCTTCACATGACCACGGCGCCCTTTTCGCTCGCCCGCCGCCTGCGCGCGGGCGAAACCGTTTATTCCGGCTGGAGCAATCTCGCCTCCCCGGTCGTTGCCGAAAGCATCGCGCGCGAGGGCTTTCCGGCCGTCGTCATCGACGTGCAGCACGGGCTCTGGGACGTGGCCTCGGCCTTCGCCGCCATCGCCGGCATCAACCACGCGGGCAGTGCGCCGGTTCTGCGTGTACCGCTCAATGATTTCGCCTTCGTCTCGCGCGCGCTCGACATCGGCGCCGAGGGCATCATCGCGCCGATGATCAACACGCCGACGGACGCGAGCGCTTTTGCCGCAGTGGCGAAATTTCCGCCGGTCGGCGAGCGCAGCTTCGGCCCGCACCGGGCGATGGCGCTGCAAGGGCGCAAGGTCCCGGTCGACTATCTGCGCGAAGCCAACGAGGGCACCCTCACCTTCGCCATGATCGAAACGCCGACTGCCCTCGCCAATGTCGACGAGATCGCCGCGACGCCGGGCATCGATGCGCTGTTCATCGGCCCTTACGACCTGTCGACCTCGCTGTCGGCCGGCAAGGCGCAGGACATCACCGCGCCGGAGGTGGAAACGGCCATCGACCGCATCCGCGAGGCCGCCGACAAAGCGGGCAAGATTCCGGGCATCTTCTGCCGCGATGCCGAGCGCGCCAAGGCGATGGCCAAGCGCGGCTTCCGCTTCGTCACCGTCGGCAATGATCTCGGCTTCCTGCGCGAGAGCGCGTCGGCCGCGCTCAAGGTCTTGCAGGGCTGATCGTCAGCGCGCCGAGCCAGGCAGCATGCGGACGAGCGTGCGGTCGCGCAGAAGCCAGTGATGGCCCAGCGCTGCCGCGGCGTGCAGTCCGGCGACGATCAGCAAGGCGTTCGCCAAAGTCTCGTGCACTTCCTTCACCGAGCGCGCGAAAGCGCGGTCGGCCGGCCATGGTGAGGCGATCTCACCGAGGCCAAACAGCGGCAGCGCATTTCCGCGTCCGAACTGCGTGACGATGCCGACGATCGGCACCGCGATCAGCAGTGCATACAGCAGCACATGGGCGGCACGCCCGGCCCGGTCGAGCCAGATGCCGAACGGCGTGACTTCGGCTTTCGGCGGCGCGTCGACAAGGCGCCACATGAGCCGCACGACCACGATAGCCAGCACGGCCAATCCGGCCGAGATATGGGAGAACAGGCCGAAGGCCTTCGGCAGATCGTCGACGGTCTGCCCTAGCATCCAGGCGAGGACGACAAAGACGGCGGTGGACCAGTGAAGACATTGGGCGACGGCACCGTAACGCTGCGGGTTATTGAAAATCTGCATCCGCATCTCCTTTGCGTACCGAGTAGCAAAGGCGAAGCGGCTTTTTCTTGATTCACAGCAACGAATGCCTGCGATACCGATTAAATCTTGGCAATCAATGCAAAACGTTCGCAATTGCAGTCGCAGAACGTCGATAGCGAACAAGCCGCGCAAACGCGCATGAGACGCGGCGGCGACCGATGCGCCCTCCGGCTCTGCGCTGGCCGGTGCTAAGGGAGAGTCGCCGCCAACGTCTCGAGCACCGCCGGCAGATCGCGCTCGACGTCCTCCGCGTTCACGGCGACGACGCGGTAATTATGCTCGTTAAGCCAGACGTTCTTCTCCGCGCGCGTGCGCGCCGCTTCGTCCGACTCGGACGACGGCACCAGATCGATGACGCGACGCATCGGAAACGAGACGAAATCGACAATATGCGGACCGACCGGCACCTGCCGCCGGAACTCGCGGCCGGCGAAACGGCGATCGTTCGTCAAGGCTTGCCACAGAACGCGTTCAGCCTCGGTCGGATTGCGCCGCAAAAGCTTGGCGAGGCCGCGCGTCGGCGTCGGCTCGTTGGCGCGATGCTCGGCGATTACCTCGCGCAGACGCTGGGCTTCCTCGGCATCGAGCACGCCGCCGCGCGCCGGCCCTTTGCGCCCCTTCGCCAGCATCGCGACGATGCCGTGCAGCGTCTGGATGTCCTGCTCGGTCGGCGCGATGCGCAAGAAGATGTTGCGCAGGTTGTTGAGCATGACATCGCGCTTGGCGGCCGGACGGAAGAACTCCACCCGGTCGAGTTCGCTCTCCAATGTCCGGAAGAAGGCCGCAAGTTGCTGTTGCGGCGCCGGCGGCGACTTCTCCGGCATGGTGAACGGCAGCGTGCCGCCGGCCGCCTTGAACCATTCGTAGCCGAGGATCACCACCGCCTGGGCGAGATTGAGCGAGGCGAAGGCGGGATTGACCGGCAATGTGATGATGCGGTGCGCGAGACCGACCTCCTGCATCTCGAGTCCGTAGCGCTCGCGGCCGAACACCAACGCCACCGTCTCGCCGCCGGCGACGCGCGGCGCCATCTCGCTCGCGGCGGCGTCCGCGCCGATCACGGGCTTGGCCTGGTCATGCTGGCGGGCGGTACAGGCGAGCACGAAGCTGCAGTCGGCCACCGCGTCCTCGAGCGTCTCGTGGATGGTCGCGTTCTCCAGCACCCGGTCGGCGCCGGCGGCCATCACCCGGGCGCGCTCGTTGGGCCAGCCTTGCACCGGTTTAACCAGCCGCAGACGCGATAGCCCGAAATTGGCCATCGCGCGTGCCGCCGCACCGATGTTCTCCCCCATCTGGGTGCCCACCAGCACGACGATCGGCGCCGGCGTCTCCAGCCACCGTCTGGTCTTATCGGTTCCGGCCCCGGGCATGCACTGCTCCTCGAATGGGCAAATGCCCTGAAGGCGAAAGCCCCTGCCCAAGCCAGCCGCCGGCGTCAAGCGGCGGCGTGCCGGCGCTTATCTGGTACCAGCCGACAAGGCTTTTACGAGCCGGGTGCGGATGCTATAGGGCGCGCGCCGAACCCCCGTTGGCCGGATTCCCGGCTGGCGGTCTCCGCCGAGAACAATTCATTTGAAGGCCGAGGAAGCCATTCCGCCGCGCCTATCGATGGTCAGTTTCCGGTCGGCCCAATCAAGCACGGCGACCAGAGGTGTGAAGCATGTCGAATCTCGAAATTATGTGGACGAAGGTTGACGAAGCGCCGGGCCTTGCGACGTTCTCCCTGCTGCCGATCGTCGAGGCCTTCGTGGCCGCGGCCGGCGTAAAGGTGACGCTGAAGGACATTTCGCTCACGGGCCGCATCATCGCCAACTTCCCCGAGAAGCTGAAGCCGGAGCAGAGGATCAACGACGAGCTCGCCGAGCTCGGCAAGCTGGCGATGAAGCCGGAAGCCAACATCATCAAGCTGCCCAATATTTCGGCGTCGATCCCGCAGCTCAAAGCGGCGATCAAGGAGCTGCAGAGCAAGGGCTACGACGTCCCCAACTATCCCGATAGCGACGCGACGCCGGCGGACAAGGAAATTCGGGCCCGCTACGGCAAAGTGCTGGGCAGCGCCGTCAATCCGGTGCTGCGCGAAGGCAACTCCGACCGCCGCGCCGCCGGCGCCGTGAAGGCCTACGCGCGCAGCCATCCGCACAAGATGGGCGCTTGGAGCAAGGACTCGAAGACCCGCGTCGCGCATATGACGGGCAACGACTTCTACGGGTCGGAAGTCGCGACCACCACGGCTGCCGCGACGAACGCCCGTATCGAACTGGTGGAAGCCGGCGGCAAGACCACCGTGCTGAAAGAGAAGGTGCCGCTTCAGGCCGGCGAGGTCATCGATTGCTCGGTGATGAACGCGAAGGCGCTGCGCGCGTTCTACGCCGACGCGATCGAGGCGGCGAAGAAGGAAGGCATCCTGTTCTCGCTGCACCTCAAGACGACCATGATGAAGATCTCGGATCCCATCCTGTTCGGCTATTGCATTTCGGTGTTCTTCGCCGACGTGTTCAAGAAGCATGGCGCCACCTTCGCCAAGCTCGGCGTCAATCCCGACACCGGCGTCGGCGAGATGATGGCCAAGATCGAAACCTTGCCCGAGGCCGAGAAGGCGGCGATCAAGGCCGACATCCAGGCCGAATACGCCAAGCGGCCGGCCCTCGCCATGGTCAATTCCGACAAGGGCATCACCAACCTGCATGTGCCGAGCGATGTGATCATCGATGCGTCGATGCCGGCGATGATCCGCGAGTCCGGCAAGATGTGGGGCCCGGACGGCAAGCTGCACGACTGCATCGCGGCGATCCCTGACCGCTGCTACTCGACGCTCTTCCAGGCCGTCATCGACGACTGCAAGGCCAACGGCGCGTTCGATCCCAAGACCATGGGTTCGGTGCCGAACGTCGGCTTGATGGCCCAGGCGGCCGAGGAATACGGCTCGCACGACAAGACCTTCCGCATCCCCACGGACGGCACGGTCAACGTGGTGGCCGAGGATGGCAAAGTCCTGATGACCCAGAAGGTCGAGGCCGGCGACATCTTCCGCATGTGCCAGGTCAAGGACGCGCCGATCCAGGATTGGGTCAAGCTCGCGGTGCGCCGTGCACGCCTGACCAACACGCCGGCCGTGTTCTGGCTCGACAAGAATCGCGCGCACGACGCGCAGCTCATCGCCAAGGTCGAGAAGTACCTGAAGAACGAGGACACCAACGGCCTCGACATCCGCATCCTGGCCCCGGTCGAGGCGACCAAGTTCTCGCTCGAGCGAATTCGCAAGGGCCTGGACACGATCTCCGTCACCGGCAACGTGCTGCGCGACTACCTGACCGATCTGTTCCCGATCATGGAGCTCGGCACCTCGGCCAAGATGCTGTCGATCGTGCCGCTGCTGCAGGGCGGCGGGCTGTTCGAGACCGGCGCCGGCGGCTCGGCGCCGAAGCACGTCGAACAGTTCAAGCAGGAAGGCTATCTGCGCTGGGATTCGCTGGGCGAATTCCTGGCGCTGGGCGCCTCGCTGGAGCATCTGGCGCAAGTCAGCGGCAACGAGGACGTGAAGGTCCTGGCCGAGACGCTCGACGAGGCCAACAGCGAGATCCTCGAGCATAACCGCTCGCCGGCGCGCAAAGTGGGTGAGCTGGATAATCGCGGCAGCCATTTTTATCTGGCGCTCTATTGGGCCAAGGCGCTGGCCCGCCGCGACAACAGCTCCGGCCTCGCGGCACGCTTCAAGCCGCTGGCGGAAACGCTGACGGCGGAAGAAGCGAAGATCAATGCCGAACTGCTCGCCGCCCAGGGCAAGCCGGTGGATACCGGCGGCTACTACCTGCCCGACCAGAAGAAGACCTCGGCCGCGATGCGCCCGAGCGCCACGCTCAACGCGGCGCTCGATTCGCTCTAACGCCCGGCCAGCCGGCAAGGCTTCCAAGCCACGACCCGCGCGATGATCAACTCATCGGGCGGGTCGCTTTCGTTTTGCGCCCGGCCGAGCGCTTAGAATCCAACTTAAACCCAAACGCCAGTGCGCCTTTTACGGTAAGAAAGCCGATGCTATAGAGCCCATCGTGGCCGTGGCGGCGATGTCTTTCGTGAACGCGCCGAATTTTCCGTCGGCCCGACGGTTCCGATGCCGGCTCGCAAAAGGTGGCTTCTTAAAATGGCGAAGATCAAGGTAAAAAATCCCGTCGTCGAAATGGACGGCGATGAGATGACGCGCATCATCTGGCAGTTCATCAAGGACAAGCTGATCCATCCCTACCTCGATATCGACCTGCTCTATTACGACCTCAGCGTTCAGAAGCGCGACGAGACCAACGACCAGATTACCATCGACGCCGCCAACAAGACCAAAGAGGTCGGCGTTGCCGTGAAATGCGCCACCATCACGCCCGACGAAGGCCGCGTGAAGGAATTCGGTCTGAAGGACATGTGGCGTTCGCCGAACGGCACCATCCGCAACATTCTCGGCGGCACGATCTTCCGCGAGCCGATCATCTGCAAGAACATCCCGCGCCTCGTCCCGGGCTGGACCCAGCCGATCGTCATCGGCCGCCACGCCTATGGCGACCAATACCGGGCCACCGACTTCAAGTTTCCGACCGCGGGCACGATCTCGATCAAATTCACCGGCGACGACGGCAAGGTGATCGAGAAGGAAGTGTTCAAGGCGCCGGGCTCAGGCGTCACGATGGCGATGTACAATCTCGATGACTCCATCATCGACTTCGCCCGCGCCTCGATGAACTACGCGCTGAACCGCGGCTATCCGCTCTATCTTTCGACCAAGAACACCATCCTGAAGCAGTATGACGGCCGCTTCATGGAGCTCTTCCAGCAAATCTTCGACGAAGAGTTCAAGGCCAAGTTCGAGGCCAAGAAGCTGACCTATCAGCACCGCCTGATCGACGACATGGTCGCCTCGGCGCTCAAGTGGTCCGGCGGCTACGTCTGGGCGTGCAAGAACTACGACGGCGACGTGCAATCCGACACCGTCGCGCAGGGCTTCGGCTCGCTCGGCCTGATGACGTCGGTGCTGATGACGCCCGACGGCAAGGTGGTGGAAGCGGAAGCCGCGCACGGCACCGTGACGCGTCACTATCGAGAGCACCAGAAGGGCAACGAGACCTCGACCAACTCGATGGCCTCGATCTTTGCCTGGACCCGCGGCCTCGCGCACCGTGCCAAGCTCGACGACAACGAAGCGCTGGCCAAGTTCGCGGCCACGCTCGAGACGGTCTGCATCAATACGGTCGAGAGCGGCTCGATGACCAAGGACCTCGCACTCCTGGTCGGCCCCGAGCAGAAATGGCTCTCGACCACCGGCTTCCTCGACAAGATCGACGCGAACCTGAAGAAGGAGATGGCCGCGTAAAGCCGCTTACGAACCGAAGCCGAAAGGGCGCGGCCGCCGCCGCGCCCTTTTTGTTTTTCGGTCCAACATGGCACCGGCGCGCTCGACGCGCTTTCGGCGATACAGCGCTGCGGAGCCTCCCCTATTTCTTGGCCGGCTCGATGTTGCCCTCGTGGCGCTTGATCTCTTCGGTCACGAGATCGCCCTTGGCGCCGATGATCTCATGGCCGACCCGTTTTTCGACCACGTCCTTGATGCGCGCGGCGACGCGCGGGTCACGCTCCATGAGCGCGTGCAGGTCCTGCGCATCGAGCACCAGGAGGTTGGTGCGCGTCAGCGCCGTCGCCGTCGCGGAGCGGCGCGAGCGGCGCAACACCGCCACCTCGCCGAAGAACTGGCCGACACCGAGCCGCAGATGCTCCTTGCGGACCACCACCTCCACTTCACCGGCGGCGATAAAGTACATCGAATGGGCCGGATCGCCGGCGCGCACGATGATATCGCCGGTCTCGACCACCTCGGCGCGCAGCAGCTCCATGATGTCCGCAATTTCTCCCGCGTCGAGCTCGGTGAACAACGGCACGCGGGCGATCATGCCCCAGGTGACGATGAAGTTGCGACGATGGATTTCGTCGGCGAAGGCCGTGGCGATGATGCCGACCGGCAGCGCCATCATGATTAGCCCGAGAAAGATGGTGACCGTGGCGATGATCTTGCCAGCCACCGTGATGGGCACGACGTCGCCATAACCGATGGTGCCGAGCGTGACGATCGCCCACCACAGCGCCTGCGGAATGGTGCCGAGCTTGTCCGGCTGCACGCGCGCTTCGGCCAGATGCATGGCCGCCGCCGCGACCACCGCCGTGCCTAGCGTGATGACGACGCAGCCGATCAGCGCGCGGCGCTCGCGGTAGAGCACGTCGAGCAGCGAGCGCATCGCCGGCGAATAGCGCGCGATCTTGAAGAAGCGCACCATGCGGAACACCTGCAGTACCCGCAGTTCGCTCGGCACGAGGAAGGCGAACCAGAACGGCAGCACGGCGATGAGATCGACGAGGCCGGCCGCGCTCAAAGCGTATCGCACACGCGCCCGTGTTGCGCCGAGGCGATGGTAAGGCAGATGTTCCGGCGCCGCCCACAGCCGCAATACATATTCGACCGTGAAGATGACGAGCGATACGTCTTCGATCAGACCGAAGACGACACCATAGCGCTCGCTGTACTCCGGCACGGATTCGAGCGCGACGGCGACGAGGTTGACGACGATCACCGCCATCAGCAGCCGGTCGACCAGGCGGCTGGCGCCGTCGCCGACGCCGCCCTGCTCCAGGATCAGATAGATGCGCCGGCGGAGATCCCTCACCCGGTCGCGCGTCATCGTGTTCGTCGCTCTGTGGTTCGCGTAAAGAGGATCTTATACGCGACGCGACGCCGGACGATCCTTGCGTTTGATCAATCCGCCGCTCAGGCCTCGCCGGCCTCGGCACGATCGAGCTTGGCGACTTCGGCCGCGCGCATATCCGACAGGCGGCGCGCCACCGTGTCGTCCGACAGATCCAGTGTTTCCATCAAGCGGCCCGCGAGCTGCAGGCCTGCTTCCACCGTCTCGGGAATGACCCCGAACGCGCCGAGCTTGATCAGCCGGGCCGCATGCGTCGGGTCGGCGGCGCGCGCGAAGATGAAGGCGCTGCGGTTGATCTTCCGCGCGGCGACCACCATCCGCTCGGCCCCGCGCGCACGGTTGAGCGTGACGACGAACGCGCGCGCTCGCTGAGCGCCCACCTTCTCCAGGAGTTCGGTCCGGCAAGCGTCGCCGAAATAGGCCGGCCGGCCTTGCCTGCGCATCAGGGCAACCGCCTCGCCATTGAGGTCGAGACACACATACGGGATGCCCTCGGCCTCCAAAGCCTCGGCGATCAGTTGACCGACGCGGCCGCAACCGCCGATCACGACATGGTTTTCCATTTCGGATTGATCGGGGCCCGGCGCTTCGTCGAGGTGATCGGCCATCACCAGCTTCGCGCCAAACCGGCGTCCGAGTGCGGCGCAGAGCGGCGTCAGCATCATACTGAGGCTGACCACGGCGATGGCGCCAACGATAAGCCGTTGCGGCAACAGCGAGCGCTGCTGCGCGACGCCGAGCACGACGAAGGCGAACTCGCCCGTCTGCGCCAGCAGCAACGCCACCTCGGCGGCGACGGTGCGCGTCACGCCGAACGCGCGGGCGATGACGTAGAGAATGAGGGCCTTGCCCGCCAAAAGCACGACGACGGCGAGGAGGATCCAGCCGATGTCGCGGGCGATGACGAACAGGTCGAGATTGGTGCCGACCGTGATGAAGAACAGCCCGAGCAGAAGACCCTTGAACGGCTCGAGGTCGACTTCGATGTGATGACGCGCTTCGTTTTCGCTGAGCAGAAGGCCGGCCAGGAACGCGCCGAGCGCAACCGACAAACCGGCAAGGCCCGTCGCTACCGAGGCGCAGACCAGTATCAGCAAGGCCAGCGCCATGATGAGATCGCGGCTGCCGGTCTTCACCACCGAACGCAACAGCGGCCCGAGCAAAAAGCGGCCGGCCAGCATAATGGCGATGACGGAGGCGAGCGCGCCCGCAAAGGGCGTGATCAGGTCGTAGATGCTGCTCGCGCGCGCTTCGCCGCCGCCGCCGAGCATGCCGACGATGAACAGGATCGGCACCACCATCAGGTCCTGGAACAGCAGCACCGACAGCGCGATGCGTCCGACCGGATGCGCGACGCGATGCTGCTCGGCCAGGATCTGCATCACGATGGCGGTCGAGGACAGCGTGAGGCAGAGACCGAGCACGATGCCCGCGGGCGGCACGCCGCCGGCAAAGCGCACGGCCAGCCCGATCGCCGACGTGGTGATGACGACCTGCGCGAAACCGATGCCGAGCACGTAGCGGCGCAACTGCCAGAAGCGTTGCAGCGACAGCTCCAGCCCGAGCAGAAACAACAGAATGATGATGCCGAACTCCGCCAGCGCCTCGCTTCGCTGCGGATCGTCGAATGTGATGTAGTGGATCCAGGGATGGGTCGCCTCGAGCCGGCCAAGCCCGTGCGGCCCCAGCACCACGCCGGCGATGAGGAAGCCGAGCACGGTGCCGATCCGGGCACGGTGGAACAGCGGCACGATCACGCCCGCCACCACGAGGAAGACGATCAGGCCTTTGAGATTTTCGGCGTGCAGCACGGGTCAGGATCCGATGATCACATTGCGGACAAAGTCGCCGGCCTCATCTTCCGCCTGCGCCCGTGCGGACGGGACGCGCGCGAAAAATCCCCCCGTTTCTTCTTGGTCTTGGGTCCCCGCTGGAGCGGGGCCGAACGGCATCCCGTTCTGTGCCAGAACGGTTCCGCCGCTGCAATTTGCCGCGCGACTTTTTCCCCGACACAGCCTGGATATCGCAATGTGCTCCCCGAAACTTTTTGTCCTGACTGGCGGCCCGGGCGCCGGCAAAACCACCCTGATCGGTGCGCTGGCCCATGCCGGCTTCGCCGTCGCGCCGGAAGCCGGGCGGCACGTCATCCGGGCCGAGCAGGCCCAAGGCGGGACTGCCCTGCCCTGGATCGACCCGCTCGCCTTTGCACAAGCCATGCTCGCGCACGACGCCGAGAGCTACGCGCGGCTGCGTACGGCGCCGCAGCCGGTGTTCTGCGATCGCGGCATTCCGGACGTCATCGGCTATTTGCGGCTGGAAGGCATCCCTATCCCGGAGGCGATGTGGCGCGCTGCGCGGGCGCATCCCTATCAGGCCCGGGTGTTCATCTGTCCGCCGTGGCGCGCGATCTATGCAACCGACAGCGAGCGGCGGCAGACCTGGGATGTCGCCGAGCGGACCTACGCGGCCATGGCCGGTGTCTATACCGAGCTCGGCTACACATTGGTGGAGGTGCCCCGCGCACCGGTCGATACGCGGGTGAAGTTTGTGCGGGAGGCGGTCAGCAGCGTTTAGCACGACTTCGCCACTTGCACACTTCCCCTCGCCCCTTGCGGGAGAGGGAAAGAGAGATCGTGGCTGGCGCTTTCGCTTTTAACCGCCCAGCGCGGTTTCGACCGCCTTCAGCGCCGCGTCGGCCTTGGAGCCGTCCGGGCCGCCGGCCTGGGCCATGTCGGGCCGGCCACCACCGCCTTTGCCGCCGAGCGCCTCGGCGCCCTTCTTCACCAGATCGACCGCGTTGAAGCGCGACGTCAGATCGTTGGTGACGCCGACGACGATGCCGGCCTTGCCGTCGTCCGACAGGCCGACGATGGCGACGACGCCGGAGCCGACCTGCTTCTTGCCCTCATCGGCCAAGCTGCGCAGGTCCTTGAGCTCGATGCCGGTCACGGCGCGCGCCAGCAGCTTCACATCGCCGACGCTGCGCACGTCGTCGGCCGCAGCGGCCTTGCTGCCGCCACCGCCCATCGCCAGCTTCTTCTTGGCGTCGGACAGATCGCGCTCGAGCTTCTTGCGCTCGTCGAGCAGAGACGCGAGACGCGCCGGCATCTCTTCCACCGACGTCTTCATCTCGGCCGCCGCATGCTTGAGCAGCTGCACCTGGTGATTGGCCGACTTGCGCGCCGCCTTGCCGGTGAGCGCCTCGATACGGCGCACGCCGGCGGCAACGCCGGAGTCCGACAGCACTGAAATGAGGCCGATGTCGCCGGTGCGCTTCACATGCGTGCCGCCGCACAGTTCGACCGACCAGCCCATCATATTGCCGTTCGGCTCGCCCATCGCGACGACACGAACTTCATCGCCGTACTTCTCGCCGAACAACGCGCGCGCACCCGATGCGATCGCATCGTCCTGCGCCATCAGCCGCGTCGTCACCGGCGAATTCTGCAAAACGATCTCGTTGGCGATGTCCTCGACCTTCTCCAGCTCCTCGACCGTGATCGGCTTGGGATGCGAGATGTCGAAGCGCAGCCGGTCGGGCGAGACCAGCGAGCCCTTCTGCGCCACGTGATCGCCGAGCACGAGGCGCAGCGCCTCGTGCAAGAGATGCGTCGCCGAATGGTTCTGGCGGATCGCCGTGCGGCGCGCGTGATCGACTTCCAGGAGGAGCGGGTCTCCGGCCTTCACCGTGCCCTCTTCCACCTTGACGATATGCGCGAACAGATCGCCGGCTTCTTTCTGCGTGTCGGTGACGGTGAGGCGCACGCCGTCGCGGCGCATCTCGCCGGTGTCGCCGACCTGGCCGCCGGACTCGCCGTAGAACGGCGTCTGGTTCATGACGACGACGCCGGTGTCGCCCTTCTTCAGCTCGGCGACCTCCTTGCCGTCCTTCACCAAGGCCGAGACGACGCCTTCGGCGCTCTCGGTCTCGTAGCCGAGGAACTCGGTCGCCCCCAACTTCTCGCGCAGCGCAAACCACACCGCCTCTTGCGCCGCCTCGCCCGAACCGGCCCAGGAGGCGCGCGCCTTCGCGCGCTGGCGATCCATGGCGTCGGTGAACGAGGCGATGTCGACGCCGATGCCACGCGACTTGAGCGCGTCCTGCGTCAGATCGAGCGGGAAGCCATAGGTGTCGTACAGCGTGAACGCCGTCTCGCCGTCGAACATGTCGCCCTTGGTGAGCGACTTCGACGCCTCGTCGAGGATCGACAGGCCCTTCGCCAGCGTGGCGCGGAAACGCGTTTCCTCGAGCTTGAGCGTCTCGGTGATCAGCGCTTCGGCGCGCAGAAGTTCGGGATAGGCCTGGCCCATCTCGCGCGTCAGCGCCGGCACCAGCTTGAACATCACCGGGTCTTTCGCGCCGAGCAGTTCGGCGTGGCGCATGGCGCGGCGCATGATGCGGCGGAGCACGTAGCCGCGGCCTTCGTTCGACGGCAGCACGCCGTCGGCGACCAGGAACGAGGACGCCCGCAGGTGATCGGCGATCACGCGATAGGACGCGCGGTTCTCATGCGTCGGACCGCGGCCGATCGCATGCGACACCGCCTCGATCAGCGCGCGGAACAGATCCGTGTCGTAATTCGAGTGCACGCCCTGCAGGATCGCGGAAATGCGCTCCAGGCCCATGCCGGTGTCGATCGAGGGGCGCGGCAGCGGCTGGCGGTTGCCGGGCGCGATCTGCTCGAACTGCATGAAGACCAGGTTCCAGAATTCCAGGAACCGGTCGCCGTCCTCGTCGGGCGAGCCCGGCGGGCCGCCCTGCAACGCGGGGCCCTGATCGATGAAGATCTCCGAGCATGGGCCGCACGGACCGGTGTCGCCCATCTGCCAGAAATTGTCCGACGTGCCGATGCGGATGATCTTGTCGTCCGAGAAGCCGGCGATCTTCTTCCACAGGCCGTGCGCCTCGTCGTCATCGGCGTAGACGGTGACCAGGAGCTTGTCCTTCGGTAGCCCGAATTCCTTGGTGATCAGGTTCCAGGCGAGCTCGATCGCATTCTCCTTGAAGTAGTCGCCGAAGGAGAAATTGCCGAGCATCTCGAAGAAGGTGTGATGCCGGGCGGTATAGCCGACATTGTCGAGGTCGTTGTGCTTGCCGCCGGCGCGGACGCACTTCTGCGCCGTCGCGGCGCGCGAATAAGGGCGCTTTTCGAGACCGGTGAAGACGTTCTTGAACTGCACCATGCCGGCATTGGTGAACATCAAGGTCGGGTCGTTGCGCGGCACGAGCGACGACGACGGCAGCGGCGTGTGGCCGTTGCGGGCGAAATAATCGAGGAAGGTCCTGCGGATGTCGTTGACGCCACTCATCGGTAATACGCTAGCGCGAGCCCCCTCTGCCCGTGGGGGCTAAATCCCCATCCGGCTTGATGTTTCAGGGGCTTATTTAACGGCGGGGGCACCGAGAGTCGAGGGAGGACGGCGCCTCCCGGCCGTCGTGCCCGGCCGAGCGGGGCGTCCTGCAATCTCCGGTGCCAGCGAAACCGGATCGCCCGCTTACGCGGGCGACGACACGGCGCCCTAGCCCCACGGCCCGGAGCGGCGAGCCGCGCCACCGCCGCCCCAGGGACCGCCCGGCGCGGCCGTGCTGCCGCCCCAGGGGGCACTGCGCGGCGGCTGGGGTCGCGCGTAGGAACGCCCCATGGCCGTCGCCAATTGCTGGAGCGCGGCGATGCGATTCTCGGTCGCCGGATGGGTCGAGAACAGGTTGTCCATGCGCTCGCCCGACAGCGGGTTGACGATGAACAGATGCGCGGTCGCCGGGCTCGCTTCCGCCGTCTCGTTCGGCACCGCGTGCGCCATCTGCGAGATCTTGGCGAGCGCGGAGGCAAGCGCCATCGGCTCGCCGCTGATCTGGCCGCCGAGATTGTCGGCCGCGTATTCGCGCGTGCGGCTGATCGCCATCTGCACCAGCATGGCGGCGAGCGGCGCCAGGATCATCATCGCGATCGAACCGATGACGCCGAGGCCGTTATTGTTGTCGCGGTTGCCGGACAGGCCCGAGAACAGCGCGAAATTGCCGAGCATCGAAATAGCGCCGGCGATCGTCGCGGTGATCGTCATGATCAGCGTGTCGCGGTTGGCGATGTGCGCGAGCTCGTGCGCGATCACGCCCGCGATCTCATCGCGGTTGAGCGAGCGCAGAAGGCCGGTGGTGACGGCGACCGCCGAGTTCTCCGGGTTGCGGCCGGTCGCGAAGGCATTCGGCTGCGGGTTGTCCATGATGTAAACGCGCGGCATCGGCAGATTGGCGCGGCGCGCCAGCTCGGCCACCATCGCGTAAAGGTCAGGCGCCGCGCGCGCGTCGACCTCCTGCGCGCCGTGCATCGACAGCACCATCTTGTCCGCGTTCCAGTACGCGAACAGGTTCATGCCGCCGGCCATGAGCAGCGCGAAGAGCATGCCGCTCTGGCCACCGATCAGGAAGCCGACGCCCATGAACAGGGCGGTCAGGCCGGCCAAAAGGAGCGCAGTACGGAAGTAGTTCATTGTTCCCTCTCAAACGGGCGCATGGGGTCTGCCATGGCCCGACGGGGAAAATGTCGGTGGCACGGTCACTTGGCGCAAGATCGCGGGACAGGATGACGCACCGGCTTGCGCCGGCGCCGGTTTTGCCGGACCGCCACGGCCGCAGAAATGCAAAAATGCGGCCGGGCTCTTCGGCGCGGCGGGCGGCACAACGCGCCCGTTTGCCCGATACTTGCATGCCCATCCGCTTTCTTGCTTCACCGCGTCAACTGTGAACGATCCCAAAACATGTCCGACACTGCCGCCTATCCGCTGCTCTTCACGCCGCTCAAGTTGCGCGGCCTGACCGCCCGCAATCGCATCGTCGTCTCGCCGATGTCGCAATACGCCGCCGTCAACGGCGAGCCGACCGACTGGCACCTCGTGCATCTCGGCAAGTTCGCCATGGGCGGCGCCGGCATCGTGTTCGTCGAGGAGACATCGGTCGAGGAGAAGGCGCGCAAGACCTATTCCTGCCCCGGCATCTACACCGATGCGCAGGCCAAGGCCTGGCGCCGCATCACCGACTTCCTGCGCAATCAAGGCGCGCTGTCGGCGATCCAGCTCGGCCATGCCGGCCGCAAGGTGGCGACCAAGGCGCCGTGGGACGGGTTCTCGCCGCTGTCGGAGGACGATGCCAAGGCCGGCAAGGCGCCCTGGCGCGGCTATGCGCCCTCGCCCATTCCGTTCAAGCCCGGCGCGATGGTGCCGATCGAGATGGATCACGACGACATCAAGCGCGTCATCGCCGCGCACGTCGACGCCTGCAAGCGCTCGCTCGATGCCGGCTTCGACATCTGCGAGATCCACGGCGCGCACGGCTACATCATCCAGCAGTTCCTCTCGCCGATCACCAACCACCGCACCGACGGCTATGGCGGCGATCGTCCGGCCCGCATGCGCTTTTGCCTCGAACTGATCGAAGCCTGTCGCGAAGCCTGGCCGGCCGACCGGCCGCTGTTCTTCCGCGCCTCCTGCGTCGACGGCAAAGGCGGCGCCTGGACGCTCGACGACACCGTGGCGCTCGCGCATGAACTCAAGGCGCGCGGCGTCGACATGATCGATTGCTCGTCCGGCGGCATCGAAGGGCCTTTGACGCTCGCGGTGGTGCCGCGCGTGCCGGGCTATCACGTGCCTTTCGCCGAACGCATCAAGAAGGACGTCGGCATCCCGACCATGGCCGTCGGCCTGATCACCGAGGCGCAGCAGGCGGAAGGCTATCTCGCCGCCGGCCAATGCGATCTCATCGCGCTGGCGCGCGAGATGATGTGGAATCCGAACTGGCCGGCGCATGCGGCGCAGACGCTGCAGGCCGGCGATCCGCTCGACCTGCTGCCGCAGCGCTATTCGTGGTGGCTGCAGCGGCGCGAGGAAGTGCGGCGCCTTTATCCGACAGGAACCGAAGCGGCGGAGTAACGATCTCGCGGGCGGCGCAGTACGATTTCGGCTGTCGTCCCCGCGAAAGCGGGGATCCAGTACGCCGTGTCCTATCGATACGCTGCGGCGTACTGGATCCCGGGTCTCGCTTCGCTCACCCGGGATGACGCTTTGCCTGCGGCTGACGTTCCTACTTCACCAGCCGCTCCTCGCGCGGCGGCAGGAAGCGGTCGTCGTAGATGTCCTCGACGGTGAGCACCTTGTCGAGCCCGAAGGCCTGCGAGATCTGCTTGAGATTGAGCGCGAGCCGCGCCTTATCGTAATAGCCGATGCCCTGCTCTTTCGTGGCCGGCGGCGCGATCAGCCGGCGGCCGACCCACGCGAGACGCTCGGTTTCGTTTTCGAGCGGCGCGACTTCGTTGAACTTGCGCATCGCCATGATGGTCCCTTGCGGATCGGCGATGGCTTCGCGCCAGCCGCGCGCCGACGCGGCGACGAACTTGCGCACGAGATCGGCCTTGTCGCGCAGCGCCGCACGGCTCGCCAGAATCGCGTTGCCGTACACGTCGAGCCCGTAGTCGCCGTAATAGATGAAGTTCACCTCATCGAATTTCACGCCGTTGTTCTTCAGGTTGAAGAACACGGTGGAGTCGAAGCCGGTGACGGCATCCACCTGCCCGCCCATCAGCATGGATTCGCGCACGCGCGGCGCGATCTGCCGCCGTTCGATCTTCGACACATCGACGCCGGCCAGATTGGCGAAAGCCGGGAACATGCGCGACGGCGCATCCGCCGCGCCGACGCCGAGCACGCGGCCGGCAAGATCGGCGGGCTTGGCGATGCCGCTCTTCTTCAGCGAAATGACCGCCTGCGGCGAGCGGTTGTAGAGCAGGAACACGGCGCGCGGCGCGGTGTCCGGATTCTTCAGCGTGAATTCGGTGAGCGTCGCGATGTCGCCGACCGCGACGTCGTAGAGGCCGCCGGCCGCGCGCGCGATGGCATCGGCCGAGCCGTTCGAATGATCGAGCGTCACGTCGAGCCCGGCGTCGCGGTAATAGCCCTTGGCCAGCGCGTGATAGAAGCCGTTCAGTGCACCATCTGCTTGGAAATTGAGCACCACCTTGAACGGCACGAGATCCGCCGCCTGCGCCGATGGCGCGGCCGCTGTAACGGCGAACGCCGCCAGGAGAGACGGAAACGCCGCGCGCACGGCGACGGCGGCGAGGCGTGAGACAAAAGATGCGAAGGGGATGGCGCGTGACACGATGATTCGAAGCTCCCGAAAGGAGGCCGGCCGCGCTTCGTCTGGCGCGTTTGATCCGGCCGCAGAAAGAAAGCTATCGGGCTAGCAAGTCCCGTGCCTTCGCTGCGGGTGCTTGCACCCGCGTCGGGGCTTCTGCGTTCTGCTCGTGCGGATGCTGCTCTCGCGGTTGTTGCTCTTGCGGTTGTTGCCGCTGCCGCCGCGAAACGCCATCGCGCCGCATGTCGGCCGCACCCCGACGCGCCTTCGCCCCCGTCCTCGGTGGCGGCCGCTTTACGCAGCCGGGTGCCGACGGGGGCGAGACGCGCAACGCATCATGTCACGCGAGACAGGACATGATGCGGAACCTTCAAGAACGGACGGCTCACCGCCCGGCCTTGACCTTCTTCTTCGTCGCAGCCTTTGCGGGGGCCGCGGCCTTGGATGGGGCCTTGGCCGCTGGCGCGACCTTGGCCTTCCGCTCGACCTTAGCGGCCTTGCGCGCGGGCTCGGCTTGCTCGGCAGCCGCTTTTGCCTTGGCGCGTGGCCGTTTCGGGCTCGGATCGTTGGCGACGTCCGCCGGTGCGGCGGCCATCGCGACGTCCACTTCCGGCGGCGCCGGAACCTCATCGACAGGCTGAGACGCTTGAAGCGTGATCGGCGCCTGCGACGACGACGGACTTTCGGACTCCGGGCCAAGCGGTTGCGGGACCGCTTCGACCGGCGCGGGCGGCGTCAGAGCGGAGACCGCGGTCTCCTTTGCACCGTCCGGACCGGCTCTGCGCGAGGACGTCGGATCGACGACATCGCGCGGGGTGCCCTGTCCCTTTCAATCCTTGGGATCGGCCTCGTCGTCGTCTTCTTCCTTCTCGCCGGTCACGATCACCTCGGCGAGCACGCCGGAGTTCTGGCGCACCGCCGCTTCGATCTTGGCGGCCATGTCCGGATTTTCCTTCAGGAAGGACTTGGCGTTCTCGCGGCCCTGGCCGATGCGCTGGCTGTCATAGGAGAACCAGGCGCCCGACTTCTCGACCACGCCGGCCTTGACGCCGAGATCAATCAGCTCGCCGATCTTGGACACGCCCTCGCCGTACATGATGTCGAACTCGACCTGTTTGAACGGCGGCGCCAGCTTGTTCTTGACCACCTTGACGCGGGTCTGGTTGCCGATCACCTCGTCGCGCTCCTTGATCGCGCCGATGCGGCGGATGTCGAGGCGGACCGAGGCGTAGAACTTGAGCGCGTTGCCGCCCGACGTCGTCTCGGGCGAACCGTACATCACGCCGATCTTCATGCGGATCTGGTTGATGAAGATCACCATGGTCTTCGACTTGTTGATCGACGCGGTGAGCTTGCGCAAAGCCTGGCTCATCAGGCGCGCCTGCGAACCCGGCTGCACGTCGCCCATCTCGCCCTCGAGCTCGGCCCGCGGCACCAGCGCGGCGACCGAGTCGACCACCAGCACGTCGATCGCGCCGGAGCGCACCAACGTGTCGGCGATTTCGAGCGCCTGCTCGCCGGCGTCCGGCTGCGAGATCAGAAGATCGTCGGTGCTCACGCCGAGCTTGCGCGCATAGACCACGTCGAGCGCGTGCTCGGCGTCGACGAAGGCGCAGATGCCGCCCTTCTTCTGGGCTTCGGCGACGGTGTGCAGCGCCAGGGTCGTCTTGCCCGACGACTCCGGCCCGTAGATCTCGACGATGCGGCCGCGCGGCAGGCCGCCGATACCGAGCGCGATGTCGAGGCCGAGCGAGCCCGAGGAGATGGCCTCGATGTCCATCGCCTTGTCGTTCTTGCCGAGCTTCATCACCGAGCCCTTGCCGAACTGGCGCTCGATCTGGCTCAGCGCGGCCGCGAGGGCTTTCGACTTATCCATGGACGATCCTTCGACGAGACGCAGGGCAGGCTGACTCATTGTCGCGCTCCTTATGGCCTAAGATTCGGACCTCCGACAACGCGGGTCGCCGCCGCCGTCGTGGATCAATTGATGTAAAGGCAATGTACCCTATTTGTTCCTCGTTCGCAATATGTTCTTTTCGGGCGGTGGGTACTGGCCTGTTTCGATCCCCAGTGGCCTAGTTTGAATTGAGGAGTGGCCTGTTTTGAATTTCACGCGCGGGGAGCTTCTGAGTGAGGCGATCTGCTTCGCCTTGGGCAAATGCAAAATCCACGGGCGTAAGGGTGTCCTGACCGATTCGGACCGGCAGGAGGTCGCCAAGACGGTCATTGAATATCTGCGGAAACACGGCGATCGATGGGACCTGGATGCTCAGGTCGAGGTGCCTATTAGGCCGACTTGGGACTGGTCGCCGCACGGGAAATAACTCTCGACACCTCCGCCCCACAAGCGCACTGTTCACCATCATCGGCTGATGGCTTTGCCGTAGGCGCCGGTGGCTGAGAGACCAATTGTGCTCCCGCCTTCAACGGGAAACGCGCATGGCCCAGCCGGACAACCAAATTCTCTTGACGGAGATTGCGGAAATACAGCGCCGCATTGCCGAGGCAGCGCGTTCATTAAACGACACTGTGGCCGCCTCTTACGAGTCAATCATAAAATCGAAAGAGCTAATCGCCCGCGCCGACAGACTATTGCGAAGAAAGTGGCCGCCCTAGTTGGCGGCCTCTTTATTAAGCGCGGCCTCGGTTGCAGAATGACGCCTCCACAACGGAGGGCAACATGTCAGCTTGGGAAGATTTCTCGGACAGAGAAAAACTCAATTGGTTGCGAGCACGTCTCACCAAGGTCGAGAACCAAGTAGACGCACTACAGCACCTCATTCACGAGATCGGTGAAGCTGTGAAAGCACTCGAAAAGCGGCAACCTGAAAAGTAGCCGCAGCATGCCATTTGTTTCAGTTATGCGTTTCACGGGAAACGTATGCGGACGCTATCCTTCTTTAGCCTCATCAAAGAGGCGGCTAATGCGCGGATTTGCAAAGAATTTTTTTGACATGCGTTTGACGCATAACGAAAAAGTACGCATTGTTTGTCTCACGTGAAACACGCGAGATTCGAGCTTCTTCTGTCGCTTGGCAGAAAAAGAAGGGGGCCGCCCCCCGACCAAGGAAAGACGGCCCCAAACCGCCCCTTTATGGGACGTTCGCCTGCAGAGCGCCGCCTACCGGGCGGCGTTCTTGCTTTCGCTCCGGGCAGAGCCAGAAGCGAATCGGAATCTACACCTCGGAGGTCAGCCGTCTAGTTCGTTTTAGGACCCTCCTGGTAGATGAGTTTGAAACTACCTTCGAGCAGCTGGAGCCAGAGCTTCCGTTCCTCCTCAGGCCATACCTCGCCGGACTTCGGGAGGCGGACCAAAAGTCCCCGGATAATGGGGTCAATATCTACCCCACCGCCACCGCCCCCACCATTACCGCCGCCGTGCGCCAAAGCCTCAGGCTCGGCCTTTGGCTCATCCCGAACAGTATCTCGCGCGGCGAAACCCGGCATAACCAATCGGTTTTTTCCATGCTCGAAAAAGGCGGATTGCTCGGCCGACTTTTCAAACGCTTGCCGCGCCCGATCCTTCACTTTGTCGGACACGCCGAGGCTAACCATTTCTCGCTCTAGAGCGGCAGCGTTAGGGGGCAAAATTCCGCTCCGGTACTTCTCAAAGATAGCTTTGTAGAGGGGCACATTTAGGAACGCGGTCGCCTTCCCCTCACGGGCTCGACTAGGGTCAATGACCATTTGGCCCAAGTCAGTTAGACGGTGCCGCCCATTGCCGTCTGTTTGGATAAGTCCATACATACGGGCACCACTTAGCTGCACGCGAAAGCCGCTGCTTTTAGTGCTCTGCCCGGTCCATGCAGCCAGTTGCGCGTCGTCGCACTCTCCAAGGCCCACGTTCCCGTGGATCGCCTCGGCAAGTTTCATCGCATCATTCAAGCTGACGTAGGGAAAAGCGATGGTAGATCGCTGCCGCCCCGCATCATCGGACGAGGCCTTGGCCTCGGCCATGGATAGCTTCTCGCCAGTCATAGGGCTTTCTCCATACACGCCGATGGATTGGCGCTGACCTTAACTACGGCAACCATACCCTTCCGTCAAGACATTCATTTGAAGATTTAGGATATGACGCTTGACCGTATCCTAAATCTGCAATAGATTCTGCAAACCAACTGAGGTGCAGCTATGCTGAGGAGAGTTTGAGCCCCCGGACGCGCTAGCCGAGCCAAGGGGGCCCGGAAAAAGGAAAGGCCGCCTTCCCCGGGCTTCAAACTAGGGAAAAGCGGCCTTGCAATCGGCTTCAAGTTCTCGGGGCTCGTCTAACGGTAGGACACCCGCCCCTACAAGCGTGGAGATGTCGGTCCGAATCCGGCGCCCCGAACCATCGAATCAGTGGGACCGACCCGACGGCAATCGTGCCGGTCCCTGATCAGCAACCCCGGGATTTGGCCCCCGAAGTCGTGACCACGGAATATATAGCGGATTCAAAGCCGTTTTTCCAGAGTCCCCCCTTCGGGCCGTCCCCTAGCTTCATGGATTGGCCCCGTGAACATCCTTCCCCGCGAAAAGCAGATTGAAGTCATCGCCGCGCTTTGCGACGGCCTCGGCATCCGAGCTACCTCTCGTATTACCGGCGTCAACCGTGGCACGGTCGGCGCGCTTGCCCTCAAAGTCGGGCGCGGCTGCGCAGAGCTTCATGACCGCATGATGGTCGGCCTGCGCCCCTCCCGGCTGGAGCTTGACGAGCTTTGGAGCTTCGTCGCCAAGAAGCAGGTACGCGTCGGTAAAAACGATCTTGGCGCGGCCAGCGTTGGCGACCAGTACACCTACATCGCTTTGGGCGCCTCCAGCCGCGCGATCATCAGCTACTTCACCGGTAAGCGCGACAGCGGCAATACGCACGAGTTTATCGCGGACCTGCGCCAACGGGTCATCGGCTCGCCGGAAATCAGCACTGACGGCTTCTTGCCGTATCAGAACGCCATCCGTGCCGAGTTCGGAAACCGCATCGCCCATGGCGTCGTCAACAAGACCTACAGCGTAACGCACATCGGCATGAAGGAAGCCGCGCGGCGCTACTCCCCCGCGCAGGTAGTAGCCGTAGAATACGACGTAGTAAGCGGCGTGCCGTCGCACATTTCGACCAGCTACGTTGAACGCAGCAACCTTTCGATCCGGATGGGATCAAAACGGTTTTCGCGCCTCAGCAACGGCTTTTCAAAAAAGCTGGATAACCACTGCGCCGCCGTGTCGCTCTACGTTGCGCATTACAACCTGTGCCGCGTCCACGAAAGCCTACGGAGCACGCCAGCTATGGCGCTTGGCGTTGCCGATAGGGTTTGGACAGTGGCGGACTTGCTGGACGCGGCGCTGGCGACGCAGCCGATTACGCCGGTAACGACCGCGCCGGATCGGCGGAAGCGGTTTCGGGTAATCGAAGGCGGAAAGGGGTAGCAAAATGCTAGACCGTCCTCGATTCGCGTGTAATTTGAAGAGGCGGAAAGACCGCTGCTGAATCGCTTCCAATCTCCGGACGGCCCTCTGATGGCGGGGCTCAACCCCGAGAAAGGAGGTGATCGTTCATGCAGATGGATCTTTTCTGCCCGCTCAACATGCCGGTGCATGTCCGCTCTTATCGGCGGCTTCGCTTTGGCAAGTTGGAGCACGTGCGGGCACACTGCCGGGGACTGCCGAGCCGCTAAGGCGGATTAGCAGCCCCCTTTTAGTGCTCTAACGCGAATGAGAATGGCGGGTGGCAGCCCGCCATTCTTTTTTCTCCCTTCCGAGAGAAATCCTGAATTGGTGGTGCCTATAAAAGCACTGCTTCGCATGTACGAATCCTTAACACATTTGCACCCCTTCATAAAGAAATCTTTATATGTACAGTGCGGCGATCTTAATTGACTGGAAATTAGAACCAGACTACCCATTTAGCCGTTACACAGAACCGGCCCCGTCCATTCGTCCTTGATGGAAAGCGTCTCACGACGCTACGAGTGGGCGGGGTCTGTGTCTTTGGGGGGTATGGTGGGCAAGTATGCTGTCCTTATGGACGGCGGGTTCATCAAGAAGAAACTTCAACAACGCAACAAGCATTTCCCGACCGTCGCTGAAATAGAAGCGGAAGTTCAAAGGATTAAAATCAGCCCACAACTGGCTGCTTTCAGCCTTTTGCGAGTTTATTTTTATGACGCTCCGCCTGCCTCTGGGCGCCTGACCAACCCGTTAGATGGTACCGCTCTCGATCTTGGATCACACCCCCACTACAGAGCTAATGTAGCCCTGCAGCAGGGTCTCGAAATGCAGCCTGATTTTGCCCTACGGCAGGGCGATACGGCTGTGCACGGCTGGGCCCTTGGCAACGCAGCCATGCAGAACTTAGCAAAAAATGGCGCACGGACCCTTGCCGCTGCCGACCTCGTTCCAAACATAGAACAGAAGGGCGTCGACCTCCGCATCGGCCTCGACATTGCCCGTCTATCGCTAGGCAAGTTGGTTGACATCATTGTGGTCGTAACTGGCGATAGCGATATGGTGCCGGCCTTCAAGTTTGCGCGGCGTGAAGGCGTAAGAGTTTATTTGGACCATCTGGGGCATGGCGTGAAACGCGCACTAAAGGCGCACGTCGATATCGTTCTTTGATAGTGGCCTACTTTGCCTCTCCGACTGGCCTATTTCGGCCAGTACCGGGCGGTGGGGGTGCTGGCCTGTTTCGACCCCCAGTGGCCTAGTTTGAATTGAGGAGTGGCCTGTTTTGAATTTCACGCGCGGGGAGCTTCTGCGGGACGCGATCTGCTTCGCCCTCATCAAATGCAAAATCCACGGGCGGAAGGGTGTCCTCACCGATTCGGACCGGCAGGAGATCGCCAAGACGGTCATCGAATATCTGCGGAAACATGGCAGCCGCTGGGACCTCGATGCTCAGGTCGAGGTCCCTATCAGGCCGACCTGGGACTGGTCGCCGCACGGGAAATAAAGCGCGCCACTATGTCTAATGACACTTAAGTAGGCGCCGTGGCGATATAGATTAAGAACATCACCGGCCAAGCCCCTATCCGTAGGCGCCGGTGGCTGAGAGACACGACCGCGCTCCCGCCTAGCGACGAAAAAGGAGAGAAATCGTGCCGCACAGCAAGAACATCCATTTTCGGCAAAACGAAATCGACCGGCCCACGTGTCCACAATGCGGCTCGCAAATGTGGCTCGCCTGCGTTTCTCGCGATGGCGCGGACAACGAGCAGCAAAGGTTCGCGTGCCCCGTGTGCGAGATCTCGACCGGCGATAGCGATCTGCAAAAGCGCGGGACGCAAATGGGCATTTGAGGCGGCGCCGGCCGCCGGCCTCTCTCGTGGACCCTGCCCTGAAAGCCCGCGGGCGGTGGCGCTCCCGCGCCAATTAGCGGCGGCCGATGCGCCCGGGCCTTCGCGGTGAGAACACCGCGCGGCGGAACATCGTGCGACAACGTCCGAACGCGAGAATGCCGCCACTACTTTGGGTAGTGGCTATAGGGCGCGTGATACCCCTATAATGAAAGCCGCTTTCAGCTCCCGCTGAGCCAAGGATATCGATGTCGGACGCATTGCGCATCGCACACGGCGAGTTCGGACGTGTGGCATTACTGGACATGGACCGCAGCCTTGTCCGTCATGCCCATCCGCATTGCCATGTGCTGCTCAAGGTCGACGGCGACGACACGCAGTTTCTCGTCGGCGACAAAGTGGTGCCGCTGACGGACGAGATGGCCGTGCTCGTCAATGCGTGGGAACCGCACGCCTATGTGCACAATCCGCATCGCAAGAATGCGCTGATTCTCGCGCTCTATATCGAGCCGGAATGGCTGCGGACGTTCCGGTCGAACTGGGCGGCCAGCGGCGCCCCCGGCTTCTTCGAGCAATCCGCCGGCAGCATGACCGCGCATATCCGCAGGCTGGCGCTCGATCTCGCCGCCGAGATGGTGCACGAGCCGGAAGCGCGCAAGCATCAGGAGCAGCTGCTGTCGGAGCTGATGCTGGCCGTCATCCAGCGCTTCACGCCGTGGCGGACCATCGGCGCCTCCTTGCGCGAATTGTCGCAGAACGCGCGCGTCGACTGGCGCGTGCGCAACTCGATTTCGCTGATGCGCAGCGACCCGACGGCGCGCTTGAGCGTCACCGATCTGTCCAAGGCCGCCGGCATGTCGCGGGCGCACTTCTTCCGGATGTTCGAACGCTCGACCGGCGTGACGCCGCATGTGTTCATGAACATGCTCAAGGTCGAGATGGCGGTCGCCGCCATCATCGACAGCAATGCGTCGTTGGCCACCATCAGCGACCGGCTGGGCTTCACCGCGCAGGCGCACTTCACCCGCTTCTTCCGCGATCATTGCAGCGTTCCGCCGAGCGAATTCCGCACGGTCGCCCGTCTCGGCGCCTGATCCCCGTTTTTGAGACTATTTGGTAAAACGCGCGACCGTCCGGGATCGCCGCTCACCGACACGCAGAGCAGTTTGCCGCCCTCAAGCGCCCCGAAGATGCGCGCGAGGGAGAAACGTCGTTGCGAGTTGAGAGCTCACCCTGGACAGGCCAGTCGCTGCCGCGCGTCGAAGACGCCGCGCTTCTGACCGGACGCGGCCGGTTCGTCGACGACCTGCCGATCCGCCCAGGCACACTGCATGCCGCGATCCTGCGCTCACCGCACGCCCACGCCGACATCGTTGCGTGCGACATCGCGGCGGCGAAAGCGCTGCCCGGCGTTGTGGCGATCATCTGCGGCAAAGATGTCGCGGCGCTCACGACGCCCATGGTCGCCGGCCTGAAGAGCGCCGTCGAGAACTGGCCGATTGCCGTCGATCGCGTGCGTTACGCCGGCGAGCCGGTCGCCATCGCGGTGGCGGACACGCGGTACATCGCCGAAGACGCGCTCGATCTGATCGAGATCACCTATCGTCAGCGGCCGGCCGTGGTCGATCCGGTCGCCAGCGGCCGCGCGGACGCGCCGTTGCTGCACGACGGCACATCGTCGAACGTCGTCAGCGACCGCACCTTCCGCTACGGCGATCCGGAGGCGGCCTTCGCGCAAGCGGATCGCACGATATCGATCTCCATCCATTATCCGCGCAACACCGGCGCGCCCATGGAAACGTTCGGCGTCGTCGCCGAATACGATCCGCATGAGGGCGTCTACGACATCCTCACCAACTTCCAGGGCCCGTTCAGCATTCACGCCGTGCTGTCGCGCGCGCTGAAGGTGTCCGGCAACCGGCTGCGGTTGCGCATGCCGCCGGACTCAGGCGGCAGCTTCGGCGTCAAACAAGGCGTTGCGCCTTACGTCATCCTCATGGCGGTGGCGGCGCGGCTTTGCGGCCGCCCGGTCAAATGGATCGAGGACCGCCTCGAACATCTCGTGGCCGCGACCGCCGCGACGAACCGCGTCACAACGCTCAAGGCCGCGGTGACGAGCGAAGGCCGCATCACCGCGCTCGATTGGGACCAGATCGAGGACTGCGGCGCCTATCCGCGCGCGCCCGAGCCGGCGACGCTCTATCGCATGCACGGCAACATGACCGGCGCCTACGACGTCCGGAACGTTGCCATCCGCAACCGCGTCGCGCTCACCAACAAGACGCCGACCGGCCTCGTGCGCGGCTTCGGCGGACCGCAGGTGTATTTCGCGCTCGAGCGCCTGATGCAGCGGATCGCCGTCGAATTGAAACTCGATCCGGTCGACGTGATCCGGCGCAATCTCATTCAAACCGAGGCCTTTCCCTATCGCACGGCGACGGGCGCGCTTTACGATTCCGGCGATTATATCGGCGCGCTCGATGCCGCCGTCGGCGACGGCCGCTTGCAGGAACTGCGCCGCCGCCGCGACGAAGCCCGCGCGGCGGGGCGCCTCTATGGCATCGGTTTCACCGCCGTAGTCGAGCCCAGCGTCTCGAACATGGGCTACATCACCACCGTGCTGACCGCGAACGAGCGCGCCAAGGCGGGGCCGAAGAACGGCGCGCAGGCGACGGCGACCATCGCCATCGATCCCGTCGGCTCGGTCAGCGTGCATATTTCATCGACGCCGCAGGGTCAGGGCCATCGCACCGTCATCGCGCAAGTCGTCGCCGACGTGCTCGGCTTGAAACCCGACGACATCCGTGTCGCGACCGATCTCGACACCGGCAAGGACGCCTGGTCGATCGCGTCGGGCAATTACTCCAGCCGCTTCGCCGCGGCCGTCGCCGGTGCGAGCCATCTCGCGGCGGAGCGCCTGCGCACCAAGCTTGCAAAGATCGCCGCCGAACAGTTGCGCGTCGAAGCCGACGAGATCACGTTCGCCGACGGCAAGATTCGCGGACCGCACGAAAAGGCGGTGATGCCGTTCGCGCGCATCGCCGCGCTGTCGCATTGGTCGCCGGCCTTGGTCGGCGATGCCGGCGATCAGACCATCCGCGAGACCGTGTTCTGGACGCCGCCGGAGCTCACCGCGCCGACACCGGCCGACGAGATCAATTCGTCGCTCTGCCACGGCTTCATCTTCGACATGTGCGGCATCGAAGTGGATCGCGCGACCGGCAAGGTGCTCATCGACAAATACATCACGATGCACGACTGCGGCCGCATCCTGCATCCCGGCATGGTGGAAGGGCAGATCCGCGGCGGCTTCGCCCAAGCCCTCGGCGCGACGTTCTACGAAGAGCTGGCCTATGCCGACGACGGCGCGTTCCTGACCGGTACCTTCGCCGATTATCTGCTGCCGACCGCGACGGAAACGCCGGACATCGACATCCTCCACATCGAGACGCCCTCGCCTTTCACCCCGCTCGGCGCCAAAGGCGTCGGCGAAGGCAATTGCATGTCGACGCCGGTCTGCTTCGCCAATGCGGTGGCCGATGCGCTGAGCGTCAGCGACGTGACGCTGCCGCTCAAGCTCGGCACCGTGAACGCGCTCATCGATACGCCGGAGCCGCCGCCTCCGCCGCAAGCGACGAAGGCCGCCGCGCCCAAAGCCAAGCCCGGCGATCGCACTTTGCGCGGCGAAGGCGAGGCGCGCGTCGCCGCCGAACCGTCGGCGATCTGGGACATGCTGCTCGACGTCGACGTTCTCGCCTCCATCATTCCCGGCTGCCACGGCGTGCAGAAACTGTCGCCGACGCATTTCAAGGCCGACGTGACGTTGGGCGTCGGCCCGGTGAAGGGCCGCTACAAAGCGGAGATTCAACTTTCCGATCTCGACGCGCCGCGCGCCGCGACCTTGTCCGGCTCAGTCGTCGGCGCGCTCGGCACCGGCGGCGGCGCCGGGCGCGTGACGTTGTCAGCCGACGGCAGCGGCGGCACCGTCATCGCTTATTCCTACGAGGCCGCGGTCGGCGGCAAGGTCGCCTCGATCGGCGGCCGCCTGCTCGACGGCGCCGCGCGCGCGATCATCGGCCAGTTCTTTGCGGCGCTCGGCCGCCGCGCCGCGCCGCGGCAAGGCTCCTGGTTCTCGCGCCTGTTCGGGAGGCGCGGATGAAGCCGGCAGCCTTCGATTATCTCCGCGCCGAGACCATCGACGAAGCGCTGGCGGCGCTGGCCGAACACGGCGCCGATGCACGCATCATCGCCGGCGGCCAGTCGCTGATGCCGATGCTGAACATGCGGCTCGCCAAGCCCGCCGTGCTGATCGACATCATGCGCATCGCCGGGCTCGATGAGATCAAGCGCGAGCGCAACATGATCGTCGTGCCGGCCGCCGTGCGGCAGGCGCGGCTGCTGGCAAGGCCCGAGCTCGCGCAAGAGCAGCCGCTGCTCGCGGCGGCTCTCCCCTGGCTCGGCCATTACCAGACCCGATCGCGCGGCACGATCTGCGGCTCGACCGCGCATGCCGACCCGAGCGCGGAAATCCCGCTCTGCCTCGTCGCGCTCGACGGCGAAATCCGGCTGCGCTCGCGGGCCAAGCGGCGAACGGTCAAGGCCGACAGCTTCTTCACCGGCATGATGACGACGGCCAAGAACGACGACGAGATGATCGAAGCCGTCGCGTTCCCCGTCGCCGAACGAGGCGCCGGCTATGCCTTCCGCGAGGTGGCGCGGCGGCACGGCGACTTCGCGATCGTCGGCTGCGCGGCGGTCGTCACCGCGCGCGACATTCATTTTTCCGTCGGCGGCGTCGCCGATGCGCCGTCACGCCGCTCGTGGCCGCTGCTGAACGGCTCGGCGCTCGACGATGCGCTGAACGCCTTCGCCTGGGAGCTCGACGCGCGCGAGGACATCCACGCCACCGCGCGGCTGCGGCGCGATCTGGTGCGCAACATCGGCCGCGCCGTCATCGAGGAGGCCACGCGATGCCGCGGTTGAGCGCCAAGCAACGCCACGTCGTTGCCTTCACGATCAACGGCCAGCCGGCGCGCATGGACGTCGAGACGCGGACCTTGGCGACCGATGCCCTGCGCCACACGCTCGGACTGACCGGCACGCATGTCGGCTGCGAACACGGCGTGTGCGGCGCCTGCACCATCTGGATCGACGATGTCCCGGCCCGCGCCTGTCTGACGCTGGCCGTGCAACTGGAAGGCCGCACGGTGCGGACGGTCGAAGGACTGGCGCCACGCGCCGACGAACTCAGCGTCCTGCAAGCCGCCTTCCGCCGGCATCATGCGCTGCAATGCGGCTTCTGCACCGCCGGCATTTTGATGTCCGCGGCGGCGCTCCTGCGCGAGCGGCCGAACCCGACCGAGGCCGAAGTGCGCGAAGTCGTCGGCGGTCACCTGTGCCGATGCACCGGCTACACGCCGATCATCGCCGCCATTCTCGACGCTGCGTCCATCCTTCAGGAGAGCACTGCGAATGTTTGATCTCGGCACCAGCTTCATCGCCAGTGTCGGGCGCGACCCGAACGCCGTCGCGATCGTCGATGGCGACGTGCGGCTGACCTATGCGGCATGGCTCAAGACGATTTCCTCTGTCGTTGCCGCGCTCGACGGGCTCGGCCTGTCGGCCGGCGATCATGTCGTCACGGCGCTGCAGAACCGGTGGGAAGCCGCGACGCTGCATTGGGCCTGCCAGTTCGCCGGTCTCATCATCACGCCGATCAACTGGCGCGCGAAGGCCGACGAGATCGACTATGTGATCGACAATGCCGACGCCAAGGCGATCGTGTTCGAAGAGGTGTCCGTGGAAGCGGTGCGCCAGAGCGAACGCGCGGCAGGCATCATCCGCATCGCCGTCGGCGAACCGGCAAGCGGCTCAGACCTCACCTTCACGAAGATGACCGAAACGGCGGCGCCGACCGCCGTCCCGCGCGCCGCGGCGGATGCCACCTCGCTCATGCTCTACACCTCGGGCACCACGGCCAAGCCGAAGGGCGTGCCGCGCCGCCACCGCGCCGAACGCATGGCAGCGCTCGCGCATGTGGCGCAGAATCTCTACGGCCGCGGCGAATGCACGCTCGGCGTCATGCCGCTCTACCACACGATGGGTGTCCGCTCGCTGCTCGCCATGTCGCTCATCGGCGGCACCTTCGTGTGCCTGCCGCGCTTCGACATCGTGCGCGCGCTCGAATTGATCGCGGCCGAGCGCATCACCAATCTCTATCTGGTGCCGACGTTGTACCACGACCTCGTGCACCATCCGCGCTTCGCCGGTACCGACGTTTCTTCGGTCCGCAAGCTCGGCTTCGCCGGCGCGCCGATGACGGACGGCCTGCTGGCCAAACTGACCGACGCGTTCAAGCCCGAGCTCTTCGTCAATCACTACGGCTCGTCCGAGATCTACACCTTCACGATCAATCAGGATGCCGCCGCCAAGCCCGGTAGCGCGGGCAAGGCCGGCCTCAATCAGCATATCCGTGTGGTCAAGCTCAACGCCGCCAATCACGACGATCTTGCCGCCACCGATGAAGAAGGCGAGATCATCGCGCTGGCCTCGAGCGACGAGGCCTTCGAGGGCTATTGGCGGCGCCCCGATGCCGATGCCAAATCCCTGCGGCAGGGTTGGTATTTCACCGGCGACACCGGTTTCATGGATCGCGATGGCGATCTGTTCGTCACCGGCCGCGCCGACGACATGATCATCACCGGCGGCGAGAACGTCTCGCCTGTCGAGATCGAAAGCTGTCTGTCGAAGCATCCCGCCGTGGGCGAGGTCGCGGTGGTCGGCCTGCCCGACGAACGTTGGGGCAAGATCGTCGTGGCGTTCATCGTGGCGACCGCGCCCGTCACCGCGCAAGAACTCGACCAGCACTGCCGCACCTCGGGCCTCGCCAATTTTAAGCGCCCGCGCCGCTTCGAGTTCATCAAAGCGATCCCGAAATCGACCGTCGGAAAGCTGCTGCGCCGTCAGCTCGTCGCCGGCGACTACGAACCGGCCACCCCGGCCCGCAGCGACAGTCACGTCGCATGACCCCCTTCACCGTTCAGCAAGCGAACAAGAGAAAGCGAACATGAACCAGACGACCCATCCCGACCTCGCCAACCTCGACGGCTTCCGCGTCGAGATCGATGCGGCGCGCGAACGCGCCGACATCGTGCTCGACCGCGCGCCGATGAACACGATCTCCATGCCGCAGCGCGATCAACTGCGGAAGGCGTTCGAGGCGCTGGACGAGGACGATCGCGTCCGCGTCATCGTGCTGCGCGCGATGGGCGAGCACTTCTCCTCCGGCGGCTACATTCGCGGCTTCCTCGAAGCTTCGCCCGAACATGTCTCGAAGCTCGCCTGGAACATCGCCGCTCCGGCGCGCTGCGCCAAGCCCGTGATCGTCGCCAACCGCGGCTACACCTTTGGCGTCGGCTTCGAAATCTCGCTGGCCTGCGATTTCCGCATCGTGTCGGAGACCTGCCAGTACGCGCTGCCGGAGCAGAAGCTCGGCCAGATCCCCGGCTCCGGCGGATCGGCGCGCCTGCAAAAGATCGTCGGCATCACGCGCACGAAGGACATCGTGATGCGGTCGCGGCGCATTCCGGGCCGTCAGGCTTACGATTGGGGCCTCGCCACCGAATGCGTGGCCGATGCCGATCTCGAATCCGCGACCGACAAACTGGTCGACGAATTGCGTGCCTTCTCGCCGATCGCGCAGCGCACGGCCAAGAAGCTGCTCAATGACACCGAGGATGCCTCGCTCTCGATCGCCATCGAGCTCGAAGGCCACTGCTACAGCCGCCTGCGTCAATCCGACGATTTCCGCGAAGGCGTCGAGGCGTTCCACGCCAAGCGGCCGCCGAAGTTCAAGGGGAGCTGAGCATGACGGGCGCTGCCAACAGCACTGCGGACTCGATCTGGAAGAACGCCTGGACCCTCGACGAATTGACGCGGCTGACGCGCGGCACGTTGGTCGATCATCTCGGCATCCATTTCGTCGAGATCGGCGACAACCAGTTGGTGGCGGAGCTCCGGGTCACGTCGTCCACGGCGCAACGCATGGGATTCCTGCACGGCGGCGCCTCGCTTGCGCTCGCCGAGACGGTGGGAAGCCTTGCCAGTCAGATGGCCGTAGATCGCGACGCCTATGCGGCCGTGGGCCTCGACATCAATGCCAATCACTGCCGCCCGGTGAGCGCGGGCGAGACGGTGCGCGCGGTGGCGACACCGCTGCATCTCGGTCGCCAGACGCATGTGTGGGAAGTGCGTGTCGAGACGGACGACAAGAAGCTCGTCTGCATCGCCAGATTGACGACCGCGATCAAAGCCAAATCCGGCACTGCCGGCCTGAAAGCAGCCTAACCAACAACACACAGAGAGGAACGTCCATGAGGAAGCATAGCAAACACGTCGCGCGCTGCAGCGCCCTGCTCCTGGGTCTTGCCGCGTTGAGCACGACCGCATCCGCGCAATCGCCGGTGAAGATCGGCGTCGTCACGCCGCTGTCGGGCACCTATTCGCCGATCGGCCAGCAAGTACGCTGGGGCCTCGAGCTCGCCGCCAAGGAGATCAACGCCGCCGGCGGCGTCGCGGGCCGCCCGCTCGAACTCATCTTCGAGGACGAAGAGGCCAACCCCTCCGTCGCCGTGCAGAAAGCCGAGAAGCTGTTTCAAGTCAGCAAGGTCGACTTCCTGACCGGCACCGTGAATTCGGGCTCGACGCTGGCCGTCGCGCAGGTGGCCGAGCGCAACGGCAAGCTGGCCGCGACGACCGTCTCGTTCGCGGACTCCATCACCGGCGACAAGTGCTCGCCGAACATGTTCCGCGTGAACGCCCGCGCCGAACAGCAGTCGGTCGCGCTGTCGGCCTGGCTGGCCAAGCAGAAGCCGAAGGCCAAGGTATTCTATCTCGGCCCGGATTATGAGATGGGCCGCTCCACCGTCGCGGCATTCAAGGCCAGCGCCGAGAAGAACGGCGCGCAGTCGCTCGGCGAGGTGTTCGCCCCGCTCGATTCCAAGGACTACTCGCAGTATTTCGGCCAGATCCGCGCGGCCCGGCCGGAGGTCATGTACACGTCCGTCGCCGGCAACGACACCGTGCGGCTGTTCACGCAGTTGCAGGAGTTCGGCCTGCGCAACAACATCCTGATCGTCGGCGCATCCGGCACCCTCACCTCGCAGAACATCGGCGCTGTCGGCAGCGCCGCCGACGGCTTTGCCACCGGCGTCGGCTATTCGCCGCAGATCGATACGCCCGAGAACAAGAAGTTCGTGGAAAGCTTCCGCAATGCCTACAAGGGCGATCCCGACCTCTACGGCACCGACAGCTACGGCCTGCTCTATGCCTATAAGGCGGCCGTCGAGAAGGCCGGTTCCACCGACACCGACAAGGTGCGGACCGCGCTCAGCGGCCTGAGCTGGCAGACGCCGCAGGGCACCAAGACGATCCGCGCCGGCGACCATCAGGCGATGCAGACGATGTACGTCGTGCGCGTCAACAAGGGCAAGTTCGACATCATCGATCAGGTGCCGGCCGAACAAGCGATCGGTCCCGACGTCTGCACGCGCTTCTGATCCAACGCAGCCACCGCGTCACGCGCGGTGGCTGTCCTTTCCTGGTCCTGCCGGAGGCGACGTGATGGCGGCCCTCGATTATCTGCAATTCGTGCTGGCACCGCAGATGGTGAACGGCTTGGCGCTCGGCATCGCCGTGATCCTGGTGGCGCTCGGCCTCACCATCATCTTCGGCCTGCTCGACGTCATCAATATGAGCCACGGCGAGTTCTATGCCATCGGCGCCTATATCGCGCTGGCGTTGGCGGCGCTCGGCATCAACTATTGGCTGCTATTGGCCGCCGTGCCGATCCTGATGCTGCCGCTCGGCATGCTGACCGAACGCGTCCTTGTGCGGCCGGTGTTCGACAGCAAGGACCGGCACGTCACCACGCTGCTCGTGACCTTCGGGTTCTCGCTCGTGGCGGAGGACGTGCTCAAGCTCGTTTTCGGCCCCAACACGCAACGGCCGGCGACGCCGATCAGCGGCGCGACCGAACTGTTCGGCATCTTCATCCCGAACTACCGCTTGTTCCTCATCGTCTTCGGCACGCTCGTCGTGCTGGGAACGGCCTACGTCGTCTATCGCACGCGCCTCGGCGCGATGGTGCGCGCCGCCGCATTCGATCGCAACATGGCGGCCTCGTTGGGCGTGCCGGTCTCGCTCGTCTATTCCGGCACGTTCGGCTTCGGCGTCGCGCTGGCCGGCCTCGCCGGCGTTCTGCTGGCGCCGATCTACTCCGTCTTCCCGACCATGGGACGCGATTTCATCCTGCTCGCCTTCACGGTGGTGATCGTCGGCGGCATGGGCTCGATCTGGGGCGCGGTCGTCGCCGGTCTCCTGCTGACGCAGGTGCAAGCTTTGGCCAGCCTCGTCATTTCGCCGGTGTGGACCGACCCCATCGTGTTCGGAACGATGGTCGCCTTCCTCGTCTTCAGGCCGCAGGGCCTCTTCGGAAAACTCGGCCATGGTTGACCGCCTCACCCTCTCGATGCGGGCCAGCCATGTGCTCGCGCTTGCCCTGGTGCTGGTGGCGCTGGCGCTTGCCATCATAGGCGCCGCCGCCGGCGATACATTCTATCTGCGTCTCGGTACCGAGGCGCTGATCTTCGCCGGCCTCGCGCTGTCGGTCGATCTGCTGCTCGGCTTCTCGGGTGCGTTATCGCTCGGCCAGGCGCTGTATTTCGGTATCGGCGCCTACACCTCGACGGTGGTGCTGATGAAAGTGCCGTCGTTCTGGCTGGCAATGGGCGCCGCGTTTGCGACGAGCTTCGTCGCCTCCGTGATCGGCGGCTTGATCGCCAATCGCGTGCGCGGCGTCTACTTCGCGCTCATCACCTTCGGCATGGCGCAGGTCGTCGCCAAGATCGTCTACAACACGCGTGAACTCGGCGCCTCCGACGGCATGATCGGCGTGCCGGTCATCGATATCGGCTTCGGCCCATTCTCGGTCTCGGCCGGCAGCCCGGCCGGCTTCTTCGTCATCGTGCTGGCGACGATCATGATCCTCTACGGGATCACGGCCTATTTGCTCGACACGCCGTTCGGCCGCGTTCTGACGGCGATCAAGGCCAACGAGAAGCGGGTGCCGTTCCTCGGCTATTCGGTGCGGCAGGCGCGCATGGCCTGTTACATACTGGCCGGCGTCATCGCCGGGCTGTCCGGCGCGCTCTATCCGATGCTGCGCGGTTTCGTTTCGCCGGAGCTGATGTTCTTCATGACATCGGGCAACGCCGTCATTTCCGTCATTCTCGGCGGTGTCGGCACGCTCATAGGCGCGGTCTACGGCAGCATTCTGCTGGTCGTATTGAAGTCCTTCATCGGCAGTTGGACGGAGCACCATCTCATCGTCATCGGCCTCTTGTTCATCGCCAGCGTGATGTTCATGCCCAAGGGCATCATCGGCCTGGTGCGACCGCTCATCGAACGCATGCTGCTTCGCCGCAATGGCCTTGCCGCGAAAACACCGACCGACATCGAGCCCGGCCTGTCGCCCACCGCGGAAGGAGCCCGGCAATGACCTCAGTTCTGGAAGTCAGGAATCTCAGCATTGCCTTCGGCGGGCTGCGGGCGGTGGACGATGTCTCCTTCGCCGCGCAGAGGCACCGCATCACGACGGTCATCGGCCCGAACGGCGCCGGCAAGTCGACCTTGTTCAATCTCATCAGCGGCGCGCTGATGCCGCAGGCCGGCCAGGTGATCGTCGATGGCGTCGACATGACCGACGCGGCGCCCGAGCGCCGCCAGGCCGCCGGCCTGTCGCGGTCGTTCCAGATCACGAACCTGTTCTTCGAACTGACCGTCGCCGAGAACATCCGCCTCGCCGCGCAGATCCTCGAGCCGGCGTCGCGTCGCTTCCTGCCGCTGCGCGCCTCGACGCGGGCACGGGCAAAGACCGACGAGATGCTCGAGCGTTTCGAACTCACCCATCGCCGGGACGAACTCGCGGGGCATCTGTCGCATGGCGATCAGCGGCGGCTCGAGATCGCCGTCTGCCTCGCCTCGGAGCCGAAGCTGCTGCTGCTCGACGAGCCGACCCAGGGCATGAGCCACGGCGACACGGCGAATACCGCGGCGCTGGTGCGCTCGCTCACCGACGACGTGACCGTGCTGCTGATCGAGCACGACATCGCCTTGGTGATGGACCTGTCGGACCATGTCATCGTGATGCATCAGGGCCGCAATCTCGCCGACGGCACGCCGCAAGCCGTTCGAGCCAACCCAGCCGTGCAAGCCGCTTATTTCGGACAGGCCTGACATGCTGCAAATCGAGAACCTGCACAGCCACTACGGCACCAGCCACATCATCCAGGGCCTTAGCTTCTCGGCGGGCGCCGGCGAGATTATCGGCATTTTCGGCCGCAACGGCGTCGGCAAGACGACGTTGCTCAAGACCATCGCCGGCTGGGTGAAGCCATCCGAGGGACAGATCCTGCTCAAGGGCCGCTCGCTGGGCGGCCTCTCGCCCGATCGCATTTGTCTGTCGGGCGTCGGCCTCGTGCCGGAAGACCGCCGCATCTTCCCTGGCCTGACCGTGGAAGAGAACCTCAAACTCGGTCTCCTGCAGGTCCGCGGCCGCTCGCACAAGACGGAACGCGCCGCCATCGACGGCATCTACGAGCGCTTCCCGCGGCTCGGCGAGCGGCGACGCCAGCTCGGCACCACGCTCTCCGGCGGCGAGCAGCAGATGCTGGCGATGGCCCGCATTCTCGTCGGCGAGCCGGTCGTGGCGTTGGTCGATGAGCCGAGCGAAGGGCTCGCACCGATGATCGTCGCCGAAGTGTTCGCGATCGTGCGCGAACTACGCGACCGCGGCGCGCTCGTCCTGCTCGTCGAGCAGAACGTCCACGAGGCGCTTTCGGTCACCGACCGGTTCTTCGTGATCGAGCGCGGGCAGATCATCCTGAGCGGCCATTCGGAAGACGACGCCGACCGGCAGAAGCTGCTGGCGACGCTGGCGGTCTAAGCCAGCGCCGTCGTCGCTTGTGCGGCTTTAGTTCGCCTGGATGCCAGCCTTCTTGATGATGACGCTCCACTTGGCGATTTCGTCGGAGATGAAGGTCTTGAACTCCGCCGGCGTGCTGCTGTTCGGTTCGACACCGATGTCGAGCAGCCGCTTCTGCGTCTTCGCGTCGGCCATCGTCGCGCGGATATCGCGGTTCAGGCGCTCGATGATCGGAGCCGGCGTGCCTGCCGGTGCCGCAATCCCGAACCATGCGTAGCATTCGTAGTCGGTGATGCCCTGTTCGGCCATGGTCGGCACATCGGGCAGCGCCTGGCTGCGCGTCTTCGTGGTCACGGCCAGCGCTTTCACCTGGCCTGCCTTCAGCTGCGCCGTCACGTTCGGAATGAGCTGGAAACTCACCGGCACGCTGCCGGACACGAGATCGACGGCGACCTGGCTTCCCGACCGATAGGGTACGTGGACCATCTTGGTGCCCGCGACGATATCGAAATAGGCCGCCGCGAGATGCTGCGACGAACCGACGCCAACCGACGAGTAGCTGATCTCACCCGGCCGCTGACGGACGTAGGTGATGAACTCCTTGACGTTATTGACGGGGATCTTCTCCGGATTGACCACCAGCACATTCACCAGCTTGGCGACCAGCGAGATCGGCTCGAAATCCTTCTCGGGATCGTAAGTCAGCGGCGTCAGGGACTTGTTGATGACGAAGGGTCCCGGCGCCGCGAAAACAAGCGTGTAGCCGTCCGGCGCCGTTTTTGCGGCCGAACCCGTGCCGTTGTTGCCGCCCGCACCGGCATGGTTCTCGACGAACACGCGTTGCCCGAGGCGCTCGCCGAGGCCGTCCGCGACGATCCGTGCGATGCTGTCGCTCGCGCTTCCCGCGCCGAACGGTACGATCAGCCTCACCGGATGGTCGGGATAGCCCTGCGCCACGGCACCGGTCACGGAGGCCAGCGCGAACGCCGCCGCCAGCGCCAACTTCCTCGGATATGCAGAATATCGCATCGATCACGTTTCCCCTCTGAGCGGCCGCCCACGATCTCGACCGCTTTGTTGCCGAAAATTATCGCGCAGGACTTCGGGGACTTGAAATAAGTTCGCGCAATAGCGCTATCAGGCAAGTCGATTGCCCGTATCAGCAGCGTCGATTGCCGGCGAGAGCACGCCGGCGTTCAAGTGGATGTGCTTCAACTCCGTGAAGTCCGCCAATCCGTCGAAGCCGTGCAGCCGCCCTATTCCGCTCTGGCGATAGCCGCCGGTCTCGGCTTCGGCAAAAAGCTTGTTGTGGTCGTTGATCCACACCGTGCCGTCACGCAATGCGCGCGCAACCCGCATGGCGCGGTTGACGTCGTGCGTCCAGACGCTGGCCGACAGACCGAACACGCTATGGTTGGCCTTCGCCACCGCCTCGGCTTCGCTCGAGAACTTTTCGATGACGACGAGCGGTCCGAAGATCTCTTCCTGGCAGAAGAATGCGGACGTGTCCTCATGCGCCACGATCGATGGCGTCAGATAGGCTCCTTCCGCCAGACGCCCATTCGGCGCGCTGCCGTGCAACACCACCTCGTCGGCGAGATCGAACGCTTCTTCTATGCGGCTTTGCACCGCGTCTCGCGCGCGAAAATCGATCAGCGGCCCGATATGGGTCGCGGGATCGGTGCCGGGGCCGACGACGAGCGCCTCGAGCGCGCCCTTCAACGCCGCCTTCATCGCATCGTAATGCGCCTCATGCACGAGGATGCGGCGCGCGGCGGTGCATTGTTGTCCCGAGATGATGGTTGCGGCCGACGCCAGCGCCGGCGCGATCCGCGCAACGTCGGCGTCCTCGAACACGAGACAGCAGGACTTGCCGCCAAGCTCGAGCGAAAGCTTCTTCATGGTCGGCGCTGCCGCCACCATGATCGCCTTGCCGACATGCGTCGACCCCGTGAAACTCACGACATCGACATCGGCGGACGTCACCAAGGTTTGAGCCGCGTCATGCCCGCTTTCACCGATCATATTGACCGCGCCGGACGGCATGCCCGTGCCCTCGAGCGTTGCCAGGAACGCCGCCGTGAACAGCGTCGTTTGCGGCGCCGGCTTGACGACACTGGCACACCCCGCAGCCATGGCCGGCGCAAGCGAGCGCACCAGCAAAACGGCGGGCGCATTCCAGGGAACGATGATGCCGGCAACGCCCGCCGGTTCGCGGAGCATGGTCGAAAACGCGCCGGGCTCGACTTCGAGCACATGACCCGGAATGTGGCGCGCAAGGCCGGCGTAATAACGGATCTCGGAGATGGCGCCGACCATCTCGCCACGCGATTGCGCGATCGCCTTGCCGTTCTCCAAGGTCAGAAGCTGCGCCAACGATTCCAAATTGGCTTCGAGATTGGTCGCCCAGCGCAGCATCACGTCCTGACGCAGCCGCGGATTTTGCGACCACGACGGAGTCTCGAAAGCTTTCTTGGCGGCGTTGATCGCCGCCTCGGCTTCCGCTTTGCCGCCATCGGCGAAGCGGCCGACAATGCGGCCGGACGATGGATCAAGGCTTTCGACGGTGCCGCCGTGCGCGGCCTTTTCCCAGCGACCGCCGATCCAATGGAGAGCTTCGCGAATGTGCATGCGATGACGCGCCTAGCTGTTTTGGCGATAGCTAAGCGGCACGGGATATCAACGCAAATAATGATGGATGATATCGCCTATCACGAACGGCGAGCGTCTAGTCCCCAGCCGGCATGCGCAGAATTTCCGCGCCCGCCGCGAGCTCGGCCGTCATCACCTCGATGAACAGACGCGCCGCGGCCGACAACGGACGACGTGGATTGTGCAGGCAGACGATCTGACGCGTCACGCGCGGCGCGACGATGCGGTGCGCGCGCAAGGTCCCTTCCGACAGCCCGCGCCCGACCGCAATCGCCGGAAGCACGGTCACCCAATCTGAACGCCGCACGAGCTCTTCGATCGCGGCGACCGAGTCGACCTCCAGCCGTATCGACAGTTCGACGTCTTCATCCTCCGCGATCTTGTCGACGATCAAGCGAAGACCGTTGCGTTTCGACGGCAGAATGAGCGGTAGGTTTGCCAGGTCGCGAAACATCAGCGGCGATCCGAGTTGGCGCGCGCTCGCCGCCGACGTGACGACAACCATCTCCTCGTCGAGCATGTCGATCGTCGGCAATTCCGAGCGCCGGCGACCTTTATTGAGAATGGCGAAATCGAGCGAGCCGGCCCGCACGCCCTCCATGAGGACGCTCGAATAGCCGTCGCAGGCGGAGACTTCGACTTCAGGGTACTGGGTCGCAAAAGACGATAGCGAGCGCGCCAGCACGCTCGATGCGACCGACGCCACCATGCCGACGGCTATGCGCCCACGCACCGTGCTGGAGCGGTTGATCACCTGCTGCTTGGCTTCCGAGAGGTCACGCAGGATCGGCGCAAACAACCGATAGGCGGTTTCGCCGGCCGAGGTCGGAATCATGCCCTGCGATGTGCGCTCGAACAGCTTCTGCTTCAGCTCTTCCTCGAGCTTGGCGATCTGCATCGACAGCGCCGGCTGCACGACGTTCATCCGCCGCGCGGCGCGCGTGGTCGAACCCTCTTCGAACAGGCTGACGAAATAGCCGAGTTGGCGAATGTCCATGGGGAAATCCTCCGCCCCTTGGCTATCACAGAAACTGATTTAGACCAAAATCCCTATCATCAAATTGGTTGTACTCCGGCGCGGCCCATCGCCATGCGTTAGCGCTTCGCGGCCAACGCGCGCTCGCGCAATTGCGTCAGCGTGGCATTCGGCGTGATCGCTTCCGGATCGATCCGCAATTCGATCAGCGCCGGCCGGCGCTGTGTGTCGGCAAACGCGCGCGCCCGCGCGAAAGCGTCGGCGAATTCCTCGGTGCGCAGGACAAGTTCGCCGTGCCCGCCATAAGCCTTCGCCAGCGCGGTGAAGTCGGGATTGAAGAGATCGGTCGCATAAACGCGCCCGGGATATTCCTTCTCCTGATGCGCCCGGATCGAACCGTACATGCCGTTGTTCACGACCAGAACGACGATGCCGGCGCCATATTGCGTCGCCGTCGCGAGCTCATGTCCCGTCATCAGGAAGCAGCCGTCGCCGGCAAAACACACCACCGGGCGATCGGGATGAAGCAGCTTGGCCGCGATCGCGGCGGGTACGCCGTAACCCATCGCTCCCGAGGTCGGCGCAAGCTGGCTGCGAAAGCCGGAATATTGAAAGAAGCGATGCACCCAGATGGCGTAGTTGCCGGCGCCATTGGTGATGATCGCATCCGGCACCTCCGCGCGCACATGCGCGACGACGGCACCGTAATCGAGCGAACCCAGCATCGCGCCCGGCGTGATCTCGGCAAGATAGTCCGCGCGGGCGGCCTCGCGCCAGGCCTTGGCCGATGGCTTGCGCTGGGGCTGCAAGCGTGCCGCCGCGGCCGCGAATTCCGGCATCCCGGCATTGATCGGCAGGTCGCTCTGGTACACGCGGCCGAGTTCGCCGGCGTCCGCGTGAACATGGACAAACCGCTGGCTGGGGCGCGGCACATCGAACAAGGTGTAGCCGCCTGTCGTGGTCTCGCCGAGCCGCAGGCCGACAGCGATGATCAGATCGGACTCCCGAAGCCTCTTCACCAGCGCTACGCTCGATCCGAGCCCGGCATGTCCGGCATAATTCGGATGCCGGTTGTCGATGATGTCCTGACGGCGAAACCCGGACACAACCGGCAGGTCGAACGCTTGCGCGAAGGCGCACAGATCACGGCAAGCCTCGGCGCTCCATCCGCCACCGCCGACCATCATCACCGGCCGCTCGGCCTCGGCGATCATCGCCGCAAGTCGCTCGAGATCATCGGTGCCCGGATGCGCGGCGGCGCGCTTGTAAGCCTCGGCGTCCGCGACAGAGGCAACACGCGCGAGCATGTCTTCCGGCAGGGAAACGATCACGGGACCGGGCCGCCCCGACACCGCGACGTGAAATGCACGGCTTACCAGCTCGGGAATGCGCTCCGGGCGGTCGATCTCGACCACCCATTTGGCCATGCCGCCGAACATGCGCTGATAATCGACCTCCTGCCAGGCTTCGCGCCCGAGCATGTGCCCGGCGACCTGCCCGACGAACAGGATCATCGGCGTCGAGTCCTGCGATGCCGTGTGCACGCCGATCGCGGCATGGCTCGCCCCGGGGCCGCGCGTGACGAAGCAGATGCCCGGCCGGCCTGTCAGCTTGCCGTAGGCCTCGGCCATCGTCGCCGCGCCGACCTCCTGGCGCGACACGACCACCTTGATCGCATTGCGCGCATCGTAAAGCGCGTCGATCGCGGCGAGAAAGCTCTCGCCCGGAAGGGCGAAGACGGTCTCGACGCCGTGGATCTTCAGCGCATCGACCAGGATTTGGCCGCCGCTGCGCGTAGGCATCGCTTGCTTCATGCAGATAATCTCAATTGACCGCCGATGCTGACAGGCAGGTTGATCTCACGCGATGCCGAGCCGCTGAAAGGCGCCGGCCCCATCCACTTGCAGGGCCTTGGCGAGATCGACATTTTCCTCGCCCTTCACGCGGATGCGTTTGAAATCGAGCGGGGGCGCGTCGACCGGCGTCGTCGCGTCGAGCCCCATCTTGGCGCTGATACCGTTGCGCGACGATGGATCGAGTTTGGAGCCCTGCGCCCCGGACACCACGATCAGATCCTTGTCCGCCTGGAAGCGGGTGGCGATCGCCCAATCGACCTCATCGGGATCGTCGATATTCACATCCTCATCGACGACCACGACGCGCTTGATGTCGTAATGGCCGCCGAACGCGCCCATGATGATGTTCTTCGGCTCGCCGTCGCTCACCTTCTTGATCTTGACCACGAGATGATAACGGCACGTGCCGCCGCGCGGCAGACGCACGTCCAAGACGCTCGGGAAACTGCGTTGGAGATGTTGCAGCAGCGTCGCCTCGCGCGGCACGGCGCCCAGAATGAGATGCTCGAAGCCGCCGCCCACGATGGTGTGGAAGATCGGCTGGCGGCGGTGCGTCACCGCATCGACCTGGATGACTTCGCGATCGGCGCGGGGGCCGTAATATTGCGGAAACTCGCCGAACGGGCCTTCCGGTTCGCGCACCTTCGGCAGGATACGTCCCTCGATGACGATTTCCGCGTCGGCCGGAACGCGCACCGTGTTGGTCTTGCACTTCACGACGTCGATGGGCCGCCCGAGCAACGCGCCCGCGATTTCCATCTCGTCCTCATCGAGCGCCGCGATCGCCTGCGACGCCAGCAGGCAGATCGGATGAATGCCGATGACAAGCGCGATGTCGAGCGCGTCGCCCGCTTCTTCCGCCATGCGGAAGTAGTTCAAGGTGTGACGCGGCAGCAGAAGCACCCCGATGCGGTCCGGTCCGCTGACCTGGCAGCGATGGATCGCGACATTCTGGATGCCGGTGCGCGGATTGCGCGCGATCAGCAGCGCCGCGGTGATGTAAGGGCCGCTGTCCAGCTCATTGTGCTTCGGGATCGGCAGCAGCTTGAGCAGATCGATATTCGCCGTATGGACGATGTCCTGCGCCGGTCCGGTCGCGACTTCGCGACACGGCAAAGGATTGCGCACCGCGTCCTGAAAACGAGCCAGGAGTTCATCCTCCCTCGCGCCGATGGATTCGGCGACCGAACCGCGCGAGGTGAACAGGTTCGCCGCGACCGGAATGTCGTGACCGTCCGGGCGCGGAAACAGCACCGTCCGTTCGCGCTCGATCTTCTTCGAGACCGCGGAAAGCTCGTCGGCGAGCGCAATCCCCTCGCGAGCGATGGCGAGCCTGTCCTGCTCGGCCAGATGACAGAGCCAGCGGCGCAGATCGGCCGTTGGCTCTTGCTCTTTGCTCGCTTCTATGGCGTTGGCGTTTCTAGCCGTCATGCGCACTCTCTTCCGTCGCGGCCGCAGCAGGGCTGCGACCGCGCTCTCGACTGTCATTCGATGGTGATGTTGGCGTCCTTGATCACGGTCCGCCACTTGGCGACTTCCGATGAGATCAGGGCGCGGAATTCCTCGGGCGTCGATTGCGCCGGGTCGGCGCCGATCTCGATCATGCGCTTGCGGATCGTGGGGTCCGCCATGATCTTGCTGATGAGGCCGGACAGGCGGTCGACGATCGGCTTCGGCGTGCCCTTGGGCACCAGCAAGCCGAACCAAGCCGACGATTCGAACTCCGGCAAACCCTGCTCGGCCATCGTCGGCACATTCGGCAGCGCAAGGCTCCGCTCGCGGCTCGCCACGGCGATCGCGCGGATATCGCCCGCGCCCAATCGCGACCAGACGTTCGGAATCAGTTGGAAACTCGCCGGCACCTGGCCCGACATCATATCGACCACGATGTTGGTCGCGGCACGATACGGGACATGATTCATCTTCGTCTTCGTGATGCGCTCGAACAGAACGCCGGCGAGATGCTGCGAGCTGCCGACACCGATGGAGGAGTAATTGATCTGGCCCGGCCGTGCCTTCACGTAGGCGATGAACTCGGACACCGTCTTGACCGGAATGACCTTCGGATTCACCACCAGGACATTCGGCAGCTTGGCGACCAGCGACAGCGGCTCGAAATCCTTCTCGGGATCGTAAGGCAGGTTCTTATAGAGGATCTTGTTGACGGCGAGCGGCCCCGATGCGCTGAACAGGATCGTATGACCGTCCGGCTCGGCGGTCGCGACCGATGCCGTGCCGACATTGCCGCCCGCGCCGCCTTTATTCTCGACGATGATGCGCGTACCCAGATCGTCGCCGAGCCGGTCGGCAACGAGGCGGGCAATGATGTCGGTTGCGCCGCCGGCGGGAAACGGCACGACCATCTTGATGGTGTGCGATGGATAACCTTCTGGCTGCGCTTGGGCGGCCGTGAAGACGAACATCATGGCGCAGGCCGCAAAAATCTTCCGTAGAGACATCCATTCCCTCCTGAATCGCGTTTCCTTCGGCCGTCAGACGGCTTTCTTTTTGTTTTGGCGCGCCTGCTTCATTCAGGAGGGGAAGGCGCTTGGCAAATATCTATAAATGATCCGCTTATCATCGATTCTGATATCGTTGACGCTCGCTATCTATCTGTAGTTACAGAGCTTGCGCGACGCGCTGCGCGTCCTCGCCGGGTGAACGCGCCCGGACAATCAGCAAGGCAAAGCTCTCGATGACTAAAACCGCGGTTGAGGCATGGGGCGCCGGCAGCGCTCGCGGCAAGGCCGCACGACGCCGCCAACGCTATCCGACCCTTCAGTATTTGGAGCGGGCGGCGAAACGGCGCGTGCCGCGCTTCGCTTTCGATTTCGTCGAAGCCGGTACCGGCGATCATGTGGGCGTCGGACGCAACCGCACCGCGCTCGATGCGATCCAGATCGTGCCGCGCTTTGGCGCCGTGGCCAAAGTGTCCACCGAGGTCGAGCTGTTCGGGGCGCGCTATGCCGCGCCGCTTGGCATCGCGCCGGTCGGCACCGATGGATTGATCTGGCCTGGCGCGACAGTGGCCTTGGCGCGCGCCGCCGCCACCGCACGCATTCCCTACATCACCGGCACGCTCGCCTCCGCGTCATTGGAGACGGTGGCTTCGATATGCCCGGGAAGCTTCTGGTTTCAGCTCTACGGCTTGCCGTCGCGCGATCATGCGGTGAGCTTCGATCTCGCGGCCCGCGCGGCGGCGGCCGGCGCGCATGCGCTCGTCGTCACCATGGATGCGCCGGTGCGGGCAAAGCGTCCGAAGGACATGCGCAACGGTCTCGTTGTGCCGTTCCGCCCGAAGCTGCGCACCGTTGCCGATGTCGTCTCCTCGCCGTGGTGGGCTTTGCAATTGCTGAAAGCCGGCACGCCCGGCTTCCCGAACATGACGCCTTATCTCGGTGAACGGCCGAGCCTCGCCGCCGCGGCCGGCTTCGTGCAACGGGAGATCAAAGGCACGTTCGATTGGGACGACCTGCGGCGGCTGCGCCAGAAATGGCCGCGCGCCCTCGTCGTCAAAGGCATCATGCATCCGGACGATGCCGTGCGCGCCGTCGGCCTGGGCGCCGACGGCGTCTTGGTGTCCAATCACGGCGGCCGTCAATCGGATGCCGCGCCGGCGGCCATCGATATGTTGCCGGCGATCGTCGACGCCGTGGGCGCAAAGGCGGCAATATTGTTCGACAGCGGTGTGCGGTCCGGCCTCGATGCGGCGCGCGCATTGGCGCTTGGCGCCCATGCCGTCCTCTGCGGGCGCGCGTTCCTGTATGGCCTCGGCGCGCTGGGCGACAGCGGTGGCGCCTATGTCGCCGACCTTCTCATCGAGGAACTGCAAACCGCACTGGCGCAGCACGGCGCCGCGAGCCTCGACGAACTGCGGCACGCGGACCGCCGACACCCGGGTGCGTTCATGATGACGCCGCACGCGAAATAGCGGTACGATAACGCGCAGCGGCGCGTTCATTGAACTCAGCGTTTTCTCAGCCTACTATCAGCCATCACCGGCAAGCGGCCCCGTGCCGGCAGGCGCCGATGGCTGGAGACGACAAGTGCTCCCGCCTGTAACAGCGAGCACGCCGATGGTCCGGCCCGACGTCCGGCCTATATTGCACGAGATTGCCGAAACAGGGCGTCGCGTCGCTGAAATCGAGCGATCCATGCACGATATGACGCGGTCATCCATCGCGGCCATTGTCGAGTCGCGCGAACTCCTCGCGCGCATCGACAAACAATTGCAGAAACGCTGAAGCCATTAAAGGCCGCCCGCTTCTCCGCGGCGAGTTGGTCCGGCACCGGCTAAGGTTGCGTTGGGCGTCATCTTCATCGAAACAAAAAATGGCCGCGACCCCGAGAACCATCTCCGTGTTCCCGCTTTGTCATGTAAGCGACACAGCGGGAGCATGGGCCATGTGGGTTCCGACCGAAGCCGAAGCCGTCGAGATATTCGCGCACCATTTCGAAGCCCGGCACCGGAACGGTGCGCTCAGCAAAGCCAAAGAGACAGCCACGGAGCTTGAGAGAAAGGGCGACAGCGACGGCCATCGCGTCTGGACGATGGTGGCCGGCCGGATCGAGGAGCTGCGCTGCGCCGAGCGAATCGAGCAACGCCGCACCACCGAGACCGCCTAGCGGCTCCCGTTGATCCCGCGCAGACGGGCGGAGCGGCAGCGGGCCCGGCTGCCTCCGCCTTCTCTGTATGCCTTTTCACGGCTCAAACCGTACGATCGTACTCTGACGGACGGCCTATTTCGGGCCGCTCCAATGTCGGCTAATATATTTAAACCGAGACCTATTTTCAGCCCGAGGCCCGCGTGGATCGTACCGTCGCCAGGCTCAATATCGAGCACTACCGGCGTCTGCTCGCGCGGGAAACCGACGAGACCCGGCGGCAGACGATTCTTCGCCTCCTGGCTGAGGAAGAGGCCAAGCTCAACGATACCCCGCCACCGAACCGCAAGCACAAGCTGCGTTAGCCGGCTCCGTCACCGGCCCATTGCCGCCAGTGCGTCGGGTGGATGTCGAGGCGCTCCTTGGTCGCGGCATTCATCCACCCGTTCAGGATACGCCGACAGGGGAACACGAGCGCGTGCGGACCGTCTTCGTCGATGACGGCCAACTCCAGGTCGCGATCGAAAGGGGCGCTCGATATAATTTGCCACATGGTGCCAGTGTCCGCCGCTGCCGGCACAGCGGCTTTGACGTAAATCACAAACAGTTTGCTGATTGTGGAGGAGGCACGGCCTTGATCCGGTCGGACATTGATCTGGATCAAACGGCGAGCGCGCGATTTCGCCGATGCATGAATAATGAGCGTGCCGTCCCGTCCCCCGCTACGTCATTGCCCGGTTTGCGGAATCGCCATGCAGGCGAGCAAGTCCAGTGGCCATGCCGCGCGCTTCGACACCTTCGAGTGCCTGACCTGCGATACCAAGATCGTGGAAGCGCCCGGTCACGCCACGGGCAAGAACGGTTCAGGCAACAGCAAATCGTGAGCGCATGCCGGCACGGCCGGCTCGCGCGCCGACGCACGGCGCCGTCCTTCTATTTGACGGCCATTTGACATTCCTCAATGTTACACATTCCAGTCTTGTTAATTGTAGCTTGCGGTCGATCGTGAGTTTGATCCAACGGGTCGACGCAAGGGGTGACCTATGAAGACTGCGATTATCAAAAGATCGATCGTGCTCGACGGCCATAAGACCAGCGTCTCGCTCGAGAATGAATTCTGGGACGGTCTGCGCGAAATCGCCGAGCGCAACCGCGCCAACGTGTCGAGCCTGGTCCGCCAGATCGATCACGAGCGCAAGGCCGGCAACCTGTCCTCGGCGATCCGCGTCTACGTGTTCAACCACTTCCGCGCGCGTAACAAGAGCGAGCAGCCAGCGGCTGTGGAGCAGCCGGTGCGCCAGCCGGCCCTATCTGCCTGAGGATGCGAGAGAACGGGACGGAACCAGGATCGCTGCCTGTGCATTGATCTTTGCGCCGGCCGGGACAGGCCGGTTGGGAGCAATGCGAAGGCTTTCTATGCAACCAGTCGTGCACAAGCGATCGGTGATCATCGGCGGTCACAAAACCAGTATCAGCCTCGAAGAGGCATTCTGGCGGGAAGTGCGGGCCATCGCCGATTCACGCCGCATGACGGTGTCGGCGCTGCTGCGCGAGATCGATGAAGCCCGCCGCACCCCCAACCTCTCCTCCGCCATTCGTGTCTATGTGCTCGAACATGTTCGGGCACAGGCCGATGCCGCGCATCCGCGCGTGGCGGTCAGCGCCTGACGGGCACACCGCACGGGACGAGATACGCGGCGCCGCAACGCTATAGGTCGCGTTCGAGAAACAGCCAAACGCCGCCCTGGCGCGACGACTGTACGCGCAGGCGCAGTTCGCGCTTGGGATTCGCGTAGTCGTTCGGCCAGCCGAACTCGAGATCGACGAACCCCGCTTCACGCGCCTTCAAGACGCGCGCGCGCAAATCATCGCCCCCGCTCGCGCGCGAGAGGGCAAAGAAGTTCTGGCCGATCGCCGAGCCAGCATAGCCGGACTGGCGCGCTTCGGTTTCGCTGTAGAAGGTAATCGTGCCTTCGCGGTCGAGCAGAATGACCCCGAAAGGCAGACGATCGAGATCGTACTGCGAAAGCTGCTCGATGCGCTTGGCGAGATCCGGTGCGTTGAAATCGATAGACGCAAACGCCATTTACGAACTTATCCTCTTCCTAAGTCTAGTACGCGCTTTTCTTGTTATTTTTCAAAGGCGACGCTGACACGCCAAAGCGCAAGTCTCAAGTAAGAATCCCCCGCATCACCGACATCATGCTGCGTAGGTAAACGCGACGGCGCGCGCACGGGACGCACGTTGTGCCACGCGCTGCAACTCATGCGAGCCTAGTCAGCGCCCGCGAAGACTGCCATTCTTTCGCAACACAAGCCGCAAACGACGGCGACAGCGAGGAAGCCTTCGGGGCAACTGGTTACGAATCGCTTGGGGGAATCCACACATGTTTCATCGAAGGCTTAGGCTTAATAGGCTGACGTTCGCGTGCCTCGCGGCCGCGGTCCTCTGCACCGCGCTGCCGCAGGCGGGCGCGCACGCGCAGTCGACCTATCCCGACCGTCCGGTCCACCTGCTCGTGCCCTACCCGGCCGGCGGCCCCAATGACGTGATCGCGCGGCTCGTCGCCAACCAGCTCGAGCAGAAATTCAAACAGCAAATCGTTGTGGAAAACCGCGCCGGCGGCAGCGGCAACATCGCCGTCGTGGCGGCCGCGCGCGCCGAGCCCGACGGCTACACCATCGTGCTGCCGGCCATGGCCTATGCGGTCAATCCTTCGCTGTTCACGAAGGTCGGCTACACCTTCGATCAGTTCGTGCCGGTGTCGATCGTCACCAAAGGGCCGCTGGTGCTGGTGGTGCATCCCTCGCTCGGCGTGAAGTCGGTGAAGGAGCTGATCGAACTCGCCAAGAAAGAGCCCGGCAAGATCAACTACGGCTCCGGCGGCAACGGCTCGTCGCTGCACCTCGCCGGCGAGATGTTCAAGTATCAGGCCAAGGTCAATCTCCAGCACATCCCCTACAAGGGCACGAACGATCTGATCACCGACCTGCTCACCGGCCGCGTGCCGGTCGCCTTCATGAGTCCGCTCATCGCCAAAGAGCATGTCGCGCAGGGCAAGCTGATCGCGCTCGGTGTCACCGGCGACAAGCGCTCGCCGAGTTGGCCCGACGTGCCGACCGTCGCCGAAGCCGGCGTGCCCGGTTACGCGGTCGAAGCGTGGTACGCGATCGTCGCGCCGAAGGCGACGCCGAAGCCCGTGGTCGACAAGCTGTCGGCTGCCATCGCCGAAGCTGTGAAGTCGCCGGAGGTCGCGGGCAAGCTCGCGGCGCTCGGCAACGATCCGGTCGGCTCGACGCCGGCGGAAGCCGCCGCTTATATCGACGCCGAAGCCAAGCGTTGGAACGAAGTGCTGACCGCCGCCGGCATCAAGCTCGATTAGCCTTTCAAGTCCGGGACCATATCTCATGACATACGACCTGCTGCTGAAAGGCGGCACGCTGTTCGATGGCAGCGGCCGCCCGGGCGAACGCGGCGATCTCGCCATCACCGACGGGCGCATCGCCGCGCTCGGCGCTGTGCAAGGCGATGCCAAGCGCGTCATCGACGTCTCCGGGCTCGCCGTCGCACCGGGCTTCATCGACATCAAGACGCATTCCGACTTCACGCTGCCGATCAACCCGAAGGCCGAGAGCAAGGTGCGCCAGGGCGTCACCACCGAGATCATCGGCCATTGCGGCTTCTCGGTCGCGCCGGTGCTGCCCGGCAAGGTCGACCTTCTGCGCGATTATCTCTCGCCGTCGGCGCCGTGGCTCCCGTTCAAGGAGATGAGCTTCCCGACCTATCTCGACACGTTCCCGGCGACGGCCGTGAACGCCGGCATGCTGGTCGGCCACAACACGCTGCGGCTGATGGTCATGGGCATGGACAACCGCGCCCCGACCGAGGCCGAGCTCAAAGCGATGTGCGATCTCTTGGAGGACGGGCTCAAGGCCGGCGCGCTCGGCTTATCCTCCGGCCTGTTCACCTCGCCCGGCTCCTACGCCAAGCCGGACGAGATGATCGCGCTCTGCCGCGTCGTGAAGAAATACAACGGCGGCTACTTCACGCACATCCGCGATGAATCCAACAACGTCCTCGATGCCGTGGCGGAGGCGATCCACGTCGCCGAGACCGTCGGCATCCATGTCGAGATCGTGCACTTCAAGTGCTCGGGCGTCGACAACTGGGGCAAGGCCGCGGTCGGCCTCAAGATGATCGCCGAAGCCAAAGCCCGCGGCATCGACGTCGACTGCGACTCTCATCCCTACACCGCCGGCAGCAACCCGCTGAAAAACCTGATGCCGCAATGGGTGCAGGCCGGCGGCGTGCCGGCGATGATCGAGCGCCTCGCCTTGAAGGAGACGCGCGAGCGCATCCGCGCCGACATCGAGCGCGACGGCCTCAACAACTGGGGCCGCATCCCGAATTGGGATTGCGTGCAGATTTCGATCTCACCGCACCTCGGCCAGTATGCCGGCCGCACCATCGCCGACCTCGCGCGCGAGCGGAACGCCGATCCGATCGACGTCGTCTGCGACTACATGATCGAGGACAAAGGCGCGACGCGCGTCCTCGTCATTTCGATTTCGGAAGAGGACATCCAGGCGATCGTGAAGTCGCCCTTGGCGCTGGTCGGCTCCGACGGCAATTGCGTCGCGACCTACGGCATCACGAGCCAGGGCATGCCGCATCCGCGTTTCTACGGCAGCTTCCCGCGCATCCTCGGCCATTACGTGCACGAGCTCGGCCTGATCCCGGTCGAGCTCGCGATCCATAAGATGACCGGCGCCACCGCCCGCGCGCTGCGGCTGTCCGATCGCGGCCTGTTGAAGGAAGGCTATCGCGCCGACATCACGGTGTTCGATCCGGACGACTTCACCGACCGCGCCACTTACGGCGACCCGCACCAATACCCGACCGGCACACGCACGACGGTACTGGTCGCCGGCGAGATTGTGGTCGAGAACGCGACGCACACCGGCGCCCTGCCCGGCAAGGTGTTGCGACGGGATATGAGCGGCGCCGTTTCCTGACGACGTATTCGCCAAACCCATCCTCATCCTGAGGAACGACAAGGCCGGCATCAGCCGGCCTTGTTGCGTCTCGAAGGATGGGGATGGCCGAGGCGCAACCGCGCGATGACACGGGCCTCATCCTTCGAGACGCGGCCTGCGGCTGCTCCTCAGGATGAGGAGGCAAGCCCGCGCGTCGAGGTAGCCTCGCAGCCTACTTCTTCTTCGGCACGGCGACGATCATGTCCAGCTCGACGCGCGCGCCGGGCGAGGAGAGCTGGTTGATGCACACCGTCGTGCTCGCCGGCAGCCAGTCGCCGAAATAACCGTGCATAGTCCTGTGCATGGTGTCGGCGTCGCGGAAGTCGGTCAGGTATTTGGTAATCTTGATCACGTCGCGCCAGCCGACGCCGAGAGCGTCGAGGATCGACTTGATCGCATCCATCGCGTTACGCGTCTGCTGCTCGATCGAGTTCGAATGCACGTGCTCTTCGTCGCGGTGCGGATGGTGGTGATAGAGCGGCGAAGCCGTCGCGCCCGATAGGAACACGAGATCGCAATCGCCGGACACGCGGACCGCCGGCGCGTAAGGCATCTTCCACGCCTCCTCCGGCTTGGGATGCACCTGCGAGAGCGTATAGGGCTTCTTGGTATCGACAGCCACGTTCATGGCAACCTCCTCCGTACGAATTGTCCTGATCAGGCGACGCGCCAGCGGCTGAGGCGCTGGTCGATGAAGTCCTGGGTCTTGGTGATGACGACGCCGAGCGTCGCGAGCACGATCAGCACGGCGAACACCTGCTCGGTCTCCAGCACCTGGCCGGCCAGATAAAGCCGCGCGCCGAGCCCGAGCTTGCCGACCACCATCTCGGCCGCCACCACCAGGATGATCGACACGCCGAGACCGAGACGGATGCCGGCGAAGATCGACGGCACCGCGCCCGGCAGCAGCACCTTGCGGATGATCTGGCGGCGGTTGGCGCCGAGATCGCGGGCGGCAAGGACGAGGCCCGGATCGCACTGGCGAATGCCGAGCAGCGTGTTGAGGATGATGGGGAACACCGCGCCCAGCGCGCTGATGGTCAGCATGAACGGCCCGCCGGTGCCGAGCCAGATGATCAGCAGCGGAATGAGCGTCACCTTCGGCAGCGGATAAAGCGCGGCGATGAAATTGTCGGCGATGGCGTTGAACCGCGCCGAGACCGCCATCCAGATGCCGATGGCGACACCGAACACCAGCGCGATGGCGAAGCCGCCGAACACGCGGCCGAGCGTGAACAGGAGATCGGTCGTCAGCCCGCCGGTGCGAAACATCTCCACCAGCGCCACGACGATGCGGCTCGGCCGCGGCAGATAGATCGGGTTGAAGCCGAAGGCGATGACGATCAGCTCCCAGCCGATCAGCACCACCGCCACCGCGATCCAGCCGAGCGTTTTCGGCTCGCCGAGCCACGTGCCGACGCGCTGCAGGGGCCCACTCGTGGCCGGCGCGGACGTATCGGTGAGCGGGCTGTCGAGCATCGTCACGCCTCGCCCTCCGTCGTCATCGCCCGCACCACCTCGTCGCGCAACAGGCCGTAGATGCGGTCGAACAGCACGCCGTATTCCGGGTGGTGCGTGGTCGCGAGCGAACGCGGCCGCCCCAGATCGACCGTGATCTCCGCGGCGATGCGGCCCGGCCGCGCCGTCATCACCAGGATGGTGTCGGCGAGCAGGATCGCCTCCTCGATCGAATGCGTGACGAGGATGGCGGTCGTGCCGCTGGTCTCGACCAATGTCGCCAGTTGCTCCTGCAGCACCAGCCGCGTCTGCGCGTCGAGCGCGCCGAACGGCTCGTCGAGCAGCAGCACGTCCGGCTCCATCACCAGCGCGCGGGCGATGCCGACGCGCTGACGCATGCCGCCGGAAAGCTGCTTGGGGTACTTGTCCTCGAAACCGGCGAGATCGACCTTGGCCAACGCCGCCTTGGCCCGCGCCTCGCGTTCGCCGCGCGAGACGCCCGCGAGTTCGAGCCCGAAGGCGACGTTGTCGAGAACGTTGCGCCACGGAAACAGGTTGAACGCCTGCCATACCGTGGCCATCGCCGGCGCCGCCGCCGCTTGGCCGCCGAGCGTGACGAAACGCAGCCGTCCTTGCGACGGGTTGAGAAAGCCGCGCGCGATCTGCAGCAAGGTGCTCTTGCCGCAACCGGACGGCCCGATGATGGCCGTCACCTTGCCCGGCGCGAACCGGCAGCGCACGTTCTCCAACGCATTGACGGCGGTACCCGTCTTCGCGGTGTAGGTGAGCCCTACGCCTTCGCAATCGATGGCGACCGCCGGCCCTGTCATGGCGTCAGCCGAACGGATTCGACTTGGCGAGCCGCGCCACCGCTTCCTTGGCGGCCGACAGATCGAACAGCTGTGCCTCCGTCACGCTGCCCGATGCAATCTTCATGGTGTCGGTCCAGAACTTGCCCTGGGCCATGCAGGACGGGATGTTCGGCAGACCATCCTCGTTGAACCAGGTCCAGCGCGGCGCCGCCGCTTCGATCAGGTTCGGCGGCACCTTGGTCGCTTCCGAGATGATCTTGATGACCTCCGGATCCTTCGCCGCCGCGGCCTTGTTGTAGAGCCGGCCGGCGTAAGTGTGCGCCATGGCAAAGGCGATGGCGGCTTCCTTGTTCGCCTCGAGATATTTCTGCGACATCGCCCAGCAGGCGAGCTGGCAGTTGGGCTCGATGTCGTAGCCGGAGAACACCAGCTTGCCGAACTTGTTGCGCTCGACCAGGAAGCCGAGCGGCACCGGCACGTTGGCCGCATCCGCCTGGCCCGCGCCGATCGCCTTGACGATGTCGGGATAAGACAGGCCGCTCGACCATTCGACGTCGGTCTTGGGATCGAGGCCCGCCTTCTGCACGCCGCGGCCGAGGAGATATTGATCGATGCCGCCGGGCGCCTGGATGGCGATCTTCTTGCCTTTCAAGAGCGCCATCTTGTCCGGCGCCGTCAGCCCCGCCTCCACCAGCGCGTTCGATGCGGCGATGGTCATCGAGCCCGAGCCCGGCTTTTCCGAGCCGCGATCGAGGATCAGCTTGAATGGCGCGCCCTTGGCGACGACGTTGAACAGGCCGGCATTGAGCGTCGCCACCGTGACGTCGAGTTCGCCAGCCACCAAAGCCGGCATCGCCAGAACACCGTCAGCGAAATACTTGATCTCGACGTCGAGGCCGGCCTTCTCGAAGAAGCCCTTCGCCTGCGCGACGAAGATCGGGCCCGACGAGATCAGCGGCACGACGCCGATGCGAAGCTTGGTGCGCGACTGCGCGCGAGCGCGGCGCCCTCCGATCGCAGCGGCGAGGCCGGCGGCTGCCGTCCCTTGCAAGAGATGCCTGCGATTCAACGATCGTGACATGACGCCCCTCCATGGCAGACGTTTCCGGCTGGCCAACAGCGTCCGATCCATTTATCTTCAAGTCAAGATAAATTCGGATGCATGCAATGCACAAAAATCAAGCGAATGACGCGATCGACATCTTCATCGCCGAGTGGGCGCGGCAGCGGCCCGACCTCGATTTTCAGTATCTCGCAACCGTCGGCCGCGTTGTTCGCATCGCCGCGCACTTGCGCGAGCGCATGGACACCTGGCTCAAACCGTTCGGTCTGACATGGGAAATGTTCGATCTGCTGGCGTCGTTGCAACGCTCCGGCGATGCGCGCGGCCTGCGGCCCACCGCGCTCTATGAAGCCTGCATGCTGTCATCGGGTGCGACGACGAACCGCATCGATCGCGCCGAGAAGCTGAAGCTCGCGACCCGCAAGCCCGATCCGGACGACGGCCGCGCCGCGCGCATCGCGCTCACCAAGCGCGGCCATGCGATCACCGCCGAGGCCATGACCGAGCACAGCTACCGCGCGCAGGAGATCGCCGATCACCTGACGCAACGCGAGCAGGAAACGCTGGAAGCGCTGCTGCGCAAATTGCTGCGCGGCCTGGAAACGGCGAAAGAGAAAGAGGCCGCCAGCGCCCGCTCGTGACCCATGCGTTATTGATGGTCGCGAACTAAGCCGCGCGGTTTACATTACGTATCACAATTGTCGGGGGGCGATTCGCGTGGGAGTGCGTGCGTGCCGCGATCTGTGAATCCCTATTACGCCGGGCCGGCGAGCGACCATTTCGACGGCCTGCGCTTCTTCAATCCGGATCACGCCGAGACCGATCACGGCTTTCGCGATATCCTGCGCTGGCGTTTTAAAGAAGAGCGGGCCACGTGGTCGTCCCCGCCGCCGGTGCGGCCGGCCGTTCCGGACGCCCGTGTCGCCGGGCTGCAAGCGACGGTCGTCGGCCACGCCAGCGTGTTGATCCAGGCCGGCGGCCTCAACGTGCTGACCGATCCGGTATGGTCGGAACGCGCAAGTCCCTTCTCGTTCATCGGCCCGCGCCGGGTGTGGGCGCCCGGCATCGCCTTCGGCGCTTTGCCGCCGATCGACGTCGTGTTGCTCAGCCACAATCACTACGACCACATGGATATGGCGACGCTCCGGCGCCTGCACACCAAGCATCGCCCGCTCATCGTGACGCCCCTCGGCAACGACACGATCCTGCGTCGCGCCATTCCCGATGTCAGAGTGACCGCAGGCGATTGGTGGGACCGCATCGACATCGGCAAGGACGCCGAGGTGACGATCGTGCCGGCCCATCACTGGTCAGCGCGCACGGGCCGCGATCGGCGCATGGCGCTGTGGTCCGGCTTCATGCTGCGCACCGACGGCGGCCTCGCCTACTTCGCCGGCGATACCGGCTATGGCGACGGGCGCATATTCCGCGAGATGCGGCAGCGGCTCGGCAGACCTGAGCTGGCGCTGATCCCCATCGGTGCCTACGCGCCGCGCTGGTTCATGAAGGCGCAGCATACCGATCCGAACGAAGCCGTGCTGATCATGGAGGACATGGAAGCCGGCCGCGCCGTGGGGATTCACTGGGGCGTCTTCCAGCTCACCGACGAGCGCCGCGAGGAGCCGCCCGAGCTGCTGCTCGAAGGTCTGACGCGGCGCGGAATTGCCGAAGAACTATTCCCCGCCGGAGAGCCGGGACAGAGCTACGACAAGGATTGAGGGGCGCGTTGCCGGGCGCGCGGCAAAGCAACGCAAGCGGCTACTCGATGCTGATCTTGGCCACTTCGCAGGCGCGCTTCATGCGCGCGATCTCGCGGCTCATCAGCGCGCCGAAGGCTTCCACGGTGCCGGGCGTCACCGTCGCCTGCTGCTCGGCGAGCTTCTCGCGCACGACCGGATCGGCCAGCGCGTTGTTGAGCGCATCGTTGAGCGTCGTGATGATGGCCGACGGCGTCCTGATCGGCGCGATGAGACCGAAGAACGCGGTCCAGCTCAGATCGTCGATGCCGAGTTCGGTAAAGGTCGGCACGTCGGGCAATGCCGCGAGGCGCTTCTTCGACGACACCGCGAGCGCCCGCAGCTTGCCTGCCTGCACGAGCGGCAGCGACGTCGGCAGATTGTCGAACATCACCAGGATCTGCCCGGCCACCGCGTCGCCCAGCGCCGGGCCGATGCCGCGATAAGGTACGTGCACGAGATCGGTGCCGGTCGCGCGCTTGAACTGCTCGCCCATCAGATGACTGACCGAGCCGAGGCCCGACGAGCCGTAGGTGATGCGGCCGGGCCCTGCCTTGGCGTAGACGATGAACGACGCCATGTCGGTGACCGGCATGGCCGGATTGATTTCCATCACGTTCGGCACTTCGGCGATGGCACCGATCGGCGCGAGATCGCCGAGAACATCGTAGGGCAGCGTCTTGTAGGCCGCCGGATTGATGGCGAGCGTCGACGCGGTGCCCATGCCAATGGTGTAGCCGTCGGGATTGGCGCGCGCGACAACACCGGTGCCGAGCGTGCCGCCGGCGCCGCCGCGGTTCTCCACCACGACCGGCACCTTGAGCTGAAGGCGCATCGCGTCGGCGATCACACGCGCAATGACGTCGGTCGAACCGCCCGGCGGGAAGGGCACGACGAGCGTGACCGCCCGCGTCGGATAGCTCTCCTGGGCGCGGACGGCGGGAGCGGCGAGACTGGCGGTGAGACCGGCGAGAACGGAACGGCGATGCAACATTGAATAAATCTTACTGCATCCAGACGGGCGCGAGGTCCGCGTTTTGAATGCCAGTCAGGGCGGGAACGCAACTCTTATCGTCCTTCGCCCGCCTCCGCCAAGGCGGGTTTCCGAATGGCAGCGTACCGCCGGACGCACACGGCGGCGACGGCATGTGGTACCGCAGTCCGCGATACCGGGTTCCGCCGAGGCGTGGATTACAGCGCGCCGGCTTCCCGGTCCGTGATGATTTGCCGCAACGCAGCGAGCACTTCGTCGATGTGCTTGCGCATCGCGCGTTCGGCCCGATCGGGGTCGGCCGCACACACCGCGTCGACGATTTCGGTGTGCTCGAGGATCGATGCTGGCGGCCGTCCCGGCAACAGGATCGGCCGATACTGATAGCGCACGGTCTGCGATTTCAGGTTCAACAGCAGGCGCGCGACGATGGGTAATTTCGCAATGCGATAAAGCTCGGCGTGAAGCTGGCCGTTGAACTCCGAATAGCCGAGCAGATCGCCCGCTTCGAGGGCATCGCGCATTTTGCGTTCGATGCGCTTGAGCTGGGCCGTGTCCGCCTTGGTGACGTTGAGCGCCGCCTGGCGGACGATGAGGCCTTCGAGGGCACCGCGCGCTTGCGTGATCTCGATCGCTTCCTCGCCGGTGACCAGCCGCACCCAGGCGCCGCGATTGGGCGCCGAGACGACCAGCCCCTCCTGCTCCAAGCGCGCGAGCGCCGAGCGCACATGGCTGCGGCTCGAACCCAGCATCGTCACGAGGTCGGCTTCGACCAGCCGCTGGTTGGGCATGAGCCGGCCGCCGAGGATCAGCGATCGCAACTGATCGGTCGCGTCGCCGTTGCGCGTTGGAGAAAGGCTGACTGCGCTCGCCACTGTGTCACCCGTCTTGGGGCCGGCCGGCGACTCGGATCGTCCGCGCCGTTCCTCCAGCTTGGCCAATTTCCCACAATATTGTCAACGATATTGTTGACAATCTGGCGCGATCCGCCGACAGTGCCGTCAAACGACGGATGATGACACGCCGCGCCGGCGTGGCGGCGGGCACGCCGGACATCGCCGTGCATCAACAAACTGCGTGCTGGAGCCGTGGCGCGCCGGGGAGGATCACCGCCATGAGACCGTTGCGTACCGTTGCCTGTGCATTCACCGCGCTCGCGCTCGTCCTGTCGCAAACCGCGCGCGGCCACGCCGAGTATCCCGACAAACCCATCCGGCTGGTGGTGCCGTTCCCGGCCGGCGGCGCGGTCGATATCGTCACGCGCCTCATCGCCACCCACATGGGCCGCGAGCTCGGCACGACCTTCGTCATCGAAAACAAAGGCGGCGCCGGCGGCATCATCGCGACCGACTCCGTCGCCAAGGCGAGCCACGACGGCTACACGCTGCTGATCGCGACGCCCAACCTCACGATCAACGACGCGTTGCAGGCGCAGCTGCCGTACAACACGGAGAAGGATCTCGCGCCGGTCTCGATCATCGCCGAGGTGCCGGAGGTTCTGGTGAGCAACCCGAACGCGCCGTTCAAGACCTTCGCCGAATTCGTCGATTACGCGAAGAAGAATCCCGGCAAGGCCAACTATGCCTCGGCCGGCGTCGGCACCCTGCCGCATCTGACCATGGAATTGCTGCTCAAGCGCAGCGGCATCCAAGTGACGCCGGTGCATTATCGCGGCGCGGCACCGGCCATGACCGATCTCCTGTCCGGTGTCGTCCAGATCAAGCTCGACACCTACGCCACCTCGCATCAGCAAGTCGAAGCCGGCGGCCTGCGCATGCTCGGCATTGCCAGCAAGCACCGCTCCAAGCTGATGCCGGACACGCCGACCATCGCCGAGCAAGGGCTGCCCGATTACGAAGGCATTCTCTGGATCGGCCTGATGGCGCCGGCCGGCACGCCGCAGGCCATCGTCGACAAACTCGCCGCCGCGAGCGCCAAGGCGGCGCGCGACCCGGCGATCGCCGAGCGGCTCCAGCACGACGGCGTCAATCCGGTCGGCGGCACGCCGGCGGCGTTCGACGCGAAAATCAAGCAGGAGCTGCCGCAATGGCGCGAGCTCGCCAAGAGCGCCGACATCAAGTTGAAGTAACCCGCCGTCGGAAGAGACCATCGCAATGCCCCTCCTCAATCAGCCGCCGGATCCGGACCCGACCAAGCCGACGTTCGCGCTGCCGCCTGGCGCCTGCGACACGCATGTCCATCTGTTCGGACCGTCGCACAAATATCGCTTCGCCTCGGACAGTCCTTACGTGTCGCACGACGCGCTGCCGGCCGATTTGTTCGCGATGCAGGACGCCGTCGGGCTGAGCACCGCGGTGATCGTCAGCCCCGGCGGCTATGGCCGCGACTACACGATGCTCGCCGACGTGCTGGCCCAATATCCCGAGCGGCTGCGCGGCGTCGCGCTGATGCCGGACGATACGCCGTCGGCTGCGTTCGCGCGGCTCGGCAAGCTCGGCGTGCGCGGGCTGCGCATGATCAGCGACAAGCGCGGCGGCCACCTGCCGCATTACAACGCCGAGACTGCCGCGCGCGCGCACGAACACGGCTGGCACGTCCAGTTCTATCCGCACGGCACCGACATCGTCGATTACGCCGACAAGCTTCTGGCGCTGCCGAACGACATCGTGCTCGATCACTTCGCCAGCATCCCCGCCGCCGGCGGTGTCGACCAGCCGGCGGTCAAAGCGGTGCTCCGGATGCTCGACACCGGACGCGTCTGGCTGAAGCTGTCGGGGCCGATGCGCTGCACGACGGACAACCTGCCGTATGCGGCGGTGACGCCGCTGGCCAAGCTGTTCGTCAAGCACGCGCCGGAGCGGCTCGTGTGGGGCTCGGACTGGCCGCACGTCAACATGGCCGGACGCGAGATGCCGAACGACGGCGCGCTGATCGACCTGATGGCGGAATGGGTGCCGGACGCCGCCGTCCGCGACCGCATCTTCGCGCACAACGCCAAGGCGCTGTACGGCTTCGCCTGACCGCATCCCCAAACGACAATGGCCGGCGCCAAGGCCGGCCATGTTGCTTCATGACTGCGCGCGCCAACCTGCGCCCGGCGATCAGGCGAGGTTGAGCTCCTTGAAGAAGTCGTTGCCCTTGTCGTCCATGACGATGAAGGCCGGGAAGTCGACGACGTCGATCTTCCAGATCGCTTCCATGCCGAGCTCGGGATATTCGACCACCTCGACCTTCTTGATGCAGTGCTCGGCCAAATTCGCCGCCGCGCCGCCGATCGAGCCGAGATAGAAGCCGCCGTACTTCTTGCAGGCGTCGCGCACCGCCGCCGAGCGGTTGCCCTTGGCCAGCATCACCATCGAGCCGCCCGCCGCCTGGAACGCATCGACGAACGAGTCCATGCGCCCCGCCGTGGTCGGGCCGAACGCGCCCGAGGCATAGCCTTCCGGCGTCTTGGCCGGACCCGCGTAATAGACCGGATGGTTCTTGAAGTAGTCCGGCAGCCCCTGCCCGCTCTCCAGCCGCTCGCGCAGCTTGGCATGCGCGAGATCGCGCGCGACGACCAGCGGCCCGGTGAGCGAGAGCCGCGTCTTCACCGGATACTGCGACAGCTGCGCCAGGATGTCCTTCATCGGCCGGTTGAGATCGACCTTCACCACCTCGCCGCCGAGCGTGGCGGCGTCGACCTCCGGCAGATACTCCGCCGGATGGTGCTCGAGCTCCTCGAGATAGACGCCGTCCTTGGTGATCTTGCCGAGCGCCTGGCGGTCGGCCGAGCACGACACGCCGAGGCCGATCGGCAGCGACGCGCCGTGGCGCGGCAGGCGGATGACGCGCACGTCGTGGCAGAAATACTTGCCGCCGAACTGCGCGCCGACGCCGAGCGACTGCGTCAGCTTGTGCACTTCCGCTTCCATGTTGAGATCGCGGAAGGCGTGGCCGTCCTCGCCGCCCTCGGTCGGCAGCTCGTCGAGATACTTGGTCGAGGCGAGCTTCACCGTCTTCAGGTTCATCTCGGCCGAGGTGCCGCCGATGACGATGGCGAGGTGATACGGCGGGCACGCCGCGGTGCCGAGCGTCAGGATCTTCTCCTTGAGGAACGCGATCAGGCGCTCATGCGTGAGGATCGACGGCGTCGCCTGGAACAGGAAGGTCTTGTTGGCCGAACCGCCGCCCTTGGCGACGAACAGAAACTTATAGGCGTCGTCGCCTTCGGCGTAGATCTCGACCTGCGCCGGCATGTTGGAGCGCGTGTTCTTCTCCTCGAACATCGAGAGCGGCGCGAGCTGCGAATAGCGCAGGTTCTTCTTGAGGTAGGCGTCGCGCGCCCCTTGCGCGAGCGCGGCCTCGTCCGAGCCGTCGGTCCACACGCGCCGGCCCTTCTTGCCCATGATGATGGCGGTGCCGGTGTCCTGGCACATCGGCAGCACGCCGCCGGCGGCGATGTTGGCGTTTTTCAGCAGGTCGTAAGCGACGAACTTGTCGTTCGACGTCGCCTCCGGATCGTCGAGGATGGCGCGGAGCTGCTTGAGGTGCGCCGGGCGCAAGAGGTGATTGATGTCGATGAACGCGGCCTCGGCAAGGGCCCGGATCGCCTCGGCCGAGACGGTCACCACCTCCTCGCCCATGATCTTCTCGACCTTCACGCCGTCCGACGTGATCTTGCGGTATTTGGTCTTATCCGGCCCCAGGGGAAACAGGGGTGTGTGGGCGTAGGGCGGCAGCGGGGATTTGGTGGGGGCGTTCATGGGGAGGCACTTTCGTAACGGCTAGACGCACGCTCGGATATACTAAACGGCGAAAGAAACAAATATAGGCAGCAAAAAGAACATCAAGATGAAATTTGTCCTATGCTCTGATTGTTTCGCCAATCATGGATTACGAATCGAGGCCGCAAAACAAGGAGTGAGAATTCCGACCAAATGCCGAAACTGCAATTCCACTGAAGGCATGAAGCTGGACTCGAAGAGACTTGAACGACTCACACATCGCTTCTTTGTCCAAGGCACTATCCCGCACGGAGTCGGAGGCTGGACACCAATCTTAATGTATAACAAGCACTCCGAAGATAAAGTCGAACTCGACGAGGCCACCACACACGACTGGTTACTGATAAAAAGAGAGATCGGGGGAAGGCTTTTTCTTAACGCGCCCAACTTGTGGCAGCTTGGCATAACCAACCATTACGTCGATCCATACGTTATTCCGGACGAAACAATTTCGTCCATCGTCAAACAGTTATCTATCAAGTCGATTCCAAAAGGGACCAAAGTTTTCCGAATAAGAAAGAATGTCCCGGAGAACGCCACATCCAATCCCACGCAGTACGGCCTGCCACCCGGCAACCTCTCGCGAGAGTATGGCCGCTTTGATGATGCGGCATCACCGCTTCTATATACATCCCCTAGCGTATCAGTTTGCCTACATGAATGCCGCGTCGCGATTACTGACGATATTTTTGTTGCGACATTTGAAGCAGCATCCGAGCTCCATCTGGCCGACTTAACTGCGAATTACAAGGAAGAGGAGCCGACGTCCCCTTTTGATGCGCTGGAGTACTTTTTCAACGGAATCACTTTGACCAGAGCAGAGGAAATCTATGCCATAGCTCGCAGATTAGCCTCGTCCATCAAGACAAATCTTCCTGTAGATGGCTTTATAGCCAACAGCTTTTTCACGAACGTCGCCCAAGAACCAATAAGTCAGAACATCTGCATTTTTCCAGAGGCTTTAGAGCGCAAGAAAGTCTCGCTCCATTCCTTAAATCGCCTGCATCTAAAAACTGTAACCTATGATTTTGTGTTCGGACCAAACTTCTAGACACAATTCCAAATTTAGCATCGCAGCCATAACCAAGGGGCCCGGGTGAGAAAAGGCAAAGTCCACGACTTGCCTCGCATTTCGTCGCACTTACCGACCACAGAATCCCCGGCTAAACTTAGAGCGATATCACTAGACAAACAATCAAGGCCTTGGGGAGCCGAATGGACCTGCAAGAACTAAAAACAGCCATCACATTTCTTGATGCAAATCTTTTCCGAACGCTAATCGCATCCGCTTTTGGCACATTTGCCGGCGCGTGGCTTGCCAGCCGAGCACAAACAAAAAAAGCGATAGTGACAGAGCTTAATGCAATTGCCGCCGCCGATATGCTCGCAATTCAAATCGCGAACAGCCATCTCGCACTTAAGAGACAGTATGTGAAGCCAATTTACGACGAGTATGAGCAGCTAAAAAACAATTATGAGAGCTACAGAAAAAGTCGAGCAACAGGAGGAGCTCGTGTTGCCTTCTCCTACGCGGCAGAGCTGAGAAGCCTATCCCCAATCAAAACACCAATAGACGCTTTAGAAAAAATGATACTTGATAGAGTCGCAATTCGCGGGCGCGGACTTGCCGCCGTAACCGAGCTGGCCGACTCCGTCGACGTATTGCGATTGGTGATTGAAGGCCGAAACCGATTAGTCGAAGAATTTCAGACATCAGATAAAACTAGCGATGCAAAACTACAAATGCTTCTAGGGCTGCGAACGCAGGACGGCGTAATCGACGAGCGATTTAAAACGAATGTTGCAGCTCTATTTGCCAAGACAGATGACTGTATTTTCTTTGCTCGCATATTTTCCGATGACTTGCATCGATACGCGAAAAAGATAAGCAAGCGTTATCGATGGCGGTACTGGCTCAATGGGCTGTCGCCGGAGCAAGCAGACTGGACGCCCGTGGCAACAACTGGGTTATTGCCCAATGAAGCGGACTACGAACCTTGGCTTAAAGGCTTCAAGCGGAAGAAAGCAAATTGGCGTAAGATATTTTCAAAACTTCCGCCGAGCCAATAGGAGAAAAGCGTCATGCCCGGGCCTGACCCGGGCATCCATGATGAAGCGCCACGTGAACAAACGTACGGCCGAATATGCGGCGTGGCCTCATGGATTGCCGGGTCAAGCCCGGCAATGACAGCGGGAAAGGCTTTGCCTTAAAGCGTCAGCCCGTAGGGCGGATTAGCGAAGCGTAATCCGCCATTACACTCGTCGGCGCGTTACGCTGCGCTAACGCGCCCTACCCACGCTACTTCCCCACCCTCTTCCTGCTCTTCTCCACCGGCTCGAAGCTGATCTTCAGCCGGTGCCCGGTCGCGGCCGCGAAACGTTGCAACGTGCGTGTCGAAGGCTTCGTCCGTCCGCTCTCCAGCCGCGCGATCACGCTTTGCGTCGTCTTCATGCGCTTGGCGAGTTCGGCTTGGCTCAGGCCCGCGCGCGCACGCGCCTCGATCAATGCAAACTCCTCCTCCAGCGCATCGTATTCCTTGCGATACTCCGGGTCTTTCATCCACTTCTTGTGCAACGTGCTGAATTTGATCATGGCACCTCCTTCGCCCGCTGCCGCGCCAGTTCCAATTCGCGCTGTCCAGGACTTCGACGTCCAGCGCATTTTGCTATTCACCCCATCACCACTTCCATCTCGCCTTGCCGCTTCTTCGCCGGCTTCACGGTGATGCGCACGTCCTGGCCGAGCGCGGTCAAGAACGCCATCAGCCGCCCGACCGAGAACGTGCCCGCGCGGTTGCGCATCAGCGCCGAGACATGCGGCTGCTTGATGCCGAGCACTTCACCCGCCTGCGCCTGCGTCAGCTTGCGGTCCTTGATGATCTTGTAGATTTGCAATGTGAGCTGCGCCTTCAACAGCTCCTGCCCCGGGTTCGGCAGCCCAAGAGCGGCAAAGACGTTGCCACGACCGATCTGAGGTTTCGTTCGCTTCGCCATCAGTTCTGCCTTTGCCTGTGATCGCGCGCCGCGTCTGTCAGACGCTGGCGGATCAGGTCGATCTCCTGCTTCGGCGTCGCGATCCGTGCTTCGACTGCCGAAGCGGCCATGCAAATATACGTATAATTATATACACGTAAAGACCGTTTCCTTATCGTCCGCAACCGTCAGGTGTGCGTCAAGCTGACCATGGAACGGCCGCTCGGACCGTGTTGCTTCTCGGGCACGACCGATCCAAACGTCCGCGCCGTCCCGCCTTTTTAATTTCCGCTCCCCGCGCTCCCCTGTTAAATCCACCGCCTCAACGGAGGAATTGCCGAGATGATTCTGAAAACGTCTCACGTCGCCGTGTTCGGCCTGCTCTGCCTCGGCCTCGCCGGCTGCGCATCCACCGGCCCGGCGGAGCCGCAGGTGTCGGTCATGCCCGGCAGGGGCAAGTCCTACGCGGCCTTCCAGCGCGACGATCAGTATTGCCAGTCGTCGGCGCAGGCCGCGGTCGGCTATCGCTCGCCCGGCGAGGAGGCGAACCAGCAGGCGGCGCAAAGCGCCGTCATCGGCACGGCGCTCGGCGCGCTCGGCGGCGCCGCCATCGGCTCGCTGTCGGGCAATGTCGGCGCGGGCGCGGCCATCGGCGCGGGCACCGGCCTTGCCGCCGGCGCGGTCGTCGGCTCGAACCGCGCCGCCGCCACCGGCGGCTCGATCCAGCAGCGCTACGACACCGTCTACGCGCAATGCATGACGGCCAAGGGCAACGTACTGCCACCGCCGCCGGCAACCGTGGTGGTTCAGGAGCCGGCGCCGGTCTATGTCGAGCGCCCCTATTATGGCCGGCGCTATTACGGCTGGTAAGGCGAGGCCCCTTTTTTCTTAGCTAGGACTATTGACCTTTCGGCGGCTGAGACCATAATCCTCCGGTCTCATCCACCGAAGGGCGTCGTCGCGAGGCGTTACGAGGACGGGGTGGGACGCGGCGCTCGCGGGCGGAGGACGTAACGCATCCTTCCGCGCTCGAGCGGCGGCGGTCACCGCCCGGGGGCACTAAGACCCCCCGCCGGGAGCCGGCTGACACCGAGGACCCACGCCGCTTGCGATGGGCCTCCGTTGAAAGCGCGGCCCGCCGTTGGAAGACGCCGCCACGGCGCGCCGAGAGGCGCCCGCGTTTCGCCAAAAGCGGAGCGCGGCTCAGAGACGAAGACCGTCGCGCCGCTCGGCGCGCCGTCCCCTCGCGTGTGGCGGGGGCAAGGGAATGCAAGGGACTGAAGGCGTACCCGGCGCCTGCCAAAGAACACGGGCGGCGGAGCTTTAGCGCTCGCTCGCCGCATCCCCGGGCACCGCCGGGGAACGGACCTCCGAACCGCACGTTGGGTTCCCGCAACGCGAGGACCTCCCGATGACCGACAAAGCAGACGACAAATCCAGTTCCGCCACCCACGAGCCGTGGAAGAAGCCGGGCCAGACCAGTCAGGACCCGTCGCAGCAGCCGCTGCCCAAGGAAAAAGTGATCGAGCAGGAAAAGAACAAGAAGCAGGACAAGTAGCCATGCGCGCCCTGTTCGCCCTCGCCGCCGTGCTCGCCGCCGCAAGCGCCGCCGAGGCGCGCACGGTCCTGGTCGAACCGGCCCTCGCCGTCACCGAGGCGCGCTGGTGCACGGCGCAGGCCGTCTTCGTCGACGTCGCCTGGGACTGCCGCTATCCGACGCGGGCGATCTGCGAGGCCTATGCGCCGCACGATCGCGCCTGCCTCATCAACCCGAACTGGAGCCTCTATCACCGGAGCCTCCGCCGATGATGACGCGACCGGGGCCCGGCCATGTCTGACACGACGGCGCGCGTGCATGATGCCGAAATCCGCGACGAGCAGCACTTCTGGAGCGTGATCGCGCTCGTCGTGTTCGCGGCGCTGTGCGCGCTTGCGGTGTTTCTGATCGGCCGCTACGGCACGTTCGATCCGGCCGCGCTCACCTTCCTCGATCTGACCTTGCTCGCCTTCGGCGCGTTTCGCGTCGTGCATCTGCTCACCTACGACAAGATCTTCGAGATGGTGCGCGCCGCCTTCATGGACCGCGACGGCGGCCGGCTGAAGACCGCCGCGCGCGGTTGGCGCCGGCTCATGTGCGAGTTCATGAACTGCATCTGGTGCACGGGCATGTGGTCCGGGCTGATCGTGGTGACGGTCTATTTCCTCGGCGTGTGGGGCCGCTTCGCCGTCGTCGTCCTTGCCGTCGCCGGCATCGGCTCGCTGCTGCAGCTGGTGTCGAAAGCGCTCGCGGCGCAAAGTTCATGATCGGCCGCGCGCATTTGAATCAAACGATATGCAGGCGCATGCGCGCGGCGCTCACACGCACGCAAGCAATACCGTCGGCGCCGGCGCGCTGTCGCTTCCAAGTCACACCTCACGGCAAACCGCCCGCATCCCCCACGTCGTACCACCACGCGAGTCAACGGCGCCCCTAGCGTCGCCAGCGGGACCCGGGGGGCTACTGGGGCTCGCGTGACATGAACAAGCTCAGTCGTTCGGTTCGCGTATCGCGTCTTGTGTCCATGGCGGCCGTTGCCGCAGCCTGCTTTGCGCTCGCCAATTGCGCGGGCAACAACGTCGCTCAGCGCGCGACACCGCAACAGCCGGATGTCGCCAGCAACGATCAGCCGGGCGACGCGCCGGCCAGGCCGGCCAAGCGTCAAACGTCGGCGGCGCAGAAGCCGGCGTTCGTCGCGAGCGGCAGCTACAGCGCGGTCGGCCTCGCGTCGTGGTACGGCGCGGACTTCCACGGCCGGCGCACCGCGAACGGCGAGACCTTCAACATGCATTCGCTCACGGCCGCGCATCGCACGCTGCCGCTGCAATGCACGGTGAAGGTGACGAACCTCGCCAACAACCGCTCGCTGTTCGTGCGCGTGAACGACCGCGGGCCCTTCACCGGCAATCGTCTCATCGATCTGTCGGCGCAGAGCGCCAAGCTGCTCGGCTTCTACGACCGCGGCCTCGCCAAGGTGAAGGTCGAGCTCGTCAACCGCACGCCGCAGCCGTCGGCGCCGCAAGTCACCGCCGCGGCGATGTGAGCGTCAGAGCGCCCGGCATTCGCGCGCCGTCTGCGCCGAACCGCCGGCCATCGGCACGCGCATCGACCAGCTGTTCTTCGTTTCCTGGCCGGGCGAACCCGGCCGCAAGGTGAGCACGCCCTCGCCTTGCCGCGCGCCCTTGGCCGACGTCACGTAAGCGAAGACGCGGCAACGGATGCGCGCGTCGCATTTGTTGCCGAGCGCGATGGTGAAGGCGATGCGGCGGCCGTTGCGTGTCCAGCCGGAATTCTCCGACAGGCACGGCGACTGGCTGGTGACGCCGGGCTCGGGCTTGAGCCGCGCCGGCGCGTCTTCCGCGCGGGCGGCGGCGAGCGAGGCGGACAAAGCAAGCACCGTCACAACGGCGCGCGCGACGCTGCAAGTCATGGCTGTCTCCCCTGAGATCTGTCGATATGCGTCCCGGGTCGCGCACAACCGCACCCGGGCCGACAGTTCGGTCATTCGTGCGGCAGCACCTTGAACGGCTGCGTATAAGGCTCGACGCGCAGTGACGAATTGGCCAGCACGCCGGTCTTGAGCCGCGGCGCGACCACGCGTTCGCCGTCCTTCTGCGCCACGCTATACTGCCACAAGGTCACCGAGCCCTTGGCCGCGATCGCCTTGGCGATGCCGCCCGCGTCGCCGCCGAATTCCTTCAGCTCGGCGTCGTTGAGGCCGACGATGATGTCGTCCTTGACCGTGACGATCTTGAACAAAGTCTCGGCCGACGCCGGCAGCGCAGCGAGAACGGAGCCGGCGAGCACGGCGCCGGCGACAATTTTGGTCAGCATGGAAAGCCCCCTTACGAGTAGCGTTACAATGCCCCTTGGTCGCACCGTGGAACCGAAAGGTTCATGACCATCGTCAAATCGGACGCACTTTTTTCGGCGCCCCCAACCCACAATCGAGCGACGCACGGTCCCAATGGCCGAGATCGGCCGCGGCCTCATAGGTCGATTGCAGGAAGGCGAGCAGCGTCGCTTCCGGATCGGCGGCCTTGCGCACGGCATCGTAAGGCAACAGGAATTCGCCGAGGTCCTTGGAGAAGAACGCCTCGGCCGGCCGCACCTTGGCGGCGCCGAAGCCTTCCGGCGCCGGATAGGCATAAGAGTAGAACGCCGGATATTCGACCGGCCCCGGACTGCCGGGCCAGAAGCCGGCGCTCGACACTTCGTGCGAATAGGCCTCGCGCGCGACATTGTCCGGCAGGTTCGGCACGCCGCCCGGATGCGCCGGCGCCTTGCGGCCCGAGAAGCGCGTGACCGCAAGGTCGAACGAGCCCCAGAAGAAATGCACCGGGCTCACTTTGCCGAGGAAGGCCGTGCGGAAAAGCTCGAACACCGCATGGCTCGAGGCCAGCGCCCGCCAGAAGCGATAGGCATAGTCGGGATCGTAAGCGCTGTGCGTCGTGTCCTGCTCGAACGGCACCGCACCAGGGATTTCGTTCGGCATCGTGTTGATGCGCACCGAAACGCCGAGCGCCGACAGCGCGGCCATCACCTCACCGTAGAATTCGGCGACCGGCATGGGCTTGAGCATAATCTGTCGGAAGTGGCCGTCGCTCGTGCGCAGCCACAGCACGTGATCGATGAAATCGAAATCGATCTGCGTCTCGCGCACACCGCACGGCATCGGCCCGGTGGTCAAACCGCGCGCCGTCACATAGAGCGTCACGTGCCACGAGTGATTGATCCACGGCGTCAGCGCGAGGCGCACCTTGCCGACAACCTGCGTCCACAGATGCAGCGTCTCGCGCGTGTCTTTCCAGGCGTTGTAGTCTAGGGCGGGCCAGCGGTCGGCGGTTGTCATTCGATCGTCCTTCTCGAACGGCGGGAACACCGCCGCCTTTTACGGGTTTTCCATCATCGCGGATCCAGGAGCCTCTCCATGAAACTCGGAATCATCGGCGCCGGCAATGTCGGCTGCGCCTGTGCCCTGGCCGCCGCGACGCGCGGCAGTGCGCGAGAGATCGTGCTGGTCAACCGCACGCGCAAGACCGCGCAGGCTGTCGCGACCGATATCCGCTACGGCACGCCGCTCGGGCCTCGCGTCGATATCCGCGACGGCGATTATGGCGATCTCGCCGGCTGCGGCGTGGTGATGATCACCTCCGGCATCAACGAGAAGACCGGCGGCGCCACTGATCGGAACGACAAGGAGGGCCGCCTCAAGCTGCTCGACAAGAACGCGGCGATCTATCGCGACATCGTGCCGCGCATCGTCGAGGCGGCGCCGCATGCGGTGCTGCTGACGGTGACCGACCCGCCCGATCCGCTGGCGGACGTCGCACGCGAGGCCGCCGGCCACGGCAAGGTGATGAGCGCCGGCACCTTTCTCGACAGCCAACGTTTCCGCATCCACCTCGCCAGCCATTTCGGCGTCAGCCCGGCGGAGGTCGACGCCATGGTCATCGGCGACCACGGCACCTCGCAGGTCTTCGTCTGGTCTGCCGCGCGCGTCGGCGGCGTGCCGGTGGCAAAGCTGCTCAAGGACCGCGGCGAGGACGCAGCGGCAATGCACGCCCAACTCGAAAAAGACGTGCGCTATGCCAACATCACCATCATCGAGGGCCACGACGCCAGCCAATACGGCATCGGCATCGTCTCGGCCCGCATCACCGAGATGATCCTCAACGACGAACGCGCCACGATCCCCGTCGGCAGCCTGCAGAAGCCATACGGCGTCACGCTGTCGCTGCCGTCCGTGGTCGGCCGCGGCGGCATCGAGGCTGTGCTTGCTCCGGAGTTGTCGGCAACGGAGCGCGAAGGCCTCGAAAAGAGCGCCGAGAGCCTGCGCCAGGCCCTCGCCCGGGTTCAACGATGACGTCACAGGGCGACACCATCCGCACCCTGATCCCGGCGCGGCTCGATCGCCTGCCCTGGACCCGTTTTCATACCTGGGTGGTCGTCGCGCTCGGCATCACCTGGATCCTCGACGGGCTGGAAGTTACGCTTAAAGGCGCGATGTCGGGCGTGCTCCAGGACCCGGGAACGCTCGGGCTGAGGCCGAGCGAGATCGGCCTCATCGCCTCGTGCTATCTGGCCGGCGCGGTGATCGGCTCGCTGGTGTTCGGCTATCTGACCGACCGCTATGGCCGCCGCCTGTTCTTCTTCATCACGCTCGTCACCTATCTCACCGGCGCTTTTCTCACTGCCTTCTCCTGGGACCTGACGAGCTTCATCATCTTCCGTTTCATCACCGGTGCCGGCATCGGCGGCGAATACGCGGCGATCAATTCGGCCATCGACGAGATGATCCCGGCCCGCGTGCGCGGCCGCGTCGACATCTATATCAACGGTTCATACTGGCTCGGCGCGGCGCTCGGTTCCGGCGCCACTTTGATCTTCCTCGATCCTGCACTGTTCTCGGTCGATGTCGGCTGGCGTGTCGGCTTCGGCGTCGGCGCCTTGCTCGGATTGGTTATCCTGGCGGTGCGGCGCTTCGTGCCGGAAAGCCCGCGTTGGCTGGTCACACACGGCTATACCCGCGAGGCGGAAGCCGGCGTGACCGATATCGAGGCGCTGGTCGATTCGGAGACGGATGCGAGAATCCCCAAAGTCGACCCGGCGGACGCCATCACGGTCCATCCACGCCAGTCCTTCGGCTTTGGCATCATCATCCGCACCATGTTCGGACGCTACTGGCGCCGCGCTTTGGTCGGTTTTTCGCTCATGGTGGCGCAGGCCTTTCTCTACAATGCGATCTTCTTCACCTATGCCCTGGTGCTCACCCAATTCTACAAGGTGCCGGCGAGCACGACCGGGCTCTATCTCCTGCCCTTCGCACTCGGCAACTTCCTCGGCGTCATGGTGCTCGGCCATTTCTTCGACACGATCGGCCGCAAGCAGATGATCGCGGCGACCTATGCCTTCTCAGCCGCCATTCTGATCGTCACGGGGCTCTTGTTCGCACAGGGACATCTGACGGTCGTCACCCAGACCGCCCTGTGGACGCTCATCTTCTTCATCGCCTCGCCGGCGGCAAGTTCGGCCTATCTCACCGTCAGCGAGATATTTCCGCTGGAAACCCGCGCTCTGGCCATCGCCTTCTTCTTCTCGCTGGGCACGGGCGCCGGCGGCATCATCGCCCCGTGGCTGTTCGGCACCTTGATCGGCACCGGCTCGCCCTGGGCCGTGTTCTACGGCTATCTCGCCGCCGCCGTGTTGATGCTCGCCGCCGCGATCATCGAACTGGTGTTCGGCATCGCCGCCGAAAGGCAGCCCTTGGAGAAGATCGCCGAGCCGTTATCGGCCCGCGAGCGGTAACTTGACCATTTATCCCCTGTTTTCATTGACGTTGCCGCTTCTATCTGGCATTTGCGCCCCCTTGCCGGTAATGAAACGTCAATAATCCATGGCACCACGACCTTTCCGCCTCGGCCGCGCACGCACCGGTCTCGGCCTGTTTGCAATACGAGCGATCAAGAAGCGCAAGCGCGTGGCCGAATACAAAGGCCCACGGCTCAACGTGAAGGATGCGCTGAAGGCGGAAGCCCGCGGCAACCGCTATCTGTTCGAGGTCAACAGCCGTTGGACCATCGACGGCAAGGCGCGCAGCAATATCGCGCGCTATTTCAACCACTCCTGCAATCCGAACATCGATTGCACGATCCGCAGCGGACGCGTCTTTTTCTACACCCTGCGCAACATCAAGCCGGGCGAGGAACTGACCTTCCACTACGGCAACGACTACCTCAAGAACGTCATCGGCAAGTCGAACTGCAAGTGCTCGCGCTGCCTGCGCCGCAAGGCCAAGCGGGCCCGCGAGCTCCGCGCCGTGCGTAAGCGCAAAGAAGTGCGCGCGGCGGCCAAGAAACGGCGCAAGGCCGCCTGACGGGCATGGGCAAGGCCGCAAAACCCTATCGGGTCGGCCGCGCTCGGACGGGCCTCGGCCTCTTCGCCACCGCGCCCATCGGCAAGCGCGCGCTCGTCATCGAATACAAAGGCCGCCGTATCCCCACGAAGCTCGCGCAAGAGATCGAGAAGCGGCGGGCCAACAAGTATCTGTTCGAGATCAACGGCCGCTGGACCATCGACGGCTCGTCGCGGCGGAACCTCGCGCGCTACGTCAACCATGCCTGCGACCCGAACACCGAGGCCGAACTGATCCGCGGCCGGATGATGTTTCGCGCCGTGAAAGCGATCGTGCCCGGCGACGAGATCACGATCGACTACGGCGAAGATTATATCGATCTCTATTTCGGCAAGACCGGCTGCCTCTGCGCGACCTGCAAACCACGCGCGCGCAAGCCGCGGGCACAGGCGACGAAATAGACTTGCTGCGCGCGGCTTGCCGCACCATGCTGGCGGCATTGCATAGGCCGCGCGCCCACCGTGACATCCGACAGCCTCGACCAGCCGCATCCGACCCGCATCGACCGCATCCCGCTCGGCATCGTCTTCATGCTCGGCGCGACGGTGATGTTCGCGCTCTCGAGCGCGCTGTCGAAAGCGCAGGTCGCGGATTATTCGTTCGCCGAGGTGCTGTTCTTCCGCTCCTTCGCCTCGCTCATCACCTGCGCGCTCATCATCCTGCCGCGCACCGGCCTTTCAACCTTCCGCACCGCGCGGCTGCGCGATCATGCCGGCCGCAGCGTCACGCAGACCATCGCGCAGTCCTGCATCGTCATCGCCTTCGGCATGATGCCGCTCGGCGGCGCGGTGGCGATCAACTTCTCCGCGCCGCTGTTCGCCACTTTGTTCGCGGCGCTCTGGCTGAAGGAGAAGGTCGGCCTGGTGCGCGGCCTGGCTTTGCTGGTGGGTTTCGTCGGCGTGCTGCTCGTCGCGGCGCCCGGCGCCGACAGCTTCCGTCTCGGCGCGCTGTTTGCCGTCACCAATGCCGTGCTCTATGGCAGCGTCACCGCGGCCGTGCGCGGCATGACCAAGACCGAGTCGGCCGAAACGCTGACCATGTATCAGATGGTCTTCCTCACGGCCTTCTTCGCGCTCTCGCTGCCCATCTTCGGCTTCGTGTGGCCGAGCCACGCGGACCTCGGCGCGCTGCTCGTCAACGGCGTGCTCAACGCCATCGGCCAATATTGGTGGACCCGCGCGCTGACCATGGCGCCGCCGGCGGCCGTCGGTCCGTTCTATTACTTCTCGCTGGTCTGGGCGATGCTGCTCGGCTTCGCCTTCTGGGGCGATGTGCCGACGCTCGGCCTGCTCGCCGGCTCGGCCGTGGTGGCGGGCTCCGGCCTGTTCCTGCTCTGGCACGAAAGCGCCAGGAAGACGAAGTCAGTTGAAGCAAAGGAGTGAGACGATGGACGTGACGAAGCTGCGCCGTGTGGTGACGGGACATGATGCGCAAGGCAAAGCCAAGGTACTCATCGACGAGACCGTGACCAATGCCGCCGAAACGCGCCGGGGCGCGATCGCGACCGTGATCTGGTCAAGCGAAGGCTTTCCGGTCGACAACGACGGCAGCGACGATCCGTCCGACAAGAAGATCGGCACCACCATCCCAGGCGGCACCGTGTTCCGCGTGGTCAGCTTCGGCCCGGGCGTCGCGCCGCGCAACCATCGCACCGACTCGATCGACTACGCCGTGGTGATGGCCGGCGAGATCGACATGGTGCTCGACGACGAAACCGTGCGGCTCAAGGCCGGTGACGTCATGGTCCAGCGCGGCACGGTGCACAATTGGATCAACAACGGCAGCGAGCCCTGCGTCATCGCCTTCACGCTGGTGTCGGCCAAGCCCGTCAGCGCCGGCGGCAAGACGCTCAACGCGCAAGGCTGACGCTCCGTCAGCCCTCCCCCGCTTGCGCGGGAAGTGGCGAGCGAAGCGAGCCGGGCGGGGACTGAATACGATTGTGAAGCAACCCCACCCCGATCGCGCAAACGCGCGATCGACCCTCCCCTTTCAGGGGAGGGATAGAAGCGTCAGCGATCCAACTCCGGATAATACCGGAATATCCCGCTCTCGTTGAATGGGATGCGGCGGTCGGACGCAAGGTAAGCCTTGATGCCCGGCCGCGCCGCAACGCGGCCGCGCACGCCGACAAGACCGGGAATATCGCGCTCGATGCGCTTCATGCCTTTCGGGAACGCGTAACGCATCCCCTCGACGAGTTGGAACATCGACAGGTCGATATAGGTCGCCTTGCGCCCGAGCAGCCACGGCCCGCCGCTCTTCTTGAGCACGCGCTCGAAGTAGCCGAGATATTTCGGCGCGCGCTCCTCCAAGAAGCCTTGCGCATAGCGCTTGGCCTCCGGCTTCTGGTCTTCGTAATAGAGACCCGTGCCGACCGGATGATGCGTGTCGTGCACCTCTTTGATGAAATCCGTGACGGTCAGTTGCAACTGATGCAGCCATAGCCGTCCGGCCTCGTCGCGCGGCGCCAGTTTCAGCTTGGGCCCGAGGTAGAACAGGATCTCGGCCACCTGCGCGATGGTCAGTTTGCCGGCGCGCAGGAACGGCGGCGCGAAAGGCGGGCGCTTCTCGCGCGCGCCGCCCATGATGGCCATCATGCGCTCCGTGCCGCCACGCTTGCGGGCGACGTCCTCGTAGTCCGCGCCGGCGTCTTCGAGCGCCAGGCGCACGAACTCGCCGCGCCCTTGGATCTCAGCCCAGTAGAACAACTGATAACGCATGAATTCAGCCTCCTTTAGCGGCGCGGCAGCGCAAACACGCCTCAGGACTATCTACGTCCAGCACCGCGAACGCGTTCCCGCCCCCTCGCGAACGGCAAGGAGGGAATCCGCAGCGATCGCTTTGCCTTTCGGCGACGACGTGCGCGTGAAGTCTTCACCCCACCAGGCGCACCGAGCCATCGGCGGGCAGAATGCGTTCGCCGACGATACGATTTCGGCCGGCGGCTTTGGCTTGATAAAGGCGTTTGTCCGCAATCTCGAACAACGTGTCGTAGTCGGTCGCGTCGCGCGGGCACGTTGAAACACCGATGCTAACGGTGAGGCGCCCTTCCGCATCACCGCTGCCGGCGATGCGCCGCCGGATGCGGTCGGCGAGCGACAGCGCGTCCTCGGCATTCACGCCGTCGCCGATGACGACGAACTCCTCGCCGCCGAAGCGATAGGTGAAATCGGACACGCGCGCCGCGGCCATGATGTCGAGCGCGATGCGCTTGAGCGCCTTGTCGCCCGCCGCATGTCCGAACCGGTCGTTGAAGGCCTTGAAGTGGTCGATGTCGACGAGCACCAGCGCCAACGGCCGTCCAGCAGCGGCGGCATGCTCAACGGACCGGCGGCCGTGCGCTTCGAGCGAATGGCGGTCGAGCGCGCCGGTCAGGGCGTCGCAACCGGTGCGCGCCAGGAGGTCTTCGTAGCGCTCGCGATAGGTCAGCGTATCGAAGATGTCCCAGATCTTCGGCGCGTCTCTGCGTCGCCCGATCGGCCGCTCGAAATAGATCAGATAAATGCTGGCGAGCACGCTGTAGAGCGCGACGGCGCCCATCTTCGCCGCCCATCCACCGGCGAGCACGTGCACGCCCGCGCCGGTCAGCATGTGCAAGCCGGTGAAGAAGGCGAGCTGGTCGAAGGTCAACACCATCACGCCGCAGACGAACACCCGCGGAAACACGCGGTCGCCGAACCAGGCGCGCGAGCGCTCGTAGAGCAGAATGATGATGATGCAATCGAAGAACAGGATCGCCGTTCCCCAGACCATCAGCGCGCCCATCTCATTGAGGAAGGCGAAGTCGGCGGCCCGGCTCGGCGCGATCGACACCGGCACGTGCTGGCGCATGATGAAGGCGAGCACGAACAGCAGCACGTTGCCGAACAGCAAGCCATAGATCGGCTGGCGCACCACCACCGCGTCCTCGCGGATGTAGAGCAACAGCAACATCATCAGCTTGCCGGTGAACAGCACGGTCGAGCCCGGCGACGTGATGATGCCGTAAGGCAGCGAGACATAGAGGATGCTGGCGAGATAGGTCTCGAGGAAGTGCATCACGCCGAGCGCGCAAAAGAACGCGCCAAGGCCGATGCGGCCGCGCGCGCGCAGCAACGCAGCCAACGCGACGAAGTACACGATCGCGTCTACCCCGAGCAGAACGACGTTCTGGATCTCAGCCATTGCAGTGATTGGCTCGCGCCCCCCCGGGCGAAACCAGGCCCCAACCCGGATTCAACGATACTGTGCCGTGAAAACGGCTAACAAGTCGTAGCAGGAATCTAGCCGGGGGACGACCGATTCGCTGCAATTGTGAGGACGCCGGCGAATAGGCACACGGCCATACCGCATCGCCGGCGACGCTCAGTCTCGTGGAACTTTAGTTGGCGGCAAAACAATAGAGCAAGCCATCCCCGCCCGTGGAGCGCAGATCGGCCTGACTGCAACCGCCCTCCGGCCCGCGCGATGGATGCGAAGAGTTCCACGACTTCGAGGGCGCGTCGTCCTGCAGGCCGCGGCGGTCGGCGTGGCCTAGCATCGCCGCCCCTTGGGTGCTCGAGGTCCAGTTCCGGCAGGTACGATCGTCAGAACCGCTGAAGGCGGTGCCATCGGCCTGCGAGCCGGTCAGGATGTCATGGCGGTTAGGCGTGTCGCCGCGGCCGTTGATGACGTCGCCCTTCTCCGACAGCGCCGTCTGTTTGGTCAGGTTGTTTTCGCCGTGAAGCTCGGCAACGTCCTTGGCGACCACCACGCCCTTGGCATTGGTCCAGGGCCCTTTGCCGATACGATCCTTGGCGTTCACCGCGCCGCTGCCTTGCGTCGACAGGTAGGCGCGCCAGGTCTTGCCGCCCGCGCCGGCCGCCTGGGCGAGTTGCTGACAATGGGCGTCGGCGCCGGCGAGACCGCCGAGATCGGCCCCTTTCCCGATGCCCACGCTCGTCACGAAGAACGTCATGGTCGACTGCTGCGCCAATGCCGGCGCGGCGCCCAGCAGCGACAGACAGGCCGCGAGTGGTGCAGCGTTGCGAAGAACTCTCATGGAAGTACCTCCCTGCTCGGCACAGCTGGATCGCCTGCCCTAAGGAGGAGCCAACACTGCAACACGCCCGCCTATTCCCGCGACGTGACAAGTGCGTCAATTGGCGCAGGCGGGGACATACCGGGCGAACGGCTTACTGCTCGTCGCCGACGGGCTCGAGGCAGGACACGTGCTGCCCGCCTTCGGCTTCCTGCATGGCGATATGTTTCACGGCGCGGTCCGACGCCGCGCCGCCCGCGCAGCGGCGCGCAAATAAAAAGCCCGGCGTCGCCGCCGGGCTCGAGCATTCAGCGAAGTTCTAAAGACCTCAGGCCGACTGCAGATTGCCAGCAGCCTGCTTGCCGCGCTCAGTCACGATGTCGTAGCTGATCTTCTGGCCTTCGACCAGCGAGCGCATGCCAGCGCGCTCAACGGCCGTGATGTGCACGAACACATCCTTCGAGCCGTCGTCCGGCTGAATGAAGCCATAGCCTTTTTGAGTGTTGAAGAACTTCACAGTTCCGACGGGCATCAATAGTTCCTTTCACGCGTCTCTCGTTGAACGACCCCACAACCGTAGCAGGGGCGGCAACAATCAGTTTTGGGGGGTCACTTGAGGCGCAGTCCAAGACTGGAGCGTGGCAGCAAGGTGAGGCCGAAAACCAGGTTGCAGTTCGGCAAATAAACGGAATTCTTAACTTGGTCAACGGGAGGCGGTATCGAGAGACAGAAATACAATTTTATGAATTGGTAACAGCACCCCTCATATAGTCCCGCCACCGCCGAGGCAAGCCTTAACAGGCCGTGAATCGTTCAACGCTGCACTGCCCCTAACAATTGCACGATGCGTAAAGACCAACGAAAATCTCCACGCCGCTCGGTTCGTTACGCGGCGTGGCTCGCACTGGCGCCGGGCGAATTGCGCGGTTGTGCGCTATCGGACATTTCCAATACCGGCGCGCGGATCGATGTCGAGAATTCCGCGACGCTGCCGAACGAATTCGCCCTGTGGCTGGCCAGCAACGGTTCGGCACGGCGAAATTGCAGAGTCGTTTGGCGCACCCCAAAGCAGGTCGGCGTGCGTTTTGCGGGACGGCTCGCGAGCGGTGAACGCGCCGCGTTGGCCCCACTCTAAGCAAACGGCGGCGCCCGCATGGACGCCGCCGTGTCGTTTCCGCAGATCCAAAGACCGCTGATCAAGCCTGCTGGATGGCCGACAGGAGCCATTCACCTCCGCGCGAGCGCATGAACGTCCACAACTCTGTGGCTTCGCTCGGGCTGCCGCCTTCGACGGTGCGGCCGCTGGCCCGCTCGACCATACGGTCGGTGAGCGCAAAGCGCATGGCGACGGTCGCGTACTCCGTGCTGCCTTCGCGCCACGCTTCGGCGAGATCGCCCTGCAGCAGCTTCACGTCGCTGACCTGATTGACGACGCCGCGGCTGGCATTGTCCGCAAGATCCTCGGAGAAGTAAGAGAGCATCTCCGGCGTCACCAGTCGCCGCAATGCGTTCAGGTCCTCCGCCGAGTAAGCCGCCTGCACGTCACCGAGCAGACGCTCGAAGGCGTCATAGTCTTCCTTCTCGATGGAGAGCGGTTCGTCAGCCGGTTTGTTGCCGCCGAACATGCCACCGCCAAGTCCGGCACCGAGACCACTGCCGAGCCCCGTATAGGCATGCGTGGTCGGACCGCCCGGCGCGGCCCCCGGCGACGGCGCGCCGCTCGCATAAGCCGGCGCGTTGCGGCGCTGCCACCACGCGAACAGCAGCCGCGCGACGATGACGACGAGCACGACCTGCAGCAGCAGGCCGATGATGGAGGCAAAGCCCGCCATGCCGCCGAACAGGCCGTGACCGAACAACAGGCCGAACAGGCCGGCGCCGAGGAAGCCCGCGGCGAGACCGCCGAGCAGACCACCGCCGAACATGCCCCCGAACAGACCGGGGCGCGCCGCCGTCGCCGCGCCGGCGGTGCCGGTCCGGCCCGGCTGCGTCATCGAACGCTGCATCGGCGCTGCGGTCGAGGGCGCCGTCTGCGTCGGCGCGGGAGTCGAATAGGTGCGCATACCGCGGCTGCCAGCGGACGATCCGCGGCCCGCGCGCGCATCGGCATAATCGGCGGCGGCGACAACAAGCGCGGTCGCAATCGCGGCAATCGCAATCACGAAGCGGTGGCGAGTCATGGTCTGGTCTCCCGGCCAAGATTGGCGCGAAGAGAATATGTGCGCGCCCCGCGATTTGTAAGGGTCGGACGGTCGCCTGCGTCCCCGAGTCGCGGCCGAAAAACGCCGTCTTGACGCCACGGGAATGTCATGTCCGCGGCAGGAACTGCGCCCGCCACTTAGCGATTGCTCAAGCATACCGCAGTACGCAGGGGCGATGATCATGACAGTGCGCCACGCCGCAGTTGCCTTGCTGATCCTGAGCGCGCCCGCTCTGGGCGCGGCGACCGCTCGAGCGACTCCGACGCCTACCGAGCCGGTACGCCTGACCCATTCGACCGACGAGACATCGATGGCGACCGGCCCGGCCGGCGCCATGCTGGAGTCCGACTACTTCCAGGCGCCGCAGCGTCCGGTCACCGCCGGACGCATTTTTCCCTGTCGTCTGCAGATCTTCGACAAGGTGAAGCTGGCGCAATCCTGTCACTGAGCAGGAACTTGCGGGAAGGCCAGCCGTTATTGCCTCGCAACGCTTGGAACGTATGTAGGACGCGGCGATGTCCATGCCGCGCAACCGATGGGGCACGACATGTTGGGCACTATTCTTATTATTCTTCTGATCCTGATGCTGATTGGCGCCGTTCCGCGCTGGGGCTATTCCAGCGGCTGGGGTTATGGCCCGTCCGGCATCGTCGGCATTCTGCTGATTGTTGTCTTGGTGCTGGCGTTGACGGGACGCGTCTAGCCGTCAGCCCGCCAGCGTCTGCTTCACCTCGGCGACGAGCTGCTTGAGCGTGAAGGGCTTGGCCAGGAACGCATACTGCTCCTGGCTCGGCAGGTTCTTGGCAAAGGCTTCTTCGGCGTAACCCGATACGAAGATGATCTTCACCTTCGGGTCGCGCCGGCGAAGCTCTTTCAGCAGCGACGGTCCGTCCATCTCCGGCATCACCACGTCCGAGACGACGAGATCGACCGGGCCTTCGCGCTCCATCGCCTCGATGGCTTCCACACCATTGCTCGCTTCGACCACCGTGTAGCCGCGTGACGCGAGGCCGCGTGCGTTGAGCGCGCGCAAACCTTCTTCGTCTTCGACCAGCAGGATCTTGCCGTGGCCGGTCAGATCCGCCGCGGCCGCCTTGACGCTCTCCACCGCCGCGGTGGCGCCGGCAATGGCCGGCGCTTCCGCGGCCGGCGGCGCGAGCTCTTCGGCGCCGGGCACGTGGCGCGGCAAGAAGATACGGAACGAGGTACGGCCCGGCTCGCTATCGGCATAGATGAAGCCGCCCGTCTGTTTGACGATGCCGTAAACGGTGGACAGGCCGAGACCGGTGCCCTTGCCGACTTCCTTGGTGGTGAAGAACGGCTCGAAGATCTTCTCGATGATCTCCGGCGGAATGCCGGTGCCGGTGTCGCTGACCTCCACCATCACATAGTCGCCGTTCGGCATGCCTTTGGCACCAAGGCGGCCGGCATCCTTGGCTTCGACATTCGCGGTGCGCACCGAGAGCTTGCCGCCGTCGGGCATGGCGTCGCGCGCATTAACCGCAAGGTTCACGATCACCTGCTCGAACTGCGAGATGTCGACCTTCACCGGCCAGAGATCGCGGCCGGGGGTCACCTCGAGCTGCACCTTCTCGCCGATCAATCGCTTCAACAGCATGCCGATGTCGCTCAGGACCTCGCGCAGATCCAGCACTTGCGGCCGCAGCGTCTGCTTGCGCGAGAATGCCAGCAACTGCCGCACAAGCGCGGCCGCGCGGTTGGCGTTCTGCTTGATGGACATGATGTCCTTGAAGGACGGGTCCGTCGGACGATGCGCGTTGAGCAGGAAGTCGGTCGCCATCATGATCGCCGACAGCACGTTGTTGAAATCGTGCGCGATGCCGCCGGCGAGCTGGCCGACCGAGTCCATCTTCTGCTGCTGATTGATGCGGTTCTCGAGCGTGCGCTGCGCCGTGGTTTCGAGCGCGTAGACGATCGCCGCCTCGCTGTCGCGCTCCTTTTCCTCGACGGCGGAGACGAAGAAATTGGCATAGCGCTCGCCGCTGCCGACCAACGCCGCCTCGACCGGCGCGATCTCGCCCTGCCCTTCCGCCGCCTTGCGGATCGCGGCTTCGAGCGCCGGCCGGTCGCGTTCGTTGACCACCGCCAGGATCGACCGCAGATCGCCCTTGAGCGCGGCCTCGAAGGCCGAGGCGAAGCGCGCGTTCGAGCGCACGATACGGCCCGCTTTGTCGACGGTGGCGATGGCCATCGGCGTGTTCTGGAAGAAGCGCATGAAGCGCACTTCCGCCGCCCGCTGCGGATCGTGGCCTTCGTCGATGGCGCGGTTGAGCACCAAGGTGCGCGACGGCCCCGGCCGACCATCGGCGCCATAGGCCACCTTATGGAACAGCCGCGCCGGCACCGGCCGGCCGCCGCGTGCGCGCAGGTCGAGATCGAGCACCTCGGTCTTCACCTCGCCCGGCGCCGGCGGCAGCGTCGTGAGCAGCGCCGCGCCCTCGCCGGCAACGATGTCTGTGAGCTTGAGCGAGCCGAGCCCCACTTCCGCGAGATCCTGATCGAGCCAGGTCGCGAGCGTCGCGTTCAGGTAGACGACGTCGCCGTCGCCATCGACCGAGAAGAAGCCGGCCGGCGCGTGGTCGAGATAGTCGATCGCGTGCTGCAGTTCCTGGAAGACGTTTTCCTGCCGCTCGCGTTCGCGTGTCACGTCGGCGATCGACCACACCGTCATGCGCGCGTCGCGCTTGCCGGGACCGAGCGGCCGCACGCGCATGCGCAGCCAGCGCGCCGGCGCGCCCGCAGGCGACGGAATGCGCACCTCCTCCTGCAAACGGCGGCCTTCGCGGCCCGCCTTGAGCAGCCGATAGATCGCTTCGGATACGCCCGGGTCCCCCACAAAGACGCGCTCGATCGGGCGCACGTCGTTGGTGTCGGCGGCACCGATCAGGTCGAGGTAGACGGCATTGGCATAAAAAACGCGGCCGCTTTGATCGGTGACGACGATGCCTTCGAAGGCGCTGTCCACCACCGCTTTCAGGAGCGGATTGCCCTGATCGCGCCCGGCGAAACGCACGATGCCCGAGGCCAGCGCGAACAGTGCAAAGACGCCGATGGTGCCGAGGAGCGCGAGCAGCGTCAGGATGTAGGCGTCGGCATAGGCTCGCCCAATATAGACGAGGCCCGCGGCCGCGCCGACCAGCAGGACCGCGACCAGCAGCACCATGCCGACCGAACCCGAGCGCGGCGCGCTCTGGCTCTTGTCGAAGGCCGGACGCCCGGCCTCCGGGCTATGCGCCTCGTCTTCCGGCGCCGCCGTCCGCGCTGCTCGTTCCTGGTCCGTCATTTTGACCCTTGTCTCACCGCCGCGGCGGGCCCGCACCTCGCCTCCTCAAGTGCCTGAGGTGGCCTATGGGCGCAAGGCCCAGATGCCGCGCATCCCCTTGCCGCGCCGTTACCGTCCGCCCGGCGTCCGGCGCAGTTTCATGACGAAGCCGATCACTTCCGCCACCGCCTTGTAATGCTCCGCCGGGATCGCATCGTCGACCTCGACCGTCGCGTGCAGCGCTCGGGCGAGCGGCGGGTTTTCCACGATCGGTATCGAATGCTGGCCGGCGAGTTCGCGGATCTTGAGCGCCAGCGCGTCCATGCCCTTGGCGACGCAGATCGGCGCCTCCATGCCGCGCTCGTACTGCAGCGCCACCGCGTAGTGCGTCGGGTTGGTGATAACCACAGACGCTTTCGGCAGATTCGCCATCATGCGCTTCTTCATGCGCACTTGCCGCAACTGCTTCAGGCGGCCCTTGATGTGCGGATCGCCTTCGGTGTTCTTGAACTCCTCTTTCAGTTCCTGCAGCGACATCTTCTGCCGCTCGTGCCATTGCCGGTACTGGAAGAAATAATCGGCCGCGGCGACCACCGCGAGCATTGCGACCACGGCGCCCATCAACTTCAACGCCAGCACCTTGATGAAGGGCAAGAGCACCGCGGGATCGGTGGTGACGAGACCTTCGAAGCGATACCGCTCCGGCCACATCAATGCCAACAGCACGACAGCGACCACGATCAGCTTCACCAACCCTTTGGCGAAGTTCGCGAGCGTCTGCGCCGAGAACAGGCGCTTGAGACCGGCCAGCGGCGAGATCTTGGACAGCTTCGGGGACACCGCCTCGAAGCTCCAGACCAAGCGGTGCTGCACCATGTTGCCGGCAACGGCCGCGATGAGCAGCAGCAGGAACGGCACGGCCAGGCCGCCGATCAATTCGATGCCGATCTTCTGAAACAACTGCGGCAGCGCCGGCCCATCCACCCGGATCTGATGCGCATTGGCGACCAGCCCGCGCATCGACGTCATCAGGCTCGAGCTCATACTGCCCGAGAAGACCATCAGCACGAGGGTCGCGGCGCCCATCACGAACCAGGTGTTGACCTCCTGGCTCTTGACGACATCTCCGCGTTGCAGCGCTTCGTCTAAGCGTTTTTGGGACGGTTCTTCTGTTTTTTCATTCTCGGAATCTTCGGCCATGTCGCGCTCCGTTTATCCGGTGGGCGCGAGTTGGCCGAGGACGTTCCCGATATATCCGGTGAACAGGCCCATCATGGCCCCGAGCACCAGCACCAGGAGCATCAGGCCGACCAGAATGGTGACCGGAATGCCGATGAAGAACACCTGCATCTGCGGCATCAGCCGCGACAGCACGCCGAGGCCGAGATTGAACAAGAGACCGAAGGCCAGAAACGGCGCCGACAATTGGACACCGATGCGGAACGCGGTCGCGACGACGTGCGTGATATGCTGCGCGACGTCGCCGGACAGCGGCATCTCGCCGGGCCGGAAGATCGTATAGCTGTCGTTGATGGCGATGATGACCAGGTGGTGCAGATCGGTCGCGAAAATGAGCGCGATGCCGAGCAAGGTTAGAAAGTTGCCCAGGATCATGCCCTGCTGATCCTGGGTCGGATCGATCGCCGTGACGAAGCCGAGGCCCAATTGCTGCGCGATGATCGAGCCGGCGATTTGCAGCGCCGAGATGGCGAGCCGTGCGGTCATGCCGAGCACGGCGCCGACGATGATTTCCTCGACCAGAACGACCATCACCGGCGCCAGCGTGTTGAGATCGACCGCGTAGGCGCTGCGGTGCAGCGGCGTGATGAGGCCCGTCAGCACCAGCGCAACCGTCAGGCGCACGCGCGAGGGGATGTTTCTCTCGCCGATGCCGGGCAACATCATCATCATCGTGCCGACGCGCGCGAACGTTAAAATGAACGCCGCGGCCAGCGCCGGGAGGAATGAGATGTCGATGCGCATCAGCCTATCCGCGCCCGAGGGGCTCTCGAACAGTCGCACCAGGTCCGCCTGGACCTGGGCTCACGCTTGGCATCCACGATTCTCTTGCCGCTTGCAAAAGAAAGGCGGACGGCCGGACCGGTTCCAGCCAAAACGCAAGTCACGCCATCAGCCGGTGGCGATGCGCGCGGCGATGCGCAGCATCTCTCCGTGCAGCTTTTCGGCCATGAACGGCAGCGCGATGAGCAGCGAGACGAAGATCGCCAGGATCTTCGGCACGAAGGCGATGGTCTGCTCCTGCAATTGCGTCAGCGCCTGCAGCAAAGAGACCGCGACGCCGACCGCGAGCCCCACCAGCATGACCGGCGCGGATACGAGAATCAGCGTGAAGATCGCCTCGCGACCGATATCGAGAACTTCAGGTCCTGTCATATAGACTGCTCTGCCCTGAGGCCTCGCGCTCTTGTGGCGCGTAAGCCCGTTTGACCAAGGTTAGATCGGCATCCGCATGATTTCTTCGTAGGCCGCGATCACCTTGTCGCGGACCGCGACCACCGCGTCGATGGCAACCTCGGTTTCGGAGACCGCGGTCACGACGTCCACCATGTTCGCCTTGCCGTTCACGGCGTTGCGCGTCTGGGTGTCGGACTTCTGGCCAAGTTCGTTCACCGCGCCGATCGCCTCTTTCAACACCGACGAAAAGCTCGTCTGGCTCGGCTCCGGCATGCCCATGCCGCGGGCGAGCGCGGCGCTCGGATCGCCGGTCAGACGCGAGGCGTTGGCGAAACCGCCGGCGGCGTTGGAATCGGTCGTCAGGCGCGCGATGTTGGCGTAGGCGCTTGCGGCAGAGAGAGGTGATGACATTGTCTGAACCTTCAGGCTTTGAGGATGTCGATGGTACGCTGCAGCATGCGCCGGGTGGCGCTGATCACATTGATGTTCGCCTCGTATGAACGCTGAGCCTCCCGCATATCCGTCATTTCAACGAGCGAGTTGACGTTCGGATATTTGACGTTGCCGTTCTGATCGGCGGCGGGATGGCCCGGCTCGTACTTCATGCGGAATGCCGACGTGTCGGGTTGGGTCTTGCCGAGCTCGACGATCTGTGCGTCCACGGCGCGGTCGAACTCCGCCTTGAAGGTCGGAATCTTGCGGCGGTAGGGATCGGCGCCCGGACGCGACGGCGTCGAGTCGGCGTTGGCGATGTTCTCCGAGATGATGCGCATGCGACCGGCTTGCGCGCGCAAACCGGAGGCCGCGATCGCCATCGTCTTCATGAAGTCCAAACTGGCCATCGTCCTTAGCTCCGTTCCGCTCAGCGCTTGCCGATCGCGGTTTTGATGAGGCCAAGGCTGCGCGTGTAGAGCGCCGATGCGGCCTGGTAATCCATCTGGTTGGCGGCCACCTTCATCATCTCTTCTTCGAGACTGACGGCGTTGCCGGTCGGGCGGACGTCGTAGCCCGCCTTGCTCTCGCTGAATTGGCTGCTGCCTTCGGCCATGCCGAAATGCCCCGCCTCGGTCTGCGCAAGCTGCACGCGCGGCGGGGCGGCGGTCGCGACCTTGGCTGGGTCAGGAAAATTCAGGGGCGCGAGATCGCGCGCCCGGTAATTTGGGGTGTCGGAGTTGGCCACGTTCTCGGCCAGCAGACGTTGCCGGCTCTGCGCCCAGTCGAGCCGCGTCCGCAGCATGGAAAAGATTGGTATATCGGTAATGGCCATGAGGCCGACCCCCGCAATCTGCCGGTAGAATCATGTGGTGCAACGCAGCACTAGGCAGACTTTGCCGGGGGTATGGTTAACGGCTGGTAAATAGATCGCCGCGGAACTCCCAGGATGGAACTGTTGTTTACCATACCAACTATCTGAAAACGCGGCTTTGGTGCGGAAACGGCCTTTATTTGTTAATATCGAACTAGTATCCCGGGCGGCAAATAGTGCCTATAAAAGTTAACTATTGGCACGATTCCCGTTCGATAGCGGCAGCGCGAACAACACTGGAGTGATTTGATGTTCGAAAGCCTATTCGGCTCGGAGATGCCGCTGGCCGCGCGCTTCTTCATTGCCTTCCTCGTGGTGCTTGGCCTGATCGGCGTGACCGCTTGGCTGGTGCGCCGGTTCGGCGCCAGCCGTCTTGGCGGCGCCGGCGCCCGTGGCCGCCAGCCGCGCCTCGCCGTCATCGACGCAGCGACGGTCGACGGCCGCCGCCGGCTGGTGCTGATTCGCCGCGACAACATCGAGCATCTGCTGATGATCGGCGGTCCGACCGACGTTGTCGTCGAACAGAACATCGTCCGCGCCGCCGGGCGCGAAGCGACCCTGCGTGAGACCGGCCGCACTGAATTGCGCGCGGCGCAGCCTGAAACGGCGTGGCCGTTGCAGCCGCTGCACGAGCCCGCGCCTGTCGCCCCGGCCCGCCCCTTCCGTTCGTCAGCGACCGAAGAGCCCTGGCTCGCGCCCGAACCGGGCGCGCGTCCGCGTCCGGCCGACAATTTCGCGCCGCTGCCGACCGAACCGCCGCCGCGGCTCGCACCTGAGCTCAACGTGCCGCGGGCACCCCGCGTTGACGCGCCGGCGCCGCGTGCGCCGACCATCCCCCCGGTAGCCGCCGAGCCGGCTCAGGCCGCGGGTCAGGCCGACCACAATCTCGCGGAGATGGCGCTTCAACTCGAGGCCGCGCTGCGCCGTGCCCCGGCGCCGGAAGGCCGCCCGCCGGTCACCGATCCGTTGGCCGGACAAGTCGCCAAGCCCGCGGAGCCGCGCCTGCGCGAGTTCAAGCCGCGCGTCGAACCGAAGTTCGAACCGAAAGCCGAGCCCAAATTCGAACCCAAGTTCGAACCCAAGGCGGAAGCCAAGCCCGAACCCAAGTTCGACCTGCCGAAGTTCGAACCGAAGCAAGAGCCGAAGCTCGACATCAAGCCAGAGCCGAAGGCGGAGCCCCCGCAAGCCGGCAAGAACCTCTACGACAACCTTGAAGAGGAGATGGCCAGCTTGCTCGGCCGTCCTTCCGGGAAACCGTGATATCGGTTTCCGGCCGCCGCGTCCGTCAGTTGTTGACGGTGGCGGTCGGGGTAGTAGGGGTGATGCTCGCCGCGACGGTGCCTGCCGGCGCGCAAGACGTCAGCATCAATTTCGGCCAAGGTGCCGGCCTCACCGAACGCGTGATCCAGATGATCGCGCTGTTGACGGTGTTGTCGCTGGCGCCGTCGATCTTGGTCATGATGACGTCGTTCACGCGCATCGTCGTCGTGCTGTCGCTGCTGCGCACCGCGCTCGGCACCGGCACGGCACCGCCGAACGCCGTCATCATCGCGCTGTCGCTGTTCCTGACCGCCTTCGTGATGGGTCCGACGCTGCAGACGGCCTATGAGACCGGCATCCGGCCGCTGGTCGCCAACCAGATCACCGCCGAGCAGGCGTTCGAGCGCGGCAGCGTGCCGTTGCGCGCCTTCATGCAGAAGAACGTCCGCGACAAGGACCTGCGGCTGTTCATGGACCTCGCCAAGGAGCCGGAGCCGGCGACGCCGGACCAGCTCTCGCTGCGCATCCTGATCCCGGCCTTCATGATCTCCGAACTCAAGCGCGCCTTCGAGATCGGCTTCCTGCTCTTCTTGCCGTTCCTGATCATCGACCTGGTGGTGGCCTCGGTGCTGATGTCGATGGGCATGATGATGTTGCCCCCCGTCACCGTGTCCCTGCCGTTCAAGCTGATCTTCTTCGTGCTGGTGGACGGCTGGAGCCTCGTCGCCGGCTCGCTGATCCAGAGCTACGGCGGCAACTAGCGCGCCGCCGCGCGCTGCTGTGCCGCCGGCTTCGGGATCGAGCCCGTCGGCGTCATGTCGGGCCGCAACGGCACCCCCGCCGGCGCCTTCGGCGGCAACGGCGATGCCGACGCCGGATCCGCCGGCGCGTTCACAGCGGCCTTCTCGGCGGCTGCGGCCTTCTTCGCCTGCGCTTCAGCTTCCTTGGCCTGCATCGCGGCTTCGCCCGCCGCGGACGGTGACGGCGCTTGCGGCGTGCCGTCTGGAAAGCGCTTACGCATGTCGCGCAAGAAGCCCTGCAAGGTATCGACGGCCGCAAGGCGCTTGGCGACCGCGAGGAATTCCGGACGGTTGCCGCCGATCGGCACGCTCACGGTTTCGAAGGCGCGCGCATCGGTACTCTCGGCCATTTTCGCCGCGAACTTCTCCCGCAGCCGGCCAAGCCCGATGGTCTCGTCGGCGAGCGTGTAACCAACCGCCGCGCGCAGAACGTCGCTGCGCTCGTCGTCATTCAGCGGCGCGAAGTCGCGCCAGCGCTCGCCCATCAGCAACTCGATCTGCTCGGCCGCCTCGCGCCACCGCTGCGCCGCCCACAACGTGTCGGAACGCAGCCGCATCGCTTCCGGGCCTTTGACATTGGCAATCAGTTCGAGCGCCAGTTCATGCCGACCGATGTCCGACAGCGCGCGCGCCTCGAGCAACAAACGCTGATCGCGTATTTCGTTGGAGAGATCGCCCATGCGCGTCGACTGCAGCGTCGCCAGCGCCCGCTCCGGCCGGCGGTTCATTAGATAGATCAGCGCCAGACGCGTCGCGACCTGCGACCGCGCCGCGCCTTGCAAGCGATGATCGACCTGGTGCTGCAACAACTCCGCGGCCTGGTCGAGCAAGTCGACGGCCACCAGACGGTCGGCCAGGCGCCGGATCATCTCGTCACCCCGGCGCCCAATGGGCGTCAGTTCACGATAGTCGTAAAATAGACCGAGCGCTTCGACCGCCGGCAGCGTGTCGCCTTTGCCCTCGAGGAACAGGCTGTCGAACGTGGCGGCGGCCTCGTCCTGGAGTTTGCGCGTCATGTCCGAATTCGGATTCGACCGCAGCGCCGCGCGCATGACGTGGAAGGCGTCGCGAAAACGGTTCTCCTGGGTGTAAAGCTGCGCCAGCAGCCTCAAACCTTCGGCTTCGGTCTCGTCGCCGCGCCATACGGCGGTCAGCGTCTCCAACGCGACGATCGCTTCCTTGCGCGGCATTTGCCCGCTCGCTTGCAGCAAGGCGATCTCGCGCAGACGCGCTTGCGATGCGGCACGACGATCGGTGGAGTCGGCGGCGGCGTGATAATTGGCCAGCGCGTCATCCTTGCGGCCAAGGCCTTCGTTGAGACGGCCAGCCAGCACTTTGACGGTGGGATCGATGTCGGCGGGAATGCCGGCGGTTTCGAAGTCATTCAGCAATCGCGACGCGGCGGTGAAGTCGCGGACCTCAATCGCCGCGCGCAACGCTTCAAGCATTGCGACACGTTGCAATTCGAGCGGCAAGTTGCCGAGCGTCGCCTCGCTGCCTTTGAAAGCCTCGCGGGCCTCCGGCCACTTGCCCTCGCGCGCGAAGGCGACCGCGCGCCAGATCGGCGCATCTTGCTGGCTCGCGACCTGTGGCGACGCCAAGACCTTCAACGCCTCCTGCGGCCGGTCCAGCATCACCTCAGCGACGGCGCGCAGGATGCTGCCGGTGACATCGTTGGCCTCCTGCGGGTCCGCGAGCGCAACGTCGATCACGCCCTTGGCTTCCGCCGCCATGTCGCGCGCCAGATAGAAGCGCGCGAGATTGAGGCGCGCCTGTTTGCGCTTGGCGTCGGGCGCCGCGGCGGCCAGACGGATCAACTCCGACTGGCGATCGTTGAAAACGGCCTGACGATCGTAGCCCCAGGTCTGCGGATCGAATGTCAAAGAGCGGAAGGTGGAGGCGATTTGCTCCTCCGCCTGATCGGTCGGCGATAGCGACAACCCGCCGGGCCGGCTGAAGGTGACGCGATCGGCCTCGAGATCGGCGGCGACGTCATCGGCCAGCGGCTCGACGACGATGCCATGAGTCGAGACGAGCGCGCGCAGTTCGACGAAATCCTGCTGCTTAAGGAAGCCGCGGGCGGGGCCGAGCCCCGTGACGACCATGAGCGTGCTGCCGACATCCTTGTCTTTCAGCACATGCAGATGGCCCGGCCCGTCGAACGGCATGGCGATGCTGGTATGCGCCTTGCCGAGCAGCGCACGCGTAACCGAGAGCGGTTGCGTCGGCGTCATCACGGCGTCGGCGATGGTGACGACCCACTCGGGCCCATCCGCTACGAGACTGACGAGGCGCGGACGCGCCAAGCGAATGCGGAGAATTGCCTCGCCGTCGCTGCCGCGCTCAAGTTTCGCGCTGCGAATGCCGCTGCTCTTGTCGGCCGTGAGCGCGGCGATGTCGATCTTCTTATCGCTATCGAAGACCAGCCACACCGTATCGCCACGCCGGAAGACGGCTGCCGGGGTGGGCGCCGCAAACGGAAAATCGAGCCGCAACGTGTTGCCGGACTGCTCCAGACCGGCGACGACATTGTTCGCATCGGTCTTAGCCATCTTGGCCGCGGGCTTCGCCGGCTCCTTGACCCCGTCCTTGATCGTTGCCTTCGGCGCCGCCTCCGCTACCGGCGCGGCCTTCGGCGGTTCGGCCGTCGTGGGCGCCGCCGCCTGCGCGACCGGCTTTGCGGCATCCGCCTTCGGCGCTTCTGAGCGCGGCGCGACGTCGGGCTTCAGCGCTTCACCCTTCGGGGCTGCCGGCGTCGGTGCCGCGCTCTTGACGTCGGCCTTCGGCGTCGATGCATCCTTCGCGGCCGGGACTGTTTCCGGCGCGTCGATCGACGGCGCCGAGACAGGAGCCGGCGCGGCGCTGGCTTCCGACGGTTTGCTGCCGGTGCCGATATCGACGACGATGCTGCGATCCTCGCGGAAGGTGCGCACCTCGGGCTGCCCGTTCAGGGTGAACGTCACGGCACCCGACGCGAAATCGGTCGTCGCATCGACCGACTCCAGCGTCGGCGGCATGATCGCCTTGGCATCGGCGAGGTCCCACCGGATCGCCTGGTCGAAATTGAGCGTCAGCTTACCGGCGCTTTCATCCGGCACGACATTGGCGGCGTCCGGCAGCTCGAAGACGTAACGGACGAATGTCGGCTGCCGCGCCACACGCACGCGGAGCAGCGGCGGCTCTTTCTGCTTGGTGATGATCTTGTGCTGATAGAGCAGCTTCTCCGCATCCCGCGCGCGGCGCGCGAGATCGTCGACCACCTCCTGCGGCAACCCGGGCAGAATGCCGGTCCAGGTGTCCGGCAACAGATCGACGTAGAAGCGGTCGCCCGCCGGAATGGTGTTGACCTTCACCTTGCGCGCGAGGGCGATGCGGATGGCGGTGCCGTCCGGATCGCGCCGGGCGATGCTGATATAATCGCGCGCGCTGTCGCTCAGGCGGTCGACGCCGATCTGCACGGGCTTCTTGAAGCTGATGACCATAATCGAGCCGGCGACGCTGACGCGCGCGGGCACTTCTTCTTCCAGGCGAAACAGAAGCCGCGTGTAGCCGCCGTCGGTGAAGACGCTCACAGTGCCCCTAACCGGCTCATCGGCCTGGGCCGGCCCGGCAAGGCTCGGCGCAAGCGAAAGGGCGAGCGCAAGCGGTGCCGCCGCGCGCCGTAGCCGCGCCCAGGCATGCACAAACACCGGGCGGAAGGTCAAAGCCGTCATAACGCGATCCAACTGGGAACGACTGGTGACGGCAGCCTAAGGGCGGGGCGTTTAAAGGGCCTTAACCGTGATCGCGGGCTCTACGGGAATTATCAGCCGCCGTTCGGCCGGCCCTCGATCTTGGGCAGTTCGTCGGCAACCGGCGCCGTTTGCGCACCGCGGCCAGCCAGCTCGACCGTCAGGCGTTCGGCGGCTTCCGGGTTCATCTGCGCCAGGATGGCGGACATCGTGCGCGGGTTCATGGCGGTCGAGACCTCGACCAGAATCTTGATGTCGAGCCGGTCGAAGATGCGCGCCGCCTCTTTCGGCTTCATGTTCTCGTACATCGAAACGACGCCCTTGAGCCGCTGTACCTCGGCCTTTTCGCGCGACTCGTTCACGGAATTGACGCGCGTCTCGATGTCCTTGAGTTCGTTGACCTTTGCGTCGAGCCGCTTCTCGGCGGCCTTCAGCAGTGTCTCGCGCATCTCCAGCTCGCGATTGCGGCTGTCGAGCTCGTGGCGGCGGTCCTGCAGGCGCTCCAAAACCGCACGCTCGCCCGGTGAATTGATCTTGCCCTGCTCCATCGGAATGGAGGCGCCGGCGACTTCGAGCTTAGGCGCATCGGGCGGCTTGGTGCTGGTCTTCAGCGGCGGCCCGCTCGTCTTCGGCTCGCTGGCGCCCACCGAGCCCGTGACGTCGCGGTCCGCGCTCACGCGATCAGCGCCGCCGTTGTAGTTGAACATCTCCTGCGCCCAGGACTTCGGCGGGCCCTGGTCGGGCTTCACCCGCTGGTCGGCGATGACAATCTTCGGCTGGTCCGGCACGCTCTCGCGTGTCGTGACCTGCAGGCTGGCTTTGTCCCGGCTCTGCAACCGCTCGGCCAGCGTATAGCCGCCTTCGAACACCAATCCGGATACCTTGAGCGCGAGCAGGCTCACGGTCGCCACGATGACGACCGGAAACAGCCTGATATCGCGCAAGAACCGGGTCATGCAGCCATACCGTTGATGCGGGCGCGGGCCCGTTCTGCAAAAGCTTGGGCCGCGGCCGCGACGGCCTTGGCGCCGGGCGCCGCCGTCTCGGTCTCGGCTTCGGGTTCACCGTCGGCCCGCGTGGCGCCGACGATGCGGACCAGGCGTGCCATCAGTTGCTCGCCGGCCGTGACTTGGCGGCCGATCTCGGCCGACAGCTGCTCGCCGCGCGCGAGGCGCGTACCGAGCGTCTCGTCGCCCTCGCGCATCGTGTTCTTCAGCCCGGCAATGGCGCGCTCGGCCACTTCCGTCGCGGTGACCAGTTCGGAAATGGTCGCGCGCAAGGCCTGCTCGTCCGCCTTGAGCATGCGCAACTGCTTGCTGAGCCGAACACAATAAAGGATCGTCATGAGGAGAAGGACCGAGACCATGCTCTCGATCAGAAAACCAAAATGGTAGCTCACGGGGTCTCCATTCGATTAGTTGATTCGTCGGCTTTTTCGAACATCGCAAAGGTTGTACGCGGCTTGCGCAGCGGCTTGCCGACGCGCACGGCGACGCGGTCGCCCACCCGGCCCATGCGGCCCTCGGTCAATGTGACGTCGCCGCAACGGACCGTGACCATGGCTTCGGGCTTGAGCTCGAGCATCAGCGTGTCGCCGACCTCCAGGCTCATCATGCGCCGCAGCGGCAGGCGCTGCTCGTAGAGCACGGCATCGACGCTGACCTGCGCCTGGCCGATTTCGGTGGCGAGATGGCCTTCCCAGATCGGGTCGCGGCCGAATTTCTCGCCCATGAACATCTGGAGGAGAACGGCGCGGATCGGCTCGATGGTCGCGTAAGGCAGCAGCAATTCGATATTGCCGCCGCGGTCCTCCATGTCGATGCGCAGGCGCACCAGAATGGCGGCGTTGGCCGGACGCGAAATCGCGGCAAAGCGCGGGTTCGTCTCGAGCCGATCGATATTGAATTTCACAGGCGACAGCGGCTTGAAGGCCAGCTCGGCGTCGGCCAGCACCACCTCGATCATGCGCTTGACGAGGTTGGTCTCGATCGTGGTGTAGGGCCGGCCTTCGACGCGCACCGAGGTGGCGCCGCGGCGGCCGCCGAGCAGCACGTCGATGATAGAGTAGATGAGCGTCGAGTTGACGGTCGCCAGGCCGAAGTTCTCCCACTCTTCCGCCTTGAACACGGCGAGGATCGCCGGCAGCGGAATCGAGTTGAGATAGTCGCCGAAGCGCACCGAGGTGATGCGGTCGAGCGAGACTTCGACGTTGTCCGACGTGAAATTGCGCAGGGAGGTCGTCATCAGCCGCACGAGGCGGTCGAAGACGATTTCCAGCATCGGCAGGCGTTCGTACGACACCATCGCGGAATCGATGATGGCGCGGATGCCCGAGTTGTCGTTCAGCGTGACGTCGGCCAGGCTGAAGCCGAGCAGGCTGTCGATTTCCTCCTGGTTGAGGACGCGTTCGGCGCCGCCTTTGGCGCCTTGCATGCCGTTGCTGTCGTCGGCCATCGCCGCCCATTGGGCGGCGGCTTCATCCGTGGTTGCCGCGGGCGCGCTTTCGCCGTTGGCGGACGGAGCGCCCGACTCAGCTTCGAGCGCGAGGCCCCATTCGGCGGCGAGCGCGTCTTGGTCGATCTGTTCTTTGTTGGCCATGGTCTTTCGCCGCTACTGGACGACGATCTCTTTGAATAAGACGGCCGTGACGCGATTCGGCGCGACGACAGCGTTGACCCGGCGGGTCAGTTCTTCCTTGAGGCGGTAGAGGCCGGCCGAGCCGTCGAGGTCGGTCGCGCGCAATTCGCGCAAATAGGTCTGGAAAGCGTCCATCACCCGCGGCATCAGCGGCTGGATCTTCGGCACCAGCTCGGCCTCGGGCAGTTCGAGCACGACCTTCACCTTGAGATATTGCGTGCGGTCGCTGCCGGTACCGGCGAGGTTCACCAATACGTCGGGCATGTCGACGAAAGTCGCCGGCTTGACCACGGCCTCCTTCGGCTTCTCCTCATGCTTCTTATGCATAAAGAGATAGGCGCCGGTGCCACCGCCGCCGACCACCGCAAGTCCGGCCACGGCCATGATGATCAGCTTGAGGGGGAGTTTCTTCTTGGCCGGGGCCGCCTCGCCCTCCGGCTTATCGTCCGTATCTGCTTCAGCTTTCTTAGCCGCCTTGGCCATGAACTGCCCCGATCACTGTTCGACGGGGCGGACACGCGCCGCACTTGCGCGCCTTAAACCCCCGTACCCCCTGGCAGCGAAGGTAAGTTCGTATGGTTAACAGAAACTTTATTGGAACCCCGAAGTGGGAAACTTTTGCCGGGTTGGACCGGCAAGAAGCAGCTTTTTGCCGGCTTCGGAAAACAGCCGTTTTTATATAAATAATTGATTTTATTAAATTTTTAGAGTTGGCACGGTGGCTGCAATACCCCTTGCGTCGCCCGGGCTTGGGAGAGCTCGACGCGGCGGACGACGGAGCGGTTTGGCCTCGGGAGGGCCAGTCCGGTTCGGCACAATCAGGGGAGATGCCGATGCAGAATGGCCTTCTGGTCGGACTGTCACGCCAGGTCGCGTTGTCGCGCGAGTTGGACGTGGTGGCGAACAATATCGCGAACATCAACACCACCGGCTTCAAGGCCGACGGCGCGGTGTTTGAAGAATACATTGCGCCGACCGCGCGCATCGGCGGCGCCACCGGCGCCGACAGCCGCGTCAGCTTCGTGCGCGACCGCGCCACCTGGGTCGACCTCTCGCAGGGCCCCATCGAGCGCACCGGCAATCCACTCGACCTCGCCATCGACGGCGGCGGATATCTCGCGGTGCAGACGCCGCGCGGCGAGCGCTACACGCGTAACGGCGCACTTCAGGTCAACGCCCAAGGCGAACTGGTGACCGCGGAAGGCTATCAGGTGCTCGGTGAAGCCGGCCCGGTCGTCTTTCAGCCGAAGGACCGCAACATAACGATCAGCAAGGACGGCAACATCAGCGTCCGCGCCGGCACCGACCCGACCGACAGCGTGCGCGGCAAATTGCGGATTATCGCCTTCGACGCGCCGGGCCGCCTGCAGAAGGACGGCGCCTCCACCTTCGCCGCGCCGGCCAACGTCACGCAGCAGCCCGCCACCGGCATCAAGATCGAACAGGGCGCGGTCGAGAAATCCAACGTGCGCGCCGTCCTCGAGATGACGCGCATGATCGAAGTCACACGCAGCTATAGCCAGGTCGCCAACATGCTTTCGCAACAATCCGACATGCGTCGCTCGGCGATCGAAAAGCTCGCCGACGTCCTCAACTGAAGCCGCTGGTAGGAGAATAGACAATGCGCGCACTGCACACCGCGGCGACCGGCATGATGGCCCAGGAGCTCAACGTCCAGGTCATCTCCAACAACATCGCCAACATGCGCACGACTGGCTACAAGCGCCAGCGTGCGGAATTCCAAGACCTGCTCTACGAGCATGTCAACCGCGTCGGCACACAGACCTCGTCGCAGGGCAACATCCTGCCCGCCGGCATCGAGCTCGGCTCCGGCGTCAAAACGGTCGGCACGCCGCGCCTGATGTCGCAAGGCGAATTGGCGCAGACCGGCAAGGATTACGACATTGCCATCCGCGGCGAAGGCTTCTTCAAGATCCTGATGCCCGACGGCCGCACGGCCTATACCCGTGACGGCTCATTCGAGCTCGACCAGCAGGGCCGTCTCGTCACCGCCCAGGGCAACGTCGTCCAGCCGCAGATCACGATCCCGGCTAACGCCAGCTCTGTGTCGATCAACAGCCAGGGCCAGGTCTCGATCACGCAGCAAGGCACGACCACGCAGACCCAGATCGGCCAGCTTCAGCTTTCGATCTTCGTCAACAAAGCGGGCCTGCAGAGCATGGGCGACAACCTGTATATGGAAACGCCCGCCTCCGGCACGCCCCAGGACGGCACCCCGAGCACCGACGGCTTCGGCAACCTGCAGCAGGGCTATCTCGAGCAGGCCAACGTCGAGTCCGTGAGCGAAATCTCCGATCTGATCGCCGCGCAGCGCGCTTACGAGATGAACGCCAAGGTGATCAGCGCCGCCGATCAGATGCTCTCGGCAACCTCCAACCTGATGCGATGAGGTAAGGCCATGATCCGCGCCTCCATTGCGGCCTTCGCGACGCTCCTCGCTTTCAGCGCCTCGGCACAACAAGCCGACACGACGGAAGAATTCCGTCCGGTACTGAAGGCGCAAGCGACGGTCCACGGTCCGACCGTGCTGGTCGGCGACCTCGTCGAAAATGCCGGCGCGCTCGCCAAGGTGGCGATCTTCCGCGCGCCCGATCTCGGTTTCACCGGCACCGTGCCGGCGCAAGCCGTCGCGGAAGCGGTGCGCAACCGCGCCCTGGCCGACATCGACACCGCCGGCCTGACTGAAGTCTCCGTGACGCGGGCCGCCCGCGCGATCCACGCCAAGGATATCAGCGACGCGATCGTCCGTGCGCTCGCCGTGCAGTTCAACTTCGGCAATCCGAACGACATCACCATCACCTTCGATCGCGACCTGCAGACGGTTTATGTCGAGCCCAACGCCATCGGCCAGCCGCGCGTCGCGCATATCGGCCTCGACCGCGGCGGCCGCTTCGATGCGAGCCTCGAAATGCCGACCGGCAACGGCAAGCACGGCCTGCTGCGCATCGCCGGGCGGGCGCAAGTGACGGCGGAGGTGCTGACGATCGCACGCACCCTCGAGCGCGGCGCCGTGATCAAGGATTCCGACGTCGTGCTTGAGCGTCGACCGCGCGCTGAAGTCGGACGCGAAGCCTTGACCGATCGCAGCCAGGTTGTCGGTCTTTCATTGCGGGTCCCCAAGCAGGCGGGCAACATGCTGCGTGCCGCCGAATTGGCGAGGCCCGACACCATCGCACGGAACGAAGTCGTGATGCTGATCTACGAAGTGCCAGGCGTCACGCTCTCGGTCCGCGGCAAAGCCATGGAAGGCGGCGCCGAAGGCGACGTGATCTCCGTCCTCAACGAACAATCCAAACGCACGCTGCAGGGCGTCATCGCCGGCCCCGGCCGCGTCGTGATTACCACGCAGGGCAACCGCATTGTCGCCAATGCCGCCCTGCCCGGCCAGAACTAGACCGCGCCGCGAGGCGCCCCTTGTGAAAGTGACACCGATGCAACGCCAATCCGTCCTGCGTCCCATCCTCCTCGCGTCGACAATGCTGACGCTCTTGAGCGGCTGCTCGGCGATCGACCGCCTCAAGGACATCGGCTCGCCGCCGGCGCTGGCTGCGGTCGACAATCCCACCGCGCGCCCCGGCTACAAGCCGGTGCAGATGCCGATGCCGGCGGCGCAGCCCGCTTCGTACAATCCGAACTCGCTGTGGCGGAACGGTTCGCGCGCCTTCTTCAAGGACCAGCGCGCGCATCAGATCGGCGACATCCTGACGGTCTCGGTCAACATCACCGACAAGGCCATCATCGACAACGAGACCAAGCGCAGCCGATCCAATACCGAGGACTCGGGCGTCAGCGACTTCATCGGCAGCAAGACCATCGTCAACCCGGCGAAGGCTATTCTGCCCGGCCGCATCCTCACCGCCGACGCCACCGCCGCCAGCGAAGGCAAGGGCTCGGTGAACCGCTCCGAAGCGTTGCAGACCAACGTCGCCGCCGTGGTCACGCAAGTGCTGCCGAACGGCAACCTGGTGGTCGAAGGCAAGCAGGAAATTCGCGTCAATTTCGAAATTCGCGAACTGATCGTCGCCGGCATCGTGCGTCCGGAAGACATCCAGAGCGACAACACCATCGACTCTTCGAAGATCGCGCAAGCGCGCATCGCCTATGGCGGCCGCGGCCAGATCACCGATGTGCAACAGCCGCGCTACGGCCAGCAGGTCTTGGACGTGATCCTGCCCTTCTAACGTTTCGCGCCTCGGCCTTCATCGGCCGAGGCCACGATCTCCCGCGCCGCTTTCGTCTCGCGAGCGGAAACGGCGTACACGACGCGGCCTCCGGTAGCTCCCCTGCCGGAGGCCGTGTTCATTTTGCGCGCGGGGGACACACTGGTGAAGGCTCACAGCAAAAGGGTTGAATAATTTTTTAAATCAACCTAGATGACACCATGCAAGAGTTTAAATATGAGGGCTTCTGTCCTATCTGCGATCACTTGGCCACGTTCCACAGCCACAGTTCGCGCTGGTGGGATTTCCGCGCAGGACTCGTTTGCAAGACCTGCCCCGGCGGCTCGCTTCCGCGCGAGCGCGCTATAGCGTTTGTGATGAAGCGCCTCTGTCCCGATTGGCGGGCCAAACGAGTCCATGAATCATCTCCAGCGGAGCGAGGTCTATCAGTCGTTCTCGCTAAAGAATGTGCAGGTTACATCCCTACCCAATACTTCCCGAACGAGCCTCTTGGAAAGACAATCGGAAAATTCCGGTGCGAGAACCTTGAGAAGCAGACTTTCGCCGATTGCTTATTCGATATTGTGATTACACAGGATGTCTATGAACACATCTTGGACCCAATACGAGCGACGGCCGAAATCTTCCGCACTCTTGTTCCAGGTGGCCTCAGTATATTGACGACGGGCGTTTTTAAACAGCACGTCAAATCAGTATTCCAGGCAAGACACGGGCGAGACGGCGATATTGAATATCTGAAGAAACCTCCCGAGTACCATGGCAATCCGATTAGCAGCAAAGGTTCTCTGGTGACCGCTTCCTATGGACATGATTTCCCCGAGCTGCTGGCCAAGTGGGCCCCATTCGACGTTGAGCTTTTTCGTTTCGTGGACCGCGAACACGGGATTCTGGGTGAGTTTACCGATGTTATCGTCTGCCGAAAGCCGCGATATGCCTGTCAACTCACCTGGGAAACATAGGGAGGCCCGACGATCCGACAGAAAGTTCAAGCCCGGCCTCCCGAATTCTCTCTCGATCTTCCTCGGTCGCCACCCGACGTGGGTTCGTACAGCTACGGCAAAAATTGTGTTGCAACCGCGCACGAAGTACTTCGTGTTCCGGCATTTCCAGATAGGCGCCGATTTTCAACGCCGGGACATTTGGCATGGCGCAACAGAGAAACACATCGCCAGCGGAATCAATTGCAACTTGGTCCATCATAAGTCTGCACGTCTGGCCCGCCATCTCCGGGGAAGGAAGACTTCGTCCGCGATCAGATTCAGCGATATAGAATTGATTGTTGAACCGGCGCTGATCTGACACTTTTGGATCGCCAACTCCGGGAAGCGCTTCGAAGAAGAAGCCGATTTCTTCAGCAAATGCTTTGGCAATTTCCTCTTCGAAAACGTTGTACTCAAACTTGATAAACCGCCAATAAGACATCATTTCCAATTTATGGCGCTTCACGAGTTCGGAAACACGCCTTGCATTATCCATCGCGTATTGGAGATTGCCGCCGACGTGATTGACCTCATAGACACGTTGAGTCATTCCCGACGTAGAAACTACCAATCGATCTATGCCCGCCAACAATGATCTTTCGAGATTATCAATATGACGCAGAGAAAATGTCGTTGAAACCCAGCACTGAAATCCATAATTTTTGACGACTGCAATGTAGTCTTCCAAAGTTCTATTTAAGAATGGCTCAGTCCAATTAAAAAGCCCAAAGCGTCGATAACCGGCATCCTTCAATTTTTTTGCCAGAACCTCGAATTTTCCGAGCGGCATCTTCGCACTCGAATTATCCATGACTCGCACGCCGCGCACGCAGGTTGGGCATCTTAGCTGGCAAGCATCAATTGTATCGACATAGGCAAAATCTAGTGCTGGCATCGCCGACCTCGCAATTCGACCTAGGATTGATACTGCAAACAATACTACCATTAAGTTTAGGTTGATAGTCAATCCAACCGGCCGCTTTTCGTAGATCCGGGGCCCACAACGCGGAAACTACTTGAGGACGATTGCCGGGACCGCAGTGAATACGCGGTAAGTTGTTAATTCTGCCAGCAGGTCGCGCGCCGCATCGATCACGCTGTCCCAGTCCTTCAGCCGCGGCTGGCGCAACAGACTCATGCCCGGATACCAGGCGCTCGTGCCCCCTGTTCGCAGCCAGCGGAAATCGGCCGCGAAAGGCAGCATGACGACCGCCGGTACGCCCAGTGCGCCGGCGAGATGCACGACCGAGGTATCGACCGACACGACGAGATCGAGCTGCTTGATGAGACCGGCGGTGTCGTCGAAGTCCGTCAGCTGCGCCGAATAGTCGAGCACATTCGCGCGAGTGCTCAATATAGCGCGTTCGTCGTCGCTCAGGCCGACGCGCAGATTGACGAAATCGATGTCGGGCCTGTCGAGCAGGGCGGCAAAACGCGCCAAGGGAATCGAGCGGTTGATATCGTTGCGATGGCCGGCCTTGCCGGCCCAGCAGAAGCCGACGCGCGGGTTGCCCGCCGGCAATCGCTTCGCCCATTCCGCCATACTGGCGTCATCGAGATCGATGTAAGGGATCGATGCCGGCACGGTCGCCGCCGTCGTCTTGAACGCCAGCGGCAAGCTCATCAGCGGACAATGAAAGTCGAAGGCGGCGAGCTTGCTGCCGCGCGCCACGACGCGATCGACGCCGGGCACGCGCGCCATCAGGCGCACAAGCTCCGGCTGCACTTCGAGCACGACCGTCGCGCCGAGACGTTGCACGAGCGGCGCATAGCGGACGAACTGGATCGTGTCGCCGAAGCCCTGCTCGGCGTGCAGCAGGATGGTGCGGCCGCTCAAGGATTGGCGGCCGGTCCATTGCGGCGATGAGAAGTTGCGACGGTGTTCGGCGAAGGCGCCCGTCTCCCAGCGCCGCTCATATGACGCCCAGCCGTTTTCGAAATCGCCCAGCGCCAGCTGCACCATTCCGCGTTCGAAAGCCGCTTCCGCGAAGTTCGGTTCGATCGCCAGCGCCTGCTGCAGATCGGCAAGCGCCTCATCCAACCGGTCCAGCCGCTTCAATGCATGCGCCCGGTTGGTCAGGAGGCGCGCGGTCGCGCCCTTGATCCGGATGGCCGCGTCGTAACTGGCGATCGCCTGTTCCGGCTCGTTGAGCTTGAGCATCGCGTTGCCGCGATTGCCCAGGGCATCGACATGCGCCGGCTCGCGCGCGAGCGCCTGGTCGAAGGCGCCGAGCGCTTCCTGCAACCGGCCGAGATGCAGACAGGCGACGCCACGTTTGCTGAGCAAATCGGGATCGTCCGGTGCGAGCGCGAGCGCCGCATCGAAGCTCGCCAGCGCTTCGTCGGCGCGGCCCAGCGCATAGAGGACGAGACCGTGATCGGACCACAGATCCGCCGAGGGTATGCCGCCCTTCAAGGCCTCGGCCAGGTAGCGCAACGCCTGCGCCGACCGCCCCGTCTGGTAGTGGAGAAGGCCGAATAGATGCAGCGCTTCGACGTGCCGGGGATCGCGCGCCAGAATGGCCTTGTACTGCTTCTCCGCCCGCGCCCAGGCGCCCTCGCCGTGAGCCGCGCGCGCCGTTTCAAGCAGCGACGCTAGATCCACAACCGGTTGCGAGTGATGACGGGCCATGGCGACGAACCGGCGAAGGAAAGCGAATCACGACGGACCCGAGGGTAACGAAAAATCCCCCGGCCGAGGGCCGAGGGATCAAAATTCGCCCTGAAATCAGGCCAACCGCGTCGTCAGTCGTCGCGATAGACGCGCTCGCGGCGCTCATGGCGCTCCTGCGCTTCCACCGACAAGGTCGCGATCGGACGCGCCTCGAGACGGCGCAACGAGATCGGCTCGCCGGTCTCTTCGCAGTAGCCGTAGGTGCCATCGTCGATCCGGCCAAGCGCCTCGTCGATCTTGGCGATCAGCTTGCGCTGCCGGTCGCGGGCGCGCAGTTCGATGGCACGGTCGGTCTCGGACGAGGCCCGGTCGGCCAGGTCCGGATGATTCTGATTTTCCTCCTGCAGATGCTGCAGGGTTTCCTTGGCCTCTTTCAGAATGTCCTCGCGCCAGGCCAGGAGCTTCGCACGGAAGTACTCGCGCTGGCGCTCGTTCATGAACGGCTCCTTGTCGGAAGGCCGGTAGTTTTTGTTCTTCGCCAACATGTCCCACCAACTCCCTGTATTCTTATTTCTTTCGTTATCGCCGCTTCACCCTCCCAGGTGCGGCTGGCTTATATACGTGCGCCACGCGCGCGACAATATGGGACTGTGCGCGACTCTTGCGCAAAATTATTATGACATTCCAATGACTTGATGGATTTTTGGGCGCCGCCGCCTCAGCCTTGGGCGGCTAGCGAATGCCGGCTTTGGCCAGTTCCACAGCGACGCGCAGGTCGATGGCGCTCAGCACCTCGTCGAGGCCCGGATCGCCCGATTCTTCGGTCAGGCCTTCGGCCGCCACCTTGAGGCGGGCAAGCGTCGACTGGTCGACACTGCCGTCGAGCAGCGCCACCTTCAGACTATCGAGCATATCGAGGGCGTTCCGCCCCTTGGCGACCGACCGCTTCTTGCGCTCGGTGGGGTCATCGACTCCCTGGAGGGCGATCAGCGCGTCGACCGTGGAGATCGCGCGGAGCGACACCGCGGCGCCGGCGCTGCGCGGGGTTTCCTGCTCGCTGACCGTGAAGGTGCCGGATGCAGTGCGGCGAGCGGACGCCGGCGCATTTGCCAGCGCGGTACCGTTCGGCCCATAGACACGCATTGTAGAGTATCCCCAGCCCGGCTTGTTGTCGGTCCCCCAAGCACCTGCACAGTGCGGCCCCTATGGTTAACAACCGGTAAATGCCCGGCAAAAACTGCCGGGATACGTCGGTTTGTGCCGAGTCAGCGCGACGCGCCCAGGTCCGGTCGAATCAGAAAAATACAGCAATACCAATACTTTAAAGGGCGCCGGCCGCGTGGCACGCGCCTCGCATAGGTCATGGAAAGTCATACGTCACATTGGGGAGCAGTGATGACGAAGACCCTTCGTGCCGCCTTCTTGGCGGTAGCTATGGCCGTGTTTCTACCTGGTGGCGCCGGGGCGGCTTCGCGCATCAAAGATCTCGCCAATATTGAAGGCGTTCGTCAGAACCAGCTCATCGGCTACGGCTTGGTGGTCGGTCTCAACGGCACCGGCGATACGCTCAACAACATCCCTTTCACCAAGCAGTCGCTGCAAGCGATGCTGGAACGACTCGGTGTGAACGTCCGCGGCCAGACGCTGCGCACGGGCAACGTCGCGGCCGTGATGGTGACCGCCAACCTACCGGCCTTCGCGACGCAGGGCACGCGCATCGACATCACCGTGTCGGCGCTCGGCGACTCCAAGAGCCTGCAAGGCGGCACCCTGCTGGTCACGCCCCTGCTCGGCGCGGATGGCAACGTCTACGCCGTCGCGCAAGGCTCGGTGGCCATCAGCGGCTTCCAGGCCGAAGGCGAAGCCGCCAAGATCGTGCGCGGCGTGCCGACGGTCGGACGCATCTCGAACGGCGCGCTGATCGAGCGTGAGATCGAGTTCAACTTGAACCGGCAGAGCCAGCTGCGCATGGCGCTGCGCAATCCGGACTTCACCACCGCCAAGCGCATCGCCGCCGCCATCAACGACTTCATTGGCGCACCGACGGCGGAGCCGCTCGATCCCTCGACCGTCGGCATCACGGTGCCGGTGCCCTACCGTGGCAACGTGGTGAAGCTTCTGACCGAAGTCGAGCAGTTGCAGGTCGAGCCGGACCTCTCGGCCAAGATCGTGATCGACGAGCGCTCCGGCGTCATCGTCATGGGCCGCGACGTCCGCGTATCCATGGTGGCAGTCGCCCAAGGCAACCTTACGGTCAGCATCAGCGAGACGCCGCAGGTCAGTCAGCCGCAGCCGTTCTCGCGCGGTGGTACCACCCAAGTCGTGCCGCGCACCCGCATCGGCGTCCAGGAGGACGGCAAGCGGCTGGCGGTGGTGAAGGACGGCGTGTCGTTGCAACAGCTCGTCGACGGCCTGAATGCCCTCGGCATCGGTCCGCGCGACATGATCGCCATCCTGCAGGCGATCAAGGCCGCCGGCGCGATCCAAGCCGACATCGAGGTGATGTAATGGCCAACGCCGCATCCCTTACCGCGCCCGGCCTTAGCGCCACCGATCTTCTGGCGACGAAGGCGCCCGGGAAGCTCTCGGCCAACACCGAAGCCAAAGCCCGCAGCAAGGCCCAAGACTTCGAAGCCATGTTTCTCAACTCGATGTTCCAGCACATGTTCACCGGCCTCAACGGCGACGGTCCCATGGGCGGTCAGGGAGCGACCGGCGTCTGGCGCTCCATGCTGACCGACCAGTTCGCAAGGACGATCGCCAAATCCGGCGGCATCGGCATCGCCGATCAGGTCTATCGCAGCCTGATCGCCCACCAGGAGGCCAGTACGTGACCGAACAATCTGCAGACCAAACAGCCGTAGCCGTTACCGAAGACAATGCCGAGCGCGTTGTGGCGGACCTGAACGCCATCCTCGACGATCTGCTGCGGACGGTCGAACAAGAGACCGCACAGGTCCGTGCCGGTCACTTGCGCGAGGCCGTGCGTCTGAGCGACGCGAAGATCGCGCTGTCCCGCCGCTACGCCTTGGAAAGCGCGCGCATGCGGGCGGCGCAAGCGATCGTCGAGCGGGTGATGCCGAATGCACTTGAGGCGCTCCGCCTGCGACACGAGACCTTCCATAGCGTCTTGAGGAAGAATCTCACCGTATTGGCCACCGCGCATGCAGTGTCCGAGGGCATCATCCGCGGCGTGTCCGGTGAGTTGGCGCGCAAGCAGGTGCCGTCGACCTATGGCGCGACTGGCCGCGCTAATACGCCGGGGCCGAAGGCCAGCCAGCCGCTGGCGGTCAGCCGGTCGTTGTAGGATCTTGGGTCGTATCCTGCGGTGCCGGATCCGACGTTGCGCCATCCGTCGGCGTCGTATCGTTCGACGTCGAGTCCGATGACGGCGTGTTATTCAGCGCCTTCAAATCCTTGATCTTCAAGCCCGTGACGGTGTCGTACTCCGTACCGTCCGGCATGGTCAGGATGTTGTTCTTGGTGTCGAGATAGGCGCCGTTCGGCATCTGGATCATGTAGGACGGGTCGATCACCTTGACGCCCGTGATTGCGTCGATCTGCGTGCCATCCGACATCGTCATCACGTTGGTATCCGTGTTCAACGACGCGCCGTTGTCGAAATAGATGTAGGTGTCGAGCACATTCTTCGGCTTGACCGTGTTCTGCTGGCGCTGCAGCTCGGTTATCATCTTCTGCATCTGCTCGTCCTGGCGCTTCTGAAGCGCCTGGGAGGCGAGCTGCGCATAGAAGCTCGACGTATTGGTCACGTTGCTTGTGGTGATCGTCGCCATATTGTTGGCGAAGGCCGAGGTCGCGCTGAGGAACGAGCTGACGCTGCCGTTGCCGGCATTCTGCAGCATGCCGATGAGACCGCCCGGGTTCTGCGAATTCTTTATCGACGTCATGGCGTCGGCGAGCCAGTTCGGCTTGCTTGAGCTGTTCAACAAGGACGAGGAAGAGACGGAAGACATGGTTGGCACCTCGGATCGCGCCACCCTACCAATCGACCGTTAACAAAAATCAACCGTTAGCAAAGCGTTCACTCTGTTGCTCCCCTCGCGACGGCAAGCGAACGACCGGTCGAAAGCCGAGCCCCAAGATATTTCATAAACTGAATTAAATACGGGCCATCCCCTTAGAGAAACGAGAACTCGTTAACCACGTTCTTTTACGGCGCATTTGGAGGCTACGTGAGAAGACATCGGCCGATCCAACGGATCGACGTAGTTGCCAGTACGGCACTGTGACCAGAAAGGTAGCGTAAGATGTCTCAGATCGTTCTCTCCGCAGGCGTCCGTTCGAACCTGCTTCAGCTGCAGCAGACTTCGGACCTGATCACCTCCACCCAGACCAAGCTCGCCACCGGCAAGCGCGTCAACTCGGCCCTCGACAACGCCAACAATTTCTTCACGGCGCAGGGCCTCGATAACCGTGCCAGCGACCTGAACAACCTGCTCGATGCCATGTCCACCGGCATCAACACCATTCAGGCCGCCAACAACGGCATCACGGCGATCACCAAGCTGGTCCAGTCGGCCCAGTCGCTGGTCAGCCAGGCCCAGCAGACGTCGGATACCGCCACCCGCGCCAGCCTGTCCTCGCAGTTCGATGCGATCCGTACTCAGATCGACCAGCTCGCGGGCGACGCCGGCTTCAACGGCACCAACCTGCTCAACGGCGACAACCTCACGGTTACGCTGAACGAGACGGCGACCTCGAGCACGACGGTCAGCGGCGTGACCGACACCTCGACCGGTCTGGCCATCAACGCCGCCGCCAACAGCTGGGCCGCCACCGCGGACATCACCACCGCTGGCACGGACCTCACGGCCGCGTTGTCGACCCTTCGTTCGCAGTCGCAGACCCTGAGCTCGAACCTGTCGACCGTGCAGATCCGCCAGGACTTCACCAAGGCGATGATCAACACGCTGCAGGCCGGTTCGGACGCCCTCACCCTCGCCGACTCCAACGAGGAAGGCGCCAACCTGCTCGCCCTGCAGACCCGCCAGCAGCTGTCGACGACCGCTCTGTCGCTCGCCTCGCAGGCCGACCAGAACGTGCTCCGCCTGTTCGGCTAAGCCGTCCGGCATACACACTTCCGAAAACGGCGGCCTCCGGGCCGCCGTTTTTTTATTCACAAGGCGATTATGGCTAATATCCGGTTACCAAAAAGGAGCCCTTTAACCCTCTATCAACCCTAATAAATCACTATCGGCCCGCCGTTCAGCGATATTTTCCGGCATGGAGCCAGCAATGAGTGACATCGTTCTTTCAGCAGGCGTTCGTTCGAACCTGCTGCAGCTACAACAAACGTCCGATTTAATTACCTCGACTCAGACCAAGCTCGCGACCGGACGCCGGGTCAATTCGGCTCTCGACAACCCGATCAACTACTTCACGGCCCAGAGCCTGAACGTGCGCGCGAACGATCTGAACGCGCTGCTCGACACCATGTCGACGGGCATCAACACCATCCAGGCCGCCAATAACGGCATCACGGCGATCACCAAGCTGGTGCAATCGGCTCAGTCGCTGGCCAGCCAGGCGCAGCAGACGGGCGACACCAACGTGCGCGCGACGCTCGCGAGCCAATTCGATTCGATCCGCTCGCAGATCGACCAGCTTGCCGGCGACGCCGGCATCAACGGCGTCAACCTGCTCGGCGGCAACGACCTGACCATCACCTTGAACGAGTCCGCGACATCGTCGGTCACGATCACGGCGGTCAATGACACCACGGGCGGCGACCTCACCGTCAACCCCTCGGCCAACGGCTGGGCGACGTCGGCCGATATCACCGCCGCTTCGACCGAGTTGACCGCCGCGCTGACCAAACTCCGCTCGCAGTCGCAAGCCCTGAGCTCGAACCTGCAGACCGTGCAGATCCGCCAGGACTTCACCAAGGCGATGATCAACACGCTCAACACCGGCGCCGACAACCTGACGCTGGCGGACAGCAACGAAGAAGGCGCGAACCTGCTCGCCCTGCAGACCCGCCAGCAGCTGTCGACGACGGCCTTGTCGCTGGCTTCGCAGGCCGACCAGAACGTTCTGAAGTTGTTCAGCTAATTGGATTGCCGCGCGAGAACCGTTCGTTAAGGTCGGACGGTTTACCAAAGAAGCCCGGCAAGGAGCGGCGTGCTTATGGGTCTCAAAGTCGAGCTCAAGCCAGGCGAAAGATTTATTCTCGGCGAGTGCCTGGTCACCAATGGTGGCCAGCGCACGCGGCTTTTGATTGAAGGCCAGTCGCCGATCCTGCGCGAAAAAGACATCATGACGAAAGCGCAGGCCGATACCCCGGCCAAGCGGATCTATCTCGTCGTGCAGCTGATGTACACCTCCCGCGACCCGGCGGTGCATCACCCCACCTACTTCTCGCTCATGCACGATCTCGTTCAGGCTGCGCCGAGCGCCTGGCCCTATATCGTCGACGTGAGCAACCACATCCTCGCCAACGAAATGTACAAAGCGCTCAAGAGCGCCAAGGCGCTCATCGCGTACGAAAAGGAGCTGATTGACAATGCATCACGCGGCGAAAGCGTACGGGCAGGTCGCCCAACAAACCGCAAACCCGCGTGAACGCGAAGCCGATCTGCTTCTCGACGCGGCTGCGCGGCTGCAGGCGATCCGTGACGGCTGGGATGCCCGCCGTTCTGAGCTCGACGCCGCGCTTCTCAATAACCGCAAGCTTTGGACGATCTTCATGACCTCGGCCACCAGCCCGGAGAATCCGTTGCCGGTGGGCGTGCGTCAAAACGTCGTCAATCTCGGCCTCTTCGTGCTCAAGCAGACGATCGCCGTCCTGGCCAATCCGAAGCCGGAAAACCTCGGCACGCTCATCAACATCAACCGCGAACTGGCGGCGGGCCTGCTGAACCGCGCCGCCTGACCGTCGGCTCCTCGCGATGAAAAGAAAACCGCGGCTCTCTGCCGCGGTTTTTTTATGCCGCCAAGCCAGCCCTGATCGGCAAACACCGCGCAAAAAAAGAACGTCCGGAAAGCGCCAAGCGCCTTCCGGACGTTCGACGGCGGCGTAAGAAGAGCCGCTATTTGAGGTAATTCACCAGGCTGGTCTGGAACAGCATCGCCGTCGTCTGCATCGACGCCTGCATCCGCGTCTGCAACGCCAGGATCTGTGCGGCGACTTCCTCGTTCGATACGCCGGAGATCTGCTGCAAGTAGTCGCCGACCGTCGCCGAGGTCTGCTGATGGCGTGCCTTGGCGGCCGTCATCGACGTCTGGGCGCCGGCAAGCTCGGCCTGGATATCCACGACCGTCTGTCCGCCATCGCTGTTGCTCAAGCTCGCCGTCAGGCGGTTATTGAGGGCAGCGCTCAGGTCGGCCGCATTGGGCGAGGTCGAGTTGATGTTCACCGCGGCCAAGGTGGCGACGTTCTTGACGATGTCGCGAATGCCTTCCTCATTGGCGCGGACGCCGTAATCGACCGACAGCGACCGGTCGATCTGCGCGGTTGCCGTTCCGCGGGCCGGGTCGGAGCCTGCCTCGCCGGTGTACCAGATGACCGAGTTGGCCGCGGTGCCCGCTACCAGGCCCGTCGCGCTGTCGAACGGCGGGCCGTCGACGCGCAGCGGCGGATGGTTGATGTCCGCGTTGAAAAACTCGTTAGACGCCTGCACCGCCGAGGCCGCCGTCAACGACGTCTGGGCGAACTTGCCGATCGTCGTATTCAACGACGACTGGAAGTTCGCCGCCGTGTCGGCCGCCGTCGCACCGATGGTGAACTGACCGTTCCCCGGCGGCGACTTGGTGGTCGCCGTCATGGTGATGTTCTCGGTGCTGCCGTCCGGCAGCGTCACGCGCAAGGTGAGCGCATCGCCTTCGTTCGGCACGCCCGTGAAGTCCACGGTCATGTTCGACGGCGGGGTGCCGGTCGGGCCCGTGACCGTCGCGTTCGACAGGGTCGACGATGCCGACGACAGCTTGATGCCGAAAGGCGAGGCCTCGTCGCCGACGCTGACCGAGGTCGCGGTCGGCGCCGTGACGGTGAGCCGGCCGGTGCCCGCCGTACCGAGATCGGCCTGCTGACGCTCGGAGATGATCTGCTTGAGACCGGCGCGCGAGCCCTGACCGTCAAGCATGTCGGTCATGGAGGCCAAGGCCGGCTTGTCGGTATCGCGACCGGAGAACAGATAGCGGTCGCCGGACTGCGTGTTGAGCAGGCCGACGAGTTCGTCCAGCGACGTACGCGCCGTCGCCTGCAGCGTGCCGGCGCTGGTGCCGGCGGCATTGGCCTGCAGGATCGTCGAGCGCGTCGTGTTGGCGATATCGCCGACGCGGTTCAGCGCGGTCTGCATGATGCCGATACGCGTCCCGACATTGGTGATTGTGTCGGAATAGGCACTGACCGACGAGAGCTGCGCTTGGAGGCCGATCGCGAGACCGCGGCCAAGTCCGAGGCCGGCATAGGTATCCGACTTCTGCCCGGTGCTCATCTGCCGCTGCAGATCGTTGAGCTGCGCCCGCATCTGGACCAGCATCTGAATAGCCGAAGCGGATTGCGAGCCAATCGAGGAAATGCTCATGGCGACCTCATATCTTCATCAGCGCGTCGAGCATGTCTTTGACAGCCGACATCACGCGGGCGTTCGCCGCATACGAGTTCTGCAGCGTGAGCAGGTTGGCCATTTCCTGGTCGACGTTCACACTGGACGTATCGTTGAAGCGTTGTTGCAGCGACGACAGCACCACGTCCTGCCCTTCTTTCAGGTTCTGGGCCGAACTCGCGGCCTGTCCCTGCGAACTGATCACCTGGCGAAGGAAAGTCGTGATCGAACCCGAGAACGGCGTATCTTCCGTACCGAGCCCCGTCGACGGCGAGAACTGCGTGCTCGCCTGCGTCAGCTGGCTGAGCAGAAAATCGGGCCGCGTGCCGTCGCCGGACGACACGCCGCTCCCGTAAGTCACGAGCTTCGACGGATCGGCAACGAGCGCGGCGTTCACCGTGATGCGCCCGGCAAAGCCGACGCTCTGAGAGCCGAGCGTCGAAATCGCCCCCGTATACGGACTGTTGGCATCCGTGAAGAACGGCAATTCTGCGCTGCCGCCGGTGAGCGACGTCGCGGTCGTCGTGGTGCTGACGGAATTGACCTTGACGATATTGCCCGGACCGTCATCGAGGATGCGCAAGGTCGTGCCAGACGGGTTCGACGCCACCATACTGGTGGAACCGATCGCCTGCTGGATCTGGCCAAGCACCGTGCTGAAGCCGCCGGAGAAGTCGATGCCGTAGACCTTGTCGTTCGGATTGGCGGTCACGTCGTTCTTCAGCGGCAGGACGGACGGATCGTCCACCCGCATCAACGTGATCGTACGCGGCGTGTTGGTCAGCGTGTCGGTGTAGTTGATCGTGATGGAGTTGCCGGCGGCCAGGCTGCCGATATCGATATCGTAGCCGTTCTGCACGCCCGACGTCACCGCCGTGCCCGACGTCGTCTTATCCGATAATGAACTCGCCATCGACGCGGCGATGGCATCGATCTGGTTCTGCGCCTGCGGCAGGACCTTGTCGCGCATCTCCAGATAGGAGGCGATCTCGCCGGACCGGATCGCGCCCGAGGCGATCAGATCCGTCTCGCCGCCATAGGGCGACTTCAAAGTCAGCGTGCCCACCGTCCGGGTCGCCGGATCGTTGGTCCACTGCGCGCCGGCGCTCATCGTGCCCTGCGCGTCGAATGAGATCTGCGCCGCCTGCGTGCCGACGAGCTGGACGCCCGAATTGGTGAAGACCGCGACCTGATTGTGGTCGATGGACAGCACGTTGATGTCCATGATCTTCGACAACTGGTCGACATACGAATCGCGCTGGTCGAGCAGGCTCGCCGTTGCGGTATCGTCCGCACCCGACGCCGCGATCTGCGTGTTCAGCTTGGCGATCTGGCTCATCGCCTCGTTGGCGCGCGACGTCGCGTCGGCAATCCCGAGCTCGGCATCCTTGCGCAAGCCCTGGATGCTGTCGGTCATGTAGTTGAGCTGTTGCGCCAGCGCCTGCGCCGTGCTGATCACCGAGGAACGCGCCGCGGTATCGTCGGGGCTGGTCGAGAGCGCCTGCAGCGCGGTCGTGAAGTTATTGTAGATCGTGTCCAGCGCGTTGCTGGAGCCGGGCGTGCCGTAGACCGTCTGCAGGCGGTTATAGAAATCGGCGCGCGTGCTGGCGTAGGTCGCGCCGGAATTCTCGATCCGGAGCTGACGCTGCACATAGGTGTCGAGCTCGCGCTGGATGGCGCTCACCCGCACGCCGATGCCGGTGTTGTTGCCGGCGATCGCGACCTGGTTGACGGTCTTGCGGATATAGCCCGGCGTATCCGCGTTGGCGACGTTGGCAGCAACCAGCGCGAGACTCTGCTGGTTGACCTTCAGCCCGGACATCGCCGAGACGAGTGCCTGCGACAAACTCATGTCGGTCGCTCCATGCCGTTACCCGCCCCCATCAGCGCAACATGTTCAGGAGGTCCTGAACCATGGTGTTGGTGGTGCTGATCACGCGGGTATTGGCCGAATAAGCCTGCTGCGTGACGATGAGCTTGGTGAACTCGTCGGCGATGTCGGTGTTCGAGCCCTCGAGCGCGGAGCCCTGGATCTTGCCGCTCGCGTTGAACAGCGGCGGGCCGGATTCCGCCGTGGTCTCGAAGGCGCCGCCGTCGATGCGCTTGAGCGAGTCGGCACCCGTGAAGTTGGCAAGCGTGATCTCGGCGAGATCGATGGTGCGGCCGTTCGAATAGGTGCCCGCGATGCGGCCCTTATCGGTGACGGCGACCGACTGCAGCTCACCGGCGGCGAAACCGTTCTGGTTGAGGATGTTGACCTGCGCCGTACCGTTGGCGTCGGCGAACTGCGTGACGCCCGACGTACCGTGCACGAGCTGGATGCTGCCGAGGTTCACGCCGTTGACGGTGAGGTTGTTGAGCGTCACCGAGTTGATCGGCGGATTGAGCTGGTTGTTGGAGCCGAAGGTGTAGTCGACGCCGACGTTCGTCCAAGCCGCCTGCTGGCCGGTCGCGGTGGTGCTGTTCTGATAGAACAGATTCCACTTGTCGACGTGAGTGCCGCCGAGCGTCGCGGAATCGACCTTGGCCCAGCGGAGCTGCACGTTCACCGAGGCGCCCGAGCTGTCGTAGGTGGTGACCGAACCGCCGCTGATCGACTCGTTGAGGAAGGCCGGAACGTCGCTGGCGATGACGGTGCCGCTCGCCGGCAGGCCGGTCGTGGTCTTCATGCCGAAGTTGGCCGCGGTGGCGGAACCGGTGACCGTGATGGTGCTGGTGGCGTTACCGGCGGTGACGGTGATGTCGCCGGTCGAGGTGTTGACCGAGGCGGTACCGCCGGTGAGACCGGCGAGCGCGGTGTTGAGCTCGGCGAGCGTCGAAACCTGGCCAGGACCGGTACCGAAGGTGATCGACAGCGCCGGATTGCCGCTGACCACGATGGCCATGGTCTGACCGGCCGAGGCGCCGCTCTGCGTCAGAATGTTGGTCGGATTGGTGGTACCGGCCGAGATACCGAGATCGGTAAGCACCGACGGCGTCGTCGACGAACCGATGACGACATTGCTGTCGGCGTCGGCGCTGGTGAGCACCAGGTGATCGGTGCTGTCGAGCGTCGCGGTGACGCCGGTCGTGCCGGTCTGCGCGTTGATCGCGCCGACGATGGTGGTGATGTTATCGCCGGGATTGATGGTGATCGACGTACCGTTCAGATCCAACGTGCCGCCGGTGGCGGCCAGCGACGTCAGCACGGCCGAACCGGTCAGTTTGGCCGGCGCGTCGGGCAGCAGCTTGCCGCCCTTGCCGATGATCGAGGCGGCGGTCGACGCGCCGTTGATCGGGTTGGCGGAGAAGGCGGACGGCTGCAGGAGCTCGGAGCCCGGAATGGTCGAGTCGTAATCCTGCGTCTTCGGCGTGCGCGCGAGATTGAGCTTGTAGTCGATCTCGGTGGTCGGCTGCGCCGGCAGGAAGCTGCTCTGGAACTGCATCAACTGCGGCTGGCTGCCGATGGTATTGCCGGTCTTGGAGTCGATCGGGATGCCCATCAGATAGTAGCCGGCCCCGTTCACCAGATAGCCGTTCTGGTCGAGCTTGAAGTCGCCGCGGCGAGTATAGAGATCGGCGCCGTCGAAGGTCGGCGTCGAGTCCGCGAAGCTGGACGGCTTCTGCACGACGAAGAAGCCCTGGCCGTTAATGGCCATGAAGGTGGAGACCGACGCGCTCTGGATGTCGCCCTGCACCGTGTTGGTCGAGCGCGACGACGCGCTCACGCTGCCGGACAGTTGCTTGCTCGGGTCGCTGCTCGGAATGAGATCTTCGAAGCTGGTATCGATGCGCTTGAAGCCGGTCGTCTGCGAGTTCGCGATGTTGCCCGACACGTTCTCGAGCGCATAGCTCTGCGCCTTCATGCCGGTGACCGCTGTGGTGAGCGCCCCAAAGATACCCATGACTGTTCTCCGCTGTCGCGCCGCCCTTCGCCCCGACGGGGGCTCGCGCGCGATCTCGGCGAAGACTTGGCAATCGGCGTGCCAGCCGAATGCGTATTTATTTTCAATAGGTTGGCGAGACCACAGCGGCGCGCGCGACCGCCATCAAGGTTGTTTTCTGCCGCCGCGCGGCAGATTTTGCCGGGCGCGGGATGGGCTTTGGGGGCTCGTATTGAACGGGAGAGGCTGCAGATCCGGGCGCACTTTGTAAGCGCAAACGACGGGTAGCGCGCGGCCCCCGCTCTATAATAAAGCTAGCGCCGACCTGCCGGTGAAAGGGTGAGATTTCAATGCGTTTCGAGGGTACACAAGCCTACGTCGCGACCGACGATCTCAAGGTAGCGGTCAATGCCGCCATCACGTTGGAGCGCCCGCTGCTGGTGAAAGGCGAGCCCGGCACCGGCAAGACCGTGCTGGCGATCGAAATGGCCAAGGCCCTCGGCGCGCCGCTCCTCGAATGGCACGTGAAGTCCACCACCAAGGCGCAACAGGGTCTCTACGAGTACGATGCGGTGTCGCGCTTGCGCGACAGCCAGCTCGGCGACGAGCGCGTGAAAGACATCCGCAACTACATCAAGCGCGGCAAGCTGTGGGACGCCTTCGTCTCCGACGAGCGCCCGGTGCTGCTGATCGACGAGATCGACAAGGCCGACATCGAGTTTCCCAACGACCTGCTACAGGAACTCGATCGCATGGAGTTCTTCGTCTACGAGACCGGCGAAACGGTGAAGGCGCGCCGCCGCCCGATCGTCGTCATCACCTCGAACAACGAGAAGGAATTGCCGGACGCGTTCCTGCGCCGCTGCTTCTTCCACTACATCCGCTTCCCCGACGACGACACGATGCGCGCGATCATCGAGGTGCACTTCCCCGGCATCAAGCAGCGCCTTGTCGCCGAAGCGCTGCGTCTGTTCTACGAAATCCGCGATGTGCCGGGCATGAAGAAGAAGCCGTCGACATCGGAATTGCTCGACTGGCTCAAGCTCTTGATGGTCGAGGACATCACGCCCGAAATGCTGCGCGAGCGCGATCCCAAGCGGCTGATCCCGCCGCTGCATGGCGCGCTGATCAAGAACGAGCAGGACGTGCACCTGTTCGAGCGCCTGGCGTTCATGGCGCGCAGAGACGGTCGCTGACGCGGCACGAGGGCCGCTGAACACTTGGTCGTCTCATGCGAAAGTGGGAATCCATACGCTGTGTCCTATCGATGAACGGCGGCGCATTGGGTCGGCGCGCGATCACGCACACGGTGGGATTAAGGCGGCGATATCGCGTGTTGCGTCGAGGCTGCGCAGATCGACGTCGCGCGTGAGCGGCACGTAGCTGCCTGTTTCGCTCGTCCGCAGATAAGTCGAGAACAAGACCGGCCCCTCGCCAAGCGTTTCGGTGCGACAGGTCTCCGGCCGGACCGAGATCGTCAGCGATCCCTTCACGCCGGTGTTTTTCTTCGCGAGCATGGTCGCGCGAAACGCTTTCAACCGCGCCAGGTCGTCGGGATCGATGCGATAGGCAAACAGCGCGGAACCTGACGAGAGCTCATTGCGCAATGCCAACAGGTCAGCCGCATCCGACACCTCGCGCAAGGCGAAATCCTGCGCCTCCTCCGAGCCGTTGTTCATTTTCACGACGAGATGCAAGCGCATCCCGTCCGGGCGCGGCCGCAACTGACGCGGCAACTTGACCGCCGCGCGCATGAGCGCCGGATCGGTGGTGACGAAATCGATCTGCGACAGTTTCAGAAGCGATGTGACCGGCACATGGCTGCAACTCGCTAGCACACACGCCGACACGATTACGGCGACCCAGCGGAATCGACAGGCCGCCGCAGCAAAATCGTACATAGCCTCCGTCTCCATATTGACGATGATTAATTATTGTAATACGATAATTTAATCGCATGTCAAATGAAGGAATTCACGAATGCTCCCCACGCCGGCCCGACTCGAGCGTTTGACCCGCCTGTCGCGCGTCATGGAGGTCGTCACGCTCGTCGGCATGGTGCTGATCGGAATTCTGACGGCGCTGATGTTCATCATTCCCGAGTGGACGCGGAATCTGGTGCTCGCCAAACTCGGCGAGGCTGGTGCCACACTGCCAATCACCGTGGAGGGACGACTGATTGCCGGGCTGATCACTGCCGTGCCGCTGGCTGTGCTGCTCTACGGTTTGTGGACCGTGCGCCGGCTCTTTCAGGAATTCGCACGCGGCCGCGTTTTGACGACCGAAGCTGCTCGCTGCCTGCAGACATTCGCCGTGACAGTGCTCGCGCAAGCGCCATTGTCGCCCCTCGCAGGCGCCGCCATCTCACTGGCTTTGACGCTCACCGCGCAGCCCGGTCCGAAAACGGTGATGCTCGGTATTTCGACCAATGATTACCTGGCGCTGATTATTGGCGGCGTGCTGCTTGCCGTGGCCACGGTCATGCGCGAGGCAGCCCGTCTTGCCGAAGAGAATGCAAGTTTCGTCTGAGGCAACGCGATGTCGATTGTGGTCAATCTCGACGTGATGCTGGCGCGCCGCAAGATGCGCTCGAAAGAACTTGCCGAGCGCATCGGCATCACCGAACAGAACGTCTCGCTCTTGAAATCGGGCAAGGTCAGGGGCGTAAGGTTCGACACGCTCGCCCGCATCTGCGCGGTGCTCGATTGCCAGCCGGGCGATATCCTCGAATACCGCCCCTGACGAGAGTGCGCATTCGAACGTCGAGACGCGCAGGCGCGCCTTACTCCGGCGCGGCTTCCTCGGCCGGCGTCTCTTCCGCGGCCGGCTTGGCCGCCGGCTTGGCCGCCGGTTTCGGCGCAGCGGCAGGCGAACGCCGCTTGTGCGCCGCGGGCTTGGCTGGCTCCGCCGCCGCCACAACCTGCTCCGCGATCCAGCCTTGCTCCTTGGCATAAGCGACGATGCGCTCGCCCGCCGCGCGGCCGATGGCACGGGCCGGTCCCTCGACGTCGGGCGACAGCTTTTCCGTCGGCGAACCGGTCGCAGCAATGACCGCGGCGATCGCGCTGCTCGCCGCGGCGTTCGACGCCGCGGCGCGGCGCGCCGCCGGTGCGCCGACGCTGAAGCTGAGCAATTCCTTGCGCGAGCCGCCAGCCATATTGGTGACAACCATGTCGGCGGCGACGCCGCCGCGGTTCGGGCCGAAGCCGGTCGTATCGCGCGCCCGCTCGCCCTCGGCATGCAGCGTGCCGGTCACGAGCACGGCGGCATCGCCGGCCGCGATGCTTTCGGCTGCACCCGGCTGCGCATCGAGCCCGGCTTGGCGCAGGGTCACCACGATGGTCGCGACGATCTCGTCGTTGACGCGCTCGTTGGTGCGCTGCTTGCGCTCGTAGGTCGGGATTTCGCCGATCTTGCGCGACAGCCGCGCGGTGTAGCCGCGGTCAACCGCCGCCACCTCCGGCTGAAAAGAGAAGTCGCTGACGACGATGGTCTTCGGTTTGATGGGGGCGCTGGCGCCCGCGAGGTTCAATCCGTTATTGGCACAGCCGGCAAGGGCCAGCGCTGTGAGGCACAGGCACAGAGAGAGAATGCGCATGGCAGGGAAAGTTCCGTGGGGATCAGGCCGCGCTCCTATAGAGCGGGAACTTGCTCACCACAAGGCGTGCATGTCGAAAGAATAGGTCACGCCGAGACCGGTCTGCCACTGATCGCGCGAGCCGCGCAGCGTGACGATCGGCGAATTGCCGGCGTCGCCGACCAGCCGCTCGTATTCGACAAAGACATAGGTCGCCCACTGCGGCGACCATTGATAACGCGCCTGACCGCCGGCGCCCCACGAGTAGACACCGCCGCCGGCGCTGTAGACCGGCAGGCCGGAATTAGCGGACTGCACCGAGTTGACGCTGAAGTACGGATCGACCGCCTTGTCGGACATCAGCGTGGTGCGCGGACCGCCGGACAACGTAAGCTGCGGCGTCACCGGCATCACCAGATCCGCCATCAGATCACCGACCACGCCGTGATGACCGCCGAAGCCCTGACGCACTTCGGCGCGCGTCCGCAGCCACTGGGTCGGCCAGAACTCGACGAAGCCGCCGGCCTCGAAGGTGTAATCGACGTTGCCGAGGCCGTTGAGATTGCCATCGGCGCTTTCACGCCGCGGCAGACGGATTTTGAAAGCCGGACCGGCGCGGAAGCTGCCGGTGTCCAGGATAGGCACGCCGAAACCGTCGCGGGCGCTGTGGAAGCGCGGCGCAGTACCCGCCCGACGCACGTCGAACAATGGCAACGGCAAGAACGTGTAACGATCCGAGCCCGGGAAGGTCGGCGTCATGCGGCCTTCGACGCCAAGCGTGACCGTCCACTCTTTGGAAGCGCCAGGTGCCCAAGCCGGCGTCACGATATCCGCCGCCTGCGCGGACGCGATGCCGCTCGCCACCAGAACCGCAGCCACTCCGATGCGCACGCTCAACATCAAACCAATCCCCTGCCCGCGGCAAACGGCCGAAACGATAGAACCCGCTTCGACCTTAGCAACACCATGGTGCAGCAACGTTTACGCCAGAATCGAAGTTCTGGCGCGGGAAAAATCTGTGCGGATATGTTGCATTTTTGCCGCTAGGGCGCGGCCACCGGGGCGCGACGCGAAGCCAGACGCGCTTGCTTCCGTGTCCGCGCGCGCTCGCGCTGCCGGGCGACCATGCCCGCCACCGCTTCGACCGGACGGGAACCCCAATAGACGGCTTGAGCAAAGGCACGCCCCGGACGGCCGCCGGCCCAGACCAATTCGTAAGGGGCAAACAAGCGCCAGGTTTGGTCGGCGTCGACGATACCGCGGCCGATCAGTTCGCCCGCCATCGCCGTGGTGTTGAGACCATGGCCGCCGAAGCCGCCCGCCACCCAGACGCCCCGCTCGATCTCGCCGATCTGCGGCATCCGATGCACCGTGCGGCCGAGAGTTCCGCGCCAGACGTGCGCGATATCCACTTTGCCGAGCGAGGGGAAGTTGCGGCGAATGTCGGCGACGAGGCTGCGGCCGATCCGGCGCGGCTCCGCGTCCCAGGTGCGCATGCGCCCCGACCATTGCAGCCGGTTGCCGTCGACGATGCGATAGTGGTTGTCGGCGCGATTGGTGTCGCTGACCGCGCCGCGATAGCGGATGACCTCGTCGAGCTGCGGTCCGAGCGGCTCGGTGACGACAACGAAGGTCGAGACCGGCAACAAAGTCGCGGCAAGTCGCGGCATCAGACCGCCCAACTGCACATTGCCGGCGAGCACCACATGCGGCGCCCGCAACCGTCCGTCTGGCGTGACAATCCGCTTGCGCACGCCGGCCGGATCGATCTCCAGCGCCGGCGTATCCTCGAAAATGCGCACGCCGGCTTTTTCGGCAAGCGCGGCAAGGCCCAGCGCATAATTGAGCGGATGGATATGAAAGGCGCTTCTGTAATGCGCCGCACCGAAATAGCGCGGATTCGGCAACACCTCGCGCACGCGGTCCTTCGACCAGTATTCGACATCGGCGCCGATCCAGCGCAGACGCTCGATGTCCGCGCGCACAGCTCTGTCGTTGTCGGTCTTCGAGATGTGCAGCCAGCCCGGCATCGGATCGGTGCCCGGCATGTCCGTGTCGACGATGGTGCGGCGAACATAGTCGAGACCACGCTCCGACAGCGCCCATAGCTGCTTGGCGTGGTCGAGCCCGACCCGCTCGACGATGTCGTCGATATCGGCGCCAAAGCCGGGCAGAACAAACCCGGTGTTGCGGCCGGAGGCCGCATCGGCGACGCGCCCCGCCTCCAGCACCGCGACCGACCAGCCGCGCTCCGCGACCTCACGCGCGACCGTAAGTCCGGCGAGCCCCGCCCCGATCACGCAGACGTCCACGTCGAGGTCGAAGTTCAGCCGAGGCCGCGCCGGGCGCGGAACGCTCGTGGTCTCGTACCACGTCGAGGCTGCTTGGTCGCTCGTCTGGCTCATTCCGTTACCGGTGGTTCCGCCTGTGCCGCGGTGGCGCGCATGCTAGACTGCCGCGGATTCGAAATCGACGTCGTCGATACGCCCTTTCGCAACCCACCGCCACCGGCCTCGTTGAGAGACTATGCGTCGCCTTTTACTCTTTCGTCACGCCAAAGCCGAGCGCCCCGAGTTCGGCATGGACGATCTCGCCCGCGCGCTCGTCGAGCGCGGCCGCAAGGATGCCGGCCGCATCGGCGCCTTCATGGCGGCCCACGCGCTGATGCCGGATCGCGTCCTGGTGTCGCCCGCCGCGCGCACGCAGGAGAGCTGGAAATATCTGTCGGTCGCGCTCAAGCCGGCGCCCGCCGCGACCACGGTGGAGCGGCTCTATGACGCAACGCCGCACGCGATCCTGGCTGCGATCAAGGATGTGCCGGCGAGCGCGCATACTCTAATGGTCGTCGGCCACAATCCGGGCCTGCAGGAAGTGGCGCTGATGCTGATCGCCTCGGGCGACATCGAGGCGCGCGAGCGGCTGCATGAAAAGCTGCCGACCGCAGGCCTCGTGATCATCGACTTTGCTTTTGACGATTGGGGCAAATTGCATCCCGAGTCCGGCCGGCTGGAACGTTTCGTCAGTCCGAAGACGCTGGACGCTGCGGCGCATTGAGGCAGCCCCTTTTTCCCTTCTGAAAACGTGTCATGCTGGTGCCCCGCAGCGAGATGAGGGGCGCTGTCATGTACAAGAATATCCTTGTTCCGGTGGATGTCGCCGAGCCCGATCTGGCCAAGCTGGCGATCGACACCGCTTGCACGATGGCCAGAACGTCGAATGGGTCGATCCGGCTCATCAATGTGATGCCGATGACGCCGGTAATGCTGGCCGAATACGTACCGCCTGACTTCGATGCTCAACAACGTCAGACCGCGGAAGATGCGCTCAACAAACTGACAGGCAATTGCGGTCTCACACCGGGCCGGGTCTCGGCGACCGTACGGCAAGGCGGCATCTATCACGAGATTTTGGAGGAAGCCAAAGCGATCGGCGCCGATCTCATCGTCATGAGTTCGCATCGCCCGGCGATGCGCACTTACTTCCTCGGCTCGAATGCCGGACACGTGGTGCGCTACGCGCAATGTTCGGTGCTGGTGGTGCGCAACTGACGCGCACATAAGAGAAGAGGCCGCCGTCGCCGGCGGCCTCGCTCAACGTCGTGCAGTCGAGGCTTAGCTCTGGCTGCCGGCGCCGAAGTCACGCACGTTGTAGTTCGCGCCCTGCACCTGGAACGGCGCCTGCGCAAACGACTCGGTGCCGCGATACGCGCTGGGAGCGAACTGCGCATGAGCCGGGTTCGAAGCCGGGCCATTGGCATAAACGTAGGTGTTGCGCTCTTGCAGCTGCAGCGACGCCGGATCGGCATCGGCGGCGAACGCCGACGTGGCGGCCGTAACGGCAAGCACAGTGGCGGCGGCAATCTTGGTGATGGTCTTCATTGTAAATCTCCGGTGAATTCGAGTTGGGCAGGAGCAAGCTTTGTTCTTGTTCTTGCTGACGACGGATATGGGCCGGAGAGCCATCACTCTCAACCAACGTTGCAGTCACAAATGCGGACGTTTCGCTCACGGAAATGAGAGGGGACGGTGAGCATAAGAATGGAATTTCTCCAAACACACCGGATAGAAAAGCCGCATTCGCCCGCATCGCCGTGTCGCGACACAGATGCACCGTTCGTCGCAGCGTTGCGCGGGTTGTTTCGATCTTGCGCAGATCGGCACAGCAAGAATGCGCTTGTCGATCTCGACCGCGCTCAGACGTTTTCGAGGAGCGTTGGTCGCTTTACGTCTTCGGCAGCAACACGTCCGGCACCGCATCGGGCCGATACGTCCCCGGCCGATTGCGGCGGAGAAAGTTGCCGCCATGCCAGGCGAAGACCGCGAGAAAGACGGCGACGAATGCCGCGCCCGCCAAAACGTTCTGCTGCAGGCCACGCACCGCAAGGACGATGAAGGCGAGGCAGACGACGCCGAACACCGCGACCCCGGGCCAGTAGATCAAGGGGTGCGTGCCCCGCTCATAGACGATGGGCGCGCCGACCTCGCTCAGCCGCCGGTGCAAGGCTGTGACAAAGACGGCATAGCCCTGGTCCAGCCGCTCCTGCAGGAACATGCTCTTCCACGAGGTCGAGACGACCCGCAGCCGCGGTGCGCCCTCCGCCCAGATCTCGGTGACGAAGCGATAGGACTGCATATTGGCCGGCCGGTAGGACAGCCGGACCCGGCGCACCGCCTCGTAAGGGACCAGGCCGCTCCGCCGCCCCGCCGTCCACGCGATGCCCGCCGGGGTCAGCGTGAATTGCCAGGGCGCCCCGAGCAGCGACGGCCGGTAGGTGTAGGCAATTTCCCCCGCCGGCGGGGTTTCCGCCGCCGTCACGTCCGCCACGACCGTCTTATCGGCGCTGCCAGTGCGCATTCCCGCATGATTCACGCGTTAACCATGATGAAGTTCAGTAAACGTCGGACGCCGCAGCCATCGCGCCACGTGTTCCCATCGCCAAAAGTATATAATATCTTAAATCTGCACAGGTGGCATTTTCAGCGCTGTGTCGTAGGCGTACGGGTTGGAGGCCCTCCCATGGCGAAGTTGTCGGATCTCTTTGGCCGCAAGCCCGGCGAGATCGGCGCCGACAAGTTTCTGCCCCAGCCCGGCAACGGCGCCCCTCGCCCGCTATCGATGAATGTCGAGAACTTCTCCGACGTCGGCTCGCGCATCGGCGAGGAGAACGAGGCGCTGCGCGCCCTCCTGACCGACACCGGCCGCAAGATTGGCGAGCTCGACGAACTCAAGCAGACCTTCGAGCGCCTGGTGCAGCCGTTCAACTCGACGCTGCGCGCGCTCGAGCAGGAGAAATCGATCACCCTCAGCCTCTCCGGCATGTTGGACGAGGCGCGCTCGTCCTACGACACGCTGCGCACCGAATACTACCTCATCGAACGCAAGGCGACCGCGGCCGAAGCCGAAGCCAGCAAGTTGCGCGACGACCTCGAACTCGTGCGCGAAAGCAACCGCGGCCTGGAGAGCACGCAGATCGAGCTCAGCCAGGAGATCACGACCAAGCAGGCGCAGATCTCCGAGCTGGAACGTCAGCTCGCGCAGGAAAGCACGCAGCGCCGCACCGTGACCGAGAGCCGTCGCGCATTGCAGGAGCAGTACGACGCGACCGAAAGGCGCATCATGGAGTTCGAGGGCGAGCTTGCCGCCGCCCGCGAGAAGCTGGCGCTGCTCGAAGACGACAAGCGCTCGCTCCAGATCGCGGTCGATCAGGGGCTGAGCGAGATCGCCCGCCTCACCCGCCGCCTCACCGAAAGCGAGAACACGCTGACCGCGACGCGCGCGCAGTTGGGCAAAGTGGAAGCGAGCTTTGCGGAAGCCTACGCCGAGCGGGGGCGCCTCGGTAACGCGCTCGACGAGGCCAAGGAGCAGTATCAGGCCGAGCGCAACAGCCTGAACATGCGGCTCGATGCGCTGCAGTCGCGCGCCGCCACCGCCGAGCGCCTGCTCGCGGAGACGCGGCAGAATCTCATTGCCCGCACCGAGGAAGTGCGTGCCTTCGATCGCAAGTCGGTCGAGGCCACGATCGCGCGCAACAACTCGGAAAAGCGTCTGGCGCAAATCGAGGCCTCGCACGAGCAGCGCGAGCGTCAGATCCGCGATCTCGAGCAGGCGCGCGTCGCTTTGTCCGAGCGCACCAACGCGCTGACCAAGACGTTGAAGACGCGCGAGACCGCCCTCAGCCGCGCCGAAGAGAAGATCGCCGCGCTGACGGAGCGCAACGGCCATCTCGAGGCCGACATCCAGGTCAGCCGCACCAATATCGAAAAGCGCGTCGAAGATCTGAACTCGGCGCTGCAGCGCGAGCGCATGGAACGCGCCGTGGTCGAGGGCGCCCTCGAAGCCGCGCGCAAGGACAATTCGCGTCTGCAGAGCGAGGTCGCCGCGCTACGCTCGGCGCTGCGCCGCGGGGTGCCGATCGACGAGCAGCCGCTGGCGCCGCCGACCGAGGTGGCCAATGACGAGGCCGCGCCGCTCGAACACGAGCCGGTGATGAAAGAAGCGGCGGCCAAAGGCTAGGCGATTCGCCGCGTCGCCTCGACGCACCTAAACATTCGGTCATGTCGGAACGCGGGGCAAAGGTCCCGCGTTTCTATTTGGAGTGGCGCGGCTGCCGGCGGCGCCACGACGTCTGGCGTTGCCACGTGCGCGCGGACCCTTTCAGCTTAAGTCCTATGAGGAGGCACAATGATCAAGCAAACCATGACCGCTGCCGCGCTTGTTACCATGCTCGCGGCGCCGTCTTTCGCGCAACAACCCAGCACCCATGCCGCGCCTTCGGCGACGCCCGGCGCGGCGGCCACGCACAATGGCGCGGCCAAGCCCGGCTTCGTTCAGAACCAGGCGCCGCAGGATTGGCGCGGCTCCAAGCTGGTTGGCGCCAGCGTGTATGGGCCGGACAATCAGTCGATCGGTGAGATCAGTGACGTGATCGTCGACGGCACCGGCAAGGTGAAGGCTGCCGTGATCGGCGTCGGCGGTTTCCTTGGCGTCGGCCAGAAGGACGTCGCCGTCCCGTTCGATGCTCTGAGCATCACGCGCCGTCAGAACTCGGCCACGATCGACAAGATCACGGTCGCGTACACCAAGGACGACCTGAACAAGGCGCCGAAGTTCGCCTACTACGAACCGAACGGTTCGTCGCAGACCACCGGCTCCTCGTCGACCGGCACCTCCACGACCAACAGCGGTGCGGGTATGAAGCGCTAAGGCCAGCGCGCCAAGCCGACAATAAGCTGACCGAGCGCCCGGCCAATGGCCGGGCGCTTTTTTTATGAGCGGGCCCATCCATCGCCGAAGCGATGCGTTAAGAAGACGCACGCACCGCTTCTACGAACGGAAGGAGCGCCTTCATGCGTAACCTCTATGTCGTGGTACCGCTGTTCGCGCTGCTGATCGCGGCGATCTGGTTTTTAATTACCACCTGGAATCACATTGGCGGACCCGACGTGCCCGTATGGGGATGGGTCGCCATCGGTGGCGGTGTGTTCTTTTCGCTTCTGGTCGGCGGCGGCCTGATGGCCCTGCTCTTTTACAGCAGCCGCAAAGGCTACGACGATCAGGCCGCAGAAAATTTCGATAAACGTCTTTAAAAATCAAAATCATACGAAGACAGTTGCGACCTTAGTCGTATTCATTTTTCCGACGGTGATATCTGCTGCCCATAGTTGACCCCATGGGTGACCGGCGCTTTGGTCACAACCAGACGGCGCAAACAGAATGCCGTCGTGGTCTGGGGACGAAACACCATGTGGAACCAAGTCTACAACCCGTTCGGTAGTTCGGCGCTGTCGACGCTGGCCGCGGCCTTGCCGGTGGTCACGCTGCTCGTGCTCATTGCGTCCAACAAAGTCAAAGCGCACATCGCGGCGCTCATCGCTCTCGTCGTTGCCAACTTCGTCGCCATCGTTCTCTTCACGATGCCCGCCGACATGTCGTTGCGCGCGACGGTGCTCGGCGCCGTGACCGGTTTCTTTCCGATCGGCTGGATCGTGCTCAACGTGATCTTTCTTTACCGGCTCACGGTCGAGAAAGGTCTGTTCGAGACGTTGCAGAACACGATCGGCGGCGTGACGCAGGATCGCCGTCTGCAACTGCTCTTGATCGCCTTCTCCTTCGGCGCCTTCTTCGAAGGCGCCTCGGGCTTCGGCACACCCGTCGCCGTCACCGGCGCGATTCTGATCGGTCTCGGCTTCTCGCCGCTCGCCGCGTCCGGACTGTCGCTGATCGCCAACACCGCGCCGGTCGCTTACGGCGCGCTCGGCACGCCGATCGCCGGCCTCGCCAGTGTCACCGGCATCGATCCGTTCCTGCTCGGCGCCATGGTCGGCCGTCAGCTTCCGTTCTTCTCGCTGATCGTGCCGTTCTGGGTGGTGTGGGCTTTCGCCGGCTGGAAAGGCATGAAGGACGTGTGGCCCGCCATTCTGGTCACCGGCGTGTCCTTCGCCATCCCGCAATTCCTGATCTCCAACTTCATCAATCCGTGGATTGTCGATATCGGCGCGTCGCTGATCTCGATGGCCTGCCTCATCGGCTTCCTGAAGGTCTGGCAACCGAAGGTGCTGTGGCTGTCGCCGGCGTTGCGCAGCAAGGATGAATCCGCGGCCAGCGCGCCGCCGCCCAAGCCGTTGGTGACGCCGAGCCGCGCGCAAGTGTGGATGGCGCTGCTGCCCTGGATCGTGGTCTGCGTGATCCTGCTGTTGTGGGGCACCAACGCGGTCAAGAACGTGCTCAACGCCTATGCGACCTGGAACTACCAGGTGCCGGGCCTGCACAACATGATCAACAAGGTCGCGCCGGTGGTGTCGAAGCCGACGCCGGAAGGCGCGGTGTTCTCCTTCACCTGGCTGTCCTACACCGGCTCGGGCATGCTGATCGCGGCGATCATCTCCGGCTTCCTGATGGGCTTCTCGCCGGTGAAGCTGGCGGCCGAATACGGCAAGACGATCAAGGTCTGCGCCTATTCGCTCATCACCATCTCGGCGATGCTCGCGATCGGCACCCTCACCCGTTTGTCCGGCATCGACGCCACACTCGGCCTCGCCTTCGCCGGCACCGGCGTGCTGTACCCGTTCTTCGGCACGCTGCTCGGCTGGTTGGGCGTCGCGCTGACGGGGTCGGACACGTCGTCCAACATCCTGTTCGGCAACCTGCAGAAGGTCACGTCCGAACAACTGGGGCTGTCGCCGATCCTGATGGGCGCGGCGAACTCATCCGGCGGCGTCATGGGCAAGATGATCGACGCGCAGTCGATCGTGGTGGCATCGACGGCGACCAACTGGTTCGGTCACGAAGGCACGATCCTGCGCTTCGTGTTCTGGCACTCGATTACGCTGGCATGTCTGGTCGGCCTTCTGGTCATGGCGCAGGCCTACATCTTTACCGGCATGATCGTGCACTGACCGCCCTCCCTTGGGAGATCGGTGCAACTCTGCCCTGCATCGAAAGGTGCAGGGCTTTTTTTTGCCCGGCGCTATAGTCCCCGCCGTCGCAGGGCAACGTCAGGGAACGCCATGAGCAAAACCGCCGTCCAAGAGCAATTCGGCAAGACCGCCGCGCATTATCTCACCTCCAAGCCGCATGCGCAGGGCAAGAGCCTGGAGCGGCTGGTGACGCTGGCGGCGCCGCAGCAGGACTGGCGCGTGCTCGACATCGCCACCGGCGGCGGTCATGTCGCCTACACTTTCGCGCCGCATGTCGCGCGTGTCTGGGCGACCGACGTCACGCAGGAGATGCTCGATCAGGTGAAGGCGGAAGCCGGCCGGCGCGGCCTCGACAATGTGCGCGTCACTTACGCCAAGGCCGAAGCGCTGCCGTTCGAGGACGCGAGCTTCGATCTCGTCACCTGCCGTATCGCGCCGCATCATTTCGACTCGATCCCGGACTTCCTCGCCGAGGTGCACCGTGTGTTGAAGCCCGGCGGCACGTTCGCGCTGGTCGACAACGTCGTGCCCGTGGGCAGCGTTGGCGACTACATCAATGCCTTCGAGCGTCTGCGTGACCCGAGCCACTTGAGAGCCTGGACTCTCGACGAGTGGCGCGACGCGCTGAAGGCCGCGCATCTGCCGCCGACGCATGAAGAGACGCTCGACAAGAAGATGGAGTTCAAGTCCTGGGCGGCGCGTTACGACGACACGATGAAGGCGCTGCTACGCGCGATGCTGTCGCAGGTGACGCCCGACGTCGCGGCCTTCTTGAAGCCGCAGACGGAGAACGGCGATTTCGTCTTCCATCTTCGCGAGGGGCTGTTCATCGCGAAGAAGCAATAGCCGTTAACCCGCAGCCCGGATGAGCGAAGCGAAATCCGGGGCAACACATCCAGCCGTTCCCGGATTGCGCTTCGCTCTACCCGGGTTACGCAGCCCTCGAAGAATGAACGGCCGCCGCCATCCTTCGAGGCTCGTTCGCTCCGCTCACTCGCACCTCAGGATGACGGCGCAAGCGTCGTCCCCCACAAACGAAAACGCCGGCGCCTCATCGGCGCCGGCGTTCTCATGCGGCAAGGCCGCTGTATTTACTTGGTGGCGACGTGACGCTTGCGGTGCTTCTTCACCGCGACCGGCTGCTGCTCGTCCGGCGCCCACAAGATGCCTTCGTTGTAAGCCTCGTTCACCAGCCAACCGCCGACGACCGGGATCAGGCAGGAGCCGACGAGGATGTGGGCCTCGCGATAGGTCAGCGGGCGATGCATCACGGCGGTGCCGACGATCGGAGACAGCGCAGCGCAGCCGACCGTGGTGATGGCATAGGCGCCCATGCTGGTGACGCCGGCGCGGGCCGAGTCCCACTTCCAGTTCCAGTTGTTGAACGCGAAGTAAGCCGCCGTCGACGCCGCGCCGACACCGACCGCCGTGGCGCTCAGGCGCGGATCCACCTTCCGGCGTCCGCCGGCTTCGGCCGCCTGGGTCACAAACGCAAAGGCGGCCAGCGCCGCGACGAAAACTGCAAGCTTACGGTTCATTGTTGTTCTCCCCACGAGGGCTGCCTCGAATCGTCCACAATTTGTCGACCGCTTTGACTGCGAAGTCGAGCAAGGGACCTGCCGCGCCCGACTTATACACAGGCGGCCTGCGCGAAACTGACCCTCGCCCCGGTTCCATAGCACCGTGTCACAAAGGGCGTAAGCACCTGCGTCGACTATATTTTTCACTATTAACCTCTCGTTTACCCTCCTCCGTTCAGATTCTGTTAGTCAATATTAACCTGTGTGATTCGGAGTCGCTTCGGGCCGGGCGGATCGGCGCATTCGGGGATCACGTCCGATGACCAAACTGGGGGGCCTCTTCGCCCGCAAATCCGGCCTTTACGATAGGCCAGCCGAAGATCCTCCCATGTCGGCCGCCGCGGCGCAGACGCCGGCTAGCACCCTCCCCCCCGAAAATCCGCTCGAACTCGACGAAGAACTGTTCTCGACGTCGAGCGCGCAGCTCGGCGGCGAGAACGAAGAGCTCCGCAATCTTCTGATCAATGCAGCGACGAAAGTCGCCGAGCTCGAGAGCATCAAGGCCTCGGTCGATCGGCTGGTCGCGCCGGTGACCCGAACCTTGCAGGCCGTCGAGGCCGAGCGCGCCGAGAAGCTTGGCCTGCAAACCGTGCTCAACAACACGCGTCTCGCCTACGGCAAGCTTCGCACCGAAGCCGCCGAGACCGAGAGACGCGCCGCCGCCGCCGAACGCGAATGCGAGACGCTGAGCCAGGAACTCGCGGCGAGCCAATCGCTGTTGCGCAACACGGAAGCCGCTAAATCCGAAATCGCGGTCGACCTCGCGACGCGACGCGCGCAGATCGCCGACATCGAAGCGCGTCTCAATCAGGAGACCGGCGAGACGCGCATTCTGCGCGAGGAGAACAAGCGGCTCGACGAGCGGCTGATCGCCACCGAGAAGCGCATCATTGCGCTCGAAGGCGAGATCGCCACCAACCGCCAGCGGCTGATGATGGCCGAGGACGAGAAGCAGGCGCAGCAGGCGGCATTCGAGAAATCGAGCGCGGAGGGCGCCAAGCTCGCCCGCCGGCTCGCCGAGACCGAGACGGCGCTGGCCGCGACGCAAGCGCGCCTGCGCACCACCGAGGGCAATTTCGTCGAGATGAACGCCGAGCGCACCCGGCTCGTCGGCACACTCGACGAGAGCAACGAACGCCACGAGCACGAACTCTCGACCCAGCGCATGCGCTTCGAGACGTTACAGGCACGCGCGGCCGCGACCGAGAAGCTGCTGATCGAAGCACGTGAACATCTCATCGGACGCGCCGAGGAGATCCGCGAGGCCGATCGGCGCAATGCCGAACTCGCGCGCGAACGTGACACCTTGCATGCACGTGTCGCCGAATTCGAGGCTGACCGTTATGCCCGCGAAGCACAACGTCAAGAGGTCGAGCAAGCCCGCAACACGTTGATGGAGCGCAGCACCGCCCTCGCCCGCGCCTATACGGCCAAGGAAACCGCACTCACCCGCGCCGAGGAATCGATCACCTCGCTCAACGAGCGCATCATCACGCTCGAAGCGGCTCTCCTCGATCAGAAGCACGCGGCCGAACAGACGATCGAAGAGCTCAGCTCGTCGCTTCGTCGCGAGAAGATGCAGCGGGCTGTGGTCGAAGGCGCGCTCGAGACCGCGCGCAAGGACTTCTCCCGCCTGATGCGGGAAACGGCGACGCTGCGCCGCGAACAACCGCTGCCGGAGGAGCCGACGCCGCTGCATGCGGCCAACGCCGCCTGAAGCGACCGCGGCAGAGTTCGATGCAAGCGCCGGGCCTCGTGCCCGGCGCTTTTTTTTAACTTAAGCCCTCGGAACAACTCCTCTTTCTTTGATTTAGCGCAATGAGTGTCCGCTTGACGACGTTAGAGTAACTGCCGATCGCTCCGGCAGCCGCCGAAGGTTTGTTGAATGCCGTATCGTAGCAGCACCGAATTGCCGCCCTCGATCCGCTCGCATCTGCCGCCGCACGCGCAGGACATCTACCGCGAGGCTTTCAATCACGCCTACGCCGCCCATGCCGGCGAGATCGACCGCGAAAAGCGTTCGCACATGATCGCTTGGGCGGCCGTGAAACGCAGTTACGAGAAGGTGGACGAGACGTGGGTTCCTCGCCGGTCATAAGCATGTCGCTCGCGCTCGCCGAGCGCAACGTTCCCCGCTACACCTCATATCCTACCGCACCTCATTTCACCGCCGCAGTGGATGGCGACGTCTATGCGGAATGGCTGGCGGCGCTGCCGCCCACCGCAACCTTGTCGCTCTATATTCACGTCCCGTTCTGCACGGAGCTTTGCCACTATTGCGGTTGCAACACCCGCGCCGTGCGGCGGCGCGAGCCGGTCGAAACCTATGCCGAGCGCCTTCTGGAGGAGATCGAACTTCTGGACGGCCTCGTCGGGCGCAAGCTCACGCATCTGCATTGGGGCGGCGGGACGCCGTCGATCCTCGGCCCGGCCCTGCTCGAAACGATCGCCGCGAAGCTCGCCTCGCGCTTCGATCTGTCGGCGTTGAAGGAACACGCGATCGAACTCGATCCGCGCCGGCTCGATCGCGCACTGGTGCGTTCCTTACAAGCGATCGGCGTCACGCGTGCCAGCCTCGGTGTGCAGGATGCCTCCGCGCATGTGCAACAGGCGATCGGCCGCATCCAGCCGTTCGAACTTGTCGCGCGCGCCGCCGACTGGCTGCGCGCGGCCGGCATCGCCAACCTCAACATCGATCTCATGTATGGGCTGCCGACGCAGACCGTGCGCGACGTCGTCCACAGCGCGCAACTCGCGGCCGCGCTCGGCGCACAGCGTCTCGCCCTGTTCGGCTACGCGCATGTGCCGTGGTTCAAGTCGCATCAGAAACTGATTGACGAGGCCGCGCTGCCCGGCCTTGCCGAGCGGCTGCAACAGGCCGATGCCGCGGCCGAGACGCTCTGCCGCGTCGGCTATGAAGCCGTCGGCCTCGACCATTTCGCCCTGCCGGACGATGAACTCGCGATCGCCGCGCGCACCGGCACACTGCGCCGCAATTTCCAGGGTTATACCGTCGACGAAGCCGACGCGCTGATCGGCTTGGGCGCGAGCGCCATCGGCAGGCTGCCGCAGGGCTTCGTACAGAATGCGCCCGACCTCGGCGGCTACAGCCGGACGGTCGCCGACGGCCGCTTCCCCATCGTAAAGGGTCTGGCGCTCAGTGACGAAGACCGGCTGCGCGCCCACCTCATCGAACGGCTGATGTGCGATCTCGCGCTCGACCTCAATGCCGTCGAAGGCGGCGTCGGCCGCTTCGCATCCGAGCTGGCCGCTTTGGCACCGCTCGCCGACGAAGGTCTGCTGACGATCGATGGCGGCCGCATCGAGGTCACGGCGCGCGGCCGCGCTTATGTGCGGATCGCGGCGGCGGTATTCGATTCTTACCTCGCGGCCAGCCAGAAGAAGCATTCGATCGCGGTGTAATCCGCGCGGCGCCTCACGCCTTCTTCTTCGCTTGCGCTTCTCCGAAAGCCGGCGCATTCGGACAAAATGCGGGCGGTACCGCGATGGACTTGGGCGCGCGCACCAGCCAATCCGTGCAGACCTCGAACGCGTCGCAATGCTGGCAGGCATTGATGGTGAGCGCCAATTGCGACACGCCTGTCGGCCACGCGGCCGGAACCGTGCCGAGGCCGAGACGATCGGTCATCGCCGCCATGTTCGGCACATGGCTGACGCTTGCTTTCGGTGCAGCGGTAAGCATGGTCGGATCTCTCTTCTCGCGCATCATAACGAGACATTGTTCACGGATTCGCGGCGCGGGCCTTGATCCACCGCAACAGTGCTTAACGACATCCTTCGAAGCTTTGCCTTCGGGGCAGACCAATTAAGTCCCGTCCGCGCGAAACTTCGGCACGCGCTTCACGTTGCCCGCAGACAGGATGCGCAACAGGAGCACGGCGATGCGGACAGGACGGATTCTCACGACCCTTGCGGCGGCGCTGATTGCCGCGAGCGCGGGCGTCGCTTTGGCCCAATCCGGCGGTGGCGGTGCGGGTGGCGCGGGCGGTGCCGGCGCCGGCGGCATGAGCGGCGGTACCACCGGCGGCGGCATCAACGGCGGCACGGGTGTCACGCCCGGCGGCGTCGGCGGCACCAACAACGGCATCAACAACGGCCGTACCGATCTAAATGGTCAGCCTTGCGGCTCGGGAAATAACAGCCTGTCGATGAACACCAACCCGAATGCCGGCGGTGCGAGCGGCAGCGCCACCGCGCCATCGACCAATTCGACGACCGGCATGGGCACCCACTCGAATCCGAGCGGCACCAACGGCGCGACCAGCGGATCGAGCTCGGGCAGCATGGCCAGCGGCTGCTGACGCGAATAACACAGGAGTGGCTGACGTGCTTCGGTACGCCGGCCGCTTCATGTCCGGCGCCGATCGGTCCGCGTGACGGCACGCGAACGGATTGCTAGGCTTCGAGCCCGCGCCCACGAGCCGTACAGCGAGCCACCCATGCCCCGTTATTACTTCCGACTGACCGACGGCAAACAGGTATTCAACAATCACAAGGGCATCGATCTCGCGGGGCCCGCGGCCGCGCGCGAGGACGCGGTCGCCTTCGCCCGCAGCCTGGCGCAAGGCGCGGTGATGCCGGGCTTCAACTGGAGCGGCTGGCTGGTCTCGATCACCGACGAACACGGCCGGCAAGTCGACGAAGTGCCGATCGACGCGGTGGGGTAGCTCCGCGCGCTCTGCCGGACCTCGCTTCGCTCATCCGGCCGACGCCGACAAGCGCCTACCGCACCAACTCGCGCATCGCTCGGTCTAGGCCCTCCAGCGTCAGCGGATACATGCGCCCGCCCATGAGCTGGCGCATCAGCTGGATCGAGTGGGTATAGGCCCACTCCTTCTCCGGCACCGGATTGAGCCACACGCACGCCGGATAGGTGCGCGTCACGCGCTCCATCCAGGTCGCGCCGGCTTCGTCGTTGTAATGTTCGACCGAGCCGCCGGTCACCGTGATCTCGTAGGGCGACATCGAGGCGTCGCCGACGAACACCACCTTGTAGTCGTGCGGGTAAGTGTGCAGCACGTCCCAGGTCGCGGTGGTCGCCTGATAGCGGCGCTGGTTCTCCTTCCACACTTTCTCGTAGAGGCAGTTGTGGAAGTAGAAGTGCTCCATATGCTTGAATTCGGTGCGCGCCGCCGAGAACAGTTCTTCCGTCGCCTTGATGTGCCAGTCCATCGAGCCGCCGATATCGAAGAACAACAACACCTTTACCGCATTGTGCCGCTCGGGCCGCATGACGATGTCGAGATAACCTTTGTGCGCCGTACCTTGGATGGTGCCGTCGAGATCCAACTCGTCCGGCGCCCCGGTGCGCGCGAACTTGCGCAGGCGCCGCAGCGCCACTTTGATGTTGCGCGTGCCGAGCTCGACATCATCGTCGAGATCCTTGAACTCGCGCTTGTCCCACACCTTCACCGCGCGGCGGTGCGTGCTCTCGCCGCCGATGCGGATGCCTTCCGGGTTGTAGCCGCCGTTGCCGAACGGCGAGGTGCCGCCGGTGCCGATCCATTTGTTGCCGCCCTGGTGGCGGCCCTTCTGCTCGGCCAGGCGCTGCTTGAGCGTCTCCATCAGCTTGTCGAGCCCGCCCATGGCCTCGATCTGCTTTTTCTCTTCCTCGGTGAGATACTTCTCGGTGAGCTTCTTGAGCCACTCGGCCGGGATATTCGCCTCGACCGCGTCACCCATGAATTCGAGGCCTTTGAAGACGTGGCCGAACACACGGTCGAACTTGTCGAGGTTGCGCTCGTCCTTCACCAACGCGGCGCGCGAGAGATAATAGAAGTCCTCGACGCGGCGGTCGGCGAGATCGGCCTCCATCGCCTCCATCAGCGTCAGATATTCGCGCAAAGTCACCGGCACGCCGGCGGACTTCAGTTCCTGGAAGAAGGTAACGAACATTCTCGGGTGGCCTCGAGTTCACGCGGCCACCCTAGCAAATTCCCGCCGTCCGTGTCCTCTCCACCCGTCATGGCCGGGCTTGACCCGGCCATCCACGTCTTATTGCCTGGCGTAAAGTCTTGGATGCCCGGCACAAGGCCGGGCATGACGAATTCTGGGCGTCTCTCAGAACTTGTAGGTCAGACTCGCGATGACCGAACGGCGATTGCCGAAGAAGCAGTCGCCGCGCGTCAGACAGGCCGTGTAGTAGGTCTTGTCCGTCAGGTTGGTGCCGTTGACCTGGAAACGCCAGTTCTTGTTTTCCCAGGCCACCATGGCGTCGACCAACGTGTAGCCGGGCGTCTGAATGGTATCCGCGCCGTCCCAGACCGAGCCGATATAGCGCACGCCGCCACCGAGCGAGAAGCCGTCCACGCCGAGGAGCGCGAAGCGGTACTTGGCCCACAGCGACGCCTGATGTTGCGGCACCGTCTCGATGCGCTTACCGGCATTGTCGCCATCCACGATCTTGGCATCGAGGTAGGTGTAGGCGCCGATCAGGTCGACATCGCGCGCGATCGTCGCCAGCACCTCGAGTTCGGCGCCACGAATGCGCGCCCGGCCGATCTGCACCATGCCGATGCCGCTCGGATCGCTCGTGGTGCGGTTCTTCTGCGTGATATCGAACAGCGCGCCGTTGACGGCGAGGTCTTTCGAGTGACGATACTTGAACCCCACTTCGTATTGCTCGCCGCGCACCGGCTTGCAGAGTCCGCTCGGGCTGTCGTTGCACTGGCTGTTGCCATAGGCTGCCGTGCCGAATTGAGGATCGAACGACTGCGCATAGGAGACATAAGGCGTCAGGCCGAAGGGTAGTTCGTACATCAGACCCGCACGGCCAGTTACGGCTCGATCGGTCTGCTTGTCGAGACCTTCAATGTCGCTGCTCGCAGTGTCGTGGCGCAGGCCGAACACGCCGATCAACTGGCCCCAACGGATCTGGTCCTGCACGTAGAAGCCGACCTGACGCTGCACGAGGCCCGGCATTCGCATCATGTCCGGCAGCGCAATCGGATTATAGGTCGGCGAATACAGATCGAACGGCGTTGTATCGAGGGAACCGCCCGCCATGCTGCCTTCGCTCATGCGGCGGTAGTCGAGACCGACCAGAAGTTTGTGCGACACGGCGTGGGTGTCGAATTTCAACTCGGCATTGGTGTCGGAGGTGAAAGTCTTGCGATTGGCGTTCGAGAAATCGACGTAGCGCGACACCGTACGCTGCGCCGGGTCGAGGTAAGGATTGGCGGAGAAGCTGTTCGCGTAAACCGTGTTGTAGATGCCGTCGATGTCGGAGTAACGCATGTTGTGCGACACCTTCAGCCAGTCGCTGAAGCGGTGCTCGAACAGGCTGGCGATCGACCGCGTTTCCGTCTGATAGAGGTCGGTCGCCGGATCGCCGGCGAAACGGTTGCTCGGAATCTGTCCGTTCGGATTGGGGAAGATCGTGCCCGAATGCGGCATGAAGCCGGTCGAGGAACCGGTCTTGTCCTTCTGATAGGTGGCGATCACCGTCCAACTGGTCCGCTCGGTCGGACGCCAGGTGACGGCCGGCATCACCACGACCCGGTCATCCTTGACGTAATCGGTCTGATAGTCGCTGCCGCGCGCGATGCCGATGATCCGGTACAGCCACTGCCCGTCCGCGGTGATCTTGCCGGTATGGTCGGTCTGGATCTGCTTGCGGTTGAAGCTGCCGTATTGGACGCCGACTTCGTGCAGGTCCTGCGCCTGCGGACGCTTGGTGACGAGATTGAGCAGCCCGGCTGTGGTCGTGCTGCCATACAGCACCGAGGACGGGCCGCGCAGCACCTCCATACGCTCAAGCATATAGGGATCGAGCCGCTGCGAATTCCACCACGAGTTCGTGGTGCGCATGCCGTCGAGATAGACGTCGGCCGACATGCCGCGGATCTGGAACGAGTCGACGCGCGAGTCGGGGCCGTAGCTGTCGGCCATCACGCCCGGCGTATAGCGGAGCGCCTGTTGCACATTGGTGGCGCCCTGATCCCGCATCTGGTCGGCGGTGATGACGCTGATCGACTGCGGGATCTCCTGCAGCGGCGTGTCGGTTTTGGTTCCGGTTGCGCCGCGCGAAGCGTTATAGCCCTGCACCGGGCCGTAGGCGGTTTCGGAAGCGCCCTCCACCTCGATCGTCGGCAACGCCACGCTTTGCGCTTGCGCCACGACGTCCGTCGACATGACCGTCAGCGACAAGACCCCTGCACCGGCGACCGCCGGCACACGCCACATACGTTCCATTGACACCCCATCGATCTTCTTCGCGTCAGCGCATGCGGCGACGCGTTGTTTGAATCGCGGGAGAGATTGCGAAGACGACGGCGTGTTTGAAATCGAAATGAAATCACCGCGCGACGGAGTGATTTGCAGTTACGACTTTGAACAGTTCGAAGAGCGGCGGATCGAAGTCGCGCATCAATGCGATGGCTTCTCTTTGCCAATCGGAATAATTCGAAGGTTGAAAACGCGGACAATATGTCGCAATCCGCCATGCGCGCGCCGCGTGGATTTCCGGACGGCGCACGCATCAAGCGAGGACGAAAATCCCCCTGGCGCCATTGGCGCGAACGCGGCTACGATGCCGCCAAGAGCGACGAACGACGAGAACGACGGAAGTCGTCGAAGAGCCGGGGGATATTCACCGTGAGCCTGCGCGACCGCGCCAGCTGGGCGTTGGTGATCTTTTTGTCTGTTGCGATATTGATCGCACCGGCTATCTGGAACGGCTTTCCTCTCCTCCAATGGGACACCGGCGGCTATCTCGCCCGCACCTACGAAAGCGTGCTGGTGCCGAGCCGGCCGGTCGCCTACGGCCTCATTCTGCGCGCCGGCGTGCCGTTCGACTTCTGGCCGGTGTTGATCCTGCAATCCTTGCTCACCGTATGGATCGTGGCGCTCACCTTGCGCACGCAAGGGCTGGGCGGACGTCCCTGGCTGCTGGCTGGCGTTATCGCCACCCTGTCCGCGCTGACCACCCTGCCCTGGCTCACCTCGATCCTGCTGACCGATATCTTCTGCGTCCTCAGCGTGCTCGCGCTGCATTTGCTGGTCACGCAGTCGGAACAATTAAGCCGCGGCGAACGTCTCGGGCTCGTTGCCCTGATTGCCGTCAGTGCGGCGACGCACAGCGCCACCTTCGCTGTCCTCGCGGCGTTGCTGGTGGCAGCAGCCGCCGTCCGTTTGTTGCCGCGCGTCGGCTTCAAGGCGCGCATCGCGCCCGGCATTGCCGCGCTCGCCCTCGGCGCTGCGCTGGTGTTCGCGACAAACTTCATCATCGTCAAACGGCTGACCTGGACTCCGGGCGGGCCTTCGATCGCCTTTGGGCGCATGCTCCAGGATGGCATCGTCAATAAATATCTCGACGAACATTGTCCCGATCGCCATCTCACTTTGTGCACCTATAAGGACCAACTGCCGCGCGACGCCGATGTCTGGTTCTGGGGCAATGCGCTGTTCGACAAGCTCGGGCGCTTTTCGGGGCTCGACCGTGAGATGGGCGAGATCGCATGGCGTGCGCTGCTCGAATATCCCGGCTTGCAGATCGAGACCGCGTTGAGCGCCACCGCCCGCCAACTCGTTGCCGTCCACTCCGGCGAGGGCGTGCTCAACACCATCTGGCATACTTACGCGATCATCGAGCGCTACGCGCCGCAACTCGCGCCGGCGATGCACGCCGCGCGTCAGCAGCGCAACGGCATTTCGTTTACCGCGCTCAACGAGCTGCATTATCCCGTGGCACTGCTGTCCATGGCCCTGCTGCCTTTGTTGATCGGCATGGCCTGGCGCGGCCGGCTGCCGGACGAACTCGGCCGTCTGGCGACCACTTGCACCTTGGCGCTGCTCGCCAATGCTTTCGTCTGCGGTGTGTTGTCCAACCCGCACGACCGCTACGGCGCGCGCCTGGTCTGGCTGGCGGCGTTTGTCGGCGTCATCGCCGTGGCGCGGGCGGTAGAAGAGCTGCGGCGCGAGATGCCCCCTGCCACCGCCCAAGCGTCGCTGCTGAACTAAATTCCGCCGCAAGCGTTGCCGAGCTTGGTATAAGTCTGGTGCCGGGACGGCGCGACGGGGCTGAGCATGACAGATATGGCGGTAGCCCGGACGGGCGCGGTTGAGCTTCCGCGCCCGGCGCAGAGGGCAGCCTGGCTGGTAGCCATTGCCGGCATGTTGTTCGTATTGCTGGGGCCGGCGCTGTGGAACGGCTTCCCGCTCATTTTTCCGGACACAGGCGGTTATCTGACCCGTCCGATCGAAGGCATGCCCACGCTCGGGCGCTCCGCGCTATACGGCTGGTTTCTGTACCTCGCCATGCCGCTGGCGTTTTGGCCGGTCATCGTGGCGCAAGCCGCGGCCACCGCATGGATCATCGTGCTGACGCTGCGCTGCCATGGCCTGGGCGGACGGCCGTGGCTTGCGCTTGGTATCGCCACCGCCTTGTCCGTGCTCACCAGCCTGCCCTGGTTCGCGGCGCAATTGATGCCGGACATTCTGTTTCCCCTCGCCGTTCTGGCCCTGCATCTCCTCCTCTTCCGCACAATCGAACTCACCACCGCCGAACGGTGTGGCCTTGGCGCGCTCATTGCGATCGCGATCGCCTCGCATATGGCGGCGCTCGCGCTTTGCCTCGGCTTACTCGTGGCTCTCCGTTTGCTTGCCTTCGTCACATCGCTCGGCCTACCGCCGGTACGGCTGCGCGACGGCGCCATTGCGGTGACAGGCGGCATCGCGCTGTGCCTTGCCTCGAGCGCAGCCATCACCGGCGTCGTCGGCTTCACCCCTGGCGGCACCAGCTTTCTGTTCGGCCGCCTCATCGAATACGGCGTTGCGCAGCGCTACCTGCACGAACACTGTCCGGACCCCGCGTTACGTTTGTGCGCCTATGCACGGCATATGCCGGTGAGCGCCGACGACTGGCTGTGGGCCAATGACACGCCGTTCTACAAGCTCGGCGGCGTCGAGGGCTTCGAGCCGGAGGAAAAACACATCATCCTGGAAACGCTCAAGCTCTATCCGATGATGCATCTGAGAACGGCGCTGGACGCCACGTTCGAGCAGCTCACGAGCTTCCAGACCGAAATCAGCCTCGATGATAACGACCCGACCTTCGACGCCATCCGCGATCATGCCCCGAGCCTCCTGCCCGTCTACCAGGGCGCGCGTCAGCAGACGCAGGGCTTCGATGTCGCAACGCTCAATCTTGTGCATGTGCCCGCGGCGGCGTTGGCGATTGCCGCCATCATCGTGGCAGTCGCGGCACGGCGGCGCTTAAATATCCCGCCGGAAATTCTTGCGCTGTGCGTCGTGGCGTTGACCGCCCTTCTCGTCAACGCTGCAATCTGCGGCGTGTTCTCGCATCCGGTCGACCGCTATCAGAGCCGGCTGGTGGTGCTGGCGCCGTTGGCACTGGCGATGCTCGCCGCATACCGGCGCCGCGCGCCGCCGCGCTTGGAAGCCGCCGCCGTCTGACCTAATCTCCGCCGCCACAGAAACGGCCCTCCGGGAGAAACCTTTGTCACTGGTCCATCAGCTGAGCCTGCTCGCCGCCACCACATTGGCGCTCGCCGTTCCCGTTGCCGCGCAGCCCGTGCCTGACGAGGCGCGCAAGGAACTGGCGCCGACAGGAACGTTGCGCGCCGCCATCAATCTCGGCAACGGCGTGCTCGCGCAAAAGGACGAGAAGACCGGCGAACCGAAAGGGGTCACCCCCGAGCTTGCGCGCGCGCTCGGCAAACGCCTCGGCGTGCCGGTTCAGCTCGTCGTCTATGAGGCGGCCGGCAAGGTGTTCGACGGCGCGAGCAAGAACGAATGGGACATCGCCTTCGTCGCCATCGAGCCGGTGCGCGCGAGCGTGATCGAATTCACCGCGCCCTACGTCCTCATCGAAGGCGTGTACATGGTGCCGACGGACTCGCCGATCAAATCGCTTGCCGACGTCGACAAAGCGGGCAATCGCATCGCTGTCGGCCTCAAGTCGGCCTACGACCTCTTCCTTACGCGTACGATCAAGAACGCCACCATCGTCCGCGCCGCGACCGGCGGCAGCCGCGCCATGATCGATCTGTTTCGCGCCGAGAAACTCGAGGTCGTCGCCGGCGTGCGCCAGCCGCTCGCCGACTACGCCAAGGACCATGCCGACGTGCGCATGATCGACGAGCCGTTCATGCAGATCGAGCAGGCCATGGGGACGCCGAAAGGCCGGCTCAAGGGCGTCGCCTATCTGCGCACCTTCATCGAGGAGATGAAGGCCTCCGGCTTCGTTGCCGATGCGCTCAAGCGCAGCGGGCAGAACGCCGCCGTCGCCCCCGCCGCCAAGTAATTTCGCGACAGACACCATGACCGAACAGACCGCGGCGCGGCCGAAGAAACCCGCGCCGATCCTTGCCGACTATCCGCATCAGGTGACCGAGATCCTCCGCTACGGCGATATGGACCCGCAGGGCCATGTCAACAACGCGGTGTTCGCGACCTATTTCGAGTCGGGCCGCGTCGCGATGTTCCGCGATCCGGATCTCGGCATCGGTGTGCCGAACGCCACCTTCGTGCTGGTGCGCCAGGAGATCGACTTTCTGCGCGAACTGCGCTGGCCGGGCACCGTCGTCGTCGGCACCGCGCTGGCCGAATTCGGGCGCAGCTCGTTCATCGTCACGCAGGCGCTGTTCCGCGAAGAGGAATGCACGGCCGCCGGCCGCGCGACCTTGGTGATGATGGATACGACGACGCGCCGCGCGCGGCCGCTGCCGCCGGAGATCGTCGCCAAGCTGTCGCAATGGAAGTATCGCGGCTGACGGCTTAAGGCCCCGACCGCTCCGCGACACCAGCCTCGGCAAACGTCGCCATGCCGGCGTGACAGGCGACGGCGGCACGCAGCAGCAAGATTGCGGCGGCCGCGCCTGAGGCTTCGCCGAGGCGCATGCCGAGATCGAGCAGCGGATTGAGCTTCATCGCCGCGAGCAAGGCGCGATGGCCCGCCTCCGCCGAGACGTGCGCGGCCTGACAATGTGAAAGCGCATCGGCATTCAGCTTCAGAAGCGGCAGCACGGCCGCTGTGCAAACGAAGCCATCGAGCAGAACGGGAATGCCGTGCCGCCGCGCCGCCACGGTCGCGCCCAATATTGCGGCGAGTTCGCGTCCGCCGAGGGACATTGCCACCGCCAGCGGATCGCCGAGCACCGCGCGATGCCGCGCCAAGGCCATGTCCACCACTTCCTGTTTCAGCCGCAAGCCGTCATCGCCGATACCGGCGCCGCGTCCAACCCAAGAAGCCGCATCGCCGCCAAGTAGCGCGGCGGCTATGGCAGCCGCCGCCGTCGTATTGCCGATACCCATCTCGCCAAGCGCCAAGAGCGCGCACCGCGCCGGCACGGCGTCGTAGCCCGCATTCACCGCATCGAGGAACTGCGCCACGTCCATCGCCGGCGCGCCCGTGAAATCCGCGGTCGGCCTGTCGAGATCGAGCGGCACCACCGTCAGCTTCGCTTGCGCGAGCGTGGCGAGTTGGTTGATCGCCGCGCCGCCGCGCGCGTAGTTCGCGACCATCTGCGCCGTCACGGCCGCGGGATAAGGCGACACGCCTTGCGCCGTGACGCCGTGGTTACCGGCAAAGACGATGACGCTGACGTCGTCCAGGCGCGGCACCGCCTGGCCCTGCCAGCGCGCCAGCCACACCGCGAGCGCTTCGAGTTGACCGAGGCTTCCCGTCGGCTTCGTCAATTGGTCCTGACGCGCCGCGGCGGCGGCGGCACTCGTCTCATTGCCAGCCGGCAAATCACGACAAGCGCTGCGGATGTCGTCTAGACTGCGAAATTGCACGCGAATCTTCCCCGATGTGACGGCGGGACTATCTACCATGAACGAGTGGCTCGACGACTTTCGTGTCGCCGTGGCGATGCTGACACGCATTCCGATGCCCCATCCGGATGGCGCATCGCCGGATAATTTCGTGCGCGCGCAACGCCTGATGCCGCTCGTCGGCGCCGGCGTTGGCGCCGTCATCGGGTTGGCGTTCTGGGGTCTGCATGCCGCGGGCTTGCCGGCCCTGGCCGCGGCGGCGCTCGCGCTCGGCGCCGGCATGTGGCTCACCGGCGGCTTTCACGAGGACGGCCTCGCCGATTTGGCCGACGGCTTCGGCGGCGGCCGCGACAAGGCCGCCAAGCTCGAGATCATGCGCGACAGCCGCATCGGCACCTACGGCACGCTGATCCTGATCGTCGCCTGCGTCAGCAAAGTCGCCGCGCTCGCAAGCTTGCCGAATGCCACGGCGTTGACCGGCCTCATCGCCGCGCACGCGCTGTCGCGCGGCTTCCTACCGGCGGTCGCGTTGTATCTGCCGCCGGCCCGCAGCGACGGCCTCGGTGCCAGCGCCGGACGCCCCGATGCAACCATTGCCACCGTCGCGGCGGCACTCGCCGTCGTCATTGCGCTCGTCTGCCTGCCGTTCGCAACCGCCGTTCCGGCCATCGTCGGCGCCATCGCAGCCGTCTGCGCCGTCGCATGGATCGCGTGGCGCCAGATCGGCGGCTACACCGGCGACGTGCTCGGCGGCGCGCAGCAAGTGGCGGAAACCGCCGTGCTATTGCTTGTCGCCGCGCGCATGGGCATTGCTTCATGAGCGCCGAGCAGCGCTTCTGGTTGATCCGGCACGCGCCGGTCGCGCGGCCGCACGGCATCATCCACGATGCCGACGCACCGGCCGATCTGAGCAACAGCACAGCCTTGGCGGTGGTGCGCGAACGCCTGCCGAAAGCGCTCGCGGTCTTTGCCAGCCCAGCGCGCCGGACCATGGAAACCGCCACCGCGCTCGGCCTGACGCCGACACCGGAGCCGCGCCTGCGCGAACAGAACTTCGGCGTCTGGACAGGCCGCCGCCATACCGAGATCGAAGCCGAGCTCGGTCCCGCCTACGCCGACTTCTGGCGCAGGCCCGCCACCAACCGGCCGCCCGGCGGCGAAAGCTTCGACGATCAGATCGCGCGCGTGCGGGATTGTCTGCCGGCCTTGCCCACGGGCGACGTCGCGCTGGTCATCCACTCTGGTACGATCCGCGCCATCCTTGCCATCGCGCTCGATCTGCCGGCGGAGAACGCGTTGCGCTTCGTCATCGATCCACTGTCGTTGACGCAGATCGACCGCCTTGACCAGGGCTGGCGTGTCCGCACCGTCAATGTGACGTGAGAGCAGCCTCAGGCGTATGCACGTGCTCGGGCCTGACGCCCATGCCGATGAGGCGCGCGGGAATCCGGCGCAACAGCGGGAACCAATTGAACAACTTGGCGGCAAACGGCGCCCGCGGCCGCGCTGTCGTGTTGAGCGCCGAGGTGATCACTTTGTTCTGGATGAACACCTGCAGGCGCTGCGTGACACGTACCGCGAATTCGCGGCGCTCCTGCACTCTGTGCAAGTCCGCTTCGCCCACCGTCTTATCGCGCAACGGCTGCCAGAGAATGTTCGCCGCCGCGACCGCATCCTGGATCGCCAAATTGATGCCGACGCCGCCGACCGGCGACATCGCATGCGCCGCGTCGCCGATGCAGAGCAGTCCGGGCTTATGCCAGCGCGGCAGACGATCGACGGCGACCGTCAACAGCTTCACGTCGTCCCAAGTCGCGATCTCGCCGATGCGGTCTTCGACGAACGGCGACATGCCGACGACGGTCGCGCGGAAGGCATCTAGCCCGCGCGTCTTCACTGCGTCGAATCCACCCTTCGCAATGACATAGGCGCATTGCCAGTAGTCGCCGCGGTCGAGCATGATCATCATGCGGCTCGCTTCGATATGGCCGAACGTCTCCGCCGTATCGCCCTGCTTGCGCGAGAGGCGGAACCAGAGAATGTCCATCGGCGCGCCGATGCTGTCGACGGCGAAGCCGGCGGCCTCGCGCAAGGTCGAGTGGCGGCCGTCGCAGGCGACCGTCAGATCGGCGCGGATTTCGATGTCGCCCTCGGGCGTATGCGCGCGCACGCCCGCGACACGACCACCTTCCTCGATGAGCCCCGTCGCTTGCGCGCGCATACGCAGATCGAACGTCGGATAACGTTTGCCCTGCGCGGCGAGGAAATCGAGGAAGTCCCATTGCGGCATCAGCGCCACGAAGCGGCAATGCGTCGGCAAGTGGGTGAAGTCGGCGATGGTGACGTGCGTGTCGCCGATCTGGCCGGAAAGACGATCGACGCGCGAATGCGGCAGCTTGAGGAATTCGTCGATCAGCCCGAGCTCGTGCATCAATTCGAGCGTCGAGGGATGAATGGTGTCGCCGCGAAAGTCGCGGAGGAAGTCGGCGTGCTTCTCGAGCACGACAACCGGTACGCCGGCACGCGCCAGGAGAAAGCCCAGCATCATGCCGGCCGGGCCGCCGCCGGCAATGCAGCAGGTGGTGGAAACGACCGGCGCGCTCATGACGACCTCTCCCCATCACCCCGAGGTGGCCGCGCGTAGCACGGCCCTCCAGAGGCGACGGCCAAGGCGCGGCACCGCGTGGCAACTCATCGGCCGCCATCCTTCGAGGCTCGCTATCGCTCGCACCTCAGGATGACGGAACCAAGACTGTAGCGCGAAGCCTTAAGCCTGCCGCTCCGGCGTGCGCACGACGAGACCATCGATCTCGTCGGTGACCTTGATCTGGCACGACAGGCGCGAATTCTCGCGCACGTCATAACCGAAATCGAGCATGTCCTCTTCCATCGGCGAGGGACCGCCGACCTTCTCGCGCCAGGCCTCGTCGACATAGACGTGACAGGTCGCGCAGGCGCAGGCGCCACCGCACTCGGCCTCGATGCCCGGAATGTTGTTGCGGATCGCGGTCTCCATCACGGTGGAGCCCAGGTCGGCATCGACGGTACGCGCGGTATCGCCGAAATCAATGAAGGTGATCTTTGGCATAAGAACAGTTGGGAGGAAGGACCCGGCCGGAATTGGCGGGCCGAGGTCCCTATATAGGCAATCTGGCGGGCGCGCTATCCCTTCCCGCCCGCGCCGTCCACGGCTAACAGCACGGCGATGTGCGCGCGCGCCCCGGCAATCGCAACCCCAAGGCGCGCGATGGCCTCTCTGAGTGCGGCGGGATCGCGCGCCTGCTCCACCGCCCCTGCCGCCTCCGCGACGGCAAAGGCGCCGACACCCAGGGCCGAACCCTTGAGCGTATGGGCCAGGGCGCCCACCGAGGCCATGTCCGCCGTCTGCATGCGCGGCAGCAGCACAGCGGCCTGCTGGTCGAACAAGACCAGCAGTTCCCGTTCGAGCTGCTGATCCCCGAAGGTCAGCCGCGATAGGTGCTCACGATCGATGCCCGCGTCGGACACGGCCGCCGGTGCCTCCAACATCTTCGGTGCAGCTTGCGCCATGACTTATCCCCCACTGTCTTTTGGCGTCCCGAGTGTCGCCGCGAGAAGCGTAAAGCGAGGTAAATAAGCCCGTACCTCCCGTCCCGCCGGTTAAGCCGCCCGTAACCGCGTGAGCGGCCGGCCGCCCTGCGGCCGTATCCTAGCCGCATTTCAGCCGCCATGATTGCCGCAGAAAGCCTGTGGGAGTTATGCCTAACTCTCATTAACGATGATTAAAAACTCCTTACCGGCGTGGTTTCTTTCGCACACTCAGCGCGATAGGATTAACGCCGGCGGTTAACGGGGCTTGAGCGGCGGCTGGACGGATGGGCGATGGCGGCGCAGCTGTTCGCAGCGCGGCCTCGTTTGACGTTACGGTTGCGGCCCGGACGAAGTAACGAGGCGGCAGCGTATGGCGAACATCTCGCAAAAATCCAAGGATCCCACGGAAGAGGCGCTGAACGCCATCGAAGAGGCGCTCGCCATCCGCCCGGTGGAACCCAAACAGGCGCCGCCCGTGGCCGCCCCCGAACGCGAGTCCTCCGCGCCCAGCACGGCGCCGGCCGTCGCGGCCGATCTGTTTCACGAAGACACACCCGCGCCGGAGTGGACCGACGAAGGCCCGCGCCGAGCCGCCAATGACGACCGTGCCTATATCGGCCAGATCCTGCAGAGCCTGAACCGCAAGCCGAGCCGCGGACCTTATGTCGCCGCAGCCATTGCCTCCTGCGTCTGGGCCATCGGCGGCGTTGCAGTCGCTTATCTCTATTTGCCGGAACTCCAGGCGATGATGGCGACGCCGCGTCTCGGCATCGCTGCCGCCGCGGCCGTCATTGCCGCCATCGTCCTGCCGCTCGTCTTCTTCTATGCGCTCGCGCATATGGTCCGCCGCACGCAGGACATGCGCATCGTCGCCGAGTCCATGGCGGAGGTCGCCGTGCGTCTGGCGCAGCCGGAAATCGCCGCGCGCGAGTCGGTCGTGACCGTCGGCCAGGCGATCCGCCGCGAAGTCGCCGCCATGGGCGACGGCGTCGAGCGCGCCCTCGCCCGCGCCGCGGAACTCGAGGCCCTGGTGCACAACGAAGTCTCGGCGCTCGAGCGCGCCTATAACGACAACGAAGTGCGCATCCGCGACCTGCTCAACGAGCTCGCCAATCAACGCGAGACTTTGGTCAATCAGGCCGAGCAGGTACGCAACGCCATCTCCAGCGTGCACCTCGATCTGTCGCACGACATCACCTCGGTCGGCGATCTCGTCGCCGACAAGGTCAGCGAAGTCGCGCAGCGCGTCACCCGCACGCTCACCGAAAAGGGCGAGCACATCACCCTCGCGCTCGGCCATGCCGGCGACTCGATGATCGACACGTTGAGCGAGCGCGGCTCCACTTTGCTCGAGCGCCTGGAATCGACCAGCGACCGCGCCACCACCGCGATCGCCTCGGCCAGCGAACGCCTGACCGACAGCCTCAAGTTCCGCTCGGAGACGGTGCACGACGAGTTCGCCGACATGGCGGCGCGCCTGCAGCAGATGATGACGACGCGGCTCGATCAGGTAGCGCAGGGCTTCGAACAGCGCAGCACCGCCACCATCGACAACATGGCGATCCGCTCGCAGCAGTTCACCAACTCGGTGACCGAGACCACCGCCCGTATCGCCGACACCATCACCGCGCGCACCGACGAAGTGAACGCGGCGCTGCGCGCGAGCGGCGATGCCGTGGTCAACGACCTGTCGCAGCGCGGCAGCGATGTCGTGTCGAAGATCGAGCATACCGGCAAGCAGGTGGCGGAAGCGCTGGTCTCCCGCAGCAACACCGTGGCCGACACCTTCCACGACAATGCCGAAACGCTGGTGCAGACCATCGACAATCGCGGCAACGCGATGAAGGAGATTCTGGAGCAGCGTCTGCAGGCTTTCGACGAACTGTTCGACAGCCGCGGCACCGCCCTCTCCGAGAAGGTCGCGCGCGACGCGACGACCTTGGGCACCCTGATCACCCGCCACATCGCCGAGTTCGACAACACGGTGAAAACCTATGGCGGCGAGCTCGTCGAGCGCCTCGGCCAGCGCACGCAGGACGTCTCCGAGGCCATGCGCTCGTATATCGACTCGTTCGACCAGCGCGTCGCCGGCCGCACCGAGGAAGTATCGGGCGCGCTGGACCAGCGGCTCGTCAAGTTCGACGACATGCTGAGCGCGCGCACCGGCAACATCGTCAAGACGCTCACCGATGGCGGCAAGGACGTCGTCGATGCGCTCGACGCCCGCGTCGGCGCGGTGGCCGAGACCATCGACAGCCGCGGCCGTCAGGTCGCGGAGACGATCGCCGCGCGCGGCGCGGAGGTCGCCGATACGATCGATACGCGCGGCACGAAGATCGCCGAGACCATCGGCTCGCGTGGCGTCGAGGTGGCCTCCCTCCTCGACTCCAGTGGCGCGCAGCTCGCCTCGCTCCTCGACTCGCGCGGCGCTCAGGTCGCATCGCTCATCGACACACGCGGCGCGCAGATGGCGTCGATCATCGATACGCGCGGCGCGCAGCTTGCCGCCGCCATCGACAGCCGCGGCACGCAGGTCGCCGATACCATCAGCGCCAAGGTCGGCGAGATCGACCGCGCGCTCGGCGCGCGCGCCGACGAAGTCGCCGACACCCTCGACACGCGCATCAGCCGGTTCGAAGATCTGCTGCTGACCCGCGCCGAAGCGGTCACCGGCGAAATCGAGAACCGTACGCGGTCCGCGGCCGACGCCATCCATGTGCGCATGGAGCAGCTCAGCCACACCATCAAGGTCAACGCCAGCGAGGCCGAGCGCTCGCTCGGTCAACTCGCCCTCACCGCCGCCGAGGCGATCCAGAAGAGCGCCGGCGAAGCCGAACGTTCGCTCGTCGGCGTCAGCGATGTCGTCGCCCGCAACTTCGTCGAGAACGCCAACGAGATCTCGTCGGCCGTCAGCCAGCGCGCCAGCGAACTCGAGATCCTGCTGTCGGACAAGAGCAGCGGTCTGCTCGGCGCCATCACCGAGAAGGGTCAGCAGTTCGCCCAGGAGATCACCCAGGCCACCGACAACGCCATGTCCTCGATCGAGGAGAAGGGCTTCGTCTTCACCCGCTCGATGATCGAGAACTCCTCGGAGATCACCCGTCTCATCAACGCCGCCGGCGAGAACGCCGCGAGCACCGTCAACCGCACCCTCAGCGAGTTGCACGGCACCGCCGAGCGGGCCATCGCCGTCTCCAAGGACACCGCGAGCAAGGCGGTCGCCGACATGCTGGAGACGCACAACATGCTGCGCTCCGACAGCACGGCGCTGTTCGAGCGCCTGCGCGAGGCCAACATCCTCCTGCAGGAAGTGCTCTCGGGCTCGCACGAGAACATGAGCACGCTCGAGAACACGCTGATGATGCGCGTGTCCGAGTTCGTCGCCGCCATGAACGAGGTCAACAATTCGACCGGCGCGGCGGCCGCGCAGGTGGAAACCAACATCGGCAACTTCCGCCACGTCACCGGCGAAGTGCTGAGCAATCTCGGCCAGCTCGCGCATCAGTTCAGCGCGCATGGCCAGGAGCTCGCCAAGGCGGCCGAGCAGATCGAGGTCAGCAACCAGCGCACCGAGGCGAGCCTCGGCGAGCGCCGCGGTCAGCTCGACCAGCTCGTCACGACGATGGACGTGCGCACCAACGATCTCGAGCAGCGCCTCAAGCGCTTCTCGTCCCTGCTCGACGAAACGCTGGAAGCCGCCGCCGGCCGCGCCCGCGACGTCGCCCGCGTCGTCTCGGAAACGAGCGCCGAAGGCACGCGCGCGGTCAGCGAACAATTCGAGCGCGTTCGCAACCAGGCCGAGGAAGTGGCGCGCGTCGTCACCGAGTCGAGCGCAGACGGCGCCCGCACGCTCAGCGAACAGTACGATCGTCTGCGCGAACACGCCGAGAGCGAACGCCGCGAGGCGGCCGAGGCGATGCGCAACATCTACGACCGCGCCAGCGGCGAGACGCAGGGCCTCTTCCGCGAAGCCACCGAGCGCTTCGCCGATACGCTCCGCGGCATGAAGCAGATGGCGCAGGAGATGCAGCGCGAACTCGAAGAGACCCGCGCCGAGCTGCGCCGCGGCGTGTTCGAACTGCCGCAGGAGACCGCCGAGAGCGCCGCGCAGATGCGCCGCGTGATCGTCGATCAGATCGAGGCGCTGGCCGAGCTCAACCGCATCGTCGCCCGCCACGGCCGCAGCCTCGACGCCGTCGAGCCGGTGCGGACGCAACGGGTCCGCGAGGAGCCGACGCTCGCCGTCGCCGGCGGTCGCGGCGAGACGGTAACCGCCCGCACCGAGCTGCCGAGCCGTCCGGAGCCGGCGCCGCGCACGCCGCTGCGCAGCGAGCCCGCGCACTTCGCGCCGGCCGCGCGCCGCGCGCCGGAGCCGCCGAGCGTGTCGCCGCTGCCGTCGACGCCGCAGGGCACCGGCTGGCTGTCCGATCTGCTCAGCCGCGCCTCGCGCGAGGACGAGCCGACGCGTGACTTCCCGCGTGAAAGCCGCGACGTCTCGCGTCCGCGCGACACCGGCCGCGACAGCATGCGCAGCGGCAACGAGGATCGCACGCCGCGCCACTCGATCGAGTCGCTCGACAGCCTTTCGGTCGACATCGCGCGGATGATCGATCACGAGGCCGCGGCCGATCTGTGGGACCGCTACAAGCGCGGCGAACGCAACGTGTTCACCCGCCGGCTCTATACGCTGCAGGGTCAGCAGGCCTTCGACGAGATCCGCAAGAAGTATCGCGCCGACCGCGAATTCAAGCAGACGGTGGACCGCTACATCAGCGAGTTCGAGCGTCTGCTCGACGAGGTCTCGCGCGACGACCGCAGCCAAGTGATGGCCCGCACGTATCTCACGTCGGAAACCGGCAAGGTCTACACCATGCTGGCGCACGCGGCCGGGCGCTTCGACTGACCTCGCGCCGATCGCAAAAAACAAAAGGCGGGCTCGGTGAGCCCGCCTTTTTTGTTTTCTGCCTCCCGTAGCCCGGATGAGCGAAGCGAAATCCGGGGCGGGACGTCCAACATTCAGACCCCTGCCACGCGGCAGGCCCGTCCCGCATATCGCTGCGCTCATGCGGGCTACTGCACGCTGGCCGCAGGCTGTATTTCGGATCAGCGAAACGAAAGCCAGGATATGATGGCGCTATGGTCCGCTACCGGCGCAATTTCGTTCCCGGCGGCACGTTCTTCTTCACCGTGACCCTCAGGGATCGGCGGTCGTCTGTGCTCGTCGAGCATATTGCACTTTTGCGAACAGCCTTCCGACGAGCGCGGCGCCTGAACCCATTCGACATTGATGCAATCGTTGTGCTTCCGGATCACCTGCACGCGATCTTCACCTTGCCGGCCGGCGATGCAGATTTTTCGGTTCGATGGCGAACGATCAAGGCTGCGTTCACGACCGGCCTCGTCGCTGCGGGGGAATACGCTTTGTGGCAACGAAGGTTCTGGGAGCACACCATCCGCGACGACCGAGATTTCGAGCGGCACGTCGACTACATCCACGTCAATCCGGTGAAGCACGGCCTGGTAACGGCCGTCGCGGATTGGCCGCACTCGTCGTTTCATCTGTATGTACAACGCGGTCTGTTGCCCGCGGACCGGGCCGGCGCCGCCACGCAAAACTCCGAAGGCTTCGGCGAGCGGGAGGGTTAGTCCCGCATTTCGCTGCGCTCATGCGGGCTACGGCTCTACCGCTCGGAGACCGTCACACGATCCGCGACACCCAGAGGACCAGTTCGGTCGCCACCTGTTCGAACGCCGCGTTGATCGCGGCGACCGCTTCGGGGCCCTGCATCGCCGAGGCCGGCACGGCGGCGCGCAGCACGCGCGCTGCGACGATGCGGCCGGAGCGCTCGTTGACGATCTTGGCGGCAATCTCAACCTGGGCCGTGCCGTCGACCGCCGACACTTCGAAGACCCGCAGGTCGGTCAGCAGCGCGAAGTCCGTGGTGATCTTGTCGGACGGGCGGCCGACGCCAAGCCGCTTGGCGTTTTCGAACGACTGCACCAGCCGCGCCTGCACCAGCCGCGGCAGCCGCTCTTCCCACTGCCCGTCGCCGATCTGCGCGAGCTGACCGGGCGCGGGGCGCACCAGAATGCGATCGCCGTCGAGCGGACCGAGCGCGGTCGGTTCGGCGACCACGAGTTGGCCCCGCCCACGTCCGACCGGCCGTGCAAAACTCTTCGCCGGGCTAAGGTCGTAAGCCGTGCCGGGCGATTTGGTCACAAGCCCGCCCAGGCCGCCGGAACACCCCGTCAGCGCAAGCGCCAACGTGGCCACCGCCACCCAGTTCAAACGGGAATGACGCCCCAATCGACGCCCCGGATACCCCACGCGCAACAACCCTCTTACCGACCGACGCGACTCGGACGCGGTTTCGCGATACCGGCACAGTCTAGTCGGACACTAGCCCGCTGCCCTGGCAATAATGCAAAACTCTTGGGGATGGACGCAAAAAATTTGCGCCAAAAAGGCCGATCGCGGCCGGCTGTGACATTTTTAGCCACATTGCCCCGACGCCTGAACCGCGCGCCGGCCCGTGGGCTTAGCGTCGGCCGTTATATTCGGGCAGGTTGGAACTTCCGCCGCCCCAGATCAGCCGGCTCGGGTTACGGTCGAGGTTGTCGACGGCTCGGTTGATGGTCGACAGCGTGCGCTGCGCGTTCGACGAAAGTTGATCGATCTGCTTGGTCCCCGCCGCCGACAGCCGGTTGATGCCGACCGTGATCTCGGCGGTGCGCTGATCGAGATTGTCGGCAAGCTTCTTGATCGAGCGCGCCGCCTCGTTGATGTCGCCGCCCTTGCCGTCCGGGCCACCGGTCAAAGCCTGCAGGCCGGACGTGATGTGGTCGATCTTGTCCGAGTTGCGCGCCAGCGCCGCGCTGAACGTATCGAGGTGATCGATCGCGCTCTTGAACGCCTTCTGGTTCTCGGTGATGAATTCGTTGACCTTGGTCAGCACGTCACGCGCTGCCTGCGTCACGTCGGAGGTCGCATTCGGCGGCGCCGTGAGCAGCGGCGGATTGTCCTTGCTGCCGACCAGCGCCGGCTTCGACGGATCGCCGCCCTTCAGCGACAGCGCGGCGATGCCGGTCAGCCCCTGGAACTCCATGCCGATCTGCGTGTCCGGACGGATGGCAACGGAGCGATCCACCGCGATGGTCGCGAGCACCTGACTCGGTTTCTGCGGATTGAGCTGCAGGCCGGTCACCTCACCGACGCGGATGCCGTTGAACAGCACGGAACCGCCCGTGCGCAGGCCCGACACCGAGCCCTCGAACGCCACGCGGTAGAGCGAACGCTCGCCGGTGCCGCCGATGTTCTGAAACCAATAGACGAAGCCGAACACGCCGGCGATGACGGCCAGGGTGAACAGACCGATCACCACATAGTTCGCTCGGGTCTCCATCGTCGGCTCCGTCAGTTCTCGCCAGTCCGCTGCGCGCGGCCTTGCGCTCGCATTCTATGGTGTCGGAATCGGGGCGGCATCTGCTTTACTATCAAGCCCTTGGGCTCCCCGCGAACGCTTGCCGTGGAAATAGGCGCGCAGCCAGGGATGCGTCGAGGCCAGCATGGTCTCCATGGTGCCGGCGACGGCCACCTTGCCGTCGACCAGGACCGCGATGCGGTCGCACACCGTGTGCAGGCTGTCGAGGTCGTGCGTGACCATGAACACGGTCAGTCCCAGGGTTTTCTGCAAGGTCGCGATCAGGCTGTCGAAGTCGCCGGCGCCGATCGGATCGAGGCCGGAGGTCGGTTCGTCGAGAAAGACGATATCGGGATCCAGCGCGAGGGAGCGCGCCAGCGACACGCGCTTGGTCATGCCGCCGGACAGCTCCGAGGGGAACTTGTCCATCGCCGTGGCATCGAGGCCGACCATCTCGAGCTTGGCCACCGCCATTTCGTCCATCAGCCGCTGCGGCAGCTTGAGATATTCGCGCATCGGGAACTGGATGTTCTCCTTCACGGTAAGGGAGGAGAACAGCGCGCCCTGCTGAAACAGCACGCCCCAGCGGCGTTCGACCGCGTGACGCGCCGCTTCCGGGCCGGAGGTCATGTCGACGCCGAGCACCTTGATCTGGCCGCTGCGCTTGGGCAGCAGGCCGACGATCGTGCGCATCAGCACGGACTTGCCCGCGCCCGAGCCGCCGACGAAGCCGAGGATCTCACCGCGGTAGACATCGAGGTCGAGGTGATTGAGCACGACGCGATCGCCGAAGCCGACGACGACGTCGCGCACTTCGATGATGACTTCCCTCGCCTTGCCGTTGGCTTGGACGTTCGCTTGACCGTTTGCCTGACCGTTTTCTTGACCGTTTTCTTGCGCCATCGCCCTACATCCCGATCGAGGCGAAGAAGATGGCGAACAGGCCGTCGAGCACGATCACCAGGAAGATCGACTCCACCACCGAGGCGGTGGTCTGCAAGCCGAGCGACTCGGCGCTGCCCTTGACCGACAGGCCTTCGACGCAGGAGACCGTACCGATCACCAGGGCCATGAAAGGCGCCTTGATCATGCCGACCTGGAAAGTCTTGAGGTCGATCGCCTCCTTGAGGCGTTGCAGATAGATTTCCGGATCGATGCCGCCGTAGAGCCAGCACACGAGGCCGCCGCCGTAGAGGGCGGCCATCGAGCCGAGAAAAGTCAGGATCGGCACGCCGATGATGAGCGCGATGATGCGCGGCAGCACCAGCACCTCGATCGGATCGAGCCCCATCGTGCGCAGCGCGTCGATCTCCTCGCGCATCTTCATGGCGCCGAGTTCGGCCGTATAGGCGCTGCCGGAGCGGCCGGCGACCATGATGCAGACGATGAGCACGCCGAGTTCGCGCAACGTGAGGATGCCCACCATGTCGACGACATAGATATCGGCGCCGAACTTGCGGAAATGGAACACGCCCTGCTGGGCGATGATGCAGCCGACCAGGAAGGTGATGAGCAGCATGATCGGCACCGCGCGCCAGCCGACATTGTCGAGCTGATGCACGGTCGAGGTCAGCCGCAGCCGGCGCGGATTGACGATGACGCGCAGGAACGCGACCGCCAGCGCGCCCAGCATGTTGACCATCGCCATCAGCGACTGGCCGACACCGGCGATGCTGACGCCGATGGAGGCGAGCGCCTGGATGATCGGATTGGGCTTGCGGTGCGCCTCGGCGAGCTTCACCGTGTGCAGCTCGTCCATCAGCGCGCGGTAGTCTTCCTTCAGGCCGACCACCTGCGTCTGGGCCCCGCGCGCGGAAAAGGCGCGCACGAGCCGCTCCAGGAGCCAGGCGCCGAAGGTGTCGAGCCGATCGACCTGCGCCATGTCGATCGCTACGGCTTTCGCGGCGGCGTAGCGGCGCACGGACGCGTCGATCAGGCTTTCCAGCTGGCGCGCATTCGCGCTCGTCCAGGCGCCAGTACCGGCAAGCCGGATCTGGTCGCCGTCGGCTGTTCCTTCGAGCAAGCTCTTGCCGTTCACCGTTCCGCTCCGAGGCGAAGAATCGCGCATATGGCGCGGCTGACGCCGGCCATACTTGACCTACCCACGCGAACCTGTCGAGGGTTTGACAGCCATGGATATCCCCAACGCCACGAGCCTCAAAGTCACCGTCGAGCGCTGGCCGATCGCCGGCGCCTTCACCATCAGCCGCGGCGCCAAGACCGAAGCGGTCGTTGTGGTCGTGGAACTTGGCGAGGGCAAGGCACGCGGCCGCGGCGAATGCGTGCCATATGCCCGCTACGGCGAGAGCACCGACAATGTGACGGCGCAAATCGAGGCCATGCGGCCGCGCCTCGCGGCCGGCCTTAGCCGCGCCGCTTTGCAGGAGGCCATGCCGCCCGGAGCCGCGCGCAACGCGCTCGACTGCGCCTTCTGGGATCTCGAAGCCAAGCGCGCCGGCCGCGCGGTGCATGAGCTCGCCGGGCTGCCGGCGCCGCGACCTCTGACCACGGCTTTTACGATCTCGCTCGGCACGCCGGAGACGATGGCGCAAGCCGCCGCCAAGGCGGCGCAGCGCGCGCTGCTGAAGATCAAGCTCGGCGGCGACGGCGACGCCGCCCGCATCAGCGCGGTGCGCACGGCGGCACCGAACGCCATGTTGATCGTCGATGCGAACGAAGGTTGGACCGAAGACAACCTCGCCGCCAACCTCGAGGCCTGCGCCAATGCCGGTGTCGTGCTGGTCGAGCAGCCGCTGCCTGACGGCCGTGATGCGGCGCTCGGCCGCATCACACGCCCGATCCCGGTCTGCGCCGATGAAAGCGCGCATGATCGTTCGTCACTTGCCGCGCTGATCGGCAAATACGATGCGGTCAACATCAAACTCGATAAGACCGGCGGCCTCACCGAAGCGCTGGCGATGGCCAGCGAGGCGTCGCGGCTCGGACTGACCATCATGGCCGGTTGCATGGTCGCGACATCGCTGGCCATGGCGCCGGCGGTGCTGCTCGCGCAGTCGGCGCGGTTCGTCGATCTCGATGGGCCGTTGCTGCTCGCCAGAGACCGGCCGGACAGGTTGATCTATCGCGACAGCTTGGTCTGTCCGTCCACCCCAGCCCTCTGGGGCTGACGGCCGACCGACCGATTGATGCCGATCAATGCTGCGCGGAACGGTTGACGACATATTTATGTCGTGCCGGTCAAACGCGTGGTGGGGCTATCGTGCCAGAGCCGTCTAAAGTCGCCGAACGGTTGCTGGCGCATGCCCGTCTGTACCGTCATATCGCCGAACAAAGTTGGAGCGAGGAAGACGCTCGCCAGCTCGGCGCATTGGCCGACGAATGCACCCGCGCGGCGGCCGAACTGACGCCGTCCGACTCAGAACATCGCGACCCCTGATAGTGTTACCGCCGCTTCGCTGGGCATGTGCTGTCCGAAAACCGGGCGCATGAACCAAGGCGCTGATTCGGCTGGTAAATTGTCCGCCGAAAATTAGTTAACCAAAGCTTCCCGTTTGGCCCGCAATGGGTTTAGACTTGCGGCACAATCGCTCCGCTGCTGTGGCGGACCCAACGGGGATGGGGTCATGCGAATTCGGGGGTTGTTGCTTTCCGCGGCACTCGTCGTAGCCGGACTGGTTCCGGCGAACGCGACCATGCGCATCGCCGAAGACCGGGGCGGACAGATCGGCCAATACTTGCAGGCTTACGCGCTTCTGCGCTCGAGCGGCGAGAACGTGGTCGTCGACGGCAACTGCCTCTCCGCCTGCACGTTGCTCCTCGGCGTCATCCCCCGCGATCGCATCTGCGCCACTGAGCGCGCCCGCTTCGGTTTCCATGCGGCCTGGATGCCCGACCAGGACGGCCGCCCGGTCACCAGCCCGATGGGCACGCAAGCTTTGTGGCGCATCTATCCGAGTTCGGTGCGCAAGTGGATCAACCGCAACGGCGGTCTGTCGCGTAAGATGATCTATCTGGAAGGCCGCGCCCTCTCCGGCATCGTGCCGAGCTGCTCGCGCAGCACGCGACAGGAGCAGGCCTCCTCAGATCGTCGCTATCTGCCGCGGCCGGTTCGCTATGAGCGCGCAAACGCCGCCAGCTATCGCCGCTAGCGCCATCGCGGCGTAACTCGCCGCGCCGTAGGCCGCATAAAGCAGGCCCGACAGCGCCGTGGTCGCGGCCATCACCAAGCCCATCGTCACCGCGAGATAACCTTGCGCCGTCGCGCCTTGCCGCGCCGGCACCGCGCGCAACAGAAACATCTGCGCGCCGAGATGGCTGGCGCCGAAAGTCGCCGCGTGCAGCAGTTGCAGCAGCGGCAGCACGATTGCCGGCGGATCGAAGGCCATGGCGGTCCAGCGCAGCGCGCCGCCGGCCGCGCCGAGCATCAGCAGCATCGCCGGCGTGAGAAATGCGGGCAGCCGTCCTTGCAACGCGAACAGCACGATCTCGGCGGCAACGCCCAAGCCCCACAACGCCGCGATGGTCATGCCGTCGTAGCCCTGCGTCCGCCAAGCCAATACCGAGAAACCGTAATAGGTGGCATGGCTCGCTTGCACGAGACTCGCGGCCATGACGATGGCGATGAAGGCGCGGCTGCGCAGCAGAGTCGGCGCGGGCGCGCCGTCCCGCAGATGCGGCGGCTCCGTCCCGAGCGGCTCCAACCTCGCCGCACTCAACGCGATGAGCGCAGTGCCTAAGACGATCAGCCAGATCAGATGCCGCGCAGCGATGACGTCGGCGGCGATCCCAGCGATCAACGAGCCCAGCACGAAGGCGGCCGATCCCCACAGCCGCACCGGCCCATAGGCGCGGCCACGCGCCGTCAGGCCCTTCAAGGCATAAGCCTCGACCAGCGGCATGATCGGCGTGAAGACCAGCGACGCCGCCGCGAACGCCAAAACGATGCCAACCAAGCCTGAGGCAGACGCCAGCACGACATAACCGGCGACGCTCAGAAGGGTGGCGATGACGATGGCCTCACGGAGCGAACCGCGCCGGTCCACAAGGCGCGTCGCCGCCGGCACCGCCAGCAACCGAACGATCATTGGCACCGCCAGCACCATGCCGATCTCGCCGGCGCCCAGGTCCTTGGCCTTCAGCCACAGCGGGAAGAACGGCAGATGGACGCCGTTCATCGCGAAAATAGCGGCATAGAGACCCGCCAGGCGGGACGCGAAGCCGAAAAACATCGGGGATGGCTCGCTGGCCGAATCGCACTGCATGATTGATAAACTGCGCGACTAAGGAATGCACATGGCCAACGACCCCTTAGCGCTGGCGGCGCCTGACGCGCCGAGCGAAGACGAGTATCAGGCGTTTTTAGCGGCGCTCTCGGAGAGCGCGCGCGGCCGTGCCTTTCTCGCCGAACATGCGCGGCGCAGCCGCAATGAGGACAGCGCCACGCTGCTGTCGTCGGTGCAGCGTCTGGAGGGCCTGGTGCGGGCGCAAGTCGACGCGCCGCCGGCCGAGAACCCGATCGACGACGTGCGCGGCATGCTGGAAGCCATCCGCGCGGCGCAGGCGGACATCGATCTCGGCACGCTGACCGCGCAAGTGGCCAAGCTCGCCGAGCTGATCGAAGGCGTGCAGCAGCGTATCGATACGCTCGCCACGCCGCCGGCACCGCCGCAGGAAGAGCCGGCGGAGCAGGCCGCAGCGCCTGTGGACGAACCGGTTGCCGCGGCAGAAGCCGCGCTGCTGGCGCCAGCGGACGAGCCGGAGATATTCGAGACCGAGAGCGCCGAAGACATCGCGCCCGAGGCCGACATCGACACGGCGACACCGGTTGAAGCTGACCTTGCGGCAGACGTTCCTGCTGAGGCTGAGGCTGAGGCTGAGGCTGAGGCTGAGGCTGAGGCTGAGGCTGAGGCTGAGGCTGAGGCTGAGGCTGAGGCTGAGGCTGAGGCCGAGAATCAAGCCGAAGCTGAGACGGAAGCCGAAGCGCCCACCGAGATGGCAGTGGCGGCAGACGTCGAGGCCGAAGCCGAGCCTGCTGCGACGCTTGAGCCCGCGTTCGACCTTGCGGCGCAGGCCTCATTCGACGTCGCGCCCGAGCCGGCGATTGCGGCTGAGCCCGAGGCCGCTGAGGCGCCTGTAAGCGAAGAGCCCGCGCCCGAGACGGACACGATGTCCGAGCCGGAGGCGCTGCTGGCGCCGCTGGAGTTTATGCCGGCCAGCGAAACCGCCGACGAGACGCTTCCCGAGGCGGAGGCGCCAGCGGCGTTCGACGAAGACACCGCGATGCCGGAAGTCGCGTGGGGCAACGAAGCCGCCGGCGAGGCTGCCTCCGATGAAGCGACGGTAGACGCCGCGCCCTCGCCGCCGCCGGGTCTGGCGATTTCAGCGCTGGTCGAAACCTTGGCCGCCGCCGAGGTCGCAACCGCGCCCGATGCGCCGGTACCGGAAGCGACGGTGATCAAGGCCGGCAGCATTCCGCCGCCGCAGCCTTTTGCCGGCGAGGATTTCTCCACCGCCAGGAGCGAGAGCCCCACGCCTGGCCGTCGCGCGCGCGCCGTGCCGCCGCCGGTCGATCCGCTCGCCGACATCAAAGCGCTGAGCGAAGAAGAACGCCTCGCACTGTTCACCTGACGCAGGTTTCGCGCGGCCTGTAGGGTGCGCAAAGGCGCGCAACGCGCGCGCCGTGCGCACCTCTTGAGTGCGGGATGTGCGGGACATCGGCCGTGGGCACGGCGCGTGAAGAACGCGCCTTTGCTTGCCGGACGCGCTATGCCGCGATCAGCTGCGCGAACAAACTCGCATCGACATTGCCGCCGGACAGGATCGCGACGACCGTCTTGCCCTTCACGTCGAGCTTGCCGGCGAGCAGCGCGGCCAGGCCGATGGCGCCGCCCGGCTCCACCACCAGCTTCAACTCCTCGAAAGCGAAGCGCACGGCGCGCCCGACTTCCACATCGCTCGCGGTCAACCCCTTCCCGATCAAGGTGCGCGTGATCGGAAACGTCAGTTCGCCCGGCGTCGCGCTCATCAGCGCATCGCAAATCGAACCCGAGAGGTTCGGATTGCTCTCGCGCTTGCCGCTCTTGAACGAACGCAACGTGTCGTCGAACCCTTCCGGCTCGACTGTATAGAGTGCCGTCTCAGGAAAGCGCGCCTTGACGCCAAGCGACGTGCCGGCAGCCAAACCGCCACCCGATGCGCCGATCACGACGATATCGGGCGTAATGTCGAGGCGCGTAAGATCTTCGACGATCTCGCGGCCGATGGTGCCCTGCCCGGCAATGATCAGCGGGTCGTCGTAGGGCGGCACCAAGGTCGCGCCGCGCTCGTCCATGATCTTGCGCGCGATCGCGGCGCGGTCTTCACCGGTGCGATCGTAAAGCACGACCTCGGCGCCGAGCGCCTTGGTGCGCTCACGCTTGGCCGTGGGCGCGTCGCGCGGCATCACGATCACCGCCGGCATGCCCATGAGACGCGCCGCCGCCGCGACGCCTTGCGCGTGATTGCCCGACGAAAAGGCCACCACGCCGGCGGCGCGCTTCTCGGGCGCAATCGAGGAAATCTTGTTGTAGGCACCGCGGAACTTGAACGAGCCGGTGCGCTGCAGCGTCTCGGCCTTCAAGAAGACACGGGCGCCGAGGCGCTCGTCGAGCACAGGCGCGGTGATGAGCGGCGTGCGCACGGCCACGCCGTGGATGCGGCTCGCCGCCGCTTCGATGTCGGTGACGTTCGGGAGCGTCGTCGGTGTGATGGCGGACATGCGCGAAGGATAGCGCAAGGCGGGCTCGGTGCGAACCCCACCTTCTGTCGTCCCCGCACACATCGGGTTTACCCGATGTCTGCCATCACGACGCGCAACTCGGCTATAGCCGACTTGCGAAAGCGGGGCCCCATACGCCGTGCGCTATCGATAGGCTGCGGCGTATGGGTCCCGGGTCTCCTTCGCAAACGCTCAGTCGCCCGGGACGACAGTATTTTTACGCCGCCAGACGCGGCCGGCCGGAACGCGCGGCCTCCAGAACGTGCTGCAGGAAGGTGCGCGCGCTCGCTTCCCAGGTCATGCCGAGCGCGAAGTCGCGGCAATCGCCGCGCTTGAGCTTGAGCGCGGCGTGGCAGGCTTTCTTCAAATCTTCGTCAAGCGCGCCGACCGGCGCGGTTCCAATGACGTCGCGCGGCGCATCTGCCGGAAAGGCCGCGACCGGAACACCGCTCGCCAAGGCCTCGAGCAGCACCAAGCCGAAGGTATCGGTGCGGCTCGGGAACACGAACACATCGGCGGCGGCATAAATGCGCGCCAGCTCTTCGCCCTGCTTCGAACCGAGGAACACCGTCTCCGGATATTGCTTGGCGAGCGCGGCGCGCGCCGGTCCATCGCCGACGACAACCTTGGTGCCGGGCAGGCGGAGCGAGAGAAAAGCCTCGAGATTCTTTTCGACCGCGACGCGTCCCACCGTGAGGAAGATCGGCCGCGGCAAATCGAGATCGATGTCGTCACGCGGATGGAACACGTTCGCGTCGACGCCGCGCGACCACAGCTTCACGTCGTGGAAGCCGCGCTGCGTGAGTTCGGTCGCCAAAGTCGGCGTCGCGGCGAGTACGGCGGCACCGGGCGCGTGGAAGCGGCGCAGCCACGACCAGGTGAGATCGGAGGTCCAGCGCTCCGGCACCGGCAGACGCTCCGCGACGTAATCGGGAAAGCGCGTGTGGAAGCTCGTTGTGAACGGCAGGCCGCGCCGCATGCAGGCGCGGCGCATGGCGTGGCCGATCGGGCCTTCGGTGGCGATATGGATCGCGTCGGGCTTGGCGGCTTCGAGACGGCGCTCGATCTCGCCCGGCGGTACCAGCGCCAGACGAATTTCCGGATAGCTCGGCATCGGCAGCGTCCAGAACGCATCCGGCGCGAGAAATTCAAGCTCGGCGCCGAGGCCGCGCGCTTCGCGCGCCACATGGCCGAGCGTACGCACGACGCCGTTCACCTGCGGATGCCAGGCATCGGTGGCGACGATGATTTTCATGCCTATGTTCCGTCCAATCCGAATTGCGTTAGGGCAGCGAGCTTCCACGCACTCTGTTCACCTCTCCCATAGGAAGAGGTCGGCGCACGCAGTGCGCCGGGTGAGGGGTTACAGCGCGTAGAGAGAGCGCCTCCCCCTCACCCCGACCCTCTCCCCAATGGGAGAGGGAGCGCGCCTACATCGTGGCCGCGCTACCTTCCCGTCGTTAGGGTCACGCCGCCTTTTGCGCCAGTTCGAGCGAGGGCTGATAGTCCGCGCTCAATTGCGTCCAGGTGATGATCTCGAACTTGCCGTCGTGGTGCTCGGCGATGGCCGTGCAGCTTTCGACCCAGTCGCCGCAGTTGATGTAGCGCAGGCCGTAATCGTCGTGCATCGCCGCTGTATGGATGTGACCGCAGATGACGCCGTCGACCTTGTGGCGGCTGGCTTCGGTCGCCAGCGCCTTCTCGAAGGCGCCGATGTAATTGACCGCGTTCTTGACCTTGTGCTTGGCCCACTTGGACAGCGACCAGTAGGGCGCGCCGAAGATGCGGCGCAAGGCGTTGAACAGCCGGTTGGCGGTCAGCGCGAAGTCGTAAGCCTTGTCGCCGAGCAGCGCCAGCCACCGCGCCTGCGTCACGACGAGATCGAAGATGTCGCCGTGCACCACAAGATAACGGCGCCCGTCGGCGCCCTCGTGAATGGCGCTCTCCTGCACCTCGATGCCGCCGAAGTGCGTGCCGTAGTAACCACCGCGCAGGAACTCGTCGTGGTTGCCGGGGATGTAGATCATGCGCGCGCCCTTGCGCGCCTGACGCAGCAGTTTCTGCACGACGTCGTTATGCGCCTGCGGCCAGTACCAGGAAGACCGCAGCGCCCAGCCGTCGACGATGTCGCCGACCAGATAGATCGTCTCGGCGTCGTGCTGGCGGAGAAAGTCGAGCAGCTTGTCGGCCTGGCAGCCGCGCGTTCCGAGATGAACATCGGAGATGAAAAGCGCGCGATATCGCTTCGTGCCGGTCTCCGTCACGATGCGATCTCCAAAGGAATGCTGTTCATGTGCAGGAGGCATTAGCATGATGCTGTTTCAGTTTTGTGACAGGCGCTCTTCTCCCCTCCCCTTCGTGTGGGGAGAGAAGAGAACTCACGCGGCGACACGCTCACGCTCGGCACGGCGAAAGCGCACGAGGGTGTACACGCCGAACGGCTTCACCTTGCGCCGTTCGATGAGTTCGGCGCCGCCGTGGCTGCGCGCCCAGTCGGCGAGGCGCTGGAACGGAAACTCCGGCCGCAGGCCCACTTTGCGCGCTTTCTGCGCCAGCAGCCGCTCGACCGCGGCAGCGATGCCCTTCTCCGAATAGAGATGATTGACCAGGATGATCTGGCCGCCGGGACGTAGCACCCGCGCGCATTCCGACAGCACCTGCTCCGGGTTATCGACCAGGGTGATGACGAACTGGCCGACCACACAGTCGAACGACGCGTCGGGATAATCGAGCGCGCTCGCATCCATCACGCGCAGCTCCTTGACGAAGGGGTAGCGGCCGCTCGCCAGCCGCTCGCGCGCCCGCGCGATCATCGGCTCGGAGATGTCGATGCCGGTGATCTGCGTCGTGTGGTCGTAATCGTCGAACGACAGGCCCGTGCCGACACCGATCTCGAGAATACGCCCGCCAACTTCATGGGCGGCTTTCGCCGCGGCGCGGCGGCCGTTGAGAAATACCGGCCCGCACAAGACGTCGTAAACCGGCGCCCATTTGGCATAGGCCTTTTCCATCACCTCTTTGGCGGGATCGCGCATAAGCCCCTCACGAATCGAGAAATGTCTTCGTCGAGAAACCGGCTAACAACGTTGTGCGACAGTGCGGCGACAAGTCGCGCAAGGGGGGCCGTCATCGCCGCCGAAAGCGCACAAATCCACGACGCCGTAGCGTGAGCACCGAACCGAGACACCGCTTTGTGCTGTCATCGTCCGCTTGACGATGACACGCGAAAACCTTCTCCGCGCGCTCCGCGCAACCACCCCCGCACGGCACACGGCGCACGATCTGCTGGCCCCGCCCCTGCCCTGCCTCTGGTATCCTTGCACCGGCATGCGGATCGTGGCACCACTCGAAGCTCGCCGATGACGTCACGCTGGAGGCGGATGGCCGGTCTGCGCACGCCGGTTCCCGCTGGGTCATGACACAGGTTGGAATGCCGTGAAGGCCATGAAGTACGCGGCGCCGCATGGCGCTGTAGGAAAGTCCGCTACCCTCGGCGTTGGCCCGGTCGCAACGCTGTCGCGTCCCTCGCGCCTGCGTACGCTCGCGACCGTCTCGCCGATCGCGCTGCTGCTCGGCCTGACAGGGCTGACGCTTCCGGCCGCGGCAGCCCCCTGCACTCCCGATACGACGGGCTGCAACGCCGCCGGCGGCCAGCTTCCGCGCGCCGGCAGTGGCAACGGTGGCGAAGGTAATGGCGGCGGCGGCAATGGTTTGATTTCCGACAGCGGAACGCCCGTGGCGACGCCCGGCGGCACGGGTGCCAGCGGTGCCGGCGGTAGCGGCGGCGCCGGCGAAAACGGCACCGCGGCTGGCGGCGCGGTCGGCTATATCGTTAACGGGTTGGTTGGATTTGGCAGCTCCATCACCGGTGGGCATGGCGATCCAGGCACGGACGGCCCCTCTTTCGCCGGTGGTGGTGGTGGCGGCGGCGCCGGCGTCTATATGCTCAGCGGCGATGCCTACATCGGCCTCAGCACCGTCCTGATCAAAGGCGGCGACGGCGGCAAAGGCGGCGACGTCACGGCCGGGGTCACGCTAGGCGGCGGCGGCGGTGGCGGCGGCGGCGCTGGCCTGATTGGCGCAGGCCCCGGCACTGTCGAGAACTATGGCTCCATTGTCGGCGGCAACGGCGGCGTTGGCGGACAATCCGTCTTTTCGTTTTCCGGCGCTGGCGGCGGCGGCGGCGACGGCATTCTGGTCCAGAGCTCCGCAGTCTACATCACGAACCTCGGAAGCATTACTGGCGGCAAGGGCGGCGCTGCCTCAACGACGGCATTGGGAAGCAGCCCGGCCGGCGATAGCGGCAGTGGCGTCAATTTCGCCAACTCCTTCGGGGTATTGACCAACGCCGGCACGGTTGCTGGCGGTGACGCGAACGGCGGGGCCGCCGGCGTCGGCGTGATGACCAATGGCTACACCACCATCACGAATGCCGGTGTCATCAGCGGCGGCCTCAACAACGACGGCGTGACCCGCGCCGCCGCCATTCGCTTCGGCGGAATCGGCAACCAACTGAATCTGCTAACCGGCTCGACCATTGTCGGTGACATCCAGCTGATCGCCAGCGCCCGAGCGGCGATTGCGGCACAAAACGCCGGGCTTGCATTGAATAATGCGATCGCGCTCGGCACCAATTCGACGGTCACGTTCGACACCTCGACCACCGGCCTCACGGTCTCCGGCGTGATCTCGGGGACCGGCAAAGTGCTAACCACCGGCGCCGGGTCGGTCGTGCTCTCCGGCGCCAACACTTATACAGGTGGAACACAGATTTCCGGCGGGACGACGTCGGTCTCCTCCGACGCCAATCTCGGCGATGCCGCCGGCGCGCTGATCTTTGACGGCGGCATCTTGCAGATCACCGGCACGAGCTTCACCGGCACGTCGCGTACCATCCAATGGGGCGGCGGCGGCTTCGACATCGTCGACGCCAACAACAGCTTCACGCTCAACCAAGCGATCACGGGCATCAACGCGCTCGACAAGCTCGGCGCCGGCACCCTGATCCTCAACGGCAATAACGGCTACATCGGCGCGACCACGGTCGATGCCGGCAAGCTTGTCGTGAACGGATCAATCGCATTGTCATCGCTGCTGTCCGTCAATTCCGGCGCCATTATCGGCGGCAATGGCGTGTTGCCAACGACGGAGATCGCGAGCGGCGGCATTCTCGCGCCGGGCAATTCCATCGGCACTCTCACGGTCTCCGGCGACCTCACCCTGCACTCCGGCTCCGCCTATAATGTCGAGGTCTCGCCGACCGCAGCCGATCGCACCAACGTCACCGGCATCGCCAACCTAGCCGGCGACGTGAATGCCAGCTACGCCATGGGCAGCTACACGTCGAAGCGCTACACCATTCTCAACGCCGCCGGCGGCATCAACGGCAAGTTCGGCACGCTCAACAATACCAATCTGCCGGGCAACGTCACCGCCGCATTGAATTACGATTTGAACGACGTCTATCTCGACCTGACGCTGATCTATCAGGACGCGAACCAGCGGCTGGGCGGTCTTAATGCCAATCAACGGGGCGTCTCCACCGCGCTGACAAACTATTTCAATGCAACAGGTGGCATTCCGACGGCTTTCGTCACGCTGAGCGCCAATGGCCTCAGCCAAGCCTCCGGTGAGGCGGGATCGTCGATCGTTGTGCCGATGGCGAACGACGCAACCTTGTTCACGAACGCGGTGTTCGATGGCGCCTTCGGCGCCTTGAATGAAGGGCGAGAAGGTCCGCGCGCCGACGCGGCGGGCGGGCCGGGCAGCGCGCTTGGCTTCGCACCGGCCGAGCGAGTGTCCAAGAAGGCAAGCGAAGCCTTTGCATCGCTGCCGCTCAAAGCCCAGCCATCCGATGCTTTCGCCTCCCGCTGGGGCGTGTGGGCAAGCGGTTACGGCGCCGCCAGCCGTGTATCGGGCGACGCCGCCGTCGGCAGCAGCACGACGAACAGCCGCATCTACGGTGCGGTCGCGGGCGCAAGCTATCGCTTGCTTCCGAACACCGTCGTCGGCTTCGCTCTCGGTGGCGCGGGAACCGACTTCTCACTCGATGGCGGTTTCGGCTCCGGCAAAGCGGATATCTTCCATGCCGCCGTTTATGGCTTGCACAACATCGGCCGCGCCTATGTCGCCGGTCTCGTCGGCTACGGCTGGCAGGAAGCTTCGACCGACCGCACCATGACCGCCGCCGGCATGGACGTGCTACATGCCTCCTTCCGTCCGCAGACAGTGAGCGGCCGGCTCGAAGCGGGCTATCGTCTGGCCACGCCGCTCGCCAACGTCACGCCCTACGGCGCGTTGCAGATGGCGTCGTTCTTCATCCCGTCCTACAGCGAAAGCGCGATCTCAGGCTCGAACCAGTTCGCGCTCGCTTACGACGCGCGCACGGCTAGCGCTGTGCGCACCGAGCTCGGCGTTCGGCTGGCTAAGGCCTACGCGCTATCGACGGGCATGCTGACGCTGAAAGGCCGCGCCGCCTGGGCGTATGACTCCTACAATGGCCGCGGCGCGACGGCGACGTTCCAGACGCTGCCAGGCGCGACCTTCGCAGTGAACGGCGCAAGACCTGAGGCGAACGTCGCTTTGCTCTCGGCCGGCGCCGACTACGGCCTCGGCAATGGCTGGTCTCTCGCGGCCAGTTTTGACGGCGAGTTCTCCGGCAACAGCACCGTCTACGGCGGCAAGGGCGCGATCCGGCGCGTGTGGTGAGGACGGCAGGCGTCGTCGCCTGTTCGCACGGCACGCTAGCGCACATCATGTAGCGCCCTGCCCTTGACCGGGCACGGTGTGCACCTTCTAACTGGCCCCCCGTTTGGACCAGCCTAAAGAGGTACGCCCATGGATCTCGGAATTGCCGGCCGCCGTGCCATCGTCTGTGCGTCGAGCCGCGGGCTCGGCAAGGCTTGCGCGCGCGCTTTGGCGGAAGCCGGCTGCGACGTGGTGATCAACGGCCGCGACGCCCAGAAGCTGGAAGCCGCCGCCGCCGAACTGGCCTCGATCGCCGGCGTGAAAGTGACGCCAGTCGCGGCCGATCTCGCGACGCCCGAGGGCCAACAGGCGCTGCTCGCCGCGTGTCCTGATCCGGATATTCTCATCAACAACAATGGCGGCCCGCCGCCGCGCGATTTCCGCGAGCTGACCCGGCAGCAGATGATCGACGGCGTCGTCGCCAACATGGTGGTGGCGATCGAACTCATCCAGAAGGTCATCGGCCCGATGACCGAGCGCAAGTTCGGCCGCATCGTCAACATCACGTCGGGCTCGGTGAAGATGCCGCTGGCCGGGCTCGATCTGTCTTCCGGCGCCCGCGCCGGTCTCACGGCCTTTCTTGCCGGCGTCGCACGCACGGTCGCCGACAAGAACGTGACCATCAACAACATCCTGCCCGGCGCCTTCGACACCGACCGCCTCAAAGGCATCCTCGGCAACGCCGCCAAGCAGAAGGGCATCAGCGTCGACGACGCGGCCGCGGCGCGCGCGGCCACCATTCCGGCCAAGCGCTTCGGCGACCCCGACGAGTTCGGCGCGGCCTGCGCTTTCTTGTGCTCGGCGCGTGCGGGCTACATCACCGGCCAGAATTTGCTGATTGACGGCGGCGTGTTCAACGGCGCGTTCTGAGCAGCGCGATACAAAAAGCAAAAAGGGCCGGCATCGCTGCCGGCCCTTTCCCATTCACGGGCCGCTTAGAGCGGCGCCGATTTTACTTCGTGATCAGCGCGGTCTTCCTGACCTCCGGCGCGTCCCACTGATAGCGGAAGCCGAAAGACAGGACGTGGATGTGCGAGTCGACCGAGCCGACATAGACCGGCGAGGTCGCGCCCGTGCCCCACGGATTGCCGCTGCCGGGGCCAAGATTGATCGGCGTGTCCTTGGCGTCGATGTAGGAGTAGCCGAGGTCCATGGTGACACCGCGGAATTGCGGCGGCTTGTAGCTCAGACCCGCCGAGTACCACATGCGGTCATTGTCCGGCAGGCGGGGCGTGCGCACGGCGTCGGTGATCGGGCTCTTTTCGAAGGCGATGCCCGCGCGCAGCGTCAAGGTCGGGTCGACGATGTATTCGCCGCCGAGCGAGTAGAAGTAGCCGTCGCTGTACTGGAACGGCAGCTGGACCGGGCTGCCGACGAGCGTCGCGGTGCCGCCGCTCGCCGTCGTCACGACCGCAGTGCCGATGCGGCTCCAGTTCGACCATTCGAAGCCGGCGAGCAAGGTGAAGCGATCGCCGATGCCCTGGCGCAAACCGACGGTGACCGTGTCGGGCAGATTGAGCGTCGTCTCGATCGAGCCGGGCGTCGAGCCGGCCAAGCCCCCGGTGTCGAGCGTGCCGCTGATCTTCTGGTTGATCGCCGAGCGATAGCCAATGCCGATGGTGGTCGTCGGTGTCGGCGTCAGCGTGAGGCCGGCGGTGAAGCCGAAGCCGTAACCGCTACCGCTCAGATTGGCCATGCGGATCGTCGGCGGCAGGCCGGGAATGATGCCGAGCTGGTCGTAACCGACCTTCATGTATTGGATCTGCGCGCCGACGGCGATGCTGATCCAGTTGTTGAACTTGTACGCGATCGCCGGCTGGAAATTGAAGCTCTTGACGTCCGCGCCCTGACCGTAGGTCGCGCCAGCCCACGCCTGCGGAAAGGCGACGCTCAAGCCGAACGGCGAGTTGACCGACAGGCCGAGCCAGATCTTGTCGGTCAGCTGGTAGCTGCCGTAGCTCGACGGCACGAAGGCCGAGTCGCCCGAGTTGTCGACACCGTTGCGATAGCCCGGATTGAGCGCGCCGAGCGAGGTCGCAAGGCTGCTCGACGTGTAGCTCTGCGACGCCTTGGGGATGACCGCGCTCGCGTCCATCTCCATGGTCTTGCCGGCGAACTGAGTCATGATCGCCGGATTCCAGAACATCGACGACAATGCGCCGCCGGCCGCAACGCCGGCGAACGACGAGCCCTGGCCAGCCGCGCTCTGCTCACGCAGGGCGAAACCGCCGGCATGCGCTTGTGTTGCGATGAGAACAAGAAGCCCGAGCGCGCTGCTCGCGCGCAACGCCACCTTAACGCCCCCAGCCGACATTAAGTCCTCCCCATAGGCGCCGCTCCGGCGCTTTGTCCTATGGTGACCTTCGCGGCGAGCCGACTGCAAGGCAGTAATCGTCAGGGGAAGACCATTCCCCGGGCATTTTCATTTGATTGCGAGAACCTGTTGCCAGCGCGACACAACTTACTGCAGCGCCGCAACGACGTTGCGGTGCATGCATATGTTTGCTCACACATGAAACGCGATACGCTATGTACGAAATTCGACACCCAAGCGAGTCGCGTTGCGCCAGATGACCTGGCATGGCTGGCGGAATCGATCGCGCTCGATCAGCAGCACGAACTCCGCCGGAATGCCGACCTGACTCGCCACTTCGAGGCAGGCGCCGCGGGGGGAGAGGTTGCGCACGCAGCAGTCGATGCCGCCGGCGCGGTTGAACAGAATGGTCCCGGCCTTGAGTGTGCGCATGCGCGGCGCGGTGCGGCGATCTTCTTCCATGATCTTCCTCCGTCGAAGGGGACGGCATCCTCGATTGCGGAAGAGATTACCGTGGGTCTCTTGCACGCCGGTGAAACCGACCGGGAAAAGACGGCCCTGTGGATTTACCAATGATTGATGAAGACCGGCGCCGCATTTTACCGGTGACTTTACGGGTATCGGGTCACCACGCATTCACCACGGCGCGTATCCCGCGACGCCGCGCCCCGCGTGTCGCTCAATTTTAACGTGTATGTCGTGTACTATACCCGCTCACACGAGGGCACCGTTTCCGATGGCCGATCGGCGCGTCTGGGTGATCGTCGGGTTGCTGATGGCGGTCCTGCTGTCCGCCTTCGCGGCCGGGCGCCTGCGCGTCTCCCACGAGGGACGCCGCTGCCTGGTCGAGAGCACGCCGGGCCTGCTGCCCGCGGCGCGCTTCTTCATGGCCCGCACGGCGAGCCGGCCCGACCCGGGCCTCCGGCCGGGCGACACCGCGCCGCACCCGCTGCCTGCCGACGCATCGCCGCGGCCGCTGCCGTGACGCGGCTTGCCCGCGCGCCCTCGCCCGGCGCATGATCGCGCCCGACCTGCCTTAACGATTCCAACCAACGCGAAACGTCTTTCAAGGAGAACGACAATGAAGCTCGTCCGCTATGGCGCACCCGGCCGCGAGAAGCCCGGCATCATCGGCGAGGACGGCAAGATCCGCGACCTGTCGCGCGTCGTCAAAGACATCGACGGCGAGATGCTGTCGTCCGGCGGTCTTGCCAAGATCAAGAAGCTCAACCTCAACCGCATGAAGCCGGTGGCCGGCAAGCCGCGCCTCGGGCCTTGCGTCGGCGGCGTGAAGAACTTCATCGCCATCGGCCTCAACTACGCCGACCACGCGGCGGAAGCCGGCATGCCGATCCCGAAGGAGCCGGTGGTCTTCTCCAAGGTGACGACCTCGATCTGCGGCCCGAACGACGACACGCTCGTGCCGAAGGAATCGGTGAAGATGGACTACGAGGTCGAGATCGGCATCGTCCTCGGCAAGCGCGCGCGCTACCTCACCAAGGAGAACGCCAAGAGCGCCATCGCCGGCTACTTCCTGTCGAACGACGTGTCCGAGCGCTCGTTCCAGATCGACCGCGCCGGCGGCCAGTGGCTCAAGGGCAAGAGCTGCGAGACCTTCGGCCCGATCGGCCCGTGGTTCGTCACCAAGGACGAGATCAAGAACCCGCAGAACCTCAACATGTGGCTCGACGTCAACGGCGAGCGCCGTCAGACCGGCAACACCAAGACGATGATCTTCGATTGCGAGCACATCGTCTGGTACTGCTCGCAGTTCATGGTGCTGGAAGCCGGCGACATCATCATCACCGGCACGCCGCCGGGCGTCGCGCTCGGCATGAAGCCGACGCCGGGCTTCCTCAAGGTCGGCGACGTGGTGACCCTCGGCATCGACGGGCTGGGCGAGCAGAGGCAGAAGCTCGTGGCGTTGAAGAAGTAAGAGGGCGCAGCCCGCGCTGACTCTATCCACCTCATCCTGAGGAGCGCCGCGTTAGCGGCGCGTCTCGAAGGATGAGGTGGGCAACGCGCCGCCAAGCACCGCGGCACATCGCAGAACATCGCAGCCGCTCATCCCCGCGAAAGCGGGGATCCAGCGCTGAGAGAGACATTGCGCCTCGCGAAAGCGGGGCGTTTTAATTCACCCTAGGACAGCACTCGCCGGTCATTGCCGCGAAACGCCGGTCACTCCCGCGCAAGCGGGAAGCCAGTGCGCACGACGTCATCAGATTGAACGCAAACGCCGGGGTTACTGGATCACCCGCTGTCGCGGGTGATGACCGGTCGAACGTGTGCTTGGCATTAGGCAAAGAACCCCTCACCTGCCCTCGCTCGGCTATCGCCGCCGCTCGGGCACCCTCTCCCACAAGGGGAGAGGAGAAGCGCGCACGTGGCAACGCGGTGGCCGCCGCATCGTTCGAGACGCCCGCCTTCGCTGACGCGAGACACCCGCCGTCGCTCGCGCTGCGGCGGGCTCCTCAGGCCCTAGCCGCGTCGTTCGCTACTGCAGCCCCAGCGGCGCCTGCGCTTGTTCGCGGACGATCGCCGGCGGCGCCCATTTGCCGGTGAGCGCTTCCGAGCGCGGCGCGTAGAGCCGCATGGTGAGGTTGAACGGCGCCTTCGGCGCCGGCAGCCAGTTCGTCTCCTTGTCCTTGCCCGGGCTCTCGTTCTGGAAATAGAGGTCGAGCGAGCCGTCGGGGTTGTATTTGAACGGCATCCAGCTGCTGACGGCGAACCGGTTCAACACGTTCGCAACCTGGAAGCCGTCCGAGTCGTAGAGCGTCACCGACCAGAAGGCGTCCACCGGCGGCAAGTCGCTCTTCTCGAAGTGCAACACATAGCGGTTGGCGCCGTCGAGCGGCTTGCCGCTCTCGTCCGCGAGATTGAGCGGATAGATCGCGTCCTCCGGCAGATTGGCGCCGAGGCCGAACTGCGCGACGATCGCGCGCTTGAGATAATAGTTGCCGTAGACGCCCATCGTGTCCGTGTTCATCGACCAGCCGTTGACCACGCGCGCCAGCGTGTGCACCTTCCAGGCCATCAACTGCCGGCCCGCCTCGGGCACATTGGCCAGCGCCCGCCGCACCACCGGATCGGCCTTGTCGAGATCGAAGCTCTTGCCGACCTCGATGCCGAGGCGGCGCATCTGCGCGACGATCGGCTGGTCGGTGATGTGCGGCGGCTGCAGCTTCATCAGCTCGGCCGCCGTGGCGAAGAACTTGGCGGCCGGCATGGAGTCGACTTGCGTCTTCGGCGGCGTCGTCATGTCGACCGTCGGATCGATCTTCACGACGACGGGCCTTGCCGCCTTGCCCCAGTCCGACAGCGGCGTGACCTTGTAGCCGGCCTGGATCTTATGCACGGCCTCGTAGTCGGGCGGACCGTCGGTCTTGGTGCGGCCGATGATCCACACGTAAGGCGTCGGCGCCGGAATACGCGTCACGCCGGCGGGCACCGTGCCGCTCCAGCCCGGCGGCGTCACGAGATAATCGGCCGCCTGCGTGCCGGTCGTGCGCCATCCCGGCGAAGCGAACACGTCGGTCCACATGTCGAGCATCGGCAGCAAGTAGTAGCGGCCGTTGGTATCCGGCGCGGAGACGACCATGGGCTCCTGCGTGAGATCCAGCCAGGCGATGGAATAGAGCGTGTCGAAGTTCGAGCGCACCACATCGCGAAAGTCCGCCGGCGGATATTCGGGCACGCTGACGAACATGTTCATCGGTCCGCGGCCGAACCGCTTGCCGGCTTCGATGTTCGTCGCCTGCCTGCGCGTGATATCCATCATCACCAGCGGATAGAGATAGACATAGGCGCTGGCGCCGATCGCGCTCGCCTCCTGCTCGCTGATCGACGCGGCGCGCGCGGCGCCGACGGTCATCGTCAATGCGACAGCACTCATCGCGAACAGATCGCGCAATCCATACCGTTTCATCGCACCATCTCCGGCTATCGTTCAAGGAACGACAGCGACATTGGTCGCGATGTCGGGCGTCGTGTTGAGACAGATCAACAACGTGACGAAGTCGCCGATGCGGCGTAACGAAACACCGACCGTAGCGGACAAGACGGTATCCACGAGGCGAGCAACGGCGGCGGAAAAGCCGCCGGCACGCTCAGCGCGGCAACGCCGCCTTACGGTCTCGCGGTATGCGTTTGCCGCAACTCCGCGGCGATGCGCTCCACGTGCGGCAGTGCGTGCTTGTAGAACTTCCTCAGCCCGGCGCAGAGATAGTTGAGCCCCGGCTCGCCGTCGGGCGCGCGCAGCAGCCGGCCGCGCGGACACTCGCCCCAGCAGTCCTTCAGATAGGCGCAGTCGCGGCAATAGCGCGGCAAGGTTTCCGACTTGGCGTAGGCGAACTTCACCTGCTGCGGCGAGAACACCATCTCAGCAAGCGGCTTGTCCTGCAGGCGGCCGAGCCGGTATTCGGGATAGACGTAATGATCGCAGGAATAGACGCTGCCGTCGTGTTCGACGGCAACGCCCTTGCCGCAATATTCCGCGTAGATGCACATCTGCGCGCCGAGCCCGAGACGCCGCGCCACCAGGCTCTCGAAATGCGTCACCAGCACGCGCCCCAGGTCCTTGCGCAGCCATTCGTCGAACACGCGCGAGAGGAAATAGCCGTATTCGTCCGGATCGACCGACCAGTCGGTGACGACCGCGTCCGGATGGCCGGGATGCGCCGCCGGCGTGCCGACGATCGGCAGCCGCGCCTGGTCGCGCGCCTGCGGCGCCGCGTTCTCGAAGTCCTTCGGCTCGACGATGGGAATGAACTGCAGCCGCGTGACGCCGAGCTCGCGGCGCAGGAAGCGGTAGACGTCGAGCGGCCGCGACGCGTTGAGGCGGTGCACGCAGGTCAGCGTGTTGAACGGCACGCCGGTCTTGCGCAACAGCTCGGCCGCCGCCATCACCTTGTCGAAGGTCGGCGCACCGCCTTTGTTGACGCGGTACGCATCGTGCAGATGGCGCGGGCCGTCGATGCTCAGGCCGACGAGAAAGCGGTGCTCCTTGAGGAACGCCGCCCATTCGGCGTTGAGCAGCACGCCGTTGGTCTGCAGATCGTTCTCGATGGTCTGGCCGCTCTTCTTGTACTTCTTCTGCAGCGCCACGACGCGGCGATAGAAATCGAGCCCGCGCAAGGTCGGCTCGCCGCCCTGCCAGGAGAACACCACTTCCGGCGCGGTGACGCCGTCGATGTACTGGCGGATGAAGGTCTCGAGCGTGTCGTCGCTCATCGCGCCAGCGCCCGGGCCGCCGGCGAGCCGCTCCTTGCTCAGGTAGAAGCAATAGGCGCAGTCGAGATTGCAAGCCGAGCCGGCGGGCTTGGCCATGACGTGGAAGCGCCCGCCCGAGGTGGCATATCGCCTGAGCGGCGCGCTGTATTTGTCGTCCATAACCGAGCCTGCAAGTCCCTATTCGCTCATCTTGTTGTTGCGCATCGCCTCTTCGAGCTTCTTGACGTCCGCGGGCGAGAGCTGCGGCCGGTCGATCTTGACCGTCAACTTGTTGAGCTTGGCGGTGAGCGCGAACGGCGGCTGGTAGTCGGCATCGTTGACGCCGGTCAGCGTGTCGGAGCCGATGTCGAAGCTTTCGTCCCATTGCAGGATCATAGGCAAGGTCTTCTCCATGGTCTTCGTGTCCACGACCTTGCCGTCGACCTTCAGCGTGCCGACGCCGGGGCGGCCGACGCCCGAGAAGCTGTTAAACGCGATCGTGCCGACGCCGAGGCCGTCGTATTTGAAGTCGAATTCGACGACGTGCCGGCCCGGCGTCAGCGCGTCGGCGCTTTCCCACTTGATGCGCGCGAGGTCGACCATGTTCCACAGCCAGACAGGTTTGCCTTTCAAGAGATAGAAGCCGTAGCCGCCGAAGCGGCCGCCCGAGGTCAGGATCATGCCCTCGGCCCCCTCCTGCGGCACGTCGATATCGGCGCTGACCGTGTAGGACGCATTGAGCAGCGACGGCGAGTCGCCCTGCGGCAGGCCGACCATCGGCCGCGTGTAGACGAACTCGCTGCGGCCCGCCGTGATGTTCGGCCGCGGCGCGACGATGCGCGCGCCCAAGGAGGCGTCCATTGGGAACACCTGATATTTCCTCGCCTCCGCAACGAACGCCTTCCGCATCTCCGCGACTTTCTGCGGATTCTTGGCCGCGATATCCTCCGTCTGGCTGAAATCCTTGCTCAGGTCATAGAGCTGCAACACCTGATTGTTCAGCGGATCGGGATTGGCCGGGCCGAAGGCTTCCCACGGCGCCCGGTTGACCTTGGTGCTGAGCATCCACCCGTCCTGGTAGAGCGCGTACTGACCCATCATTTCGAAGTACTGCGTCTTGTGGCGCGAGGCGACCTTGGCGTTCTTGACGTCGAAGGTATAGGCGAAGCTGGTGCCCTCGATCGGCGCCTGCTTGATGCCGTCGACCGACTCCGGCGCGCGGATGCCGGTGGCTTCGAGCAGCGTCGGCACGACGTCGATCACGTGCAGGAACTGCTCGCGCAGGCCGCCTTTGTCCTTGATGCGCGCCGGCCAGGACACGACCATGTTCTGGTTGATGCCGCCGAGCCGCGAGGCGTTCTGCTTGAACCAATCGAACGGGGTGTCGAAGGCCCACGACCAGCCGGCCGACATGTGATTGTAGGTCTTGTCGGTGCCCCACACGTCGTAGAACTTCATCTGCACGTCGACCGGCAGCGCATTGAGGCCGTTGAAGAAGGCAACCTCGTTGGGCGTGCCGAGCGGGCCGCCTTCCGCGCTCGTGCCGTTGTCGCCGTTGATGTAGATGATCAACGTGTTGTCGAGTTCGCCGAGGTTCTCGAACTGCTGAATGACGCGGCCGATCTCGTGGTCGCTATAGGCGGCATAGGCGGCGAACACCTCGACCTGACGGATGAAGAGCTTCTTTTCGTCCTCGCCGAGCTGGTCCCATGGCTTCAGCAGGTCCTTTGGCCAGGGCGCGAGCTTGGTGTCCTTCGGGATGACGCCGAGGCGCTTCTGGTTCTCGAAGATGCGCTCGCGCAGCTTCTCGTAGCCGTCGTCGAACAGATGCATCGCCTGGATCTTGTCCACCCATTCCTTGGTCGGGTGATGCGGCGCGTGGGTCGCGCCCGGCGCGTATTTGATGAAGATCGGCTTGCTCGGCTGCGTCTGGTGGATCCGCGTCATGTAATCGATGGCGTCGTCGGCCATCGCGGTGACCAGATTCCAACTGCCCGCCGGCTTGCCTTCGAACGGAAAGATCTGCGTCGTGTTGCGGAATAGGTTCGGCTGCCACTGGTTGGCGTCGCCGCCGACGAAGCCGTAGAAATACTCGAAGCCCATGCCGGTCGGCCACTGATCGAACGGCCCGACCTGACTGGCGGCGAAAGCCGGCGTGTTGTGATCCTTGCCGAACCAGGCGGTGGCATAGCCGTTGTCGCGCAGGATGCGCCCGACCGTCGCCTTGTCCCTGCCGATGATGCTGTTGTAGCCGGGGAAACCGGTCGACTGCTCCGAGATCACGCCGAAGCCGGCGGAATGGTGATTGCGCCCGGTGATCAGCGCCGCGCGCGTCGGCGAGCAGAGCGCGGTCGAGAACATGCGATTGTAGCGCAGCCCTTCCGCCGCGACGCGGTCCATGGCCGGCGTCGGAATGACGCCGCCGAACGTGCTCGGCACGCCGAAGCCGGCGTCGTCGGTGATGATCAGCAGAATGTTCGGCGCGCCTTTCGGCGGCACCACGCGCGGCGCCCACCAAGGCTTCGATTGCAACGCGCCATCTCTAATCGTGCCGCCGAACTTCGGATCGGGCGGCGGCAACTGGCGGCCGTCGATCGTGGCCGTCGCATTGGCCGCGCCCGGCGTGCCCGTCACCTGCTGGGCGTGACCGGTCTGGCCCGCAAGCATCGCACTCAGGACCAGTGCCGATGTCGTCGCAATCCATTGGTTCGTACGCAAGGTCACCTCCCGTTGTTGACGAGATGCATAGGCACTGCGAATGCCGCGACGGATGCGCATACCGCAAGCACGCAGCGCGGCATTTATCGGACGCAATTTGTGTGAGGTGCGCTGCGTTCGGCCGTTGACCTGAGTCAAATGCACAGCGGTAAAGCGTGCTCGCGCGGTTGCAACGCGTCTTCGTGCCGTTGAAAGCGCAATCACCAACACGCTGTTACCGCACCTTGCGACACATAACGGACTACAAAGTACGTGGGTCTGTTTGGGGGGTAGCATGGTGCTCAACCGTGTCTGTTGCTTGCTTTTTGCCGCGTCGTTAGCGGGCTTGTCGGGGCATGCGTTGGCGGCCGACATGCCAATGCCGGCCAAAGCACCGGTGGCGGCGCCAGCGCTCGAAACCTGGTCCTTCGCCTTCACACCATATGCTTGGCTGACAGCCCTCAACGGCTCGAGCACCGTGCGGGGTCGCACCACGAACCTCGACGCAAGCTTCGCGGACATCCTCAACAACACGCAATTTCCCAAAGGCCTGTTTCAGCTCGCGGCCTTCGGCGAAGCGCGTTACGGCCGCTGGGCGGTTCTGCTCGACGCGGCCTACATGAAGATGGCGCTCGGTCGCAGCCTGATGGCCTCGCGCACGGTTGACGACGTCAATGCCGGCGTCGGCGCGGGTCTCGGATTGACGATGGAGATGGTGATCGTCGAGGCCGCGCTCGCTTACGAGGTCGCGCGCTGGAACGGGCTCACGGCCCCGGGATCGACGACGGCATTGGATCTCTACGCGGGCGCGCGCACTTGGTGGCAGCGCGGCAAGCTGGACTTGGCGCTATCGGGTTCGGTCAATACCGCGGACCTCACATTGACGGCGGAACGCAACCTCAGCGCGGAGGCCAATGTGAGCTGGGTCGATCCCGTCGTCGGCGCGCGCATCCGCCATCAGTTCGCGCCGCGCTGGGATCTCGTCGTCAGCGGCGATATCGGCGGCTTCGGCGCCGGCAGCAAGTTCTCCTGGCAGGCGATCGGCGCCCTCGCCTACGAAGTGTCGCGCAGCACATCCGTCAGTTGGAGCGGCATGCTCGGCTATAAGGCATTAAGCGTCGACTACTCGAAGGGCTCGGGACTGTCGCATTACGAATTCGACATGGTGATCCACGGCCCGATCCTCGGCCTCGTCGCCCGGTTCTGAGCGGCCATCGCGGGAAACCGGCACTCCGCACGGTTCATCGTATGCGGAGATGCCGTACGTCTCACCGGACGACTCAGATCTTCGATATATCCAGCGTCGAGGGATGAAAGAGCTCCTTTGAATCGACAAGCCGCTTCGACAAGCCTTGCGCGTGATGGTAGCGCACGAAGGCGTCGATGACGTGCTTGTTCTTGTCGTAGCCGTAGGGCCAGTAGTCCTCGCCCATGAGCTTGCGCGCCTCCTCCCACTGATGGGCGACCCACGGCAACGTGGCCATCAAGTGGCAGATCTCGCCGATACTATGAACGGCGTTTTCCTTCGACTGCAGGAACGCTTTGTAGACGTTGACCGGTAACCACGGATACTTTTCGACCAGGCTTCGCCGGATGCCGATCATATGCATGATCGGAAATATCCGCGTCCGCCGGAAGTAATCCTCCTCGGCGGCGCGATAGTCGGAAAAGAGCCTTCCGACGTTCGGAGCCCCTTGCAGGAAGCAGGACGGCGCGCGAGCGCCGATAACGGCGTCGATTTCCCCCGTGGCCAACATCTGCGAAAGACTGCGGTCGTCCGGGATCTGCTGCAGATCGATTTCCTTCGGCAGGGCGATCGGCGCGCGCTCACCCCGCCCGGGCTCTTCGACGCCGCCCCTTCTCCAGTGGACGCTTTCCGGTCGCAGGCCGTATTCGTCCTCGAGGATGCCTCGTATCCAGACATTGGCCGTAATCTGATATTCGGGAAGACCGACCTTTTTGCCCGCCAGGTCGGCGGGTGTCTTGATTCCGCGATCGGTGCGGATGTAGATGCCGGAATGCCGGAACACGCGCGACAGGAACGCCGGCACGCCCACATAGTCGTTCTCGCCACGCGACGTCATCATCGTGTGGCTGCTCATCGACATCTCGGTGATGTCGAACTCGCCGAACTTGAACGCGCGGTGAAACGCCTCCTCCGGCTCGACCGTATTGTAGATCAAATCAACGCCATCGATCGACACGTCGCCGTCCCATACGGAACGAGTCCGGTCATAAGCGGCGCACGCGACTGAAAGCTGGATCTTGGTCATCGACGGATTCCTGACAGCGAGAGGTTTCGCATCAGGGTCCGTCAACGACCGAGAATTGTCTAATTGCCTATGCGCTCGGGGCTCATCACTGAGATCAATGAGATTAAGCGCGAAATCACAGACCTTCGGTGCAGACGTCGGCGATCAGCGCGCGCAACCACGCATGCGCGGGGCTCGAATGGCTTCGTTCGTGCCAGATCATTCGGAACAGCATTTCCCCGGTATCGAAGGGCAGCTCCTGCGTCACCAGCCGCGTTTTTGCCGCGACGGCCTTTTCATGCGTCTTGAACACGATGGTCGGAATGCAGGCCAGCAGATCGGATTGCGCCACGATTCGAAGCGCATCGGCGAACGAGTTGACGATGATGGCGATGTCTCGTGTCTCGCCGCGCAAGCGAAGCCAGCTTTCCACGTGACCCAATCCCTGCTCGGTCGGCGTCACGAGCACATGGGCCGCGCTTAGAAAGCTTTCGAACGAGAGCCGGTTCGAGAGCGTGTGTCCCCTCCGCATCACGCAAACATAGCGGTCCTTCGAAAGCGGCCGAACATGGATCTCCGGCGGAAGCGCCGGAAACGTCCCAACGGCGCAATCGAGGCTGCCGCGCTCGATCGCATTGAGCGAATTCATGTTCGAGTGGATCGAAAAGTTCATCCGCGCCGCGGGCGCGGCGCCTCGCAGTTTGGTGACCAAGCGGGGAATGACCGATGGCGCCAAGCTGTCGGTGATCGCGACACGAAATGTACTGTGATCGGACCGCGGGTCGTAGGACTGCGGCGATATGGTCTCTCGTATCTGCGTCAGGGCGTTGCGCAAGTCGGGCCATATGGCGAGCATATGCGTCGTCGGACGTACGCCGCCGGGCACCTTTATGAAGAGCTCGTCGCGCGTAACGCCCCGTGCGCGCCGCAAGGCGTTGCTGACGGCTGGCTGCCCCAGTCCAAGACTCTTCGCCGCGCGCGTGACATTCCGCTCGAGCATAATAGCCTCCAAGACGGAGACCAGATTCAAGTCAAGTCGCACGGCATCACTCCCCTTGGCCGCAGACGCACATCATCTCAATCGACGTCGCCTGGACGCCAGCGCGAACCGCTCGCCACATATCGAGAACGCCGTAAATTTAGGCACGGATAGCTTACGAAAAGAGCGATGCGCGCCAAGCCACGTCCTCAACGTTCGTTTCTCGCGCACATAGTAGCCTCCACTTGGGCATCATTAACAGCAGTGATGACGGTCCGCGCTATTCAGTATTGGACCGGCCTTTGCGCGACGGCAACAATTGCGCGTCGGGCAATCTCATCGCTGGTGAATGTTAATGGACCGCCGCACCTTTATGGGCTTCGCCGCATTGACCGCTGGATACGGGCTACGTTGCACTTCCGCGACGGCTCAAACCAACTTCCCGAATGGCCCGGTCAGGCTCGTCGTCCCCTATCCTCCCGGCGGCGTGGTCGACGTCGTCGCGCGCAACTGGGCCGAGGCCATGCGGCGCTACGGAACGGTTGTCGTCGAAAATGTTTCCGGCGGTGGCGGCACCATCGGCGCGGCAACGGTCGCACGCAGCAGAGCGGACGGTCAGACCGTGCTGTTTGGTGAAACAGGCTGTCTGATCATTTCGCCTTCCTTGCTCAAGCCGGCGCCTTACGACCCGATTGCCGATTTTGCGCCGGTGTCGATGCTGTTCTCGGCCGACAACCTCATGGTGGTGAATCCCGACCTCCCCGTGAAGACACTGGCCGAATTCATAAGCTATGCGAAGGCGCCGGAGAACAAGGTCGCCTACGCGTCGGCCGGTATCGGAACATCGACGCACTTGACCGGAGAACTGTTCAAGCAGCTGACGGGCGCGTCGAATATCGTGCACGTGCCTTATCGCGGCGCAGGACCCGCTCTGGTGGACGTGATGGCCGGAATCGTGCCGATGTGCACACCGAACGTGACCACCCAGATTCTCGACTATCACCGCGCCGGCAAGCTGCGCATTCTCGCGGTCTGCTCCGCGGCCCGCTTGAAGATCGCGCCGGAAATTCCGACCGCGTCGGAGACACTGCCTGGCATGATCATGCGGATCGTGGGCGGCGTCATCGTTCCCGCAAAGACGCCGGACACGATCGTCTCGCAACTCGCGCAGATGAACCAAGCCGCCGTGAAGGATGAGCGGCTCGTCATGTCCTTGAACAATGCGGGACTTGAGCTCAGGACCGATTTGTCGGTGGCGGCGGCGCGTGAATTTCTGAAGCAAGAAAGCGACAGGCTTCACCCGATCATGAAGATGGCCGGAATACAGGCGCAATGAGGATCGCTCTGTCCCCGGCGCACCGGCCGGGCGCGAACGTCCGGCGGCGCAGGAGGGTCGGTGCATTTCCCCGATACCTCGCCGCCACAGCCGATCGCATAAGGTGATTCACAGCCGTAAGACGTCGGCCTGCCCGGCCCCTCGCCCACGACGGCACGCAAGCGTTTGGTCGCGGTTTGCTCCCGGCCGGCAAGGGGCAACAAGCCGGCCGGGAGTCTGTGCCGTGTCGATACGCTCAGCGACCGGCGCGCATTGAACCGTCTCGCGTCTAGAACCGGTAGTTCACACCGGCCCGGACGAGGTTGGCCTTGAAGCTGACGGTGGCATCGGCGGGCAGGATGCAGGTCGCATAGCCGCAGCTCGCCGAGCCGAGATCGACATAAAGATATTCGGCCTTGGCCGACCAGCGATCGGCGAACGCCCATTCGAGACCGCCACCCGCGGTCCAGCCGCCCTTGGTGCGGTCGACCGAACCGCCGGCGGTCGAGACATAGGCGTTGCCGAAGGCGCCGCCGCCGGTGATGTAAGGCATCCAGCGATCGAAGGCCCAGCCGATGCGGCCGCGCACCGTCGACAGCCAGGTTTGTTTGGTCGTGCAGCTCGAGCAGCCGTTGGTCGTGCCCTTGAGGTTGGCATAGTCGATGTCGCCTTCGACACCCCAGACCCAGTTGCCCGTCTGAATGTTGTAGCCGAGCGTGCCGCCGATCATCCAGCCGTTCGGCGACACCGAGAAGTCGCCAGCACCGCCGGTCCATTGCGACGTGCCGCGCATGTAGCCGCCGTTGACGCCGACATAGAAGCCGGTCCAGGTGAACGGCGCGATATAGACCGGCGGCGCCTTGTAGGCCGGCTGCGGCATGTCGGCGGCCTGTGCGGCGAACGGCGCCACGAACAGGAGCCCAGCGACGGCGATTGCAATTCGCACTTTCTTGACTGTCATTGTGGCGGTCCTTGATGACTGAAAATGACGACCGAGCACCGCGATCCGGCTCCCGTCAGCGGTAACACTGTATTCGGAGCCGAACGGAGTACCCGCTGAGCGGTAAAATCGTATTCGCGCCGCCATCGCCCGCATTCGCGCCCGCGAATACTTGCGATCAGCAGCACAACTACTTTGCGCCAATAATGATAACGCGCGGTTAAGCCTAATATTCTCTGAATACCGCTACGGCGCAGACCTGGCGCACCGGCGGATAGCCGCAGCGAGACACGCCACCCGGCGCGATGGCCGCGAAGAGGGACGCAGCAGCGTCTGCCGTATCGCAACGCATTTCCGTTGGGCGCGACCGCCGCATCGTCCGCCATGCACGCAGGACAGGACACCGGCCGCAGCGCGTTTATGACGACCGATCGCAACACGCCTCGCACACGGGCCATCGTCGGCGTCGATAACGCCTGCGTGCCGGATAACAGCGCCCCCCTGCGCGTCGGCTTTGAAAGCCGCCGAAGCGAAACCATCGTGGTTGCCCGCGGCCGGCGATGCTATGGCTCACACGAGTCTTCACCGCGGACGGCAGGTGCCGCTGCGCCTTCAGGCGACGAAATTCAAGCAGCAGGAAAGGAACCTCGATGCCCCACATCATCGTGAAAATGCATGCCGGCAAGCCGGAAGCGGACAAAGCAAAGCTTGCAGACGAGCTCGCCAAGACCTTGATGGCGGTGCTGGGTTCGCCTGAGAAAGCCGTGTCCGTCGCCATCGAAGATTACGCGCCGGCCGATTGGGCCGAGGCCGTGTACAAGCCCGACATCGTCGACAAGAGCGGCACGCTTTACAAAAAGCCGGGCTACAATCCGTTCGCCTGAACGGAGGCGCCGCGCGAAAAGTACCGCACCAGCGGCGCTTCTCGCCGCGAGTTCCATGCCCGAATCTCGTTACATTGACCTTTCCCGCAAAAGAGCGTATGAAGGGCGCGTTGAAACGAGCTTTTTTGGCATTGTCTTGCCGCCGCCCAGCGGGCCGCGAACCAAGCCACCTCTCAAAAAATCTTATCAGTTTCGATCGCCGAGGCGGGAATTCGCTCCGGCGCGGACAAGCTTAACTCGATCACTCTCAAGGATATCGCCATCATGGCAACAGGTACCGTGAAGTTCTTCAATACGCAAAAGGGCTTCGGCTTCATTACCCCGAGCGACGGCTCGCGCGACGTGTTCGTGCACATCAGCGCTGTCGAGCGCGCCGGCATGAGCACCCTCAACGAAGGCCAGCGCGTCTCTTATGACGTCGTCACCGAGCGTGGCAAGCAGGCGGCCGGCAATCTGCAGAACGCCTAAGCGTTCGCACATACCCCCCTTAGAGAACGCCCGGCCGCTCAAGCCGGGCGTTTGCATTTTTGAACGGCCACTACGGAGAAGAAGATGATGCACAAGTTTCCGGTCGGCGCGAGCGTCTACTTTGAAAGCGGCATCGCCAGCGGAGCCGCCCGCGGCCTCTACAAGATCATGCGGCATCTGCCGGTCGAACGCGACGACAGGCGCATGTATCGCATCAAGAGCGCGGCCGAGACCTTCGAACGCACGGCCGAAGAATCGCAGTTGGCGCGGGAGAGCTGACGGAGCGGCTCGTACCGATCCGCGCTATCAGAGCTTATCCTTCGGAAGTCCTTGCGCGTCCCTGGCCATCTCGAGACAGCTCAACAGTTCGATGTAGCTTTGCGTGCCGGGAATATCGCTGACCATCTGCGTGCAGCGCCGCCGGCTTTCGGCCGAATATTGCGACCATTGTTGCGTCAACGTCGTGCGGGCGTCCTGCTCGTCGGCCAGACACGCCTTCTCGCCGCCGCCCCCCGGATAGGCCTCCGCGCCGGCGCGGCACGTCGCACCCACATCGAGCTTGGGCACGTCGTCCGCAAACGCGGGCGAAGCGGTCAGCAGCACGACGGCGAGGAGCGCCGTCTGCGTCAGCCAATCAATGCGCGTCATGTTCAACCCGATCATGTGTTGCGGCACCGGACATGCCTGCAATTTCTATCGGGTGCGGCGGTGCGTCCGTTGACCTGGGTCAAACCGGCGTTGCCAAAGCGGCCCGGCGCGATGTGGACCGCGCCGCTTTGCGGCTAGCCCGGCGCCGCCGACTCGCCCTACACTTTTTGCCGTGAGCGTCTCGGCAAAGGCCGGCCGCCGGGTGCCGGCATGCAAGGCGGAGGATGCTTCAATGACTCTCGTCGACATCATCATCTGGCTCATCATCGGCGGCGTCGCGGGCTGGCTCGCCGGCCTCATCGTCAAAGGCTTCGGTTTCGGGATCCTCGGTAACATCGTGGTCGGCATCGTCGGCGCCATCATCGCCGGCTGGCTGTTGCCGCGCCTCGGCATCCTGATCGGCGGCGGCGTCATCGCCGCCATCATCAATGCCGTGATCGGCGCCGTGATCCTGCTTTTGATCATCGGCTTGATCAGGCGCGCTTAGGACATCACGAAGCGGCGATCGCGATCGTGTCGTCCCCGCGAAGGCGGGGGACGACAGCGGGTCGTCGCCGATTTCGGCCCGTGCCTCACAAGAACGTAATGCGCGGGCCCTGAGAGCGGCGCGACGTCAGCGCCGTCACCGCCCAGACCAGGGCATCGAGGCGGTCCGGCGAATGCCCGTCCGACAGGCCGTCGAGGCCGAAGTCGCACATCTGGTCTTCGAGCGCGCGCATCGGCGCGCCGACATGGCGCACCCTGCCCTGCGTGTAGAGCGTGGCCACCGGCTCGGCGCGCGTGAACTTGGCGCGTGTCGCGCGCACCTGCCGCACCGGCACGGTGTAATCGATCTGCCGGAACACCTGCGCCACCATATCGCCGCCCATGTTCACCTCGGCAATGATGGCGTCGGCCTCGAGCCGCCGATAGAGCGCGATCGCCTTGTTCGCCCAGGCGGCGGGCGACAGCCGTCCCTCGCTCTCGTCGGCGAGCACATAGACGATATCGTTCTCGGCGATGCCGGCGGCGACGATGCCGCAGATATCGGCGCCCTCCCGCGCCGAAGCCGGCGGATCGACCCCGACAACGACACGGCGCAAAGGCGGCGCCTCGGCAACGCGCGCGCGCTCGATCGTCGCGCGCGTCCACAGCCCGTCGGTGCGCTCCTCGACCACCTCGCCGTCTATTTCCTGGCGGCCGAGCTGCGTGCCCTCGTAGCGGCCGATCACGGCGTCGAAGAAGGCCGATGCGAGATGCGCGCGGTTGGCGTGGGTCGACGCGTGCGTGACCGCGGTGCGCGGATCGTCGATGAGCCGCTTGATCAGCGCGATCGGCCGCGGCGTCGTGGTGACGAGCTGGCGCGGTCTCTGGCCAAGGCGAAGCCCGAACTGCAGCATGTCGAACACCGCATCCGGATCCCGCCATTTGGCGAGCTCGTCGCACCAGGCCGCGTCGAACTGCGGCCCGCGCAGCTGGTCGGGATCTTCCGCCGAAAAGGCGTAAGCGATCGTGCCGTTGGACCACTCCAGGCGTTTACGCGAGGATGTGTATTGGGGCCGCTCGCTGGTCGGTGAGGTGTGTATCAGTCCGGCCGGACCGTCGATCATCACCTCGCGCACATCGTGCTCAGTCTCGCCGATGAGCGCGATATGATGGGCGCGTGCCTCGGTATAAGGCGGCCGGCCCATGGCCAGAGCGCGCACCCACTCGGCGCCGAGACGGGTCTTGCCCGCGCCCCGGCCGCCAAGCACCAGCCAAGTCGTCCACGCGTCACCGTCGTTGCCGTAAGCCCGAGGCTCCTGATGGCGGTGGGCAAGCGTGAGGAAGTCACGGTTGAACCGAGTGAGCTCGGGCCCGTTCCAGGTCTTCAGCAAGCTCCTCGTCTGTGTGGCTTTCCATAAACGCCTCAATACGACGCGCAAGTTCGTCACGGAATGCGTCAAGATCGGTGGGGACGTCGTCGTAATCGGCATGCGGTGTGTTCTCGATGTGGCCAGCGCGCAGGCGCTGCAACCGGTGAAGCGTCGTGGTGAGCGAGGAAAGTGTGCGCGCCGTGCGCTCGGCTTCGATAGCCGCCTCCGGCAGATGCTTGAGCCGCGCGCGCAAACCTTCGTAAACGTCGATCTCGGTATCGACAGCGCGCATCAGCCGCTCGATCTTACGTGTCAGTTCGTCGGGTAGCGTGGCTTCGCCCACAACGGGCGTCGCCGCGCCGTCGGTCGATGCCGGCAACGCGGCAACGTTACTGGCGGGGGGCGGTGCGGCAGCCTGACTAGCCTCCAGCGCCTCCGCCTCGAGCGCGAGCCGCTCGGCGGCCGACAAGTCTCGCGGCGGCGCTTTGTAGACGACCCAGTTCTGCTCGCGCGCGAGCCGCTGGATGACCGACTTGCTGACACCGCAATCGTGGCCGATGACCTCCGCGCCGTCGGCGCTGTGCTCGTACCGCTGGCGGATGCTTTCCATCATGCGTGGCGTGAAATCGATTTTGCGGGACTGACGGCCCGGTGCGCGCTTTGCGCCGCGACGCTTTGGGGCGCGCGCGGCCGCGCCCGCGCCCCTGGCGGGACGTTTCGCCATGGCGGTCTCCATCGGTTTGAGGAAATAAAAAAGCCCGCGGCCACGCCTCAGGCGCAGCTCACGAGCTTGGCGCAACGCTAGCGAACCAGCGTCACGATCGTCAAGGATTATTTTCTATGAGAGGCGCAAAGCCCCACGGCGCCCCCGCGGGTCCGCGAGGGCGCGACGGTGCGTCACAGCAGCGAGACGCGGCCGTTGTTGAGGTCGTAATGCGCGGCCACGACCTTGAGCTTGTTCTCCTTGATGAGGCCGGCGAGCACGGGCGAGGCCTGCGCCAGGATACGCGCCTGGTTCTTGGCGTTGGCCCTGATCGCGGCTTCGAGATCGGGTCCGGCCTGATCGACCGCGGGGCGGATCGGCGCATAGAGCGCGCTGATCTGGCCCGGCACCGGCTTGCCGTCGATGGTGGCTTTGACCGCGCCGCAATTGCCGTGGCCGAGCACCATGATCACCTTGGTGCCGAGTACGAGCGCGCCGTATTCGAGGCTCGCCGTGATTTCCGGCGTGGTGATGTTGCCGGCGACGCGCGTGACGAACAGATGGCCGATCGATTGGTCGAAGGCGATCTCCACCGGCACGCGCGAGTCGGCGCAGGACAGCACGGCCGCGAACGGCTCCTGCTTCTCGGCCGTGTTCTGCTTCAGCAGCGACAGATCTTCGTCGAAGGCGGTCATCTTGCGCTCGGTGAAGCGGCGGTTGCCGTCCATCAGCGCCTGCAACGCGGCGTCGGGCGTCATCGTCGACTGCGCCGAAGCCGCACGCGGGGTCGCGAGATTGAGTCCGGCGCCGGCGACCACCGCTGCCGTGCTCACCGCCGCGCCGGAGAGAAAGCCACGGCGCGAGAGGCCTTCTTCCGAACAAGCGGCGCAGCCGCACGCGGCGGCATCAAATGTACTTAAACGTTTCGACACGACGGTCACTCCTTGCAATGCCCGGCACCTGAGGCGGCGCCACTGACGCGCGAAGGCTAGCACCGCCAGGACAATCCGTGATGACGGCGACGGACTATGGTAAGGAACTGCGATTTCCGAAGCGCCAAAATGTAGAAGCTAACGGCTAAAATACGCCGCGAGCTTTAGGCATGCACGAGCCTCGGCGTCATGTCGAAAGATGGATTAAAAATAACGAGACTGCATTAAGCGGTTTTGAAAGTCCGATCCGTATTCGTTGCGCACTTCGCCGCCGGCAGGACGCCAGGACCCGTGTTCAAGGATCGCCGCAAAACCCAACGCCGCGTCATCAACCGCGTGGCACAGTATCAATGCGGTCTCGGCTCGCTGCCACGCACCTGCATGGTTATCGACATCTCCGACGGCGGCGCGCGGCTATATGCCGAGACCGAGCTGCCGGATACCTTCACACTGGCAGTGACCGGCGACGGCATCGACACGCGGCGCGAATGCCGCGTCGTGTGGCGGCTCGGCGGCGAATACGGCGTCGCCTTCACCGGCCAGCCGCGCTAGCGCAGCTCAACGTATAACGGGACGCGGCCGCGGCAGATGCCAGTTCGGATTCTCCAGGCAGGCGCCATCGCCGCTGCCGACGGTGGCGGCGCAGGCGGCGAGCGTCGGATAGCGGCAATCCCATTGCACGTTGCCGATCCCCGGATTGTTGACGGTGCACCAGCGTCCCTCGCCCTGCGCGGTCGCGGCCATGGCCTGCGGCGCAATGAGGGCGAAGGCAGCCAAGACGAAGGCTAGACGCATCTCACCTATCCTGTTGCGGGCCCGTCGGCGCGCTGCCGGAACTTCCGGCAGCTCTTCCAAACAGCGCCGCGTGCCCCGCGCGTTCGGCAATTGTGATCGTCACGCGCGGCTGCTACGAGGCGGCCCGGAAAGGGACATGGGGCCATGAGCATCGTCATCTACCACAATCCAGGCTGCGGCACATCGCGCAACGTGCTGGCGATCATCGAAGCGGCTGGGGAAAAGCCGACCGTCATCGAATACCTGGCGACCGGCTGGACCAAACCGCAACTGCTTGGCCTCTTCGCCGCCGCCGGACTGACGCCGCGACAAGCGCTGCGCGAGACGAAATCCCCGGCGGCCGAGCTCGGCCTGCTGGCGGAAGGCGTGTCGGACGAGACGCTGCTCGACGCCATGGTCGAACACCCGATCCTGGTGAACCGGCCGATCGTCTGCACGCCCAAGGGCGTGCGTCTCTGCCGCCCGAGCGAAAGGGTGCTCGATCTCCTCGACACGCTGCCGCCGGGCCCGCTGGCGAAGGAAGACGGCACGCCGCTCATCGACGCCGAAGGCCGGCGCGTCGCCTGACGCCGATACGGGGACCGCGAGGCCATGAACCGCCGCATGTTCAAGAGCAAGCTGCACCGGGGCACGGTGACGCAAGCCGACCTGCACTACGAAGGCAGCTTCTCGATCGACAAGGATCTCATGGACGCCGCCGACATCGTCGCTTACGAGGAAGTGCATGTCTGGAACGTCACCAACGGCGAGCGGCTGACGACGTATGCCATCGAGGCGCCGGCCGGCAGCGGCGTGCTCTGCGCCAACGGCGCCGCCGCGCACCTCATCAATGTCGGCGACCTCGTCATCATCGCCACCTTCACGACATTGGACACCGTGCCGAAGGACTACGCCCCGGTGGTGGTGCGTCTCGACGCACAGAACCGCATCGCCGGCACCGCGCCGGAACGGCCGGGGCCGCTGCCGCCGCTGTGAATGATGGCGCGGCATCGCCCGCCGCGTGCACGGCTTCTCTTCACCTCCCCTGGAGGGGGAGGGTCGACCGCCGAGCGCAGCGAAGGCGGTCGGGGTGGGGTGAATGTCGAATACGCAAGAGTCACCCCACCCCGCTCGCTTCGCTCGCGACCCTCCCCCTCGAGGGGAGGGTGAAGCGCGCAAGTGGCAACGCCGTGCGCGACCCACATTCCGCTGTCGTCCCCGCGCAAGCGGGGACCCATACGCCGTATCTCCGCACGGTCATTGCCGGGCTTGACCCGGCAATCCATGACGCCGTGCAACGAGCAATTCGGCACGTACGGCTCTCATCCTTGGAGAAGCATCATGGATGCCCGGGTCAAGCCCGGGCATGACGCCGTGTGTATGGCATCGTCGCGGCGTACAATTCCTGGACCTCGCGCGAATGCGCTCGCCCGGGACGACAGAAGTAGCGCGTAGGGTGGGCAAAGGCGCGCCACCAGCGCGGTTACGCGCGTCTTCGACGCGCTATAGCGCGCCGTGCCCACCGCAGACGAATTCACACGCTGGCGAATCCGCTGGTGGGCTCGGCGGCTACGCCGCCTTAGCCCACCCTACGCGTTGCCGCGCTCACCCCTGCTCCATGATGGCCTTGCGGAAGCGCACGAGCGCGACGCTGAACAGCACCGTGCCGATCACGAACAACGCCAGGAATTGCGGCCAGACCACGTCGAAGCCGGCGCCGCGGAACAGGATCGCCTGCGCCAGCATGATGAAATGCGTCGTCGGCGCCGCCAGCATGATGTCCTGCACGAATTGCGGCATGCTTTCGCGCGGTGTCGCGCCGCCGGACAGCATCTCTAGCGGCACGATGACGATGATGGTCAGCAGTGCGAACTGCGGCATCGAGCGCGCCGTGGTGGCAAGCACGATGCCGAGCGACGTCGTGGCGTAGAGCGTGACCACCGCGCCGGCCAGTGCGAGAGCGAGCGAGCCCTGCAGCGGGACGTGAAGAATGCCCTGCACCACCAGGGTCAGCGCGCCGATCCAAGCGAGCGCCACCACCAGCGCCATCGACCAGATCTTGCTCACCATGATCTCGAACGGCGTCACCGGCATGACCAGCAGGTGCTCGATGGTGCCGTGCTCGCGTTCGCGGATCAGCGCCGCACCGGTGAGGATGATCGACAGCAGCGTCACCTGGTTGATGACCTCGACCACCGCGCCGAACCACGACTCGTTCAGGGTGGGATTTGAGCGCATGCGCAGCGCGAGATCGACCGGCAGGACACTCGGCACGCGATGGTGCATGAGGAACGCCACGACTTCGGTGAGCGCGATGTTCTGGATATAGCCGGCGCCGGTGAAGGCCTGGCTGACGCGCGTCGCGTCGACGTTGAGCTGAAGGCTGGGTGCGCGGCCGGCGACCACGTCGCGCTCGAAGTTCGGCGGAATGTCGAGCGCGAAGGTAAACGAGCCGTCGTCAAGCCCGGCATCCATCTCCGCCATCGACACCAGCTTGGGCGGATTGAAGTAGGGCGGATAGAACGCGGACACGATGCGGTTCGACAATGCCGACCCGTCCTCGTCGACAATAGCGATCGACGCCTTGTTGAGCGTCTCGGGGATGGCCGTCGCCGCCGTATAGACCGCACCTGTGAAGGCCCAGACGATCAGGACCAGCATCACCCGGTCGCGTGCGAGGCTGCGCAGTTCCTTGCCCCCGAGATTGAAGATGTTGGCGAGCCGCATCGTTCAGCCCTCCTGCTTCTTGAGCAGGGCCGCGCACAGCGCGATCAGCACCGGTACGGCGATGAGCAACGGAAGGAAGGACGACTGCAGGTCGGCAAAGTCCAGCGCCTTGGCGAAGGTGCCGCGCGTGATGGTGAGGAAGTGCGTGGTCGGATAGACCGCGCCGATCACCGCACCGAATCCCTGCAGCGCAGAGACCGGCGTGATGAAGCCGGAGAACTGCGAAGCCGGAATCAAGGTGACGATGGCGGTGCCGAACACTGCGGCGACCTGGCTGTTTATGAAGGACGACATCACGAGCCCCATCGCTGTCGCGCAGATCACATAGAGGAAGGCGCCGGCAGCGAGCGTGAGGAAGCTGCCCTTCAACGGCACGCCGAAGAGGGTGACCGCCATCGAGGTGAGCAACAGGAAGTTGAGCAGGGCAAGAACGATGTAGGGTATCTGCTTGCCGAGCAGGAATTCCAGGCGGGTGGTCGGCGTCACATAGAGATTGACGATCGAGCCGAGCTCCTTCTCCCGCACAACGCTGAGCGCCGTCAGCATCGCCGGAATCAGGAGCAGCAGCACCGGAATGACCGCCGGCACCATGGCGACGAGGCTCTTGACGTCCGGGTTGTAGCGGTAGCGCACGGCGATATCGATCGGACTGGTGGCGATGCCGGACTTCGCCAGCCATTGCATGTGCATGGCCTGGATATAGCCTTGGATGGTCTCCGCGCGCATCGGCATGGAGCCGTCGACCCACGCGCCGATCTCGACATGCGCGCCGCGCGCAATGTCGCGGCCGAAGTTCGGCGGGATCTCGATGGCGAGCGTCAGATCGCCGGATCGCATGCGGCGGTCGAGATCGTCGTAATCGGTGATGGGCGCGCGCTCGGTGAAATAGCGCGAGCCGGCCATGTTGGTGATGTAGTCGACGCTTTTGGTGGTCTGGTCGCGGTCGAGCACCGCGAAGGTCAGGTTCTCCACGTCGAGCGTGATGCCGTAGGCCATCACGCACATCAGGATGAGCGTACCGACGAGCGCGAGCGTGGCGCGGATCGGATCGCGCATGAGTTCGAGCGCCTCGCGGCGGCTGTAGCTGAGCATCCGCCGCAGATTGATGAAGTGCGGGCGTGCGCGCGCCGCCGGTGGCGGTGCCGGTGCCGCAACCTCTGCCTTCTCCCCTCCCCCTCGCTCTGACTGTTCCCTCCCCCCGTTCTCTGCCTTCTGCCCTCCCCCTTGTGGGGAGGGGGCGGGGGTAGAGGTCGTTGCACCCTCCACCATCTCTTCGCCGCCATCGCGCTTCTTGCCGGCCGCGGCGTCCTCGAGATAGCCGATGAAAGCCTCTTCGAGGTTCTGCGCCTTGCGCTTCTCGATGAGCGCGGCCGGCGTATCGCTGACCAGCACGCGGCCGGCATCCATCAGCGAGATGCGGTCGCAGCGCTCGGCCTCGTTCATGAAGTGCGTGGAGATGAAGATGGTGACGCCGTCGCGGCGCGACAGCGTGATCAGCGTCTGCCAGAAGGCGTCGCGCGCCACCGGATCGACGCCCGAGGTGGGCTCGTCGAGGATCAGCAGCGACGGCGCGTGCACCATGGCGACCGCGAGCGACAGGCGCTGGCGCTGGCCGAGCGGCAGATTGCCCGGCAAGACGTCCATGATGCCGCCGAGTTCGAAGCGCTCGGCCGCCTTGGCGATCTGCGATTGGATCTTGTCGGGCGGCAACTGGAACAGGCGGGCATGCAGCTCGAGGTTCTGCCGCACCGTCAGCTCCGAATAGAGCGAGAAGCCCTGCGACATGTAGCCGACGCGGCGGCGCGTCGTCAGGTCGTTCGGATCGAGCGGCTGACCGTAGAGCCGCGCCGTGCCCGCGCTGGGCGGCAGCAGGCCAGTGATCATCTTCATCGTCGTCGTCTTGCCGCAGCCGTTCGAGCCGAGGAAGCCGAAAATCTCCCCCTCCTCAATCCTAAAGCTGACGTCGTCGACGGCGACGAAATCGCCGAAGCGCATGGTCAGATGCTCGGCTTCGATGGCGACCGTCGCGTGGTCCGGCGGACGCGGCACGATCTCGACGGGCGTGTGATGACGGCGGCGCTCTTCCGGCAGCAGCGCGATGAAGGCGGCTTCGAGCGTCGTCGCGTTGGTGCGCGTCAGAAGGTCCTGTACCGTACCGGTCGCGAGCACCCGGCCGCCATCCATCGCGACCAGCCAGTCGAAGCGCGCGGCCTCCTCCATATAGGCCGTTGCCACGACGACGCTCATGCCCGGCCGCGTGGCGCGAATGCGGTTGATCAGATCCCAGAACTGACGCCGCGACAACGGATCGATACCGGTCGTCGGCTCGTCGAGAATGAGAAGATCGGGGTCGTGAACGAGCGCACAGCACAGGCCGAGCTTCTGCTTCATGCCGCCGGAAAGCTTGCCCGCCGGGCGATCGAGGAAAGGCCTGAGCCCGGTGCTGCGTGTGAGCGCATCGATACGGCGCCGGCGTTCGGGGCGGGCCTGACCGAACAGGCTGGCGAAGAAATCGATGTTCTCGGCGACGGACAAAGTCGGATAGAGATTCTTGCCGAGACCTTGCGGCATGTAGGCGATACGCGGGCAGACCTCGCGGCGATGGCTGCTCGACGCCATATCGCCGCCCAGCACCTCGATCTCGCCGTTCTGGCGGGCACGCGCGCCCGCGATCAGCGCCAGGAGGCTCGATTTGCCGACACCGTCCGGGCCGATCAAACCGACCATGCCGCCGGCGGGAATATCGAGACTGACGTTGTCCAGCGCCTGCACCTTGCCGTAGCGCAGGCTTACCTCGGTCAGGCGCGCAACCGGTTTCGCGGTGGCCTTCCCGTTCATTGCTTCGGCAGCCTGACCTGCAGATTGGCGGGCCATGGCGCGTTCGGATCGAGTTGCACGTAAGCGACGCCGGGCACGCCGGTCTTGACGAAGCGGCTGTACTGCTTGAGCAGTTCCGGCGCGATCTTCGCTTTGATGCGGAACATCAGCTTCTGCCGTTCTTCCGCCGTCTCGACCGTCTTCGGCGTGAACTGGGCGACGTCGGCGACATAAGTGACACGCGCCGGCACGACATAAGCCGGGATGGCGTCGAACACGAGATGCGTCTCGGCGCCGATGCCGACGCGGCCGGCCTGCGACGTCGGCAGAAAGAAGGTCATGAACACGTCGCCGAGATCGACCATGTTCAACACCTTGCCGCCCGCGCCGAGCACCTCGCCCGGCTGCACGACACGGTATTGGATGCGGCCGTCGCGCGGCGCGACCAGAGTCGAGTCATCGATATCAGCCTGGATGCGCTCGATCGTGGCTTGAGCGGCGTCGACCGCGGCCTGCGCCGTGACGACCTGCGACTCCGCCGCGCTGATGGCGGAGTCGCTTGCCGCGACTTGCGCCCGCGCCGCGAGGACCGCGGCCTTGGCGCCCTCGTAGCGCGCGCGGTCGTTGTCCAGGTTCTCGATCGAGCCGGAGCCGGACTTGGCAAGCTGATCGGAGCGGGTAAAGCGCTTCTGCGCGGAATCGAGTTCGGCCTCGCGCTGCGCGACCACCGCGACCGCCGCCTCCTTCTCCGCCTTGCGTTGCACGACCTGCGCTTTGGCGGTGTCGATGCCTATCTGGGCGCGTTTGTGCTGTGCTTCGGCCTCGCGCTTCTGCGCTTCGAGGACCTGCGTATCCATCTTCACGAGGACTTGGCCAGCGGTGACGAGATCGCCCTCGTCCACCATGATCTGCTTCACGCGACCGGCAATCTTGGTGGCGATATCGATCTCAATCGCCTCGATACGACCGTTGGCCTTGGCGAATCCGTCAGGCAGCAGCGTCGGTCGTAACCACAACCAAGCCAGGACGCCGGCGCCGGCGAGGACAACGACGATCAGGCCCCTGACGAGCCAAATGCGGAACCCAGTCATTTGCGAAACGTCCTGCTGCCGGCCGGTCTTTAGTCTCCTCGACTTGATAAGCCCAAGGGGGCGGTAAGTTTTGACCTAAAACAAAAACCCCGGGGGCGAGCCCGGGGTTTGCGTAGAGCGTCGCGATTGCGGCGATCAGAAGCGATAGTTCACGCCGGCGCGGACGAGGTTCGTCTTGAAGCTGACATTGTCGCTGCCGACGCCGAAGCTCGAGCCGGCATCGAACTTGCCGAGGTCGACATAGAGATACTCGGCCTTGACGCTCCAGTTGGCCCACATCGCGTATTCGAGACCGCCGCCGGCGGTCCAGCCAATCTGGGTCTTGGAGGCCGAAGCGCCGTTGGGCGCGGTCGCCTTAATGTCGCCGAAAGCGGCGCCGCCGGTGATGAACGGCAGGAAGTTGTTCCAGCCAGCGTAGCCGATGCGTGCCCGCGCCGTACCGATCCACGAGTCCTTGGTCTCATAGGAACCGCCAGGACCATCGGCCGAGCCCTTCATGCCCGAATAGTCGATATCGCCTTCGAGGCCCCACAGCCAGAGACCGGTCTGAAGGTTGTAGCCGATGGTGGCGCCGCCGACGAAGCCCTTCGGGCTCGGGCTCACCGCCGGCAGATCCCAATTGGATTTGCCGAAGCCGTAACCGGCGTTGAGACCGATATAGAAGCCGGTCCAGTTGGCATAAGCCGGCGCAACATAGGCCGGCGCTTTGTACGGGCCGCGTGAAAGATCGGCCGCCTGCGCTGCGAGTGGCACAAAGAAAATAGCGGCAGCGGCGAGGCCGATGCGGCTCACTGTGGTCGTCATGTGAATTGCCCCTTACCCTTACCTGATCCAAGCGGGGTGATCAGCGATCCCCCGGTGCCGAGAAGCGGCTTGCACGAACCACTGACGAACGCGCCAACACCGCATCCGCAGGTAATGCGTACGGGCGGTAACTATGCACGTACCGAGTTAAAGGCCGGTTAACCTTAATGGTGCGTTTGCGCCGCAGGACATGCCTCGCGACAGCTGTCGCCGGCGCGACGCGCCTACATGCGCAACGGCCGCTTCAGGTGGAGATACGCTGGATCGAATTCGCCGAGCTCGCAAAGCTGCTGCCAGTTCAAGACGTGCAGCTTGTGTCCGACCCAATCCACCGCCTTGGTCCGCCGCAATTGCTGCACCATGCGGTTGACGGTGACGACGGAGATTCCGAGTGCCTCGCCCAACTGCGTCTGACTGAGCGGCAGACGGCATACGCCTTGCCGCTCCTGCTTGCCGGCGCGCGCGCGGTAATAGCACTCGCAGAGAAAATGCGCGATGCGGGCACGCGGATCGCGGGCGCTGTTGTTGGTGATCGCCTCACGGAAGATCGCGGCATCGATCAAGGTCTCACGCCACAATGCGGATGCAAAATCCGGCACCTTGTCGATCTGCTCATGCAACTGCGCGTGCGGCACAAGCGCTACCTGCGCCTCGTCGATCGCGCACACCGCATGATCCATCTTCTCGACGAACAACGCCTGCAGGTCCGGTAGGTCTCCGGCGATGTGGAACGACAGATACTGCCGGCGGCCGTTCGACAACGTGTGATACCGCGACAGCATGCCTTCGAGCACGACCACCGACACCGAAGGCTTGTCCCCTTGCCGAACGATATCCTCGCGCGGCGCAAGCGCGCGCACTTGCGGCGTCAGCCTGCCCAAGGCCGTGACGACCGTGTCCGTGACGGAGGAATGCTCGCCGAGCTTGCGAGCGATGATATCGACGACGTGCTGCATAGTGACCGGCAAAATAGTCGGTGCGGCGAAACATGACTGCTTCCGAACAACTGATCGAAAGCGCAAAGGTTCAAGAAATGTGAGAAAAATCCCGGCTCAAGAAGGCCGCGGCACGGCCGGCGCGAATCCCGGCAGGTGCCCCTCGGCCGCGGTCGATACGCCGGCAGCGGCAAGGACGGGATAAGCCACCGACGAGACGTGCGAATGGATGCGCTTCAAGTCGCGCAGCACGTCGAGATGCAACGAGGTGGTCTCCAACGTCTCGGGCCGCCCCTGGCGCAAACGCTCCAGGTGCCGTTCGGCGGCCGCGATCTCCGCGCCGCGCAGCTCGGCCTTCTCCGCGACCAGCTTGCGCGCCTGCTCGACATCGCCGGACATGAAGATGCCGAAGGCGATGCGCAGGCTCTCCAGAATGCGCCGATGGAAATCGATCAGCTCGGCCGCGCCCTCTCCCGAGAATTGCAGGCCGCGCTTGATCTTCTTGGCCGCGAGTTCGTTGAGGTTGCGATCGACGATGTCGCCGATGTGCTCGAGATTGATGGCGAAGGACACGATCTCCATCGCCCGTTGCGCCTCGCTGTCGTCGAGGTTTTTGCGGGTGAGCCGCGTGACGTAGAGCTTGATCGCGTTGTCAAGCCGGTCGACCGCATCGTCCATGCGCGAGACCTCCGTCACCAGCGCGCGGTCGTTGTTCATCAAAGCATCCATGACCTTGCGCAGCATGGTCTCGACCAGATCGCCCATGCGCAAGGTCTCGCGCGCCGCATCCGCGAGCGCGAGCGACGGCGTCTCGACTGCCCCGTCGTCAAGATAGCGCGGCGCGCCGGCGTCCGCCGCCGTCTGCCGTTCCGGCAAGAGCCGCGTGAGCATCGCCGCGATCGGACCGAGCAGACCGATGAAAGCCAGCGCCATCACGACGTTGAAGCCGGCGTGGAACGCCGCCGTCATCTTCGCCATGTCCGGCACGACGACCTGCAACTCCGCCGCCAAAGGCTGCGTGAACGGCAGCAGCACGACGACGCCGACGAGGCGATTGAGGAAGTTGCCGAGCGGCAGCCGATAGCTAGCCGGATCGCCACGCCGGCCGCCCTCGACCAGCGGATTGATGGCGCTGCCGAGATTGGCGCCGAGCACCAGCGCGAGCGCGGCCGCCGGCGTGACGAACTGCGCGTAAGCCAGCGACATGATCAGCAGCACGGTGGCAACGCTCGAATGCGCCGCCCAGGTGAGCGCGGCCGCGGTCAGCACGCAGAGCACCGGATCGTCGGTGATGGCCTTGAGCAAAACACGCGCGGCCGGCGCGCTCTCGGCCGGAGCCAAGGTGTCGAGCAGGATATGCAGCGCCAGCAGCATCAGGCCGAGGCCGATGGCGATGCGGCCGACATCCTTGAGCTTGGAGCGGCCGCCGCTGCGAAAGGCGACGAGGCCGAGCACGAACAGCACCGGCGCCACGGCAGCGACGTTGAACGACAGCAGTTGCACGATCAGCGTCGTGCCGACATTGGCGCCGAGCATGATGGCGAGCGCCGGCACGAGCGCGACCATGCCCTCGGCAGCGAAGGAGGCCGTCATCAGCCCGGTCGCCGTCGAGCTCTGCAACAGCGCGGTAAGCGCCAAGCCGGCGCCGAACGACGTGAAGCGGTTGCGGAACGCTTTTGCCAACAGGCGTCTGAGATCCGGCCCGAACGCGCGCAAAATGCCGCTCTGGACCATATGCAGGCCCCAGAGCAGCAGCGCGACGCCACCCATAAGATCGAGCAAAACCATCGTGCCCATGCCGTCTCCTCACAGGGCAATCGATGGGCATGAGTGTAGTTCCATCGTGGGCGGAACGCCATCTCCCCGCGGGCGCCAGGCCTTAGCCGGAGCGCTCGTGCCGCCCTGGCAGGGAAGAAGCGTCCAGCCGGCCGGTCATACCCTCGCCAGTGACGCCGCGATCGCCGCGAAAACGCGGCCGAAGCGCGCGATGACATCCGCGTCGATCACGCTGGGGCCGCGATCGGCCGTGTTGTGAAACAAGGCATTGTTGCCGATGAGCGACATGTAACGCCCGCCGCCGCGATGGACGTTCTCGGCCTCTCCGCGCGGCGTAAGTCCGCGCGGACGGCGGTTGTCGATGGCGAGCCCCGCTTTGGTCATGGCCTCGGCGAGCATCGCCTCCATCTCATCGTCGGAGGCCTGCACATTATTGCCGGGCCCCTGCGCCGCGCCGATGTTGGCGCCGAGATGAATCCAGGCCTTCGCCGCCGGGACGATGCCTGGGCGGCGCTCGATGAAATTGTCGATGCCGAGGTGCCCAAGCTCGTGCCCGCTCGATGCGACGAACACCACGTTCCTGGCGGGCTCGGCGTCTCGCATCGCGCGCATGATCTCCAGCCAGCAGGCGATCCCACCGCCCCGCTCGCTCGCGCATCCCCACCAGCCGCTGCGCGGCGTCATCACGACCACAGGCGCCGCGTCCCTGTCGATGCCGGAAACCGTCGCCACAACGTTGACCGCCTCGGCTGGCGTTCGCTCGACATGCGCCGTGAGCACGGCCTCCGCGCCTGCGACCGCGCAAGCGGTTAGGAAAGAGGCTTCCTCGCTCGCGACCTGCAACACCGGCGGACCGAAGGGGGAGCGGAAGCTGTCGGCATTGCTCGGGCACAAGCCAGGACGCGCCGCATGGGTGACGCCGACGATGGCCCGATGGTGATTGCGCCGGCGCGCCTCACCCATGGCGCCTTCTTCCGCCGCGTTTGGCGGCAGCTCGGCGAGGCCGATAGCCGCATCGCTATCGACCGGCCCGAGCCGGCCGCTGACGCCCTTCGATCCGGTGAAGCCGCCGTCGAATAACGGCAGTCCCTCGATCGTGCGGCCCTTCACCGCGAGCGAGGCGCGGACGGGATCGACGCGGCTCAGCGAGAAGGCCTCGAGCGCCGGTTCCAGCCCAATCTTGCGCACCTCCTCCGCGAGCCACTCCGCCGATTGCCGGTCGACCGCCGTTCCCGTGCGATGGAAGCCTTGCTCCGCATAGGCGCCAATGAGTTCGGCAATGCGTTGCTGCACGCGTCACTCCACCTTGATATTGGCGGCGCGGATGACCTTGCCCCACTTGTCGGTTTCCTCGCGAATGAGCTTGCCGAAGTCATCGGATGAACCGGGCAACACCGTGCCGCCGAGATCGGCGAAGCGCGCTTTGATCTTAGGGTCGGCGAGCGCGGCGTTGATGCTGCTGTTCAGCTTCTCGACGATCGTCGCCGGCGTGCCTTTCGGCGCCACGAGGCCGATCCACTGGCTGGCTTCGAAGCCCGGAATGAACTCGTTCATCGTCGGCACATCCGGCAACACCTCCGCGCGCGTGGTCGTCGTCACCGCCAAGGCGCGCAGCTGACCCGACTTGATGTGGCCGAGCGAGGTGGCGAGTTCGGTGAAAGCGACGTGGATCTGGCCGCCGATGAGGTCGGCAACAGCCGGCGCCGCGCCACGATACGGCACGTGGATGAGATTGGTGCCGGTCATCTGCTTGAAGTATTCGCCGACGACATGCGCCGGTGAACCATTGCCGCCGGAACCCATCGCGACCTTGCCGGGGTTGGCTTTGGCATAAGCGATGAACTCGGGAACCGTTTTCACCGGCAGCGATGGCGTCACCTGCATGAGCTGCGGCACGCGCACGATGCTGGCGATGGGCACCGTATCGCGGATGAAATTGAAGTTGAGATTCGGAAACAGGGTCGCGTTGATCGCCGCATTGCTGCCGGCGATGAGCAGCGTGTAGCCGTCGGCCGACGCGCGGATGACCGCTTCGGTGCCGACATTGGTGGCGGCCCCGGGGCGGTTCTCGACGACGAACTGCTGGCCGAGATGTTCCGAAAGCCACTGCCCGACGATGCGCGCGGTGACGTCGTTGGCGCCGCCGGCGGCGACGGGAACAATGACGCGCACGGGACGCGCCGGATAGGCTTGCGCCCAGGCTGTTTGCGCCGCCGGAATCGCGGCGGCGCCGATCGACCAATGCAGGAAATCGCGGCGGTGAAACGTCACGGGCACCTCCCTTGCCGCCACATTGTTCCGGGCGGCTTGGTCAAAGCCTAACCGCCCGGTGGCAATGAGAGAAGAAGGAAGTGTCGGTGCTTCGCGCCGCCCCGCTGCGGGCGGAGCGCTATGGCCCTATTGCTCGCCCATCTTCGCCTTCACGGCGATGGCGCCCAGGCGCTTGCGCTCGGTGTCGATGAAGGCGGCGAAGTCGGCGACGGAACCGGCGGCCGGCTCGATGCCGCTCGGCGAGAGCTTGTCGATCGCTTCTTGGGTCTTCATGCCGGCCTGGATAGCCGCGTTCATCTTGTCGATGATCGGCTGCGGCGTGCCGCGCGGCGCAAGCAAGCCCGCCCAATGACCGATCTCGATCGACGGATAACCCTGCTCCGCCGTGGTCGGCAGCGAGGGATAAGCGCTGATGCGCTTCTTGTAGGTGGTCGCGATCGGCTTCAGGAGACCGGCCTGGATCTGCGGCAGCACGACGATGCTGGCTTCCGACGTCGCCGACGCGGTGTTAGACAGAACCGCGTTGACGCCGTCATTGCCGCTGCGGAACGGCACGATGGTCATGGCGATGCCGGTCGCGTCCTTCACCATCTCGGCGACGAAATGCGGCGTTGAGCCGGAGCCGGCGGTCGCCCAGGTCACGCCTTTCTCGCCCTGCGCCTTCGCCCAGGCGACGAACTCCTTCATGTTCGAGGCCGGCACGCTCGGATGCACGACGATGGTCGACGGCGCGACCGCGATCATGCCGACCGGGACCAGTTCCTCGTCCTTGTAGGAGAGGTTCTTGATCAGCATGCTGTTGGTGATGACGCCGGCGGCGCCGATCAGGAACGTGTAGCCGTCCGGCGCGGCTTTGGCGACGGCGGCGGTGCCGACCACCGCGCCGGCGCCCGGGCGGTTCTCGATCACGATCGTCTGGCCGAGCTGCTTGCGAACCGCCTCGGCGGCGACGCGCGCGATGAGATCGTTGGCGCCGCCGGGTCCGAACGGCACCACCCAACGGATCGGCCGCTCCGGCCATTCGGCGCGCGCCGCCGGCACAGTGGCGGCACAGACCAGCATCGATGCGGCAACAAGCAGAGTCCTGCGTAACATGAGTAGATCCTCCCGGATGGATTTTTGAGTTTATTGGGTCGCGTAGCGTTTGGAGAGCGTGTCGAAGTGTGGTTTGCCGACGAGCCGCTGGCGCTCGGCGAAGGTCGCGGTGAGGCCGAGCGCTTCGTCGACGGCGCCGCGCTCGCGCAACGCCCCGAGCGCCGCCTGCATGCCCTTGATCGCGCCCTGCAGGGCGACATTGGCATAGAGCACGAGATGAAAGCCCATCTCGCCGGCCATTTTGGCGTCGGTGATCGGCGTCTTGCCGCCGATGACCATGTTCAAGATGTGCGGCGTCGGCAGCCGTTGCGGAATGCGGCGCAGCTCGTCCGCGCTTTTCGGCGCTTCGACGAACAGGATGTCGGCGCCGGCTTCGATGTATTTGTGGCCGCGCTCGATCGCCGCCTCGAAGCCTTCCGCCGAACGCGCGTCCGTGCGTGCGACGATCAGCACGCCGTCGCGCCGCGCGTCGACCGCCGCCTTGATCTTGCCGACCATCTCCGTGGCGGGGATCACCTCCTGCCCGTCGAAATGACCGCAACGCTTCGGCATCACCTGATCTTCGATCTGGATCGCGCTGGCGCCGGCGCGCTCGAGCGTCACCACCGTGCGGCCGACATTGAGCGCGTTGCCGAAGCCGGTGTCGGCGTCGACGACGAGCGGCAGGTCGGTGATGCCGCGGATCGCCATCGTGTGCTCGGCGAGCTGCGTCAGATCCATGAACGCATAGTCCGGCAGACCGAGATGCATGTTGGTCAAGCCGGCGCCGGTCAGATACAGCGCTTCGAAGCCGAGATCGGCGATGATGCGCGCCGACAGCGCATTGGCGGCGCCGGGCATGAGGATGCCGCGTTTGGCGGCGACGAGCTTACGCAGGGTATCGATGTGGTCTTGGGCCATGGCGTTCCGACTTTGCTGCGCAAGCATGACCCCAGCGACAGATCACATCCAATATATTGTTTTTATGTTTTTGATATTTTATGAATATCAAATGGAACTCAGGCACCTGCGTTATTTCCGTGTCGCCGCCGAGGAAATGCACATCCATCGTGCCGCCGCCCGGTTGGGCATCGCCCAGCCACCGCTGACGCAGCAGATCAAGGCGCTGGAGGCCGAACTCGGCGTGAAGCTGTTCGCCCGCGCCGGGCGTGGCGTCGTGCTCACCGAGGCCGGTCGCGCCTTCCTCGCCGAAACGACTTCGATCCTCGATCATGTGGAGCGCGCGACTTTGCTCGTGCGTCAGGTCGCTGGCGGCAATGTCGGGCGCCTGCGCGTCGGCTTTACCGAGTCGGCCTCCTTCAGTCCGGTGCTGACGAAGACCTTCGCCGCCTTCCGCGTGCAGTGGCCGAACGTCGAACTCGAGCTCGAGGAAGCGCACACCGAAATCCAGGTGGAGCGGCTGCGCAACGGGCAACTGGATGCCGGCTTCATTCGTCCGCCCGTTCCCGTCGGCAGCCCAATCGAGTACGAGACGCTGGCGAGCGACGCGATGATGGTGGCCGTGCCGCTCGGCCACCCCCTCGCCGGCAGGAAGTCGACGAGAATTAAGGCGCTGGCCCGCGAGAGCTTCATCGGCTATGCGCGGCGCCAGGGCACCGGCCTCTCCGATGCCGTGGTCGCCGCCTGCCGCCACGCCGGATTCGAGCCGCGCATCGTACAGCAGGCGCCGCAACTTTCTTCGACCATCAATCTGGTGGCGGCCTCGGTCGGCATCGCCATCGTGCCCGCGCGCATGCGGCATGTGCGGCCGGAAAGCGTCGCCTTCGTCAAACTCACCGATGTCGATATAAGCGCACAGCTCGGCATTGCTTACGTGCAGTCCGAGCGCTCGAATGCCCTGCGCAATCTCGTCGATACCGCGCTATCGTTTCGCGCGGGGTGAGATGATCCGGCTCGTCGCTTGTAGTCCGGATGAGCGTAGCGAAATCCGGGATGAGACTTCCAAGATTGCAACGCGACCCCGGGTTTCGCTTGGCTTCACCCGGCTACACGGACATCAGCTCTTCCAGAACGCGTGGAAGTGATGCAGCGGACCGTGGCCGTGACCGACCTGCAAAGTGTCGGCGGCGGCGATGGCGTCGGTGACGTAGTCCTTGGCCTCGCGCACGGCGGCGAAGAGATCGCGGCCCTTGGCGAGCTCCGCGGCGATGGCGGACGACAACGTGCAGCCGGTGCCGTGCGTGTTCTGCGTCGCGATGCGCGGCGCGGCGAGCCGCGTCACGCCCTCCGCCGTGACAAGCAGATCGACGCTTTCGGGCGCGTTGCCGTGGCCACCTTTGATCAACACCGCTTGCGTGCCGAGCGCGAGCAGCGCGCGGCCCTGCGCTTCCATGCCGGCTTCATCGTGCGCGACGGGCTGATCGAGCAGCGCCGCCGCTTCCGGCAGATTGGGCGTGATCACCAGCGCGCGCGGAATGAGCCGCTTGCGCACCGCGGCGACGGCGTTCGCGGCAAGCAGCCGGTCGCCGGACGTCGCGACCATCACCGGATCGAGCACGATGTTCTGCGCCGCGTGGCGGTCGAGACCCGTGGCCACCGCTTCGATGGCGCCGACTTGCGACAGCATGCCGATCTTGACGGCGCGGATGTCGAGGTCGGCGAACACCGCATCGATCTGCGCGGTGATGAAACTCGACGGAACGTCGTGGATCGCGGTCACGCCCTTGGTATTCTGCGCGGTCAGCGCGGCGATAACGGAAGCACCATAGACGCCGAGCGCGGCGAAGGTCTTCAGGTCCGCCTGGATGCCGGCGCCGCCGCCGCTATCCGAGCCGGCGATGGTGAGCGCGATTGCCGTGGTCATTCAGACGACCTTTGCATGAGCGATGAGGGTCGGCGCGTCGAGCGTGTTGAGCGCATCGAGGATCGCCGCCGCGAAACTGCCAGGCCCTTGAGCCTGCCGCACCGCCAGTTCGCCGGCGACGCCCAGCATCAGCAGCGCCGCGGCCGCCGCGCGCAGCGCGTCCGGCTCGACGGCGAGGAAGCCGCCGACCAGGGCCGAACCGGCGCAGCCCATGGCGGTGACCTTGGCCATGAACATATGGCCGTTGCCGATGCCGACCGCGCGTGTACCGTCGGTGATGAGATCGGTCGCGCCGGACATGGCGACGATGGTGCGCGTCTCACGGGCATAGGCCATCACGTTCTCGCGCTTTGCCGCGGTATCGGCGAGCGCTTCGAACTCGCGATGATTGAGCCGCACCACGCGCGGGCCGCGCGCGACCAAGTTACGCGCAAAGGCAAGCCGGCCCGGGCTGCGGTCGACGAACACGGGATCGAGCACCCAGGGCAGCTTGTGTTGATGCGCGGCGGCGACAGCGATCGACGTCGCCGCCCGCCGTTCGGCATCCAAGGTGCCGAGATTGACCAGCAGGCCGTGCGCGGAGGCCACGAAGCCGCCGATTTCGTCGGCCGACAAGGTCATCGACGGCACGCAGCCGGCGGCAAGCAGCGCATTGGCGGTGAAGTTCTGAGCGACCGCGTTGGTGATGCAATGCACGCGCGGCGCGCGCGCGCGCAATTGCGCCAACAGGGCACCGGCCATTTCCGGCACGGCATCGCGCATCGCAGTTTCGGGCAGGTGCATCTCAAATCCCTCCGCCGGCATGACCCGGATCAGGTTCGTTGGGTTGGCCACTCAGCCTCTCAGCCCGGCAAGCCGGACACCCCACGAGATTGCTGGCGGGTTACCTATTCCCCGGCGGGCGCCAAGGCAAGTCCTGCGCGGCCGCCACTCCGGAGCCGCGCGCCTTGCCAGACAGTCGCGTTTTTGCTGGATTGCGGTTAAATCAGCCGCGACGCGGCAAACTTCATCAAGCCGATCCGGGGCGGTCCCGCGATCGGGCGGAGGCTTCGGAATGACCCCCTTCTTCGTTCAGATCAAGTGCGACCTCGGCAAGTCGTATCAGGTCGCCAATGCGCTCGCCGAAGCCGAAATCGCGTCCGAGATCTATTCCACCGCCGGCGACTACGATCTGTTGGTGAAGTTTTATGTCGACGCCAATACCGACATCGGCCATTTCGTGAATGAGAAGGTGCAGGTGATCCCCGGCATCAAGGACACCCACACCATCATCACCTTCAAGGCGTTTCGGTAACCGGCTGTTTGTAGGGTGGGCAAAGGCGCGATCGCGCCGTGCCCACGTCAGCCTCTGCCAAAAACGCTGAGCGTGCGCACGGCGCGTTAAAAACGCGCCTTTGCACACCCTACGGCTCCAGCCCTGCTTCCGCGCGTCGCCTCATCTCGAGCTGACGCTCGCGGAAGATCACGAACAGGCCGGCACAAACAACGATGGCCGAGCCGAGATAGACCAGCGCCTGCGGCAGTTCGCCGAACATCCAGTAGCCGAGCAGCACCGCCCACAAGAGCGACGAATAATCGAACGGCGCGATCACCGAGGCGGCGGCGTAACGGTAGCTCTCGGTGAGAAAGATGTGCGCGAGGCCGCCGAGCACGCCGAGCGAGATCAGCATCAACAGCTCCGACATCGTCGGCGTGTACCAGGCGAAAGGCAAAGTCACCGCGCCGGCGCAGGTCGTGGCGAGCGAGAAATAGAACACGATCGATGACGTGGTCTCGCTTTGCGTGAGGCGGCGCGTCTGGATGACGGTGCCGGCATTGCAGAAGGCCGAGAAGATGGCGAAGGCCGCGCCCGCGGCCGCGGTCGCGCCGGCAACGCCCGCGTAATGGCTCACGTCGAGATGCGGGATCAGCATCACGATGACGCCGACGAATCCGACCATGACAGCGGCCCAGCGGAAGAAACGCACCTTCTCCTTGAGGATCACGGCCGCAAGCGCCACCGTGATCAAGGGCGAGGCGAAGCCGAGCGCCGTCGCGTCGGCGAGCGGCAGACGCGTCAGCGACGAGAAGTTGGAGAACATGCCGCAGATGCTGAGCAGGCCGCGGCCGAGCTGCCCCAAAGGACGCTTGGTATAGAGCGTCGCCATCAGCTCGCCGCGCAGCGCGTAGATGAGCAGCACCGGCGGGATGGCGCAGGCGGAACGGAAGAAGACGAGTTGGCCGACCGGGGCGACGTCACCCAGCTGTCGCACCAGGGCCGACATCATGGCGAACAGAAGCGCGGAAAACAGCTTGAGGCCGATGGCCTTGAATAGAAACATTCCCCTCGAATCCCGGCGGCGGGAGCATTGCCATAACTAGCCGCGAATAATGCGCCTGTCTGCGGGGTTATTCTCGGCACATGGGTGGTGCGCGTCCGGCGCCATTGCCGGAGCCCCGGGCACGAGGATCGGGCCGGAGGCCATTGTCGCACCACTTTCACGGGATTTTGTGCAGATGCGGGACAATGCCGCCTTGCCGCGCGCGTCGCGCCTGCGACTATGCGGTGAGAGCGCGGGCCGCCTTGTTCCGCAGCCATCCATGATCCGACTGAAACCCCGGAGGTTCACTTGATGATCCGAATCGTCTCAGCGCTGGCGCTTGCCGGAACCGTGGCTGCGTTCTCCACTGCGATCTCCGTATCCTGGGCGCAGACGCCGGCCGAGGTGGCCAAGGCGCGCGAGGACATTATGGACCACCTCTGGCCCAACTATTATCGCGACATCTCGCAGGTGGCGCGCGGCAACAGCACCGATGTCGCCGCGGTGGCGACCAAGGCCGCCGGGGCCGTCGATGCGCTGAAAAAGTTCGCCACGCTGTTCCCGCCGGGCAGCGGCCGCGAGGCGGTGCCGACCACGCGGGCCAAGCCGGAAATCTGGAGCCAGCGCGCCGAGTTCGACAAAGCCACGAGCGACCTGATCGCCGCCACCACCGCCATCGGCGAGGCCGCCAAGAGCGGCAACGTCGAGGCCGTGAAGGCGCAGTGGCCGAAGGTCGCCGAGGCGTGCGGCGCCTGCCACGGCGGGCCGAAGAAGAGCGGCGGCAAGTTCCGTTTCGAGGAATGAGGCGTGGTTGAGCCGGGACGAAGCGGCGCCTCGCACACGGCTGACGCCCTCTCCCCCGCGGGGAGAGGGCACTCTCGTACGCGGCGGCTCAGTGCAAAGCGGACGCGATGACCACGACGGGCCGCCTTCTTAGCGTCGTCTGCGCCGTGGCCGCCTTCACCGCCACGGCGCACGCACAACAGCCGCCGCTGTCGGCCGAGCGGGGCAAATACATCTTCGATGCCGCCGGCTGCTACGCCTGCCACACCGAGCCAGGCGGCCCGGCGCTCGCCGGTGGCCCCGCGCTGAAGACGCCGTTCGGCACCTTCTATGCGCCGAACATCACGCCCGATCCCGAGCATGGCATCGGCCGCTGGTCGGATGCCGAGTTCGCGCGCGCGCTGCGCGAGGGCGTGTCGCCGTCCGGCCAGCATCTCTATCCGGTGTTTCCCTATACGGCCTACACCAAGATGTCGGCGCAGGACGTCGCGGACTTGCGCGCTTATCTCAAGACCGTGCCGCCCTCTAACAAACCGAGCCGCCCGCACGAGCTGCGCTTTCCCTTCTCGATACGTGCCACGCTCGCGCCGTGGAAGTGGCTCTACTTCACGGCCGGCGAATACAAGCAAGTCCCGGATAAGGACATGACCTGGAACCGCGGCGCCTACATCGTTGAGGCGCTCACGCATTGCGGCGAATGCCATACGCCGCGCAACGCGTTCGGCGCGGTCGAGCGTGACCATTGGCTCTCGGGCGCGCGCATGCCGGTCGGCGACCTCGTCGCCGGCAACCTCACGCCGGACAAGAGCGGCCTTGCCGACTGGAGCGCCGCCGACATCGCCGACCTGCTCGCGACCGGCGACCTGCCGCAAGGCGGCACCGTCGGCGGCGAGATGGGCGAGGTCGTGCGCAACAGCACCAGCCGCTTGACGCCGCAGGACCGCGAGGCGATCGCGGCCTATCTGAAGGCACTGCCGGCGCAGCCGACGACGGTGACGAAGAAGGCGCAGTAGTCCGGGCTATGCCCCGCACCTTGCTCCGTCATGCCCGCGGGGAAAGGTAGGTGCGCCGCGCCGTAGTGCGTCACGCCGCCTTTTGCCTGGCCTGTTGGATCGCGGTCCAGATCTTCACCGGCGTCGCCGGCATGTCGATGGCGCGGATGCCGTAGGCGCGGTCGAGCGCGTCGATGACCGCATTCATGACCGCCGGACATGAACCGATGGCGCCGGCCTCGCCCGCGCCCTTGACGCCGAGCGGATTGGTCTTGCACGGCACGTTGCGCGTCTCGAACACGAAGTCCGGCGCGTCTTGCGCATGCGGCATGGCGTAATCCATGAACGAGGCGGACACGAGCTGCCCCGAGCCCTTGTCGTAGACGGTGTCCTCCAACAGCGCCTGGCCAATGCCCTGCACCGTGCCGCCATGCACCTGGCCTTCGAGCAGGAGCGGATTGAGCGTCGCGCCGAAGTCGTCGACGATCACGTAAGCGACGATCGCCGTCGCGCCGGTATCGGGATCGATCTCGACCTCGACGATATGCGTGCCGTTCGGAAACGTCGCCGGCTCGACGCCGAATTCTTCCGCGGCGACGAGCTTGTCCGGCGTCGCCGCCGGATGCGTGGCCAGATCGGCGAAGGAGATAGCGCGGTCGGTGCCGGCGACGCGCACGCCGCCGTCGGCGATCTCCATGTCGCCCGCGCTTGCCTCCAGCGCATCGGCGGCGAGCTGCTTGAGCTGCTCGCCGAGCGTCCTGCCGGCGCGGTCGACGGCGACGCCGCCGACCGGAATCGAGCTGGAACCGCCGGTGCCGGCGCCGGTCGCGATGCGATCGGTGTCGCCCTGGATGACGCGCACTTTGTCCGGCGGCAGGTCGAGCCGGTCGGCGACGAGCTGCGCGTAGGAGGTCTGATGCCCCTGCCCCGACGCCTGCGAGCCGATCAGCAGCGTGACGCCGCCGTCGCGGTCGAGCTGCAGCGTCGCCGTCTCAGGTCCGTTATTGCCGCAAGCCTCGACATACGTGGCGATGCCGATGCCGCGCAATTTGCCGGCGCGCTTGGCCGCCGCCGCGCGCTTGTTGAAGCCGGCCCAATCGATCAGCTCCTGCGCACGCGCCAATGTGCCGGCGAAATCGCCGGAGTCGTAGACTTTGCCGGTCGGCGTCCGATACGGCATCGCCTTCGGCTTTATCACGTTTTTCCGCCGCAGCACGTCGGGCGCGATGCCGAGTTCGCGCGCCGCATGATCGACGGCGCGCTCGATGAGGTAGGACGCCTCGGGACGCCCAGCGCCGCGATAGGCATCGACCGGCACGGTGTTGGTGTAAGTGCCGCGCAGCCGCGCATGCGCGACTGGAATGTCGTAGACGCCGGTCGCCATGCCCATGCCAAGCCACGGAATGTACGGCGCGTAGCACGACAGATACGCGCCCATGTCGGCGACGATGTCGAGTTCGAGCGCGAGAATGCGGCCCTTGTCGTCGAAGGCGAGCGTCGCGGTCGAGACGTTGTCGCGGCCATGGCTGTCGCCGAGGAAATGCTCGGCGCGGTCGGCAACCCATTTGACCGGCTTGCGCGTCCGCTCGGCCGCCACCGCCGCCAGCGCATATTCGCGATAAGGAAACGCCTTGGTGCCGAAACCGCCGCCGACATCGGCCGGCGTGATCACGCGCATCTTGTCGGCCGGCAGCTTCATCACCGCCTCGGCGATGATGTCACGGATGAGATGCGGCCCCTGGCTGGTCAGCGTCAGCGTATAGCGCTCGCCGTCGTAATCGGCGATGACGCCGCGCGTCTCCATGTAATTCGTCACGAGACGCTGATTGACGATGGTCGTCTTCACCGTGCGCGCCGCGCCGGCGAAGGCGGCTTTGGTCGCGGCGGCATCGCCCATCTCGGTTTCGAACACGAGATTGGTACGGTCCGGCCAGACCTTGGGCGCATTCGGCGCCAGCGCGTCGAGCGCGCCGATCACATGCGGCAGCGGCTCCCAATCGACCGCTATCGCCTCGGCCGCGTCCCGGGCGATGTCGAGCGTATCGGCGACGACGAAGGCGACCATGTCGCCGACATGGCGCACCACGTCCTTGGCGAGCACGGGATAAGGCGGCACCTTGATATCGCCGCCGGGAAAAATGCCGGGTGTCGGCATGGGATTGAGATCGGCAACATCGTCGGCGGTGAGAATGACCCGCACGCCCTTCATACCGCGGGCGCGGGCAATGTCTTCGATCCTGAACCGCGCATGGGCGTGCGGCGAGCGCAGCACGAAAGCATGCAGCGCGCCTTCCGGCGCCACGTCGGCGACGTAACGGCCGGCGCCGCGCACCAAGGCATCGTCCTCTTTTCGGGTGACCGGTTGACCGAATCCGAACTTCGTCGACGCCATGGCGCACTCCCTCGATTTATATCTATTCAGCCGGCTCCGACTGCACGCGGCCGCGCTCGCGACGCAGCGCGATCCAGCGCGACACGACGTAGAACACCGGCGTGAAGATCAAGCCGAACGCGGTGACGCCGATCATGCCGTAGAACACCGCCGTGCCGAGCGATTGACGCAGCTCGGCGCCGGCACCGATCGCCCACACCAGCGGCGCCACACCGAAGATGAAGGCGAGCGAGGTCATCAGGATCGGCCGCAGACGCAGACGCGCGGCTTCGACCGCCGCCTCGAAGCGGTCCCGCCCCTCGTCCTCGAGCTGCTTGGCGAACTCGACGATCAGAATGGCGTTCTTCGCCGCGAGCGCGATCAGCACGATGAAGCCGACCTGCGTGAGGATGTTGTTGTCCAGGCCGCGCAACTGCACGCCGAGGATCGCCGCCACCAGGCACATCGGCACGATGAGAATGACCGACATCGGCAGCAGCAGACTTTCGTACTGCGCGGCCAGCACCAGGAACACGAAGGCAACGCCCAGGACGAAGGCGAACATCGCAGTACTGCCGGCGCGGATCTGCTGGAAGGCGAGCGTCGTCCACTCGTAGCTGAAACCCGGCGGCAGGGTCTGGGCCGCGATCTGCTGCATCATCTCGATCGCCTGCCCCTGGCTGTAGCCAGGCGCCGCCGAGCCGTCGAGCTCGGCCGCCGGATAAAGGTTGTAGCGCGGCACGCGGTACGGACCGGAAATGTCCCGCACCGTGGCGAAGGAAGCGATCGGCACCGTGCCGCCCGAACTGTTGCGCACGCGCAGCGCCAACACGTCCTTCGGCTCGAGCCTATGCGCCGCATCGGCCTGCGCCTGCACACGGAACGTACGGCCGAACAAGTTGAAGTCGTTCACATAGAGCGAACCGATCTGCACCTGCAGGGTCGAGAACACGTCGGCGATGTTGATGCCGAGCAGCTGCGCCTTGACGCGGTCGATGTCGAGGTAGAGCTGCGGCGTGGAGATCTCGAACAGCGAGAACACCTGCTGCAGGCCCGGCGTCTGCGCCGCGCGGCCCATCATGGCGTAGACGGCGCCCTGAAGCGCCGCGAGGCCGGAGCCCGACCGATCCTCGACCATCATACGGAAGCCGCCGGCATTGCCGATGCCGGACACCGGCGGCGGCTGCACGACAACCATGAAGGCTTCCTGGATCGCACCCATCTTGGCGAACAGCGCCCGCTGGATCGCGCCCGACGAGAGGTTGGGATCGCGCGCGCGTTGATCGAACGGATCGAGCACCACGAACATCGCGCCCGCATTCGGCGCGTTGGTGAAGGTCGCGCCCGAGAAGCCGACCACGACGACGGCATGCGCGACGCCCGGCGTCGCCAGCACCTGGTCGGCGGCACGTCGCATCACTTCGTCGGTACGCTGGAGCGAGGAGCCCGGCGGCAATTGCGCGGAGATGATCAGGATGCCGCGGTCGATTTGCGGAATGAAGCCTTGCGGCGTGCGGCGGAATTCGTTGAGGCCAAGCGCAAGAATGCCGGCATAGACCACCAGCATCACCACCGCGAAGCGCACCGCGCGCTTGACGATCGCGCCGTAGCCGTGCGCGAACGCATCGAAGCCGCGATTGAACAGGCCGAAGAAGCCGCGGATGGGTCTCGCCCAAATGGGTACGCGGCCATGCGTCTCGTGCGGCTTCAGCAGCAGCGCGCACATCGCCGGCGACAGGGTCAACGACACCAGCAGCGAGATGACCGTCGCCGCCGTGATGGTGAGCGCGAACTGTTTGTAGAACTGTCCCGTGATGCCGGTGATGAACGTCGTCGGCACGAACACCGCGCAGAGCACCAGCGCGATCGAGACGAGCGCGGTGCCGACCTCGTCCATGGTGCGGCGCGCCGCCTCGCGCGGATTCAAGCCCGCCGCGATGTTGCGCTCGACATTCTCGACGACGACGATGGCATCGTCGACCACGATGCCGATGGCAAGCACAAGGCCGAACAGTGACAGGTTGTTGAGCGAAAATCCGAACAGCGTCATCGCGAAGAAAGTGCCGATGAGCGAGATCGGGATCGCCAGCAGCGGGATGACGGCCGCACGCCAGGTTTGCAGGAACAGGATGACCACGATCACGACGAGGATGACGGCCTCGAAGATCGTATGAATGACGTTGGTGACCGACTCCTGGATGAACTGGGTCGGGTTATAATAGATGCCGTAGGTGACCCCCGTCGGGAACTCCTTCGACATCTGCTGCATCGTCTTGACGATGTTGTCGCCGGTCGTGAGCGCGTTCGAACCCGGCCGCTGGAACACCGCGAGGGCCACGGACTCGTTCTTGTCGAGGTAGGAGTTCGACGAATAGTCCTGCGCGACCAGTTCGACCCGGCCGATGTCCTTGATGCGCACCACCGCCGTCGGCGTCTGCTTGACGACGATGTTGGCGAATTCGTTGGGATCGCTCAGGCGCCCGAGCGTGCGCACGGCGACCTGAAAGGCGAGCTGGTTCGGCACCGGCGGCTGGTTGAGCACGCCGGAGGCGACCTGCACGTTCTGCGCGGCGAGCGCCTGCGTCACGTCCGTGGCGGTCAGATTGAGCGATTGCAGACGGTCCGGATCGATCCAGATCTGCATCGCGTAATCGCGGCTGCCGAACACGGTGATCGAACCGACGCCGTCGACACGCGTCAGCACGTCCTTGATCTGGATGTTGGCGTAGTTCGAAACGAACAGCGGGTCGCGCGACTTGTCCGGCGAATAGAGGTTCACCAGCATCAGAATGTCGGGCGAGGACTTGTTCACCACCACGCCGACCTGCTGCACGGCGGCCGGCAATCGCGGTTGCGCGATGGCGACGCGGTTCTGCACCTGCACCTGGGCGGTGTCGAGATTGGTGCCGAGGTCGAACGTCACCGCGATCGAGAAGCGGCCGTCGGCGGTCGAGTTGGAGGAGATATAGAGCATCCCCTCGACGCCGTTGATCTGCTGCTCGATGGGCGCGACCACCGTCTCGGCCACCGTTTCGGCGCTGGCGCCCGGATACTGGCCGGTGACGTTGATCGTCGGCGGCGCGATCTCCGGGTATTGCGCGACCGGCAACCGGCCATAGGACACGGCGCCCAGGATGATGATGATGATCGACACCACCGAGGCAAAGATCGGACGATCGATGAAGAAATGCGAAATGCGCATGTTGCTGTCGATCAGTCGGTCTTGTTGGCGGGCGCCGCCGTGTTGGCAGCCGATGGTTTGGGCGCCGCCTGTTGTTCCTGCGCGGTGACCTTCTGACCGGGGCGCACGCGGGCGAGACCATTGATCACCACCCGGTCGTTGGCCGCGACGCCTTCCTTGATCACGCGCAGATCGCCGACGAGTTGGCCGAGCGTCACGTATTTCTGCCGCGCCGTGCCGGTGTCGTCGACGACGAGAACGTATTTGCGCACCTGCTCGGAGCCGATCGCAACGTCCGGCACCAGCAACCCTTCATAAGGCGAAGAAGCCGGCACGCGCACGCGCGCGAACATGCCGGGCGTGAACACGCCGTTCGGATTGGGCACGACGGCGCGGCCGCGAATGGTGCCCGTCGCGCGATCGATGACGTTGTCGATGAAGTCCATGCGGCCCTTATGGCCGAAGTCCTTTTCGTCGATCAGCTTGAGCGCGACCTCGACGCCGGCATTGCGGCTGGTGATGTCTTCCTGGCCCGTTCTGGCGAGCCGCTCGTACCGCAGATACGAGGCTTCGTCGAAGGTGAACTCGAAGTGGATCGGGTCGGTCGAGACGACGGTCGCGAGCAGCGTGGTCGTGCCGCCGGAGCCGCCGGTCACCAGGTTGCCCGGCGAGACGCGGCGGTCGCCGATACGGCCGGCCATCGGCGCGCGAAGTTCGGTGAACTCGAGATCGAGCTCGGCCTGCTTCACCGCCGCCTCGGCGCCGGCGACGGCAGCCTGGGCGTTGCGGTAGGCCTGCGAGCGCTGTTCGAACACCTGCGAGGTGATCGTCTTGTCCTGAACGAGTTGCTGGCCGCGCTGAAAGTCGGACTCGGCAAAGGCGAGATTGGAGCGCGCCTGCGTCAGCGTGGCGCGGGCCTGATCGACTGAGTTCTGAAACGGCCGCTTGTCGATGGTGAACAGCAGGTCGCCCTGTTTGACGAGCTGACCGTCCTTGAAGTCGACGCTGTCGAGGTAACCGGAGACACGCGCGCGCACCTCCACCGAATTGATGGCGGTGAAGCGGCCGACATATTCGTCGAAGTCGGACACCGTACGCTTGACCGGCAGGGCGACGGTCACGGCCGGCGGCGGCGGCCCACCGGCCTGCTTCTGCTCGCCGCAGCTCGCGACCAAGGTCGCAAGCCCGATCGCGACGGCCCAGCCCGATACCGCGCGCGTAAACCCAATAGACGAATTAGATCGCGTCAAAATCGTGATTCCCATCGAAAACCCGATCTGTCCCCTTACCGTCGAGGCGGTACCATGTCCACCACGCGGGAGGATCCGTAACTACGAACGAAATTTCGTTTTAACCGCGGCGGCGGGCGCGAAATGTCCGAAGCCAGGACCGGCCGAACAGCGCGAGCACCGCGACGCCATAAACCACCGCGCCAAGGCAGGCGAGGATCGCCAGTGCGGCAAGATCGCGCGGCCCGTGCCAGGGCGCGATCCACTGCCGCACCGGCGCGTCGGCAAACCACAATACCGCGGCGAGAACGAGGCCGGCGACGGCAAATTTGAACATCGACACGCGCAGCCGGGCGTCGATGCGCACATGCCCCCGCCGGTGGGCAAGCCACATGACCAGGCCGAGATTGACCCACGCGCCGATCGCTGTCGCCAGCGCCAGGCCGACCTGGGCGAGCGGCCCCATCAGCAGCACCTTGAGCGCGATGTTGACGGCCACCGCGATCAAGGCGGCCTTGACCGGCGTCGCCGTGTCGCTGCGCGCGAAGAAGGTCGCGGTCGCGCTGCGGATCAAGACGAAGGGCAACAGCCCGACCGCATAGGCGGCGAGCGTCGCACCGGCCGCCGACGCATCGGCGATGGTGAACGCACCGCGCACGAACAGGCCGCGCATGATGAGATCGGGCACCACGAAGAACGCGGCGATGCACGGCACCGACAAGAGCAGCGTGAATTCGACGGCACGGTTCTGCGCATGGGCCGCGCCCGCCTCGTCGCCGGCGGCGAGACGGCGCGCCATCTCCGGCAGCACCACGGTGCCGGCGGCGATACCGATGACACCGATGGGTAGCTGGTTGATGCGGTCGGCGTAGTAGAGCGCCGACACCGCGCCGGCGGGCAGGAAGCTGGCGATGATGGTGTCGGCAAACAGCGCGAGCTGCACGCCGGCCGAGCCGATGGTCGCCGGTCCCAGCGCCTTGAAGAAGCGTTTGACGTCGTCGTCCCATTTGAACGCGCGCAAGGCCGGCAGCACGCCGACCCGCCACGCATCACCGCCGACCAGCAACGCCTGCAGGATGCCGGAGATCATCACGCCCCAGGCCGCGGCATGACCGGGCGTCGGGAAGAACACGACCAACAGCAAGGTCACGATCATCGACAGGTTGAGCAGGATCGGCGCCGCAGCCGGCGTCGCGAAGCGGTGCAGCGCATTGAGGATGCCGCCGTAGAGCGTCACCAAAGTGATCAGCAGCAGATAGGGAAAGGTGATGCGCGTCAGCTCGACCGCGAGCGGGAAGCGCGCGGGATCGCCGGCAAAGCCCGGCGCCAGCAGTTCGATCACACTGCCGGTGAAGACCAGCGCGGCGACGAGCAGCACGATCTGGCTCGCCAGTAGCAGGGTGAAGATGCGGTCGGCGAACAGCCCCGCCCGCTCCTTGCCGCCCTGCTGCAGCACCCGGGCGTAGGCCGGGACGAAAGCGGTGTTGAAGGCGCCTTCGGCGAAGATGGCGCGGAAGTGGTTCGGCAGGCGGAAGGCAACGAAAAAGGCGTCGGCGACCGGGCCGGCGCCGAGAACCGCGGCGAGAATGAGGTCGCGCACGAAACCGGTCATGCGGGACAGCAGGGTAAAGCCGCCGACCTTGAGGATGTTCTGGAGCATCGCTGCACCGGCCGAAGGAGGCCGATTTTCCTTGCCTGTTCAGTGTCTTAACGACTCGACACGATGCCGATAGCCAGTCCCGCGGAAGTGCCGTAAGACGAATCGTCGAAGGCCGACCATAGACCAGTCGGAGTGCGTCTTATTATGTCCTCGCCTATCATCCCCATCCTGCTCGCCGGCGGCGCCGGCACCCGGCTTTGGCCAGTTTCCCGCGATGCGCTGCCCAAGCAGTTCCTGCCGCTGGTGGGCGAGCGGTCGACCTATCAGGAGACCTTGCTGCGGGTGAAGGACGGCATGTTCGGACCGCCGATCGTCATCACCGGCCCGAACTTTCATTTCTTCGCGCGCCGGCAGGCGGAGGAGATCGGGGTCGACGTCACGGTGGTGATCGAGCCGCTGCGCCGCGACTCCGGCCCGGCCATCGCCGCCGCCACCGCCATTGCGCGCCAGCGCGATCCCGACGCCGTGGTTCTGGCGCTGGCCGCCGACCACATCATCCTCGATCCGGAGGCCTTCCGCGTCACCTGCGCGGGTGGACGCGCGGCCGCGGAGCAAGGGGCGATCGTCACCTTCGGCATCAAGCCGACCGAGCCTAAGACCAGCTACGGCTACATCCTGCCCGGCGAGCCGGTCGGCGCCGGCGACGTGCGCAAGGTGCAGCAGTTCGTCGAGAAGCCCGACACCGCCACGGCCGCGCGTTACGTGATGGACGGCTATCTGTGGAATTCCGGCAACTTCCTATTCCGGGCCGACGTCATGCTCGACGAGCTGGCGCGGCTCGAACCGGCAATGGCGAGCGCCGTCGAAGCGGCTGCCGCCGACGCCACGGACGATCTCGGCTTCCTGCGCCTCGATCCCGCTGCTTTCGCGCGTGCGCCGCAGAAGTCGATCGACTACGCGGTGATGGAAAAGACCGACCGTGCGGCGGTGATCGCGGGCACGTTCCGCTGGTCCGACATCGGCAGTTGGGACGCGTTGTTCGACATCACGCCGCGCGACAATCAGGGCAACGTGTTGCAGGGCCCGGTGGTCACGATGGATGCGCGCAACTGCGTCGTGCATTCCGACCATCGGCTTACGGCCGTTGTAGGCGTCGAGGACCTCGTCGTGGTGTCAACCATGGACGCCGTGATGGTCGTCCCCCGCGCGCGCTCACAGGAGGTCAAGGACCTCGTCGCCAAGCTCAAGACCGACAACCGCAAGGAAGCGACCGAGCATAAGCGCGGCCACCGGCCTTGGGGCTATTATGAGTCGATCGACAATGGCGACCGCTTTCAGGTCAAACGCATCGTCGTGACGCCGGGCGGCACCCTCTCCTTGCAGAAACACCGCCACCGCTCCGAGCATTGGATCGTCGTGCGCGGCACCGCCGAGGTTACGGTCAACGAAACGACGCGATCGGTGCACGAGAACGAGTCGGTCTACATTCCGATCGGCAGCGTGCACCGCCTCGCCAATCAGGGCCGCATCCCGCTCGAGCTCATCGAAGTGCAGACCGGCAGCTATCTCGGCGAGGACGACATCGTCCGGCTCGAGGACATCTACAAGCGCGTCTAGCGCCGAACGTTGCTTGGTGCCGCCTCGTCTACGCGACGATGCGCGACGTATGCTTCAGCGTCGGTAGGTCACCGTCCGCCCGGCATTGCGCCGTCGGCACGGCCACTTCTGCATCGGCGGACGTTTTCCACACGGCGACACTGCCCCGGCCCTGGCGTTTGGCATGATATAGCGCGGCATCGGCGCGCGACGACAGCGTCTGCGGACCCATCCCGTCCTGAGGCGCGAGAGCTATGCTGATGCTCGCGCCGACATGCATCTCCCGGCCATCGTGCACAACGGGCGCGCCGAGGCTGCGAATGATCCGGTGCGCCAGCAGCCGCGCTTCATCGACCCCCTGATGCCGCTCTGCAGCATGATGAACTCGTCGCCGCCGATCCGCGCCGCATGAACGTCAACGCGATGACGCGCTGTTTCACATTTGTGATGGTTGGACAGCGGAGTGGGGCGTCATATGGACCGTCAGGAGCGGCGCACGGCAGGTCGCTCCTGTTCGCAGCCACGTCCGCTTTCGAATATCTTTCGCGGAGGTAGCAATGTGCGGCTTGCGCACGCACAGCACACGTTTACTTTTGCAGCGGCACAAGGCGCAGATATTCGCGCCGGATCTCGACAGGGCGACGGATGCAGAAATCGTCCATGACGTCTGAGACAATCGGCGGTGCGAGGAGACGACGCCGTTTCGCCGCAATGCTAGCGCGCGTGGCGGTTTTTGCTCAGGTAGTGTGCGTCGCGTCTGAAGCAATGGCAGATGGCGGCCCCGGCGGCTCTGGCAATGCTGCCGCTCCAGGCGGTGGCGGCACCGATTCAGTGACGGGAGTCGGCGGCATCGGCGGCGATGGGGACGCCGGCATCGGGGGCGGCGGTGGCGGCGGCGGCGGTTCCGGGGCCACAGGCGGACATGGCGGCAACGGCGGCGCAAACCCTGGCAGCGGTGGTGCGGCTGGTAGCAGCGGTGCGGGCGGTGTCGGCAACCAAGGCGGTGGTGGCGGTGGCGGTGGCGTGCACGGCGCAGTCGTCACCGTAGACACAACAAACACCGTGACGGTCAATGGTGGCGCTGGCGGCAACGGCGGTAACGCCTCCTGGGGCGGCGGAGGTGGCGGCGCCGCCGGCTACGGTGTCGTGGTGAACGGCGCGGGCATCAACTACATCAACTTTGGATTGGTTTCGGGCGGCAACGGCGGCGGCGGCGGTCAAAGCCAGACCAGCGGCGGCGGCAGCGGCGGCAGCGGCGGCAGCGGCATCGCCTTCGCCGGCACCGGCGGCACGTTCAGTAACTTCGGCATTCTCAGGGGTGGCGCTGGTGGCGCCGGAGGGAACGGCGGTAGCGCGTTCGGCTTCGGACGCCTCGCCGGCTTTGGAGCCACGGGTGGCGCCGCTTTCGTCGGAAGCGGCATGACGATCATCAATAGCGGTACAATCACGGGCGGAATCGGCGGCGGCACAGTCGGCCTTGCTCCAGGGCGCGGCGGCATTGCCATCTCGGGCAACAATCTCGCAATCAGCAATGCAGGCGCAATCGTAGGCGGCAGCGGCGGCCACGGAGGACGCAATTCAACCACCGGGGCCTTCGTCTACGGCAGCGGTGCGGAAGCCGTCGTCGGCAGTGGCCTTTCGATTAGCAACGGCGGAATAATTGCCGGTGGACTAAGCGGGGATGGGCAAACGCGCACCAATGCGATCAATTTCACTGGCGGTAGCAACAGCCTGACGTTTCAAACCGGATCTGCCATTCTCGGCAACATCGTTATTGGTGGCGCTGGCACGCTCACGCTGAGCGAAACAACCGCCCAGGCACTCGCCGGTGCAATCACCGGAAACGGCTCGCTCGTGCACGACGGAACCAGCACCCTGACGTTGTCCGGTACAAGTACCTATTCCGGAGCGACACTTGTGAACGCCGGTACGCTGCTCATCACAGGCGCATTGAATGGCACCAGCGCTGTCACCGTCATCAACGGCGCGACCTTCGGCGGCACCGGCAGCGTGAACCGCACCACGGTCCAGAACGGCGGCACGTTGATGCCCGGTGCGCCTGGAACGCCAGGCACTTTCACAATCACCGGCAATCTCGTTTTTAGCAATGGCGCCACCTATCTCGTGCAAGGACAATCGAATTCGGCGTATTCTAAGACAAACGTCACCGGCAGCGCGAATGTCACCGGGACCGCGAAAGTAACGTTCGCTGACGGCGCTTACTTGTCCGGCACCTACACGATCATCGCTGCCAATGGTGGCGTGACCGGAACGTTCGCAAACTTGATCACCTCTGGAAACGTTACTGGCATCCGCAACCCACATTTGGCCTACGATGCAAATAACGTCTTCCTTGTTCTCGACCCAGGGTTGATTGCGATATCACCAGGCTTTTCGGGCAATCAGCAAAACGTCGCAAACGCCATTAACAACGCCATCATGGGTGGCACCGTCCCGAATGAAGGCTTCGCCACCTTACTCGGCTTTACAGGCACGCAACTGACAGATTCGCTGACCCAACTTGCCGGCATGACGCCCGGGGGAGCACCGATTGCCGGCATGCAATTAATGAATGGCTTTCTGTCAGTGATGCTCCATCCAACGGGCGGCCCGCCTTCGAACCAGCCTGACGCGTCGGGTGCATCGACCGGCTTCGCCACGGAAGCCGATTTCCCGCGCGAGATCGCGGAAGCCTACGCCGCGGCTGTGCCGGTAAAAGCGGAGTTAGCCACCACCTTCACTTCGCGCTGGAGCGTTTGGGCCGCTGGCTATGGCGGCAGCACGCACCGCAGCAGCCAAGCCGACATCGGTACCGCAAGTACGAATGCGCGTGCTTATGGGATAGCGGCCGGCGCAGAGTATAAATTCGACAGCCAAACCACGCTAGGCTTCGCTCTTGCCGGTGGAGGCACTTCCTGGGGTCTCGCTAACGGGCTGGGCAACGGCGGCGGTAACGCCTTTCAAATTGGCGGCTATGCCTCGCACACTTTCGGCCCCGCTTATATCTCTGGAGCGCTAGCCTATTCTTGGCATGACATGCGCACCGATCGCGCAGTTACCGCTGTCGGCAGCGAGCGACTGCACGCTAGCTTTCATGCGCAAGGGTTCGGCGCCCGACTCGAAGGCGGCTATCGCCTAAGGACCCCTTGGCTCGGCATCACACCTTATGGCGCCCTGCAGCTACAGACTTTCCACACACCTTCGTATGGCGAGGTCGCCCAGTCCGGGGCCGGCGCATTCGCCTTGTCATACGAAGCGCGCAACATCACCGCGACCCGCATCGAGCTTGGCGCGTGGGTCGATAAGCCCCTTGCGCTTGCATCCGGCCAGATGCTGCTGGCGCGCGGCCGTTTAGCCTGGGGACACGACCATTCGAACGATCCGACCATAAACCCCTTTTTTCAAACCCTCCCCGGCTCAAATTTCACTGTGAATACTACGATGGGGCCAAGCGATCTCGCGCTCCTCACAGCGGGCGCAGAGTTGAGACTAGCCAACAACTGGGCAATCGCCGCACAATTTGATGGAGAGTTTTCGAGCCACTCGCAAACCTACGCCGGCACCGGCGTGATCAAACGCGTGTGGTGACCGCTACGGCTCAGCTGGCATTGGCTATGCTCACGCACAGCCAAACAGAAACGCAACGCAACTGCGTCGTGCATTCCGACCATCGGCTTACGGCCGTTGTAGCCGTCGAGGACCTCGTCGTGGTGCGATCGGTGCACGAGAACGAGTCGGTCTATATTCCGATCGGCAGCGTGCACCGCCTCGCCAATCAGGGCCGCATCCCGCTCGAGTTGATCGAAGTGCAGACCGGCAGCTATCTCGGCGAGGACGACATCGTCCGGCTCGAGGACATCTACAAGCGCGTGTGACCGCCCGCCGGCTTCCGCATCATCCGGCGGAATCGGGATCGCCCCACACGACGACGTTGCCGCGCCCCCGCGCCTTGGCGCGATAGAGGGCGGCATCCGCGCAGGCGATCAGCGTCTGCTCGTCACGAGCGTCGCGTGGCGCGATGGCGATGCCGACGCTGCCGCCGATCCGCACCGGTTGGTGCGCATATTCGTATGGGGCGCTGATGGCGCGGACGATGCGCGCTCCCAGAACCCGCGCTTCCTCCGCGTCTTTGACGCCGGTCTGCAAGACGATGAACTCGTCGCCGCCGACGCGCGCGGCCGTATCGCCGACGCGCAGGATATGCGACAGGCGTTCCGCCACTTCACGCAGCACGGCATCGCCGGCCGCGTGGCCGAGCCGATCGTTGACCTCCTTGAACAAATCGAGATCGAGAAAGAGGCAAGCGAGGCCCGAGCTGTTGTTGACGACCCGCATGATCTCCTCGTTCAGCCGCGCATTCAGCAACGTGCGATTGGGCAGACCGGTCAGCACGTCGCGTCCCGCCAACATGATCGAGTCGTGCTTGCTCTCGATTTGCTGCAAGGTCGTCGCGTAAACGGAATTGACGGTTTCGAACGCCGCAAAAACGAAGCCTACCGTCAGGACCAGCTGTAAAAGATAGGCCTCCATTTCAAAGGAGGCGGTCGCGCTTCGGATATAGAAGGTGAAGCCGACAGCGGTTGGCGCAGCCGAAAGCAAGAGACTGGTGAAGCAGATGATCGGCCGCGAGGAAACGCGCGATACCAGCCCGCAGCCATAACCGAAGACCAGGCCCGTCGCTAGCATGGCGTCCAAAGGATCGCCGGCTGTCATCGCACGGAGGTTCAGCAAGCCAAGCGCCGCAGCGAAGGTGTGGCTGCCGGCGGCATAGCGCCGTTCCCAAAGCCGCGCGACCTCGGCCGATTGGCGCAGAGTGCGGTTTGCATAGGTCCGGAACGTGACCAACCGGAGCGTGACGATCACCGCCGCCACCGCCGTGATCGCCAGGGCCAGCGCGTCCTTATTCTTGAACCCGATCAGCACGCCATCGCAAACCATGGCCACGCCGACGAACACGGTCGGCCGCGCGTTGCTGTAGACGATGTCGACAAGTTCGACGTAGACGCTGTCGGGAAGCCGCCGCCACGTCGAGAGGAACACCCGGAACGGACCGGCAAAACTTCTTCGCTGTGGCATCGGCCGAATGCGGGCCCGCGGCTGGAGGGTACCGAATTATAGAACCACGCGACGGTGCCGGAGCGGTGTGATATTACTTGGTTCTTACCGGACAGCGAGCTGCGCTTCGGACGATGCCGGTCGACAAGACAGGCTTTGGTACGCGAATTTCGGGGCGGCATAGCGATAACAAATACCCGCGCACTCCACATTCGTTCTCTGGAGAGCAAGCCGACTTAGAACAAGTTCCGGCGCACGAGATCGTCGACAACCCGCGCGGCCAGCGCTTCCGGCGACTCGTCGCCCGCGTTCAAATGCAACTCGGGCTTCTCCGGCGCTTCATAGGGCTGGTCGATGCCGGTGAAATTCTTGATCTCGCCGGCCTGAGCCCGCCGGTAAAGCCCTTTCGGATCGCGCGCGATGCACTGATCCAGCGGCGTATCGACGAAGACCTCGATGAATTCGCCCTCGGGCAGCAGTTCGCGCACCATCTGCCGTTCCGCCCGGAACGGCGAGATGAACGAGCACAAGACAATCAGGCCGGCATCCGTCATCAGCTTGGCGACCTCGCCGATGCGGCGGATGTTCTCGACGCGGTCGGTTTCGGTAAAGCCGAGATCCTTGTTCAGCCCGTGACGCACATTGTCGCCGTCAAGCATCAGCGTGTGAATGCCGCGTTCGTGAAGGGCCGCCTCGACCAGATTGGCGACCGTCGATTTGCCAGCCCCCGACAGGCCGGTGAACCAGAGCACCGCCGGTTTGTGCTGCATGAGCTGCGAACGCGCGGCCTTGCTGACGGTGATGTTCTGGACGTGAACGTTCGTCGCCCGGCGCAGTGCGAAATCGATGGTGCCGGCCGCGACGGTTTCGTTCGTGTAACGGTCGATGAGAATGAAGGCGCCGGTGTCGCGGTTGGCAGCGTACGGATCGAAGGCGACCGGCCGCGCGATCGACAGATTGCAGACCGCGACCTCGTTAAAGCTGAGCGTCTTCGCCGCGAGCTTGTTCAGCGTGTCGACGTCGACCTTGTGCTTGAGCTCGGTCACCGTCGCCGCCAAGGTCGCGTGATTGAGCTTCATCAAATAGCTGCGCCCGGGCTGCAGCGGCTCGCGCGCCATCCAGACAAGGTGCGCGGCGAATTGGTCGGCGACCTGTGGCCGGTCCCGCAAGCCGGCGAGCATGTCGCCGCGCGCAATGTCGATCTCATCGGCAAGCGTCACGGTGACCGCGTCGCCCGCCTCCGCGGCGTCGACGTCGACTCCGGCGGAGAGGATGGCGCGGACCTGGCTGGTCTGGCCGGACGGCAGCACCGCGATTTCGTCGCCCACATTCAGGCTGCCGCCCGCGATGGTGCCGGCGAAGCCGCGGAAATCGAGGTTCGGCCGGTTGACCCACTGCACCGGCATGCGGAACGGCTTCTCCGCGCGATCGTCCTCGACGTCGATCGTCTCGAGGTGATCGAGCAAGTGGGGGCCCTCGTACCAGGGCGTTTGAGCGCTCAATGTCGACACGTTGTCGCCGTCGCGCGCAGACATCGGGATGGCGCGGATATCCTTGAAGCCGAGTTGCGCCGCGAAATCGGCGAAGCCCGAGGCGATCCCGGCGAAGACGGCCTCATCGTAGCCGACGAGGTCGATCTTGTTCACCGCCAGCACGACATAGCGGATGCCGAGCAGGCTGGCGATGATCGCGTGCCGCCGCGTCTGGGCGAGAAGCCCCTTGCGGGCATCGACCAGCAGCACCGCGAGGTCGGCATTGGAGGCGCCGGTCGCCATGTTGCGCGTGTACTGCTCGTGGCCGGGCGTATCGGCGACGACAAAGGAGCGCCGCGGCGTCGAAAAGTACCGGTACGCAACATCAATGGTGATGCCCTGCTCGCGTTCGGTCTCGAGCCCGTCGAGCAACAGCGCAAAGTCGACGTCGGCGCCGTTGGTGCCATGCTTTTTGGAGTCGCGTTCGAGCGCGGCGAGATGGTCGTCGAAAATGAGATTCTGCTCGTAGAGCAGCCGCCCGATCAGTGTGGATTTGCCGTCGTCGACCGAACCACATGTCAGAAACCGCAGCGCCGGCCGTGTGGCGGCATCGTCGGCGGCGATGGGCTGCGCTCGCGTTGCGACTTCGAGCATCAGAAGTAGCCCTCGCGCTTCTTCTTCTCCATCGAGCCGCTCTCGTCGTGATCGATGAGCCGACCCTGGCGTTCCGAGGTCGTCGATGCGCGCATCTCGTCAATGACGGCATCGAGCGTGTCGGCGGTCGACCGGATCGCCCCGGTCAGCGGATAGCAGCCGAGCGTGCGGAAGCGCACGCTCACCGTGCGCGGCACTTCGTCCGGCAACAACGGCAGACGATTGTCGTCGACCATGATAAGCGCGCCGTCACGCTCGACCACCGGCCGGGGCTTCGCAAAATACAGCGGCACCACCGGGATATTCTCGAGGCGTACGTATTCCCACACGTCGAGCTCGGTCCAATTCGACAGCGGAAAGACGCGCATCGACTCGCCCGGCTTGATGCGCGTGTTGAACAGATGCCACAGTTCGGGGCGCTGACCGCGCGGATCCCAGCCGTGATTGGCCGAGCGGAAGGAGAAAATGCGCTCTTTGGCGCGGCTCTTTTCCTCGTCGCGGCGCGCGCCGCCGAAGGCGACATCGAACTGCCATCTGTCGAGCGCTTGACGCAGTGCTTCCGTCTTCATGACCTGCGTGTGCACGGCCGAGCCGGAGGCGATCGGCGAGACGCCGCGCGCGAGCCCCTCGGGATTGGTGTGCACCAAGAGGTCGAGTCCATGCCGCGCCACCGTATCGTCACGGAAGGCGATCATCTCGCGGAATTTCCAGGTCGTGTCGATGTGCAGCAGCGGGAATGGAAGCTTGGCCGGGGCGAAGGCCTTCAGCGCGAGATGCAGCATCGCGCTCGAGTCCTTGCCGATCGAGTACATCATGACCGGGTTTTTGAACTCGGCCACGGCCTCGCGCAGGATGCCGATGGCCTCGGCCTCGAGCCGGCGCAACCGGATATGTTGGTGACGCCAATTCATCAGAACGGCCTCGGAATGATTGAGCCCGAATACCTAGTGTATTCCAGCCCCCCGGGGCAGTCGAAGATATTTCAAAGATGCGGGCCGGACGGCAAAATCCGTCTCGAAAAACTCACTTTTTGAGGGCGCGGCGTGCCACGTCGATAACCCGGTCCTGGACCTCGGGCTCGAGATAGGCGTGCATCGGCAGGGCGATGACCTCGCCGGCGATGCGGTCGCTGACGGCCACGCCGGCCTTGCCCACCGGGAAATGCTTGTAAGCCTGCTGCCGGTGCAGCGGGATGGGGTAATAGATCGCCGTCGGCACGCCTTCGGCCTTCAACGCCTCGGCAAAGGCATCGCGGCGGCCGCCGGGCACGCGGATCGTGTACTGCGCCCACACAGAGGTATAACCTTCCGGCACGGTCGGCACGGCGCAGACGTCGGCGAGGCCTTCGGCGTAACGGGCGGCGACCTTGTTGCGGGTCTCGATCTCGTCCTGGAATATCTTGAGCTTCTCGATCAGCACCGCCGCCTGGATGGTATCGAGGCGCGAGGCGAGGCCGATGCGGACATTGTCGTATTTGTCGCTGCCGTGGCCGTGGATGCGGATGCTGCGCATGATGTCGGCGAGTTCGGCATCGTCTGTCATCACGGCGCCGCCGTCGCCGTAGCAACCCAAGGGCTTGGCCGGGAAGAAGCTGGTCGACGTCACGTGCGGCCCGGTGCCCAGCCGGTGGCCTTTGTAGCTCGCACCGAAGCTCTGGGCGGCATCGTCGATGATGAACAGCCCGGCGGCATCGGCCGCGGCGCGGATGGCGTCGTGATCGGCCGGCAGGCCGAACAGGTCGACCGGGATCACCGCCTTCGGCTTGAGGCCGAGCGACTTCGCCGTCTCGACCGCCGCCGCGATGTCACCCGGCTTGATGTTGAAGGTCGTCTCGTCGACGTCGACGAAGATCGGCGTGGCACCGACCAGCACCGCGACCTCGGCGGTCGCACAAAAGGTGAAGGACGGACAGATCACCGCGTCGCCGGGTCCGATGCCCAGCGCGCGGAGCGGCAGCACCAGTGCGTCGGTGCCGCTGGCGCAGGACACGACCTGTTTGGCACCACAGAAGGCCGCGAGATCCGCCTCAAAGGCGCGCACTTCCGGGCCCATCGCAAACTGGCAATGGTTGAGCACGCGCGCGACCGCGTCGTCGATCGCCTTGCCCAGCCGCCGGCGCTGCGCGCCCACGTCGATAAAGGAGATGGCGGGAGGCTGGGTTCTCACGTTCATGTCTAAGTCCGATGGGGCAAAAAGGTATGGGATCAACCGGCGACCACGCGCGGCGCGGGACGCGACGGCGTGAACGGTACGGGACGCGTGGTGAGGCAGCGGGTGGCGATCTCAAGGCTGGCGACGCCCTGCTCGCCGGTGACGGCGGGCTCGGCACCGCCGCGCACCGCGCGCAGGAAGGCGAGCAGTTCGGAGCGCAGCGGTTCGGCATGGCCGACCGAAAGATGGCGCATCGAATAGCTGCCGTCCGGCTGGAAGCCGAAGCACTCGGTGACCTGGCGGGTGAGCAGATCGCCCATCACGTATTTGCCGCGCGTCGCAACCGTCACCTGGCGCGCCTTGAACGGCGTCAGCCAGTTGGTGTTGATGTGCGCGAGCACGCCCGAGGCGGTGCGGAATTGCAGCAGCGCGATGTCCTCGCGCTCGGCGACGGCGCTCGAAAGCTGCGGCTGCACCTCGATAATGTCGCTGTCGGTGAACCAGCGGATGAGATCGATGTCGTGCACGGCGAGATCGATCACCACGCCGACATTCGACATACGCGGCGGGAACGGACCGACGCGGGTGATGGCGATGGAGAGAATGTCTTCGCCGCGGATCGCTTCCTTGATGGCCTCGACCGCCGGATTGAAGCGTTCGACGTGGCCGACCATCAGCGTGACACCGGCGGCGCGCGCTGCCTCGATGATTTCGTAACCTTCCTCGACGGTGGACGCGATCGGCTTCTCCACCATCACATGGACGCCGCGGGCAATACAGGCGAGCGCCACGTCGCGATGCAGATGCGTCGGCGCGGCGACGGTGACAGCATCGACGCCGAGATCGAGCAGCGCCGCGATGTCCGGCACAGCGGCACAGCCAAGCGTGCGGGCGACGAATTCGGCCTGCTTTACGTCGGGATCAGCGACGCCGATCAGAACGGTACCGGGGAGCCCCGCGAAGACGCGCGCGTGGTTCGAACCCATGACGCCCACACCGACGACACCCACGCGCAACGGACGTTCGGCGTTCGCACTGGCAGTCTGCGTCATGGCTTAACGGTCTTCCCCTGGCCCGCCTCCGGGCACCCGGCTCTGACCTAGCATGCAGGGGGGCCGGCTGGCGACGGCCGCCCGAAAACGATCCGAACACGTTTTGATTCAGAGCGTTACAGGCTTGGTAACCCTGAACCAGGCCGCTATTCGGCCGCGCGCGACGCCGGGACAGCGAGTCGCAGGCCGGCGGCGACGGCGTCCTCGCGGAAAGTCTTCACCGCGGCGAGAGAAAGCTGGGCGGCCGTCTGCGTGCCGATCGCCGGCAGTTTCTTGAGGACGTCGAACCGTCAGCCTTAGAGTATCACGCACATCGGCGGCGGCCCGGCCCGTCACCGGCATGGATCGGTTGCGATCTCGAATGCCGCCCGTCGCCCATCCGATTCACGAATGGTGCTTCAACTTAATGAGCCGTTCCGCCAAGTACAAAATGTGCAAGTGCAGGCTGGAGAAAGCCACCCGACCGACTGAGCAACAAAATATTCCGCACTTCCTACGACGAGGATGAAGCGCACCCCTGACCGGCGCCGGCTCGCATAAGATGCCAGAATGAGAAGTAAGACTGGCTCCAGCAGGCAAACTCGAATAAAAAAAGCCCGCTAAAGGCAACAGCGCGTTTTCGATTAAATGGAATGAGAGAAGCTATGGCGATCGGATGCGTTCATACTGAATGGTTGTTTCGAGTTCTTCGTAAAGGGGCGTTCGATGGCAGGACGTCCATCCTAGATTTGGGTCCGCAAGACATCCAGACCGGCCGAAAATTCCTTGAAAACTCGATCAGGCGCAATCTAGCCATTGACCCAACTTCAGATATTGCAGCCATTTGCGACGAGCAGAATCCGCGAAAGGACTGCCAGCCCGAATACTATCGATTGTTCGGTCCCAAGGAATACAAGTCGGCTGATCTGACCGATGATCGAGCCGACTACCGTTTCGACTTGAACAGCCCGATCGAAGAACTACCGCGCTTCGACGTCGTGACCGATTTCGGCACTGCCGAGCATGTCTATAATATCGCGCAAGTCTTCGACACCATGCACAAACTCCTCGTACCAGGAGGGCTCGCACTTCATTGCGTGCCGGCTTTTGCTTTCCCCAACCACGGCTTCTACACACCCAATCCAAATCTTTTCATCGAATTCGCCCGCGCCAATAACTACGAGCTCGTGGATTTCAGCTATGTCGACAACATGTTTGTTAGAGAGAGAACATTAGCCCTTGCCGAGAATGGAACGCTTTCATTCGACCGTTTGCCTATTCAATTATCCGATCTCGATAACACCCAAGCCTTCATGACAAAGGTCGTATTGCAATTCTACAGCAACATTCGCTCGGCCGAGACCAAATCAGCCCTGAAGGGACTGGCGCCATCTCTGGGTCGCTGGGCTCCTTATCCGTCCGACAAACACCATATGTGCTATGTGTTCGATCTAATGTTTGTGGCGATGATCAAACCGCAAGGCGAACATCGCCCGCTCAATGCACCAATCCAGCGCATGGAGGGAGTAAACTTGATCCCGCAGCGTGAAGAACGGTTACCTCCATGATCGGATTCCGCTGATCAACAAACAGACTCTCTGCGACACGTCATCGTTTTCGACATTCGGGGCTTTCGGGACGGAGACATCCCCCCGCCTAACCGTTGACGTTCCTAAGGTTTGCCTGCCCGCGCGGCGGCCAAGTCTTCCATCACCATTTCGGTGACGAGATCCCCAAAGGCCACTTTGTGGCTCCATCCGAGCACATTCCGCGCCTTACTCGGATCGCCAAGCAGCACATCGACCTCGGTCGGGCGGAAATAACCCGGGTCGATTTTGATCAATTCCTTGCCGGTCTTCACGTCAAAACCGACCTCATCGACGCCCTCGCCCCACCACCGGATGGCGCGGCCAACCACCGCAAACGCACGCTCGATGAACTCGCGGACCGTATGCGTCTCGCCGGTCGCGAGCACATAATCATCCGGTTTGTCCTGTTGCAGGATGGTCCACATCCCCTCGACGTAGTCCCGGGCGTGGCCCCAGTCGCGCCGAGCATTGATGTTGCCGATGAAAAGCGTCTCCTGCTGCCCAACCTCGATCGCCGCTACCGCGCGTGAAATCTTGCGGGTGACGAAGGTCTCGCCACGGATCGGACTCTCGTGGTTGAACAGGATGCCGTTAGAGGCATGCATGCCGTAGGCTTCGCGGTAATTCACCGTGATCCAATAGGCATAGAGCTTGGCCGCGGCATAAGGACTGCGTGGCTGAAACGGTGTCCGCTCGTTCTGCGGCGCCGGCGCGTTGCCGTATAACTCCGAGGTCGAGGCTTGATAGAAGCGGACCTTACGCTCCATGCGCAGGATCCGTATGGCCTCCAAGAGCCGCAGCGTGCCAAGCGCGTCCGAATTCGCCGTGTACTCCGGTGTCTCGAACGACACCTGCACATGACTCTGCGCCGCGAGGTTATAAATCTCGGTCGGCTGCGTCTCCTGCATCAGACGGATCAGATTGGTGGCATCCGTCATGTCGCCGTAGTGCATGAAGAAGCGCGTCGCATGCTCGTGCGGATCGACGTAAAGGTGGTCGACACGCTGGGTGTTGAGCGACGACGAACGGCGCTTCACGCCGTGCACCACATACCCCTTCTTCAGCAGCAATTCCGCGAGATAGGCACCGTCCTGGCCGGTGATCCCCGTGATCAAGGCAATCTTGTCGGTCATCTATCCAATCCAACGGCGGCGCGGCCGACCGAATTCGAGCTGTGATAGGAACGGTACCACCGCACGAAGCGGTCAATGCCATCGGCAATGGAGGTGGCCGGCTTGAAGTCGACTTCACGCATCAGGTCATCGACATCGGCATAGGTCGCCGGCACGTCGCCGGGCTGCATCGGCAGCAGCTCGCGCTTCGCCTTGACGCCGATCGCCTCTTCCAACAGGCGAACGACTTCGAGGAGTTCAACCGGGCTGTTGTTGCCGATATTGTAGACACGCCATGGCGCGGCGCCGGTGCCGGGATCAGGGTTGTCGCCCGACCAGTTCGGATTACCGGCCGGGATATGATCAACGAGGCGCACGATCGACTCCACGATGTCGTCGACATAGGTGAAGTCGCGCTGCATGTTGCCGTTGTTGAATAGCTTGATCGGCTCGCCCGCGAGAATGGCCTTGGCGAATATCCACATCGCCATGTCGGGACGGCCCCAAGGGCCATACACGGTGAAGAAGCGCAGGCCCGTGGTCGGCAATTTGAAAAGATGCGAATAGGAGTGCGCCATCAGCTCGTTCGCCTTCTTGGAGGCGCCGTACAGGCTGAGCGGATGGTCGACATTGTCGTGCACCGAGAACGGCATCTTGGTGTTGCTGCCGTAAACCGACGACGAGGATGCGTAAACGAGATGGCGGCAGCCGTTATGGCGGCAGCCTTCGAGGATGGTGGTGAAGCCGGTAAGATTGGAATCGATATAGGCGAAAGGATCGATCAGCGAATAGCGCACGCCGGCCTGCGCCGCGAGATGGACGACGTAAGGAAACTTGTGCTTGGCGAACAGCGCCGCGACACCGGCGCGATCGGCGAGGTCGAGCTTGACGAACTCGAAGCCCTTGAGCTTGGCGAGTTCGGCGAGGCGCGCGTGCTTCAAAGCCGGGTCGTAATAGTCATTGACGATATCGAGGCCGACCACCGGCCTGCCCTGCTCGACCAGACGCTTGGCCACGTGAAAGCCGATAAAGCCGGCCGCGCCGGTAACAAGAATAGGGTCTACATTCGCCACAGGTCGATCCCTTCGGGTTGAAAGGCGCGGTCGAGCCGCGATTTTACGTCGATGACGGTTCCTCTACCCCCCTTGAGCAAACGTGTGATTATCCCCCAACCTTGAGTCACGTAATCTTGGTGCGCGACGGCGAGCACAACGGCATCCGCGGGCTTCAGCGCCTCCATCGGCGTCAGAGTCACGCCATATTCGTGCTCGGTCTCCTCCGGCAGCGCCAACGGATCATGCACTTGCGCGCGAATGCCGAAGCGCTCCAGCTCGCGCACGATGTCGATGACCTTGGAGTTGCGGATGTCCGGCACGTCCTCCTTGAACGTCATGCCCAGAACGGTGACAACCGCGTTGGTGCAGTTGCGCAGCGTGAGACTACGCACCGTCTCATGCGCAATCCATTGGCCTACGCCGTCATTGATGCGGCGCCCGGCAAGAATGATGGCAGGATGATAGCCCGCCTTCTCGGCGCGATAGGTCAGGTAATACGGGTCGACGCCGATGCAGTGGCCGCCGACGAGCCCCGGCCGATAATTCAGGAAGTTCCACTTGGTCGCCGCGGCGGCGAGCACGTCGCCGGTGTCGATGCCGAGCTGGTGGAAGATTGCCGAGAGCTCGTTCATGAAGGCGATGTTGAGATCGCGTTGTGCGTTCTCGATCACTTTGGCGGCTTCCGCCACTTTGATCGACGGCGCACGATAGACGCCGGCGGTGACAACCGAACCATAAACGTCCGCGACAATACCGAGCGTGCTGGCATCCTGTCCCGACACGACCTTGGTGATGGTTTCGAAGCGATGCGTCTTATCGCCGGGATTGATGCGCTCGGGTGAATAACCGACGGTGAAATTGGTCCCCGCCTTCAGACCCGATTTTTGTTCCAACACCGGGACGCAATCTTCCTCCACGGCGCCGGGATAGACCGTCGACTCGTAGACGACGATGTCGCCGCGCTTGAGCACGGCCCCGACGGTCGCCGACGCGGCCAGCATGGCGCGGAGATCCGGACGGTTGGCTTCGTCGATCGGTGTCGGCACCGTGACGATGAAGAAGTCGGCTTCCTTTAAAACCGCCGGCTCGGAGACATAGCGTAAGCTCGGCTGAGCGAGATCAACAGCTTCAACCTCGCGCGTGCGATCGTGACCGGCGCGGAGTTCCTCAACGCGCTTCCGGTCAATGTCGAAACCGATGACCGGCACGCCGGAGCGGGCAAACGCGACGGCGACCGGCAATCCGACATAGCCAAGTCCGATCACCGCAATCTTGCGTTGGTGCGCCGCCAATGAAACCTCCCGCCCTCCGGGGCCGCGGCCTGTTTAGCCGGGGAATGGATACCGCTGCAATGCTCAAATCCGGGCGTGGGAAATGCCGAAAGTCGTTAACGGCCAAGACCTAACGCCGCCACAAGCTCGCCACCTTCGACGCGCTGGAGCACATGGGGACAGGTGGCCTTGAGCTGCGCCAGACAGGCGGGCCGGGCGGCGGTCGCCGCCCGCCAGAGCGGCTCTCGGTCCGGCGGCGGCGCATAGAGCCCGGCAGGCGGGCCGGGCCGCAGGAACGGCAGCGTCAGGTTGGCATGGCGGACGAAGAGCGCCATCGTCGCCGGATGCTCGGGCGTGCACTCGCACACCAGTTCGCCCGGCGCCGTGTAGGTCACCGGGAGCCCAGGTATGACGCGCAGCGATGTGTCGGGAGCATTGGCGCGCACCACGTCGCCCGGCATCAAGAGCCCCTTGGCACGCGCCTCGGCGAGCAGCGATTTCATCGGGAAGAAGATCGCAGCGTCGTAGTGTTCGATGAAATTCAATCCGGTGATCGGACCTATGGCGCGCATCATCGCCGCCGTCACGCTCGGAATCTGCAGCAGCAACACCACGACGGCGACGACACCAGCCCAGCGTGGCGCCGTCATCTCGCCGAACGCGAGCGTACCCGCGGCGAGGAATGGCAGCGCCGGCAACAGGAACCTGAACGAGCCGAGCCAAGCGAGCGAGCCGCGATCGACAAAGAAGAAAGCGACGAGCAGCAGGCCGGTGGTCAGCAGACAGACGAGCACCATCCGCCGCGATCGCCAACACACGATCATCGCCAGCAGGAGAAGCAGCGATGCCCCGAACAGCACGGCGCCGGCCGGCAGCAGCGATGCCATCACGCGATGGGCGAACTCCGCTGCGTATGGCGAGAGCGGCCCCGGCGGCAATCCCGCCTGAAATTCCCGTGAGGCCTCGATGCCATCGGCGGCGACGCTGTTGCGTGCCGCGAAATAAAGAACGAACGGCGCGCCGGCGGCGAGCGCGCAACCCGCCAGCGTCCACACGTCACGCCACGCATTGCGCCACGGCGCGCCGGCCAGAAAAACCAGCGGCAGCGCGAAGATCGCCGGCTCCTTCACGGTCGCCGCCGCGCCGACAAGCAAGCAGGCAATGGGTGCGCCTGGCGCACCGCGCACAATGAGAAGTTCGATCGCGAGGACGCAGAAGATGACGGCCCACGGCTCCATGTAAACGGAGTCGAAGAAATAGATGACGTCCTGTTGCCAGAACAGCAGCACGGCAAAGGCAAGCACGCGCAGATCCGGCCAGCGGCCAACGAGCCAGGGGCGCAGTGCAAACAGCCACAGCACCGGCGCGAGCACATTGGTGAGACGGCCCGCCAACTCGACATTGCGCAAGAGCACGGCCGGGCCAAGGAAGGGCATCGTCGCCAGATAGCCCGCGCCCGGGTAACGCACAAAGATCGTGTGCTCGGTGAGCCCCCAAACCACGATTGCCACTGCGGCGAAAGCCAAGGCGGCCACGCGGTGCCACCGGTAGAGTGCGATCGTTGCGAGAACGACGATGACGGCCAAAGCCGCGCGCGACGTCGCCAACCCCGCAGGGTGCCGAAGCAGCTGGGACACGTCATCGAGCGTCGGCACGCGCACGACGGGACTTGCCGGCGGCGAGAGCCACCAGAACGCAATGCGATAGGCCTGCCCGACATGGAAGTAGTGGTCGCCGCTGAACGGGAAATCACGATCGAAGCCGAGCACGAAGGTCGTCAGCAACGGCGCGAGAATGACAATGCCGAGCAGCAGGTTAAACCAGCGAAACCGGTCCCGCTCCGGCCCGGATGGTGCGACGTCCGGAGCCATGACCGCGACACTGGCGACGACGGCGATCAGGAGAAGCGCGGCCGCAAACGGCAGCGACCCCAGCCGGAACACCGCCTGATTGGCCGCCACCGCCGCTACACAAAACAGCGGTGCTGCGAGATTGCCGGTGGAGAGTCGCTTCCACAGCATGAATTGCTACGGGTTAGAGCGCCTTGATGCGGAAGAACGCGAAGATCACCATGCGGATCAGCATCAGGCCGTGGCTGAAACGCGAAATCTGAGTCGAGCCGTAAGTTCGCGCAGCGTAGCGGATCGGCACGTCGACGCAACGCAGGTTGAGCTTGGCGGCACCGAAGATCAGGTCGAAATCGCCGAACGGATCGAAGTCGCCGAAATAGGCCTTTCCCCGCTTGATGCGCTCGTAGTCGACACGCCGCAGCACCTTGGTGCCGCACAAGGTGTCGGTGAAACGCTGGCCGAGCAGCCAGGTGAAGGCGATCGAGAACGACTTGTTGGCTATGAGGTTCAAGAACTGCATCGCCTCGTCCTCCATCGGATAAACGAGCCGCGAACCGTTGATGAACTCACCCTTCCCGCTCTTGATCGCGTCCCAGAACTTCGGAAGCTGTTCCGGCGGCATGGTGAGGTCGCCATCCAGGATCATCAGCACGTCGCCGCGCGCGGCATCGAAGGCCGTAAACACCGCGTCGGCTTTGCCTTTGCCGGGCTGACGCATCGTCTTGATGTCGAGATGCGGATAGGCGGCGGCGACGCGCTGCACCTCTTCCCAGCTTCCGTCGCTGCTGTTGCCCTCGACGAAGATGATCTCGAGATCGTCACAAAAACGCGGCGTGCGCTGGACCGCCGGCTCGATGTTGCCGCGCTCGTTGCGCACCGGCACGACCACGGTCGCCGAGCGTATGTCGTCCGGCCGCTCGCGGAAGGCACGGCACACCGAATAATGCCGGAAGCTCAGATGGCGGATGCCCGGCAGCATCGAGATGAAACGGTTGACGAAGCGGCCAATGCCGAGCAGCCGCAGCGGCGACAGCAGTTTCGATTCCGACTTGATGACTTCGAAATCCGCGAGCCCCGCGAGGCTGTGGATGTCGCCGGGCGACATGATGTTCTGCGCCGGCTGCTTGGCGCGCCAGCCGATCCATTCGGCGAACTTCAGCAGCGGCTGCCACAGATGCGAATAATAGACGACGACGACGCGCGTCTCGCGCGTACACAAAGGGTGGAGACTTTCGAGCGCCGCCTGAACGTCGTCGAGCGACCCGAGCGTATCGACGATCAGGATGACATCGAAGGGACCGGGCAGCGACGCGACGAAGTCGCGGTCCTCCATGTCGCCGACCCGAAAGTCGAGAGCGGGATGCAGCCGCCTGGCCTCCGCGACCATGGCTGGGCTGAAGTCGACGCCGACGCCATAGGCCGGCTTGAGCGCCGCCAGCACATCACCCGTGCCGCAGCCGAGCTCGAGCACACGCAGCCCCTCGGGAATGAGGAAGCGGAGATAACGCAGGTCCTCCTCGTGGAAGAACGGGGCGCGGGCCCGCTGCGCCCGGCGCTGGGGGGCCAGGCGGTCGTAGGTCGCCCGGAACTGATCCTTACGCGCCGACCGTTCGAATGACGTCATGAAGCCAGCCTCGCCGGCGCGGTCCACCGCATGTAACCCCGCCAATGTAGGAAACTCAGGACCAGACAGATGCCGATGATCTCAAGATGCGGAAATATCGCCATCAAGAAGCGCGGCGTCCACTCGTTCACAAGGCTGATGAACAAGGTGTAGCCGTGGCACATCGCGCTGAGATACGTGGCGATGAGAAGATAGAACCCGGCGGCGTTGTCGGCGAGCGCGGGCCGCGCCAGGAAGACGAAAAACCCGAGCGCCAGCACGAGCGTCACGGCGCCGGCGGCGAGGAAGGCCGGATAGACGATCACGCCGGTCAGCGACGGCTTGGGATGCAGTAGCGTCGCCGGAATGCGCCCGCCGACTGAAACCGCGGGATCGGTATCGGCGTAAGCGTTGAGCGCGCGCGCGATGCTAGGGAAGTTCTGCGCCGCCACCGACCACTGCCCGATTTCGTTGAGCAGCGTCAGCGTGAGATATCCGCCCGGGTTCTGCGCGATCACCTGTTTGGCCAATTCGGTGCGCAAGATTGCCGGCGAAATGCCGGCGCGCGCCGCGGCCTGGTCGATCTCCGTGCCAAGCACGCTGTACTGCGCCAGGCCCTCATAGATCGCGCTCAATTGCACCCGTACCGGCAGCGACGGCGCCTGCGCGGCCGCGGCCTGGACCGGGCCGTAAACCTGCGCCAATTGGCGGCCGATGTCGTCGAGGGCGGCGGCGTGCGGACCGGTAAAGGTCATTTCGGGCCGGATCAGCATCGCCGCCTTGGCGAACAGCAGATACTGCGCTTGCGATATCGATCCCGAGCCGTGCACCGCGTAATAGAGCATGCGCTCGCCCGCAATACCGGCAAGCGGCGGCAGCAGCGCGAGCAACAGCGCCATCCAGAACGGCACGCCCTTCGGCCGCTTGACCCAGACCGCCAGCAGGTGCAGCGGCAGGAGGCCGAGTCCGGCAAGGCGGATACCGAGCATGAGGCCGAGCGATAGTCCGGCGCCGACGATATAGGCCGGCCGCGCGGTCCTGAAATAATCGATCCAGAGCGCGACAGCGACGATGCTGAGCGAGAAGTAGAGGGACTCGCTGAGGATCGAACGATGGAACGACGAGAACAGGATGTTGCCCGCCATCATCGCGACCAACAGCGCGAGCCAGATCTTGGGCACGCGGCTGCGCAGCAACGCTACCAGGAGATAACACAGCGCGACGCAGAACAGGCCGAGTTGCACCCAGGTGGTGGCGACGAGCCCAAGTCCGAGCGCCCGGCACAGGGCGAGGAACGCCGGATAGTAAGCCGGACGGAACGCGCTGAAGTCGGTGTAGGCCCCGCTGTCCGCGTCGATGAGCGGCGTATAAGACGGCACGACGAGCACGGCGATCGCATAGATCGCCGCGCAGCCGAGCACAAACAACAGATCTTGGCGGCTGAGCGCCTTGTCGTTCATGACGAATGGGGAATGGTTCAGGAGTACGTGAGCAAGCGGTCGTACAAGGATACAACGTCGCGCCCGATCTTCTCGGCGGAGAACTCCGTCTCCACCAAATGCCGGCCGGCCGCGCCGTAGCTATGCCGCAGAGCGGCGTCCCGCGCCAGCCGTTCGATGGCGTCGGCCAGGGCCGCCGGACTGTCTGGCGGAACCAGCAGCGCGTTGATACCGGGCCGCGCCACCTCGCGGCAGCCGGGCACGTCGGTCGCTACAATCGGGCGTCCGCAGGCCGCCGCCTCTAGCAAGCTCTTGGGCAGCCCCTCGCGGCGGGACGGCAGCACGGCGATGTGGGCGCGGCTCCAGACGTCGCGGATGTCGCCGACGTGTCCCAGCACCTCAATGCCCGGCTGCCTGGCCCAACCGGCAATCTCGTCAGCGGGTATAGAAGCCGGATTTGCCGGGTCCGGGTCGCCGGCGATCAGCAGGCATACAGGCGTTCCGCGACCCCCCAGCAGCGCCTGAGCAGCCACCAGCGGCCGGATACCCTTGTCGTCAAGGAGACGGCCCACAAAGGCCATCGTTATGGCTCCTGGGGGCTCGGGCAGGGGCACGAGCCGATCCGTTTCGACGCCAGAACCCGGAATGGTGAAAATCCGATCGGCGGGCACGCCGAGGCTGCCAATGGCGGCCCGGTCATCCGGGTTCTGCACCAGCACCGCAGCGCGACGGTCCCTCAGGACGAAACGCAACAACGCTTCCAGCACGGGGCGGACCAGCCGCGCCTTGAGAGTGGTCGAGGTAAAGGTAAAGCCAAGGCCAGCAAGCGCATTTAGCCGGCGCGGCGGCAGGCCGAGGGCCGCCAGCGAGCCGACGACCGTCGGCTGCAGCGCCACATTGTGCACGAGCGACGGTTTTATCCGGCGAAAGACCCGACGCACCGCACAGATGTTCGAGAGGAAACCGAGCGGGTGCAGACTGCCACGCCGCCACACAACCGGATGCAAGCGGAAGCCCTCGGCTTCGATCGCCGCCCCACCCTTGTTCACATGGGTGATCACATGCACGTCGAAACCGGCCTCCCGCGCCGCACGCGCCATCGGCAGTCGATGCGAAAGGAAATACCAATCCTGGGTCACCACGTAGGCCAGAACGGGACATGTGTCGGGCGAGGTTGCGGCGGTAGCCATGACTCCGTCCGGATGCTATGCCCGCCTGAAGTAGCGAGCGAATAATGCGGACCGTGTGGCCGATTCGATGAAGCCAAAGCTGTTGTATCGAATCCTGCCCTACGTCGCATGCCTGCTCGCATGCATCGCCGTCAACCTGATTTATTTTCCGGCCGCAACGGTCTTTCCGGACGAGCAGCGCATCCTCGCCTCGGCGGTCAAACTCGCGGCGACGGGTGAATTTTGGGTCGGCACCGATCGCGCCTGGGAGATGCCGGGTGCAGCGTTGTTCTTCGCCCCATGGGTCTGGATGCTCGGCCTGCCGAAGGCGATCATCGCTATCCGCTTCGCGCAGACGGCACTGCTGCTCATTCAATGTGGGCTCATCGCGTCCATCACACGGCGTGTCGCGCGCGGAGAGGCCGCGGCGTTTATCGCAACGTGTGTCACCGCCATTTATCCATTCTTCGTGTTCTATCAGGGCCTGTTGCTCAGCGAGACGCTGTTCAACACGATGCTGCTAGGCGGCATCGCCGCGTTGTATGCATGGCAGGACCGCGGCGCGCGCATCGACAAGATGCTCGCTCTCGCCAGCCTATGTTTCGCGGCGGCGACGATGACCAAGGCGACGCTGACCGTGCTGCCGCCGGTGCTGCTGGCGCTATCGGGCTGGATCGCAACGGCGAACTGGCGGCGAGCCATAACGACTTTGCTGACCGCCTCCTGCCTATACGCTGCGCTGCTCAGCCCATGGTGGATCCGTAATGCCGCGGTGCTGGGGCACTTCGTTCCCTTCACTACCAGCAGCGCGCAGAACCTCTATCTCGGCAACAATCCAGCCAATACCGATGCCGGCATCGACTGGGCGCACGACGTCGAGCCTGATGTCGCTTCGCGCCTGTTGGCCATACCGAACGAGGTCGAAAGACAACGCGCCTTCAGCGACAGAGCAACGAGCTACATCAAGGCGCATCCGGACCTCTTCGTCGAGGCGGCGGTGATGAAACTCGTGCGGCTGTGGAACATCGTCCCCAATACCGCGGAGTTCCGCGGCGTCTACGCGCTGATCAGCGCCCTCAGCTTTGGACCGGTGCTGCTGCTGGCGCTCATTGGCGCGGTGTGGCAGTGGCGCCAGTGGCGGCGGTTCGCGCCGCTCCTGATCCTCATCGGCTATTTCACTTTCGTCCACGTTGTGACCATCGCGTCCTTGCGCTACCGCCTGCCGCTCGAACCGCTCCTCATCGTGCTTGCGGCAACAACCGTCGGCGCCTTGCTCGAAAGAATGCGGCCTTTTCCGCCATCGGCGACCTGACAGCAGGCCTACAGCCGTCTTTGCAGTTGTGAAAGGCGCCGGTAGACGTTAAGCAGAACGCTTGTTTTAGGCGCGATCTGAAGTCGCGGACGGACGCGAACGGACCATGTGCGGCATCGCAGGCGTGCTGACTTCGGCGCGTGTTTCTCAGGACCAGCTCGAGCGCGACGCAAAGGCGATGGGCGACAGCATCGCCCACCGCGGCCCAGACGACTACGGCGTCTGGAGCGACGCCGAATGCGGCATCGCTCTCTCCCACCGGCGCCTGTCGATTGTCGACTTGAGCCCGGCCGGTCACCAGCCGATGGTCTCCGCCGACGGCCGTTATGTGATCATATTCAACGGCGAGATCTATAACTTCCAGGATTTGCGACCAGCGGTCGAAGCGCGCGGCATCAAGCTGCGCGGCCATTCGGACACCGAGGTCATGCTGGAATCGTTCGCGCTTTTCGGTATCGAAGCGACCGTACCCAAGTTGATCGGCATGTTCACCATCGCCGTGTGGGACCGGCGCGAGCGCACCCTGACGCTGATCCGCGACCGGCTCGGTATCAAGCCGGTATACTGGGCAAAGTTCGGCGGCCTCTTCCTGTTCGGGTCCGAGTTGAAAGCACTACGCGCCCATGCCGGCTGGTCGCCGCAGCTCAATCGCGGGGCGATCGCAGCTTATCTCCGCCACAACTACATCCCCGCGCCGCATTCAATCTACCAAGGCGTTTACAAGCTCGAGCCGGGAAGCATCCTCACGCTGCCCTGGGGCGGCGAGCCGAAGATCAACCGCTTCTGGGATGCCCGTGCGGTCGCGCGGGCCGGGCTCGCCAATCCGCTCGATACGAGCGACGACGAGATGGTCGATCAACTCGAAGCACTGCTCAAGGACGCGGTGCGGCGCCGGATGGTGGCCGACGTACCGCTCGGCGCATTCCTGTCTGGCGGCGTCGACTCGTCGACCGTCGTGGCGTTGATGCAGGAATCCAACGCCAGCCCGGTGCGCACCTATTCGATCGGCTTCGATATCGCCGGCTACGATGAGTCCAAACATGCCGCCGCAGTGGCACGCCATCTGCACACCGAGCACACCGAATTGACGGTGACGGCGAAGGAAGCGATCGACGTCATCCCAAAACTGCCCGAATACTACGACGAGCCCTTCGCCGACTCCTCGCAGATCCCGACTTATCTCGTCTCGGCGATGACACGGCGACACGTCACCGTCGCGCTCTCCGGCGACGGCGGCGACGAGCTATTCGGCGGCTACACGCGCTACACCTTCGCGCAGCGCCATTGGGGCAATCTGTCAATGCTGCCGATGCCGTTACGCCGGGCCGCCGCGGCCGCGATGCGCGCCATTCCCGCCGAGCTATGCTCGAACCTGTTCGACCGACTGCCGACCCCGCTCAGGGTGCGGCAGGCCGGCGACAAAATGCACAAGCTGGCCTCGATCCTGGCGCTGCCGGATGCCGACGCTTTCTACCGGCGCTTGGTGACGCATTGGGAGCCGACGGCGCTGATGCCCGACGTGCCTGAGCCCAAGGGCGTCTTGTGGGATGAAAGCGCCAAAAAGGACTTCGGCGGTCTCCTCGAACGCATGCAGTTCTTCGACATCGCCACCTATCTGCCGGACGACATCCTCACGAAGGTCGATCGCGCCAGCATGGCGGTGGCGCTGGAAGCGCGCGTACCGCTGATCGACCATCGCGTCGTCGAATTCTCATGGCGCATTCCGCGCGACAAGCTGATCCGCAGCGGCGTGAGCAAATGGCCGCTGCGGCAGATCCTCTACAAGCACGTGCCAGCCGAACTGATCGAGCGGCCGAAGATGGGCTTCGGCATCCCGCTCGGCGAATGGCTGCGCGGCCCCCTACGCGATTGGGCGGAGGCGCTCCTGTCTGAGCAGCGGCTGCGCGAGGCCGGCCTCCTCGACGTGGCACGCGTGCGCAACGCCTGGACCCAGCACCTCAGCGGCAACTTCAATTGGCAGTATCCGCTATGGGACGTGCTGATGCTGGAGGCTTGGCGCGAGCGGTGGGGCGCGGGCGTCTCATGACTGCACGCCCGAAAGTGCTGCACATGATCTCCAATCTGATGGCCGGCGGCGCGGAGACGATGCTCAGCAAGGTCGTACGCGCCACCGCCGGTGAGATCGAACACAGCGTCGTCTCGATGATCGACGGCGGCGCGATCGCCGCCGAGCTCAAGAACGCCGGCATTCCTGTCCACTTTCTCGGCGCCGGACGCAATTTCAGCGCGGCGCTGCGCATCGGCAAGATCAGGCAGATCGTACGCGCTGTAATGCCCGACCTCGTCCAGGGCTGGATGTACCACGGCAACATCGCCGCCAGCGTTGCCGCCAGTGCCCGTCGTCCGCCTGTCCCCGTTCTCTGGAACATACGCCAGTCGATCGGATCTCTGCGCGACGAATCGTTTCTAACTTTGCTGACGATCCTTCTCGGCACGCCACTCAGCGGCTCGCCCCGCGTGATCATCTACAATTCGCGCCGCGCCATTGAAGACCACGAACGACTTGGCTATTCACGTAAGCGGCGCGTGATCATTGCCAACGGCTTTGATACCGAAGCCTATCAGCCGGACCCGGCGGCGCGCGCCGCACTACTCTCGCAACTCGGCCTGCCAACGGATGCCGCAATCGTCGGCCGCATCGCGAATTTCCGTACCTACAAAGACTATCCGACCTTATTCGCCGCATTTGCGGCGATCGCCCGCGCTAATCCGCGCGCGTATCTTATCGTGATTGGCCGCGAGCTCGATCCCGATAATCCGGCGCTGAGGCGACTGATCGCGAGCCAGCCGGCGCAGGACCGGGTGCGTATCTTGGGCGAGCGTGCCGACGTCGCCCGGCTTTTGCCGGGCTTTGACATCATGCTCTCGAGCTCCTCGGCCGAGGCATTTCCGAACGTGCTCGGCGAGGCCATGGCCTGCGCCGTCCCCACGATCACCACCGACGCGGGCGATTGCGGCGAGATCCTCGGCGATCCGACTCGCGTTGTGCCGGTCGGAGATAGTGCCGCACTCGCACAGAAGGCCATCGAATTCCTGGCGCTCACTCCCGAAAGGCGCGCCACCATCGGCGCCACCGATCGTGCCCGGGTCATCGCTAACTTTTCCCTTGAGAAGATCGCGGCCGAGTATGTGGCGCTGTGGCGGCGCGAAGCAGCCTTCCTACCCTCCTCGGGATGATACGGGCCTTGCCCCACAGCAAAAGGCCCGCTGTCCGGCCATTTGCCATAAACGTCAGTTCAGCGAGCAGTGGCTTTAAGACGCGCTCGGCACTGCGTGTCAGGGAATATAAGACCGGCCCCCGATCGCTACCGCCCGCTCTGCCGATTCGCGGCAGCCGTCTACAATTCGTTACCGGTTAGTCATACTCGCAACACGCGAGAGCCTTAATACAATCCAACGCTCTCCGCATACTGCGCTCAGTTGATCAAAATCTCGTAAGCGGGACTGCTTACAAGGGATCGTTAAGCCGTCCGTAGCGTTTACCCGGTAAGCTTCAACAGCGCATGAAAGAGTTTTGAAATGGACCGACCAACGTCGCTTTATGAACCAGAACTGGTCAATCGGTGGGCTGAACGCTATCGGCAGTTTGAAACCGAAGAGCTTGCCAGGCAGGTGCGGCAAATGCGTCGCAGAATGCCTCGCCAAGTCAATCAGAACCAGCGCCCCGACGAGCCGACCGGTAGGGCCGCCTAGGAATAGCTATCGCCGCTGCATGTTCCGCGACTTGTAGACCATCGCCCGTCAGTCAGTTACTGCGGAACGTCTCCGCCAGAATACTTTCCGTCTGCTTGAGCAGGCGATCGACGCCATATTGCGTCATAACTCGCTCTCGAACCTGCTGGCGAAGCTCGGGATGCTTGTTCATCCGTTCGCGCATTCGTTTCCACCCATCGCTCAAGGCGCGCGGATTGTTCGGTGGCACCAAAATACCGAGATCGCCGACGATCAGCCGCGCGTCGCCAACGTCGGTTGCTACAACTGGCGTTCCACAAGCCATCGCCTCACCAACGACATTTGGAAAGCCCTCACCGAAGGCCGAGGATAACGTACTCACGTCGAAAGCGTTGTAGGCTGCCATGACATCGTTTTGCTCACCCGAGAAAACGACGCTATCCGAGAGACCAAGATCGCCCGCCATCGCCAACAATTTCGCTCGGTAGGCGGCCGGGCCGTCGCCGACAAAGACGAACTTTGCCGGGCCATTGCGCTTCGTAAAATCCGCCGCGGCGAGCAGACAATTGCGATGATCCTTCATTGGATCTAAGCGGGCGACCATACCGATGACGAACACTTCGGGATCGACACCCCAAACCCCTCGCATCCTGTTGCGGGCACCCGGATCGATCCGATTGACCTCAGTATCGATCGCGTTTGGGATGACGACGATCTTTTTATTGCGAAAACCGCGCACTGCGGCATCTGCCCGAAAGCTCTCGGCATTGGCAATAATGAGATCCGCGCAGCCGGATAGCCAAGCCTCGGCACGATAGCTCATCGCAGAAAGACGATCATAGTGACTGAGCCGCATACCGCTGGCGCGTGCACCGAAAATTAAGCGCGCCGGCGTTGAGCCCACTCTCAACAGGGCGGCCAAGACATTTTGCATCGGTAGGAACGCATAAATGACGTCCGGGCGCTCGGTGCGGAACAGCCGGCGCAATCGCGACAGAGGCCCGAGGATGTCCCATCGGCCCGTCTTACCCACTGTCACCAGCCGCACCTTGCTCCCGGCAAGCGACGCCGCCATCGCTCCACTAGGATAGAATTGGACAAGGATGATGTCATGTCCGAGTTCCGCAAGGCCGCGCGCAAGAATGCCGACCTGGCGTTCGGTGCCGCCGATGCCGAGCGACCGGACAAAGAGCAGTATCTTCATATCAACGACATCCGCCTGTAAATTGGACAAAGGCCTCGGCAATTCAAAAAGCTCAGCCCTATCGGTCCGCGGTCAGTTCCTTAAATAAGATCGAATGCAGAATGCGCGCTTCGACAAAGTTATACGCGCCGTCCCCGATCGCCGAATTCTTGCGGCCGAACTTTGCGTTCTGAATACGCGGTACAATTGCCAAGCGGGATGTCGCCGTCTTCGGCTCGGGGTAGCCGATGGCGATCCAATCGCTTTTCGAGAGTCGTTCGCGGAGATATTGGTGTCCGGCGCCCTTGTCGACCTGGTATTCGACGATCCCAAGAATACCCCACATTATGATATGCGGCTGATCGACGGCGGAGCGACCGCGCGTCACCGGCTCGCTCATTCCCCACAGTTCCGCGATCGAATAGCCGTGCGCCCAGACCCGTCGCAGGTCATCTCCCACATCGAGCATGACTGCGCCCGAACTCCTATTTCCAGACGGCGATCATCACGATCCCGGCAACGACCAATATACCACTTACGGCCCGCCACGGCGACAAGGGCTCATGATAAACGAGAGCACCTATCAGCATGGCAAAGAGGACGCTTGTCTCGCGGACCGCCGACACCGATCCGACCGCGTGGCGACTGAGCGCCCACAGAAACACGACAAATGATGCCACTCCAAGGCCGCCCGAAGCAAGTATCCGCACCCGCAGGCGCAGGAGGTTTGGCCACAAGGCCGGGCCCCGTATGGCGCGACTTAAGCCGAGATAAGTGAGATTGTCGAAAACAATCAACCAAGCCGTAAATCCAAGCCAGTCGCCATACAAACGCGTACCAAACGCATCGAGAACGGAGTAGCTCGCCACAGCCAAACCCGCGCCTGCGGTCGCCGTGAACAGCGGAGCATTGAATGCGCGACGGGAGGACTCGAGGCTCATAAGCAGAATGCCAACCGAGACCAGCGCAATGCCGCCAAGTTGCCGGAAACTCGGCACCTGACCGAGGGCGACAAAGCCGATCGCGGTTGCGAACAGCGGCACGGCACCGCGCGCCAACGGAAACGCCTGCACCAGATCGCCGCGTTTGTAGGCCCAGGCTAAACACACCTTGTAACCGTTATGAAGAATGACCGACGCCACGAGCACAGGCCAGACGGCCACCGGCGGCGCCGGTACAAACGGCAGAACAACTGCGGCACAAACCGTCGCGACAAGACCCATACCGGCGAGATTGATCACCTGGTCAGCGCCGCTCTTCACCAGACCATGCCAACTGGCATGCATCACGCCGGCGGCAAGCATCAGGGTGAGCGTAAAGAGGTCCAATGGCTGTCTTAAAGTAGATAGCTCAGCCGCAGACGCACAGCCGCAAGAGGCTCATGAAAGCACAAGCTACCGCCCGCTTGTCCTGCCGCCAAATGCAAACGCAGACGTTCCGGATTCGCCACAATTTCAATGGAAGGATAACGCTGCTGTATAGGCCACCATGCCCAAAAGTCAACGCTCACGGTTCCCACAAAAAGGCCCTTGCTAGGGTGCTTTTGAAACCGCCCAGAGGTCATTTCGGCGGCGACGCGAGACCGGCCCTGCGAGATGGCGCGGACGAACGATCTCCTGAGGACTTTCTTTCGAACGGCGGCGAAATCTGGATGGGCGGACGCGAGCGCCAACGCCGCTACCGCTTGCACTGGACGGTCCAATATGCAAGTCACCCTCCGATTATTGCTGTTTAAGGACTTGAAGATGACCGTACCGACCGTGGCGACGGCCAACCTGAGGCCGCTGGCGCTAAGCGCAGGAGAAGACCTCTGGCACGGCATTTGGAAATGGGACCTCTGGGGACGGCTCGGCTGGCTCGAAATTAGGCGCCGCTACAAGCGAACCCTCATTGGCCCCTTCTGGACCTCGGTCAGCCTCTTTGTGTTCGTCGTCGTGCTCGGAACCGTCGGCTCTGGGCTTCTGAGCAAGAATACCCACGAGTACCTTCCGTTTCTGGCCTCGGGAATGATCGTCTGGGTGATGATGTCGAGCATCCTCACGGAATCCGGCTCGGTTTTCATAGCCGGAGCGCCGCTACTTCGCCAAAAGCAATTCGAGTATTCGCTTCTCGTCTACGCTTTGGTCTGGCGCAATGCGATCGTCTTTGCCCATAACATGAGTATCTATGCGATCATATTTCTGATCTTTGCGCCCGAGAAGATTACTTTTAATATCATAATTTTCGCCATTCCTGGCATGGCCTTCGTATTGCTGAACGCCATCTGGATAACGCTTCTGATCGGCCTCATAACCGCGCGTTTCCGCGATATCCAGCAGATCATCCAGACGATCGTTCAAATATCGATGTTCGTCACACCGATCTTCTGGCACGCAGACAATCTGAGCGGATTTCGCCGCATCATCTTCGTAGGCTTTAATCCACTCTATCATCTGATCTCAATCGTACGCGACCCGCTGCTCGGTGAAACGCCTCGTTTGAATTCATGGATCGCCGTCGCAATAATCACCGCGGCCGGCTGGACGGTGACCTACATCCTTTATTCCAAATTCCGCAAACGCATTCCTTATTGGCTCTGAGAGAAGAACGATGTCCGCGCTGGTTCTCGAAAACGTCAACGTCGACTTTCCCATCTACGGAGCACAACGTAGTTTCCGCAAGGCGTTGTTCGAACGCGCGACCGGCGGCTTCGTTCAGCGAGACGCCAAGAAGAACGACCGCGTCGTCGTCAAGGCGCTCACGGACATCACGTTCACCCTGAACGATGGTGACCGGCTTGGGCTCGTGGGACATAACGGAGCAGGCAAGTCGACATTGCTCCGCGTCCTGGCAGGTGTCTATCAGCCAGTGTCCGGGCGCCTACTTGTTGATGGCGACATCACACCGCTGTTCGACACACTACCGGGCCTAGATCCCGAAGATACCGGCTACGAGAACATTATAACCGCAGGCCTTTTGTTCGGCCTTAGCCGCGAGCGCATCGAAACGATCATCCCCGATGTGGAGCAATTCAGCGAACTCGGCGAATACATGGGCCTGCCTATTCGGACCTATTCATCCGGCATGGTCCTCCGCCTCGGGTTTGCTTTCGCAACTGCCATGCACCCGGGAATTCTACTCATGGACGAAGGCATTGGCGCCGGCGATGCGCGCTTTGCCGAACGAGCCGCCAAGCGCATGGAAGAGTTTATCGGCCGCAGTCGCATTGTCGTTCTCGCAAGCCACTCCAACCACTTGATCCGCTCCATGTGCAACAAGGCCGCACTCATGGAGTCCGGCCACATTCGCGCAATTGGCAACGTCGACGACATTTTGAAACAATACGACGAACTTGTTCACAGGGCCTAGCTTTCGCGTGCAGGGCAAGCCTACTACGAGCCCGGAGTCATCGCTTTGAGTGGACTGACGGACGACCCCCGCCTTGACCGCACGACCGCGCTGACACCGGACAACGCCGTCGCGGCGATCATCACGATCGGCGACCGTTATCTGCTTCAGTTGCGCGACCGCAAACACGGCATTTTCTTTCCCGATCACTGGGGCTGTTTTGGCGGCGGCGTGGAGCCGGACGAGGCCCTTGAACAAGCGCTCATTCGCGAATTGAATGAGGAACTATCGCTCGAACTGAACGCCGAGCAGGTACGTTACTTCACCCGCTTCGAATTCGATCTAGGCTTCGCCCGCCTCGCTCCGATCTGGCGCGTATTCTACGAAGTGTCCTTAGAGCCGGCCACGGTACCTACCCTGACCCTCGGCGAAGGTAGCGACATGCGACTATTCGGGGCCGAAGAGATATTGACCTGCAAGATTACAGTTACGCCTTACGACGCTTTCGCCCTGTGGTTTCACATCAACAGGAATAGACTGATCGGAGCGCATAGATAGATGAGCGGCCTCTTGCCCGTGTGGCCAGCCGCAACTTCGTTCGTGGCCGTCGGAACCATCCTTTCCTGCGATGGCCCGGCCGGGACTTGAAAAGTGACGATTCATATGCGAAATGGCACGCGGCCTTGTCCCGTCATTAGGTGAAAATCCTTGAAAAAAGCTCTCGTTATCGGCGGCGGCGTCGCCGGTTGTGCAGCCGCCCACCACCTCACCATGATGGGAGGCTGGGACGTGCTGCTGGTGGAAGCGGCCCCTTTTCTGGGCGCCGGCGTGCGTACCAACTGGTTCGGCGGCCATCCTTACACGTTCGGCCCGAGGCATTTTCTGACGCAGAATCGCGCCGTCTACGACTACATGGACGCGATCGTGCCGTTGCGGTCCTGCGCCGATCACCAGTTCATCACTTACGTCGAGCGTGACAACGCCTTTTACAATTATCCCATTCACGAGGACGACATCGCCAAGATGCCGGACCGGGACAAGATCGCAGAAGAACGCAAGAATGCGGTCGGCGTCGAGAACGCCAAAGACCTGGAAGCCTATTGGATCGGCTCGGTCGGCCAGACGCTCTTCGACAAGTTCATCGACGGCTACAATAAAAAGATGTGGCTGGTCGACGACTGCAAGAAGATCGACACCTTCAACTGGTCACCAAAGGGCGTGACCATCAAAAGCGGCCCCCGCGCCGCCTGGGATACTGCTATGTCGGCTTATCCCTACGCCGAAGACGGCTACAACAAGTACTTCGATTATGCCGTGCAGGGCGTAAAGGTGCTGCTCAACACCAAGATCGAGCGGTACGACATTCCAAACCGCACGGTCTGGCTCAAAGGCGAGAAGATGACGTTCGACGTGATCGTGAACGCCATTTCACCGGACGAGATTTTCGACAAGTGCCACGGCGAGCTGAAGTATATCGGCCGTGACTTCCATAAGATTGTTTTTCCGACCGAACATGTTTTCCCTGAGCATGTTTACTTTCTCTATTACGCCAACGACGAGCAGTTCACGCGACTGGTCGAGTATAAAAAAATGACGCACCATAAGTCTCCGACCACGCTGATCGGTATGGAGATTCCTTCGTTGAATGGCCGCCACTATCCCTTGCCGTTCAAGAAGGACATTGCGCTTGCGAGCAAGTACTTCGAGATGATGCCGGACCACGTGTACTCGATCGGGCGAAATGGCAGCTACCGTTACGGCCTCGATATCGACGACTGCATTGAACAGGCGATGATCATGGCAAGGCAGATTAAAGAGGGCGGCCGCGATTACCCGGTACCGATGGAAATCTGGCGCTAGACGACATGGCAGTAAGGACGTGAGATCTCGATAACAGAGCCGGCCCGGCGGGTGGAATATGCTGTTCAGCTCGCCGGTGTTCCTCCTGTTCTTTGCTGCCTATTTTTTTGTCCATCTCGTTACGCCGCCCAAAGGGCGCATTTTACTTATTATCGTCGGCAGTACGGTTTTCTACGCTTGGTGGAAAGCAAGTTACGTCTGGCTGCCATATCTGTTGATGGCAATCGCTTATGGCGGCATCTTATGGATCGAAAGCTGCAAGCGTCCTGAGGGACAAAGACGCAGACTCGCCATAACTATTATCCTGCTTTTTCTGCCGCTCGTATTCTTCAAATATACGGACTTCGTCTACGGCGACATCCTTGGTCCGATCTTCGGCCTCAAGGGACCTATTTTAAACCTGCCGCTGCCTCTCGGCGTCTCTTTCATCACATTCACATTGACAGCCTACGTGGTCGACATTTCTCGCGGCCGCTATCCACGCATTCCCTCACTATCGACATCGACAGGCTATCTACTTTTCTTTCCCCATCTCATTGCTGGCCCAATATTAAGACCTGTGGAGCTCGTACCGCAGCTCGAACATCAGCGCCCCGCGCTCCACGCGCGCTTTTATATCGGCTTATTGATTTTCACCGTGGGCTTGGTCAAGAAGCTCGTTTTTGCTGATACGATTAGCGGCTTCGTCGACCCCATCTACTCGGCAGACGCGGCTCCTAGCGCAGCACAGGCGCTTTTAGCGATTTATGGATTCTCCGCACAGATCTATTGCGATTTTAGTGGCTACACGGACATGGCCATCGGACTCGCGTTGCTCATCGGCATACGATTGCCGAACAACTTCTTGCGCCCATACATCTCGGTTTCGCCGGTCGATTTCTGGAGGCGCTGGCATATCACGCTATCGTTCTGGTTACGCGACTACCTTTATATCCCGCTCGGCGGGAGCCGGAAGGGTCGGATCCGGACTTACGTAAACCTCTTTATCACAATGGTGCTTGGCGGCCTCTGGCATGGCGCGAGCTGGACATTTGTAATTTGGGGAGCCCTGCACGGCGTAGGCCTCGCGTTCGTGCATTTCATGCGCGGTGTATTTGGCCGCGGCAGGCCCCTCGAAATGCCGCGGATGATCGCTATCTTCCTAACTTTTCATTTCGTAACACTGCTATGGGTCTTCTTCCGCGCGCCCACGCTGAGTAAGGCCTTCCAAATTCTTTCCGCTCCCTTCGTCGGCAATTGGTCCGGCGCTGTCGCTTATGCCAGCGCCAATCTCTCTGTCCTAATATTGCTCGCGATCTTCGCAGCTCTGCACATTTTCGACGACCATCGGCACATCTACGTCGTCGCGCGCCGGCTGCGGCCGGCCGTGGTATTGCCGCTTGTGCTCGTACTTTGGGCGGTGGCGATGACGCTAAGCCAGGGGGCCTCAACGAAGTTCATATATTTCGAGTTTTAGACTGCGACGTTTTACTTACATACAGGCCGCCGCACGTACTCGGCGAACGATGGGAACATCCGTTTGGTAGGCAGGCACAGAACGCCCCTTTGTGATCTGTATCTTGCGAATCAAGACCGACTCCCTGGCCGCCGCAAAATCATATCTGCCGGACGGCTCCGCCAGTTGAATGATAAAGGCCCCTCGCCCACCCACCGGAGAGAAAAAAGTCAGCCAAGCGCGGTACCAACCAAAACCGGCCGCCTCCACTCCACTGCTAATGCTACGCACCTTACCCAAGCGTATCGTTGCCGACTCGCGGTTTGCGAGATCGAAGTCGGCGACCGCTCCTTGACTATTCGGCCCGAATAACTGGACTCGAAATTTTCCGGACTGGTCCGGCTTGACCTCCAATGAGGCGCTCACATAGCCTGGACTTAGATCGATGCCATCAACCGCGAAGTAATGCTCGCCTGGCGGCCCGGACGCCGCGAGACGATAGGTACGAACCAGCGGCCAGAAACCGCGAACGCAAGTCAGGCTGACGATCGAACCGGGACGGTCCGAATTCGGGATACTCTCGGAGTCAGAAAAGAAATTCCGATATGGCCCTACCGCGCTCTCTTTCTCGGTCGTGTCCGCGTAGTCTGCAACGGCTGCCGCGTCGTGGTCGAGTTGCGGACTTTCCAACAGCGCGGCCGCGACTCTTCGAGCGACCTCACCATTACCGAGCGGAGATTTGTGTCCGGTCGAGCCATCCGGCTTTCTGACATAGTTCTCGCGCAGCGCATTAGCATTTCCGCGGTATATGGCGGCCAGCGCACCGAATTCATCGACCGTCTGGATTCCGAGAGACTGCGCGCACTCGTGTACCAACGCCGCATGCGGTGGTTCCGACAGCCCGCCGATAATGTGCGATCCGGCAAACTGCAGATATAGAATTAGTCGAACCCCACCCTCATCGGTCTTCTTCTTGAGACGATGGAGCAACCTGCACGTAATCTCGACCTCATCTCCGCTTGTCCGAGAGAAGCTTGAGTTTCGGCCAGCGAACCACCAGTCGCTAAAGAACGCTTCCATGAAGCGGCTGACAACAATCGAATGCGCAAACCAGTGCTTGGCATCACCGCCCTCGAGGTCTTGCTCGACCTTGGGTACGGGTTGATTGTGAGCTACGAGCGCACCATGCTCGACCAAAAAATACGGTTTGGGACGACCGTAGGACGAATAGGTTACGCCAAGAATATTATCGGCCAACAAATCGACGATGAGTACTTTTGGCCGAAGTAGCGGCATGAGCTGTTCGGCGCGCAGAATAATCTGGTCCGCACCGTAACCGCCGACACCGCCGTTGTAGACCGGCAGATTAAGCATCCGCCGTAATTGGGCGGGCCAAGTCTCCACATCGGAGACTTCTGAACCTGCCGTAAACGATGACCCTACCGCCAACACGCCTCCGCTCGGCAATTCCGAAAACGGCTCGCCGTTAGAGCGCAGCCCGTACTTTAACGTGTTCACGGTGTATGGCGGCGAACTTGTGTAGGCCGTCGAGTGGTCCGGTTTCATAACCCAACCAACGACAGGGTCGTAATCGATGGCCGTGTTGGTCGTGGGACTTTGAACCCGATCGTTTCTGAAATCTTGAAAGCGAAATAAACTATGCGTCGATATTCTCACCAAGACTTCGCAAATGAATAAGTAGGTAAACGTCGCCACGCAGGCGACCGCTAGCGAAAGTGAGATGCCCCCAATCAAGCCGAGAAGGCCGGCCGGCTTACCGAACTTTCGACGCGATACGACACTGCTGATGCGAGCGCCGAATGCTAACAATGACTGCGACAACAAGCGTTACTTCCGTCGATCCGACCGGCCAACACTAACTCCATAAAATAGCACGCTATCGAGACACTTGCTCTTGCTTATCGTTGACATAAGCTTTTTAATGCTACCACTGGTTGTATTGCGACGCAACCTCCCGCGGACGGGGGCGATATGAATAGAATGGGCGGATGCAACCGCCTTGAAGGCGCTAGTCACACGACAAGTACCCATACATCGAGCCGGCGCACTAGCGGTATCGCACACCCGCATCGATGCCGCGCGAGTTGCACGGGAAGTCGACATCGTTCATGGTCAACATAGTTTAGAGTTTGGGGACGTTTCTATGGCACTGAAAGATTTTGTTTCGCGTTTTCTAGGCGTTCGCGATCTCATTGCAGAGAACAAACAACTGAAAGCCCAACTTCACAACGTCGGCGCCGAATTGGCCGTGGCGCGGTCCCAGCTCTATATTTTGACACAGGGCAACACACCGGTTTCGTCGCTACAGACAGGGTCTGCATCGCGCGAAGCCGACGCGCAACTTTCCCGTTATCAGCGTCGCGATGAGTTGGTCTTACTACCTGGAATTCTGGAACTTCTTCCTCAAGATGATAGATTTCTTGTCGTTGACGGCGGCGCGCGCGAAGTCGACCGCGACCTGCGCTGGCGCCCGTTTCCGCCAAGCCGCATGAAGTTTGTTGGCTTCGAGCCCGACCAGGCGGAGGCCGCTCGCCTCAACTCGACGCCGGGCCCCGGCGGAATCGAATGGCAATTCGTACCGGCCGGGCTTTGGGGATCCTCAGGCACGATCAAGTTTGAGCACAACAAAGCCGGCGGAGGCAGCTCGTTTCTGCCGCAGAATCGATCTGTCACGGACCGCTGGAAGTTCGAAAATCCGCACCAGATAAGCCTGGCCGCAGAAATTTTCTTTCCTATCGGCGAGGAGGACATGACGGTCGTCAGCCTCGCTGATTGGTCCGGCCAAACCGGGACGACTAGCATCGACTTCCTAAAGCTTAACGTCCAAGGCGCCGAACATGAGATTCTCGATGGCGCCGGCCCGCTCCTCGATACGGTGCTGGGCGTGCTGATCGAAGTTGCGTTCGTTGAATCGTACAAGGACAGGCCATTTTTCGCCGATACCGATCGTCTGCTGCGTCAACGCGGTTTTACTTTCTTCGACTTGCTCGCGCATCACTATATCGGCCGATCTGCGTCCCCGATCGCCGCACAGCATCTGAAGATCATGCAGCCCGGCGTGGGACAGCTAACCTCGTCGTGGGGCCAATTGATCGAAGGGCATGCTCTTTACTTGCGCGATCCGATTAGCGACGATAACGCCGCTCAACTTCCTTTGCCACGCATACTCAAACTTGCGGCGCTTGCAGAAGCATTCGGTCAGGTCGAATATGCATTTGAACTGCTGGACTGGCTCAAGGACCGACCGGACGTAAAGGATACTCCGATCGCGCAAACACTTGCAGGGCTAATAGCTTCTGCGACCTCCAAATATAAAGCGATGCTTCGCGACGATATGAGAGGCGCAGGTTAAACCCTGCGGGGTGCGCTAGCGCAATGAGCCGTCGAAAGGGCCCGCCCGCCTCCAGAGACGGACGTCTCTTCCGCGAAAGAAAATGAGAAGGCCCAGAGAGACAACCGCCATAGCATTGAGATCGGCCTAGCGGCGCCGGACCGTCATATGAGCCTAGGCTGCGGATCGTCGATGGCGTCCGGCTGAACACGCGGCAGAACCCCCTCAGCCATCAGAGCATGACGACCGACTAGATAACCCCAATCTTGTTCCAGTAAAACCGGCCGGGTTTGAAGCGGCACGCCATCGATGTGTGGCACGCCACGCTGCCAACTTAACTGCCGAGAATTGCCGCGCATCGTCGTAAAAGTTCTATCTTCCTGCACGGTCAAGTCGACGGTGCCGACAATAACATGGTCAAGCAACAAGTTCGCAAGGCCGTTCTCCGCGCCACTCTTCAGATAGCGTGCGCCGTTATCAAAAAGCCAGCGCACCATTTCGGCGCCGGAGGGAACGATAATCGTCACCGGATCTTTGTAATGAACGAGCTGCGCGACTCGCGTCTGAACCAAGGCAGCGGCGACCACGCGGCGGGCCATGGCCATGCGATCCTGCGGCATCGCCCGCATGACACGCAAAATTTCTCGTGCACCGATAAGCCGAGACATAACGATGTCCGACTGCCGCTCAATCCGCCGCCATAACTCAGGCGTTCGCTCACCCAGATGTATTCGGTAGTAAAGCGCGGAAACTGTATCGTTGGCGGGGCTATCATATCGCAACCACCAGCTTCCGATCGTAACGGCATCGAGCTTCTGCGGCGAGGTGAACCAGTCGACGTCTTTCATCAGCGGAGCAAAGCTCAACGCGAACAAGTCATCCGAATCGGTAATAAAATGCGTCAACTCCGGATCGAGCTCATGCGCTGGCAGCGCTTGTTCATTGAGCAGCACGACCCGTGGATCGTATGCAAACATTTCCCGGACGAGAACGCGCATCACGTATCCTTCGCCCGGAACCCTCCACAGGATGAATTCTGGGTGAATTGGAAAGTTCGGACTTTCCCGCAGATAGGTTAGCGTCAGCGGATGAATATACTGGAATGCCATTTCGACAAGCTGTCGCGACGACACATCGATTGTGACACCGTCTCGCGCAAGATAGCGCTCACGAACCTCGGGAACACATGTCTCCGAGACGACACGCATATAGGTAATGAAGATCGCCTTCTTACCCGACGTGGCCAGATCGGCAACGTGGCGAAAGGCACCGTTCGACCACGTAACGTCAGGCGGAACGAAGAGGATCATCGCGCCAGCGTCGCGCGCATCCTGAATGCTTCGACGCCATAGCTGATGATGCATTCCGATGGGATCGCTGCTTCCTTCTACGGGGCAAGCAATCAGCTCAAAAGTGACGTACTCGAGCGCTTTCTTGAAAGCCGGATGAGATGAAATTCTCGCCTTATCTTTTTCCGATGTAAATATTCGATAAGTGACGCGATGCTGAGCCGCGAACGCCGGTAGGTTTCCGTCCGCCAGCAAGCTGGGAAGGTTCACATCCAGGAAGATACCTGTGTGCCAAGGTCCCCATACGACGGTTGAAAAATGAAAAAACACAATTGTAGCCGCCCCACAGCTGGCAATATGCCACCGGCCGCGTGGCCAGCTCACATAGGGATGTAGGCCACACCTGAGACAACCGTGTCAATCCTGGATGCTGTCCGGCACCCTCAAGCCATCGCAAGGTTTCGATAGTAGAGCAAATGTGTTTGGTAGCTAAATCTTTGACTTGACCTTGGATTTTTCGGCAGCATTATGGCGTCCGGCAGGTTGCGAGCTGTCCGGCGGGCGATCCCCTGAGTATTCGCTGCTGATATTTCCCTAAAGAGATTTTTGTCCTGTGGTGAACCTGAATGAACGACACGGCTGATCTTGCCCGACCACCGGCAACCGTCGAAGCCGGCTGCGAGGTCATGAGGCGAGCTGTTGCGGTTTTAGGCGTGGATCATCTGTACGATGAACATTTCCGGTCATTCGGCTATCCCGCCGACATCTACAAGCCACGCACAGTCAAGGGGCTGACCGACCGGCTGGCTTGGCAGACGGCCATCGACATCCTGATCCGAGCGACCACCGCCAACCCTGACAATATCGAAGGCAAACATCAACTTGCGTTGATGCTCGAACATCTCGGACAGGTCGACCATGCGTCCGACGTACGTGCCGAGATTGCGAAACTCAATCCGAGCTACTTTCCAAACAATATTGCCGTTGGCCGATTGATGGAGTTCTCCAAACCCATGGAGGCCGTCCGGCGGCACTATGCAAATGCATGCGCTACGCCGTCATCTTATAGCCTTGCCTTAGCGCGCAGCGTTGCGATCAATGGGCCTCAGATTCTCGATAAAACAAGCCTTGCTGAACTGCTAGTAAAGATCGAGAGCTCTAAGCAATCTCCGGCTGATGATATTCTGCTCGATCTTGCGATGGGGTTTGTTAGCCTCGCCAAATCGGATAGTGACAGCGCGCGCCAATACTTCGCAGCGGCGTGCATGCTCTCAGATGCGCGAGACGGCAGTCCAACGTACTGCGACGAGTGGTCGTTGGCCTATGCCCGCGCGTATCTGGTCGACCTTGTTCCTCCCGGCAGAACGGCCGTTCCAAATTTCGCCACCATCAATCCCGTTAGGCTAGCTCTCGCTTGCGCCTCGCAACAGCGAGCGCAAGGCGCCAGCATTCCAGTTCTGTGTGCCTTCGAAACTGCGATCGATCGCGTTTTGCCGAGGCCTCCGACACTGAACCATCGACTGTACCATGGCTACAGAATTGCCCAGCTTGAAGGACGGTATTACGCGATCCCCAGGGAGGTTGCGGATTTTTTCCTGTTCAGAGGAAGAGTTTATCGCCAGCCCCCTACTCACTACGACCGCATTTCGAGCGGAAGGGAAATGGTAGCGAGCCAGATGCGCCCGTCGTGGCGACGTTTTCTCAAGAGCATTTACTTCAATGCGAGAAGCGTGGCGGCGCACCTGCTGAACGCACTTCGGAACGGCAAGCACGCAGCTAGGAGACTCGCACGTCTCAGTATCGAGTTCTATATGCGGCGCTACGAAATTCCGGGTGTTCTCGTCGATTCCGAATATGCGGGCTTGCAGCAGTCGGTCGATCGCTCCACGACGAAAAAATCCGTTGGACTCGATCGTATGCGCAAGTCCACCTGATCGCGTCCGCTCCAACAGGGACACAATTAGGGTATCGACCTAGTCCCTAAATCCCATTAGACAGTTGGCGTCATTCACCGAGGTTTGGAGCCTATGGCCAAGCGTTCAAAGAAGACCGTGAAATCTAAGCGTGCCGGAAAGCCGGCGGCAAAGAAGCCTGCCGCCGCAGCCGCATCACGGATCGCTGCCGTCCCGGAAGAAGATTTGATCGTCCGAATTGACGGCGAGCCTTGGGTGAAACTTGCCGACGGGCGGGAGCTGGCGAAGTGGTCCAAGCAGGACGAGATCCGGTACAATCAGGGCAATCGCCAAGCTGAAAAGTATCTGTTTTTCCGGCGTGTTTTCGACTTTCTGACAGAGAACGAAATTCGCGGCAACTACCTCGAGTTCGGCTGCCATCGGTGTCGCACCTTTCGCATGGCGCTGACCGAGGCCCGCCGGCATAACCAGGATCACATGAAGTTTTTCGCCTTCGACAGCTTCGAAGGCCTGCCGATTCCGACGACGGAGACCAGCGTCACCAAGTGGACGCAGGGAGCACTCACCACGTCCGAACAGTCGTTCCAGGACTTGGTCCACAAGCACGGAATCTATGTCGACCGCGTCAAGACCATCAAGGGATTCTACTCGGACTCACTGACTGACGAGTTGCAAACGCAATTCGTCGCGAAAGAGAACAAGATCGCTCTGGTCACGGTCGACTGCGACCTTTACGAGTCCGCCGTTCCTGTGTTCGATTTCATCGAGCCGCTGCTGCAGGATGGCTCGGTAATCTATATGGATGACCTTTTCGTCGGCAACAAAGCCAATCCGACCCGCGGCGTCGCCAGGGCATTCCTGGAATTCCAGAAACGGTCGAAGTGGCGCTTTATCCGCCATCTTGATGTCGGTTGGTGGGGCCGCACTTATATTGCTCGCACGGCCGACGACGGGATTGACGGCGTCTACTAACGGCGTGGCGGGGGCCCTGCTCCCGCCCACTTTCCGACGAGGATTAAGCCCCCGTTCTTGGACAAAACCTCGGACTAGGCAAACAAACTGGGCGGTTGCTCGCCATTGCCGGCAAGAGAATCAGTTCGAACGGTATAAATTGGGCCCTTGAAGCCCAGCGCCCGCACCTTTCGTGCGATAACGAGGTCATGTAGGTAGGCCGTCACGATCACCGCGCCGAGCGGCAGCAGCTTCTCGACGGACGGGGGGCCGATCGGCAAGTCAATAGCTGGCCCGTAGACCTGGTGTCCAACATACATCGGCGTGTCGTCGAACATGGCCGAATAAGCGGCAAAGTCCGGATACACGCCAAACAGCGATTGCGAATAGGCATTGGCGCCGTATAGGCCGATCGAACCGGTGATGCCGGTAAGCCGCTCCCTGCCGTAAGCGCGACGCTTTGCCATGTCGGCGACGAAATTCGGATCATCTTTTATAATTGCTGGCCGTACGTCCGAAGCCGCTACGGGCCGCAACACAAAGGCCGTGTCGTGCCCGTTCTTGACATCGATCGTCTCGACGACCGCAAAGCCAGCGCGAGCAAATAAAGCCTCAAGATGAGGCTGGCGGTAAAAGTGAACATGGGGATAGTGAAAGTCGACAACCGATCGGTTGACATAAATGTACTCGGCGCTCGGCAGCTCGATGTACGCTATCCCATCATCGCTGATTTGCGCCCGCAGCGATTTCAAAAACGGATTGGGATCCGGAATGTGCTCCAACACCTGTCGGCAGACAATGACATCGAAAACCTTCCCCGTCAGCGTGGTTGTCGGAAACATCGACTGATGGAAAGTAACCTTCGTACCCGCAAAACGGTCGGGAGATAACGCCCGGCTTGGCTCCACGAGATGGACCTCGCTTGCGGTCTCCGCCAGCAACATCGACAGCGCGCCGCCGCCGCCGCCGACCTCAAGGACCACGGGTCTCGGTTTGGCATGCCTTAGAATGGATTCCGCCGTGCCTTCGACGGCCTTCACCATTGAGGGGCTGACCGGCACGTTGGTGAGCACAAAAGCGCCATAGAGATCATCGGCACCGAGCGGGTCGAAGGCCGCGTTATAGAGGTGACCGCAACTGTCACAACGCACGATATGTAGGCAACCGAAGCCCGCCTGACTGCCCGCCGCCTCAGGAGGGCGGAACGGATGTATCGGCGATTTCGCTACATCCCACACAGGTTCGCCACCAGCCCCGCCGCAAACGACGCACCGACTGATGTGGGCCGGCGAGCGCGGTGATGCGCCTTGCTGCGTGATATTCATTAGTGCTCCGGTCGGTCGGTTAAATTGTCGCGAACGAACGCTTCGATGCTCGCCCGAACTGATCTTGGACGATAGCCAAGCGCGATGGCGCGGTCGAGATTGATGAGAAACGGCCTCTTACCGCCCTCTGCGATCTCAATCCGCTCCGAACGGCGCGCCGTGCTGAACAACAGGCCGAAGACGTCGCGGATTGGGATAGGATCGGGAGACGCCAAATTAGTTACAGCGTAACCGGACCGAGGCGCCGCAATCCAACGTGCAAGAAAGCTCGCGAGATCGCCAATATAAACGATGTTGTTGAACATTGCCTCCGGATTGCTGGCGCGCACCGCTTCGCCTGCGAGAACGCGACGCAAAGCCTCGGAGAGGAAATTATGGTGCGATCCTTTGCCTACCGTTCCGGGTAAGCGGAGAGACAGGCCAGACAGACACTTTCCATCCTGGACCACATTTTCCAGCAAATCCTCGGCGTCACGTTTCGCGCGGCCATAGGGATCCGGATTCTGAGACGGCGTAGTCTCCGTCAATTCCGACACGTCGACAGAGCCGTATACGGACATCGAGGAGGTAAAAACAATGGTCTTTGCGCCGGCGGCAACCGCCTGTTCGAATACGCTTCGCGACGGTTCTAGATTTCGCCGGTAAAGCGCGTCCGGCTCCGGACAGCGAGCCGGTATCTCCGCGGCAATATGCAATAGCGCATCGAACCGCGTCGGCAACGAACCAGGATCGATGATGTCCGCCCGGCGCCATCTCAGATTGGCGACCGGAGCATCGTCGTTCGCGTGACGAGACAGCGCGGTAACCGTGAAGCCTTTTTCGGCCAACGCGCGTGCGATAAACCCGCCAGCAAAACCACTGGCGCCAGTTACCACGACGTGATCCGCCATCGTCTCAATCCACCGGAAGGGATTTTAAAACCTTGGTCGAAATCTGGTTCAGCTGGACCAGTTCCTCGATATGCTCGACCCCCTGGTCATCGGAAATCACCAGGCCCTCGAGCACGATGTGGAGCTCGCAACCTTGCTCCAATATCTTCTTGTAGAACTCGCGGCGGCGCTCCTCCCGCTGCGGCAACATGTGCAGACTGTACATGACGATGCCCTGATAATCCGACAGGCCTTTCGTCATGCCTTCCAGCACCATGTATGAGTGCGGAAAAATGTTCTCATTCACCGGCAACACGTAAATGAGATTGTTACGTTGGCAATAATCGCGCAACGCCAGCGACTGCAGCGGAACCGGAACACAGTATTGCCCAAACGGCCGCGAAGTCACGTACCCGCGTAAACCCAATCTGTTTTTGGACATCCGTTACTCCGCAAAGCCGGAAGGCTGCTTGTACGCCATGCCGACACGAGTCACGGGCCGCACTGTGATAGGTAGATAAAAGGAGCCAAGTGACTTCTCGGCGCTGTCATAGGGCGTAAACAGGCCCGTGAACCGACAATTCATCGACCAACGCGTTGTTGTCTCATCGTTGAGCACATTGCCGTGCAGAAAATTCGGGCAGAAGATCAGCACCTTGCCGTACGGAATGTTCAGCCAGATCAGATCCTTCTCCACCGCCGAGAAGAGCGAGCGCATGTCCGGAAATTCTTTGAAGCGCTCGACGACGGGCTCTGACTTCTGACGCGGCAGGATGAACATCGACTTAGTGCCGAACACATCCACAAGCGGCATCCACTGCACGACCTGGTAGGGGGTTTCACCACTGAACACGTCGGCATGAATGTCGAGCAGCGACGTCTGCTCCTTGGGCATCTGAATCGAGAAGTTGATACGATTCTGCATGGCCAGCTCATTGCCGACCAGTTCCTCGATCATACTGCGGCCAAGCCGGAAATAGGTCGGACGGAACCAAGGCTTCGCATTCATCTCCCGATAGACGCCGAGGCGAAGCGGGTTGAGCTTCTCCACGGAAACGATGTCGTGCAGATTGTCGAGAAACTCGCCATCGTCCTTGGGCAACGGGCACTCGGCAAGCCGCGCAGCAACTTTCACGACCTCATGCCGCAACTCATCCAATGCCGCGCGATCTTCGACATCGCGGATGATATAACCTTGAGAATTGAACTCCTCCACCAAGGCAGAATTTTCAGTGGAGTAAAACGATTCGATGAGTGCCATCGGACTACCCCTGGCCGGCAATACGAAACGGAAGCGTTCCCCTTTTCAGCGGACTCTTAGCTTGCATGCAGAACACCATACAAGAACAATCTGCGATCGCGGGCTTCCGATCGCTAATCGGACAATCCGGGCAGTAAGGCAATAATCAAACATAAGATAACTATATGATATGTATAATGTATTTTAAATAGCTCCAATTCATGATGCTTGCCGCGACACCGCGCGCGAAGCCCCATTCGCCAGCGCATATTTCGCAAATATTGCGGCTTACCGCAGCCAGCGACTGACATCGTCCAAATTGCGCGGCAGTACGCCCCCGAAGCGCCCACCGATTGAGATGCGCTGCAATCCGCGCTCAAAGGCCGTAAGAGCGTCGTCGATACGACCGGCCTTCACGTAAAGGCGCGCTTGCGCCACATTAGATCGCCACACTGGTGAAGTTCCCGTCGGCAACGCGTCCAAAACAGCCGCCGCAGCGCCGCCGTCCGACACGGCCAAAGTCGCCCATTCGATCGCTGCAATAAGACGCGGGTCCGGCTGCCCCGCCTCCCGCGGCATAGTCGGCATCAAATCCTTGGCCTGCCGGAAAGCGGCCATTGCCGCATGGCGATCCCCACCGTCAAGATAAGCGTATCCCAGTTCGAACCAGGCCTCGAAGAACCATGGCGAACGCTCGACAGCTTCCTTCAACCATCCGATAGCGTTCTGCGGCTCGATGCGAGGCAGTTCAAGCCGGTTCAAATGTGTCCGAACGCCGCCAACGAGCGATGCGTCGCGAAACAATTGCCGATCGTGGAAATTCAACAGTTCGCTCAAGGCTTCGATGCTGCGAGCCACGATGGCGCGCCGATACAGCCGCTCCGTCTCAAGATCGACTTTCGTCTCCAAGGCTATTTGTGCCGAACCACCCTGCAGCACTCCACGCACTTTGATCAGGGCGTTGCGCAGTCGCGGGGTTCTCGACGTGCCACGCAACAGCACATCTTTACCTAGACGCACCAGACGAACAGCGGAGTGCCTCAAACGCCTCCTCGTTGCGACTGCGATGGAATCACTACGGTACCGACCAGCAACAAATGCCGACGCGACGCCTTCCAAGACACAAATATCAAAACCATCACTAGCATAGACCCGAGCGATCCTGAGGCCACCGCTGGAAGCCAGCGCGTAGCGGCGGCCACTCAAGGCTTCGATAGTACCGCCTGCCGCATTAACGATGCGCTGACCGCGCCGAAAACGATGCTTGCCCCGCAATAAATGGTCTCTGACCGCACGCACCAATAACGCCGCACCATTCTCCAAGAGCGACATTTGGTCGTCGCGCGAAAGCTGCTCAAGCACGCTTTCGGCCGGAACCAGGATCGTGAATGGTCCTCGCAAGCCGACCCGCCTGCGCAGCCGCCCTTCGACCATCGCGCCGGCGAGCCACCTTGCCGCAACGGAGTGGCCCCGTTCCTTTAACACCTTCGATATCCGAAACAGAGTGCGGCTGATCGACAATTGGCCAATAAAGAACTCGGCTCCGAGCCGAGTCGACCGCACGTCATACGCACGCGGCGCTGAATCGACAGGGCATACATGGCTGCACGCCGCCTCACGCTCATTTACCGGATCGATATAGGTTTCCGCCCAATCGCCAGAGCAACTCAGCAGCAGGTCATCCATCGGCTGTCGCCGCAAATACAAGTTGAGGTATTTGAACAACGGCTCAACGCCAATGAACCAGCAAGGCTCGAACGCGACTTTTTCGAATTTCTCTATCGGCGAAAAATTCTCCCCAGTCCTTATGCGTGCTGGCCAGAACGCCATCGGATGTGACGCCAAAACGGTCTGCAGAACGGCCTTTCCAGCAACCGCACGCAGATCCCATTCGCGGTGCGGGATAACGCGCGGCGCTCCACGCAGCAGACTGATCATGATCGGATGCAAATGTCGCAACATTGCATGGTGCAATTCGGACATTGCAAAATTGATGGGTTCAATCGTCGGGAAACGCGTAACGATCTCGGGCATCAGCGATTCATCGACGGCCTGAAATCCCGGCGAATACACGGCGAGGTAGCCGTTTGCCAACAAATCGGTCCAACGGACCAAAGCGCCATTTGCAAAGATATGGTCCGAGGCAACCAGAATAACCGCGACATCGTCACGTCTGGCTTCTTCAACGGCGCGCTGCCAAATCGTCCAATGCGACATGGAGTTCGTCGAATCGAAATCCCGCGGCCGTAGCGGCCGAAATCGAAAGCTCACACGGTCCGCGAGTTGGCCAAACCAAAAATGAGACCTGATCCTTTGTTCGGCCTCCGGTGGGACGTGAAGATCGTATTCGATGGCGTAGCGCCCTGCTACCGCGGGGAGATTGTCGGGAGCCGCCAAAGAGCGAAGCGTCGCACTGAGAAAACGGTCGACGAATTCATCTCCCCAAGCTGCCGTTATGAGGCGAAGGCGGATCATCGTCGCCGGACCGTCCGCGCGAAGTTGTCATCAACGCGCATTTTATGGTAACGACCGCAGTTCAACTGCCACACTCCACTTCGAACATCGACAACCCATGATCGCTTTCGTTCGCAAACTTGTCGCACGCGTCCGAACGCATGGCCTTAATTATTTCGTCATCATCGCACGCACGGAAATCACCCAGCCGCGCTTCCAGGTCACACACTACGTGCGTTTGGCTTTGATTCAAGCCCGGCAACTGACCAAGCGCCGCGGCGGCGCTTCGGCAGAAGACGAAACGTGCCTCCAGTTCATTTACGATCTTTCGACGTCGCCGTTAACCTTCGACTTTGCTAGCTATCTCGCAGCGGCTGAGGTTGAACGACGCCTCCGCGGCTTGCACTCCATTGAGGTGATCTTCGTCCCCGGCCCGCTCGATGGCGCACGGGCGGAAACCCCCGAATACGAAGCTGCCGTTAATATCGAGGCCCGCCGGTGGCGGCTTCGTCACATGCTGATCCCCATGCTGTCGTTCCTGCCGACCGTGAGCACATACACGGTCTGTAGAGATCGCAAACAGGCCGAAGCGCTCGTCACTTCGGATGCCAAGCGGATCTATCCTAGCGACTATCGGATATTCCTGCCGCGGCAGCCCGACAAGAAAGTCATCCATCAGCATGCTCGAGCGGGGGTGCCAATTTGGCCGATGTTCGACGCCCCGAGCCACGCCCGACACCTGGTGCGGCAGTTTTTCAACCACTACGTCAAAGGACGCAGGGCCATCGTCATCACCCTGCGCAACTATCCCTACACGCCACAACGCAACAGCCGGAACGCCGATTGGCTGGCCTTCGCAGACAGCCTCGATCCGTCGCGATACGCGGTCATTTTCGTCAATGACTCCGAGACGGTCACTGGTCCACCTCCTGTCGATTTTTCTCGGCATCTCGTATTCGATCTGGCCAGCGTCAATCTCGAGCTGAGGCTCGCGCTCTACGAGGCCGCATGGCTCAATATGGCGCTAATGCACGGCCCGACCGAGCTTTGCTGGTATAGTGAGACTGCGCGCTACCTGCTCTTTATCCAAGTAGGTACTGCCGCCGTACAATCGGAGCAGGCTCTCATCCAAAATGGCCACCGGCTTTACGCCGATCTCGATTTCGCCAAACCATATCAGCACATCGTCTGGACCATTGACGAATTAGGTTCGCTGCAACGCTCATTCGCAGAAATGGAAGCCCTGCTGGACGCCGAAAACGCAGGCCTGAACCCGTCTACATCCGATGGACGAGGGTGACATTCCAAGAAACGACTTGGGGGGTAGCCTCCGGGGGAGCAACTCAGGCCTCTGACCAAAATCCGTCTTCGTAAGACAGGTATCCCAACGTAGCGTGCGGCGTTGGACGGAATATCACTGGCCCGGGAGGTTGCCTGCCATCAGCCATTTCGGTAAATGCATCTGCCAGCCGGGCTGAAAGGACATCCACGGGCGTGTGTTCGTGGGCGATGGAAGGCCAACCGAGGGGATTCGGGATAACCGGAACCGTAGGCACCTCCCATCCACCCTTGCAACTGGACGGCAGCATTGGCCTTATAAGCTCGCTATAGTTGCGAATCTGGACGGCTGGCTGGACAATGGCAAAGTCGCCGCGTTCGCCTGGCAAAATACGGACGTATGGAACGCGATGAGAGAAATTAATCTTCTCGCCAAGCTCCCCCGGGGCAAGCGCAATTTAAATGCCCGCGCCACTGCAAAGACCGATGAGCACATCCGAATTTCCCGCGAATATGGCGAGATGTATTTCGATGGGCCGCGTGAGTACGGCTACGGAGGCTATCGTTATGACGGCCGATGGGTTCCCGTTGCGCAGGATATGATCGCTCATTTCGACCTTAAGCCCGGAGACCGCGTACTCGACGTCGGCTGCGCCAAGGGCTTCCTGGTCAAAGATTTCATGATAGCTAGCCCAGGCCTCGAAGCATTCGGCCTCGACGTGTCGCATTACGCGATGATGAAGTGCGAGCCGGAAGTCATAGGCCGCCTGCATCTTGGCACAGCGACCGACTTGCCCTTCCCTGACAATAGCTTCAAGGCAGCAATCTCGCTCAACACGATTCACAATTTCGAACGCAAGGACGCCATTATCGCGCTGAAAGAATTGCAGCGTGTCTCAGGCGGACGCGCTTTCGTGCAAGTGGATTCCTACCGGACGCCCGAGCAGAAAGCGGTCTTCGAAGAATGGGTACTGACCGCTAAGTTCCACGACTATCCCGATGGCTGGATCCAGCTTTTCAAAGAGGCTGGATACAAGGGCGACTACTATTGGACGATCATTGAATGAGGTCGAGCATGGAAGGCTCTAGAGCAACGCGCGCCAACAGCTTCGACGTCGCAGTGGCGCGCGCACGTTGCAAGAAATATCGTCGGCGCATCCTCGACATGTCGCAGCACGTCAGCGCGCTGCATATCGGCGGCGCCTATTCGTGCACCGAGATCGTTGATAGCATCTACAACGAGTTCATGCGGCCCGGGAATGCAGGCGGAAAATCGCCCGATACCTTCCTGATGTCGAAGGGCCACGGCTGCATGATCCAGTACGTGATCCTCGAAGACCACGGACTCCTCAGCAAGGCCGATCTCGATGCGTATTGCACGCCGGAAGGCCGTCTCGGCACGCATCCGGATTACGGCAATCCCGGCATCGAAGCATCTACTGGCGCGCTCGGCCATGGGCTGTCGATGGTGGTCGGCATGGCGCTTGCGGAGCGCGGCCGCGGCACTGACGGCATCATCTATACCGTCCTGAGCGACGGCGAGGTCCAGGAGGGCTCGACGTGGGAGGCGACTCTTATGGCGACCTCACTCAAGCTCACCAACATTGTCGCCTTCATCGACAATAACGACTTCCAGAGCCTCGGCCGAACATCGGTCACCCATCCTTCCTTCTATCCGTTGGGCGCCAAGTTCGAGGCTTTCGGTTGGGAAGTGGTCGAGTGCGATGGTCACGACGCGCGTTCGATCTACGAGGCTGTCACCGGCCGTAGCGGCACGAAGCCGTTGATGGTGGTCGCCAAGACCACCAAGGGCAAAGGTGTGAGCTACATGGAAAACGTGCCGATGTGGCACTATCGCTCGCCGAACAAAGACGAATACGCACAGGCCATTAAAGAGTTGGAGACGCAGGGGTGAGAAACACATTCTCCGAGGCGCTCTACGAAGAAGCGACCAAAAACGAAGACATCTACATCGTTGTGTCGGACATCTCGCCAGCCGGCAGCATGGCGAAATTCACCACGCAGTATCCCGACCGCTTCATCAATGTGGGCGTCGCCGAGCAGACAATGATCGGCATAGCCGCGGGCCTGGCGCTGAAGGGCTGCCAGCCATTCGCCTACACGATCGCGACGTTCTCCCTGTATCGCCCGTTCGAGATGGTACGCGACGACCTTTGCTACCAAAATCTACCGGTCACGGTGGTCGGCATGGGCGCCGGCGTCATTTATTCTACGCTAGGCGGCACTCACCACACGCAGGAAGATATTGCGGTCGCTGGTGCGATTCCGAACATGCAGATCATTGCGCCATGCGATCCGCTGGAATGCACAGACGCGACTCGCTGGTGTGCCAAGCAGAAGAACGGGCCAGTTTATCTTCGTATCGGTAAAGCGGGCGAGCCCGTGCTGACCAAGGACGCCGAGCCCTGGCAATTTGGTAAGATTCGCTATCTGCGCCGTGGTAGCGATGTCTGTATCCTGACCTATGGCGTCATCACCAAGATGGCCGCCGACGTTGCCGACCGCCTGCAAGCGCAGGGAAAGTCTGTGTCGCTGGTCTCGGTGCATACGATGAAGCCACTCGATCGTGAGGGCATCATCGGGGCTCTGCAGCGCCACAAGCAGGTCATCGTGATCGAGGAGCACGCCCCTCAGGGGGGCCTCGCAGCACAGACGAAGCAGATCGCTTGGGACATCAAGGCGACGAGCCGTCTCGATACGTTCACACTGCAGGATGCCTTCATCCACAACTATGGTAGCTACGAAGATCTGCTCGCCGCGCACGGCCTCTCGACGGATCGCATAATGGCGGCGGCCGGCTAAGGATCATCGGGCGCCCGTCGAGGCGCCACGGGGCGTGGCATGGACATACTGGTGACCGGGGCGAGTGGTTTCAGCGGCTCGCACCTGGTCCGCACTCTTCTCGCGCGTGGTCATCGCGTGACTGCGCTTATTGGCCGCTCGCGTGGTCGCCTTGACCCGGCGCTGGTCGATAATCCGGCCCTCACGGTATTGCCGTGCGATCTGTCTGCACCGGGACAGTCGCTCCCACCGCGTGTCGACGCCATCGTCCACGCCGCCGCTCGCTCGCCAATGCCGGGCATAACCGCGGCTGGTATGGTACGCGACAATACGCAGGCAACGGCAAATCTCATCACGTACGCGACGGGAGCCGGGGCGAAAACGTTCGTCTATCTCTCGAGTCTCTCCATTTACGGGTCCATAGCCGATCCGGAGGTCGACGAAACTACTCCGATCGTCAATCCAGATGCTTACGGCATGACAAAGCTCCTGGGCGAGCTCATGCTGCGAGAAATTGCTGCCCTGCGCTCCGTTTCGATTCGGCTGCCGGGGGTCGTGGGACCCAACTCAGTCCGTAATTGGCTGACTGGGGTGATTGAGCGTGCGCGGGCAGAAGAAGATATTACCGTCTTTAATCCGGACGCTCTGTTTAATAACGCCATTCATGTTGACGATCTTTCGACTTTCGTCGCCGACCTCGTCGAGAGCAAGCATTGGAATAGCCACGACGCTCTGACCGTCGGCGCCAGCAAGAGTATCTCGGTACTTGAGGCGATTGAAACGCTCCTGCGGGCCCTAGGCTCATCCTCCCGCGTCAGGGTCAACGCAGAGCGTCGGCCCAGTTTTTTGATCTCCAGCAAGAAAGCTCAGCAAAAGTACGGCTATGTTCCGGTTCCGATTGCCGATGTTCTCCGGCGGATCGGGATGGAAAACCGGCCTAGCGTGGCCTCTTCGAGCTGAGCGACATGACCAAAGAGGAAACGGCACTGGTCTGGGATACAGGCGAGGCCGTAACGTTGGGTGAGCGGCATCTATCTTTGCCGGCCCCGGAGCCGTCGGCTGGCTGGAGCGCCTACCGGGAGCAACGCGCGCGTGCCCTCTCCTTCGATCCACGTCGACAGGCCAACTTTGAGAAATACCTGAAAACTCAGAGGACAGCCGAGATCGCCGATTACCTGCCGATCAAATTGGACATCGAAAACGTCAGCCGCTGCAATTTTCGCTGCACCATGTGCCAAGTCAGCGATTGGCCCAAAGGGCAACGCTCGACCGACATGCCGCTCGCAGGCTTCAAGCGCCTGCTCGACGAGCAATACGGCGTCATCGAAATCAAGTTGCAAGGTATGGGTGAGCCGCTTTTGCAGCGCGACGACTACTTCGAGATGTTGAAGTATGCGCGAGGCCGCGAGATCTGGGTGCGGACAACGACAAATGCATCGCTTTTGCATTTGAAGGAAAATTACAAGCGGCTCATCGACTGCGATCCGAACGAGATACAGATTTCAATCGACGGCGCCGACAAGAAGACGTTCGAGAGCATTCGCCGCCAATCCGATTTCGACCGAGTGATTTCCAACTGCAAGCTGATCAACGACTATTGCGCCGAGCGTGGTGTCGTGCGTACCAAAATGTGGGTCGTTGTTCAGAAAGGAAATCGGCATCAACTCAATGACTTCGTCGAACTGGCAGCCAAGGCCGGGTTTAGAAGTGTCGCGTTCTCACTCAATCTCACCGACTGGGGCCAGGAGAAATGGAACACGATCAATACCGAAGCGCTGTCTGAGGACGCCTTTGACTACGACCTTTGCAATGCCCTGATAGAACGAGGACGCGTACTCGATATCAAAGTGGCGTTCTGGAGCGTAACGGAGAAGTACAACCAACGCGACACCGCGAGGCTGTGCCCGTGGCCTTTCGAACGAGTTTATGTGAGTTCCGATATGCGGGTCATCCCCTGTTGCACGATCGGCAATCCCGACGTCGCCGACCTAGGCTGTGCCGAAACGTTGACGCAAACCTGGAACAGCGAAACATTCGCGGCGTTCCGGCATGGCCATCTTCACGGACCTTTGCCGGCCGTTTGCCGCGGCTGCTACGAAAAAGATCACTGACGTCTTTATCGCTTCCAGCGAGCGCCCCGAGCACTATAGGGCCTTATCGTCCCAGGAAGATTTGGGACGGAGCTGTCCTATCGGACAGAGGATTCCTGGTGAACTCTCGCTAAGCCGTCCGCCAATGGCTCAAAATGAAAATCCGGGAAGCTCTTGTGCAAATCGGTGATGTCAAAGAACCGATGCAAGAGGTGCGGCCGGGGGCCCGGACGGGGCACAGATTTCACCTCGGCTCGCGGTGAGAACTGGGCGGCGACGATATTGGCGATGTCGTGAAAGGAAGTGGCTACACCGGTAACGGCGTTCAGTACGCCGACGCTGCGATGAAGCAGAATGCGTACCGCGAGCCGAGCAACATCCTCGACCGCCACGTGGTCACGCTTCTCTTCGCCTTCACCGAAGATCGTGATCGGCTCGCCGTTAGCTGCTTGGCGGCGAAAGCGGTTCGGTCCATAGCCTGAATGGGGATCGCCGGCACCGAAGATCAAGGTCGGACGTAAAAACGCGAGTGGACCACGATACTCGCTGCGCAGCATGAGTTCCCGCGCCGCATGCATCATGCCGTGCGTGGTCGACGGCGCTACCGGCGATCGCTCGGTAACCGGGTTGGCGTTATCCGCATAGACGGCATCCGAGCTGATGTAGAGCAGATGCGCCGGCTGCACCGCGGCGAAGGCCGCGCAGGCGGCTTCCGCCATGCGCAGGTTAGTCATCATCTGCCCAGCGGTCTTGGCCGGCGCCACCGCCGAAACGAAGACGACGCCGTCATCGGGGCGCAACACCCCCCTAAGACGCTTGGCACCATCATCGGCGAGCAGGTCGACCTCTTTACGGGTGAGGCCAAGCACGGGAACCTTGGCCAAACCGAGTTGCTTGACGAGCGTACTACCTACAAAACCACCCGCGCCTACGACCACTACGCGGCCCGGTGCCGTCGGCGTGCTGAATTGATGAGAAAGCATTGCGTTCGCCTCTTACGCGACACCGAGCGTACGATAATCGAGACCCGCCCTACGGGCCGCAGCAGGATTCAACACCCGGTACGGATCGAGCACTGTGCGGCCCCGCATCGTCGCCGCGAGGTCATCGCAGGACAACAGCTTAAATTCGGGCCACGGCGTCATGATCGCGAGGACATCGACACCCTCGGCCGCATCCAGGGCGGAAGCCGCTCCGCTCGCGTTAGGATGGAGCGCCGCGGAGGCCGGGACGACCGGATCGTAGACCTTCAAGGCCCATGGTCCCAGATAGCGAATGAGCGCCAACGACGGCGAATTCTTAACAGAATGGGTATTTTCCTTGTAGGCGAGACCGAGCACGCCAATGGTCGCCTGCGGGACCTTGTTTAGTACCGCCTCATGCATCGTGCGGAGAGCCCAGTCCTTGCGATGCGCGCTGTTGCCAATGAAGGCACGGATGACGCTCGCCTCCGTGCCGTATTCTTCGGAAAAGCGCACGACGGTGGCGAGGTCGCGCTCAAGATTGCCGCCTGCGAGCCCCAGGCCTGGCGACAGATACGAATAGGCGCCGATACGTCGGTCGAGCTTCAGCGCAGGTGCAATCTCCGACCAGTCGGCACCGATGCGCTCGCATAGCTCGGCCAGGGTATTGGCGACGGTGACTGACGCGACCAAGCAGCAATTGATCGAGATCTTGGTGAGCTCGGCGCTCTCGAAACGCATCGGCAGAATCGGGCAGCCGTAAGCTTCGAGATATTGCTGCATGGCCAGCGGCAATGGCTCGGACGGATCCGGCGCACCGACAATGAAGCGCTCAGGCTTGGTGGTGCGCTCGACAGCGCGTCCAAATACCAATGTCTCCACCTGATAGTACAGCAAACGACCGGACCGCTGGCGAGCCGCCGTGAAGCCTGGCGGTACTTGACTCAGCACGACCACCACTGCGTCCGGCCGCGTATTGGCGAGCACCAAGGCTAGCAACCCATCAAGGCCGGACAAATCGCTACCGCCTGTATCGTCGGTCGGCACATCCGGCGCGACGTAAACGACATCGCAGCCGAGCAGCGCCTTCGGATCGGCCGAGAACGACATGCGGACACGATTGTCTCGCAGCAGGTCATCAAGATCGGGTTCGACCACTGGCAACTTTCCGGCGTCGATCCGCGCAACGAGCGCCGGGTCGGTATCGAAGCCAAGCGTATCGAAGCCTTTGCTCGACGCGCCGATCGCCGAGCAAAGGCCGAGATGGGTCATGCCGGCATAGCCGATTTTAGGAAGCGCCATAATGCTCATTGTCCGGTCTTGATCGCATCGGCCGACAGCCGTCCCAGCACGCGCAATAGCCAACGATCATTCGCCAAATCGGTCGGAGCCTGATCGGCGACAAGCCGCTTGAAATGATCGTACTCAAGCGCCCAGGTCGGATCGTCCTGCACGAGCGTGATCGCTTCCTCGGGCGGGCGCCCGCTGGGCAGAATGCGGGTGCGCTTGGTAAACGTGCTGGGCCCCCACTTGCACAGCGACTCGATGTGGGCCGTGCCTTTTTCAGCGAGGATGTCGCACGTAAAATGGTTGCGCCACGATAGCAACGTCATCTCGAACTCAAGTTTCGGCTTGCTCGATTCCGAAGCGATCACCACGTTGTCCGGCGCCAAGTTTTCGAAGCGGCTCACCGAAACGAGGCGGAAGTCCTCGCCGAGATCGCCGAACCAGAACCGTGCCGTATCGAGCAAATGCGAGCCGAGATCAGGCAACACCCCCGCCCCCTGATCACGCCAAGCCGAGTCGCGCACGAGGCGTGCCGTGCCGTTGCCGTAGAACATGCGGCATCGATAGATGCGACCCAGATCCCCCGAGCGAATGAGATCGCGCATGCGCACATAATGCGGCTCAAACCGGTGGTTGTACGCGGTATAGCACACCGCGCCGGTACGACGCGCCGTCGCCTCGAGCTCGTCCAATTCGCGCACATTCTTGGCGTGTAGCGGCTTCTCGACCAGCACATGCTTGCCGTTGCCGAGGAGGTAGCTGAGCAGCTCTATCTTCGGCTCGTCCGGTGTACACACGAGAGCCGCATCATAGCTGTCCAAGGGCGCTTCGCGGATGTCGCGCCAATTCGCTTCAGCTGCAATCGGATCAACCACGCCGGCCGCATCGGAACCGGCGACGCGCAGGCGCTTTTTGCCCTGAACGCCGTATCCGACAACGATCGCACGCATACGGAGTGGACCTTTCGACGCCAGCGGCCATCAGCCGTAATTCACGAGCCGCTCGAAGCGATCAAGCTTATCAAGCACATCCTTCGGTCGAACGGGCACGTTACCTTCGTGACCACACTCGACGGCTGCGGCGAGCGAACCCAACACCGACGCGATCACCGCGTTCTTGGTCGCAACCATGGACAGAGCGGCGTAGGCCAACAGCGCGTCACCAGACCCAACGGCGTCGACCACCCGTTCGGTGAAGGTGTCGACAGCAAAGAAAGCGCGTACATCCTCTTCCTGCTCCGGAACGCTGCGGAAAGTCATGAGACCCCGCTCACCAAGCTTGAGGATAAGCGTCTTACATCCTGATTGACGATACAGCTCCAGCCCCAACGGACGCACGAACTCCTGGTCGCCAAGCGCGAAGCGCGCCTCTCGCTCGTTCGGCGTGATCAGATCGAAGCCGTTGAACTCAAGGATATTGCCCCAACGGCTCGCCACCTGACTGTCGGCAACGCGGAATACATCG